>NZ_JAPENX010000001.1:4800000-7178726 GCF_026341815.1 Streptomyces sp. NBC_00572
GCGGTCTCGACCGTGACCGGCGCCTGAGACGGCTCGCCGGGATGCTCGCCCGCAAGGGCTATCCCGAGGGCATGGCCCTTCGTGTCGTCCGCCAGGCCCTGGAGGCCGAGGGCGAGGACACGGACGGGCTCGACGAGTCCTTCTGATCCCCGGGGGAGATCAGAAGGACTCGGTCGAGGCCGTGGCGGTGGCCGTGCCGGCAGCCGAGCTCATGGTCGCGCTCACGGCCCGAGCTCATGGTCGCGCTCGTGCTCACGGCCCGAGCCCATGGTCATGCTCACGGTCGTGCTCACGACTGTGCTCCGTCAGCCGGTCCTTGTCGGGAGCAGCACCGGGAGGCCCTCCGCCTTCCAGGCCTGGAAGCCGCCGATCAGGTCGGTCGCGCGGTGCAGGCCCAGGCGGCGCAGGGACTCGGCCGCGAGGGAGGAGGCGTAGCCCTCGTTGCAGAGCACCACCACCAACAGGTCGTGACTGTCCGCCTCCGGCGCGCGGTGGCTGCCCTGGGGGTCGAGCCGCCACTCCAGCTCATTGCGTTCCACCACCAGTGCGCCCGGGATCAGACCGTCCCGTTCGCGCAGGGCCGCGTAGCGCGTGTCCACCAGGAGTGCTTCACCCGCCTCGTGCGCCTCGTGGGCGGCCCGGGGCTCGATCCGGTCGAGGCCGGACCTGACCCGCTCCAGGAGTTCGTCGATGCCGACGCGGTCGTCGCTCACTGCCAGTCCTCCGGGCGTTCGACCTGCTCAAGGCGGAGTACCGCGCCCGTCCGGCTGAAGCGTCGGATCAGCGGGAGCGGCGGGTAGTAGGCGTGTACCGACACCGCGTGGGTGTCCCGGGACTCGTTGAGGACCTCGTGCACATGGTGGCGGCCGAAGGCGCGGCCGACGCCGTCGCCGAGACGGCGGGAGCGGTCGAGGCCGTCGGCCAGTTCCAGGGTCTTCCAGCCGCCCGCCGGCAGCCGGACCGCCAGCGCGTTCTCGGTGAGCGTGCCGCGCGCGGTGGCGAAGGCGCCCAGCGACTCGGCATGGTCGTGCCAGCCGGTGCCGGTGCCGGGCGGCCAGCCGATGAGCCAGGCCTCACTGCCGCCGGGGCCGTCGAGCCGTACCCAGGTACGGCCCTCGGGGTCCAGCGGCAGGGAGTCGACCAGCTCCCGGTCCGCCGCCGTGCGCCGGACGAAGTCGAGGAGATCGGCCGCCGTCGGGGCGCCGGAGGAGCCACCGGAACGGCCGGGGGCGCCGGAGCTGCCGGTCCGTGCGGCGGAGGAGTCGTCGGTGGGGGCCTTCGGGGGGCGTGCGGGAGCGGGGTGTGACACGGGTGACCGTCCTGGGTTCGCTGAAGGCGCGCGGCGGCAGCACGGCACACGGAGATACGAGGGACGTACGTCGGTGGCGGGGCGCGCGCGGGGAAGGGAGCGAGATCAGCAGGACGGGCGACACACGCAGCCCGCATAGCGGACGAGGTCCATATGGACCCTCCGCCACAGGCGCACATCGGTGTCGGTCACGCTCCGGAGTACACCATGTGTGCCTGGGGGAATCAATGCATGTCCGCTGTGCGGTCACTCCCCGCGGTCGCCTGGGCGCTCGATCGGGGGCCCGATTCGGCGTCCGACCCGGCGTTCGTTCCCGCGTCCGACCCGATGTCCGACCCGGCATCCGTCCGAGCGTTCTTCCCGGTCTTCGTCCCGGCCTTCGTCCCCGTCTTCGCGCCCTGCGGCCCGGTCGCCGGCTCCTCCGTCGCGGAACCGCCCCGGGCCGCGTCCGCCGCCGCGTACAGCTCCTCCGGGTGGACCCCGGCGAAGGCCGCGACGAGATGCCCGTCGGGCCGTACCAGCAGGACGGCGTGGGCCGGGGCACCCGGGTAGGCCTCCGTCACCAGGACCTCGGCCTTCGCCGGGAGGGCGGCGACCGCTTCTTCGAGCCGGGGCATCACCCCGGCGCCGCGCCAGTGCCGCCGGTCCCACACCCCGGTGCCGGGGGCGACCAGGAGGACCAGGAGGCGGCCCTGACCGAGCCGGTCCCGGAGCCGTACGGTCGTGCCGTCGGGGGCGGTCACGCGGACGTCCTCGACCGGGGCGCCCTCCGGGGTGCCGACCGGGGTCCGGCCCTCGGTGTACGGAGGTGCGAGGGGGGAGTGGGGGTACGCCGGGGGCGCGCCCAGCGGGCCGCGCCCCACATGGCCGTCGGTGAGGAGGGCGTCGTGGCCGCGCGTGGCCCCCGGGAGGTACGTGCGCAGGCCGCCGCCGCCCCGTAGGACCGGCAGCGACTGGTCGGCGCCGCGCAGCCGGTGGGCGACGGCCGAGCGACGCTCGCTCTGGTAGCTGTCGAGCAGTCGCTCGGAGGCGCCGTGGTGCCAGGTGTGGGCGAGTTTCCAGGCGAGGTTGTCCACGTCCCGGAACCCCTCGTCGAGACCCTGGGTGCCGACCGCGCCCAGCAGATGGGCCGCGTCCCCGGCGAGGAGGACCCGGTCGACCCGCCAGCGCCGGGCGAGCCGGTGGTGCAGGGTGTGGACGCCGGTGTCGATGAGCTCGTACGGGGGTGTCACCCCGTCGCACCAGCCGGCCAGGGTCTCGCGGATCCGGGCGACCAGCGCGTCCGGGGTGACGAGGTCGCCCCGGGGCGGCAGCAGCCAGTCGATCCGCCACACCCCGTCGGGCAGCGGGCGGGCGGTGATCTCGTCGGCGGCGCCGCGCCACGGCGGCTGCCGGTGCAGCAGGGCCTCGCCGGGCCAGGGGAGTTCGGTGCGGAGCGCGGCGACCGCGTGCCGCTCCACCGCCGTGCGGCCGGGGAAGCGGATCCCGAGCAGCTTGCGTACGGTCGAGCGGGCGCCGTCGCAGCCGACGAGGTGGCTGCCGCGCCACCAGGTGCCCGCCGGGCCCCGGGTGTGGGCGACGACCCCGTCGCGGTCCTGCTCGATGGTGTCGAGGCGGGCCTCGGTGACGAGCCGGATCAGCTTCTGGTGGGCGATGGCGTCGCGCAGCCCGCGCGCGAGGGCGTGCTGGGGGATGTGCAGCGGTGCGGCCGGGGCGGAGGGCGCGTCGGGGTCCTCGGACCACTCCTCCGTACCGCCGAGTCCCAGGTCGAGCGCGAGGTGGCGGACCACCTGGCGGCGACGCATCCCGCGCCAGCCGACCCAGCGGACTCCCTCGTCACGGAGGGTGGTGCAGCCGAGCCGCTCGACCATCGCGGCCATGTCGGCGCGCAGCACGACGCTCCGGGCAGGGCGGGGTTCGTCCTTGCCCGAGCTCTCGTCGAGGACGACGCTGGGCACGCCCTGCGCGGCGAGCGCGAGGGAGAGCGCGAGGCCGACAGGCCCAGCGCCCACGATGATCACCGGGTCCACGGCGCGGCTCCTGAAGGCCGGACGGTCATGGGGGCAGCACATCTGAGTGTGGCACGAGCCCGGTGCTTGATCACAGACCGTATGCAACCCACTGAGGGTGCTTGCGTCAAGCGACGGGGTGGGCGCGGTGCGGCTGACCTGAAGTCAGTACCGCTCCGGCCCACCCCTGTTGCCCCACGGACCCCGTCGGGCCCCACCGCTCACTGCCGGTGGGGCTGCCTCGGAGTCAGGCGCCGCTGACGGCGTCGCTCTTCACCTCGGTCGCTCCGGGCTGGGCCGGAATGTTCACCGCGGCGGACTTCTTGCCCCGGCGCAGGCGCTTCTCCAGGCGTCCGGCGAGGGAGGTGAGGATCGCGTTGATGACGATGTAGATCAGCGCGATGACCGTGAAGGTGGCGATCGTGTTGGCGCCGTAGTTGGCCGTGATCTGCCGGTTCTGGCTGAGGAGCTCCGCGAATCCGAGCAGCGCGCCGCCGAGCGCCGTGTCCTTGACGATCACGACGAGCTGGCTGACGAGGGCGGGGAGCATGACGGTGACGGCCTGCGGCAGCAGGACGTACAGCATGGTCTGGCCCTTGCGCATGCCGAGCGCCTCGGCCGCGTCGCCCTGGCCGCGGGGCAGGGAGAGCACACCGGCGCGGACGACCTCGGCGATCACGGAGGCGTTGTAGAGCACGAGACCGGTGACGACCGCGTACAGCGGGCGGAAGTCGGAGCTGATCGTCGTGAACTCCCGGTACAGGGCGGCCGCGAACATCATCAGCAGCAGTACGGGGATGGCGCGGAAGAACTCCACGGCGGTGCCGACGGGAACCCGCACCCAGCGGTGGTCGGAGAGCCGGCCGATGCCGAGGAGGGCGCCGAGCGGCAGCGCGATCAGGATCGACAGCGCGGCGGCCTTCAGGGTCTCCGTCAGACCGGGCAGCAGATACGTCGTCCAGACCCGGGAGTCGGTGACGAACGGACTCCACTTGTCCGCGTCCAGCTGGTTCTTGTCGGCCAGGGCCGCCAGGACCCACCACGCGACCAGGCCGAAGACGGCCAGGAAGACGATGGTGTAGATCACGTTCCGCCGCTTGGCGCGGGGGCCGGGAGTGTCGTACAGGACGGAACTCATCGCTTCACCGCCAGACGCTTGGCCGCCCAGCCCAGGATCAGGCCGGTGGGGAGGGTGAGGAGGATGAAGCCGAACGCGAAGACGCCGAAGACGGCGAAGAGCGCATCGGCCTCGTTCTCGATCATCTCCTTCATCAGGAGAGCCGCCTCGGCGGCGCTGATGGCCGCCGCCACGGTGGTGTTCTTGGTGAGGGCGATGAGCACGTTGGCGAGCGGGGTCACCACCGTGCGGAAGGCCTGCGGGAGCACCACCAGGGTGAGGACCTGGGTGAAGCCGAGGCCGAGGGCGCGGGCGGCCTCGGCCTGGCCGGCCGGGACGGTGTTGATGCCCGAGCGCAGTGCCTCACAGACGAAGGTGCCGGTGTACGCGATGAGCCCGAGGATCGCCAGCCGGAAGCCGATGTCCTCCGAGCGTCCGCCGCCGAGCGTGATGCCCAGGGTCTGGTCGAGACCGAAGGAGCAGGCCACGATGACCACGGTCAGCGGCGTGTTCCGGACGATGTTGACGTACCCGGTGGCGAAGGCCCGCATGACGGGCACCGGGCTGACCCGCATCGCTACCAGGGCGGTGCCCCAGATCAGCGAGCCGATCGCCGAGTAGAGGGCGAGCTGCGCCGTCACCCAGAAGGCGCCGAGCAGGTCGTACTGCCCGGAATCAAGAAAGTCGAACACGATGCCCGCGCTCTCCCCTGGTGGTCGGTCGGTGTGGAGGCCGGTGCGTGGGCAGCGGCCGGTGCCGGTGCGACGGCCGCCCCGGGTGGGGGGCGGCCGTCACGGCCGGAGCGGGTCAGGTCAGTTCTGGACCTTCGGCGCGGACTCGTACTTGTAGCCGGAGGGGCCGAAGTGCTCCTTGACGAGCTTCTCCCAGGTGCCGTCGGAGACCATCTTCTCCAGCGCCTTGTTGATCTTGCCGCGGAGGTCGTCGTCGCCCTTCTTGACGCCGATGCCGTAGTTCTCGTCGCTCATCTTCAGACCGGCGAGCTTGAACTTGCCCTGGTGCTCCTTCTGCGAGGCGTAGCCCGCGAGGATGGAGTCGTCCGTGGTCAGGGCGTCGACGCGCTTGTTCTCCAGGCCGGTGAGGCACTCGGAGTAGCCGCCGAGCTGCTGGAGGTCGGCCTTCGGGGCCAGCTTCTCCTTGACGTTCTGCGCGGAGGTCGAGCCGGTGACCGAGCAGAGCTTCTTGGAGTTGAGGTCCTCGACCTTGGTGATCGAGCTGTCGTCGGCGCGCACGAGCAGGTCCTGGTGGGCCAGGAAGTACGGACCGGCGAAGTCGACCTCCTTCTTGCGCTTGTCGTTGATCGAGTAGCTGGCGACGACGAACTTGACGTCACCGTTCTTGATCAGGTTCTCGCGCTCGGCGCTGGGCGCCTGCTTGAAGTTGATCTTGTCCTCGGCGTAGCCGAGCTCCTTGGCGACGTAGCGGGCCACGTCCACGTCGAAGCCGGCGTACTTGCCGTCCGGGGTCTTCAGGCCCAGGCCGGGCTGGTCGAACTTGATGCCGACGTTGATCTTGTCACCGTTGCTGCCCGAGTCGGAGCCGGTGCCGCAGGCGGTGGCGGTCAGCGCGAGGACGACGGCGGCCGCGGCGGCGGCGGGGGTGCGACGAAGCTTCATCGAGGAATGTCCCTTGGTCTAGAAGTGAGTTGGGAAGAATAGGCCCGAACTCGCTCAGTGGTGAAGGATCTTGGAGAGGAAGTCCTTGGCCCGGTCGCTGCGCGGGTTGCTGAAGAACTCCTCGGGCGTCGCCTGCTCGACGATGCGACCGTCCGCCATGAAGACGACACGGTTGGCGGCGGAGCGTGCGAAGCCCATCTCGTGGGTCACGACCACCATCGTCATGCCGTCCCGCGCCAGTTGCTGCATGACCTCGAGGACCTCGTTGATCATCTCGGGGTCGAGCGCGGAGGTCGGCTCGTCGAACAGCATGACCTTCGGGCCCATCGCGAGCGCGCGGGCGATCGCCACGCGCTGCTGCTGGCCACCGGAGAGCTGCGCCGGGTACTTGTCCGCCTGGGTGCCGACCCCGACCCTGTCGAGCAGGGCGCGGGCCTTCTCCTCGGCGGCCTTCTTCTCCGTCTTCCGGACCTTGATCTGGCCCAGCATCACGTTCTCGAGCACCGTCTTGTGCGCGAAGAGGTTGAACGACTGGAAGACCATGCCGACGTCGGAACGCAGGCGAGCGAGCTCCTTGCCCTCCGCCGGCAGCGGCTTGCCGTCGATCGTGATGGTGCCGGAGTCGACGCTCTCCAGCCGGTTGATCGTGCGGCACAGCGTCGACTTGCCGGACCCGGAGGGTCCGATGACGACCACGACCTCGCCGCGGCTGATCGTCAGATCGATGTCCTGGAGGACATGCAGTGCGCCGAAGTGCTTGTTCACGCCGGACAGTACGACCAGGTCGTCGGCGGCGCGCGGGGTGTCCTCGGGCCCCCTGGGCACGGACTTGGACACTGACTCTCCGCTCATCGGGCTCTAGCTCCGTCCTCCTCGGTTGGGGAGGACACTAGAGACCCGATGTGATGACCGTCATCACATCTGAGCGGAAATTGAGGATAACGATCCGGCCGCAACCGGACACAGTGTGTGAACGGGACACCCCGGGCCGTACCGGCTGCATAACAGAAACACCGGCGTCACCAGGTGACACTTGACTGAGACAGCGGTCGGCACCGATGTTCGGTGTTCATGCCCTGGTACCACCTGGTACACAGAGAGCCGTCATCAGCACATCACCACGGAGGAGGTACGTATGCGACTGCTGCTCGTCGAGGACGACGATCATGTCGCCGCCGCCCTCTCCGCGATCCTCGCCAAGCACGGCTTCACGGTCACCCATGCCCGCAACGGCGAGGAGGCGCTCCAGGCCGTCCTGCCCACCGCGCAGGGCGAGCGCCCCTCCTACGGCGTGATCCTGCTCGACCTCGGTCTGCCCGACCAGGACGGCTACCAGGTCTGCGGACGCATCCGGAAGCTCACTACCACCCCGGTGATCATGGTGACCGCGCGCGGCGACGTACGCTCCCGGATCCACGGCCTCAACCTCGGCGCCGACGACTACGTCGTCAAGCCCTACGATCCCGGCGAGCTCCTCGCCCGCATCCACGCCGTCAGTCGGCGCCACGCGGGAACCGAGGAGTCGGCGAGCGGCGGCACGGCCACCGACGGAAGCCAACTGAGGCTCGGCTCCGTCACCATCGAGCTGCCCACCCGCCGGGTCAGCGTCGACGGCGAGAGCGTGCCCCTCACCCGCAAGGAGTTCGACCTGCTCGCCCTCCTCGCCCAGCGTCCCGGAGTCGTCTTCCGCCGCGAGCAGATCATCAGCGAGGTCTGGCGCACCAGTTGGGAGGGGACCGGCCGCACCCTGGAGGTGCACGTCGCCTCCCTGCGCTCCAAGCTCCGGATGCCCGCCCTGATCGAGACCGTGCGGGGCGTCGGCTACCGCCTGGTCGCCCCCGCCGCCTGACCGCCGGACGGCCCCTTCGTGCGCACCCGCCTTCTTCCGCTGCTCATCATCCTGATGGCCGGCGTCCTGCTCGCCCTCGGCTTCCCGCTCGCCGCCAGCCTTGCCGCCTCCGAACAGCAGCGGGTCGTCGTCGACCGGCTCGACGACGGCGCGCGCTTCGCCGCGCTCGCCCAGTTCGTCAGCGAGACGAACCCCGGCGCCGACGAGCGGCGCACCACCCTGGGCGGCGAACTCGCCAGCTACTACGACGTGTACGGCATCCGGGCCGGCGTCTTCTACCGCGACAACCGGTCCATGGCCGCCGCACCCGAGGACTGGGTCGTCCCGTACGAGGGGGAGGGCCGCCGTGCCTTCCGCGAGGCACTCCTCGGCCGGCGCAGCCACGATCCGCCGCAGGTGTGGCCCTGGCAGGGCCATGCACGGCTCACCATCGCCTCCCCGGTCGTCAGTGACGGGGACGTCGTCGCCGTCGTCGTCACCGATTCGCCCACCGGGCAGCTCCGCCTCCGCATCCTGCGCGGCTGGCTGTTGATCTTCGCGGGCGAGTCCCTGGCCATGCTCGTCGCCGTCGGTGCCGCGTTCCGGCTCACCGGCTGGGTCCTGCGGCCCGTACGCGTGCTCGACTCCGTCACCCACGACATCGCGACCGGGCGCATGAACTCCCGTGTCGCCGCGACCGGCGGACCGCCCGAACTCCGGCGCCTCGCGCTCTCGTTCAACGAGATGGCGGACAACGTCGAGGAGGCGCTCGAACAGCAGCGGGCGTTCGTCGCCGACGCCTCCCACCAGCTGCGCAACCCGCTGGCCGCGCTGCTCCTGCGCATCGAGCTCCTCGCCATGGAGCTCCCCGAGGGCAACGAGGAGATCGCCTCCGTACGGACCGAGGGCAAGCGCCTCTCCCAGGTCCTCGACGACCTCCTCGACCTGGCCCTCGCCGAGCACGCGGCGGCCGAGCTGCGGCTCATCGACGTCGGGGCGCTCACCGCCGAGCGGGTCGCGTCCTGGCGGCCGGTCGCCGACGACAAGGGCGTCGTGCTCACCGGGGAGTGCGGGGCGGTCACCGCCTGGGCGGACCCGGTGGCGCTCTCCAGCGCGCTGGACGCGGTGATCGACAACGCGCTGAAGTTCACCCCGGCCGGGGAGGAGGTCAGCGTCACGGCCAAGGCCCTGTCCGGCGGGGAGAGCGTCGCCGTCGTCGTCGCCGACCAGGGCCCCGGACTCACCGAGGAGGAGCTGGGGCGGGTCGGCGACCGCTTCTGGCGCTCGGGCCGACACCAGAACATCAAGGGATCGGGCCTCGGCCTCTCGATCACCCGCGTCCTGCTCACGGCGGGCGGCGGCGGCATCGCCTTCGCACCGAACGAGCCGCACGGGCTGCGGGTCACGGTCACCGTGCCCCGTAACCCTCCGGCGGCGAAGGGCGACCGCGAGGCCGAGGGCTTCACCGGGCGGTAGGGACCCGGGAGCGCCGGGC
This sequence comes from Streptomyces sp. NBC_00572, assembly GCF_026341815.1. Taxonomy (GTDB): domain Bacteria; phylum Actinomycetota; class Actinomycetes; order Streptomycetales; family Streptomycetaceae; genus Streptomyces. The sequence goes on from NZ_JAPENX010000001.1 coordinate 4,809,393, forward strand.
CATCAGAGCCGGGCGGGCAGGGCCGGAAGGCGGTTCCGGGCCGATCGGGACCAGGCCGTCAGAGCAGGAAGCTCAGGGCTTCACCGAGCGGTAGTAGCGGCGGGCGCCCTCGTGGAGGGGCAGGGGTTCGGTGTAGACGGCGGTCCGCAGGTCCACCAGCTGGGCCGGGTGGACCTGGCTGCCGATCCGGTCCCGGCTCCTGATCACCGTCCTGGTGAAGCCCTCCACCAGGTCCGCGTCCGCCTCCACCGTGGTGACCAGGAGGTTCGCCACGGCCAGGGTCTCTATCGGCCGGCCGTCCTGTGCCTTGGCGTACGCGTCGGCCGGGATCACCGCCGACCGGTAGTGGCGGGTCGACCCGCCGACGTCGTGGAGCCGGTCGACCAGCGGCGCGTCCAGGGGGAGCAGCCGGATCTCGAAGCGCTCGGACAGCGTCTGCACCGCCAGGGTGGGGAGGCCGCCCGACCAGAAGAAGGCGTCGAGCTCGCCGCGCTCCAGGAGCTCGGGCATCGTGTCGATGCCCGCCGAGACCGCCTCGACGTCCCGTACGGGGGTGAGGCCTGCCGCCGCGAGGACCCGGTCGGCGATCAGTCGTACGCCGGAGCCGTCCTGGCCGACGCCGACCTTGAGACCGCGCAGGTCCCGCACCCTCCGCAGCGTGGAGCCCTTGCGCACCACGAGCTGTACGTAGTCGTCGTAGAGGCGGGCGCAGCCGCGCAGCCGCTCGAAGCCGGGCCTGCGCTCGCGCTGGTACTGGGCCACCGCGTCGGCCGTCGCGATGGTGAAGTCGGCCTTGCCCGAGGCCACCCGGGCCAGGTTCTGCTGGGAGCCCTCACTGCGGGTGAGCTCTATCGAGACCTCGGGCAGGTCCTGCGCGAGGGCCTGCTTGAGCAGTTTTCCGTACTGCTGGTAGACGCCGGTGGGGACTCCCGTACTGAAAGTGACGGAACCGCTCGGTACGGGGGTGCCCAAGGGCACCAGCCACCACACCAGCACCCCGCACACCGCGAGCAGCGCGGCCGCGCCCGCCAGGACACGGCGGCGGGCGGCACGGGAGAGGGAGGCGAACATGCTCGCGATCCTGCCAGGCCACCGGTGTTTCTGGCCAGGATCGGAGGTGTGGGCCCGCTCTCCCGTGCCGCCGGGAGGGCCGCGCGGGCCCGGCGAGGGGTCCGCGCGGCCGTGCCGGGTCAGTAGGCGAACGCGGACTTGCCCGTCACGGTGGTGGCGACGTGAGTGATGCCACTGCCCGGCGGCAGCGCCGTCACCGTCGAGGTCCCGGTCGTCCCGGTCGTGGAGCCGTCGCCGAGCTGGGCGGCCGCGTTGGCACCCCAGCCGATCACCGAGCCGTCGTCCAGCGCGGCCACCGTGAAGTCGGCGCCGCCCGCGATGCTCTGGACGCCCCTGAGGGTGTCCAGGACGACCGGGGTGGTGCGGTTGGCGTTCGTGCCGTCGCCGAGCTGCCGGTCGGTGTTCTTGCCCCAGCCGGTCAGGCTGCCGTCGTCGAGGACGGCGAAGCCGGACGCGGAGGTGGCGAAGATCCTGGCCACGGCGTCGAGGTAGGCGACGTCCACCGGCTTGTTGCTGTCGGCGGTGGCGTCGTTCCCGAGCTGGCCCTCCGCGCCCTTGCCCCAGGCCTTGACGGTGCCGTCGGCGGTGAGCGCGAGGACGTGGTCGCAGCCCACGGCGACGGACTCGACGTCGACGAGCTCGGGGACCTTCTGCGGGGTCTCGCGCGTGGTGTTGTTGCCTGTGCCGAGCCGCCCGTTGTCGCCCTTGCCCCAGGTCCAGACGGTGCCGTCCTGCCGCAGCGCCACGCTGAAGTCGCAGCCGGCGCCGACGTCCTTGACCTGGTCCAGGCTCTGCACGGAGATCGGGGTCCGGTACGGGTTGGTGGTGTCCTGGCCGGTGCCCAGCTGCTTCGAGGCGTTGCTGCCCCAGGCGAGGACCCGGCCGCCCTTGACGGCGAGGGCGTGGTTGAGACCGGCGGAGACCTCGCTCACCCCGGAGAGGCCCGCGACGGTGGCGGGGAAGCTCTGGGCGGTCGTGGTGCCGTTGCCGAGCTGGCCGGTGGTGTTGGCGCCCCAGCTCTTGACCGTGCCGTCCTTGAGGAGGGCGACGGCGAAGGGGTTGGCGGCCGCGGCGGCGCCGCCACCGCCCCCGGAGAGCTCGCGGACGTCGTCGCGGGTGATGCCGGTGACGGCGGCGGGGGTCTGCTGGGCGAGGACGCTGCCGTTGCCGAGCTGGCCCTGGGCGTTCTCGCCCCAGGCGCGGACCCAGGGGTCGGTGCCGGCGGCGTGGGCGGAGAGGGACGGGACGGTGAGGGCGGTGGCCGCCGTGACGGCGGCGAGCAGGGTGATGCGCTTGCTGTGGTGCATGGGGACCTTTCGGGACCTTCCGGGTCAGTAGGCGTAGCTCGACTTGCCGCCGACGGGCGTCGAGACGCGGGTCGCGCCGCTGCCCGTGGGCAGCGCGGTGACCGGAGCGGGGGAGTTGGTGGTGGTGGCGTCGCCGAGCTGGCCGACCGTGTTCTCGCCCCAGGCGAGGACGGAGCCGTCGGAGAGGACGGCGATGCTGTGCGCCCAGCCGCCGGCGATGCCGGTGACCTCGTCCAGACCGGGTACCGGGACCGGGGTGGTGCGGGCGACGGTTGAGCCGTCGCCGAGCTGGCCGAAACCGTTCCAACCCCAGGCGCGGACCGAGCCGTCGTCGAGCACGGCGAAGCTGTGGTAGCCGCAGGCGAAGACCCGGGCCGTGCCGCTGAGGTGGTGCACCTCGACCGGCGAGGTCGCAACCGCCGTGCTGTCGACGCCGAGCTGGCCGTTGGTGTTGTAGCCCCAGGCCCGCACGGTGCCGTCGGCGAGCCGGGCGAGCGTGTGGTGGCAGCCGGCCGAGACCTCGACGACGTCCGTGAGGTCGGGGACCCGCTGCGGAGTGTTCCGGTCGGTGGTGTTGCCGAGACCGAGCTGGCCGCTGTGGGCGCGGCCCCAGGTCCAGACGGTGCCGTCCTCCCGGAGGGCGACGGCGTGTTCGCAGCCGGCGGCGACGTCCTTCACCCTGTTCAGGCTCTGCACCTGCACGGGGCGGGGGGCCGCCACCGTGCCGCCGTCGCCGAGCTGGCCGTAGGCGTTGTCGCCCCAGGCGAGGACCCGCCCGCCGCGGACGGCGTAGGCGGACCGGGTGCCGGCGGCGAGCTCGGTGACTCCGGAGAGTCCGGCCACGGCGGCGGGGAACGGCCGGCTCACGAGGGTGCCGTCGCCGAGCTGGCCCGCGGTGTTTCCGCCCCAGGACTGGACCGTGCCGTCGGTGAGAACCGCCACGGCGAAGGCGGTGGTGCTGGCGTTTCCGCCGCCGGCCAGCTCGCGCACGGAGGCGCGGGCGAGCCCTTGGACGCTGCCCGGGGTCTGCTGGCCGGCCGTGGTGCCGTTGCCGAGCTGGCCGGCCGCGTTCGCACCCCAGGCCCGTACCCACGGGTCCCGGGGTTCGGCGGCGACGGCGGTTTCGGGGCGGGGCACGGTGAGTGCCGCGAGGGCGAGGAGCGCGGCGACACCGCGCACGTACGTGTACGTCATGGGAGCACGCTCCCGCTCAGTACGCGTACGTCGTGTTGCCGCCCAGGGAGACGGCCACCGCCTTGATCGCCGAGCCCTCGTTGAGGATCTTCACCGACTCGTAGCGTGCCACCGTCGTGCCGTTGCCGAGCTGGCCCTCGCCGTTGTGGCCCCAGGCGAACACGTCGTCCGCGGTGACCGCGACGCCGTGCCGGGCGCCGGCCGCGAGGTGCTGGACGCCTTCCAGCCGCGGGATCTCGACGGGGGCGGTGCGGTTGGTGCGGGAGACGTTGGCGTCGAAGGACTCGTCGGCCTCCAGGAGCTGGCCGTACTGGTTGTTGCCCCAGCCCCAGACGTGGCTGTCGCTCGTCTTCACGTAGTTGTGGTGGGCGCCCGCCTCGATGTCGGAGACGCCCTCCACCCAGTCGACGTCGACGGGGACGGTGGAGGACTTGGTGGAGGAGTTGCCCAGCTGGCCGTAGAGGTTGTAGCCCCAGGACTTGACGGTGTCGTCGGCGGTCAGCGCGAGGGCGTGGTGGCAGCCGGCGTCGACCTCCACGATGTTCTCCAGGCCCTCGACCTGCCGGGGCACGGAGCTGGTGGCGCGGTTGCCGGTGCCGAGCTGGCCGTGGATGCCGCGGCCCCAGGCGTACACCTTGCCGTTCTCCAGGAGGGCGAGGCTGAAGTCGCAGCCGGCCGAGATCTGCTTGACCTTGGGCATGCCCTGGACGCGGTCGGGGACGGTACGGCTGTCGCCGGTGCGGTTGTTGCCGAGCTGGCCGTAGGAGTTGTCCCCCCAGGAGTAGACCTGGCCGGAGGTGTTGAGGGCGAGCCCGTGCCGCCCGCCCGCCGCGATGTCCTTGATGTTGTCGAGGCGGGGGACGGTGGTGGGCACGGTCTGGTTGGCGTTGCCGCCGTTGCCGAGCTGGCCCGAGGAGTTGTGGCCCCAGGACTTGACCGTCTTGTCCGTCCGGGCGAGGACGAACGAGTCGGACGAGGAGGTGCCGCCCGCCGAGACCTGGTCGACGTCGCCGCGGAAGAGGCTGGTGACCGAGGCCGGGCTGAGGCTGTCGGCGAGGGTGCCGTTGCCGAGCTGGCCGGTGCGGCCGGCGCCCCAGCTCAGCACGGTCGGATTGCCCTCGTTGGCGGTCGCCACCGGGGCGAGGGCGGGTACGGCGGTGAGGGCGGCGGCCGTGAGGACGGCGGCGGCGAACGGCCGGGCGCGCAGTCTCGTGCGCGGGGGTACGGGTCGTGAACGGGACATGGCTCTGCTCTCCTTCGACGGGGACATACGGGAGCGCGGCGTCCGGCGGGTGCCGTCCGCGTCCGCGGGGGTGGGCGGAGGCGTACGGGGGCCGGGCGCGGGTCATGCGAACACGGTGTGCCGGGCCCGTGGGCATGGCACGCCCGCGGCCGGTGCGACGACCGGGACGGGCCGTCGGGCACATGAGCAGACTGTCCGAGAATGATCACCACGGCGAGCCGGAGCGGCTGAAACACCCGTCTGACGGACGTCCGTTCGGGGTGGGGTTCAGGGGGCGCATTCGCCCTCGTCACGAGCCCCGAGGGGGCTCCGGCGGCCGGCTCCGGCGGGCCGCCGAACGGCGGCGTCCGGGGGAGTGAGGGTCCCGGCCGCGTACGGCCGTCGGGCCTCTCGTGAACGCCCCCGATTCCCTACGAACGGGTGGCCCGCCGGATCCGGGTGGTGGCCCGCGAACTGCCCGCCGCCGCCCCGTCCGAGGGTCATCGAGTGCGCTCCGCCGAAGCGGTGAGCGGGCCCGGACGAGCGCGCCGCGCCGTGTGTCCTGCCGTGGCGCCGGGGCCCCGACGGTTAGCGTCTGGAAGCGCTCGGTGATCTTGAGGGCAGTCCCCTGTCCGCCCCTGGCGTCCCCTTCCGAGCCGACCAACTCACCCCTGTCTCAAGGGAGTTCCCATGCCCGAACTGAAGGCTGCGGCGCGCCGTGCGCTGACCGTCGCCGTCCTCGCCGCCGCTCTCGCCCTGCCCCTGGCCCCCACCGCGTACGCCGAGGAGTGCCAGCCCGAGGACCAGGCCTGCCTGGACAAGGAGGCCAACGCCAAAGAGGCCAAGGAGATCGAGGAGCAGCAGAAGAAGACCCAGGAGGCGGCCGGCCAGGCCGACAAGGACATCAAGGCGGCCGGGGAGAAGCTCAAGGAGTGCCCGCCCGGCTCGTCCTCCTGCATGAGCAGTCTGACCGGCGGCAAGGACGCCGCCGCGGAGAAGGGCGTCGAGGACATGACCGACACCATCTCCACGAACGAGCCCGAGCCGACGAACAACGCGTCCGAGGCCGTGTCCTCGACCTGCGCGTCCTTCCCCGGATCGCTGCCGCAGGGGTCCACCGACCCGGGACAGTCCCCCTTCCCGGTCGACCAGCTCTGCAGCCTCCTCGGCGGCTGAGCCGCTCCCCGCGCACGTCCCCTGCTCCTTTCTCCTCTCCTCCCCTCCGTCCCGAAGGGATTCCCCGTCATGCCCGCGATCCATCGCCGCGCCGTCCTGCTGCCCGCCCTCTCCGTCCTCCTCGTGCTCGCCGCCGCCTCCCTCGCGCCGCCCGCCGGTGCCGCCGAGGAGGGACCGGGCGAGACCCCCGTACCCCGTGCCCTCACCGCCGACGGACGCCCGGCCAAGGTCGCCGACGTCCTGAAGCACTGCGGCACCAAGCGCAACGCCTGCACCTTCGAGATCGACCGCAAGCTGGGCCGTGAGTACGCCACCGCCGTGAAGTCCCTCGGCAACGCGGTGATCAACTGCACGCAGAGCGACATGGCCGTCGAGCGGACCGTCACCCTGAAGACCGGCACCACCGACAACATCGGCGGTGAGATCTCCGGGCAGATCACCGCCGAGGGCACGGTCAGCGCCACCGGCGCGGTCAGCACCAACCTCACCGGCGAGATCTCCAGCGAGAACAAGACGCCCGACCTCGACAAGGGCCCCACGTCGGCGAACACCGCCAAGACCACGGTCGCGGGCGGCGCCACGGCCTCGGGTTCGCTGAGCGCGCGCCTCGCCTTCGAGGCCGCCTTCAAGGCCACGTACTCCAAGTCGTGGACGGTCGAGAACACCGAGGAGACCGTGTACAAGACCACGGTCAAACCGCACGACATGCTCGTCTTCGGTGCGAGCGCCGCCATGCGGCGCGTGGCCGGCAGCCTCGTCGCCGACACCGGGGCGCGGATCATCGGCATCGTCGTGGACAGCCCTTCGATGGTCACCAGCAGTAACTTCATCGCCCAGACGTACGCTGCACCCGCCGGCGTCTGCGGCGGCATGCGGCCCACCGGAAACACCGCCCCCACCCCGGCTCCCGGCCCCGGCCGTGCGCTCGCCCCGGCTTCCGCCGCCGAAGTCCCCGCCGCGCGGGCGGTGCCCCCGGGTGCCGAGCCGAAGCACGTCGTCGTCCTGCCTGCCGCCAACTGACCGGGAGAAGCGCCACCATGAACCGCACCACGCTCCCGGCCCTCGTCGTCCTCGGGGCCGCCGGTCTGCTGCTGCCCGTCGTCCCCCTCTCCCCGCTCGCCTCGGCCGCCGCCGCCGAGCAGCCCGTCCCCGTCCTCAACGGCGACTTCGCCGACCCCGTCATGAGGGGCGACGGCCCCACCACCGTCGGAATCGACCACTGGACCGGCCTCAACCAGCGCTACTCGCCCACCGCTTCGGGCCGCACCGACGCCTCCCACGGCGTCGCCCTCCAGAAGGACGGCAACACCCTCCAGCAGCGGCTGCGCGGAGTCCGCGCGGGCGCCAGGGTCACCGTGCGGTACGAGGACAGCCCCGCCGTCTCCAAGGAGTGCACGGGGGAGCAGGTCGTCTCAGGTCAGCCCTATGCCGTCGTCGGCTCCGGCGGCCCGGTGCAGGAGCTCACCACCGCCGGTGACCCCGACCGCGTGAAGGGCACGCCCGGCAAGGGGCGTTGGACCGGTCGCGCCTACGTCTTCACCGCGAGCGAGAACGAGCCGCTGCTCACCTTCACCTCACGCGTCACCGACTCCCGTACGCATGTGACCTGTTCACCGATGATCGCCCGGATCCGCGCGGTCGAGGTACCGCAGGAGCTCGACAAGACCGTGAGCAAGACCGCGCTCGGGACCTCGGAGGCGTTCAAGGGCAACGACCGCGAGAGCACCCTCCAGAACGCGGCCGCCGCCTGCAACGGAGAGAACGCCTGCACCTTCCGGCCGGACACCCGGATGTCCTTCCGCTACTACGACCGGGCGCGGGTCGTCGGCGAGGCCTTCGTCAACTGCACCCGCAACGCGCTGGAGCACTCCCGCCTCCTCGCGTACTCCGAGCGCAGCCACGACAGCATCTCCCAGACCTACGCCGACGCGGGCCTCGCGCTCAACGAGGTGGCCAGGCTGCCCACGTCGGGAGACCGGACGGAGGACGAGAAGCGCGTCAAGGAGCGGCCGATGGCCACCCAGTTCGCCCTCGCCCACGAGAAGGGCTGGCAGCGGCCCTGGCAGTGGTTCAGCAGCGACCAGCGCACGGTCGTGGAGAAGATCCAGCCCGGCGAGGTGAGCTGGGTCGAGATGCAGCCGAGCCGCGAGCGGGTCGAGGGCTGGTTCGTCAGCAAGAAGGACGACTACCGACTGCACGCCGTCATCGACGGCCCCTCGCGGGCCGTGCCCGACCGGCTGCTCCAGCGGACCGGTCCCATGTCTGAGGCCGAGAAGCAGCGTTGTGCGGCCGCCCGGCCCATGACCACCACTCCGGTCGGCGCGGACGCGCCGGCGAGCTCCAGCGACAAGGGTCTCCTCAAGACCCCGGCGCCGACGGCTCCGGGAGTGAGGTCCTCGGAACGGAGCATGCCGCTGAACTGACCCCGCCTCCGGTGCCGGGCCGCCGCCTCACCCCGCCACGGCGGTGAGGCGGCGCCGTACGCCGTCCGGGCCGAGGGCGCGGGCCACGGCGAACAGGTCGGGGCCGCCAAGGAGGTCATCGACGTGGACGCCGGCTGCGTACGATGACCGGACGGCGGCGGTGGCGGGAAGGGGTGCCGGGCGTGACCGACCTTCCGGACCTGAGGAAGCTGCGGGTGCTGAGGGAACTCAGCGAGCGCGGCACCGTCAGCGCGGCCGCCCAAGCGCTCCACCTCACCCCGCAGGCCGTCTCGCAGCAGATCAGTGCCCTGGGGCGAGAGTTGGGCGTCCCGCTCACCGAACCGTCCGGGCGCCGGCTGCGGCTCACGGGAGCCGCCCGGATCGTGCTCAGGCACGCCGACGCCGTCTTCACCCAGGTCGAGCAGATGCGCGCGGAACTCGCCGCCCACCAGAGCGGAGAGCGCGGGGAAGTGGCGGTCGCCGGCTTCTCCACCACCCTGTCGGCGCTCATCCTGCCCGCCGTGGCCCGACTGCGGGAGACCCGGCCGCTGTTGCGGACCTCGCTGGCCGAGGTCGACCCGCCGGAGAGCTTCTCCCTGCTCCAGCGCGGGGAGACGGACGTCGTGATCTCCGCGGACACGACCCGGCCGTCGCCCGGTGCGCCGAGTGACAAGCGCCCTTCCGCCGGGCCCCCCGACGGACGCACCGACAGGCGCACCGACGGACGCACCGACGGGCGGTTCCACCGGGTCGCGCTCTGCGACGACCCCTTCGACATCGCCCTGCCGGCCGGCCACCGGCTGCTCGACAGCGAGCGGCTGCTGCTCGCCGACCTCGCCGACGAAGCCTGGATCTTCGCCACGACGGGCCTCTGTCACGACATCGGCGTCGCCGCGTGCACGGCCGCCGGGTTCACCCCGCGGGCCTCCCACGCCATCGGCGACTGGGACGCCACGCTCGCGGCGGTGCGGCTCGGCCTCGGGGTCGCGCTGGTGCCTCGCCTCGCCAAGCCGGTCCCGCGGCCGGAGGTGACGATCCGCGCGTTCAGCGAGCGGGCCCCTTCGCGTACGGTCTTCGCGGCCGTGCGAGAGGGCAGCCAGACGTCGCCCGAGATCGCCGCGGTCCTCGACGCACTGCGTACGGCAGCCAGGGCGGCCGTCGCCGGCTGAGCCGGCGAAGCCTGCCCCTCTACGGCTCCGACCTGTCGGGACGCGATTCGCCACGGCTGCTGGACGGTACCTTCCACCAGCCGTTGCTGGACCCGTCCGACGGCCGCTGCGAGGCTCGGTCCCGTACCGCGGAGAGCTCCGCGCGTCCCTTTGCCTCCTCTTCCTCTTCATCCTCTTCCAACTCCTTACCGAGCCTTGAGCTTCGGAGAGCGGGAAACACCCATGTCCAAAGCCACCTGCACACGGCTGGCCGCCCTGAGTCTCATCTGGGGCTCCGTCTTCCTGTGGATCAAGATCGCCGGGTACGGCTTCTCACCGGTGCAGATGGTGCTGATCCGGCTCGCGCTCGGTGCCGTCGTCATCCTCGCCATCGGTTACGCGAAGGGGCTCCGACTCCCCAGGGAAGCCGCCACCTGGGGCCATCTGACCGTCGCCGCCCTGCTCGGCAACGCCGTCCCGTGGACCCTCTACGCCGAGGGGGAGATCGACGGATCGAGCAGCGTCGCCGCCGTGGTCAACGGCAGCGCGCCGATCTGGACCCTGGGCGCCGCCCTGCTGCTCGGCCAGGAGAAGCGGGTCTCCGGCCTCAAGACCGGCGGCGTACTGCTCGGTCTCGGCGGCACCGCGCTCATCGCCTCGCCGTGGAACTCGACCTCGGCTGGCACCGGTTGGAGCATCCTCTGCTTCGTCCTCGGCTCGATCAGCTTCGGCGCCAGCTTCGCCTACATGGGCAAGTTCCTGGCGGGCAAGGGCATTCCCCCTCTGGTGCTCGCCGGAGGGCAGCTCGGTGTGGCCACCGTACTGCTCCTGGTCGCCTTCCCCTTCCTGGGGCTCCAGACCATCACCTGGCGCGCCGACTCGGTGATCTCCGTCCTGATCCTCGGCGTCGTCTGCACCGGCTTCGCCGCGCTGCTCAACTTCGAGCTGATCATCAAGGACGGGCCCACGGTGGCCTCCACCGTCACCTATCTGATGACCGCCGTGGCCGTCGTCCTGGGCGCCGTGGTGCTGCGCGAACCCCTCGGCTGGACCGTGTGGCTCGGGGCGGTCGCGGTGCTCGCGGCCACCGGCCTGCTCCGGCGCAAGCCGCGCCCGGCGCCCGAACCGGCGCCCGGGACCGCCCCCGTACGGACGACGGCGGCGGCTGAATAGCGCGCTCCATTCCCCTGAGGAAATACCGGTACCACCGCGCGAGTTGCGGGTCCAGCGCCCGTTCCTCGGGCCGTTCCGTGGGCCGTTCGCCCGGCCCGTCCGCCCCGCTCTCCCGCATCGACCGCACCCACCGCCCCGGGTCTACCGCTCGTGCTCGCTCCGATGCCTCGTCCCCTGGCCGTACCCCTGCTTCTCGGGGTTCCGCCCCGCACCCACCGGCACAGGCCCCGGCTGCGGCAGCCGCAGCTGCCGGGTGTCGTCGTCCGCGTCGGCCGCGTGCCGGCCGCGTCGTCGTGTGGCGGCGAGGCCGCCCGGCCACCAGTTCCACCGGCCGAGTGCCGTCATCAGGGCCGGCAGGACGAACACGCGAATCACCACGGCGTCCAGCAGGATGGCCGCCGCCAGGCCGACGCCCAGCTGCTTGAACTCCACCATGCTGAGCGTGCCGAAGATCGCGAACACGGCCACCATCACGATCGCCGCGCTGGTCACGACGCCGGCGGAGCGGGTGATGCCGTCCCGGACGGCGTCGCGGACGTTCGCCCCGCTCAGGGCGGCCTCACGGATCCGGCTCACGACGAACACGTGGTAGTCCATCGAGAGGCCGAACAGGACCACGAAGAGGAAGAGCGGGAGCCAGGAGACGACCGCCCCCGAGCTGTGGAAGTCGAGCACGCCCTCCGCCCAGGTGTTCTGGAAGACCGCGACGAGGACGCCGAAGGCGGCGGCCGCCGACAGCAGGTTCAGGAGGATCGCGGAGAGCGCCACGGCCAGGGAGCGGAAGATGATGGCCATGGTGGCGAAGGTCAGCAGCAGGATGAAGCCGACCACCCACGGCATCCGGTCCTCCAGGTGGCCGGTGAAGTCGACCCCCTGGGCGACCTTGCCGCCGACCGCGCCCTCGGCGTCCTGGACGGGCGCGATCGCCTCGGGCACCCAGGCCCGCAGCAGTTCGAGGGATTCCCGCGCCCCGTCGCTCTTCGGCGAGTGCGGTGTGCCGACGGCGACGGTGTGCACGCGCTTGTCGGCCGACGCGCGGATCGTGGGCTTCTGGTCGTGGGCGAACAGCTCCTGTCCCTCGGTGCGGCTCAGCAGCGTCTTGATCGCGGCCTCGACCTCACCGGCCCGCTCGGCGGGGGCCCGCACGGCCACCTGGTGCACGGTGCCCTTGCTGGGGAAGGCGGCGGTCAGCCGGTCCATGGCCCGGACGACCGGGATGTCACGGGACAGGTCGTCCGAGCCGGGCTGCTTCAGCTTCATGTCGAGGGCCGGCAGGGCGAGGGCGAGCAGGGCGCCGACGGAGACGACCAGGGTGAGCGCGGGCCGTACGAGGGCGGGGCGCAGCAGCACGGGCCAGAGCCGGGACTCGTTGGAGCGCATCGTGAGCCGCCACAGGAGCGGGACCTTCGGCCGGTCCACCCAGCGGCCGAGCTTGGCGAGGAGCGCGGGGAGCACGGTCAGCGAGGCGAGGACGGCGACGGCCACGACGATGATCGACCCGGTGGCCAGGGAGGCGAAGGTGGCCTCCTGAGCGAGGTAGAGGCCGGCCATGGAGACGATGACGGTGGTGCCGGAGACGACGACGGTGTGTCCGGAGGTCTCGGCGGCGATCTCGATGGCGTCGAGGTGCGAGGCGCCCTTGTGGCGTTCCTCCCGCTCCCGCTTGAGGTAGAAGAGCGAGTAGTCGACGCCGACGGCCATGCCCATGAGCAGGATGACGTTGCTCACCGCGCTGGTCTCGGGGAGGACGTGCGAGGCCAGGGTCGACAGGCCGATCGCGGCGCCGACGCAGGACATGGCGAGGAGGACCGGCACACCGGCGGCGATGATCGCGCCGAAGACGACGAGCAGGATCAGCAGGGTCAGCGGAAGGCTGATCAGCTCGGCCTTCTTGAAATCCTCGCCCAGGGTCTCGCCGAGTCCCTTGGCGGTGGATCCGGTGCCGATCTGGTCGATCCGGATGCCCTCGTGGGCCTTCTCGGTCGCCGCGCTCGCGTCGAGGAGCGGCTGGACCCGGGTGTCGGCGTTCTCGGTGTCGCCCCTCATGGTCACCGGGAGCAGCAGGGCCGTGCCGTCGGGGGAGGGGAAGGCGGTGCCGACGCTCTCCACCTCGGGCAGGGCCCTCAACTTCCCGGTGAGTTCCGCGGCCGCCTGCCGCGCGGTGGCGACGTCCACCTTCCCGTCGTCGGCGGCGGTGATGAGGACGTTCTCCTCGGGCTTCTCGGTGAAACGCCCCGAGGCGGTGATCCGGCCGACGCGGCCGGACTCGCCGACCCCGGACTCCTCGTCGCCGATCTTGTTCGTGCCGGCGGCTCCGCCCAGGAAGAGACAGAGCGCGACGAAGACCACCCAGAGCCCGATGGCGGTCCACGGATGAGTGGCGCTCCATCGTGCGATCCGTACCGTCGCCGGTTTCCTTCGCATTTTCCGTTCCTCCCGTTGTGCTTCCGTTTCGCGACGGGAGAAACGCTATTCACGGGAGAATGACGGGAGTACGAGGTAAACCGGTGCGGTTTCCCGTAACGCCCTGCAGGGAATTCCAGGAGCTACGACTCCAGATAGCGGAGCACCGCCAGGATCCGTCGGCTGTAGCCGGTCGTATGGGTCAGTTCCAGCTTGTCGAAGACGGTGTTGAGGTTCTTCTCCACCGAACTCAGCGAGATGTGCAGCTTCTGCGCGATGGCCGCGTTCGTGTGCCCCTCCGCGAGCGCCTCCAGGACCGTCCGCTCCCGGGGCGTCAGCCGCGCCAGCGGGTCCCCGTGCGTGGTCCGGATGACCAACTGCCGTACGACCTCCGGGTCGATCGCCGCACCGCCGGCGTGGATCCGTTCGAGCGCGTCGAGGAACTCCTCGACCTGCGCCACCCGGTCCTTGAGGAGATAGCCGACCCGCTCGGCATTGGATGCGAGGAGCTTGGCCGCGTAATTGCGCTCGATGTGCTGCGAAAGGACGAGCACACTGACCTCGGGCCAGCGCTCCCGGATCTCGACGGCCGCCCGCAGCCCCTCGTCCGTATGGGTCGGGGGCATCCGGATGTCGGCGACGACGATGTCCGGCCGCTGCTCCTCGACCTCCTTGAGCAGCGTCACCGCGTCACCCAGCGCCGCGAGGACCTCATGGCCCTCCTCGACGAGCAGCCTGACCAGGCCCTCTCGCAGCAGGGTCGAGTCCTCGGCCAGGATTACGCGCATGGCAGCTCCGCGGTGATGGTGGTCGGTCCCCCGAGGGGGCTGTGGATGTGCAGCACGCCGTCGAGCGCGGCCACCCGGCTGCGCAGTCCGGTCAGCCCGCTGCCGGTCTCCCTCGCGCCGCCCGTGCCGTCGTCCTCGACCCGTACGGTGAGCCGCGCCCCTTCGAGTGCCACCGCGACCGAGATCGCCGAGGCCGAGGAGTGCTTGGCCGCGTTCGTCACGGACTCCGACACCACGAAGTAGGCGGCCGTCTCGACCGGCCGGGGCAGCGGGGCGCCGACCTCGAAACGGGTCCGCAGCGGAATGCCGCACCGCTCGGCGACCCCGCCGATCGCCTCTTCGAGCCCGAGGCTGTCGAGCGCGGACGGGTACACCCGCCAGGCCACCTCGCGCAGTTCGGTCAGGACGCCCTGGGACTCCTGGTGTGCCTGGAGCAGCAGCGCGTCGGCCTGCTCGGGGTCGCGGCCCCGACGCGCCCGGCCGATCAGCATGGCGAGCGCCACCAGGCGCTGCTGGACACCGTCGTGCAGATCGCGCTCGATGCGCCGCCGCTCGGCGTCCACGGCCTCGACGACCGCGGCCCGGCTGGTGGCGAGTTCGTCGATGCGGTGCTGGAGCAGTTCCCGCTCGGAAGGACCGAAGCACTCCCGGGCGGTACGGGCGTCGAGCGCGGCCAGCGAGTACAGGCCCTGGACGTCGAGGAAGAGCAGCACGCCGCCGAGCAGGACCTGGGTGAGCAGTTCGTCCCAGCCGAGGGTGCCCCGGACCGCGCCGTGGGCGAGGAGCCCGGCCAGGACGGCGCCGAACACGAGCAGCGCGATCACCACCCCGCAGAGCAGCCCCGTGTAGCTGCGGATCGCGAGGTAGCGCAGGATCTTCCGGTCCGAGGCCTGGTAGTGCTCGGGGAAGAGATCGGCGAAGAAGGCGGAGCGCCGGGCCCGTTCGACGGTGACCAGGCGCCGGGCGCCGGCCATCAGGATCTCCAGAGCACTGGACCGGGTGCGCGGCCAGAGCAGGAACGGGCCGAGGGCCGCGCCGACGACGAGGAAGTGGAGGGCGCCGACCAGAGCGGTCGCGCAGCCGATGAGGGTCCCCAGTCCGCGCCGGGGCCAGGACGGGGTGGTGGTGCGGGTGACGGTCCCGTGTACGCCCGCGCCGTTCCCGGTGTCTGCTAAATCCCCGTCCCCGTGCACGGGGCCCGAGACTAATGCGCCCGCACAGCCCGGGCAAGATCGCCAGGGCGGTGCGGGAAGCGGTGCCGTACCGGTGGGGCGGGAGCCGAGGGTCACGAGGCGCGCCGGTGCTGGGCGGACCGGCCGAGACCGCGCAGCCGGACCGCGACGTAGGCCACGACGGCGATGACGACGCCCACCAGGACGGCCTTCGACAGGACACCGACGTAGGTCTCCACGACGTCCCACCGGTCGCCCAGCCAGTAGCCGGCCATCACGAGGACGCTGTTCCAGACGAGGCTGCCGAGGGTGGTGAGCATGATGAACAGCGGCATCGGCATCCGCTCGACACCGGCGGGCACCGAGACGAGGCTCCGGAAGATCGGCACCATCCTGCCGAGGAAGACGGCCTTGGTGCCGTGCTTGGCGAACCACTCCTCGGTACGGACCAGGTCCGAGGACTTCACCAGGGGCAGCTTCCGCCAGATCGCGTGCACCCGGTCCCGGCCGAAGAGCACCCCGATCCAGTAGAGCGCCACCGCGCCGACCACCGAGCCGAGCGTCGTCCAGAACAGCGCCGAGGCCAGGCTCAGCACGCCCTGCCCGGCGGCGAAGCCGGTCAGCGGCAGGATGACCTCGCTGGGCAGCGGCGGGAAGAGGTTCTCCAGGGCGATGGCGAGACCGGCGCCCGGGCCGCCCATGGTGTCGACGAGGCCGGCGGCCCAGCCGGCGACGCCGTCGGCGGGCTGCTGGGACTGCTGGGCGATCACCGTCGTCGTGAGGTTCATGAGCGACTCCAAGCGGGCGGGGAGGTCGGGGGCGGGCGCCCCGTTCTTCTCCGTCAAACCTAGAAATCCCTGATCAGCGCCGGTATGAGGGTTGCCGTTCAACCCGGTGGTGTTCTCCGTACCCCCGACCCTGCGGTTTTCCGCAGGGTCGGGGGTACGGTGCCCCGCCGCCGGGCTCCCCGGTGCGGGCGGAGGCTCTCCACGGACCGCCTACCCTTGGACGCATGACGAGCAGCAGCGACCGGAGCACCGCAGTGAGCGTTGACGGCACCAAGACCTATGAGATCCGCACCTACGGGTGCCAGATGAACGTCCACGACTCCGAGCGGCTCTCCGGTCTGCTGGAAGAGGCGGGTTACGTCAAGGCCCCCAAGGGCTCCGACGGAGACGCCGACGTCGTCGTCTTCAACACCTGCGCGGTCCGCGAGAACGCCGACAACAAGCTGTACGGCAACCTCGGCCGGCTCGCCCCCATGAAGACCACGCGCCCCGGCATGCAGATCGCCGTCGGCGGCTGTCTCGCCCAGAAGGACCGCGACACCATCGTCTCCAAGGCCCCCTGGGTCGACGTGGTCTTCGGCACGCACAACATCGGCAAGCTGCCCGTCCTCCTGGAGCGTGCCCGCGTGCAGGAGGAGGCGCAGATCGAGATCGCCGAGTCCCTTGAGGCGTTCCCCTCGACCCTGCCGACGCGCCGCGAGTCCGCGTACGCCGCCTGGGTCTCGATCTCCGTCGGCTGCAACAACACCTGCACCTTCTGCATCGTCCCCGCCCTGCGCGGCAAGGAGGAGGACCGTCGCCCCGGCGACATCCTCGCCGAGATCGAGGCGCTGGTCGCCGAGGGCGTCTCCGAGATCACCCTGCTCGGCCAGAACGTGAACGCGTACGGCTCCGACCTCGGTGACCGTGAGGCCTTCTCCAAGCTGCTGCGCGCCTGCGGACAGATCGACGGCCTGGAGCGGGTCCGCTTCACCTCCCCACACCCCCGCGACTTCACCGACGACGTGATCGCGGCGATGGCCGAGACGCCGAACGTCATGCCGCAGCTGCACATGCCGCTCCAGTCCGGCTCGGACTCGATCCTCCGGGCGATGCGCCGCTCCTACCGGCAGGAGCGTTTCCTCGGCATCATCGAGAAGGTCCGCGCGGCCATCCCGCACGCCGCCATCTCCACCGACATCATCGTGGGCTTCCCCGGCGAGACCGAGGAGGACTTCGAGCAGACCATGCACACGGTCCGCGAGGCCCGCTTCGCCAACGCCTTCACCTTCCAGTACTCCAAGCGTCCCGGGACCCCGGCGGCCGACATGGACGACCAGATCCCCAAGGCGGTCGTGCAGGAGCGCTACATGCGGCTCGTCGCCCTCCAGGAGGAGATCTCCTGGGAGGAGAACAAGAAGCAGGTCGGCCGCACCCTGGAGGTCATGGTCGCCGAGGGCGAGGGCCGCAAGGACGGCGCCACGGACCGCCTCTCGGGCCGCGCCCCCGACAACCGGCTCGTCCACTTCACGAAGCCGGACGAGGACGTCCGTCCCGGCGACGTCGTGACCGTCGAGATCACGTACGCCGCCCCGCACCACCTGCTCGCCGAGGGCCCCGTGGCGTCGGTGCGCCGCACCCGCGCCGGTGACGCCTGGGAGAAGCGCACCACCGCGGCCGCCGCGAAGCCGGCGGGCGTGCTGCTCGGGCTGCCGAAGATCGGGGTCCCGGAGCCGCTCCCGGCGGCCGAGGTCCCGGCCTGCGGGAGCCACTGACACCGTTCGTACCTGTGGGGGGAACGCATGGAAAGCACGGAGAAGTGGATCGTCTTCGCGCAGTACAAGTCGGGTGACTCCTGCTTCACCGAGGTGGTCTCCCGGGTGACCGGCACCCGGGAGGACGCCCGGGAACAGCTGCTCGCCGCCACCCGGGCGTACCGCGAGCCCATGCGGGAGAAGTGGCGCGAGGTGTACCGCATGCCGGGCGGCGACAGCTATCTGGTGATCGTCAAGGGCGCGGTGACGCTCTCCGAGATCACGATGGGCATCGCGGAACTGGTCCACGACTCGAAGGACGGGAAGACCGAGTAGACGCCCGGTCGGACCGGTCGGACCGGGACGCCGGAGCTGATGCCCGGTCACGCGGGGACAGCCCCGACAGATGCCCCCTCCCGGCGGAGGCGCCCGGTCGACGCTCCGGCCGACGCCCGGCCGGGCGGACGGGCCACCAGATCGCCGGGCCACCAGGTCACCGGTGTGTCAGGGAACCCGGCTGTGTGAGCCCCGCGCAGTAGGCTGCGGATCATGCTTGTCGCCGCAGCCGTCTGTCCCTGCCCGCCGCTCCTCGTGCCCGAGGTCGCGACCGGTGCCGCCCCCGAACTGGATGCCGCGCGGGTGGCCTGTACGGACGCCGTCGGGCTGCTCGCCGCCGCGCGCCCCGAACGGCTGTACGTCGTCGGTCCCGCCGCCGAGGGCGCCCACGGCGTCTTCCCGGCCGGCTCGACGGGCTCCTTCGCGGGCTTCGGAGTCGACCTCTCCGTACGGCTGGGAGGCTCCGTGACGCCGGGCGACCCCGCCGGGCACGGCGACTCCGTACCGTCGGCCGAGGGGTCGGCCGCGGGCCGGCCCCTGCCCGCCTCCCTCGCCGTCGGCGCCTGGCTCCTCGGCCGGGCGGGCTGGGCGGACGCGCCGATCGAGGGCCTGGGCGTCGACCCGACGGCCACACCCGACGTCTGCGCAGGGATCGGCCGCGGGCTCGCCGACTCGGCCGACCGGGTCGCCCTCCTCGTGCTGGGCGACGGCAGCGCCTGCCGGACGGTGAAGGCCCCCGGCTATCTCGACGAGCGGGCCGCCGGCTTCGACGCCGAGGTTGCCCGCGCGCTGGGCACCGCCGACGCGGCCGCGCTGCTCGCCCTGGAACCGGAGCTCGCATACGAGTTGAAGGCGGCCGGACGCGCCCCCTGGCAGGTTCTCGCGGGCGCCGCCGGGGGCGCGGGCCTCGACGGCCGGCTGCTCTTCGAGGACGCCCCGTACGGCGTGGGGTACTTCGTGGCCGCCTGGTCCTGAGCCCGGGAGGAGTCCCGGCTTCGGGAGGAATCCGGAACGGATCCGGAACGGATCCGGAAGGAAGCCGTAAGAGAACGGCGGACGGCCGCGGAGCGAGGTGCTCCGCGGCCGTCCGCCGTGCGGAGGGGCTGTCGGGTGACGCCGGACGTCAGGCGGTCGGCGGCGGGGTCGCGCCGCCGCTGCCGGGGGTGCCGTCGTCCTTGTGACCCATCCGGTCCAGTGCGCCCTTGGCCTTGTCCGTACCGGAATGGATCTTGTCGCTGTACTTGCCCTTGGTCTTCTCGTCGACCAGCTTCGCGGCCTTCTCGATGCCGTGGTCGATCTTGCCCCCGTGCTGCTGCGCGAGGTCGGCCACCTTGTCCTTGGCCGGGGCGAGCTTTGCCTTCAGCGAATCCAGGAGACCCATGGGGCACCTTCCCTCCGCGGACTCCCCAGGAGTCCGTGTTCCGAGTCCTGCCTACTTACGGGCGCCTTCGCCGGCCTCGTTGTCCGCGGCGGCCTCGGCCGACTGCTGCTTCGGGATCTCCACGACCTCCGCGGCGACCGCACCGGTCGCCGCCTCGCCCGCGTCGACATCGTCCACGTCGCCGCTCGCGGTCTCGACCTCGCTGCCCGCCTTCGCGGCGTCGGCCACGGCCTCCGGGGCGTCCGTCCCGGCCTCCGTGTCGCCGGCCTCCTCCGGAGCGACGGCCCCGGCCTCCTCCGGTGAGGCCGCGGCCGCATCCTTCTTCTTACGGCTAAACAATGCAAAAACGCCCATATTCACTCCATAGCGTACTCGGATGGGAGGGATTCCGTGGCGATCGACGGCCGGAACCTCGCAACAGGCAACGAAGCCGGACGAGGGCCCGTCACGTAACTCATTCGGGGACGGGCCGGGAGGTTTGCGAGACTGGGGTGGTGAGAAGCGCAGCTCCCGCCCCGCGGGTCATCGCCGTCGTCGGCCCCACAGCGGCCGGAAAGTCCGATCTGGGTGTATTCCTGGCCCAGCAGCTCGGGGGCGAGGTCGTCAACGCAGACTCGATGCAGCTCTACCGGGGGATGGACATCGGCACCGCCAAACTGACGCAGGAGGAGCGCGGTGGCGTTCCGCACCACCTCCTCGACATCTGGGAGGTGACCGAGGCCGCCAGCGTCGCCGAGTACCAGCGCCTCGCCCGCGCCGAGATCGACCGGCTGCTCGCCGCCGGCCGCACCCCCGTCCTCGTCGGCGGTTCCGGTCTGTACGTACGGGGGGCCGTCGACGCGCTCGAGTTCCCCGGCACCGACCCCGCCGTCCGGGCCCGTCTGGAGGCCGAACTGGAGGAGCGCGGCTCCGGCGTCCTGCACGCCCGGCTCACCGAAGCGGACCCCGAGGCGGCTCGCGCGATCCTGCCCAGCAACGGGCGCCGGATCGTCCGCGCCCTTGAGGTGATCGAGATCACCGGCAAGCCCTTCACCGCCAATCTGCCGGGCCCCGACTCGGTCTACGACACCGTCCAGATCGGCGTCGACGTGGCCCGCCCCGAGCTGGACGAGAGGATCACCACGCGCGTGGACCGGATGTGGGAGGCCGGTCTCGTCGAGGAGGTGCGCACCCTGGAGGCCCAGGGCCTGCGCGAGGGGCGCACCGCGGCCCGCGCCCTCGGCTACCAGCAGGTCCTCGCCGCGCTCGCCGGGGAGTGCACCGAGGACGAGGCGCGCGCCGAGACCGTGCGGGCCACCAAGCGCTTCGCCCGCCGTCAGGACTCGTGGTTCCGCCGTGACCCGCGCGTCCACTGGCTCAGCGGAGCCGCGGATCACCGGGGGGAACTCCCGGGGCAGGCGCTGTCGTTGGTCGAACGAGCGGTTACAGCCTGATCACGTGATGGCATCGGGACGCCCTGCCCGTCATTTCGGCGGTCAGGAGCGTGCCATCATCGAGCATCGATCGACCAAGTGGAGTCCGAGTGGGGAGGGCGCGTGGCGATGGAGGCCGGCCCTCGCGACAGAGAACAGCACGAATCGGCGCTCGGTGACCCGACGGGTGACACACCGGGCAGACCGACCGACGGCGACCTTCCGGTCGGCGCCTCCGGGCTGACCCCGGACGGCCCCGACGACGCGGTGGGCACCGCCGTCGAGGTGGACGCCGACGAGGTCGAGGTCGAGCTCCGTCCCCAGCGCCGGCTGAGGATCTGGCAGCTCGCCCCGATCGTGGGCCTGGCCGCCGTCGGCTCGCTGATGTTCGCGTTCCCGCTCGCCTTCGGGTCGGGGGACGGCGGCGCCGTCCTCGCCATGCTCGGACTGCTGATCAGCTTCTGCGCGGCCGGCTGGGGCATGATGGCCGCCCGCAAGGTGGGCTACACCTGGCCCGGCCTCCCGCCGCGCGGCTCGGGCGAGCGCCCGAACTGGCGTTACCTCGCGCTGTACGTGACGACGATCGCGGCCCTGGTCGCCCTCGCGGTCTGGCGCGTCGCCCGCCTGCGCTGAGCCCCGCCTGCGCTGAGCCTCGGCCGGCAGAGCGTGGCCGATCCGTGCCCGCACGGGCGGCCCCCGTACCGGCGGCCCCGTACCGGCCCCTCTGGGGGCGACCGACCGTCCCGTGGACGATCGGGCGGCCGGTCAGGGGCACCCCGTACAGTTGATCGCGTGACCAGCACGCAGACCTCACCGCTCCCCTCCCTCAGGTTCCTCAAGGGCCACGGCACCGAGAACGACTTCGTGATCGTCCCGGACGCGGAGAACGCCGTCGACCTGCCGCCGGCCTCCGTCGCGCGCCTCTGCGACCGAAGGGCCGGCATCGGCGGCGACGGCCTGCTGCACGTCGTGCGCAGCGCCGCCCACCCCGAGGCCCGGCACCTGGCCGACGAGGCCGAATGGTTCATGGACTACCGCAACGCCGACGGCTCGGTCGCCGAGATGTGCGGGAACGGGGTCCGGGTCTTCGCCCGCTACCTGGAGCACGCCGGGCACGTCACCACGGGCGAGGTCGCCATCGCCACCCGCGGCGGGATCAAGCGCGTCCACCTCGACAAGGACGGCTCCGTCACCGTCGCCATGGGGCGCGCGGTCCTTCCCGACGCCGGTGTCACCGTCACCGTCGACGGCCGCAGCTGGCCCGCGCGGAACGTGAACATGGGCAACCCGCACGCGGTCGCCTTCGTCGAGGACCTCGACCACGCGGGCAACCTGTTCACCGAGCCGCCGTACGCGCCGGCCGCGGTCTACCCGGACGGTGTGAACATCGAGTTCGTCGTCGACCGCGGCCCCCGCCACGTCGCCATGCGGGTCCACGAGCGCGGCGCCGCCGAGACGCGCTCCTGCGGCACGGGCGCGTGCGCCGTGGCCGTCGCCACCGCCCGCCGGGACGGCGCCGACCCCGCCGAGAGCGGCACCCCCGTCACGTACACCGTCGACGTGCTCGGCGGGACGCTGGTCATCACCGAGCACCCCGACGGCCGGATCGACATGACGGGCCCTGCCGTGATCGTCGCCGAGGGCACCGTCGACCCGTCCTGGCTCGGCTGAAGCCGGCCTCGGGGAACATCGGTACAGCGGTTATCGGTGAGGACGATCATGGTCGTCCAGCACAGTGATCCACTTCGCTGCTGAGGTTCGGTGAGACGCCTCCGGGCCTGGTCCGGGCCTGGCTACGGTCCGGCTCGTGCCGGTGGAATTTCTGAGTGATGAGCAGGCCGAGGCGTACGGGACGTTCGCTGAGGAGCCGACGAGGCCCGAGCTGGAGCGGTTCTTCTTCCTGGACGACGTGGACCGGGACCTGATCGCCCTGCGGCGGACGGAGCATCACCGGCTCGGGTTCGCGCTCCAGATGTGGTGTGTTAACTGCACCAGTGTCTCCGATCATGGAGCGAGATGATCTCCGCCTGCAAGGAAGAGTCTGTTGCAGGACCTGCATCGCCAGCTGATCGAGGGACGGGCCGATGTGCCGCGCGTCGGTTCGGTCGTCGAGCTGGAGTCCATACCTCGGTACACCGTTCTCGACGCTGACGGGTCTGCCGTCGCCCCCGTCGTTCCGTACCTCCGCGGCCTGATCCTGGACGACAACCGGCCGCTGACCGCCAAGAGTTACGCGTACGACCTGTTGCGCTGGTACCGGCTGCTGTGGTTCCTCGGCGTCCCCTGGGACCGGGCGACCGAGGCAGAAGCGTCCGCGTTGGTCGGATGGCTCCGGGTCGCCCCGAATCCGCAGCGCCGCTGAGGGAACCCGAACGCACCGCTGCCCGGCTCGGTGAACCCCCGCACGGGCAAGCCGTACCTGAAGGCCGGCTACGCCCCCAGCACGATCAATCACTGTCTGACCGTGGTCAGCAGCTTCTACGCCTACCACCGGCATTACGGCCGGGGCCCGCTCGTCAACCCGGTTCCGGAATCACGGGCACAGCGCCGGGCCCTCGCTCACCGGGCCCCGGACAGCGGGGTCCCTCCGGCGGGCCAGACTCCGCCAGCGGGTTCGGCGGACCGATCCCCGCTCGATTCCCGACTCGATGTGGGACGAGTTCTTCGGGGCGATGACCTGCGACCGTGACCGGGCTGCGGTCCTGCTCTACGTCTCCAGTGGCTCCCGCGCCAGCGAACTCCTCGGGGTCACCCCGGGAGACATCGACTGGGCCAAGCAACTGTTCTGGGTGATCACCAAGGGGACCGACGACCGTGAGCCGGTCCCGGCCAGCCCGCAGGCGCTGACGATCCTGGCCGCGTACCTCGACCACATCGGGCCTCAATGCCCGAGTGGAGGACCTTTTCGACGCCTTGCAGGCTCACTACAACCGCCCGCGGGTGCAACGGACCTTCGCCGCTGGTTACGACCCCGACGACGTCAAGGCGGTGTTCGGTGCCTAACCGCACGACGGTCGAGACCTATACGGTCCGCAACCGGCGCCAGAACTACGACTCGGCGCCCAATCAGACGGAGCCGAGAAGGTTCACCAGTGCCTCGCTGAAGGCGGCCCCGGCTCCCCGGCCCGCGAAGCATCCGGCCCCGTTCGGGGACCTGTCGCAGGCCAGCATCGACGACCTGTGTGAGCTGGCTCGTCACGCGTGGCCGAACCAGGGCCGCTCCCTGGTGGAGAAACGCACGGCCGGCATCCGGATGCTCTTCGGGCACCTGGAGTCGCTGTCGGGGCAGACCTGGCAGGAGCGCTGGGAGGCCAGCAGGTTCAACGCGGAGAACGCCCTCGCGGTCAATGTCCTGGGACGGCCAGGGATCGGCTACGACGGCAGCAACATGGTCTCGGCGCTGAAGATGGCGTTCGCCGCCCGGATCATTCAGATCTGACCCCGCCGGCCCTGCTGCACTACTCGCTGGAGAACAAACGTCTGGGGCTGACGCCCGGCGCAACCAAGAGAACCACGCGTTTCGCGGCCCTGGGCGCCTGGGAGATCCTGCACAGGATGGGGCACTTCCCTCCTGGAACGGCCCCGACCCTGAGGACGTTCATCTATGACGGTCAGCGAAGCGTCGAGGAACTCGTCGACCGCTACAACATCAAGAACGCCGCAGTCCGGCAGTTCCTGATCGACTACCTCGCCCGGCGCAAGGCCGACACCGACTACATCACCCTCGAAGGTCTCGCCCGTCAACTGGCCAGCCTGTTCTGGGCCGTCATCGAGGAACTCAACCCCGATCAGAAGGACCTGAACCTCAGCCAGGAGCTCTACGACCAGTGGCGGGCCGAGATCCAGTACTGGCGGAAGAACGGCAAGGCCGACCGGACCCGGCTGCGAAAAGACGCTGCCTCTGTGCTGCTGGCCGTCCGCTGCCTCTACGTCGACCTTCACAGTTGGGCCGTCGCCGAACCGGAGCGGTGGGCTCGATGGGTGGCTCCCTGCCCGATCCTGCCGCGAGATCTCAAGGGGTTCGGCAAGAGGCGTCGCGAGATCAACCGGCGGATGGCCGACCGCACCCGCGCTCGCCAGCCTCTGTTGCCAGTCCTTGTACGACACGTTGAGGACCGTTACGAGCACCTGGCGGACCTGCTGGAGGCTGCCCGTCCCGTCCCCCTTGGGCAAGCCCTTCGAGCATCAGGGGCGTCGCTACAGCCGCACAGATTCCCGCGAGGACCGCCGCCGGGCCAAGACCCTGGCCGAGCCGTCCGTCCGGATCATCGACCACAGCACCGGCGAGATGATCAACGTGACCATGGCGGAGGAATCCGCGTTCTGGGAGTGGGTGGCCGTTGAGATCCTGCGGCACAGCGGCATCCGGGTCGAAGAGCTCGTTGAACTCACCCACCTCAGCATCCGCCAATACGAACGGCCCAACGGCGAGGTCATCGCTCTCCTGGTCGTCGCCCCGTCGAAGAGTGAACGCGAGCGGGTCATCCCGATGTCCGCCGAGCTGTTCCATGCCATCGCGCAGATCATCCGCCGCCAGACCCGCAACGGCCAGGCCATTCCCCTCGTGACCCGCTACGACTCGCACGAGAAGCTCTGGTCAGAACCCATGCCGGTTCTGTTCCAGCGTCAGCTGGGGACGGTCCGCAACGTCATCGCCCCGCACACGATCCTCAACATGCTCGCGCGCAGCTGCGAGGAGATAGCCGAGAGCACCCCGGCATTCGCCGGCACCAAGTTCACACCGCACGACTTCCGCAGGCTCTTCGCGACCGAGATCGTCAACGGCGGCCTCGCCATCCACATCGGTGCCGCCCTCCTCGGACACCTGAATCTCCAAACGACACAGGGTTACGTCGCGGTCTTCGCCGAGGACATCGTCAAGCACTACCAGGAGTTCCTGAACCACCGCCGAGACCTGCGTCCCGAGCACGAGTACGGCGATGTCACCCCTGAGGAGTGGGCGGAGTTCGAGGAGCACTTCGACAAACGCAAGGTCGAACTCGGCAACTGCGCTCGTCCCTATGGATCACCCTGTCAGCATGAACACGCTTGCGTACGATGCCCGATGCTGCAGGTCAGCCCGAAGATGCTGCCGAGGCTCGCAGAGATCGAGAAGGACCTGATCCTCCGTCGCAAGCGAGCCGAGGAGGAGCAGTGGCTCGGTGAGATCGAGGGCATCGACCTGACCCTGACCTTCGTCCGCACCAAGCAGACCGACGCGGCCCGCCTCACGCGCCGAACCCCCGTCGCCCTCGGCATCCCAACCGTCCCATCCCCGAACAGATGACGCCCAGGGGCGGACGCCGGCTGTGACACTTCCGAAAGACGGAGGCCACGTCGTGAGTGAATAGGGGGCATGCTCTTCGACTTCACGCACGACCACGACGGTGAACGGCTCAGCGGTGTGTACGGCGGTGATCCTTCCGGGGTCACCGCCGTGGTGCTGCATGGCGCGGGCAACAGCAGCATGGAGCGCCTGCTCCCGCTGGTACAGGAGTTCGTGGCCCACGGCTGCCGAGGGCTCGCCTTCGACTTCTCCGGGCACGGCGAAAGCACAGGAAAGCTCAGTGAGTTAAGCCTGCGGCGACGGTGCGAGCAGGCCGTCTCGGTGATCGACGCGTATGGCGGGGCAGAGGGGCCGCTGGTCCTGGTGGGTTTCAGCATGAGCGGGCAGACGGTGGCGGATCTCGTCGCCCACTACGGGGATCGGGTGACGGCGCTGGGGCTGTGCGCGCCCGCCGTGTATACCGCCGAGGCGTGGGACGTGCCCTTCGAGGACGGGGACGGCCGGTTCAGCGGGATCATCCGGCGGCCGGACAGCTGGCGTGAGGCGCCCGCGCTTCAGGTGCTGCGGGCGTACGAGGGCCGGGCGGTGCTCGCCGTGCCGGGCACGGACGCGGTGATCCCGGCCGCGGTGACCGAGGCTGTACAGGACGCGCTGGCCGCCCGCGCCCAGTACACGCGGTTCGACCTTCCGGACGCACAGCACCAGCTGGGAATGTGGTTCCGCGATCACGGCGACGACCGGCGGGAGTTCGTTGAGGCGGTCCTGACGGGCCTCGACGACCACGGCTGGACGGCCACGCGAGCGTGGGTGGCCAAGCAGCTCGGCAACGGCCGCAAGGTCACCCGCTTGCGCCTTCTGTCGGGTGGTTGGAGCTCCCAGATGCGCCGACTCACGCTCGACGACGGCACGGCCCTGGTGCAACGGACTTTCGTAAAGCCGTTCTTCCGCCACCACGGGCCCGGGCTGCTGGCCCGCGAGGCGTCCGTCCTGACGCTGCTCACCGGGCAGGAGAGCATCTCGGCGCCCGATTTCGTCGCCGTGGACGCCACGGCCGAACACTGCGACCACCCGACCCTGTTGATGTCCGCGCTGCCCGGCCGCGTCCGCGTGGACGAGGACGACCTCGACCGGCGCCTGGACCTGCTCGCGGCCCAGCTCGTCAGCATCCACAGCGTCGTACCGGACGAAAGACCGCGCACGTACCAGGCGTGGACGTCCCCGGAACGCGTCCGCACCCCGGACGGCCCCCTGTGGGAGCGGGCAGTCGACGTGATCCGCCGCGACCCGCCTCCGTACGACGGGTGCTTCCTGCACCGCGATTTCCACCCCGGGAACGTGCTCTTCACGGGAGCCGGTCCCAAGCTGCGGATCACCGGTGTCGTGGACTGGGTCGAGACCTCGTGGGGCCCCGCCGACCTCGACGTGGCGCACTGCTCGACCGCGCTCGCGCTGCTGCACGGGCCGGTGTACGGGCTGGACTTCCGCGAGCGGTACGAGGCACACGGCGGCCGCAGCCTCGCCGACAACCCCGACCACCTGTACTGGCGGCTGCTCGACGCCCTGCACTACTGCCCCGACGCGGCGAAACTGGCCGGACCGTGGCGTGAACTGGGTCGGGACGATCTGACGACCGAGGTGCTGGCAGAACGGCTGGAGGCGTATGTGGACGGACTGCTCCAGCGATACGGCTGACCGACCGTGGATCACTCGTCCGACACCGACCTGAGGAGACGTGCGCATTGGCCGCCGTGGTGCTCGTTCATGGCCTGTATCACCGTCCCGCACACTTCGCCCTGGTGGCAGAACCCTTGCGGACCGCAGGAACCGAGGTCGTCGTTCCCGAACTCCACAAGGGCTCATTGTCGGCTGACACAGCCGTGGTCCAGGCCGTCATCGACTCGCTACCGGAGCCTCCGATTGTGCTTGGTCACTCCTACGGCGGGTCAGTGATCACTGGGCTGCGCGGGGCGGGACACCTGGTCTATCTGGCGGCCTTCGTGCCGGATGTCGGCGAGAGCGCGGCCACTCTGGGTGGCGCGTCCCCGCAGCTCCAAGACGCGATCAACCCTGAGCCCGACGGCTCGACCAGCCTGTACCCCGACCGGGCTGCCGACACTCTCTACAGCGACTGTCCCGAACCTCTCGCCGCCTGTGCGGTTGGCCTCCTGCGTACGCAAGCCTCCGGCTGCGGGCGAGGCATCCCAGAGCGCCACAGCTGGAAGCACGCTCCCTCCACCTACATCGTCTGCACGCAGGACCGGGCCATCGACCCGGTCCTGCAGCGGAAGATGGCCTTGCGCTGCACCTACGTGCGCGAGTGGCAGACGGGCCACTCCCCATTCGTAGGACAGCCCGATCTCATCGTCGAACTCCTGCAGGAACTGCTCGCCGCCAACACCTCGCGCCAGCCAGATGATGGAGTCACGACCGCTCGTTGATATCTCAGGTGCAGACAGCTGCGCGATCAAGCGGTGGACTTGGCCGCGATCCCTCGCCTGCCAGGCCTCCGCCTTCAAAACTCGCCCGGCTTGACTTAGTGCAGAGAAGCACGGTGCGGTACGTAGGCCTGTTCCTGGAGGACCCGCTCGCGGTGCCGTGGCCAGTGATCGAGCACCTGGCCGTGCAGCTCGGCATCGAGGACCCGTCGGTGGTCAAGCGGTACACCGAGCGGCGCCAGACGCTGTACGACCACGCGTGGGAGATCCGGGACGCCTACGGCTACCACCCCTACGGGGACGCTGAGTGGGGCCGGCGGTTCCGTACGTTCCTGCACGGGCGGGCATGGACGCACGCTGAGGGCCCGAAGGCGCTTTTCGACCACGCGGTGGGCTGGCTGCGCCGTCACCGGGTCCTGCTGCCCGGGGTGTCCGTGCCGGCCCGGCAGGTGTCGGAGGCGCGGACGGTCGTGGAGAAGCGGTTGCACGCCACCGTCGCGGGCGCTGCCCGCCGCGCGGACCCGGCGCTGCCCGGGGATCTGGTGGCGACGCTGAAGGCGCCGGAGGGCTCGCGGTTCTCGGAGCTGGAGCGGCTGCGCCGGCCGCCGACGCGGACGACGGGCACGGCGTTCGCCCGCGCGCTGGAGCGGATGGACGAGATCGGCGCGTACCGGCTCGGCAGGCTGAGGCTGTCGCAGATCCCGCCGAACCGGATGGCGGCGCTGGCCCGGTACGCGCTGGGGTCGAAGGCGCCGCTGCTGGAGCGGGCGGCGGAACCGAAGCGCACGGCGATGCTCACCGCGGTGATGCGGCACCTGGAGGCGAAGGCAATCGATGAGGCCCTGGACCTGTTCCAGGTCCTGATGGCCACCCGCCTGCTGAACACGGCGAAGCGCAAGACGGAGAAGGAGCGGCTGTCGACGCTGCTGCAGTTGGAGAAGGCGTCACGGGTGCTCGCGCGGGCGGCGAAGGTGCCGTTCGAGGAGCTGGAGCTGTCCGAGGAGCAGGAGGCGGACCTGGACGTGGCCGCGCTGTGGGCGGCGGTGGAGGAAGTCGCCCCGCGCGCCGCCGTGATGACCGCAGCGGCCACGGTGGTCTCGCTGGTGCCCGAGGACGAGAACTCGGCCGAGGTCGCCATGCGGGCCGCGCTCGCGACCCGTACGCCACGGTGCGCCCGTTCCTCGCGTTGCTGGGTGAGTCGAAGGCGCTGGACGCGGCGAGCGCGGGCAAGCGGGTCCTGGCCGGGGTGCGCGGCCTGTCGGCGTTGGCGCGGCGGAAGGTGGGGGTCAAGCCGCTGCTGCCGCGCGAGGTGGACGACAAGTTCGTGCCGCCCGCGTGGCGCAAGGCGGTGTATGCCAACCCCGGTCTGCCGCAGGGCGCGGTGGACCGGGACGCGTACGTGGTGTGCGTGCTGGAGCAGCTGCACCGGGCCCTGAACAACCGCGACGTCTTCGCCTCGCCCTCGCACCGCTGGTCCAACCCGCGGGCCCGCCTGCTGGACGGGCCCGACTGGGACGCGGTCGACAAGACACCCCCTAGCGGCCCTGAGCCTGGACATGCCCGTGGAGGAGCACCTGGCGGAGCTGGTGCGCGGCCTGGACGCCGGGTGGAAGCAGCTCGCCGAACGCCTTCAGGAGGCGGGACCGGCGGCGAAGGTCTCCATCGAGGTGCAGGACGACGGGCGGGTGAAGCTGAATGTCGACAAGCTCGGCGCGCTCGGCGAGCCGAAGTCCCTGACCTGGCTGCGCCAGCGGGTCGAGAAGATGCTCCCGAAGATCGACCTGCCGGACCTTTTGTTCGAGGTGAACGCCTGGACCGGGTTCCTCGACTCCTTCGTCCACCTCGGCGACGGCACCACCCGGATGAAGGACCTGCCCACCTCGGTGGTCGCGCTGCTGGTGTCGGAGGCGTGCAACATCGGCCTGGCCCCGGTGGTGAACCCCGGCTACGAGGCCCTGACCCGGGCCCGGCTCGTGCACGTCGACCAGTACTACCTGCGCGCCGACACGGTCACCGCGGCGAACGCGCGGCTGATCGCCGCCCAGGCCGGCATCCCGATCGTGCGTTACTGGGGCGACGGGCTGCTCGCCTCCGTGGACGGGCTGCGCTTCCAGGTGCCGGTGCGCACCATCAACGCCGCCCCGTCGCCGAAGTACTTCGGGTTCAAGCGGGGCATCACCTGGCTCAACGCCGTCAACGACCAGGTCGCGGGCATCGGGCAGATGGTCGTCCCCGGCACCCCGCGCGACTCCCTGCACATCCTGGATGCGCTGCTGAACCCGGACGGCGGGGTGAAGCCGGAGATGGTGGCGACCGACAACGCCTCGTACTCCGGCATGGTGTTCGGCCTGTTCAAGATTCTGGGCTACAACTTCAGCCCGCGGTTCCGCGACCTGGACGACCAGCGGTTCTGGCGGGCCACGATGCCCGGCGTCGAGGCGGGAACATACGGCGCGGTGGAGGACCTGGCGCGCAACCGCGTGAACCTGAACAAGGTGATCACGCAGTGGCCGGACATGCTGAAGCTCGCGGGTTCCCTGGTCACCAACCAGGTCCGCCCCGGTGGACGACACCTACTGCCGTCAGATGAACCGGCAGCTCACCGTGCAGGAGTCCCGCCACAAGCTGGCCCGGGACGTGTGCCACGGTAAGCGCGGCACCATCCACCAGGCATACCGAGACGGGATGGAGGACCAGCTCGGCGCGCTCGGTCTGGTCCTCAACGCGATTGTCCTGTGGACGACGAAGTACATCGACGCAGCCGTCGCTCAGCTCCGGGCCGGGGGCCACGAGATCCGCGACGAGGACGTCGCCCGACTGTCCCCGCTCAAGCACCGCAACTTGAATGTGCTCGGCCGCTACAGCTTCACCGCCGGCGTCCCGGACGCCGGCGCCCTGCGCCCGCTGCGCGACCCAGACGCACTGGAGCTGGACGAGGACGACGACGGAGGCGGGCAGGACTAGGAGACCTGGTCCTGTGTCAGGTGGCGGGGCGGGCGCCGGGAGTGTGGCCGAAGGTACGGCGGAAGACGTCGATGAAGGTGCTGGCGGAAGACCAGCCGCAGCGGTGGGCGACCGCGGTGACGGGGATGTCGTCCGCCAGGAGGATCAGCGCGTGGTGGAGCCTGATCTGAGTGCGCCACTGTAGGTAGGTGAGGCCGAGGTCGTCGCGGAGGCGGCGGGAGAGGGTGCGGGCGCTGGCGCCGATCTGGCGTCCGAGGTCGTCGAGTGAGCGGTTGTCGGCCGCGTCGGCGCGCAGGATGTCGTGCAGTTCGCGGAGCAGAGGGTCGGTGGGGACCGGCAGGTGTAGCGGCTGTTCAGGGGAGAGGGCGAGCTGGTCGAGCATGACCGCGCGCAGGCGCAGGTGGGGTGGGCTGTCGTTGTCGGGGTCGCGGGTGTACGCGACGATGAGTTCGCGCAAAAGGGGGCCGACGGCGAGGACGGCGGGTTTGTCCAGGCCGAGGGGGTTGTCGGTGGCGGGCAGGCCAACGAGGTGGAGGTCGAGTTCGCCGTGTGCCTGATGCTGGTGGACGGTGCCGGCGGGGATCCAGAGCGCGCGGGTGGCGGGGGCAACCCAGGAACCGGCGTCGGTGGTCACCGCGATGGTGCCCCGGCCGGCGTAAACGATCTGGTGATCGTCATGGCGGTGCGCATCGATCTCGCCGCCGGAGGCCAGGCGCTGGGTCCGGGTCGGCGCAACGGATTCGTGGCGGACTTTCTGCATCACCTGTCAATCTACCGAAGGCGCGACACCGTGTGCTTCTCCCAGCATGGGAGGGTGCGAAGGAATACATCGATCTCCCTGCTGGCCGTGGGACACGCCTGCGTCGACATCTACCAGGGCGCCGTCGCGGCGCTGATCCCGTTCTTCGTGGCCGAACGGGACTACACCTACGCGGTCGCCTCCGGCATCGTGCTGGCCGCGTCCCTGCTGTCGTCGGTGGCCCAGCCGGTGTTCGGGGCGCTCACCGACCGGTGGGCGATGCCGCGGCTGCTGCCGGTCAGCACTCTGCTGGGCGGGGTGGGCATCGCGCTCAGCGGCCTGAGCGGCTCCTACGAGCTCACCCTGTTCTTCGTCGCTGTCTCCGGGATCGGGGTGGCCGCCTACCACCCGGAGTCGGCCCGCGTGGCCCGGCTGGCCAGCGAAGGCAGTCACAGCGCGATGGGCTGGTTCTCCCTGGGCGGCAACATCGGCTTCGCACTTGCCCCGCTCATGGTGTCGGCCGTGATCGGACACGGCTCCCTGCGCTGGACGCCCGTCCTGGTCCTGCCCGCGCTCGCCGGCGCCGCTCTGTGTGTGCCCGTGCTCCGGATGCTCGCCCGGCCCGAGGCCGGCGCGCCCAAGACGGAGGCACCGCGGGGCGCCGATGATGTCGCCTCGTTCGTGAAGCTGTCCCTGGCGGTCGTCTTCCGCTCCATCGTCTTCACCGGCCTAAGCACCTTCATCTCCCTCTACGCCCAGCAGCGCATGCAGGGCAGCACCACCGCGGGCACCATCGCCCTGTTCCTGCTGTTCCTGGGCGGCGCAGTCGGCTCGGTCCTGGGAGGGTCCCTGGCCAACCGCTACGACCGCGTCCATGTCTCCCGCTGGTCCTACCTGCTCTCCATCGCCGCCGTGACCGGAGTGATCTACGCACCCGGCCCGGCCATGTTCCTCTTCGTGGCCCTCACCTCCGTCGGCCTGTACGTCCCCTTCTCCCTCCAGGTCACCCTGGGCCAGGATTACCTGCCCTCCCGTATCGGTACTGCCAGCGGCGTCACCCTCGGCCTCACCGTCAGCATCGGCGGCCTCATCAGCCCCCTGCTGGGACGCCTGGCCGACTCCACCTCCCTGAAGACAGCCCTCACCCCCCTGATCGCCATGCCTGCCCTGAGCTGGCTCCTCTTCCGCGCCCTGCCCGAACCCACCGCCCCCAAGCCTCAAGCCGACGCACCCGCGCCCGTATCCGCGCGGCAGGACGCGTAGAGCTGCACGGATCAATGTGCATGAACAAGGGCAACCGACGGAATTGACTGACCTGCAGGAACGTGGCTTCCGCCAGGCGTCGATCCCGCGCAGCCGTGTCCGCGATCCCGGGTGATGACCGCTAACGGGAGCCAGCTGCGGTGCGAGCGCAGGCAGAGCCGAGATGCCCGGCCGACCGTCGATCGCGTTTCGTCACCTGGGCAGGCCCATTCCGTCGGTGGCACCCTTCTCCCACGTGGGCACGAGACGGCTGCGACACCTCACCGCGAGCGGGAATCGGATCGCCACGACCGGAGTTGGTGAGGGAAGTTAGCCGTTTCAGGAGGGGTCATGCGAGCGATTCAGGTTTCCGAAGTGGGCGGTCCCGAGGTGCTGCGACTGGTCGACATCGATCAATCGATGCCGGGCCCGGGCCAGGCAGTCGTGGAGGTCGCCGCGTCCGGCGTCAACTTCCTCGACGTATACCACCGCCAGGGCCGGTACACCCTCCCGCTGCCCTTCACCCCGGGCACTGAGGGCGCGGGCACGGTCCTCGAGGTTGGACCCGGCGTCACCCACGTCGCTGTGGGAGACCGGGTCGGCTGGGTGGAGATTCCCGGCACCTATGCCGAGCAGGCCGTCGTGGACTCCTCCCGGCTCGTGCCCCTGCCCGACGGCGTCGACTTCGAGGCCGCCGCCGCCGTGCTGCTGCAGGGCATGACGGCGCACTACCTCGTCAAGGACGCCTACCCGGTCCAGCCAGGCGACACGGTGCTCGTGCACGCTGCTGCCGGCGGCATGGGGCTTGTGCTGACCCAGCTCATCACCCATCTCGGCGGCAGAGTGATCGGCACAACCTCGACACCGGAGAAGGCCCAGCTGGCGCGGCGCGCCGGGGCCGCCGAGGTGATCCTCTACTCTGCGGTGGACGATCTCGCGGCCGAGGTGAAGCGGCTCAATGGCGGCCAGGGCCTGCCTGTCGTCTTCGACGGCGTCGGCAGGGACACCTTCGATGCGAGCCTCGCCAGCCTGCGAACCCGCGGCCACCTGGTGCTCTTCGGCGCCGCGAGTGGTGCAGTGCCGCCCTTCGACCCCATCCGGCTCGCCCAGGGCGGTTCGCTGACCCTGATCCGGCCAAGCCTAGGGCACTTCATCGCCGATCGGTCCGAGCTGCTCCGGCGCGCCGCCGACGTGCTTGAATTGGTGCGCACCAAGGCGCTTGAGACCACCGTGACGGCCCGCTACCCGCTCGCCGAGGTCGCCCAGGCTCACCGCGATCTGGAGGCTCGGCGTACCACCGGCAAGCTGCTCGTCATCCCCTAGGGCAACCGACGGAATTGACTGACCTGCAGGAACGTGGCTTCCGCCAGGCGTCGATCCCGCGCAGCTGTGTCCGCGATCCCGGGTGATGACCGCTAACGGGAGCCAGCTGCGGTGCGAGCGCAGGCAGAGCCGAGATGCCCGGCCGACCGTCGACCGCGTTTCGTCACCTGGGCAAGCCCATTCCGTCGGTGGCACAACAAGGCCCGCACGGCGAACGAGGGCGTGCCCGCACTCCAGATCGCTTCCCTCATCGGCTGGTTCGGTGAGCTTGTCCGAGATCAACCCAGACACGACCCGCAGCCTCCCACCGCCCGACCCGCCCGGACAGTCCGCTGTCAAGCACAGTGGACCCGGGCGGCCGGATCAAGACGGCCCGGCCTGTCGGCAAACGAGCGTTTGACGACACGGAGGCGTCGTGTCCAATGAACCCGTGCAATCCGGGGGTTCGAGGCGGTGTGAATCCCATCAGATCCGATGGTGATTGCTGACAGGGTTTGACGACAGAAGGGTCCGATCCTCCGTACGGAAGGGGCCCTTCGGTGGCGAACCTGGTCTACAAGCGGGTCTCGACCGACCAGCAGTCCACCGCCCGGCAGAACCTCGCCGCCCTCGCCCGCGACCACCGGGTCAGCCGCGGCGCGATCCGCACGGCCGTCGCCGACCTTCTGCCCGACCACACCGCCACCGAGGAGGACGCCCCCGCCCCGGAGTCGCCGGTCACCCTCGACATGCCGGGCAAGGTCGCCGACTTCCTCCGCACCGCCGAACTGGAGCCCGCCGAGCGGGCCGCGCTCGACCAAGGGGCGACCGTACGGCGCGGCCAGGGCTACACCCTGCGCGTCAGCGCCGTCCCCGCCGTGCACCGACAGCTCCTCGCCCGCTGCCAGCCGCTCGACGGCAGCCAGGGTCTCCCCGCAGTCCCGGCCCAGCGCAAGGCCCGCCGCGAGTACGGGAACCGGGTCAGCGCGCTCACGCCCTGACCAAGATCGTTCTCACCGATAACCGCTGTACCGATGTTCCCCGAGGCCGGAAGCGGGCCTTCGCGGGGGCGTGGGAATCGAAGGAAGCGACGAAATCGAAACAGTCAACGACTGATTTGTCGCTCGAATGGGTGATCCGATTCACGCTGAGCGAGAGCGTGACTGCGCCACGTGGTGGGGTCGGTAGCATCAAGCACCGGCCCCCCGGGTACGCCTGGCCCGCCCACCGCCGGTCGACGTTGCCGGAGGTGCCCCATGAGCGCAGAGGCCACCAACCCTGTGAGCGCGGCGGAAGCCGCCGTCACCGATGCGACCGCCCGCAGACGCGGACGCGCCCGGATCGACCTGCGCCGGATCGGCCGCGCCGCCCTGCTCGGCGCCACCGCCGGACCGGCGCCCCGTGACCGGCTGCCCGACGCGATCAGCCATGTCGCGGAGGCGCACCGCGCCCACCATCCCGATGCCGACCTCATGGTGCTGCGGCGGGCGTACGTGCTCGCGGAGTCCTCGCACCGCGGCCAGTTCCGCAAGAGCGGCGAGCCGTACATCACCCACCCGCTCGCGGTGACCCTGATCCTCGCCGAACTCGGCGCGGAGACCACCACCCTGACCGCGTCCCTCCTCCACGACACCGTCGAGGACACCGAGGTGACGCTCGATCAGGTGCGCCGGGAGTTCGGCGACGAGGTCGCCTACCTCGTCGACGGCGTCACCAAGGTGGAGAAGATCGACTACGGCGCCGCGGCCGAGCCGGAGACCTTCCGCAAGATGCTCGTCGCCACCGGCAACGACGTCCGGGTGATGTCGATCAAGCTCGCCGACCGGCTCCACAACATGCGCACCCTCGGGGTGATGCGGCCCGAGAAACAGGCGAGGATCGCCAAGGTCACCCGGGACGTCCTCATCCCGCTGGCCGAACGGCTCGGGGTCCAGGCGCTCAAGACCGAGCTGGAGGACCTCGTCTTCGCCATCCTCCACCCGGAGGAGTACGAGACCACCCGCGCGCTCATCGCCGGCAACCCGCACGCGGGCGACGCGCTGGGTGCCGTCGCCGAACAGGTGTCGGCGATCCTGCGCGAGGCGGACATCGGCGCCGAAGTCCTCGTCCGCCCCCGGCACTTCGTCTCCGTCCACCGGGTCCGCCTCAAGCGCGGCGAGCTCCGCGGCTGCGACTTCGGCCGCCTCCTCGTCCTGGTCGCCGAGGACGCCGACTGCTACGCGGTCCTGGGCGAGCTGCACACCTGCTTCACCCCGGTGATCTCCGAGTTCAAGGACTTCATCGCGGCCCCCAAGTTCAACCTGTACCAGTCCCTCCACACCGCGATCGCCGCCCCCGACGGCGCCGTGGCCGAGGTCCTCATCCGCACCCACCGGATGCACAAGGTGGCGGAGGCCGGAGTCGTCGCCCTCGGGAACCCACACCCGGGTCAGGACGCGACGGGCCAGCCGGCGGGAACCGGCGGCGGGAAGGCGAGCGAGGGCGGGGACACCGGCGCCCTCGCCGCGCTCCCGGCGAGCGCCGACGAGCCGGGAACCACCGCTCCGACGGACGGCGCCGAGGACGGCGAGCGCGTCGACCCCACCCGCCCCGGCTGGCTCTCCCGGCTCCTCGACTGGCAGCAGGCCGCCCCCGACCCGGACACCTTCTGGACCTCGCTCCGCGCCGACCTCGCCGAGGACGACGAGATCACCGTCTTCCGCGCCGACGGCAGCGCCCCCGGCACGATCAGCCTGCCCGCCGGAGCCAGCTGCATCGACGCCGCCTACGCGCAGCACGGCGACGCCGCCCACGCCTGTCTCGGCGCGCGCGTCAACGGGCGACTCGCGCCGCTGAGCACCGTCCTCGGCGACGGGGACACCGTCCAGCTGCTGCTCGCCCAGGACACCGTGTCCGGGCCGTCCCCCGAGTGGCTCGACCACGCCCGTACCCCCGCGGCCAGGATCGCGATCACCGGCTGGCTCCGGGCCCACCCCGAAAGCGTCGCGCCCCCCGCCGCCACCACCGGGCCCCGCCCGCAGGCCGGCGTCACCGCCGACCACCGCTCCGGCGCGGAACTCCACGCCGACCTGGACGGCGAGCCGCGCGCCTCCGTCCGTCCGGCCGGCTGCTGCACCCCCGTACCACCCGACAAGATCACCGGATTCCGGGTACGCGGTGGATCGGTCACCGTCCACCGCACGGGCTGCGCGGCCGTCGACACCATGCGCAGACTGGGCCGCGACCCCGTCGCCGTCCGCTGGGGCGACACGGCCCAGGGCAGGGTCACCCTCGTCGCCGAGTCCTTCGGACGGCCCGGTCTCCTCGCCGACCTCACCGAGGCCATCGCCGTCGCCGGAGCCGCCGTCGTCTCGGCGACCGTCGAGCCGCCGAGCGAACAGCTGGTCCGTCACACGTACACCCTCCACCTGCCGGACGTGGCCCGGCTCGCCGCCCTCATGCGGGCCATGCGGGACGTGCCAGGGGTGTACGACGTGAGCCGCGCCCGCCACCGCTCCCCGGAGCCGCGGCGGGCCTGACCGGGCACGGAGGCGTGGACGCCGCGGTGTCCACAGGATGCCGCGTGGGACCCGGGCCATGACCCCCTTCGGGTGGCGGGCGAGCGCGCCGCCCGGGGGAGCGGGCCCCGCACTGGTAGCCGTAGGGCCAGTCCTCCGGAAAGGCCTGGCCCATGCCGCTCGTCCGAACCCCCCTGCCCCGCGCGCGGTGGCTCCGCTCCGCCGTCCTGGTCGCCGCCTCGGCCGGCCTCGTCGCCGCCGCGCTGCCCGCCCCGGCGCCGCTCGGCATCGGGGACCCGCTCTTCCCGCACCTCGGCAATCCCGGCTACGACGTCCTCGCGTACGCCGTCGACCTCACCTACCCCGGGGTCAACACCCAGCCGCTGGCGGCCATGACCCGGATCGACGCGCTCGCCACCGACGACCTGGAGCGGCTCAACCTCGACTTCACCCACGGCACGGTCTCCGCCGTCACCGTCGACGGCCTGGCCGCCACGTTCACCACCAGCGGCGAGGACCTGGTCGTCACCCCCGCCGTACCGATCGACGAGGGCGAATCGATCGAGGTCACGGTCAAGCACACCAGCGACCCCAGCGGTCCCGCCGACACCGGCGGCTGGGTCCGTACCAGCGACGGACTCGCCATGGCCAACCAGGCCGACGCCGCCCACCGGGTCTTCCCGTCCAACGACCACCCGTCGGACAAGGCGTACTTCACCTTCCGCATCACCGCCCCCAGCGAGCTCACCGCCGTCGCCAACGGCCTGCCCGTCGGCCGGGTCACCCGGGGCGCCACCACCACCTGGACGTACCGCACCGGCCACCCCATGGCCACCGAACTCGCCCAGGTGTCCATCGGCCGCTCCACCGTCGTGCACCGGGCCGGACCCCACGGCCTGCCCGTACGGGACGTGGTGCGCACCACCGACCGCGAGCTGATGGAGCCCTGGCTGCGCCGCACCCCCGGACACCTGGAATGGATGGAGCGGCAGGTCGGCGCGTACCCCTTCGAGACGTACGGGGTGCTCATCGCGGACGCCACCACGGGCTTCGAGCTGGAGACCCAGACCCTGTCGCTCTTCGAGCGCCGCCTCTTCACGGAACCGGCCTACCCCGAGTGGTACGTCGACTCGGTCATGGTGCACGAGCTGGCCCACCAGTGGTTCGGCGACAGCGTCTCGCCCCGGACCTGGTCCGACCTCTGGCTCAACGAAGGGCACGCCAGCTGGTACGAGGCGCTCTACGCCGAGGAGACCGCGGGCAAGTCCCTGGAACGGCGCATGAAGGCCGCCTACGCCGCCTCCGACGGGTGGCGTGCCGACGGCGGCCCGCCGGCCGCCCCCGAGCCGCCCTCGCCCGGCCACAAGATCAGCCTCTTCCGGCCCGTCGTCTACGACGGCAGCGCCCTCGTCCTCTACGCGCTCCGCCAGGAGATCGGCACCGAGGCCTTCCGGCGCCTGGAGCGCCGCTGGGTCGCCGACCACCGGGACGGCACCGCCACCACCGCCGACTTCATCGCCCTGGCCGGCGAGATCGCCGGACGCGACCTCACCGCCTTCCTCCGCAGCTGGCTGTACGAGGCGAAGACCCCGGCCATGCCCGGGCACCCGGACTGGCGCAGCCGCCCCGCCGGGGCGGCCAGGACCGCCCCGAAACCCGGATGACGGGCCCCGCGGGGCCGTGACACCATCGTCAGGTCGGCGACGCGGCCGACGGCCCGGGAATCTTCCGGTGCCCTCACGCGTTGTGACGGCATAAGACTCATCGCTTCCTCGACCACCATCGATGTGAAGCAATCGACGTAAGGATCAAATGACCTCCTCTTCTTCCCCTTCCCAGGACGAGCAGCGCTTCGCGGAGACGAGCCGTACCGAGAGCCTTCGGGCCGATGCCCTGATGGAAGAGGACGTCGCCTGGAGCCACGAGATCGACGGAGAGCGGGACGGCGACCAGTTCGACCGCTCCGAGCGCGCGGCCCTGCGCCGTGTCGCCGGCCTCTCCACCGAGCTCGAGGACGTCACCGAGGTCGAGTACCGCCAGCTGCGCCTGGAGCGCGTCGTGCTGGTCGGTGTGTGGACCTCGGGGACCGTCCAGGACGCGGAGAACTCCCTGGCGGAACTCGCGGCCCTCGCCGAGACGGCGGGCGCCCTCGTGCTCGACGGCGTGATGCAGCGCCGTGACAAGCCGGACCCGGCGACCTTCATCGGTTCCGGCAAGGCGCGCGAGCTGCGGGACATCGTGGTCGAGACCGGTGCCGACACCGTCGTCTGCGACGGCGAGCTCAGCCCCGGCCAGCTCATCGCCCTCGAAGACGTCGTCAAGGTCAAGGTGGTCGACCGGACCGCCCTGATCCTCGACATCTTCGCCCAGCACGCCAAGTCCCGAGAGGGTAAGGCGCAGGTCGCGCTCGCGCAGATGCAGTACATGTTGCCGCGCCTCCGTGGCTGGGGTCAGTCGCTCTCCCGGCAGATGGGTGGCGGCGGCGGTGGCGGCATGGCCACGCGTGGTCCCGGTGAGACCAAGATCGAGACCGACCGGCGTCGTATCCGCGAGAAGATGGCGAAGATGCGCCGGGAGATCGCGGAGATGAAGACCGGCCGCGACATCAAGCGGCAGGAGCGGCGCCGTAACAAGGTGCCGTCGGTCGCCATCGCCGGGTACACGAACGCAGGCAAGTCCTCCCTGCTCAACCGCCTCACCGGCGCGGGCGTGCTCGTGGAGAACGCGCTGTTCGCCACGCTGGACCCGACCGTCCGCCGAGCCGAGACGCCCACCGGCCGGGTCTACACCCTGGCCGACACCGTCGGCTTCGTCCGGCACCTGCCGCACCACCTGGTCGAGGCGTTCCGCTCCACCATGGAGGAGGTCGGCGAGTCCGACCTCATCCTGCACGTGGTGGACGGCTCGCACCCCGCGCCGGAGGAGCAGCTGGCCGCCGTGCGCGAGGTCTTCCGGGACGTCGGCGCGGTGAACGTGCCGGAGATCGTCGTCATCAACAAGGCGGACGCCGCGGACCCGCTGGTGCTCCAGCGACTGCTGCGGATCGAGAAGCACTCCATCGTGGTCTCGGCCCGTTCGGGCCAGGGCATGGAGGAGCTGCTCGCGCTCATCGACTCCGAGCTGCCGCGCCCGCAGATCGAGCTCGAAGCCCTCGTGCCGTACACGCAGGGCGGTCTCGTCTCACGGGTGCACGCCGAGGGCGAGGTCGAGTCCGAGGAGCACACCCCGGAGGGCACCCTGCTCAAGGCCCGGGTGCACGAGGAGCTGGCGGCGATGCTCGCGCCGTACGTTCCCGCCGCGCACTGACCTGAGGTACGACGAAGGCGCCGGCCTTCTCCCGAGAGGGAGGGGACCGGCGCCTT
The DNA here is from genome assembly GCF_026341815.1 of Streptomyces sp. NBC_00572. Lineage (GTDB taxonomy): Bacteria > Actinomycetota > Actinomycetes > Streptomycetales > Streptomycetaceae > Streptomyces. The sequence goes on from NZ_JAPENX010000001.1 coordinate 4,850,948, forward strand.
CTGTCATGACGAGCGGTCATGAGAGCGGTCATGGCGAGTGCCGTGGTGTCCAGGCCCGCCGTGTCGTGACGGGACGGGTCAGCGGGCGAACTTCTTGCTCACCATCTCGTGGGCGGCCTTGGCGCCCCGGCCCAACTGCGGTCCGGCGAGCCAGCCGTTGCTGCCGGCCGGGCCGATCGAGGTGTTCGACACGAGCGCCGTCTTGCCGTTCGGCAGCACCCGGAACCAGCCGCCGCCGGACGAACCGGCCGTCATCGTGCAGCCGATCCGGTACATCACCGGGGTGGCGGGTGCCGTGGTCAGTCGCGTCGCCCGATCCAGGCACTTGTGCATGATCACGCCGTTGTACGGGGGCGCCTGCGGGTAGCCCCAGGCGCCCACCGTGCCGGACTGCGCGGGCGCCGGTGCGGAGAAGTCGACCGGCAGCGCGGCGCCGACGGTCTCCTCCAGCGACTTGCCGCCCCGCTGCGGGTTCACGTGCAGCACGGCGTAGTCGTACGGCCAGGCCTGGTTGGTGCCGCCCGAGTTGATCCACTCGCCCGAGGTCACGGCCCAGTCGGCCCAGTACTGGCCGTACGGGTAGACCTCGTGCGGCTGCGCGTTGTTGAGCGCGGCGGGGGACTTGCCCAGGTCGTTGAAGGCCGGGACGAAGGTGATGTTGCGGTACCAGCCGCCCTTCTTGCCCGCGTGGACGCAGTGGCCGGCCGTCCAGACCATGTTGGACTTACCGGGCCGACGCGGGTCCTTCACGATGGTCCCGGAGCAGACCATGTGGCCCTGGGGCGAGTCGAAGAAGATCTTCCCGACTGGGGCCGCGTTGCGGTGGTACGGCGTCTTCTCGCGCTGCGCCTTGACGGGGCGGGGCGTCGGGTCGGTGCCGCCGCCTCCGGCCTGCGCGGTGATCGTCGGGTCGGGGCTCTTGGCGGACTGCATCCGCGCCGGGTCCCAGAGCCCGTCGATGACCGGGTTCACGAAGTCCTCGGCCTCACGCAGCCAGGTGTTCGTGTCCCAGTTCTTCCATTCGCCGTCCTTCCACTTGTCCAGGTCGACGCCGTGCTTCTTGAGCTTGTCGGCGAGGTCCTTGGTGAGGTCGGCGCCACCGTCTCCGGCGGCCGCGTCGTCGGTGCCCGCAGCGGAACTGCTCGCTCCGGCGGCCGGCTTGTCGGCGGCCGGGGTTTCGGTGGGGCCGCAGGCCGTGGCGGTCAGCGCGAGCGCGGTGGCCAGGCCGAGAGCGGCGGGTAGGAGTCGTACGGAACGCATGTGGTGAATTCCCCCTGAGATGTTTCCCGCGTCCGGGACGGGCCCCGTTTCCGGCGCGTTCTCGCCTTGACGTTGCCATGGACGCGTCACTTGCGGTGGACAGTATGCCGGTCGGACGGAACCCGGACGGAACCCGGGCGGAACCCGGGCGGGACGCGGGTCGCGCCCCGCCCGGACATGCCCGGACATGGGGGAGGCGGGACCCGTGGGCCCCGCCTCCCCGCCGTGCCTACTGCCCGGCGTACTTCTTGCTGACCTCGTCGAACATCGCCTTGGCCTCGGGACCGAGGCGCGGACCCGCGAGCCAACCGGCCGTCGACGGGCCGATCGAGGTGTTCGACACCAGCGCGGGCTTGCCGTCACTGCCCTGGGCGACCCAGCCGCCACCGGACGAACCGCCGGTCATCGTGCAGCCGATGCGGTACATCGTCGGCTGCTCCGCCTTCAGGGACAGCCGGCCCGGCTTGTCCTCGCACTGGAACATCTTCTGGCCGTCGAACGGCGGCGCCGCCGGGTAGCCGGTCGCCTCCATGCTCGCGATCTTCGGCACCGCCGGCGCGTTGAAGTCCACCGGAAGCGCCGAACCGACGGTCTCCTCCAGGGACTTGCTCGTGCCGCCCTTCTCCGGAGTCACCTTGATGACCGCGAAGTCGTAGGGAGCGCCCGCGCCACCGGTCGACGCGCCCTCGGCGATCCACTGGTCGGAGGTCTTGACCCAGTCCGCCCACCACACGCCGTACGGCGCGATCTGCTCGCGCGTCGCCTTCTCGAGGGCGGCGGTCGACAGGGCGGAGTCGTTGTACGAGGGAACGAAGGCGATGTTGCGGTACCAGCCGCCCTTCTTGCCCTTGTGGACGCAGTGACCGGCCGTCCACACCATGTTCGACTTGCCGGGGTGCGCGGGGTCCTGCACGACCGTGGCCGAGCAGACCATCGAGCCCTCGGGGCCGTCGAAGAAGACCTTCCCGGACTCCGCGGCGTTGCCGTGGTACTTCGGCGCCACGGCCTTCGCCCGCACCGGGTCCGGCGTCGGGTCGGTCACGCCCTCGTCACCCGAGATGTCCTCCTCCTCGACCGGCTTGTCGGGACGCTCGGCGTCCCGCATCCGGTCCGGGTCCCAGAGGTCCTCGATGATCGGGTTGACGAAGTCCTTGGCCTCACGCAGCCACTTGTCGCGGTCCCAGTTCTTCCACTCGCCGTCGCGCCACTTGTCGACGTCGATCCCGTGCTCCTTCAGACGATCCTTCAGGTCCTCCGGAATCTTGATCTTGTCGGCCGGGTTCTGGGCGGTCGCGGGCGAGCTGGGCTTGTCTCCCGCGTTCTCCTCGCTCGGTCCGCAGGCCGTAACGGTGAGCGTCAGCGCCGCGACGGCGGAAGCCGCCGTCAGCAGCGGACGAATCGATCGCATCTCGTGATCCCCCTGGGACTACGTCAACTTGTGCATGGACAGCGGCCGTGCCCGCATGGGCAGCGGCCGACGGCCCCCACTATGCCGGTGCCGGAGGGGACGGTACGCGGTCGGTCGGCGGTTCCGGCCATCGCTCGGCCGTTGCCGTGCCGTGATCCGGGACACGCCAAGTTCTTGCCTCCGGCCCGTGATCCAGGGCAGTTCGCGTCGTTGGTACGTACGGGGGACACAACGGTGGCGTTCAGGGCAGCCCTTCCGGCGGCTTCACGACGTCCCGATGTGCAACGCAACTGTTACAGCGGGAGGACACCGAGCCGTGGCCGTGACCGAATCAGCTCCGGCCGTCCCACCGGCCGCGCGGACGCAGACCCGGACGCCCGAAGGGCCCATCGCCGGACCGCCCGACGAAGCCGGCACCGGGACGCACACCCCGACGGTCCGACCCACCCCGGAGCACGGGGCCTTGGAGCGAGGGGCCTCGGACCGAGAAGTCTTGGACCGCGGCACCCCGGACCGCGGCACCCCGGACCGCGGCACCCCGGACCGCGGCACCCCGGAGCGACGGGCTGTCCCGCAGCGGGCTCGGGGTCGAGTGGCTTCGGACCAGGGCGGCGGGGGATACGAGGGCATCCTGCGGCGCCAGTCCCTGCGTGAGTCCGCCGCCCGCACCTACGCCCGCTCCCTGCCGATCGTCCCGGTGCGGGCACGGGGGCTGACCATCGAGGGCGCCGACGGCCGCCGCTACCTCGACTGCCTCTCCGGCGCGGGGACCCTGGCCCTCGGCCACAACCACCCCGTGGTCCTCGAAGCCATCAAGAAGGTCCTCGACTCCGGCGCACCGCTCCATGTCCTCGACCTCGCCACCCCCGTCAAGGACGCCTTCACCTCCGAGCTGTTCGCCACCCTGCCAGGTGAACTCGCCGACAACGCCCGTATCCAGTTCTGCGGCCCGGCCGGCACGGACGCCGTCGAGGCGGCCCTCAAACTCGTCCGCACCGCCACCGGCCGCAGCGGACTCCTCGCCTTCACCGGTGCCTACCACGGCATGACGTCCGGCGCCCTCGACGCCTCGGGCGGAGCGACCGACGTCCGCGTCACCCGGCTGCCGTACCCGCACGCGTACCGCTGCCCCTACGGCGTCGGCGGCGCCCGCGGCGCCCAACTCGCCGCCCGCTGGACCGAGAGCCTCCTCGACGACCCCAAGAGCGGCGTCACCACCCCCGCCGGAATGATCCTCGAAGCCGTCCAGGGCGAGGGCGGGGTCATCCCCGCCCCCGACGACTGGATGCGCCGGATGCGCCGCATCACCGCCGACCGCTCCATCCCGCTCGTCGTCGACGAGGTCCAGACGGGCGTCGGCCGCACCGGAGCCTTCTGGGCCGTCGAGCACAGCGGCGTCGTACCCGACGTGATGGTCCTCTCCAAGGCCATTGGCGGCTCCCTCCCCCTCGCCGTCATCGTCTACAGGTCCGAGCTCGACGCCTGGGAACCCGGCGCCCACGCCGGCACCTTCCGCGGCAACCAGCTCGCCATGGCCGCGGGCACGGCCACCCTCGCGTACGTCCGCGAGAACAAACTCGCCGAACGGGCCGGCATCCTCGGCGCCCGCATCCTCGGCCAACTCCGGGGCCTCGCCGCCGCCCACCCCTGCGTCGGCGACGTCCGCGGCCGGGGCCTCATGATCGGCGTCGAACTCGTCGACCCCGACGCGGCGGGACCGGACGACCCCGTACCCCCCGCCGCCCCCGCCCTGGCCCTCGCGGTCCAGCAGGAGTGCCTCGCCCGAGGCCTCATCGTCGAACTCGGCGGCCGCCACTCCGCGGTGGTCCGGCTCCTGCCCCCGCTCACCCTCACCGACGAGCAGGCCACCGCCGTCCTGGACCGCTTCGCCGACGCCCTGGCCGCGGCCGAACGGGCCCACACCCCCCAGCCGCCCGCCGCCCGTCGGCCCGCCGCTCCCCGGACCGCCCCCGGGCCGTCCCACTGACCCGGGCCGCCCCCGGCCCCACCCCCAAGGAAGCCCCCGTGAACGCCACGCCCCCCTCCCCAGCGCCCGAGACCGAGGCCCCCCTCGCCGTCAACCAACTCGGCTCCCAGGTCCTCACCTCCCAGGTACTCGCCTCCGCGACCCTCGACTCCCCCCTACTGGCCGCCGAGGCCCTCGGCGCCGAACTGCTCACCGCCGACGAAGCCCCCTCCCAACCCCCCGCCCCCGAGGCACCAACCCGCGCCGAACCCGCCACCACGCAACCGTGCCGCACCGAACCCAGCCGCACCGAAGTTGGCGCCACGGGATCCGGCACCGTGGGAGCCAGCGCGATGGGATCCGGCGCCACGGGATTCGGCACCGAGGGACCCGGCACCCTGGAGCCCGGCTTCACGGAGCCTGGTGTCAGGGGGCCCGGCGTGACCGCCGCCGGTCCGGGCGCGGCAGCCGCCGACGTGACCGTCCCGCGCCAGCACGTCGGTCCGTACGACCCCCGGCCGCACCGCCCGGTAACCGCCGCCGACCCGTCGGGCGACCGTGACCCGCACCGCCCGGCCGGCGCCGATCCCCTGGACGACCCCGACCCACAGCGCGCCGCCGACGCGGCCGCCGTAGAGAACCTGCTCCGCTGTTGGGTCAGGGAGAAGAACCTCCCCACCCCCGGCTCCGCCATCCTGCGCATCCCCCTCGACGCCAGTGGCACCGCCCTCCTCGTCCCCGTCCGCTACTGGTCACCCACCGGCTGGCACCGCTTCGGTGCCCCTACCCTCGAAGGGCTCCCGACCACGGCCCCCGCCGTCGACGCCGTGACCGTGGCCGCCCTGCTCAGCCGGGAGAGCGGCCGCCCCGAGGGCACCGAACTCGTCGGCCGGGTCGCCGACTCCGCTCGCCGCACCGCCGACTTCCTCACCGAGCGCCGACGCCGGCCCCAACCGCATCCGGACGCCGACCTCTTCCTCGCCGCCGAACAGTCCCTGCTGCTCGGCCACCCCCTCCACCCGACGCCCAAGAGCCGCGAAGGCCTCTCCGACGCCGAGGCCCGGCTCTACTCACCCGAACTGCACGGCTCCTTCCCCCTCCACTGGCTCGCCGTCGACTCCTCGCTCCTGGCCTCCGACTCCGCCTGGACCGAACAGGGCCGTCCCGTCTCCGCGGAGCAGATCGCCATCGGCCTCGCCGAAGGGCTCGCGCTCCCCGCCGGAACCGCGCCCCTGCCCGTACACCCCTGGCAGGCCCGCGAGCTCCTGCACCGCGCCGACATCCGCGCCCTCCTCGACGCCGGCCTCGTCCACGACCTCGGCCTCCACGGCAGCCCCTGGCACCCCACCTCCTCCGTCCGTACCGTGCACCGCCCCGGCGCGCGGGCCATGCTCAAGCTCTCCCTTGGCCTGCGCATCACCAACTCGCGCCGCGAGAACCTCCGCAAGGAACTCCACCGCGGCGTCGAGGTCCACCGGCTGCTCCGCACCGGCCTCGTCGACGAGTGGCAGGCCGCCCACCCGGGCTTCGACATCGTCCGCGACCCCGCGTGGCTCGCCGTCGACGCCCCGGACGGCGCCCCCGTCCTCGGGCTCGACCTCATGATCCGCCACAACCCCTTCGGGCCCGGTGACGACGCCGTCTGCATCGCCTCCCTCACCGCCCCCCGTCCCTGGCCGGGCGCCACCGTCATGCGCTCGCGCCTGGCCGACGTCGTCGGCCGCCTCGCCGCCCGCACCGGCCGCCCCACCACGGCCGTCTCCGCCGAGTGGTTCCTCCGCTACCTCGACCAGGTCGTCCGCCCCGTCCTCTGGCTCGACGGACACGCCGGCATCGCCCTGGAGGCCCACCAGCAGAACACCCTGGTGCTCCTCGACCCCGACGGCTGGCCGGTCGGCGGCCGTTACCGCGACAATCAGGGCTACTACTTCCGTGAGTCCCACCGGAGCGAGCTGGAGAGCCGCCTCCCCGGCATCGGCGCCGACAGCGACACCTTCGTCTCCGACCAGGTCACCGACGAGCGCTTCGCCTACTACCTCGGCATCAACAACGTCCTCGGCCTGATCGGCGCCTTCGGCGCCCAACACCTCGCAGACGAGCGCGTCCTGCTCGCGGCCTTGCGCAGTTTCCTCACCTCCGCCACCAGCCTGGGATCCCCCCTGCCGCACCGCCTCCTGGAGGCCGCGACCCTCCGCAGCAAGGCCAACCTCCTCACCCGTCTGAACGGCATGGACGAACTCGTCGGCCCTGTCGACACCCAGTCCGTCTACGTCACCGTCACCAACCCCCTCCGCACCTGAGCCCGCCTTCCGAGGACCCACGACCCGACCGCACCGCCGAGAGGAGAGCGACACCGTGTCACCCACCCGCCCACCGGCCGACCCGCCCGGCGACGACACCCTTGACCTGAGGCTCGACGAACTCGTCGCCCTCCTCGAAGGCGGTCACGCCGACGCCGGACTCCTCGACGGCGACCTGCTGGACTCCGTCGCCTCCTGGGACCCGGCCGACACGCCCGTCGGCCGCTTCCAGCTCGTCCCCGTGCGACTCGAACGGGACCTGCCGCTCCTCACCCGATGGATGAACGACCCCGCCGTCGCCGCCTTCTGGGAACTGGCCGGACCCGAGACCGTGACCGCCGAGCACCTGCGCGCCCAGCTCGAAGGCGACGGCCGCAGCGTCCCCTGCCTCGGCGTGCTCGACGCAGCGCCCATGAGCTACTTCGAGATCTACCGCGCCGACCTCGACCCGCTCGCCCGGCACTACCCGGTACGCCCCCACGACACCGGTATCCATCTGCTGATCGGAGGCGTCACGGACCGGGGCCGTGGCGTCGGCAGCACACTTCTGCGCGCCGTCGCCGATCTCGTCCTCGACCACCGACCCCGCTGTACCCGCGTCGTCGCCGAACCCGACATCCGTAACACCCCCTCCGTCTCTGCCTTCCTCAGCAGCGGCTTCCGCTATGCAGCGGAAGTCGACCTTCCCGACAAACGAGCGGCGCTCATGATGCGTGACCGCGCCCTCCGTCACGTTCTGTGAACAACCCTCTGTCTTCTATACACCGCTCGCCCCATAGCGGTTCCCACTCCGAGGAGTCCTCGTGTCGATGTCCCCTGCACCCCACGACTCCGCACAGCCCACGCACTCCGCACCGTCTCCCGCCCCTTCGACCACGGCCGGAACGCCGCCCGTACCCAAGCCGACTCCGGCACCCGCACCGACTCCGGCACCCGCACCGACTCCGGCACCCGCACCGGCGCCGTCACCCGGACCTGCGCCGGAACCCGCACCGGCGCCGGCGCCCGAACTGCTCGCGCCCCCCGAGCTGAACGCCGCCGCCTGGAGCAGGGCCTCCTCACGACTGCTTGCCAAGGCCGTCGCCGAGTTCGCCTACGAGGAGATCGTCGAACCCGCCTCCGTGGCAGACGAACCCGGCCTCCACTCCCTGAGGCTCGACGACGGCACCGCCCTCACCTTCCAGGCTCGCCGAGGCGCCTACGGCAGCTGGTACGTCGCCGCCGACTCGATCACCCACGAGGGCCGGCCCATGACCGACGCCCTCGACTTCCTGGTCCGGGCCCGCCGTCTCCTGCAGCTCGACGGCGCCACCCTCGGCCATCTCATCCGCGAGCTCTCCGCCACCCTCGCCGCCGACGCCCGCCTCGACCACACCGCCCTCCCCGCCGCCCGGCTCGCCGACCTCTCCTACGCGGAACTCGAAGGGCACCAGACAGGCCACCCCTGGCTCGTCCTCAACAAGGGCCGCATCGGCTTCTCCGCCACCGACGCCGCGCGCTGGGCCCCCGAAGCCCGCCGCGCCACCCGGCTGCCGTGGATCGCGGTCAGCAACCGCCTCGCCGCCTACCGGGGGGTGTCCGGACTCGACACCCCCGACCGCCTCTACGCCCAGGAGCTCGACCCCGAGGTCCACGCAGCCTTCCGCGCCGAACTGACCGCCCGCGGTCACGAACCCGACGGCTACCTCCTCCTGCCCGTCCACCCCTGGCAATGGGACGAGATCCTGCTCCCTCTCTACGCCCCGGCCATCGCCGCCGGGACCGTCGTCCCGCTCTCCTCGGACGGCGACCTCCGTCTGCCGCAGCAGTCGGTCCGTACGTTCCTCAACACCAGCCGACCCGACCGGCACACCGTCAAACTCCCGCTGTCGGTGCTGAACACCCTCGTCTGGCGCGGTCTGCCCACCGAACGCACCCTCGCGGCACCCGCCGTCACCGCCTGGGTCCACGGCCTCCGTGACGCCGATCCGTTCCTGCGGGACGAGTGCGGGGTGATCCTCCTCGGCGAGGTCGCCTCCGTCACCGTCGAACACCCCCTGTACGACCGGCTGCCCGAAGTCCCGTACCAGTACAAGGAACTCCTCGGCGCGATCTGGCGCGAACCGCTCCGGCTGCCCCCGGGGGAGCGGGCCCGTACCCTCGCCTCCCTGCTCCACACGGACTCCGCCGGGCGGGCGTTCGTCGCCGAACTCGTCGAGCGCTCCGGGCTCGCCCCCGTCGTCTGGCTCCAGCGCCTCTTCGCGGCGCTGCTGCCGCCGCTGCTGCACTTCCTCTACCGGTACGGCACGGTCTTCTCCCCGCACGGCGAGAACGCCATCGTCGTCTACGACGAAGAGGACGTCCCCGTACGTCTGGCGATCAAGGACTTCGTCGACGACGTGAACATCAGCGCCCAGCCACTGCCCGAGCACGACACCCTGCCGGACGACGTGCGCGCCGTCCTTCTCACCGAGGAGCCCGACTTCCTCGTCCAGTTCATCCATTCGGGGCTCTTCGTCGGAGTCTTCCGATATCTGGCTCCGCTCTGCGAGGAACAACTCAAGGTGCCCGAGAAGGACTTCTGGTCCCTCGTCCGCGCCGAGATCCTCCGCCACCAGGCGAGCTTCCCCGAGCTGAAGGAACGGTTCGAGCTGTTCGACCTCCTCACCCCCCGGATCGAGCGGCTCTGCCTCAACCGCAACCGTCTGCACCTGGACGGCTACCGGGACCGCCCCGAGCGCCCCCACGCGGCTGTCCACGGGACCGTCCCCAACCCGCTCGCGTGACCCGCGCGCGTGCTCTGGCTGTCAGTGGCGCCCCGTAGGCTGGAACCGCTATGACGAAGCCATCCCTCCCCGACCTCCTCCACGCCGCCGTCTCCGCCGTCGGCGGCACGGAGCGGCCCGGCCAGGTCACCATGGCCGAGGCCGTGGCCGAGGCCATCGACGACAATTCCCACCTCCTGGTCCAGGCCGGTACCGGCACGGGCAAGTCGCTCGGCTATCTGGTGCCGGCGCTGGCCCAGGGGGAGCGGGTGGTGGTGGCCACGGCCACCCTGGCGCTGCAGCGCCAGCTCGTCGAGCGCGACCTTCCGCGGACGGTCGACGCACTGCATCCGCAGCTGCGTCGCCGCCCGCAGTTCGCCATGCTCAAGGGCCGGTCGAACTACCTCTGTCTGCACCGGCTCCACGAGGGCGTCCCGCAGGACGAGGAGGACGGCCTCTTCGACCCCTTCGAGGCGGCCGCGCCCACCAGCAAGCTGGGCCAGGACCTGATGCGGCTCCGGGACTGGTCGGACGAGACCGAGACCGGGGACCGGGACGACCTGACCCCGGGCGTCTCCGACAAGGCCTGGGCCCAGGTCTCGGTCTCCTCCCGGGAGTGCCTCGGCGCGAGCAAGTGCGCGTACGGGCCGGAGTGCTTCGCCGAGGCGGCCCGCGAGCGGGCCAAGCTCGCCGACGTCGTCGTCACGAACCATGCCCTGCTCGCCATCGACGCCATCGAAGGCGCCCCGGTGCTCCCGCAGCACGAGGTGCTGATCGTCGACGAGGCGCACGAGCTGGTCTCCCGGGTCACCGGGGTCGCCACCGGCGAGCTCACCCCGGGCCAGGTCAACCGTGCCGTGCGCCGGTCCGCCAAGCTGGTCGACGAGAAGGTCGCCGACCAGTTGCAGACCGCAGCCGAGGGCTTCGAGCGGGTCATGGAGTTGGCCCTGCCGGGGCGCCTGGAGGAGATCCCGGAAGATCTCGCGTACGCCCTGATGGCGCTGCGGGACGCGGCCCGCGCGGTGATCACGGCGCTTGGTTCCACCCGCGACCGGTCCGTGCAGGACGAGGACGCGGTGCGCAAGCAGGCGATGGCCTCCGTGGAGACCGTGCACGGTGTCGCGGAGCGGATCACGCAGGGTTCGGAGTACGACGTCGTCTGGTACGAGCGTCATGACCGTTTCGGGGCATCGGTGCGGGTCGCGCCGCTCAGTGTCTCGGGCCTGCTGAGGGAGAAGCTGTTCACGGAGCGGTCCGTGGTCCTGGCCTCGGCCACGCTCAAGCTGGGCGGCGACTTCAACGGCGTCGGAGCCTCGCTCGGTCTCGCTCCGGAGGGCACCACGGGCGACGACCTGCCCGTCTGGAAGGGGATCGACGTCGGCTCGCCGTTCGACTACCCCAGGCAGGGCATTCTCTACGTCGCCAAGCACCTCTCCCGCCCCGCGCGGGACGGGGACCGGGGTGACATGCTCGATGAGCTGACCGAGTTGATGCAGTCGGCCGGCGGGCGGACGCTCGGTCTGTTCTCGTCCATGCGTGCGGCCCAGCAGGCGGCGGAGGAGCTGCGGAACCGGGTTCCGGAGCTGCCGATCCTGCTCCAGGGCGAGGACACGCTGGGCGAGCTGATCAAGAACTTCGCGGCCGATCCGAAGACCTGTCTCTTCGGCACGCTGTCGCTCTGGCAGGGCGTGGATGTCCCGGGGACCAGCTGTCAGCTGGTCGTCATGGACAAGATCCCCTTCCCGCGCCCGGACGATCCGCTGATGAGCGCCCGGCAGAAGGCCGTCGAGGAGGCGGGGGGCAACGGCTTCATGGCGGTCGCGGCGACCCATGCCGCCCTGCTGATGGCCCAGGGCGCGGGCCGCCTCGTGAGGGCCACGGGAGACCGAGGTGTCGTGGCGGTGCTCGATCCCCGCCTGGCGACGGCCCGGTACGGCAGCTATCTGAAGGCCTCGCTGCCCGACTTCTGGTACACGACGGACCGCAACCAGGTACGGAAGTCGTTGGCGGCCATCGACACCGCGTCGAAGGCGGCCGGCGCCTGACGCTCACCACGACTGATCCCCGGTACCCCGGGGCCCTCCCGGACACGGCAGGGCCCCGGGACCGGCGCAGTGGGTCCCGGGGCCCGGTCAGAGCCGGCGAGGTGTGTCACACCCGCCGGAGTACCGCCACGACCTTGCCGAGGATCGTCGCCTCGTCGCCGGGGATCGGCTGGTACGCCGCGTTGTGCGGGAGCAGCCAGACATGACCGTCCTCGCGCTTGAAGCGCTTGACCGTGGCTTCGCCGTCCAGCATGGCCGCGACGATGTCGCCGTTCTCCGCGACGGGCTGCCGCCGGACGGTGACCCAGTCGCCGTCACAGATGGCGGCCTCGATCATCGAGTCGCCGACGACCTTGAGGACGAACAGCTCGCCGTCACCGACCAGCTGCCGGGGGAGAGGGAAGACGTCCTCGACGGACTCCTCGGCGAGGATCGGGCCACCGGCGGCGATCCGGCCGACCAGGGGCACGTACGACGCGGCGGGCTTGCCAGTGGTGTCCGTCGGCTGAGTGCTCGGCTGGTCGGAGCCGCGCACCTCGTACGCCCGGGGGCGGTGCGGGTCGCGGCGGAGGAAGCCCTTTCGCTCGAGCGCCATGAGCTGGTGCGCCACGGAGGACGTGCTGGACAGGCCGACGGCCTGCCCGATCTCGCGCATCGACGGCGGGTAGCCGCGCCGCTGGACCGAGTCGCGGATGACTTCGATGACCCTTCGCTGCCGGTCGGTGAGACCGGAGCTGTCGGCTCGGATGCCTGGAGGTCGCCCGGGGAGGGCGCGGGCAGGTCGCCCGGGGTCCTCACCGTTCATGCTTGTGTCATTCATGGCGTGCACCGGCTCGAGTCGGCCCTGGGAGCGGTCCTGGGCGGTGATGGTGGCACTGTCTGCGGTGGTGGTCACGTCGTCGGCCCCTCTCGAATGGTCTCCCTGGCTGGCACAACGGTAGTGGCTTTCGAAAGGTTGCGCCAAACACACGTTCGAGTGAAAATTCGCAGATTGCCTTACGCCTGTACGTACGCGGGTGTATGAGCGCTCTCGCGCCGCCGTCCCAATTCGGTCGTTACGGTAACCTTCGCCGCTGGGTCGCGCGCGGTGCACCCTCCCAGTGTCGCACCCGTAGGGGCGGAATCGCGGGAGCGGGCGCGCTGCGACACGCGGAGGGTCCGGAAACGCTCCCAACCCAAGATCTAGTGGTTGGATGGCATCGGCCACCCAGGGGTAGTGGTCCCCGGTCTGCCGGGGGTGCCCACATCGCCTATGCTGGTGGTCGCTTCGCAGGGCCTTGACGGTCGGGTGAGGTTCACCAGTCGTGCCATGAGGGAGGGTCGGAACCAATGCACTGCCCCTTCTGCAGGCACCCCGACAGTCGTGTCGTCGACAGTCGCACCACCGACGACGGGACGTCGATCCGACGCCGTCGCCAGTGCCCCGACTGCTCCCGTCGTTTCACGACGGTGGAGACGTGCTCGCTCATGGTGGTGAAGCGGTCCGGCGTCACCGAGCCCTTCAGCCGTACCAAGGTCATCTCCGGCGTACGCAAGGCGTGCCAGGGGCGACCGGTCACCGAGGACGCCCTCGCCAAGCTCGGCCAGCGGGTCGAGGAGGCGGTGCGCGCCACCGGCAGCGCCGAGCTGACCACTCACGACGTGGGTCTGGCCATTCTCGGCCCGTTGCAGGAGCTCGACCTCGTCGCGTACCTGCGCTTCGCGTCCGTGTACAAGGCTTTCGACAGCCTCGAAGACTTCGAGGCCGCCATCGCGGAACTCCGCGTGCGGCCTCCCGCTGAGAACCGCGGGACCGGTGCGACCCCTGAGGTCCCCGTTCCCGCCACCGCCGCCGACTGATCGGCGGTCCGGGCCTCGTGCCCGGCGACCGGCCGCCGAGCGGCCCGGCAGACGTGCCCCGAGCGACCCCCGTGGCGCTCGTGGCAGCAGTACAGAACGACGTACAGAAGACGGTGCCCTGGGACTATCTGGGCGCCAAAGTGTGTTTTGCCCGTATATGGGAGGCGGCATGACAGAGACGGCGAGCGGTCCGGCACGTGGTTCTCGTTCCAAGGGAACGAAGGCGACGAGCAAGGGCCTGCGTATCGAGCGCATCCACACCACCCCCGGCGTGCATCCGTACGACGAGGTGGCGTGGGAGCGCCGTGACGTCGTCATGACCAACTGGCGCGACGGCTCGATCAACTTCGAGCAGCGTGGCGTCGAGTTCCCCGACTTCTGGTCGGTGAACGCGGTCAACATCGTCACCAGCAAGTACTTCCGCGGGGCCGTCGGCACCCCGCAGCGCGAGACCGGTCTCAAGCAGCTCATCGACCGGATCGTGAAGACGTACACGAAGGCCGGCGAGGAGTACGGCTACTTCTCCTCGCCCGCCGACGCCGAGATCTTCGAGCACGAGCTGGCCTACGCCCTCCTGCATCAGATCTTCAGCTTCAACTCGCCGGTCTGGTTCAACGTCGGTACCCCCCAGCCCCAGCAGGTCTCCGCCTGCTTCATCCTGTCCGTCGACGACTCCATGGAGTCCATCCTCGACTGGTACAAGGAAGAGGGCATGATCTTCAAGGGCGGCTCCGGCGCCGGCCTGAACCTCTCCCGCATCCGCTCCTCCAAGGAGCTGCTCTCCTCCGGTGGCAACGCCTCCGGCCCGGTCTCGTTCATGCGCGGCGCCGATGCCTCCGCCGGAACGATCAAGTCGGGCGGCGCGACCCGCCGTGCGGCCAAGATGGTCATCCTCGACGTCGACCACCCCGACATCGAGGACTTCATCGAGACCAAGGTCAAGGAGGAGGAGAAGATCCGCGCCCTCCGTGACGCGGGCTTCGACATGGACCTGGGCGGCGACGACATCACGTCCGTCCAGTACCAGAACGCCAACAACTCCGTCCGCGTGAACGACACGTTCATGAAGGCCGTCGAGTCCGGTGGCAAGTTCGGTCTGACCTCCCGTATGACCGGCGAGGTCATCGAGGAGGTCGACGCCAAGTCGCTCTTCCGCAAGATGGCCGAGGCCGCGTGGGCCTGTGCCGACCCGGGCATCCAGTACGACGACACGATCAACCACTGGCACACGTGCCCGGAGTCCGGCCGGATCAACGGCTCGAACCCGTGCAGCGAGTACATGCACCTGGACAACACGTCCTGCAACCTCGCCTCGCTGAACCTGATGAAGTTCCTCAAGGACGACGGCAAGGGCAACCAGTCCTTCGAGATCGAGCGCTTCGCCAAGGTCGTCGAGCTCGTCATCACCGCGATGGACATCTCCATCTGCTTCGCCGACTTCCCCACCCAGAAAATCGGCGAGAACACCCGCGCCTACCGCCAGCTCGGCATCGGTTACGCCAACCTCGGCGCCCTGCTGATGGCGACCGGCCACGCGTACGACTCCGACGGCGGTCGCGCCCTCGCCGGCGCCATCACCTCCCTGATGACCGGCACCTCGTACAAGCGCTCCGCCGAGCTCGCCGCGGTCGTCGGTGCGTACGACGGCTACGCCCGCAACGCCGAGCCGCACCAGCGCGTCATGCAGCAGCACGCCGACGAGAACACCAAGGCCGTCCGCGTGGACGACCTCGACTCGCCGATCTGGGCCGCCGCCACGGAGGCCTGGCAGGACGTGATCCGCCTCGGCGCCAAGAACGGCTTCCGCAACGCCCAGGCCTCGGTCATCGCCCCGACCGGCACCATCGGTCTCGCGATGTCCTGCGACACCACCGGCCTCGAGCCCGACCTCGCCCTGGTCAAGTTCAAGAAGCTGGTCGGCGGCGGCTCGATGCAGATCGTCAACGGCACCGTCCCGCAGGCCCTGCGCCGCCTGGGTTACCAGGAGGAGCAGATCGAGGCGATCGTCGCCCACATCGCGGAGAACGGCAATGTGATCGACGCCCCCGGTCTGAAGGCCGTGCACTACGAGGTCTTCGACTGCGCCATGGGCGAGCGTTCCATCTCGGCGATGGGTCACGTCCGCATGATGGCCGCCATCCAGCCGTGGATCTCGGGCGCCCTCTCCAAGACCGTGAACCTGCCGGAGACGGCCACGGTCGAGGACGTCGAGGAGGTCTACTTCGAGGCCTGGAAGATGGGCGTCAAGGCGCTCGCCATCTACCGCGACAACTGCAAGGTCGGCCAGCCTCTCTCCGCCAAGAAGAAGGAGGAGGAGAAGGCCGAGGTCACCGCGAAGACCGAGGCGACGATCCGCGAGGCCGTCGAGAAGGTCGTCGAGTACCGTCCGGTCCGCAAGCGTCTGCCCAAGGGCCGTCCGGGGATCACCACCTCCTTCACCGTCGGTGGCGCCGAGGGCTACATGACCGCCAACTCCTACCCGGACGACGGTCTCGGCGAGGTCTTCCTCAAGATGTCCAAGCAGGGTTCGACGCTCGCCGGCATGATGGACGCCTTCTCCATCGCCGTCTCCGTCGGTCTGCAGTACGGCGTCCCGCTGGAGACGTACGTCTCGAAGTTCACCAACATGCGCTTCGAGCCGGCCGGAATGACCGACGACCCGGACGTGCGGATGGCGCAGTCGATCGTCGACTACATCTTCCGCCGCCTGGCGCTGGACTTCCTGCCCTTCGAGACCCGCTCCGCGCTCGGCATCCACTCGGCCGAGGAGCGTCAGCGCCACCTGGACACCGGCTCGTACGAGCAGTCCGACGAGGACGAGGTCGACATCGAGAGCCTCGCCCAGTCGGCGCCCCGCGCCCAGGAGCTGAAGGCCGTCGCGGCCCCGGCCCCGAAGATCGAGGTGCCGGCCCCCAAGCAGGCGCACACCTCGGCGGAGCTCGTCGAGATGCAGCTCGGCATCAGCGCCGACGCCCCGCTCTGCTTCTCCTGCGGTACGAAGATGCAGCGCGCCGGCTCCTGCTACATCTGCGAGGGCTGCGGCTCGACCAGTGGCTGCAGCTGACATCGAGTAGGTGCTTCATGAAGGGGACCGGCCCTGTGCCGGTCCCCTTCACTGTGTCCGGGTCCGGATGTCCGGGGCTTCAGGGGCGTACGGAACCCAGCACGGTGCCGAACAGCCGGGGGTCGGCCTCGAAGCCATGACTGATCGGGCGGTACGTCCATCCTTCGGCGCCGTCCCTGGTGAACTCCACGACCGTCGCCGAGAGGGCGTCCGGCACGTCCGCGAAGTCGTGGACCAGCAGGTCCGTGTAGCCCTCGCGGACCCGTATGCCCGTGTTCGCTATGTCGCCGAAGGTCCGCCGCCCGCCACCCTGCTGTATGGCGACTCCCACCACCACGCGCGCGTACCGAGGTGCCAGCCGGTCCAGCTCCAGGGTCATGGCCTCGTCGTAGCCGAATCCCTGGCCCGTACGGCTGTCGCGGTGCAGCGTGATCGTGCCGTCGGGAGAGCGGCTGCCGAAGTGCACCAGATGGACCGGCGCTCCGTTCGGGTCATCGGCTGTGAAGACGCCGGCGACGAGGTCCAGGTCGTGGGCGGGCGCGCCGATCGGGGCCGGGTCCCATTTGAGCGTCACCTCGACCCGGCTCACCCCTTTGTTGAGTCCGCTCATGGTGCTTCCCCTCTCCGCGCACGCCCCCGCGCACGCCTCGCGTCGTACCGTCGACCCGCTCAAAAGCCCGTGGTCCTAGGCCGATTGCTCATGGTGTCATGGGGCTACGACAGCGGACCCGAGGGTTGAGGGGGAGAGCGGTTTGTGGAGTGGTGAGGAGCTGGATCTCGACGCATATCTGGCTCGAATCGGATACGAGATCGGGCGGGACGGGGAACTTGCCCCTGTTCTGGGCACCTTGACGGCCCTTCACCGGGCGCACGTACGGGCCATTCCGTTCGAGAACCTCGACGTCGCCCTCGGGCGACCGGTGCCTCTGGACCTGAAGAGCCTGCAGGACAAGCTCGTCGAGAGGCGGCGCGGCGGCTACTGCTATGAGCAGAACTCGCTGTTCGCAGCCGTCCTCGAACGGATCGGCTTCACGGTGTCCGGGCGCGGAGCACGCAACCGGTCGCGGGGCGCGGCGCTGCCGCCCGTCACGCACGCGCTGCTCGTCGTGACGATCCAGGGCGAACAGTGGCTTGCCGACGTCGGTTTCGGATGGCAGGGGCCGATCGAACCGGTGCCCCTGCGCGACGGGGCGCGCGTCGAGCAGAGCGGCTGGACGTTCGGGATCGGCGCCGAGGACGAGGGCATCCACGTGCTGCGTTCCCTGCGTCCGGACGGCTGGACCGATCTGTACGCCTTCTCCCCGCAGACCCTCTACCCCGGTGACTTCACTGTCATGAACCACTACAGCTCCAGCCATCCGCAGTCGCGTTTCCTCGGTCAGGTCGTGGCCCAGCAGCCAGGCGCGGAGGTGCGCAGGGCGTTGGTGCGCGACACGCTGTCGACGGTGCGGACGGACGGCGTCACTGAGGAACGCATCCTGACGGTGCGCGAGTTGATCACGGCGCTCGAAGGCGACTTTGGGATCGAACTGGACGAGGAGGAGCGCGCGGGTCTGGAGCGAATGCACCCGGCGGGAGCCTGACGAGGTCTGCCGGGGCGGTCATCGGCCCCGTACGATGGCGCGGTGCTGGTCAAGTGGATTCGCTGCACCGTGATGGACCGTCGAGGGTTCGAGCGGGGGCAGCGGAAATGGGCGGGGCTGCTCGGTGAGCCGGGATTCCGGGGCCAGGGCGGAGGGTGGAGCCGGGCTCGGCCGGACGTCGCCCATATCTTCGCGTTCTGGGAGAGCCGGGCTTTCTACGACTCGTTCATGGCACGCTCGCACGATCGCCTGGCGGCGGCCCAGATGGGTACCTACAAGGACATCCAGGTCAAGCTGTTCGATCACCGCTTCGACGTGAAGACGGGGTTCGAACCGCGGTTCTCCGACGCCGACGTGGCCCGGGTGGCGCACTGTCGTGTCCACGAGGACCGCGCCGAGCACTTCGCGCTCATGCAGGAGAAGGTGTGGAACCCGGCGATGGCCGGGTCCCCCGGAATGCTGCGGGGCCTGTTCGGTGAGGCGCCCGGGAGTGAGTTCCTGGTCCTGTCGATGTGGCAGTCGGCCGCGGAGCACGGCAAGTACCGGGTGGAGCGGATCGAGCGGCTCGGGCTGCGGGCCAGAACCGCGGCCGATGTGGCAGCGCTGGCCGGGGACGTGGTGCAGCTCGAGGCTTCCTGGACGGTCTGAGCCGCCGGGGCGGCCCGAGACGGTGAGGTGGTCTGAGGCGGACTAGGCCGGGACGAACGCGCCCGCTTCGACCCCCGCCAGAACCGTGCGTGCCGCCTGGTCCGCGAGTGCGCCGTCGATCGGTTCGCGGGTGACGAAGAGGCGGAGGAACAGGGGAGCCGAGACCGCCCGGACGACGGCCCCCGCGTCGGTGTCCCGCGGCGCTTCGCCGCGGGCGACGGCCCGGGAGACGACCGCCTCGCAGCGCCGGAAGCGCTCGGCGTAGAAGGTGTGCAGGGCATCGGCGGCGCGCGCGGACTGGAATGCGGCGCCGACGAACGCCGTCGGGGCGGCGCCGGCCGCGGGGTCGCCGAAGGCGTCGACGACCTCGTGCGCGAGTGCGCGCAGATCTCCGGAAAGACTCCCGGTGTCCGGCGGCGTCCAGGAGTCCTCGCTCGCCAGGTCGAGCGCGTCGGCCAGGAGGCCTTCGACACTGCCCCAACGGCGGTAGAGCGTCGTCTTGTGGACGCCCGAGTGCTCCGCCACGTACTCCACGGTCAGAGCGGGGTAGCCGTGCTCGGACAGGCCGGTCAGGACGGCGTCGCGGACGGCTGCCCTGGTACGGGCGGTGCGGCCGCCGGGGCGCATGCTGCCGGGCGCCGGAGTGGTGCGCTCCTCAGTCGAGTCATTCAATTGCTACTCCCGTTGCGTTAGGGGTTCGAGTGTGCCACACTCGGCTTAATGCGATCGAAGTTGCATTTGACGGTCTATGTATGGAGGCGCCCTTGCCCACTCAGATCTCACTGCACGACGTCGTCGTGTCCCGTGGTGAACGACTCCTTCTCGACCAGGTCTCGCTCTCCGTGCGCCCCGGGGAGCGGATCGGGATCGTCGGGGAGAACGGCGCGGGGAAGTCGACCCTGCTGCGCCTCCTCGCCGGGGCGGAGCAGCCCGACGAGGGCAGGGTCGTCACCGTCGCCGGCGGTGGTCTGCGGATGCTCGCGCAGACTCCCGAGCTGCCTCCCGCTGCCACCGTCGGTGACGCGATCGACGCCGCGCTCGCCGAGCTCCGTGCCATGGAGCGACGGCTGCGCGCACTCGAAACGGGACTCGACGCGGCGGACGGAGCGGAGCTCGACGCGTACGGTGAACTCCTCACCGCCTACGAGCTGCGCGGCGGGTACGAGGCGGACGCCCGGATCGACAAGGCCCTTCATGGACTCGGCCTCGCCGGCACGGGGCGCGAGCGGATACTCGGCAGCCTCTCCGGCGGCGAGCTGGCCCGGCTCGGTATCGCCTGCGCGGTCGCGGCCGGCCCCGAAGTGCTCCTGCTCGACGAGCCGACCAACCACCTCGACGCGCAGGCGCTCGACTGGCTGGAGGGCGCCCTTCTCGCGCACCGCGGCACCGTTGTGGCCGTCTCCCATGACCGGACCTTCCTGGAGCGGGTCGCCACCGCGATCGTCGAGGTGGACGCCGACCGCCGTGCGCTCGTGCGGTACGGCGACGGATACGCCGGCTATCGCGCGGCACGGGTGGCCGCACGGCGACGCTGGGAGGAGGCGTACGCGGAGTGGTGCGAGGAGACGGCACGGCTGGAGGCATACGCCTCGACCACGGCTCGCGGTGTCGCACCCGGGAGGGAGATGAAGGACAACAACAAAATGGCGTTCGACCGGGCTGCAGGCCGCGTCCAGGCCTCCGTCTCGGGGCGGGTCCGCAACGCCAGGGAGAGGCTGAGACGACTCCGCGAGGAGCCGGTACCCCCGCCGCCCCCGCCCCTCTCGTTCACCGCCCGGCCCCGGGCGGGCGGTGCCGAGGGAACGCTCGTCGCCCTGACGGGGGTGCGGATCGCGGACCGTCTCGCCGTGGACACGCTCACCGTCCGGGCAGGGGAACGGCTGCTCGTCCACGGAGGCAACGGCGCGGGAAAGTCCACGCTGCTCCGGATCATGGCGGGGACCGTCAGCCCCGACACCGGGGACGTCCGGCGCGCCGGACGGGTCGGGTACCTGGCCCAGGACGTCACCGTGCGACGCCCGGAGGAGCGACTGCTCACCTGCTTCGGGCGTGGGCTCGCCCTCCCCGAGGACGAGCGGGCCGAACTGCTTCTGTCGTACGGCCTGTTCCGGCCCGCCGACCTGAGCGTGCCGGTCGATGGTCTCTCGGCGGGCCAGCTCCGCCGGCTGGCGCTCGCCCGGCTGCTGGCCCGGCCCGCCGACCTCCTCCTGCTCGACGAGCCGGGCAACCATCTGTCCCTGGACCTCGTGGAGGAGCTGGAGCAGGCCCTGGAGCACTGGAAGGGAGCACTCGTGGTGGTCTCGCACGACCGTGCGCTGCGCCATCGCTTCACCGGGCACATACGCCGGATGGACTCCGGGCGCCTACTCGGCTGAGCCGGCCCGGGACCGGCGATCTAGGGTCGGGGTATGGCACGACCGCGGCGCATCGTTCTCGTACGGCACGGAGAGTCCGAGGGCAATGTCGATGACACGGTGTACGAACGGGAGCCCGACCACGCCCTGCGGCTCACGGAGACAGGGTGGCGGCAGGCGGAGGAGACGGGGGAGCGGCTGCGGGAGCTCTTCGGGGACGAGGCGATCAGCGTCTATGTCTCGCCGTACCGACGCACTCACGAGACCCTGCGTGCCTTCCGGCTGCCCCCGGAGCAGGTCCGGGTGCGGGAGGAGCCCCGCCTTCGGGAGCAGGACTGGGGCAACTGGCAGGAGAGGGAGGACGTACGGCTGCAGAAGGCCTACCGGGACGCGTACGGGCACTTCTTCTACCGCTTCGCCCAGGGGGAGTCGGGGGCGGACGTCTACGACCGGGTCGGGGCGTTCCTGGAGAGCCTGTACCGCAGTTTCGAGGCGCCCGACCATCCGCCCAACGTCCTGATCGTCACCCATGGGCTGACCATGCGCCTGTTCTGCATGCGCTGGTTCCACTGGTCGGTCGCGGACTTCGAGTCGCTGTCGAATCCCGGCAACGCCGAGACCCGCGTCCTCCTGCTCGGCGAGGACGGGAGATACCGTCTTGACCGGCCGTTCGAACGCTGGCGTACCCCGGAACCGTACGGCCCTACCGGCTAGAGTGGCAGACCGATGACCGCTGACTCCTCACTCGACCGGCGCTTCGACCGCGCCCTGGACAGCCTGCGCGGGCTGTCCGTGGGAGACGCCCTGGGCTCCCAGTTCTTCGTACCCGCCAACTACCCCCTGCTGAAGCGGCGCGAGCTTCCCGACGGCCCCTGGCAGTGGACCGACGACACCGAGATGGCCTGCTCCGTCCTGGCCGTCCTCGCCCGTCACGAACGGATCGACCAGGACGCCCTGGCCATGTCCTTCGCTCAGCACCACGATTTCGACCGGGGCTACGGTCCGGCCGTCAACCGGATGCTCCGGCTCATCAGGGAGGGGGGCGACTGGCGGGAGCTGGCCGCCGCGCTCTTCCAGGGGCAGGGCTCCTGGGGCAACGGCGCCGCGATGCGGATCGCCCCGCTCGGCGCCTGGTACGCGGACGACCCGGAGCAGGCGACGCACCAGGCCGAGATCTCCGCGTACACGACCCACCAGCACCGCGAGGCCGTGGTCGGAGCCATGGCCGTCGCCGCGGCGGCCGCGCTGGCCGCAGACCCGGCGGGGCCACCCACTCCGGAGGCGCTGCTCGACGGGGTCATCGCCCTGGTGCCGCGCAGTGCGGTCGGGGCGGGGCTGCGCCGGGCCCGCGACATGCTCGACTACGGAGATGCCGGCACAGTCGCCGCGGTCCTCGGCAGCGGACGGCGGACGAGCGCGCACGACACGGTTCCGTTCGCCCTGTGGTCGGCGGCGCGTGGCCTCGGCGATTTCGAGCGGGTGTTCTGGACGACCGCTCAGGTCGGTGGCGACGTCGACACGACCTGCGCGATCGCCGGGGGCGTGGTGGCCGCCGCGACGACCGGGGCACCGCCGGCGGAGTGGCTGCGCCAGACCGAGGACCTTCCGGAGTGGGCTTCGGTCGCGACGGCCTGAAGCAGCACGCGGCCCGACGCAGCGGCCTCGGGTGGGCGTGATGGTCTGAAGCATCAAGACGGCCCCTGAACCCTGTGCCGGGTTCAGGGGCCGTCGGTGTCCGCTCAGGCCACCGGCCCGGCGGCCTCCGCTCGGCCGCTCAGTGCTTCCAGGTCGCTCTTGCGGACCCTGACCATCAGGACGGCCGTCACCAGCGCGATCAGCACCATCGCGACGGCGGCAGTGAAGGCCGAGGAGATGCCCGCGGTCAGCACCTCGTGGCCCCAGGGCGGGGGCAGCTCCTGCGTCTTCATGGCCTCGGCCTGCTGCTCGGGCGTCGAGATCGCGAGGAAGCCCGGCATCTGCTTCTCGCCCTCCTCGCGGCTGGCGGTGCCGAAGACCGTGACCAGGATGGACAGGCCGAGCGAACCGCCGACCTGCTGTGTGGCATTGAGCAGGCCCGACGCGGCTCCCGCCTCGTGCTGGGCCACTCCGGAGACGGCCGTGAGCGTAAGCGTCACGAAATTGAGGCCCATGCCGAAGCCGAAGAGGACCATCGGGCCCAGGACGCCGCTCACGTAGCTGCTGTCCGAGGTGATGAACGTCAGCCAGAACAGAGCTGCACCGGTGATCGCCGAACCGCTCACCATGAACGGCTTGGGGCCGAGGACCGGCAGCAGCCGCTGCGCGAGTCCCGCGCCGGTGACGATGGCGACCGTCACCGGAAGGAAGGCGAGCCCGGACTGGATCGGGCTGTACCCCAGGACGCCCTGGACCCACAGCACGATGAAGAAGAACATGCCGAACATGGCGGCCGACAGGCTGAGCATGATGATGTACGTGCCCGAACGGTTGCGGTCCGCGAACATCCGGAGCGGGGTGATCGGTTCCTTGGCGCGCGACTCCACGAGCGCGAAGGCCACGAGCAGGATGACCGCCGAGACGAACGAGCCGACGGTCAGCGCGTCCTCCCAGCCCTTCTCGGACGCCCGGATGAACCCGTACACCAGCGCGGCCATGCCCAGGGTCGAGGTCGCGGCCCCCGCGATGTCGAACCGTCCGGGGTGGCGCTCGGACTCGGCGATGAAGCGCGGGGTCAGGAAGGCGATCAGCAGTCCGATGGGGACGTTCACGAAGAGGACCCAGCGCCAGTCCAGCCACTCCGTGAGCATGCCGCCGGCGAGCAGACCGATCGCGCCACCGCCCGCGGAGACGGCGGCGAAGACGCCGAACGCCCGGTTGCGTTCCGGCCCTTCGGGGAACGTCGTGGTGATGAGCGCGAGCGAGGTGGGCGAGGCGATGGCGCCGCCGACACCCTGCAGGGCACGCGCGGCGAGCAGGTGCCAGGGCTCCTGGGCGAAGCCTCCGAGCAGCGAGGCGAAGGTGAAGAGCAGGATGCCGGCCATGAACACCCGGCGGCGCCCCAGGATGTCCCCCGCACGTCCGCCGAGGAGCAGCAGACCGCCGAAGGTGAGCGTGTAGGCGCTGAGCACCCACGACAGGTCGGTGGTCGAGAAGGAGAGCGCGTCCTGGATGTGCGGCAGTGCGATGTTCACGATGGTGGCGTCGAGGACGACCATCAGCTGGCAGGCGGCGATGACGGTCAAGGCGATACCCGGCCGACCTCCGGCGCGAGCAGGCCCGTCCTTGGTCTGTGTGCCCACCGGAGATGTTGTCACTATGGATCCCCCACGGAAGAATTAGTGAACGCACCCGTTCACTGTTCACCACGGTAGTGAGTCCCCCTCAGTGAACGCAACCGTTCACTGGGCGCTGCCGACAACATGACATCGCCTCAACGGAGAGATCCTGATGGTTACTTCGCGCTCCGCGGCCGCCGCCCGGCCGGAAGGGGCGTCGCTGCGACGCCGCGGTCCGGTACTCGAACGGGCGATCCTGGAGGCCGCACTCGATCAGCTGGGCAGCGTCGGCTGGAACGGTCTGACGATGGAGGGTGTCGCGGTCGGCGCGCAGACGGGCAAAGCCGCGGTGTACCGGCGCTGGCCTTCGAAGGAAGACCTCGTCGCCGACGCGCTCCAGGCCGGACTGCCGACCCTCGACGAGGCCCCGGACCTCGGCGGTGTGCGCGAGGATCTCTACGAGCTCTGCCGTCGAGTCAGGGACGTCATGTACTCCAAGCCAGGCTTCGCCCTGCGCGCTGTGCTTCACGAATGCGATGCCGAGGCCGCCGAGAGGTTCCACGGCCTGATCGTCACGGGGGTGGTCGAGCCCTCGGCCCGACTCTTCCGGGATGTTCTGCACCGCGGAATCGCACGGGGCGAGGTGCGGGCGGAAGCGGACAACGACCTGGTGATCGACGTCATTCCCGCCATGATGATGTACCGATCAAAGGTGTGCGCAAGCGAATGGCCGGACGGTGAGCTCGCCGATCTGGTCGACCGGATCATGGTGCCGCTGCTGCGTGTCTGACCCCGCCGGGACGGCCTCCGAGGGGCGGCGCGCACGGATCCGGGGGCGCGACACGAAGGCCCCTCGGGCGCCCGAGGGGAAACCGGGTATCGCACCCGGCACCAAGCGGCGTAACCTGTCAGGCGCCATGCCGTACGAACCACCCACCCACACCGTCGAGCGATCGCTCCGAGCCACCACCGGCGCCAAGATCGTCGCCGGAGTCGACGAGGTCGGACGCGGGGCGTGGGCCGGCCCCGTCACCGTGTGCGCGGCCGTCACCGGCCTGCGCCGGGCGCCCGAAGGGCTCACCGACTCCAAACTGCTCACCCCCAAGCGCCGTACCGCACTCGCCGCGGAGCTGGAGAAGTGGGTCACGGCCTACGCCCTCGGCGACGCTTCCCCGCAGGAGATAGACGAGCTCGGCATGACGGCCGCACTGCGTCTCGCGGCCGTCCGTGCCCTCGAAGGCCTCCCCGTGCGGCCCGACGCCGTGATCCTCGACGGCAAGCACGACTACCTCGGCAGCCCCTGGCAGGTCCGTACGGTGATCAAGGGCGACCAGTCCTGCATCGCCGTGGCCGCCGCCTCCGTGATCGCCAAGGTCCGGCGGGACGCCGTCATGGCGGAGCTGGGGATCGGGGCCGAGGGGTACGCGGCGTACGCCTTCGAGGCCAACGCGGGCTACCCTTCGCCGGTCCACAAAGCGGCGCTCGAAGAGCTGGGGCCCACCCCTCACCACCGACTCTCCTGGTCGTACCTGGACGCGATGCCCAGGTGGCGCCACCTCAAAAAGGTCCGTCTCTCCGCCGAGGCGGCCGCGCTGGAGAGCGGGGGCCAACTCGGCTTCGACTTCTGAACTTCCGGTCGCGGGACCCCGCCCAAGGGGCTCCCACGCGGTCGGGGTGCACATGTGTGCCCACCCGCCGGTGCCTCGCGCAGCGGCGTTTGATAGACATCCACTCATGCCTCTCATCCCCGAGGAGCCTCAGATTCACGAGAGCGCCCAGGGTCCCCGCGCCACCGCGTCGACCCCCCGTCCCGTACCCGGCCCGCGTTCCGCGGCCTCACCGCGTCCCGGACGCCCCGTTCCCGGCCCTGCCAGGCCCGCGGCGCCGGCGCAGCGCCCGCACCCCGGTGCCGGGCCGTCTCCGGCGAACGCCCTGGAGAATCGTTCCGATCAGCGATCCACGCCGCAGCTCCAGCTGATCCCGGCCCCTGTCGATGGCGCGCTCGACGCCGCCGAAGAGGCTCTGGACCTGCTTCTGGAGAGCGGACGGGCACCGGGAGAGGTCCTGGTGCTCACCACCGGTGACCCGCACCCGTGGGCCACGCACGAGCTGTCCTTCGGCGAGGCCGCCTACTGGGCCCAGCAGGCCACCGGGGACGACGTGTTCTTCGCGGACGCCGCCTCCGTGGAGCGGGCGACCGCCCGTCCCGTGGTGATCGTCGCCCTCAACGGTGGGGACGACGAGACGGCCGCCAAGGCCCTGCCGTCGGCGATGGCCCGTGCCGCCGCTCTGCTCGTCGTCTGCGGTGACCCGCAGCGCGTCACGACGCTCCTCGGAGCGGGCGCCGGAGTCTGACCGACCCCGATTCCGACCGACAGCCCCTCCGCCGGACCGAACTCGGCCCGGCGGGGGCCGGTGTCGTCCACGCGGTCAGCGTGCGGCGACCCGGCGCAGGGGCTCGGTCGCGCCGCTCGCGGTCCTCGGCGTCAGCCGGCCGAGCTCGGACGGCTCCTCTCCGAGCGGCAGCGGAAGTGAATCGGAACTCGGACGACGGCCGACGCGGCCCTCACCGAGCACCTGCCAACCCCCTCGGGTCAGCGTGATGTACGCGCCGCAGCGGAGTCCGTGCAGGGTGCAGGCGTCCCGGAGCCCCCACATCCAGGCTCCGTCCTCCTCCGTCCAGCGCTCGTCACCCTCGCGGCAGTACAGCAGGACCGCGGTCCGTACGGGCGCGCGCCGGCGGAGGTCGTGCGGAATGACCCGCCGCAGATGCGCGAGCAGAGCGTTGCGGAACTCCCAGCCGTCCGCCGGGGCGGGGCGTCGGACGAACGAGGCGCTGGCGGCGAGCCGTTCCTCGTGATCCAGGATCGCGAGGACCGCCGTCGAGGGCGTGGGCGTGTGGCGCGAGTGCAGGCCGCTGACGACCTCACGCGGGTTGCGCAGGAGAGGGATCCCCGCCGCGGACCACTCCGCCGGTTCGAGTATCCGAGCGAGGCGGTTGGCGGACTCGGACGAAGATCTGAGCGAGGTGGCTGTGGGCGGAGCGAATCCGAGGGTCACGGTCCTCCCTTCGGATACGCGCCCGCGAGGCGGGCAAGGTCGGGTGAGGGCGCACCACGGCACAGCCCATCCGGACCGCTGACGGGGCGTGTTAGGCGGTTTCCCAATTCTTGCTGGCCCGTGCGCGAGCGGCAACGAGCAATTGAGGCCGCTGACGGGATTGCGTCGGTATGCCTTTCATATCCCTGCCCAGTTGCCCATTGTTCACTCCCCGTTTCCCCTCCTGTTTCACCCCTGGACGGCAAGCACCATCGGAAACACCCCTTCCGCTCCGGCCCGCCGCAGCAGCCGGGCCGCCACCGCCAGGGTCCACCCGCTGTCCGACAGATCGTCCACGAGGAGGACCGGCCCCCCGGCCGAGGCCAGTCGGCCGCTCAGCTCGGCGGAGACCGTCAGGGTCCGCTGCAGCCCGACCACCCGCTGGGCGCTGTTGGTTCGGGACAGCCTCGACTCCTCCGCCTCGGGCGCGTACTCCACCGCGCCGAGCAGCGGCATCCTGCCGATCTCGGCGATCCGCTGCCCGAGCGAACCCACCAGCCGGGGCCGGCGGTGGGAGGCGATGGTGACCACGCCGGCTGGCCGGGCAGGCGCGCCGGGCGCCCCGGAGGCCCAACCGCCGGGCCCCTTGGCCCAGTCGGCGAGCACATGGACCACCGCCTGCACGACATCGTCCGGAACCGGACCGTCCGCGGCGCTGTCGGCCAGGAGCGGACGCAGCCGGTTGCCCCAGCCGATGTCCGAGAGCCGGCCCAGGGCCCGGCCGCCGAAAGCCTGCTCGCCGGGCGGGATACGGCCCTTCAGATCGACCCCGACGGCAGCGAGCCCGGTCGGCCACATCTTCCGGGGCTCGACCTCCACGCCCGGCCGACCCAGCTCGCCCTTGGCCGAGTCCAGCGCCGCGTCGGACACCTTCGGATCGAACCGGCTTCCCGCGCAGTTGTCACAGCGACCGCACGGCGCCGCCTCCTCGTCGTCCAGCTGACGGCGCAGGAACTCCATCCGGCATCCCGTCGACGCCGCGTAGTCCCGCATCGCCTGCTGCTCGGCCGCTCGCTGCCGGGCCACCCACGCGTACCGCTCCGTGTCGTACACCCAGGGCCGGCCGGTGCTCTCCCAGCCGCCCTTGACCCGCTTGACGGCCCCGTCCACGTCGAGGACCTTGAGCATCGTCTCCAGCCTGGTCCTGCGCAGTTCCACCAGGGGTTCCAGGGCGGGCAGGGACAAGGGCCTGCCCGCCTGCGCGAGCACGTCGATCGTGCGGCGCACCTGCTCCTCGGGCGGGAAGGCGACCGAGGCGAAGTAGCGCCAGATCGCCTCGTCCTCCTGCCCGGGAAGCAGCAGCACTTCCGCGTGCTCCACGCCTCGCCCCGCCCGGCCGACCTGCTGGTAGTAGGCGATCGGGGAGGAGGGCGACCCGAGGTGCACCACGAAGCCCAGGTCGGGCTTGTCGAAGCCCATGCCGAGGGCCGAGGTCGCCACGAGGGCCTTGACCCGGTTGGCCTGAAGATCGTCCTCCGCCTGCTGCCGGTCGGCGTTCTCCGTCCGGCCCGTGTACGAGGAGACCGTGTGCCCGCACTGGCGCAGATAGGCCGTGACCTCATCGGCCGCGGCGACCGTCAGCGTGTAGATGATTCCGGAGCCGGGCAGTTCGCCGAGGTGATCGGCCAGCCAGGCGAGCCGATGGGCCGCGTCCGGCAGCCGGACCACGCCCAGGCTGAGACTCTCCCGGTCCAGCGGCCCGCGCAGCACCAGGGCGTCCGTGCCGGCGCCCGTACCCAGCTGGTCGGCCACGTCCGCCGTCACCCGGGCGTTCGCCGTGGCCGTGGTGGCGAGCACCGGAACTCCGGACGGCAGGTCGGCCAGCATCGTGCGCAAGCGGCGGTAGTCGGGCCGGAAGTCGTGCCCCCAGTCCGAGATGCAGTGCGCCTCGTCGACCACGAGCAGCCCGGTGGCGGCCGCGAGCCGGGGGAGCACCTGGTCGCGGAAGTCGGGGTTGTTGAGCCGCTCGGGGCTCACCAGGAGCACGTCCACCTCGCCGGCGGACACCTCCTCCTGGACCGTGTCCCACTCCTCCGTGTTCGACGAGTTGATCGTCCGGGCGCGGATGCCCGCCCGCGCGGCCGCCTCCACCTGGTTGCGCATCAGCGCGAGCAGGGGGGAGACGATCACGGTCGGGCCGCTGCCGCGCTCGCGGAGCAGCGAGGTCGCCACGAAGTACACGGCCGACTTGCCCCAGCCGGTCCGCTGCACCACCAGGGCCCGCCGCCGGTCGGCGACCAGGGCCTCGATGGCCCGCCACTGGTCCTCGCGCAGTCTCGCCTTGCCGGTCGGATCCGCGACGAGACGGGCGAGCACGGCATCGGCGGCGGTCCGGAGCGCGGCTCGGTCTTCCAGGGAGTCTGCGTGGGTCATGCCTCCATGCAACCCGATGCCTCGGACATCGCGCGAATGAGCGCCGAACCTGTGGACAACTCTGCGGGACGACGGAAGCCCCGTTCCGGGAGTTATCCACAGGGGTTTCGGATTTCGGGAGATCACGAGACCGTCCTGACCATGAACGCGAATCACCACGAATCCAGCGGACTCTCCCGTACCCAGCAGATCACCCTGCGCGGCCCGGCGGAACTCGCCGACGCCCTTCCGTTCGTGCTGGGCTTCCACCCCACCGACTCCGTCGTCCTGGTCGCCCTCCACGGCGAGCACGGCCGCTTCGGCGGCCGCGTCAGGCTCGGCATTCCCCGCTCGCCCCGCGAATGGGCGTCCACCGCCGATCACCTCGCCGAATGCCTCGTCGAGGGCGCCAGCAAGAGCGGCACCCGACCGGACGGCATCGTCGTCTTCCTCTGCCAGGACCCCGGAGCAGGCGAGACGGGCCGCCGGGTCATGGAACGACTGCGTCCCTTCGCCCAGCGACTGCGCACCGCCTGCGGCGCCCTCGACATCCCGGTCTACGAGGCCCTCTGCATCTCCGACGGGCTCTACTTCTCCTACTGCTGCCCCGACGCACGCTGCTGTCCGCCGGACGGCACCCCGCTCGCGCTCAGCGGTACGTCGGTGATGGCCGCGGCCGCGGCGTACGCCGGAGTCCAGGTGCGGGGCTCGCTGCGAGACATGGAGGGACGGTTCAAGCCGACCGGCGGGCCCGGGGAGGAAGAGCAGCGCGCGGCACTCGACGCGACGGCCGCCTCGATCGTCCCCCGGATCCTCGAAGGCGCCGAGGGCAAGGGGCGGGAGGAGGTACGAGAGTCAACGCTGCGACTCGCCCGAGAGGTCCTCCGCAGGTTCGTCAACCCGAAGGGTGAGGCGAACCCGGCCGGCCGTACCGGCAACCTGACGGGACTGCCGGGGCCGACCACCACGGGGAGGGCCGTCGTCGGAACGGTCGAGGGCGACGCGGCCGACGACGCCCTGGTCGAGGCCGGGGAGGCGGCCGCGCTGATCCTCGGTCTCCAGGACCGGGTCACCCGCGACCGTGCCGCCGAATGGATGGAGGGCTGGGAGGGCACCGTCGCCCTGCGCCTCTGGCGCGTACTGGCCCGGCGCTGCGTCGCCCCCTACCAGGAGCACGCCGCCGCGCCGCTCACCCTCGCGGGCTGGGTGGCCTGGTCCACCGGCGACGAGCCGACCGCCCGGGTCGCACTCGGACTCGCGCTCGACGCCGACCCCGAATACGTCTTCGCCCGACTGCTCCATCAGGCGTGCAACGAAGGGCTCGACCCCGAGTCGCTCCGATCCTGTCTGCGGACCGAGCGGGACGGTCGGACCGCCTCGGACCGGGCCGCTCCCGCCACCTCCCGGCGGCTCCGGGCACGCACGGCTCGCCCGCAGAGCAGCCGCAGGACCCTCCGGAAGCCCGGTCGCCAGACCGGCGGAGGGGAGCGCCGTTCGGCGGCCGGAGTGCGGCCCGGCGGACCCGCCACGGGGAGGCCGGAGAGCGGGTCCCCGAGGCATGGTGGGCAGCGCGGCACCAGGAGCGGGCGATGAGGACCGTGACCCGGCCGCCCGTCGGCGCGTTCAGCTCTCTGGCGGAGTCGTCCGAACCGTCCCGCCGACACTCCGCCGGCCGCCCGGTTCGCACAGAGAGCACCCCGCACCCGCCATGGCCCTCAGCCCCGTCCCGGCCCCCGGCCGCCCCACCGGTCCCCCCACCGGTCACGTCCCCGGCGGTCCCACCGGAGCCCTCACGGGCCATGCCCCCGGCGGTCCCGCCGGACTCCCCACCGGCCAGGTGCCAGGACGTCCCACAGGGCGCCGGCCGGGCGCCGGAACCGGAACCGGCGCCGTGCCCGCGCGCGCGGCGCGTCCCGCGGAGCTCCCCTCGGTGCATGGTGCGCTCCTCTGCGTGGCCCTGCCCGCCCTCGCCGTCTGTGCCGAGCACGGCCAGCTCACCGGTGAGGGCCCCGAGGGCGTGTACGCGGCGGGGCGACGACTCCTCTCCCGCTGCGTCCTGCGGGTGGCGGGGCGCGAGCCCGTCGCCCTCCAGGGCCGCATGGCCACCGCCGACCGAGCAGTGTTCCTCGGAGTCCTCCGCGTCCCCGGAGACCTCGGACCCGATCCCGGTCTCACCGTCGAACGCACCCGGAGCGCCGACGGGAGCGAACGGATCACCCTGCGCAGCGCCGTCGCCCGCCCCCTCCGGCTCCCCGTGGAAATCGCTCTGGGCTCGGATCTCGCGGACCTGGGCGCGGTCGCGTCCGGCCGACCCGGACCCGAGCTCACGGCGAGCGTCCACGGCACCGGACTGCGGTGGACCGGCGACGACGGGCGGTCCGTCGCCGTCACGGCGGACCCGCCGCCCATGGACGCCCTGGCGGCGGCGGGAGTCCTGCGCTGGGAAGCCGATCTGGCGCCGGGGGGCACGTTCACGGTCCGGTTACGGGTACGCGACGGCTCGCCCACCCGGCCCACCGGCTCTTCGGGCGCGGGCGCCGGACGGCCCGGCGGCCACGTCCTCGCCGAGGCCTTCGCCGAAGGTGACGATCCGCGTCCGGGGGATCTGCTGCGCGCGTCCGTCGAGGACCTGCGGGCCCTGCTCCAGCGGGACCCGGCGTACCCGGCAGACGTCCACCTCGCGGCAGGAGTCCCCTGGCGCTGCGGACCGGTCACCGCTGAGGCGCTCTGGGCGGCCCGGATGGCCCTGCCCCTCGGCACCCGGCTCGCCGTCACCACCTTGCACGCCCTCGGGCGCACCCAACTTTCCGGCGGCGGACCCGAGTCCGGCCGTCTCCGCGCACCCCTCAGGGACGCCGGCCCGCATCTGCCGCCCCGCTGCACGGGCATCGAGGCCACCCTCGCCTTTCCGGTCGTGCTCGCCGAGGCGCGCCGCTGGGGAGTGCCGGCAGCGGACCTGGACGACCTGCTCCCCGTCGCGGAACGCTGCCTCGGCTGGCTGCTCCGTACGGTCGGCGCGAGCGGCCTCGTGCCGGACCCGGGCCCCGCCGGACCCTGGCGGGCCGAGACACAGGCACACGCGCATCGCGCGGCCCTGCTCGGAGCGGACCTGCTCGACGCCTGCGGGAGATCCGGGGGAGACGCGCTGCGGGAGGCCGCGCGGACAATGCGTGAGCGTTTCCGACGGGAGTTCTGGCTCGACGACCCGGCGGGCGGCCGACCCTCCGTCGCCCGCGGACCTGACGGCCGGAGCTGGTCCCAGCTCGGCGGCTGGGCCGCGCATCTGCTCGACACCGGGCTGCTGGGCGGTGGCCGCCACGCGCAGGGCCTGTTGGACAGGACGGAGACCGAACAGGTGGCGAGGCTGCTCGGCACCCCGGCCCTGGACTCAGGCTGGGGGCTGCGCAGTCTGGGTACCAAGGAGCCGGGACACAACCCCTTCGGCCACCGGGCGGGTGCGGTGCGGGTGCACGAGACGGCGGTCGCGGTGGCGGGGCTCGCCGCTGTCGGCCACGAGAAGGAGGCCGCCGCCCTGCTGCGCGGACTGCTCGCCGCGGCGGAGGCCTTCACCTACCGGCTGCCCGAGATGTACGCGGGGGAGCAGCGGACGGCCGGCGGGCGCCCGGTGCCGCACCCCGCCGCGTGTCGGCCGGCGGCCGTCGCGGCCTCCGGCGCGGTGCACGCGCTGCTCGCGCTCGCCGGAATCCGGCCGGACGCACCGGGCCGGTCCGTCTCGACGCATCCCCTGCGGTCGGCTCCGCTCGGGGCGATCCGGTTCTCGGGGCTCGTGGTCGCGGGTGAGCCGTTCGCGGTGCGGGTCGGCAGGCTCGGTCTCGGTATGGTCGAGGAGGCCGCAGAGGGCCTTCAGCTGGGGGTGTGACGGGATGCCGGTGACAGACACGACGGAAGCCTCGCGGCAGGGTGAGGAAGTCATCGGCGATGCTTCCGAGGGGCGTGCTTATCGTCAGGAAGACGACTATGATCGCGGCATGCCTCCCTACGACCCGTCGGCCTTTCCGCCCTTCGCCGTGACCGTCGATCTGGTCGTGCTCACCGTGCGCCGCCATGCGCTCTGCACCTTGGTCGTGCGGCGGGGGGAAGCGCCGTACCAGGGGCGTTGGGCGCTGCCCGGCGGCTTCGTACGCGCGGACGAGGATCTCGGTGCCGCCGCCGCGCGCGAGCTGGTCGAGGAGACGGGTCTCTGCGCCCACGATCCGGCCGCTCCGCCGCCGGTGCCGAGCAACGGCGCGCACCTGGAGCAGCTGGCGACGTACGGGGCGCCCGACCGTGACCCGCGCATGCGGGTGGTCAGCGTCGCGCATCTGGCTCTCGCCCCGGACCTTCCCGCGCCGAGGGCCGGCGGCGACGCGAACAGCGCCCGCTGGGCCCCCGTCGAGGAGCTGCTCGGCGAGGACGCGCTCGCCGGGACCGCAGAGGCCGCCGGAACGGCGGGGGAGTCAGCGGCCGAGGAGAAGGAAGGGGGGCCGGCGGCGCTCGCCTTCGACCACGCCCGGATCCTCGCCGACGGCGTGGAGCGCGCCCGCTCCAAGATCGAGTACTCCTCCCTGGCCACGGCCTTCTGCCCGCCGGAGTTCACGGTCGGAGAGCTGCGGCGCGTCTACGAGGCCGTCTGGGGCGTGGCCCTGGACCCGCGCAACTTCCACCGGAAGGTGACCGGCACGCCCGGCTTCCTGGTTCCCGCCGGCGGCACCACGACCCGTCAGGGCGGGCGCCCCGCCCAGCTCTTCCGGGCAGGTGGGGCCACGCTCCTCAACCCGCCGATGCTGCGTCCCGAGGTCTGACGGACCGGTACTTCCGGCACCCCAGGACGCCAACCCTGCACTGAAAGTCCGAAATGTAGCGTTATCTTGCTGCGAAAGCGCCGCCCTGCCGCGGAGCGGTGTCATCTACCGCGAGAGAAGCGATGCTCCAGGCAATCGGACTGACCAGCACTCCCCGCCGCGATCGCCCGCCCGCCGTGGACGATCTGACCTTCGAGGCCCGGCCGGGTGCCGTGACCGCTCTCCTCGGCTCCTCGGGTTCCGGCAAGACCACCACGCTCCGGCTCATGCTCGAACTCGAGCCGGGTCGCGGAATCACCTACTTCCGGGGCCGACCGCTGCACCGCATCGCCCACCCTCCGCGCGAGGTCGGCGTGCTTCTCGGCGACATCCCCGGACACCCCTCCCGGACGCTCCGAGGTCAGCTGCGGATGCTCTGCGCCGCCACGGGGGTTCCCGTCTCACGGGCCGAGGAGCTGACACGGGCCGTCGGCCTCGACGGACTGGAGCGCCGGCGGATCGGCACCCTTCCGGTCGGGGCCGATCGTCGACTCGGCCTCGCCTCCGCCTTGTTGGGCGGCCCCCATACCCTGCTGCTCGACGAGCCCGGCGCCGGCCTC
Source organism: Streptomyces sp. NBC_00572 (assembly GCF_026341815.1). GTDB lineage: Bacteria > Actinomycetota > Actinomycetes > Streptomycetales > Streptomycetaceae > Streptomyces. Next base: position 4,886,265 of record NZ_JAPENX010000001.1, read on the forward strand.
TCCGCACCCGAGGGTGTCTGGCTGTACGAGCTCCTGCGGGCGCACGCCGGCGACGGCGGCACCGTGCTCTACACCACGGCCGACCCCAAGGACGCGGCCCGCAACGCCGACCGGGTCGTCACCCTTGACGGCGGGCGGCTCGTGGCCGACCAGGACGTCGCCGAGTTCGCCCGTACCCGGCTGCGGCCCCGGGTCGCCGTCCGCACCCCGCAGGCCGCGCGGCTGGCGGCGGTCGTGACCCAGGAGGCCAGGGCCGCCCGGCGCCCGGTCGAGGTCGTCGCCGAGGACGGCAATCGCCTGTCCGTCTACGGGAGCGACTGCGCGGCCGTCGGTGACACGGCGTTCCGTCACGGCGTGCCGATCCACCGGCTCGCCGCCGAGACGGGTGACACCGGGCCCGTTCCGCGTACCCGGGCGGGAGGTGTCCACCCGGACTCCGCCCACGAGAGCGAGGTCGCCGGGCCTCGTGAGGCCCCGGCCGGGGAGTCGGGCTCCCCGGCCGGGGAGCCCGGTGGGGCCCGGAAGCCCGCCCGCTCGCCCCTGCGCCCGCTGCGGTACGAGATCCGCCGGCTCCTGGGCGTGCCGTCCACCCCGCTCGTCGTGGCGGCCGTCCTGCTCGGCTCAGTGACCCTCGCCCTGCTCCTCGGGCGGGGCGGGCGCGCCGCGCTGCCCGCCGTCCTGGCGGGCTGGCCCGCCCTCTCCCCGCTGCCGCCCGCGGCACTCGGCGCCGGGCTGCTCGGCGCCTTCTCCTTCGGCGAGGAGTATCGCTACCCCGCGCTCACCACGGGCCGGGGAGCGGTGCCCCGCAGGCCTGGCCTCCTGCTGGCGAAGCTCGCCGTGGCGGCGGCCGTCGCCCTGCTGCTCGGGGCGGCCGTCGTGGTGGCGGATCTGGAGGCCCTGCGGTTCGTCTACGGCGGAGAGTTGATCTCCGTACCGAGGAACTGGCCGACTCTCTGCGCGAGTTGGCTGGGCCTGATGGTCGGCTGCGCCTGGGCCGGGGTGCTCGGTGCGGGGGTGTTCCGGGCGGCGGCGGCCGGGGTGGCGGCGGTCCTCGCGGTGCCGGTCGCCTTCGTCCCGTTGCTGCAGAAGGTGCTGACCGGGCCCTCGGTGCGGTCGGCCGCCGGACTCCCCGCGCGGTTGCGTGAGTTCGCCGGTCCGCAGTGGTCACCTGCGGTGGACCGCTGGCTGACCGGCGGGCTGCGGGTGCTCGGGCAGCCCGCGGGAGTGGCTCTCTCGCTGACGTTGACCGGGTTGCTCTGCGCTTATGTGTTCACCGGCCTTCGCCGTAAGGCGCGTTGGTGATCACTTGCGGACCGAAAGGTTCCGGTTCGCGTCCAACTCCCTTGAAATCTAGCCGATATGTCCGATTAATCGTCAATTGTGTAGGGGGTGCCGATCACCCTTTCGTGTGCTTTTCACCAAAGACCTCAAGGGTCACGGAGGCAACGCCGACAAAGGATGCGTGAGTACCCTTGCGCACACCATGATGACCGCCGCCCGCTCCGTCGACTCCGGCCTCGGCGCCCCGGGCGATCTCGACCGCTACCCCTACGCGGAGGCGCCCGCCGCCGGCCGTGTGGGCCCGCCCTCCTGGGAGGGGGTGGACACCGACCTGGGCCGCGTCGGCCGCCGGAGCACCGGCAACCGGGGGCGCGGGCTGCACGGCCAGCTCGTCCAGCAGCTCGGCCAGATGATCGTCTCCGGTGACCTAGGGGCCGACCGCCCGCTCGTCCCCGAAGAGATCGGCCAGCGGTTCGAGGTCTCGCGCACCGTCGTCCGCGAGTCTCTGCGCGTCCTGGAGGCGAAGGGGCTCGTCAGTGCCCGCCCGAACGTCGGCACCCGCGTCAGGCCCGTCAGCGACTGGAACCTCCTCGACCCCGACATCATCGAGTGGCGCGCCTTCGGCCCGCAGCGCGACGACCAGCGCCGCGAGCTGAACGAGCTGCGCTGGACGATCGAGCCCCTGGCCGCCCGCCTCGCGGCCGGACACGGCCGCGAGGACGTGCAGCAGCGTCTCGCCGACATGGTCGAGATCATGGGCCACGCGTTCGCGCAGGGAGACGGCATCACCTTCTCCCGCGCCGACACCGAGTTCCACTCGCTCCTCATCCAGCTCGCCGGGAACCGGATGCTGGAGCACCTCTCCGGCATCGTCGCCGCCGCGCTGCAGGTGTCCGGCGGCCCCGTCACGGGCTGCGACCGTCCGAGCGAGGCCTGCCTCTCCCACCACGCCCGGATCGTGGACGCGCTCGCCGCGGGCGACGCCCTCGGCGCCGAGACGGCCATGCGGGCCCTGCTCGCGGTCCACCCCGAGGTGGACCGCGTCGTCCCCGCCCCCCGCGAACACTGACCCGCGGGCCGTGGCCGGGAGCGCCGAGGCGCGGACATCGCGTGCCGCCGGGTCCGAGCGGCACCCGGGGAGCCCGGAAGGGTTTCCCGGGTGGTGCCAGGATTCCGGCGGCGTGAATGTACGCTGATATATCCCTCTGCGTCGGTTTGTCGCACATGAGGTGTGACTCGGGCCACGAAGATTGGGCGTAACACTCCTCCGAGCCGTGCGATGACCTAAGAGGTGACAGCCGAGGAAGGAATACAGCAGCCGATGGAGGCGCTGTGCAGTTCCCCGGTCCAGCCCGCGCCGTCGGCACATTCCCCGTCGACGGTCGTCGGCTCCAGCCCGATCCCGGGCGGGGCCGGAAGCCGTTTCCATCGTTCCGAGAGGTTGTTCGTGTCGGCCAGCACATCCCGTACGCTCCCGCCGGAGATCGCCGAGTCCGAGTCTGTGATGGCGCTCATCGAGCGGGGAAAGGCTGATGGGCAGATCGCCGGCGATGACGTGCGTCGGGCCTTCGAGGCTGACCAGATTCCGCCAACCCAGTGGAAGAATGTTCTGCGCAGCCTCAATCAGATCCTCGAGGAAGAGGGTGTGACGCTGATGGTCAGTGCAGCGGAGTCGCCGAAGCGCGCCCGCAAGAGCGTCGCAGCGAAGAGCCCGGCCAAGCGCACCGCCACCAAGACCGTCACCGCCAGGACGACCGTGACGAAGACGACCGTCACGGCCGCCACGGCCTCCGCGGCAGAGGGCGCAGACCCGGCCGACGAGGCCGGATCCGCCGCCAAGAAGGCGGCCGCGAAGAAGACCGTCGCCAAGAAGACGGTGGCCAAGAAGACCGTCGCGAAGAAGACGGCGGCAAAGAAGACCACGTCCAAGAAGGACGCCGACGAGATCGTCGAGGGCGAAGAGCTGCTCGAGGACGTCGCGCCCGGCAAGGGCGAGGAAGAAGAGACCGAGGGCGAGAGCAAGGGCTTCGTCCTGTCCGACGACGACGAGGACGACGCTCCGGCGCAGCAGGTAGCCGTCGCCGGTGCCACCGCCGACCCGGTCAAGGACTACCTGAAGCAGATCGGCAAGGTCCCCCTCCTCAACGCCGAACAGGAGGTCGAGCTCGCCAAGCGCATCGAGGCCGGCCTGTTCGCCGAGGACAAGCTCGCCAACTCGGACAAGCTCGCGCCGAAGCTCAAGCGCGAGCTGGAGATCATCGCCGAGGACGGCCGCCGCGCCAAGAACCACCTCCTGGAGGCCAACCTCCGTCTGGTGGTCTCCCTGGCCAAGCGCTACACCGGCCGCGGCATGCTCTTCCTGGACCTGATCCAGGAGGGCAACCTGGGTCTGATCCGCGCGGTCGAGAAGTTCGACTACACCAAGGGCTACAAGTTCTCCACGTACGCCACCTGGTGGATCCGTCAGGCGATCACCCGCGCCATGGCCGACCAGGCCCGCACCATCCGTATCCCGGTGCACATGGTCGAGGTCATCAACAAGCTCGCGCGCGTGCAGCGCCAGATGCTTCAGGACCTGGGCCGTGAGCCCACCCCGGAGGAGCTGGCCAAGGAGCTCGACATGACCCCTGAAAAGGTCATCGAGGTCCAGAAGTACGGCCGTGAGCCGATCTCCCTCCACACCCCGCTGGGTGAGGACGGCGACAGCGAGTTCGGCGACCTGATCGAGGACTCCGAGGCGGTCGTTCCGGCCGACGCGGTGAGCTTCACGCTCCTCCAGGAGCAGCTGCACTCGGTGCTCGACACGCTCTCCGAGCGTGAGGCCGGCGTCGTCTCGATGCGCTTCGGTCTCACCGACGGCCAGCCGAAGACGCTGGACGAGATCGGCAAGGTCTACGGCGTGACCCGCGAGCGGATCCGCCAGATCGAGTCGAAGACGATGTCGAAGCTGCGTCACCCGTCGCGCTCGCAGGTGCTGCGCGACTACCTCGACTGATCCGTATCCCGACGTCCGTGCGAGCCGCGGACACGAGGCACGGAGCGGTACGCGGAAGGGCCCGGTTCCCCGAGGGGGAGCCGGGCCCTCCGGCTGTGCGGGGGTGCACGGCGCGGTCGCGTGCTGGACGCTGGGTGAACCGACATCACCGGAGAGTCAGGAGGCTCCATGCGTGGTTCCCTCACCCGAGCATTGACCGGTGCTCTGGGCCTGATCGCAGCGGCGGCGGGGCAGCTGGCCACTGCCGCACCCGTGGCCGCCGACAGCGTCGTGGTGGGCGGCCGGCAGGCCCAGATCGCCGACGCGCCGTGGGTCGTGGCGCTGTCCAGCCGTGACCGGTTCGGGGGTACGCGCGCGGGGCAGTTCTGCGGGGGCGTGCTCGTGGCGCCGACCAAGGTGCTCACGGCGGCCCACTGCCTGGGCCGCGAGGTGCTCGGCGGCGAGCCGTGGGAGGTGCGCGACTTCGTCGTCATCGCAGGCCGGGCCGCGCTGGGCGGACAGGGCGGCCAGGAGGTGCGGATCTCGGACACCTGGGTCAATCCCGACTACGACCCGACGACCAACTCGGGCGATCTCGCGGTACTGACGCTCGTCAGCGCGCTTCCGCAGTCTTACGTGATCGGCGTCGCCCGTGCGGGAGACGCGGCGTACACGCCCGGTACGGAGGCGGACGTCTACGGCTGGGGCGACACGACCGGCAACGGGACCTATGCCTCCACGCTGCGGACGGCGCGGGTCCAGGTGCTGCCGGACAGCGCGTGCGAGCGGGCGTACCCGGGCGGATTCGGCGTCCCGTACCGGAGCGACACGATGCTGTGCGCGGGCGACCCTCAGGGCGGCAAGGACGCGTGCCAGGGAGACAGCGGAGGCCCGCTCGTGGCGAAGGGGCTGCTCGTCGGCCTGGTGTCCTGGGGCAGCGGTTGCGGGCAGGCGGAGAACCCGGGTGTGTACACCCGTGTCTCGGCGGTGCTGCTGGCGCGCTTCTGATCAGCGCCGCTGATCGGAGCCTCTGACCAGGGGTTCTGGCCGGGTTCTCCGGCCAGGCCCACCGGTCGGGCCCGCTGCCGGGTCCCGGCGGTGATCGGTCCCGGACGCGCGGGATACGAGAACGGGCGGCCACTCCCCACGGAATGCGGGGGTGGCCGCCCGAAGTCCGGTCAGTGGCCGGATCTGGGCTCGTCGTGGATGCGAGGCGTCAGTGGTCGTCGCCCATCGTGCGGGCCGGCACGTCCGTCAGGCGGTCCGTCTCATCCTGTATCTCAACGGCGATCTTCTTGAGTTCCGGCTCGAACTTACGTCCGTGGTGGGCGCAGAAGAGCAAGTCACCTCCGCTGGTCAGGACAACACGCAGGTATGCCTGGGCGCCGCAGCGGTCGCAGCGGTCAGCGGCCGTCAGGGGGCTCGCGGGGGTCAGAACAGTAGTCACGTCGCCTCTTCTCTAGCTCGACGAGCTGTCGTACCAGGGTCAACATCCAACCAGGCCGAAAACGTTCCCGCTCGCGGCTTTTCCTTGAAACTTCTTCCGAGGTGGCTGTCTGCTGCCGGTTGGCGGCGAATGAGCCGTATTGCGTCGCTCTACGGATTTCGCGTTGCTTGTGTCGGTCAGTCCTCCCGGCGTGGTTGCCGGTTGTTGATGAGGACGTGCCCGGAGCCTAAATGGTTCATGCCTGGAAGGGAACGTGATGTTCGCGTCACCCCATCGAGGGATCGAACATCCATACGACGCTGGACTAGCATGAGGAATCGGGGAGGGTGGCGTTACAACGGCTCTACCAGGCATCGGTACCCTCTGACCGGTGACCGACGCCGGGCCTTACCCCACCGGGCCAGATTTCAAATTCAGCGAGGAGCGAACCGCGTGACCGCCGAAACGTCCGTGCCGTCCAGTGCGCTGCTGACCGCAGACCGTGACGCTTCCAACTACACCGCGCGGCACCTGCTCGTACTCGAAGGGCTCGAAGCGGTCCGCAAGCGCCCCGGTATGTACATCGGGTCCACCGACAGCCGCGGCCTGATGCACTGCATCTGGGAGATCATCGACAACTCGGTCGACGAGGCCCTCGGGGGCTACTGCGACCACATCGAGGTCATCCTCCACGACGACGGATCCGTCGAGGTCCAGGACAACGGCCGGGGCATCCCGGTCGACGTCGAGCCGAAGACCGGACTCTCCGGAGTCGAGGTCGTCATGACCAAGCTGCACGCTGGCGGAAAGTTCGGCGGCGGATCGTACGCCGCGTCCGGCGGTCTGCACGGCGTCGGCGCCTCCGTGGTCAACGCCCTGTCGGCCCGTCTCGACGTCGAGGTCGACCGGAACAGCGCCACGCACACGATCAGCTTCCGCCGTGGCGTCCCCGGCATCTTCACGGAGCAGGGCCCCGACAGCCCCTTCGATCCGGGCAACGGCCTGCTCAAGGGCAAGCGCGTCCCCAAGACCCGCACCGGTACGCGCGTGCGCTACTGGGCGGACCGGCAGATCTTCCTCAAGGACGCCAAGCTCTCCCTGGAGACGCTGCACCAGCGCGCCCGGCAGACCGCCTTCCTCGTCCCCGGCCTCACCATCGTCGTCCGCGACGAACGGGACCTGGCGGGGATCGGCAAGAGCGAGGAGACCTTCCGCTTCGACGGCGGCATCAGCGAGTTCTGCGAGTACCTCGCGCAGGACAAGGCCGTCTGCGACATCCAGCGCCTCACCGGCCAGGGCACCTTCAAGGAGACCGTCCCGGTCCTCGACGAGCGGGGCCACATGACCCCGACCGAGGTCACCCGCGAGCTCGCCGTCGACGTCGCCCTGCGCTGGGGCACCGGCTACGACTCGAACGTCAAGTCCTTCGTCAACATCATCGCCACCCCCAAGGGCGGCACCCACGTCTCGGGATTCGAGCAGGCCATCACCAAGACGGTGAACGAGGTCCTGCGCTCGGCGAAGATGCTGCGCGTCGCCGAGGACGACATCGTCAAGGACGACGCCCTGGAAGGGCTCACGGCCGTCGTGACGGTCCGCCTCGCCGAGCCGCAGTTCGAGGGGCAGACCAAGGAGGTCCTCGGCACGTCCGCGGCCCGCCGGATCGTGGCGAACGTGGTCGCCAAGGAGCTCAAGGCCTTCCTCACCTCCACCAAGCGGGACGCCAAGGCCCAGGCCCGTGCCGTCCTGGACAAGGCCGTAGCCGCCGCCCGTACCCGGATTGCGGCCCGCCAGCACAAGGACGCGCAGCGCCGGAAGACCGCGCTCGAGTCCTCCTCGCTGCCGGCCAAACTGGCCGACTGCCGAAGCGACGACGTGGAGCGCAGCGAGCTCTTCATCGTCGAGGGCGACTCGGCCCTCGGTACGGCCAAGCTCGCCCGCAACAGCGAGTTCCAGGCCCTGCTGCCGATCCGTGGCAAGATCCTCAACGTCCAGAAGTCGTCCGTCTCGGACATGCTGAAGAACGCCGAGTGCGGGGCGATCATCCAGGTCATAGGAGCGGGCTCGGGCCGCACCTTCGACATCGACGCGGCCCGCTACGGGAAGATCGTCCTGCTGGTCGACGCCGACGTCGACGGCGCCCACATCCGCTGTCTGCTGCTGACGCTCTTCCAGCGCTACATGCGGCCGATGGTCGAGGCCGGGCGGGTTTTCGCCGCCGTGCCCCCGCTGCACCGGATCGAGCTCGTCCAGCCCAAGAAGGGCCAGGACAAGTACGTCTACACGTACTCGGACAACGAGCTGCGCCAGACCCTGCTCGAGTACCAGCGCAAGGGGGTCCGCTACAAGGACTCCATCCAGCGCTACAAGGGCCTGGGCGAGATGGACGCCGACCAGCTCGCGGAGACCACGATGGACCCGCGTCACCGCACCCTGCGCCGGATCAACATCGGCGACCTGGACGCGGCGGAGCAGGTCTTCGACCTCCTCATGGGCAACGACGTGGCGCCCCGCAAGGAGTTCATCACCGGCTCCGCGGCGACCCTCGACCGCTCGCGCATCGACGCCTGAGGTGCTCCACCCGTGGGTGGAGCAGAACGCTCCACCCACGGGCCGATCACACGTCCGGCGACTCTCCGTAACATGGGAGATGTCGGAGGGGGACGGACATGGGGGAGAGGCGCGACCGAGCGCGCACGAAGAGTGGTGAGGCCCTGGGGGGCTCCTGGAGGGCCTGGCCGTCACGGGAGGCGCTCACCCGCCTGGGAGTGCCCCGGGGGCGCATCGTCCTCGACTACTGCCTGATCGCGGGCCTGAGCGTCTGGGTGCTGAGCGGCTGCTACACCTCGGGGGCTTTCGACGGTTGGTACGCGCCCGTGCCTCCGATCGGGTTCGGGCTCTGTGTGATGGCGGCCCTGGCCTACCACCACACGACCTTGGGACACCGGCTGCCGGCCTCGCTGGGGCTCCTGGCCGTGATAGCTCTCTGTGGTCTCGGGGCCTACGCGGTCGGCGCTCCGACGTCCGCGACCGTGATGTGGATAGTCGTCTCGGTCATGGCGATGGAGCGGCTGCCGCTTCCGGTCGGCCTCGCCACCGTGGCGGTGCTCGTCACCGGCTTCGTGGAGGCCGACGAGACCGGGATACTCGGAGCGGGTGTCACCACGGCGGCCGTGCTCCTCGCGGGCTACTCACTCCGGCTGGACGCCCAGGCCCGCGGTGCGGGGTTCCAGCTGCTCGCCCAGGAGCGACTCGCCCGGGAGGCCGAGGCCGCTTCGGCGGCGCTCGCCGAGCGGGCCAGGATCGCCCGCGAGATACACGACGTGCTCGCGCACAGCCTCTCCGCGCAGATGGTGCATCTGGAGGTCGCACGGCTCCAGATCGAGTCGGGATCGGAGCGGGCGGAGATCCTCAAGCTCGTGACCTCGGCCCGCTCCATGGCCAAGGAAGGCCTCGCCGAGACCCGGCACGCGCTGTCGGCGCTGCGCGGTGACATGGTGCCCGTCGAGGACTACCTGCGGGACCTGGCACGGGAGGACCGCACCCAGGTCGACGTCACCGGCGAGCGCCGGGACCTGCCCGCCGAAGCGTCCCAGGCAGTACGACGAGTGGCACAGGAGGCTCTCACCAATGTCCGCAAGCACGCCCCGGGAGCCCGGACCCGGATCCGGCTCGCCTACGAGGTGGACAGGATCTGCCTGGAGATATGTGACTCCGGGCCACCTCCGACGCCAGAGGGCGGTCCCGAAGGGTATGAGCTCGGCTCCTCCGGCTCCGGATACGGGCTGCGCGGTATGAGGGAGCGCGCCGAACTGCTGGGTGGCAGCCTGGACGCGGGGCCGGAGGGCCAGGGGTTCGCGGTGCGGCTGCGGGTGCCGGCATGAGCGGCCAGCTGAGGGCCGACGGCGGCCCGGAGGGGGCGGACCGCGGTCAGGAGAGCTCCGACCGGGGTCAGGAGAGCGCCGACGGCCGGCAGGGGGGTCTGTCCACCCGGGATTCCGGTGTGCCGGAGGGTCTCTCCGTGTCGGAGAGCGCCGGTGCTCCCGGGAAGGCTCGGGTGGTGCGGGTGGTGGTCGCCGACGATCAGGCCGTCGTGCGGGAGGGCATCGTGATGCTGCTCGGGTTGCTTCCCGGGGTCGAGGTCGTGGGGGCGGCCCGGGACGGGGAGGAAGCGGTCGCGCTGACCGCCGAACTGGAGCCCGACGTGGTCCTGATGGATCTGCGGATGCCCCGCTGCGACGGCGTCGAGGCCACCCGCCGGATCCGCGAGCTGTACTCCGGGACGGAGGTCGTGGTGCTCACCACATACGCCGACGACGAGTCGCTGTTCCCCGCGCTGCGGGCGGGGGCGCGGGGCTACCTGACCAAGGACGCGGGCGGGGACGAGATCGTACGGGCCCTGAGGGACGTGACCGATGGGCGGGCGGGGCTTTCCCCCACGGTGCAGCGGCGGTTGCTGGAGCAGTTGATGGAACGGGGGGAGCGTCCCGAGCGGGCGGAGCCGGCGGGTGGTCCCGGACCGCGGTCCGCGGAGCCGGGTGCCGCCGCCGGGCCCGTGGCCCCGGAGGCCGACGGGCTCACCGAGCGGGAGACGGAGGTGCTCGTGCTCGTCGCCGACGGGCTCTCCAACCAGGAGATCGCCGTGCGGCTGCGGATCTCCACGGCCACGGTGAAGACCCATATCAACAACCTCTTCGCCAAGACGGGGGTACGCGACCGGGCGCAGGCCGTGCGATACGCATATCAGCACGGTCTGGTCAGGGCACCTGGTCGGAGAGTCACCTGATGGGGTGAACAGCAGGGGGAGAAGAGTCCGGGATCTTCCCGCTCTGTCCATCCTTGGGCACGCGGCCGAAACGGTTCGCTTGTCAAGGAGAGTTGGCCGGTGGAGCAGGTGGACAAGCAGGAGGGGCTCGACGCTTCGGCGATGCCGTTCGACGACCCCTGGAACGACGCGACGGCCTGCGGCCGGGACGAGCGGGCGGGGGCCGAGGGCCCCGGCGACAGCCGGCCCGGCGCGGTGCCGCGACAGCGGGTCCACAGCGCGGCGGAGATCTATCTGGAAGTGCAGCGGAGCCCCGCCTTCCAGGAGGTGCGCAGCCGCTACCGCCGGTTCGTCTTCCCGGCCGCCCTCGCCTTCCTCCTCTGGTACCTCGCCTATGTCGTGGCCGCCACCGCCGCACCCGGCCTGATGGCCCGGCCGGTCGCCGGAGTGGTGAACGTGGCGATGGTCGCGGGGCTCGGGCAGTTCCTCACCACCTTCCTGCTGACCTGGGCGTACGCGCGCCACGCACGGCTGCGCAGGGACCGGGCCGCGCTCGAACTGCGCTGGGACACCCAGGAGATGACCCGAGGGGTGGCGCAGCCGTGACCGGAGACCACCAGACCCTGGCGCTCGTGCTGTTCAGCGTCTTCATCGCCGTCACCCTGGGGATCACCACCTGGGTGAGCCGCAACCGGCGCGGCTCGGCGGAGGAGTTCTACGCCGGGGGCAGGCTCTTCTCTCCCCTGGAGAACGGATTCGCCATCGCGGGCGACTACATGTCCGCGGCCTCCTTCCTCGGCATCTCCGGGCTGATCGCGCTCTACGGCTACGACGGCATGCTGTACTCCGTCGGATTCCTGGTCGCCTGGTTGGTCGTCCTGCTGCTCGTGGCCGAACTGGTCCGCAACTGCGGACGGTTCACACTGGCCGACGTCGTCGCCGCGCGGATGGCCGAGCGCCCGGTGCGGATCGCCGCCGGCACGTCCTCGGTGGCCGTCTCCGTGCTGTACCTCGTGGCCCAGATGGTGGGCGCCGGAAGCCTGGTGGCCCTGCTCCTCGGCGGCACCAGCGAGGCGGCCCGCTCATGGACCGTGATCGGCGTCGGCGCGCTGATGGTGATCTACGTGTCGCTCGGCGGCATGCGGGCCACCACCTGGATCCAGATCGTCAAGGCGGTCCTGCTCATGGCGGGCACGATCGCGCTCACCGTCCTCGTCCTGCTCCGCTTCCACGGCGATGTGAACGGCCTGCTCTCCACCGCCGCCGAACGCAGCGGCCACGGCCTGGACTTCCTCGCCCCCGGACTCCGCTACGGCGGGGACTGGACGGCCCGCCTCGACTTCATCAGCCTCGGCATCGCCCTGGTCCTGGGCACGGCGGGGCTGCCCCACATCCTGTCGCGCTTCTACACCGTGCCGACCGCCCGGGCCGCCCGCCGCTCCGTCGTCTGGTCCATCGGGCTCATCGGCAGCTTCTACCTGATGACCATCGTGCTCGGCTTCGGTGCGGCCGCCCTGATCGGCCCCGACGAGGTCCGCGCCTCCAACGCGTCCGGGAACACCGCCGTACCGCTGCTCGCCCTCGACCTCGGCGGCGGCGCGGGCTCCACCGGCGGCACCGTGCTCTTCGCGATCGTCGCGGCCGTGGCCTTCGCGACGATCCTCGCCGTCGTCGCGGGGATCACTCTGGCCTCCTCGGCCTCCGTCGCCCACGATCTGTACGCCTCGTTGCGGCGCCGGCACGCGAAGCAGTACAGCGAGGTGACCGTGGCCCGGATCGCCGCCGCGGGGATCGGGGCGGCCGCCATCGGCCTCGGGCTGCTCGCGCGCGACCTCAATGTGGCCTTCCTCGTCGGACTGGCCTTCGCGGTCGCGGCCTCCGCCAATCTGCCGGTGCTGCTGTACTCGCTGTTCTGGCGGAAGTTCACCACCCGGGGCGCGGTCTGGTCGGTGTACGGCGGCCTGGTCCCGGCGGTGCTGCTCGTGCTCGTCTCGCCGGTCGTGTCCGGCAGTCCCGAATCGATGTTCCCCGGCGTCGACTTCCACCTCTTCCCGCTGCAGAACCCGGGCGTGGTGTCCATCCCGCTCGGGTTCCTCGCCGGCTGGATCGGCACGGTCACCTCGACCGAGCCGCCCGACGAGGCACGGCACGCCGAGACCGAGGTCCGGGCGCTGACCGGCGCGGGCGCCGCCTGACGGGTCCCGACCCGGACCGGCCCGCCCCTCGGACCGGCCCGCCCCTCGGACCGGCCCGAGCCCCGGAGGGTCCCGGCGCGGACGCGCCTCAGCCGGCCTGCGGGGAGGCTGCCCAGGCGTAGCGGTGCTCGGGGCGGCCCGTCTCGCCGTACCGGAGCGTGAGACGGACCCGGCCGGTGCGTTCGAGGAGTTTGAGGTAGCGCTGGGCGGTCTGGCGGCTGACGCCGGCCCGCTCGGCGATCTCCTGCGCGGACAGCGGACCGCCGGCGGCGAGCAGCACCTGGCGGACCAGCTCGGCCGTCGTGGGGGAGTGCCCCTTGGGCAGATCCGGGGCGACGGTGCCAGCCGACAGCACCCCGAAGATCCGGTCCACCTCGGCCTGCTCGGCCTCGCCCCCGCTCTCCAGGGTGCTGCGGAGCGTCGCGTACGCCTCCAGCTTGGCGCGCAGCCCGGCGAAGTTGAACGGCTTGACCAGGTACTGGAGGGCGCCGTGCCGCATCGCTGCCTGCACCGTGGCCACGTCCCGGGCCGCCGTGACCATGATCACGTCGCACTGGTGGCCGCGCGCGCGGAGTTCCCGTACGGCCGCGAGCCCGTTCTCGTCCGGCAGGTAGTGGTCCAGGAGGATCAGATCCACCGGATGCTCGTCCAGTGCGGCGAGTGCCTCGGCGGTCGAGTGGGCGGTGGCGGCGACGCGGAAGCCGGGCACCTTGGCGACGTAGGCGGCGTTGATCCGCGCGACCAGCAGGTCGTCGTCCACGACGAGGACGTCGATCATCGTGCCTCCTCGACGGGCTCGGGAAGCGGATCCGGCCGTGGCGCTCTGGCGGTCACGTCCGGCTCGGGAAGCGGATTCGGTCGCGGTGCTCCGGCGGTCACGTCCGGCTCGGGTTCCGGCTCGGTCAGGGCGTCCGGGAGGACGACGGTGAACTCGGCGCCGCCGTCCGGCCCGCCGGTCACCCGCGCGGTGCCGCCCCGGCGCTCGGCGAGCCGGCGCACCAGGGCGAGGCCGAGGCCGCGCTTTCCGTGCGACGGAAGCGCCTTCGTCGACCAGCCCTCGGTGAAGATCAGCTCGCGGCGCTCCTCGGGAACCCCCGGGCCGCTGTCCGTGACCCGCAGGACGACCGTACGCCCCTCGGTGCGGAAGGAGACGTCGATACGGGCGCCGGGGGTGCCCGCGACGGCGTCCAGGGCGTTGTCGACCAGGTTGCCGACGACGGTGACCAGCTCGCGCGGGTCGACGAGCCGGTCCGGCAGCAGTGAGTCGGGGGTGAGCCGCAGCGAGGCGCCCCGCTCGGCGGCGACGGTCGCCTTGCCGACCAGGAGCGCCGCGAGCAGCGGGTCGTGGACCTTCTCCGTGACCTGCTCGGCGGTGGCCCGGTGCACGCCGACCACTTCGGTGACGAACTCGACCGCCTCCTCGTGCATCTCCAGCTCCAGGAGTCCCAGGAGGGTGTGCATCCGGTTGGCGTGCTCGTGGTCCTGGGCGCGCAGGGCGTCGATCAGGCCCCGGGTGGAGTCCAGCTCGCGGCCGAGCCGTTCCAGCTCCGTGCGGTCGCGCAGGGTCGCCACGGCGCCGCCGTCGTCGGTCGGCATCCGGTTGGCGATGAGCACCCGGTGGCCCCGGACCGTGACCAGGTCGTCGCCGGTCACCCGGCCCGCCAGGACGTCGGCGGTACGGCCGCGGCCGAGGACCTCGTCGAGCGGCCGGCCCGCCGCCTCGGGACCGAGGCCGAGGAGCCGCTGCGCCTCGTCGTTCATGAGCCGTACGGAGCCGTTGCGGTCCAGGGCCACGACCCCCTCGCGGATGCCGTGCAGCATGGCCTCGCGTTCGGCGAGCAGCGCCGAGATGTCGGAGAAGGCCAGGTCGTGGGTCTGCCGCTGGAGGCGTCGGGAGATCAGGTATGCGGCCAGGGCGCCGGCCGCGAGCGCCCCGCCGGCGTAGGCGAGGAGGCCCGGGATCGCGGCGAGCAGCCGGTCGCGGACGCTGTCGTACTCGATGCCGACCGAGACCGCGCCGACGATCCGCCCGTCCGCGTCCCGCAGCGGCATCTTGCCCCGCGCCGAGCGGCCCAGGGTGCCGCTGTCGATCTCCATCACCTCGTGCCCGGCAAGGACGTCGCTCGGATCGGTGGAGACGCGCCCGCCGATCGCGGCGGGATCGGTGTGCGACCAGCGCACCCCGCGCGTGTCCATGACGACGACGTACTCGGCGCCGGTGGAGGTCCGGATCCGCTCGGCCTCCGTCTGCACCGGGCCCCGCGCGGAAGGCGGGCTTCCGGTGAGGTCCGCCGCCATGCGGGGGGACGCGGTGGTCCCGGCGATGGCCAGGGCCCGGCGCATGGCCTGGTCGTCGAGCTGGGCGCTGAGCGGGGCCAGGAAGAGCCCTGTGGCGAGGACGGTCACACCGGTCGCGATGGCCAGCTGCATCAGCAGGACCTGCGAGAACACCCGCTGGGGCCACCCGAACCGCCGACGGCGCGCGCGGGGGCGCGGGGGGCTGGTCTGTGCGGGGCTCATGCCGGAAACGGTAAAGGGCCACGCCCCGCGACCGGAAATGACGTCCGCGTGGGTGTCCGTGCCGGTACCTAAGCTGGGGGTCCCACAGCCGTGGGAAACGAAGGAACCGGAGGCACGTCCCTTGACCACGCAGCAGATCCCCGTCGTCGTCCTGGCCGGGTTTCTCGGCGCCGGGAAGACCACGCTCCTCAACCACCTGCTGCGCAGCGCCCGGGGCACCCGTATCGGTGTCATGGTCAACGACTTCGGTGACATCGGCATCGACGCGATGCGGATCGCCGGGCAGGTCGGATCCACCGTCTCCCTCGGCAACGGCTGCCTGTGCTGCGCCGTCGACGCGAGCGAGCTCGACGAGTACCTGGAGGTGCTCACCCGGCCCGAGTCGCGGCTCGACGTGATCGTGATCGAGGCGAGCGGCCTCGCCGAGCCGCAGGAACTGGTTCGGATGGTTCTCGCCAGCGAGAACGAGCGGATCGTGTACGGCGGGCTCGTCCAGGTCGTCGACGCGGCGGAGTTCTCCGCGACGCGGGAGCGGCACCCCGAGACCGACCGGCACCTGCCGATCGCCGACCTCGTGGTCGTGAACAAGGCCGACCGGGTCTCCGGGGCCGAGCTGTCCGCCGTCCGCGAGACGGTGGGCGGTCTCGCCGGGAAGGCCGTGGTCGTCGACGCCACCCACGGGCGGATCGACCCGGAACTGCTCTTCGACCGGGTGGTCCCCGAGGGGGAGATCGAGGGACAGATGTCCATCGAGGACATCCTGTACGGGGACGGGGACGGGGACGGGGACGGGGACGGGGACGGGGACGGGGACGGCGGACCGCGGGCCCACACCCACACGTCGTACGAGACGGTCTCCCTGACCGCTGCCACCCCGCTCCACCCGCGCCGGCTGATGGCCTTCCTCGACGCGCGGCCCGAGGGCCTCTACCGGATCAAGGGCTTCGTCGACTTCGGCGCCGCCGATCCGGACAACCGCTACTCCGTGCACGCGGTCGGCCGGTTCCTGCGCTTCTACCCCGAGCGGTGGCCCGAGGGCGAGGAGCGGCTCACCCAGCTCGTCCTGATCGGCTCCGGCGTCGACGCGGCCGGCCTGCGCAAGGAGCTCGCGGAGTGTGAGCTGAACGGCCCGCAGGACGCCCCCGACGAGCACGGCATGTGGGGCGTCCTGCGGTACGTCCAGCAGACGGAGGAGGAGCCGGAGGCGCCGTAGGACGCCTCCGGTCCGGTTAGCTCGCCGGGCTCGCCAGCACGTCCACCGGGTGGGGGAGCGGGATGCCCGAGCCGTCCCGGCGGGGATCGATCTCCGGGAGTTCCACCGGGGCGCCGGTCTTCTGGGCGGCGCGGGCCGGGGTGGTGCCCGCCCAGGCCAGGATCAGGACGTCCTCGCCCTTCAGGAAGCGCTGGCAGCGGACGCCGCCGGTCGCCCGGCCCTTGCGCGGGTACTGGTCGAAGGGCGTCAGCTTCGCCGACGTACCCGCCGAGGAGTCCAGGGTGCCCGTGGAGCCCGCGACGGTGAAGACCACGGCGTCCACCGCCGGGTCGACTGCCGTGAACGAGATCACGTCGGCGCCCTCCGCCAGCTTCACGCCTGCCATGCCACCGGCCGGGCGGCCCTGGGGCCGTACCTGCGAGGCCGGGTAGCGCAGCAGCTGGGCGTCCGAGGTGATGAAGACCAGGTCCTCCTCGCCCGTCCGCAGTTCGGTCGCACCGACGATCCGGTCGCCCTCCTTGAGGGTGATGACCTCCAGCTCGTCCTTGTTCGCCGGATAGTCCGGGACCACGCGCTTCACCACGCCCTGGAGCGTGCCGATGGCGAGTCCGGGCGAGGCCTCGTCGAGCGTGGTCAGGCAGACCACGGTCTCGTCCGCCTCCAGGGACAGGAACTCCGACAGCGGTGCGCCGCCCGCCAGGTTCGGGGCGCTCGCGGTGTCCGGAAGCTGCGGCAGGTCGATCACCGCGATCCGCAGGAGCCGCCCGGTCGAGGTCACCGCGCCGACGTCACCGCGCTGGGTGGCCGCGACCGCCGACAGGATCACGTCGTGCTTGACGCGGGTCGCCTCCGGGTCGACCGCCGGAAGCTCCGCCG
This sequence comes from Streptomyces sp. NBC_00572, assembly GCF_026341815.1. GTDB lineage: Bacteria > Actinomycetota > Actinomycetes > Streptomycetales > Streptomycetaceae > Streptomyces. The sequence goes on from NZ_JAPENX010000001.1 coordinate 4,903,515, forward strand.
TCGCCGTACGGGCGAGGAGCCCGGTGGAGGAGAGCAGCACGCGGCACGGGTCGTCCGCGACCTCCAGGGAGACGGCGGCGACGGGCGCGCCCGCCGATTCGAGCAGCACCGTCCGCCGGTCCGTGGCGAACTTCTTGGCGACCGTGGCCAGTTCCGCCGAGACCAGCTTGCGCAGCTCCGCGTCGGAGTCCAGGATCCCGGTCAGCTCGTCGATCTCGCCGTTGAGCCGGTCGCTCTCGGTCTCCAGCTCGATGCGGTCGAACTTGGTGAGGCGGCGCAGCGGGGTGTCCAGGATGTACTGCGTCTGGATCTCGCTCAGCGAGAAGCGCTCGATCAGGCGCTCCTTGGCCTGCGCCGAGTTCTCGCTCTCCCGGATCAGCCGGATGACCTCGTCGATGTCGAGCAGGGCGACGAGCAGGCCCTCCACCAGGTGGAGACGGTCGCGCTTCTTGGTCCGGCGGAACTCGGAGCGGCGCCGGACGACCTCGAAGCGGTGGTCCAGGTAGACCTCCAGGAGCTCCTTGAGGCCGAGCGTCAGCGGCTGGCCGTCGACCAGCGCGACGTTGTTGATGCCGAAGGACTCCTCCATCGGCGTCAGCTTGTAGAGCTGCTCCAGGACGGCCTCGGGCACGAAGCCGTTCTTGACCTCGATGACCAGGCGCAGCCCGTGGTTGCGGTCGGTCAGGTCCTTGACGTCCGCGATGCCCTGGAGCTTCTTGGAACCGACCAGGTCCTTGATCTTGGAGATGACCTTCTCGGGGCCGACCGTGAACGGCAGCTCGGTCACCACGATGCCCTTGCGGCGGGCCGTCACCGTCTCCACGCTCGTCGTGGCGCGGATCTTGAACGAGCCGCGGCCCGACTCGTACGCGTCCTTGATGCCGGACAGGCCGACGATCCGGCCGCCGGTCGGCAGGTCGGGGCCCGGCACGAAGCGCATCAGCGTCTCGAGGTCGGCTCCCGGGTGGCGGATCAGATGGCGGGCGGCCGCGATGACCTCGCCGAGGTTGTGCGGGGGCATGTTGGTCGCCATGCCGACCGCGATGCCCGACGCGCCGTTGACCAGCAGGTTCGGGTAGGCGGCGGGCAGTGCCACCGGCTCCCGCTCCTGGCCGTCGTAGTTCGGCGCGAAGTCGACGGTGTCCTCGTCGATGGACTCGGTCATGAGCAGGGCGGCCGGGGCCATCCTCGACTCGGTGTACCGCATGGCGGCCGGCGGGTCGTCGTTGCCCAGGGAACCGAAGTTGCCGTGGCCGTCGACCAGGGGCAGGCGCATGGAGAACGGCTGCGCCATGCGGACCATCGCGTCGTAGATGGAGGCGTCGCCGTGCGGGTGCAGCTTGCCCATCACCTCGCCGACGACACGGGCGCACTTGACGAAGCCGCGGTCGGGGCGGAGCCCCATCTCGCCCATCTGGTAGACGATGCGGCGCTGGACCGGCTTCATGCCGTCACGGGCGTCCGGCAGGGCGCGCGAGTAGATCACCGAGTAGGCGTACTCGAGGAAGGAGCCCTGCATCTCGTCGACAACGTCGATGTCGAGGATTCGCTCCTCGAACGCGTCGTCCGGCGGCGGTGTCTTCGTGCTGCGGCGGGCCATCGCGGCTGCGGCTCCTTCACCAACAAGGTTGATCTGACGCGGACCATTGTGGACCGTGCCACCGACAACGCCGACCGCGACCCGGAAGAGGGACATCTCAAGGGGTCGGGAACTTCGCCAGGTGTCGGCGCGCTTGCATACAGTGGCAGGACTTTTTCACATCGCGATCGAAGGGACGTACATGCCCATGGGTCACACGGCCACGGCCGAGGCCGGCTCCGGCGGCCTGACAGCGACCGAGCACCGGTTGGCGAACGGCCTGCGCGTGGTGCTCTCGGAGGACCACCTGACCCCGGTCGCCGCGGTCTGCCTCTGGTACGACGTCGGCTCGCGTCACGAGGTCCCGGGCCGCACGGGCCTCGCCCACCTCTTCGAGCACCTGATGTTCCAGGGCTCGAAGCAGGTCCACGGGAACGGGCACTTCGAGCTCGTGCAGGGCGCCGGCGGCTCGCTCAACGGCACGACGAGCTTCGAGCGCACCAACTACTTCGAGACCATGCCCACGCACCAGCTGGAGCTCGCGCTCTGGCTGGAGGCCGACCGCATGGGCTCGCTGCTGGCCGCCCTGGACGACGAGTCCATGGAGAACCAGCGGGACGTCGTCAAGAACGAGCGCCGCCAGCGCTACGACAACGTGCCCTACGGCACGGCCTTCGAGAAGCTGACCGCCCTCGCCTACCCGGAGGGCCACCCGTACCACCACACGCCGATCGGCTCCATGGCCGACCTGGACGCGGCCACCCTGGAGGACGCGCGGAACTTCTTCCGCACGTACTACGCCCCGAACAACGCGGTGCTGTCGGTCGTCGGCGACATCGACCCGGAGGAGACCCTCGCCTGGGTCGAGAAGTACTTCGGCTCCATCCCCGGCCACGACGGCAAGCCCGAACCGCGCCCCGGCGACCTCCCCGGCGTCATCGGAGAGCAGCTGCGCGAGGTCGTCGAGGAGGAGGTCCCGGCCCGCGCGCTGATGGCCGCCTACCGGCTGCCGCACGACGGCACGCGCGAGTGCGACGCCGCCGACCTGGCCCTGACGGTCCTGGGCGGTGGCGAGTCCTCCCGGCTCCACAACCGCCTGGTCCGCCGCGACCGCACGGCCGTCGCCGCCGGCTTCGGCCTGCTGCGGCTCGCCGGCGCGCCCTCGTTGGGCTGGCTGGACGTCAAGACCTCCGGAGGCGTCGAGGTCCCGCAGATCGAGGCGGCCGTCGACGAGGAGCTCGCCCGGTTCGCCGCCGAGGGCCCCACGCCCGAGGAGATGGAGCGCGCGCAGGCCCAGTTGGAGCGCGAGTGGCTCGACCGGCTCGGCACCGTGGCGGGCCGCGCCGACGAACTGTGCCGGTTCGCCGTGCTGTTCGGCGACCCGCAGCTCGCCCTCAGCGCCGTCGACCGGGTCCTGGACATCACCGCGGAGGAGGTGCGGGCGGCCGCCGCGGCCAAGCTGCGCCCCGACAACCGCGCGGTGCTGGTCTACGAGCCCCTGGCGACCGAGCAGGGCGACGACGCCGACGGCGATGACGAGGAAGAGGGAGCGGACCAGTGACCGACGCCGCCGCGTCTTTGACGAGCATGGACTTCCACCCGCAGCCGGCGCCCGGCGTCGCCAGGCCCTGGGCCTTCCCGGCCCCGGACCGCGGCGCCTTGGACAACGGTCTGACGGTGCTGACCAGTCACCGCCCCGGCCAGCAGGTCGTGGCCGTGGAGATCTTCCTGCCGGCCCCGCTGGACGCCGAGCCCGCGGGTCTCGACGGTGTCGCCACCATCATGGCCCGCGCGCTCTCCGAGGGCACGGACAAGCACACGGCCGAGGAGTTCGCGGCCGAGCTGGAGCGCTGCGGCGCCACGCTGGACGCGCACGCCGACCACCCGGGCGTACGGGTCTCCCTGGAGGTTCCCGTCTCCCGGCTGCCCAAGGCGCTCGGTCTGGTCTCCGAGGCCCTGATCGCACCGGCGTTCCTCGAGACCGAGGTCGAGCGCCTGGTGCGCAACCGCCTCGACGAGATCCCGCACGAGACGGCCAACCCGGCCCGCCGCGCGGCCAAGCAGCTCTCCAAGGAGCTGTTCCCGGCCGAGGCCCGGATGTCCCGGCCGCGTCAGGGCACCGAGGAGACCGTCGCGGCGATCGACGCCGCCGCGGTCCGCGCCTTCTACGAGGCGTACGTCCGGCCCGCCACGGCCACCGCCGTGGTCGTCGGCGACCTCACCGGGGTCGACCTGGACAAGGTCCTCGCCGAGACCCTGGGCGCCTGGACCGGCGAGCCGGCCGAGCCGCTCCCGATGCCGCCGATCACCGCGGACGACACCGGACGGGTCGTCATCGTGGACCGTCCCGGCGCCGTCCAGACCCAGTTGCTGATCGGCCGGATCGGCGCCGACCGGCACGACAGCGTCTGGGCGGCCCAGGTCCTGGGCACGTACTGCCTCGGTGGCACCCTCACCTCGCGGCTCGACCGGGTCCTGCGCGAGGAGAAGGGCTACACGTACGGCGTGCGGGCCTTCGGGCAGGTGCTCCGCTCCGACGGCAAGGGGAACGGCGCCGCGATGCTCGCCATCAGCGGTTCGATCGACACGCCCAACACCGGCCCGGCTCTTGACGATCTGTGGAAGGTGCTGCGGACGCTGGCAGCCGAAGGCCTCACGGACGCCGAGCGCGAGACGGCCGTGCAGAACCTGGTGGGGGTCGCGCCGCTCAAGTACGAGACGGCCGCATCCGTCGCCGGGACGCTCGCCGACCAGCTAGAGCAGCACCTCCCGGACGACTACCAGGCCCAGTTGTACGCGCGCCTGGCGGAGACCGGCACGGTCGAGGCGACCGCGGCCGTGGTCAGCGCCTTCCCCGTGGACCGGCTCGTCACCGTGCTCGTGGGTGACGCGACGCAGATCGCGGATCCGGTGCGCGCGCTCGGCATCGGTGAAGTGACCGTCGTGACGGGCTGATTCAGGCCTCTGACGGCTCCTGGCACGACAAGAGAGGGCCCCGACGGCATAGTTCGTCGGGGTCCTCCCCTTTGTCCGTATTGAGGGCAAGGGTGTTTGTATGACCTGTGGCATGTCTTACAAAAGGTGTGTCTGGTTGGTGATTGAAAGACGATCCGCATAGCGTCGGGGCGGCTGTTCGTCAGTTGCACGTGCCGCAGCCGCGGCATCGGACAGTCATCGCCGAGTCCCCGTCAGGCGCGAGCCTGGGGAGCCGGGGACCCACACGTAGTCCCTGGGGTGAATCGGGCGCCTTCGTCTCGTACGGAGGGGCTCGTAGGAGACCTTCCTGCTCCGAACCCGTCAGCTAACCCGGTAGGCGAGAAGGAAGGAAAGGATCAGCCCCTACATGGCGTTCACCCGTGCCACCGGGAAGCATCGTGGTCCGAGCCGGATGGCGCGCCGCAGCGTGGGCATCGCCGGCGCAGCGACGCTCGCCGGCGCCGGAGTCATCGGAACCCTCGCCTCCCCGGCGCTCGCCGCCGACACGGACAACCGCTCCGTCGAGGACACCGGCCTCATCAAGGTGATCACCGAGGACTCCCTCGCGGAGCGGATCGACGCCCAGGCCGCCGCCCAGGAGCAGGAGGCCTTCGAGGTCGCCGCCAAGGCGAAGGCCAAGGCCGAGGCGAAGCGCAAGGCCGAGGCCCGCGCCAAGGAGATCCGCGAGGCCGAGCAGCGCGCCGCCCGTGAGGCCGAGCGCCGCCGCCTGAACTCCTTCCAGCTCCCCGTCGAGGGCACGTACGTGTCCACCGGCTACCAGACCAGCGGCTCGCTCTGGTCCTCCGGCAGCCACTCCGGCATCGACTTCCACGCCTCCTACGGCAGCAGCGTCGTCTCCGTCGGCTCCGGCACCGTCGTCGAGGCCGGCTGGGGCGGCGCGTACGGCAACAACATCGTCATCCGGATGAACGACGGCACGTACACCCAGTACGGTCACCTCTCCTCCATCGGCGTCTACGTCGGCCAGAGCGTCGAGCCGGGCCAGCGGATCGGCATCTCGGGCTCGTCCGGCAACTCGACCGGCCCGCACCTTCACTTCGAGGCGCGTACGACCTCCGAGTACGGCTCCGACGTCAACCCGATCTCGTACCTGCGCGCCCGCGGCGTCAACGTCTGACCCGGACGTCCGTCGCGCACCCGCGTCGCGCCGTACCGCAGCGCATCGCAAAAGCCCCGGCTCGTACTGAGCCGGGGCTTTTCGTCGGTCGCAAGACATTCATATTCCGCTGGGGCATCGGAAATTCCGGCGCACTGCAATAGAGTCGCAGATCGGGCGCAGAACAGGCGCCGCTCGAATTGACTCGCGCAGACCAAGGCGGAGGTCGGACATGCGCATTCCCGCGCACTCGGTATGCACGGCGATCCGGGACGACATCGTCTCCGGCGTCTTCGAGCGCGGCAGCCGGCTGACCGAGGAACAGCTCGCCCGGCGGTACGGGGTCTCCCGCGTCCCGGTCCGTGAGGCGCTGCGCACCCTGGAGTCCGAGGGCTTCGTCGTCACCCGCCGTCACGCCGGCGCGCATGTCGCGGAGCCCACCGAGCAGGAGGCGGCCGATCTGCTCGACATGCGGGCGCTGCTCGAACCCCTGGGGGCCGCACGCGCGGCCCAGCGGCGCACGGAGGCGCACCTCAAGGTGCTGCGGGGCCTGGTCAGGCTGGGGCAGGAGCGGGCCAGGCGCGGCCAGGGCGAGGATCTGCGCTCACTCGGCGGCTGGTTCCACGAGACGCTCGCGCAGGCCTCCGGCAGCCCGGCCCTGACGGCGCTGCTGACCCAGCTGCGGCACAAGATCGCCTGGATGTACGCCGTCGAGCAGCCCGAACGGCCGGTGGACGCGTGGGCCGAGCACGGCGCGATCGTGGACGCCGTGGCGCGCGGTGACGCCGAGCGGGCACGGGCGCTGACCGCGTTGCACGCGGAGCGCTCGCAATCGCTGCACCGCCTCAAAAGGCCGGACCGCGGCCGTGTGAGGGTTTCGCAACATGCAGTCAACACGGCGAGTGCCCGGAATTAACGTGCGCACCGTATACAAAGAATAGGAATTCGGCGGCGTCGTTCCGTGCTGCCCAAAAAGAGGGTCGGTGGAAAAGCGAAAGGCCGTGACCGCCGGAATTCCGGCAGTCACGGCCTTTGGTCGTGCGGGGGGGGGAGACCCGGATCAGACGGTCTCGGGAAGCTCGTCGAGACCCTCGGCGACCAGCTTCGCCAGGCGGTCCAGAGCGGCCTCGGCGCCGTCGGCCTCCGAAGCGAGGACGATCTCCTCGCCGCCCTGCGCGCCCAGGCCGAGCACCGCGAGCATGGAGGCGGCGTTCACCGGGGTGCCGTCGGACTTGGCGATCGTCACCGGAACGCCGGAAGCCGTGGCGGCACGGACGAAGATGGACGCGGGGCGGGCGTGCAGGCCCTCGGCCCAGCCGACGTTGACGCGGCGCTCAGCCATGGTGTTGCCCTTCAAGTCTCAAGCGGGTTGTCTAGACCAGTCTCTCACGGGATGCTGCGTGCTCGCGCCGACCTTCGGCCCGGATCGGACCGCCGTTCGGCCCTCCCTCGCCGCGCCCGGCGTCCTCCCCACCTTGCACGGCGCACCCCCGCAGCGCGAGCGATGCCACCGCCGTGTCGCGGTCGTAGGCTGACCCCATGCAGAGCGCGTCGGAGCAGTCGGAAGCGGCGGACCAACCGGCACCATCGGCGCGTCCGGAGTCATCGGAGCGGGCGCCGGACCACGACTACCCCGACCACTGGGAAGCCGACGTGGTGCTCCGGGACGGCGGCACCGCGCGCATCCGGCCCATCACGGCCGACGACGCCGAGCGCCTCGTCAGCTTCTACGAGCAGGTCTCGGACGAGTCGAAGTACTACCGCTTCTTCGCCCCCTACCCGCGGCTCTCCGCCAAGGACGTCCACCGCTTCACCCACCACGACTTCGTGGACCGGGTCGGACTCGCGGCGACCGTGGGCGGCGAGTTCATCGCCACCGTGCGCTACGACCGCATCAACGACCGTGGACTGCCCGCCTCGGCCCCGGCCGACGAGGCCGAGGTCGCCTTCCTCGTCCAGGACGCCCACCAGGGGCGCGGAGTCGCCTCCGCCCTGCTCGAACACATCGCGGCGGTCGCGCGCGAGCGGGACATCCGGCGGTTCGCCGCCGAGGTCCTCCCCGCCAACACCAAGATGATCAAGGTCTTCACCGACGCGGGCTACACGCAGAAGCGCAGCTTCGAGGACGGGTCCGTACGGCTCCACCTCGACCTCGAACCCACCGACCGCTCCCTCGCCGTCCAGCGCGCGCGGGAGCAGCGGGCCGAGGCCCGCTCCGTACAGCGCCTCCTCACCCCCCGGTCCGTCGCCGTCATCGGCGCCGGACGGGCACCGGGCGGCGTCGGCCGGACCGTCCTGCGCAACCTCCTCGGGGCCGGGTACAGCGGGCGCGTGTACGCGGTCAACGCGGCGCTCGCGGACCACGGCGACGGGGTCGTCGAGCTCGACGGCGTACCCGCGCACCCCTCGGTCGCCGCCATCGGCGGGCCCGTCGACCTCGCGATCGTCGCCGTCCCCGCCGAACGGGTGCCGGAGGTCGTCGCCGACTGCGGCGAACACGGTGTCCAGGGCCTCGTCGTCCTCTCCGCCGGATACGCCGAGAGCGGGGCCGCCGGCCGCGAGCGGCAGCGTCAGCTCGTACGGCAGGCCCGCTCGTACGGCATGCGGATCATCGGACCCAACGCCTTCGGCATCATCAACACCGCCGCCGACGTCCGGCTCAACGCCTCCCTCGCCCCGCAGATGCCGGCCGCCGGACGGATCGGGCTCTTCACCCAGTCCGGCGCGATCGGCATCGCCCTCCTCGCCGGACTGCACCGGCGGGGCGCCGGGCTCTCCTCCTTCATCTCCGCCGGCAACCGCGCCGACGTCTCCGGCAACGACTTCCTCCAGCACTGGTACGACGACCCCGGAACCGACGTCGTCCTCCTCTACCTGGAGTCGATCGGCAACCCCCGGAAGTTCACCCGGCTCGCCCGCCGCACCGCCGCCGTCAAGCCGGTCGTCGTCGTCAAGGGCGCCCGGCACAGCGGCAGCGCCCCGCCCGGCCACCGGGTGCCCGTCACCCGCATCCCGCACGCCACGGTTTCCGCGCTGCTCCGCCAGGCCGGTGTCATCCGCGTCGACACCGTCACCGAACTCGTCGACGCCGGACTGCTGCTCGCCGCCCAGCCGCTGCCCGCGGGGCCCCGGGTCGCGATCCTCGGCAACTCCGAGTCCCTCGGCCTCCTCACGTACGACGCCTGCCTGACGGAGGGGCTCCGCCCGCTCCGGCCCCTCGACCTCACGACCGCGGCGGAGCCCGCGGACTTCCGGGACGCCCTCGCGGCGGCGCTCGCGGACGAGACCTCCGACGCGGTCGTCGTGAACGCGATCCCCTGGGTCGGGGAGAACGGTGCCACCGAGTTCGGCGACGGCGAGGTGCTCGCGGCCTCCCTCCGCGAGGCCGTCGCCGCCGCCCCGACCCCGACCAAGCCGGTCGTCGTCGTCCACGTCGAGATGGGCGGCCTCGCGGAGGCCCTCGCGGTCGCCACGAGCACACGACCGGCGGCGCCGGGTCGGGGCGCCGCCACCTCGGGCCCCCGGCAGACCGGAACGCCCACCGGGCCCGGCCCGGACCTGGCGCCCCCGGGCGTCGGGCGCCCGAGCGGACCCGGCTCCGCCCCGGCCGCGGGCGGCCCGAACCCGGCCGCGCCCGGAGCAGGCGTGACCCCGCCCGGAACAGGACCGGTCGCGTCCGCCCCCGGCCAGGCCACTCCCGGAACCGGTCAGGCCGCCCCTGCCCCCGCCCCCGTCGACGCCCAGCCCGCCACCATCCCCGCCTACCCCGCCGCCGAGCGGGCCGTGCGAGCGCTCGCCGAGGCCGTGCGATACGGGCAGTGGCGTCGGCAGGCCGCCGAACCCGGGCGGGTGCCCGAGTACGAGGACATCGACGAGGCCGGGGCCGCCGCCCTCATCGAGCGGGTCCTCGGCGGCGGCGAAGCCGACCCCAGGGGTGTGACCCTCGACACCGCGCAGGCCGGGGAGCTGCTCGCGCGGTACGGCATCACCGTGCTGCCGACCCTGCCCGCGCCCACCCCCGACGCCGCCGTCGCGGCCGCCGCCCGCCTCGGCTACCCGGTCGCCCTCAAGACGACCGCGCCCCACCTCCGGCACCGCCCCGACCTCGGCGGCGTACGGCTCGACCTGGCGTCCGAGGAGCAGCTGCGCACGGCCTACGCCGAGCTGACCGAGGTCCTCGGCAAGCCCGAGGAGCTCCAGCCGGTGGTCCAGGCGATGGTTCCCCGGGGCGTCGACACCGTCGTCCGCTCCGCCATCGACCCGGCCGTCGGCGCCGTCCTCTCCTTCGGACTCGCGGGCGCCGCGTCCGAGCTGCTCGGCGACACGGCCCACCGCCTCGTCCCGGCCACCGACCGGGACGTCGCCGAACTGGTCCGTTCCCTCCGCACCGCCCCGCTGCTCTTCGGCTGGCGCGGCTCCGCCCCCGTCGACACCCCCGCCCTGGAGGAGGTCCTGCTCCGGGTGTCCCGGCTCGTCGACGACCACCCCGAAGTGGTGGCCGTCTCCCTCGAGCCGGTGGTCGTGGCACCGCGCGGACTCTCCGTCCTCGGTGCCACCGTCCGACTGGCCCCGCCGGCGCCCCGTACCGACCTCGGGCCGCGCAGCCTGCCGAGTTACTGAAGGGCCCGAGGGGGGCCCACGGCCCCGTAGACACCTCAGGCGGTTAGGAAGTCAAGTTCGCCGCGCTGAGTCCGTGTGTAGCGTGTCGATCTGTTCGAGAGCGAGCGGGGGTGGATGGTGTCTGGCGGACCGTGGGCGGGTGACGCCCGATCATGGTCAGGCTGCCAGGTCTACGATCCTCGCGAAGGGGGTGGCGCTATGGAGGACGTCTTCGACACGAGCGGGAGCCCGCCGAACGGTTGGATGCACGCCGTCTTCCACGGGGGTCCGTATGGGGATGACGTCGGGCGATGCATTCCTGGGCCTCCCGCGCCGGAGGTTTTCAAGGTGCCGCTGCCTGCGGGCGGCGAGCACGTGTATCGGCTGTGGAATGTGGGGTCGTGGTCGGATCCGGATGACTCCATCGCTGTCTACAACCCCGACGTGCCGCCCGCACCTCCCGGGCTCCTGACAGCTCAGGAAGGGATCTGGCTCAGGGACGTGCAGCGTCGACGCGGGGAAGATCCGGTCAGGCTCGTCGCGATGAACTCCAGCGGGAACATGGTGAAGCGACCCACCGAGCTCGCGATAGGCGCCATGCTCGCCGAGCTGCGGCGCAGCGGGAACGAGCACATGGTCCTGCAACGGCTGGACGACGAGCTTGAAGGAGACTGGTTCATCCAGGTCCTGCTGCGCGACGACAACACGTACGAACTGGAGTATCGCGCCGGCAGCGAGTCGGAGCACTACCAGACGCGCACGGTCTCCCAGGACATGGTTCGCGACACGCTGCTCGGCTGGGCTGCCGACAAGCCCAACTGGCGGAGCGGGCTGATGTGGAACAAGGTCGGCCACGACTTCCAGATCCCCACCTAAGATCGCCCAGGCAGCTCCTAAGCAGCCGCCACCAGGGCAGGCGGAGGTGGGAAGGCAACGGCCTCATCGAAGTGGCGGTCGTGTTGGAGGCAGTGGTAGAGCTGTCCGATCATGCGGTTGAAGAGGTTGCGCTGGGCTGAGGCATGCCAGTCTCCGTGGTCGCGACGGCGCCGGTAGTGGATCTTCGCGCCGGGTGAGGCGGTGATCGAGGAGAAGGCCCAGAGGTAGCCGACGGCGTTGAGCCGGTCGTTCTTCACCCACCGTCTGGTGATGGACGACTTCTTGCCGGAGGCCCGGGTGATCGGTGAGGAGCCGGCGTATGCCTTCAGGCCGCGGGCGTCGGCGAACCGGGTGCGGTCGTCTCCGATCTCGGCGAGCACCCGGGCGCCGAGCTGGGTGCCGAGGCCGGGGAAGCTGAGGATGATCTCAGCGTCCGGGTGCTGAGGGAACGCTTCCTCGACTGCCTCGGCGAGCTGATCGGCGGCAGTGCAGGCGGCCTCCAGCTGGATGAGGAGGGCAAGCATCTGGTTGCCGAGCGCGTCTTCAACGAGAGCGGCTTGGTGGGCCCAGTCGGCCCGGAAGACCTCGCGGAGCCGTTCGGCCTCGGCCTCGATCCCGCGCTGGCGGCCAGCCCGTTTGAGCGCGGCCTGGAGCTGGGCGCGGGTCAGTCGAGCGGCACGGGTCGGGGTGGGGGCGGCCTTGAGGATCTCGTGGGCTTCGCGCCGGCACAGGCCGTTGCGCCAGGGCTCGAAGGCGGCCAGGGCGGAGGGGTAGTACTCGCGCAGCAGGGAGCGGAGCTGGTTGGAGATCTGCTGGCGGTTCCAGGTGGCGTCCTGCTGGGCGCGGGCGAGGACGGCGACGGCTCGGGCGAGGTCGGAGTCGTCGGGCAGGGGCCGGTGGGCGTGCATGTCGGTGCGGAGGATGTTGGCCAGGACCAATGCGTCGCCGGGGTCGGACTTCTTGCGAGAGACGGAGTGGCGGTCGCGGTAGCGGGCGGCGGCCATCGGGTTGATCGCGAAGACCTGCCGGCTGCCGGTCCGCAGCACGGCGACGAGCAGGCCGCGGGAGGTTTCGATGGCGACCGGGATCGGGTTTTCGGCGGTGTCGCCGTACTCGGCGAGCAGGTCGAGCAGGATCTTGTAGCCAGTGGCGTCGTCGGTGATGTGGCGCTTGGCCAGGAGCTGGCCGGTGTCGTCGACGAGGGCGACGTCGTGTGTCTTCTCCGCCCAGTCGATGCCGCAGTAGATCAAGGTCCCTCCCCAAACTGCTGTGTGTTTGTGCCGGTCACGAGCTCGTGCGGAACCACGCAGCGACCTAATCCCAGGACTCGGCGCGAGGGCCCGGTCCGCCACCTCAGTAGCTGTTCGTGGCACCAGCTCACCCCACGGGCCTCGGTCTATGCGGGAGCTCGGACGGCTCGGGCATGTCGAGAGGTCACCGTGTGGCGGGCTCGCACCACCAACACCAACGAGTGATCAAGGTGCTCGGTGTTGATTCCTCAAGGCGCCACGGGCCGCCGACCCCCAGGCGCCCACGGCGAGTCCGCAACGAGCGTTGTCGTGGCGGCCGCGAGGACGTCGGACGTCGCCGCTCTGAGGGGAGGCATCCATGACCTGGACGGGTGTAGGCGTCCGTCCGGCGCCCACGCAGCCGCCACCACAACGAGCACCAGGACCGGCCACCGATCTACGGGAAGGCCTCACCGGCCCGGATGGAGTCAGATGTCACAGCCCCGGCGCTCTCGAACGGCCCGGCCCCCTTCACAATCGGCCAAGCCGTCCCTACATACGGATTAGGATGGAGTCCATGGCGAAGACCGGTACGACGACCCAGGGGCTGCGCGCGGCGATCGAGCGCAGCGGCTACTACCCGGCCCTCGTGGCCGAGGCGGTGGAGGCCGCCGTCGGCGGCGAGGCCGTCGCGTCGTACGTGGTGCACCAGGAGACCACCTTCGACGCCAACGAGGTCCGGCGCCACGTCACCGTCCTCGTCCTGACGCCGCACCGCTTCATCGTCAGCCACACCGACGAGCAGGCCGCCGACACCAGCTCCCCGACGCCGTACGCCACGACGTCCACCGAGTCCGTGAAGCTCGACCGGATCTCGTCCGTCGTGGTGAGCCGTGTGGTCGCCAATCCGGAGTCGTACACGCCGGGCACGCTGCCCCGTGAGGTGGTCCTCACCATCGGCTGGGGTGCCGTCTCCCGGATCGACCTGGAGCCCGCCGCCTGCGGCGACGCCAACTGCGACGCCGACCACGGCTACACCGGCAACGCCACCGCGGACGACCTCAGCCTCCGGGTGAGCGAGGCCGGGGACGGCCCGGACACCGTCCGGCAGACCCTCGTCTTCGCCCAGGCCCTCTCCGAAGCCATCGCGGCCACCGCCGCCCCCACCCGCTGATGGTGCAGCCGACCGCCGTGACCCACGGCTGGCCCGACGACCCGGTCCCGCTCGCCCCGGAGGCCGCGCCGGTCCCCGAGTACACCTACGGCTCCCTCGGCGACGTGCTGCCGACGCTGGTCGCCGGTCAGGACGTGCCCGGATTCGCGCCGCGGATCGCCGAGCTGGCCCCGGCCGACCGGAACTGCCTGTTCCTGATCGACGGGCTCGGCTGGGAGCAGATCAGGAACCACCCGGACGAGGCCCCCTACCTGACCTCGCTCCTCGGCTCCTCGCGCGGTGGCACGGGCCGGCCGATCACCGCCGGATTCCCCGCCACGACGGCGACCTCGCTGGCCTCCGTCGGCACCGGCCGCTACCCCGGCACGCACGGGCTGCCCGGCTACACCGTGCGCAACCCCGACACCGGCGAGCTGATGAACCAGCTGCGCTGGAAGCCGTGGACCTCGCCGCGGGTCTGGCAGCCGTATCCCACCGTCTTCCAGCTCGCCCACGAGGCCGGGATCCACACCGCCCAGGTGTCCTCCCCGATCTTCGAGCAGACCCCGCTCACCAAGGTCGCGCTCAGCGGCGGAAAGTTTCACGGGCGGCTCTCCGGCGAGGAGCGCATGGACTTCGCCGCCGAGCAGCTCGCCGCCGGTGACCGCTCGCTGGTCTACACGTACTACAGCGAACTCGACGGAGCCGGACACCGCTTCGGCATCGACTCCGACGCCTGGCGCGGCCAGCTGATGTTCGTCGACCGGCTGGTACAGCGGCTCGCCGAGCAGCTGCCGCCCCGCTCGGCGCTGTACGTCACCGCCGACCACGGCATGGTCGACATCCCCTTCGACGAGCAGCACCGCATCGACTTCGACGAGGACTGGGAGCTGCGCGCGGGCGTCGCCCTCCTCGGCGGCGAGGGGCGTGCCCGGCACGTCTACGCCGTGCCCGGCGCCGAGGCGGACGTCCTCACCTGCTGGCGAGAGGTGATCGGCGAGCAGTTCTGGGTGGCGAGCCGCGACGAGGCCATCTCGCTCGGCTGGTTCGGCGACGAGGTCGACGAGCGCGTGTACGGCCGGATCGGCGACGTCGTCGCCGCGGCTCACGACGACGTGGCGATCACCGCCTCCGTCAACGAGCCCCACGAGTCCGCGATGGTCGGCATGCACGGGTCCATGGCCCCCGCGGAGCAGCTCGTCCCGCTGCTCGAAGTCCGCTCCTGAACCGTTCCCGCCCCGGAAGTCCTTCCCCCCCTCCACGACCTGAAAGGTCCCCGTCCCGTCATGCCCGAGCTGGTCTTCTTCTCCGGAACCATGGATTGCGGGAAGAGCACCCTGGCGCTCCAGATCGCCCACAACCGCGACGCGCGGGGGCTGCAGGGCGTGATCTTCACCCGTGACGACCGGGCGGGCGAGGGTAAGCTCTCCTCCCGGCTCGGCCTGGTGACGGAGGCCGTCGAGGCTCCGCAGGGCATGGATCTGTACGCGTACCTCGTCGCCCAGCTCTCCCAGGGCGGCAAAGCCGACTACGTGATCGTGGACGAGGCGCAGTTCCTCGCCCCGGAGCAGATCGACCAGCTCGCCCGGGTCGTCGACGACCTCGGCCTCGATGTCTTCGCCTTCGGCATCACCACCGACTTCCGGACCAGGCTCTTCCCCGGCTCGCAGCGGCTGATCGAGCTGGCGGACCGCATCGAGCAGCTCCAGGTCGAGGCGCTGTGCTGGTGCGGAGCCCGCGCCACGCACAACGCCCGCACGGTGGGCGGCGAGATGGTCGTCGAGGGCGAGCAGGTCGTCGTCGGCGATGTGAACCGGCCGGCCGAGGAGATCGGTTACGAGGTGCTCTGCCGACGCCATCACCGGCGCCGGATGACCTCGGCCTCGGCCCACGCGGGGGCTCTCTCCCCCGACGTGCTGCCGGTCAACGGCTGATCCGCTCGCGGATCCGGTCCCCACGGCGGGACCGGAGCGGGAGAGAAACGGTATCGGGGCGCTCGACTCTGGCGGAGTAGTTCTCTGCAGGAGGAGTCATCCGATGAAGCATCCCCCGGACCGGATCGACGTGGCCGAGGGGCTGCGCCACATCCTTCAGGAGCTGTCCGCCGTCGAGCGGTCGGCCGAGGGTGAACGCGCGGGCCTGCCCGATCCTCGTACGGACGGAGAGGAGTCCTGGGACGGGCCCGAGTTCACCGTCGAGACCGTGAGCGACAACAGCATGCACGCCGTGGTGGACATCAGGGCGCTGCGCGGTCCCGCCCAGTCTCCGCCCGACCGCGCCGGGCCCGACGAGGAAGAGGTCGCCGCGCTGCGCGCCACGGTGCGGGCGCTGCTCGACCTTGCGGACATCGGCTCCGGGCGCGTGAGCACCACCGTGGTCCTCACCGCGCGGGGTCCACGAGTGGTCAGTTGCCGGCTCGGCGGCGGCGCGACCGTGTTCGCCCGCGAGCGGCGGCCCGGGGCGGGGTGAGCGCGCGAGCGGGAAGACGGTTGCACACCCGGGCTGACCTGGCGTTCCCGGGTGCGTTCCCGTGCCGTCCCGGTGGGCGGTATCGGCTCGGGAACGGTCCGGGAACGGGTCGCCGGAGAGTACGTGGTGTCGGGAAGCAGAACCGGAGAAACCACGTAAAGGGGATAGGCCATGGGACGCAAGTCGACTGGACTCGCCGGGATCGTCGTCGCCGCCCTCGCCTTCGGGCTCGGGGTCACGGTCGAGTCGGGTCACTCGCAGAGCGGGTCGGTCGGCGTGCAGGTCCAGGCCGACGACCAGGGTCCGACGGTGATCGGGAACGGGCGGGTCGTGCAGGCCGCCGCCACTGACGACCAGGGTCCGACGGTGATCGGGAAGAACGTCGTGGTCCAGGCCGCCGCCACTGACGACCAGGGTCCGACGGTGATCGGGAAGAACGTCGTGGTCCAGGCCGTCGCGACCGACGACCAGGGTCCGACGGTGATCGGGAACGGGCGGGTCGTGCAGGCCGCCGCCACCGACGACCAGGGCCCCACCGTGATCGGCAAGAACCCGGTCGCCGGCGCCGGGCAGAGCCTCTTCGCCGCCTGAGCCTGTCTGATCCCGGCCGATCCCCCCCGGCCGATCCCCCCTCAGCCGCGCCGGCGTTCCGCCGGTACGCCCATCTCGCCGAACAGGTCCTCCGCCGAGCGCTCGTTGCGGGTCGCCTCCTCCGAGCGGCCGAGGGCCGCCTGGGCGCGGGCCATGCCGGACAGGGCGTAGGCCATCTCGATCCGGAAGTCGAGAGAGTGCGCCACCTCGTGGGCGCTCTCGTGGAGGCCGAGCGCCGCCGCGTAGTCCTTGCGCTTGTAGAGGTAGCGGCCGACGGTGTTCTCGACCTTCGCCCGGCGCAGTGGAGAAACGTTTGGCCCGATCGTTTCCATCGCGCGGTCGGCGTACCGGACGGCCTGCTCGTCCCTGCCGAGACGCTGGGCGACCTCCGCGAGCAGGGCCAGGGCCAGGGCCACCTGCCCTGGGTCGCTGTTCTCGGTGCACAGGGCGCGGGCCCGCGCGAGACACGTGTCGGCGGCCTCGTCGTCGCCGAGGCAGGCGTGGGCGAACGCCAGGTCCGTGAAGGCGACCAACTTGTTCTCGTGCTGCCCGAGTTCGTCGCAGAGGGCGATCGCCCGACGGGCCGCCGAGGCGGCCTCCTCGTGCCGCCCCCACTGTTCGTACAGGGTGCTGAGCAGGGTGAGGCTCTCCGCCTCGGCACGGCTGGCGCCCAGTTCCCGCTGGTGCGCGATCGACTTCTCCAGATGGGACAGCGCCTGCGGGAACCGGCCGAGCAGGCTGTTGAGCTGGCCGAGGGCGCCCTCACTGTGGGCCAAGGTCTGCACGTCGCCCAGTCGTTCGGCGACGTCCCGGCCCTCCGTGGCCACCTCGATGCCCTCGGCGAAGCGGCCCAGCTTCCAGCAGGCGACGCCCAGATTGGACAGGCTGACGCCGAGCAGCGGCAGTTCACCGAGCCGGCGCGCGGCGGCCACCGCCAGGAGACCCATCGAGCGGAACTCCTCCAACTGGCCGCGCGCACTGAGCTGGAAGGCCAGGTTGCGGCTCAGGAACACGATGTGCCGGTCGTGTCCGAGCCGGTCGGCCAGGCAGACCGCCCCCAGCAGGGACCCCTGCTCCCGCGCGAACCACTGCTCGGCCTGCTCGCTGTCCGCCAGCAGCGGCAGTCGGGTGGCCCAGGCGCCCTCCTTCTCCACCTCCGCCACCTCGGTGGGAATGCGGCGCCTGCCCGGGAACATCACCTGGCACGCCGACTCCGTCGCCGCCAGGTAGTAGTCGAGCAGTCGGCGCGTCGACGCGGAGTCGTCGTCCTCCGTCGCCGTCGACCTGAGGCTCTGCGCGAAGCTGCGCACCAGGTCGTGGAAGGTGTACAGGCCGATCTCCGGCTGCTGCAACAGGTGGACGTCCAGGAGGAGTTCGAGGATGTCCTCGGCGTCGGCCGGGTCGGTCTCCAGGAGGGCGGCCGCCGCGTACACGTCCAGGTCGCCGCCGGGATGCAGCGCCAGGCTGCGGAAGGCGGTCCGGCAGTCCTGCGCCAGGGCCTGGTACGACAGGCGCAGGGTGGCGGCGACACTGCGCTGGCCCGAACTCAGCTCGTCCAGGCGGCGCGTCTCGTCGCGCAGCCGGTCGGCCAGGTAACGCAGAGTCCAGCGGGGCCGGTTGCGCAGCCGGGCGGTGGCGATTCGCAGGGCCAGGGGAAGGCGGCCGCACAGCCGGGCCAGTTCGGCCGCCGCCTCCGGCTCCGCCGCGTACCGCCGTTCGCCGAGCGTCTCCGCCATCAGGGCCGCGCACTCGGCCGGCGACATCACGTCGATGGAGATCCACTGGGCCGAGTCGAGTTCCATCAGCCGGGCCCGGCTGGTGATGAGGACCAGGCAGCCGCCCGAGGTCGGCAGCAGCGGCCGTACGTCGTCCGCGTCGGCGGCGTTGTCGAGGAGGAGCAGCAGCCGCTTCCCGGTGACGGTCGCCCGCCACAATGCCGTACGGCCCGCGAGGTCCTCGGGGATGCGCGCGCCCGGTACACCCAGGGCGCGTAAGAGGCTGTCGAGGGCCCCGCCGGCGGTCACCGGCTGCTCGCCGGGGGTGTATCCGCGCAGGTCGATGTAGAGCTGGCCGTCGGGGAACTCGCCCGCGAGGGTGTGCGCCGCGTGCACCGCGAGGGAGGTCTTGCCGCTGCCGCCCATGCCGTCCAGGGCCACGATCCGGGAGTGACGCGCACAGTCCAGGCCCGCCGAGTCGAGGAGTTCCCGCAGTTCGTCGCCGCGACCGGTGAAGTCCGCCAGGTCGTACGGCAGGGTGCAGGGTGCCTCGGGGGCCGTGGTGTCCAGGACGGGGACCGGGGCCGCGGCGGGCGGGGGAGCGGGGGCGGCCAGTTCCGGGCTGTCGCGCAGGATGCCCTCGTACACCTTGGTCAGGCGGGGGCCCGGGTCGACGCCCAGCTCCTCCACGAGGAGTTCGCGGACCCGGCTGTACTCCTCAAGGGCCTCGGCCTGCCGGCCCGAGCGGTACAGGGCGAGCATCAACTGGGCGCGCAGCGACTCGTGGAGGGGGTGGGCCTGGACCAGATCCCTCAGGTCGACGATCAGTTCGCCGGTCTCGCCGAGGCCGAGACGCAGGTCGAAGAGCTGCTCGGCGGCCGCGAGTCTTCGCTCCTCCAGCGCGGTGGCCGCCGCCTCGATGACCGGGCCGCCCGCCCCGGACAGGATCGGGCCCCGCCACAGGCCGAGCGCCCGGCGCAGTGCCTCCACCGCGTCGACGGTCCGGCCCTCGCCCGGTGCGTCCCGGGCCGCTTGCACCAGGGTGCCGAACTCCGTCAGGTCCAGCTGCCCGGGGCCCAGGACCACCCGGTAGCCGGGGCCGTCGGTCACGATGACCTCGCTGCCCGCGGGGATGCGCCGCCGGAGATCGGCGATCGCCTTGCGGACCTGGTGGGAGGCGGTGGCGGGCGGGTCCTCGGCCCAGGCCGACTCCACGAGCCGCCCGATCGGCAGTACCCGGCCGGGCTCCAGGAGCAGAGTCCCGAGCACACGTTCCTGGATGAGGCCCCCCAGCCTCAGCCGCGAACCGTCCGCCCAGCCCTCCAGAGGGCCCAGCACGTTGAATCTCAGCGATGGCTCCCCGGCATTGGTCATGTGCCGCGAGCACCCCCCCAGGTCTCCCGCCGACGCCCACGGCGCCGGGTGATTGCGGATCCTAGCCCGTTCCCGTGACCCCCGGGAACGAGGCGGTACGGGATCGGTAAGCGGCCCCGCCACCGTATGACCCACGAGGCCGACTCCTTCACGGCCCTCGCGACTGAGGCCCCCATGCAGCAAGGAGACTGGTCATGACCGAGCAGGCATCGCCGGACGGGCTCGCCGAACAGCTGCGGGCGGCACGGCAGTGGGCCGGCATCACCCAGGAGCAGCTGGCCGGCCTGTCGACCGTCAGCGTGCGGGCCATCCGCGATCTGGAGCAGGGGCGGGTGCGGCACCCGCGTCGGGAGACGCTCCGGCTGCTCGCCGGGGCCATGCGGCTGAGCGATGCCCGCCGCGCCGCCCTTGAACTGGCCGTCGAGGGGGCGGAGGCCGGCACGGTGATGCGCGAGGCGTACGGCGCGGAACTGGCGCCGCCGCCGAAGCCGTTGCGCCGACTGGTCGGCCGCGCCGAGGAACTGCGCTCCCTGACCGGACTGTTGGCCACCGAGAACGAACGTCTGCTCAGCGTGGTGGGGTTGGCCGGTGTGGGCAAGACCCGACTGGCTCAGGAAGCGGCCCTGTTGCTCCACGGCCGCGACCGGACCCCCGTCGTCTGGGTGGACATGGACGAAGCCGCTCCGCCGGCGTCCGGGCCTGCCGGTACCCGCAGCCCGCGGTCCGCGCTGACGGGCTGGGCCCGCTCCCTGGCTCTCGGCGGCCGGGGCCTGGACGAACTAGCCTCCGTGATACGCGGCCGGGCCACCCTGCTGGTCCTCGACGGCCACGACACCACCCCCCACATCACACCCCCGCTCCTCGAACTGCTGCACGTCTGCGAGCACCTCAAAGTGCTGATCACCACCCGGGAGCCGCACCGCACCCCGGGCAACCGAATGCTGCCGCTCGGCCCGCTTCCCGTACCCGACCCGGAACCGTCGGACGGCACCGGCACACCGCAGCCCGGAGCGTCCCTGACCGCCGGGCAGCCCGCCGTCGAACTCATGCTGTCGTACGTCGGTCACATGCGCCCCGACCTGATGCCCGGGGACTCCCTGGTGCGCACGGTCGTGCACCTCAGCCGGGCCCTCGACGGCGTCCCCCGGGCCATGGAAGCCGCCGCGTCCTGGCTGCTGTTGCGCTCGCCCGCCGAACTGCTGCGGATCGCCCTGACCGCCCCGCTCGACGTCGTGGACGACGTGACCGCCGGCGAGACGGGCGGCGAGGGCCTCGCCGCACTCCTGTCGGCGGCCGTGCACCGGCTGGACGACGGTCCGGCGGCGCTGCTCGGAGACCTGAGCCTGCTCCCCGACGGATGGAGCGCCGACCAGGCCGCCGCCGGCCTGTCGACGCCCCCCGCCGCCGTGGTGCGCGACGTGCATGCGCTGATGCTGCGCGGTCTCGTCCGGCGGCTGCCCGGCGAGGAGGACGGCACCCCGCGGTTCGGGGTGCTCAACCTGGTGCGGCAGCTCGCCGCCGAACGCGCCGCCCAGCTCGTCCCGGCGGCGGCCCTCGTCTCCTCCTGAACACACCCCGCTCTCCCACCGTTTCCCCTTCCTCGAAGAAAGGCCCGTCCGCCATGCGCAATCTGATCTCGCTCGCCGACCTGAAGCCCGAGCAGCTCGCCCGAATCGTCGCCCGCGCGGTCGAGTTCGGCACCGGCGGCGTCGACGACAAGCCGTTGACCGGACGTCAGATCGGTGTCTACTTCCGCAAGTCGTCCACCCGGACCCGGACTTCGTTCTGGGCCGGGGCCACCCGGCTGGGCGCCGACGTCATCACCTTCGGACCCGACGAACTCCAGCTGACCACCGGCGAGACGGTCGAGGACACCAGCCGGGTCCTCGGCCAGTACCTCGACGCGCTCGTCGTCCGCACCAACGGCGACGTGGCGGAGATGCGCCGCCTCGGCGGCAGCCCTGACCTCGCCGTCGTCAACGCCCTCAGCCTGGACGAGCACCCGACGCAGGCGATCGCCGACCTGACCACGCTCGCCGAGCACTTCGGTGACCTCGCCGGACGCCATGTGCTCGTCGTCGGTGAGGGCAACAGCTCCGGCGCGGCCCTCGCGCTGGCCGGCGCGCTCACCCCCGGGCTGCGGATCACCCTGCTGAGCCCCGCGGGCTACGAGGTGCCCAAGACCACCATGGACCTGGTCGACGAACTCGGCGGCACCGACCACCTGGTGAGCCGGATCACCGACCCGGCCGCGGTCGAAGGACCCGTCGACGCCGTCTACACGAGCCGCTGGCAGACCATGGGCGTGCCGAAGGCCGACCCCGACTGGCTGACGTCCTTCGAGGGCTTCGCCGTCGACCGGGAGTTCTTCGAGCGGTACAGCGGACCGGACACCGTCTTCCTGCACGACCTGCCCGCCGTACGCGGCCAGGAGGTCACCGACGAGGTCCTCGACGGGGAGCGCAGTCTCGCCTGGCGGCAGGCCCACCACAAGATGACGGCGGCGATGGCCGTACTGGAGTGGTGCGTCGTCGGCGAGAACTGAGCGGCACGGGTCCGAAACGGACGGGGGCGGCGTCGGTACGGGTTCGGGGAACCCGGTACCGACGCCGCCCCCGCGTGTGAGCGACGGTCGTCAGCCGCCCATCGCGGCGACCACCGAACGGGGCCGCAGATCCGTCCAGTTGGCCTCGATGTACTCGGCGCACTCCTGCTTGCTGCCCTCCTCGCGGACCAGCTGCCAGCCCTCCGGGCGCCGGATCCGGGCGGGCCACAGCGAGTGCTGGCCCTCGTCGTTGGCCAGGACGACGAAACGGCCGTCGGCGTCGTCGAACGGATTGGTTGCCATGGCTTCACCTCTGTGGGTTCCGTGGAACGGGGATCCGGTGCCGCACCGGTGCCTCGACGCTACGAGACCGTGTCCGCCGGTTCGGGCAGCCGGGGCGGCAGTTGGGCGGCAGCCCGCCCGGACCTCGTGCCGGGCGGCCGGCCCCGCGCGCGGGGCCCTAGACGAGGACGCGGGACACCTCGTTGGCGCGCGTGACGGCGATCCCGGTGGCGACCGCGGCGGCACGCACCGAGCCGAGCGCCTCGCGCAGCAGCTCGGTGCGCAGCCGGGGCTGGTCCGCCAGTTCCGGCCGGTCGGCGTCGATCAGCTGCATCGCCGCCTCCAGGACCGCGAACTTGGCCTCGCCCAGGGGCTCGTGGCGATCGGCATCGGACATGACGTCGCGCAGGGCCGCGGCCAGTTCCGCGGCGGGGGCGATCTGGGACATGGGTCCACTCCTCAGGGTTCTCGGACGCGTGTGCTCCCGCGTTCCGCTCCGGCCGACGGGGCTTCGGAGCGGCGGAATCCGACTGTAGGGCGGGCCGGGAAGACGGCGGCGGCAGCGACCGGCAACTGCCGCCCGGCTGCCGCCCGGGGCGCCGGTCGGCGGGGTCCCGCGTTCCTACGATCGATGCCGAAGGGAAGTTCCGAGCGATCCAGGACCTCCTTCTCCCACTTGTCATCCCACGATGTGGACGAAGTGATGATGCAGACTGCGGAATGGGCGTCCCGAGAGCGATCCGGGCCGTTGGACGTCGTTGTCACCGGACTGCCGTCCGATGCGCACACCTGGAATCTCGTATTCATCCAGCTGCTGATCGAAGACCTGGGACACCACGTCATCAACCTGGGCCCGTGCGTGCCCCAGGACGAGATCGTGGAGTCCTGCGGCAAGTACCAGCCCGACCTGCTGGTGGTCAGCAGCGTCAACGGCCACGGCTTCCAGGACGCCGAGCAGCTGATCCGGGCGATCCGCTCACGCTGGGAGCTGGCCGGCCTGCCCGCCGTCATCGGCGGCAAGCTGGGCGTCCTCGGCGCTGAGGGCCGGGCCGGGCACGGCCGCCGCCTCCTGGAGGCGGGCTTCGACGCGGTCTTCCAGGAGGGCCGGGGCGAGGCCGAAGCCGAGGACGAGAACCCGAACCAGGGCGAGGGCGGGAACCGGGGGCAGGGGCAGGGTCGAGGTCAGGGCAGGGGCCAGGATCAAGGGCAGGACCTGGGCCTCGGTGCCTTCGAGGCGTTCGTCGCCCGGCTGGCCGCCGAGCGTGTCCCGGCCGCTACGGCCGCCCCGCTGGAAGGGGCGGCACGGTGACGTCCTTCGGACGGTTCGTGGCCGCCGCCCGGGCCCGGGGCGCCCTCGTGGTCCAGCCCCGCATGGGCTTCTCCGCCCCCGCCCGGATGCGGGCCGGTCTCGCCGCCACCAAGGGCGCCGCCGACGCCGTCGCCGGCACCCTCACCATCGACAGCTACACCCGGGTCGGCGACGAGCCCTCGGCCGTCCGCGCCCTGGGCGGCGGTGTCCCGCTCAACGGCTACCCCATCACCTCCTACAGCCCGGACACCTCGCGCTGGGTCCTGGACGGACTGGCCGACGCGAGCTTCCCCGTGCAGGTCCGGCACGGCTCCGCGCACCCGCAGCGGATCGTCGCCGCGCTCGCCCGCCTCGGCCTCACCGCCACCGAGGGCGGCCCGGTCTCGTACTGCCTGCCCTACGGCCGCACCCCGCTCGTCGACTCCGTCCGCAACTGGCGGGAGACCTGCGAGCGGCTGGCCGCCCTGCGCACCGACGGGGCCGAACCGCACCTGGAGAGCTTCGGCGGGTGCATGCTCGGCCAACTCTGCCCGCCGGGACTGCTCGTGGCGATCAGCGCCCTGGAAGGACTGTTCTTCCACCGCGCCGGGCTGCGGTCCGTCTCGCTCAGTTACGCCCAACAGACCAGCCCCGCACAGGACCGGGAGGCGGTCCGCGCACTGCGCCGCCTCGCGGCCGAACTCCTCCCGGACACCGACTGGCACATCGTCGTCTACACCTACATGGGCGTGTACCCGAGGACCACGCGCGGCGCCCACGCCCTCCTGGAGGACTCCGCCGAACTCGCCGTCCGGGCGGGCGCGCAGCGGCTCATCGTGAAGACCGCCGCCGAGGCCCACCGCATCCCGACCGTCGCCGAGAACGTCCGGGCCCTGCGCATCGCGGCGGACGCCGCCCACCGCGCCACGACCGGGACCTCGGTCCCGGAGGACGCCGACGACGTCGCGGACAACCCCGTCTACGCCGAGGCCCGCGCCCTCGTCGACGCCGTACTCGACCTGGACACCGACCTCGGCCGCGCGCTGCTGAAGGCCTTCGAGCGCGGCTACCTGGACGTCCCCTACTGCCTGCATCCCGACAACGCCGGCCGCTCCCGCAGCCACATCGACGCGACGGGCCGGCTGACCTGGTCGGACATCGGGGCCATGCCCATCGGGCGGGTCACCGGACGGCGCGGCACCCGGCTCACCGCGACCGGACTCCACGACGCGCTGACCTTCGTACAGCGCCGTTACGACCAGCTCGACGAGCACTCCGTACACCACTCCGCAGCCCACCCCGAGGACGCCGGCCGCACCCCCGCCGACGCCCTTCTCCTTCAGGAGGCATGACCGTGACCGTCATCATCGCCGAGGCCGTGGACGAGGCACTCCTGCCGTTCCCGGCGTCGCCCGACGCGCATCTGACCGATCCGCTCACCCGGGCGACCCTGCGGGTGCAGAGCCACATGCTCACCGCCACCCGCGCCTTCCTGACCGCCCGCGGCTTCCAGGAGCTGCTGCCGCCCATCATCGGTCCGGTGACCGACCCCGGCATCCGGGGCTCCAAGCAGGTGGACGTCGACTTCTACGGCCACAAGTACAAGATGATGACGAGCGCGATCCTCTACAAGCAGGCCTCGCTGCTCGCCTTCGACAAGATCTTCTACATCGCGCCCAACGTCCGGCTCGAACCCCTTGAGACGGCCGTCACCCACCGCCACCTCGCCGAGTTCCACCAGATCGACGTGGAGATCCGCGACGCCCGCCGCGAGGACGCGATGGCCCTCGCCGAGCAGCTGGTCAGCCATGTCGTCGGCGAGGTCCTCGCCACCATGCCGGCCGAACTCGACCTGCTCGGCCGCGACGCCGACGCCCTGCGCGAGGTGCTCGTCGGAGCCTTCGGCCGCGTCGGCCACCAGCAGGCCACCGCCGAGCTGATCGGCCTCGGCCACCCCCAGGACCCCGCCGCCGAGATCGACTGGCAGGCCGAGGAGATCGTCTCCGCCCGCGCGGACCGCCCCTTCTTCATCACCGACTACCCCAAGGGCTCCCGCGGCTTCTACGACAAGGAGAACGCCGAACAGCCCGGTGTCCTGCGGAACTTCGACCTCATCGCACCCGAGGGGTACGGCGAGCTGGCCAGCGGCAGCGAGCGGGAGCACGACTACGCCACCCTCGTCACCCGCATGCGGGAGACCGGCGAGAACCCCGCCAAGTACGGCTGGTACCTGGACCTGGCCCGCCGGGGCATCCCCGCCAGCTCCGGTTTCGGCATCGGTCTGGAGCGCTTCACCCGCTACGTCACCGGACGGCAGGCCGCCTGGCAGGCCAGCGCCTACCCGAAGCTCCCCGGCGTGGTGTCGGCGTGAGCACCGCACTCGTCGCGGACGGCTTCCCCGAGGAGCAGGTCCGGCTGCGCGCCCGGCACGGCGCCGGGGCGGTCTTCCCCGCCGAGGCGGGCTACGGCACCGGACTCCTCGGCGCCGTCCCCGGCCCGTCCCGGGACCGCGCCCCGTACGACCCGGACGACGTCCTTGAGCGGATCCGGATCGTGCCGCCCGTCTTCATGCCCGAGCGGCTGAAGAAGCTCATCGACCTCGCCCGCGAACCCCTCTACAGCGACGTCGAACTCGACACCGTCATCGGCGGGTTCACCAGCCGACTGCCGCTGTACGTGTCGGCGTTCGGATCCACCCGGGTCGCCAGCCGCGACCTCGGCGAGGCCGCGGGACGGCAGGCCGGAGCGCTCGGCATCCCCCTGGTCATCGGCGAGAACGTCGTCCCCGTCAACGGCTACCGCAGCGCCGGCGAGGCCGGCGCCTCCCCGCTGCTCGGCCGGATCGCCGCCTACGCCGAGGCCGCCGACGACGAGCACGGCGGCGTCGTCGTCCAGCAGTCCACCGAGGACGCCGACGCCGAGGTGTGGAACCTCGTCTACAGCGACCCGGTCACCGAGCCCCTGCTCGCCACCGGCCGTCTCGCCTTCGAGCTCAAGGTCGGCCAGGGCGCCAAGCCCGGACTCGGCGGGCTCACCCTGCTCGGCCGCGAGGCGGCGGGCCAGGTCGCCGAGCAGTACTCGCTCGACGAGGTGTTCGGCGCCGGAAGCGACCAGGTGCTCCGGGTCGCCAGCCCCGGCACCTTCACCGAGGAGATCCTGCGCCAGCAGATCCGCCTCATGCGCAACAACTTCCCCCGCGCCCGGGTGTGGGTGAAGCTCCACCCCGGCCGAGACGTCGCCCACGCGGCGGCCACCGCCTGGGCGGCCGGCGCGGACTCCGTCACCGTCGACGGCGCGGAGGGCGGCACCGCCTGGGCCCCCACCGGCTTCCTCACCCATGTCGGCCTGCCGCTCGCCGACTGCCTGCGCCGCGTCGGCCGCACCGACCACTGCCTCCTCGCCAGCGGACGCATGTGGGAGGGCACCCGCGCCGTCAAGGCCCTCGCGCTCGGCGCCCGCGCCGTCGGCCTCGGCCGCGCCGCGCTGCTCGCCGTCGACGAGGACCGCGAGGCGGGCCTGACCCGTCTCGTCGAGGCCCTCGCCCTCGAACTGCGCATGCTGACCAGCGCGGTCGGCAAGTACCACGTGAACGGCCTGCACCCCGAGGACCTGCTCCTGCCGGACCGGTGGGAACAGGCCTCGGCGCCCCTCGGCGCCCCTCGGTCGACCTAGCCCGCCTCAGCACCACACACGCGATTCCCAGTCGTGGCCGTACGGGACGTCCGGCACGCCGCGAAACCCGTATCCGCCCGAACCTTCGAGAATGGTGTCGAGAAGATGTCTCACCAGCACTCCGTCCAGGCTCCCGCCGTCGACATCGACGCGTACAACAGCACCGCCGTGCGGCTCCCCGAGGGCGCCCTGCACGAGTTGTTCGCCGCCCAGGCCGCACGGACGCCGGACGCCGTGGCGCTGGTGTGCGGGGAACGCGAACTCAGCTACCGTGCGCTGGACTCGGCCGCCACGGCCCTGGCCCACCGGCTGCGGGACCGGGGCGTACGGCCCGGCGACGGCGTCGGCCTCTACCAGGACCGCTCCCTCGCCTACGTGGTCGCGGTTCTCGCCGTGCTCAAGGCGGGCGGCGCGTACGTGCCGCTCGACCCGCGCCAGCCCGAGGAGCGCCGGGCGTTCATCCTCGCCGACACCGGAGCCGTACTCCTCCTCACCGACCGCGACGAGCGGGACGTGGCCTTCGCCGGCGACCTGCCCGTGCTGCGGCTCACGGACGCCGTGACCGTTCCGGAGCGGGACGACGTGGCCGCGCTCGATGTGGCCGTCCACCCGGACCAGTTGGCGTACGTGATGTACACGTCGGGTTCGAGCGGTACGCCGAAGGGTGTGGCGAACACCCACCGGAACGTGGTCGAGCTGGCGCTCGATCCGTGGTGGGGGTCGGGGTCGGGGGAGCGGCACCGCCGGGTGCTCGCGTACTCGCCGCCGGCCTTCGACTCCTCCACCTACGAGCTGTTCGTGCCGCTGCTGAGCGGCGGGACCGCGGTCGTCCTGACCACCCCCAAGATCGACATCGCCGAGCTGGGCGAGGCCCTCGTCGGACAGCGGATCTCGGCGGTGTATTTCACGACGGCCCTCTTCGACGCGATGGCGTCGGAGGCGGTGGAGTCGCTCGCCGGGCTCTCGGAGATCTGGACGGGCGGCGACGTCCTGTCACCGGTGGCTCTGCGGCGGGTGCTTGAGTCCTGCCCGGGTACGTCGGTGGTGCACGCGTACGGGCCGACGGAGTCGACGGTGTTCTGCAGTTACCAGGCCTTCGGGTCGGGGGAGCGGGTGGTGGAGCGGCTGCATCTGGGTGTGCCGATGGCCAACACCCGGATGTACGTCCTCGATGAGGGTCTGCGTCCGGTGGTTCCGGGTGTGGTGGGGGAGCTGTATGTCGCCGGCAGTCATCTGGCCCGGGGGTATGTGGGCCGGTCGGCGCTCAGTGCCGAGCGGTTCGTCGCGGATCCCTTCGGTCCGGCCGGGGAGCGGATGTACCGGACCGGGGATTTGGCCCGGTGGAACGAGTTCGGTGAGATCGTCTTCGAGGGGCGTGCGGACCAGCAGGTGAAGCTGCGTGGTTTCCGCATCGAACTCGGCGAGATCGAGACGGTACTGGTGGAGCACGCCTCGGTCGCCCAGGCCGCCGTGATCGTCCGCGAGGACCGGCCCGGCGACAAGCGACTCGTCGCCTACGTCGTCCCCGCCTCGGGCGGCCGCGTCGACACCCACGCCCTCCACGGCCACACCGCCGCCCGCCTCGCCGAGTACCTGGTCCCCTCCGCCTTCGTCGAGCTCGCCGAACTCCCGCTGACCGCCAACGGCAAGCTCGACCGGCGCGCCCTTCCCGCACCGGCGCTCGGCGGCTCCGGCGGAAGGGTGCCCCGTACACCCGCCGAGGAGGTGCTGTGCGGGCTGTTCGCCGAGGCCCTCGGGGTGCCCGCGGTCTCCATCGACGACGACTTCTTCCTCCTCGGCGGACACTCCCTGCTCGCCACCCGCCTCGTCGGCCGCATCCGTACCGCCCTGGCCACCGGCCTCTCCCTGCCCGACTTCTTCCAGAGCCCGACCGTCGCCGGGCTCGCCCGGCGGATCACCTCCGGCACCGGTCAGGCCCCGCGCCCCGCGCTCACCGCCACCGGCCGACCCGACGACGACCTCCCGCTCTCGGCCGCCCAGCGCCGCCTCTGGTTCCTCGACCAGATGGAGGGCCCGTCCGCCACCTACAACATCCCCCTCGCCGTACACCTCACCGGCACCGTCGACCAGGAGGCCCTGCGGCAGGCACTCGGGGACGTGATCGCCCGCCACGAGGTCCTCCGCACCAGCTACCCGGTGCACGAGGGCGAGCCGCACCAGCACATCGCCGACCCCGACGAGGTGACCGTGCCGCTCACCGTCGCCTCCGTCACCGAGGACGAGCTGCCCGCCCGGCTCGCGGAGGAGACCGCCCACCTCTTCGACCTGGCCACCGAACTCCCCCTGCACACCGTGCTCCTGGAGCTGACGCCGACCCGGAGCGTGCTCGTCCTCGTCTTCCACCACATCGCCTCCGACGGCTGGTCCAACACGCCCCTCATGCGGGACCTCGGCGCCGCCTACACGGCCCGCACCCAGGGCACGGCGCCCGACTGGGAGCCGCTGCCGGCCCAGTACGCCGACTACGCCCTGTGGCAGCGGGACCTGCTCGCCGACCAGGAGGAGAACCAGCTCGCCCACTGGCGCGAGGCGCTCGCCCAGCTGCCCACCGAGGTCACGCTGCCCACCGTCCGGCCCCGCCCCGTCGTGGCCTCCTACCGCGGCGCCACCCACACCGTGCACTGCCCGGCCGAGACCCACCAGGCGCTCAGCACCCTGGCCAGGGAACACGGCGTGACCCTGTTCATGGTCGCGCAGGCGGCCACCGCGGCCCTGCTGTCCCGTTCCGGGGCGGGCACCGACATCCCCCTCGGCTCACTCGTCGCGGGGCGCACCGACGAGGCGGTGGAGGACCTCGTCGGGTTCTTCGTCAACACCCTCGTGCTGCGCACCGACGCCTCGGGCGACCCGACCTTCCGGGAACTCCTCGACCGGGTCAGGGAGACCGACCTGGCCGCCTGGGCCCACCAGGACCTGCCCTTCGACCGGCTCGTCGAGACCCTCAACCCTGAGCGCTCCGCCGCCCGCCACCCCCTCTTCCAGGTCATGCTCACCCTCGCCGAGGCCGCCGAGGCCGCGCCCCGGCTGCCGGGCGTGCGCGCCGAGACCCGGCAACTGAGCGCGGGCATCGCCAAGTTCGACCTCACCGTCAACTTCTACGAGCACCGCGACCGGGTCGGCCACCCCAGCGGCCTGGACATCGTCCTGGAGTACGCCACCGACCTGTACGACCCCGACACCGTCGAGGCGGCCGGCGAACGGCTCGCGCGGGTCCTGGACGCCGTGATCGCCGACCCGGACGTCAAGATCGCCGACATCGAACTCCTCTCCACGGCGCAGCGCCACGTCCTGCTCGCCGACTACAACGACACCGCTGTCCGTCTCCCCGAGGGTGCGCTGCACGAGTTGTTCGCCGCCCAGGCCGCACGGACGCCGGACGCCGTGGCGCTGGTGTGCGGGCAGCAGGAGGTGACGTACCGCGAACTCGACCGCGCCTCGGACGTGTTCGCCGTCCGCCTGGCCGAGCGCGGTGTCCGGCCGGGTGCGGCCGTGGGCCTCTTCCTCGACCGGTCGCCGGAGTTCGTGGTCGCGGTCCTCGCCGTGCTCAAGGCGGGCGGCGCGTACGTGCCGCTCGACCCGCGCCAGCCGGAGGAGCGCCTCGCGTTCATCCTCTCGGACACCGGCGCCCCGCTCCTTGTCACCGATCGTGCGGCCCGGGATGTGGAGTTCGCGCGAGAGGTGGACACGATTCCGGCTCCTGATGTGCGGGCGCTCCTCGGCGAGGACGTCGCAGGGACGCCTGAACTGGCGACCCACCCCGATCAGTTGGCGTACGTGATGTACACGTCGGGTTCGAGCGGTGTGCCGAAGGGCGTGGCGAACACCCACCGGAACGTCGTGGAGTTGGCGCTGGATCCCTGGTGGGGGTCGGGTCAGCGGCACCGCCGGGTCCTTGCGTACTCGCCTCTCGCGTTCGACTCGTCGACGTACGAGCTGTGGGTGCCGCTGCTGAGCGGTGGGACTGCAGTGGTGCTGAGCGCGCCGAAGGTGGACATCGCCGAGCTGGGCGAGGCCCTCGTCGGACAGCGGATCTCGGCGGTGTATTTTACGACGGCCCTCTTCGACGCGATGGCGTCGGAGGCGGTGGAGTCGCTCGCCGGGCTCTCGGAGATCTGGACGGGTGGTGACGTGCTCTCGGCCCCGGCTCTGCGGCGGGTGCTTGAGTCCTGCCCGGGTACGTCGGTGGTGCACGCGTACGGGCCGACGGAGTCGACGGTGTTCTGCAGTTACCAGGCCTTCGGGTCGGGGGAGCGGGTGGTGGAGCGGCTGCATCTGGGTGTGCCGATGGCCAACACCCGGATGTACGTCCTCGATGAGGGTCTGCGTCCGGTGGTTCCGGGTGTGGTGGGGGAGCTGTATGTCGCCGGCAGTCATCTGGCCCGGGGGTATGTGGGCCGGTCGGCGCTCAGTGCCGAGCGGTTCGTCGCGGATCCCTTCGGTCCGGCCGGGGAGCGGATGTACCGGACCGGGGATTTGGCCCGGTGGAACGAGTTCGGTGAGATCGTCTTCGAGGGGCGTGCGGACCAGCAGGTGAAGCTGCGTGGTTTCCGCATCGAACTCGGCGAGATCGAGACCGCGCTTCTCGCCCACGACTCCGTGGCCCAGGCCGCCGTGATCGTCCGCGAGGACCGGCCCGGCGACAAGCGACTCGTCGCCTACGTCGTCCCCGCGCCCGGGACCCGTATCGACACCGACAGTCTCCGTCGGCACTGCGCGCAGCGGCTCGCCGAGTACATGGTGCCCTCCGCGTTCGTCGAACTCGACGTCCTCCCGCTGACCGCCAACGGCAAGCTCGACCGCCGCGCCCTGCCCGCACCCCGCCTCGGCACCGGACCCGGCGGCCGGCAGGGCCGCACCCCCGTCGAGGAAGTGCTGTGCGGGCTGTTCGCCGACGCGCTCGGACTGCCCGCGGTCTCCATCGACGACGACTTCTTCCGCCTCGGCGGACACTCCCTGCTCGGTACGCGGCTGGTGAGCCGCATCCGGCACACGCTCGGTGCGCAGGTGTCCGTACGGGACCTCTTCCGCTGCCCCACCGTCGCCGGATTCGCGGAGTTCCTCGCCGACGCCGATACCGGTGCCGACGGTCAGGGCCGACGCCCGGCCCTGGTGGCGGGCGTACGGCCCGAGCGGGTGCCGCTGTCCGCCGCCCAGCGGCGGCTCTGGTTCCTGGACCAGATGGAGGGCGCCTCGGCGACGTACAACATCCCCCTCGCCGTACGCCTCACCGGCACCGTCGACGCCGACGCGCTGCGGCTCGCCCTGGCCGACGTCGTCGGGCGGCACGAGGCGCTGCGCACCGTCTTCCCCGTCGAGCAGGGCACACCCCACCAGGTGGTCGTGCCGGCGGCCGAGGTACGGCTCGACCTGCCGGTCATCCCGGCGACGAGCGAGGCGCTGCCCGCGGTGCTGCGCGACCTGTCCGCCACGACCTTCGACCTGGCCCGCGAACTGCCCGTCCGCGCCGACCTGGTGCGGCTCGCGGACGACGAGCACGTCCTGCTCCTCGTGACCCACCACATCGCCTCCGACGGCTGGTCCAACACGCCCCTCATGCGGGACCTCGGCGCCGCCTACACGGCCCGCACCCAGGGCACGGCGCCCGACTGGGAGCCGCTGCCCGTCCAGTACGCCGACTACGCCCTGTGGCAGCAGGCGCTGCTCGCCGCCGACGAGGAGCGACAGCTCGACCACTGGCGCGAGGTCCTCGAACGGCTCCCGGAGGAGGTGACGCTGCCCGCCGACCGGGCGCGGCCGGCCACCGCCTCGTACCGAGGCGCCTCCCTCACCGTCCAGTGCCCCGCGGACCTGCACACCGCGCTCACCCGGCTGGCCCGCGAGAACGGCACGACCCTCTTCATGGTGGCGCAGGCGGCCACCGCGGTCCTCCTGTCGCGCTCCGGCGCCGGAGCCGACATCCCGCTCGGCTCACCGGTCGCAGGACGGACCGACGAGGCACTCGACGACCTGGTCGGCTTCTTCGTGAACACGCTGGTGCTGCGCACCGACGTCAGCGGCAACCCGACCTTCCGGGAGCTCCTGGAGCGGGTGCGGGCCACCGACCTGGCCGCCTGGGCGCACCAGGACGTGCCCTTCGACCGGCTCGTGGAGACCCTCAACCCCGAGCGCTCCGCCGCCCGCCACCCCCTCTTCCAGGTCATGCTGTCGGTCACCGACGCGGCCGGTCCCGTACCACAACTCCCCGGCCTGCGGGTCGAGTCGGAGTTCACCGCCCTCGACATCGCCAAGTTCGACCTCACGTTCACGTTCCACGAGCACCGGGCGGCCGACGGCGGCCCGGCCGGCCTCGGCATCACCGTCGAGTACGCCACCGACCTCTACGAGGCGGGCAGCGTCTCGGCCGTCACCGCCCGTCTGGTCCGGCTCCTCGAAGCCGCGGCAGGCGCCCCCGACGTACCGATCGGAGAGCTCGACGTCCTGGCCGACGACGAGCGGACGCGGCTCCTCGACACCTGGCACGGCACCCCGCACTCCCGCCCGGCCACCTCGCTGCCGCAGCTGTTCGCCGCGCAGGTCGCCCGCACCCCCGAGGCCGTCGCCGTCACTCTGGGCGGGGAGCGGCTGACGTACGCGGAACTCGACCGGCGTGCCAACCGGTTGGCCCACCGGCTGATCGCCGAGGGCGTGCGACCCGGCTCGCGGGTCGTCCTCTTCCTCGAACGATCCCTGGAAGCCGTCGTGGCGATCCTCGCCGTGGTGAAGGCGGGCGCGGTGTACATACCGCTGGACACCCGCTATCCGGCGGACCGCATCGAGCTCATCGTGCGGATGTCCGGCGGATCCCTGTTCGTCACCGACCGCGACTCCTCGGGCATCGAACTTCCGCCGGGCGCACGAGCCATGACGCTCCATCAGCCGTCCTCGGGCATGCCCGACACCGACCCCGAGGTCGACGTCCACCCCGAGCAACTCGCCTACGCGATGTTCACCTCCGGATCGACCGGTGTGCCCAAGGGCGTCGCCGTCACCCATCGCAACATCGCCGAACTGGCCGCCGAGACCCGGTTCACCGGCGACGCCCACCGCCGCGTCCTGCTGCACTCGCCGCTCGCCTTCGACGCGACGACGTACGAGCTGTGGACACCCCTGCTGTCCGGCGGCACCGTCGTCGTCGCCCCGCCCGGCCTGCTCGACACCGCGGCGCTCGCCACGGTCCTCGCGAAGGAATCGGTCACCGGAATGTTCCTGACGGTGGGCCTGTTCCAGCTGGTCGCCGAGGAGGATCCCGGCGCCTTCGCGGGCCTCGGGGAGGTGTGGACGGGCGGTGACGTGGTGCCGCCGAACGCGGTACGCCGAGTGATGGAGGCCTGCCCGGACCTGACCGTGTTCAACGTCTACGGACCGACGGAGACGACGACGTTCGCGACGTCCCACCCCCTCCACCGGCCCTTCGACTACACGGGAGCGCTGCCCATCGGCCGCCCCCTCGACAACACCCGCCTCTACGTCCTCGACGAACACCTCGGTCTGCTGCCCGCCGGCGTCCAGGGCGAGCTGTACATCGCGGGCACAGGACTCGCCCAGGGCTACCTGGACCGGCCGGCGCTCACCGCCGAACGGTTCGTCGCCGACCCGTACGGGCCGCCGGGGTCGCGGATGTACCGGACCGGGGACCTCGTCCGCTGGTCGCCGGAGGGCGAGATCGAGTACCTGGGGCGTGCGGACCAGCAGGTGAAGCTGCGCGGGTTCCGCATCGAACCCGGGGAGATCGAGTCCGCCCTGGCCGCCCACGACTCCGTGGCGCAGGCCGCCGTGATCGTCCGCGAGGACCGTCCCGGCGACAAGCGGCTCGTCGCCTACCTCGTCGGACACGCCGGCACCGCCCCCGCACCGGACCCCGACCTGCTGCGCACCCACGCCGACATGCTCCTGCCCGACTACATGGTCCCGTCCGCCTTCCTGGTCCTGGACGCCCTGCCGCTGACCTCCAACGGCAAAGTCGACCGCCGCGCCCTACCGGCACCGCCCGCCGCGACCGTCAGCACCGGCCGACAGCCGCGCAACCCGCGCGAGGAAGTCCTGTGCGGGCTGTTCGCCGACGTCCTCGGCGTCCCCGCCGTCACCATCGACGACGACTTCTTCCGCCTCGGCGGGCACTCGCTGCTCGCCACCCGGCTGATCAGCCGGATCCGCACCGCCCTCGGGGCCGAACTCCCCGTCCCCGCCCTCTTCGAGAACCCGAACGTGGCCGCCCTGGCCGAGCGACTCGACCGCGCCGAGACCGCGCGACCCAAGCTGCGGCCGATGCGCCGGATGGGAGCCTCCCAGTGATTCCCCTGTCATACGCCCAGCAGCGCCTGTGGTTCCTCGCCCAGCTGGAGGGCCCGTCGGCGACCTACAACATCCCGCTGGCCCTCCGCCTCACCGGCGCCCTCGACACCGAGGCGCTGACCCGGGCCCTCGCCGACGTCGTCACCCGGCACGAGAGCCTGCGCACCGTCTACCCGGAGCGCGACGGCACCCCCTACCAGGAGATACGCGAGGCCGCGGACGTACGGCTCGACCTGCCCGTCCTCACGGCCACCGAGGAGACCCTCCCGGAGGTCCTCGCGGCCGAGTCGGCCCATGTCTTCGACCTGGCCGTCGACCTCCCGGTGGAGGCGCGCCTGATCCGCCTCACGAAGGAGGACGGGCAGGCGGACGCGGACGACGACGAGCACGTCCTGCTCGTCGTCATGCACCACATCGCCTCCGACGGCTGGTCCATCGCCCCGCTGCTGCGCGACCTCGCCCACGCCTACCGGGCCCGCACCGCCGGCCGCGCCCCCGAGCAGGACCCCCTGGAGATCCAGTACGCCGACTACACCCTCTGGCAGCACGAACTGCTGGGCGAGGCCGACGCCGAGGACAGCGTCATGGCCCGGCAGATCGGCTACTGGCGCGAGCGGCTGGCCGGACTTCCCGCCGAGGCCACCCTGCCGACCGACCGGCCGCGCCCCGCCGTCGCCTCCTACCGCGGCGACACCCGCACCCTCCACTGCCCGCCCGCGACCCACGCGGCGCTCGTCGAGCTGGCCCGGGGGAGCGGCGCCACCCTCTTCATGGCGGCGCAGGCGGCGCTCGCGACCGTGCTGGCCGCCTCCGGCGCCGGGAGCGACGTCCCGGTCGGCTCCCCGGTCGCGGGCCGCACCGACGAGGCACTCGACGACCTCGTGGGCTTCTTCGTGAACACGCTGGTGCTGCGCACCGACGTCAGCGGCGACCCGACCTTCCGGGAGCTCCTGGAGCGGGTGCGGGCCACCGACCTGGCCGCCTGGGCGCACCAGGACCTGCCCTTCGACCGGCTCGTCGAGGCCCTCAACCCCGAGCGCACCGGCGACCGGCACCCCCTCTTCCAGGTGATGCTGACCCTGGTGCAGGCGGGAGCGGCCGAAGCGGGGACCTCGTCCGCCGGCGCCGACTTCCCCGGCCTCACGACGCGCGCCGAGTACTCGCCCACCAGCACCGCCAAGTTCGACCTCACCGTCGGATTCGACGAGCACCTCACCGACGAAGGCCGCCCCGGCGGTCTCGACATCACCGCCGAGTACGCCACCGACCTGTACGACCCCGAGACCGTCGAAGCCCTGCTCGCCCGGCTCGGCCGGCTGCTCACCGAGGCCGTCGCCCACCCCGACACACCGCTGTCCGGTCTCGACCTGCTCGACGAGGCCGAGCGCACCCTGCTCCTGGACACCCGGACCGGCCGCGCCACCCCCGTACCGGACGCCTCGCTCGCCGCCCTCTTCGCCGAGCAGGCCGTCCGCACCCCGGACGCGGTGGCCCTCACCCAGGCCGGCCGCGGCTACACGTACGCCGAGGTCGACGCCCTCTCCAACCGGTTCGCGCACCACCTGGCCTCGCTCGGAGTCGGGCCCGAGACCGTCGTCGCCGTCCTGATGGAACGCTCGGTCGACCTGGTCCTGTCCCTCCTCGCCATCACCAAGGCCGGCGGTGTGTACGCCCCGCTCAACTCCGTCGACCCGGCCTCCCGGCTCGCCCGCATCCTCGCCGACACGGCCGCGCCCGTGCTGCTCGTCGACCCGGCGCTCGCCGACCACGAGATCCTCACCGAGACGACCGGCGTACGGACCGTCCTGGTCGACGGCCTCGACCGGGACCCGGCGCTCGCCGCCCACCCGGAGACTGCCCCCGAGGTCACCACCCACCCCGACCAGTGGCTCTACGTGATGTTCACCTCGGGCTCGACGGGTGTGCCGAAGGGCGTCGCCATCACCCACCGCAACGTCGCCGAACTCGCCCTGGACCGGCGCTGGACCCGGCCCGCCCACGCGCGCGTGCTCTTCCACTCCCCGCACACCTTCGACGCCACGACCTACGAACTGTGGGTGCCGTGGCTGACGGGCGGCACCGTGGCGGTCGCCCCGCCCGGCGTCCTCGACACGGCGGCGATGGCGTCCGTCCTCGCCGAGGAGTCGATCACCGGCCTGTGGCTGACCGCGGGTCTGTTCCGGCTGGTGGCGGAGGAGGACCCGGCCGCGTTCGCGGGCCTCGGAGAGGTGTGGACGGGCGGCGACGTGGTGCCGCCGGAGGCCGTACGCCGGGTGATGGAGGCCTGCCCGGACCTGACCGTGGTCAACGGCTACGGTCCGACGGAGACGACGACGTTCGCGACCTCGCACCCGGTCCGCCGGCCCTTCGACTACGACGGCGCGCTGCCCATCGGCCGCCCCCTCGACAACACCCGTCTGTACGTCCTCGACGACCACCTCGGCCTGGTCGCGCCCGGAGTCCCCGGCG
Organism: Streptomyces sp. NBC_00572; assembly: GCF_026341815.1. Classification (GTDB taxonomy): domain Bacteria; phylum Actinomycetota; class Actinomycetes; order Streptomycetales; family Streptomycetaceae; genus Streptomyces. Next base: position 4,941,762 of record NZ_JAPENX010000001.1, read on the forward strand.
AGCTGTACATCGCGGGCGCCGGCCTCGCCCGCGGCTACCTGGGCCGCCCGGCCCAGACCGCCGAAAGGTTCGTCGCCGACCCGTACGGCTCCGCCGCCGGATCCCGGATGTACCGGACCGGTGACCTCGTGCGCTGGTCGCGGGAGGGCGAGATCGAGTACCTGGGGCGTGCGGACCAGCAGGTGAAGCTGCGCGGGTTCCGCATCGAACCGGGCGAGATCGAGTCGGCGCTCGTGGCCCACGCCGCGGTGGCGCAGGCCGCGGTGATCGTCCGCGAGGACCGGCCGGGGGACAAGCGACTCGTCGCCTACGTCGTCGGCAACGGAGGCGACGCGGTCGACACCGGCGCCCTCCGCGGTCACGCCGTCGACGCCCTGCCCGAGTACATGGTCCCGTCCGCCTTCGTCGTCCTGGACGCCCTGCCGCTGACCGGCAACGGCAAGCTCGACCGCCGTGCCCTGCCGCAGCCCGTGCTGACCGGCGAGAGCGACGGACGGGCCCCGCGCAACCCCGTCGAGGAGGTGCTGTGCGGCCTCTTCGCCGACGTCCTCGGCCGGGCCTCCGTCAGCGTCGACGACCACTTCCTGCGGCTCGGCGGCCACTCCCTGCTCGCCACCCGGCTGGTCAGCCGCATCCGCGCCGCCCTCGGTACGCGGATCACCGTGCGCGACATCTTCCAGCACCCGACCGTGGCCCAGCTCGCCGAGCTGGTGGCCGCCGGCAGCGGCGAACCGGCCCGCCCCGCACTGACGGTCCAGGACCGCCCCGAACGGGTGCCGCTGTCGTCCGCCCAACAACGCCTCTGGTTCCTCGACCAGTTGGAAGGCCCGTCAGCCACCTACAACATCCCGCTGGCCGTACGGCTCACCGGCACCCTCGACCCGGACGCCCTGCGTCTCGCGCTCACCGACGTCGTCGTACGCCACGAATCCCTGCGGACCGTCTTCCGGACCGCCGACGGCGAGGCCCACCAGCACGTCCTCGCCGCCGACGGGATCGACGTACCCCTGACGACGGCGAAGGCGGCGGAGGAGCACCTCCCCGCACTGCTCGCCGAGGAGAGCGCCAAGGTCTTCGACCTCACCGCCGAACTGCCGATCCGCACGACCCTGTTCGAGCTGGGGACCGAGGAGCACGTCCTCGTGGTCGTCACCCACCACATCGCCTCCGACGGCTGGTCGAACGCCCCCTTCTTCGCCGACCTCGCCCGCGCCTACGAGGCCCGCGGCGCGGGCGCCGCCCCCGCATGGGCGCCGCTCCCCGTCCAGTACGCCGACTACACGCTGTGGCAGCGCGATCTCCTCGGCGCCGAACAGCTTCCCCAACTCGACCACTGGCGGGAGGCTTTGGCGGACCTCCCGGAGGAGGCCACGCTGCCGGCGGACCGGCCCCGGCCCGCCGTCGCCTCCTACCAGGGCGCCACCTTCACCGTGTCCTGCCCCGCCCCGGTCCACCGGGCGCTGACCGGGCTCGCACGGGAGACCGGCACCACCGCCTTCATGGTGGCCCAGGCCGCCGTGGCCACCGTGCTCTCACGGTGTGGTGCCGGCACAGATGTCCCGATCGGTTCGCCGGTCGCGGGGCGGACGGATCAGGCTCTCGACGATCTCGTGGGCTTCTTCGTCAACACGTTGGTTCTGCGTACGGATGTGGGTGGTGATCCCACCTTCCGTGAGGTGTTGGGCCGGGTGCGGGAGACGGATCTTTCCGCTTGGGCTCATCAGGACCTTCCGTTCGACCGGCTCGTCGAGGTGCTCAACCCGGAGCGCTCGGCTTCCCGGCATCCGTTGTTCCAGGTGATGCTCACCGTGGGTGACACGGCGGTGGGCGCACCTGGACTCGGGGACCTGCGGGCTGAGTTCGTGGCTCCGGAGCTGCGGATCGCGAAGTTCGACCTGACCTTCGCCTTCGGCGAGCGGCGTGCGGCCGACGGCAGCCCGGACGGGCTGGACATCACCGTCGAGTACGCCACCGACCTCTACGAACGCGCCACGGCCGAGGCCGTCGCGCATCGCCTCACCCGCCTCCTGACGGACGCGGTGACCGACCCCGACCGGCCGATCTCCCGGCTGGAGCTCCTCAGCGACGAGGAGGACGGGCGTCTGACCGAGTGGTCGGGACCGGCCACCGACGCGCCCCGTCTGGGCCTCGACGGTCTGTTCGTCGGGCAGGCGGCGCGGTCGCCGGAGGCGACGGCCCTGGTCTTCGAGGACCAGGTGGTGTCGTACGGGGAGCTGGACGTCTGGTCGAACCGCCTGGCACGCCATCTGACGGGCCGGGGCGTACGCCCCGGTGACCTCGTGGCCGTGCATGTGGAGCGTTCGCCGCAGATGGTGGCCGCACTCCTCGCCGTCCTGAAGGCGGGCGCCGGTTACACGATGCTGGACCCGCTGTTCCCCGTCGAGCGGCTGAACGGGGTGTTGCAGCAGGTGGCGCCGGCCGCGCTGATCACCCAGACGCATCTGTCGACGCTGTCCACGAGCGCGGTGGTCGTCGACCTGACCGCCGACATCGCCGAGGTGAGCGGGCTGTCGGGCGCGGCGGTGGAGACGGGCGGGTCTCCGGAGTCGGTGGCGTGCGTGATGTTCACGTCGGGTTCGACGGGTCTGCCGAAGGGCGTGATGGCCTCGCACCGGGCGCTGGCGGCGACGTTCGTCGGCCCGGACTATCTGGCCTTCGGTCCGGAACAGACCTTCCTGCAGTGCTCGCCGGTCTCGTGGGACGCCTTCGCCCTGGAGGTCTTCGGTCCGCTGCTGCACGGCGGAGTCTGTGTCCTCCAGCCCGGTCAGCACACGGACCCGTTCCTCATCGCGGAGCTGGTGGAGCGGCACCAGGTCACCACGCTCCAGATGTCCGCGAGCCTCTTCAACCACATGCTCGACGAGTACCCGGCGGTCTTCAGGGGGATCCGCGAGGCCATGACCGCGGGCGAGGCCGCCTCACCCGCGCACGTCACCCGCGCCCTCACCGACCACCCGCAGCTGCATCTGCTGAACGGTTACGGTCCGGCGGAGAGCATGGGGTTCACGACGGTGTTCGTGATCGAGCCGGGGGTGGCCGCCGGTGCGGCGAGCATTCCGGTGGGTGGTCCACTGGCGGGCAAGCACGCGTACGTCCTGGACGCGAGTCTGGAGCTGGTGGCTCCGGGTGTGCCGGGGGAGTTGTACGTCGCGGGGCACGGTCTCGCCCACGGTTACATCGGTCAGCCGATGCTGACGGCGGACCGATTCGTCGCGAATCCGTACGGCCCTGCCGGTGCGCGGATGTACCGGACCGGTGACCTGGCCCGGTGGAACAAGCAGGGTGCCCTGGAGTACCTGGGTCGCGGTGACGAGCAGGTCAAGCTGCGCGGTTTCCGTATCGAACCCGGTGAGATCGAGGCGGCCCTGATGGCGCACTCCTCGGTCGTGCAAGCCGCCGCTGTCGTACGGGAGGACCGGCCGGGCGACAAGCGCCTGGTCGCGTACGTGGTCGGGGAAGCGGCGCCGGAGGAGCTGCGCCGGCACGTCGCCGCCCGACTGCCCGAGCACCTCGTGCCCTCTGCCTTCGTCGTCCTGGAGGCCCTGCCCCGTACGGTCAACGGCAAGCTCGACCGCCGGGCGCTGCCCGCTCCCGACGACACCACCGGCTCGGAAGGCGGACGAGCTCCCCGTAACCCCGCCGAAGAGATTCTCTGCGGGCTGTTCGCCGACAACCTCGGACTCGACTCCGTCGGCATCGACGACAACTTCTTCCACCGCGGCGGACACTCCCTCCGCGCCACCAAACTCACCTCCCGGATCCGCGACGCCTTCGGCGTACGGCTCGGGGTGCGGGAGATCTTCCAGCACCCGACCGTGGCACGGCTCGCCGAGCTGATCGCGGTGAGCGGCGGCGGCGAGGAAGAGCGACCCGCGCTGGTGGCAGGGGAGCGGCCCGAGCGGCTCCCGCTCTCCTCCGCCCAGCAACGCCTGTGGTTCCTCGACCAGATGGAGGGTCCCTCCCCCACGTACAACATTCCCCTGGCCGTACGGCTCACCGGTGGCCTCGACGTGGAGGCGCTGCGCCTCGCGCTCGTCGACGTCGTCGCACGCCACGAATCCCTCCGGACCTCTTTCCCCTCCGAGGGTGGCTCGCCCCACCAGGCGATCCGCTCTCTCGCGGCGACCGACCTCGCGCTCCCGGTGACCCCGGTGACGGAGGAGTCCCTGCCCCAGGTGCTGGCCGCCTTGTCCGGCACCACCTTCGACCTCTCCACGGATCTGCCCATCCGCGCGGACCTGCTGGAGCTGTCCCCCGGGAAGCACGTGCTTCTGGTGGTGATGCACCACATCGCCTCCGACGGCTGGTCGAACGGCCCGCTCCTGCGGGACCTCGCCACGGCGTACACGGCCCGCGGCGCGGGCGCCGCCCCCGCATGGGCGCCGCTCCCCGTCCAGTACGCCGACTACACCCTGTGGCAGCGGAGCCTCCTCGCCATCGACGAGGAGCGCCAGATCGCCTTCTGGCGACAGCAGTTGGCCGCACTGCCCGAAGAGGCGACCCTCCCTGCGGACCGGCCCCGGCCGGCCGTCGCCTCTTATCGCGGGGCCACCCACGAGGTGACAGCCACCGCACACACGCACGCTGCTCTGACCGGGCTGGCGCGTGAGACCGGAACCACCCTGTTCATGGTCGCTCAGGCCGCTGTCGCCACCGTGCTCTCACGGTGTGGTGCCGGCAGTGACGTCCCGATCGGTTCGCCGGTCGCGGGGCGGACGGATCAGGCTCTCGACGATCTCGTGGGCTTCTTCGTCAACACGTTGGTTCTGCGTACGGATGTGGGTGGTGATCCCACCTTCCGTGAGGTGTTGGGCCGGGTGCGGGAGACGGATCTTTCCGCTTGGGCTCATCAGGACCTTCCGTTCGACCGGCTCGTCGAGGTGCTCAACCCGGAGCGCTCGGCTTCCCGGCATCCGTTGTTCCAGGTGATGCTCACCGTGGGTGACACGGCGGTGGGCGCACCTGGACTCGGGGATCTGCGGGCTGAGTTCGTGGCTCCGGAGCTGCGGATCGCGAAGTTCGACCTGACCTTCGCCTTCGGCGAGCGGCGTGCGGCCGACGGCAGCCCGGACGGGCTGGACATCACCGTCGAGTACGCCACCGACCTCTACGAACGCGGCACGATCGAGCGCGTGTTGCAGCGCATGCTGCTCCTCCTGGAGTCCGCGGCGACCGACCCCGACGTCAACGTCGGCTCGATACCGCTCCTTCAGGAGGACGAGCGGAAGCAGCTCACCGCTTGGTCCGGCGCACGGACCGCCGGCCCCGAACTCGGTCTGGACGGTCTGTTCGCGGGGCAGGCGGCGCGGTCGCCGGAGGCGACGGCCCTGGTCTTCGAGGACCAGGTGGTGTCGTACGGGGAGCTGGACGTCTGGTCGAACCGGCTGGCACGTCATCTGACGGGCCGGGGTGTGCGGCCCGGTGACCTGGTGGGTGTGCACGTGGAGCGTTCGCCGCAGATGGTGGCCGCGTTGCTTGCCGTACTGAAGGCGGGTGCCGGGTACACGATGCTGGACCCGCTGTTCCCGGTGGAGCGGTTGAACGGTGTCCTTGAGCAGGTGGCCCCGACTGCTCTGATCACCCAGACGCATCTGCCGATGCTGTCCACGGGCGCGGCGGTCGTCGATCTGACGGCGGAGATCGCCGAGGTCAGTGGACTTTCCGGGGCTGCCGTGGAGACCGGCGGATCGCCCGAAGCCGTCGCCTGCGTGATGTTCACGTCGGGTTCGACGGGTCTGCCGAAGGGCGTGATGGCCTCGCACCGGGCGCTGGCGGCGACGTTCGTCGGCCCGGACTATCTGGCCTTCGGTCCGGAACAGACCTTCCTGCAGTGCTCGCCGGTCTCGTGGGACGCCTTCGCCCTTGAGGTGTTCGGTCCGCTGCTGCACGGCGGCGTGTGCGTCCTCCAGCCCGGTCAGCACACCGATCCCCACCTGATCGCAGAGCTGGTGGAACAGCACCGGATCACCTCGCTCCAGATGTCCGCGAGCCTCTTCAACCACATGCTCGACGAGCACCCGCGGACCTTCGCCCACGTCAAGGAGGCCATGACCGCCGGTGAAGCGGCGTCCCCGACCCATACGGCCAGGGCGCTGGCCGACCACCCCCGGCTGCACCTGCTCAATGGTTACGGGCCGGCGGAGAGCATGGGGTTCACGACGGCGTTCGTGATCGAGCCGGGTCTCGCGGGCGCGGCAAGCATCCCGGTCGGCAGTCCCCTCGCCGGTAAGCACGCCTACGTCCTGGACGAGAACCTGGAGCTGGTGGCCCCGGGTGTTCCCGGTGAGCTGTACGTGGCCGGGCATGGTCTCGCGCACGGGTACATCGGTCAGCCGGCGCTGACGGCGGACCGTTTCGTCGCCAACCCCTACGGTCCCGAGGGCGCGCGGATGTATCGCACGGGTGACCTGGCCCGCTGGAACAAGCAGGGCGCCCTTGAGTATCTGGGCCGTGGTGACGAGCAGATCAAGCTGCGCGGCTTCCGGATCGAGCCGGGCGAGATCGAGGCCGCCCTGATGGCACACGCCTCGGTGGTCCAGGCCGCCGCTGTCGTACGGGAGGACCGGCCGGGCGACAAGCGCCTGGTCGCGTACGTGGTCGGGGAAGCGGCGCCGGAGGAGCTGCGCCGGCACGTCGCCGCCCGACTGCCCGAGCACCTCGTGCCCTCTGCCTTCGTCGTCCTGGAGGCCCTGCCCCGTACGGTCAACGGCAAGCTCGACCGCCGGGCGCTGCCCGCTCCCGACGACACCACCGGCTCGGAAGGCGGACGAGCTCCCCGTAACCCCGCCGAAGAGATTCTCTGCGGGCTGTTCGCCGACAACCTCGGACTCGACTCCGTCGGCATCGACGACAACTTCTTCCACCGCGGCGGACACTCCCTCCGCGCCACCCGGCTCATCAGCCGCATCCGTGCCGTCTGGGACACCCGCATCACCATCAGCGATCTGTTCCGGAGTCCCACCCCGGCCCTGCTCGCCGAGCAGATCGCGGCGGGCAGCGGCGAAGACCCCCTCGGCACCGTGCTGCCCATCCGGGCCGTCACGGAGGCGAACTCCGGTGAACCGCCGCTGTTCTGCGTCCACGCCGTGTCCGGGATGAGCTGGGGGTACGCCGGTCTGCTGCCCCACCTCGACCAGGACCGGCCGGTCATCGCGCTCCAGGCGCGGAGGCTCGGCGGCCCGCACGACGCGCCGACCTCCATCGAGGAGATGGCCGACGACTACCTCGCCGAGATCCGCAGGATCCAGCCGCAGGGCCCGTACCACCTGCTCGGCTGGTCCTTCGGCGGTCTGGTCGCGCACGCCGTCGCCGCCCGTCTCGAAGCGGCGGGGGAGGAGGTCGCCCTGCTTGCGCTCCTCGACTCCTATCCGCTGCCCGACGGATTCCGTGCGCCGGAGATCGACGGCCGGCACGTGCTGACCGCCCTGCTCGGCTCCGCCGGTGAGGCGATCGCGGTGCGCTGTGCGGACACGGCGCCGGACATCGGTGAACTCGCCGAGGCGCTGCGCCGGTCGGACCCGGTGCTCGGCGCCCTTGAGCACGCGCAGGCGGCGGCCGTCGTGGCGGCCACCCTCGACAACCTGCGGATGCGCTACCGGTACGTGCCGGACGTCCGCTTCGGCGGCGACGCGGTGTTCTTCGACGCCACCGGCACTCCGGCTCCCTCCTCGGGCGCCGAGGCCTGGGCGCCGTACGTGAGCGGCCGTGTCGAGGAGTTCGCCGTCGACTGCGAGCACGCCCGGATGACCGAGGCGGAGCCGCTGCGGGCGATCGGCCGGGTCCTGGCCCGCAGACTGCGACCTGCCCGGATCTGAACGACGAGGACGCGAGGGGCGTGCACAGGGGCCCGTACGGCTGCTTCGCGGCCGTACGGGCCCCTGTGTGTCCGGCCTGTCTGCACCCGGACTCGGTCCCGGTGCGTCCGGCCTGTCTGCACCCGGACTCGGACCCGGTGCGTCCGGCCTGTCTGCCCGTCGCCCCGGCGTCGCGCAGAACTGCCCGCATACTGCCGCCCGAGCAGCCGGATCCGGGCCTTCGCGCTGCCTAGCGTGTGGGATGTCCGCACGATCGGCCAGGCCTTGTGAGTGGTGCGGTCCGGCCCCCAGAGGAAGTCAAGGACATGGTGGATCATTCCGGTTGGCGGGTCGGCGTCGCCTCGGCCCCGATACATCACGGCGAAATTCTCCAGGGCGTCTTTCCGCACCGGGGCCAGCTCACCCGGGGGCTGGTCACCCTGCCCTGCACCGTCCACACCACCCGGGCCTCCTTCATCCCCGCGCGCGGCGAGGAGCTGACCGTCTACCCGGCCTGGAAGTCCAAGGCGAGGCGGGCCGCGCAACTCACCGCCGAGGCCTGCGTCCCGCCCGGGGAGGGGCCGGTGGGCGGGCATCTCGAACTCACCGGCGACGTTCCGCTCTGCCGTGGCTTCGGCTCGTCCACCAGTGACGTCCTCGCCGCGGTCTGGGCCGTACAGGACGCCCTGGTGTGCCCGCTGCCCCCCGAGGAGATCGCCCGGATCGCGGTGCGGGCCGAGACGGCGTCCGACTCCCTGATGTTCAACGAGAGTTCGGTGCTGTTCGCCCAGCGCGAGGGCAAGGTCATCGAGGACTTCGGGTACCGCATGCCGGTGCTGCGGGTCCTCGGCTTCGGCTCGCGGCCCGAGAACGAGGGCAAGGGCATCGACACGCTGGCCTTCCCGCCCGCCGAGTACGGCAGCGCGGAACTCGAACTCTTCGCCGAACTCCAGGTGATGCTGCGCGAGGCCATCCACACCAAGGACGTCGCCCTCGTCGGGGCGGTCGCCACCGCCAGTACCGACATCAACCAGCGGCACCTGCCCATCCCCCGCCTCGACGGCCTGCGCGCCATCGTCCGGGAGACCGGTGCCCTCGGCATCCAGGCCGCGCACAGCGGGGACATCGCCGGGCTCCTCTTCGACCGCGACGACCCCGAGGTCGAGGCCCGCACCGAGCACGCCCAGCGACTGCTGCACAACATCGGCATCCACGAGCAGTGGATCTTCACGACGGGTGACTGACATGACTACGACCACGATCGCGGGCGCCGGCAGGCTGCACGACTCGGTGGTGGACGCCACCGAGCTGCCCCGCATCATCCAGGTGACCGACAACCTCTACGCGGCGGCGTTCAGCCTGATGAAGCTGCTGCCGGCGCGCTACATCGTCGACCGCGCCGAGGCCGCCGGACTGCTGCGCCCCGGCAGCCGGGTCATCGAGACCTCCTCCGGCACCTTCGCGCTCGGTCTGGCGATGGTGTGCCGGCTGCGCGGATACGACCTGACCATCGTGGGCGACTCCGCCATCGACCGCGACCTGCGCAACCGCCTGGAAATGCTGGGCGCCACCGTCGAGATCGTCGAGTACGCCGGGCAGAGCGGCGGCATCCAGGGCGCCCGCCTCGCCCGCGTCGAGGAACTGCGCCGGCTCCACCCCGACAGCTTCGTGCCCGGTCAGTACGACAACCCCGACAACCCCGGCGCCTACGGCGCGGTCGCCGAGCTCATCGGCGAGACCGTCGGCTCCGTGGACTGCCTGGTCGGACCGGTCGGTTCCGGCGGCTCCACCGGCGGCCTCGCCGCCGCCCTGCGGCCGGCCGACCCGGCGCTGCACCTCGTCGGTGTGGACACCCACGGCTCGATCATCTTCGGCTCGCCCGACGGGCCGCGCACCCTGCGCGGCCTCGGCAGCAGCATCCACCCGGGCAACGTGCGCCACAGCGCCTACGACGAGGTGCACTGGGTCACCGCCCCCGAGGCCTTCCACGCCACCCACGAACTCTTCCGCAACCACGGCCTGTTCATGGGCCCCACCAGCGGTGCCTCCTTCCAGGTCGCCTCCTGGTGGGCCGCGCGCAACCCGGGCAGCAAGGTCGTCATGGTGCTGCCCGACGAGGGCTACCGCTACCAGTCCACCGTCTACCACGCCGAGTGGCTGCGCGAGCAGGGCATCGAGCCGGCGCCGGCGGCCGGCGGCCCGGTCACCGTCGACCACCCGCTGGACGCCCCGTCCTCGTGGACCCGTCTGGTGTGGGCCCGCCGCGGCTTCGACGACGTGATGACGCCGGAGGTCCACGACATCGGTGACATGGTGACCCAGGAGGTCCACGACCTCGGCGACGTGACGACGCCGGAGGTCCGGTCGTGACCACCCCGCTGCTGCTCCTCGTCGAGTCCAACACCACCGGCACGGGACGCCAGTTCGCCCAGCGGGCCCGCGACCTCGGAGCCGTACCCGTCCTGCTGAGCGCGGATCCCGCCCGCTATCCGTACGCCGCCGAGGACGGTCTGCGCACCGTCGTCGTGGACACCTCCGACGATGCCGCCCTGTGGGCCGCCGTGACCGGCCTCGCCGCCGCCGCGCCGGTCGCCGGAGTGCTCTCCAGCTCCGAGTACTACGTCGCCACGGCCGCCGGCCTCGCCCGGCGCCTCGGACTGCCGGGTCCGTCCGCCGACGCCGTCCGGGCCTGCCGCGACAAGGCCGCGCAGCGCCGCACCCTGGCCGAGGCCGGGGTGCCCGTGCCCCGCTTCTCGGTGGTCGGCGAGGTCGCCGAGGCGATCGCCGCGGCCCAGTGGCTCGGCGGCCCGGTCGTCGTCAAGCCGGTGCAGGGCTCCGGAAGCCTGGGCGTACGCCTGTGCCGCGACCGGGACGAGGTCGCCGAGCACGCGAAGGGCCTGCTGGCCGCCACGGTCAACGAACGCGGGCTGCGCACCCCGGGCGTGGTCCTCGTCGAGCAGTACCTGACCGGGCGCGAGTTCTCGGTGGAGGTCTTCGGCGAGGAGGCCGTCGTCACGGTCGCCAAACACGTCGGCGCGCCGCCGGTGTTCGTCGAGACGGGACACGACGTGCCCGCCGTCCTCCCGGCCGCGCAGGCCGCCGCACTCGTCGACACGGCCGTGCGCGCGGTCAAGGCCCTCGGCCTCGGCTGGGGCGCGGCCCATGTCGAGCTCCGGCTCGACGGCGACGTCGCCCGCGTCATCGAGGTCAACCCGCGGCTCGCCGGCGGCATGATCCCGGAGCTCGTGCGCCGGGCGCGCGGCGTCGACCTGGTCGGCGCCCAGGTGCGGGCCGCACTCGGCGAACGCGTCGACCTCACCCGTAGGCCGGACGCGGCGGGCGCCGCCTCGATCCGTTTCCTCACGGCCGGCACCGACAGCGTCCTCGCGGACGTCTCCGCCGCCGAGTCGGCGGCCCGTGCGGTGCCGGGTGTCGTCGACGCCGCCTTCTACCGTCCGGCCGGAACCCGGGTCGCACCGGCCGAGGACTTCCGCGGACGGGTGGGCCATGTGATCGCGACCGGTACGGCTCCGGGGCAGTCGGCCGAAGCGGCCGGGACCGCCCTCGCACTGGGACTCGCCTCAGCACTGACGCCCGTGGCGGCCGACGTGCCGGTGAGGGAGGCGGTGCCGGTATGAGCGGCCCGCAGGAGGCGGGAACGCACACCCCGCAGGAGGCCGGCGTCCACACCGGGCGGCTGCGCACCGGGCTCGACCCGCGAGCCCATCGCATCGTCTACGACCAGTACCGGACCGACGACGGCGACCCCATAGGCGACGAACTGCGGCTGATCAGCGAGGTGGACCGGGCCCATCTGGTGATGCTCGCCGAGCGCGGCATCGTCGACGCGACCCGCGCCGGAGCCCTCCTCGACACCGTCGAAGCCCTGCGCGCCGAGGACTTCGGCCCCGTCCGCGCCCGCCCCATGCCGCGCGGCCTGTATCTGGCGTACGAGGGCTGGCTCGTCGACCGGCTCGGCCAGGAGACCGGCGGGGTGCTGCACACCGGGCGCTCCCGCAACGACCTCAACGCCACCACCGTACGACTCAAGGTGCGCGGCCCGTACGGCCAGCTGCTCGACGAAGTAGCAGAGTTGGCGCAGGTTCTGCTGGACAGGGCGGAGGCGTACCGGGACGTCACCATGCCCGCGTACACCCACGGCCAGCCCGCCGTGCCCATCAGCTACGGCCACTATCTGACCGGGGTCGCCGGCGGCGTACTGCGCTCGCTGGCCGGACTGCTCGACGCCGGGCGGGAGATCGACGTCAACCCGCTCGGCGCGGGAGCCGTCGGCGGCACCTCCGTGCCCGTCGACCCGGCCCGCACCGCCGACCTGCTCGGCTTCACCGCCGCCGGGCCCAACTCGGTCGACGCCGTCGCCTCCCGCGACTTCGTGCTGCGCATGCTCTCCGCCGCCGCCGTCCTCGGCGTCCTCATGGCCCGGGTGGCCCGCGACCTGACCTGGTGGACCACCGAGGAGTTCGGACTCCTGCGGATGGCCGACGACCTCGTCGGCTCCAGCTCGATGATGCCGCAGAAGCGCAACCCCTTCCTCCTCGAACACATCCAGGGCCGCTCGACCGCCGCCCTCGCCGGGTTCACCGGCGCCGCGGCGGCCATGTCCACCGCCGGGTACACCAACGCCATCGCCGTCGGCACCGAGGCCGCCCGCCACCTCTGGCCCGGCCTCGCCGACACCACCCGGGCCGTGACCCTGCTCCGGCTCGTCGTCGACGGAGCGGAACCCGACCGCGAGCGGATGCGCGACCGCGCCCGGGAGGGCTTCACTTCGGCGACCTACCTCGCCGAACGCCTCGTCGTCGACGGCACGCCCTTCCGTACGGCCCACCACCTGGTCGGAGAAACCGTCCTCGCCGCCCTCGACAGCGGTACGCCCCTGTCCGAGGCGGCCCGCACACAGCCCGACGTGGCCGAGGCCGCCGCCGGGTACCCCGCCGGCTGGCTCGACCCGGAGACCGTGGCCGCCGCCTGCGCCCACGGCGGAGGCCCCGGGGGCACCGCACCGGCCGAGGCGCTGGCCCGGGCGCGTACCGAACTCGCCCTCCTCGTCGGCGAGTCGGCCGCCCGGCGGGCGCGCTGGGCCGACGCCGCCGAGCGGCTGTCCGCCGAGGCCGCCAAGGTGGTGGCCTCCACGTCCGCCTCCACGTCCGCCTCCACGTCCGCCTCCACGTCCGCCTCCACGTCGGGCGATGTGCCGGGCGACGCGCCGGGCGACGCGACCACCAAGGTGGTGGCCGCCCGATGAACGCGCGGCGCCGGGACGGGCTGCTGCGGCAGCGTGACTTCCGGCTCCTGTGGGCGGGCGAGACCACGAGCCGCTTCGGCAGCAACATCACCGGTGTCGCCATGCCGCTGGTGGCCGTGGTCACCCTGGACGCGAGCACCTTCTGGGTGAGCGCCCTGGCCGCCGCCGCCTGGCTGCCCTGGCTGCTCGTCGGACTGCCCGCCGGCGCCTGGGTGGACCGGCTGCCGCGCCGCCCGCTGATGGTGGCCTGCAACCTCGGCTCGCTGGTGCTGCTGCTCAGCGTGCCGGCCGCCGCCTGGCTCGACGTGCTGACCATGACCCAGTTGGTCGTGGTCTCCGTGCTCACCGGACTCGCCAACGTCTTCTTCTCCATCGCCTACCGCGTCTACGTACCGTTCGTCGTCCCCCGCGAACACCTCACGGAGGCGAACGCCAAACTGCAGGGCAGCGAGTCGGCCGCGCAGCTCGCCGGGCTCGGCGGCGGCGGAGTCCTGGCCGGCGCGTTCGGCGCGGTCAACGGACTCCTCGCCGACGCCGCGACCTTCCTGGTCTCCACCCTGTGCCTGCTCGGCATCCGCGCCAGGGAACCGGAGCCGGAGCGACCCGAGCGGCCCACGGCCCTGCGCAAGGAGGTCGCGGAGGGGTTGCGGCACACCGTGCGCGACCCCTACCTGCGCGTCCTGACCACGTACGGCACCGTCACCAACCTGCTGCTCACCGGCTACCAGGCCATCCTGACCGTGTTCCTCGTCCGCGAACTCCACGTCGGCGAGGCCGCGGTGGGCTGGCTGCTCGCGGGCGGCAGCGTGGGCGGACTGCTCGGCGCCGTCGTCGCCACGCCCATGGCCCGGCGCTTCGGCACCGCCCGCGGCATGCTGCTCTGCAAGTTCGCCACCGCCCCATTCGGGCTGCTCATCCCGCTGGCCGAACCCGGCTGGCGGGTCGTTCTGCTGCCCGTCGGCGGCGCCGTCCTCGCCCTGGGCGTCGTGTCCGCCAACGTCATCCAGGGGGCGTTCCGCCAGCAGTACTGCCCGCCGCAGCTGCTCGGCCGGATCACCGCGAGCGTCTCCGTCGCCAACTTCGGTGCGATCCCGGTCGGTTCGCTCCTGGGCGGGGTGCTCGGCGGCCTGCTCGGACTGCGGCCCGCGCTCTGGCTCCTCACCGCAGGCCTCGCCGTCAGCTCCGCACTGCTGCTCGCCGGCCCCCTGCGCTCCCGCCGAGACCTGCCCACCCAGCCACCCACCCAACCACCGGCCTCATCGCCGACCCGGTCGCCCGTCCCACCGCTCGCCCGCCCGTCCGTCCAACCGCCCGCCGATTCGGCCGAGTCGGGGGATTCCCCGGGTCCGGCCGTCGAACCGCGGGCCTCCCGGTACGCCGTTCCCGAACAAGGCTGATCCGTCCCGACGGCCACCCGCGTCCGCGCATCCGTCATCGAACAGGAGGGGTCCCGTGAGTGATCCCAGAAGCGGTCCCTGGAGTTCCGCGAGCGGCACCCTGCTGCTCGCCCCCCTGCCACCGCCGCGCGACCTGCCGCGGCCCGGGTCCCTCGACCTGTGGCTGCTCAGGGTCTCCGACGCCCGGGGCACCGGCCTCGACACCGGTGTCCTGGACGCCACCGAGCGGCAGCGCGCCGCCGGGCTGGCGCACGCCGAGGACCGGGTCCGCTTCACCGCCGCCCATCTGGCGTTGCGCCGGCTGCTCGGCACGTACCTCGACACGCTGCCGCAGGACATCCGGTACGGCCGTGAGACCTGCCCGTGCTGCGGCGGCCCGCACGGTCGGCCGACGGTCCTGGGGGCCACGCGCGGACTGCACTTCTCGCTCTCCCACCGCGGGGACCTCGTCCTGGTGGGGACGGCGGTGGCGCCCATCGGCGTCGACGTCGACCTGGTCGCCGACCCGGGCGGCGCGGCGGAACTCGCCGCCATGCTGCACCCCGCCGAACAGCGCGAGATCGAGGCCCTGCCACCCCCGCGCCGCCCCAGGGCGCTGGCCCGGCTGTGGACCCGCAAGGAGGCGTACCTCAAGGGCCTCGGCACCGGCCTGGGCCGAGACCCGGCGGCCGACTACGTGGGCTCGGGCAGTCCCGACGGGGCACTGCCTCCGGCCGGTTGGACCCTGCTCGACATCCCCGTCGACCGCGGTTACGCGGCGGCGGTGGCCGTCCACGGCGAACTGACCGTGCCGTCGCCCCGGGTGAACCGCCTGTCGGAGCGGGACATCCGGGGGGACCCGACGAGCCGCGAGTGAGTGCCCTCGGCGCATACGTGGAAGGTCCCCGGACTGCATGTCCGGGGACCTTCCACGTATGAGGACAGGGATCGTACGGTCGGAGGACCGGAGTTCAGCCGGCCGCCGCGATCCACTCGTCGAGCTGTTCCTTCGTCGTGGCCGGATCGGCCACCAGATCGGCCAGCTCGTCGCCGGCGTGGTGGCGGGTCGAGACCGCGGGGCAGCGCGCGCACGCGGCGACCCCGGTCTGCTTCCACCACTGGCACCGGGCCCGGAGGTGACACCGCGGGACGTGGCCGTCCTGCTGGGCGGGAGGCCGGGACACCAGGCGCTCGACGAGCGTGCAGTCGGCGCCCCTGCGGTTGACGCAGTCGCTGACACAGTGCGAGGCGAAGCGCAGGACGCGCCGCGGCTCGATGCCCTCCGGCACGTCGCCGAGCACCTCGGCCGCCGGAACGGGATCGGCCAGGTACACCACGCGCCCGTCCTGCCCGGACCGTACGCCCAGGACGACGGACTCGGGTGCGTGCGCCGCCCCGCTGGGACACCAGGTCTGCGAGGAGCCGTCCTCGCCCACGGTGGTCACCTCGGCCTCAGCAGGTGCCGGACTGGGTGCCGGCGGCCTTCGTCACCCTGCCGCCGACGCTCTCGCTCAGCCCCGCCCCGGCCTGCTCCTCCTGGGCGACGGCGAGCCGGATGCTGTCCTTGAGCTGGGCGGTCGAGGTGATGCGCTCGGCCCCGCCGGTCTCCGACGCGCTCGCCGCACCGGCACCGGTGACGACGAGTCCCGCGGCCAGCAGAGCGGCGGCACCGGCCGCGGCCACCTTACGAGTCGGGTTCTCCATGGCGTACTCCTCCTCCTGGTGATGGGAGTTGCGAGCGTAGGCCGGTGGAGAGCCGTGGCCGGTTCTTTGCGGCGGCAGCTGTCCGGCAGTTTCCCCGTCTCCTTCTGCCTCTCCTGCGCGTCTTCCTCTGCGTCTGCCGCTACGTCTCCGAGGGCGGCGCCGGCGGGAGCAGCGCGTCGGCCAGCCGGTCGAGGGCGGCGCCGCTCGGAGTGGCCGTTCCCGTGAGGGTGCCGACCAGGGCCTGGGCGAGGACGGTCGCGGTACCGATCCGGGTGTCCTCGCGCTCGTCGCCGGTGACCTTCCCGATCACCGCGTCCCGTACGGCCGGAGAGGTGGTGGAGTCCCCGAAGAGGTCCGGGAACGACAGCGCCATCATGCACACGCCCACGTTGGCGGAGAGGATCGAGCGGCCCGCGAGGTCCGGGGTCGTCCGGAGCCGTCCGGCGTCACGGCAGCGCTCCACCGCCTTCAGGAGAATGGCCTGCGCCTCCTTGATGGCCCCCGGCTTGGAGTCGCCGGTCGGCGTGAACATCAGGCGGTAGAGGTGCGGGTTGCGGAGCGCGAACGCGACGTGGCTGTCCCAGGCCGTCCGCAGGTCCGCCACCGGATCGTCGGTGAGCGGGTTGCGCCGCTTCTCGGCGAGGAAGCGCTCGAAGCCGATGTCGGCGACCGCCGTGAGCAGCCCCTGCTTGTCGCCGAACTGGCGGTAGATCTCGGGCATGCCGACCTTCGCCCGGTCGCAGATGGCGCGGGTCGAGATCGCCAGCGCGTCCTTGGTGGCGAGAAGTTCCTCGGTGGCTTCCAGGATGCGCTCTCGTGCCGTCGACATGCCTCCCACGATAACAGCGCTAACAGTCCTCTGTAATCGATGATTACGAGCTGTGTTAGCGTTGAAAACGTTCGGGGGTCGGTCGCCGCCTCCGGGCTGTCCGACCGTTCGCAACGAGAGAGCTGGTGTTCCCCCATGAACCGTTCGACGTTTCGCCGCATCGCCGCAGGCGTCGTCGCGGCCGCCGTCGGCGTGACCCTCCTGGCAGCCTGCGGGGGCGAGGGCAAGGACGCGGCCGACGGTGGGAAGGCTTCCGGGAAGGCTTCCCCGAAGGCATCGGCGAAGGAGCCGGTGAAGGCTTCCGCGAAGGCCTTCACCGCCACGCACGTCGGCGGGCCGACGACGATCCTTGAGGTCGGCGGCCTGCGCATCCTGCTCGACCCGACGTTCGACGCGCCGAAGAAGTACAAGAGCGGCCTGGAGAAGACCCAGGCCCCCGCCTTCGGCATCGACGAGCTCGGCGCGATCGACGCCGTACTGCTCTCGCACGACCAGCACGACGACAACCTCGACGACTCGGGCCGCGCCCTGCTCAAGGACGTGCCCGTGGTGCTCTCCACGCCCGGCGCGCACAAGCGTCTCGGTGGCCACGTCACCGGTCTGAAGAGCTGGGAATCGCAGGAGCTGAAGACCGCCGACGGCGCCGTCAAGGTCACCGCCGTGCCCGCCCTGCACGGCCCCGACGGCGTCGACCGAGGCGCGGACGGCGAGGCCACCGGCTTCGTCCTCAGCGGCCCCGGCGTCCCCACCACCTACATCTCCGGCGACAACGCCTCCGTGAAGGTGGCCAAGGAGGTAGGTGACCGGATCAAGAAGGACATCGGTCCCGTCGACACGGCCGTCCTCTTCGCCGGCGCCGCCCGTACGCCCGCGATCCTCGACAACGCCCCGCTGACCCTGACGTCCCGGAACGCGGCCCTGGTGGCGAAGGACCTCGCCCCCCGCAAGGTCGTCCCGGTGCACACCGACAGCTGGAACATCTACTCCGAGAACATGCGGTCCCTCGTGAAGGCGTTCAAGGACGAGGGCGTCGACGCCGCGCCCGTCGACCTCGCGCCGGACGGCACCCCGAAGAACCTCTCGTAAGCCCTCGCCGTCACCCCGCCTCCCTCCCGCTGCCCCACCTTGAAAGGAACCCCCATGACCGCCTCCACCACCCTCCGCGACGTGATCGGCCTTCCCCAGGAGCTGCCCCGGCTGAGCGAATCGGCCCTGATCATGATCGACTTCCAGAACACCTACCGCGCCGGCGTCATGCGGCTCGACGGAGCCGAGAAGGCCGTGGCCGCCGGCGCGCGACTGCTCGCCGCCGCCCGTGCCGCGGGTGCCCCCGTCGTCCACGTCGTCAACGACGGCGGCGAGGGCACTCCGTACGACATCCGCGCCGAGATCGGCGCGATCAGCGACGAGGTCGCCCCGATCGAGGGCGAGAAGGTCGTCGTCAAGCAGTTCCCCGACGCCTTCCACGCCACGGACCTCGAAGAGACCCTGAAGGACCTCGGCGTGAGCGGGGACCTGGTCATCGCCGGATTCATGACGCACATGTGCGTCCTCTTCACCGCGCAGGGCGCCTTCAACCTCGGCTACCGCCCGACCGTGGTCGCCGAGGCCACCGCGACCCGGCCCCTGGAGTCCCCGGAGGGCACCGTCCTCCCGTCGGAGGCGCTGCAGACCGCGAGCCTGACGACGGTCTCCGACCTGTTCGGCACCGTGGCGCGCACGGTCGAGGACCTCGTCGCCCAGGGGTGACTCGCCGATCAGGCCGGGCTCGTCGACAAGACACCCCCTGAGGGCGGCACCGGGAGTTCACCCCGACACCGGGAGTTCACCCGAGATGTACCGGAACGGCGCCTGATGATCGGTTACGGGTCGCCCGACTCGGCGGTAATGGCGGTCGGCCCGTGCCGCATCACCCGGGCGCTCCCGTTCCGTACGCCCCCTGCCCCCTGGAGGACGTGTGCCCCCCGCCGCCGAGACCGTGCTCGACGAGGTCGACGGCGAGGAGGGGGCGGGCGGACCGGCGCATCCGGCCGGCTCCGTACGGCTACGCCTGCGCTCCCCGGCCGTCGCCGGTCCGCTCTCCGCGGCCCTGCTCACCGCCGTACTGCTCTGCCTCGCCACCCTGCTCTCCCGCAGCTACCCCTTCGGGCCGGTGACCAGGAACATCGTCGACCTCGGCCAGCAGTACCTGCCGTTCCACGCGTACTGGCGCGCGTTCCTCCTCGGCGAGACCCACGGAGACGCCTTCCTCAACTGGAACTCCGGCTTCGGCTCCAGCTTCCTCGGCGACATCGGCACCTATCTGAGCAGCCCCTTCGACCTGCTTGTCGTGCTCTTCCCGGCGGACCGCGTCGAACTCGCCCTGTACGTCGTCACCGCCGTCAAGATCACCGCGGCCGGGGCGGCGATGGCGCTGCTACTCCTGCGGACGCGCCCCGGCCCCTGGCCGGTCGCCGCCGTGCTCGGCAGCGCGTACGCCCTCTGCGGCTGGACGTTCGACTTCGGCGCCACCGTCCCGATGTGGCTCGACGGGCTCGTCGCCTTCCCGCTGCTCTGCCTGGTCGGCGAGTGGGCCCGCACCGCGCGCCGCCCCGTCCTCGGCCCGCTCGTCGTCGCCCTGGCCTGGACCGCCAACTTCTACACCGCGTACATGGCGACGATCGGCGCCGCCGTCGTCCTCCTGGTACGGCTCCTCACCGCCGAGGAGTCGGCGAGCGCCCGGCAGCGCCTCGCCGGCGCGCTGCGCGCCGCCCGGGGCGTGCTCATCGGCATCGGCCTCGCCGCGCCGCTCGTCGTGGTCGTGTTCCTCGGCACCAAGGCCGCCGATCCCACCCCCGAGACCACCTTCGCGCCCGCCGCCTGGGCGGACGTCCTCGCCCGGTTCCTGCCGGCCACCGCGAGCCTGTCGAGCCCCGCCCTCTTCATCGGTACGCCCGCCCTCGCGCTCGCCCTCACCCTGCCCTTCAACCGGGCCGTCGCCCCGCGCGTCCGGGCCGGCTGGTCGGCCGCGGTCGTCCTGGTGACGCTCTCCCTCCAGTGGGAGCCGACCCATCTCCTCTGGCACGCGGGCGCCTCGCCCAACGGCGGCCCGTACCGTCAGACCTTCGTCCTGTGCGGGCTGTTGATCGCCGCCGCCTGGTTCTCGACCGCCCGGGGCGTGCCGCGCCCCACCGCGCTCCTCGCGGGCGGCGCGCTGCTCGGGATCCTGGCGTGGGCGGCCCGGGGGAGCATCGACATCGACCGGTGGACCTACCCGGCCTTCGGCGTGGCAGCGGCCCTGGCGGTCGCCGCCACGCTCGTGGCCCTCCTGGACAACCACCGGAACACCGCGCGCGTACGGCCCGATTCCGATACGGCGCGCGTACCGACCGTGTCCCGCACCGCGCGCGTACTCCCCGTTCTCGCCGTCGTCCTGCTCGTCGCCGCGCAGGCAGGCGAGGCCGTCGTGACCGGGAAGCGGATCGAGGAACAGCGGCGCGAGGAGGTCGCCTGGTCCCCCCGCGTCGGCCCCTGGCACACCGCCGTGGCCGACGAGGTGGCCCGCGCGGACGCCTGGCCCCGGCACCGTACGGACCCCGGCGAGGTCCCCGGCGGCAACGACGCCCTGATCGTCGGCGGACAGGGGGCCGACTACTACAGCAGCCTCACCGCCGAGGTGACCTCCCGCACCCTCGCCTCCCTGGGCTTCGGTTACTACGCCAAGGGCCGCCACCCGGTCACCCTCGACAACCCGGTGACCGACGCCCTCTTCTCCATCGGCACCCGGATCCGCTCACAACCCGCCGAGCCGGTACGGCAGGACGCGCTGCCCCGCGCCTCGGTCTCCGCCGCCACCACGCCCGTACCCCCGCTGGTCACCGTCCGTCCGGCGAAGCGGCCGGCCACCCACCCCGGGGACTCCGCGTTCGCCGTGCAGGAACGCCTGCTCGGCGCCGAGGTGTACGAGCTGCCGGCCGTCACCCGCGACGGACGGACCGTCACCGCCCGCTGCCCGGCGGGCTCCCAGGTCTGGTTCTGGGCCCCCGAGTACCGCGGCGGGGCGACCCTCGCGGGGGAGCCGGGCGTGGAATTCGAGGGCAAGCCGCCCGCCGTCCGGGCTCCCATGCGGGCCCTCGGCACCGCGCCCGCGTCCGGTGACGTACGGATCGGGCTGAGCCCCGAGGGCACGGCGCGGCTGCCCCGTCAGCCGGTGGGCTGCCTCGTCCGGGCCGAGCTCGACTCCGCCGTACGGCGGTTGATCGCCACCGGAGCCACCGAGGTGCGGGCCACCGGACACACCGTCACGGCCGAACTGCCGCCGGGCAGCACGGGGACCGCCGTGCTCGCCGCGCCCCGCATCTCCGGCTGGCGCTGTGCCGCCGGTGGCGCGGAGCTCCGTCCCGCACGCGCCTACGAGGGTCTCGTCGCCGTCCCGCTCGACGGACGGGCGAACACGGTCACGTGCTCCTTCCGTCCCCCGGGTCTCAAGCTCGGCGGCGCCGTCGGCCTGGCCGCGCTACTCGCCCTGGTCGCGACGGGGGTCCTGAGTCGGCGCGGAGGGGGAATCCCGCGCCGACGGGCCGACCGGTGAGCCGACCGGTGAGGCCGCTTCCGCGTGGCTTTCCGCGGGGGACGGCAAGAGTTCACCCGGAGTGCACCTGTGGATCGTTCGCCCGGAAAAGTGGAGCGTTACCGTACCCGCCGTAGCGGCGTTTAATTGTTCGATTCAGTATGGGGATTCCGAGTGCCGAAACTGTCCGTCGTCGTACCGTTCCACAATGTCGGGGCCTATGCGCCCGACACCCTGCGCAGTCTTGCGAACAACGCGGATCCGGAATTCGAGTTCCTGCTGATCGACGACTGCTCGATGGACGACACCCCGGAAATCCTCGACCGCTGGCGCGACCGACTCCCGAACGCCACCGTCATCCGGCACGAGACGAACAGCGGTGTCGCCCAGGCGCGGAACACCGGAATCGACGCTGCTCGCGGGGACTACATCACCTTCCTCGACGGCGACGACTGGTACGCGCCCGGCCACCTCAGCGCCACCGTGGCCGGAATCGACCGTCTGGGCTGCGATTTCGCCCGTACCGACCACGTCCTCTCGGAGGGCCGGAAGCGGAACATCCGATACGCCCCGGCCAAGCGCCGTGACACGGTGATGGACCCCCGCGACGGAATCTCGCCCGCCAGCATGGTGACGATGGTGGACTATCCGTTCGTCCCCTTCGGCATTTACAGCTCCCGGCTCTTCGAGAACGGCGCCTCGCGTTTCGAGACCTCCCTGAGAACGGCCGAGGACCGCCTCTGGGTCTGGCGGCTCCATCTCAAGGCGCGCACATTCGCGGCGCTTTCCCTGCACGGTGTCTTCTACCGGCGAGGCGTCACCACCTCGCTCACCCAGATCACCGACAACCGGCAGCTGGACTTCATTGCGTCGTACGACACCCTGCTCGACGACGTCTCCCGGGACGCGGAGGCGGACCGATTCCTCCCGAAGGCCGTCCGCACCTACTGCGCGATGATCGCCTTCCACATGGGCAAGGTCGGCACGTACGAGCCCGCCGTCGCCGAGCGGCTCCGCGCCGACGTCCGCGACGCCCTGCACCGCATGCCGCAGCAGGTCCTCGAAGAGACCCTGGCCACCATGGACACCCCCCGCAGCACCCTCCTCCGGAGCCTGCGCGACACCGTAAGGACCGCCTGACCCATGGCCCCCGCCCCCGACAAGGCACCGGCGCCCGACGAAGCACCGGCACCCGACAAGGCACCGGCGCCCGCCCCGGCCGACGACGGCCGACCGGTCCAGATCTTCCAGGTGTCCACCCTGTACGGCGCCGCCACCCTCGCGGCCTCGCTGGACGCCGGCCAGTTCGGCCCCCGCGCGGACGCCCGCAGGCTCCTGCTGATCTCGCGGAACGCCGAGATTCCGGAGACCGCGCTCCGCCTGGAGACGATGACCGGCTACGAGCGGCTCGCCGCCCGCTTCGACGGCGTCCTCGACTGGAACGAGACGATCCACCCGTACCACCCCGCCACCTGGGCCCCCCGCCCCGAGGAGGCCCCGCTCTGGCAGCGCGTCCTGCGCACAGCGTGGGACCTCGGCAGCGTCCCGGTGGAGCTGATCGTCGAATCCATCCAGGTCAACCCCGCCAAGGCACTGGCCGGCACCTTCCCCGAGAGCTCCCTCCACGTCTACGCCGACGGCCTCATGAGCTACGGCCCGACCCGCAACGACCTCGCCCAGTCGATCGCCTGCCGCATCCGGCGGGTCCTCCACCTCGACCTGGTGCCGGGCCTGCGCCCCCTCCTCCTCAGCGAGTACGGGGTGGAGCCCGAGCTGGTGCCCGACGACGCCTTCCGCGCGGTCCTCGCCGAGATCGCCGAGGAGGCGGCCGACGACCCGGACATCACCCGGGTGGCCGCCGCCGAACCGACGGCCCTGCTGCTCGGCCAGTACCTCGCCGCCCTCAACCTCCTCACCGCCGAGGAGGAGGAAGAGCTGCACGTACGGATGCTGCGCGGGGCGTCGGCTGCCGGACACCGCTCGGTGGTCTTCAAACCGCACCCGACCGCGCCCGCCAGCTACTCCACGGCCCTCCGGGAGGAGGCGGAGCGGACCGGCGTACGGCTCACCGTCCTCGACGGACCGCTCCTCGCCGAGACCTTCTACGAGCGCTGCCGGCCCCGGCTCGTCATCGGCTGCTTCTCGACCGCGATGTTCACCGCCGCCGTCTACTACGGCATCCCCGTCGCGCGCGTGGGCACCGCCGAGGTCCTCGAACGGCTCACCCCCTTCGAGAACAGCAACCGGATCCCGCTCACCGTCGTCGACCACCTGATCGCGGACCTGGAGCAGGGCGAGGAGCCCGCGGTCCCCGGAGCGGCCCCGGACTCGCTCACCCCGCTCGTCCGCGCCGTCGGCTACTGCATGCGGCACAAGAGCCACCCGGGGATGCGGGAGGAGACCACCGGCTACCTGGCAGCGCACCACGCGGACCCCGGCATCGCGCACCACTTCGACACCGACCGGCTGACCCAGCTCGGCCTGCCGGGCGGCACGGAGTCACCGGCGCGCGGCGGCACCACGCCGTCCCGGCTCCGCAGGGGTCTCGTACGGTCCCGCCGGGGCTGATC
Source organism: Streptomyces sp. NBC_00572 (assembly GCF_026341815.1). Lineage (GTDB taxonomy): Bacteria > Actinomycetota > Actinomycetes > Streptomycetales > Streptomycetaceae > Streptomyces. The sequence continues at coordinate 4,965,870 of NZ_JAPENX010000001.1, forward strand.
CGGCCCCACCACGGACGGGGCCCGCCGCGCCGATCGTCTCGGCGGAGGCCCGCCCCATCAGCCGTGCGGGTGGGAGCCCGCCACGTCAGCCATCCCGACGGCGGCTCCTCCGGGTCACGGGGCGGGGGACCTGACGAGAGTGAACACCGCGCCCTCCGGGTCCGCCACCACGGCGAGCCGCCCCGCCGTGGCATCGCGCGGCGGGCGGAGCACACGGCCGCCGAGCTGCAGGACGAGCCGGGCGGCCGCGTCCGTGTCGGCGACCTCGAAGTACGTCATCCAGTGCGGGCCCCGGTCCCGGGGCAGCGCGTTGCCGACGCCGTGCAGCGAGGCCACCGGCAGCCCGTCCACATGGAGCGTGGCGTAGTCGTGGTCGGCGGACACGACCGGTTCCACCTCGTAGCCGAAGACCGTCCGGTAGAACTTGCCGACCGAGGACGTCTCGTAGGTGAGGAGCTCGTTCCACACGGGCGTCCCGGGCGGTCCCGCCGTCGCGGTGCCGTGGTGCGCCTCCGCCTGCCAGATGCCGAAGACCGCGCCCACCGGGTCGGAGCAGACGGCCATCCGGCCGGCCTCGCCCGCGTCCAGCGGGCCCACGGCCACGGTGCCGCCGCAACAGCGGATGCTCTCGGCGGTCTCGTCGGCGTCCCCGGTGGCCAGATAGGGGGTCCAGGCGATCGGCAGATGCCGGTCGGGCGGCAGCTGGCCGACGCCGGCCACCTCCTTGCCGTCGAGCAGTGCGCGCAGGTACGGGCCGAGCTGCTGTGGACCGGGTTCGAACTCCCAGTCGAAGAGCGCGTTGTAGAACTCCTGCGTCGCGTCAAGCCCGTGCACCATCAAGCTCACCCAACAGGGTGTGCCGGGTGTGCGCCGAGTCGCCTCGGTCATCGTGACTCTCTCCTCGGACCATCGTCGTGGCCGTACCCCCTCCGATGGTGTCACCGACGGGGCCGCGGCGCGCCTCGGTCGCACCAAAGAGTGACGCGATCCCGCAGGGGTGACGCGGGAGGGCGCCGGGTTCGTCCCCCGCGGCCGTGCGGCTGCGCGAGGATGGCACCCATGAAGCCCATCATCGCCGTAAGCGAACTGCTGAGCGAGTCGGCCGGGGCCCGGCCGCCGGTCCTCCTGGACGTCCGCTGGACGCTGGGCGGCCCGCCCGGACGGCCCGCGTACGAGGCCGGACACCTCCCCGGCGCGGTCTACGTCGACCTGGACGCGGAACTCGCGGGCCCGCCCGGCAGCGGCGGACGCCACCCGCTGCCCGACCCGGAGGCCTTCGGGGCCGTGATGCGCCGCGCGGGCGTCTCGGCGGACACCCCGGTCGTCGTCTACGACGGCGGCCTCGGCTGGGGCGCGGCCCGCGCCTGGTGGCTGCTCCGCTGGGCCGGCCACCCGGACGTCCGCGTCCTGGACGGCGGTCTCGCCGCCTGGACGGGGGAGCTGACCGAGAAGGCCCCCACGCCGGAGCCGGGCGACTTCCGGCCGGAGCCGGGTGCGCTCGGGCTGCTCGACGCCGACGCGGCGGCGGCGTTCGCCGACTCGGGGCTGCTCCTGGACGCGCGGGCGGCCGAGCGCTACCGCGGGGACGTGGAGCCGATCGACCGGGTCGGCGGGCACATCCCGGGCGCGGTCTCGGCGCCGACGACCGAGAACGTGGACGCGGAGGGGCGTTTCCTGGCGGCCGACACCTTGCGGGACCGTTTCACCACTCTCGGCGCCGCCGAGGGGACCCCGGTCGCGGTCTACTGCGGCTCGGGTGTCTCCGGAGCCCACGAGGTCCTGGCCCTGGAGATCGCCGGCATCCCGGCCGCGCTCTACGCGGGCTCGTGGTCGGAGTGGTCCGCCGACCCCGACCGTCCGGTGGCCACGGGCCCGGACCCGCGGTAGTCCCTCGCACGGAGAGGGCCCGCGCCGATCCGGCGCGGGCCCTTCCCGTACGGCTCACGGACCTTTCCCGTACACCTACGGGCGTCAGTCCTGCTTCTTCCTTCGCGTGCCGAAGACGATCTCGTCCCAGCTGGGCACCGCCGCGCGGCGGCCCGGACGGACACCGTCCGCCTCGGCCTGGCGGTCCGTGGTGCCGGTGAGACGGTCCCGGTGACCCGAGACCGCGCGCGGCATCAGGACATCGGCGTACGCGGAACCGGCACCCGCCGAAGCGGCCGGGGCCGGCGGCTCCTCCGCCTCGGCCTCCTCCGACGGCTCCGTGCCCGGGGGATCGGGCACGACCATGTCGCCGCGGAAGCTCGGCACGGCCTCCAGGAGGCTCGTCAGGGAGTCCCGCTCCTCCTCCGGCTCGGCGGGTGCGGACGCGGACGCCCGCTCCAGCTGGCGGTGGTCGAGCTGACGGTCCAGGGCGCGGTCCAGCGGCCGGTCCCGGGGCAGCCGGGCGATGCGCGGCACGAACGGGAAGCTCGGCTCCGGCGCGGCGGCGATCGTGTCGTCCGTCTCGCCGATCAGGGCACGCGCCTCGTCGTCCACGGCCTGGACGAGCCGCCGGGGCGGGTCGTACGTCCAGCTGGCCGTGTGGACCTCGCCGGCGACGCGGTAGACGAGCAGCACCTCCCAGGTGCCGTCGTCACGCCGCCAGGAGTCCCACTGCACGGTGTCCTTCTCGGCGCCGCGCAGCAGCAGCCGCTCCTGCACCGCCTCACCGAGCTGGGGGCCGTTGTTCTCGCCGGGCCTGCGGACCGGGGTCTTGCGGGCCCGCTCCGCCATGAAGGCGCGCTCGGCGAGCACCGGGCCCTCGAAGCGGCGCACGCGGTCGACGGGGATGCCGGCCATCTGGGCGACCTCCTCCGCGGAGGCACCGGCTCGTATCCGTGCCTGGATGTCGCGGGGGCGGAGGTGGCTCTCCACCTCGATCTCGATCTGCCCGAGGCGCGCGCGGTCGTTGCGCACGGCGGCGCGGAGCCGCTCGTCGATCGGAAGTGTGTACTCCGTGCTGTCAGCAGCCTTCAGCACCAGTCGTGTGCCGTCGTTGGAGACGGCCACGACACGCAGTTCGGGCATGGGGACCTCCCGGGTGGTGCCTGCCGACGTCACGTGCGTCGCTGCTTCCGCTAGTCGAGTGTGGCCTGCCCGGGTGCAGCCTGCCACTACCTTGCCGAGTTGCCCGGCGTGTCGGGCGTGGACCCTGGAACGCCGTTATGACACGGTTACCTGTTCGCTACCCGGAGTGACGGGCAGTCACTCTGTGCGGTCAGTTTCCGTGCGATGCCGCGGCGCCGCCGGTTCGAGCGCCGTCTCCGGCCCCCTCCCCTTGATCCCGGGCACCCGTGAAGGCGTCCGGACCCAGGGTTCGTCAATGTACTCCATTCGGGCCACCTGGGTGGACCGGCGCGCCGCCCAACTTCTCGGGCGGTACGGGAGTTGAGTGTCCGCGATCTTCCCCCGTACGTGTCGCTCTTCACAGAAAGAGCAGAAACGGAACTATTCCCTTCGCCCATTTGTCCCTTCTGGGTGGAAGGCGAACGGATGAGCCGTCAGGGGCTGGAGCAGGGGTCGGAGATGCGTCACAGGCCGGATATCGACACGGACGAGGCGGAGGAGAGGGGTGAGGCGGCGGAGAAGGAGGAGGGCGGCAAGAGGCGGATCGACCTGAGCGTGGCTCAGGTCTCGGGCAGCGCCCTGGCCGCGGTCATCGCCGCCAAACTCGCCTCCACCCTCGGCGTGTACGGCACGATCCTGGGCGCCGGTGTGATCAGTGTCATCGCCACCTGCGGCGGCCCGCTCTTCCAGCACCTCTTCCGCCGCACGGGCGAACAGGTCCGCGACGCGACCGTCGCCGCCAAGCCGAAGGCCCGTCAGGTGCCGCTCGCGCCCGGGCCGCAGGACGACCGCACCCTGATGCTGGGCACGGTCCGGGCGCCCGACCCGTACGTCGAGGAGCTCGACGAGGAGTTCGGCGCGGCGACCACCCACGGCACCCGGGTCCGGGGCTGGAAGCGCCCGGCGATCGCCGCAGCCCTCGTCTTCGGCGTCACCATGGGCGGCATCACCACCTACGAACTGGTCTCCGGACAGGACTTCAGCGGAACGCACGGCACCACCACGTTCGGATCCGTCGTCCGTGGCGGGGGGAGCTCGGGGCAGGACGGGCCGCCGGCCGAGGACAAGGACCCCTCGCCCGCACCGTCCGGGTCAGCCGACGGCACCGCGCGGCCGGACGACGGCGCCGGCAGCCCCTCGACGGGCGGCACGCCGACCCCGGGCGAGCAGGACACCGGGCAGAACGGCACCGCGACCCCCTCGCCGGAGCCGACGCCCTCCGGCTCGACCGACGGCGAGGCCACCCCGACGCCCACGCCGACCCCGACCGCTCCGACGACGGAGCCGACCGCCCCGACCGAGGAGCCGACGACCGGGACGGGGCAGCCGGAGCCCCCGTCGGCCCCGGCACCGGCGGGAGCCGGAGCCGGAGCCGATGCGGGGACCGAGCAGTGACCGCCCGTCAGTCGCCCAGGACGCGGCGCAGGTAGTCGTTGGCGAACAGCCGGTCCGGGTCGAGCCGGTCCCGCAGCGCCGTGAACTCGGCGAAGCGCGGGTAGACCTCGGAGAAGTAGGCGGCGTCACGGGTGTGGACCTTGCCCCAGTGGGGGCGGCCCCCGTGCGCCGTCATGATGCGCTCCACCGCGGTGAAGTACGCGCGGTGGGGCGTTCCCTTGTAGAGGTGGACGGCGATGTACGCGGTCTCCCGGCCCGAGGCCGTGGACAGCGCGATGTCGTCCGCCGGGGCCGTCCGCACCTCCACCGGGAAGCTCACCTTGAGCGGCGAGCGCTCGACCATCGCCTTGACCTCGCGCAGCGCGGCGACCGCCGCCTCACGCGGAAGCGCGTACTCCATCTCCAGGAAGCGCACCCGGCGCGGCGAGGTGAAGACCTTGTACGGGATGTCGGTGTACGTACGGGCCGACAGGGCCCGGCTGGAGAGCTTGGCGATCGAGGGGATGGCCGGCGGCACCGCGCGGCCCAGCGAGCACGCCACCTGGAAGAGCCCGTTGGAGAGGAGCTCGTCGTCGATCCAGCCGCTGACCCGGCCGGGCGGAGCGGCGGGGCCCGCGCTGCGGTTGTTGCGCTTGGTGTTGCAGTTGTCCGTGTGCGGGAACCAGTAGAACTCGAAGTGCTCGTTCTCCGCGTGCAGCGCGTCGAACTCCGAGGCGACCCGGTCGAAGGTCATCGGCTCCTCGCGCGCGGTGAGCAGGAAGACCGGCTCCACGGCGAAGGTGATCGCCGTGACCACACCGAGGGCGCCGAGGCCGATCCGGGCGGCCGCGAAGACCTCCGGATTCTCCTTCTCCGAACAGACGAGCAGCTCACCCGAGGCCGTCACCAGCTCCAGCTCGCGGATCTGCGCGGCTATCGAGGCCGAGTCGCGGCCCGTGCCGTGCGTTCCGGTGGAGGTGGCCCCGGCGACGGTCTGCTCCATGATGTCGCCCATGTTCGTGAGCGACAGGCCCTCCCGGGCCAGCGCCACGTTGAGCCGCTTGAGCGGGGTGCCCGACTCGACCGTCACGGTCATCGACTCGCGGTCGATCCGCCGGATCCCCGTCAGCAGACCGGGCCGGATGAGCACGCCGTCGGTGGCCGCGATCGAGGTGAAGGAGTGGCCGGTGCCGACCGTCTTCACCCGCAGCCCGTCCTCGGCCGCCCGGCGCACCGCCTCGGCGAGCTCCTCGGCCGAGGCCGGGCTCACCTCCCGCACGGGGCGGGAGGTGACGTTCCCCGCCCAGTTACGCCACGGGCTGTTCGCCGTCCTGGCGCTCCCCGACCCCGCTGTTGTCGTCCCGCTCACGCTGCCCCTCCCGGTTCGGCGCCGGCCTGCGCAGCCGGCGGTGTCCGAGGAGACCCACCGCGACCGCGAGCGCACCCGAGACGACGGGCACCACGTACCCCGCCTCGGCCCCCGACGCGTCGACCACCCAGCCTGCGGCCGAGGAGCCGAGCGCCACGCCGATCGCGAGCCCGGTACCCGTCCAGGTCATGCCCTCGGTCAGCTTGGTGCGCGGTACGTGCGCTTCGACGAGGGCCATGGTCGTGACCATCGTCGGTGCGATGGACAGGCCCGCGACAAAGAGCGCCACGGCCAGCAACGGCAAGTTCCCGGCCAGTAGGAGGGGGATCATACTCACGGCCATCGCGCAGATGCCCAGGAGCCAGCGACGGGACGGCTCGCTCTTGAGGTGGAGCAGTCCGAAGACGGCGCCGGCCAGACCGGACCCCAGGGCGTAGACGGCCAGAACGAGACTGGCGGCGGCCTTGTGGCCCTGCTCCTCGGCGAAGGCCACCGTCACCACGTCGACCGAGCCGAAGATGGCGCCGGTGGCGACGAAGGCGAGGGCGAGGACCTGGAGGCCGGGGGAGCGGAGCGCGGAACCGCCGCTGTCGCCCTGCTGGGGGTGCGGGACGGGCTCGGTGGCGCGCTGCGAGGTCAGCCAGAAGACGCCGACGGTCAGGAACACCCCGGCGAACAGCGGACCGGCCTCGGGGAACCAGGTCGTCGACAGACCGATCGAGAGGATCGGGCCGAAGATGAAGCACACCTCGTCGACGATCGACTCCCAGGAGTACGCCGTGTGCAGGCGCCGTTCGTCGCCCCGGTAGATCTCCGCCCATCGGGCGCGGGTCATGGCACCGACGCTCGGCACACAGCCGATGACGGCCGTGAAGACGAAGAGCGTCCAGTCCGGAGCCTTCTGCTGCACACAGACCAGGAGCCCGGCGGCGGCCACGAGCGAGACCAGGGTCACCGGGCGCAGCACCCGGCGCTGCCCGTGCCGGTCGACCAGGCGCGAGACCAGGGGGCCGAGGACCGCGGCGGACATCGCGAGCGTCGCGGACAGGGCTCCGGCAAGGCCGTACCGGCCGGTGACCTGCGAAATCATGGTCACGATGCCGATGCCCATCATGGACAGGGGCATCCGGCCGAAGAATCCGGCGACGGAGAACGCGGTGGTGCCGGGCGCCTTGAAGATCGCGCCGTAGGGACTGGGCAAGAGGCTCTCCGGATCTCCGTGCTTCGGAGCGGGCTCCGCGCGACGACTCAACACGTGTAATTAATAGCTAAAGCCTACGGTGTTGAAGTCGGTGGGTCATCCCCTATTTTCCGGACGAGTGCCGAGGTGACGGATTCCGGCGCCGATTCCGGACCCCGGGCTTCGGACGGGCCGCGCCGTTCGCCGTCGGAGGCGGGTGGGAGGATCGGTGCCATGTCCGATCAGCACGATCCCGCCCCGTACGACGCCCTGCTGCTGCTCTCGTTCGGCGGCCCCGAGGGCCCGGACGACGTGGTCCCGTTCCTGGAGAACGTGACGCGCGGCCGAGGCATCCCGAAGGAACGGCTCAAGGAAGTGGGGCAGCACTACTTCCTCTTCGGCGGCGTCTCCCCGATCAACGACCAGAACCGCGCGCTCCTCGACGCGCTGCGGGCGGACTTCGCCGAGGCCGGCCTGAAGGTGCCCGTCTACTGGGGAAACCGGAACTGGGCCCCGTACCTCACCGACACCCTCCGCGAGATGATCACCGACGGCCGACGCCACATCGCCGTCCTCGCTACCAGCGCGTACGCCTCCTACTCCGGCTGCCGCCAGTACCGCGAGAACCTCGCGGACGCGCTGGCGACCCTGGAGGCGGAAGGGCTCCCGCTGCCCCGGGTCGACAAGCTCCGGCACTACTTCAACCACCCCGGCTTCGTCGAGCCCATGGTCGAGGGCGTCCTCGCCTCCCTCGCCGAGCTCGACCCGGCCGTCCGAGACGGTGCCCACCTCGCCTTCACCACCCACTCCATCCCGGACTCCGCCGCGGACTCCTCCGGACCCGTCACCGAGCACGGCGAGGGCGGTGCCTACGTCCGGCAGCACCTCGACGTGGCGCGGGTGATCGTCGACGCGGTCCGCGAGCGGACCGGGATCGACCACCCCTGGCAGCTCGTCTACCAGTCCCGCAGCGGCGCCCCCCACATCCCGTGGCTGGAGCCCGACATCTGCGACCACCTGGAGGAGCTGCACGGCGCCGGGGTCCCCGCGGCCGTCATGGTCCCGATCGGCTTCGTCTCCGATCACATGGAGGTCCTCTACGACCTCGACACCGAGGCCACGGCCAAGGCCGCCGAACTCGGACTGCCCGTCCGGCGCTCCGCCACCGTCGGTGCCCACCCGCGCTTCGCCGCCGCCGTCCGCGAACTCGTCCTGGAGCGGGCCGCGCACGAGCGGGGGACCCGGGCCGAGCGGTGCGCCCTGGGCGCCCTCGGGCCCTCCCACGACCTGTGCCCGATCGGCTGCTGCCCGGCCAGGGCGGAGCGCCCGGCGGCCGCCGGCGCCGACAGCCCGTACGCGTAAGGAACCCGTGTGACCGACATGGCCGACGGCGTGACCGAAGGGACCGACGTGACCGACCCGCTGCTCACCGAACTGCTCGACCTCGCCCTGGAGGCCGCACGGCGGGCCGGAGCGCTGCTGCGCGACGGCAGGCCGGACGACCTGGCGGTGGCGAAGACCAAGTCGAGCCCCATCGACGTGGTCACCGAGATGGACATCGCCGCCGAGAAGCTGATCACCGGCTTCCTCGCCGAGCACCGCCCGCAGGACGGTTTCCTCGGCGAGGAGGGCGCGTCCAGCCCCGGCACCAGCGGCATCCGCTGGGTGATCGACCCCCTCGACGGCACCGTGAACTACCTGTACGGCCTGCCCACCTGGGCGGTCTCGATCGCCGCCGAACGAGACGGCGTGACCGTGGCCGGCGTCGTCGAGGCCCCGATGCGCGGCGAGACGTACCGGGCCGTCCTCGGCGGCGGCGCGTACACGGGCGACCGGCGCCTCGCCGTCCGCCCCTCGCCCCCGTTCGACCAGGCACTCCTCGGCACGGGCTTCGGGTACGTCCAGTCCCGGCGCGCCCACCAGGCGGACGTCGCCCAGCGCGTGATCCCGCGCGTCCGCGACATCCGGCGCGGCGGCTCGGCCGCCATCGACCTCTGCGACGTCGCCGCCGGGCGTCTGGACGCCTACTACGAGCGGGGCCTCAACCCCTGGGACCTCGCCGCGGGCGCCCTGATCGCCCGTGAGGCGGGCGCGCTGACCGGGGGGCGCCCGGGAGAGCCGGAGTCGGGCGAACTGACCCTGGCGGCCTCTCCAGGCCTCTTCGGACCCCTCCAGGAGCTCCTGGAGGAGCTGGGCGCCTGGCACGACTGACACCTGGCACCACCGACACACGTGTGAGGGCCCCGGCGCCGTTCCCGGCACCGGGGCCCTCACACGTGGGTGGGGACGGGTCAGACACCCGGCACGGCAACCTCCACGCCGTGCTCGGCGGCCAGTCGGTGCAGGTCGTCCAGCTCCGCCTGCTCGACATCGGCCAGGTAGTCGTCGCCCGTCTCACGAGCCCGCGTGAGGTCGGTCTGCGTGGTCCTGATGCGGTGCAGCAGGCCTGCGGTGAAAGCGTCCATCGTGCGCCCCCTCGTCATGGGTCCGGTGGCACGGGGGTGTGCCGAGGGTGGGTGGATCACACACTGCGGTCTCTGGGGGACAGAGAGCGGTAGGTGGCGCGCCACATACAGGGCGTGATCACGGGGTGTGCAGTCGTCCTCCCCAGCCCTTTCCTCAGAGAAACCTCAACTGGCCCGCGAATCCGGTGAATTCTTCGTTCCCGGCCAAGCGCCCCGCCGCGCGCCCCCCGTTCACCACCCGCCCGCCCAGGGCCCCGCACCGCCGTCTTACAGCCGGTTTACGCGCGTACGGGGCAGGATGGACACGCACAGTCAGTGCTCAGGTTTCAGCCGGTCCGGCTCCGGACCGCAACTCAACGGGAAGGATGTACGACGTGCGCGTACTCGTCGTCGAGGACGAGCAGCTGCTCGCCGATGCGGTGGCCACCGGACTGCGCCGGGAGGCCATGGCCGTCGACGTCGTGTACGACGGCGCCGCGGCCCTGGAGCGCGTCGGGGTGAACGACTACGACGTCGTCGTCCTCGACCGCGACCTTCCCCTCGTCCACGGTGACGACGTCTGCCGCAAGATCGTGGAGCTGGGCATGCCCACCCGCGTCCTGATGCTCACCGCGTCCGGCGACGTCAGCGACCGGGTCGAGGGCCTGGAGCTGGGGGCGGACGACTACCTGCCCAAGCCCTTCGCCTTCACCGAGCTCACCGCGCGCGTGCGGGCCCTCGGCCGGCGCACCAGCGTGCCCCTGCCGCCCGTCCTGGAGCGCGCCGGCATCAAGCTCGACCCGAACCGCCGCGAGGTCTTCCGCGAGGGCAAGGAGGTCCAGCTCGCGCCGAAGGAGTTCGCCGTCCTGGAGGTCCTCATGCGCAGCGAGGGCGCCGTCGTCTCGGCCGAGCAGCTCCTGGAGAAGGCCTGGGACGAGAACACCGACCCGTTCACCAACGTCGTCCGCGTCACCGTCATGACCCTGCGCCGCAAGCTCGGTGAGCCGCCGGTCATCGTCACCGTGCCCGGCTCCGGGTACCGGATCTGACCCGATGCCCACCACCTCAGCGACGCACCCCCAGGCGCCCCCGAAGCCGTCCTGGGACCCCAGGGACCCGGTCCGGCCGCTGCTGCGGCCGACCATCCGGATACGGCTCACGCTGCTGTACGGCGGGATGTTCCTGATCGCGGGCATCCTGCTGCTCTCGATCATCTACCTGTTCACCGCGCAGGCGCTCACCGACAGCGTGGCCCAGCTGCCCTTCAAGATCGTCAAGGGCGAAGTCCAGCCCACCACGGCGGAGTGCGTCCTGCCTAACCAGGGCACCGGCGAACAGTTCAACGCCGCGGTGTCCGTCTGCCTCCGACACCAGAGTGACCTGGCCCTGGACGACCTCCTGCGCCGCTCGCTCTTCGCCCTGCTCGGACTGAGCATCATCGCCTTCGCCTTCGGCTACGCCATGGCGGGGCGGGTGCTCTCGCCGCTCGGCCGGATCACCCGGACCGCCCGCCAGGTGGCCGGTTCCGACCTGTCCCGGCGGATCGAGCTGGACGGGCCCGACGACGAGCTCAAGGAGCTCGCCGACACCTTCGACGAGATGCTGGACCGTCTGGAGCGGGCCTTCACCGCCCAGCAGCGGTTCGTCGCGAACGCCTCGCACGAGCTGCGCACCCCGCTCGCGATCAACCGCACACTCCTGGAGATCCACGTCTCGGACCCCGAGGCTCCGCTGGCGCTCCAGCAGCTGGGCAAGACCCTGCTCGCCACCAACGAGCGCAGCGAGCAGCTCGTGGAGGGCCTGCTGCTGCTCGCCCGGAGCGACAACCAGATCATCGAGCGCAAGTCCGTCGACCTGGCCGAGGTCGCCTCCCGGGCGGTCGACCAGACACACGCCGAGGCCGTCGCCAAGGGTGTCGAGATCCGGGGCGAGCGCGAGCCGGCGGTCGTCCAGGGCAACGGCGTCCTGCTCGAACGGATCGCGCTGAACCTGCTCCAGAACGCCGTCAGGTACAACGTGACGGAGGGAGGATGGGTGGAGGTGACGACCGCGACCGAGCACGGTCAGGCGGTCCTGGTCGTCTCGAACACGGGTCCCGTGGTCCCGGCGTACGAGATCGACAACCTCTTCGAACCGTTCCGGCGGCTCCGGCAGGAGCGGACGGGCAGTGACAAGGGCGTCGGTCTCGGCCTGTCGATCGCCCGGTCCGTGGCCCGCGCGCACGGCGGCCGTATCATCGCGGAGCCCCGCGAGGGCGGTGGTCTCGTGATGCGCGTCACTCTGCCGATCTGACACACTGCACGAGCCGACCCGGTTCCGTTCGCTTTGCGCGGAATTCCGGGGGCCCGATTCTGAGACGCTCATGTGTGATCGATCACAGGAGAGGGTGTCCGGACCTCCACTCTCCGTGACGGAGAAACCCCCAGAAAAACCAGGAAAAGTCCGGGTTTCCGGGGCCCGGAATGACGGGAAGTACACGGGGTGGCGCCTGTGAAGGGCGCCCGTAGGACCGTGTACGGTCCGGTTCGCCACCCGAAGCCGATCACTCGCGAGAGGACGGAACGGGTGTCGATTGAGTAACAGACCTTGATGTGAGGCAAAATCTCCGCCTCAGGTCGGGCACAAGTCCGACCTCTCACGCGTTACGTGCGCTGAGACACCGCAACCACCCAGAGGGGGAGAGCGACATGGCAACGGATTACGACACCCCACGCAAGACCGACGACGACGTCGATTCGGACAGCCTTGAAGAACTGAAGGCTCGCCGGAACGACAAGTCGACCTCGACCGTCGACGTCGACGAGTTCGAGGCCGCCGAAGGCCTGGAGCTTCCCGGCGCCGACCTCTCGAACGAGGAGCTGGCCGTCCGGGTCCTGCCCAAGCAGGCCGATGAGTTCACCTGCATGAGCTGCTTCCTCGTGCACCACCGCAGCCAGCTGGCCAGGGAGAAGAACGGCCAGCCCATCTGCCGCGACTGCGACTGAGACCCTCGGTCGTGGCTGGCGACACACCGTCCCGGAAGCGGCGTCTGAGGCTCCCTGGGAGCACGAAGACGTACAAGGGCGGCTCAGGCCCGGCAGAGGGCGCCCAGGAGGCCCCTGAAGCCGAGCACACCGCCTCCCCGCCCTCCCTCGGCGTACGTGACGACGAGCGAGGCCTCCCGGCCTCGCTCGAGGCAGTCATCGAGCCGGACCCGGCGCACCTGCCGGTGGAGCGGGGGACGGGGCGGAACGACCCGCTGGACGAAGCGGGGAGCGACGAGACACAGCGGGACGGGCGCTTCGGCGCCGTCAAGCGCCTCGCCAATCCCGCGCGCGCCCAGCTCGACAAGATCAAGATCGATTCCGACCGGATCGACGCCGTCCGGCGCGGCGTCGCGCAGGGCGTCCGTCAGGGCGTGAAGCGCGGCGGAGACAGCGCCAAGGCCGGCATCGGCCATCTGGCCGACCGGTTGATCGACCTCGCCCCACGGATCCCCGTCCGTGATCTGGCGACCCTGCGCAAACAGTTCCCCGGGCTCGGGCCCGAGGCGCTCGCCGACAAGCTCGTCATGGGTGCGGCGAACGCCAGTTCGACCGTGGGTGCGAGCATCGGCGCAGCCGCCATGCTCCCCGTGCCCCCGGCCATGCCGGCGGAGCTCGCGGCCGAGATCACCGGCGTCGCCGCCGTGGAACTCAAACTCATCGCCGAGCTGCACGAGGTCTACGGGCTGCGGCCTCCCGGCCGGCTCACCCAACGCTCGATGGCCTATCTGACCTCCTGGGCAGAGGAGCGGGGCATCGACCCCACCAAGCCCACCACGGTCAACGCCGCGCTCGGCGGACAGCTCAAGCGCGAACTGCGCCAGCAGATCATGAAACGCATGGTGCGCAACCTGCCGAACCTCATGCCCTTCATGGTGGGCGCGGCCGTCGGCGCGGTCATGAACCGCCGCGACACCAAGAAGCTCGCCGGGCACATCCGCAAGGACCTGCGCCACCGCCAGATCCCCTGGGACTCCCTGGGGGAGCTGCCCCCGCTGGAACAGCCGGAGAACCCGAAGGAGCTCGGGTTCTAGGGGCTGTCCTGTCGGCCTCTTCGGCCCCGCTCAGTCCTGGGCACCCGCGCGGACGGCGTCCAGGGCGGCCACCAGCGCCTCCGGCTCACGGCTGGAGAGGTACACGTACGGCGTCGGGTCCGACGGGTCCGTCACCTCGATCCGCACCGCCCGGGGCACATAGCTGCGCATCAGCATGAACGCGCGGGGGTCCGCCTTGTGCATGCGCCACGCGCGCGCCTCCTCCGCGTCGAGCACCTCGGCCGCGCCGAGGGCCGCGACCGGAATCCGCGCGTCGCCCGCCACGAGCGAACCGGCCACCACCCGGATCCGGGCGGAGCCGTACGAGGAGACCGCCGCACCGGCGAGCACCGCCGCCACGATCAGACCGCCGAGCAGCGGGACCGTACCCAGCGGGAACATGACCAGGCCGCCGGAGAGACCCAGCAGGCCCGCGATGACCCACCACGAGCGGGGCGCCGTCAGCCGCTCGTCGAACCGCGGCGCGACGGAGGGCACGGGGGAGACGGGGGACGATGCGGAAGGCTCCATGCGTCCAAGCTTGGCACGGCGCGACCAGGGCACTGTCGCGCGGGTAAGGTCTGCGCCTGTGACAGCATCATCTGCCCCCCTCACCCCGCCGGCCGACGCCATACCGCCGGTACGCCACCCCGACGCGCCGGCCCCCGGCGAGCTGCTCGGTTCGCACTACGAGTACTGCTTCGGGTGCGGCGGCGGGCAGCCGCACGGCCTCCATCTGGAGGCGCGCGCGGGCGAGGGCGTGACCGTCACCGCCGAGTTCACGGTGACCCCCGATCACCAGGGCGCCCCCGGCCTCGCGCACGGCGGCGTGCTCGCCACCGCGCTCGACGAGACCCTCGGCTCCCTGAACTGGCTGCTGCGGGTCATCGCCGTGACCGGACGGCTCGAGACCGACTTCGTCCGGCCCGTCCCGGTGGGCACCGTGCTCCACCTTGAGGCCGCGGTCACCGCCGTGCGCGGCCGCAAGATCTACTCGACCGCCGTCGGCCGGATCGGCGGGCCCGAGGGTCCCGTCGCCGTCCGCGCCGAGGCACTCTTCATAGAGGTCAAGGTCGACCACTTCATCGACAACGGCCGCCCGGAGGAGATCCAGGCAGCCATGTCCGACCCCGACCAGGTCCGGCGCGCCCGCGCCTTCGAGGTGAACCCCTGATGCGCAACCCTGTCGACGTACTCATCCGGCGTGTGGACCCGGAGGTGCCGATCCCGGCCTACGGGCATCCCGGCGACGCCGGGGCCGACCTCGTCACCACCGAGGCCGCCGTGCTCGCCCCCGGGGAGCGGGCCGTACTGCCCACCGGGGTCTCCATCGCCCTCCCGGACGGGTACGCGGCCTTCGTGCACCCGCGGTCCGGACTCGCCGCCCGCTGTGGAGTGGCGCTCGTGAATGCCCCGGGGACGGTGGATGCCGGGTACCGTGGAGAGATCAAGGTGATCGTGGTCAATCTCGACCCGCGCGAGACCGTGCGGTTCGAACGATTCGACCGGATCGCCCAACTTGTCGTCCAACAGGTCGAGAAGGTGCGCTTCCACGAGGTGGCGGAGCTTCCCGGCTCGGCGCGGGCCGAGGGGGGCTTCGGGTCCACCGGCGGTCATGCCGCCGTGGACGGCACAACGGGTGGGAATCGATACGCTTCGGTCGTATCCGACCGGGAAGGACAGTGACGTGTTCGGACGTCGCAAGAAGAGCGGTGCCGCAGAGGACGCGGCGGGCGAGGCCGAGCAGGTCGTCGACGCGGTGGACGGCGAGGACGCGGACGACGCGGCCCCGCGCCGTGTGAACCTTCCGCCGGCGCCCCGGCCCGACGGACCCTGGGACATCTCCGAGGTCACCAAGCCCGATGACGGCCGTGTCGACCTGGGCGGCGTGTTCGTCCCCGGTGTCGAGGGCATGGAGCTGCGGGTGGAGGTGGCGGGCGACGCGATCGTCGCGGCCACCGTCGTCCTGCGCGACAGCGCCGTGCAGCTGCAGGCCTTCGCCGCGCCCAAGAACGAGGGCATCTGGGGCGAGGTCCGCGACGAGATCGCCACGGGCATCACCCAGCAGGGCGGGATCATCGACGAGGTCGAGGGCCCGCTGGGCTGGGAGCTGCGCGCGCAGGTCCCCGTACAGCTGCCGGACGGCAACCGCGGTGTGCAGCTGGTCCGCTTCGTGGGTGTCGACGGACCCCGCTGGTTCCTGCGCGGAGTGATCTCCGGGCAGGGCGCGGTCCAGCCCGAGGCGGCGGGTCTCCTGGAGCAGATCGTCCGGGACACCGTGGTCGTCCGCGGCGAGGGCCCGATGGCCCCGCGTGACCCGATCGTCCTCAAGCTGCCGAACGACGCGCAGATGGTGCCGGACGGCGTGCAGCAGGAGGAGCAGGAGAACTCCCGCTTCTCCGGTGGCATGGGCCAGCTCCAGCGCGGTCCGGAGATCTCCGAGATCCGCTGATCGATCGCCTGAACCGATGGGCCGCTTTCCGTACCTCTCGTACGGGAAGCGGCCCATCGGCCGTTTTCCACAGGTTCCGACCCCCGGCTCTGGCCCTCGGGCCCGGCCGCGGACCATACTGGCGGGCACATGTTCGAGGAGGGGGAGCACAGGGTGAGTGAGAGCAGCACGCGGTCCGCGACGGCCGTCGCCGAGGACCCGGCCGGCCTGCCGATGGTCCGTGTGGAGAACCTGCGCCGTTCGTACGGCACCGGGGAAGCAGCCGTCCACGCCCTGCGCGGGGTCTCCTTCGACATCCCGCGCGGCGAGCTCGTCGCGCTCAAGGGCCGCTCGGGCTCCGGCAAGACGACGCTGCTCAACCTCGTGGGCGGCCTCGACAGCGCCGACGGCGGCTCGATCGTCATCGACGGCACCGACCTCGCCACCCTCGGTGAGAACGGGCTCCTGGAGCTGCGCCGCGACCGGATCGGCTTCATCTTCCAGTCCTTCGGACTGCTCCCGATCCTCTCCGCCGCCGAGAACGTGGGCGTACCCATGCGGCTGCGCAAGGCCGATCCGAAGGAGCGCGAGGAGCGGGTGGCCCTGCTCCTCGGCCTGGTGGGCCTCGCCGACCACGCGAACCAGCGGCCCGGTGAGCTCTCCGGCGGCCAGCAGCAGCGCGTCGCCATCGCCCGCGCCCTCGCCAACAAGCCGGCGCTGCTCATAGCCGACGAGCCCACCGGCCAGCTGGACCAGGAGACCGGGCTCGCCGTCATGCAGCTGCTGCGCGCGGTGGTGCGCAGCGAGGGCTGCACGGCCCTCGTCGCCACCCACGACCCGCAGCTCCTGGGCCTGGCGGACCGGGTCCTGGAGCTGAGCGACGGCGAGATCATCGAGCACTGACGCGTGGCGTCCCGGGGCACCGGCCGAACCCCGGGGGCCGCCCCATCAGAAACGCGTCAAGACCGCCGCAGCCCACTCTCCGCGTACGGAATGTCCGATTGGCTGGACGTATGGTCGTCCCATGGGACGCGGCAAGCTTCGGATATACCTCGGCGCTGCGCCGGGCGTCGGCAAGACCTACGCGATGCTCTCCGAAGGGCACCGCCGGGTGGAGCGCGGCACGGACTGCGTCGTGGCGTTCGTGGAGCACCACGGACGGCCGCGCACCGAGGTCATGCTGCACGGCCTGGAGCAGGTGCCGCGCCGCACCCTGGAGTACCGGGGGTCGGCGTTCACCGAGATGGACATCGACGCCGTCCTGGACCGGCGGCCCGCCGTCGCGCTCGTCGACGAGCTCGCCCACACGAACGTGCCCGGCTCCCGCAACCCCAAGCGGTGGCAGGACGTCGCCGAACTGCTCGCGGCCGGCATCGACGTCATATCGACCGTCAACATCCAGCACCTGGAGTCGCTGGGCGACGTGGTCGAGGCGATCACCGGCGTACGACAGAGGGAGACCGTCCCCGACGAGGTGGTGCGCCGGGCCGACCAGATCGAGCTGGTCGACATGTCCCCGGAGGCCCTGCGCCGCCGGATGGCCCACGGCAACGTCTACACATCGGACAAGGTCGACGCGGCCCTCTCCAACTACTTCCGCCCCGGCAACCTCACCGCCCTGCGCGAGCTGGCCCTGCTCTGGACCGCCGACCGGGTCGACGAGTACCTCCAGCAGTACCGGGGCGAGCACAACATCCGCTCCACCTGGCAGGCCCGCGAGCGCATCGTCGTCGGTCTGACCGGCGGTCCCGAGGGCCGCACCCTCATACGGCGCGCGACCCGGCTCGCCGAGAAGGGCGCCGGAGGCGAGGTCCTCGCCGTCTACATCGCCCGCAGCGACGGCCTCACCGCGGCCTCGCCCAAGGAGCTGGCCGTCCAGCGCACCCTGGTCGAGGACCTGGGCGGAACGTTCCACCATGTCATCGGCGACGACATCCCCTCGGCGCTCCTGGAGTTTGCCCGGGGAGTCAACGCCACCCAGATCGTCCTCGGCTCCAGCCGCCGCCGCTCCTGGCAGTACATGCTCGGCCCCGGCGTCGGCCAGACCGTGGCCAGGGAATCCGGACCCGACCTCGACGTCCACATCGTCACCCACGGCGAGGTCGCCAAGGGGCGCGGACTCCCGGTCGCCCGGGGCGCCCGCCTCGGCCGCTCCCGGATCATCGGCGGCTGGGTCGTCGGCGTCGCCGGACCCGTCCTCCTCGCCCTGCTGCTCACCCATGTCGACGCCGACCTCGGTCTCGCCAACGACATGCTGCTCTTCCTCGCCCTCACCGTCGCGGCGGCCCTGCTCGGCGGCTTCCTGCCGGCGCTCGCCTCCGCCGCGGTCGGCTCCTTCCTCCTCAACTGGTTCTTCACCCCGCCCGTCCACCGGCTCACCATCGCCGACCCCAAGAACATCGTGGCGATCGCCGTCTTCCTCGGCGTCGCCATGTCGGTCGCCTCCGTGGTCGATCTGGCCGCCCGGCGCACCCACCAGGCCGCCCGGCTGCGCGCCGAGTCCGAGGTGCTCTCCTACCTCGCCGGCAGCGTGCTGCGCGGCGAGACCAGCCTCGACGCCCTCCTGGAACGGGTCCGCGAGACCTTCTCCATGGAGTCCGTCGCCCTGCTCGAACGGGTGGACGAGGTCGAGCCGTGGACGTGTGCGGCCGGCGTGGGCCCCCACCCGGCGGCCCGGCCCGAGGACGCGGACGTGGACATGCCGGTCGGTGACCATCTGGCCCTCGCCCTGTCCGGCCGGGTGCTGCCCGCCGAGGACCGGCGCGTCCTCGGCGCCTTCGCCGCCCAGGCCGCGGTCGTCCTCGACCGGCAGCGGCTCGTCGGCGAGGCCGAGGAGGCCCGCAAACAGGCCGAGGGCAACAAGATCCGCACCTCCCTGCTCGCCGCCGTCAGCCACGACCTGCGGACCCCGCTCGCGAGCATCAAGGCCTCCGTCTCCTCCCTCCGCTCCGACGACGTCGAATGGTCCGAGCAGGACCGCGCCGAACTCCTGGAAGGCATCGAGGCAGGCGCCGACCGCCTCGACCACCTCGTCGGCAACCTCCTCGACATGTCCCGCCTCCAGACCGGCACCGTCACCCCGCTGATCCGTACCGTCGACCTCGACGAGGTCGTCCCCATGGCCCTCGGGGGAGTGCCCGACGGCAGCGCCGAGCTCGACATCCCCGAGACACTGCCCATGGTCGAGGTCGACAAGGGCCTCCTGGAGCGCGCCGTCGCCAACATCGTCGAGAACGCCGTCAAGTACAGCCCCGAGGGCATGCCCGTGGCGGTCGCCGCCAGCGCCCTGGGGGACCGTGTCGAGCTCAGGGTCGTGGACCGCGGCCCCGGCGTGCCCGACGAGGCCAAGGAGGGCATCTTCGCGCCCTTCCAGCGCTTCGGCGACGCCCCCCGCGGCGCCGGTGTCGGACTCGGCCTCGCGGTGGCCCGCGGCTTCGTGGAGGCCATGGGCGGGACGCTCGGCGCCGAGGACACCCCGGGCGGCGGTCTGACGATGGTCCTCACCCTGCGTGCCGCCAGGGGCGGGCCTCCGGCACCGGCCCCCGACCTCCCGGCGCACGCCGTGACCTGAACCCGCCGCGACCTGCCCCCCCGTGACCTGAACCCTCCGTCCCGGAGCGCACCACCCGACTCCGTCACGAAGCGAGCCTGCGAGGCGCACCACCCGCCTCCGTCCCGAAGCGCGCCCCGTTCGTTCCGTACTCCGCGCACCACCCCCTCCGCTCCCGTACTCTCTTGCTCCCGCCCGCACGGGCGACCGAAGAAGGAAGGTCCCCCTCCATGACCCGGGTCCTCGTGGTCGACGACGAGCCGCAGATCGTCCGCGCCCTGGTGATCAACCTCAAGGCGCGGAAGTACGAGGTCGACGCCGCGCCCGACGGTGCCACCGCCCTCCGCCTCGCCGCCGAACGCCATCCCGACGTCGTCGTCCTCGACCTCGGCCTGCCCGACATGGACGGCGTCGAGGTCATCAAGGGCCTGCGCGGCTGGACCCGGGTGCCGATCCTGGTCCTCTCGGCCCGCCAGACCTCCGACGAGAAGGTCGAGGCGCTGGACGCCGGCGCCGACGACTACGTCACCAAGCCCTTCGGCATGGACGAGCTGCTCGCCCGGCTGCGCGCCGCCGTCCGCCGCGCCGAGCCGGTCGGCGGCGCCGAGGACGGCGTCGTGGTCGTCGAGACCGAGGGCTTCACCGTCGACCTCGCGGCGAAGAAGGTCCACCGCGACGGCCGGGACGTCCGGCTCACCCCCACCGAGTGGCACCTCCTCGAAGTCCTGGTCCGCAACAGCGGCCGCCTGGTCAGCCAGAAGCAGCTGCTCCAGGAGGTCTGGGGACCCTCGTACGGCACGGAGACCAACTACCTGCGGGTGTACATGGCGCAGTTGCGCCGCAAGCTGGAGAGCGACCCGTCCCATCCCCGCCACTTCGTCACCGAACCGGGCATGGGTTACCGCTTCGAACGCTGAACCAGCACCCGTTCGGGGGCAGGTCCCGGTGACGGCGGTGGCCGGTACGCTTTCTGTATGAGTGCTGCACCACGTACAGAGAAGCCGGCCGGTAGGTTCCGCCGGATGCTCGACCGGCTCTCCTCCTCCCCGGAGGACCTGGAGTCGGAGGAGCTCCAGGAGGACGCCGAAGCGTCGGGGTGCACGCGTATCTGCGACTGCTCCGACCGCCAGATAGTCAAGGTGACTGGTACCTTGCGCACGGTCACGCTGCGTCCCCGGGCCGGTGTGCCCGCGCTGGAGGCCGAACTCTTCGACGGCACGGCACCGCTCGACGTCGTGTGGCTCGGCCGGCGCTCCATCGTGGGCATCGAGCCGGGCCGCAAGCTGATCGCCTCCGGCCGGATCTCCATGAGCCACGGCCGGCGGGTCCTCTTCAACCCCAAATACGAGCTCCGACCGCTCGGACAGGAGTAGCCGGTGACGTCCCTCGACAAGCCGACCACCACGGACCAGGACGCCCAGGCATCGAAGGAGGTCACCGAGGCCGCGCTGTTCGAGGCCTTCGGCGGCCTGCGGGGCATGGTCGAGACGGTCGTGCCGGGCCTGTTGTTCGTGACGATCTTCACGATCAACAAGAACCTGCAGATCTCGGCGATCGCCGCCCTCGCGGTGTCGCTGGTCCTGGTCGCCGTCCGGCTCATCCGTCGGGACACCGTCAAGCACGCGTTCAGCGGCGTCTTCGGTGTCGCCTTCGGTGTCGTCTTCGCGATGATGACGGGCAACGCCAAGGACTTCTACCTGCCGGGCATGCTGTACACGCTGGGCCTCGCCCTCGCGTACATCGTCACCGCGATCGCCGGCGTCCCGCTGATCGGCCTGATCCTGGGCCCGGTCTTCAAGGAGAACCTCTCCTGGCGGACCCGTAACCCCGGCCGGAAGAAGGCGTACACGAAGGCCAGCTGGGCCTGGGGCCTGATCCTGCTCGGCAAGTGCGCCATCCTCTTCCCGATGTACTGGTGGGCCGACACGACCAAGTTCGGCTGGGTGCTCGTGGCGCTCAAGATCCCGCCGTTCCTGCTCGCGGTCTACCTCACGTGGGTGTTCCTCGCGAAGGCTCCGCCGCCGATCGACGTCTTCGCCGAGATGGAGGCCGAGGAGCTCGCCGAGAAGGAGCGCAAGGCGGCCGCCGCCGCGGCGCAGAGCCACCCGGAGGCCTGAGACGGCACGAGAGAGGGCCCGGACCTGACGAACAGGTCCGGGCCCTTCCTCGTACACCCGGTGCTCAGGACTCCGTCGGCTCCCGGCGGACCTGCAGCAGGTCCTCCAGCTGCTCCTCGCGGGCCTGCGCGGCCACGAACAGCAGCTCGTCGCCCGCCTCCAGGGTCTCCTCGGGGCTCGGCGTCAGCACCCGCGAACCGCGGATGATCGTCACGAGCGAGGTGTCCTGCGGCCAGGCCACGTCCCCGACGGCGGTGCCGGCGACCGCCGACTCCGGCGGCAGCGTCAGCTCGACAAGGTTCGCGTCGCCGTGGCTGAAGCGGAGCAGCCGGACGAGGTCGCCGACGCTCACCGCCTCCTCCACCAGGGCCGACATGAGGCGTGGGGTCGAGACGGCCACGTCCACGCCCCAGGCCTCGTTGAACAGCCACTCGTTCTTCGGGTTGTTCACCCGGGCGACGACCCGCGGCACGCCGTACTCGGTCTTGGCGAGCAGCGAGACGACCAGGTTCACCTTGTCGTCGCCGGTCGCCGCGATCACCACGTTGCAGCGCTGGAGCGCCGCCTCGTCGAGCGAGGTGATCTCACAGGCGTCGGCCAGCAGCCACTCCGCCTGCGGCACCCGCTCCACCGAGATGGCGGTGGGCGCCTTGTCGATGAGCAGGACCTCGTGACCGTTCTCCAGGAGCTCGCCCGCGATGGAACGGCCCACCGCACCCGCGCCCGCAATAGCGACACGCATCAGTGACCGCCCTCCTCAGGACCCTCGGCGAAGGCCTCCTCGACCTTCGCGATCTCGTCCGTGCGCATCATCACGTGCACCAGATCGCCCTCCTGGAGCACCGTCTGCGAGGTCGGCAGAATCGCTTCGCCCAGCCGGGTGAGGAAGGCGACGCGCACGCCGGTCTCCTCCTGGAGCCGGCTCACCTTGTGGCCGATCCAGGCGGGGGTGGTGTGCACCTCCGCGAGCTGCACGCCACCGCTCGGGTCCCGCCACAGGGGCTCCGCGCCCGAGGGCAGCAGCCGGCGCAGCATCTGGTCGGCGGTCCAGCGGACCGTCGCGACCGTCGGGATGCCGAGGCGCTGGTAGACCTCGGCGCGCCGCGGGTCGTAGATCCGCGCCGCCACGTTCTCGATGCCGAACATCTCGCGGGCGACCCGCGCCGCGATGATGTTCGAGTTGTCGCCGCTGCTCACCGCGGCGAAGGCGCCCGCGTCCTCGATGCCGGCCTCACGCAGCGTGTCCTGGTCGAAGCCCACGCCCGTCACGCGCCGACCGCCGAAACCCGACCCCAGACGACGGAAAGCCGTCGGGTCCTGGTCCACGACCGCGACGGTGTGCCCCTGCTGCTCCAGGGTCTGCGCGAGAGCGGCTCCCACTCGCCCGCAGCCCATGATGACGATGTGCACGTCCCCTTACCCCGCACTCCTGATCGTCTTACTGACCTGCGAAAACACCCTGCTCACAACTTTCCTCACCCGATGCGCCCGGGTCGGGGCGGGCAACACCCTGCCGGGTCACCCGGTCCGAGCTTAAGCGGCAACGCTGGCGGGGACTGCATCCGAGGTGGTACTCAGGGAGATTCGGTGCCGATCGGGGGTGCCGGTGCGCGTGGCTGTTTTCGAACGCTTACGATCCTCTCCGTGTCCAAACTGACCGACCTTCCCAAACGGATCCTGATCGGGCGGGCCCTGCGCAGCGACAAGCTCGGAGAGACTCTCCTCTCCAAGCGGATCGCGCTCCCCGTCTTCGCCTCCGACCCGCTGTCCTCGGTGGCGTACGCACCGGGCGAGGTGCTCCTCGTTCTGTCCGTGGCCGGTCTGTCGGCCTACCACTTCAGCCCGTGGATCGCCCTCGCGGTCGTCGTCCTGATGTTCACGGTCGTCGCCTCGTACCGGCAGAACGTCCACGCGTACCCGAGCGGCGGCGGCGACTACGAGGTCGCCAACACCAACCTCGGGCCCAAGGCCGGACTGACCGTCGCGAGCGCCCTGCTCGTCGACTACGTCCTGACCGTCGCCGTGTCGATCTCCTCGGGCATCGAGAACCTCGGCTCGGCGATCCCCTTCGTGGTCGAACACAAGGTGGCCTGCGCGGTCGCCGTGATCGTGCTGCTGACCGTGATGAACCTGCGCGGCGTGAAGGAGTCGGGCTCGCTCTTCGCGATCCCGACGTACGTCTTCGTCGCCGGCGTCTTCATCATGATCGCCTGGGGTGCGTACAAGGGGATCGTCCTCGACGAGACCATGAAGGCGCCCACCGCCGACTTCGAGATCAAGGCCGAGCACGAGGGGCTGGCGGGCTTCGCGCTCGTCTTCCTGTTGCTGCGGGCCTTCTCCTCCGGCTGTGCGGCGCTCACCGGTGTCGAGGCCATCTCCAACGGCGTCCCCGCCTTCCGCAAGCCGAAGTCGAAGAACGCCGCCACCACGCTCGCCCTCATGGGCGGCCTGGCCGTCACCATGTTCTGCGGCATCATCTTCCTCGCCATGGCCACCGACGTACGGATGGCCGAGAAGCCCACCGAGGACCTGCTCGTCAACGGCGTGCCGGTCGGCGAGGGCTACGTCCAGGACCCCGTCATCTCCCAGGTCGCGGCCGCCGTCTTCGGTGACGGAACGTTCTTCTTCATCGTGCTCGCCGCCGCCACCGCGCTCGTCCTCTTCCTGGCCGCCAACACGGCGTACAACGGCTTCCCGCTCCTCGGCTCGATCCTCGCCCAGGACCGCTACCTGCCGCGCCAGCTGCACACCCGCGGCGACCGCCTCACCTTCTCCAACGGCATCGTGCTCCTCGCCGGCGCCGCAGCCCTGCTCGTCTGGGTCTACGGAGCCGACTCGACCAAGCTGATCCAGCTGTACATCGTCGGCGTCTTCGTCTCCTTCACGCTCAGCCAGACCGGCATGGTCCGGCACTGGAACCGGCACCTGAAGGCCGAGAAGGACCCGGCCAAGCGCCGCCACATGATCCGCTCCCGCGCGATCAACGCCTTCGGCGCCTTCTTCACCGGCCTCGTCCTCGTCGTCGTCCTCGCCACCAAGTTCACCCACGGCGCCTGGGTCGCCCTGCTCGGCATGGTGATCTTCTACGGGACGATGTCCGCGATCCGCAGGCACTACGACTCGGTCGCGGCCGAGATCGCCGCCGCGGAGGAACGCCCCGACGAGTACGTACGCCCGTCCCGGGTCCGCTCCGTCGTCCTGGTCTCCAAGCTCCACAAGCCCACCCTCCGCGCCCTGGCCTACGCCAAGCTCATGCACGCGCACGAGCTGGAGGCGCTGACCGTCAACGTCGACCCGGTCGAGACCAAGGCCCTCAGGGAGGAGTGGGAGCGGCGCGGCATCAACGTCCCGCTCAAGATCCTCGACTCCCCGTACCGCGAGATCACCCGCCCGGTGATCGAGTACGTCAAGAACATCCGCCGCGAGAGCCCGCGCGACGCCGTCTCCGTCTACATCCCGGAGTACGTCGTCGGGCACTGGTACGAGCACCTGCTCCACAACCAGTCCGCACTGCGCCTCAAGGGCAGGCTGCTCTTCACCCCCGGCGTCATGGTCACCTCGGTCCCGTACCAGCTCCAGTCCTCCGAGGCCGCGAAGAAGCGGGCCCGCAAGCGCCAGGACTGGAACGCGCCCGGCTCGGTCCGCCGCGGCCCGGTGGAGAAGCGCCAGAAGGAACCGACCGCAAAGAGCAACTAGACTGGTGGGCTGCCGTCCAAACGGCAGCCCACAGTCGCTTCCCCTGTTCCTCCCCCTTGGAGTCTCCCCGCCATGCAGAACACCCCTGTTTCGTCGTTGGTCGGGGAAGAGTACGAGGTCGAGGTCGGTCCGGTGGCCCACGGCGGCCACTGCATCGCCCGCACCGAGGCGGGCCGCGTCCTCTTCGTCCGCCACGCGCTGCCCGGCGAGAAGGTCATCGCCCGCGTGACCGAGGGCGAGGAGACCTCCCGCTTCCTGCGCGCGGACGCGGTGTCCGTGCTCGAGGCGTCGAAGGACCGCGTCGAGGCCCCCTGCCCCTTCGCGGGCCCGGGCAAGTGCGGCGGCTGCGACTGGCAGCACGCCAAGCCGGGCGCCCAGCGCCGCCTCAAGGGCGAGGTCATCGCCGAGCAGCTCATGCGGCTCGCCGGCCTCACCCCCGAGGAAGCCGGCTGGGACGGCACCGTCATGCCGGCCGAGGGCGACAAGCTCCCGCAGGGCGAGGTCCCGCAGTGGCGCACCCGCGTCCAGTACACGATCGACGCGGAAGGCAACGCGGGCCTGCGCAAGCACCGCTCGCACGAGGTCGAGGTCGTCGACCACTGCATGATCGCGGCGCAGGGCGTCTCGGAACTCGGCATCGAGAAGCGCACGTGGGAGGGCATGGCCTCGGTCGAGGCCATCGCCGCCTCCGGCTCGGGCGACCGCCAGGTGATCCTGACCCCCAAGCCCGGCGGCCGCCTCCCCCTGGTCGAACTGGACAAGCCGGTCTCCGTCCTCCGCGTCGACGAGAACGACGGCGGCGTCCACCGCGTCCACGGCCGAGCCTTCGTCCGCGAGCGCGCCGACGACCGCACCTACCGCGTCGGCAACGGCGGCTTCTGGCAGGTCCACCCGAAGGCCGCCCAGACCCTCATGCTCGCCGTCATGCAGGGCCTGACCCCCCGCAAGGGCGAAACCGCCCTCGACCTCTACTGCGGCGTCGGCCTCTTCGCGGGCGCCCTCGCCGACCGCGTCGGCGACCAGGGCGCGGTCCTCGGCATCGAGTCCGGCAAGCGCGCCGTCGAAGACGCCCGCCACAACCTGGCCGCCTTCCCGCGCGTCCGCATCGAACAGGGCAAGGTCGAGTCGGTCCTCCCGCGCACCGGCATCACGGAGGTGGACCTGATCGTCCTCGACCCCCCGCGCGCCGGCGCCGGCAAGCAAACGGTCAACCACCTCGCCGGCCTCGGCGCCCGCCGCATCGCCTACGTAGCCTGCGACCCGGCAGCCCTGGCCCGAGACATCGCCTACTTCGCGGACCGCGGCTACAAGGTCCGCACGCTCCGTGCGTTCGACCTGTTCCCGATGACGCACCATGTCGAGTGCGTCGCGATCCTTGAGCCTGCTGAAAAGGGCCGCTGACCTGCGGCTTTATCGAGTGTGCGTTATGTGCGCTACGTGCGTTACGGGCGATATCTTGACGCATATCTGACGCATATCTGACGCATATCTGACGCACGTGACGCACGTTTGACGCACGAACGGCCCGTTGCCTGACGAGTCGTCACGCGTGGTTTGAGCCTGCCGGGAAGAGCACCCCCCCAGGTGGGGTGCTCTCCGCGGTGGGGTGGTGAGGCCGGCTGCTGAGCGCTTGGTCGGCCCCGCCCCCTCGCTTCTCGGCCGTGACGTTCCGTGATGCTGGGGCGAGCGTCGGACGTATGTCTTGTCGGGAGTCGTGCCCGAGGAAGGGTGTCAAGTCGTCTGCTCCTGGTTCGCGGATGTCGGACAGCTGGGACGGCGTGCTTAGCGGCCGCAATCACGCTCGGTTCGGCGCTTGGGTGACGGTCACCGTCTGAAGGTCGCTGTTGCCTGCCGTATCGGACTCCCGAAATGTCAGTGCCCTCCTTCATAATCGGGGCACCGTCTTCAACGAAGGACCTCACCTCTGTGACGATCACCCAGCACGAGCTCGAGTCCCGGCTGTGGGACGCCGCGAACGCGCTCCGCGGTCCCGTCGACCCCGCTGACTTCAAGACCTACGTCTTCCCAATGCTGTTCTGGAAGTGGATCAGCGACACCTGGGTCCACGAGCACGACGCGGCGTTCGATAAGTACGGCGACGACCTCGACGACGAGATTGAGGCCGAATTTCACAGGTTCGAGCTGCCAGAGGGCACGCTGTGGAGCGAGGTCACCGGGAAGGTCACCAACCTCGGTGCGGAGATCGCGAAGACCTTCCAGCGAATCGAAATGGCCAACCCTCGCTCCCTCGCCGGCGTCTTCGGTGACGCCTCGTGGGGCAACCAGGAGCGTATCCCGGAGTCGGCACTGCTGGGGCTCATCCGAGCGTTCAACAAGATCAGGCTTGATCCGTCGACGGTCTCGCACGACCTGCTCGGCGCGGGCTATGAGTACTTGCTGAAGAACTTCGCCGACGAGTCGGGCAAGAAGGCCGGCGAGTTCTTCACCCCCCGCGAGGTCGTGAACCTGCTCGTCGGGATCCTCCAGCCGGAGCCGGGCGAGTCCGTCTATGACCCGTCTTGCGGCTCCGGCGGGATGCTTGTCGCGACGATCAACCAGCTGCGCGAGTCAGGCAAGGACCACCGCACGCTCAGGGTGTACGGCCAGGAGATCAACCTGACGACGGCGTCGATCGCCCGGATGAACCTGTTCCTGCACGAGATCGAGGACTTCGACATCAAGCGCGGAGACACGCTCCGCGCTCCGGCGTTCAAGGCCCCCAGCGGTGCAGTTCGTCAATTCGACGTCGTGATCGCCAACCCGCCGTTTTCGCTGGTGAATTGGGGAGCAGAGCGCTGGTCCTCGGATCCGCGCGCCATCTGCGGCGTGCCGCCGGCGCAGAACGGCGACTACGCCTTCATCCAGCACATGGTCTCGTCAATGAAGCCTGGAACTGGTCGCGTCGGCGTGGTGATGCCCCACGGCGTGCTGTTCCGCGGAGGCGCGGAAGCGAAGATTCGCCAGGGCCTGATTGAGAAGCGCGTTCTGGACGCCGTCGTCGGACTACCGCCCAAGCTGTTCTACTCGACGGAGATCCCGGCATGCCTGTTGATCTTCCGCAACCAGAAGCCTGCCGAACGCAAAGATCACGTCCTCTTCATCGATGGCTCGGCCCGGTTCGTCAAGGGCAAGAAGCAGAACCGTATGTCCGACGATGACGTCAAGACTCTCATCGAGGCGTACCAGACAAGCAACGACCCAGATGGTGGGGGCGGTACGAACGTCCGGCTGGTGCCGCTCGAGGAAATCAAGCAGAACGGCTTCGACCTGAACATCGGCCGCTACATCAAGGTTGCTGCAGAGGAAACTGCCGATCTGGGTGCAGCCTTCGTCGCGTATGCCGATGCTCGCCAACACCGGATGGATACCGAAGCCGTCATGTTCGAGCGACTTGCAGCAGCGGGCATCGACCTGAGTATGTTCGGGATGTCCAGTGGCTGAGTGGGAGCGGGTCCGGCTCGGCGAGGTCATCGCGCTGGACGTCGACGCGGTCCCAGTCACGGCCACGACCTCCTACGACATCGTTGGCGTCTTGAACCGCGGTCGGGGCCTGTTGTTCCGGGACCCGATCGCCGGCGATGAGACCTCGTACAAGACGCTGAATCGAATCCGGCCAAACCAGATTGTCTATAGCCGCTTGAAGGCATTCGAGGGAGCAATCACCGTTGCTCCGAACGATCTAGGCAAGGCATACGCGTCGCAAGAGTTTCCGACGTTCACGTGCGGCGAGCGAATGCTTCCCGATTACTTCCGACTTCTTACGACCAAGAAACAGCTGTGGGAGCAACTACAGGCGTTGTCGACGGGCATGGGTGGCAGGCGGGAACGGGTCAAACCCGCTGACTTCTTGACGATTGAAGTCGCCCTCCCGTCCCTTTCGGAGCAGCGCCGCATCGTCGACGTCATGGCTGCGGTGGACGCGCAGATCGCTGTGCTGACAGAGGAGATTGAGGCGGCGGCGCGCACGTTGAGCGCACTCCGTGCAGATGTACCTGAGTCTGACGACGTGCCCATCGCATCAGTAGTGGACGGCATCGACAGCGGCAAGAGCGTCCAGACTAAGGGCGAGGCGCCGGCGCAAGGCAAGGCGCGTGTCTTGAAGTTGAGTGCCGTGCAACTCGGGCACTTCGACGCGAACGAAGCCAAGAGGCTCGATGATCACTCGGGGTACGCACAGGCCCACCTTGTGAACGATGGAGACCTGCTGATTACGCGGTCGAACACACCTGAGCGGGTTGGCTACGTTGCTGTCGCATTCGACGTGCCGCCGGATACCTACCTACCTGACCTCATCTGGCGGATCCGCCCGGATGAATCACGGTGTCTCGCCACTTACCTGGGGCATCTGCTATCGGCTGCTGAGTTCAGAGCACGCATCGCTTCCTCGGCATCCGGAACGAGCAAGTCGATGCAGAAGATCAACAAGAAGAACTTCGGGGCTCTCAAGGTCCCTGTCCCGGCGATCGCGGATCAGGAAGCATACGTAGCAAAGTGCGACGCGATGGCTGACGCTCTCCGAGTGGGCCATTCCGAACTCTCACATCTCCGCTTTCTCCGCTCTGCGCTCCTCTCCTCCCTTCTCAATCAAGAAATCGAGATTCCCGAGTCCTACGACGCTCTACTCGAGGAGGTGTCCTGACGTGGGTTGGACGGAAGCGAGCACCATCCAGCGTTCACTGCTGGAGTGGGCGGAGGAGGCCGGCTGGGAGCGCCTTCAAGGAGACGCGTTACCGCGTGACGAGCATGACGTCATCATCGAGGACTGGGCACGCGCAGCGTTGCTCGCGCTGAACCCCGAACTGGTCGACGACCTCGAGTCGGCGGATCTCGTGCTGCACGAGCTCAATCAAGTTGTCCTCGATGCGCACAACGGTCTCGTCGCGGCCAACGAGCGGCTGACTGTCATGCTTCGTGGCGACCACGCGTTCACGACGATCGACGGCAGGCATGTGCCTCGTCGGCTGATCGACTTCAAGAACCTCGAAAACAACCGGTTCACGGTTGCTGACGAGGTCACTATCAACGGTGCTGCCAGGCCGCGCCGGTTCGACATCGTCTACTACGTCAACGGGTTCCCTCTGGTTGTTGCCGAGACCAAGACACCGGTGAAGCATCAGGTCTCGTGGGTCAACGCCGCGAAGGACCTTCACGACGTGTACGAGGAGGAATACCCGAACTTCTTCGCGACGAACGTGTTCAACGTCGCCACCGAGGGCCTGGAATTCCGCATGGCTCCGATCTGTGCAGTTCCAGATCCCGACTCCGAGATCTGGGCCCCGTGGGGATCCACTGAGGACGACCCGAAGACCGTCACGGGACCGGCTCGTGTCGAGCGGGCTGCACGCTTGTTGCTGCGGCCGGCGACTGTCCTGCCGATCCTGAAGGACCTGGTGATGTTCCGTCACGCCCGGGATGCCTCCGAGGTCGACATCAAGTTGTTGCCTCGCTACCCGCAGTTCGAGGCGGCTCTGGCGATCCACGCTAAGGTGCTTGCCGACCGTCCTGGCGGATTGATCTGGCATCACCAGGGATCGGGCAAGACCGAACTCATGGCGTTCGCCGCCGCCCGTTTGCTGCGCGATGACGCGGTAACGGAGAAGTTCGGGAGCGCGCCGACGGTCATCGTGATCGCCGACCGTAAGGATCTGGTCCGGCAGACGGCGGAGATGTTCGAGACTGCTGGCATGCCGCGGATGACGGTGCCCCGCAACCGGCGCGAGTTGCACGGTCTGCTACGCAACGGTGAGTCGGGCGTGGTCATCACGACCGTGCACAAGTTCGCTGAGGCTGGCCATCTAAACAACCGGTCGAACATCGTGGTCCTCGTCGACGAGGCGCACCGCTCGCAGGAGGGGAAGTTCGGCGACGCGTGGCGCGCGGCGGTGCCGAACGCGAAGTTCTTCGGCGCGACGGGTACTGCGATCGAGGACAAGGACCGTTCGACGTTCAAGCTGTTCGGCGACCCTGACGACCAGGACTTTGTGATGTCGCGCTACACGCCGGAGCAATCGATCGCCGACGGGTTCACCAAGCCGGTGATCGTGGAGGGCCGGTCTGTCGGGTTCAACCTCGACAAGGAAGCCTTGGACGAGGCTTTCGACGAGCTGGCCACAGAGGAGGGCCTGGACGAGGAGGAGAAAGTCTTCCTGTCTGGAAAGGCTTCTCACATCGAGACGATCCTGTCCAACCCTGAGCGCGTGGCGGCTGTATGCGCCGACATTGTCGACCACTTCCTAACCTATGCCGCACCTTTGGGGCAGAAGGCTCAGGTCGTGGCCTACAACCAGCGCCTTGTGATCGCGTACACCAGGGCCATCGAGGCCGAGCTGGAGCGCCGCGCTGCAGTCATGCCGGACGGACAACTCCGTGAGGTCGGTGTGGTGATGCACGTCGCCGACAGCAAGGAGACCCCCAAGGAATACAAGAAGCACCTGCTTACTCCCGAGCAGGAGGAGGCGCTTAAGCGCCGCTTCAAGAAGGTCGATGACCCGTTGTCGTTCATCGTCGTCACCGCGAAGTGGATGACCGGCTTCAATGCACCCATCGAAGGCGTGCTGTATCTCGACAAGCCTGCCAAGGACACGAACCTCTTCCAGACGATCACGCGGCCCAACCGTCCGTGGAAGAACCCGGTCACAGGCCAGCGCAAGGACTTCGGGCGGGTCGTCGACTACATCGGTCTCGCGAGGGCCATCGGTAAGGCAGTCGCCGGTCCGAAGGTGAATGACGACGAAGAGCACGAGCTCAACGTCACGGACGCCTCCAAACTGGCTGGGAAATTCGTCACCGACCTCACGCGTCTACTCCATCTGTTCGACGGCATTGACACCAGTGACTCATCATTCGAGTCCCTCGCTGAGGCTCACGAGCGAATCCCTGAGGGCGGTGCGCAGCGCACCGAGTTCATCGAGACCTACGTCGCGTTGCAGACAGTGTGGGAGTTCCTCGACCCGCACCCGATGCTGCGGCCGTTCAAGGGGCAGTACTTCTGGCTCGCGAAGGTATACGAGTCGATCCGACCCAAGGACGTCTCCAAGACTTTCCTCTGGGCACGTCTCGGCGCGAAGACCACCGACCTGATTCACGGTCACATGACCGATGTGGGAGTGAGGTCAATGCCGTCGAAGACGGTCACGCTGGACGCTGCCGGCCTAGCGTTGGTGAAAAAGATCGCCGAGCAGCTCAAGCTTTCCGAGCGGCAGACTTCGGAGTCGAAAGCCGAGGACGTGTACCAGGAGGTCCTCGACTCCATCGAGGCGCGCCTCAGACGTCGGCTGGCCGGTACCGAGAGCCCGGCGTATCGGTCGCTGGCCGAGCGAATCGAGAAGCTCCGTGCCAAGGCGATCGAGAACGTCGAAGACTCGCTGGCCTTCCTTGAGGAAGCCCTGAAGATCGCTCAGGATGTGGTCGCCGCGGATCGGGCAGCTGAACAGGGCGACCAGGGAGCGCTCGACCGGCTGGCCGATCCCAAGCGCGGGGCGCTCACTCAGATCGTCGCGGAGAGCACACCGCCTGGGCTGCATAAGATCGTCCCCGACATAGTCTCGCGGATCGACTCGATCGTCGTCGAGGTCGCCTATGCCGGTTGGAGCGCGAGCGACGCGGGCGACAAACGGGTGCGTCGCGAGCTACGTTCCGCCTTGAAGGAGTACAGCTTGCCGATCAAGGGCGAGCTGTTCGACCGCACTTACGAGTATGTGCGGGAGAACTATTGAACGACGTCACGACTGGAACCATTGTAAGGAGTGCCCAAGTTCTCTAGGTGAAAGTGCCACGGCAAGGTCACCAGCCGAGTTCCATCTGGACGGGGATACCGCTGGTGATCTCGTTCTGACCAGCCGGTGCGATCTCCACCGGTACGCCGAGCTGGATGGCGACGGGCGTGTACAGGTCGGTGGAGATTTCCGGGGTCTGCAGGGACACAAGGAGGGCGTAGCTGACGGGCAGGCCGATTCGGTCCTTGCGCTTGTTTGCCTTCCACCAGCCGCCGACGGGGTAAACCGCGAGCATGCCGCAGTCGGCGAGTTCGGCGGCGGAACCGCGCCAGATGTCCGCGTGCAGGGAGCCGAGGTTGCGGGATCGGGGGCCGACCAGCCAGCGGCTGTCGGACTCGAATGCTTTGGGGTTGCCGGTTCCGTCGGTTTCTTGTTCGGCCTGTTCGGCCAGGCGACTTTGGAAGGCGTCGGCGGATTCGGTGGGGCCTTTGATGGCGAAGCGCAGACCGTGCGAGGCGTAGCTGTAGCGACCGACCATGCCGCGCCGGCCGGGGTTGGGTTCGACCATGTAGGCGAGCGTCACGCGCAGGTCGACTGTGGTCTCCGCCAGGTCGCGCAGCTGCTCCAGCGGCCAGGGCAGTTCGTGCAGTTTCAGTTCGGCCAGCCGGACCTGTCCGTTCTTGCCCTGCTTCAGCGGGACCAGGGTGTTCTGGATGATCATTGTAACGGCGTTGGAAGCGCTGCTTCGGATGCGTTCGGCGGTGGGGACTCCCCAGCCGTACCGGCGGATCACCTGTCGCATGAGCTCGCCCTTGTTGAGTTTGGGGGCGCCAGTCTTCTTGAACAGGCCAGGCTCGACCATGACCGGAGTCCACTGGGCCTCGTGGACGAGCAGGGCTCGGACCGTCTCCGCCCGCAGTCCGGGGTATGTGGTCATCGCGGTGGCGGCGAGGGCTGCTGCCTGGGCGGTCGCGGCGCTCGTGGCGTTGGCCCAAGCCAGCTGGTGCGCGGCGTCGTGGTGGGTGGTCGGCACGCTCAACAGCTCGTGCGGGTCCAGGAAACTGTCATCCGGGGCAACGAGCAGATTGCCGCCCTCCAAGACGATGTCGGGCTTAGTGATGGCCGCGTTGGTCAGGGCCACCGAAGTCCGGCTGAACGGGGACAGGCCGCCCGAAGCGGCCAAGGGCCGGTAACCCTGGAACAGGGGGGCGGCGGGGACGGTGTCCAGATGGGTGCAAGCGCCGACGGTCAGCACATTGTGTGCCTGGGCGGGTTCCTCGATCCGGGACAGGTCGCATAGCAGCAAGGGGTCGAGTCGGCCGTTGTCGTCACGCATCTGGTGAGGGAGGTGCCCGCGGACGTTGCCGGCGCTGACGATGATCAGCCGCGACGCCTGCGGGTCCGGTGCGCCGATGAGGTCGATACGGTCCTCGCGTACAGCCACACTTGTTCCGGCTGCCAAAGCGTCCAGGGTGGCCGACCACAGGGTCGCTGTGCAGTCGACACCGTTCTCGCCGTCTCGGGACCACCGGGTGACGGCCATGGAGAAGACCCGGGCGGATGGTGTGGGACCGCCGTTGCCGATCTCAGCGGTGGCCACCGCGTTCGCGGTCGTCTCGGCCAAGGTCCGCGGGGACTCGACCGGCGCAAGACCGTCGTCGAGGATCTTCACGGACTCAAGCCCGTGGCCGAGAACCACGGGGCCCTGTGCTTCCAGGGCGGAGGTGAGATCGCCGAACAGAGCGAGACCGGCCATCTGTGTGCCGTGTCCGTTCCGATCGGCCGGGACCCTGCCGGGCAGCACACTGTAGGCGCGCTCGTGCAGTGCCGGCTTTAGCAGCGGATGCTCCTGCGCTATCCCCGTGTCCAGGACGCACACCGTGGGTGCGTGCGGGGCGGCTGGCTTGACGCGCTGGGCGAGGTCCTCAACGAGGTTCACCCGGAAGGAGCGGTCGACGGCGTAGAGGCCCTCGGCGAACGTCGGTGCGCGGATCTCGACAGGGCAGGCGTTCGTGCCCAGCAGGACCGCGAGGTCGTTGCCGGTCGCCAAGACGTGTGCTACGAGGCGTTCGCCCACATGGATCGCCCGGTCGCTCATCCGCCACTGCCGCGCCTCGGCCAGGGCACGCAGAGTGGCGACCGGGTCCGTCGGTGAGATCCGCGGGTCGAACCACAGTTCCCACCACCGCTCGTCGTCCAGCGGCGGCAGCTCGTGCCGCTCCTGCCAGAGGTGTTCCAGTAGCGCTCGCTGGATCTGCTCCATGTTGGCCACGAGCGCGGCCTGCTGAGGATTGCCGTCGTCGGTGTCCTGGGTGAAGGCGGCGATCCGCTGCGTGAATGAGGTGACCTTGTCGAACGGGATCCACACCAGCGCGTCTTGCTGACGGTCGTCGGTCTGCGGATGGCTGCTCATTAGGGTCAGACCGGAGCCGTCCAGACGTTCCAGCTGTAGCGGATGGTCACGCGCTGCCTC
Source organism: Streptomyces sp. NBC_00572 (assembly GCF_026341815.1). Lineage (GTDB taxonomy): Bacteria > Actinomycetota > Actinomycetes > Streptomycetales > Streptomycetaceae > Streptomyces. Next base: position 5,001,327 of record NZ_JAPENX010000001.1, read on the forward strand.
GATCCGTACCGCGAAACCGTCGGGACGGAACCCGTCGGGTGCCTCTTGCGCGAGCCGGGTCGATTCCCGCTCGGCCGTTCCCAGACCGTCGACCAGCGTGGCTGCGTGCCTGCTGCGGTCCTCACGACGGACAAGCTTCGAACCGCCTCCACCGGAGGGCTCGGAACGCGGTGTCAGGGTGGCGGCCTGCCAGGGCACCATCAGGTGTGGCGTGGAACGTGTGGCGAAAGAGGGCTCAGGCATGGTGTGAGGCGTGCCGTTCGCTCAGCGCTTCCAGCAGCAGCTGCTCGTCCACCACGTCAAGGTCGGCGAGGATGGCCCGCTTGGCCGCAGCCTCCGCCGCCTTGACCAGCTCGGCATGGCTCAAACCGGATGCACTGTCTGTCACAGCACTCCACCGTAGTGTGCTCGTATCCATTCCGGCTAGGCGTCGGCGCATCACCTGAACCGCTTGCTCGGGAGTGGGAGGGCCGTAGGTGACGACCATGTCGAAACGGCGGAACAGCGCCCGGTCCAGAAGTTGGTGGTGATTGGTGCCAGCCACCACGAGGCTCTCGGAGGGCGCCTCGTCGAGGAACAGCAGGAACGAGTTCAGGATCCTTCGGGCCTCGCCGACGTCATTACCCGCCGCCCGCTCGGCACCGAGCGCATCGAACTCGTCGAATAGATAGACCGCCCGTGTTTGGGCCACCGCGTCGAAGACCAGCCGCAGCTTTGCCGCCGTCTCGCCCATGAACCGGCTGATCAGACCGTCCAGGCGGATGGTGAACAACGGCAGCTTCAGCTCGCCGGCCAGTGCCGAAGCCGTCATGCTCTTGCCTGTGCCCGGGGGCCCCGACAGCAGGATCCGGTGTACTGGAGTGAAGCCGAAACGCTCCAGCCTGGCACGCTGGCGTTGCTCGTGCAGCACCCGGTCCAGAGACGCGAGCAGCCCGGCATCCAGAGTCATGTCGTCGAGCTGTGTGTCGGGGTACCCGGCCGTCAGCAGGCTGGAGAGCTCACCGCGGGGCTGCACCACCGGCGTCGCGGCACGCCGCTTATCGGCCTGCCCCTGTTTCTGCCGTGCGGCCTCGACCAGCTCCCGCAGGTCCACAGCGAACTTTCCCTGCCCTTGGCGGGCGGACTTCGCCGCCACCTGCAGGGCCACGCTGTAGAAGAGATCGTCATCGGCTTCGGCATGCGCGCGCACCAGGGCTTTCAGGTGCTCGGCGTTCGCTGCCATCGCCTGTCACCCTTCTGATGCCGGCTTCCTCGTACGAGAGCGTTCGGTGATTCGATACCCGGGAGCCACGAAGGCACCCGCGCCTGCATCGTACGGCCCTATCGGACCGGCCGCCGCCAGAGTGGGCATGGCTGGCGTGAGCCGCAGCAACGCCACACAGAAGGCGACCGTATCCCGCTGCCGCCGGACATGGTCGCCAAGGAAACCTTCCACAGCCGGTCTCACTACAGGCCCCGGCGTCGATGAGCCTGCCGATTCAAGCGGACACGGTACCGAGGCGGAAGAGCTGGGTCAGTGTCCGGAACTGGTGGCCCCGTAGTGATGGAGGAAGAGGGGCCTCGACGTGTGCCATGTGATCGATGTCGGCTGGGTCGACGCTTTCGTTGGGAGCGTGGGTGAGGCACTGGGGTTCTTCGACGTGGAGGATCTGTTTGGCGAGGTTGCGCAGGGGGATGGAACCGCCCTGTCCGAGGTAGGCCATGGGATCGCTGTAGACCTCAGTCATGGCCTGGTCGAGGGTGGTGTACGCGGGGCCGTCGATGCCGCGCGGGTGGCGGAGCCGCTGCTTTCGGTCTTGACGGTGACGCGCGCCCCTGGGGACGGCGGCGCGCAGGGGGCGGTGAGAGCTGCGACGGCGTCGTCGGCGTCGGTGCCGGGCGGGAGGCACGGCGAGCCACAGGCGCGGGCGGGCGGGACGGAGGCAGAGGAGCCGACGACGGGCGGGCAGTCGATGCCGAGGACGAGTGACGGCGGGCCGGGCCTACAGCTGGTCAGTGATGGTGCCGGTACCGGTGAGCCGGCGCCGTCAAGGACGCTGGCGTCGGGGCGGACTGCTGCTCGTCAAAGCCGACCCCGTCCCCAGCCCTCGCAGTCGAGGCCGTCGATGCGCATGGCGTCGATCTTGGGGGCCCGCGGGGTGGACAAGGCATAGATGAGGGCGGCGAGGGCGTCCAGGGCGGGGCCTCCAAACATGCCGGAGTGGATCTCGCCCTATGAGCCTCTCGACGGTGACGACGATGTTCGCCAAGCCCCGCAAGGAGGCGGTCGCGGCTCCCGTGCCGACGGCGGCGTTGCCGATGTCGCAGATCAGGAAGGCGTCGGCCTGAAAGTGCTCGGGGTGCTGGGCGCCTCTGTCTGAGTCTCTGTCTGAGGAGATCCGTCGGCGCTCTCTGGTGTGCGTCAGAGGTCGCCCGTAGCGCCCATAGCGCACGTAATGCACATTGATCTTGAGTCCGTTTTGTGGTCTACATGCTGCTGACCTGCGGTTTTCCTTGACCTGTTTTGGCTCTACATGTTTGCGATGACGCACCATATCGAGTGCGTGGCGATCCTGGAGCCGGTGAAGAAGGACGCCTGACCTGCGGTTTCACCAGTGCGCATTATGTGCGGTGTGGGCGTTACGGGCGATATCTTGACGCTGAGATGACGCTCGTTCTGATGGGTTGTCAGGTCGAGTTTGGTGCAGGTGACGGTGGGTGGAGCGCCGCCTGCACCGGGGCTCGCCCCGGCTCGGTGGGCCGGCCGGTTGGCAGCCGGTGCTCGTGGTGAGGCACGGAGTAGCCGTCGGAGAGCCCCGGCACCTGGTCAGGTCAGACTGCTCAGCGCCGCCGCCACATCGACGACGGTGCCGGCGCCGCGGGCGATCGCACCGCCACAGCCCTGCCCGGGCCGGTTCGTTCAGGAGGCGGGAACGGAGTCCTCGAAGGCCGTCCCGGTCGTGCGGTACGCGGCGACCTTCGCCGCCACTTGGGCGGGGGTGAGGACCTGGTCCTTCACGTGGAGGACGTAGTCGACCTGCTCCTCGTAGGCGCGGGGCACTGTGGAGGTCTGGCCGGCGAGGTCGATCAGCCACTGGTTGAAGTGGATCGACATGGGCCGTTCCGGCAGGTAGCGGGCGTCGTGCCGGGCGAACTCCCGGCCGTCGAGGTAGTAGACGAGCGTTGTGTCGTCGATGGTCAGGACGAGGTCGTGCCAGCCGGCGTAGCTCGTGCGGGCCTCGGTGTGCTGGTTTACCGCCTCCCAGGGGTCGGGCCGGAAGGTCTCCCAGGAGGTGGTGTAAAGGACGTTCGCCGCCTCGCCCCAGCCGCCGTTGGGGAGGTACTCGAAGTCGTACTCGGCGTAGTCGTCCGCCATCGGTGCAGTGAGGTCGTTGATGGTGAAGAAGCTCTGGACCAGGTGGTCGCCGTCCGGACCGCTGGTCGGGGTGTCCGCGAAGCGCACGCGGGCGGCGTACGTCCCGTTCTTGAACTTCCGTGCATCGGTGTGCACTTCGGTCTGCCGGGTCGACGCGCCGGTACCCGCGGTCGACGTGCGCAGCGTCATGACGGAGTTCGCGCCCTCTTTGGCGAAGGTCACGTTCTCGGGCGCCCAGGTCGCCTGGCCGACCCCGGGGCCGCCTCCGCCGGAGCGGATGGTCCAGCCGTGTGCGGCGATCGCCGGGTCGGTGTGACCGGTGTATGAGAAGTCGTCGAAGAGGACACCCTGTCCGGCCGGGGGAGTGGTCGGACCTGAAGGGGACGGGGCACTCGGCGTCGGGGTGGGCGTGTCGCCGCCCGGGACGGTGCCCCAGACCTGGACCCCGCCGATGGTGGCGGTGACCTTGGTCCAGTTCCCGTACGTGGTCTGGGCGGGCCCGAACGAGTAGTCGTCGGACTGGTCGAGCGACTGCCAGTCGGAGCGGTGGAAGCGCAGCTGTACGTCCCCGGTGCCGGCGCCCGGAGCCAGCGAGCCCGCCCCCGCCGTGAACCCCACCTCCAGGAACCGGTCCGCCTCGGCGGTGGGACTGGCCGGCGTGCCGAACGTGCCCGTCAGGTGCGTACAGCCCCTTACGGCCCAGTCGCAGGCGTAGGTGTACGAGGCGCCGGGGTCGGCCTTGAAGTAGTAGCGCAGCTTGACCTGGCTCAACGGGACGCTTGTCGTCCCGGTGTTGACCACGGTGAACCAAGGCGCCGCCTGGTCGCTGCCCGCGCTGCCGTGCCGGTACTGGACGGCGATGCTCTCGTCCGCGGCGGCGGCAGGGAGGGCGGTGAGCGCGGTGGCGCCGAGGCCGATCACGGTGGCGGCGACGAGCGCGGTGCGCATGCCGGGCTTCCGCCAGCTCGTTCCGTTGCGCATGGGGGTTCCTCTCGGAGAGGTGATGGGGGGAAGGCAGCACGGTGCCGCGGGCGAAGCCTGATGCTTCAACGCTCGTGTGGGGAACGGCTGATCACGCGCCGAGGAGAAGTTGGCATAGACCAATGGTCCGGTCAACCCCTGGAGCTGCGTCCGGATGTGGGAGTCATGGGCACGGCCTGACTGCTGGCGCCACCGGGAGGCCCTGCGGCACTCGTGCGCGATCAACTCTGCGCGAACACGGCTGTCGGGCAAGCTGGAGCCGGCCAGTCCCCTGGGCCGCGGCCTTCCTGCCCCCAGGCGCGCCGGCCCGGTTGGGGTCTGTTCACGGGAGGTGCCACGGTGACGGCAGGCCTGCCTCAGTAGCTGCCGGAGTCGCTGAACGCCCAGTCCACGCCGTATGGGGCTAGTTGGCCGGCGATTCGGCGGCGTAGGTCGGGGCCGGAGACCGGAGGCAGGGTTACCGTCGGGCGGCCGTCGGCCAGGTCGCACCGGATCTGCTCGTCGGCGTAGGCGATGCCGATGTCGGCCAGAGCGCTGGAGACCGCGCGCCGGGTGGAGTCGAGGTGCAGGGGGACCTTGGAGGGCTTGCCGATGTCGGTCAGCGGAAGCGCCGACAGGACGATGACGTCCTTAGGGGCCGCGGCTCGCTCGGGTACGTGTCGTGCGGCGAACGCGATCAGTTCGTCGGGGTCGGTGTCGGTCGTGCCGGGGGCCAGGGTGACGTAGGCGACGGGGACTTCGCCGGAGTGCGGGTCGGGGCGTCCGACGGCGCTCGCGCCGGTGACGGCCGGGTGGGCGAGGAGGGCGTCCTCGATGACGGCGGGGTCTATGTTGTGGCCGCCGCGGATGATCAGGTCCTTCGCGCGGCCGAGCAGGTGGACGAAGCCCTCGGGATCCACGCGCGCGAGGTCACCGGTGTTGAGCCAGCCGTCGCGCACGCTGCCGAGGGAGTCCATGCGCGGTCCGTCGGCGTCGTGGCCGACGACGTAGCCGGGGAAGACGGTGGGGCCGCTGATGGCGAGGATGCCGGGTTCCCCCTGCGGGAGGTCGTGCCAGTAGCCGTCGCTGTCGATCCGTACCGTCTTCACCTGCTGGTAGGGCATGCGCTGGCCCGCCGCCTCGGGGCGCTGGTGTTCGCGCAGGAAGCTTCGGGCGCTGCCGCAGGTGGCCTCGGTCAGTCCGTACCCCTGGCACAGGGGGACGCCGGTGTGGTCCTCGAACGCCACGCGTACCGCCGACGGCAGAGGGGACGCCCCGACGATCGCGAAGCGCAGCGAGGTGATGTCCGCGTCGAGCGGCACCCGGGCTAGCCCGGCGTAGACGGTCGGAACGGCGGACATGGTGGCGATCCGGAAATGCTCGACGATCCGCCAGATGACCGTGAACAACGTCGGTTCACGGTAGCCGAGGGGACCGGCCCACACACTGTGCTGACCGCGCAGCAGCGGTGCCAGCAGTGTGACGACCAGGGCGTTGACGTGGAAGAGCGGCAGCCCGGCGAAGAGTACGGAATCGGAGTCCAGTAGGCTGTTGGCCGCGATCATCCAGGCGTCGGTCACCTCGTTGGTGTGGGTGTGCGCGGCCAGCTTGGGGGCCCCGGTGGTGCCGCCGGTGTGGAAGTACGCGGCCAGGTCACCGGCTTTCGGGGGCACCACGCCGGGACGGAGTTCTGTCGGCTGGGCAGCGGCCGCGACGTGCAGGTAGGCGACCTCGATGCCGGCGACGCGTTCCAGGGCGGGCGCGGGATCGGTCGCGCCGAGGGGACGTAGGGCGAACAGCGCCGAGCAGCGGAGCGATGCCGCCACGGCGCGGGCCGTCCGCCATGCGTCGGGGTCGAGTTCGGGTCCGGCCGCGACGAGGATCCTGGCCCCGCCCAGGCCCAGAAGGCGTTCGGCGTGCTCGGCGGCGAGGGCAGGGTTGACCGGTGCCGCGATGCCCGAGAGCTGGGCGGCCAGGAGCGTGGCGGGCAGCAGGCCGGTATTGGGGGTCAGCAGGCCCACCGCGGTGGTACGGCGGACACCGTGCTGGTGGAACAGGTTCGCGATGCGGTGCACCTGGTCGCGTAGTTGACCGAAGCCCACGGTCTCGCCGCGCGTCCACTGCTCCGCGCTGGGCAGTACGGTGAGAGCCGGCCGGTCGGGCCAGAGGGTGGCGGCGCGGGCCAGAACGTCGTAGGTGGTACCGGGCAGGCCGCGGTCCTCCAGTGCGAGGGACTCGATCGTCTTCAGGTCGCCCGGCTGGTCGTACGCCGGCCAGAGCGGATCGGGTTGAGGGGCGTTCACGGGGGCTGCCTTTCGAGGGTTGACCGATGAGTGTGAGGTTGCTGCGCTGGAGCCTGACCGGGCATTCCCGCGCGGGCGGAGACGTCTGTGCCGCTCTTCCGGCGGTAACCGTCGCGTCGCCGACCGGTCTTCGGCGTCGGCCGGCAGGGAGGTCAGCAAGGGGGTGAGGCGCGCTGGTGCGGCCCAGCCGTCTCCACGGTCGTCCCGCCGAGGAATCCCCGTCGTGGTTACGACAGGTGGTCTTCGAGCTGCGCGTACGGCCAGGGGCGGAGGGTCTCCAGAGCCTTGCCGACGCGGAAGACGGAGGGGTCGTCGTAGGGGTGGCCGACGATCTGGAGGCCGGTGGGGATTCCCCAGCTCGACATGCCGGAGGGGACGTTGAGGACGGGGCAGCGGTTGTTGATGTTGAAGGGGGTGGTCATGGCGCTCCACAGGGTGTCGGCCACCTCCTTGCCGTGCACCACGACCTTGTCGCCCGCGAGGTCGTCGCCCGCGTGCCAGCCGGGGATGGCGGTGGTGGGGCAGACCAGGGCGTCGAATCCGTCCATGGCGGTGGCGAGCCCGCGTTGCAGCTGGTGTTCGGCGCGCAGGGAGTCGAGGTAGCTGACCTCGGTGCGGGCGTACGTCATGGTGTCGGCGAAGGCGACCGCGTACGGGCTGAGCAGGTCGCGGTGGGTTTCGGCGGCTTCGATGACGAGGGCGCCGAAGATGGTGGAGAAGTGGCCGGCGATCGCGGTCAGCAGGTCGAGGTGGGTCCAGGGGAGGGTGATCTCCTCCACGTGGGCTCCGGCGTCGGCGAGGGCCTGGGCGGCGGCGCGTGTGTTGGCCTCGATCTCCGGGTGGACGTCGTACTCGCCGAGGCGGACGCACAGGGCGATCCGCATGCCGGTGACGTCCTTGTACGCGGTGGGCAGGGTGAGCTTGGGGCGGATCGAGGTGTGGTCGCGGGGGTCGGGGCCGGCCAGGACGTTCTGGAAGGCGATGACGTCGTCGACCGTGCGGGCCATCGGGCCGTCGCCGCGGTAGTGGTCGGCGGTGAGCACGCCGAGCCCGGGATTGCGGCCGTAGGGGGCCTTGAAGCCGACGGTTCCGGTGAAAGCGGCCGGGATGCGGGTGGAGCCGCCTATGTCGGAGGCCGAGGCGAGCAGGGTCGTGCCGGCGGCGAGGGAGGCGCCCGCTCCGCCGGAGGAGCCGCCGGGGGTGAAGTCGGGGTTCCACGGGTTGCGGGTGACACCCCACATACGGGAGTGGGTGTAGGTGGCGAGGGAGAACTCGGGGGTGGCGGTACGGGCGTGGATGATGCCGCCCGCGTCGAGTATGCGGTCGACGACGGGGGCGTTCTCGGTGGCGACCTGGCCCTTCCTGGCGAGGGAGCCCTCGGTCAGGGTGCGGCCCAGGATGGCGTGCTTCTCCTTGGCCGCGACCGGGATGCCCTCCAGGGGGCGGGGGGTGAGACCGTTCTTGCCGAGATAGCGGTCCTCGGCGTGCCGGGCCTGCTCCAGGGCCTCGTCGAAGAGGCGCTCGGTGAAGGCGTTGATCCGCGGTTCGACTTTCTCGGTGCGATCGACGACGGCCCGCATCAGCTCAACGGGGGAGACCTCGCGCAGGGCGAAGAGCCGGATCGCTTCGGTGGCGCTGAGGTGGACGAGGTCGTCGCCGGCGGGCGGGTTGCTGGGCATGGAGGTGTCCCTCTCGGTCTTGGGCTGAGGCCGGTCGGCCGTCCGGCGGTGGTGCCTCAGCCTCGGGTACCCGTCCCACCCGCCTCGCAGATTGCACGGATCCACCAGAACCGGCGGCAGTGTGCGAGAAACCGCAGCCCGCTGGGAGGAGGGATTCAGGCGATCGGGTGCCACAGATCGATCGGGACGCAGCCGGTGCTGCGGCCGTCGTCTCCGAGCAGACGGCCCATGCGTTTGACCCATCGCAGGGTGACCGTGCGGTTCAGCACCCGCAACGAGGGGATCCGTGCGGCGGCCTGGGCCTCGTAGCGGGCGAGGTCGTCCAGGGCGTGCAGCCACGCGACGCTCAGCAGGTTGGCCTCGGAGGACACCGACGCCGCCATGCGGGTGTCCCGCAGCCGGGTCAACTCCTCACCGGCCGTCGTGAGCTGCGCGGGCGGTACGGACATCCAGAGCGTCGCCGAACTGCGCCATCCCGCGTGCAGGTGGGCGGTGTCGCAGCGCAGCACCGCTCTGCCGCCGTGGAGCAGCGAGTGCAGCAGCCGCCGTACCGTCGACTCGGGGCGGTCCGACTCGGCGGCGATCGAGGCGACGGAGCGGCGGCCGTCCTCGGCGAGGGCGAGCAGCAGGGCGCGGTCCTCGGGGCTCAGGGTCGCGGCGGCGGTGCGGGAGGCGCTGTCCTCGGTCTCCGCCAGATCGCGCCGCTGGTCGCGGGAGAGCGAGTCCATGCGCCACTCGCTTCCGTCCTGGTGCAGGTGCTGCACCAGGTGGGTGCGGGTGGCGGTCACCGCCTCGTCGCGGCCGAGAGCGAGGACGTACGCGGTCATCAACGACTTCGTCGCCGTGGCCACCGTCAGCAGCAGGTCGCACGATCCCGCCACCAGTTCCACGCTCGTCGCCTGCGGGTGACGGGCGAGCCGCCCGGCCAGGGCCTCCCGGGCCTGGGGCACGCACGACACCTCGATCAAGGCGAGAGCGCCGTACGCCACTTGGGAGGGAGCCGCGTGGCAGGTGATCCACGCCTCGCCGGAATCGCGCAGCCGGGCCCAGCGTCGTGAGAGCGTCGCCGCGTCCACTCCGAGCGGGCGGGCCAGCTGCGCCCAGGGAGCGCGGGGCGCCATCTGCAGGGCGTTGACGAGCGCGAGATCGAGTTCATCGAGTGTTCCCCGGGACGGAGTGTCGCCCCTGACCGAGCCGACGGATGCTGCGGATTCGTGCATGCGATCACCTTTCCCGTGCGGATTCTTGCAATTTCGAGGTGGGGAGGGAAGCGGCCTGTTTTGTATCCCGCATCACACCGCAGCACCGCCCTCCCACCCTCAGCCCTGGGGAGTCCTCCATGCACCGTTCGCGGTTCCTCGCCGGCACCATCACGGTCGCCGCCACATCCCTCCTGGCCTCCGCCTGCACCACCGGCTCCGCCGGCGGGCCTTCGTCGAGCGGCGACACGAGCGGGGGCACCGTCAAGGTCGGCGTCACCTCCGACGTCACCTCGTTCGACCCGGCGAAGGGCGCGAGCGCGACGGACTACGTGATGACGTCGCTGCTGTACCAGCCGCTGATCGGGCAGGACGACGGAGGCACGTTCGTCGCGGGTCTGGCCGAGACCTGGACGTCCACGCCGACGAAGACGATCCTGACCTTGAAGAAGCGCCTGACCTGCTCCGACGGCTCACCGCTGACCGCCACGCAGGTAGTGGCCTCCCTGAAGCGCTACCGGGCGACCTCGGCCGGAGCCCTGCTCGCCTTCGGCGCCGCGAACGCCGGCGAGAAGACCACGATCACGGGCGACGACGCGGCCGGGACCGTCACCGTCACCACCGCCACCCCGTGGGGTGAGGTCCTGAGCGGCCTGTCCAGCACCGGCGCCGGGATCGTCTGCGAGGCCGGTCTCGACGCGGGGGCCGCCGCGCTCGCCCAGGGCGCCGTCAAGGGCGCCGCCTCCGGCCCGTACGAGATGGCGACGGCGCGGCGCGGAGCCTCGTACGAACTGCGGCTGCGCAAGGGCTTCGACGCGTACCCGCGCTACGCCTCGATGCCCGCCGGGAAGCCGGCCGACACGCTACGGATCCAGATCGCGAAGAACGAGTCGACCCTCGCCAACCAGCTGCAGACCGGCGCCCTCGACCTGGCCCCCATCACCGGCACGGACGTCACACGGTTCACCGGCAAGACCGGGTACGTGATCAGGTCGACGCCGTTCATCCGCAACTACATCGCCTTCAACCAGCGCCCCGGGCACCCGGGCGCCGACCCCGAGATCCGCAAGGCGGTCGCACACGCCGTCAGCGCCTCCGCTTTCAACAAGGTCTTCGGCGGCGCCGGGCAGACGATGACCTCGTACGTGGACGAGAAGGCCGCCTGCGTCTCCACCGACACCACCCTGCTGACCACGACCGACCCGGCCGCGGCGAAGAAGACCCTCACAGGGGTGTCCCTCAAGCTGGAGGGAACCAACGGCGTCGCAGGCGGCGCCGGCAACTCCTACGTCGCAGAGGCCCTGCGCGCCGCCGGCGCCGAGGTGAAGCTCACCAACTCCGACAACGCCACCTGGGCCACCGACGTCACCGCGAACCAGGGCGACTGGGACGTCACCGTCTTCCCCCTGATCAGCGGCACCCTCGCGCGTGGCGGCAGCTACTTCCTGGGGCCCGAGCCGGCCAAGGGCGGCCAGAACTACGGCGCGATCACGAACACTGCGTACGCCGAGAACTACGTCGCGGCCACGTCCACCACCGATCAGGGCGCCAAGTGTGCCGCCTGGCAGAAGGCCCAGGAGGCGCTGCTCAAGGCGAACGACGTGATCCCGCTCGCCACGGTCGACGTGCACTACGTCGCCCGCAAGGGAATCTCCTTCGCGATGCCGGGCGGACTCCTGACCGTCTCCACGCTCAGGGTCACCCGCTGATGGCGGCGACACTGACCAGCAAGCCGGCAGTGGGGGCCGGGCGCGCGACGGTGCTCGGCCCCTGGGGCACCTTTCTCGTCCGGCGGCTTGTCGGGCTCGTCGCTGTCGCGGTCACGCTCGTCGTCGGCACGTTCCTGATGGTGCAGCTCATCCCCGGCGACCCGGCGCGCGTGGTCGCGGGCATCGACGCGACGCCCGCCGACGTGGAGCTGGCCCGCCACGAGCTGGGCCTGGACCGGCCCCTGTCGGCGCAGTTCGGCACGTACGCGAGCGGCCTGCTCCGCGGTGACCTGGGCACGGCCTTCCAGACGAAGGAGCCCGTTGCCGAGATCATCGGCAGCCGCCTGCCGTTCACCGCCGAGATCGCGTTCCTCTCCGTCCTGGTGGTGCTGGTGCTCGCCGTGCCGATCGGCCTCGCCGTCGCCGCACGGGGCAGCCGGCGCACCGACGGGGCGTTCACCTTCGTCACCGGCCTGGTCGGCGCCACACCCGAGTACATCATCGGCACGCTCCTCGTCCTCGGCTTCGCGATCAGACTGGGCTGGCTCCCGGCGGCGGGCGCCGAGACGGTGACGTCGATGGTGCTTCCCATCGCCGCGTTGGTCCTGCCCGGGACCTGCGTCATGGCCCGCATCGTGCGCAGCGAGGCCGCACACGTCCTCGCCCAGGACTACATGCGCACCGCGCGCGGACGCCGCCTGCCCCCGCTGCGCCTGTACGCCCGCCATGCCCTGCCCAATCTGCTGACCGCCACGCTGACCCTCGGCGGGCTGATCCTCGCCGGGTTGCTCGGCGGCACGGTCGTCGTGGAGACGGTCTTCGCCTGGCCCGGCATCGGCCAGCGGGTCGTCGAGGCGCTGCTCGTGCGCGACTACCCCGTGATCCAGGGCTGCGTCCTGGTCCTGGGGCTCCTCGCGGCTCTGCTCAACCTGCTCGTCGACGTCGCCCTCGCGCTGCTCGACCCGCGCACCCTGGCCGGAAAGGGAGGCCGCTGATGCGACGCATACGGTGGAACACGCCTCTGGTGGTGGCCCTCAGCGGCCTCGGACTGATCGCCCTCCTCGGCATCGCCGCCCCCTTCCTCTGGGAGGAGGAGGCGACCGCGCTGAGCGGAGCCGCCCGTGCGCCCGCGAGTGCCGAGCACTGGCTCGGCACCGACGCCCTCGGCCGCGACGTACTGGCCCGCACCCTGGTCGCCACCCGCCTCACCCTGGAGATGTCCCTCGCCGCGACCGCGATCGCCTCGGTGGCGGGCATCCTGCTCGGCACCGTCGTCTGGGTGTCGGGCCGTCGCGTACGCGAGCTGGGGCTGCGCCTGATCGACGTGATGATCTGCTACCCGGCGCTCCTGCTGGCGATGGTGATCGCCACGGTCCTCGGCACGGGGCCCACCGCCTCGATCCTCGCGATCGGCCTGGGCGGCGCACCCGCGTTCGCCCGTCTGACCGCGAACATGGCGGCCTCGGTCGCCCAGCGCGACTTCGTGACGCAGGCCCGCCTGATGGGCGTACCGCCCTCTCGCCTGCTCGCCCGCCACCTGCTGCCCAACATCTCCGGGCCGCTGCTCATCCTGCTCTCGGTGGCCTTCGCGAACGTGCTCGTCGCGCTGTCCGGCCTGTCCTTCCTGGGGGTCGGCGTGCAGTCGCCGGACTACGACTGGGGGTCGCTGCTCAACTCCGGCCTGGAGTCGCTCTACACCAATCCGGCCGAGGCGATCGGCCCGGTGGCGGCCATCACGCTCACCGGCGTCCTCGCGGGCTTCGTCGGCGACGGCCTCGCCACGGCACTCGACCCGCGCGGCGGTGGTGCGAAAGCCAGGACGAGGCGCCCTGCCCCGGTGTCCCCGAGCTCGCTCCGGGCACCCGCGGACGCCCTGCTGAAGGTGGACGGCCTCGTCGTCACCCTGCCCGACGGCACCCGTCTCGTCGACGGCGTCTCCTTTCACGTCGCGCCCGGCGAGATCGTCGGCCTCGTCGGAGAGTCCGGTTCCGGCAAGTCGTTGACGGCGATGAGCGTGGCCCGGCTCCTGCCGGAGGGGCTGTCCGCGCACGCGGCGGAACTGACCTTGGACGACCTCGACCTGGCAGGCCCCGAAGCCGACCCGAGGCGTCTGGCCACCGAGATCGGCATCGTGTACCAGGACCCGTCAGCCTCCTTCAACCCGGCCCTGAAGATGGGCGGTCAGCTGACCGAGACACTCCGCGTGCACCAGCGTGCAGGCAGGGCGGAGGCGTACAAGCGCGCCGTCGACGCCCTTGAGCAGGTGCGGATCGAGAACCCGGACCGGGTCGTGAAGCAGTACCCGCACGAGCTGTCCGGCGGCATGCGGCAGCGCGCGATGATCGCCGCCGCCCTCCTGCCCGGTCCACGGCTGATCGTCGCCGACGAACCGACCACCGCCCTCGACGTGACCGTCCAGGCCGACGTCCTCGACCTCCTGAAGGACATTAACCGCACGCACGGCACGAGCATGCTCTTCATCTCCCACGACATCGGCGTGATCGGCACGGTCTGCCACCGGGTCGTGGTGATGTACGCCAGCCGTGTCGTCGAGGAGCTGTCCGCGGCCGACCTGCGGACGGGCCGTGCCCGACACCCCTACACCAAGGCGCTGTTGGCGGCGAGCCCGCGCCTTCAGGACACGGACGCCGGGGAACGCGCGCTGCTCGCCACGATCCCGGGACGACCGCCGGCGCCCGCCGACCGGCCGACCGGCTGCGCGTTCGCCGACCGCTGCCCGGTGGTGCTCGACGGCCTCTGCGCGACCGAACGGCCGGACCTCACCGACGCCGTCGCCTGCCATGCCGTACACCAGGAGGTGCAGCCCATATGACCACGTCCCCCCACAAGCTGGCCGTCGATGATCTGACCGTCACTTTCGGGCACGGCAGGCGCGCCCGCGACGTACTGCACGGCGTGTCCACCGGTGTCCGGGCCGGGCAGACGCTCGGCCTGGTCGGCGAGTCCGGATCGGGCAAGTCGACGATCGCCAAGGCGATCGTCGGCATCCACCCGGTCCGGGCAGGCCGCATCACCCTCGACGGAGAAGACCTCACCGGCCTCAAGGGGAGGGAGCTCGTCGCGGTTCGCCGCCGGGTACAGCTCGTCTCCCAGGACCCGTACGCCTCGCTCAACCCGCGCATGACCATCGGCGAGGCCATCGCCGAGGCCGTCGACCCCGTGCGGGCCGATGCCAGGAAGCACGCGGCGACGGTCGAACGGTGGCTGGAGACCGTCGCGCTGGACGGCTCGGCAGCCGGCAAGTACCCGCACGAGTTCTCCGGCGGCCAGCGCCAGCGCATCGCCGTGGCCCGAGCCCTCGCCGTGGAGCCCGAAGTGGTGATCGCCGACGAGATCACCTCGGCGCTGGACGCCTCCGTGCAGGCCGAGGTCCTCAACCTCCTTGAAGAGCTGCGGCGTTCACTCTCCCTGACGATGGTCTTCATCTCCCACGACCTGGCCGTCGTCCGCCACGTCAGCGACGAGGTCGCTGTCCTGCGCCATGGAGAACTGGTGGAGCAGGGGCCGGTGCGCGACGTGTATCGCGCGCCGCGACACCCCTACACCCGCCGCCTGCTGGCGAGCGTGCCGACATTCGACGACAAGGAGACAGCAGCATGAGCGAGTCGACCGGCGTCGCCCGCCTCACTCGGGAGATCACCTCTGGCCTGAAGCCCGCCGCACTGGAGGAGTTCTACCGGGACCTGCACCGCCACCCCGAGCTCGCTTTCCAGGAGCACCGCACCGCGGCGAGGCTCGCCGCCCGTCTGCGCGCGACCGGCTACGACGTGACGGAAGGCGTCGGCCGCACCGGTGTGGTCGGTGTCCTCGCGAACGGCGACGGCCCGGTCGTCTGGCTGCGCGGCGACATGGACGCCCTGCCGGTCCACGAGGCCACCGGACTGGAGTACGCCTCCACCGTCGACGGAGTCATGCACGCCTGCGGCCACGACCTGCACGTCACCTGGCTCGCCGGCGCCGCCGAGGCGCTGGCCGCCGCCCGCGACACCTGGTCCGGCACGCTGGTCGTCATCGGGCAGCCCGCCGAGGAGTCCGGCGGCGGCGCGTCGGCCATGGTCGCCGACGGGCTGCACACCCGCTTCCCGCGCCCCGACGTGCTGCTCGGCCAGCACGTCACGCCGGGTCTCGCCGGGTTCTACCCGCACACCCCGGGCCTGACCATGTCGGCCTCCGACGACATCGACGTCGTCGTGCACGGCGTAGGCGGCCACGGCTCACGCCCCGAGTCGACGGTCGACCCGATCGTCACGGCCGCCTACATCGTCACCCGCCTGCAGACCGTGGTGTCGCGTGAGGTCGCGGCGGCGCACTCGGTGGTGCTGACGGTGGGCCAGTTCCACGCCGGTACGAAGCACAACATCATCCCCGCCGAGGCCCGGCTCTCCCTCAACCTGCGCACCCAGGACCCGCAGGTGCGCCACCGTGTCCTCGGAGCCGTCCGCCGTATCGTCGCGGGCGAGTGCCGGACCGCCGGCTGCCCGGTGCCGCCCGAGGTCACGCTCCGGCCCGGCTACCCGAACACCGTCAACGACTCCGCACTCGACGGGCAGATCGCGGCCGGGCACCGCGAACTATTCGGCGCTGAAACGGTGTTCGACTTCGGCCCGGCGATGGGCAGCGAGGACTTCTCCCTGCTGGCACCCGCCGGTGTCCCGTACGACTACTGGTACGTCACCTCGACCCCGGCCGACGTGTGGGAGGCGGCCCCCGGCACGGACCTGGCCGAGAAGATCGGCGAGGTACCGGGCAACCACAGCCCGCTGTTCGCCCCCGACCCGTCGGTACTCGTGCCGGGTGCCCGGACACTGGTGTCGGCGGCGCTGAGCCGCCTGGCGTGAGCGGACCCACGCAGGCACCTACCCGTCCCTCCGTGGGACCTGACCCGCGCCCGACGCGACCACACGTGTACCGGAGGAAGGAAGGGATCCGCATGACTGCGGCCGGGCCCAGCTGGCAGACCAGAGCGGTCGGCAAGCTCCTGCGGCTGCGCGGAGGCAAGAAGGTGCTCGCGTCCGCGGGCCACACCCGCGCCCGCGTCGCCCAGCGTGCGCTGCGCCCCGCTCCGTACGCGCCGCCGAAATCGCTGGAGGGCAGGACCGCGCTCACGGTCGACCTCCAGGGCGACTGGCCCCTGTACGACGTCGGCCCGGCCACCGAAGCGGCGAGCCGGAGGGTGCTGTACCTGCACGGCGGCTGCTACCTCTTCGAGATCCTCCCCGCCCACTGGCGATTCGTCGCCCAGCTCGCCCGCCGCGCCCCGGCGCGGGTCACTGTGCCGATCTACCCCCTGGCCCCGCGCCGCCACGCCTCCGACCTGGTTCCCGCCACCGCGAGCCTTCTGGCCCGCGTGATCGAGGAGGCCGGGCCGGACAACGTGATCCTCATGGGTGACTCGGCGGGCGGCGGCCTGGCACTCGCCACTGCCCAGTACCTGCGCGACCACCACGGTCTGCAGCCCGCCCGTACCGTCCTCATCTCGCCCTGGCTCGACGTGACGACGAACCACCCCGACCAGGCGGCCATCGAACACCTCGACCCGATGCTCGCCCGCCCCGGACTCACCGAGGCCGGACGCCTCTACGCCGGAGGGCTCGACCCGGCCGACCCCCTGGTCAGCCCACTGAACGGAACCATGAAGGGCCTCGCCCCGCTCACCGTCCTGTGCGGCACCCACGACATCCTCGTCACCGACAGCCGCGCCCTGACTGTCAAGGCCCGCGCGGCCGGAGTCCCGATCGACTACCACGAAGCCGCCGCCATGCCGCACGCCTTCCCGCTCATGCCCACCCCCGAAGGCCGTACCGCCCGCGCCCTCGTCGTCGACGCCTGCCGCGTTCCGACGCGGACCGCACTCTCGCACCCGCCCCACCCCGGCGAGTAAGGGCGACGATGAAGAGAAACCACGTTCCAGCGGTTCCCGAGCAGCACGCAGCACGCAGCACGCAGCACGCAGCCCGCACCCATACCGCTCGGCGTCCGGCGGCCCCCCGGTCCCGTCTGCGCCGACGCGTGCTGACCGGACTCGCGTGCGTGCTCGCGCTCGCCGTCGCCCTGGGGGCGGGCGCGATGTGGCTCATCACGGGCAAGTTCGTACAGCCCATCGACGACACCCCGCTGAACACCCACGTCGTCTCGGCGGGCCGGGGAACGGTGACCCTGCCAGCCACCGGCGAGAGCCGACAGGCCGGCGTCTACGGCCTCATCTGGAAGGACGACTCCACCGGCGAACGCCGACAGGGCATCCTCGGGCCGATCGTCCGGGCCGACGCCGACACGGTGACTCGCGAGCTCACCCACGACGGCACCCCACCCGCCGCGGACGCCGAAGCGAAGATCTCCGTCACCGTGTGGGCCACCGACCCGAGGCGTGCACGGGGGCTCGACTACCGGGACGTCACCTACCCCACCGAGAACGGCCCGATGCCGGCCTGGTTCCTGCCCGGCACCAAGAGCACCTGGGTCATCCAGGTCCACGGCCTCGGAGCCGGTCGCAGCGCGGGACTCCGTACCCTGCCCCCGTTGCACGCATTGGGCTACCCCGTCCTCGACATCACCTACCGCAACGACCCCGGCTCCCCGCACGACGCCGGCGGGAACCGAAAGTTCGGCGACAGCGAGTGGCGCGATCTGGAAGCCGCCGTCCGCCATGCCCGCGCTCAAGGCGCCGCCGACGTGGTGCTCTACGGCTTCTCGATGGGAGGCGGCGTCGTCGAGACCTACCTGCACCGCGCCACCGACACCAGTGCGGTCCGATCCGTCATCCTCGACTCTCCCGCACTCGACTACCGCGCCGCCATCGACACGATCGCGAGCGGCCTCGGCCTGCCGACTGCCGTCGGCGGCATCACCGCCGCCTTCGTGGAGCTCCGATCCGGAGCCGACCTCGACGCCGTCGACGCCCTGTCCGCGAATCGCCGGGCCGGCGGACCCCGGCAGCCCGTGCTCCTCTTCCACGGCACCGGCGACCGCGTCGTTCCCCACTCCACCAGCGTCGCCTTCGCGCGCGACTGGCCGGACGAGATCACCCTCGTGACCGTCGAGGGCGCGAGCCACACCGGCGCCTGGAACGCCGACCCCGACACCTACGACAAGCACCTCGCCGCGTTCCTCGAACGAACCGCGTGACGACGCGGCGAGGCCCGGGTCAGGCGGCGGCCTGGAGGGCGGGCAGGTAGGCGCCTGCCTGCCCGGCCGCCGTGGGGTGGAAGGACTGTCCGAGGGGCCAGTTGAGGGCGTGAAGCCAGGGGGCGGAGCCACACAGCTGGTGGCCGGCGAAGCGGTCGGCGACGTCTTCGTAGACGAAGCCGCTGTGCTGGGCGACCTCGTCGCGGATCACGGTGTTGAGGGCGTCGGCTCCCTTGTTGAGCGCGGTGCGCTTGGTGGCGCTGATGCCGGGGCAGGCGGTGATGGCGAGGTCGTAGAACCTGGGGTAGCCGAGGATCACGACGCGGGCCTGTGGGGCGCGGGCGCGGACGGCGTCGTAGAGGGTGCCGAGCTTGCCGGGGAGCGCGGTGCGGGCGGCGGTCTCGGCGGTGGCGACGGCGTCGAGGCAGGCGCTGTCGCTGCCGAACAGGCAGGTCGTCATGACCGTGCCGAGGCCGATGTCGTTGCCGCCGATGGTCATGCTGACCAACGTGGTGGTGCCGTCCAGCGGACTCAGCTGGTTGGTGAGGACGTCGGTGGTCTTCGCGGCTCCGCACGCCTGGAAGTCGAAGGTGTCGGGGGCGGTGAGCTGGTTGTAAAGGTAGGGGTAGGAGTTGACGCTCTGGTTGCAGTCGTTGAGGTACGTGGTCGAGGAGCCGCCGCCGGCGGAGTAGGAGTCGCCGAGGGCCACGTAGTGGACCCCCGCGGCGGGGGCGGCGACGGCGTGACCGGTGGTGGTGAGGCCGAGCGCCGCTGTCGTCAGCGCGGCGAGGACGGCGGCGAGGGCGCGGACGCGGGTTCTGGGCATGCCGGGGGAACGGCTCTTACGCATGGTGGTCTCCAGGCGGGTGAGGGGGTGGTCAGACGCTGCGGGCGCAGCGGAATCCGGCGTGGCCGCTGGTGCTGTTGGGGGTGTTTGCGGTGCGGGCGGCGACGCGGTAGCGGTTGCAGTACGAGCGGTGGCACAGGTGGGATCCGCCGCGGATGACCTTCGCGGTTCCGGTGGCGGGGCCGGGCGGGTCGTCCAGGGGGCGTTGGGCGGGATGGCCGGTGGTCCACCAGTCGGCGCACCACTCCCATACGTTGCCCGAGGTGTTGTACAGGCCGTATCCGTTCGGCTCGAAGGCGTCGACCGGCGCGGTGCCGCGGAAGCCGTCGGCGGCGGTGTTCTTCGAGGGGAAGGTGCCCCGCCAGATGTTGCAGCGGTAGGTGCCGTCCGGCTCGAGTTCGTCGCCCCAGGGGTAGCGCTTCTGTTCCAGGCCCCCGCGGGCGGCGTACTCCCACTCGGCCTCGGTCGGCAGACGCTTGCCGGCCCAGGCCGCGTAGGCGGCCGCGTCGTTCCAGGACACGTGGACGACCGGATGGTCGCTGCGACCCGCGACGTCGCTGCCGGGCCCCTCGGGCCGGTTCCAGGCGGCCCCGGATACCCCGCACCACCACGGCGTCCGCTCCGGGCGCCGGGCACCCCGGCGCAGCGCGGCGGGCAGGAACCCGGCGAACACGTAGGACCAGCCGAAGCGTTCGGCTTCGGTGACATGACCGGTGTCGGCGACGAACCGGCCGAAGGCGTCGTTGGTGACGGCGCGAGTGTCGATGAGGAACGGTTTCAGCCGCACCGCCCTGACCGGTCCCTCACCGTTTCCGGGAAAGCCTTCCGCGTCGTCCGTGCCCATGAGGAACTCGCCTCCGGGCAGCAGCACCATCCCGACGGCCGAGCTGATGTGGCGGGGCGGCGGTGAGGAGAGCAGCCGTAGAGGTGAGGTGGACCGGCCGGGCGACCGTGCGGGTGTGCAGCAGGCGGCGGGCGCGCCGGGGACATGTCCCGCCCTCTCGTCGCCCTGCTCGCGCGTGGGAGGCCCCGGCTTCATGACAGGGCCTTCTCGCGCCGCTGGTCGAGGTCGGCCTGCATGCGGGCGCTGTCGCGGGCGTACGCGCGGTGCAGCAGGGTCAGGAACGCCCCGTTGACCAGCATCAGGACGACCAGGACCCACAGGAAGACGGGGCGCAGCCCGATCGCGTCGCCGAGGAAGCCCGCGCCGAGTCCGAACAGGGCCCAGGCGATCGCCTCGAAGACGGAGATGTAGAGGGTGAAGGCCGCCGGTCGTAGCTCGGGCGGGACCACAGCCATGATCATCGGCCGGTTGATGCCGGGGTTGACGCCCTGGGCCACGCCCATGAGGCCGAAGAACAGCGCGTACAGGCCGATGCCGCCGTAGTGGAACTGGGTGCCGAAGAAGGCGAGGACGGCGAAGAGGATCTGGGCGGCCTGGAGCACGGCGGGCAGGCCGTGGCGCGGGCTGAGGCGGGCCGCCCAATCGGCGACCAGACCGCCGAGGATCGTTCCGGCGAAATAGCCGATCCCCATGGGCATGAGGACGACGGACGCGGTCTGGGTGGTGAAGCCGTAGACCTCGACGAGGAAGACCACGGCGAAGGAGAAGACGAGCAGGTGCCCGGAGAGGAGCCTGGAGACCAGGAGAACCACCAGGGTGGGGATCTTCAGGAGGGACGCGACCTGGCGTCGGCTCACCAGGCCGGAGGCGTCCCGGGTGGCGTGGTCGAGGTCGGTGAGCTGCGGCTCGGAGGCGCCCCGGCCCGGGTCGCGCAGCAACCGCCACAGCACGAGGCCGAAGAGGATGCTGAACGCGCCGATCGCCCACAGGCCCCAGCGCCACCCGTCCTCCACGCCCGCGAGCTGGCCTTTGAGCGTGGCGAAGACCGACGAGGCCAGCGCGGTCGCCCCGAAGAGCATGCCGACGGCCCGGCCGCGGGACGAGCTGTCGAACAGGTCACCGACAAAGGTCGTGATGATCGGGTGGGCTCCGGCGTATCCCGCGGTGAGCAGGGTCGAGAACAGCAGGAGCTGGGTGAAGTTCTGGGCGAAGCCCGCAGCGATGCCCCAGATGCCCCACATGCCGGTGCAGATGACGAGCACCGCCTTGCGGGACCAGCGCTCGGCGGCCCACACCCACAGCGGTGCGGTGATCACGCCGATCAGCTTGCCCGCGGCGGTCAGGACTCCCAGGGCGCCGAGCGAGAGCCCGAGGGCCTGCCGGATCACCGGGAACAGGCCGCCGATCATGCCGGCTTCGGTGTTGTCGACGAGCATGGCGCCGCCCAGGAGCGACAGCTGCCGCCACCGGCCGGGAACTCTGGTGTTCGGGGCCCGTCCGGTTCTGGAGGGATCCTGGATAAGCTCGGGCATGACGCCTCGCTTCCTCTAGGTGTGTGGTCTCTTCGCTGGAGATGCACGGGGGAAAGGGGTGTGTCGGTCGGTGACGGGGCGGCAACCCCGTCACCGGCCACTTCGTCGGTGGTTCAGAGTGCGGCGAGTTCCTCGGCCACCGCCATGAGCGCGTCTCGGGGCATGGCCCCGGCCGCCACCGCCGCGACGTCGATCAGCGGCATGGGCCCGAGGAGCTGGAGGAGCTCGGAGTCGAACAGGCTGGGCAGATGCCTGCGCAGCACGACGGAGGTGACCGGGTCGGACATCAGCGTCCGCATCGGCGTCCGCAGCGACACCCGCCCGGCCGGGAACTCCTCGGGCCGCGGCAGCGCTTCCGCAGCCCGCTCGGCCTGGGCGCGCTGAGCGCGCACCAACAGGTGCTTCTCGGTCACCGGGTCGTCGGCGGGCAGCCCGAGCCTCTCGTACTGGCTCGGCGGCGCGTCGCTCTCCCGCATCAGGCCGACCAGCAGGGAGGCCATGCGCAACTCGGCCTCGTCATCGACCAGCGGGGCCAGCTGCTCCGGATCGCTCCCCAGGTCGAACAGGAGAGTGCCGTGCTGATAGGGGTTGAGGAGGCTGCGTCCGGGCGTGCGCAGGGTGCGGACGCCCTTGGTGAAGCCGAACGGCTCGGCCAGCTCCGCGTCCACCAGCTCGGCCGGGCTGAACCGGCCGCGCATGTGGGTGGGCATCAGCGTGTGCTCGTACAGCGGGGCGTTGTCGGACGAGACGGGCGCCCGCATGTACACGTACCGTCCGTCGGTGACGTTGACGTGCCCGCCGTGCGCGCCGAAGAGACCGGCCTCCCGTACCGGAGCGTCGTCGGCGACCGGCAGCGGCGCGCCCTGTACGTCGGCCGGTCGGTCGACGCCGAAGTACTCCAGGACCGTCGGCGCCAGGTCGATCGTCTGCACGAGTGCCGAACGCCGCTCACCGGCCGTCTCCGGATGGCGCGGGTCCCAGGCGAACAGCGGCAGATGGACGAGCTCGTTGTACCAGGGTTGCACCCACTTGGCCCACCAGCCCTTCTCGCCGAGCAGGAACCCGTGGTCGGTGTTGACGATGAGCAGGGTGTCGTCCCACAGTTCCAGCTCGTCCATGGTGTCCAAAACGCGGCCCAGGGAGCGGTCACACATGGAGAGCAGCGCCGCGTACTCGAAGCGGGCGTGTGCCACCTGGTCGTCGGTCTCGGTCACCCGCTTGTAGTCGGGCCAGTCGAAGTGCGGCCCGTCGTATTCGTGCGGGTAGAGGTCCTTGTACCGCTGGTGGGAGAAGAAGGGCTCGTGCGGGTCGAAGGTCTCGATCTGTACGAACCAGCGGTCGGTGTCCTTGTTGGTACGGATGAACTCCAGACCGGCGTCGAAGGTCAGCGTCTGCGGATGCCGGTCCTCCGTCGCCATGTAGGAGCGGTTGATCCAGTCCTGGCGGTACGCGGGGGTACGCATTCGCTTCAGCCCCTCGGGTATCTCGGGGTCCGCGACGTGGCCCTTCCACGGGTCGCCCTCCTGCCCGCGGAAGAACTCCCAGGTGTTGTACCGGCCGTGGTAGGTGGCCCCGCCGTCCTCCCAGTAGTGCGGATGGTCGCTCGCGAGATGGGTGTAGACGCCGTTCTGCGAGAGCAGTTCGGGCATCGAGTCGTCGAACGGCTCCAGCGGTCCCCAGCTACGGTGCAGGAAGTTGTGACGGCCGGTGTGCAACTCCCGGCGGGCTGGCATGCAGGGCAGCGAACCCGCGTACGCGTTGTCGTACGTGACCGCCCGTTCGGCGAGGCGCGCGAAGTTCGGCGCGTGCGTCCAGTCGGAGCCGTAGGGCGGCAGCATGCGCCTGTTGAGACTGTCGAACATGACCATGATGGCCTTCATGCGGAGGAATCCCCTCTCTCGGTGTCCGGCGTACGGTGGTGTCCGAGGCGTTCCCGCATGCCCTCCAGCCAGGCCACCCAGGTGTCGACAGCCGACGCTCCGTACGCGTGCAGCTCGTCGAAGACCTCTTGGGCCAGCCCCGGGTCCAGCTCGGGCAGCGGGCCTTCGAAGCGCAGGGTGCGGTCGCGGCCACGGTTGCGGGCGATCTGGGCGCGCCGATAAGCGAGTTCGGTCTCGATCAGACCGATCGCGGCCTGCCGGTTGAGCGGGGCGGTGAAGGCGAACCGGGCCAGGAAGTCCGGATCCTGGAACCGGCTGGTCGGCTCGTACGGCGAACGGACCCACTCCCACAGCACGTCACGCCCACGCGGGGTGAGGTGGTACACCTTCGCGTCCGGCCGCCCCTCCCGCGGATCGACCTCGAACGCTACCCAGCCGTCGGCCGTCATCCGCCCGAGCAACCGGTAGATCTGGCTGTGATGCGCCCGTGACCGCAGGAACTGGCCCTCGGTCTCGACCCAACGGCCCAAGTCGAAGCCGCTCCGTGGGCGCCCCGCGATCAACGCGAGCAGCACGTATTCGAACTTCACCGGCCCACCACCCCTATGTGCACTGTCATCTATGTGTTCAGTGTTGTAGGCGCTGTGCGGAGGGGCGTCAATGGATCCGGCGCGCACTTATCAAGGCCGTATCACGCCGTTCATGCTCAGCCGTGGTCGTGGCGGAGCCGAGTGGTCGGTGCGTCGTGGCTGGCTCCTCCAGCCGATGGCGTCGTGTGGCGGGAGGGGGGAAGGGGTGCCGTTCGCAGCCGGACGAGTCCGTTTCACCCCGCGATTTGTTCAGCGCGGTGCTGCGTCAGCATGCCCAGTCGAGGAGTGGCGGATGGCGAAGTGGCGCGTCGGCGGTGCTGAAGCGCTCCGTGCCGACCGCGTACGGCAGTCGCGCCTTCTTGTATGCCCCCTGGCGAGATTTGGTCGACTCCCCACGGCTCTGACCTCGGGCCCCACGTCAGGTCGCAGAGCGAACCTTCGCTCACCTGCTCAGGCCCCGCTGCCTACGGATCCGCTGAAGGATCCCGCGACGACACCCACGAAGCCGGCGTCACCTCGCCCGCCGGCACGGGACGGCCGTGGCATGGCATGGACGCGTCGGGCTCGACCCCGAGCGCATCACCTTGCAGGAAGAATGTTCTGCCGGGAATGGTGACGCTCGCTTGACGCCGGTGTCCGGTTGCCCCTACCGCGCGGTGGGCTCCGGAGGTGCAAGACGTCGTTTCATCCTGCTGTCTCATCTTGGGATGCGGCTTTGCTGTACTGGTGACGGGTCGCGCCAGGAGATGGTGCTCTCGCCGGTGAGGCGGCGGGCCATGAGGTCGGTCATGGCGAGGTGGATCACGGCTTCGGAACGGTGCGGGAGGGTCTCGTAGCCGCGGGCCAGGCGGCGGTGGAGCATCAGCCGGCCGTAGGTCCGCTCCACCGCCCACCGTTTCGGGATCGGAGTGAACCCTCCGGCCCCAGGGGTGCGTTGGACGATTTCGAGGTCGATGCCGAGGGTGGCGGCGTGGACGGCGAAGTGCTTGCGGTAGCCGCCGTCGACCCATGCTTTGCGCAGGGTGGGGTGGTGGGCGGCGGTCTGCTCCAGGCGGGTGTGGCCGAC
The DNA here is from genome assembly GCF_026341815.1 of Streptomyces sp. NBC_00572. Lineage (GTDB taxonomy): Bacteria > Actinomycetota > Actinomycetes > Streptomycetales > Streptomycetaceae > Streptomyces. Next base: position 5,026,437 of record NZ_JAPENX010000001.1, read on the forward strand.
GGTGGGGTCCTGCGTGCCGGCAGCGGTGACCAGCGCTGCCAGCGCGCAGGCCGAGGGTGTCAATGACGATGCTGCGCTTTCGGCCCACGATCTTCTTGCCCGCGTCGATGCCCTGGCTTCGGGCGGGGACGCTGGTGGCGGTCTTGACGCTCTGTGCGTCGATCACGCAGGCCGACGGGTGGCGTTCTTGCCCTCCTGCTGGCGGACCAGTTCTCGTAACAGGCCGTTGAGCTGGCGAAGATGCCGTCCTTCTGCCACCTCGCGAAGTGGCCGTATGCGCTCTGGTGCGGCCGAAAGTCGTGCGACAGGTAGGCCGCCCTGGACGCCCACTGGCAGCCGGTGCGGCCCACGTAGAGGATCACGTTCATGATCTCACGCAGGTCATGCCGTGGTGGCCGGCCGAAGTCCAGGGCCCGCCCGCGACGTTCGAAGCGCCAGACCGGCAGCACCGGCTCAGCTCCCAGCGGGCTCCCATGCCCCGTCGCGCCGGTGGGCGAGGAAGAGCCCCTTCCAGATGCTCGCCAGCAGCGGGGTCGCGGTCATGACGATCGCCTCGCTCCTGTCCGGTGCGTGACGCCACTGTCGCAGCACTGCGGACAGTGTCACCCCGCCACCGACAGGCCCCGCCGACCTGCGCGAACGGCGTGCCGCGACGGCTCACCCGCCCGTCAGTCCGCCCGCGGCGGACGTGTCACCACCGCACGGGCAGCTCCCGCCTTCCCCGGATCAGCATCCCCGGGAGCCACTCCCCGGGCTCCCCGTCCGCCGCCAGGTCCGGGAGGCGCTTCAGGAGGGTGCCCAGCGCCACCTCGCCCTCGAGGCGGGCGAGGGGGGCGCCCAGGCAGAAGTGGATTCCGTGTCCGAAGGAGAGATTGCTCCGGGCGTCGCTGCGCCGTACGTCGAAGCGTTCCGGGTCGGGGAAGCGCGCCGGGTCGTGGTCCGCGCCGGCCATGGCGATCAGCACGATGGCGCCGCGCGGCACCTGTACGCCGCCGATCTCGGTGTCCTGCAGGGCGATGCGCGGCGTGGTGGTCGCCACCGGACCGTCGTAGCGCAGCGTCTCCTCCACCAGCCCCGCCGCCAGCCCGGTCGGATCGGCCCGTACGGCCGCCAGCTGGTCGGGGTGATCGAAGAGCGCGCGCACGGCGTTGCCGATGGTGTTGACCGTCGTCTCGTGCCCGGCGACGAGCAGCAGGAAGGCCAGCGAGACCAGCTCTTCCTCGGTGAGCCGGTCGCCGCCCTCGTCGACCGTGTGGACGAGGGCGCTGAGCAGGTCCTTCCCGGGGCTCTCGCGCTTGGCGGCGATGAGCCCGGCGAGATACGGCATGATCTGCTCGTACGCCTCCTTCTCCGCCTCGGGGCTGGTGGGCGCGAGGGTCTCGTTGGACCAGGCGTGGAAGGAAGCACGGTCCAGGCCGGGGACGCCGAGCAGTTCGGAGATGACGATCATGGGGAGCGGGGAGGCGAACGCCTCGATGATGTCGGCGCTGCGCGCACCGTCCGCCGTCATGCCGTCCAGCAGCTCGTCGGTGATCTCCTGGACGCGCTGCCGCATCCCCTCGACCCGCCGGGCCGTGAACTCCTGCGACACCAGCTTCCGCAGCCGGGTGTGGTGGGGCGGGTCGCTCATCAGCATGTTGGAGTTGCCGAGCATGTTCAGGGCGTACGGCGGCTCCCAGCCGGGCTGCCGGTAGTCGCGCTGCCAGTCCCGGCTGAGGTGCGGGGAGCCGAAGGCCTCGCGCGCGGCTTCGTACCCGACCACGAGCCACACCACCCCCCTGTCGGGTCCCATTACCTGGTGCACCGGACCGCGCTCGCGCAGCCGGCGGAAGGCGGTGTACGGGTCGGCGACGAAGTCGGGGCTGAGCGAGGCGAGCACCTCGATCTCGCCGATGCTGTCGGGCCGGTCTGTTCTGTCGGGTATCGCGGGATCGACGGCGGCTTTCTCGGTCTCGGTCACGACGGAATTCCCTTTCCTCAGGCCCGGGTTACCGGCCCCCGCCGGCCACTCCGAGCACGGCCGCTGACTTTAATCCCGCACCTCCACCCACACAACTACCCACTAGTCCCGCGTTCACCAAACTGACAAAGAACATCAAAAGAATTCGCTTACCAGAGCCACATATGCGGATGCGTCGGCAACGCGCCTGTGCGGACAGGCCACCTCCGTCCCTGTGCTTCGACGTGGGGTTCCGCCGCATCGGCCGCCCTGTCTGCAGGGGGACAGGGCAACTGCGCCGCTCCTGGCCGGATTCAAGCGTCGATAATTTCCTTCTGTGCCAATTTTCGCAGACGTCGTCTTGGTTCCGCCGCTGTCAAGGTCATCCATGGAGCTGAACTCTGACTGATTTCAAGCCAATTGAAACTCAGTCACACCCTTCGCTCTGAGCGAACGGCTTCTCAACTCCCCCTGGATGGGGGGCGGAGTGCGTGTTAGCTTCGTTAAGCGCGAGAGGGTGGGTGGAATGCTGCTTCCGGCTCTAATTGGGCGCCGCTGTTGACGAAGGCGTGAGGGCCCTTGCCTGGGATGGCGAGGCGGCCGACGAGGCGGCAACAGTGCGGGGCGCGAGACGTCAGCCGCGCTGGAGAAGGTGAGCCGGCAGACCAGGCAGGAGTCGGCCGGGGTGGGAAGTACTGCACATGGCAGCCAAGCCCGAGGCGTGGGCCGCGAGGTGAATGTTCTCCACCGCCGCGCCGATGGCCAGATGGTGGCGCAGCCTTCGAGGTCGAGCAAGGTCTGCGGCTGCGCGGCGTCGACGCGGCAGTTCAACGCCTCGTCATGGCTATGAACTGCCAGCGCCTGTTGCCGCCGGACGGCGCGTGGATGCCGTGGGCGACCAGGCGGCGGATGCCTTCGGGTGCAGCCGTGACTGACGTCGCGGACCGCACGATCCGGGAGTTCCTCGTGCCCGACCTGGGCGAGGGGCTGCTCGACGCGACCATCGTCGAAGGGCTGGTGGTGCCGGGGGATACCGGCACCGTCAACCAGCCGCCGTGCGTCCTGGAGACGGCCAAGGCCGAGATGGAGAGCCTGTCCCCGTACGCCGGGACCGTCGTGGAACGGCGCGGCGAGCCGGGACAGACCCTGCCGGTGGGCACACCGCTGACCTTCATCGACAGCGGGGCGCCCGCGGGCACCGGCAGGGCTGGGCGTCGCCGAGGACCCAGGTGCGGCCACGAGTGCCGGGCCGGACACGGCCGTCGGCGCGGTCAGCGCCGACCGTACCGGCGCTGATTCGGGACCGGTGCTCGTCGGATGCGGCACGCGGGCAGGGTCGGACACCGGGCGGCGCGCGGTCCGCAGACGCCCCGCTCCCCGCCGTTCGCCGTCCACTGTGCCGACCGACATCGGGCGCCCCCGGGCCAAGCCGCCCGTACGGCATCTCGCCCGCAGGCTCGGGGTGGACCTGGCCGCGGCTGGGCGCCGGCTCGGGTCCGGACCTGTCGACCGTGCGGCTCGCCCAGGAACCGGCGCGGCTGACGGCCGGGGCGCGCGTGGGCGCATTCACCCCCCCCGTGAGCTGACCGGCTCCACCTTCATGGTCTCCAACTTCGGCGCACTCGGCCTGGATGAGGGCGTGCCGGTCGTCATCCACCCTGAGGCGGCGATCCTCGGCGTGGGGTCCATCCGTCCCCGCCCCCACGTCGTGGACGGCGACCGGCTCGTTGTACGTGTACGGCCCACTGCGAAGCTCACCTGCGCGTTCGACCGCCGGGTGTGTGATGGCGCCGAGGCCGCGGCCTTCCTCACCGCACTGGGCGCACTCGTGGAGGACCCCGACACCATCCTGCTGCGGATGTGAGCGGGCACCCACGCGCTCACTCCCTGTCCATGACTCCTGACTCCCTATGCCTGAGGAAACGGCGCCACCGAAGACGGCGTTATTGGAGTACGCGGACGCCCGACGGGCAGGGAGGCGGTAAAGGCGTCTTCTCGCGCCAGTTCACGTCGCCACTACGGATTTCAGGACGAACCGGGTGGGTCGCATCCGTACGTCGGCCTGAGCGTGCGTGGCAATCAGGAGTCAAGGGGCGGTGTGAGCCCCGGCTCGATCGTCGAGCGGAGGTAGATGCGCGTCGTGCCCGGGGTGTACTCGTGCGAGAACACCTTCACGCAGTACGCGAGGTGCTCGGTATCGGGCGAATCCACGTTGTCGGGGCAGAATCCTCCCATCAGTAGCCCGTCGACGAGCGTTTCGGGCTCCGGGAGCTTGAGGTGCGTGAATCCGGCCGCCGGACGGTAGTCCGACGGTTCGGGCTCCAGGTTGCGGATCATGCGGGCACCCTTGGGCGTCAGCGGAGCCAGGTACGCCTTCGCTTCGAGGGTCGGCAGTGTGAAACTGAGCAGCCCCGTGTCGTACCGCTCGCCGACCTTGTATCCGGCCCGCCGGTCCGCGGCGTTCGCGGGGACGCGCAGGCCGATCTGCTCACTCATCCACGCGGGCGTGGCGCCGGTCTCCCAGCAGCACTCCTTCTCCTTCCGGGCCGAGTCCGAGAGCCATGTGTCCGCGAGCAGGTAGAACGCGCCGAGTGCCACGACGACGACTCCCACGAGCCCCGCGGCTGCGACAAGCAGCCGACGCCTCAGGCGTGAGTCACCCGGCCGCATGCTGTCCACGTCACTCACCTGCCCGTACCTGCCCGTCCCTCGCGTGTCTCCCGACCGTTGTCCGTACGGCCTCCCTCGCGGCCCGGCTCGTCGGGTTCTGGCAGCGGACCGTCGTTCGGCGTCGAGGAGCCGAGATCGTAGTGCTTGACGGAGCTGCTTCCTGACATGTCGAACTCCTGCGCGAGGCCTGTTGTGTGCAGTCGTGCCATCTGGCCGTCGGGAATGTCCATCACGCCGAAGATGTCGACGCCCTTGTTCTCGTCCCAGTTGTAGCGGTCCCAAGCGTTGGCTTGGTAGTCGAGGCCGACCTCGGGGTTGCCGTCGGCATCCGGGACGACCGTGACGACGCCGGTGACGTTCGCCCTCGTGGAGCCGACCGCGTAGAACCAGTTCTGGTTGCTGTCCCGGGTGAAGCTGTAGTCGTTGATGTTGGGCGTCTCCACCGGGATCGACACCGGCTTCCCGCCATTGGCTTTGAACTCGGCGAGAGCCATCTCCCGCCATTCGTCCTGGTACATCCTGATGTGCCCGTCGATGTGCTTCCTGAAGCCGTCGTCGTCGGCCATCATCTTGTCGACGGGCAGGTTCATGGGCTTGCCGTCATTGTCGAGGTAGTGATCCATGTGGCGGCCCGCGTCGACCAAGTCCATCGCGTCCGCGCCTTCCGTGATTCCCCGCATCTTTGCGAGCGTGGCCCACTCCTGGAAGCCCGGCTTCTCCGCGTCGTACGGACCCGATCCCTTGTCCGGGGCGATCTGCTTCATGGACGGGCTGAGCAGCCCGGCCGCCACCAGGTTGTCTTCTTGTCTCGCCCACAGGTCCGCTCTGGCTTCCGGACTCAGGGAACGCCACAGGCGTACCAGCTCAGCACGTTGTTCCTCGTTCGCACCCTCGCCGAGCGACGCGAGCTTGGTCGCGCGGGGCAGCTGGTCCTCGTCGAGCGAGGTGTACATGGCATGGCCGGCATTGTGCACATCGCCGCCGTGGCTGCGCTTCAGGGCCCGAGTGGCGGCGGCGTCGATCTCCGCGGCATGGGAGAGGAGGCCGGTGAGAGTGTCTGCGTACCACTGCATCAAGTCCTTGGTCCGCTGCGTCGTCCCCTCCGGGGTGCACATCGCCTCCATGACCCGGACGGTGCCGTTGCCGCCGTCCGTCACCAGCAGGCCGGGGTCCTTCTCCGAGCCCTTGGCGGCTTCCTCGGTGAGCGCCTTCGCCCGCTTCTGGATGCTGACGAGCTCCGTGTGGGCGTCCGCGAGAACGGCGTGGATGCTGGTGGCCTCGGACTTGAGATCCGTGATCTCCTTCGCGGCGCCGGCCACGAACTCCCTGGTGACGTCGGCATTGACGCCTTTCCACCGGGCCTGTTCCGACGTGCGCAGCAAGCCGTCCCTGGCGGCGGTCTCCAGCTTGGCGAGCTTGCCGGCCATGGCCTTCCAATCACCGACGGCGGTATCGAGCTTGCCGAGGTCCATGCCCATGAGGTCGGTATATGTGAGCGTCATCGGTCCACCGTCCTTCAGCGCACGTACGTGGAGATCTCCGAGACCGAGACGGCGGTGCCGTCGCGGTGCCGCAGCGAGTCCTCGATGCGCTTGTCGTTCTCCGCGTACGACCTCTTCGAGTAGTCGAGGTGGTTCGAGATGTGCGCGCACATTTGCAGGACCGTCTTCACCTGGGAATCCCACACGGAGAGTGTGGTCAGCAGCTCATTGCCCATAGTCATGTGCCGCAAAGACAACTCGTTGGCGGCCTGCACCGTCGCCCCCTCCCCGCTCTTGTCGCTGCCGACGCCCGCGATGTCGGGCTCTTCGCGTAACTGCTCGTGCAACAGATATGCCTCGTGCCCCACGGCACCCAGGTCGTCCTGTGCGACGACCAGATTCATCGACCCCGAACCCGCACCTCCCGGACCGGCCGAGTTGAGCCGAGTACTCGCCGACTGTCGATCCCTTGACGCGGACACGACCGCGGCCCAATCGTCGTCGAATCCCATGACTCTCCCCACTCGACGTCAATGGTTTACCGAAAGACTCATGGTAGGCAGGATGTTGGCGTCATTGCACATGCTATGAGGTGACCACTCCTGTACGAGGGGCCCGATGGCGGAATGGGGATGTCGGTTCACATCCGCACAGCACTGGGCACCCTTCCCCTTGTCGCCGTCGGCGGGCAGGCGCCAGTCGGTCTCGATGCCCCGTTCCACGGCCGGCTCGCTGCTGAAGCCGATGAGGTCGGGGGTGGGCAGGTAGGTGTCGCGCAGCCAGAGGAGGAAGGGGGCCGCCTCACCCGCCGTGATGTCGGCCAGCATCACGCAGTCCCGTCCGTGGACGGTTGCGGTGCCGTCGTACTCGGTGCCGTCGTCGGTGCCCGCCCGGAAGGAGAGGTACGGCTCGCCCTGGTGCGTGCGGTCCTGGCGGACCTTGTAGCGGACCTCGGAGAACGATTCCCGCAGGGCTTCACCCAGGCCGGCCAGGTCGAGGCCCCAGGCGTGCGGTTCCCGCTCCGGGGCGTGGAACAAGAACGTGGTCCGGTCGTCGTCATCGTGCGTCATGGGGTGTGTCCTTCCTGGGGCGGGGCAGGGTCACTTCACGTACCGGGCGGTTCCGGGACGCTGCTGGAGGGCCATGAGCGTCTGCCAGTACGCCGCGGCTTCCTTGTCGTTGGTGACGATCTCCCAACCTCGGATCTGCTGGCGCTCGTCCATCGTCTGCCGGTGCCTCTCTCAAGCTCGCTCTCTTCCCTGCCGATCAGGATGTCCTTCCGGTTCCACTTCTTCGCGCCGGCCGGTTTGAACTCGCCCTTGTCTCGAAGGCGGACGGGCGGAGCCACACGGGCCTGGCCGTGGATTCCCGCGAAGACTCCGGGCGTCTTGCGACGGTAGGGCTGTCAGTGGCTGCCCTCTCGCCTGTGACAGACACGGACGCCCTCCAGATCGCCCCGATCGTGTCGTTGCGGACGTGGCGTACGAGGAGAAGAGCAGGACCGCTTCGTGGTCCGGAGCCGAGTTCCTCGTCTCAGCCGGATCCAAGACACGGTTCGTCGAGCTCGCCGACATCGCGGGGCAATTGATTCTCGAGGAGCTCAGCGACACGCTCGCCGGGTTCCGTACCCTCCTGGGCAAGCAGCGGTGGACGGCGCGGACCGGCACGATCCTCGTCGCCTTCCGGAACGCGATGGACCATCTGCGTCCGGCCTGTCCCTGTGGCTCGGCCGAGCTCCGGTGGGCCCTCGAACACGTGGCCTTCCACGACCTCCGCCGGCATCTGGGCGAGGGGGCGGCCGCAGAGGTCTCGAACGAGGCCCGGGAACTCCTCGACGAAGCGTCGGCCTACGCCTTGTTCTCTCTGACCCTGCTCGACGTCTTCGGCAGGGGGGACTTCGCCCGCCGTCGGGATGAGGCAGCGGCACGCGGCCCCGTCGGGGCTCTGGAGCTGCTCGGCCGCGCCCGTCAGGAGCTGGAGGTGTCCCCCTACAGTGCACGGCACTTGATCGGATCGATCCGTACCGCGTGGCGGCTGCCGGAGGGGCCGACCGTCGGCCCCTCGGCCACGATTCCGGCGCCCCGCAGCGCCGACTGCCCGCGCCATCCGAGGGTGTCGGCCTGATGCTGTCCACACAGCATCATTCGGCTATCCGTGTTGCTGGTGGAGCGTCAGGCGCGGTTGAGGTCGCGCCAGTCCCGTGGAGTGAGGCCGTACTCCTGCTTGAACACCTTGCTGAAGTGAGTCGCGTCCACGAAGCCCCAACCACGCCCGATCGCAGCGATCGTTCGGTGCCGGGCGCTCGGCGCGGCCAGTTCCCGATGGCAGCCTGCCAGACGCTGGGAGCGGATCCAGTCGCCCAAGGTGATACCCGACCGGGCGAGCAGCGTGTAGAGGTGTCGGACCGAGACGCCGTGGACGGACGCGATGCGCGCAGCCGACAGGTCGCGATCACGTAAGTGCTCCCGCATGTATCTCATGATGCGAAGGTTCAGTGTCGTCTCCATCGATTCCCGGGCCAGCTGCGAGTCGCCAAGCCGGGAGGCGACGGCCGCGCGGATCAGTTCGACGCTCGGCTCAGTGATCACCTGGGCGTGACGTTCGTGGCGGAGTCCGTCCGTGACGGCCAACTGGGAGAAGTACGCGAAGGTAAGGGCGGCAACGGGGTTCTCGGCGCCGAACGTGACCGCGGTCATCTCCCGCAGGGACCGCTCGGGTAGCGCGAGCGCGCTGCGGGGAAAGCGCAGAAAGTGGTGGTCGACACCGGCCTCGAAGGAGAGCGCGTACGGAACGGATGTGTCGTAGAGGGCGAACTCTCCCGCTCTCAGTACTGCCTGCCGGTCGTTCTGTTGGACCAGGCTGGTTCCCGTTGCCTGCAGGCCAAGAAAGACGTACGGCTCGGTGTCCTCTCGCGCCAGCCTTTGCGTCCGCCGTATTGTCAGGCTGGTTGCCTCTCCCGAACAGATGACGATGCAACCGACCTTATTGAGACTGACCTTGACCGAGAGATCCTGCGGCGGATGATGGTGGTCGATGTCAATTTTTACGACCGACTCCCAGATGGCATGCCGGACCGCTTCCGCTCGCTCCTGTGGGGAAAGAGGAGCGGTGTCCAGGGTCGCACTCACCTAGCGGACCATCCTCTTCTTCAGCCGGGCTGTGCGCCGCAGGTGGCCGACATCTGCGACCTTCGCCCCGGACCGTGCTGCTCGCCCACCGAGTCATCCTCCCCCGCGTAGTCCTGTGACCAGAGTGCCAGGGCGCCAGGCAGGGCGAGCAACAGTGCCCGTTGAGGCCAAGTTCCTTGGTTCCAGGGCTTGTTGGTCAAGTGTGGATTGCGGGCGGCGGGGCCTGGTCCCGACGTGGAGCGCCTGCGCACAGCTGACCAACTTCTCTGCAGGCACAGCACAGTCGGCGTGACTCGGGAGACCTAGTTTGAAGAGGAAGCAACCGCGGAGAGCCGCGGATCCACTTCTCAAGGAACCGAGTTCGATGTGCACCTCGGCGTGATCCGGAGCGTGATCCACAAAATTCTCTACCAGCACTCGGATGCGCGATCTCGTTCGTCGCTCGGAGTCAGTCCTGAAGGAGAGAGATGAAGAGAAGTCTCAAGGCTGTCACCACATCGCTGATCGCAAGCGGTGTGCTGCTGATGGCGCTGCCCGCAGCAGCATCCGCAGCCGAGATCCAGTCGTATCCCGGAAAGGCTCAGGCGGCCGTCGGTTACAACGGTGCCTGCGGCAGCGGGTACACGGTGATCGACAGCCTACGGCTGGAGTCGGGCGCCAACGTCTTCCTGACCTATTCGGCCAGTGGCTACAACTGTGTCGTGACAGTCGCCGAATACCCCGGGTCTCCCAGGCCCATGTCGGCGTGGATCCAGCGGACCGACGACGAAGCCTCCCGTGACTCCGACAGTGCCGAATACACAGCCTACGCCGGCCCGGTCTACGTCTACGCCAAGGGAAGCTGCGTTGACTGGGGAGGCTCGTACGCATACGGGAAGTACCAGCAATACGGCGCCCACTGCGATTGATGTCGTACCGCGGCACTTTCCGATTTTCCGCATCCCCGGGTACTCCGGCCCGGGCCACTCGCCTCACTCGCTCGACCGATCGAACGAAGGAGCCTCTGTGAGGAAGATCCGGTCACTCTGTCTCCGCGCGGGAGTCATCCTGTCCGTAGCGGCGGGCCCGTTCGTCCTTCCGGCCGCGGCCGAAGCTGCCCCGGTCAACGGGACCTACAACGGATCGTGCGGGTCCGGATACGGCGTAGTCGATTCCCTCGACATCAGCGGTTACGGACGCGCGTTTCTGACCTGGAACAAGTCCAATGGCCACAATTGTGTCGTCACGCAGAGGTACGGGGCGAACGACGGTCCCGCCGAGCTCTACTTCATGACGGCCTGGATCCAGCGGACCACGGACGGCTTCGAGGAGGAGGACAAGGGTCTGTACCGCCACTACGCCGGTCCGGTCTACGCGGACGGGCGGGCCACCTGTATCAACTGGGGCGGCTATGTGGACGACGCACCCACCGGGTCGTACCAGTTCGAGTCGCACTGCGGGTAGCAGGCGGAACGGGGAACGTTCATGAGCGTCGAATCATTCGGCTCCGGGCGGCTCCGGGGTCTCAGGATCTCCGCTTCCATGGTCACCGCAGGGGCGATGACAGCAGGACTGATGGTCCTCGCCGCGCCCGCCGCCGAGGCAGCCGGGTACGGGCTCTGCGGGAGCGGCCACAAGCTCATCGATTCCGCACCGATCGGGGACCTCGGAATGGCATACCTGACCTGGAACGCGGACTCGGGCCGGAACTGCCTGGTCGTCGTGCGCGGCAATCCGGGCGCCCCTCTGCGGATGAGCGCGGTGATCGGGCGGGGCGACGGCGTCCAGGACTCCGACTCCGGCTCCTACAGCTCATACGCGGGCCCGGTCTACGTGGACGGCCGCGGCACCTGCATCGACTGGGGCGGTGTGATCCACGACCAGGAGATCAACCGTTGGCACTCTCACTGCGGCTAGGCCGTGTCCGGAACGTCCCGCCCGTTCGGGAGCCTCCCGGTGAGACGCGCACTTCACCTGACGAGAAAGGGAAAGATCTGATGATCGGCACTCGCAGAAGGATCGGCACGCTCGCCGGCGGCCTCGCTGTGGCGTTGGCCGCCGTGGCGCTGACTCCGGGAGTGGCCAACGCGGCCTCCAATCCCTACAACGGAATCTGTGGTGCCAACTACACCGTCATCGACCATCTCAAGATGACCAGCGGTGGAACGCACCTGGGGGACGCCTACCTCACCTACAACTCCTCCAACGGCTACAACTGTTCGATCATGCAGATCGTGCCAGGGTCGGGAACCATCTTCGCGGAGACCACCCTTCAGCTCACCGGTGGCGGCGACGGGGACTCGGACTCCGGCTATTTCTCCTCGTATGCGGGGCCCGTCTACCTTTCCGCGAAGAACAGGTGCATCGACTGGATAGGCAGTATCGGGGGAAACAGCTCCGAGAGGCTCGCAAGTCACTTCATCGGCAACTCCCACTGCGGGTGACCGTCGTACGATCCAACCCCGGGTGCTGTTCGCAGCACCCGGGGAGGAGAACCGGGTGACCACCGAGCCCGACCATCAGGACGCGGTCGCGCAGCTGACGAAGGGGGCGCAGGCCTCGGGTGTCGACCGAGCGGCTGGTCAGCCCAGACAGATTTCGCCGGGCGTGTCATCCGTCCGGCGTGTGGTGCGTACCAACAGGTGGTAGCCGAGGGGGCGTCGAGGACATCCTCCGCCTCCTCGACGACGTCGGCGTGGCAGGCCGTGGAGACGGTCGGGACGATGAGGCCGAGCGTAGTGCTGCTGCAGGCGGCGAGCGAGCGTGCGTCGAAGTGGGGGACGTAGCCGGGTTCGGCGATGGCGGCGCGCGCCCGGGTCTCCGTGGCGGGCCGTACGGCGACCCGGCCGGACAGCACGTCGGAGACGGTCTGCTCGGTGGCGCCGGTGCGCTCCGCCCCATCCTGCGTCGGCGCCGTGAATGCCTCGATCGTGCCGGTCGACAGGGCGGCGTGCATGGCCGCCACGGGGAGCGACGGTCGACATGCTCCGCTCGGTGATCGCCTGCGTCGGCTCGTGACGGAAAGTCCAAGCGCCGTGGCGATTCATCCCTAGGCGTCATGACGCGCGTGCGAGCAGTCTGAGTGCCGCCAAGCACATCCTCACCGACGGGTGGACAGCGGATGAACGTCCTGCCTCGTGCCGCCCCCAACGAGCGCCACCGCGCCGAACAGCGGCCCGATGAGGCCTCGAAGTGATCGGAAGGTCAGCGGCAGTCGAGACCCGATCTGCCGCTGAGGATCCCCACTCACCGCGTGGCGGACCGGGGCACCGGGCTCGTCACAGTGGTCGCCTGACCGGCCGGCCGGCACAGAGCCACCCGGCGGGGATCCGGTCCGCGTTCCACACCGCCCGGGGCGGGTCAGTTGAGCCGCTGATGGGGAGCCGACCGTACGGGCCGTGGCGCCGCCTGAGCACGACCGCCGTCCCCCGGACGCCGGACCATCCACGGAGCCGTCCCCTCTCGGCTCCTCCGACCAAGGAGAACCATGCGCACTCCTCGAAGCAGACTCGCCGGGGCGCTCGTCGCCGCCGCGCTGGTCGCGGCCGGCGGCGGCACGCTGGCGACGACCACGGCCTCCGCGGCACCGGACGCCGCCACCTACACCGTCACCGTCGGTGCCAAGGGCTCGTGGACGCACCCCGATGACACGCCCGCCGGCACGTACATCGACAAGGACGGCACCTTCTACTTCCAGCAGGCCCACGCGCTGTACGGCGCGAGCGATCCCCGTAAGTGGACCTTCTTCACCGGAACGAACCTCGACACCGCCACCCGGTCCGGCGCCATCAGCGACGCGGTGAACCCGGCGAACTCCAACGACCGCAACAACGACACCACGTGGCGCTGCAACAACAGCCCGACAGGCGTGGAGTCCACCCAGGCGCCCTCCACGGCCTCCTACGCGCACCGCAACTACTGCGACCTCGCCGGTGTCTGGGTCGACCCGGACACCGGTGACTGGTACGGCCTCGTGCACAACGAGTTCACCCCGCAGCCCTTCGGTGACGGCCTCCACTACGACGGCATCGACTACGCCGTGTCCAAGGACCAGGGACGTACGTGGGCCATCAAGGACCACGTCATCACCTCGCGGTACAGCACCAAGCGCGGCGACACCGCTGCCTTCCCGCAGCAGACCTACCACTACGGCACCGGTGACCAGCGCCTGTTCGTCGACACGGCGTCCGGCTACTTCTACGCCTTCTACGGCTCCCGGATCGTGAACAAGGGCGGCGGCTGGGCCGCGTTCTACGGGCACGTCGCCCGAGCTCCGATCTCGTCGAAGATGGCGCCCGGTTCCTGGCAGAAGTGGTACGACGGCGCCTGGTCCCAGCCCGGCGTCGGAGGCCGCGAGAGCAACATGGTCCCGGTCGGCCCCGGCAGCACGACGGGCTACACCCCGCCGTCGAAGGAGTACAACCCCGCCAACAGCGGTGACGTGAACCAGCAGGTGGCCGCCGGTCTGATGCCTCCGACGTCCCCGATGTTCGTCATGGACATCACCTACAACGCCCATCTCGGCCTGTACATCGGCCAGCCCCAGGGGGTCGACCAGAGCGGCAACGCCTCCCAGGAGATCTACGCCACCGACAACCTGGCCACGCAGAAGTGGTTCCGCCTGGGTGACACCGGCAGCTACAGGAACGCGTCCTGGTACCGCTGGTTCCTCGACAGCGGGAACAAGACCAGCTCCGGAATCGTCGGCAAGGACTTCCGCTCGTACTGCTCCTTCGGCTGCTCCAACGGATCGAGCAGCGAGTACGTCAACCTGACGATCGGCACCACTCAGCCCGCGACCCCGGTCGACACCTCCCAGGCGTACCGGATCGCCGGCGCCGGCGGCCGCGTCCTGGCCCAGGTCTCCGGTAGTTCGGCCACCACCTCGCTCGCCGCCGCCACCGGCTCCGGCCTGGAGTCGTGGATCTTCACCGCGAACGGCGACGGCTCGTACCGCATCGCCAACTCCGCCTCCGGCCAGCTCCTCGGCGTGAGCTCCACCTCCACCGCCACCCGGGCCTGGGGCACCAAGCCCACTGTCACGGCCGCCGCACCCAGCGGTCCCACCGTCGGACAGCAGTGGTTCGTCATCCGCGGCACCTCGCCCACCGACGGCTCCGCCACCGGCACGTACAAGATCGTCAATCGCTACAGCGGCCTCGTCATCGGCCTCTCCGCCGACTCCGGCCGTCTCGCCGAGACCACGCCCACCCGTAGCTGGAACAACACCACGGGCAACGCGGTCGGCGGCACCAGGACGGCCGGTGAGCAGGTCCTGACCCTGACCCCCACGGCCCAGGTCCCCGAGTCGGTGACGGTCGGCAATCCCGGCAACCGGACGGCCACCCTGAACAAGGCCGTCTCCCTCCAGGTGGAAGCGACCGACTCCGCCGGGAAGCCCCTCACCTTCACCGCCACCGGCCTTCCCGCCGGTCTGAGCATCAGCACCGGCGGACTGGTCACCGGCACCCCCACATCGGCGGGCGTTTCCACGGTCACCGTCACCGCGTCCTCCGGCAGTGCCAGCGGCACGGCCACGTTCACCTGGACGGTCTCGGCCTCCCTCGACGGAGTCCACACCCTCACCGCCGCGGGCAAGGCGCTCGACAACCCCGACCACAGCACCACCGCCGGTACGCAGCTCATCACCTGGGTGCCGACCGGTGGCCGCAACCAGAGCTGGCGCTTCACCCAGCAGGCCGACGGCACCTACGAACTCAAGAACAGTGAGTCCGGGCTGTGCGCCGACGTGGCGGGCGGCTCCACCAGCGCCGGCGCGAAGATCATCCAGTGGACCTGCACCCAGGGCACCAACCAGCACTGGAACATCGTCCGTCAGGCCGGCGGCACCTACACCGTCGCTTCCGCAGGAAGCGGACTGCTCGTGACCACGGCCTCCTCCGCCGACGGGGCCCTCGTCACCCAGCAGCCCGACACCGGCTCGACGCTGCAGCAGTGGACCATCAACTGATGCCACCGCGACCGTAACCGGCCTGCCGGGTCCCCGCGCAGCACGCAGGGGCCCGACAGGCGGTCGAAGGCCGGGCCCGCCACGCCCGGCGCACCGCATGCTTCCTTCCTTCGCGCCCGTCTCCGGCCTCAGTCGTCGGAGGCGGGCGTTCGGCGGTCGGGGCGGGCGCGGACGTGCATTCGTTCGCCCTGGCGGCCGAAGAGGCTGAGTACTTCGACCGGGCCCTGCCCCGTGCTGCCGAACCAGTGCGGCAGCCGGGTGTCGAACTCCGCCACCTCGCCCGGGTCGAGGACGATGTCGTGGTCGGCGAGCACGATCCGGAGCCGTCCGGAGAGCACGTACAGCCACTCGTATCCCTCGTGGGTGCAGAGTTCCGGGGTGTCGCGGCTCGCCGGCAGCACCATCTTGTAGCTCTGCAGCGGGCCGGGCTGTCGGGTGAGCGGCAGCACGGTGTTGCCGTTCACCGCGTGCGGTTTGAGCCGGACCCTCGGGTCGCCCACCTCGGGGGCGCCGACCAGTTCGTCGATCGGTACCTGGTGGGCCTGCGCGATGGGCAGCAGCAGCTCCAGGCTGGGGCGGCGCCGGCCGGCCTCCAGGCGGGAGAGGGTGCTCTTGGAGATGCCGGTGACCTCCGACAGCGCGGCGAGGGTGACACCGCGAGCGGTGCGCAGCCGCTTGAGTCGGGGGCCTACGGCGGACAGGGCCTGGGCGATGGACGAGGGCTGCTCCACACCGTTATTACATGCAGTCGCTGTGGAGTGTGCAACGAGAGGTGCTGTTTTCGGACTCGTCAGGGCGGCCATGACGCTGGGTCAGTCGTCAGTCGTCCGTCGGCTCGGGGATCGGCATTGCCCGGTTGCGGGTCATCGTTCGGTCGGCCAGGACTGCCGGGACGGTGAGGGCGGCCAGGGCCGCGCCCAGCCAGGGGATCGCGGTGAGGCCGGCGCCGGCGCCGAGCGCGACGCCCGCGAGGACGGGGACCACACTGATGCCGAGTTGGAACATGGAGACGGCGGTGGCCCCGGCGAGCGTGGGCGCGCCTGCCGCCACGGTGAACACCCGCCCGTAGACAGCCGGGTTGAGGACGAAACCCGCGACGCCCAGGACCAGCACCAGAGGGACGACGGCCACGGCGTGATCGGCCAGGAGAGCGAGCAGAACGGAGCAGACCAGGATCCCGCCGGCCCCGATGAGCAGGGCGTGGTGGGGGCGCCCATCGGCGATCCGGCCCCCGACGGAGAGGCCGATGAAGGCCCCGATACCGAAGAGGACGAGGATGCCGGGCACCCACACGGAGTCGACACCCGTGATGTCCGTGAGGAAGGCCGCGAGGTAGTTGTACGAGATCATGTACGCGGCGGTGCTGAGCAGCGTCGCGGCGTACACCGCCCACAGCTGCGGCTGCCGCATCGTCCGCAGTTCGCGCTTCACGCTGGGCTCTTGAGCCGCCTTGGTGGCGGGCACGGCGACGATCGTGGCGATCACGCTGAGCACGGTGAGCGCGACCACCGCCCAGAAGCCGCCCTTCCAGCCGGTGAAGTGGCTGAGGAAGGCGCCGGCCGGACCGCCCGCGACCATGGCGACGCTGAGACCGCTGACCACTACGCCGGAGGCCCGGGCGGTGCGGTCGGGCGTGACGAGGGAGATCGCGGTGACCGCGGCGACCGCCCAGAAACCGGCGTACGCCAGGCCGATCAGGAAGCGGGTGACGAGGAGCACGGTGAAGTCGTCGGTCAACAGTCCGACGGCCACCCCGGCGGCGAACACGGCCTGCGAGATCACCAGGGTCGTGCGGCGCGGCCAGCGCAGCGTCAGCACCGCGAGCGGCGGACCGCCGATCACCACGCCGATGGCGAAGGCCGAGATGAGGGCACCCGCGGAGGACAGCGAGATGTCGAGGTCGTCGGCGATGTCCGGGAGGACGCCGGCGAGCAGGAACTCGGCGCTCCCCATCGCGAACAGGCTGAACGCGAGCAGGTAGACGGGGAGCGGTAGCCTCCCGCCGCCCTTGGGTGCGGTGGTTTCCCGCAGTTCGGTGGTTTCCCGCAGTTCGGTGGTTTCCCGCGGTGGGGTGGTCTCCTGCGGTGGGGTGGTGGTCTCCTGCGGTTCGGTCGGCTCGATCGGTTCCGTTCGGACGCTCATCGGAGGCCACCTCCCGCCTGCCGTGCGGGTTGCGCGACGGGTTCCGGGGTGACGCTGCGCACTGGCCCAGGGGTGGTCGAACGCATGGGCGGGCTCCTCGTTCTCACGGTCGGGCATACGGCTCAGGGCGGATGCGCGCTGATATGCCGGCCTCGTCGGTCTGCCGGATCGTGGTGATCACCGGTGCCCTCATGCTCGAACCGGGAGTCCTGTGGGGACAATATTTGTTGCCGAAACCGGGACACGGAACGCAGGATGCAGGACGAAGGACGAAGGACGAAGGGCGAAGGACGAGGGACGACGGACGAAGGACGACGGACGAAGGACGTGGGACATGGGGCGAAGGACGTGGGACGTGCGACCTGGGTACGGAGGTTGAGCCCGTCTACGGCTCGATCAGCCCCACCCGGATCGCGTAGCGCGTGAGCTCCAGGCGGTCTCGCATGCCCAGTTTCTGGAGGAGGTTGGCGCGGTGGCGTTCCACCGTCTTCGGGCTGATGACGAGGAGGTCGCCGATCTCCTTGGAGCTGTGGCCCTCCGCCACCAGTTTGAGGATCTCCTCCTCGCGTTCCGTGACGGCCTTGTCCGGGAGCGGCCTGCCCTGTTCCGCTCGGTCGAGGTACGTGCGGATCAGAGCTGTTTCCGCGCCGGGGTAGATGAAGGGCTCGTCGCGTACCGCCGCCCGGCATGCTTCCACCAGGTCGCGGTCGGCCACCGACTTCAGGACGTAGCCGCTCGCGCCGGCCTTCAGCGCCTCGAAGAAGTACTGCTCGTTGTCGTACATCGTGAGGATCAGGATCCTCAGCTCCGGCTGGAGGCGGCTGAGTTCGCGGGCCGCCTGGAGGCCCGTCCTGCGGGGCATCGAGATGTCCAGGACCGCCAGGTCGATCCGTTCCGAGCGGGCCAGCGCCACCGCTTCCGCGCCGTCCGCCGCCTCTGCCACCACCGTCAGGTCCGGTTCCGCGTCCAGGATGAGGCGGACTCCTCCGCGGACGAGCGCGTGGTCGTCCGCCAGCAGGATGCGCGTGGGAGTGGGAGCAGGGGTGGGTGCGGGTGTGGGGGCGGGACGTGGCGTGGGTGTGGTCGGTTCGGTGGTCGGGCCCGTCATGACATCGCCTTGTCGCGCTTGGTGTTCAGGTGGACTTCCGTGCCGCCGCCTTCGCCTTCGCGGATCGTCAGTTCCGCGCCGATCAGCAGCGCGCGCTCCCTCATCCCGCTCAGGCCCGCGCCGTCCGGCGCCCGGCCGATTCCCAGGCCGTCGTCCTTGACCAGGAGGCCGATCCCGCCGTGGGGGAGTCGGCGGAGACGTAGATCCACGTGTGTCGCCGCCGCGTGCCGGGCCGTGTTGGTGAGGCCCTCCTGCGCCACCCGGTAGAGCACCAGCTCCGTCTCGTGGTCGAGTTTCGGGAGCCCGGACTCGATGTGGGGCCGTACGGTCAGGCCCCGCGTCGAGAACTCCGAGGCCAGCGACCTGAGCGCGCTGTGCAGGCCCAGCTCCTCCAGGACCCCCGGGCGCAGTCGGCGGGCGATGCGGCGGATCTCGTCCAGGCTCGTCCGGGTCGTCTCCTGCGCCTGGTGGAGTTCCGTCCGCAGCTCGTCCGGAGCGTGGTTCGCGGCGTGCTTCAGCTGGAGGAGCACCGCAGTGAGGGTCTGCCCGACCTCGTCGTGCAGCTCCTGCGCGATCCGCTGCCGCTCCTCCTCCTGCGCCGAGAGGACCCGGGCGGTGCTCACGGCCCGTTCGGCTTCGAGTCGGTCCAGCATCGTGTTGAACGTACGCGTCAGGTCCGCGATCTCGCCGCGCCCCGCCACCTCGGCCCGGCGGCCCGGCCTCAGCAGGTCCGCCGTCCGCATCGCCCGGGTGAGGCGCTGGAGCGGTGCCAGGCCGAGCCGGAGCAGGAGCGCGTTCGCGAGGAGCATCGCGACCAGACCGGCCACGAGCACGATCGCCTCGCCGAGGAGTACGGGGGTGGAGACCGTCACCGGGCCGAAGAGGAGGAGGACGGCGACGATCAGCACCGAGGCGTTGAGAAGGAAGATGCGCCAGTACAGCGACACTGTTGCGGCTCTCTCCCTCTTGTCGCCCCCGGCTCCCACTACCTGGCTCCGGGCCTCTGACCTGCGGCGGGATCCATGTCCCCGCCTCATCCTGACCAGTTTCCGGTGGCTTGTCCATCCGTGCCGACACCCATGTTCCGGGGCTCCTCGCGGGTGGCACCATGGCCCCCGACCACCGACCTGATCACCCTTTGACATGACAACAGGAGGGACGGGCCCTTGCCTGCTCCGCGGATGAGAACGACACCCCTGCCCGGCATCGGAGTCCAGTACGACTTCACCACCCGGGAGCACCGCCAGCTGTCGGTCATCGCGCACCGCGACGGGACCCGGACCGTGAACGTGTACCGGGGCGACGACCCCGACGCGTGCGCGCAGTCGCTGCACCTCACCGAGGCGGAGACCGCCTCACTGATCGACGCGCTGCTCCCCGCCCACCACAGCCCCAACGTCCTGCACACCACCGACCTGGGGCTCGTCGCCGAACGCATCGAACTGTCGGCCCACTCGCACTGGAACGGGCGCCTGCTCGGCGAGACGCGGATGCGCACCGAGGCCGGGGCCTCCATCGTCGCCGTACTGCGCCGCTCCGGGGCGATACCGTCCCCGACGCCCGCCTTCCGGCTCGCCGGCGGCGACACGCTCATCGTCATCGGCACCCGCGAGGGCGTCGACGCGGCCGCCGCGATCCTCGGTCGGGAGTGAGGGCGGCGTGCACTCCGCGGTCTTCCTGATCGAATTCGGCGCCATCATCCTCGGACTCGGCCTGCTCGGACGCCTCGCCGGCCGGTTCAGCTTCTCCCCGATACCCCTCTACCTCCTCGCCGGGCTCGCCTTCGGCAAGGGCGGCCTGCTGCCGCTCGGCACCAGCGAGGAGTTCGTCGCCATCGGTGCCGAGATCGGGGTGATTCTCCTGCTCCTCATGCTCGGTCTCGAGTACACCGCGAGCGATCTCGTCTCCAACCTCAAGACCCAGTACCCCGCCGGACTCGTCGACTTCGCCCTCAACGCGCTGCCCGGCGCCGCCGCCGCGCTGCTCCTCGGCTGGGGACCCGTCGCCGCCGTCGTCCTGGCGGGCGTCACCTGGATCTCCTCGTCCGGCGTCATCGCCAAGGTCCTCGGCGACCTCGGGCGCCTCGGCAACCGTGAGACACCGGTCATCCTCAGCATCCTGGTCCTCGAAGACCTCGCCATGGCCGTCTACCTGCCCATCATCACGGCCCTGCTCGCCGGGGTCGGCCTCGCGGCCGGCAGCGCCACGCTCGCCATCGCCCTGGGCGTGGCCGGCGCCGTCCTCTTCGTCGCCGTCCGCTACGGACGGCTCATCTCGCGGTTCGTCTCCAGCGACGACCCCGAGAAGCTGCTCCTCGTCGTCCTCGGTCTGACGCTGCTCGTCGCGGGCGTCGCCCAGCAGCTCCAGGTCTCCGCGGCCGTCGGCGCGTTCCTCGTCGGCATCGCCCTCTCCGGGGAGGTCGCCGACGGCGCCCACGCCCTGCTGAGCCCCCTGCGCGACCTCTTCGCGGCGGTCTTCTTCGTCTTCTTCGGACTGCACACCGACCCCGCGAGCATCCCGCCGGTGCTCCTCCCGGCCTTCGCCCTGGCCGTCGTCACCGCGCTGACCAAGATCGCCACCGGTCACTGGGCCGCGCGCCGCGCCGGGATCGGGGTCAAGGGCCGCTGGCGGGCGGGCGGCACCCTGGTGGCGCGCGGCGAGTTCTCCATCGTCATCGCCGGGCTCGCCGTCACCGCCGGGGTGCAGCCCCAACTCGGGCCCTTCGCCACCGCCTATGTGCTCATCCTCGTCGTGATCGGCCCGCTCACGGCTCGCTACACCGAGCCGATCGCCACCTACCTCACCCGTCGGCGGACCCCTGTGCCCCCGGGCGGGGGAGGGGCCGCCGTACCCGGGCCCGAGGCCGTGCCCGTACGTGTGCCGGAGCCCGGTACCGAATCGGCGTCCGCCCGTGTGTCCGAGCCCGGAAACGAATCGGCGTCCGACCGTGTGTGACTGACGCGGTCCTTCTCAGTCCGCGATCTCGACCGACTCCCGCTGCGGCTCCTCCTGCCGCGGCTTCCCCTTCTGCGTGATGCCCTGGAGGAGCTGGGCGAGGTCCACCCCGGTCGTGGACGACAGGAGTTCCATGCCCTGGGCGACGTTGTCCGTGACGGTACGGGTCAACCGGCTCGCCCCGTCCGTCGAGATGACCGTCATCTTCTCTACGGCCGACAGCGGCTCGGACGCCTTGGCCACGACCTGGGGCAGGACTTCGACGAGCATCTGGAGGACGGCCGCGTCCCCGTACCGGGCGAAGGCGTCGGCCTTCTTCTGCATGGCTTCGGCTTCGGCGGAGCCCTTCGCGGCGATCGCCGCGGCCTGGGCCTCGCCTTCGATGCGTACGGCGTCGGCCAGGGCCGCGCGGTGGGCCTTCTCGCCCTCACCGGTGAGCCTGGCCCGCTGCGCGTCCGCCTCGGCCTCCTTGACCAGGGCGATACGGCGGGCCTCGGCCTCCTGCTCGGCCTGGTAGCGGGCGGCGTCG
Source organism: Streptomyces sp. NBC_00572 (assembly GCF_026341815.1). Taxonomy (GTDB): domain Bacteria; phylum Actinomycetota; class Actinomycetes; order Streptomycetales; family Streptomycetaceae; genus Streptomyces. The sequence goes on from NZ_JAPENX010000001.1 coordinate 5,048,339, forward strand.
GCGGGCTTGCGGACCTGGGTGTCGAGCTGGCGGTCGGTCAGCTCGGCCTGGCGCGCGGCGACCTTCTCCTGCTCCGTCAGGATGTCCTGCTGGCGGGCGGCCTCGGCGAGCGGGCCTGCGGCGTTCGCCTGGGCGGCGGCCTCGTCCGTCTGCGCCTTGATCTCGGCCTGCTTCAGGTAGAGGGTCCGCTGGGCGATCGCGATCTCCTCCTCCGCCTTCAGCCGCGCCTCTTCGGAGGCGCGGCGTGCGACGGCCTCGGCGATGTCCGCCTCCTGCTTGGCACGCGCGGCCTCGGGACGGCCGAGGTCTTCGAGGTACGAGCCCTCGGTGGTGATGTCCTGGATCTGGAAGGCGTCCAGGACCAGGCCCTGCCCGGAGAGACTGGCCTCCGCCTCCTCGGCGACCTGCCCGGCGAACGCGGCCCGGTCCCGGATGATGTCCTCGACCGACATCCGTCCCACGATGGAACGCAGCGCGCCCGACAGCACCTCCTGGGTGAAGCCGACGATGCCGTTCTGCTGCATCAGGAACCGCTGCGCGGCCGCCCGAATCGAGTCCTCGGTGCCGCCGACCTTGACGATCGCGACACCTTCGAGGTTGGCCTTCACACCGCGCAGGGTGACCGCGCCGCGGACCGCGACGGGGATGTGACGGCTGGAGAGGTCGAGCGTGAACTTCTGCTGCACGAACGGGACGACGAACACACCGCCACCGACCACGACCTTCTGGCCGCTGTTGTCGGTGAACACCCGCCCCGTGGCCGGGTCGGTGGCCTTCTTGCCGCGCCGGCCGGTGATGATGAACGCCTCGCTGGGGCCGGCCACCTTGTAGCGCGTGACGACGACGAGGCCGAGCAGGACGACGAGGACGACTATTCCCACGACAGCGGTCAGGACAGGGCTCATGCGGAAATCCCTCGAATTGAATGAACGGATCGATGAACGGGTCGATGAACGGGTCAATGAATGAAGAGAGTTGGTCGAGCGGTGGGAAGGTCAGCGCTCTACGGGGCGGACCGTGACCGACGTCGGTGACAGCACCGACTCCACCCACACCTCGGCACCCCGCTCGACCGGAGCGGCCGCCTTCGCCGCGTATTTCACCGGCTGGCCGGCGAGATACAGCAGGACCTCGCCGTAGCCCCCGGCGGGAATCGCCGTGACGACCGCGCCCGATGTGCCCGTCAGGTCCTCGCCCCGCGGTGCGGGCGCTCCTCCGTCCCGGAGCAGCGCCCGGCTGAACCGCCAGGTCAGCCAGCCCACCAGGGCGCCCGCGGCGATGCCCGTGAGGGTCGCGACGACCGCTCCGGCGCCGGCCGCGCCCGTCGCGATCGCGCCCGTGAATCCGAGCGCCGACACGAATCCGGCGATCACCGGGAGCGAAAGGAATCCGTCGAGGCCGCCGCCGAGACTTTCCGGGATGCCGTCCAGGACGCCGTCCAAGAAGCCGTCGAGGACGAGGGAGAGCGCCAGGACGGCAAGTCCCGCGATGCCGAATCCCAGAAACCATTCCATGCGCCGATCCCCCTTGCTCGCCCCTTGTCGTCCTTGCTCCCCCTCGATCCCCCTCTATTTCTGAATTGTTCCATGTAAGCAGCGTGTAGGACATGGGTGTCAGCACCCATTGGCCATCGATGGGGCTCCCGCCGTTCAGTACGATGGGCTGCTGTTCTTACGTGGAGGAGGGCGACGTGACGGACCGGAGCGAGGGCGCGGCGGAGCCCTCCCCGCGCAGGCGTGGCCAGGGAGAACTGGAGTCCCAGGTGCTCGCCGTGCTGCGCGAGGCGTCCGAGCCCGTGCCCGTGGCGTGGGTACGGGAACGCCTCGGGGGTGCTCTCGCCTACACCACCGTCATCACCATCCTCACCCGCCTCCGGGCGAAGGGCGCCGTCGAGCGCGAGCGCGTCGGCCGCTCCTTCCGGTGGACGGCGGTCGCCGACGAGGCGGGGCTCGCCGCCCTGCGGATGCGGAAGGTGCTGGACGCGGAGGCCGACCGCCAGGCGGTCCTCGCCAGTTTCGTCACCGGGCTCTCGCCGAACGAAGAGCGACTCCTTCGTGAACTGCTCTCCAAGGCCGCCGAGGAGGAGGAAGGCTAGCCGCCATGGGAGTCTTCGTCTTCCTTCCCCTCGTCCTTCCGCTCACCGCGTGGCCGGTCGCCCGCCTCGCGGAACAGCGGCTCCACCCCCGTACCGCGACGCGTCTGCTCGCCGCCGTCGCCGGTGTCTCCGCCGTCTGCAGCACCCTCTGCCTCGGCCTGCTCATGATCGTGGGCACCGCGCAACTGCCCGGCAACCCGCTCCCCGACAGCTGGTCGGACCCCGACGTGCGCGCGGCCCTCCCGTACGACGAGATCGCCGGCCGTGCGGCGATCCCGGTGCTGCTCGCCGTCCTCGTCTCGTGCGGCGCGGCGGCCTGGCGTCAGCTGCGGGTACGCCGACGGGTCGCGGGCGCACTCGTCGGGCTGCCGCCGACGTCCGTCGCGGTACTGCCGGACCGCACCCCCTACGCGTACGCACTCCCCGGCGGGCGGGGGCGCGGGCGGGCGCCGGGGCGGGTCGTCGTCAGTACCGGAATGCTGACCGGCCTCACCTCCGCCGAGCGCCGGGCCCTCTTCGCCCACGAGCGGGCCCACCTGGCCGGGCGTCACCACCGCCATCTCCTGACGGTCCATCTCGCGGCGCGCGCGAACCCGTTCCTGCGCCCACTGCGTACCGCCGTCTCGTACACCGCCGAACGCTGGGCCGACGAGGAGGCGGCCGCCGAGGTCGGCAGCCGTCGCTCCGTCGCCCGCGCGATCGGCAAGGCGGCTCTTCTCGCGCCGCGCGCCCCGGCCGCCACACTCCCCGCCCTGACGGGCGCGGGCGCCGGCCCGGTGCCCCGACGGGTCGCGGCCCTGATGCGCCCGGCCCCGGTGGGTCGCGCGTGGCCGCCGGTCGGAACCGCCGTCGGACTCGCCGCCTGGGGCGCCGCCTTCGGTACGACGGTGTCGGCACTGTCCTCGGCCAACTCGGCGGTCACGCTGTTCCTGGTACTGCGCGGGGTCGCCGCACCGGTGTAGCCCGGCGGCGTTGCCCTGGACGAGTCCTGGGACGAGCCTTGGACGAGTCCCACGCGACTCCTGGACAACTCCAGGGCGAGTTCTAGAGGTCGAACTCGTGGGGCGGCAGGTCGAGGGTGAAGCACGCCTCGCGGACCACGGCCTGCTCCGTCTTGTCGAAGTCGCCGTCGGCGCCGCCGATGACGATGCCGATCTGGATGACGGCGCGCGCCTCGGCCGGCTTCTTCTTGGCCTTGGCGATCTCCTGCAACACGCTGACCTTGCCGAAGTCGAAGTCGGCGGTCAGCTTGTTCAGGTTGTCGTCGAAGCGGCGCTGCAGATCGATCGCGTCGAAGTTCTGCAGCACTTCGTTGGTCGAGATGAGCTGGGCGACCCGGCGGCGCTCGGCGGGGTCGATCGTCCCGTCGGCGGCGGCGACCAGTGCGCACATGGCCATGCTCGCGTCGCGGAACGCGCCGCTCTTCAGGTCGTTCTTCTTCGCCATCAGCTGGGTCTGCATCGTCGATGCGGATTCCTTGAAGCGGTCCCACAGGGCCATGAGCTCTCCAGACGTCGATTACTTCTACGGTCTTGTAGAACGTAGCAGTGGGGCGTGGAGTTCCCGGGACTTGAGAGGCGACCGCGCCGTCAGATGCCGAACAGCTGGAGCGAGGCCCACAGGGCCACCGTCGAGGCGGCGAGGGTGGCCGGGACCGTCAGGAGTCCGAGACGGGTGAACTCCCCGAGGGCGACCGGGTGGTCGTGGTCCTGGGCGATGCGGCGCCAGAGGAGGGTGGCGAGGGACCCTGCGTACGTGAGGTTGGGGCCGATGTTCACCCCGAGCAGCACGGCGAGCACCGCGCCCGGGCCCGAGGCCGCCGCGAGGGGGGCCAGGGCCAGGGTCGCGGGGAGGTTGTTGATGAGGTTGGCCAGGACCGCAGCAATGGCGGCGATGCCGAGCAGGGCCGGCAGTGAGGTGCCGTCGGGGAGGACGTGGGCGAGGGCGTCGCCGAGGCCGTTGTCGACGACGGCCCGGACGACGACCCCGAGGGCCAGCACGAACGCGAGGAACGGCAGCGACGCCGAACGCACGAGCGCGCGTGGGCTGGTGCGGCGGCCGGCCAGGGCCCGTACGGCCAGGACGGTGGCGCCCGCCGCGGCCGCCCACGCCGGGTCCACGCCGGTCGCGGAGGCGAGGGCGAAGCCGCCGAGCGTCGCGGCCACGGTGAGCAGGGCGAAGAGGGGGAGCGCGACGGGCGCCGACGGTTCGGTGGGGGTCGCCGGGGCGGCGAGGTCGCGCGCGAAGAAGCGGCGGAAGACGACGTACTCGACCGCGATCGCGGTCAGCCAGGGGAGCAGCATCAGCAGCGCGAACCGGGTGAAGCCGAGCCCGGTGGCCGTGAACGCGAGCAGGTTCGTGAGGTTCGAGACCGGCAGGAGCAGCGAGGCCGTGTTGGAGAGGTGGGCGCTCGCGTAGGCGTGGGGTCCGGGGCGGGCTCCCATGCGGGTGGCGGTCGCGAAGACCACCGGGGTGAGCAGGACGACCGTCGCGTCCAGGCTCAGCGCGGCGGTGATCAGTGAGGCGAGGGCGAAGACGGCGCCGAGCAGTCGCTGCGGGCGGCGGCGGGACCAACGGGCCATCCAGGTGCCGCAGGCGTGGAAGAGCCCTTCGTCGTCGCAGAGCTTGGCGAGGACGAGGACGGCCGCGAGGAAGCCGATCACCGGTCCCAGCCGTTCCGCCTCCTCGCGCACGGCCTCGGGTGTGATCGCACCCACGGCCAGGACGGCGCCGGCGGCCGGTACGGCGAAGGCCGCCTCGGGCAGGCGGAACGGGCGGACGACGGCGCAGATCAGCACCACGGCCAGGGCGAGCAGGGACACGGACGCAACGAGCATGTGTTCGATGATCCGGGTCGCCTGGAGTGGCCCCTCCAGGGGGTGCCTCCGCCGGGCCCTCGGCATCCCCCGGTCCCGGGTCCTGCCCGGCGTCTCCGTGTACGGCGCCCACGACGTCGAGGACCACGCGTCGGCCCGTACATCGAGGACCACGCGCAGACCCGGAAAGAGCAACGTGACATTGTACGATGCTCCTCCGTGACTTCTCGGAGGGCGCACGATGGGTGACCTGAAGCAGTACGGCCTCGTCAGAGCGCAGGAGCGGCTCCGCGACCAGGTCGGGCACGCCCTCCGCGCGGCCCTGATCGCCGGCGAACTGCGGCCCGGCCAGGTCTACTCGGCCCCTGGTCTCGCGAGCGACCTCGGCGTCTCCGCGACCCCGGTCCGCGAGGCCATGCTCGATCTGGCCCGGGAGGGACTGGTCGAACCTGTCCGAAACAAGGGCTTCCGCATCACCGAGGTCAGCGAACGGGACCTCGACCAGTTCACCGAGCTGCGCACCCTCATCGAGGTGCCCACCATCGGCCGCATCACGAGGAAGGCCGACCGGGAGCAGCTGGAGGCGCTGCGGCCGGTCGCCGAGGAAATCGTCTCGTGCGCCCGGGAGCACGACCTCATCGGCTATCTGGAGGCGGACCGCCGCTTCCACCTCGCGCTGCTCGCCCTCTCCGGCAACGACCGTCTGGTCGAGACGGTGGGGGAGCTGCGCAAGCGCTCCCGTCTCTACGGCCTGACCGGCCTGGACGAGGCGGGCAGGCTCGTCTCCTCCGCCGAGGAGCACCTGGAACTCCTCGACCTGATGATCGCCGGCGACGCGCGGGGCGCCGAGGCGTGCATGGTGCGTCACCTCGGCCACGTACGGTCGCTGTGGGCCGACGCCCGCGACGAACCGGTCGGACGCGCGTAGGGCCGAAGGGTCGGGCGGATGCCTCGACAGGTGCCAACTGGGCGCGCTGCCACCGGGGTTCGAGCACCTGGACAGCGTCTTGAACCTCTATATGCTGACACCCATGCTTTCTGCCGCCTCCGTGCCCGCGAACGCCGCAGCTTCCGTCTCCTCCGCGCCCACGCCGGCCACCGCGTCCCGGCTGGCCAATGTCGGTTCGTCGCCGGTACGGGAGATCCTGGCGCTGACCGCACGGCCCGAGGTGATCTCCTTCGCCGGCGGCCTGCCCGCTCCCGAGCTGTTCGACGTCGCGGGCATCCGGGCGGCGTACGACGGCGTCCTGGCGGACAACCCGCAGTACGCGCTCCAGTACTCGACGACCGAGGGCGACCCGGAGCTGCGCACCGCCGTCGCGGCCCGGCTGACCGCACGCGAACTGTCCACCGAAGCCGACGACTTGCTCATCACGACGGGCTCGCAGCAGGCCCTCACGCTCCTCACCACCGCGCTCGTCGAACCGGGTGCCGTCGTGCTCGTCGAGGACCCCTGTTACCTCGCGGCCCTCCAGACCTTCGGCTTCGCCGGCGCGCGGGTCGTTCCCGTGCCCACCGACGACCAGGGCATCATCCCGGAGGCCCTCGACGAGATCGCGGCGCGCGAGAAGCCGACCCTGCTCTACCTCGTGCCCACCTTCCAGAACCCCACGGGCCGCACCCTTCCCGTCGAGCGCCGCACCGCCGTCGCCGAGTCCGCCGCGCGGCTCGGATTCTGGATCGTCGAGGACGACCCGTACGGCGAGCTGCGGTACGACGGCGAGCGCGTCCCCTGGATCGCCGCCGACCCCGCGGCCGCCGACCGCACCGTGCTGCTCGGCTCCTTCTCCAAGGTGATGGCCCCCGGCCTCCGGCTCGGCTACCTGCGCGCGCCCGCCGGGCTGCGCCGCGCCTGCGTGATCGCCAAGCAGGCCGCCGACCTGCACACCTCGACCATCGACCAGGCCGCGGCCGCGCGGTATCTGCGCGACAGCGACCTCGACGCGCACGTCGCGGTGATGCGGGCGGCGTACCACGAGCGCCGGGACGCGATGCTCGGAGGCCTGTCGGCCGCGCTGCCGGAGGGCAGCCGCTGGAACCGGCCGGAGGGCGGCATGTTCATCTGGGTGACCCTGCCCGCCGGCCATGACGCGACGGCCCTCCTGAAGACCGCGGTCGGCCACGAGGTGGCGTACGTGCCGGGGGCGCCGTTCTTCTGCGGCGAGCCGGACCCGGGCGCGATGCGGCTCTCGTTCACCACCCACTCGGCCGACGAGATCAGGGAAGGCCTGCGCAGGCTGGCCAAGAGCTTCGCCTGAGGCCGCACGGAAAGGGGCGGGCTTCACGCCGTGGGACTGCGGCGCGCCCTGGCCGCCCGAGCCGCGACCGCCCGAGCCCTGGTCGGTCGAGCCCTGACCGCCCGAGCCCTGGTCGGTCACGTCCGGCCAGGGAAGAAGTCGGCGCTCTGGACGTACTCCATCGCCTTGGTGAACTCCGGTTCGCCGAGGCGGCGTTCCATCTCCTCCGGGCTCAGGTCCTCCACACGGGTCTGGATCCAGTACAGATTGCCCAGCGGGTCGCGCACCCGCCCGACCCGGTCGCCGAAGAACAGGTGGGTGACCTCGGTGACCGAGGTGCCGCCGGCCGCGACGGCCTGCCGGTGCGTGGCGTCGGCGTCCTCGACGTAGAGCCGGAGGAAGCCCGGGGTCGGCGGCCACTCCGGCCGCGCGTCGAACATCATCACCACCGAGTCGCCGATCCGGACCTCCGCGTGCTGGACGGCTCCTTCCTCGTCGGCCATACATGCGAGCTCCTCCGCACCGAAGGCCCTCTTCAGGAAGTCGATGAGCGCCACGGTGTCGCGGGAGATGATCCACGGCGTCACCGTGTGATAGCCCTGGGGAACGGGATTCACGGACATCTGGCCGCCTCCTGGGGTGTGAGTGCCTCTGCGAGTGCCTCTTCGGATGCCTCTGGGTGATGACGACGCTAGTCCCGATCTAGGCCGATTCGTGTCCTGGACGGGCCTCGTTCGGCATTCGAACCGTCCTGGACCCCGCACCGGCCCATCACCTCGTGTCGTTGTTGGGCCGAACGGGTGAGGAGCGGGAGGATGTGCCCATGAGTAGGTACGAGAGGTACGACGTCACCGACGAGCAGTGGGAGGGCCTCGCCCAGGTCGTGCCCCTGCGCGGCCGTGACGAATGGCCGTCCAGGGTCGACCACCGCACGATCCCCGAGCAGTACGAATCCGCCGAGCAGCGCCGCATGGTCGTGCTCCGCGTGCAGGTGTTCGCCGACGCCCGTGAGGTCGCCGAGTACCTGATCGCCCAGATCCCGGTGCTCCTCGATCTGACGAGCGCCGACACCGAGGTCGCCAAGCGCATCCTCGACTTCAGCAGTGGTGTGGTCTTCGGTCTCGGCAGCGGGATGCACCGCGTCGACCGGAACGTTTTTCTTCTCGCCCCGGCCGGTACGGAGGTCGAGGGTGCGGAGGGCGAGGACGAGGAGGGTGTCGTGGGCGGCCGGACCGCCGGCGTCCCCCGATCGTAGGAAGGTCATCTAGCCGTAACGGTTCGTCAGGGAATGACCTGCGTACGGTCCGATCATGGATCTCACCGGCGGCTTCACGCTCGACCATTCCTCCTCCACAGCTGCTCCTTCCTCCGGCGCTCCTCGCATCGGGGCTCCGTCCACCCGCGCTTCGACCACCTGTGCTTCGTCCACCCGGGCTCCTTCCGTCGGAGCTGCTTCCGGAGCCGCCTCGGCGGGGGCCCCGCCCCGGCTGCCGTCGCAGGGTGGGGCCGAGCGTCGGGCGGAAGGCGGGTCCGCGCGGCTCGCCGAGGGCGGATCCGCCGGTGGGGGAGGGGGCAGGGGACTCCGGAAGCGGCCCGCCGTCACCGAGCTGCGGCTCTCCGCTTTCGCGGGTCACCGTTCCGCCGTGCACGCGCTGGGCCCCGTCACCCTCTTCGCCGGGCCCAGCGGCAGCGGCAAGTCCACCACCCTGCGGGCGTACGAGGCGCTGGCCCGGCTCGGTGCCGGTGACACGCTCGACGAGGTGTTTCCCGATGCCGTCGACTGCGTCCCCGAGCGGGCCCGGCCCGACGCCCAGGGCAGGCGCGGGTTTCGCATCGGGTGCACGGTCGACGGACCCGAAGGCCCCGTCCACCTGGACCTCGCCGTGCAGGCCGAACCCCGGCTCCGTATCGTCGGCGAGCGGCTCACCGGGCGCGGCCGCACCCTCCTCGCCACCGCGCTGCGCGATCCGGGCCGCACCACCGTCCAGGCCGAGTGGCACACGGCCGGCACCACCCCCGTCACACGGGCACCGTTCCCCGACGACCTCCTCGGTACGGCGCTGCTGCCGCTGCGCGTCGCGGGCAAGACGCCCGGGCAACTGGAGGTCCTGGCCGCCGCCGAGCAGGTCGTGATCGGACTGCGGTCCGCCTTCGCCTGCGACCCCAGGCCCGAGGGCATGCGGGCTCCCGTACCGCCGGGCGAGGGGCGGCTGCGGCGCGGCTGCGGCAACCTCGCCGAAGTCCTGCACCGCACCCATACGGACTGCCCGCGCCGTCACCACCGCCTCGCGGCCGTCGCGGGAGCGGGCTGCTCGGGACCCGTCACCGGGCTCGGCGTGCAGGAACTCCCGGAGGGCGCGGTCCGGGCGGTCCTCGAACGGGGCGGCAGGCCCGCGACGCCGCTCGGGCGGCTCGGGGACGGGGAACTGCGCTATCTGGCGCTCGCGCTCACCCTGCTCACGGGCCCCGGCGTCCTGGAGATGGACCGGATCGCCGAGGTGCCCGACGCCATGCAGTCCCTGACGCTGCTCGCCGACGGCCTCGACCGCGACCTCGACGCACGGCAGGTGGGCGAACTGCTCGGTCTCGCCACGGGCATCGCCGCCGACGGACACATCCGGGTCGCCGGCGCGGTCGGGGACCGGACGGCGGCGCAGGCGCGACGGATGCCCGGGGTGACGGTGGTAGACCTGGGCACGTGACGGACAACGACGTAGCGGGACTGCAGCGCAGGCTGGCCGAATTCGCGGCCTCCCGCGACTGGCAGCCCTACCACACGCCCAAGAACCTGGCGGCGGCGCTCAGCGTGGAGGCGGCCGAACTCCTGGAGATTTTCCAGTGGTTGACCCCCGAGCAGGCGGAGCGGGTGATGGACGACCCCGAGTCGGCGCACCGCGTCGCCGACGAGGTGGCGGACGTGCTCGCTTATCTCCTCCAGTTCTGCGAGGTGCTCGGGGTCGATCCGCTGGCCGCGCTCGCGGCCAAGATCGACCGGAACGAGGTCCGATTTCCCGCTCGGGGGCGGGGCGGAGAGCGAGGCGACGGGCTGGGCGAAGGACTGGGCGGAGAGCGAGACGAACGGCTGGGCGAAGGGCCGGCTGGAGAAGGGGGCGGAGGGGGAGGCGGAGACGGGGGCGGAGAGGGGAAAGAAGGGGATTCGATCAAGGATCGTCACTCTTCGGAGTGATCGACTTTTCCCCGTCGAGCCTCCTGTCCACAGATTTCCGAATTCCCCTGCTGTTGGGGCTCAGGCCGCCTCACTCTGGGTAGTGGACTGAGTGGGCAGATAAGTCGTACGAACGGGGGCGACGTTGATGGAAGCGGAGCGACTCATCGCGCTTGGCCGGCACGGGCTGGCCGAGAGCGGGACGGCGCAGGACATCGTGGCGGAGGCCTGGCAGGCGCAGGCGCTCGCGCAGGCGATAGGGAACCATCTGGCGCTCTGCGGGCCGCAGGAGTTGCGTGGCGAGGCGCGGGGGCTGAGCGAGATCGGGGAGTACCCGGCGTGGGGCGCCGCTGGGCCGCGTGCGGCCCAGCTGACCGAAGTGGCGGACCCGCGGGGGGCGTTGACCGCGCTCGGGGAGCTGCTCGGGGAGGTCGGCATCGCGCTGGTCGGCGTGGCCTGTGCCACGGATGACGAGGGGCTCTACTGGCAGTGCATCGAGGCCATCGACGCCGCCGACGAGTCGAGCGACCGGGTCCGCGGGATGCTGCGGCGCCTGGCCGTGCGGGACGGGGAGCGGGCCCGCCCGCCCGACCCCGCCCGGGGCCGCGCGGGCCCCGGCCGGGGCCGCTGGTGAACGGCGTGTGGCGCTCGGTGCGTCCAGAAGCCCTCCGCCTGGGGATCACCCGCCTGCGAGTCCCCCGTCGGAACTCTCCCGTCCGGGTGCGGGGGCGTTCTAGCGTGGCTGTCATGACCTCGCTCAGGTTTTGGCGGGCGCCGTTGCTCGCCCTCGTGGCCGCCCTGTTGCTGGTTCCCCAGGCAGCCATGGCGCAGGACCCCGTGGAACCCGCGGACTCGGCGGCCCCTGTGCGGGTGGCGACACCGGACCGGCCTTCGTACGACGTGGTGCTGCGTGCCGACGACGACGGCTCGCGCTGGACCGGTCGCCAGACGGTGTCCTTCCGCAACGCCTCCCGCACTCCGCTGAGTTCGGTCGACGTGCGGCTGTGGGGCAACGGCGCCGAGGGCTGCGGAGCCCCCGGCAGCCCGTCCCCGGTCCGGGTGGGCGGGGTCGCCGGAGGCACCCCGCGACCGCTCGACGTGGACTGCACCGCGCTGCGGATCGACCTGCCCGCGCCGCTGCCGTACGGGGCGCGGGCGAGCGTCTCCTTCGACGTCGCGATCAGCGTCCCGGACCGGGTCCACCGCTTCGGCAAGGACGGCGCGTACCGCTACCTGGGCAACGCGCTGCCCCTGCTCGCCGTGCGCGACGCGCAGGGCCGGCGCCTCGACCCGGACGTCGGCTTCGGCGAGAGCTTCCACACCCTGACCGGTGACTTCCGGGTCGTCCTCGACCACCCCGGCACGCTCGTCGTGCCCGCGACGGGCACCACCACCCGGCGCGCGGGCGCACCCGGCCGCACGATCAGCACCAGTGTCGCGCGCGGGGTGCGGGACTTCGCGTGGGCGGCGGGTCCCTTCGGTTCGAAGACGGTGACCAGTCCCGGCGGGATCCGGCTGAACGCGTACTGGACCGCCACCACGTCCCCCGAGGGCATCGCGAAGGCTCTGCGGGAGGGCGCCGGCTCCGTCGACGAGTTCGGGAAGCGGTTCGGGCGCTACCCGTACGGAGAGCTCGACCTCGTCATGAGCGACCACCTCGACGACTTCGGCAGCATGGAGTTCCCGGGCCTCGTCCTGCTGTGGACCGAACCGGAGGAGTCGGGCGCCGTCCACGAGATAGCCCACCAGTGGTTCTACGGCATCGTCGGAAACGACCAGTTCGCCGCGCCCTGGCTGGACGAGTCCTTCGCCCAGTACGCGACGCTGCTGTACTACCGGGAGGACACCGCCACCTGCTGGGAGGACCAGGGGCAGTGGCCCGGCGACGAGGCCGCCCTCACCCGGTCCATGGCCTACTACGCGGACGGTCACCGTTCGGAGTACGGCGCGGTCGTCTACAGACGTGGCTCCTGCGCCCTGCACGATCTGGAACGTGCCCTGGGCGGCCCCGCGATGGCGCGCATGCTGCGCGGCTACGTGCGGGACCACTGGCTGGGTGTCGCCACCACCGCGGACTTCAAGCGCGCGGCACAGGCAGCGACGGCGAAGGACCTCGGCCCGTTCTGGACGGAGCACAGGATCCACTGAGCGCCCGGCCGGGGCCGGACGGCCCCTAGAGCTGGTGGGGCTCGTGCCCGTCGCGGTCGGCACGGCCCGGACCGGCACGGTCCGGGTCGAGGCGGTCGGACGTGGACTGGAGGTCGGCGTCCAGCTGGGTCAGGTCGGCGGAGAGCGCCGCCATCAGTTCCTCCATCTGCTGGAGCAGGCCCTTGGGGGCACCGGCGCCCTTCTGCTCGGGCACGGATTGCGGCACCGGCTGCTGGGGGACGGCCTGCTCCGGCGCGGCTTCCTGGGACATGGGGGCCTCCTCGGCCCGGACCCCGCCGCCGAGGACGGGGCCGCGAGAGAGAGCGACGCACCGGCAGCGGCCGCCGGCGCGCGGGCCGGGCGGTCCGGCTCCGCCCGAGCCAACGACGGGCGCCGGGCCCCGGTCACTGGCCGGGCGGACGCGGCCCGCCGGGGGGCGGGATATTCACCCGACCGGGCCGGGGCGCACAAGGAGCTGACGGAGAGGTTGACACGCACCCGACGGTGCAGGTAGCGCGGCGTCCAACAAGCTGACGTGTTCGGGGTGCCGGCAACGGGGCCATGATCCGGGCGCCAGAGGTAGCGGGACGAGGTCCGCGGCTGCCAACACCCGGGCCTCACGGTCCGGAAGGCCGGACGGTCGTCTTCCCGGGGGCACCCGGTACAGCCGGCCGAAGTCACGGTCTCGTAGCTCAACTGGACAGAGCGCCGGCCTACGGAGCCGGAGGCTGGGGGTTCGAATCCTCCCGGGACCACAGAGTTGCTGTGTAGCCCCTGCCTCGACGCCCACAGCCGGGAGGCATGCCACAGCGACACCCACCCTGGCGTGTATTCGAGGTGGGCGGGCACCTAGGGCCCGCAAGAATCGGCGCAGCCCGCGTGACGTCCGGATGGGCCCTGACGGCGGGTGACACGACGAAGGGGCGACCTCGTGATGAGGCCGCCCCTTCGTGCGTTGCTAGTGGCTGCGCTTCAGGTGGCTGAGCACACCGAGCCCGCCCATTGCGGCAACGCCGAGCGTCGTACCTCCGGCCGCCAGAGCGGCGAGCGGAGTTGCGTTAAGCAGCGTTACCACCGTGAAGGCGAGGAGCCCGACGAGCGCGGCACTGAGACCCACGATCGCCAGATCGCGGCCCGGGTGAGCGCACGTCTGCGGCGTCGCCTGCGTGGTAGTCATGAAGCTGTCCTCCTGCGTCGTCTGCGAACACGTCAGATCGCGGTACGGCGTGAGGCCGTTGCCGTGGATCTGATGAGGCGCGCGACAGGCTCTAAGGAGCCTGGGACCGTTCGGTCGACGGTCGCCCCGCGCACAAAAGAGCCGACACATTCACTCCAACGGGTAGACAGGCCCCGCCAGGATAGCAGCACTAACGCTCTTGCAACGGAACGTAGTTCAGCGGTAGAGCGCCCGCTTTGGGAGCGGGAGGCCGCAGGTTCGATCCCTGCCGTTCCGACTCAGTGACCCCACACTTCAGGCCCGCCCCCGCGCCACTCGATCGGCGGCCATGTCTCGGTGTCGAGCCACCCGGCGCGACGGAGGAACTCGACGACATCGGTTAGCGAGAACGCCATCCCCGAGATTTCGCCGTCGATGCGCACACGACGGCCCCCGTCCTCGTCGGGCGGGTAGACGACGACATGCGGGTCACTCATGACCCCACCGCGCGACGCGTGAGAGCGGCCCGCACGCTGACCCGGGCCATACAGGCGACTAGGAGCCGACATGCCCCGAGTGAACGTCCCGCTGAACACCCCGACCCGCGGCGGCGTCTCTCTGACGACGACCCCGGGCGACGCGGATTCTCGACCACGAGGTCCTCAATGAAGGAGGCGCGCGGCGTGCTGCCGGAGCTCCAGCGTGCCTGACCCTGCCGGCCCCGGTCGTCCTCTTCCCCTGTGGAGGGCGGCCGGGGCTTCTTCGTGCCACGATGAAGGTATCCGCAGGTCAGGCCACGTATGCAAGCTAGGTGGCAACGTGCTATGTTCTTCCGTTCCGACCACTACCTCAGCATGGGTTCCGCCGACGGGTTGCCCGGACCGACGGACGCCTGGATCACCCTGGCCGGGCTCGCCCGGGAGACCAAGCGGATGCGCCTCGGCACTTTGATGACGGCCGGGACCTTCCGGCTCCCGGGTGTGCTCGCGATCCAGGTCGCCCGGGTGGACCGGATGTCCGGCGGGCGGGTCGAACTCGGGCTCGGCGCGGGCTGGTTCGAGGAGGAGCACAAGGCCTACGGCATTCCGTTCCCGAAGGAGAGGTTCGGCCGCCTGGAGGAGCAGCTGGCGATCGTCACCGGCCTGTGGGAGACCGCGACCGGCAAGACCTTCAGCTTCGAGGGGGAGTTCTATCAGCTCAGCGACTCCCCGGCGCTGCCCAAGCCCGCCCAGGACCGGATCCCGGTGCTGATCGGCGGGCACGGCGCGAGCCGTACGCCTCGCCTGGCCGCGCGGTACGCGGACGAGTTCAACATCCCGTTCGCCTCCGTGGAGGACAGCGAGCGCCAGTTCGGCCGGGTCCGGGCCGCGGCGGAGGAGGCCGGGCGGGCGCCCGACGACCTGGTGTACTCCAACGCGCTGATCGTCTGCGTCGGCAGGGACGACGCAGAGGTGGCCCGCCGGGCCGCCGCCATCGGGCGGGACGTGGACGAGCTGAAGGCGAACGGTCTCGCGGGTTCGCCCGCCGAGGTCGTCGACAAGATCGGGCGGTACGCGGCGATCGGTTCCTCCCGGGTCTACCTCCAGGTCCTCGACCTGGACGACCTGGACCACCTGGAGCTGATCTCCGCGCAGGTCCAGTCGCAGCTGGGATGAGGGGGATCCGATGAAGCCGGTCCGTACGCTCGCCGAGGCCCTCGACGCGGGGGTGCTCGTCCTCGACGGTGGGCTCTCCAACCAGCTGGAAGCTCAGGGCTGCGACCTCTCGGACGCGCTCTGGTCCGCGCGGCTGCTGGCCGACGGGCCCGAGCAGATCGAGGCGGCGCACGCGGCGTACGTACGGGCCGGTGCCCGGGTCCTCATCACCTCCAGCTACCAGGCCACCTTCGAGGGCTTCGCCCGGCGGGGCGTGGACCGGGAGGAGGCGGCGCGGCTCCTCGCGCGGAGCGTGGAGCTCGCCCGCACCGCTGCGGCGGTCGTGGGGGAGGAGGTGTGGGTCGCCGGGTCCGTGGGGCCGTACGGCGCGATGCTCGCGGACGGCAGCGAGTACCGGGGACGGTACGGGCTGTCCGTACGGGAACTGGAGGTGTTCCACCAGCCCCGGATCGAGGTGCTCGCGGCGGCGGAGCCGGACGTCCTGGCCCTTGAGACCGTTCCGGACGTCGAGGAGGCGGAGGCGCTGCTGCGGGCGGCGGAGGGGTGCGGGGTGCCCGTGTGGCTCTCCTACACCGTCGAAGGCGGGCGGACCCGGGCGGGGCAGGACCTGGCGGAGGCCTTCGCGGTGGCCGCGGGGAACGACCGGGTCGTCGCCGTCGGGGTCAACTGCTGCGATCCGGCGGATGCCGGGCCCGCGGTGGAGCTGGCCGCCGCCGTGACCGGGAAACCGGCCGTGGTCTACCCCAACAGCGGCGAGCGGTGGGACGCCCGCGCGAGGGGCTGGCGCGGCGACATCGCCTTCGACCCGTCCCGCGCCTGCGGCTGGGCCGCGTCCGGCGCCCGGCTCATCGGCGGCTGCTGCCGGGTCGGCCCGGAGACGATCACCGCCCTTGCCGCCACCCTTGACGCCCCCGTGTCCGGCGACCCGGCCCGGCACACCGACCGGGGGGACTGAACCTCCGTCCGCGTGGGCCTGGCGCGCGGAAAATGCCTGGTCGGGAGGGCAGCGGCGAACCATACTCGGAAGTGTGTTCCTGACGATCAGTACGACCGGCAACCCGGAGCGCCCCGCGACCGATCTCGGTTTTCTGCTGCACAAGCATCCCGAGCGGGCGCAGGCGTTCTCGACTTCGCACGGCACGGCGCACGTCCTCTACCCCGAGGCGAGCGCCGAGCGGTGCACGGCGGCACTTCTCCTGGAGGTGGACCCCGTGGCGCTGGTGCGCCGCGGCAAGGGCAAGGGCCGGGGCGGTGCCCCGGACTCCGCGCTCGCGCAGTACGTGAACGACCGGCCCTACGCGGCGTCCTCGCTGCTCGCCGTCGCGCTCGCCACGGTCTTCAAGACGGCGCTGCACGGCGACTGCAAGGCGATGCCCGAGCGGGCCGCGGCGCCACTGCCGCTGCGTGTCGAGGTCCCCGTGCTGCCCGCCAGGGGCGGTGCCGAGCTGGTGCGCAAGCTGTTCGGGCCGCTGGGCTGGGACACGGTGGACGCCGAGCCGGTGGCACTGGACGGGCAGTTCCCCGAGTGGGGTGACTCCCGCTACGTACGCCTGGTTCTGGAGGGCGAGCTGCGGCTCGCGGACGCCCTCAACCACCTCTACGTCCTGCTGCCCGTGCTCGACGACGCCAAGCACTACTGGGTCGCGCCCGACGAGGTCGACAAGCTGCTGCGCGCCGGCGACGGCTGGCTCGCCGGTCACCCCGAGCGGAAGCTGATCACGGCACGCTACCTCTCCCGCCGCTGGGGCCTGGCCCGTGAGGCGACGGAGCGGCTCGAACTCGTACGGCTCGCCGAGGCAGAGGGCCTGGACGTCGACGCCGTCGACAACGCGGTCGACGAGTCGACCGACACCGAGGAGCGGCCCGTGCCGCTCGCCGAGCGGCGCCGGGAGGCGATCCTCGCCGCCCTGACCGCGGCCGAGGCGAGCCGGGTCCTCGATCTGGGCTGTGGCCAGGGCCAGTTGGTGCAGGCACTGCTCAAGGACACCCGATTCGAGGAGATCGTCGGCGTCGACGTGTCCGTCCGAGCCCTGACCGTCGCCGCGCGCCGGCTGCGACTGGACCGGATGGGGGAGCGGCAGGCGGCCCGGGTGAAACTGCTGCAGGGCTCGCTCGCGTACACCGACAAGCGGCTGACCGGCTACGACGCGGCCGTGCTCAGCGAGGTCATCGAGCACCTGGACCTGCCGAGGCTGCCGGCCCTGGAGTACGCGGTGTTCGGCTCGGCCCGGCCGCGTACGGTCCTCGTGACCACGCCGAACGTCGAGTACAACGTGCGCTGGGAATCGCTGCCGGCCGGTCACGTCCGGCACGGCGACCACCGCTTCGAATGGACCCGCGAGGAGTTCCGGAGCTGGGCGGCCTCGGTCTCCGAACGGTACGGGTACGACGTCGGGTTCGCCCCCGTCGGCCCGGACGACCCGGAGGTCGGCCCGCCCACCCAGATGGCCGTCTTCACCCGCACCCCCGACCCGGCTACGGAGAAGACCCGCACCCCGGACCCGGCTCTGGAGAAGACCCGCACCCCCGACCTGACCACGGAGAAGGAGGAACAGGCATGACCACCGAGACCGTGTCCCCGGCCGCCACCACCCCGGCCCGCCGGCTGCCCGTCACCGACCTGTCCCTCGTGGTGCTCGTCGGCGCCACCGGCTCCGGCAAGTCCACCTTCGCCCGGCGCCACTTCAAGCCGACCGAGATCGTGTCCTCCGACTTCTGCCGGGGGCTCGTCGCCGACGACGAGAACGACCAGTCCGCGAGCAAGGACGCCTTCGACGTCCTCCACTACATCGTGGGCAAGCGCCTCGCGGCGGGTCGCCTCGCCGTCGTCGACGCCACCAACGTGCAGCAGGAGGCGCGCCGTCAGCTCGTCCAGCTCGCCCGGTCGTACGACGTGCTGCCCATCGCGATCGTCCTCGACCTGCCCGAGGAGGTGTGCCGCAGCCGGAACGCCACGCGTCCCGACCGCGCGGACATGCCCGCGCACGTCATCCAGCGGCACCGTCGCGAGCTGCGCCGTTCGCTGCGCGGGCTGGAGCGCGAGGGCTTCCGCAAGGTGCACGTGCTGAAGTCCGTCGAGGAGGTCGACGCGGCCGAGGTCGTCCTGGAGCGCCGGTTCAACGACCTGCGCCACCTCACCGGCCCCTTCGACATCATCGGTGACATCCACGGCTGCCGCTCGGAGCTGGAGACCCTGCTCGCGAAGCTCGGATACGTCGACGGGCACCACCCCGAGGGGCGCACGGCGGTCTTCGTCGGCGACCTCGTCGACCGGGGCCCCGACTCGCCGGGCGTTCTGCGCCGGGTGATGGCGATGGTCGCCTCGGGCGACGCCCTGTGCGTGCCCGGAAACCACGAGAACAAGCTGGGCCGCTGGCTCAAGGGCCGGAAGGTGCAGGAGACGCACGGACTGGCCGAGACCATCGAGCAGTTGGGGCACGAGAGCGAGGAGTTCCGGGCCGAGGTCGGGAAGTTCATCGAGGGCCTCGTCAGCCATTACGTCCTCGACGGCGGCAACCTCGTCGTCTGCCACGCCGGTCTGCCGGAGAAGTACCACGGCCGGACGTCGGGGCGGGTGCGCTCGCACGCGCTGTACGGGGACACCACCGGCGAGACCGACGAGTTCGGGCTGCCGGTGCGCTACCCGTGGGCGGAGGAGTACCGGGGGCGGGCCACCGTCGTCTACGGCCACACCCCCGTGCCCAACACCTCCTGGATCAACAACACCCTCTGCCTCGACACCGGGGCCGTCTTCGGCGGCAAGATGACCGCGCTGCGCTGGCCCGAGCGCGAACTCGTCGACGTACCGGCCGAGCGCGTCTGGTACGAGCCGGCCCGGCCGCTCGCGACCGAGGCCCCCGGCGGGCACCAGGGACGCCCGCTGGACCTGGCGGACGTGCACGGGCGCCGGATCGTGGAGACCCGGCACCTCGGCAACGTCGCCGTGCGCGAGGAGAACGCGGCGGCGGCCCTGGAAGTGATGAGCCGGTTCGCGGTCGACCCGCGGCTGCTCACCTACCTGCCGCCGACGATGGCGCCCACGGCGACATCGAAGGAGGACGGCTACCTGGAGCACCCGGCCGAGGCCTTCGCCCACTACCGGGCCGACGGGGTCGAACGGGTCGTGTGCGAGGAGAAGCACATGGGCTCCCGGGCCGTGGCCCTGGTCTGCCGGGACGCCGAGGCCGCCCGCGAACGCTTCGGCATCGAGGGCGAGGGGGTGACGGGTGCGCTGCACACCCGTACCGGGCGGCCCTTCTTCGACGACGTGGCCGTCACCGAGCAGGTCCTCGACCGGCTGCGGACCGCGATCGACGCCGCCGGGCTCTGGGACGAGCTCGACACGGACTGGCTGCTCCTCGACGGCGAACTGATGCCGTGGTCGCTCAAGTCGGCCGGGCTGCTCCGTGCGCAGTACGCGGCGGTCGGCGCGGCCTCGGGCGCGGTCTTCCCCGGAGCGATCTCCGCGCTCGAACAGGCGGTGGCGCGCGGGGTCGAGGGGATCGAAGGGCTGCTCGCGAAGCAGCGGGAGCGGGCGGTGGACGCGGAGGCGTTCATCGAGGCGTACCGCAGGTACTGCTGGCCGACCGAGGGCCTGGAGGGGGTGCGGTTCGCACCCTTCCAGCTCCTGGGCGCGCGCGGACGGTCGCTTGCGGCCGTGCCGCACGACGAACAGCTCGCCTGGCTCGACCGGCTCGTGGAGCACGACCCGACCGGGCTGCTCCAGGTCACCCGCCGGCTCGTCGTCGACACAGGCGACGAGGCCTCGGTCCGGGCCGGCGTCGACTGGTGGCTGGACATGACCGGCGCGGGCGGCGAGGGCATGGTCGTCAAGCCGCTGGCCGCGCTCGTCCGTGACGCCAAGGGCCGGCTGGGCCAGCCCGGCGTCAAGGTGCGCGGCCGGGAGTACCTCCGGATCATCTACGGCCCCGAGTACACCCGGCCGGAGAACCTGGAGCGGCTGCGGCAGCGCTTCCTCGGCCACAAGCGGTCGCTGGCGCTGCGCGAGTACGCCCTCGGTCTCGAAGCCCTCGACCGTCTCGCGGAGGGGGAGCCGCTGTGGCGGGTCCACGAGGCCGTGTTCGCGGTCCTGGCACTGGAATCGGAGCCGGTGGACCCGCGACTGTGAGGTGCTGAGGTGCTGAGGTGCTGAGGTGCTGAGGTGCTGAGGCCTGATGCCCTGAGGGGCCGACACTCTGAGGGCCCGACGCCCTGAGGTCGCGATGCCTTGAGGCCCTGAGACCTTGAGGCCCTGAGACCGTGAGGCCCTCGCGGAGACCTGCCCGGGACCGGGCGGGGCCTTCGCGGGGGCCTCGCGCGTGCGCGCGTCCCGCCCCTGCCTGTGCACTACCTGCCCGAGGCCTCCGTGAGCCTTCCCGGGGCCTCCGGCGCCTTCGCGGGGTCTCCCCGGCACCTCGTGTCGGCTTCGCCCCGTGTTCGCCCCGCTTCCGTGAAGGCTTTGCGCGGTCTTCGGGAGGTTTTCGCGTGGACTTCGCACCGCCTTGACGGGGGGCGCAGAGGCGCCGGGCCCGGCGCTCCCCTGCGCCCCCCGTGCCCGTTGTCGCGTTTCTTCCGCACCCTCTAGCGTTCTTCACCCCATGACGTGACACAGCGTCAACAGTGTGACGTGGCAGGTCACACGGGGTGGGAACACACACACGAATGCGCCGGTCGATCACCGGCGAGCGGTCTTCCCCGGAGGACCCGGGGACGGTACGGGGGTGAGCGGGCGGTGAGTCTCTTCGGCCAGGACCGCTCCTTCCTCCACGCCCTCCCGGCGGCCGACCGGCGGTTCCTGCTCGCCGAGGGGGCCCGGCGCGTCTACGAACCGGGGGAGGTGATGATCCGCGAACGCGACACCACCGCCTTCGTCCTCGCGCTCCTCTCCGGCTGGGCCGTCGTCTCCGTGGGCACCGAGCGCGGATCGCGGCTCATCCTCGCCCTCAGGGGCGCCGGCGAGGTCGTCGGCGACCTCGCCGCCGTCGACCGGCGCCCGCGCAGCGCCAGCGTCACCGCGCTCGGCAGGGTGGAGGCGGTGGCCATCTCGGGCGACCGGTTCCGGCGCTTCCTCGCGGCCCGGCCGCACGCCACCTCGCTGATCATGCGCCAGCTCGCCACCCGACTGCGCAGCGCCGACGTCGAGCGCCGCGCGCTCGCCTCGGAGACCGTCCTCCAGCGCCTCGCGGCCCGCCTCGTCGAACTCGCCGAGCGCGCCGGACGGCGGGCCGACGCCGGGACCGTACTCGAACTTCCGCTGCCCCAGCACGACCTGGCGGCGGCCATCGGAGCGACCCGGGAGGCGGTCGCCAAGGCGCTGCGCCTGCTGCGGGAGCAGGACGTGGTCCGCACCGCGAACCGCACCGTCATCGTGATCGACATGCGGGTCCTGGTGCTGCTCGCGGAGGGGCGCGCGCGCCCCGGCGGAGAACCGGCGGACGAATCTCCGCCGGATGTGTAAACGGCTACATCGCAGGTCGCGGAAGGCGGCCAGTCTGGTCACGCACCACCACGGCACCAACGGCACCAGGGCGACACACAGGGAGTCCGAGAGTGAGCAGTGCGGGAGTGAACGGGGAAGTGGGCGGAGACATGGGCGGAGAAGTGGGCGGCATCCACCGGTTCGTCGTCTTCGGCGACATCTGCGGCTCCGGGACGCTCGATCTGGCCGAGAAGAAACACCAGCGGGCGGCGATGTACGCCGCCTTCGACGACGCGTACAGCTCCGTCGGCGTCGAGCCCGGCACCTACCACCAGGAGGACCGCGGGGACGGCATCCTCGCCGCCCTGCGCCCGGACGTGCCGCCGACCCTCATGGTCGGACGGTGGATCGACACCCTGTACGAGAGCCTGCGCGCCCACAACCAGGGCCGGACCCGGCCGCTGCGGCTGCGGATCGGCATGAACGCGGGGCTCGTGGTCCAGGACCGGCACGGGCTCGTCGGACGGGCGGTGGACCTGGCCGCCCGGCTCTGCGACAGCCCCCCGGCCAAGCGGATCATGAACGAGACCCCGGAGATCGCCCTCCTGGTCGTCGTCTCCGACTGGCTGTACGTGAACGTGGTCGCCGAGGGCGGGCGGTACGTCGAGCCGGACCACTACCGGTCGGCCCGCATCCGGTCCAAGGAGACCGACGAGGCCGCCTGGTTCCACGTACCGCGCAGGCCCGAGCCGCCGCTGATCGGGCCCGACGGGGAGCTGCCGCCCGAGGGGGAGGGGGAGCCGGCGGCCGCGGGGGAGCGGCCGCCGGTGGCGGCGGCACGGACCGGCGTTGGGCCGTCGCGGGGGGACGGCCCAACGCCCCGGCCCGTGGGAGGGAACCGTACGTACCACGTCGGGGGTGACCTCCTCGACGTCCACGGCAACACCATCCACGGGGGCTTCACCGGAATCCGCAAGGACTCCGGATCCAGGACGGACTCCGGTTCGGACTCCGGTTCGGGCACGGGCACGGGCACGGGTTCGAGCTCGGGTTCCAGCTCCGGCTCCGGTTCGGGGGCGGGTGAGTCGAAGTGAGCGACCAGGACGACGCCTCGCCGCAGAACGACGGTCCGGACGCCGGACAGGGCCACGGCGGCGACCGCGCGGACGCACACGACCGGGGCTCCGACCGCGGTTCCGACCGGGGTTCGGATCGCGGCTCCGATCGTGGATCGGATCGTGGTTCCGACCGGGGCGACAGGGAAGGCGACCGGGCCGGCGGGTCCGAGCGTGCCGACGGCGCCGAGCAGCCCCGCGAGCCGAGCGTCTTCGCAGCCGCCGACCGGGGGCCCCTCGGCGGCGAGAGCGACACCGGCGGCGCCGCCACCGCCCGCCGGGCCGTCCGCACCTGGGCGGGCGCCGCGGCCGACCGCCTCACCACCATCCACGGCGACGGCACCGTCTTCGAGGGCAACCAGATCTTCGCCCTGTACGGCTCCGACCGCACCTCGCACTTCGTCCAGGGACCCGTCCCGCCCGAGACGCTCGACCACCTCGGCCGGGTGTACTGCGCGACCGCCGGGTACCGGCGGATGCGGGACCGGCTCCGTGACCACCGGGTCCTCGTCCTGTGCGGCGAACCCGGCAGCGGCCGCAAGGCCACCGCGTTCGCCCTCCTCGACGAGCTGACCGGCGGCAAGGTCTTCCGCCTCGACCCGCGCCACGGCGTCGACGAGATCACCGAGGAGGTCCTCCAGGAGAGCGGCGGCCACCTCCTCGAACTGCTCACCGAGGACGTACGCGCCGAGAGCGAACCGCGCGCCTCCCGCAACGGCCGGGGCGACCACACCACCGTGACCCGCCGTTTTGTCACCCGCCTCTCCGAGCTGCACCTGGACCGTTTCGGCGATCTGCTGCGCGGGCGGGACGCGTACGGGGTCGTCCTCGTCGAGAACGGAGAGCTCGCCGACCGGCTGCTGCGCGGCCGGTACGGGATGTACTGCCCCCCGCCCCCCGCCGACGAGGTCCTCCACCGCCACCTCTGGAACCAGCTGCGCGCCGAGTCCGACGACGCCCTCGGCGACGCGCGGGCGCGCGGCTCGCGGCCGGACGTCGTGAACGCCCTCGGCCTGGAGGAGCTGCGGCCGCGCGAGGCGGCCCGGCTCGCCGACCATCTGGCCCGGCACTGGCGCGGCGAGGTGACGGACGAACAACTCCTCGCCGAATGCGCCTCGTTCGTGCGTTCCCAGGCGCGCGAGTGGTTCGCGGGCGCCGACCGTCCGGGCGCGCTCCCCGAGGCGCTCCCGGCCCTGAACGCCGGGGCGTTCCGTATCGCCGTCGCCGTCTTCAACGGCTCCGCGTACAGTCTCGCCGCCGAGGCCGCCGAACTCCTCGCCTGGGAACTCGCGGTCACCCTCGACCCCGAACACGCCCCGGGTCGACGCCTGTTCGGGACGCACGCCGAGCACCGGCCGGTGCAGGCCCGGGCCGTCCTGGAGGACGGCGAGCTGGACCTCGGCCCGGCCAAGGTGCCGGTGCGCGCCGTCCGCTTCCAGGGCGAGGCCCTCGCCGGAGCCGTCCTCGGCGAGATCTGGCACGGCTACCACAACGTCCGTGGCCCGGTCGCCCGTTGGCTGCGCTCCCTGTGCGACGACCCTCGCTCCGAGGTGTGGGTGCGGGCGTCCGTCGCGGCCGGCGTGCTCTGCTCCTGGGACTGGATCCACGGATTCCGCGAGCTGGTGGTGCCGCTCGCCGCGACGGACGATCCGGTCGCCCGGATGGCCGCCGCCACCGCGCTCGCCGAGTCCGCGCGCGACCCGCGCGTTCGGCCCGCCGTCGCCGACGTGCTCAAGAACTGGGCCGGGTCCGACGACGACATGCTCGTCAGGACCGCCCTGCTCACCCACGGCTACGTGCTGGCCGCCGGGAGCGTCTCCGGTTCCCTCGACGCGCTCGCCCGGGTCGTCAGGACCCGCGAGGCGACTGACATCGGGGTCCTCGTGCCCGCATCCTTCAGCGTGGCGCGGCTGCTCGCCTCCGGCGAACCCGTGCCCGTGCTCCGGCGGCTCCGGCAGTGGCTGGAGGACGGCCGGCTCAACCTCGCCAACCTGGTCCACCTCGCCGTCATCCGGGCCCTGAGCACCCGCACCACCCACCTGTGGGGGCTGCGGGAGGTCCCCGAACTCGACGGGCACGCGGCCCGCCCGCTGCTGATCGCCCTGCTGGCGACCCGGCCCGAGCTCGCCGCCGAGCTGGCGGTGCTGCTGCGGCAGACGCTCGCCACGGCCCGCTCGGGGGAGGCCGCCCTGGAGGCGCTCGGCGGGATGCTCCGGCGGGCCGCGAAGGATCCGGAGTCGCTCGGGCACGTCTGCGCCTTCCTGCCGCGGCTCGCGGTGGACCGCCGTGACCGGGACCGGCTCAGGGGCCTGCTGAACGAACTGGTCCGGGACCGTGACCGGCCCCTGGACAGAGGCGCGGCGCGCCGGATGTGGGACGCCGTGACGGAAGGAGCGAACCGATGACCGGGCCCGAGCAGAACAGGAACGGGCGGCCTGACGAGCGGACGCGCTGGATCGACGGGGACCGCGACGACCGCGGCGGCCAGGGACGGGGGCGGGACGAGCGGGCTCGCGACGAACGGGCTCGTGACGAACGGCCGCAGGGCGAGCGGGCACGGGACGGCCGCGACCGGGACGCCCGGGAGCGGCAGCGGTACACGGGTCAGCCGGGCGACGGTCAGCCGGGCGACGGTCAGCCGGGCGGCGGACAGCGGTACGACGGGCAGCGGTACGACGGACAGAACGGCGGTGGCCGGCACGCCGGTGGCCGCGACGACGACGAGGACCTGGACATGGACCCGGACGAGGACCTGGACCGAGAGCAGGAACAGGGGCAGGGGAACGCGCGCGCACGGGGACAGGGCGGGCGCTGGGGCGGGGAGGCGGGCCGCGGTGCCGGGTCGGGATCCGGCACGGGCGCGCGCCCGCGCGGTCCGCTGATCGCCGAGTACGCGCCCCCGTACCGGCACAGGAGCGGTCGGGTCGCCGCGGTGCTCCTCTACCGCAACGGTGGCCACCGGGTGGTCTGGCCGGACCGCAAGGAGGACGTGAACAAGCCCATGTTCAGCTCTCCGTACACCATCTTCGAGGTGCAACTCGGGCGCAACAGCACCGAGTTCAGGCTCCAGCTGCCGGCTGCCGGGGACGGTGTCTTCTTCGATGCCGTCGTCACGGTCCACTGGGAGGTGACCGACCCGCACCGCGTCGTGCAGGAACAGGTCGAGGACGTCGCCGCGTTGCTGCACGACGAGCTCCTCGACCGGCTGCGCAGGCTCTCCCGGCGGTTCCGGATCACCGAGGCGCAGCGCGCCGACGAGGCCGTCCGGGAGGAGCTGAGCGCCGGACGCCTCAGGTTCGGCGAGGACGTCGGGCTGCGGACCCGGGTTTATGTCTTCATCGACCTCGACGACTCCGTCAAGGCCGAGGTCTCACGCCGGGACAAGATCGGCGTCACCATGGAGGCCGACGCGCGCGCCGCCGAGGCGGAACGGCGCAGGGACGCCGCCGACCGGGCCCTGGTCGCCGACCGCGCCCGCGAGATGGAGACCCTCTTCCGGCGCGGCGATCTCGCCCAGATCGCCCACCACATGGCGATGAACCCCGACAAGCAGTGGGAGATCCGCACCCAGCTCCAGCGGGAGCGGCGCGAGGGCCAGGAGGACTACCTGGCCGTCTTCAACCGGCTCCTCGACACCGGAGTCCTCGAACGGCACGACATCGGCGAGCAGATGTACCAGGTGCTCATGTACCTGCGGACCCAGACCGGCACCGTCATCGACGGCATCACCGACCGGGTCCTCAACCCCTCGGGCGGCACCCCGCCGGCCCGCCTCGCCCTGGAGAACGGGGTGCCGGAGCCGAGCCGGCCCGAGTGGTACGAGGAAGCGGAACCCCAGGACGCTCCCGACGACCCCCGGGTCTACGAGCCGACCCGCGTCGAGTCCGGCTCCGAGCGGGAACGCGAGCGGGGGAGGGCGCGCGAGCGGGGGAGGGCGCGCGAGCGGGGCCGCGACGGCGACGACCGGAACCGGGGCCGCTCGCGGGGCCGTCACGACGACGGCTTCGACGACGGGCACGACCGGTACGAGGACGCGGACGGGTACGGGCGGAGCAACGCGTACGGCCGGAACGACGCGAACGAGCGGAACGACGCGTACGCGTCGAACGAACGGTACGACCGGTACGACCGCGAGGACCCCTACGACAGCGACGAACGGCCCGACCGGCCCCGGCGGTCCTCCCGCCCCGCCCGCCCGGCCAGGCCCAGCTCCGAGTTCGACGACTGGGACGACGCATGACCACCGCCCCGGGGCCCGCGCCGGAGTCCGGTCCGCCTTCCGGTCAGCACTCCGGTCCGGACCCGTCCCTGACCGCCGCGCCCGCGCAGACATCCGCGCCCGCACCCACCCCCGTACCCGCCGAGGAGCTCAGGTTCATGGCCGAGCGGCTGCTCGCCACCGTCCGCGAGGACATCGGCCGGGCCGACACCAAGGCCGCGATCCTGCTCTCCGGCGCCCTCGCCTTTCTCGCGGTCGTCTTCTCCGGAGACCGGGCCCCGTGGCCCGACTCCGGAGCAGGGCTCGTCCTCCTGCTCGTCGCCGGAGCGCTCTGGACGGCCGGCGTCCTGATGCTCGTCTCGGTGGTGCTGCCCCGCACGCGGATAGGGGCCGACCGCACGTTCCTGCGCGAGCTGACGGCCGGGCCGTCGGAGACCGCGCTGCGTGAGCGGCTCGCCGCCCCCGGCGCGGACGCCACCGGCTGGCTCCTCGAACAGGCCAGCGTGCACGGCCTCGTGCTCGCGGCGAAGTACCGGTGGCTGCGCCTGGGCGTCTCCGCGCTCGCGCTCGGCGCCCTCCTGGCCCTCTTCAGCGAACTGTGGTGAGAGAGAACATGCAGTGGACCAACAAGGGGGGCGTCCTGCTCCTCGCCGGGGCGCTCCTCGCGCTCTCCGGCCCGCTCGCGGCGACCACCGCCTCGGGCGCGCCCGGCGGTCCCGGGGCGAACGCCTTCCCCCGTACCGCCGCCACGCAGGCCGACCCGCCCGAAGGACCCGACCCGATCGACTTCGCCGTCGTCGTCGACCAGTCGGCGAGCCTCGCCGACAAGGACCTGGCACGCGAGACCGAAGCGGCGGCGCTGCTCGTCCAGGGCGAGATATCGGAGCGCTCCCGGGCCGCCGTCATCGGCTTCGGCAGCTCGGAGAAGCGCGGCCAGTCGCCCGTACGCGAGGTCTGCCCGCTCACCGTCGCCGACGCGGCGGGCCGTGAGCGACTCAGCGACTGCGTCCAGGAGCTGGGGCGGCGCGACGAGGCCCGGATGGGTCCCGGGACCGACTTCCCGGCGGCCGTACGCCAGGCCGTCACCCGCCTCACCGGAGCCGGACCCGGGCCCGGAAAGGGCACCGGCACCGGCGGGACCAAGGAGCCCGCCGCCCCCAAGGTCGTCTTCCTGCTCACCGACGGCAAGCTCGACGTCGCCGACAGCCCCGAGTACGGCACCGACCGCGAGAGCCGCCAGTCCAACGGAGCGCTGCGCCTCACCGAGGAACTCGCCCGCGCCCGCGCGGCCGGCGTGCAGATCTGGCCCCTCGGTTTCGGCAGCGAGATCGACCGCGCCGCCCTCACCGCCATGGCCCAGGGCGGCTACCGGGGCGCCTGCTCCGAGATCCCCGGCTCCGACCCGCGCATGCGGGTCGTCGACACCTCCGCCGAGATCGACAAGGCGCTCCAGGAGACCTTCGCCGCCGCCCGCTGCGCCCGGATCGCGCACGGAACCGTCGGCAAGCCGCCCGCCGACCTGACCGTCACCATCCCGCCCATCGCCACCGACGGCTCCCTCACGGTCGCCAAGCACGACCCGAAGGTGCAGGTCACCTACTTCGACCCGGCGGGCCGCAAGGTGCCCCTCCGGGGCGAGTTCGACGGCTCCACCTTCGAGGTGAGCGGACAGAACGGCCCGGTCGAGGCGCTGCGGGTGAAGAACCCGCTGCCCGGTGCCTGGCGGGTGCACATCGAGGCGCCGGAGGGCCACCGCGACCGTGAGGTCGCCGTCCGGGCGATCTGGCAGGGCCGGCTGCAGTCCGCCGTCGTCCTCGACCCGGCGTCCCCGCGCGCGGGGGAGCAGGTGAAGGTCGAGGTGCAGATGCAGACCCGGCGGGGGGTCGTCATCACCGACCCGCGTCAGCTCGCCGGTCTCTCGGTCGCGGCCGACCTGAGCGGGGACGGCTTCCGGCCCGTCAGCTTCAAGCTCACCGACGACGGGAAGGCCCCCGACGCCAAGGCCGGCGACGTCCGGTTCACCGGCACGCTCACCATCCCCGCGAGCGCCACCGGCTACCTGGAGATCGTCACCCGGATGGAGGCGCCCGGGATCACCTCCGACCGGCGCCCGCTGCGCACCCGTCTGGCCGAGAACGCGCCGTTGGTGACCGCGGCCGTCACCGTCGACGGGGCCACCGTGCACCCCGGAGCCACCGTCCGCGGCACCCTCGACGTCACCAACAACGACTCCGCGCCGCGCACCCTGCGGCTCGCCTTGGCGAACCAGACCCCGGGCGCCGAGCTCGCCGTCTCCCCGGCGACCGTCACGGCCCCGCCGAACAGCAGCACCCGGATCCCCTTCACCGTCACCCTCGGGAAGGACACGCCCTTCGGCGCGCTCGCCGGACAGGTCACCGTCGTGGACACCGCGGACAGCGACCGCCCCCTGCGTGGCGCCTTCCTGAACGTCCAGGTGGTGGAGCCGCCGACCTGGTGGGAGCGCTGGTGGAAGGCCGTGGCCGGCGGGGCCGCCCTCGCCCTCGTCATCGGCATCTTCGTCGTCATCTGGTTCATGGCCAGGCGCCGCAGCCGCGACCTCACCGGCTTCACGCTCGAACTCCGCCAGGGCGAACGGTCGCTCGACTCGCTGACCGTCCGCCGGGGGCAGAGCCCGGGCGGTGTCTTCGCCTTCGCCGTCGACGAACCGTACGGCACGCCGCCCACACTCCGCCGGATGCCCGGCGGCGGCTCCTCCGCGGCCCATGTGCTGCGCCGCAACGGCAACGGCGAGATGCAGCTGCGCTCCCGGGGCGCGGGGCAGGTCCCCGTGAGGACCGGCGAGCCGGTCGGGCTCGGTGACCACGAGCTGGTCGTACGGGGCGGCCGCCCGACGCCGACCCGCGGCCGGGGCACGCCGTGGCTCCGTCGCCCCCGCCGTACCGGCCCCCGCCCCGGCCCGGGAGGCGGCGGCACGGGCGATACGGGCTCGGCTTCCGGTTCCTTCTCCGGAGCGGGCACGGAGGGCTCGTCCGGAGACGCGAGCCAATACGACGGCAACTTCTGAACGGGTCACCGAGGAGAACGACATGAAGATCTACCAGCCCATGCTCTTCGTCGGCCTCGGCGGCACCGGCGGCAAGATCGGTACCGAGCTCGAACGCAGTCTGCGCCGGGACCTGTGCGGACCCGACGGCACCGACCTGATCGACGGCGGCCGCCGCCTGCCCTTCCAGCTGCCCGACTGTCTCCAGTTCGTCTACGCCGACTTCAGCGAGGCCGAGCTGCTCAGCTACCCGCAGTTCAAGGCGAAGGGAGCCGAGGGCGCCGCCTTCGCCCGAACCTCCCGGATCGTCCGCGACCTGCTGCCCACCGACTTCGACTCCTCGCCCGAGGTGACGCGCATGCTGCGCGTCACCGTCCCCGTGGAGACCCGGCTGTGGCTGCCGCCACAGGCCCGCCAGCCACGCGTCGCCCCGCTGAACAGCGGCGCCGGGCAGCTGCCGACCGTCGGGCGTTCCGCGCTCTTCGCGACCCTCCGCTCCGGGCTCGAACCCGTCCTGCGCCAGCTCCGTGAGGCGATCGGGGCCATCGGCCAGTCGGCGGGCGACCTGCGGAGGGTAGGTGGCGGCCGGATCCGGGGCTGCGACGTGTTCGTCGCCTTCTCCGTCGCCGGCGGCACCGGGGCGGGCATCTTCTACGACTTCATCCATCTCATCGGGCACGAGTTCCGCAACGCCGGGGTGCCCGGGGTGAAGATCTACCCGCTCGTCGTCATGCCCTCCGCCTTCCCGCCCGAGGGCGGCGGCGGACGCGAGGCCGAACTCAACTCCGCTCGCGCCCTCGTGGACCTCTCGCGGCTCGTCGACGACCAGAACGTGCCCGACGCCCTCGACCAGGTCGGCGACGTCGAGGACCGCGGGCGACTCAGCGTCACGTACCCCGGCGACGGCGTCGTCGCGCTGCGGCCCGCCACCATGCAGACCGCCTTCCTCTTCTCCAAGCCCTCCGTCATCAACGGCGAGGACCTGCGGCGCTCCATCGCCGCCATGGTGATGTCGCTGATCGGCACCGACCTCGGCCAGGACACCGGCTCGGCGACCCGCGCCGAGGACGACTACCAGTCCTTCGCCGCCAGCTTCATCAACAAGAGCGTGGAACGCTCCACCCCGGCCCGTACCGGCATCGGCTACCGCGGCATGTCCACCAGCCTCGCCGCGTCCCTCACCGTGCCCGTCGACGACCTCGCCGAGATCGTCGCCGCACGGCTGCTCGCCCAGGCCGTGCGCGGCATGACCGAGCGCGCCAGGCGGCCCGACCGGGAGGGACAGGACCACGTCAGGGAGCTGTTCAACCGCTCCGCCATCGGTCGCCTCTGGACCCGGGACGCCCCGGACGTCCCCCTGCCCGAGCAGATCCCCCGGGGGAAGTCGAGGATCACCCAGGAACTGCGCAACCGGCTCGGGGACATGGAGGAGGCCCTGCGCCGCCTCGACGCCGGTCTCGCCCGGGAGATCCCGCGCCTCACCGAGGACTTCAGGCCGAGCACCGGGGTCCGCGAACTCCTCGGCTCCATGGATCCGTTCCAGGTCGAAGTCATCCTGACGGGCCTGCCCGGTCACCCCGACCGGGTGGCGAGGGAAGGCTTCACCGGCATGATCGACAACCGGCGCAACGAACCCGAACGACCGCCGAACGTCCACACCGCCGCCCCCGGCATCCCCCCGATCAAGGGCGCGGTCGGCGGGGTCGTACCGGCCCGGTGGAACGACCCCGACGTCCAGGACGCGCTCGCCGCCCAGCAGGCCTGGTACCAGTGGCGGGCCCGGACCCTCTGGCACCACGGCTGGCAGGCCGGTGAATCCCAGTGGCGGCCCGCCCTGCACAAGGCCGGCTCCGAGGTCGCCGAACTCACCAAGGCGCTCCGCGCCCACGAGCAGGACGAGCCCAAGGCCTTCGCCGACAGCCGTCGCGGCCTCTACCGCGACGACCGCGCCGGCATCGCCTACCTCCTGCCCCCGCAGAACACCCTGCGCGCCTTCTACGACGACGTCATCGACCGGCTCGCCCAGAGCGAGGGCCTGCCCGAGGCCGCCGACGCCGCGACCCTGCTCGGCCGGCTCGTCGGCCCCGACGACTGGCGGCGGGCCCTCGACGCGGTCCGCCGACAGCCCGGCGCGGCGGTGAAGGAGATCAAGCAGGTCGTCGAACGGCGGGTCAAGCGGCTCTTCGGCGAGGCCAACGAGGACGCCTTCGCCCGCCCCCTGCTGCCCTCCATGGAACTGCTGCTCCGGGCCGCCGCGGGCGACGAGACCGCCGAGGCGAAGATCGACCCGCGCTGGCTCGACCAGTTCCGTTCGCGTCTCGCCGGCCTCATCCCGGTGGGCTTCGTCCCGGACGGCAGCGGCCCCCTCAAGATCCTCATCGTGCATCCGGCGAGCGAGTCCGACGGCCGGGCCCGCGACTACCTGGAGCAGGCACTCAACCTGCCCGGCCGGGTCACCCCGGAGAGCCGGGCCGGCGACACCGACGCCATCACCGTCGTCTTCTTCCGCAGCGGCATGAACCTCACCGACATCTCCGAGGTCCGCAACATCCTCAGCCTCTGGTCCGAGGCCCGCGACTCGGCCGGCGAGGACGACTTCCTGCACTGGCGCCAGCGCCTCGGCTACCAGGACGACTGGCTGGTCTCCACCGAACACGACCGGCAGCGCATCCTGCACCGGCTTCTCTGCGCCATGTGGAACGGGCACATCGACACCGAGGGCCCGGCCGGCTCGCCCCACCGCGTCCGCATCCGGCTCCAGGACGGCGAGTCCGCGACCATGACCCTGCGCCTGGAGGACTTCGACGGCTCGCTCACCAGCTGGGCGGGGCTGCTGCGCGCGTACGAGCGGTGGGCGCTGCTCGACGAGGGGCAGATCATCGAGCAGTTCTGCGAACGCCTCATGCAGGCCCTGCCCAAGGGGCTCGCGCAGGTCCCGGTGCCGCCGTCACCGCTCTTCACCCACTTCGTGGAGCAGGTCGCGCCGCGCCAGCTCGGCCTGATCGACCGACTCGTCGCCGAATACGGCGAGTACGGCGAAACCGACACCGAATGGCTGGCCCCGATCCGCCACTTCTGGGAAGTCACCTTCCCCGGCGCCCTCGACATGCGCTTCCCGAGGGCGGCCCGTGCGACCCGGGCGAGCCTGCGTGCCCTGTACGAACGGCACGCCTCGCGCGCCGGGGTGACGCAGGGGCAGGGCCAGGGTCAGCAGGGGCCGGGACAGGTGAAGCCGCCGGGGCAGCGTCAGGGCCACGGGCAGGGCCAGGTCCAGGGCCACGGTTACGGGCAGGGACCGAGCCACGGCCACCGGCCCGCGCAGGACTTCGGTCCACAGGGAGCGCACAGGCGTGAGGGGTACGAGTACGGCCCCGGCCCCGTGAGCGAGAACGGGGTTCGCCCCGAGTGGGAGAACCGCCCCGGTCCGGGGAGTGAGAACGGTGCACGCCCCGAGTGGGAGAACCGCCCCGCCCCCGGGAGCGAGAACGGCGCCCGGCCCGCGTACGGGAACGGCACCGTGCCCGATCCCCGTACCGCCTACGGGAACGGAGACGCCCCCGGCCCCGGTCCCGGTCCCGCCGCCGGTCCCGCCGCGGGGTCGCCCCAGCAGGCCGGGTCCTCCGCCTTCGAGGAGGACTGGGAGCAGGAACCCGAGCCCGACTTCGGACCCTATGACGACGACGGGTCCTACTACCGCGACCGGGCCGGGGAGGCGGAGTGAGCGCGCGTGTCCTGCCCGAACGGCCACTGCCCGGCCACGCCGTCTGCCTCGACCTGCGGACGGCGGGGGCGTACGACCTCGACGCCGTCGTCCGCGCAGCCCTGGACGCCCCGCAGCCCGGCGGTGAGCGGCGCTTCCTCGTCCTCGACGAGGCCGACCGGCTCGTCGCCCACCAGTTGCTCTACGAGCGGCTCTCCTCCTACGGGCCCGCCCACATCGTCTGCCTGGCGGTCGGCGTCCGGGGCGAGCGGACACTGAGCCGCACCCTCACCCTCCGGCCGCCCGCCGCCGGGGTCCTGTGGGTGTTCGACACGGCGGAGGACGGTGTCCCGGGCGAGGCCGTCCTGCGTCCGCTCGTCGACGTCCTGTCCACCCCCGAGGTCTTCGACGCGGTGCTGCGCGCGCTCGGCGAGGTGGTGCACGGCGTCGCCGTGCCCGCCGTGCGCGTCCTGGAGCACGACCTCACCGACGAGGCGCGGGCGCGCGCCTGGCGGCAGTCGGTGGAGGGGCTCACCGGCCCGGACGTCCCGGCCGGGACCGTCTCCGCCGAGCAGGTGCCGGGGGCGCTCGCGCTGCTGCTCGACGAGGGCGTTCCGCGTTCCCTCTCCGACCACCGCTGGCTGCCGGCCCAGGGCAGGGCGGGGCTCCGGCTCGCCGCCTGCGAAGAGGCCGTCGGGGACGCCGTCGACGGCTACCAGCGGATCCGGGGCGCGGCGGGGCTTCTCACCGGGGTCGGCCGCACGGTCGATCTGCCGGGTGACATCGAGCGGGTGACGGGGGAACTGGAGCGGTTCCGCGCCACCGTCGCGGACGCCTTCGCCGCCGCGGGCGGCAGCCGGCTGACGGTCGAGCACCGGGGGGTGCTCCGGGACCGTGGCATCGAACTGCCGGAGATGCCGAGGGAGATCTCGCGCACCGGGATCGTCCCGGCCCTGCGCGACCACACCCACGAACTGATCGGCAAGGGCCTGCCGTTGCGCTCGGTGGCGGCCCGGCTCGCGGCGCTCTCCGCGCGCACCGCGCCCGTGGGCAGCGCCGCCCGGCTCGCCCGGCTCGACGCGATCTGCGGGCCGGAGCGGCTGCGGCGGCTCGGCGGCCGGTACCCGTTCACGGCGGGCGGTTCGCGCCCGGTCGCCTTCGCGGTGACCGGGGCCCTGGCGCTGCTCGCCGGGGTCTGGCCGGTGCTCGGCTGGGTCCTCGGCCCGGCCGCCGGAGTGCTCGCCACCGGGCTCGCCCATCTGATGCTCAGGCGTCGGCCCAACCGTTCACCGGACGGGCGGATCGACGGCGGCGGTGCCACGGGTGCGGCGCCCCGGCTCTTCGGGGGTGTGCTCGGCGGTCTCGTCGGGGCGGGCCTCGGCCAGTTCCTCGGCCTTCCGCTGTGGGCGGGGGCCGTCGCGCTCACGGTGTCCCTGATGGCGATCGTCCTCCTCGCGCTGCGCGACTGGAGCCGGGCCGTGGACGACTGGTGGGCGCGGGCGGACCCGGAGGAGGCCTGGCGGATCCTGCGCGAGGTCCAGAACCTGGTGGTCACGACCGCCGTGCACGACTGGCTCTTCGCCGAGGTGCGGCACCACTGCTCGGCCGGCGCGGGCGCGGTGGCCCGGCTGCTCCGCGGCCTCGCGGACACGGCCGAGGCGCACGGGCAGAGGACTTCGTCCCTGCCGCCGGACGGGCCGCCGGAGGAGAGGTTCCGGACGGAGTCCGCCGTACCGCCGGACCAGGACGGCGCCGCACCGTCCTGGAGTTGGGACGAGTGGGAGGGTGAGGACGACCTCTGGCCGGACATGGACGAGGAACCCGCGCCTCCCGGACGGCAACCCACTCCGCCCCCTTCCGGATCCCCGTACGCGTCCGGCCGGTCCGGCCCGTTCGAGCGGGACCCCGCCGTCTCCTTCGGCGGGGTGTCGGCCGTGTCCGGACCCGTTCCCGCGCCCGCGTGGCTGGAGCGGCGGTACGGCGACGGCGGCCCCCTCCTCGTCGACACCCTCGTCGGCGACCTGGTGGCCGGCACCCTCCTGATCCTCGACCGGTGCTGGGCGGGCGTCGAACGCGACCCCGGAGCCATGGCGCCAGGGGTCCACGAACAGCGGATCGTGGAGCTCCTGGACGACACCCGCCTCCGGCTGGAGCGCGATGTGGCCGCCTCTCCGCCGCCCCGTACCGAGGGGCTCCGCGAGCCGGACGCGCTCTCCGGTCTGGTCGCCCTCACCGATCGCACCGACCGGCCCGACGCCGCCCGGCTCACCGGGGTCGCCCCCGACGCCGTGGCCCGGCTGCTTCTGGCCGACGACGACCCCGGCCGTACGGTCGCGCTCTGCGGCCCGGAACACCTGCGGCTGCTCTCCCATGACCCGATCGCCGCCCGACAGGTCCGCTTCGTGCCCGAGGCGATGCGGCGCGGGGCCGCCGGGGACGACGTCTGGCGGGGCACCGCCGAGGACGTCGTGTGGACCGGTGCGGGACGCCACGCCGGAATCCTCCGCCTCGTACCACTGCGCGCGGACGTCGTGCACACCGTCCGCGCCGAGGAGGCGGGAGAACCGTGACCGACCCGAACCATCCGAACGATCAGAGCGACCCGAACCAACCGGACGACCGGGGCCGAACGGACCGGAGCCACGAGGCCGGCCCGAACCGACCGGGCCGTCCCGCCGACCCGAACCACCCCATCGGGCCGGACCACCCCGACCACCTGGCCGAATCGAGCCCGCCGCCGCATCCGTACTACCAGGAACTGGAGTTCCTCAACCCCCGGGAGGCGCCGTGCCGCTTCGTCGTGCGGTACGGCGACGACCGCACGCCCCCCGGCCGCCCCGGATTCCTCGCCCGCCGGGCCTACCTGGGGACGGGGTCCGTTCCGGTCGTGCAGTACCGGCTGGCCTCGTCCGGGCAGGGCGACCCCCGGGCGTACGGACTCCTGGAGCGGGAGGTGGCGGCGGCCGTCGCCCTCGAACGGCGTTACGGCGCCGAGAAGTTCGGTTCCGTGCTCACCAGGATCGTCGGCTTCGACCTGACCGCCGCCGAGCCCTTCGTGGTCTACCGGCCGCCGACCGGGCGCCCGCTCTCCGACTGGTCGGGGCGCCTCGGAGCCGAGGACCAGGAGCGGATCACCGGCCAACTCGCCATGGCCGTACGTCTCCTCGGTGAACTCGATCTCGTCCACCGGGCGATCACGCCCGAGACCGTACGGTGGGACGGCACCCGGATCCGGCTCTGTGAACCGTACGCGGCGCTGCGCACCGGGGAGGCGCGCGAATCCTTCGGTACGGCTCCCTGGTCCTCGCCCGAACAGCGCGCGGGGCGCGGCGCCGCCGAACCGCGCGACGACCTGTGGTCCGTCGCCGAACTCGCCTACTACCTGCTCTCCGGCCGTCCCGACCGCGGCGACGGGCCTCCCGCGGATCTCGCCGACTACCGGCGCCTCGCCGCCCTCCAGCACAGCGGTCTCTTCTCCCCGCGGGCGGCGGAACGGCCGGACGCGACCGAGCTGTTGAGGCTCCTCAACGTGCCGGACCCCGTCGCCGTCGAAGCCGATCAGCTCGACCGGTGGCGGGCCGAGTACGACATCCAGATCGCCCGGAAGGCCGCACTGTCCGGGGGAGGCCCGGCCGGCGTCGGGCGGGCCGGGACGGAGGCTGCGGAGCCCCCCTTCCCCGCCTCGGCTCCCTCCCGTCCCACCTGGCGCGAGCGGGTCTTCGGCAACCGCGAGGGGGCCGCCCGCCCCGGTCCGCCCGCGCCGCCCTCCGAACCGGCTCCGGCGCCGCCGTCGCGGGGCCGGATGTGCCCGCACTGTCTGCTCCCCGTCGAGTACGACGAACGGCTGCTCGTCACCATCGACGCCAAGGGCAACCGCATCCCGCTGGACCTCACCACCGAACGTCGGCCCGACTACAAGGCGGACGCCCTGCGCAAGGCGTACCACCTGTGCCCGCACACGGTGGACGGTGAGGAGGGGCACGAACTCCCCGTGCCCTACCTCAGGAACGGGGATCCGCTCTCCATCGCCCTCGTCGGCAGCTCCTCCGTCGGCAAGACCCACCTGCTCGCCGCGATGCTCGGCGAGGTCGAGCTCGGCGGCCTCGAACCGTACGGACTGAAATGCCTGCCGCTCAACCCCGAGGCGCACCGCACCTATCTGCGTGAACGCGTCCAAAGCCTGCAGCAGGGAAGGCAGTTGGGCCGCACCGGACAGCAGACCTTCGCCCGGTTCGCCGACGGACTGCTCGTCTCGGCGGGCGGCGCCACACCCCGGCCCGTCGTCTTCTTCGACCTCGCGGGCGAGGACCTCGCCCAGGACAGCGAGGTCGGCCGCTTCCTCATGGGCGTCGACGCCTTCATCTTCGTCCTCGACCCGCTGCGCGCGCTCCGGCTCCGCGCCCTCGACCCGGTGCGGGAAGAGAGCGGACTGCGGCGGCGCGACCTCGGCGACGAGGCCTTCGCCGCGGTGCTCAACCGGATCCCCCGGCAGCGCGGCGGACTCGTCGCGGCCCCGGCCGCGCTCGCCGTCAACAAGAGCGACCTGGTGCGCTTCGAACCGGTCGTCGACCGCTGGCTCGGCCGGGCCCTGCCCGCCCGCCACGACCCCGCCGCGCTACGGGCCGAGAGCCGGGACGCGTACGCCTTCCTCGCCCACTCGGCCAGCCCTGCCTGGCTCAAGCCGTTCGACGACTGCGCCGACTGCTCCCTGCACTTCGTCGCCGCGACCGGCGGACAGGCACGCGGCGACCGATTTCCGCACGGGGCCCGGCCGCGCCGGGTCCTCGCACCACTGCTGTCGCTCTTCGCCATGTGCGGGCTGCTGCCCGGGGCGGAACCCGCGGGACCCAGGGAGAGGATCGTCCGATGACACGGTCGGAGAACGAGGTCGACCAGATCGTCTTCCGCTGGGACAGCGAGAACCTCACCGGCAGCACCGGCTTCGGACCGGTGGCCTGGTCCGGGCCCCGCGACGAGGCCGAGGCCCTCTTCCGGACCTTCGGGACCGTGCTGCGCGCGAGCGGCGAGGAGACCCGGCCGGCCCTGGTCCGGCTTGAGGGGCGTTCGACGGTGATGCTGGTCCGCCGTAGCCCCTTCACGGACGCCGGCGGCGGGACCTCCGTGTTCTGCCACGCCCTCGTCGGCTCGACCGAACTCCTCCAACCCGCCGTCTGTCTCGGGCTCCACGCCTGGAACTGGAAGGGTGCGGACGTGAACGCCACCCGGGTGCGCGGGCCGCTGCCGGTGATCTCGGAGGATGTCCTCGTCCCCGCGACCGGCCGGGGGCAGGGCGAACTCGACGGCGCGCTGGAGTACGCGTCCGAGGAACTCACCGGGACCGTCGCGGAGTTTCTGCGCCACCCGGAGGAACGCTTCACCGTCCTGGACGAACGGGGCGACACCGCGACCCCCGTGCTCTGGGGGCTGCACAGCATGTTCGGCGAGCTCACCAGCCGCCGGTGGACCTTCGCCACCCACGACACCGTCGAACTCGCCACGCTCCGCTTCGTGTTCGTCGGCCGCTGGTCCGGCGCGGCGAGCGGCAACACCGGGCGTCGCCGCATCGACCCGCGCGAACGGAGCGGCGACCCGGCGGAACAGGTCGCGGCCCGGCTCGTCCGGCACCACCTGCGGGGGATAGAGGAGGGCGGCGATGGCCTGGACGCGATCGGCAGAGCCCTCCACGAGGCCTCGTCGGCGTCCGCCGCGCGTCGCACTTCCCTCTTGGAGAGGGCCACGCGCGCGCTGGACGTCCTCGACCGCCGCCGCACCGGCGGCCCGACGGACGGCCCCACCCCCCGGCCCCGTCCCGAGCCCCCGCCCCCGCAACCCCCGAGCCCGCAGCCTCCGGCCGGCGACCCGCCCCAGAGCACCGCGGGAAAGCTGTGGGCGTGGGCCTCGGGCGGCCGCGCAGCCGAGGACAGCCCACCGCCGGAGACCGGGCCCCCGGCCGGTCGTGGCGGAACCCCCCGGGACGGCGAAGCACCTGCTGCCCCGGCGGGACCCGCCCCGGGAGAGCTCCGGGCCTTCGACCGCCCGGGCCCGTCGGACCGCCCGGACGTCTGGTTCCGCGAGGATCCACCGGAGAAGCCCCGAGAGGAGAGCCGGCGGCCGTCGGCCCCGCAGTCCGACCCGTACGACCACCGGCCGCGTTCACCGGAACTCGCGGACCCGCGGTCCCGCCCTTCCCGGGCCCCACATCACGAGCCCCCGGCTCCAGGCCTTTCGGACGACCGGGAGGCCTACGGGGACCACCGCCACCCCTCGGACGCTCCGCACCGCGCCGACCTCTCGAAGCGTCCCTCCGAGTCCGGCGACGGCCGGTCGGCGTCGCCGGGGGACGACGACCCGGGGAGCCGTCCCGAGCCGCAGCTCCCCGAGGGCCCCGGCCGCCCGGCGGCCCAGGCGCCGTCGCACCACCGTCCGCCCCAGGGACCGGGAGCCGACCCGTACCCCCGCCCCGTCCTCCCCCTGGCCGAGTCCGTGTGGACCGGGCCCGCCGTCGTCCGAGGGCGGCCCTGGGCCAAGGTGCGGGGCCGTGGGCGGGAGCGGGAGGTCGAGACCGGCCTCGTGCACAAGCTGGCCGCCGCCGACACCGTGGAAGAGGTACGCCGACTCGTAGCGGGGGGCGGCGACCGCGAGCTGCTCGCCGCGCTGCGCCGCCCACAGGCGTACCTCTTCCTCACCCTCCTCCTCCGCGAGACCGCACGGCGCCTGCCGTCCTGGGAGCACTCGCTGCGCCGGGAACTGTGCGAGGTGGCCATCGGCAGGGAGTTCTGGGCCGTCGCGCCGCCGGGCGCCGAGGCCGACACCTCCGACCCGCCGGAGGAGCAGCGTGCGGCCAACGCCGCCGAGCTGTACCGCTGGGCGGTCCGCCCGCTCCTCGCGCGCGGCGACGCCCCGGTCGGCACGCTCGCGGAGCTGCTCGCCCGGCTCCGTACGGGCCCGGCGCCGTCCGCCCGCGAGACCTTCTGGCTGATCGTCGACGGCGAGCGGCCGGGCCTGCCGGAGGCGGTCTGGCTCACCCTCCTCAAGGAGGCGTACGGGGTGCCCCGCACGGCGCCGCGCCCGGGAGCGCCCGCCCCCGGAACCGCCGGTGGGCACCCGGACGATCCCGGCAACGCCTACACCCGCCGCTTCCTGGGGGGCGCCGGAGTGCTGATCGGAGTCCTGGTGGTCGCGATCCTCCTGATCGCCGTACGGGGGTGGTTCACCTGACAGGGATGACGGGGGGCGGCCGCCCGGCGCGCCCCGCCCCTGCCTGTCCCGAAACGCAGGCCGCGGCCGCCCGGCTCCGTCAGGATGGACGCATGGGATTCCATGTCGATTCCGAGACCGGGCGGCTGCGCCGCGTCATCCTGCACCGGCCCGATCTGGAGCTGAAGCGGCTCACCCCGTCCAACAAGGACGCCCTGCTCTTCGACGACGTGCTCTGGGTGCGCCGGGCCCGGCAGGAGCACGACGGCTTCGCGGACGTGCTGCGCGACCGGGGCGTGGAGGTGCATCTCTTCGGGGACCTGCTGAGCGAGTCCCTGGAGGTGCCGACGGCCCGCGCGCTCGTGCTCGACCGGGTCTTCGACGAGAAGGAGTACGGGCCGCTCGCGGCCGACCACCTCCGGGCCGCGTTCGACTCGCTGGACGCCGGCGCGCTGGCCGAGGCGCTGGTCGGCGGGATGACGAAGCGGGAGTTCCTGGCGGCGCACCGGGAGCCGACCTCGGTCCGTTTCCACGCCATGGACCTGGACGACTTCGTCCTCGGTCCGCTGCCGAACCATCTGTTCACCCGGGACACCTCGGCCTGGATCTACGACGGCGTCTCGATCAACGCGATGCGCTGGCCCGCCCGGCAGCGCGAGACCGTCCACTTCGAGGCGATCTACAAGCACCACCCCCTCTTCACCGGCGCCGAGGCGGGCGCCTTCCACCATTGGTCGGAGGGGCAGACCGACTACCCGTCGACGATCGAGGGCGGGGACGTCCTCGTCATCGGCAACGGCGCCGTGCTCATCGGGATGAGCGAGCGGACGACTCCGCAGGCGGTGGAGATGCTGGCCCGGGGCATGTTCGCGGCGGGTTCGGCGCGCACGATCATCGCGCTCGACATGCCGAAGCGGCGGGCGTTCATGCACCTGGACACGGTGATGACGATGGTCGACCAGGACACGTTCACGCAGTACGCGGGGCTCGGGATGCTCCGTTCGTACACGATCGAGCCGGGGGACGCGGGCCAGTCCCTGCGGGTGACCGACCATCCGCCGGAGCAGATGCACAGCGCGATCGCCGCGGCGCTCGGGCTGCAGGACATCCGGGTCCTCACGGCGACGCAGGACGTGCACGCGGCCGAGCGCGAGCAGTGGGACGACGGGTGCAACGTGCTCGCCGTGGAGCCGGGGGTGGTCGTCGCGTACGAGCGGAACGTCACCACCAACACCCATCTGCGCAAGCAGGGCATCGAGGTGATCGAGATCCCGGGCAGCGAGCTGGGCCGGGGGAGGGGCGGCCCGCGCTGTATGAGCTGCCCGGTGGAGCGGGACGCGGCCTGAGCCTCGCGACGCGACCCTGGGCTCGCTGCGCAGGCCCGCCGGTCTGGCGGTGTCGGCCGGGACGCGGAGGGGGCTGTATATAAATGTTGAAGTGCGTATAGACTTCCAGGGTCCCCGATCGCCGATCCCCCCGATCGCCGTCCCCTCGACACGTACCCACAGGAGCGCGTCCCATGGCCACAGACCTCATCGGCCGCCACTTCCTCAAGGAGCTGGACTTCACCGCCGAGGAGTTCCGCGGCCTGATCGAGCTCGCCGCCGAGCTCAAGGCGGCCAAGAAGGCCGGCGCCGAGGTTCAGCGGCTGCGTGGCAGGAACATCGCGCTCATCTTCGAGAAGACCTCGACCCGCACCCGCTGCGCCTTCGAGGTCGCCGCCGCCGACCAGGGCGCCTCCACCACCTACCTGGACCCTTCCGGCTCCCAGATGGGCCACAAGGAGTCGGTCAAGGACACCGCCCGCGTCCTCGGCCGGATGTTCGACGGCATCGAGTACCGGGGCGACGGCCAGACCGTGGTCGAGGAGCTCGCCGCCTTCGCGGGCGTCCCCGTCTTCAACGGGCTCACCGACGACTGGCACCCCACCCAGATGCTCGCCGACGTCCTCACCATGACCGAGCACACGGACAAGCCGCTCGACGCGATCACCTTCGCCTACCTCGGCGACGCCCGCTTCAACATGGGCAACTCCTACCTGGTCACCGGCGCCCTCCTCGGCATGGACGTACGGATCGTCGCTCCGCGGGCGTACTGGCCGGCCGAGGACGTCGTCGCCGCCGCCCGCGAGCTCGCCGAGACCAGCGGCGCCACCGTCACCCTCGTCGAGGACGTGGCGGAGGGGGTCCGGGGCGCCGACTTCGTGGCCACCGACGTCTGGGTCTCCATGGGGGAGCCCAAGGAGGTCTGGGACGAGCGGATCGCCGCCCTCGCCCCGTACTCCGTGACCATGGACGTGCTGCGCGCCACCGGGAACGCCGACGTCAAGTTCCTGCACTGCCTGCCGGCCTTCCACGACCTGGGTACGGCCGTCGGGCGGGACATCCACGCCCGGCACGGCCTGACCGAGCTGGAGGTCTCCGACGAGGTCTTCGAGTCGGCGCACTCGGTCGTCTTCGACGAGGCGGAGAACCGGATGCACACGATCAAGGCGGTCCTGGTCGCCACGATGGCCTAGGCCGTGTCCGTAAAGTCGATCGCTCGTTGCTCTGTTCGTGGTGCGTCGACATGAACTGACGGATGAGTCGTGGGCGTTGATCGCTCCTTTGCTGGCGCCGGGCCGGATGGGCCGGCCGGTGCG
The DNA here is from genome assembly GCF_026341815.1 of Streptomyces sp. NBC_00572. Classification (GTDB taxonomy): domain Bacteria; phylum Actinomycetota; class Actinomycetes; order Streptomycetales; family Streptomycetaceae; genus Streptomyces. The sequence goes on from NZ_JAPENX010000001.1 coordinate 5,091,927, forward strand.
GGACCGGCGCCAGGTGGTGAACGGGATCCTGTGGAAGTTGTCCACCGGGGCCGCCTGGCGGGACCTGCCCGAGCGTTACGGCCCGTGGAAGACGGTCTACGAACGCTTCCGGCACTGGTCGGCCGACGGCACCTGGGACCGCCTCCTGGCCCACGTCCAGCAGCACTCCGACGCCGTCGGTCAGGTCGACTGGACGATCGTCTGCGTCGACTCCACGACGGTGCGAGCCCACCAGCACGCGGCCGGCGCCCGAAAAGGGGGCCCTGGGAAGGGGAAGCCCTCGGCCGGTCACGCGGCGGGCTGACCAGCAAAATCCACCTGGCCTGCGACGGACAGGGCCGGCCGCTGGCGTTCACGCTGACCGGTGGGAATGTGAACGACTGCACGCAGTTCGAGCCGGTCATGGACCGGATCAAGGTCGCCCGGCCGGGGCCGGGACGGCCCCGGACCCGGCCCGGACGCGTCGTCGCCGACAAGGGTTACTCGGCCCGCAAGATCCGCGCCTACCTGCGCAGGCGCGGGATCGCCTGCACGATCCCGGAGCGGATCGACCAGATCAACGGACGCATCCGCCGCGGCGAAAGCCTTTGTCGCCTCGACAAGGCCGCCTACCGGCGGCGCAACGTGGTCGAGCGCTGCTTCAGCTTGCTCAAGCAGAACCGGGCCCTGGCCACCCGCTACGACAAACGCGCCGCCCACTTCCAGGCCATGGTCACCCTCGCCTGCCTACGGCTCTGGCTCCCATGACTTTCCGGACACCCCCTAGGGCCGAGTCCGCTGCGCCGGTATCCCCGGGAGCGTGAACCAGACCGCCTTGCCGTGCGCGGTGGGGCGGTGCCCGCAGTCGCTGCTGAGCGCCCGGATGAGGAGCAGGCCCCGGCCGTGCTCCTGCCAGGGGTCGACCTCGGTCCCCGGGTCGGGGCAGACGAGCTCACCGGGGCGGGCGGGCTCGGAGTCGTGGACCTCGATCTGGCAGCCGCCGGGCGTGGCGAGCAGTTCGACGACCAGCTCGATGGGGCCGCGGCCCGCGGTGTGCTCGACGGCGTTGGCGACCAGCTCGGCGGTGAGTAGTTCCGCCGTGTCGCTGTCGGGGCGGTCGGCGGCCTCGGGGGCGAGGTCGAGGTCGGTGAGGGCGGTACGGATGAGGGCGCGGGCGATCGGCACCGCGGCGGTCGTGTGAGGCAGCTGGACCCGCCAGGCGGCGGCGGGCGGTCCGTTCGCTGCGGGTCCGGTGGCATCGGGCATGGGGCAGGCTCCCTTCACCGAGTGGGGGTGGGCGAGTGGGGTGGAGGCATCCCGAGACGTCCTGGTTTCAACCTTACGAGGTGCAAATTATTTCTCCAGAGGCACCCCTACCTGAGGGGTAGGGACCTCGGTCACCGACTGCCGGGGGCCTTGGGCAGTCCACCCCCACACCTCCTTTATCGCGGAGTCGTGACGATGGTCACAACTGAGTGATACCCTCCAAATGGAGGAAGGAGGCCGTTCCGGATGAGCCCCTTTACCGGCTCCACGCCCCGCACGCCACGCTGGCAGCACCTGCGCCTCGACATCGACCGGGGCGTCGCCACCGTCACGCTGGCCCGCCCCGCGAAACTCAACGCCCTCACCTTCGGCGCCTACGCCGATCTGCGCGACCTCCTCGCCGAGCTCTCCCGCGAGCGGTCCGTCCGCGCGCTCGTCCTCGACGGCGAGGGCCGCGGGTTCTGCTCCGGCGGCGACGTCGACGAGATCATCGGCGCCACGCTCTCCCTCGACACCGCCCAGCTCCTCGACTTCAACCGGATGACCGGCCAGGTCGTCCGGGCCCTACGCGAGTGCCCCTTTCCGGTCGTGGCCGCCCTCCACGGCGTCGCCGCGGGCGCCGGGGCCGTCCTGGCGCTCGCCGCCGACTTCCGGATCGCCGACCCCACCACCCGCTTCGCGTTCCTCTTCACCCGGGTCGGACTCTCCGGCGGCGACATGGGCGCGGCGTATCTGCTGCCCCGGGTCGTCGGCCTCGGCCACGCCACCCGGCTCCTCATGCTGGGCGAGCCCGTCCTGGCCCCCGAGGCCGAGCGCATCGGCCTGCTCTCCGAACTCACCGAGGAGGGCCGTGCGGGGGAGCGGGCCGCCGAGCTGGCCCGCCGCCTCGCCGACGGCCCGGCCCTGGCCCTCGCCCAGACCAAGGCGCTGCTCACCTCGGAGCTCGACATGCCGCTCGCCGCCTCGATCGAACTGGACGCGGCCACCCAGGCCCTCCTCATGAACGGCGCGGACTACGCCGAGTTCCACGCCGCCTTCACGGAGAAGCGGCCCCCGAAATGGCGGGGGTGCTGACGATGCCGGGCCCCGGCCGGGGTGTCGGCACGGGTCAGGCCGTCGGCACCGGCCAGGGTGTCGGCGCGGGCCAGAGTCCCGGCGCCGGCCAGGGCGTCGGTACCGGCCGAGGCAGCGGCCCAGCCCTCTCCCGTGTCGCCGTGGTCGGCGGCGGTCCCGGCGGGCTCTACGCCGCCGCCCTCCTCAAGCGCCTCGACCCCGCCCGCGAGGTCACCGTCTACGAGCGGAACGCGCCCTCCGACACCTTCGGCTTCGGCGTCGTCCTCTCCGACGAGACCCTCGGCGGCATCCGGGACGCCGACCCCGTCGTCTACGAGGTCCTGGGCCGCGACCTCGTCCGCTGGGACGACATCGACGTCGTCCACCGGGGCCACCGCACCACCTCCACCGGCCACGGCTTCGCCGCCCTCGGCCGCCGCCGGCTCCTGGAGATCCTGCACGCCCGCTGCACCGACCTGGGCGTACGGCTCCGCTTCCGCACCGAGGCCCCGCCCGCCGACGTCCTCGCCGCCGGCCACGACCTGGTCGTCGCCGCCGACGGCGTCCACAGTCGCACCCGCGAGGCCCACGCAGGGCACTTCCGCCCCCGGATCACCATCCACCGCTGCCGCTACATCTGGCTCGCCGCGGACTTCGCCTTCGACGCCTTCCGCTTCGAGACCGCCGAGACCGAGTACGGCGTGATGCAGCTGCACGCCTACCCCTACGAGGCCGGCGCCTCCACCGCCATCGTCGAGATGCGCGAGGAGGTCTGGCGGGCGGCCGGGTTCGACGAACTCGACGAGGCCGAATCCACCGCCCGCTGCGCCAAGATCTTCGCCGAGGCGCTGGGCGGCCGGGAACTGCGCTCCCACCACTCCGCCTGGACCGCGTTCCGCACGGTCGTCAACGAGCGCTGGTCGTACGGCAACACCGTGCTCATCGGCGACGCCGCCCACACCGCGCACTTCTCCATCGGCTCCGGCACCAAACTGGCCGTCGAGGACGCCCTGGCCCTGGCCCACAGCCTCCGCGACCACCCCGCCCCCGACGAAGCCCTCGCCGCCTACGAGGCCGAGCGCCGCCCCGTCGTCGAGTCCACCCAGCGCGCGGCCACCGCCAGCCTCCAGTGGTTCGAGGAGCTCGCGGGCCATGTCGACCGGCCGCCCCGCCGGTTCGCCTTCGACCTGCTCACCCGAAGCCGCCGCGTCACCCATGCCAACCTGCGGCTCCGCGACCCGGCGTTCACCGCCACCGTCGAACGCGACTTCGGCTGCCCGCCCGGCACTCCGCCCATGTTCACCCCGTTCCGGCTCAGGGAACTGACCCTGCGCAACCGGATCGTCGTCTCACCCATGGACATGTACGTCGCCGAGGACGGCGTCCCCGGCGACTTCCACCTCGTCCACCTGGGGTCCAGGGCCCTCGGCGGCCCCGGACTCGTGATGACCGAGATGGTCTGCGTGAGCCCCGAGGGCCGCATCACCCCCGGCTGCACCGGCCTGTGGACCGACGAACAGGCCGCCGCCTGGGCCCGTATCGCCGCCTTCGTCCACGCGCAGGCACCCGGCACCGCGCTCGGCGTGCAGCTCGGCCACTCCGGCCGCAAGGGCTCCACCCGGCGCATGTGGGAGGGCATCGACCAGCCCCTGCCCGAGGGCAACTGGCCCCTCGTCGCCGCCTCGCCCCTCCCGTACCGGCCCGGCGTCAACCAGACCCCCCGCGCCCTCGACCGTGCCGGACTCACCGCCGTACGCGAGGAGTTCACGGCCGCCGCCGGGCGCGCGGCCCGCTCCGGCTTCGACCTGCTCGAACTGCACTGTGCCCACGGCTACTTGCTCTCCGGCTTCCTCTCCCCGCTCACCAACCACCGCACCGACGCGTACGGGGGAGACCTCGACGGCCGGCTGCGCTTCCCGCTCGAAGTCTTCGACGCGGTAAGGGAGGTGTGGCCCCGGGACCGTCCCATGACCGTCCGCATCTCGGCCACCGACTGGGCCGAGGGCGGTACGAGCGACGAGGACGCCGTCGCGATCGCCCGGGCCTTCGCGGACCACGGAGCCGACGCGATCGACGTCTCCACCGGCCAGGTCGTTCCCGACGAGACCCCCGCCTACGGCCGCTCCTACCAGACCCCGTACGCCGACCGGATTCGCAACGAGGCCGGGGTCCCCGTCGTCGCCGTCGGCGCGATCTCCTCGTGGGACGACGTCAACTCCCTGCTCCTGGCGGGCCGCGCGGACCTGTGCGCCCTGGCCCGCCCGCACCTCTACGACCCCCACTGGACCCTGCACGCGGCCGCCGAACAGGGCTACGAGGGCCCCGCCGCACCCTGGCCGGCGCCGTACCGCGCGGGCAACCGGCCACCCCCGACCGGCCGCAGGGGCTGAGGGCGCCCCGGGGCCCGTGGACGCCCGCGTATGCGGGGGCGACGCACAAGCATGGTCCGCGACACCGCCCCTGCACTTGAATGGGGACATGACACAGCAGCGGGGTGGGAAGGGTGCCGGGGCGGTCCTCGGCGCGGCGACGGTGACGACCGGACTGGTCGCGGGGGTGTGGTTCGCGTACGTCTGCTCGGTGATGCCGGCGCTGGCGCGCAGCGACGACCGGGTCTACGTCGAGGTGATGCGGAACATCAACGACGTGATCCAGAACCCGCTGTTCTTCAGCGTGTTCTTCGGGGCGACGATCCTCACGGCGGTGGCGGCCTGGCAGTACCGCGCCACCCGGGCGCGGGCCTGGATGTTCGCCGCGCTCGCCCTCTCGGTGGCCGTCTTCCTGGTCACCTCGGCGGTGAACGTGCCCCTCAACGACGCCCTCGCGGCCGCCAAGGATTTCTCGGCCGCCCGCGCCGCCTTCGAGGGCCCCTGGGTGGCGTGGAACATCGTCCGCGCGGTCCTCAGCACGGTGGGCCTCGCCTGCCTCCTCCGGGCCCTGTCGGTGCGGACCCGGTCCGGGGACTAGTCCCCGGACCCGGACAGGAACGGGCGGACGAACTCCCCGCCCCGGTCCCGCAGCAGTTCGTGCAGGGCGGCGAAGACCTCCGCCGAGCGCCGGCCCGGCCAGTCGTCGGGCAGGAGCTCGGCCGGGAGCACAGGGTCCGCGTACGGCAGGCGCCGCCAGGAGTCCAGGGCGAGCAGATAGTCCCGGTAGGCGTCCTCGGGGGTCGCCGGGGCCGTCCGCCAGGCCCGTAGCACCGGCTCGTGGGCGGCGAGGAACTCCTCGTGGAGCGCGGCGATCGCCGGCAGGTCCCACCAGCGGGCCACCGCCCCGGCCGTCGCCGCGTAGCCCAGGTGGTCGCCCCGGAAGAGGTCCACGTACGGGGAGAGCTCCAGTCGTTCCAGGGCGTTCCGGGTCTCCTCGTACAGCCGTGCGGGTGCGATCCAGACGCCGGGCGCCGCCGTGCCGAAGCCGAGGCGGGCGAGCCGGGAGCGCAGCAGGTGCCGCTTGTGCCGCTCGGCCTCGGGGACCGAGAAGACGGCGAGGACCCAGCCCTCGGCGAGCTTGGGCTCGGTACGGGCGTAGATGCGGCGGTCGCCGTCGTCCAGGAGCCTGCGGGCGTCGTCGGAGAGCGCGTACCCGGCGGCCCCGTCGGCCGTCCGGCCCGGCATCAGCAGTCCGCGCCGCTTGAGCCGCGACACCGAGGAGCGCACCGAGGGCGCGTCCACCCCGAGGACCGCGAGCAGCCGGATGAGCGCGGCCACCGGCATCGGCGACCCGTCGGGCGCACGGCCGTACGCGCCGTAGAGGGAGACGATCAGGGATCGGGGAGTGTGCTGCTCGGCCACGTGATCACTTTAGAGGGTGGTGCTCCGGTCACGCCCGGCCGTGCCGGGTGGCGGCCCGCTCACGCCGGGTCGCGCAGCCGGAAGCGCTGGAGTTTGCCGGTGGGCGTGCGCGGCAGTGCGTCGAGGAAGACGATCTCGCGGGGCGACTTGTACGGGGCGAGGCGGGCGCGGACGAAGGCCCGCAGCGCGGCGGCCGTGCCGGAGTCGCGTGGCACCCCGTCCCGCACGACCGCGTAGGCCACGACGACCTGTCCGCGCAGCTCGTCGGGGCGGCCGATCACCGCTGTCTCCACCACGTCGGGGTGGTCGAGGAGGACCTCCTCGACCTGCGGTCCCGCGATGTTGTACCCGGCCGAGATGATCATGTCGTCGGCCCGGGAGACATAGCGGAAGTAGCCGTCCGGCTCGCGGACGTAGGTGTCTCCCGTGACGTTCCAGCCCTCGCGTACGTACTCCGACTGGCGGGGATCGGCCAGATAGCGGCAGCCGACCGGGCCGCGCACGGCGAGCAGCCCCTCCTCGCCGTCCGGGACGCCCTTGCCGTCGTGGTCGACGATCCTGGCCTGCCAGCCGGGGACCGGGCGTCCGGTGGTGCCGGGGCGTATGTCGCCGTCGGCGGCGGAGATGAAGATGTGCAGGAGTTCGGTGGCGCCGATGCCGTTGATCAGGCGCAGCCCGGTGCGGGCGTACCAGGCCCTCCAGGTGGCCTCCGGCAGGTTCTCGCCGGCCGAGACGCAGCGGCGCAGCGAGCCGAGGTCCGGGGCGGTGCCCTGGGTCAGCTCGTCGAGCATGACCCGGTAGGCCGTGGGGGCGGTGAAGACCACCGAGATCCGGTGCCGCTCGATCGCGGCGAGCAGCTGCTTCGGTCCGGCCTGTTCGAGGAGGACCGCGCTCGCCCCGGCCCGCAGGGGGAAGACGACGAGCCCGCCGAGGCCGAAGGTGAAGGCGAGCGGCGGCGAACCGGCGAAGACGTCGTCGGGCAGCGGGCGCAGGACGTGCGCGGAGAAGGTGTCGGCGACGGCCAGGACGTCCCGGTGGAAGTGGACGCAGCCCTTGGGCCGCCCGGTCGTGCCGGAGGTGAAGGCGATGAGAGCCACGTCGTCGGCGGCCGTCTCCACGGCGGTGTACGGGCCGGGGCGGCGGGCGGCGAGGGCGAGGAGGTCGTCGGGTCCCTCCCCGCCGAAGGTGGTGATGCGGAGCCCCGGGATCCGGGCGTTGTGGAGTTCGTCGACGGTGTGGACGTCGCAGAGGGCGTGGGTGCAGCGGGCCGCGTCGGCCATCACGGCCAGCTCGGGGGCGCGCTGCTGGGCCAGGACGGTGACGGCGACCGCGCCCGCCTTCATCACGGCGAGCCAGCAGGCGGCGAGCCAGGGAGTGGTGGGGCCGCGGAGGAGGACCCGGTTGCCGGGCTGGACCCGCAGGTCGGAGGTGAGGACATGGGCGATGCGGTCGACCCGGTCCTGGAGGTCCCCGTAGGTCCAGACGCCGCCCTCGCCGTCGTGGAAGGCGGGCCGGTCGGCGCCGAATCGTTCCGTCGTACGGTCGAGGAGTTCCGCGCCGCAGTTGAGCCGGTCGGGGTACGCCAGCTCCGGGAGGTCGAAGAGGAGACGCGGCCACCGGTCCGGCGGGGGCAGCCGGTCGCGGGCGAACGTGTCGAGATGGGCCGAGGGTGTCAGCTCCATGAGTCCGTCCCCCTGTCGTGGTGGGGTCGTCCGTCGCCCCACGAGCGTATCGTGTTGGTGACGGCAGTCAACGGTTCGCGACAAGGGTGCTTGCGAGCACCCCGACGGAGGCGCCGGACGGCACAGGGACGCCGGACGGCACAGGGACGAAGACGCCCGAGGGCGTCAGAGAGGGCCCACATGCCCGCATTCTCGCTCGATCCGGAACAGACCACCTGGTGTGCGGAGCTCCGCACCCTCGCCGCCGAACGCCTGAAGCCCCTCGCCGACAAGGGCGAACCGGGCCGGGTCAACCGCCCCCTCGTCGCCGCGCTCGGCGAGCTCGGCCTCCTCGCCCGGCTCTTCGACGCCGGCGCCCTCGAACTCTGCCTCCTGCGCGAATCCCTCGCCCGGACCTGCACCGAGGCCGAGACCGCCCTCGCCCTCCAGGGCCTCGGCACCCACCCCGTCGCCGCCTTCGGCACCCCCGCGCAGCGCGCCCGCTGGCTCCCCGAGGCCACCGAGGGACGGGCCGTCGCCGCCTTCGCGCTCTCCGAGCCCGACGCGGGCTCCGACGCCGCCGCACTCGCCCTTGAGGCCCGTCCCGACGGCGCAGGGGGCTGGCGCCTCCACGGAGAGAAGCGCTGGATCTCCAACGCCCCCGAAGCCGACTTCGCCACCGTCTTCGCCCGCACCACCCCGGGCGCCGGAGCCCGGGGCGTCACCGCCTTCCTCGTCCCCGCCGACCGGCCCGGTCTCGGCGGCGAGGCCCTCGACATGCTCGCCCCGCACGCCCTCGGCACCCTCACCTTCGACGGCGTCCCCGTCGGCCCCGAGGACCTGCTCGGCGAACCCGACCGGGGCTTCCGGGTCGCCATGCACACCCTCAACCTCTTCCGGCCCAGCGTCGGGGCCTTCGCCGTCGGCATGGCCCAGGCCGCCCTGGACGCCGCCCTCGCCCACACCGCCGGCCGCCCCGCCTTCGGCGGACACCTCGCCGACCTCCAGGCCGTCGCGCACCGCATCGCCGAGATGGCCACCCGTACCGAGGCCGCCCGTCTCCTCGTGTACGCGGCGGCCACCGCGTACGACGAGGGCGATCCCGACGTGCCCCGGCGCTCCGCCATGGCCAAGCTCCTCGCCACCGAGACCGCCCAGTACGTCGTCGACGCCGCCGTCCAACTCCACGGCGCCCGAGCCCTGCAGCGCGGCCATCTCCTCGAACACCTCTACCGAGAGGTCCGCGCACCCCGGATCTACGAGGGGGCCACCGAGGTCCAGCGCACGATCATCGCCAAGGAGCTGTACGCGTCCCACCGCCGCGCCGTCAACGGGAGCCAGGAGGAGCCGACGTCATGAGCCTGCACCGGCACAACCCCGCCGAACTCGCCCCGCCCACCGGCTTCTCCCACGCCGTGACCGCCACCGGCACCCGGCTCGTCTTCCTCGCCGGTCAGACCGCCCTCGACAGCGAGGGCACCGTCGTGGGGGACACCCTCGCCGAGCAGTTCACCACCGCGCTCGGCAATCTGCTCACCGCCCTGCGCCACGCCGGCGGCACCCCGGCCGACCTCGCCCGCGTCACCGTCTACACCACCGACGTCGAGGGCTACCGCACCCACGCATCCGAACTCGGGCGCATCTGGCGCCGGTTGGCCGGCCGTGACTACCCGGCGATGGCCGTGATCGGAGTCGTACGCCTCTGGGACGAGCAGGCCCAGGTGGAGCTGGACGGCTTCGCGGTCCTGGACGAGCCCGCGCACGCTTGATCAATTGGTCACCCACGCGGGCCGGGCTTAGTGTCGAAAGGTGGACTGACCGGCCCACGGCGCCTCAAGTGAGGGCGTGATGCGCCATGAATAGCCATGAGTAGCACACCCGAGCCGAAGACACCGACGGCGACCGTCCCCCGCAAGAGCGGCGGAGACGGCAAGGGCATCGCCCTGTTCGTGATCGCCTCGTGTCAGCTGATGGTGGTCCTCGACATCACCATCGTGAACATCGCGCTCCCACACATCCAGACCGCGCTGGACTTCTCCACCACCAGCCTGTCCTGGGTGGTCAACGCCTACACCCTGACCTTCGGCGGCCTGCTCCTCCTGGGCGGACGCGCCGGCGACATCCTGGGCCGGCGGCGCGTGTTCATCTTCGGCGTGCTGCTCTTCGGACTGGCGTCGCTCTTCTGCGGACTCGCGCAGAGCGAGTGGCAACTCCTCGCGGCACGCGCCCTCCAGGGCGTCGGCGGCGCGATCGCCTCACCGACCTCGCTCTCCCTCATCACCACGACGTTCGACGAAGGCCCGGAGCGCAACCGGGCCTTCGGCGTCTTCGCGGGCGTCTCGGCCGGCGGCGGCGCGATCGGCCTCGTCGCGGGCGGCATGCTCGTCCAATGGCTCGACTGGCGCTGGATCTTCTTCGTCAACGTACCGATCGCGCTGATCATCGCCTTCCTCACCCCGCGACACGTCAAGGAGTCCGAGCGGCACCCAGGCCACTTCGACCTGGCCGGCGCGCTCACCTCCACGCTCGGCATGGTGGCTCTGGTGTACGGGTTCATCCGGGCCGCCCAGGAGGGCTGGAGCGATCCGTACACGATCGGCTCGTTCATCGCGGCGGCCGTCCTCCTGGCCACGTTCATCCTGATCGAGCGGCGCTCCCAGCAACCCATCACGCCCCTGCACATGTTCGCCGACCGCAACCGCTCGGGCACCTACGTCATCATGCTCTGCCTGGCGGCGGCCATCTTCGGGATGTTCTTCTTCCTGACCCTGTTCGTCCAGCAGGTGCTGGGCTTCAGCCCCCTGACGACAGGGCTCGCGTTCCTGCCGATCAGCGCGATCATCGGGGTCGGCGCGGCCCTCACGTCCAACCTGCTGCCCCGGTACGGCCCCAAGCCCTTCATGGTGACGGGTTCGGTGCTCGCCGCGGCGGGACTGTCGTGGCTGACCCTGACCGACGTCGACTCCACCTATCTGGGCAGCATTCTCGGGCCGATCCTCGTCTTCGGCCTCGGCATGGGCCTGATGTTCGTCTCCTTGACCATCATGGCGCTGTCGAACGTCGAACCCCGTGAGTCGGGTGCCGCGTCCGGACTGCTCAACGCCATGCAGCAGGTGGGTGGCTCGCTGGGTCTCTCGATCCTGGTGACGGTCTTCGGCACGGCCAGCCGCAACGAGGCGGACAAGCAGGTCCCCGCCTTCCTCTCCCAGGCCGGCCCGCTGGAGAAGGCCCAGTTCGCCAAGACCGGCCAACTGCCCGCCCCTTGGGGCGACCAGGTGCTGACCTCCGGCGTCACCGCGGGTTTCGTCACGGCGGCCATCTTCGCCGTGGTCGGCGCGCTGGTAGCCGTCTTCGTGATCCAGGTCCGCGCCTCCGACATCGAACGCCTCAAGGGCGGGATTCCGGGGCCGGGCGGCTGAACCACCTCGGCCGGATCTCCCCGGCCGCATCCCCGCCCACGAACGCCCGACCGAAAGGTCGGGCGTTCGTGCGCGACAGGGTCTGCCCCAAGTCGTCGAATAGCCATGTGTCGGCCTTGGGTGAACGGGAATGGCCCCATGTGGAGCGATTGTTCCGCGGCGCTCCGCATTGCCGTTGCGGCAGGTACATACCTTTTTGCTCGCCGCGGAAAAACCGCCTGACACGTCCCGCTCTGTGATCACGCACCACCGATGAGGTGCACTGCCACAAGATGTCCAGCTTCGGCATCGCTGCAGGTAACGGGCTGGTCAACACCCCTTAGCCGCACGTCTGTTCGCGTAGTCTGCGCATGTCCCTCCGATGCCGGAACCGGCACGGGGAATGAATATCCGAGGAGATGTGAGTGCAAGGCATACGTAGATGGGGGCCGGTAGCGGGTGCGCTGACGCTACTGGCGGGGGCCTTTCAGGGAATTCAGGCCTCCCCGGCAGCCGCAGCCGACTGCTGGCGCGCCTCTTGTGAGGGCAAGGACCCCATTCAGATGGGATGTGATGCCGATGCCCAGATCCTGCAGCAGATCACCGAGTCGGATGGCTCGGTCTCGATCCGGCTGATGTGGTCACCGCAATGTCAGGGGGTATGGGCGAAGGTCTCACGCGATCTCGACACGTCGCCCGACTACGTGTACCTGACGCTGTGGGCTACCCGTGATCCCGACGGCGGCATCCAGCTCTACGACTCGCCGGGCCTTCTCGGCGACGGTGTGGCGGGCGCCTACACCAAGATGCAGAACTGGAAGGGCACGACGGCGAAGGCGTGTTGGAACGACGTCAACGCCCAGTTCGACCCGGCCCCGATGAAGTACGTCATCAACGACCCCAATGTCACCTATGACAAGCCGGTCGACTTGAGCCTCCCGATCCAGCACGGCCGCTGCACGGACTGGATGTAAGGAAGATGATGCGCAAAACACGTCTCAGAAAATACTTCGCCATGAACCCGCTGTTGGTCATGAGCGTGGTGGCTGCATCCGTCGCCCTCGTTCCGCTGGCTTCCGCGGACCCCGCGGTGGCGCCCGCCGCCGCGGACACCACGACGCCCCGCCTGTTCGCCACGCCCGGCAAGGACCTGGGGTCGGAGTACGCCGCTTCGTCGGACGCGATCGTGCAGGCCACCGGCGACGCCGAGGGGCTGCACATCCTCTCGGCGAAGGAGAGCGACGGGTTCTCCTTCTACGAGATCGCCCGCCTCAACCGCAAGGAACTGTCCGAGGTCGGCCCCTGGACGGGCTACGTCTGCACCACCGGTTCGGGGAACTACGCGGCGGCCGTCTACGCCCCGTCGGCCTGGTCCAACGAGCCCGGCGCGTACTGGAACGGCGCCTTCGCCGCGGTGATCCGTCTCTCCGACGGCAAGGTCACCGAGATTCCCGACCGGGTGCAACTGGCGTACTTCTCGCCGGGCTGTGGAACGGGCGACGAGGTGGCGTTCACCTCCAGCTCGGCCACCGACACCTCCGTCGGCTCGACGACGGTGATCTCGGTCGACGCGGCCACGGGATCGGTCTCCTCCCGCCGCACGGCCGAAGGCTTCGTGACCCACGTCACGCCCACGAAGGACGGCACCGTCGGCGTGCTCGCCGGCAACCTCGTCGACCTGAAGGGCAACGGCAAGAAGCTGTCCGCCCGCAAGCTCTCCAAGGTGCCCGGCCCGATGTTCGCGCTGACCGCCTCGAAGAACGGCGCCGTGGACATCGGCACGGTCCAGGGCGAGAGCAGTGTCATCTCCCGCTTCAACGGCAAGAACTTCACCGAACTGGGCCGCGCCCCCAAGGGGAAGGTCAAGCTCCTCCCCGTGGCCGACGGCGCAGCTGTCGTCGGTGACGTGAAGGGGATCGACACCAGCAAGGCCCCGGGCCTTGCCAAGCACGCGGTGGACGGCCGGGTGGCCGGTATCTCCCGCCACGGTCACCTGGTGACCAACTCGCTGTTCTCCGAGCAGATGAAGGGCATCACCAAGCGCATCGGTACGCCGTCGACCGAGGGCGCCGGAACCCTGAACGTCGAGGCCACCGCAGTCAAGACCGGTGCGAAGGCCACCAAGCTCGTGGACGCGGACCGCAAGCGGCCGCAGTCGGACTCCTCGCTGCCGATGGACCCGGCCGCGTTCATCACGGCCGATGACGACGATCCGCGCAACTGCGGTGAGGGCGACCCGGAGACGAAGTGTCTGTCCGGATACGGTGCGCCCGTCTGGGGCAAGGTCGGGACGATGGAGACCCCCTGCATCGTCAAGCGTAACGACCCCAAGCGTCAGGCGCTCCAGGCCAGCGCGAACCAGGTCGAGTGGGCGGTCGACCAGGCCGTTCACGGCCAGTTGAACATCTCGCGCCCGCAGAACTGGCACGACACCGGTCTCCCCGCGTACACCCCGCAGGGCCTGTTCCCCAAGCCGGAACTGACCGGCGGAGGCGACATTCCCGCGCAGGTCATGCTGGGCATCCTGGCCCAGGAGTCCAACTTCAAGCAGGCCTCCTGGCACTCCATGAACGGTGACTCGGGCAACGTCACCCGGTCCGACTGGCTCGGCAACCAGAACGGCACCCACGGGTACCCCAACCGGGCCAAGGCCGACTGCGGCTACGGCATCGCCCAGGTGACGACCGGCATGTCCGAGCTGCACGACACGCAGCTCGACCCCACCCGCGCCGGCGCCGTCACCACGGACTACGCGGCGAACATCGCCGCCGGTCTGGGCATCCTGGCCGAGAAGTGGAACCAGCTCAAGGCCCTGGGCATGAAGGCCAACAACGGCAGCCCGGCCTACATCGAGAACTGGTACATGGCGCTGTGGGGCTACAACTCCGGCGTCTACACCTCCGGCAAGGTCGGCGTCGGCTTCTTCAACAACCCGATCAACCCGGAATACCCCGCCGACCGGCAGCCGTTCCTGCGCTACAGCTACAACGACGCCTCCCGCCCCGGCGAGTGGAACTACTCGGAGAAGATCCTCGGCTGGGCGGAAGTCCCGCAGATGACCTGGAACGGTGAAGAGTCGTACTCCGAGCCGAACATGCCGATGGGCGTCATCAAGGTGGCCCCGAAGAACCTGTTCTGCACCCCGGCCATCAACGCGTGCAACCCGTCCGCGGCCGACCCGTGCCCGACCTGGGACGACCAGTGCCGCTGGAGCGGCAGCGCGGACTGGATGGGCCCGCAGAGCACCAGCAACTCCAGTACCGAGAAGCTCAGTTACTCGCTCGGTTCCGGGGAGCCCGCCCTCCAGAGCAAGTACGGTCACGGCCCGTGCTTCGGCCACCCGGGCCCCTACACCAGCGCCATCATCGTCGATGACCTCGGACAGCACGAGGACACCTACGACTGCGGGGACTTCGAGGGAGCCGACGACGGCAAGTTCACCCTCCAGTCCGGTGACAACATCACCACGCTGAGGAACGACGGCACCTACCGCGCGACCCCCTACATCGCCAACATCGACCTTCACCAGCTGGGCGCCGGGTACGACCACCACGTCTACTTCACGCACAGCTACGACTACAGCCAGCCCTTCCACCGGGTCACCGGCCGCTGGCAGGTCAACCAGAAGAAGCTGCCGTCCGGGGACCAGCCCGGCCAGCGCTACAAGGTCTACCTCCACCTGCCCAGTCACGCCGCGGAGGCGGTCGTCCGGTACGACTTCATCCCGGGCGAGAACACGGCGGGCGCAAAGGCCGACTTCTGCAACGTCAACCAGGCGACCCGCAGCGCGGGCAAGGACACCTGGTTCGAGATGGGCACCTTCACCTTCTGGAAGGGTGGCCGGATCGAGATGGACAACATCCAGAAGGGCGCCACCGGAGACGACAACGTCGTGTTCGACGCGATGGCCTTCGTTCCGTACATCTACAAGGAGCCGGGCCCGTGCTCGCTCGTCGACGGTGGCCTGTGATCCGCGCTGCCATCCGTGTTCCCGTCGTGCTGATGACCGTCGTCATCGGCACGGCGGGAGCCGTCTCCTGCAGCCGGGACAACAGCCCCGGTACGGCGGCGTCCCGGAGTCCGAAGGCCGCGGAAGCCCGTCCCGAGCCGGCCAAGCCCACGGCGCGGACCGCGCCACGTGCCGCCGATCTGCCGAAGCACGCGGTGGCCAGCGACAAGCGGCCCACCTTCGGCGCGGCGGACACGATGGCCACGGGATACACCGGGAAGGATTTCCTCGCCGGGCTTTCGAAGGACTGGAAGCTGAAACTCGACAAGCCCGTCGAGCAGGAGATGCCCGACGGAAAGAAGAGGACCTACGTCAACGGGCGCGGTGGGAGCGGGGCGACGGTTTCGGCCGGATACGCCGATCACGAGGACATGTCTTCCCTTGTGTGCAGAACCGGCACGAAGCAATCCGACGGCCTTGACTTCCTCACCGCCTGCACCGGGTTGGACGTGGCGGGAGTCGACCACGCAAAGGCGTCCTCGTGGCTCCGGCAGGCGAAGAAGGAGACCGATTCCCTGTACGGGAAGAAGGTCGCCGAGACCGGTAACAAGAAGGAGTACGTCGTGAGCGCGGTGTTCACCTCGGGGCCCGTGGCAATGGTCCTGCACCGGGCGTACGACAAGTACTCGCTGAGGATCCTCGGCGGCGCGGTGGCGCAGGACAAGTAGCCGGGCTTCCGTACGCGAAGGCCCCTGCCGGCGACGGCAGGGGCCTTCGTCGCGCATCCGCCGGACAGAGGTCAGCAGATGAGTGCGGTCTTCGCCTTGTAGTCCTGCATCTCGCCCGCCTCCCAGCCGGCTTCCTTCAGGCCCTCCATCAGAGCTGCCGTGTCGCCGCACAGGCGGGGACGCTGCTTGTCCAGGTAGGACTTGACGCCTTCGGGGCTCAGCTCCTCCCACGTCTCTTTCATGTCCTGGTTCTTCTCGTGCGCGTAGGAGAACTCGACCCATTCCTTTTCCTGGTCGTTCAGGCGGGATGTGTCGACAGATCCGCTACTTCCTCCGCACGCGGCGACCATGAGGGTGCATGCCACCACGAGACATATGCGCGCTTTCTTCACGATGCTCTCTTCCGAGTAGATCCAGGAGGCGCAATTGTATGCACCCCGCCGAATCTGCGGGGATGCAGATCGGGCGGGGTGCGGGGGAGTTGTCCTGCGTATTCTCAGATATCCCGGAAGATCTCGATCTGGGCGCCGATCGAGTTGAGGCGCTCCGCGAGGTCCTCGTAACCGCGGTTGATGACGTACACGTTGCGCAGGACCGAGGTGCCCTCGGCCGCCATCATCGCGAGGAGGACGACCACCGCGGGGCGCAGGGCCGGCGGGCACATCATCTCGGCGGCGCGCCAGCGGGTGGGGCCCTCCACCAGGACCCGGTGGGGGTCCAGGAGTTGGAGGCGGCCGCCGAGGCGGTTGAGGTCCGTGAGGTAGATGGCCCGGTTGTCGTAGACCCAGTCGTGGATGAGGGTCTTGCCCTGGGCGGTGGCCGCGATCGCCGCGAAGAACGGCACGTTGTCGATGTTCAGGCCGGGAAACGGCATCGGGTGGATCTTGTCGATCGGCGCCTCCAGCTTGGAGGGACGGACCGTCAGGTCGACCAGGCGCGTCCGGCCGTTGTCCGCCGGGTACTCGGCCGAGCGGTCGTGGTCGAGGCCCATCTCCTCCAGGACCGCGAGCTCGATCTCCATGAACTCGATCGGGACGCGGCGGATCGTCAGCTCCGACTCGGTGACCACTGCGGCGGCGAGCAGGCTCATCGCCTCGACCGGGTCCTCGGAGGGGGAGTAGTCGACGTCCACGTCGATCTGCGGCACGCCGTGCACGGTGAGGGTGGTGGTGCCGATGCCGTCGACCCGTACGCCGAGGGCCTCCAGGAAGAAGCACAGGTCCTGGACCATGTAGTTGGAGGAGGCGTTGCGGATGACGGTCACGCCGTCGTGCCGGGCGGCGGCGAGCAGCGCGTTCTCGGTGACGGTGTCCCCGCGCTCGGTCAGCACGATGGGGCGGTCGGGGGAGACGGAGCGCTCGACCTGGGCGTGGTAGATGCCCTCGGTCGCGGTGATGTCGAGGCCGAAGCGGCGCAGCGCGATCATGTGCGGCTCGATCGTGCGCGTACCGAGGTCGCAGCCGCCGGCGTACGGCAGCTTGAAGCGGTCCATGCGGTGCAGCAGCGGGCCGAAGAACATGATGATCGAGCGGGTGCGGATCGCGGCCTCGGCGTCGATGGACTCCATGTCCAGCTCGGCGGGCGGCAGGATCTCCAGGTCGACGCCGTCGTTGATCCAGCGGGTACGGACCCCGATGGAGTTGAGGACCTCCAGGAGCCGGAAGACCTCCTCGATGCGGGCGACCCGGCGCAGGACCGTGCGGCCCTTGTTGAGGAGGGAGGCGCAGAGGAGCGCGACACAGGCGTTCTTGCTCGTCTTGACGTCGATGGAGCCCGAGAGCCGGCGGCGGCCGACGACCCTGAGGTGCATCGGTCCCGCGTAACCCAGGGACACGATCTCGCTGTCGAGGGCTTCGCCGATCCGGGCGATCATCTCAAGGCTGATGTTCTGGTTGCCGCGCTCGATCCGGTTGACGGCGCTCTGGCTCGTGGCCAGTGCTTCGGCGAGCTGCGTCTGTGTCCAGCCACGGTGCTGCCGGGCGTCACGGATGAGCTTGCCGATGCGTACGAGGTAGTCGTCTGCCATGGCGTCACGTTATCTCAGATATGAGATGCCACTCGCCGTTGGGGTGGGCCGTCAGGGTGACAGGCCGTGCGCGGTCGGGTGACGCGGTTCGTACAGGGGGAGTTCGGTCCCGCTCGGCAGCCGTACGGCGGCGAGCAGACCCCAGCCCTGATCGGTGATGGCGCGTGAGATCTCCGCGCCCTTGTCCTCCAGGTCCGTCAGGGTCGCGGTGAGGTCGTCGCACATGAGGTAGAGCTCGTGCTTCGGCTCCTCCGTCGTCGGGTGGACGGCGACCTCGGCGGGCGGCAGCTTGAAGATGAGCCAGCCGCGCCCGGCGTCCACGTGCGGGAAGCCGGCGACGTCCTTGAGGAAGGCACGGTCGGCCTCCGCGTCCCGCGTGTAGAGGATCACATGCGCGCCACTGAACATGTTCCGATCCTCGACCGCCCACACGGCCGCGGCAATTCATCCGCGGCCGTACGGGCGGGCAGGTGTACGGGGACGGGGCCGGAGGGTCAGTGTGCCGCGCAGCCGCACGCCCGGTGGCGGCCGCCGTGCACCGCGGCGTACATCGAGGGCCTGGGCGCGGACATCGAGCGGGCCGGACCCGCGGAGGCCGTACGGCCCGAGGCCGACTCGGCGTCGTGGACCACCCGGCCGCCGACCAGCGTGAGCCGCACCGTGGTGTCGCTGATGTCGGCCACCGGACGTTCCGTTACATCCCGGTCGAGCAGCAGGAGATCGGCGGCCCGTCCTGCCCGGATCGTCCCCGTCTCCCCGTCCATGCGCAGCTGCCGTGCCGTGCCGTAGGTGTGCATCCGCAGCGCCGAGGTGCGGCTCAGGCCGGCGCCGTGACCCGGGCCTACGAGCAGTGGTGCCGGGAGCGCCGCAAGGTGCCGTCGGTGATCGCCTTCGACCCGGACGACGCGCCCGGCCACGCCTTCGACCGGGCCTTCTCCGACCGTGCTGCGACGCCGTCCACTCGGTCTACGACCCCGGCGGCCGGCAGGTCCGGGCGGCGGCGGCCCGCCACGGCCTGCGGATACCCGACGACCTGCTGCTCGTCTGCGCCGGCGAGGATCCGGCCTACGCCGACACCGGCCCGTCCGTGACCATGGTGACGCTGCGGCCGGAAACGATCGCGGAGACGGCCATCGCGACCCTGGTCGCCCGGCTCGACCCGCGCTGCCCAGTCCCGCGCCGGGTGGCCTGATGGTTCCGGCCCGACTCCACCCGCGCGCCTCGACCCGCCCAAGGGGCGAGTGAGGGCCGTGTTCGTGGCATGGCGCGGCGGCCGGCCGGCCGGACGGTCCTCAGGAAGACGGCCGTCACAGCCATGCCGGGCATGACCGGGCGGCGGGGATGCACTAGAGTTATCTCGACATCGAGATAACTGCTTACGGCGCACCGCGGCCGCCCACCTGGTAAGGGTTACCTAACTAAGCCTTACCTTAGCGGATCGGCGAGGAGTCGTGGCGGCAGCATGGCGGTAATACGCGCACATTGATGAAGGAGACTGTCGTGTCGGCGAACAGCTTCGACGCCCGCAGCACGCTGCGCGTGGGCGACGAGTCGTACGAGATCTTCAAGCTGGACAAGGTCGAGGGCTCCGCGCGCCTCCCTTACAGCCTGAAGGTCCTCCTGGAGAACCTGCTCCGCACCGAGGACGGCGCGAACATCACCGCCGACCACATCCGGGCCCTCGGTGGCTGGGACTCGCAGGCCCAGCCGAGCCAGGAGATCCAGTTCACGCCGGCCCGCGTGATCATGCAGGACTTCACCGGCGTTCCCTGTGTCGTCGACCTCGCCACCATGCGTGAGGCCGTCGCGGCGCTCGGCGGCGACCCGGCGAAGATCAACCCGCTCTCCCCGGCCGAGATGGTCATCGACCACTCCGTCATCGCCGACAAGTTCGGCACGAACTCCGCCTTCGCGGAGAACGTCGAGCTGGAGTACGGCCGCAACAAGGAGCGCTACCAGTTCCTGCGCTGGGGCCAGACCGCCTTCGACGACTTCAAGGTCGTCCCCCCGGGCACCGGCATCGTCCACCAGGTGAACATCGAGCACCTGGCCCGTACGGTCATGGTCCGCAACGGCCAGGCGTACCCCGACACCCTCGTCGGCACCGACTCCCACACCACCATGGTCAACGGCCTCGGTGTGCTGGGCTGGGGCGTCGGCGGCATCGAGGCCGAGGCCGCGATGCTCGGCCAGCCGGTCTCCATGCTCATCCCGCGCGTCGTCGGCTTCAAGCTGACCGGCGAGCTCCCGGCCGGCACCACCGCCACCGACCTGGTCCTCACGATCACCGAGATGCTGCGCAAGCACGGCGTCGTCGGCAAGTTCGTCGAGTTCTACGGTGAGGGCGTCGCCGCCACCTCCCTCGCGAACCGCGCCACCATCGGCAACATGTCGCCGGAGTTCGGCTCCACCGCCGCCGTCTTCCCGATCGACGGCGAGACCCTGAGCTACCTCAAGCTGACCGGCCGCTCCGCGCAGCAGGTCGCGCTCGTCGAGGCGTACGCCAAGGAGCAGGGCCTCTGGCTCGACCCGGCCGCCGAGCCCGACTTCTCCGAGAGGCTGGAGCTCGACCTCTCCACGGTCGTCCCCTCCATCGCCGGCCCGAAGCGCCCGCAGGACCGCATCGTCCTCGCGAACGCCGCCCAGCAGTTCGCCCAGGACGTCCGCAACTACGTCGACGAGGTCGACGAGGCGGGCAAGGAGTCCTTCCCGGCCTCCGACGCCCCGGCGAACCACCCCAACGGCGCCCCGTCGAAGCCCGTCCTCGTGACGGCCCCCGACGGCTCGACGTACGAGATCGACCACGGCGCCGTCACCGTCGCCGCGATCACCTCCTGCACCAACACGTCGAACCCGTACGTGATGGTCGCCGCCGCGCTCGTCGCGAAGAAGGCCGTCGAGAAGGGCCTGACCCGCAAGCCGTGGGTCAAGACCACCCTCGCCCCGGGCTCGAAGGTCGTCACCGACTACTTCGACAAGGCGGGTCTCACCCCGTACCTCGACAAGGTCGGCTTCAACCTCGTCGGCTACGGCTGCACCACCTGCATCGGCAACTCCGGCCCGCTGCCGGAGGAGGTCTCCAAGGCCGTCAACGAGCACGACCTGGCCGTGACCTCGGTGCTCTCGGGCAACCGCAACTTCGAGGGTCGCATCAACCCCGACGTCAAGATGAACTACCTGGCCTCCCCGCCACTGGTCGTCGCGTACGCCCTCGCGGGTTCCATGAAGGTGGACATCACCAAGGACGTCCTCGGCGTCGACCAGGACGGCAAGCCCGTCTACCTGGCCGACATCTGGCCGACGGAGGCCGAGGTCAACGACGTCGTCGCCAACGCCATCGGCGAGGACATGTTCAACAAGTCCTACCAGGACGTCTTCGCGGGCGACGCCCAGTGGCAGGCGCTGTCGATCCCGACCGGCAACACCTTCGAGTGGGACACCGAGTCCACCTACGTCCGCAAGCCCCCGTACTTCGAGGGCATGACCATGGAGACCACCCCGGTCACCGACATCGTCGGCGCCCGGGTGCTGGCCAAGCTGGGCGACTCGGTCACCACCGACCACATCTCCCCGGCCGGCGCCATCAAGGCCGACACCCCGGCCGGCAAGTACCTCACCGAGCACGGTGTGGAGCGTCGTGACTTCAACTCCTACGGCTCGCGCCGTGGCAACCACGAGGTCATGATCCGCGGCACCTTCGCCAACATCCGCCTGCGCAACCAGATCGCGCCGGGCACCGAGGGCGGCTTCACCCGCGACTTCACCGTCGAGGGCGCGCCCGTGTCGTTCATCTACGACGCCTCGCAGAACTACCAGGCCGCCGGCACCCCGCTGGTCATCCTGGGCGGCAAGGAGTACGGCTCCGGCTCGTCCCGCGACTGGGCCGCCAAGGGCACCGCGCTCCTCGGCGTCAAGGCCGTCATCACCGAGTCGTACGAGCGCATCCACCGCTCGAACCTCATCGGCATGGGCGTCCTGCCGCTCCAGTTCCCGGCCGGTCAGTCCGCCGACTCGCTCGGCCTGACCGGCGAGGAGACCTTCTCCATCGCGGGCGTCACGGAGCTGAACGAGGGCACCACGCCGAGCACGGTCAAGGTCACCACCGACACCGGTGTCGAGTTCGACGCGGTCGTCCGCATCGACACCCCCGGTGAGGCGGACTACTACCGCAACGGCGGCATCATGCAGTACGTGCTCCGCAACCTCATCCGTGGCTGAACGCAGCCGCGGCTGACACCGGCGCGGATCCGGTAACGGGAAGGGCCCCGCTCCTCGGAAGAGGAGCGGGGCCCTTTCGTCGTGCCTCGCGGCTGCGGATCAGCGGATCCGAAGATCAGCGGATCCGAAGACCAGCGGATCAGAAGATCTCGCGGAAGCCGTTCCAGCCGGAGGTGCCGATCTTCACGCGACCGGTGTACGGGCTGGACGGGTTGCCCGTGCCCTTGTACAGCCACAGCGCGCCGGCGCTGTCGCGGGCGACCAGGTCGGCCCGGCTGTCGAAGTTCAGGTCACCCGAGGAGGCGATGAGGTTGTAGCCGTTCCAGCCGCTGCCGATGCGGGTGCGGGTGGTGAAGGGCGACTTGTAGTTGCCGGTGCCCTTGTACAGCCACAGCACGCCGGAACGGTCGCGGGCGACCACGTCGGCCCGGCCGTCACCGGAGACGTCGCCCTTGCCGGCGATCTGGGTGTAGGCGTTCCAGCCGCTGCCGACCCGGTAGCGCTGGGTCAGGCCGCCGTTGCCGTAGCCCAGGTAGTGCCAGAGCACACCGGAGCTGTCGCGGGCGAGCAGGTCGTCCGCCACGCCGCCGCCGGTGTTGGCGGCGGAGATGATCTTGTTGTAGGCGCCCCAGCCGCCACCGAGGTCGCGCGGAGCACCCACCTCGGCGTAGTTCAGACGGCCGTTGCGGACGGCGTAGAAGCCGTCGGAGCCGCCGTCGCCGTCCATGTCGGCCTGGCTGAAGTGCTTGTGGCTGTTCCAGCCCGTGCCGGAGTTGTCCGCGAGGCGCTGGATGGTGCCCCCGCCGACCGGCTGGTAGCCCCAGATGGTGCCCGCGCTGTTGACGCCGTAGAGGAAGTTCCGCGGCGTCGCGGCGGCGGTGGAGGCGGCCGAGAAGGCGCTCGCGTTCGAGGCCTTCTGCTCGGCGCCGAAGGAGGCGCTGGGCGCGTCCGCCGCGACCGCGGCGGTGGTGGTGCTCACGAGGGCGGCGGTTATCGCCGCGACCGTCACGCGGGACAGGACGCGCGAGCGGTTCAGGCCAGAAGAGTTGGCCACGTAGTACTCCAGAGTGAGAGGAAAGGGAGGTTCCACCGTTCGTCCGTACACGAGGACGGAGACGGCCGGACCCCCATGATCCCGGATCGTCCTTACAGGAACTTCACCAGGAGGGGGGTCTGTGACACAACTGTTTCGATCCCGGCCGTATGCCCTATTTGCACCCCTCGTATCGGGGTGTCGACGCCCTTAGCCGCGCCATGGCCCTCCAGTACGGGTAGTCCTGAGGCACTGTCAAGGGCATTGACGGACGGATGGTTGGACGAAACGCCGCAGATCGCGCGTGCTTATCCCGGAGGTCTCAACTCGGGAAAGATGGCCGTGAAAACCTGCTTTCGATCTTGCTCAGGCGAAGGGAAGTGGACTATACCTGTCGGCGTCCAGCCAGTCGTATCCATCACACGACGGCCCGACGCCTGCACGACCCGGCTGCAAATGACCGCGGTGGCGGGGCCCTTCGCCTGTGGCGAGAGTACGGGCGACCGGTACACCGCCTGAGTCCTGAATGAAGGCGAGGACTTGAGCATGGGATCCACCTCCGCTCAGACCAATGAGGGCCTTGGCCGTCGCGATCTGATCAAGCGTTCCGCCGCGATCGGCCTGATTTCCGTGCCGACCATGGGCTTCCTCTCCGCCTGTGCGAGCAGCAGCGGCGATGGCAACGAAAAGGTCGAGAAGGGGCAGAAGACCGACAAGAACCCGCTCGGGGTGAACGAGTCGGCCCCGCTCGATTTCGTTCTCTTCGACGGCGGATTCGGACAGCAGTACGCCAAGGACGCGATCAAGGTCTACGAGACGAGTTACCCCAAGGCCAAGGTCAAGTTCACGCCCACCCAGAAGATCACCACCGAGCTCCAGCCGCGCTTCAACGGTGGCAACCCGCCGGACCTCATCGACAACTCCGGTGCCGAGCAGATGGACATGGGCGTCCTCGTCGGGCAGAAGCAGCTGGCCGACCTCACCGCCCTCCTGGACTCGGCCTCCGTCGACGACCCGAGCAAGAAGGTCCGCGACACCCTGCGCCCCGGCATCGTCGAGATGGGCCAGTTCGACGGCGACCCGGTCTGGGTCCTCTACTACGCCTACACCGTCTACGGCGTCTGGTACTCGCAGAAGCTGCTCGACTCGCTCGACGCGAAGTACCCCGAGACCTGGGACGAGATGCTGGCCGTCTGCGAGAAGGCCAAGAAGAAGGGCATCGCGGGCTGGACGTACGCGGGCAAGCACCCGTACTACCTCCCCTTCTCGCTCTACCCGATGATCGGCAAGGTCGGCGGCCGCGAGGTCCTGGACGCCATCGACAACCTGGAGCCCAAGGCCTGGGAGCACCCCGCGGTCAAGGCCTGTTTCGAGGCCTACTACGAGCTCGTCCAGAAGGGCTACATCCTCAAGGGCACCCCCGGCCTCGACCACATCCAGTCGCAGACCGCCTGGACCGAGGGCAAGGCGCTGTTCATCCCGAACGGCTCCTGGGTCGAGAACGAGGCGGCGAAGACCATGCCGGCCGACTTCAACCTGGCCGTCTCCGCCCCGAGCGGCATCGACGCCTCCGACAAGATGCCCTTCGGCACGATGTGGGCGTCCGGCGGCGAGCCGTTCATCGTCCCGGCCAAGGCGGCGAACCCCGAGGGCGGCATGGAGCAGCTGCGCATCATGCTCAGCGAGGCCTCGTCCAAGAACTTCACGCAGTCCGTGAAGTCCCTCTCCGCGTACAACGGCGGCACCAGCGGCATCGAGCTGACGCCGGGCCTCAAGTCCGGTGTCGCGGCTCTGGAGAAGGCCGGCCAGAACGTCGTCAACCCGCGCCTCCAGGACTGGTACGTCGCCCTCCAGAAGGAGAAGATCGGCGTGGCGGGCATCGGCGAGATGATGGCCGGCCGTGCGACCCCGGCCGAGACGATCAAGAAGATCCAGAAGTACGCCGACGAAGCGGCCAAGGACTCCTCGATCAAGCACTACAAGCACCAGTGAGCAGTGCCGGGGCCCCTTCCCGCCGACCGGGAGCGGGCCCCGGCCCCTTGGCGCGCGGCACCCGCGGCGCGCCTCCGCGGGAAGATCGGGGTCGGTAGGAATGCAGCACGGCAAGTACCGTTTCATCGTGGGGTTCCTGGCGGCGCCCCTCGCGCTCTACGCGCTCTTCGTCATCTGGCCGTTCATCCAGTCCATCTACTACTCGCTCACGGACTGGACCGGGCTGAGCCCCGAATTCGGCTTCGTCGGATTCGACAATTACAGCAGAATGCTGGACGACGAGATCTTCTGGAAATCGCTCCAGCACAGTCTGACCCTCGCGGTGGTGCTGCCGCTGGTGACCGTCGGACTCGCGCTGTTCTTCGCGTTCATGCTCAATGTCGGCGGTCGGCGCCGTCGCGGAGCGGCCATCGCC
The DNA here is from genome assembly GCF_026341815.1 of Streptomyces sp. NBC_00572. Lineage (GTDB taxonomy): Bacteria > Actinomycetota > Actinomycetes > Streptomycetales > Streptomycetaceae > Streptomyces. The sequence continues at coordinate 5,117,436 of NZ_JAPENX010000001.1, forward strand.
GGCGTGCGCGGATCAGCCTTCTACAAGATCGTGTACTTCTTCCCGCAGGTGCTGTCGATCGCCATCGTCGCGCTGCTCTTCCAGTTCGCCTACAACCCGAATAGCGGAGCCATCAATTCCGCTCTGAAGCTCGTGGGTCTCGGCAGTATTCAGCCGGACTGGCTGGGCGATCCGGACCTCGCCCTCCTCTGCGTGATGGCGGTTCTCGTCTGGTCCACGGTCGGCTTCTTCGTCGTCCTCTTCTCGGCCGGCATGGCGTCCATTCCGAGGGACTTCTACGAGGCCGCCCTGCTCGACGGCGCCAACCGCTTCACGACCTTCTTCAAGATCACCCTGCCGCTGCTCTGGGACACCGTGCAGTCAGGCTGGATCTACATGGGCATCCTGGCGCTCGGCGCGGAGTCCTTCGCCGTCGTCCAGATCATGACCGTCGGCCCCAACGGCGGCGGGCCCGACTACTCCACCGTCGTCCTTCCGCTGTACGTGTACCAGAAGGCGTTCCGGGACGGTCAGGCCGCCTACGCAACGACCATCGGTGTCGCGCTCCTCCTCGTCACACTGGCCTTCGCGGCCATCGTGATGAAGCTGGGCCGGCGCGAGCGGCTGGAGTTCTGATGAAGACGACCGACACTGCCACCCCCGGCGTCGAGAGCTCCGGCTCCCCGGGCGGCTCGGGTCCCACGGTCATCAAGACGGTGGCGCCCGCGGCCCGCAAGGAGTCCAAGAGCGAGGGCGCGGTCCTCAACGTCTTCTCGCACGGTGTCCTGATCATCTGGGCGATCATGGTCGTCATGCCGCTGCTCTGGGCGGTCATGACCTCGTTCAAGACCGACCGGGCGATCTTCACCTCCCCGTGGTCGCTGCCCGACGGTCTGCACTTCGAGAACTGGTCGCGCGCCTGGTCCCAGGCACACATGAGCGACTACTTCCTGAACACGATCGTGGTCGTCGGCGGTTCCCTCATCGGCACGCTGCTCTTCGGCTCGATGGCGGCCTACGTGCTGGCCCGCTTCGACTTCCCCGGGAACCGCTTCATCTACTTCCTCTTCATCGGAGGGATGAGCTTCCCGATCATCCTGGCGCTCGTGCCGCTCTTCTACGTGATGCAGAACCTGGCCCTGCTCAACACCCCGCACGGTCTGATCCTCGTCTACATCGCGTACTCGCTGCCCTTCACCGTCTTCTTCCTCACGGCCTTCTTCCGCACGCTGCCGACCTCGGTGGCGGAAGCGGCCTTCGTGGACGGCGCGTCGCACACCAGGACCTTCTTCCAGGTGATGCTGCCGATGGCCAAGCCGGGCCTCATCAGCGTCGGCATCTTCAACTTCCTCGGCCAGTGGAACCAGTACCTGCTGCCCACCGTGCTCAACACCGAGCAGGACCAGAAGGTGCTCTCCCAGGGCCTGGTCCAGCTCGCCACGAGCCAGGGCTACAAGGGCGACTGGTCAGGTCTCTTCGCCGGTCTCGTGATGGCGATGCTCCCGGTGCTCGCCGCGTACATCATCTTCCAGCGGCAGGTGGTGGCCGGTCTGACCGCCGGCGCCGTGAAGTGACCCCCGGAGCCGTCGTCGGCTCCTCCCGCAGAGCCCGAAGGGCCCCCGGCGCGCACCACGCGCGGGGGCCCTTCGGCGCTCATCCACGCCGTGTGACGCGTACCTCCGCCACTCAAGGTCTTGACGGGGAGCAAGCCGAAAGCGTCCCCTTAGAGTTCACATGTTGGAGAAAACGGTGGGAGTGAGTGAGTCGATGGAGACTCCGGGGTCGCAGACGTCTCTGCACAGGGCCAATCTCGAACGGGTCGTCCGGGCGGTGCGCATGGCCGGCTCGCTCACCCAGGCGGAGATCGCCCGGGCGACGGGCCTGTCCGCCGCGACGGTCTCCAACATCGTCAGGGAGCTGAAGGACGGCGGCACCGTCGACGTCACGCCGACCTCCGCGGGCGGCCGCCGGGCCCGCAGCGTCTCCCTCTCCGGGGACGCCGGCATCGTGATCGGCGTGGATTTCGGCCACACCCATCTGCGGGTCGCCGTCGGCAACCTCGCCCACCAGGTGCTCGCCGAGGAGGCCGAGCCGCTCGATGTGGACGCCTCCGCCGCGGAGGGCTTCGACCGGGCGGAACAGCTGGTCAAGCGGCTGATCCGGGCCACCGGGATCGGCCCGGACAAGGTGATCGGCGTCGGGCTCGGCGTACCGGGCCCGATCGACGTCTCCTCCGGGACCCTCGGCTCGACCTCGATCCTGCCGGGCTGGAGCGGGATCAACCCCGCCGAGGAGCTCTCCGGGCGCCTCGGCGTCCCCGTGCACGTCGACAACGACGCCAACCTCGGCGCGCTCGGCGAACTGGTCTGGGGCAGCGGGCGGGGTGTCAAGGACCTGGCGTACATCAAGGTGGCGAGCGGCGTCGGCGCCGGTCTCGTCATCGACGGGCGGGTCTACCGGGGCCCGGGAGGCACCGCGGGCGAGATCGGGCACATCACGCTCGACGAGTCGGGCCCGGTCTGCCGCTGCGGCAACCGCGGCTGCCTGGAGACCTTCACGGCCGCCCGGTACGTGCTGCCGCTGCTGCAGCCCAGCCACGGCCCCGATCTGACCATGGAGCGGGTCGTCCAGCTGGCCCGGGAGGGCGATCCCGGCTGCCGCCGGGTGATCGCCGACGTCGGGCGTCACATCGGCAGTGGCATCGCCAACCTCTGCAACCTTCTGAACCCGAGCCGGGTGGTGCTCGGCGGCGACCTCGCGGAGGCCGGGGAGCTGGTCCTTGCGCCCATCAGGGACTCCGTGTCGCGGTACGCGATCCCCAGTGCCGCCCGGCAGCTCTCGCTGGCCCAGGGGGCCCTGGGAGGCCGCGCCGAGGTGCTCGGCGCCCTCGCTCTCGTCCTGAGTGAAATGGGCGATTCGACCCTGTTGGAGAGTGCGCTGCCTGCAGCTGCTCCGGTCTCCCGGCTTGCCTTCACTTAGATAACGAACACCACCGTTGTCATCTCGTTAAGAATTTACTTCTTGACGGCAACGTTGCGGCCGAGTTGACTTCGGGACACCTCGGCCGCAACGTCGCGGCCTCGTCAGGGAGGCAACCCCACATGAACGCAGTGACGCGTCGTGCCGTCATAGCAACGGCCGCGGTTTCGATGGCTCTCTCGCTCGCCGCCTGCGGCCAGGCCGGCGGCGGAGACAAGGAAGACAAGGGCAGCTCGACCAAGATCGGTCTGCTCCTTCCCGAGAACAAGACCTCGCGCTACGAGGCCCTCGACAAGCCCCAGTTCGAGAAGGCCGTCAAGGCCGCGTGCGGCGACTGCGAGGTCGTGTACAACAACGCCGTCTCCGACGTCGTCAAGCAGAAGCAGCAGTTCGACCAGCTGATCGCCGACGGCATCAAGGTCATCGCGCTCGACCCGGTGGACGCGACCAAGGCCGAGGGCTGGGTTGCGGAGGCCAAGGCCAAGGGCGTCAAGGTCGTCGCGTACGACCGCGCCGTCAAGGGTGCCGACGCCTACGTCAGCCACGACAACAACAAGGTCGGCGAGCTCCAGGGCCAGGCCCTCCTCGCCGCCCTCGGCGCCAAGGCCGCCACCGCCCAGGTCGTGATGATCAACGGCGACGAGAAGGACCCGAACGCCGGTCTGTTCAAGAAGGGCGCCCACGCCGCCCTCGACGGCAAGGTCGGCAAGATCGCCTACGAGGCGTCCGGCGAGTGGGACCCGAAGGTCGCCGGCGAGAAGATGTCCGCCGCGATCTCCTCGGTCGGCAAGGACAAGATCGGCGCCGTCTACTCCGCCAACGACGGCATGGCGGGCGGCATCATCACCTCCCTCGAGAACGCCGGCATCAAGAGCATCCCGGTCGGCGGTCAGGACGCCGAGGTCGCGGGCATCCAGCGCATCATCGCCGGTTCGCAGACCTTCACGATCTACAAGTCGCCGCTCCAGCTGGCCCCCGAGGCCGCCAAGTTCGCGGTGAACCTGCTCCAGGGCAAGGAGCTCGGCGCCCAGGGTGCGACCGACGGCGTGCCGTCGACGCTGTTCCCGCCGGTCGTCGTCGACAAGACCAACATCCAGACCACGGTGATCAAGGACGGCATCTACAAGGCCGCCGACCTCTGCACCTCGGACCTGGCCGCCAAGTGCACGGCCCTGGGCGTCAAGTAACCCCTGAGCCGAGCCCGCCGGGCCCCCCGAGGGCCCGGCACCACGGATCCCGCCACCGGCCCGCGTACAGAGAGTGAAGACCCCGCCGGAGTGTGACCCCCCGAGACGGAGGGTCCCCCCGACGGAGAGTTCGCCCCCGTACGACCCCGGCCCACCACCGCCGGATCCGTCCCCCCTGCCCGTCCGGCCCCCGGCCGACCCAGACCCCGCTGTCGGTCCGGGGGCCGGACGAGCTCAGCCCCCCCTCGAACTTTGGCGCTGCACCGGCGGCGCGACATGCCGCCGCCCGCGCGCGGCGAAGGAGTTGGTTCACGTGTCCCAGACGCCCGTGCTGGCGTTGCGCGGGATCTTCAAGCGATTCGGAGCGGTTCAGGTCCTCTCCGGTGTCGATCTCGAAGTCCACGCAGGAGAGGTCGTCGCGCTTGTCGGCGACAACGGAGCGGGAAAGTCCACGCTGGTCAAGACGATCGCCGGTGTGCACCCCATCGACGAGGGCGTCATCGAGTGGGAGGGCGAGCAGGTCGAGATCCAGCGCCCGCACGACTCCCAGAACCTCGGTGTCGCGACCGTCTACCAGGACCTCGCGCTCTGCGACAACCTCGACGTCGTCGCCAACCTGTTCCTCGGCCGCGAGATCAAGAAGGGCGGCGTCCTCGACGAGGTCGCCATGGAGAAGCGGGCCAAGGACCTGCTCTCCACCCTCTCCATCCGCATCCCCAGCGTCCGCATTCCCGTCGCCGCCCTCTCCGGCGGCCAGCGGCAGGTCGTCGCCATCGCGCGCGCCCTGGTCGGCGACCCCAAGATCGTGATCCTGGACGAGCCGACCGCCGCCCTCGGCGTCGAGCAGACCGCCCAGGTCCTCGACCTGGTCGAGCGGCTGCGCGAGCAGGGCCTCGGCGTCATCCTCATCAGCCACAACATGGCCGATGTGAAGGCCGTCGCCGACACCGTGGCCGTGCTCCGTCTGGGCCGCAACAACGGCACCTTCCCGGTGGCCACCACCACGCACGAAGAGATCATCGCCGCGATCACCGGTGCCACGGACAACGCCGTGACCCGCCGTCAGGCCCGCAACGCGGAGGTAGCGAAGTGAGCAACACCCCTCCCACCGCGAGCGAAGAGGCAGCGGTGCCCGAGCCCCGTACCACCGAAGAGACGACCCCGGTGAGCGAGGTCCCGGCCGCCGCCGCGATCCCCGCCGTCGACCCCCGCCTCCTCGTGCGCGAGCAGGGCTTCAAGGGTTACGTCGAGGAGTTCAAGCGCAAGATCCGCTCCGGTGAGATCGGCTCGCTGCCCGTCGTCGTCGGCCTGATCGTCATCGGCATCGTCTTCCAGGCCCTCACCGGCAACTTCATCACCTCGTACAACCTCGACCAGATCACGCTGTACGCGGTCGGCCCCGGCATCATGGCCGTCGGCATCGTCTTCGTGCTGCTGCTCGGCGAGATCGACCTCGCCGTCGGTTCCGTGGCGGGTCTGGCCGGCTCGGTCTGGGGCGTCCTCGGCACCGACATGCCCGACGGCCTCGCCATCCTCCTCGGCATCCTGTCCGGCACCCTGCTCGGCGCCTTCCACGGCCTGGTCTTCGCCAAGATCGGCGTGCCCGCCTTCGTCGTCACCCTGGCCGGCTTCCTCGGCTGGGCCGGCCTGCAGACCTGGGTGATGGGGGACAAGTCCACCATCCCCACCCCGATCGGCAGCTTCGTCGCCGACCTCACGAAGTACTACTTCTCCGACGTCGCCGCCGCCTACGGCCTCGCCGTGGTCGTCGTCGCCGCCTTCTACCTCGCCCAGCTGCGCGACTCCCGCCGCCGCAAGGCCGCCGAGCTGCCGCACCGCCCGCAGAGCGAGATCATCCTGCGCACCGCGATCCTCGCGGTCCTGGTCCTCGTCGCCGCCTACGGCTTCAACCAGGAGCAGGGCCTCCCGCTCTCCCTGGTGATCTTCCTGGTGATCCTGCTCGTCACCGACTTCGTGCTCCGCCGCACCACGTACGGCCGCCAGGTCTTCGCCGTCGGCGGTGGCATCGAGGCCGCCCGCCGCGCCGGCATCAACGTCTCGTGGATCCGGATCTCGGTGTTCATGATCTCCGGCACGATGGGCGCGATCGGCGGTCTGTTCCTCGCCTCCGCGACCGGCGGCGCCGACCGCTCCCTCGGCGGCGGCAACCAGCTCATGATGTGCATCGCCGCAGCGGTCATCGGCGGTACGTCCCTGTTCGGCGGACGCGGCAAGGTCTGGTCGGCGCTCCTCGGCATCCTGGTCATCCAGTCGATCGTCCAGGGCCTCAACCAGATGAACCTGTCCTCCAACGCGATCCAGTACATGATCACCGGAGCGGTCCTGCTCATCGCCGTGATCATCGACTCGGTCTCCCGCAAGACGCAGAAGACGGCAGGACGTGCCTAGGGACCCCGTCCCGCGCGCGTAACGCTCGCCACACCGCCCGGCGCCGTGAAACCGGCGCCGGGCACTGCTGCGTCCGGAGCAGTGCCCCGGCCCGTACAGAGCCGTACAGATCAGCGGCATGTAGGCCGTGAGGGTGACGCCTCACCCCCCGGCCCGATGCCCACGATCCAAGACGGAACATTAGACTCGACAAATCGGCAAGCTCGACCAGCTCAAACGCAAGGAGGCACGGGTGGCTCTGCTGACCCGTATCAGGGGACCGCGAGATCTGGACCGGCTCTCCCCGGAACAGCTGGACCAGCTGGCCGACGAGATCAGGACGTTCCTCGTGGACGCCGTCTCCAAGACCGGCGGGCACCTCGGGCCCAACCTCGGCGTGGTCGAGCTGACCATCGCCCTGCACCGCGTGTTCGACTCCCCGAAGGACAAGGTCCTCTGGGACACCGGCCACCAGAGCTACGTCCACAAGCTGCTCACGGGCCGCCAGGACTTCTCCAAGCTCAAGATGAAGGGCGGCCTGTCCGGCTACCCCTCGCAGGCCGAGTCCGAGCACGACGTCATCGAGAACTCGCACGCCTCGACGGTCCTCGGCTGGGCCGACGGCCTCGCCAAGGCCAACGAGGTCCTGCGCAAGGACGACCACGTCGTCGCCGTCATCGGCGACGGAGCCCTCACCGGCGGCATGGCCTGGGAGGCGCTGAACAACATCGCCGCCGCCAAGGACCGCCCGCTCGTCATCGTCGTCAACGACAACGAGCGCTCCTACGCGCCCACCATCGGCGGCCTCGCCAACCACCTGGCGACCCTGCGCACCACCGACGGCTACGAGCGCTTCCTCGCCCGCGGCAAGGACATCCTGGAGCGCACCCCCGTCGTCGGGAAGCCGCTCTACGAGACCCTGCACGGAGCCAAGAAGGGCCTCAAGGACTTCATCGCCCCGCAGGGCATGTTCGAGGACCTCGGCCTCAAGTACGTCGGCCCCATCGACGGCCACGACATCGAGGCCCTGGAGTCCGCCCTCACGCGCGCCAAGCGCTTCGGCGGCCCCGTGATCGTCCACTGCCTCACCGAGAAGGGCCGCGGCTACCAGCCGGCCCTCCAGGACGAGGCCGACCGCTTCCACGCCGTCGGCAAGATCCACCCCGACACGGGCCTGCCCATCGCCTCCTCCGGCGCCGACTGGACCTCGGTCTTCGGTGAGGAGATGGTGAAGCTCGGCAAGGAGCGCGCGGACATCGTCGCCATCACGGCGGCCATGCTGCAGCCCGTCGGCCTCGACAAGTTCGCCAAGGCCTTCCCCGAGCGGGTCTTCGACGTCGGCATCGCCGAGCAGCACGCCGCGGTCTCCGCGGCCGGCCTCGCCACCGGCGGCCTCCACCCGGTCTTCGCGGTCTACGCGACCTTCCTCAACCGTGCCTTCGACCAGGTCCTGATGGACGTGGCCCTGCACAAGTGTGGCGTCACCTTCGTCCTGGACCGGGCCGGCGTCACCGGCACCGACGGCGCCTCCCACAACGGCATGTGGGACATGTCGATCCTCCAGGTCGTCCCCGGCCTGCGGCTCGCCGCCCCGCGCGACGCCGACCAGGTCCGCGCCCAGCTGCGCGAGGCCGTCGAGGTCACCGACGCCCCCACCGTGGTCCGCTTCTCCAAGGGCGCGGTCGGCCCCGCCGTACCCGCCCTGCGCCGCGTCGGCGGCATGGACGTGCTCCGCGAGCCCGGCTCCGACCGGCCCGACGTCCTCCTGGTGTCCGTCGGCGCGCTCGCCCCGATGTGCCTGGAGATCGCCGACCTGCTCGACCGGCACGGCATCTCCACCACCGTCGTCGACCCCCGCTGGGTCAAGCCGGTCGACGAGGCCCTCGCCCCGCTCGCCGAGCAGCACCGGGTCGTCGTCACCGTCGAGGACAACAGCCGCGTCGGCGGCGTCGGTTCGGCCGTCGCCCAGGCGCTCCGCGACGCCGGCGTGGACGTGCCGCTGCGTGACTTCGGCATCCCGCCGCGCTTCCTGGACCACGCCTCCCGCGGCGAGGTCATGGCGGAGATCGGTCTGACCGCCCCGGACATCGCCCGCCAGGTCACCGGTCTGGTCTCGCGTCTGGACGGACGGTTCGAGAGCAGCGCGCAGGCCGTGGAGCCCGCCCGCGACTGACCCCCGACCCGGGGCAACGGTCACCTAGCGTCACCTTTGGGCCGGTCGGCTCACCCTCCCGGGTGCCGACCGGCCCTTTCGCGTGCATTCTGACTCTGTGTGGGCAGGCGTAACACAGCCACCCGACCGAGGTGGTCGAGAGCGACCGAGGTTCAAGCACGGCGCGGAGGTACCAGGGTGAGTACGGACCAACAGCCACGGGCCAACTCCGGAATGTTCCGGACCAAGTCGGTCGAGCAGTCGATCCGCGACACGGAGGAACCGGAGCACGCACTCCGGAAGTCCCTGTCCGCCTGGGATCTGATGGTGTTCGGCGTCGGCGTCATCATCGGAACCGGCATCTTCGTCCTCACGGGCAAGGTCGCCAAGGAGAACGCGGGCCCGGCCACGGCCCTCGCCTTCGTCGCGGCGGGCATCGTCTGCGCCCTCGCCGCCCTGTGCTACGCCGAGTTCGCCTCGACGGTGCCGGTGGCGGGATCGGCGTACACCTTCGCGTACGCCTCGATCGGCGAGCTGCCCGCCTGGATCATCGGCTGGGACCTCGTCCTGGAGTTCGCCCTCGGTACGGCGGTGGTCGCCGTCGGCTGGTCGGGCTACGTCCGCTCGCTCATGGACAACATCGACTGGCACCTACCCGCGGCGCTCGAAGGCCCGGACGTGCCGGGCGGCACCTTCGACATCCTGGCCTTCCTCCTCGTCCTGGTGCTGACCGTCGTCCTCGTCCTGGGCATGAAGCTCTCCGCCCGGATCACCGCGGTCGTCGTGGCGATCAAGGTGACCGTGGTGATGATCGTGATCATCGCCGGTCTGTTCTTCATCGTCGGCGACAACTACAAGCCCTTCATCCCGCCGGCCGTGACCCCCGAGGGCGGCGGCTCCAACTGGGACTCGCCGCTCGTCCAGCTGATCTTCGGGTACGAGCCGACCAACTTCGGCGTCATGGGCATCTTCACCGCCGCCTCCGTCGTGTTCTTCGCCTTCATCGGCTTCGACGTGGTGGCCACCGCCGCCGAGGAGACCAAGCTGCCGCAGCGGGACATGCCCCGGGGCATCCTCGGTTCGCTCTTCATCTGCACCGTGCTCTACGTGGCCGTCGCGCTGGTCGTCACCGGCATGCAGCACTACACGGAGCTGTCCGTCAGCGCCCCGCTCGCCGACGCCTTCAAGGCCGCCGGGCATCCCTTCTACGCGGGCGTGATCAGCTTCGGCGCCGCCGTCGGCCTCACCACGGTCTGTCTGATCCTGCTCCTCGGCCAGACCCGCGTGTTCTTCGCGATGAGCCGCGACGGCCTGCTGCCGCGCTTCTTCTCCGTGACGCACCCGCGGTTCAAGACCCCGTACCGCCCGACGATCCTGCTCGGTGTGATCATTGCCATCGTCGCCGGCTTCACCAGCATCAACGAGCTCGCGACCCTGGTGAACATCGGCACGCTCTTCGCCTTCGTCGTGGTGGCCGTCGGCGTCATGGTGCTCCGCCGCACCCGCCCCGACCTGCCGCGCGCCTTCCGCACCCCCTGGGTGCCGGTGCTGCCGATCCTCTCCATCGCCGCCTCGTTCTGGCTGATGCTCAACCTGCCCCTGGAGACCTGGTTCCGCTTCGGCGTGTGGATGGTGATCGGCATCGTCGTGTACTTCCTGTACGGGCGCAGTCACAGCCGGCTCGGGCAGGTAGGCCAGGACGCGAAGTACTGAGCGGGTCGATACGGCGGCCGATTCCGCAGGCGCGGAAGGGACCGTTCGGGAGGGCGACTACAGTCGGTTCGTACCCGAACTCCTTCCGACGACCGGAGTGCTGGATCCCCCCATGGCTAATCGATCCCAGGCCCCCACCGCCCCTTCCCACGGCTCCTCCACCGCCCCCCTGCTCCAGGGAGCCTGGCTGACCAGAGGGGCGGAGGGCCGGTTCAGCGCCTACCTGCCCAGGGACGGAGAGGTGGTGCGCTGGACCGAGCAGCCGGACGGGAGCTGGAGCGGACCCGTCTCGCTCGGCGGCGACGGCCTGACCCCGTTCCTCGCGGTCGGCCAGGGCGCCGACCGCTACGTCCACCTCGTCGGTCTGCGGCCCACGGACAGCGGCGACGACCACGTCGAACTGGTCCACAGCGTCCAGTTCCAGACGGGCCGCCCCGCGGTGGCCTGGCGCTCGATCGGGCACTCCAACGGCAAGGGGCCGTGGACCGGCAACCCGGCCGTCGCGGTGGACGGCCAGGGCCGCGTGTACGCCTTCATGCGCAACGGCGGCGGCGGGCTGAGCGTGCGGGCCCAGAAGGACGCCGGCGGCTGGCACCCCTGGTGGGACCTGATGGGTTCGAAGACCGACCCCTCGCCGGTCGCGGTCACCAACGGCTCCGGCTTCGTCGAGCTGTACAGCTCGCACGCCAAGGGCCTCGTCCGCTACGTGCAGCGCGAGTCCGGGGCCAAGCCGATCCGCGAGGAGCTGCTGCCCGCGTCGGTGACCATGGGCACCCTGGCGGCCACGACCGGCCCCTCCGGGCACGTCACCCTCTTCTACCTCGACCTGGACGGCCAGGTCCGCGCCTGGTCGCCGGAGCGCTCCCTGGAGCCGACGGTCCTCGGCAAGGCCGTCGGCACCGGGAGGCTCGCCGCCACCCGCTGCCTCATCGACGGCTTCGACTGCACGGTCCTCGCCCAGCAGTCCGCCGACGGCCGGCTCGCCCTCGCCGCCTACCCGAGCGAGCAGGAGACGGAGGGCATCCACTGGTCGGAGACCGGGGAGCGGCACGGCGAGCTCGCCACCGTCCTGACCCGCGGGCTCGACGGGCGCCTGGTCGCGATGGCCCGGATCGGCGCGGGCGCGCCGATCACCACCCGCCAGAAGGCGGCGGCGGAGGGTCTGCTCCTGGAGGGCTGGCGCTCCATAGGGTGACGCCCCGAGGAAGCTCGCAAGAGGCCGGTGGTCGTCACGGCGGGGGTGGAAGACACCCCGACAGGCTTCGGGCGGAAGACGGCGCGGCATGGTCTCACCAGGGAATCGGCCCGTCCTCGGCCAGAAGGGCGCCCGTCGGGCCGTCCTCGCCCGCCGTCGCCAGGTCGACCGCCACGGCCGCGCCCTCCTCCGCCGTGCGCATCCCGGTGTGGCGGTTGAGGTCGGTCGCGCAGTAGCCGGGACTCACCGCGTTGACCAGGATCCCTTCGGCGCGCAGTTCATTGGCGTAGAGCACGGTGATCGCGTTCAGCGCGCTCTTCGAGGTGCAGTAAGGGAGGAGGATCGAGGTGTAGGCGGACCACGGGCTGCCCGGGTCGGCCAGGTGGGTGAGGGAGCCCAGTTCGCTGGACATGTTGACGATGCGTGCGGCGGCGGAGCGGCGGAGCAGGGGGAGCATGGCGTGGGTCACCGCGATGACGCCGAACACGTTGGTCTCGTAGACCTGCCGGACGGCGGCGGCGGGGGTTTCACTCGGCTTTTGCGGTCCGGCGGCGATCGCGGCGTTGTTGACGAGGATGTCGAGGCGGCCGAACGTGGCGTCGATGTGCTGGGCGGCGGCCTGGACCGAGGTCTCGTCGGTGACGTCCAGTGGTACGAACCGTACGTCGGCGCCGTCCGCGCGAAGCTCCTCGGCCGCCGCCTCGCCACGCTCGGCGTTGCGGGCGCCGATCAGCACGGTGATGCCGAGGGCTGCGAGCCTGCGCGCCGTTTCCTTGCCGATGCCCTTGTTCGCGCCGGTGATCAGAGCAGTCTTCTGCGAAGTCGTCATGGCACCCAGCCTCCCCTCACCCACGGGCGGCAGGGAAAGACCAGAAGGCTCTGGATCTATAGTCCACAGATATGAGTGAGCTAGAGGTGCGGGAGCTGAGGTACTTCATCGCGGTCGCCGAGGAACTGAACTTCAGCCGGGCCGCGCAACGCCTGGGGATGGCGCAGCCCCCGCTGTCGAAGGCGATCGCTCAGATGGAGTCCCGGCTCGGGGTACGCCTGCTGGAGCGCACCACCCGGCAGGTGAGGCTGACCAACGCCGGTCAGGTGCTGATCGACCAGGCCCGGATCGCGGTCGACGCGGTGCACGCGGCGGCCCGGCGTGCACGCCGGGCCGGTCAGCCGACACCCCAGCTCGTCGTGGCGGTCAAACCGGGAGGCGATGCCGGGCTGCTGCGGGAGATCCTCGCCGCCTACCGGGGAACGGGTTCGCATCTGCCGCCGCCCGAAGTCGTCGTCGGCGGCAGCGGAGAGCCGGTCGCCATGCTGCGGGACGGCCGTGCCGACGTAGCGCTGCTGCGCAGCCCGTTCGACGGTCGAGGGCTGGATTCCCAGACGCTCGTGGTCGAGCCGCGCCTGGCCGTCCTCCCCGCCGCGCACCGCCTGGCCGGACGCCGGCGACTGCGGCTGACCGACCTCAAGGGCGAACCGATCCCGCGCTGGAAGGGGGCCGCCCCCTCCCACACCGCGTACTACACCGGATGTGACGGAGCGGAAGCAGGCGATGGCCACACAGGCCCGGCGCCGGCTGACACTCCTGAGGGGCCGCTCGTGGCCAGTGTCGAGCAACTCCTGGAGGTGGTCGCGCTGGGGCAGACGGTGGCGTTCCTGTCACGCTCCACCACCGAGCGGCACCAGCGCCCGGACATCGCATACCGGCCGGTCACCGGCCTCAGCCCCAGCGCGGTCATGGTCGCCTGGCCGGAGACCTCGCGATCCGCAGCCGTCGCCGCCTTCGTCCAAGCCGCCCACGACGTCGCCACCCACCACCCCGACCACATGACCGCTCTCGCCTGACCGGCGTACTCAACCCCTGGTCGCGCCGACCACGCGCCTCTTTCCTCGCCCCGACACCGGACAGCAACCGGCGCGAAGAACGGCCGGCCCCCACCCGTCACCGGCATGCGCATCCCCGAGGCCCGAGGAGCTCCCGACGAGCGTCTGGTGGTACGCGAACGGCCCCGGCACCTGGAGAAGGTGCCGGGGCCGTTCGCGTACGCCCTGGGGCGCGAGGCCGGTGTCGTTACGCCGGGACGCTCGCCACGCCCTGCGCCAGGAAACGCTTGCCGTTGACGCGCTCGGAGACGCCCTCACGGTCCAGGTACGGAGTGATGCCGCCCAGGTGGAAGGGCCAGCCCGCACCGGTGATCAGGCAGAGGTCGATGTCCTGCGCCTCGGCGACGACACCCTCCTCCAGCATGAGGCCGATCTCCTGCGCCACCGCGTCCAGGACGCGGTCGCGGACCTGCTCCTCGGTCAGGACGGAGTCGCCCTGGACGAGGAGAGCGGCGACCTCCGGGTCGAGCTCCGGCTTGAAGCCGTTCTCCGCGTTGTAGACGTAGAAGCCACGCTTGCCGGCCTCGACCACACGCTTGAGGTTCGGCGAGACGGTGAAGCGCTCCGGGAAGGAGCGGTTCAGGGTCTCGGAGACGTGCAGACCGATCGCCGGGCCGACGAGCTCCAGGAGGACCAGCGGCGACATCGGCAGACCGAGCGGCTCGATGGCCTTCTCGGCCGTCTCGACCGAGGTGCCCTCGTCGATGACGTTCTGGATCTCGCCCATGAAGCGGGTCAGGATGCGGTTCACGACGAACGCCGGGGCGTCCTTGGTGAGGACCGCGGTCTTCTTCAGCTTCTTCGCGACACCGAACGCGGTGGCGAGGGAGGCGTCGTCCGTCTTCTCGCCGCGCACGATCTCCAGGAGCGGGAGGATCGCGACCGGGTTGAAGAAGTGGAAGCCGACCACGCGCTCCGGGTGCTGGAGCTTGGAGGCCATCTCCGAGACGGACAGCGAGGAGGTGTTGGTGGCGAGGATCGCGTGCGCCGGAGCGACCGCCTCGACCTCCGCGAACACCTTCTGCTTGACGGACATCTCCTCGAACACGGCCTCGATGATGAAGTCCGCGTCCGCGAAGCCCGCGGCCTTGTCCAGGACACCGGAGACCAGGCCCTTGAGACGATTGGCCTTGTCCTGGTTGATGCGGCCCTTGCCGAGCAGCTTCTCGATCTCGGCGTGGACGTAGCCCACACCCTTGTCGACGCGCTCCTGGTCGATGTCGGTCAGGACGACCGGCACCTCGAGGCGGCGCAGGAAGAGCAGCGCGAGCTGGGAGGCCATCAGACCGGCGCCGACGACACCGACCTTGGTGACCGGGCGGGCCAGCGACTTGTCCGGGGCACCGGCGGGGCGCTTGCCGCGCTTCTGCACCAGGTTGAAGGCGTAGATGCCGGAGCGCAGCTCGCCGCCCATGATCAGGTCCGCGAGGGCCTGGTCCTCGGCGTCGAAGCCCTTCTGCAGGTCGCCGTCCTTGGCGGCCTCGATGATCTCAAGAGCGCGGTAGGCGGCCGGGGCGGCACCGTGCACCTTGGAGTCGGCGATGGCGCGGCCCTTGGCGACGGCCTGGTCCCAGGCCTCGCCGCGGTCGATCGCGGGGCGCTCGACGGTCACGGAGCCGTTGAGGACGGAGGCCGTCCAGATCAGCGACTGCTCCAGGAAGTCGGCGCCCTCGAACAGCGCGTCGGCGATGCCGAGGTCGAAGACCTGCTTGCCCTTGAGCTGACGGTTCTGGTTCAGCGAGTTCTCGATGATGACCGAGACGGCCTTCTCGGCACCGATCAGGTTCGGCAGGATCGCGCAGCCGCCCCAGCCGGGCACCAGACCGAGGAAGACCTCGGGCAGCGAGAAGGCCGGCAGGGCCTTCGACACGGTGCGGTAGGTGCAGTGCAGACCGACCTCGACGCCGCCGCCCATGGCCGCGCCGTTGTAGTACGCGAAGGTCGGCACGGCGAGCCCGGACAGACGCTTGAAGACGTCGTGGCCGCCCTTGCCGATGGCGAGCGCCTCGTCGTGCTTCTTGAGCAGCTCGACGCCCTTGAGGTCGGCGCCGACGGCGAAGATGAACGGCTTGCCGGTGATGCCGACGCCGATGATCTCACCGCTCGCGGCCTCGGCCTCGACCTGGTCGATCGCCGTGTTCAGGTTGGCGAGCGACTGCGGGCCGAAGGTGGTCGGCTTGGTGTGGTCGAAGCCGTTGTCCAGCGTGATCAGGGCGAACCGACCCGCACCCGCGGGCAGTTCGAAGTGCCGTACGTGGGCGCTGGTGACGACCTCGTCGGGGAAGAGCTCCGCGGCGCCCTTCAGAAGCTCGGCGGTGGTGCTCACTTGCCCTCCCAGTGGGGGTTTTCCCAGATGACCGTGGCGCCCATGCCGAAGCCGACGCACATCGTGTTGAGGCCGTAGCGGACCTGCGGGTTCTCCTCGAACTGGCGAGCCAGCTGCGTCATCAGACGGACGCCGGAGGAGGCGAGCGGGTGACCGTAGGCGATGGCGCCGCCGTACTGGTTGACGCGGGCGTCGTCGTCGGCGATGCCGTAGTGCTCCAGGAAGGCGAGGACCTGGACCGCGAAGGCCTCGTTGACCTCGAAGAGGTCGATGTCCTCGATGGACAGACCGGCCTTCGCGAGGGCCTTCTCGGTCGCCGGGATCGGGCCGTAGCCCATGACCTCGGGCTCGACGCCGGCGAAGGCGTACGAGACGAGGCGCATCTTCACCGGGAGGTCGTGCTCGCGGGCGAAGTCCTCGGAGGCGATGATCGAGGCGGTGGCGCCGTCGTTGAGACCGGCCGCGTTGCCCGCGGTGACGTTGCCGTGGACGCGGAACGGCGTCTTCAGGTTGGCCAGCGACTCCAGGGTGGTGCCCGGGCGCATCGGCTCGTCGGCGGTGACCAGGCCCCAGCCGGTCTCACCGGTGGAGGCGTCGGTGCGGCGGACCGAGATCGGCACCAGGTCCTGCTGGATCTTGCCGTCGGCGTACGCCTTGGCGGCCTTCTCCTGTGAGCGCACGGCGTACTCGTCGGCGCGCTGCTTGGTGATGCTCGGGTAGCGGTCGTGCAGGTTCTCGGCGGTCATGCCCATGAAGAGGGCGGACTCGTCGACGAGCTTCTCCGACACGAAGCGCGGGTTCGGGTCGACGCCCTCACCCATGGGGTGGCGGCCCATGTGCTCGACGCCACCGGCGATGACGGCGTCGTAGGCGCCGAAGGCGATGGAACCGGCGACGCTCGTGACGGCCGTGAGCGCACCGGCACACATGCGGTCGATGGAGTAGCCCGGCACCGACTGCGGCAGGCCGGCGAGGATGCCCGCCGTACGGCCGAGGGTCAGACCCTGGTCACCGATCTGCGTGGTCGCGGCGATGGCGACCTCGTCGATCTTCGCGGGGTCGAGGCCGGGGTTGCGGCGCAGCAGCTCCCGGATGGCCTTGACGACGAGATCGTCGGCGCGGGTCTCGTGGTAGATGCCCTTCGGGCCCGCCTTGCCGAACGGGGTGCGGACGCCGTCGACGAAGACGACGTCCCTGACGGTACGAGGCACGATGGCTCTCCTCCAGGGTGCGGGATGGCACTGCTGCACGGCGCACACCTAAGCGTGCGCTTGCTTCCCCCCATGCTACTTGCGGGTAACCAGGCTGCCCAGTCCCTGAGGCCCAAGCGGCGAAGGTCACATTCCGAGAATGCCACCGGGGCGACCGCGCGCGCCCCTCGCGCACGCCCGTCCGATCGGAGGGACCCGCAACCCGATGGGCCCAGGACGGCGGCCGTGTCGCGGCGCGAACGCCCGTCGGCGGGCGGAGGCTGGCACCGGCCGGGGCGCGAGGCCCCTGACCAGGCCCATGGAACGGACCACCATGCCGATCGTCACCACCGACCACAAGGTCACCCACAAATCCACCGTCCCCGCGAACAAGGACGAGGTCGTCAAGCTCTTCGTACGGGAGCGGAACGGCACGCCCCCGGGCCAGCCGCGCAGGCCGGTCCTCATGCTCCACGGCCGGAGCGTCCCCGTGCTCGCGGGCTTCGACCTCCCGTACAAGACGTACAACTGGGCGGAGACGCTGGCGAAGGCCGGATACGACGTCTTCATGATGGACCTCCAGGGCTCCGGGCTGTCCCCGCGGCCCAAGATGGACGACCCCCGCAACGTCAACCCCGCCCAGCAGAACCTGCTGACACCGCGGCCGCCGGGCTTCACGCCGGGCCCGCCGAACTACCCGTTCCAGCTGACCAACTCGAACAGCGACCGGGACGAGCTGAACACCGTCGTGGACTTCATCCGCGACGAGTGCGAGGTGGAGAAGGTCGCCTTCATCGGCTGGTCCGCCGCCGCGTTCACGATGGGACCGTACGCGGTCAAGAATCCCGCGAAGGTGGAGAGCCTGTTCCTGCTGGCACCGATCTTCCCGCCCAAGGGAACGTCGAGCCCGCCGGCCACGCTGCCGCGACCGGGCTTTCCGACCTTCCTCGGCACGAAGTCGGGATTCGACAGCGGCTGGAAGGGCGAGGTGCACTGCGACGGCCAGCGTGAGGACGCCGTCGTCGAGGCGGCGTGGGACGCGATCATGAAGAGCGACCCGGTCGGCAGCACCTGGGGACCGCCGACGGAGGGGCGCAACCGGATCAGGAACTTCTGGCGGTGGGGATGGAACAAGACCACCGCGGCACAGGGCGGGGTGCTCGGCGGAAGCATCCCCGTACTGATGGTCTACGGGGAGTACGACCGCCAGGTGAACACCTCGCCCCCCCACCCGGACCCGGAACTCGACTTCTCCGTGCCCGCCCTCTACGACGCCGTCACGGGCGCCCACAAGCTGATGGTCAAGCTCGCGTGTGCGGGGCATTCGGTGGTGTGGGAGATGCAGCACAAGAACGTCCACAACCTCTCGAAGCACTGGCTCAAGCACCTCAAGGTCGACGGCAAGACCCACGGCGTCTTCGACATGGACACCGACGGAAACCTCAGCCCGGCCCCCTAGAGGGCGTCTTGCCGATCATGCCGGGCTCGCGGCGTGATCGACGAGACACCCCCACGGGCACGGCGGAGCCCCTGGCGGTTCTCACCGTCCAGGGGCTCTCCAAGCATGACTACGCGGTCGCCGTCAGCGCCTTGACCAGGAGCGGGGTCACCAGGCCGACCTGCCAGGGCCGCGCGCCGTGGCCCGCGAGGGCGGCGGCGACGCCGTCCGCGTCCGCCGCGGCCGGCGGCTCCCAGCACACCCGTCGCACCGTGTCCGGCGTGATCAGGTTCTCCTGCGGCAGGTTCAGCTCCTCCGCGAGGGCCGAGACCGACGCGCGCGCCGCCGACAGGCGGGCCGCCGCGACCGGGTCCTTGTCCGCCCAGGCGCGCGGCGGGGGCGGGCCCGCCACCTGCTGGCCGGGCTGGGGAAGCTCGCTCTCCGGCAGGGCGCGGGCGCGGTCGACGGCCGCCTGCCACTGCTCCAGCTGACGGCGGCCCATCCGATGCCCGAAACCGGGCAGCGCCGAGAGTGCGGCCAGGTTCACCGGCACCGCGAGCGAGGCCTCCACGATCGCCGCGTCGCTCAGCACCTTGCCGGGGGAGACGTCCCGCCGCTGGGCGACCTTGTCGCGGGCCGTCCACAGCTCCCGTACGACCGCCATCTGGCGACGGCGGCGCACCTTGTGCATGCCGGAGGTCCGCCGCCACGGGTCCTTGCGCGGCGGGGCGGGCGGGGCGGAGGCGATCGCGTCGAACTCCTGGTGCGCCCACTCCAGCTTGCCCTGCCGGTCGAGTTCCTTCTCCAGGGCGTCCCGCAGGTCGACGAGGAGTTCCACGTCGAGCGCCGCGTACCGCAGCCAGGGCTCGGGCAGCGGCCTGGTGGACCAGTCCACGGCGGAGTGGCCCTTCTCCAGGGCGTAGCCGAGGACGGACTCGACCATCGCGCCGAGGCCGACGCGCGGGAAGCCCGCGAGCCGCCCGGCCAGCTCGGTGTCGAACAGCGAGGTCGGCAGCATGCCTATGTCACGCAGGCACGGAAGATCCTGGGTCGCGGCGTGCAGGATCCACTCGGTCCCGGCGAGCGCGTCGCCGAGTCCCGAGAGGTCGGGGCAGCCCACCGGGTCGATGAGCGCGGTGCCCGCGCCCTCGCGGCGGAGCTGCACGAGATAGGCGCGCTGGCCGTAGCGGTAGCCGGAGGCGCGCTCGGCGTCCACGGCGACGGGGCCGCGGCCCGCCGCGAAGGCGGCGATCACCTCGGCGAGGGCGTCCTCGGTCTCGACGACGGGCGGAATCCCCTCGCGGGGCTCCAGCAACGGGATCGGAAGCCCATTCGCAGGGACATCGTCGTCCGGGGGGCCGCCCCCGGTGGTGCGCAGTGCTGTGTCTGCTGCGGTCTCTTGGGCGTCGGTCACCTGTCAAGGGTATCGGTGAACGGCAAGCGCCTGTCGACGGAACGTTCCGTCGACAGGCGCCGGCTTCTCGTGGACCGGTCCGTCAGTGGATGATCCCCGTCCGCAGGGCCACCGCGACCATGCCGGCGCGGTCGCCGGTGCCCAGCTTGCGGGCGATGCGGGCGAGGTGGCTCTTCACGGTGAGGGCCGAGAGGCCCATGGAGACGCCGATCGCCTTGTTCGACTGGCCCTCCGCGACGAGCCGGAGCACCTCGACCTCACGGCCGGAGAGCTCGCGGTAGCCGCCCGGGTGGCTCGGGGCACCCGGGGGGCGGCGGTGGCCGAGCCGCGCGGCCGCGGCGCCGATGGGGGCGGCGCCGGGTCGGGTCGGGTGGCCGATGTTGGTACGGGTACCGGTGACTACATAGCCCTTCACGCCGCCCGCCAGGGCGTTTCGTACGGCGCCGATGTCATCGGCGGCCGAGAGGGCGAGGCCGTTGGGCCAGCCCGCGGCGCGGGTCTCGGACAGCAGGGTCAGGCCGCTGCCGTCGGGCAGGTGGACGTCGGCAACGCAGATGTCGCGCGGGTTGCCGACGCGGGGACGTGCCTCCGCGATGGAAGAAGCCTCGATCACGTCGCGTACTCCGAGGGCCCACAGGTGGCGGGTCACGGTGGAGCGGACGCGCGGGTCGGCCACGACGACCATGGCCGTCGGCTTGTTCGGGCGGTAGGCGACCAGGCTTGCGGGCTGCTCGAGGAGAACGGACACCAGGCCTCCTGGGGGGAAGGGTGCGGGACGGAGCCGGCTCGGGGAAGAAGCCGGGGGCGAACCCGTGCTGTGAAGGGGTCACTGGTTCCTTCGGCAGCTGGGCCGCCCGCCTTTAGGGAAAGATCACGATTTGGTGAGTAACAATTAGGGCAATTCGGACGCGTGATCGATCATCCTACGAGCGGGCCCCGCCCCGTCACCCCTGAGGGGGAGTGTCGGGGCCGTCGCTCGGACACTCCGAAGAGTGGCTTGATCCAGTCCCTCAGACCTGCTGCGGCCCCCGCCGCTGGGGCAACGAGACGACCCCCGCGCCCGACACCGTCCCCGTCGCCCCCGTCGCCCCCGTCGCCGGGTCGGCCGGCACGGGAGGCAGTCCCGCGATCTGGCAGAGCAGATCGCACCAGGCCGCCAGGTGCGCCCCGGTGTCCGGCACCCCGCCCAGACCCTCGCGTGGCGTCCAGGACGCCCGGATCTCGATCTGTGTCGCCGGCCTGCGGTCCGCGAGCCCGCCGAAGTAGTGCGAGCCCGCCATCGTGACGGTCCCGCTCGCCTCCCCGTACGCGAGGCCTCGGGCCTCCATGGCCCCCGTCAGCCAGGACCAGCACACCTCGGGCAGCAGCGGATCCGCCGCCATCTCCGGCTCCAGCTCCGCCCGGACGAGCGTCACAAGCCGGAACGTCCCCTTCCAGGCCTCATGGCCGTCCGGATCGTGCAGCAGCACGAGCCGCCCGTCCGCGAGGTCCTCCTCGCCGTCCACGACGGCCGCCTCCACCGCGTACGCGTAAGGGGCGAGGCGCTGCGGGGGCCTCGTCGGGTCGATCTCGATCTCGGGTCGCAGCCGCGCCGAGCGCAACGCCTCCACCGCCCGCCGGAACACGGGTGGAACCGGGTTCGCCTCCGTACTGTCCGCCGTTTCGTCCGTCCCTCGATCGCCGTCGGAATGATCGGAAAAATGTCCCTGAGCCGCAGCCATGCGGGGAAGAGTAGGCGGAACGGGGCCTCCGTGCAGGGAGGGACACCCTGCCCGGACGAGCGGCTTCCCGCCACATGCGAAGATTCTGGTCGTGAGCGCCAACGACCGCCCGACGGGCCAGCAGACGAAGCAGCAGTCGCGGACCTACGACTCCGCGTTCCTCAAGGCATGCCGGCGGGAGCCCGTGCCGCACACCCCCGTCTGGTTCATGCGGCAGGCCGGGCGCTCCCTCCCCGAGTACCTCAAGGTGCGCGAGGGCATCCCCATGCTCGAATCCTGCATGCGGCCCGAGCTGGTCACCGAGATCACCCTCCAGCCGGTCCGCCGCCACAAGGTCGACGCCGCCATCTACTTCAGCGACATCGTCGTCCCCCTCAAGGCCATCGGCCTCGACCTCGACATCAAGCCCGGCGTCGGCCCGGTCGTCGCCGACCCGATCCGCACCCGCGCCGACCTGGCCCGGCTGCGCGACCTGACCCCCGAGGACGTCCACTACGTCACCGAGGCCATCGGGATGCTCACCGGAGAGCTGGGCGACACCCCGCTCATCGGCTTCGCGGGCGCGCCTTTCACTCTCGCGAGCTACCTCGTCGAGGGCGGTCCGTCGCGCAGCCACGAGCGCACCAAGGCGATGATGTACGGCGACCCGCAGCTGTGGGCCGATCTGCTCGACCGTCTTGCCGAGATCACCTCGGCCTTCCTCAAGGTCCAGATCGAGGCCGGCGCCTCCGCCGTCCAGCTCTTCGACTCCTGGGTCGGCGCCCTCGCCCCGGCCGACTACCGCCGCTCGGTGATGCCCGCCTCGGTGAAGGTCTTCGACGCGGTCGCCGGCTACGGCGTCCCGCGCATCCACTTCGGTGTGGGTACGGGCGAGCTGCTCGGCCTCATGGGCGAGGCCGGCGCGGACGTCGTCGGTGTCGACTGGCGCGTCCCGCTCGACGAGGCCGCCCGCCGCGTCGGCCCCGGCAAGGCGCTCCAGGGCAACCTGGACCCGGCTGTGCTCTTCGCCGGGCGTGAGGTCGTCGAGGCCAAGACGGACGAGGTCCTGGCCGCCGCGAAGGACCTGGAGGGACACGTCTTCAACCTGGGCCACGGCGTCATGCCGTCGATGGACCCGGACGCCCTGACCGGTCTCGTGGAGTACGTGCACACGCGGACGGCGGTCTGAGGCGCACCCGACGCCTGTCCGACGGCCACCGGGGGAGACCCCCGGTGGCCGTCGCGCTTTCCTCAGACGGCCGCGCGGACCGCCGCCGTCGCCTTGCGGGCCGCGATCAGGACCGGGTCCCACACCGGTGAGAACGGCGGCGCGTACCCCAGGTCCAGGGCCGTCATCGACTCCACCGTCATCCCCGCCGTCAGCGCCACGGCCGCGATGTCCACCCGCTTCCCCGCGCCCTCCCGGCCCACGATCTGCACCCCGAGCAGCCGGCCCGTGCGCCGCTCGGCCAGCATCTTCACCGTCATCGGCGCGGCCCCCGGGTAGTAGCCCGCCCGGCTCGTCGACTCCACCGTCACCGTCACGTACCGCAGCCCCACCTCCCGGGCGTCCTTCTCCCGCAGGCCGGTCCGGGCGATCTCCAGGTCGCAGACCTTCGACACGGCCGTGCCCACGACCCCCGGGAACGTCGCGTAGTCACCGCCCACGTTCGCCCCGATGACCTGGCCGTGCTTGTTCGCGTGCGTCCCGAGCGGCACGTACCGCTCCCGGCCCGAGACCAGGTCCAGGACCTCGACGCAGTCGCCGCCCGCCCAGATGTTCGCGTGACCCCTGACCCGCATCGCCAGATCCGTGAGCAGCCCGCCGTACGCCCCCAGCGGCAGCCCCGCCGCCCGGGCGAGCGAGGTCTCCGGCACCACCCCCATGCCGAGGACCACGACGTCCGCCGGGTACTCGGCCTCCTCCGTCGCCACCGCCCGGACCCGGCCGTCCTCACCGGTCAGGATCTTCGTCGCCGCCGCCGAGGCGACCGTCGTGATCCCCAGGCCGTCCAGCGCCCGGTGCACCAGACGGCCCATGTCCGGATCCAGGGTCGCCATCGGCTGCTCGCCCCGGTGCAGGAGCGTCACCTCGTAGCCCCGGTTCAGGAGCGCCTCGGCCATCTCCACGCCGATGTAGCCCGCGCCGACCACGACCGCCCGCCGTCCGGGCGTCCCGTCGAGGGAGTCGAGCAGCGCCTGCCCGTCGTCCAGGGTCTGTACCCCGTGCACCCCCGGCGCGTCGATCCCCGGCAGCGCCGGGCGCTTCGGCCGGGCGCCCGTCGCGACCACCAGCTTGTCGAAGCCCGTCCAGGCCTCCGTGCCCGTCTCCAGGTCCCGTGCGAGGACCCGCTGCCCGGGCACGTCGACCGCCGTGACCTCCGTCCGCATCCGCAGGTCGATGGCGCGCGCCCGGTGCTCCTCGGGGGAGCGCGCGATCAGCTCGTCGCGCGTGGCGACGTCGCCGCCGACCCAGTACGGGATGCCGCAGGCCGAGTACGAGGAGAAGTGACCGCGCTCGAACGCGACGATCTCCAGCTCCTCCGGCCCCTTGAGCCTGCGCGCCTGCGACGCGGCGGACATCCCCGCCGCGTCGCCACCGATGACCACCAGTCGTTCGCTCATGGGGACAGCCTATTTTTCGGGCCCGTTCCCCGGCTCACTCGTCGTCGGGCGTCTCCGCGGGCACAGGGGCTCCGGCCGCGTTCCGCGCCGACCGGGGCTCCGGCAGGGCCGCCTGGCCGGCGGTCGTGCGCCCGGCGCGGCGGGGGCGTACGACGTGGCGCCAGACGAGGTGGACGATCAGGGCCACGGCCAGCCAGGGCGCCAGGGCCGCGAGCACGACGACCGCCCAGGAGACCGCGGCGACCAGGGCGTTCCAGCCGCCGCTCAGGGCGTCACCGAAACCGGGGCGGCTCTCCTCCTCGCGCTCGGCGGCCGGCGGCTTCTCCTTCTGCGCCAGTTCCAGGGTGATCGTCGCGAGCGACGTGCGGTCCTTCAGCGAGGACTGCTGGGCCAGCAGCGACTCCAGGTCCGCCTGGCGGCGGCTCAGCTCGCCCTCCAGGGTCACCACGTCCGTCAGTTTCTCGGCCCGTTCCATCAGCGCCCGCACCCGCGCCACGCTCGCGCGCTGGGTGGCGATCCGGCTCTCCACGTCCACCACCTGCTCGGTGACGTCCTTGGCGTCGGCCTTGCGGGCCAGCAGCTTCCCGGTACCCGTGAGCTCGGTGAGGACGGAGTCGTACCGCTCCTGCGGCACCCGCAGCACGATGCGGGAGGTGACGTACCCGTCGTCGATCCGCTCCGTCGTCTCGTTCTCGACGTGCCCGCCCGCTCCCGCCGTCACGTCGCGCGCCGTGGCCAGCGCCTTCGTCACGTCGACGACCTCGACCGACAGGGAGGCGGTACGGATGACGTGCTGCTGCTGGGCGGGACCCTTCGACGGGGCCGACGGCGCCGACGCGGCCGACGTGTCCTTCTCGGCGCCCGATCCGGAGTAGCCGTCGGCGGCGCCCTGGGCGTCCGCGGGCTTCGCCGCGCTCAGGTCCCGCTTGGCGTCCCCGGCCATGTCGCCGCCGCCCGCTCCGCAGCCGGTGAGGACCAGCGCGGCCGTGAGCAGGACGCCGCCCGCCGCCGCCCGCGTTCTTGCCGTCGTACGTGAGCTCCGCATCGAGTGCCCCCCAGGGGTGGTAGGTGTTGCCGGTTCGACGTATCAGCCCACCGAACGGGTTGCCCTCCGTCGGTAGCGATGCGGTCACGGTCCGGCCTCGGAACGGGAGCGGCGGGAAGAGACGGCCTCGTCACGGGAGCCGTGGGCGATTTGAGAGAGTGGTCCCATGAACGCGGACACCACGGGACTCCATGTCGTCGTCGCCGGAGGCGGTATCGCCGGACTCGCGGCCGCTCACCGGCTGGCCGTCGCCGGCCACCGCGTGACCCTCCTCGAAGCGGGGAGCCGGGTCGGCGGCAAGCTGCTCGCCGGGGAGATCGCGGGCGCCCCCGTCGACCTCGGTGCCGAGTCGCTGCTCGCGCGCCGCCCCGAGGCGGTCGCCCTCGCCCGGGCCGTCGGCCTCGGCGACCGGCTCCAGGCCCCCGGCACGACCACCGCGTCCGTCTGGTCCCGCGGCGAGCTCGTCCCCATGCCCAAGGGACACGTCATGGGCGTCCCGGGCGACGCCCACACCGTCGAAGGCCTCCTGTCCCGGGAGGGCGTGCGCCGGATCGGCCTCGACGGCGAGCTGCCCCCGACCGAGATCGGCGAGGACATCGCCATCGGCGAGTACGTCGCCGCGCGCATGGGCCACGAGGTCGTCGACCGGCTCGTGGAACCCCTCCTCGGCGGGGTGTACGCCGGTGACGCCTACCGCATCTCGATGAAGGCCGCCGTCCCCGCCCTCTTCGAGGCCGCCCGCGCCCACCCCACGCTCACCGCCGCCGTCCGCGCCGTCCAGCGGGCCGGGGCCGCCGTCCCCGCCGACGCGGCGGGCGCCGCCACCGGCCTCGGCGGCTCCGTCTTCCTCGGCGTCGAGGGCGGTGTCGGCACCCTGCCCGGAGCCGTCGCCGACGCGATCCGTGCCGCGGGCGGCGAGATCCACACCGGAACGTCCGTGACCGCCCTGCTCCGCACCGGCGCCGACGGCTGGCAGGTCGTGACCCGGCACCGGACGTTCGACGCCGACGCCGTCGTCCTCGCCACCCCCGCCGACATCGCCGCCGGACTCCTCGGCGGCCACGCCCCGGACGCCGCCGCCGAGCTCGACGAGATCGACTACGCCTCCATGGCCCTGGTCACCCTGGCCTTCCGCCGCACCGACCTGCCCGCCCCGGCGGGCTCGGGTCTCCCCGCCCTGCCGGGCTCGGGCTTCCTCGTGCCGCCCGTCGACGGCCACACGATCAAGGCCTCCACCTTCTCCTCGCAGAAGTGGCGCTGGGTCACCGACGGCGCCCCCGACCTGTTCGTGCTGCGCACCTCCGTGGGCCGCCACGGCGAGGAGGAGCAGGTCCACCGCGAGGACGCCGACCTCGTCGCCGCCTCCCTCAAGGACCTCGCCGCCGCCACCGGGCTCGCCGCCCGCCCCGTCGCCACCACGGTCACCCGCTGGACCGGCGGCCTGCCCCAGTACCCGGTCGGCCATCTCGCCCGGGTCGCCCGGGTCCGCGAGGCCGTCGCCGCCCTCCCCGGACTGCGGCTCGCGGGCGCCGCGTACGACGGTGTCGGCATCCCCGCCTGCATCGCGTCGGCCCATCGAGCGGCAGACGAGATCATCGCCACGTCGAAAAGGACCGACCCCGGTGCGGGGCACTCCCTGTGACGGGCGAGAATAGGCGTATGAGTGCGCCCGAAAAGATCCCGAACGCCGGTAAGAAGGCGAAGGACCTCAACGAGGTCATCCGCTACACCCTGTGGTCTGTCTTCAAGCTGCGCGACGTTCTCCCCGAGGACCGCGGCGGCTACGCCGACGAGGTCCAGGAGCTGTTCGACCAGCTCGCGGCCAAGGACATCACCGTCCGTGGCACGTACGACCTCTCCGGTCTGCGCGCCGACGCCGACGTGATGATCTGGTGGCACGCCGAGACGAGCGACGAGCTCCAGGAGGCGTACAACCTCTTCCGCCGCACCCGCCTGGGTCGCGCCCTGGAGCCGGTCTGGTCGAACATGGCGCTGCACCGCCCGGCCGAGTTCAACAAGTCGCACATCCCGGCCTTCCTGGCCGACGAGAACCCGCGCGACTACGTCTCGGTCTACCCCTTCGTGCGCTCCTACGACTGGTACCTGCTGCCGGACGAGGACCGCCGCCGGATGCTGGCCGACCACGGCAAGATGGCCCGTGGCTACCCGGACGTCCGCGCCAACACGGTCGCCTCCTTCTCGCTCGGCGACTACGAGTGGCTCCTCGCCTTCGAGGCCGACGAGCTGCACCGCAT
Source organism: Streptomyces sp. NBC_00572 (assembly GCF_026341815.1). GTDB lineage: Bacteria > Actinomycetota > Actinomycetes > Streptomycetales > Streptomycetaceae > Streptomyces. The sequence goes on from NZ_JAPENX010000001.1 coordinate 5,144,906, forward strand.
CGTGGACCTGATGCGTCACCTGCGCGCCTCCGAGGCGCGGATGCACGTCCGCGAAGAGGTCCCGTTCTACACCGGTCGCCGCAAGAGCGTCGCCGACCTGGTGGCGGGCCTGGCCTGACGGCCGTACGAAAACCTGGTGGTGGCCCGGCTCCCGGCCGGGCGCGCCGCCCCTTGACCCGGAAGATCAGACGGCAGGCGGAACATGGCCTGCCGCTCCAGCGACACCGGGTCCGGCTCCGGGTGCGGCGCGCATGACGCGCGCCGCACCGGCGTCATTTCCGGGGTCTTTCGGCCTCCGGGATCCTTTCTCTCTCAGCGCCGGCCGCGCAGAGCCGCTCTCAGCTCCGGCTCCAGGACCGCGGGCCCACGCGTCGCGAGGGCCGTCAGGGGATCGGTGGCCGAGAGCCCCGCGAGCAGCCGCTGTCCGGCCGGCGAGGCCCAGCGGGTGTGCGGGTAGACCTCGATCCGCCCGATCAGCAGACAGAGCCCCGACGCGAGCAGCGGCAGGGCGAACCCGGCGAGGACCGGGGCCCGTTCGGCGGCGGGCACGAGCAGCGCCGACGCCGTCCCGAGGGTGAGGCTCAGCAGGAAGCCCGCCCGCACCGCACCCAGCCCGGCGTCGACCTCCCGCCGGCCCGACGCGGGCACGGCGAGCCCCCGTTCGACCAGCCGCTCCGCGAGGAGGTGTACGGAGTCGGTGGCGGCGACCACCGGACGTACGGCGGGAATCGGCGCCTGTCCACCGGGCCCGAGCGCGCCGATCACGGCCCGCTCCAGTTCGTCCCCCGCGCAGGCGTCGGCGTTCACGACCGTCGCCCAGCCGGTGCGGGCGAGCAGCAGCCGCCGCGCCCGGTGCATCGACACGAGGGTCAGATCGGTGACCCGCAGCGGCCCGCCGGCGAGGTAGGCCGCCTCGCCGAGGGTGAGTTCGGGTGCGGCCCCGGCGGACGTGTCCCCGCGAGCGGGCCGGGCCGCCGCGAGCGTCGCCCGGCAGAGCCGCGCACAGCCGACGCCGGCCACGACACACGCCACGAGCAGCAGCGGAACCCAGACCATGTTCGATTTCTACGGGAGGCCGGGCGGGCCCGCCACCGGAAGAGTCGATCAGCTGCTTGAGCTGGAGCACGAACTCCCGCTGGAACTGGAGCTGGAGCACGAACTGGAGCTTGAGCTGGAGCACGAGCTTCCGCCCCCGCCCCCACCGCAGCCCGAGCCGCCCCCGGAACAGGACCCGGACGAGCACGACGACCCGGACCCGCCGCCGGAGCAGGAGCTGCCGCCCCCACCACCCCCGCCGCCGCAGGCGCTGGTTCCCGCGCACCACACGGCGGCCGCTCCGAAGTCGTCGCCCGCGTCCGTGCTGTCGTACCGGTACGGCGCGGGGCGCCTGCCTCCACCTCCGCGCCGCCGGGGCGGCCCGTAGATCCGGGCGGCGGCCAGGATCTGCTCCCGCAGCACCGGATCGGGGAGGGCCCGGAGCCCGTGCAGGGCCACCAGCAGGGCGGCGTCCGCGAGATGGGCGTGAGCCCGCCCGTACGCGAAGACCGCGCTCCGGCCGGCCGGGGTGACCTGCCGGGCGGCGAGCGACCCGCAGACGAGCGCCGTGAGACCGGCGGCGAGTATCACCGGCACCACCTTGAAGACGAACGGGAACGAGGGCCGGGGGGAGGCGGCGATGTCCACGGCCGTGAGGACGATCGACACCGGGAACAGCGCGAGGGCCGTGAGGCCGAGCACGGCGCACCACCGGAGCGTGGTGCGCCGGGTCGCCGGGTCGACGACGAGCCCGCGCGCCGCGAGCCCGTCGCCGATCTCCTGGACCGCCGGGTGCCGCATCACGGCCATGCGCAGGTGGTGCAGGGCCCCGTGCGGGGCGGTGGCGTGCGCCTGGAGCACGGCGCGCTCCACCGGGTCGTACGCGGTGGGGCGGACGACGGCCACGATGCCGGGGCCGCCGATCGCCAGCCTGCCGTCCGCGTGGAGGGCGGCGAGGGCGGTGTCGACGACCCTGGCGGGGCCGCCGTTGAGGAAGGCGGCCTCGTACCGGTCGTGGACGGGCCCGCCGGGTCCCCGGCGGGTCCGGACGACCCGGGTGACGAGCAGCGTGATGCCGGTGATGCCGGCGAGGTAGCAGAGCGCGGTCAGGACGTCCACGGGCACCTCATCTCCTTACCAGTGCGTGGCGGGCGGCCCGTACGAGCCGGGTGGCGCGGCCCGGCGGGCGGTTGCCGGAACGGTCCTGCCACCACTCCGTGAGCCGCCGCCGTGCCGCCGGATCCTCCGGCCGTCCGGCGACCAGCAGATGCTCGGCGAAGTCGAGCGCGTCCCGGCGGTAGCCGCCGGTCATGGGCCGGGATCTGGCGTACGCGAGGAAGGCGGGCCGGTAGCCCTTGCCCAGGATCTCGGGCAGCTCCGGTGCGACCTTCGCGACGACCCCGGCCCGCTTGGCCGCGAGCGCCCGGCTCTGTACGCCGAGCCGCCGGCTGTCGAAGCCCTCGGGCACGGGGGTCCCGGCGACCAGCGCCGACAGCAGGGCGGCCTGAGCGACGGCGACGCGCTGCCGGGCCCCGGACTGCGGGGCGGGCGCGGCCTCCGGTACGGCGTCGGGCACGTCGGGCACGTCGCGCGCGCCGCCGGGCATGAAACCGCCCGAGACGCGGGCGCCGGCGCCTATGAGGAGCGGCGCTTCGGGTGCGGGTCGCGAGGAACGGGCGCCGTGCTGGTGGGCTGTGCCCACCCGTTCCGCCCCGGCGGAACGTACGCCCACAGCGGCGGCGGTCGTCGCCCGGATCGCGCGCAGTTCGTCGGCCAACTCCTCCGCGGCAGGAAAGTCGTCGTCCCGCTCAAGCAGCACGCCCGGCGGCGCGACCCGGGACGCGAGGTCCGCCAGTACGTCGAGCACCGCCCGCGGCACGGGATGCGCGTGCGTGTCGTGCCAGACCCCGTCCCGCTCGACACCCCCCGCCACGTGCACATAGGCGATCGCCTCCACCGGCAGCTCCGACAGGGCCCCCGCCGGATCTTCGCCCCGGTTGACGTGGTTGGTGTGGAGATTGGCGACGTCGATGAGGAGCCGTACCCCCGTACGCTCCACCAGCTCCGCCAGGAACCGCCCCTCGCTCATCTCCTCGCCGGGCCACGAGACGAGCGCCGCGATGTTCTCCAGGGCGAGCGGCACGGGCAGCGCGTCCTGCGCGATCCGTACGTTCTCGCAGAGCACGTCGAGCGCGTCCCACGTCCTGGGCACGGGAAGCAGGTGGCCCGCTTCGAGCTGCGGGGTCGCCGTGAGCGGCCCCCCGGCCCGTACGAACGCGATGTGTTCCGTGACCAGCGGCGCTCCGAGCGCCACCGCCTTCTCGCCGAGCGCGGCGAGCCGCGCCGGGTCGGGCCGGTCGGCGCCCCCCAGCCCCAGCGAGACGCCGTGCGGCACGACCGTGACGCCGCGCTCGCGCAGCCGGGTCAGGGAGTCGGGCAGATGGTCCGCGCAGATGTTCTCCGCGACGACCTCCACCCAGTCGACGCCGGAAAGACCCTCCACCGCCTCAGCGATCTCGGGGCGCCAGCCGATGCCGATGCCGAGTTCCGTCATGTCCCCCTCCTTCGGTCCTCAGTCACCCACCTGATGGCCCCGCCGGAAACGTTCGAACCCCGAGAGGGCGACGTTCAGAGCTTGATTTGAGGTTCCATTTCAGTCACGCCGAACGGGGGGTGTCCCTCCGCAAGAGCGGGGGGCCGGCACCAGTGCGCCGGGCTGTGTGACGCACGAGGCTGAACGGGTCGTACAGGAAACCCACTTGGAGGACATCGTGGTCACGCGCTTATCGGTGCTGTGCTGCATTCTGCTGCTGGGAGGCCCGGCCGTGGCCGCTGCCGCCCCCGCGCCGCAGGCCCAGGTCCAGCTCCAGACGCGGCACGAGGAGCGAGCCCGCGGCACCCTGCTCTCCGCCGAGAAGCTGTACACGCTCGACTCCGCGCAGGCCGTGGCCGAGGAACTGGGCAGGGCCGGTTTCGACGGCGGCGTCGTCGAACACGGAGTGGTCGCCTACCGGCTGGTGTACCGGACGATCGACGCGCAGGGGCGGCCCACCACGGCGAGCGGCCTGCTCGCGCTGCCCCTGAGCGGTGAGCGGCGGCTGCGGGTGGTCTCCTTCACGCACGGCACCGGCAGCCACAAGGACGACTCCCCGTCGATGCGCCGGGGCGCGTTCGTCTCCGCGCCGGTGATCGCGCACGCGTCGGCGGGAGCGGCCGCCGTGGGACCCGACTACCTGGGGATGGGCGTGGGGCCCGGTCCGCACCCCTGGATGGACATCGAGTCCGAGACCACGGCCTCCCTGGACATGCTGAGGGCGGCCCGCAGCTTCGCGCCGCGCACCGGGCGCGTACTGGAACGCGAGGTGCAGGTCACCGGCTTCTCCCAGGGCGCGTCGGCGGCCCTGGGGCTCGGACGGGCTCTTCAGGCGGGCGAGGACCGCTGGTTCAGGCTGGGCGCGCTGGCCCCGGTCAGCGGCGCCTACGACTTCGGCGGCTCGGAACTGCCCGCGCTCCTCGCGGGCCGGCTCGAACCCAAGTCCGGCGTGCTGTACGCGGCCTACACCCTGGTGGCCTTCAACCGGCTCCACCCCGTCTACGACCGGCCCGACGAGGTCTTCAAGGCCCCGTACGCCGACACGGTCGAGGCCCTCTTCGACGGGGCGCACACGGGCGAGCAGCTGATGCGCGGCACCCCCGGCACGCTCGACGCCCTCCTGACCGCCCACGGCCGCGAGCTGCTCGCGCGTCCGACGGGCGGCCTGGCGGCGGCGCTCCGCGGCACCGACGCCGTGTGCCGGGACTGGGCTCCGCGCACACCGACCAGGCTCTACACGGCGACCGACGACGAGCAGGCCGTCACGGCCAACACCACGGTGTGCCGCACGGAGTTCCTGAAGCGCGGCGTGGACGTCCCCGTCGTCGACCTCGGCCCCGTCGAGTACCACGGATCCCGTCACCTGGGGTCGAACGTCGCGGCCACGACGGAGATCGTCCGCTGGTTCGAGCAGCTGCGCGAGCGCTGACGGAGAAGCGGGGGGCAGGGCCCGGCCGACCTCCGGCTCAGCCGGCCGGGCGGGGGAACGCGGACACCACCGTGCACGAGCCCGGGGCGATCTCCGTGAACCCCGCGTCCCGTACCACCGGAAGTCCGCTCGCCGTCAGCGCGGGCCAGTCCCCGGCCGCCGCGGTCCGGACCGCGAGCGGGAAGCCCGCCTCGCGCCAGGTCTTCCGGTCGGCGTCCGTCATCGCCCACCACAGCAGCTGCGCGCCGTGCCCGGCCTGCGCCATCGCCTTGCCCGCCGACATGTCCAGCTCGGGGTTGAGCCACAGCACGGCCGCCCCCTCCGGTACGGGACCGGGCGCGGCCGGGTCGTCGAGATCGGTGCCCGAGACCTGGAGCTTGGCCAACTCCTTGGGCCAGCCGTCGAGCGGGACCGGCGGGAAGACCCGTACCTCCGCCTCGGTACCGGTGACGGTGATTCCCGGGAGCGCGCCCGCGCGCCGCCACTCCGCGCCGCGCGCCCGGCGCACCACCTTGCGGATCCGGGCGTCCTGCCAGTCGGTCATCACCTGGGCCCACTCGCCCTCGCCGAGGGAGCGGTCGTCGGTGAGGATCTCCAGGACGGCCCGCGCGGCGGTCTCCAGGGCGTCGGTACGGGACGGCGGCGCGTCCCGTTCGATCCGCACGACCAACGGCAGGACGAACTGGGGGTTCTCATCGCGGAGATCGGTCTCGTTGCTGCTCACCGGGCAAGTCTGCCACTGCCATCACGGGTGATTCTTGTGGGAACGGGTAGTTCCGGGCCAGGATGCCCCTCATGAAGAGTGATCTTTTCACCGGCGAACACCTCGCCGAGACCGCAGACTTTCCGGGGATGACCCTCCAGAACGCCAAATCCGTCAAATACACCGTCAACGGCGAGATGCACGCCCGCCAGGGATCGATGATCGCCTTTCGCGGCGACCTCCAGTTCGAGCGCAAGGGCCAGGGCATCGGCGGCCTGCTCAAGCGCGCCGTCACCGGCGAGGGCCTGGCGCTGATGGCCGTACGCGGCCAGGGCGAGGCCTGGTTCGCCCACGAGGCGCAGAACTGCTTCATCGTCGAGATCGAGCAGGGCGACGCGTTCTCGGTCAACGGCCGCAACGTGCTCTGCTTCGACTCCACCCTCCACTACGAGATCAAGACGGTGAAGGGCGCCGGGATGACCGGGGGCGGCCTCTTCAACTCCGTCTTCTCCGGCTACGGCAACGTCGCCCTGATCTGCGAGGGCAACCCGATCGTCATCCCCGTCACCCCGCAGGCCCCGGTCTTCGTCGACACCGACGCCGTCGTCGGCTGGAGCGAGCAGCTGCGCACCTCGCTGCACCGCTCGCAGTCCGTCGGTTCGATGATCCGCGGCGGCTCGGGCGAGGCGGTGCAGCTGAAGCTGGAGGGCCAGGGCTTCGTGGTCGTCCGTCCCAGCGAGCTGACCCCGCAGAAGACCTCGAATTGAGGCTGGAGCGGGTCGGGCGCCGGCACGGCCTCCGGGGGCCGTGGGTCCTCCGTGAGGTCGGTCTCGACCTGCCCGGCGGGACCCTCGTCCGGGTCGTGGGCGCCAACGGCACCGGCAAGTCGACCCTGCTCCGGATCGTCGCCGGCGTCGACGCGCCCACCGAGGGCCGCGTCACCGGCCGCCCGCCCCGCACGGCGTACGTCCCCGAGCGCTTCCCGGTCGCGCTGCCCTTCACGGCCACCGACTATCTGGTCCACCTCGGGCGGATCCAGGGCCTCGGCGGGGCCGCGGCGCGGGCACGGGCGGGGGAGTGGCTGGAGCGCTTCGGGGCGGGCGGGCACGCCCGTACGGCCATGGCGGAGCTCTCCAAGGGCACCAGCCAGAAGGTCGCCGTGGCCCAGGCCCTGCTCGCCGACCCGTCCCTCCTCGTCCTCGACGAGGCCTGGACCGGCCTCGACACGGGCGCGCGTGCGGAACTGGACGCGGCGGTCCGCGAACGCCGGGCGGCCGGCGCGACGGTCGTCTTCGTCGACCACGACCCACGACGGCTGGCAGGGGAGCCGGACGCGGTCCACGAGGTGAGGGAGGGGCGGGTGCGGGAGGCCGCGTACCCGGTCCACGCGGACTCCGGGCCGGCCGCGCCCCGCGTCCGGATCACCGTCTCCGGGGGCCGCCGCCCGCTCCCGGACCACCTCCCGGGAAACCCCGTCACCTCACCCGGTTCCGAGGACGCCCCCACCGGCCTCACAGTCCTCACCGTCGACGCGGCGCACTCCGACGCGCTTCTGAGCGCGCTCCTCGCCGCCTCCTGGCACATCCACCACCTCGGCACCGAAGGCGTACGGGTATGACGGCGCTCCTGAGCTACCAGACCGGGCTGCTGCTCCGCTCCCAGCGCTGGCTCGCACCGCTGCTCCTGTACGCGGCGTTCCTCGGTGTCGGCGTCAACGTCGGCGAACCCGTCCTCGGCGCGCTCGGCTTCACCGCCGCCGCGCTCCTTCCGGTGACCGCCTGGACCGTGCGGATCTGCCTCACGCAGGAGCCGCCCGCCGCCCGGAACGTGGTCGCGGCGGCGGCCGGCCGGGGCCGCGCGCATCTCGCGGCGCTCGTGACGGGCACCGTACTGCCGGTGCTCGTCGGCGCGGTCGCCGTGCTCGTGGTGACGGCGACCGGCGACCGGCGGGGCGTCACCGCGCTCGCCGCCACGACCACCGGGCTCCTGGCGGCCCTCGCCTGCGCCCTCACGGGCGCCGCCGTCGGCACGCTGGCCTCCCGCCCCTTCGTCCGGGCCCCCGGCTGGTCCCTCGCGGCCGTGGTCCTGGGCTCGCTGCTCGCCCTGGTGACCACCGGCTCCCCGGCCAAGCACGCGATGACGGCCCTGATCACCGGGGCGCGCACGGCGACCGCGGACCCGCCGTGGCTCGCCTGCGCGGGCGCCGTGCTCCTCGCGGCGGCGTGCGCGGCCCTCGCCTGCCGGGCCACGGCACGCCTGGAGTGAGTAGGCTCGAAGGCATGAGCGAGTCCATGTCGTACTGCGCCCCGGAGCCCGCCCCGAAGCCCGAACCGGCGACCGAGGGCCCGTTCGCCGCGTGCGTGCTGTGCCAGGAGCCGACCGAGTACCCGGAGTCGACGAAGGGCATCACTCTGTGTCCGGTCTGCGAATGGCAGGAGGCCCAGCGCACGGCCTGCTCCGGCTGACCGGGCCCTTACCCGCCCATCAGCTCCGAGACCTTCACGAAGCGGTAGCCGCGGGCGCGGAGTTCCGGGACGATGCGGCGGATCGCCTGCTCCGTGACCGGGGCCGCGCTGCGCGTGCAGTGCATGACGACGAGGGAGCCGGGCTTCACGCCGTCGAGGACCTGCTCGGCCACCGCGTCCCCGTCCTTGGCGAAGGCGTCGCCGCTGACCACGTCCCACTGGACGGCCGTCACTCCCGCCGGGGCGAGCGCGCGGAGGGCCGCGTCGTCGTAGCAGCCGCCGGGGAAGCGGAAGTAGGGGACGACGTTCACGGCCCCGGCGTCGCGGAACGCGTCGAAGGCCCGCTGCACGTCCGATGCCATGTCCGGTCCGGCGACCGTCGGAAGGCCGTAGCAGGGGGACGCGAAGGCGTAGTGGCTGTAGGAGTGGTTCGCGATCTCGAAGCGCGGGTCGCCGCCGATGGACTTGGCCTGGTCCGGGTACTCCTCCGCCCAGCGGCCCGTCATGAACACCGTCGCGTCCACCTTGAGCCGGCGCAGGGTCGCGATGAGCGGGGGGTTGTCGAAGTGTTCGCCCCGCGCGGCCCGGGGCCCCTGATCGGCCGTCATGTCGGCGTCGAAGGTGAGCGCGACGACCTTCTCCGCGCCCTTCGTCCGGCGCGTGTACACGGGGGTGAGACCGCCGGGCCCCGGCGCCATGGTGGGCGGCGCCGCGCGTTCGGCCGCGGGCTTGGGCCCGGCCGCGGCGCTCGCCCGGGGCGAGGGGCTGTGGGTGACGGCGGGTCGCGGCGCCGCCGGTTCCTTCGCCGGGGAGGTCTCGGCGGCGTCCCGGCCACAGCCGACGAGGACGGCGCCCAGAAGACCGAGCGCCGCCAAGTTTCGTACAGAAATGTTCACGATCGGAAGTTAACTGATCAAAGTGTCTAACGCTCGCGACTCGACAGCAGCAGCACCCGAGTCCACGCACTGAGCTGACGCACCATCGCGTCGGCATGCGCGGCCCGCTCACGGCGGAAGGGGAGCACCAGCAGGGCGGGCACGAAGGCGAGCGTCACGAGCAGCAGGGGCAGGGTCGCGACGAGGACGATGAGGGCACGCTGGGCCCAGCGGAGAGTACGCATGCGGGTTCCTTCGGTTCCTTCGGTTCGGGGATGAGCGAGCCCCCACCGTCGGACCCGTCCGGTACGTTGCGAAAGCCGCAACCGTTGCCGTCGCGGCGTCAACACCGCGGGGGGAGAGGCACCATGACCGAAGTCGCCCGTACGCAGGGCAGCTCGTCGGAGATCGAGCGCGGAGGGGTCGCCGAAGTTGCGGCCCTCGGCAACGTGTTGACCGGACTGTTCAACCGGCTCGGCATCAACCGGACCCAGTACGCCCACCGCGTCCACCTCGACAAGTCCGCCGTCTCCCGCTACCTGAGCGGCCGCCGGCTCGCGCCCCAGGAGTTCGTCGACCGGCTGGTGAGAGAGGTGGAGGAGCACGTCGGCGCGCCCCTCCAGCCGGAGGCGAAGGAGGCCCTCCGGAACCAGCGGCTCGACGCCCTGCGCGTCTGCAACCCGGACGAGTTCCAGCTGGAGAGCCTGCGGGGAGAACTGGCCCGCTCGCGCCGGGACACCCAGCGCGCCGAGCGCAACATCGAGGCGCTGCACACCCTCCTGGAGAGGAAGGAGGACGAGGTCCGTCGCCTCGCCGACGACCTCACCCGCCTCCGCCTGGACTGGGGCGCCGAGCGCGCCGACCCCGCCCGCACCTACGACCTGCTGCGCGAGATCGCGCAGCTCCGCGAGGACCTCGGCGACGCCGAACGCCTCCGCTCCGACGCGGAGCGCCACGGCGAGGGGTTACGGGACCGGGTGCTGAGTCTGGAGGAGGAGCTGTCGCGGCGGCGCCCCTCGACCGGGGACGTGCCCCTGGAGGCGCTCAAGGCCCAGCTGGTGGAGCTGTGGGAGGAGGAGAGCTTCCCCGAGGCGAGCCGTGACCTGACGGAGGCGGCGTGGTCGCGTCCCCTGGACGAGCTGGGTGGGTTCCTGGACTGGGTGAAGGAGACGGCGGGGCTCACCCCGGCGGTGACGTTCGTCGCCGATGTCGCACGGCTCAGGCCGTTGGAGGACGTGCTGGCCTTCGCCCCGGAGGTGGCATGGCAGGGGCGGTCCCGGATCCAGGAGTCGTGGACCTCCGCGGTGGCCGCTCGGGTCACCTCTCGCAACGCGGCCGCCGTCTTCCAGGGGCTGCGGAAGACCGAGACCCGGTCCGACTCCGAGAGCGACCGTGTGCTCGCCGAGGCGGTGTCCCGGGTGCGGAGCGACGCGCAGGCCGTCGCGCTCGTCTCGGCCGCACTGTCCGGTACCGCGGCGCCGGGGCCGCTGAAGCGGGTGGCGGCGACGCTGGCCTGGAGGCGCCGGGCGGATCGGTTCGGACTGCGGGTCGCGGTCGGGCTCGCGGAAGCCGGCAGGTACGACGTGGCGGCCCTCGTGCTCGACGCCGCCTGTCTGGGCGAGACCGCCGTGCACAACGACGACCTGATGCTTGAGGAGTACCTCCCGACCGAGGCCTTCCTGGGGCTCAGCGCGGCCGTCCGGGAGATGGGCGATACCCGGATCGGCGTCCTGTTCGATCTGGTGACGTGGCTGGACGACACGTACGTCATGACCGCCTTCGCCGTGTGGCTGGCCCACGACGACGAGCCGCACCTCTTCGACCGGCTGCTCGCCACGATGGCGGATCAGGGCCGGCTGGGCGTTCTCGACCTCCGGATGTCCGGGACGCTGAGGGCGGGCGTCAGGGACTGGCGGCGCCGCTCACGTGGCCAGTAGCCTCCGCCGGCACTCGGCCACGTCGAAGTCCCCCGGCGGGTACGCCGGATCCAGCGCCTCCAGGTGTTCGAGCAGCAGCTTGCTGATCGCCCAGTTGCGGTACCACTTGCGGTCCGCCGGGACCAGGTACCAGGGGGCCCCGTCCGTCGAGCAGCGTTCCAGGGCGATCTCGTACGCCTCCCGGTACGCCGGCCACAGCGCGCGGTCCTCGATGTCGCCCACGTTGAACTTCCAGTGCTTCTCCGGGTTGTCCAGGCGCTCCAGGAGACGGCCGCGCTGTTCCTCGTACGAGATGTGGAGGAAGACCTTGACGATCGTCACGCCGTCGTCGGCGAGGGACTGCTCGAAGCGGTCGATCTGGCCGTAGCGGCGGCCGAGCCGGGAGCGCGGGACCAGCTCGCGCACGCGGGCGATGAGCACGTCCTCGTAGTGCGAGCGGTCGAAGATGCCGATCTCGCCCGGACGGGGGAGCGCCTTCATGATCCGCCAGAGGAAGGGGTGGTTCTGCTCCTCCGGGGTCGGGGCCTTGAAAGCGTGGATACGGCAGCCGGACGGGTTGAAGAGGCCGATGACGTGCTTGACCGTGCCGCCCTTGCCACTGGTGTCCATCCCCTGGAGGACCAGGAGCACGCGTCGGCGGTCACCGGCCGTGCTCGCCGCGTACAGGCGTTCCTGGAGGTCGGCGAGGCGCGGCGCGAGGGCGGCGGTGGCGGCCACACCGGCCGCCTTGTCGACGGGGCCGGCCGGGGTCGCGGAGGCGTCGTACGAGGTGAGGTCGACGCGCTCGCCCTCGGGGACGCGGAGCAGCTCGCGCAGGGACGCTTCCCGATGCTTCCGCTTCTTCTTGCCGTCCGGCTTCCCGTCCTTCTTCGCCACCTCGTGCTCCTTCCGCCGCGCCGCGAGTCCTCCCCCGATCCTGCGACGGAACCCGGCCGCCCGCGAGTGCGGGCGACCGGGTCCGGTCCCTCAGCTCAGCACCACGGGCCCGTCACCGCGAACGTCGTTCCCGGCGTGTAGCAGTTGACGTACATGGTTCCCCGGTCGGGCGAGAAGGTGACGCCCGCGAACTCGCCCCACTCCGGCGCCTCGGGCGTGCCGATGTTCTGCGCGCCCCGGGCGATCGCGTACACCTCGCCCTTCTCGCTCACCCCGAAGACGTGCTGCGCGCCGTCGCCGTCCTCGCTGACCATCAGGCCCCCGCTCGGCGCCAGACAGATGTTGTCCGGTGACTCGCCGGGGAGCTGGATGTCGGTGTCCGGGCCGAAGACGACGACGAGGGTGAGCCGGCGCCGGTGCGGCTCGTACTTCCAGACCTGGCCGAAGTGGGTCGCGCCGGAGCCGTCCTTGGCGCGCGCGAAGGAGGACACGAAGTACACGGCGCGGCCGCCCCAGTAGCAGCCCTCCAGCTTCTGTGCGTGCGTGATCCCCTTGGGGCCGAAGTCCTGGAGCCTGATGGGGGTTTCCGCCGCCTGCGGATCCGGTACGGGGACCCACTCGACGCCCTCGAAGCGGGTGCCGGTCTCCTGGATCACCGAGAGGTCGGGCACGCCCGGCACCCGCATGGCCTCCAGGGCGCCGCCCGCGCGCAGCGAACCGGTGCCGCCGAGCGGCTTGTGGGGGAGGAAGCGGTAGAAGAGGCCGAAGGGACGCTCGAAGGCGTCCTCCGTCTCGTACACGACTCCGCTCGTCGGGTCGATCGCGATCGCCTCGTGCTGGAACCGGCCCATCGCGGTGAGCGGGACGGCGCCGGTGCGGTGCGGGTCGGCGCCGTCGACCTCGAAGATGAAGCCGTGGTCCTTGGTGTAGCCGTTGGTGCCGGCCCTGTCCTCGGTCTCCTCGCAGGTCAGCCAGGTGCGCCAGGGGGTGGGTCCGCCCGCGCAGTTGACGGCGGTTCCGGCGATGGCGACCCGCTCGCCGAGGACGTTGTTGCGGCCGTCGAGTTCCAGGGCCGTACAGCCGCCCTTGGCGGCCGGGTCGTACGTCAGGCCGGGGACGGTCGGGACGGCGATCTTGCCGGTGACCCGGTTCTCGTGGTTACGGACGAGGTGCACGCGGCCGCGACGGCCGGCGAAGGCGCCCATGCCGTCGTGGTTGCTGGGGACGAGGCCCTCGCCGGAGCGGAGCGGATCGCCCTGCCGGGAGAGGACCTTGTAGCGGAAGCCGGCCGGGAGGTCGAGCAGGCCCGCGGGGTCGGGGACGAGGGGGCCGTAGCCGGCCCGCCCCGTATGGCCGCCGGTCGCGGCGCTCGCGCTGCCGGCGAAGAGTTCGGAGAGGGCGCCGGCGAAGGCGATCCCGGCGACGGAGGCGCCGGTGCGGGACAGGATCTGACGTCGAGTCGCGGAGGACATGAGGCAACAACTCCCTGCTGGCGGACAGGTGTGTGACGCGTGACCCGCATGTGTGTACCACGCACTGTGCTGACACGTGAACCATGCGGGCCACAACTGCCTCGTGTGGCGCGTGTTCTGACCGGAGGTCAGATGGCTCCGGGGATCAGACGAGCTTGGCCGTGAGGGTGATCTTCGTGCCCGTGAGTGCCTGGCTGACCGGGCAGTTCTTCTTCGCGTCCTCCGCGAGCTCCTGGAACTTGTCCGCGTCCAGACCCGGGACCTCACCCTGCACGGTCAGGTGGATGCCGGTGATGCCCTCACCCGGCTGGAAGGTGACGTCGGCCTTGGTCTCCAGGCGGGCCGGCGGGCTGCCCGCCTTGGCCAGACCGTTGGAGAAGGCCATCGAGAAGCAGGAGGAGTGCGCGGCCGCGATGAGCTCCTCGGGGCTGGTCTTCCCGTTGGGCTCCTCGGAGCGGGCCGGCCAGGAGACGTCGTACGAGCCGACACCGGAAGAGTCGAGGGTGACGACACCGGAACCCTTGAGGAGGTCGCCCTGCCAGACGGTGTGGGCGTGACGCACGGTGGCCATGGTGGATCCCTTTCGATCGGGTATGGCCTCCAACCTACTGCGCCACAAGCCCCTTGGCGTCGCGGGCGAGCGCGGTGAGCCGGGAGATCGCCCGGAAGTACTTCTTGCGGTATCCGCCGTTCAGCATCTCGTCGCTGAACAGCCGGTCGAAGGGCAGTCCGGAGGCGAGGACGGGTATCTCGCGGTCGTAGAGCCGGTCGGCCAGGACGACGAGCCGCAGGGCCGTCGACTGGTCGGGGACGGGCTGGACGTCGGTGAGGCAGACGGCGGTGAGGTCGTCGGTGAGCGCGCCGTACCGGCTGGGGTGAACCCTGGCCAGGTGTTCGAGCAGGTGCGGGAAGTCGTCGAGGGAGGCGCCCGGCGTCGCGTACGCGGTCTCCGTGACGACCTGGTCGGAGTAAGGGGCCGGGGCCTCGGGCAGACCGCGGTGGCGGTAGTCCTCGCCGTCGATCCGCAGCGGCATGAAGTGGGAGGAGAGGCCCTGGATCTCGCGGAGGAAGTCGGCGGCGGCGAAGCGGCCCTCGCCGAGCTTGCCCGGGAGCGTGTTGGAGGTGGCGGCGAGCGCCACGCCGGATTCGACCAGCTTGCCGAGCAGGCTGGAGACGAGGACGGTGTCGCCCGGGTCGTCGAGCTCGAACTCGTCGATGCAGAGGAGACGGTGCTCGCCGAGGGTCTTCACCGTCTGCTGGAAGCCGAGCGCGCCGACCAGGTTGGTCAGCTCGACGAAGGTGCCGAACGCCTTCAGCGCGGGATCGGCGGGGGTCGCGTGCCAGAGCGAGGCGAGCAGGTGGGTCTTGCCGACGCCGTACCCGCCGTCCAGGTAGACCCCGCGCGGCCCGGCGGGGGCGGCCGGCTTCCGGGCGAACCAGCGGCGCTTCCCGGCACCGGAGGCATGCGCTCCGCCCAGGCCCTCGGCGAAGGAGCTCAGTGCCTTGACGGCGTCCGTCTGGCTGGGCTGGTTCGGGTCCGGGAGGTACGTGTCGAACCGTACGGAGTCGAAGCGTGGCGGCGGCACCATCTCCGCGACGAGCCGGTCGGCGGGGACGTGGGGCTCTCGGGAGCAGAGCGAGAGCGGGGCCGCCGGGGTGGCAGCGGCTTCGGTGAGGGCACGGGTCGACACAGTTCCCCACTGTAAGCGCCATGTCAGACTCGAAGGATGCGACGACTGCTCCCTGTGACGGACATGACAGCACCCGGGACCGAAGCCGGTTCCGAGGCCGGTTCCGCGGCCGGGCAGGTGGCCCCCTCCGGGCGGGACTGGTCCCTGGACGAGCTCGCCGACGCCTATGCGTATCCGGACGAGGACGGTGTGTGGCTGCGTGCCAACATGGTCTCCTCGCTCGACGGGGCCGGGCAGCACGACGGGCGCTCCCAGCCGCTCTCCTCCGAGGCGGACATGCGGATCTTCGGCACCCTGCGGGGCCTCGCCGACGTGGTCGTCGTCGGTGCGGAAACGGTACGCCTGGAGGGCTACCGCCCGGCACGCGCGCGTGAGGCCTTCGCGGCCCGCCGCGCCGCCGCCGGACAGGGCCCGGCCCCCGTGATCGCCGTGGTCAGTGCCTCCCTCAACCTGGACTTCTCGCTTCCGCTCTTCACCGAGCCGCTGGCGCCGACCCTGATCCTCACGGGGGCCGCCGCGCCCGCCGAGCGGGTCCGGGCCGCCCGGGAGGCGGGCGCCGAGGTGCTGACGGCCGGAGACGGGGCCGGGGTCGACCCGGCCCGCGCGAAGGCGGCGCTCGCGGAGCGCGGGCTCCGGCTGCAGCTGACCGAGGGTGGGCCCCGGCTGCTGGGCCAGTTCGTGGCGGCGGGGGTACTCGACGAGCTGTGTCTGACGGTCTCGCCGACGATGACGGCGGGTGACGCCCAGCGGATCGCCGGAGGCCCTTCGGTGGCCGTCCCGACACGCTTCGCCGTGGCTTCCGTGCTGGAGCAGGACGGCTTCCTCTTCACCCGCTACCGTCGGATCTGACAATCGGCGGAATTTGTCGTTCCGCTTACCGTCCGCTGGGCACACTTACTGTCGCAGACCCCGTGCGGGCACGGGGAAGGATGGTTTCCGCAGAAGGGCTCCTGAGGTGTTCACAAGCGTTCTGATGATCGAGAAGCCCCTGACGTCCGTCGACGTGGAATTCGTCACCACCCTGCACGGCGACGAGGACGTTTCCTTCATCGTCCTGATGCAGCCGCGTGGTGACCAGGCCGATGTACTGCTGCGTGCCATCGACGACGTGGCCATGGGCGAACTGAAGGAAGCCGCCCGTGAGGGCGACGAACCGGAGGGCAAGGAGGCCAGGGTCCCCGCCGAGCAGGCCCTGGAGTACTCGCTCCAGGCCCTGAGAAACGCCGGTTGCGAAGCGGTCGGCCAGGTCGTCGAGGACCACCCGCTCGACAAGATGAAGGCGGTGGTCGACGAGTCGGAGGCGGACGAGGTGATCGTGCTCACCGCCCCGCACTACGTGGAGGAGTTCTTCCACCGGGACTGGGCCTCCCGGGCCCGCCACAAGGTGGGGGTCCCCGTGCTCAAGCTCTTCGCCCACAGCCAGGAAGCGGCGCAGTAACCGCCCGGTGACCGCAGGCCAGGGCCCGCGCCCCGTGCAGGGGGCGCGGACCCGGGGCCCGTACGGCTCCCGGACCCGGCTCCCGGACACGGGTCCGGCGCCCGCCGGGCCCACCCGGCGCGAGCCACTAGGCTGGGGGCTTCCACGCACGACGCACCCAGGGGAGAGATCCGCATGGCACCCGCCATCCCTGCCGCCATGGAACGGCCGCACTTCATCGGCATCGGCGGTGCCGGAATGTCGGGCATCGCGAAGATCCTCGCCCAGCGCGGCGCCAAGGTCGCCGGCAGCGACGCCAAGGAGTCGGCGACCGCCGAGTCCCTGCGCGCCCTGGGCGCCACCGTGCACATCGGCCACGCCGCCGAGCACCTCGCCGACGACGCCTCCGCCGTCGTCGTCTCCAGCGCCATCCGCGCCGACAACCCCGAGCTGGCCCGCGCCGCCGAGCTGGGCATCCCCGTCGTCCACCGCTCCGACGCGCTCGCCTCCCTGATGGACGGCCTGCGCGCGATCGCGGTCGCCGGCACGCACGGCAAGACGACGACGACCTCCATGCTGGCCGTCGCGCTCACCGAGCTCGGTCTGGACCCCTCGTACGCCATCGGCGGCGACCTGGCGGGCCCCGGCACCAACGCCCTGCACGGCGCCGGCGAGGTCTTCGTCGCCGAGGCCGACGAGAGCGACCGGAGCTTCCAGAAGTACGACCCCGAGGTCGCGATCGTCCTCAACGTCGAGCTGGACCACCACGCGAACTACGCCTCCATGGACGAGATCTACGAGTCCTTCGAGGCCTTCACCGCCAAGATCCGCCCCGGCGGCACCCTGGTCGTCGGCGAGCACGCGGGCGCGCGCGAGCTGGCCCGCCGGGTCGCGGACCGCGAGGGTCTGCACATCGTCACGGTCGGTGAGACCGAGGACTCCGACGCCCGCATCCTGAAGATCGTCCCGAACGGGATGAAGAGCGAGGTGACGGTCGCCCTCGACGGCGCCGAGCACACCTTCACCGTCTCCGTCCCCGGTCGCCACTACGCCCACAACGCCGCCGCGGCCCTCGCCGCCGGCGCCCGCGTCGGCATCGACCCGGCCGAGCTCGCCCAGGCCCTCACCGCCTACACCGGCGTCGGCCGCCGCCTCCAGCTCAAGGGCGAGACCAAGGGCGTCCAGGTCATCGACTCGTACGCGCACCACCCCACCGAGATGACCGCCGACCTGGAGGCCATGCGCGGCGCCGCCGGAGCCTCCCGCCTCCTGGTCGTCTTCCAGCCCCACCTCTTCTCCCGCACCCAGGAACTGGGCAAGGAGATGGGCGACGCGCTGGCCCTCGCCGACGCGTCCGTCGTCCTCGACATCTACCCCGCCCGCGAGGACCCGATCCCGGGCATCACCAGCGAGCTGATCATCGCCGCCGCGCGGCAGGCGGGCGCCGACGTGACGCCCGTCCACGACAAGGCCGCGGTGCCCGAGGTCGTGGCGGGAATGGCCGGACCCGGCGATCTCGTTCTCACCATGGGGGCGGGCGACGTCACGGACCTCGGCCCGCTGATCCTGGACCACCTGTCGAAGTAGCACCGGCCGAAGCGACGCCGGTCGAAGCAGCAGAGGGAGCGAGCTCATGGCGTACGACGTCGAGAAGCCGGACGAGCAGTGGCGTGCGGAGCTGACCCCGGCGGAGTACCAGGTGCTGCGCCAGGCGGGCACCGAGCCCGCGTTCCGGGGTGAGTACACCGACACCACCACCAAGGGCGTGTACTCCTGCCGGGCCTGCGGCGCGGAGCTGTTCACGTCGAACGAGAAGTTCGAGTCGCACTGCGGCTGGCCGTCCTTCTTCGACCCGAAGGACAGCTCCGCCGTCGAGCTGATCGACGACCGCTCCCACGGCATGGTCCGCACCGAGGTCCGCTGCTCCCGCTGCGGCTCCCACCTCGGCCATGTCTTCGAAGGCGAGGGCTACCCCACTCCGACGGACCAGCGGTACTGCATCAACTCGATCTCGCTGCGGCTGGAGCCCGGCGAGAGCTGACCGGTCGAGCAAAGCGACGGCGGCAAGGGATCCTTCCCTTGCCGCCGTCGTGCTGTTCCACCAGGGAACCTCGGACCCACCGTCAGGCGTCCCCTGTGGTAGGACTGTTGCTCATTGCAAAGAAGCATCAACGGGGGTGGGGATCGTGGCTGTCACGGTGCCGGGCTGGGCGGACACGCTGCTCGATCTGATCGGAGTGGCCTGGCCGAACGTCGACGAGGACGCGTACCGCGAGATGGCGGACGCGTTGCGGGAGTTCGCGGAGGACCTGGAGGACGACGGCCAGCTCGCGAACAACCACTTCGAGCGGCTGCTGTCCTCGGGGCAGGGCGAGTCGATGGACGCGCTCAACGAGCACTGGTCGAAGGTCAAGACCAAGCACATCAAGGACATCGCCGGTGCGGCGCGCACCATCGCGGGCGGTCTGGACACGGCGGCCGGTGCGATCGAGGGCATGAAGCTCGCGGCACTCGTCCAGCTCGGCTACCTGGCCGCCGAGGCGGGCATCGCGCTGTCCCTCATCCCGGTGACCGGTGGTCTGTCCGCCCTGATCGGCGCGGGCGCGATGCGCGCCACGCAGGAGGTCGTCAAGCGGCTGATCAAGGAGTGCGTGGAGGAGGCCGTCGGATACGTTGTCGCCGCGATGACCGAGCCGGCCGTGGCGGCCCTGGAGGGCATGGCGGCCGACCTCGTCGTCCAGCTCGGCGCGATGGCGATCGGACTCCAGGACGGCGTCGACCTCGATCAGACGAAGAACGCGGGCAAGGACGGCTTCGACGAGGGCGTCCAGTCCGGCAAGGAGGCCATGAACCTGGCCTCCGCCGGCGGTGGTGGCGGCGGCTCGAAGGGCAGCGGGTTGAAGAACCTGCACATCGAGCACTCCGAGCACACCCACGCCTCCACCCAGCTGAACGGCGTGAGTGCCGGCATCCACGGCAAGACGGCCGGCAAGCTCACGAAGGCGAAGACCGCGCACGGCCGGGCCCGGGGCCGCGACTCGATCGCCGACGCGATCGATCCGGTCGCCGACAAGGCCCTGGAAGCCCTCACCAAGGCCGCCAAGAGCATGGGCGACCACGTCGGCCAGACCCTGCCCAAGGTCGTCAAGCAGATCTCCGTCGACCACAAGAACACCGACGACGACCTCCGCGACCGCTTCGCCCGCCAGCGCAAGGGCGACGACGACAGCGGCGGCAAGGGCGGCGGTGGAGGCGGTGGCGGAGGCGGTGGCGGTGGTGGCGGCGGGAACGGCGGCTCCGGCAACAACCCCGGCGGCAACCGCATGACCCCGCCCCCGCCGTGGCACGGCAGCTCCGCCGGTAACATGAGGCACCACCGGACGGACCCGCTCGACGTCAGCCACCTCACTCCCGAGCAGCAGCGCGAGGCGCTCGTCCAGGAGGCCCGCGACCTCGCGAACAAGGCGCGCAAGGCCGACCCCGACAACCCGAACGACCCCAAGCACAAGATCGACTTGGCCAAGACCCACTTCCCGCCCGGCACGAACCTCCTCGACGGATCGTGCTCCGGCAGCCTCCTGCACGACGGAGTCGTCACCAGCCACTCCAGCGCCACCAAGGGGGCTGGCCAGAAGACCCCGGACCTCCACCCCGCCATGCAGTCGATCTACGACGACGTCGAACGGCAGATCAAGGCCGACGGAGGTTTCCCCGGCGCGGGTCACGGAAAGTGCGCCGAGGCGAACCTCGTCTCGGACCGGCTCCGGCAGCTGGACCCCGACGGCACCGGGATCTCCTCGGCCGACCACGTCCGCGACGCCATGCGCGGATCGCAGGTCTACAGCGTGCAGATCGGCGAACAGATCAAACCTCACCCCCTCGGTCACGGCGAGTACAAGCCGCCGTGCCGGTCCTGCGCGATCGCCATGGACATGGCCGGTGTCACGGCGTACGCCGGATAAGGAGCACACATGCCGCACTTGAACACCCCGGAGGACGTCGACACCTGGTTCCGGGACCACGGATGGTTCCCGGGACGGGACGTGGCCGGCACCGTGCCGGCGATGGTCGAGGAGATCACCGGGCAGTACCGGGAGGCGGGGTTCCCGGTGGAGCCCTTCGAGGCCGCGACCGCCTTCCTCGCCGAGCACGGCGGACTGCGTCTCACCCTCGACGCCGCGCGAGAGGACTACCTCTACTTCACCCCCTACCTCGGCTTCCGGTCCGCCCCGGCGGAGGTCGCCGAACTGAGCCGCGAACTCGGCGTCCGGCTCTTCCCGGTCGGCCTCGACGGCTCGGAGGGCTCGCCCGTGCTCATCGACGAACGGGGCCGGTTCTTCTTCGTGCACCACACCGGCGCCTACTACATGGGCGCCGACAAGCACGAGGCGATGATCAGTCTCGCCCACGCCCCGATGCAGGACGCGGAGGACTTCTATGTCTGACCTGATTCCCGGAACGGCGGCCTCGCTGCTCATCCACGGCACCATCACCAGCCACACCAACCTCACCGGCGACGGCGAGCCCCACCTCCACCCCGCCGTGCGGGAGTTCTTCGACGGGCTCCCGCCCGCCCTGCGCGTGTCCTTCGTCGGCTACTGCGCCGAGTCCGCCCTCGTCTCCGACGAGCTCTTCGGCCTCGACCGGCAGCGGGGCGACGACCGGACGGTCACCCTGGACGAGGCGGCATCGCACTTCGCGGGTGCCGCGCTCGTCGCCCGCAAGATCCGCCCGCACGGCGACCCCGAGCACGGCACCGAGGCCGACGTCTGCCGCTCGTGCGCGGCGCTCCTCGACCGGCTGGGGATCTCGATCCTCCACGATCAGACATGACGGGCGTCCTGACGGAGGCGGGCTGGCGGCCCGGCCGTGACACGGGGGACGCCGCCATGCTGGCCGTCCTCATCACGGTGACGGTCGGCGCGGAACTGTTCCCGGCCGCCGAACGGGCCCTGCGCGAGTTCCACGGCCTGCACATCCACCCCGCCGCCGACGGCGGCCGGGAGGTCGCCGCGATCGGCAGCGTCGTCGACCCCCGCGAGGCTCGCCTCGACGTCCCGTCCCTGAACCGGCTCGCCGACTCCCTCGGCGTACGGCTCTTCCCCTTCGGCCGTACGGACACGGACGCGCCGCTCGCGGTCGACGCACACGGCCGGCTCCTCATGCTCGGCCCCGGCGGGCCCTGGCTCCTCGGCGAGACGGTCCACGACGGTCTGTCGGCGCTCGCCACCGGGATCGCGCCGGTACGGCTCCGGGCCCCTCGGTGGCGCTTCCCGCTGCCCGGTCTTCCGGCCGACCTCGACGCGGCGGTACGGGCCGCGCTCGTCGCCGTGTTCGTCCTGCACAGCACGGGTGTCTTCAGCGCCCGCCGGGTACGCCTGCGGGCGACGACCCTGCGGGGGATCGGCGTCGTCGCGGTGGACGAGGAATTCAAGCTGGGCCGGGGATCGTTGGAGAGCAACGCGGAACCGCTGACGGAGGCGATGACCGCCCGGCTCGACGCTGCCGGCGTGCGCGCGGGCGGCTGCGAGCTGGTCCTGTCGATTCCGGTCCCCTCCGGTACGGAGGGGCCGCCCGCCACGGTGGAGTGCGCCGTGACGGTGGGCAGTTCGGCCGATGGCCCCGCCCTGACGCTGTCCGCCGGCCGGTCCGCGTCCTTCGACCCCACGGCGAAGATCCTGGACACCTGCGCCCAGGCCCTCGCCGACTGGTCCGGAACGCCGACCGACGCCGCTCACTGACGCGCACCGGCGGGACGCACCCGCCGGTCGCGGACTCAGTGGACGGAGAAGCCGCCGTCCACGAAGAGGGACTGGCCCGTCACGTACGCGGAGGACGGGCTCGCCAGGAAGACGGCCGCACCCGCGAAGTCCTCGGCGAGGCCGTTGCGGCCGGTCATCGTGCGGGCG
Organism: Streptomyces sp. NBC_00572; assembly: GCF_026341815.1. Lineage (GTDB taxonomy): Bacteria > Actinomycetota > Actinomycetes > Streptomycetales > Streptomycetaceae > Streptomyces. The sequence goes on from NZ_JAPENX010000001.1 coordinate 5,167,308, forward strand.
GCGAGCGCGGCCACCTTCTCCGGGTCGGAGGACAGGCGCTGGTTGAGCGCGGTCATCACGAAGCCGGGGACCAGGGTGTTGGCCGTGACGCCGTACGGGGACCAGGCCTCCGCCTGCGAACGGGCCAGCGACTCCAGGGCGCCCTTGGACACCCCGTACGCACCGCTCTGCACGAACGCGCGGTGCGCCTGCTGGGACGTGATGTGGATGATCCGGCCGAAGCCGCGCTCCGCCATCCCCGGGCCGAACCGCTGACCCAGGAGGAACGGAGCCTCCAGGTTCACCGTCATCGTCGTGTCCCAGACCTCGTCGCTCAGCTCGCTCAGCGGCGGACGGAGATTGATGCCCGCCGAGTTGACCAGGACGTCCGGCTCACCGAAGACCGCCGCTGCCTGCTCGGCCCCGGCCCTGATCCCCGCGCGCGTGCTCAGGTCGGCGCTGACCCAGGCCGCCCGGCAGCCGTCGGCCGTCAGCTCGTCGACGGTCGCGACCAGCTCCGCCTCCTTGCGCGCCACCACGACCACGCTCGCCCCGGCACGGGCCAGCGCCCCGGCGATGGCCCGGCCGATGCCGGAACTGCCGCCCGTGACGAGGGCGGTACGCCCTTCGAGGGAGAAGAGGCCGGAGAGGTAACCGCCGGGGGTGGTGCTCATGGATGTCGCTCCTCGCGTCGCACGGCACCGGCCTCTCCGCGTGCGGTGGAGGGCCGGTACACGCATCCTGGCACACGCGTTCTCAGGCCAGGCGGGCGAGGAACTCCGTCCAGGCGGCGGGAGCCGGCGCGAGCCGGGGGCCGGTGGGACACCGGGCCCCCTCGACGAGGGCGGCCGGGGCCTGCTTCCGGTCGATGCGCCGGCGACCCGGTGGGCCGTGCTCGACCGCGTACCGATCGGGAAGACGGTACGGGCCGAGCCCTGTCCGGCCTGAGTTGCACGGAGCCGGGGCCCGGCCAGCCGTCGAGCATCCGCGGCCCGTCGGACGCGCCGAGGCACGTGAAGACGAGCGCGTCTCCGGGACCGTTGGAGCGGAGCCAGCGGGTGCCCGTGAACGGCAGGTCGGTGTTCTTCACGAGCTGGACGGAGGTTGGCCCTGCTCCGCCACTCGTGCAACTTGTGTGGTGGGCACGCTCCTTGACGGTTCAAGGAGCGTGCCAGGACGGATCTACGGGGCCGGGACGTAACCCGCCGGGCGGGTCGTGAACGTGCCCCGGCCCTGGGTGCGGCCGCGCAGGCGGGACGCGTAGCCGAAGAGTTCGGCCAGCGGCACCGTCGCCTCCACCACTGCCGTACCGGAGCGGGTCGTCTGGTCCGTGACCCGGCCACGGCGGGCCGCGAGGTCGCCGAGGACCGAGCCGACGGACTCCGCGGGGACGGTGACCGTCACGTCGGTCACCGGCTCCAGGAGGGTCATCACGCTCGCGCGGAGCGCCTCGCGCAGCGCGAAGCGGCCCGCCGTGCGGAACGCCATCTCCGAGGAGTCCTTGGCGTGCGTGGCACCGTCTGTGAGCGTGACCCGGACACCTGTCACCGGGTGGCCGCCGAGGGGACCCTCGACGAGCGCGTCCCGGCAGCCGGCCTCGACCGCGCGGACGTACTCCTGCGGGACGCGGCCGCCCGTGACCGTCGAGGAGAACGCGAACTCCTCCCCGTCGGCCGACGGTTCGACGTCGATGACGACATGGGCGAACTGGCCCGCGCCGCCGTCCTGTTTGACATGGCGGTACAGCAGACCGGTGACGCCCTTCGCCACCGTCTCCCGGTACGCGACCTGCGGGCGGCCGACCGTGACCTCAAGGCCCCGGTCGCGCCGCAGCTTCTCCACCGCGACCTCCAGGTGCAGTTCGCCGAGACCCGACAGGACGGTCTGACCCGTCTCCGGGTCGGACCGCACGACGAGCGACGGGTCCTCCTCGGAGAGCCGGGCGAGGGCCGTCGCCAGGCGGCCGGTGTCCGTGCTGCGGCGGGCCTCCACCGCGACCGAGACCACGGGGTCGGCGGTCGTCGGAGGTTCGAGGACGATCGGCGCGCCGGGGGCGCACAGGGTCGCCCCGGCGCGGGCGCCCTTCGGGCCCACGACGGCGACGATGTCCCCGGCGCGCGCCACGTCGACCTCGGTCGCCCGGTCGGCCTGGACCCGCAGGATCCGGGCGATCCGCTCGGTGCGGCCGCTGACGGTGTCGAGCACGGTGTCGCCCTTTCCGATCGTGCCCGCGTAGACGCGGACGTAGGTCATCCGGCCGGTGGCCGTCGCGCTCACCTTGAACGCGAGCGCGGTGAACGGCGCCTCCGGGTCCGCCGGGACCTCCCCGCGTACCGGAGGCATGTCCGACGGGGCCGGGAGGTACGCGACGACCGCGTCGAGCAGCGGTTCGACACCCCGGTTGCGGTACGCCGAGCCGCACAGCACGACCACTGCCTCGCCGGTGAGGGTCAGGTCGCGGAGCGCGCCCGTCAGCGTCCCCTCGGAGAGTTCCGTGTCCGCGCAGAACTCCTCCAGGGCGCCGGGATGCAGCTCCGCCACCGCTTCCTCCAGGCGTCGCCTGCGGTGCCGGGCCTCGTCCAGGAGCGCGTCCGGGACCGGCTCGTCGGCGTACGTGTCGGCGCCGTCGGCCCATACGTATGCCCGCATCCTGACCAGGTCGACGACGCCGGTGAAGCCGTCCTCGCGCCCGATCGGCAGCTGTACGGGCAGCGGGACGGTGCCCAGGCGCGTACGGATCGACTCCACGGCACTGTCGAGCTCCGCGCCCGCGCGGTCCAGCTTGTTGACGAACGCGATGCGCGGAACGCCGTGCCGGTCGGCCTGGCGCCACACCGTCTCGCTCTGCGGCTCGACGCCCGCGACGGCGTCGAAGACGGCGACGGCGCCGTCGAGGACGCGCAGCGAACGCTCGACCTCGTCGGAGAAGTCGACGTGCCCCGGAGTGTCGATCAGGTTGATCCGGTGCCCGGCCCAGTCGCAGCTGACGGCCGCGGCGAAGATCGTGATGCCCCGGTCCCGCTCCTGCGGATCGAAGTCGGTGACGGTGGTGCCGTCGTGGACCTCGCCGCGCTTGTGGGTGGCACCGGTGAGGTAGAGGAACCGCTCGGTGACGGTGGTCTTGCCGGCGTCGACGTGGGCGAGGATGCCGAGGTTACGGACGCGGTCGACGAGGTGGGTACGCACGGTGTCGTGCCTTTCGCTGCTGCTGGGTGAAGACGGGGCAGCGCGATTCCCGGACGACGGGCCGTCAGACGGACGGGTGGGACGTCACGGGGCGGCGATGGCGGGCGCGCAGCCGCCACCGGCCGGAGGGAGAGGCGAGGATCACGTCGTACCGGGCACGGGCGGACGACACGGCGGCGGCGTTACGGCAACGCACGGTCGTCTCCCCTCGGTCGGACGTCTGGCGGCGCATCGGTCGGTGCGCCGCGAGACGTGAGTGTAGGGAGGGGAGCGGGCGGCGCGACAGTGGTTTTCCACGGGGCTCGCCCGCCGCCGACGGTGCGCGGGGACGTCGGGAAGGCCCCAGGGAAGGGCTCCGGGAGCTGCGGCCCCACTGCACCCCGGAGCAGCCCCGGACCGTCGAAGACGCCCTGCCCGAACTCACTCCCGACCGCGGCGCCCTGCGACAGCGCGGCCTCGTCCTGGCATCCGTCGCGCAGGTCGCCGCCGCAGCCGGTCCGGTGGGTCAGTCGGTCGTCGGCGCGGTGGGGCAGCTGATCGACCTGCCCTGGCCCCCCCTACGCCGCCGGCTGGAGGAGATCCCAGCGGTTGCCGTACAGGTCCTCGAAGACGGCGACCGAGCCGTACGGCTCGTGGCGCGGCTCCTCCAGGAACTTGACGCCCGCCGCTGTCATGCGCGTGTGGTCGCGGGCGAAGTCCTCGGTGTGCAGGAAGAAGCCGACCCGGCCTCCCGTCTGGTTGCCGACGGAGGCCTGCTCGGCGTCGTTCTTGGCGCGGGCCAGGAGCAGGCCCGCGTTCCCGAGGCCGCCGACCCCGGCCGCACCGGGCGGGCGGACGACGACCCAGCGGTTGCCGCCGCCCCGGTCGGTGTCCTCGACCAGGTCGAATCCGAGGGCGTCGGTATAGAAGGCGATGGCCTCGTCATAGTCACGGACGACAAGGGTCACAAGTGCGATGGACGGCATTACCCCAACGTAATACGCGGAAGCGGTAGCAATCTACCCGCGTCAACCCGTGTCGACGCGGGCGCGACCCTCGCCGATTGCAGGGTGCGAACGAGGGTCCTGGGAGGGGCGGGCGAGGGTCGGGGGCCGGGGCGGCGGGCGCGGAGGGCCGCGCGCCCGCACGCGGTGCGAGAATGCCCCGCATGGACGCGCAGCAGTTCGACCGCCTCGCCGCCCGGGCGCGGGCCCTCGCCGAGCGCCCCGGGGACGGCCGCCCGCCCCGCCGCGTCCTCGGGCTGGCCGGCGCGCCCGGTGCCGGGAAGTCGACCCTCGCCGCGCGGCTCGTCGCACGCCTCGACGGGCTCGCCGTCCTCGTCCCCATGGACGGCTTCCACCTGGCCCAGGCCGAACTGGAACGCCTCGGCCGGGCCGGCAGGAAGGGCGCGCCCGACACCTTCGACGCCGCCGGGTACACCGCGCTCCTCTCCCGGCTGCGCACCCCCGTCCCCGGCACCACCGTCTACGCGCCCGCCTTCGACCGCTCCCTGGAGGAGCCGATCGCCGGGGCGATACCCGTCGGCCCCGAGGTCCCGCTGGTGATCACCGAGGGCAACTACCTGCTGCACGGCGAGGGCGCCTGGGCCGGTGTCCTGCCCCTCCTCGACGAGGCCTGGTACCTCCACCTGGACGCCCGGCGCCGCGTCCCCCGGCTCGTCGACCGCCATGTCCGCTTCGGCAAGGACCGCGCCCACGCCGAACGCTGGGTCCACGACTCGGACGAGGCGAACGCCCGCCTGGTGGCCCGCGGCCGCGACCGCGCCCACCTCGTCGTGCCGATGGCCTGATCGGCAAGACACCCCCTAGGGGCCGGAGCCTCCCGGCGTCACCAGGCCCGATTCGTAGGCCAGGACGACGAGCTGAGCGCGGTCGCGGGCGTCGAGCTTGGTCATGGCACGGTTGACGTGGGTCTTCGCGGTCAGCGGGCTGATCACCATATGGCCGGCGATCTCGTCGTTGGACAGGCCGCCCGCGACCAGGGCGACGGCCTCGCGTTCACGGTTGGTCAGCTGCGTCAATCGGTTCCGGACACTCGCGGGCGGTGGCTGGGTGACGTACCGGTCGATCAGCTTGCGGGTGATCGACGGCGCGAGCAGGGCGTCGCCACGCGCGGCGACCCGTACCGCGTGCAGGAAGTCCTCCGGGAGGATGTCCTTGACGAGGAATCCGGCCGCGCCGGCGCGCAGCGCGTCGAAGACGTACTCGTCCATTCCGTAGTTGGTCAGGACGACGACGTGCACCCCGGCCAGGTCGGGGTCCGCGACGATGCGCCGGGTCGTCTCGATGCCGTCGACGACCGGCATCTGGATGTCGACGAGCGCGATGTCGGGCAGGTGCTCCCTGGCCAGGGCCAGGCCCTCCCTGCCGTCGCCGGCCTCGGCCACCACCTCGATGTCGTCCTCGATGTCGAGGAGCGCGCGGAATCCACTGCGGATGAGTGGCTGGTCGTCGACCAGCAGGACACGGATCACGAGGTGTGCTCCACGGGAAGCGGCGTGTGCTGTGCGGGAAGTGGCCCGCGTTCCAGGGGAAGCTCGGCCTGGACGGTGAACCCGCCCTCACCACGTGGCTCCGCCCGCAGCCGGCCGCCGAGGGCGGTGACGCGTTCGCGCATCCCGAGCAGTCCGACGCCGGGCACTGGCGCTGAACCCGGCCTCGCCCCGCCGTCGTCGTCGACCCGGACGACCAGGGCGTCGGGACGGTGGTCGATCCGGACCGACGCGGTGTTCGCGGCGGCGTGCCGGGCGACATTGGTCAGCGACTCCTGGACGATCCGGTAGGCCGTCCGGTCCACGGCGGCGGGCACGTCGCTCCGGTGCCCCCCGACCGTCAGTCGGGCGTCCAGGCCGGTGGACCGGGCCCGGCGCACCAGTTCCGGTACGTCGGCGAGCCCGCGCGGCGGGTTCTTGTCGTCGTCGCGCAGCGCCTCCAGGGTCGCCCGCAGTTCCCGAGCCGCCTCCCGGCCGGCCTCACGGATCACGAGGAGGGCCTCCGGCACCTGCTCGCCCCGCTTGCCGGCCAGGTGGACGGCGACCTCCGCCTGCACCTTGATCACGGAGATCTGGTGGGTGAGCGAGTCGTGCAGCTCCCGTGCGATGTGCAGCCGTTCCTCGTCGGCGCGGCGCCGGGCGGTCTCCTCCCGGGTGCGCTCGGCCTCGTCCGCCCGGCGCTCGGCCTGCCGCAGCGCTTCGCCGGCCGCACCGGCGGCGATCAGCCAGGCCAGCTGGAGGACGTCCCGGGTCCGCGCGAACGCCTCGCCCACGGCCAGGTCGTGGGGGGAGGCCAGGAGCGCGAGCGTCACGGCAACCGGCATGACCACGGAACCGGCCACCGCGACGACGCGGTGCCCCGCCCGTACGGTGGCGTACACAGCGAACAGGAAGGCGACGGCGGGCACGTCGAAACCGAGCACCTGGTGGCCCAGCGCGCAGCCCCCGGTCACGGCCAGCACGGTCACCGGAGCACGGCGGCCCCAGACCAGTGCCAGACCACCGGCGGCCAGCAACGCGTAGCCCAGCGGATCGAGTTGTGTGGGCCCTTGTTGCCTCAGCCCGGCGAACAGCAGGACCGCCGCCACGCCGACGGCGATCGCCCAGTCCGTGACGCCGATCCGTTGCCTGCCCATGCGTGGACCCTAGCCTGGCGTCGACGCGGGTGAGTCCGGCGGGAGGAGGACCGGCCGACTACCGCACCCGCGGTAGTCCCGCGGCTCCTGCGGCGTTCGCGGCAGTCGGCTACGGCGGCTGCGGCAGGGCGCACTGTCTGCGTGCGGGGGACGACCGGCGGCGGGGCCGGCGGACACGATCGACCGGCAACCCGCCGTAGTGAAGGAGCACTCCATGCCCACAGAGCCCGCCATCATCGCCGCCGACGTCCTCGCCCTGAGCTCCGGACGCATCGGAGCCATCGTGGCCACGTTGCTGGGACTCGCCGGCGTCCTCATCGGCGGGCGGGCCCTGGCCCGCGCCGCCGGACGTACCGGCAGGGGCACCGGCTCCGGATCCGCGCGGACCGGGGCCCTCGCGGCCCTCGCGGCGGGGCCGATCGCCATGGCCCTCGGCGGGATCGTCGTGGCCACCTCCGACGGATCCATCGGTACCGGCAACGGGTTGGGCGGCGCCTTCGTGGCCCTGATCGTGGGGCTGATCGCCACCGCCCTCGGCGGCCTGGCGCTGACCCGCTCCTCCCGCCCCCGTACCGGCTGACCCCCGTACAACCGGCGGGGACACCCCCTAGCCCGCCGCGTGCTCCGCCGCCGCCACCGCCAGCGCCCGGATCAGCGGGTGCGGCCGGGTGCCGTCGCCCGACAGTTCCGGCTGGAACAGGGTCGCCAGGAAGAAGGGGTGCGAGGGGAGTTCCGCGATGCGGATGCCGCCCTCCTCGTCCGCGCCCGTGAACCGCATGCCGTGCGCCCGCAGGGTGTCCAGATGGCGGCTGTCGGGGCCGTAGTCGCAGTGGTAGCGCTCCGTGGTCCGCTCCGCGCCCAGCGCCCGCTCGGCCAGCGAGCCCGGGGTGACCCGTACGACTCCCTCGTGGCCCACGAGCGAGCAGGCGAGCGGGGCGATCAGCAGATCGCCGGCGTCGGCCGACGGGTCGTTCTCGGCGTGGGCCGCGGCCGTCAGACCGCACACGTCCCGGGCGTACTCCAGGAGCGCGTGCTGGAAGCCGCCGCAGGTGCCGAGGAAGGGGATGCCGTCCTCGCGGGCCGTGCGGATCGCGGCCAGCGCGCCCGCCTCGCTCGCGTACGGGCTCCCCGGGAGCACCCACACCGCGTCGAAGCCCTTCACCGCGCCGGGCGTCTCCGCGTCCCCGGTCGGGATCCAGTACGCGTCGAGGGAGAGGCCGTCGCGCTCGGCGAGGGCGTCGAGGAGGACGGGGATACGGACGTGGGAGCGGACGTGCCCGGAGCGGTCGCCGACCAGGGCGATCCGGGGGGTGTGAGGGAGGGTGTTCGTGCTGTTCATGGGGACCATCCTTGGCGCCGCCGCCCGTTCACGTCCAACGATGATCACTGCACTGCCCATCACGAATGCTTATGCCGGGGTGGATAGGGTGGCCCCCATGACGAACGATCAGGAACCGGCCGACTGGGAGCGTCGCGTCGCCGCGCTCTGGGAGCGGCTCGACGACCATGAGCCCGCCGACTTCCGCGCCCGGGTCGCCGCACTCGCCGCCGAGCGTCCCGCCGACGACGCCGCCGCCCTCTTCGAGCAGGGTGCCGCCCACGACTCCACCGGAGAACCGGAGGAGGCCGTGCGCTTCTACCGGCGCGCCCTCGACCAGCGCCTCACCGGGCTGCGCCGCCGCCGGGCCGTCATCCAGCTCGCCAGCAGCCTGCGCAACCTCGGCCGGCCCGACCGCAGCGTCGAACTCCTCACCGCCGAGCGGGACATCCCCGCCGACCGGCTCGACGCCGACGAGGCCGCGCTCTCCGGCGCCGTCGACGCCTTCCTCGCCCTCGCCCTCGCCGACACCGGGCGCGACCGCGAGGCCGCCTCCCTCGCCCTCGGCGCCCTCGCCCCCCTCCTGCCCCGCTACAACCGCTCCCTCGCCCACTACGCGCAGGCGCTCCTCACCGCCCCCGACGGGTCCTGACGGACCCGGCGCACCCCATGGACCCGCACCTCCTCCGCACGTACGTCACCGTCGCCCGGCTCGCCTCCTTCTCCGAGGCCGCCCGCGAGCTGGGCTACACCCAGTCCGCCGTCTCCCAGCACATCGCCGCCCTGGAGACCGACCTCGCGCTGCCGCTGCTCACCCGGCGCCCCGTCGCCCCGACCCCGGCCGGGGAGCGGCTCCTCGAACACGCCGGGGCGCTGCTGCTCCGCCTCGACGCGGCCCGCGCCGACCTCGACCGGTTCGCGGCCGCGCCCCGCGCCACCCTGAGCGTCGCGGCCTCCCCGCTCGCCCTGCACCCCCGTACCCTCACCGCACTCCCCGCCACCGGCGTCACCCTGCGCGCCCTGCCCCGCGAGCGGGTGCCCGTCGCCGTCGCCACCGGCGAGGCCGACGCCGGGCTCGTCGACGGCATCGCCGCCCCCAGCGATCCGCTGCGGCTGCCCGACGTCGCCCCGCTCGCCGCGACCGGCGTCGCCGAGGAGCCGCTCGCCGTCGTCCTGCCCGCCACCCATCCGCTCGCCGGACGCTCCGGGCTCCGCCTCGACGACCTCGCCGACGCCCGCTGGCTGGACGCGCCCGCCGCCGGCCTCCCCCTCGACCAGCTGAGGGGCGCCCACGGCGGGCCCGCGGGGCGGGGATTCCGTACCGCCCTGCGCTACGAGGGCACCGACACCCGCACCCTGGCCGCCCTGGCCGCCGCCGGTCACGGTCTCGCGCTGCTGCCGGCGCCGGTGGCGGCGGACGTCTCCGGCGCCACCGCCGTCCCGCTGGTCGCGCCCCGCCTCGTCCACCGCACCGAGCTGCTCGTCCTGGCCGGCGCACGGGCCGAACCCGGCGGCCCGGTGGCCGAGTTCACCCGACGGCTCAAGAGCTGACACCCGCAGTCGCTACCCTGTGCGCAACGGCGACGGAAGGCGGGCGGGCGTGGGGTGGTTGCGACGAGGACCGAGGCGGGACGGCGACGACGCACCGAGGGACCCCGGGTTCGCGTACTTCTCGCAACGCGAGGCCGCGCTCTTCCGCGGCCGCGTCCGGGAGACCTTCGCCGAGCTCGGCCTTGAGGTCAGCGTCTACGCCGACCACGTCGTCGACGACAAGGGCCGCCGTTTCGGTCTCGGCAACCTCGCCGCCGTCTGCCACCAGGACCGGCGCGGCCCCCGCGTCTGGCCCGGCATGATCAACCGGCACATCGGGCTGGTCGTCCGCGCCATGGACGGCCCCTCCGCGCTCGACACCCTGCCGCCCGAGCAGATCCGCTCCCAGCTCTACCCCCGGGTCGTCAGCGGCGAAGGCATCGACGCCGCCGCCTTCGGGTACGCGAGGACCGTCGGCCCCGGCCTGTACGAGATCCTCGCCCTCGACCTTCCGGAGAGCGTCATGATGCTCACCGACGAGGCGCTCGAACGGCTCGGCGACCACGCGCAGCTGCGCGACCGGGCCCTGCGCAATCTGCGCGGGCTGCCCGTCGAGGAGCACGAGACCGTCCGCGACGCCGACGGCATGTGCTTCGAGATCATCCTCGGCGACTCCTTCTACACCGCCAGCCGCGTCCTCGACCTGGACGGCGTCGTCCGCCGGGTCACCGGCCTGCCGCTCGGCGAGCACGGAGCCCTGGTCGCCATGCCGTTCCGCCACCAGCTCGCCTTCCACCCGATCCGGGACACCTCGATCATCCCGGCCCTCGGCGCGATGGCCTCCTTCGCCGCCTCCGGGTACGAGGACACGCCGGGCGCCATCAGCCCGTACGTCTTCTGGTGGCGCGGCGGCACGCTCACCCAGCTCAGCGAGCACGACGAGGAGCGGGGGGACCTGCGGATCGTGGTCGGCGACGACTTCCAGGAGCTCCTGGAACGGCTCATCGCCCAGGGCCCGGACCGCCGCTGACCGGTCGCGGGCGGGTGCCCCTCGCGGCAGGATGCTGTACGTCCAGGACGCAGCGGAGCCGAGAAGGAGACCCCATGTCGAGCACACCCGCCCCCGAAGCGGCCGAGGACCGGGGCGAGACCCCCGTCCCGTTCACCGCGGACGACTACCGCGCCCGGATGACCCGCGCCGCCGAGTCCGCCGCCGAGGCCGGACTCGCGGGCGTGATCGTCGCCCCCGGCCCCGACCTCGTCTACCTCACCGGCTACCAGCCCACCGCCATCACCGAACGGCTCACCGCCCTCGTGATCGCCCCCGGACAGGACCCGGTCCTCGTCGTCCCGACCCTGGAGGCCCCCGACGCGGAGAAGGCCGTCGGGGCCGCCGCGCTCACCTTGCGGGACTGGACGGACGGCAAGGACCCCTACGCCGTCACCGCGCCCCTCCTCGACGTCGACGGCCGCTTCGGCGTCAGCGACAACGCCTGGGCCATGCACCTCATCGGCCTACAGAAGGCCCTCCCGGGGACCTCGTACGTCTCCCTCACCGAGGCCCTGCCGATGCTCCGAGGCGTCAAGGACGCACACGAGCTGGCCCGGGTCGCGGCCGCCGGAGCAGCCGCCGACAGGGCGTACGGCGAGATCCTCAAGGTCCGTTTCGCCGGCCGCAAGGAGACCGACGTCGCCGCCGACCTCGCCGCGCTGCTCCTGCGCTTCGGGCACTCGCAGGTCGACTTCACCGTCGTCGGCTCCGGTCCCAACGGCGCCAACCCGCACCACGAGGCCGGCGACCGGGTCATCGAGCACGGCGACATGGTCGTCCTCGACTTCGGCGGGCTCAAGCACGGCTACGGCTCCGACACCACCCGCACCGTCCACGTCGGCGCACCCACCGACGAGGAGCGGCGCGTCCACGACCTCGTACGCGAGGCCCAGCAGGCCGGCTTCGAGGCGGTACGGCCCGGGGTGGCCTGCCAGGACGTCGACCGGGCGGCCCGCAAGGTCATCACGGACGCCGGATACGGCGAGTACTTCATCCACCGCACCGGCCACGGCATCGGCGTCACCACGCACGAACCGCCGTACATGATCGAGGGCGAGGAGCTCCCGATCGTGCCCGGCATGTGCTTCTCCATCGAACCCGGCGTCTACCTCCCGGGCCGCTTCGGCGTCCGCATCGAGGACATCGTGACGGCGACGGAGGACGGCGCGGGGCGCCGCTTCAACAACACCCCGCACGAGATGGCCGTCGTGGACTGATCGTCAGCCGTCCGTCAGGACGACCGCCGACTCGCCGGGGAGCCGCAGGACCCCGTCCGTCGCCGGGGTCTCGACCGGCTCCCACGCCGCCAGGACCTTGTCGCGGCCGTTGGAGCCGAGCGGGATCACGGCCGGCTCCTTGCCCAGGTTGACGGCCACCCGCAGAATCCCGCGCCGGAAGACCAGCCAGCGGGCCTCCTCGTCGAAGGCCACCTTCACGCCCGCCAGGTCCGGGTCCGTCAGGTCGGGCAGGGTGCGGCGCAGCGCGATGAGCTGGCGGTACCAGGCGAGCAGCCGCTTGTGCGGATCCCGCTCGCGCTCGGCCCGGTCGAGGGCCGAACGGTCGCGGGTGGCCGGCTCCTGAGGGTCGGGGACCTCGTTCTCGTCCCAGCCGTGCTCCGCGAACTCCCGCCGTCTGCCCCGCCGTACGGCCTCCGCGAGCTCCGGATCGGTGTGGTCGGTGAAGTACTGCCAGGGCGTGGTCGCCCCCCACTCCTCGCCCATGAAGAGCATCGGCACCGAGGGGCCGGTGAGGACGAGGGTCGCCGCACAGGCGAGCAGACCGGGGGAGAGGGAGGCCGAAAGACGGTCCCCCAGGGCCCGGTTGCCGATCTGGTCGTGGGTCTGGGCGTAGCCGAGGAAGCGGTGGGCGGGGGTGCGCTCCCGGTCCACCGGACGGCCGTGACGGCGGCCCCGGAAGGCCGAGTACGTGCCGTCGTGGAAGAAGACATGGGTGAGCGTCTTCGCGAGCGCGGCCATCGGGGCACGTGCGAAGTCCGCGTAGTAGCCCTGGGACTCGCCGGTCAGGGCGGTGTGCAGGGAGTGGTGGAAGTCGTCGTTCCACTGGGCGTGGACCCCGAGACCGCCGAGCGCGCGCGGGGTGGTCGTCCGCGGGTCGGCGAGATCGGACTCGGCGATCAGGAAGTGCGGGCGGCCCTGCTCCTTCGCCAGCTCGTCGACGGCCGCCGAGAGCTCCTCCAGGAAGGTCAGCGCCCGGGTGTCGGCGAGCGCGTGCACGGCGTCGAGCCGCAGCCCGTCGATCCGGTAGTCCCGCAGCCAGGCGAGCGCGCTGCCCCGGAAGTACGCCCGGACCTCGTCCGAGCCGGGCGCGTCCAGGTTCACCGCGGCGCCCCACGGGGTGTGGTGGGTCTCCGTGAAGTACGGGCCGAAGAACGGCAGATGGTTGCCGGAGGGCCCCAGATGGTTGTGCACCACGTCCAGGACCACGCCCATGCCGAGCCCGTGTGCCGCGTCCACGAACCGCTTCAGCGCCTCGGGGCCGCCGTACGGCTCGTGCACCGCCCACGGCGCCACCCCGTCGTACCCCCAGCCCCGCACTCCGGGGAACGGGCACAGCGGCATCAGCTCCACATGGGTGATGCCGAGGCCCGCGAGCTCCCCGAGGCGCGCGGCCGCGGCGTCGAGGGTCCCCTCCGGGGTGAAGGTGCCGAGGTGCAGCTCGTACAGGACGGCGCTGCGCAGCCGCAGCTTCGGGGACTCGTTCCGCCAGGTGTACCCGGCGTGGTCGACGACCGCGCTCAGGCCGTCCGGCCCGTCGGGCAGCCGACGGGAGCGCGGGTCGGGCAGCAGATGCCCACCGTCCAGCGAGAAGCCGTACCGGTCGCCGTCCTCGGCGGGCACGACACCCGTCCACCAGCCGTCCCGCTCGGCGTCCCGCTCCAGGGGATGCCCGGAGCCGTTCAGCTCCAGCGTCACCCGGTCACGGGCGTTCGGCGCCCACACCTCGAAGAGCACGGAAATCCCCTCGTCGACGGACCAACCACGCACGGATCCCAGCATCGGATCCACGCACGGATCCACGCATCGGATCCACGCATCGGATCAGCTCGGCGGATCAGCGAACGACCGCCGCGTCCATCCTGGCAGTCAGGAAGCCGCCGCGCCCGGCGCGTCCCACACGTAGTTGATCGCGCGCTCGAAGGTGATGTAGCCCGCACGGGCGAAGGCGGCCGCCATCGGCACGTTGCCCAGGTCGGTCGCGGCCCGGATCCGGGGCACGTCGGCGGCGGCCAGGACGCGGGTCCCCTCCACCAGGAGGTCATCGATGTAGCCGTTGCCGCGGTGGGCCGGCAGCACGCCGACGTACGCGATCGTGTGGTGGTAGTTGTTGCGCGCGGGGACGACGAAGCCGACCGGCTCGCCGCTCTCCGCCAGCTGGGCCACCTGCCACCACTCCCGCGGCGAGGAGTAGTGCGCGAACTCCTCGTCGTAGTGCAGCTCCGCGGCCTCCCGCGCCGACAGGCCGGAGGCCAGATCGGCCTGCCCGTGCGCGTCGAGCGTGCCCTCCATGACCGGGGTCATCAGGGTGACCAGGTCCTCACGGTCGCGCACCGGACGGAACTCCAGCCGGCCCTTCGGCTCCGGTACGGGGGTGCCGGGCCGCCACTCCAGGCGGAGGCGCTCGACGAGGGGACGGGCCCCGGTGGCCTCCAGAACGCCGAAGACGGACTCCAGGAGGGACCGGGTCTCCGGCACCTCGCGCCAGTCCGCCGGCATGAAGCGGCCGAACTCCGGGCGCTTCCCGTCCGCCGGGATCACGGCGGCCGTGGCGGTCTCCAGGAGCCGCAGGCCGATCTCGGCGCGCTCCTCCGGGGCGAGCTCCGGGGCGAGGTCGAGGAAGTCGAGCGTCTGCGGCTCGTCGCCGGCCGTGTTCGCCCACCAGGAGAGCCGGCCGAGGAGGCGGTCGCCGTCGAGGGCGACCCACATCCACTCGGGCAGACGGCGGCCGGTGGCGAGGTCGTCGGCGAGCTCGTGGTCGAGCGTGTAGGTGAGGCGGAGGAACAGGTCGAGTTCCTCGGGTCCGGCGAGCGGACGTATGACGAGGCCGTGCGTGTCGGTGGTGCCGGTGGTGCTCGAAGAAGACGTGGTCACGTCGTGTTTCCCCCTGGGGATCCGTGCTGTGGAGACGCAGACCGTAACAGCGATCGCCGACGAAGGGGTACGAAGTTTCCTGGTCGGAGGCCCTTCTGGACACTGCGGGCCCGACGGACCGACAATCACAGATGTGACGACCCCTTTCGAGCTTCCGGCGAACACCCCTCGGCTGACCGACGCCGAGCGGGACCGCGCGCTGGTGCTGCTCCGTGACGGCGCCGCTCAGGGACGTCTGTCGCACGACACGTTCATCTACCGGATGGAGCGCGCGCTCCAGGCCAGGCGCCCCGACGAACTCGCGCTGCTCACCGCCGACCTGAGGACCGAGGGCACCTGGACGCGCCGGGTGGTGGGCGCGGTCGAGCGGATGTCCGCGTTCACGGCCAGGCTGGGGCGCGCCTGGAGCGCCGAGCGGCTGCCGAAGCTGCTGCTGCCCCTGCCGGGCCCGCACCCGCTGCGGATCGGCCGCGACCCGGTCAACGGCCTCCGGCTCAGCCACGAGACGGCCTCCCGGCTGCACGCGGAGCTGTCGATGCAGAGCGGGATGTGGGTGCTGCGCGACCTCGGCTCGACGAACGGCACGACCGTGAACGGCCGGCGGGTCACGGGCGCGGTCGTCGTGCGGGCGGGGGACGTCGTCGGCTTCGGGCAGATGTCGTTCCGGCTCTCGCACGGGTAGGCGCCGCCCGGTCGGCCCGAGCGCCCCGACCGTCTAGCCTTTCGGCATGCAGCGGAACGACGTCACCCGGGACGACGGCACATGGGTGGGCCTGTCGCTCGACGTGCGGGACCGCCGGCAGCCGGGGCTGTGCGTGTTCAGCGCAGGGCAGCGGCTGCTGTTGTCCCAGCAGTCGCGGCCCGTGCTGCTCGCCGACGTCGACGAGCAGCTTGATGGTGTGGACTTCTGGCGCACCGACGCGTACCGCTCCTTCGTACCGCCGCTCCGCGCCGAGACGGGCCGCGCCTTGGCGGGCAGCCCGGAGCGGTGGGCGCACCGCATCGCCCAGTACCTCGTCGACTCGCCGGAGAGCCCGCTGCACGACGGCCGGTGGCTGCTTTCGCGCGAGAGTCCGATCCTGCGCTGGGGCCGTGCCGGCACGTCGCCGGCCGCGTACTGGAGCTCCATGCTCGTGGAGGGCCATCCCGACGGGTACATCGACTGGTTCCACCATTCCGTCGGGTGGGAGGTCTTTCCGCTACGGCCGATGCCCGCCGCCGACGACAGCCGGGTCAAGGCGTACCGCAAGCAGGCCCGCGAAGGGACGCTTCCGCCCGTCCTGTTGTGGTGGGTCAGCGGCCTGGACTGCCATCTGATCCTGGACGGTCACGCGCGACTCGCCGCGGCGATCGCCGAATCCGTCGAACCTCCGCTGCTGCAGCTGCAGCGCACGGTGCCGCGCGACGACCTGGCCGCACGTACCGATGAGGCCGTCGGCTTCTACGAGAGCGAACTGGCCCGCTTCGCCGAACTCCGCGCCGTCCACGGTCCCACCGTGCCCGACGGCACCGCCCTCGCCGGCCCGCAGCTCGCCCGTCTCCTCCACGACCTGAACACCGCGGAACAACGCACCTGGGCCTGGCCCCTGCCCGGTGGGGAGGCCGAGTGGCGTCGCATCTGCCGCGAGGTGACCGCCGACCGGGACTGGCCCCGTGGCTGAGCGCCACTGACTCCCCACTCCCTCGGCGCCTCCCGCAGCACGTCGACCGCCCGCTTGACCGCCACGGCAGCGTTCACCCGTTCGGCGGTATGCGGCGGGCGCTGCGGCGCGGGCGGTGATGGGCTGTGGGGACGCGCGCCACGTTCTCCGGCCGCGGCACCCACCGCCGATCGACAGGGGGCGCCATGAGCGACGAGCCGAACCGCGAGCCGGGCCGGGGTATAGGGAACGACCGGGCGGAGGTGCCGCCCGGGGACCCCTGGACGCGGCTGCCGTCCATGGCGCCGGCGACGCCCATGGCCGACGGAGAGGCCGACGCCCTCCTGCGGGCCGGGCTCGCGGCGCCCGCGCCGGGCCGGACGCGGACCGCGCCCGCTCCGACCGCCGACGGACCCGCGGGCCCTGCCGGATCCGTCGGACCCGTCGGGTCGGTCGCGCCCGGTACTTCCGGGGTGAGGACCGTCGCGCCGAGTCCCCTCGACCCCGGCGCCTCGCGGGACCCGCACGGCATCCACCGCACCCTGCGCGAGGAGTTCCCGCTCACCTACGACCCGCTGCTGCGGGCCTGGGTGCTCAGCCGGTACGCGGACGTGGCCACCGCCCTCACCGACAGCCGTTTCACGCACGGCCACCGGCCGGGCGACCCGCCGTGCGCGCGGGCCCACGTCGACGTCGACGTGGAGGCCCTGCGCTCGGTCACCGAACGCACGGCGTACGTGCTGGCCCGCCGGATCGCCGAACAACCGCGGGCCGACCTGGTCGCCGACTTCTGCCACTGGCTGCCCGCCGGAACCGTCGCCGCCGCCGTCGGCGTCCCCTACCGCGACATGATGCGGCTCGTACGGGGCAGGGCGGCCGGGGCGCTCGCCGGGGAGTGCGGTGGGCAGATCGCCGTACGGGAGAAGGCCCTGGCCTCCTTCCTCGGCAACGTCCTCTCGGACCCGGACCAGACGGCTGCCCTCCGGGACGCCCCCGTCGGGCTCGTGGGACGTGCCTGGGCGGAGTCGCTGCGCAGGGACCCGCCCGTGCAGATCGTGGTGCGCCGTACCGGTGCGGAGGTCCCGGTCAGCGGCGGCGTCGTCCCGGCGGGCGCGTCGGTCGCCCTCCTCGTCGGCTCGGCCGGGCGCGATCCGGAGCGCTTCCGCGAGCCGGACCGTTTCGACCCGCTCCGCGACGATCCGGGCCAGCTCACCTACGGCAGCGGCTTCTGCCCGGCCGTGATCCTGGCCGGTCTGGAGGCCGAGTACGCCCTGCGGGCGCTGTTCACGGCCATGCCCCGACTCCGCCTCGCCGACGGCTTCCGTCCGGTGTGGACCGGCCTCATCACACGGGCCCCGCGGAGCCTGATCGTCCGTCCCGGTGGCTGATTCCGGAGCGGGGAAGGTGTGCGTCCGCCCGCTGCTAGGGTGACGTGTGCTCGTCAAAGAGCGCCTTTTTCTGTACCACTTCCAACGGGGATTCAAACGTGAAGATGCGTCATGTCCGCGCGATCGCTGTCTTCGGCATCGCGGTCGTCGCCCTGACCGGTGCCCGCGGCTCGCACGGCGGCAGCTGCGGCGGCTCCAGCAGCTCCGGCAGTTCGAGCAGCAACCACAACAGCGACAACGACAGCACCTCCGGCGGTACCTCCGGTGGTTCCCTGCCCGGCGGCTCCAGCAGCGCCGACAAGGCGATCCGCGACGTGACCATCGACGAGTGCAAGTACGACCCGGCGACCAAGAACCTCGTCGCCCGGGTCACCGTGAAGAACGACGGTGCGCTCGACTACGACTACAGCATCACCATGAAGTTCAAGGGTGACGCGGGCGGCAGCGCGGTCCCGGCGACCGCCACCAAGACCGCCATCGCGGTCGCGGCGGGCGCCTCCGTGAACGCCGAACTCACCACCTCCTACCCCGGATCCGGCGACGGCTCCGAGTACACCAAGTGCGAGGTCTCGCGAGCCTCCCGCTCCTGACGGTCCGGGCGCGTGGGGGCCCGCCCCCACGCGCCCGCCCTCTACGCCTCCGCCGGTGCGGCCGTGATCGGGCGGCCCGACCACCAGACCGCGGCGAGCAGCAGGGCACCGGGAAGGACTCCGGCGACCGCCCCGATCACGGCGGCGGGTGCATCGAGCGCGGCCAGGATCAGGCCGCCGAAGCCGCAGGCCGTGAGGGACACCGCGAGCGTGTTCAGCGAGGGCCTCCGCCAGGCGGCCGCCAGACCGAAGAAGTGCACGCCGACCACGAAGGCGATCCAGCCGACGCTCGCGCGGGGGGTGTGCAGCACCCGGTTGATCACCAGGAGCCCGGCCGTGAGCGCGAGGACCTCCGCCGCCACCACGTACCAGTAGCGTCGGCCGAATCCGGTGCCGGTCGCGATGTCGGTGCCGGTGCCGGTTGTCCGTGGTGCCGCCCGGCCGCGTCGCCCGAGGACCACCACGCCCAGGAACGCGGCGACCGCGAGCAGGCGCAGCGGAGCGGCCACCGCCGTCGGCAGGACGCCCGCGTTGGCCTGGATGAACACGAGCCCGAAGGCGGCGCCGACGAGCCGGCCGGTCTGATCCTTGGTCATGATCATCAGCTTGTCATGGACAGGATGCGGCGGTCACCTCACTCCATCCGCGCCAGCAGCGCCACCGGCCGCTCCGCGAACAGCTCCGCCACCTTGAGCTCCGTCGCCGGGCCGCCGGTGAACTCCCGTACGCCGTCCAGGACGTCGGCCCAGCGGCCCTCCGGCAGGACCAGCTCCGTGTCCTGCCAGCCGCCCGCCTCCCAAAGACGGAGGGGCAGCCGGGTGACGGCGGTGATCACCTCGTCGGAGCGGCTGAAGGCCAGGCAGTGGGCGGCCGTCGGGCCCTCTGCCGTCAGCGGGGTGTACGTGCCCCGGGCCCCGAAGGCC
The DNA here is from genome assembly GCF_026341815.1 of Streptomyces sp. NBC_00572. Classification (GTDB taxonomy): domain Bacteria; phylum Actinomycetota; class Actinomycetes; order Streptomycetales; family Streptomycetaceae; genus Streptomyces. The sequence goes on from NZ_JAPENX010000001.1 coordinate 5,186,649, forward strand.
GCAGGGCGTTCGCGGCGCAGACGCAGGGCCGCGCGGACCAGGGCCGTGTGATCGTCGTCCGCGCCGATCGTGAACGGCGCCCGGTTGTCCGGGTCGACCAGGGCCCGGTACTCACGCTCCGTGTTCTGGTACAGCTCCGGCACCCCCGGCATCGTCAGCTGCGTGAGGAGCGCGCCCAGCGCGTGCGCCCGGATGTGCGGCTCCAGGGCGAAGGCCGCTTCCGAGGCCGCCCGGAGCGGGATGCGGCCGGGCCCGGCCGCCGCGAACTCGGCCACCGCCCGCTCGTACTCCGTGTCGGGCTCCGTCCAGCTGGTCCGAAGCCCCGCCTCCCGTACGGACTTGAGGATCGCGGGGCCCAGCCGGTCCGGGTCCGGGATGCCGAAGCCGAAGGCGGTCTGCCAGGCCGTCCAGGCCACGTGCGGATCGGGCGCCGACACCCCCGCCACCTCCGCCAGGAGCTCCGACCACACCTGCGGGCACTGGGACAGGACCGCGATGGCGGCCCGGACATCGGCGCTGCGCTTGGTGTCGTGCGTGGACAGGACGGTGCCGGTGCCCGGCCAGTCCCGCGAGATCCGCCGGCAGTACGCGTGGAACTCGTCCACCGGCACCGCCGGGCGGCCCGCGTCCCCGCCGACCTCGTTCGCCGAGAGCAGCGGGGTGTACCGGTAGAAGGCCGTGTCCTCCACGGACTTGGCCCGCAGCGCAGACGAGGTCTGCGCGAACCGGGCCCGGAACGCCAGGTGCTCGGGCCCGTCGCCGAGCGTGCCGAGCGCCAGGTCCCGTACGACGTCGACCGCCGCGGCCTCCTCCGGCACCGCGAAGGCGGCCTTCGCGCCGCGGGCCGCCTCCGGGGTCAGTACCGTCTCGCCGCCGGTCCGGTAGGGGCGGTAGACCGGGACCCGGACGAGGAGTTCGCGGATCGCCGTGCGCAGCGCCCAGGGCGCGTGGTCCCGCAGCGCGGGGTCGGCGGCGCAGATCCGCTCCGCGATCCTGGTCAGGACGGCCGTCTCGGCGGCCAGGTCGTGGCCGACGACCTCGTACGCCGCGCGCCGCTCGGTCGCCTCCCAACGGCCGCCCCTGTCGCCGGTCCTGCTCACGAACTCCCGGTAGACGTCCGACAGCTCGTCGGCCCCGACCGGGTCGGTGAACACGCCGTCGACGTGGTGCAGGGCGTCGTATCCGGTGGTGCCGGCGACCGGCCAGGCGGCGGGCAGCGTCTCCGGCCCGGTGAGGATCTTCTCGACCACCGTCCAGCAGCGCCCGCCGGTCGCCGCCGCCAGATCCTCCAAGTAGCCCTGCGGGTCGGCGAGTCCGTCCGGGTGGTCGATGCGCAGCCCCTCGATCACCCCGTCCCCGACCAGTTCGACGATCTTCGCGTGGGTCGCCGTGAACACCTCCGGGTCCTCCACCCGCACCCCGATGAGGTCCGAAATGGTGAAGAAGCGACGGTAGTTGAGTTCCGTGCGGGCCAGCCGCCACCAGCCGAGCCGGTACCACTGGGCGTCGAGCAGCTCGTCGAGCGGCAGTCCCTCCGTGCCCGGCCGCAGCGGGAACTCCTGCCCGTCCAGGTGCAGCGCTCCGCCGGACACCCGCAGCCGGTCCCGTACCTCCGGGAGCCGCGCGGGCAGCACGGGGAGGAGCAGCCGGCCGTCCCCGGCCGACCGGTCGATGTCGAACCAGCGGGCGAACGGCGAGGCGGGACCGTCCCGGAGCACGGCCCGCAGCGCGTGGTTGTGCCGGGGAGAGGCCGCCATGTGGTTGGGCACCAGGTCGACGACGAGCCCGAGCCCGTGCGCCCGCGCTGTCGCGGCGAGGGCCCGCAGCCCTTCCTCGCCGCCGAGTTTGGCCCGTACGGACCGGTGGTCGGTGACGTCGTAGCCGTGGGTCGAGCCGGGGACCGCCTCCAGGACGGGGGAGAGGTGGAGGTGCGAGACCCCGAGCCCCGCGAGGTACGGCACGGCCCGCCCGGCCGCCGCGAAGGGGAACTCCGGCTGGAGCTGGAGCCGGTAGGTGCCGGTGGGGAGGACGGCCTCGGAACCGGACGGGAGGGAGGCCGAGGCGGACGTCGGGGCGGAGGCCGAGCCGGGCGGGAGGGAGGTCGGGGCGGAGGCCGGGCCGGACGGGAGGGAGGTCATGCGAACGTACGTACCCCGCGCGAGGGCTTCTGTGTCATCGCCTCATGCACCCGTTCGTGTGCATCGCGTTACGTTCGCCCGATGCTCCGGATGTATCGCGACACGTTGACCCTGCTCGGCCCCGCCCTGCCGGTGCTCTCCTTCCTCGGCCGGCTGCCCACCGCCATGTGCCAGCTCGGCAGCCTGCTCCTGGTCGCCGAGACCACCGGCTCCCTCGCCACGGCCGGGCTCACGGGCGGCGCGCTCGCGGCGGGACAGACCGTCGCCGGGCCCGTCATCGGCCGGCTCACCGACCGGCACGGCCAGCGTTCGGTCGTCCTCGCGGCCTCCCTCGCCAACGCGGTCGCCGTCGCCGCCCTCGTCCTCGCCGCGCTCGCCCGGACGCCCACCGGCTGGCTGATGGTCCTCGGCGCGCTCGCCGGGGCCACCGTCCCCCAGATCGGACCGCTCGCCAGGACCCGCTCGGTGGCCCTCGCCCGCCGCTCCGGCGCGGACGACCGGACCGTCGGCACGGTGCTCTCCTTCGAGGGCACCCTCGACGAGGTGTCCTTCGTCCTCGGCCCCGCCCTCGTCGGCCTCGCCGCCGCCCTCGCCCACCCGGCGGCCGCGCTCCTCCTGGCGGCCCTGCTGCTCGCCGGCTGCGGCACCGCCTTCGCACTCCACCCGACCGCCCGGGCCACCGCGCCCGAGCCGTCCCTCTCCACCCGATCGGGTGCCGCCGAACGGACGCGGCTGCCGGGATCGGCCTACTTCCTGCGCGGCACGATGGTCCTCCAGGGTGCCATGTTCGGCGCCTCGCAGGCCGGGATCACCGCCCTCACCGAGGAGCTCGGCGCACCCGCCCAGGCCGGGCTGGTCTACGCGGCGATGGGCGTGATGAGCGCCGCCGTCGGTCTCTCCATGGCGGCCGTGCCCGCCCGGATCGGACTCATGACCCGCTGGCGCACCGCGACCGCCGCGCTCGTCGTCCTCTCCGTACCGCTGCTGTTCGTCGGCTCGCTCGGCGCGCTCTACGCGGTGGTGATCGTCCTCGGCGCCGCGTACGCCCCGCACCTCATCACCGTCTTCGGCCTCACCGAACGGACCGTGCCGGCGACCCGGCTCGCCGAGTCCATGGCCTTCCTCACCAGCGGGATCGTCGGCGGCCAGGCCCTCGCCCTGGCCGTCTCCGGCCGGCTCGCCGAGGGCCACGGCGCCCCCGCCGCCTTCGCGGTGGCGGTGGGGGCGGCCGTGGCCTGCGCACTGCTGTCCTGGACGGTACGGGTGGCGACGCCCGGTCCCGTGGGGAAGCTCAGGCGGGCCGCCGCAGAACCGTCAGGCTGAGCGGCGCGAGGGACACCCGCTCGCCGCCCGCGAGCTCCGGGCCCTCCTGCGGCGGCATGCCCTCCGGGTCGGAGGTGTCGACCACCGTGCGCCAGCAGGCCCCGTGACTGTCGGGCACCGAGAACTCCAGCTCCTTCGACGAGGCGTTGAACATCAGCAGGAAGGAGTCGTCGGCGATCCGCTCGCCCTGGGTGCCGGGCTCCGAGATGGCGTTGCCGTTGAGGAAGACGGTGAGCGCCTGGGCGTGCGCCGCCTGCCAGTCGCGGGACGTCATCTCCTCGCCCTCGGGCGTGAACCAGGCGATGTCGGTGAGTTCGTCGTGGGTGCCCTCGACCGGCCGTCCGTGGAAGAAGCGGCGGCGCCGGAAGACCGGATGGTCCCGGCGCAGCCGCACCATCGCCCGGGTGAAGCGGAGCAGCGTGGCCTCCGCCTCGCTGTTCTCCTTCGGCCAACGCACCCAGGACACCTCGTTGTCCTGGCAGTACGCGTTGTTGTTGCCGCCCTGTGTGCGCCCGAACTCGTCGCCGTGGCTGAGCATCGGAACGCCCTGCGAAAGCATCAGTGTGGCAAGGAAGTTGCGGCTCTGGCGGGCCCGCAGCTCGGCGATCCCGACCTCCTCGCTCTCGCCCTCGACTCCGCAGTTCCAGGAGCGGTTGTAGCTCTCGCCGTCCCGGTTGCCCTCGCCGTTGGCCTCGTTGTGCTTGTCGTTGTACGAGACGAGGTCCCGCAGGGTGAAACCGTCGTGGCAGGTCACGAAGTTGACCGAGGCGAGCGGTCGTCGCCCGTCGTCCTGGTAGAGGTCGGAGGAGCCGGTCAGCCGGGAGGCGAACTCGGCGAGGGTGCGCGGCTCGCCCCGCCACAGGTCCCGTACGCAGTCCCGGTACTTGCCGTTCCACTCGGTCCACAGCGGCGGGAAGTTGCCCACCTGGTAGCCGCCCTCGCCGACGTCCCAGGGCTCGGCGATCAGCTTCACCTGGCTCACCACCGGGTCCTGCTGCACCAGGTCGAAGAACGAGGACAGCCGGTCCACCTCGTGGAACTGGCGGGCCAGGGTGGCCGCCAGATCGAAGCGGAAGCCGTCCACGTGCATCTCGGTCACCCAGTACCGCAGGCTGTCCATGATCAGCTGGAGCACGTGCGGGGAGCGCATGAGCAGCGAGTTCCCGGTGCCGGTGGTGTCCGTGTAGTACCGGGGGTCGTTCGACAGCCGGTAGTACGAGGGGTTGTCCAGACCCCGGAAGGAGAGCGTGGGGCCCAGGTGGTTGCCCTCGGCGGTGTGGTTGTAGACCACGTCGAGGATGACCTCGATGCCGGCCTGGTGCAGCGCCCGTACCGCCGACTTGAACTCCAGGACCTGCTGGCCCCGGTCGCCCCAGGAGGCGTAGGCGTTGTGCGGGGCGAAGAAGCCGATCGTGTTGTAGCCCCAGTAGTTGGAGAGTCCCGCGTCGACCAGCCGGTGGTCGTTCACGAACTGGTGGACGGGCATCAGTTCGAGGGCCGTGACGCCCAGTTCCTTCAGGTGCCCGATCACCGACGGGTGCGCGAGCCCCGCGTACGTCCCGCGCAGCTCCTCCGGCAGGTCCGGGTGGAGCATCGTGAGGCCCTTCACATGGGCCTCGTAGATCACCGTGTGGTGGTACTCGGTGCGCGGCCGCCGGTCGTCGCCCCAGTCGAAGTACGGGTTGACCACGACCGAGGTCATCGTGTGCGGGCCCGAGTCGAGGTCGTTGCGCGCGTCGGGCTTCCCGAAGGGATAGCCGTACACCGCCTCGCCCCACTTGACCTGCCCCGACACCGCGCGCGCGTAGGGGTCGAGGAGCAGCTTCGCCGCGTTGCAGCGGAGCCCGCGCTCCGGGGCGTACGGGCCGTGCACCCGGAACCCGTAGCGCTGACCGGGCATCACGCCCGGCAGATAGGCGTGCCGCACGAACGCGTCGGTCTCGCGCAGCTCCACCGCCGTCTCCGAGCCGTCGTCGTGGAGCAGACACAGCTCGATCCTGTGGGCGGCCTCCGAGAAGACCGCGAAGTTGGTTCCCGCTCCGTCATAGGTGGCGCCCAGGGGGTACGCCTGTCCCGGCCAGACCTGCATGGATACGACTCTTCCTCTTCTGTCCGGGTTTTGTGGGTGTTCTCCGGCCAGATCCTGCCCGAAATTGGGGCAACCTCCTAGGACTTAGCCCCGTCCTACCGGGTGACCGCACACCAAGAGGGGGAATGAGGGGGAAGTGTGTACGAAATAGCGCGCCGCCACCTGGGGAAGGTGGTGGCCGGAGCGGCCATGGCGGTGACGGGAACCGCCGTCGCGGTCGCGATCAGCCTGCCGGGCGCGGCGGGAGCCGACGACACGCCGGGCGGCCGCGGCGCCGTCGGAGCGGGGGGAATCTCCGACGTGGCCGGTTCCGCCGGTTCTTCGGGACAGCAGGGCACGGCCGGTACGCAGGGCGGCGACGGTGCGCAGGCCCCGGGCGCCGCGCCGCCGCCGGCGACCGTGGCGCCCGTGGCGGCCGAGGGAGAGAAGGGCGTGGGAAGCGACCCGCTCACCGACGACGAGCTCGCCCGGGCCGAGTCGCTGGCGCTCACCCCGCCCGGCGCCGCCGCCCAGCAGAACGTCGAGGGCGGCCGGGGGCCGCAGCACCTGGGCGCCGACCTCGCCGACCCGCTGCCGGGGGACGGCACGCGCCGCGCCGAGGTCCGCTTCTACGACTACGCGCGGGACGAGCTCATCACCCGGACCGTCAACCTCGCCACGGGGAAGGTCGAGAAGTCCGGTGCGCAGCGCGGGGTCCAGCCCTCCGCCCACCCGGAGGAGCTGCGCGAGGCCATGGAGCTGATCCTCGCGAGCCCGCTCGGCAAGGGCGTCAAGGAGGACTACAAGGACGCCACCGGCAAGGAGCTCACCTCCACCGTCCAGTTGTGGTTCAACGGCGATCTCTACCGCACCTACCGCGAGGCGAACGTGCCTCCGCAGCTCGCCCGTTGCGGCGAGCACCGGTGCGTCCGGCTCGTCACCAAGGTCCTCAACGGGGCCTGGATCGACACCCGGAACCTGATCGTCGACCTCTCCGCGAGGACCGTCACCCGCGTCGGCTGACCACCGCCGCCGGTCCTCTCCCGCCGCCTCTCCTGCCGCACTCGTACGAGGGAGTACGTTCCCATGTCCACCCAGCGCAGCCTGTTCACCGGACGAACGCGGCGCACCCGTACGCGGGGCGCCGTTCTGACCGCGGCCGTCCTGCTCGGCACCGCCACGGCCGCCACCGGCCCCGCGACCGGGGCCGTCGCGGCCCCTCCGCCGGTCCCGACGCGCACCCCGGTGGTGCCGCCGCCGTCCCCGACGCGGACCCCCGTCGCGCCCGAGGCCGACTGCTCCAACGCCTACCGCATCACGCAGAAGCTCGACGGCGGCACCACCTGGCGCATGTGCTGGCGCTACGACACCGACGCCGGGCTGACGCTCGACAAGGTGACCTACCAGCCGCCCGGTGCCGCGGCGCCCATCAAGGTCCTCACCAGCGCCAGGCTCGCCCAGATCCACGTGCCCTACGACGACGGCGTCGCCGAGTACGACGACCTCACCGGGGCGGGCTTCGGCTGGGGCCTGCAGAACCTCAAGCCGGCCGAGTGCCCCGGCGGCACCCTCACCACCGTCAAGGTGCCCGAGGTGGGCCAGATCAAGGGCCTGTGCACCACCACGCGGGCGCGTGGCCACGCGTACCGCATGGCCAGCGACACCGGCTCGAAGGTCTACCAGGCGCAGGCCAAGGACCTGCTCGTCTACACCGTGAACAAGGTCGGCTGGTACGAGTACATCTCCGAGTGGCGCTTCTCCGCCGACGGCACCATCGGTGCCAACGTCGGAGCCACCGGCAGCCTCTCGCCCGTCGACTACAACGCCACCGACGGCCGCGGCTGGCCCATCGGCAAGGGCGCCCGCTCCTACGCCACCAGCCACGCCCACAACGTCTTCTGGAAGCTCGACTTCGGCCTCGACGGCTCCACCAAGGACCGGATCGAGCAGTTCGACTCCACCGTCACCGCGCCCCCCGCGGGCGGCGGCGGACCGACCGTGAAGACCAAGCGCACCGTCGTCACCAAGGAGCTCGCCGGCGACGCCAAGAACATGCGCTGGTGGCGGGTGGTCAGCGGCACCGGCAAGAACGCCGACGGCCACGCCCGGTCGTACGAGATCGTCCCCGGCCACACCGACACCCACGCCGGGCGCGGATTCACCAAGCACGACGTGTACTTCACGCAGGCGCGTGCCTGTGAGAAGTTCGCGAGCAACAACATCGGCAACTGCGCGCCCAACGCCGGTGACAGCGTGGACAAATGGGTCAACGGGGAGACTCTGACCAAACCGTCCGTCTGGGTCAACATCGGGTTCCACCACATCGCCCGGGACGAGGACCAGCAGCCGATGCCGGTCCACTGGCAGGGCTTCCAGCTCGCGCCCAGGGACGTAACCGCTATGAATCCGCTCACTCCGGCCGATCTCGCCTCCCAGAACGGGCAGCCGGATCTGGGGAGTTGAGGAAGGAGCCTGACGATCCTGCTGCACCGCCTCCCGCTCGCGGAGTACCCTTCCTTGATCGTTGTCGGACCGGTCGACACGGGCGTCCAGGAGCAGAAGGCGGTGCGCGGGTGAGCTCGGGAGGTCTGGAGCTGCCCCCAGGGGATCAGGGTCGCGAGGGGGGTCCTGCCGACCCCTCCGAGGCGCCGCCCGGCGCGGTCGCGCCGCCGGGAGCCGTGCCGCCCGGCACGGTCACCGTCGCCCGGCCGGTGGAGATCGGAGCGGAGCTCGACTGGGGCGCCGAGGCCTGGAGCGAGGTCCGCACCCGCGCCCAGCGCGCCGGACGCGCCTACATCTGGCTGAACCTCGTCGAACAGCGGCTCCGTGCCGTGGTCGCCGCCGTCCTGCGGCCCGTGTACGAACCCGTGCACGGCGAGGAGTGGGTGGTGGCCGCGGCCGGCCCGGCGGGCCAGGAGTGGGTGCAGCGGGCGGTCGCCGTCCGCGAGGTCTCGCGGCGCAAGGGCTATCTGCTCGACCCCGCCGACGACAACGTCCTCAGCTTCCTCACCCTGCCGCAGCTGCGCGAGCTGATGGTCCAGCACTGGCCGTGCTTCGAGCCCTACTTCGACGACCGGCGCGAGGTCGAGCTGGCCCTGGACGAGCTGGAGGTCACGCGCAACGTGGTCTCCCGCAACCGGGCCCTGTCGCTCACCGTCCTCGCCCAGTCCGAACGGGCCTCCGCGCGCATCCTGGAGATCCTCGGCAGCGGTGCCGGGGTGCCCTCCGCCGACCGGCTGCCCGTCGACGCGGTCGAGGACCTCGTCGGGGACCGGTACGCGGACGTGGTCTCCGTCCACCCCGACCGAGTCCGGCTCCAGCGGCAGCTGCCCGCCGAGGACCTCTTCGGCGGGGCCCGCCGCCTCGACGCCACCGGCATAGGTCTCAATCTGCTCGTGCAGAACTTCTCGGGCCGCCGCATGGTCCGCCTCGCCGAGTCCGGCTGCCGGACCCGGCTGCTCTTCCTCAACCCCGCGAGCAGCGCCGTCAAGCGCCGCGAGCGCGAACTCGGCCTGAAGAAGGGCGAACTGAGCCGCTCGGTCGAGATGAACATCCTGCACATGCGCCGGGTCCGCTCCAAGCTCCGCGACCCGGGCGCCTTCCAGATCCACGTCTTCGACGAGACCCCCCGCTTCACCGCCTACCTGGTGGACGGCGACGGACCGGACGGGGTGGGCGTCGTGCAGTCCTATCTGCGCCGGGCCCGGGGCATGGAGGCCCCGGTCCTCGTGCTGCGCGGCGGCGGGCGGAACGTGGTGCGCCACGGGCAGGGGATCCGTGACGGCGATCACGGACTTTTCGAGACATACCGGGAGGAATTCGAGTCCGTCTGGCTCGACTCCCGGCCCGTCTCCTGACCCCTCGCCGCGGAGGCCGGGAGCGTTGTCAGTGGTGCGTGCGAGGGTGGTCAGCACCACGGGGGAGATCACGTAAGGAGGACCCGATGGCTTGGCACGGCGAGACGCTGGTCGGCTTCGACCTGGAGACGACCGGCACCGAACCGCTGGAGGCCCGTATCGTGACGGCCTCGATCATCGAGGTCGACGGCGGGGGACACGTCACTTGCCGGCGGGACTGGCTCGCCGACCCGGGCATCCGCATCCCGGAGCAGGCCTCCGCGATCCACGGCATCAGCAACGAGCGGGCGGCCGCCGAAGGCCGCCCGGTGCGCGAGGTCGCCGACGAGATCGCGAAGACACTCGCCGAGTACTGGGAGGACGGCGTCCCGGTCGTGGCGTACAACGCCAGCTTCGACCTGACGCTGCTCTCCGCCGAGCTGCGTCGCCACGGACTGCCCTCGCTGAGCGAGCGGCTCGGCGGGGCCCCCATCGGGCCCGTCGTCGACCCGTACACCATCGACCGGGCCGTCGACCGCTACCGGCGCGGCAAGCGGAACCTGGAAGCGGTCTGCGGGGAGTACGGAGTCGTGCTCGAAGCCGCCCACCAGGCCGCCGCCGACGCGCTCGCCGCCGTCCGGGTCGCCGTCGCGATAGCCGAGCGGCACCGCCAGGTCGCCGAGCTGAACCCGGCCGAGCTCCACGAGCGTCAGATCGTCTGGTACCGCGCCTGGGCCGAGAACTTCCAGGCCTTCCTGCGCCGCAAGGGCGACGTGGACGCGGTCGTCGAGTCCACCTGGCCCCTGCGCGAGGCGGTCGCGGCGGCGGTGTAGCCGCCGCGCCGGTCGGCTACGAGTTCTCCTTGAGGAAGGAGAGCAGCAGCTCGCCGACCTTCTCCGGCTGGTCCAGCTGGAGCCAGTGGCCCGCGTCCTCGATCCGCTCGTAGCGCCAGGGCCCGGCGATGTGCTCGCCCGTACCGGCCATCGAGCGCTCGGTGAGGAAGCGGTCGCCGGTGGACCAGAGCCCGAGCACCGGAACCGTCTCCGGCAGCGGAGGCAGGGGCGACGGCGGCGGACCGGCACCGAACAGCACCTCCGCCGGGAGACCCGAGCGGTAGACGTTCAGCGCCGCCGTCAGCGCGCCCGGCGCCCGCAGCGGCTCCATCACGGCCTCCGCGTCCGGGTGCTCCGCCAGCATCTCCCGCAGGTTGGCGAAGTCCTCCCGGGCCAGCCAGTCCTCGGCCAGTCCCTCGTGCTGGAACAGCAGCATGTACCAGGAGCGCTGCTTCTGCTCCCAGCCCGCGGCGAGGATCGACGCGATATGCCCCACGGACAGCAGGCTCAGGCTGCGCGTGCGGTGCGGCACCACCTGCGCGAGACCCTGGACGATGCCCGAGCCCCAGTCGTGGCCCACCAGATGGACCTGGTCGATGTCGAGCCGGTCCAGGAGTTCGAGCAGATCGCCCACGTTCTTGGCCGGGTGGTACGCCTCCGGACCGCCCTCAGGACGGTCTGAGGCGCCGAACCCCCGCAGCGTCGGGGTGACACAGGTGAAGCCCGCCGCCGTGAGTACCGGAACCTGGTGACGCCAGAGGTGGTGGCTGTCGGGGAAGCCGTGCACGAGCAGCACGGCCGGTCCCTCACCGCTCACCTCGACGTCGAGCGTCACCTCGGAAAGTTCCACACGCATCCCAACACCCCGTTCGACGAGCCCGGTTCGGTCGGGAAACATGATGTCAGAACGGGTACCAGCGCACCTCGGGGTCGCCGTCCCGCAGCGAGGCCACCCGCCGCTCGAATTCGGCCAAAGCCTTCGGGTTCGACGGCGCGTGCTGCGCCACCCACGCGCAGCTCGCGGTCTCCCGCGCGCCGCGCAGCACCGCGCACCCCTCCCACTCCCGTACGTCCCAGCCGTACGCCTCGGTGAAGGCCTCGTACGCGGCCGGGTCCAGGCCGTACCGGTCGCGGGACAGGGCGAGCACCACCAGGTCGTGCTCGCGCAGGTCGGAGGAGAAGGTCTCCAGGTCCACCAGGACCGGGCCGTCGGGGCCGACATGGACGTTCCGGGGGAGGGCGTCACCATGGATCGGGCCGGGCGTCAGATGCGGGGTCAGCGCGGCGGCCGCCGGGGCGAAGGAATCGCGCCGCTCCCGCAGGAACGCCGCGTCCGCCGGGTCGATCGCGTCCCCCGCGAGCCGCAGCCACCGCTCGACCCCGCCGAGCAGGTCACGGCGCGGCAGCGCGAAGGCCACAGGCTCCGGCAGGGCGTGGATCAGGCGGAGCAGCGGCGCCAGATCGCGCGGCTCAGCGGGCCGCACCGCCTCGGGCAGCCGGTGCCAGAAGGTCAGCGGGTGCCCCTCGACCAGACGCGGCTTCTCCTCGGCGGCCCGCACCGCCGGCACCTCCGCGTCGGCGAGCCAGGCGGCCAGCGCCAGCTCCCGCTCGGCCCGCTCGAACACCTCCGCGTCCCGGCCCACCTTCACGGCGAGATCGCCCACGGCGAAGACCGCGTTCTCACCGAGGGCCAGCAGCCGCGCCTCCGCGACCGGCACCCCCGCCGCGGCCAGGATCTCCCGCGCCCGCGCCTCGTCCATCGAACTCTCCCGTACCTGTGCGACCGCGGCCTGTGTGGTTGCGGCCTGTGTCATCGCGGCCTGTGTCATCGCGATCCGTGTCATCGCGACCTGTGCGATTGCGCCAAAGTCTCCCATCCGCGCAGCTCACCGCGCAGGCCGCCTTGACGGTCCCCGGGACCCTCAGGACCATGGCGAGATTCCCACGGCGGTGGCCGGGGACGGGCGGACGGGGGCGAATCGGTGAGCACGGTGACCGCAACGAAGCGCCCGGGCGGGACGCGCACACCGCGCGACGCCCACGGGACACGCCCCCGCGGCCCCGACTTCGGCGCCTGGTTCCTGGTGCTCCCGGCGTTGCTGCCGATCCTGGTCCTCAGCGTCGGCCCGCTGCTCTACGGCATCGCGCTGGCCTTCACGGACGCCCAGTCCGGCCGCACCCAGGCCACGAGCTGGGTCGGCACCCTGAACTTCCAGGACCTGCTGCACGACACCCTCTTCTGGGAATCGTTCCGCATCGGAGTCGTCTGGGCCGTCGGTGTCACCGTCCCCCAGTTCCTGCTCGCCCTCGGCCTCGCCCTCCTGCTCGACCAGAAGCTCCGCTTCCGCTGGCTGGCACGGGCCCTCGCCATCGTTCCCTGGGCGATGCCCGAGGTCGTCGTCGGCATCATGTGGCGGCTCGTCTACAACCCCGACGCCGGCATCCTCAACGAGACGATCCGCACCCTGGGGTTCGGCGAGGGACGCGACTGGCTCTCCGGGCTCGCCACCGCCCTCCCCGCCGTCATCCTCGTCGGCGTCTGGGCCGGGATGCCGCAGACCACCGTCGCCCTGCTCGCCGGACTCCAGAACACCCCGCGCGAACTCCACGAGGCCGCCGCCCTCGACGGCGCCGGAGCCTGGCGCCGCTTCCGCGCCGTCACCTGGCCCGCGTTGAGACCGGTCGCCCTCGCCATCACCGCCCTCAACCTGATCTGGAACTTCAACTCCTTCGCCCTGGTCTACGTGCTGACCAGCGGCGGACCGGGCGGCCGGACCCGGCTCCCGATGCTCTTCGCCTACGAAGAGGCCTTCCGCTACGGACAGTTCGGCTACGCGGCCGCGATGGGCTGCGTGATGATCGCCGCCGTCTCCGTGCTCATCGCCCTCTCCCTCGTACGCCGGCTGAAAGGGGACCAGGACCGGTGAGCGCCCTCCGGACGAGCCGACCCGCGCGCATCGGCCAGTACGCGGCCCTCCTCGCGTACCTGGTCTTCCTCGCCTTCCCCTTCCTCTGGCTGGTCTCCACAGCCTTCAAGCCCGCCCCCGAGCTGGCCTCGCTCCACCCCACCTGGATCCCGAAGGACCCCACGCTCGACAACTTCCGGCAGGCCTTCGACGAGCAGCCGCTGCTCAGGGCCGCCGCCAACAGCCTGGTCGCCGCGGTCGCCGCGGCCGTGATCGCGGTGGCCGTCGCGACCCCGCTCGCCTATGTGACGGCCCGCCACCGGGGCAGACTCGGCTCGGCCGCCACCGGGTGGGTGGTGATCAGCCAGGCCTTCCCGTTCGTGCTCGTCATCATCCCGCTCTTCCTGATCCTCAAGAACCTGCACCTGATCAACAGCGTCTTCGGTCTCGTCCTGGTCTACGTGGTCTGGTCGCTGCCCTTCGCCCTCTGGATGCTGATGGGGTACGTCCGGGCCGTCCCCGCCGAACTGGAGGAGGCCGCCGCCGTCGACGGCGCCGGCCGGCTGCGTACCCTCGTCTCGGTCACCGCCCCGCTGCTCGTCCCCGGGATCGTCGCCACCGCCCTCTTCGCCTTCGTCACCGCGTGGAACGAGTTCTTCTTCGCGCTCGTACTGCTCAAGACCCCGGAGAAGCAGACCCTGCCGGTCGTCCTCACCCACTTCCTCGGCGCCGAGGGCGTCGCCGACCTCGGCCCGCTGGCCGCCGCGGCCTTCCTCGCCACGCTGCCGTCCCTCCTCGTCTTCGCCGTCCTCCAGAGACGGATCACCGGTGGGATGCTGGCCGGGGCGGTGAAGTCATGAGCCGACGGATCCTCGGCCTCACCGCCGCGCTCGCCCTGCTCCTCACCGGCTGCACCACCGGGAACGGCGCTCCCGAGGACGGGGTCGTACGGCTCCGCTTCCAGTCCCTCGCCTGGCAGAAGGAGTCCGTCGACGCCAACCGGCAGCTGGTGAGGGAGTGGAACGCCTCCCACCCCGACGTCCAGGTCGAGTACGTCCAGGGCAGCTGGGACTCCGTCCACGACCAGCTCCTCACCTCCTTCGAGGGCGGCGAGGCGCCCGACATCATCCACGACGCCTCCGACGACCTCGCCGACTTCGCCTACGGCGGCGACCTCGCCGACCTCCGCCCGCTGCTGCCCGAACGGCTCCGCGCCGACATCCCCGCCCGCAGCTGGGAGACCACCACCTTCGGCTCCGACAAGGGCGTCTACGGCGTGCCGTTCCTCCAGGAACCGCGCGTGATCATCGCCAACCGGAAGATCCTCGAATCCTCCGGCGTCCGCGTCCCCACCCCGGAGAAGCCCTGGACCTGGACGGAGTTCCGGCAGATCACCCAGGACCTCACCCGCGGCATGGGACCCGGCCGGTACGCGGTCGCCTGGCCGCTCAAGGAACCCGTCTCCGTCAGCCTCAACCTCGGTCTCTCCGCCGGCGGACAGCTCTTCCACCGGGAGGCCGACGGCCGGGTGACCGTCCGCTTCACCGAGGCGGACGCCGTCGTCCCCGGCACCATCCACGACCAGGTCGCCACCGACCGCACCGCCCCGCGCACCACGCTCGGCAGCGGCGGCTCCGACACCCTCCCCGGGTTCTTCGCCGGCAAGTACGCCATGGTCCCGCTCGGCTTCGCCTACCGGCAGCAGATCGCCCAACAGGCCCCCAAGGGCTTGGAGTGGACGGTGCTGCCCGCCCCCGTCGGGAGCGCCGGGCTCACCCAGGGAGTCTCCCCGCAGACCCTGTCGATCGCCGAGGACAGCCCGTACAAGAGGGAGGCGGCCGCGTTCCTCGACTTCTTCCTGCGCCCGGAGAACATGGTGCGGCTCGCGCGCGGCGACTGGATGCTGCCCACCGGCACGGCCGCGCTCGCCGACCCCTCCCTGCACACCGCCAGGGACGGCTGGGCGACCGGGGCCGCCGTGGCTGAACGGCTGCGGCCGGCGCCCGCGCAGTCGGTGCGCGGATACCCGGAGTGGAAGGACAAGGTGGCGACGCCGGCCTTCCAGGAGTACTACAGCGGCGCCATCGACGGCGCCGAACTGCGCAGACGTCTGGTGGAGGACGGCAATCGGGTGCTCGCCCGATATCAGCGCAAATGATGGGTTCGCCAGGGGTTCGCCAGGGGTTCGCCATTACGAAACATTGTTGAATAAGTCACAGATGGGTGAAGGGTCTTCTCGCGGATCCCCCTGATCGGACAGTGTTCGAACCGGCCACCGCGCCGCCCCCCACGAGGCGCGGTGGCCCGCCTAGATTGACCCCATGACGAAGAAGAAGACGTACGCGGCCCTGCTCCGCGGCATCAACGTGAGCGGACACCGCAAGGTCCCCATGGCGGAGCTCCGTCCCCTCCTCGGAGGCCTCGGGCACACGAACGTCCGCACGTACCTCCAGAGCGGGAACGCCGTCTTCACCACCGACTCCGGTGCCGGGGAGGAGGAGCTCAGGACGGCGCTCGAAGACGCCATCGAGGACCGGTTCGGCTTCCGCGTCGACTGCCTCGTCCGCGACGGCGGCTACCTGGCGGCGGTGGCCGAGGCCTGCCCCTTCCCGGCCGCCGAGATCCCGGGCAAGCAGCTCCACGCCATCTACTACTCCGGGCCCGCGGACCCCGAGCTCTTCGCCTCGGTCGACCGCGAGGCCTATCTCCCCGAGGAGTTCGCCCTCGGCGACCGCGTGCTCTACCTCTACGTCCCCGAGGGCCTCGGGACGTCCAGGCTGAGCGTGGTGGTCTCCCGTCCGTCCCTCCTGAAGGGACTCGTCGCCACCGCCCGGAACTGGAACACCGTGGTCAAGCTCATCGAGATGACACGGGAGGACTGACCGCGAAGTGGCCCAGCACTACGGCGCGTGATTGGACCACGGGGACAGGCCACCGGCTGGCTAGATTTCACGGTATGACGAGCACCGACACCACGCCCCGCCCCGCCGTCGACTTCTACTTCGACCCGGTCTGCCCCTTCGCCTGGATCACCTCCCGGTGGATCCTGGAGGTCGAGCGGGAGCGGGACATCGACCTCCGCTTCAAGGTCATGAGCCTGTACCTGCACAACGAGGGCAACACCCTGCCCGACTGGTACCGCGAACTGGTCGACGCCTCGATCGGACCCGTCAGAGTCGCGGCGGCGGCGGCCGAGCGGCACGGCGAGGAGATCCTGCGCCCGCTCTACACCGCGTACGGGACCCGCATCCACGAGAAGAAGCAGACGGACTTCGACGCCGTCGTCGCCGAGTCGCTCACCGAACTCGGCCTCCCCGCCGAACTGGCCGGGGCCGCCCACGACCCGGCGTACGACGAGGCCGTCCGCCGCAGTCACGACGCGGGCAAGGACCCCGGGGCCGGGGCGTACGTCGGCACCCCGACGATCCACGTCGACGGCACCGTCTGGTTCGGCCCGGTCCTGCGCGCCGTCCCGCGCGGCGAGCGCGCGGCCGAACTCTTCGACAGCTTCCGGGTCCTGGCCAACCACCCGGACCTCTTCGAACTGAAGCGGACCCGCACGGGCGGCCTCGACTTCAGCTAGAACCGCCGCTCCCGGGGCTGCCTCCCGCCGGGCGGGAGACAGCCGGGTGCGGGACCGGCGCCGTCGCGGGCCGGTCGCCGCCGGTCGCCGTCGACTACCTGGCGAAGCCGTAGTCCAGCAGCTTTTTGACGTCGGCCGCCCTGTTCGTCTCGTTCGACGAGGCGAGCACCGTGCCGATGACCGTCTTGCTGCCGCGGGTCGCCGCGAAGACGAGGCAGTACTTGGCCTGCGGACCCGAACCGGTCTTCAGACCGATCGCGCCGCTGTACGTGCTCAGGAGCTTGTTGGTGTTGGTCCACGCCATGTACCGGTAACCGCCGGTCTTGGTGGTCACCTTCTGCTTCGTGGACTTCGTCTTGACGACGGTGCGGAACGTGGAGTTCTTCATCGCACTGCTCGCGAGCTTCGTCAGGTCGCGCGGAGTGGAGTAGTTGCTCCCATTGCTTATTCCGTCGAACGAGTCGAAGTGGGTGTTGCGCATGCCGAGGTTCCTGGCCTCGGTGTTCATCTTCCCGATGAACGACTTGATCCGGGCCGCCCGGGTGGTGCCGGTGCCGAACTTGTCCGCCAGCGCGTAGGCCGCGTCGCAACCCGACGGCAGCATCAGGCCGTAGAGGAGCTGTCGGACCGTCACCTTGTCGCCGACGATGAGCCGGGCGGACGAGGCGTTCTTGGAGACGATGTAGTCGCTGTAGGCCTTCTGGACGGTGACCTTGGCGTCCAGGTTCAGACCACGCTGCGCCAGCACCACCTTCGCGGTCATGATCTTCGTGGTGGAACCGGTCGACCTGCGGGTGTCCGCGGCCTTTCCGAACAGCGTGGTGCCCGTCCCGTTGTTCATGACGAAGCCGCCCGCGGCGGTGATCGACGGGGTGGGCGGCGCGGCGTACGCCTGGCCCGTGAAGAGGCCGCCGGCCAGTACGGCCGAGGCCGTGATCGTGACGGTCACGGCTCTACGTACGCCGAGTGTCGAAGTGATCAAAGTCTTCTGCCCTTGGTAGGAACCGATGTCTGCCGGGTCCGCGATTGGCCCGGCGCACAGAAGACGCACGAAACGGCTCCAGGGATGCACGACCGGGACCATGATCTTCCTCGCACCCGCTGTCGCGAAACCGCAAGAGCGGTCGGCGAGTCGTTCCGTGGCGTCGACGGTATGAACGAGAAACGGGCCCAGGAGTAATCGGCCCGGCTCGGCCGGTCGCTCGCCCTCAGCAGCCGGAGCCCGAAGGGGCGACCGCGCGGTCGGCTGCGGGGTCCAGGCAGCCGACGGATCCGGGCAGGTGGTCGGCGGCGAGCCGGGGAGGACCGGCCGCATCCCCTTTTCGCTTCGGTATTCGATTGCCGAATTCCGGACAGCGGGGATTCAGGCGGTGTGGGCGACCGGCCGGCGCGCGGCGTGCGCGCCCTCGTACCGCTCGACGAGCAGCGCGGCCAACTCCGGGGAGGGGCCGAGGACGTCCGCCAGGACGTCGGCCTCCGCCGCGCCCGCCGCGATGCGGTCCGGGAGGCGGCCCGGGGCGATCACGTAGGGGGCCACGGCCACCCGCCGGACGCCCCGGTCGGCGCGCAGGGCGCGTACGGCGTCGTCCGTACGCGGAAGAGATGCGGAGGCGAACGCGGGCCGCACGGAGCACCAACCGGTGCGCCGCAGCTCCCGCGCCGTTTCTGCGATCACCGCGATCGCCTCCGGGTCGGTGGAGCCCGCCGAGGCCAGGACGACCCCGGTGGTGCTCTTGTCGCCGGGCGTGAGCCCGGCCTCGTACAGCCGTCGATCCACCGCCGCGATCAGCAGCGGCGAGGGGCCGAGGACCTCCGCCTGGCGGATCCGCAGGGACGGGGGCGCCTGGCGCAGTACGGCGGGGATGTCGGCCTTCGCGTGGAAGGCCCGGGTCAGCAGCAGCGGCAGCGCCACCACGTCTCGTACCCCGTCGGCGGCGAGCCGGTCGAGCACGCCCGTCACCGACGGCAGGTTGAAGTCCAGGAACGCCGTCTCCACGCGCAGCCCCGGCCGCAGCGCACCGGCCCGGCGCACCAGCGCCTGAACGGTCGCCGCGTGCCGCGGATCGCGGCTGCCGTGGGCGATGACGAGGAGGACAGGGCGGTTCACGGTCCGGCTCAGCTCTTCGTCAGGAGGCCGCGGCGGCGCAGGACCGCACGCTCGAGGGGGCTGAAGATCAGCAGGTCGATGGCGATGCCGACGACCAGGATCAGGATGATCGCCAGGAAGATCCCCGGCATGTCGAAGTCGTTGCGGCCGTTCTCCAGGAGCTGGCCGAGACCGAGGCCCAGCTCGGGGGAGGAGGCGATGATCTCCGCGGCCATCAGCGAGCGCCACGAGAACGCCCAGCCCTGCTTGAGACCGGCCAGATAGCCGGGGAGCGCGGCCGGCATCACGATGTACCAGGCGCCCTTGATCCCGGTCGCGCCGAGCGTCTGGCCCGCCCGCAGGAAGAGCGGCGGGACCTGGTCGACGCCGGCGACGAGGCCGTTGGCGATCGACGGGACGGCGCCGAGCAGGATGACCGCGTACATCATGCTGTCGTTGAGGCCGAGCCACAGGACGGCGGGCGCCACCCAGGCCACCGACGGCAGCGACTGGAGGCCCGCGAGGATCGGGCCGATCGCCGCCCGGACGAACTTCACCCGGGAGACCAGGAGTCCGAGCGGGGTACCGATCGCGAGGGCCATGAGGAAGCCGAGGAGGGCCCGGGACACGCTGGTCCACAGGACGTCCAGGAGCGTGCCCTGCGCCCACATCGTGCTCAGGCTGTCCCACACGGCGGACGGGGCGGGCAGCTTGTACTCGTCGGTGACCTTCGCCGTGACGAGCAGCTGCCACACCACCAGGACGAGCGCGACGGCGACGACCGGCGGCAGGACCTTCTTGAGCAGCACCTCACGGACCGGGGTCCGCCGGATCTGCACGCTGTCCAGGGCGTCCAGGCCGGCTTCGAGGCCGGCGAGGTCGTCGGTCTTCGGTGTCCTCGGGGTGGCTTCAGTGCTGGCCATGACGGCGGATCTCCCCACGCAGTTGCTCGGTGATTTCGAGGGACAGTTCCGCGACGTCGGCGTCCTCGATGCGACGCGGCTGAGGGATGTCGATGGTCCACTCGTGGGCGATCCGGCCCGGCCGGGACGAGAGGAGGACGACACGCTCGGCCAGCCGCACGGCCTCGCGCACGTTGTGGGTGACGAAGAGCACCGACAGCTTCGTCTCCCGCCAGATCCGGGTCAGCTCGTCGTGCAGCACGTCCCGGGTGATGGCGTCGAGCGCGGCGAACGGCTCGTCCATCAGCAGCAGGTCGCTGTCCTGGGCGAGCGCGCGGGCCAGCGCGACCCGCTGGCGCATGCCGCCGGACAGCTCGTGGACGCGCTTGCCGTACGAACCGCCGAGCCGGACCAGTTCGAGCAGCCGCTCCGCCTCGGCCCGCCGCTCGGTCTTGGGGACCCCGCGCAGCCGCAGGGCCAGTTCGATGTTCTTGCCCGCGGTGAGCCACGGGAAGAGGGCGTGCTCCTGGAACATCAGGGCCGGCCGGCCGCCGGGGGTCTCGATGGACCCCGCGGACGGCCGGTCGAGCCCGGCGACCAGGTTGAGCAGCGTGGACTTGCCGCAGCCCGAGGCGCCGAGAAGGGTGACGAACTCGCCCGGGGCGACATCGAGCGTGATGTCGTCGAGGACGAGCTGCCCGCCGGCGGGTCCGCCGAAGGACTTGGAGACATGCTCGATGCGGGCGGCATGGGTCACCGCCGCACGGTCCTCGGCCTTGGCGAGCGTCGCGGTCGTGGCCATGGTCGTCACCTCCTGGTGAAGCTGAACTCGGGCTGCTGCACGGGTGTCCGGCACCGACTGGTCGGGGGCTACTTCACGCCGAGACCGGCGTCGGAGACCTCGGGCTGCCCCGCGGCCTTCAGGACCTTGTTGAGCGGCTTGAGGTCGTAGATGCCGCTCAGCTCGGGCTTCTCCAGGACACCGGCCTTCACCGCGTGATCGGCCTGGGCCTGGAGGGTGGCCGCCAGCGGGTCGTTGGTGAACTGGATGGACGGCCACGCGGCGTCGATCACCTTGGCGCCCAGCGCCTTGCCCGAGAGGTTCTTGAGCTTGGCGTTGGCCGAGGTCTTCGCCTTGTCCGGGTTGGCGTTGATCCACTCGTTGGTCTTCACCGCGCCGCGCAGGAACGCCTCGACGACGTCGGGGTGCCCGTCGAGGAACTTCTGCGACACGATGATGTTCGTGATGACGAACTTCTTGTCCGGCCACAGGTCGGACTCGTCGAGCAGCACCTTCGCGCCGTCGCTGACCAGCTTCGAGGCGGTCGGCTCGGGCACCCAGGCGCCGTCGATGGCCCCGGACTTGTAGGCGTTCGGCGTCGTCTTGTTGTCCGTGCGGACCACCGAGACATCGCCCTTGCCGCTCGCGGAGTCGACCTTCCAGCCCTTCTCCACGATCCAGTTGAGGAAGGCGACGTCCTGCGTGTTTCCCTTCTGCGGCGTGGCGATCTTCTTGCCCTTGAGGTCGTCCAGGGTCTTGATCTTCGCCGGGTTCACGACGAGCTTCACGCCACCGGAGGCGGAGCCGCCGATGATCCGCAGGTTCTTGCCCTTGGACTTGACGTAGCCGTTGATGGACGGCGAGGGGCCGATGAAGCCGATGTCGATCGAGTCCGCGTTGAGCGCCTCGATCTCGGAGGGACCGGCGTTGAACGTGGTCGGCTCCAGGACGGTGCCGCCCAGCTCCTTCTGCAGGAGGCCCTCCTGGACGCCGACCAGCGCGGTCGCGTGCGTGAGGTTGGGGAAGTACCCGAGCCGTACGGTGTCGGCGGAGAGCTTCTTGCCCTCGGCGGCCACCTTCTTCTCGTCGTTCTTGGCCTCGGAGCCGTAGCCGCAGGAGGCGAGCGCGCCGATCAGCAGCGGCAGAGCGGTGGCGGCGGCGAGGCCGCGGCGCAGGGTGGTACGGGTGGTGGCAGGCACGGGAGGTTTTCCCCTCGATTCAGCGTTTTCGAAGTCTGCGTCTATGTCGTTCGGGGTGGAGCGGGGTCGCGCCGTGCATGCGGCGCGTCGAGGTCAGCACGCACATCGCGCGACGCCTCCCATGCCCGCGCCGAGGGCGCCGGAGCCCACCCGGCCGCCCTCCTTCGCGAAGGTCGCGTAGACGTTCTGGCTCATCAGAAGTCCCACCCTTCCTCGTCCTCGACGACCGAGACGGCCTTGGCGGTGGCGAAGGACTCGCCCGCCATGCCTGCCGCGAGCGTGGTGCCGTCCGCCGGGTCGATCAGCAGGAACGAACCGGTACGGCGCGAGTCCGCGTACGCGTCGAGCGCGAGCGGCTCGGCGGTGCGCACCACGACCCGGCCGATGTCGTTGGTGACCAGCTGCCCCGGGTTCGGGTGCTGCGAGAGGTCGTCCAGGGTCAGCCGCGAGGGGATCTCCTTGACGATCGCCTTGACCGTGCGGGTGGTGTGCTTCAGGAGCACCCGCTGGCCGACGGCGAGCGCCCGGTCCGCCACGTGGCAGACGGTCGCCTCGATGTCCTGGGTGGTCGCCGGGGCGTCACCGCTCGGGGCGAGCAGGTCGCCGCGCGAGATGTCGATGTCGTCGGCGAGCCGGATCGTGACCGACTGCGGGGCCCAGGCGATGTCCACGGACTCGCCCAGCGCGTCGATCCCGGTGATCGTGGAGGTCTTCCCCGACGGCAGGACGGTGATCTGCTCGCCGACCCGGAAGGCACCGGCCGCGATCTGACCGGCGTAGCCCCGGTAGTCGGGGTGCTCGGCGGTCTGCGGGCGGATCACGTACTGCACGGGGAATCGCGCGTGGCAGGCCGTCAGGTCGTGGCTGACCGGGACGGTCTCCAGGTGCTCCAGGACCGTCGGGCCGCCGTACCAGTCCATGTTCGCGGACGGCTCCACGACGTTGTCGCCGGCGAGCGCCGAGATCGGGATCGCGGTGATCTCCGGGACGCCGAGCTCGGAGGCGTACGTCGTGAACTCCTCGGCGATCGCGGCGAAGACGGGCTCCCGGTACTCGACCAGGTCCATCTTGTTCACGGCCAGGACCACGTGCGGGACGCGGAGCAGGGCGGCGACGGCCGCGTGCCGACGGGTCTGCTCGACCACGCCGTTGCGGGCGTCGACCAGGACCACGGCCAGTTCGGCGGTGGAGGCGCCGGTCACCATGTTCCGGGTGTACTGCACGTGCCCGGGGGTGTCGGCGAGGATGAAGCGGCGGCGGGGCGTCGCGAAGTAGCGGTAGGCCACGTCGATGGTGATGCCCTGCTCGCGCTCGGCCCGCAGACCGTCGGTGAGGAGCGCCAGGTCGGGCGCCTCCTGGCCGCGGGAGCGCGAGGCGTGCTCCACGGCCTCCAGCTGGTCGACGAGGACCGACTTGGAGTCGTGGAGGAGGCGGCCCACCAGGGTGGACTTGCCGTCGTCGACGGAGCCGGCGGTGGCGAAGCGCAGCAGGGTGGTGGCCGCCAGCTGCTCGGACAGCTGCTCGGTGGACGTGCTCATTAGAAGTACCCTTCGCGCTTGCGGTCTTCCATCGCTGCCTCGGACATCTTGTCGTCGGCGCGGGTCGCGCCCCGCTCGGTGAGCCGGGAGGCGGCGATCTCGGCGATGACGGCGTCCAGCGTGGTGGCGTCGGAGTCGACGGCGCCGGTGCAGGACATGTCGCCGACGGTGCGGTAGCGGATCAGCCGCGTCTCGACCGACTCGGTGTCCTTGGGGCCGCCCCAGTCGCCTGCCGTCAGCCACATGCCGCTGCGGGCGAACACCTCGCGCTCGTGGGCGAAGTAGATCTCCGGGAGCTCGATCTTCTCGCGCTGGATGTACTGCCAGACGTCCAGCTCGGTCCAGTTGGACAGCGGGAAGACCCGGACGTGCTCGCCGGGCGCGTGGCGGCCGTTGTAGAGCTGCCACAGCTCGGGGCGCTGGCGGCGCGGGTCCCACTGCGAGAACTCGTCGCGGAGCGAGAACACCCGCTCCTTCGCGCGGGCCTTCTCCTCGTCGCGGCGGCCGCCGCCGAAGACGGCGTCGAAGCGGTGCTGCTGGATCGCCTCGGTGAGCGGGACGGTCTGCAGCGGGTTGCGGGTGCCGTCGGGGCGCTCGCGCAGCTTGCCCGCGTCGATGTACTCCTGCACGGAGGCGACGTGCAGCCGCAGCCCGTGCTGGGCGACGACGCGGTCGCGGTACTCCAGGACCTCGGGGAAGTTGTGCCCGGTGTCGACGTGCAGCAGCGTGAAGGGGATCGCCGCGGGGGCGAAGGCCTTCAGCGCCAGGTGCAGCATGACGATGGAGTCCTTGCCGCCGGAGAAGAGGATCACCGGCCGCTCGAACTCGCCCGCCACCTCGCGGAAGATGTGGACGGCCTCGGACTCCAGCGAGTCGAGGTGCGACAGCGCGAACGGGCTGTCGGTCGCGTCGTGGAGATGAGCGACGGTGGTCACAGCAGACCCCTCTCGGTGAGCAGCGCGTGGAGCTGCGCCGCGGACTCCTGCACGGTCTGGTTCTGGGACTCGATCCGGAGATCGGGTGTCTCGGGTGCCTCGTAGGGGTCGTCGACGCCGGTGAGGCCGCTGATCTCGCCCGCGGCCTGCTTGGCGTAGAGGCCCTTCACGTCGCGGACGGAGCAGACCTCCACGGGGGTGGCCACGTGCACTTCGACGAAGGAGGTGCCCTCGGCGTGGTGGCGCTTGCGGACGGCCTCGCGGCTGTCGGCGTACGGGGCGATGACCGGGACGAGGACCTGCACGCCCTGCGAGGCGAGCAGTTCCGCGACGAACCCGATCCGCTGCACGTTGGTGTGCCGGTCCTCGCGGCTGAAGCCGAGGCCCGCGGAGAGGAACTCGCGGATCTCGTCGCCGTCGAGCACCTCGACGCGGTGGCCTTCGCCGCGCAGCCGGCCGGCCAGCTCGTACGCGATGGTGGTCTTGCCGGCGCTCGGCAGACCGGTGAGCCAGATGGTGGCACCCGTCACGTGCTTCTCCTGAATGTTCTGAGTGTCCGTCATCCGTGCAGTCCGCATTCGGTCTTGGCGCGGCCCGCCCAGCGTCCGGCGCGGGCGTCCTCGCCCTCCAGGACGCGGCGGGTGCAGGGGGCGCAGCCGACGGAGGCGTATCCGTCCATGAGGAGCGGGTTGGTGAGGACACCGTGCTCGGTGACGTACGCGTCGACGTCGTCCTGCGTCCAGCGGGCGATGGGGGAGACCTTGACCTTGCGCCGCTTCTCGTCCCAGCCGACGACCGGGGTGTTCGCCCGGGTCGGGGACTCGTCGCGGCGCAGCCCGGTCGCCCATGCGCTGTACCGGGTCAGGCCCTCTTCGAGCGGCTTGACCTTGCGCAGCGCGCAGCACAGGTCGGGGTCGCGGTCGTGCAGCTTGGGGCCGTACTCGGCGTCCTGCTCGGCCACGGTCTGACGCGGGGTCAGGGTGATGACGTTGACGTCCATGACGGCGTCCACGGCGTCGCGGGTGCCGATGGTCTCCTCGAAGTGGTAGCCCGTGTCGAGGAAGACGACGTCCACGCCGGGCCGGACCCGCGAGGCGAGATGGGCGACGACCGCGTCCTCCATGGAGGAGGTGACGCAGAAGCTCTCGCCGAAGGTGTCCACGGCCCACCGGAGGATCTCCAGCGGGGAGGCGTCCTCCAGGTCACGGCCGGCCTGCTCGGCGAGTGCCTTGAGGTCGGCCGTGGTGGCGTCCTGAGTGAGCGTCATATTTCTTTCCCTCCAGGAGTGTTGCCCGAAGTGCCGGGGGCGAGCAGCCCCAGGAACTTCAACTGGAAGGCTCGGCTGCACGCGGCGCATTCCCAGGCGCCGTGACCCTGCTCGTTGGGACGCAGGTCCTCGTCGCCGCAGTAGGGGCAGTGGAACGGTGCGGCTCGCTCGCTCATGACAGGGCCTCTTCCGAGGCGCGGGCCGCCCAGGTGGCGAAGCGCTCGCCGGTCTCGCGCTCCGACTGGAAGCGCTTGAGGACCCGCTCCACGTAGTCGGGGAGCTCCGCCGCGGTGACCTTGAGGCCGCGGACCTTGCGGCCGAAACCGGCTTCAAGGCCGAGCGCGCCACCGAGGTGCACCTGGTAGCCCTCGACGCGGTTGCCGTCGTCGTCCAGGACCAGCTGGCCCTTGAGACCGATGTCCGCGACCTGGATACGGGCGCAGGCGTTCGGGCAGCCGTTGATGTTGATCGTCAGCGGCTCGTCGAACTCCGGGATGCGGCGCTCCAGTTCGTCGATGAGCGAGGCTCCGCGGGCCTTGGTCTCGACGATCGCGAGCTTGCAGAACTCGATGCCGGTGCAGGCCATCGTGCCCCGCCGGAACGGGGTCGGGTTCACCCGCAGGTCGAGGGCCTCCAGGGCGGAGACCGCCGATTCGAGCTGGGCCTCCTCGACGTCGAGGAGGATCATCTTCTGGTCCGCGGTGGTGCGCAGCCGGCCGGAGCCGTGCTGCTCGGCCAGGCCGGCGATCTTGGTCAGGGTGGCACCGTCGACCCGGCCCACGCGCGGGGCGAAGCCGATGTAGAACCGGCCGTCGTTCTGCTGGTGCACGCCCATGTGGTCGCGCCACTGGCCGGCGGGCTGCTCGGGAGCGGGGCCGTCCGTCAGCTTGCGCTGGAGGTACTCGTCCTCCAGGACCTGGCGGAACTTCTCCGGGCCCCAGTCGGCGACGAGGAACTTCAGCCGGGCGCGGTTGCGCAGCCGGCGGTAGCCGTAGTCGCGGAAGATCGAGATGACGCCCTCGTAGACGTCCGGGACCTCGTCGAGGGAGACCCAGGTGCCCAGGCGGACGCCGAGCTTGGGGTTGGTGGAGAGACCGCCGCCGACCCAGACGTCGAAGCCGGGGCCGTGCTCCGGGTGGTGCACGCCGACGAAGGCGATGTCGTTGATCTCGTGCGCCACGTCCAGCAGCGGCGAGCCGGAGATCGCGGACTTGAACTTGCGGGGCAGGTTGGAGAAGTCCTTGTTGCCGACGATCCGGCGGTAGATCTCGTCGATGGCGGGCGTGCCGTCGATGATCTCGTCGGCCGCGATGCCGGCCACCGGGGAGCCGAGGATGACACGCGGGGTGTCACCGCAGGCCTCGGTGGTGGACAGGCCGACCGCCTCCAGGCGGTTCCAGATCTCGGGGACGTCCTCGATGCGGATCCAGTGGTACTGGACGTTCTGCCGGTCCGTGATGTCTGCGGTGCCGCGGGCGAACTCCTCGGAGATCTCGCCGATGACCCTGAGCTGCTCGGTGGTCAGCCGGCCGCCGTCGATACGGACGCGGAGCATGAAGTACTCGTCGTCCAGCTCCTCCGGCTCCAGGACACCCGTCTTGGTGCCGTCCAGACCCTGCTTGCGCTGGGTGTAGAGGCCCCACCAGCGCATGCGTCCGCGCAGGTCGTTGGGGTCGATGGAGTCGAATCCGCGCTTCGAGTAGACCGTCTCAATACGTGTCCGCACATTGAGACCGTCGTCGTCCTTCTTGAACTGCTCATTGCCGTTCAGGGGGGTGAAGTGCCCCACGGCCCACTGACCCTCGCCACGGTGGCGCCCGGTCTTGCGGCGTGCGGCGGCTGGAGTGGGGTTTTCCGGGGTGGCGGCCATGGCGTCTTGTCCTTCGGGACTGCGAGAGGGCGGCTCTGACCTGCACACTGGCGCTCAGGTCGGAGGGTGGCGCGTCAGTGCGCAGCAGGGTGGGGCAGAGTCGTGCTGAAAAGTGATCGCGGCGGTGCTGGTTCTCTCAGCGCGCCGGACAGATGGCGCTGGACATGCGGCCTAGGTCGACGTGCCGCCGACTCACCAAGGCAATTCCAGTTCCAGACATGACGGAAGCGTGTCACGGGACTTTGGACCCAGTCCAGCATCGTCCAGAATGCGGACATAGTCGTCTCGCTTGGCGAGATGGTGTGGTCTGGGTCACGCAAAAGGGGCCCTGATCAGGGCCCCTTCACGGTCTGCTGCGTGCCTCCCGGGCGGCTCAGGCGTGGGCGCCGGGCCACGGGCCGGGGGTCTCGCTCTCCTCGACCTCCTCGACCTTGGTGTCGAAGAGGCGGAAACCACGGCGCTCGTAGTTGGCCATCGCGTGCGGGCCGTCGAGCGAGCAGGTGTGCAGCCAGACGCGCGTCGTCGTCTCCCGCTCGGGCCACCTTTCGGCCAGGTCCCAGGCGCGCGCCACCCCGTACGAGAGCAGGTGACCGCCGATCCGGCGCCCCCGGAAGGCCGGAATCAGGCCGAAGTAGACGATCTCCACCACGCCGTCGTCCTGCGGGTCCAGCTCCACGTACCCGGCCGGCGTCCCCTTGTCGTACGCCACCCAGATCTCGGAGCCCGGCTTCTCGACGATCTCCTGCCACTGCTTGTACGTCAGTGACAGGCGGTCGTTCCAGCGGATGTCGCCACCGACCGCCGTATAGAGGAAGCGGCTGTACTCCGGCGAGGGGACCGCGGCCCGCTCGATCGTGATGTCGTCGCCCTCGGGGACGGGGGAGGGGCGGAGATCGGCCGGTGAGGTCTGCTCAAGGGACCAGGTGGTGAGAGTGATGCGCATGAGCTCATCGCATCACGCCGCCCGTCGGCACGGCGACCGGGGTCGTGGTGCGAGGGGCGCGCCGGGCCGCCGGTCGATTTCGGGGGTGTCGCCGCCGGTGGACGGCCGGTCCCGCCGGGCGGGGGTGCGGCTCGCGACCCGGCCTCCTCACTCGGCTACGCCGACGGCGTCCCCTGCGCGTCCGTGCCCGTTCGGGGCGTCCTTACGGCCGGGGCGAGGGAGTGGGGGAGCAGGTCCGCCGGGCGTTCCGGGCGCAGGACCTGCACCGCCACCTCCTCGCGGAAGCGGTACGGGCGGTGCGCCAGGACCCCGGCCAGGTTCCGGCGCACCCGGGACATCTCGGCACGTACGGTCACCGTGCGCGTACGGTCCCCGAAGACGTCGTCCGCCAGTTC
Organism: Streptomyces sp. NBC_00572; assembly: GCF_026341815.1. Classification (GTDB taxonomy): domain Bacteria; phylum Actinomycetota; class Actinomycetes; order Streptomycetales; family Streptomycetaceae; genus Streptomyces. The sequence goes on from NZ_JAPENX010000001.1 coordinate 5,215,252, forward strand.
CGCAGCCGTACGCCCGTCCCGGTGCATCGCCAGGACGTAGAGGAGTTCCGCGTGCCGGGGGCTCAGCTCCTGCTGCCAGCTGCCCGCGGCCCCCGAGACGGACACCGTCCAGCGGCGCGGCCGGCTCAGGTCGAGCACGACCCGGCTCGCCGCCGCCGTGCCCGGCTCGTCCGCCGGGGTCTCCTCCTCGACCCGCAGCAGCCAGCCGCCCGGCAGCGGTTCCACCGCGCAGACGCCGAGCGAGGGCAGCCACATGCGGCCGGACCGGAACGACTTCGGCAGCGTGATCCGGTCCACCGGCGCGAGCCCCGTCACCGCCGCCGTCCAGCCGTGGGCGTCCACCGCGATGGCCCGGCCGCCCACCCGGCACAGGATCGGCGCCGCCACCGCCCTCAGCCGTTCGACGGATCTGCGGTGCCGCTCCCGCATCTCGGCCTCGGCGAGCTGGGCCACCGAGCCGACCAGGGCCAGCATCGCCGGATGGAAGCTGGACGCGGGACCGCTCACGTCCAGGATGCCGAGCAGCCGCCGGTCGCGCGGGTCGTGCACGGGCGCCGCGGCGCAGGTCCAGTTGTGGAGCGCCTGGACGTAGTGCTCGGCGGAGTGCACCTGGACCGCCCGGCCGAGGGTGAGGGCCGTGCCGACCGCGTTCGTGCCGGTGGTGTGCTCGGTCCAGGCCGCGCCCTCCTCCAGACAGATGCCGTTGGCCTGCCGCATCACCGCGAGGTTCCCCTGCCGCCACAGCACCCGGCCGTGCTCGTCGGTGACCACCATGATCTGGAGCGAGGTGTCGGCGATGCCGGCGAGGCCGCCGCTCAGCGTCTGCATGACCTCGGCGAGGAGCGTGCTCCTGCGCCGCTCCTCCAGCTCGTCCCGCTGGAGCAGCACGCTGTTCGTGCCCTGGTCGGGGTCGAGGCCGATCCGGGCCATTCGCTGCCAGGACGCGTCGATCTCCGGGCGGGGTGCGATCGGCGGCGTACGGCCCGCCAGGGTCTCCTCGCGCACCCGGTGGAGCAGCCGGGTGGCCTGGGCGGCGTCCATGGCGGCGAGGCGCTTCATGTCGAGCTGAGTGTTATTCATCGGTCTCTCCCAGCCACCCGGGGTGCTGTATCGGTTCTGCACGGGGGCAGATGTCCGGAGTGTCGGTGCCCATCGTGCCGTTCGGAACCGTCCGGCGAGACCCGGTTCGGGTAATCCTGCAACCCTTTGCAACTCTGTTCGGCGACCGGCCTCCTGGGTGAAGGTGGTGTGAGCGGCGGGTGGTGCCGTGTCGGCGCAGCACCACCCCCGCTTTTCCGCGCGTGCCGACCCCTGTGGTCCACCCCTGGCACGCGCGGCACAACTTCCCTTCGCACGGACGTACGGGGTCCCTCAGACCTCCACCCGGGCCCGCTCCACGAGCGCCCTCAGGTCCAGCGTGTGCGGCAGCGTCCCGAACGCCGAACCCCCGTCACCGCCCAGCCGCGACGCGCAGAACGCGTCCGCGACCTCCGGCGGCGCCCACCGCACGAGCAGCGCCCCCTGAAGGACCAGCGCGAGCCGTTCCGTCAGCCGCCGCGCCCGCGCCTCGATCCCCTCCAGGTCCGCCAGTTCGACGAGCAGCCCCCGGATCGCCCGGTCGAGCCGGTGGTCCGCGCCCCGGGCCGCCCCGACCTCCCGCAGAAGCGCGTCGAGCGCGGCGGGCTCGGTCCGCAAGGCCCGGACCACGTCCAGCGCCTGGATGTTCCCCGAGCCCTCCCAGACCGAGTTGAGCGGCGACTCCCGCAGCAGCCGCGGCATCCCCGACTCCTCCACGTACCCGTTGCCGCCCAGGCACTCCAGGGCCTCCGCCACCATCGGCGTGCACCGCTTCGTGACCCAGTACTTCGCCGCGGGGACGGCGATACGCAGGAAGGCGCGCTCCTGTTCCGCGTGGCCGGTGCCGTCGGTTTCGCCGACGTCGTAGGCCGCCGCCAGACGCAGTCCGAGTACCGTCGCCGCCTCCGACTCCAGGGCCAGATCGGCGAGTACGTTCCGCATCAGCGGCTTCTCGATCAGCGGTCCGCCGAAGGCCTCGCGGTACGCGCAGTGGTGCACGGCCTGCGCCACCGCCTGCCGCATCAGCGACGCCGAACCGAGGACACAGTCGAGACGGGTCGCCGCCACCATGCCCATGATCGTGCGGAGCCCGCGCCCCTCCTCGCCGACCCGGCGCGCCCACGTCGTCCCGTCGAACTCGACCTCGGCGGAGGCGTTCGAACGGTTGCCCAGCTTGTCCTTCAGCCGCTGGAGCGCGAAGGCGTTCCGCGAACCGTCCGCGAGCACCCGGGGCACCAGGAAGCAGGTGAGCCCCGCCGGAGCCTGCGCGAGGACCAGGAACGCGTCCGACATCGGCGCCGAACAGAACCACTTGTGCCCCGTCAGGACGTACTCCCCGTCGGCCGCGAGGGGATGCGCCTCCGTGGTGTTCGCCCGGACGTCGCTGCCGCCCTGCTTCTCCGTCATGGCCATCCCGAGCAGGACGCCCGCCTTCTCCGCGACCGGGCGCAGCTCCTGCTCGTACACGTGCGAGGTCGCCGCCGGCTCCCAGACCTCCGCCAGCTCCGGCTCGGCGCGCAGCGCGGGCACCGCGGCGTGCGTCATCGACAACGGGCAGCCGTGCCCCGCCTCCGCCTGTGACACCACCAGGAACCCGGCGGCCCGCCGCACATGACCGCCGGGACGGCCCCACGCGTCCGTCAGCCCGGCCCCCACCGACTTGCCGAGGAGCCGGTGCCAGGCCGCATCGAAGTCGACCTCGTCGATCCGGTGGCCGTACCGGTCATGGGTCCGTAGCCGCGGCGGGTTCGCGTTCGCCCGCGCGCCCCACTCCTGGACCTGTGCCGAACCGGTCGCCCGGCCGAGGACGACGAGATCCTCGCGGGCCTCCGCCAGGAGCTCCGGCGCGAGGTGCCGTTCGACCGCCTCGGCCAGTGCGAGGTCGCTCGTGAAGACGTCGTACCCCACCAGGGGCGGAGCCTGGTTGGTCACGGTGTGGGTGGTCGCTGCCATGCCGATACGGTAAGCAGGTGCAGGCAGCAAGCGAAACACCCGAACGGCCCGAGCGGCGGCCCTGGAGCAGGCTCCACCGCGCGCGCGTCCTCTACCGCAACGTCTCGAAGCGGAAGATGGTCTGGCTGCTCCTCAAGGACACCGTCAACTCGTGCATCGAGTACCGGATCCTCGGCCTGGCCGCCGAGGCGGCGTTCTTCACCCTGCTGTCGCTGCCGCCGCTGCTCCTCGGCCTGATCGCCCTCCTCGGCTACGCCGACGACTGGACGAACACGGACACCGTCGCGAGCATCGAGGAGAACATCCTCCGCGCTGCCGGAACGGTCCTCTCCGACCGCGGGGTCCGCGACATCGCCAAACCGCTCCTGGACGACGTGACCCAGGGCAAACGTCCCGAACTCGTCTCCCTCGGTTTCGCCATCGCCCTCTGGTCCGGCTCGCGCGCGGTGAACGTCTTCATCGACACCATCACCGTCATGTACGGACTCGACGGCCACCGCGGCATCGTGAAGACCCGGCTCCTGGCCTTTCTGCTCTACATCGTGGCCCTGATCATCGGCGCCGTCGTGTTGCCGCTCGCGGTCGTCGGCCCCGACCGGGTCGTCGAACTCGTCCCCTGGGGCACGGAGGTCGTCTCCGTCCTCTACTGGCCGGCCGTCACCCTGCTCTCCGTCGCCTTCCTCACCACGCTCTACCACGTGTCCGTGCCCGTCAGATCGCCGTGGATCGAGGACATTCCCGGTGCCCTCGTCGCGCTCGGGATGTGGGTGCTCGGCAGTTTCCTGCTGCGCATCTACCTCACCAGCCAGGTCGAGGGACCGACGATCTACGGCTCCCTCGCCGCCCCCATCGCCGTCCTCCTCTGGATCGGCATCTCGGCCTTCGCCGTCCTCGTCGGCGCCGCCGTGAACGCCGCCATCGACCGCGTCTGGCCCTCCGTCGCCACGGCTGCGGCCCGCGAGGCCAACGAGCGGGCCCGCGCCGTCCAGGCGGCGGAACTCGTCGCACGCGTGCGTGCCGAGGCGGACGACGTCGACGAGGACGACCCGGACATGCCCTCCGAGTTCCCCGAACGCTGGTCCAGGTTCCTGCCCCCGGACGACGTGAAGGCCCGCCTCCACTCCGGCTGGGAGAAGGACTGACCGATCGGCGGGGCTTATTTTTGAGGTGTGTACGAGGAGCGCCCCGCCCTGCTCGACGGAGCCGTCCTGTGGACCCGGACCGCCGGCCCCGCCCTCCCCGCCGGTTCCGCCGCGGGGGTCTCCCGGCCCGTCCTGCCCGACGGCTGCATGGACCTGATCTGGGCCGACGGACACCTCCTCGTCGCCGGACCCGACACACACGCGTACGTACCGGCGGAGACCGCCGAGCGGTACGCCGGGATCCGCTTCGCGCCCGGTGACGCCCCCGGCTTCTTCGGCGTACCGGCCCATGAACTCCGCGACCGGCGGGTCGCCCTCGGCACCCTGTGGGCCGAGGCCGAGGCGCGACGGCTCGGCGAGCGGATCACGGCGGCCCCCGACCCGGCCGCCGCCCTGGACACACTCGTACGCCGCCGGGCCGCCGACGCCCCCGCTCCCGATCCGCTGCTCCGGGCCGTCGTGGCTCGTCTCGCGGCGGGCCGGGCGGTCGCCGAGACGGCCGACGCGGTCGGCCTCGGCGCCCGGCAGCTGCACCGGCGCTCCCTGGACGCCTTCGGCTACGGCCCCAAGACGCTCGCCCGCGTCCTCCGGCTCCAGCGCGCCCTGGCCCTGGTCCTGGCCGGGGTGCCGTACGCGGAGGCCGCCGTACGCGCGGGCTGCGCCGACCAGGCCCATCTGGCCCGCGAGACCAGGGCGCTGGCCGGGATGACGCTCGGTGCCTACGTGGCGTCCGCGGCGGAGTCGGCGAACAGGGAGACGCCCGAACCGTCCGGGTCGAGGACCACGGCGTAGCGCTGGCCCCAGAAGGCGTCCCAGGGCTTCAGGTGCCCCCGGTACCCGGCCGCGACCAGCTCCTCGTACACCGCGTCCACGGCCCCCGGCGAACCGCAGCGGAAGGCGAGCTCGATCCGGTTCCCGCCCTCGGGCCGCCGCCACTCGGGGTCGAAGGAGCGCACGACGTCCTCGGTGTCCCAGGCGATCCGCAGTCCGCCGGGCAGCGTTGCCTCCACGTGCGGGGCGGAGTCGGCGCCGTCCGGGATCTCCAGACCGAGACGGCGGTAGAACGCGAGCGAGGCGGCCATGTCCGAGACGACGAGGCCGATCAGGTCGAGGCGGGGCGAGGCGTTCAGGGGTGAGGCGTTCAGCGGTGAGGTGTTCATACGGGCACGGTAGGCACGGTGCCGCCGGCCGGTCTTGTACGAATCGGACGCGGCACAGGGCGGCACCCGGCCCGCCGTACCGTCGGACCCTCGGGCTACGGTCGGCCCATGAGCACGCGCGCGTACGGACGGACCTCCTGGCCCTGGGCCGCGGCGGCCGTCCTGCTGTTCTGGCAGACCTGGTACCTGCTCCACGTGTACGCCACCGAGCGCTCGGGCGTCCGCTGGACCTGCGACTCGGAGGGGTGCGGCACGAACCAGCTCGCGGGCGGTGCGCTGTTCCTCGCGGCGCCCTCGGCGGTGGGCGCGGCCCTGCTCGCGGCCCCGTTCCTGGGCGGCCCCGCCGGGACCGGTCTCGCCCTGCTCCTCGCCTCCTTCGGGCTCTTCGTGGGCCGGGAGGACGACCACGCGGTCCTCGCCGCCCACGGACTGGCCGGGCTCGGTGCCGTTCTGGTCGTGGCCGGAGCGGCACGGGCCGTGCGGCGCCGGGGCTCGTCGGAGCCCGCCCCCGTTCCCGTCGAGGCGGGCGGCCGCCTCCCCGCGCACGTCCTCCTGCGGCTGCTCGCCGCTCCCGCCACCCTGCTGGTGGCCGTCCCCGGCACCGTCGCGGTCACCGCGCTCGTGCACGGGGCGCTGGACGGACCGCGCTGGGTGATGATGCTCGGCCTGAACGCCACCGTCGGCCTGCTGATCCCGCTCGGCCTCGCCAGGCTGCGGCACCGGCCGGGCGTGGCGAGCGGCCCCGTCCCCGAGCGGAGCGCCGCCCACGCGCCCGCGCGGCTCCACTCCCTCACCAGCCGGGGCACCGCCTTCGTGTTCGACCTGACCGTCGAGCCGGACGGGGGAGCCCCGTACCGGATCGAGGTCGAGCACCCCCTCGACCTCCAGGACGCCCGCACCCACCGTGCGGCCGTGGTCCGGCACGACCCGCGCCGTCCCTGGCGGGTCGACCTCCCGCAGCACCCTCCGGCCGCCGTCCTGACCCGGGCCCGGGCCGCCGCCCGCGCGGAGGACCTCCCGCCGGCTCCCCGACTCCGCACCCCGGCCCCCGGGGCCCCGGCCGTGGTGCTCACCGCCCTGTTCACGGCGGCGCTGGTGACCCTGCTCGCGATGGCCTGAAAAAACCCGTGGCGCGCGTCGGGCGGTCCGGCTACGGTGTTCCTCGTACAAGATCGCGAAGAGATCACGCGAACGAAGAAAGACAACAGGAGGTGTGACCGATGGCTGTCATCACGACGGGCCTTGCCCTCACGCAGAAGTTCATCCACACCACCTCCGTGGCCACCGGCTGACCTCACCGTTCCACCCAGTGCCGGGGCCACCCCTGTGAAGGGTCCCCCTTGTCTTTCCCGCTTTCCGAGCGTTCTTCTTTCATCTCTTCCTCCTCCCTGCTCGACGCCCACGGCTGGGACGCCGGCTGGGCCGCCGACTTCGCCCCGTACGCCGCCCAGGGACTCGTCCCCGGCCGAGTGATCCGGGTCGACCGCGGGCAGTGCGACATCGCCACCGCCGACGGGATCGTGCGCGCCGACACGGCGTTCGTGACCCCGCACGACCCGCTCCGGGTCATCTGCACCGGCGACTGGGCCGCCGTCGACGCCGATGGCGTCAGCGACCCGCGCTACGTACGGGCGTGCCTGCCGCGCCGTACGGCCTTCGCGCGCTCCACCTCCTCAAAGCGGTCCGAGGGACAGATCCTCGCGGCCAACGTCGACCACGCCGTCATCACCGTCTCGCTCGCCGTCGAGCTCGACCTCGGCCGGATCGAGCGCTTCCTCGCCCTCGCCTGGGAGTCCGGCGCCCAGCCCACCGTGGTCCTCAGCAAGGCGGACCTCGTGCCCGACCCGGTCGGGCTCTCCTACCTCGTCGAGGACGTCGAGACGGTCGCCCCCGGCGTCCAGGTGGTGCCCCTCAGCTCGACCACGGGCGAGGGACTCGACGTGCTGTCCGCGGTGGTCGCGGGCGGTACGACCGTGCTGCTCGGCGTCTCCGGCGCCGGGAAGTCGACCCTCGCCAACGCCCTCGTCGGCGAGGACGTCATGGACGTCCAGGCCGCCCGTGACATCGACGGCAAGGGCCGCCACACCACGACCACCCGCAACCTCTTCGTCCTGCCGGGCGGGGGCGTCCTCATCGACACCCCCGGGCTGCGCGGAGTCGGGCTCTGGGACGCCGAGACAGGCGTCGGCCAGGTCTTCTCGGAGATCGAGGAGCTGGCCGGGAACTGCCGCTTCCACGACTGCGCCCACGAGGCGGAGCCGGGCTGCGCGGTGACGGCGGCGATCGAGGACGGCTCGCTGCCGGTGCGCCGCCTGGAGAGCTACCGCAAGCTGATCCGCGAGAACCAGCGGCTCGTGGCCAAGACCGACGCCCGCGTGCGCACCGAGATCCTCAAGGACTGGAAGCGCAAGGGCGCCGAGGGCCGCCGGGCCATGGAGCTGAAGCGCGGCCACGTCCGGTAACGGGCCCGCGGGGGAGGGGCGACCCTCCCCCGACCCTCGCAGCGCCGTGTCCGAAAACCGCGAGCCGGGTGTCGTCGGGCGTCGCACACTGGGAGACGTGAAGGACGACGACACCCGCTACGAGGCGGTCAGCAGCAGGGACGCACGGTTCGACGGAGAGTTCTTCTTCGCCGTCCGCACCACCGGCATCTACTGCCGTCCCAGCTGCCCCGCCGTCACCCCCAAACGGCAGAACGTCGCGTTCTTCCCGACGGCCGCCGCCGCCCAGGGCCACGGCTTCCGGGCCTGCCGCCGCTGCCGTCCGGACGCCGTGCCCGGCTCCGCCGCCTGGGACGTACGGGCTGATGTCGTCGGGCGGGCCATGCGGATGATCGGTGACGGCGTCGTCGACCGCGAAGGCGTGCCCGGCCTCGCCGGACGCCTCGGCTACAGCACCCGGCAGGTACAGCGCCAGCTCACCGCCGAGCTCGGCGCCGGGCCCGTCGCCCTCGCCCGCGCCCAGCGGGCGCACACCGCTCGGCTGCTGCTCCAGACCACCGGGCTGCCGGTCACCGAGATCGCCTTCGCGGCCGGCTTCGCCAGCGTCCGCCAGTTCAACGAGACGATCCGCGCCGTCTACGCCCGCACCCCCACGGCCCTGCGCGCCGAGGCGGGCAGCGGCGCGGGCGCCCGGACCGCCCTCGCCGCCGGGGTCCCGCTGCGGCTCGCCCACCGGGGCCCGTACGCCGCCGGCGAGGTCTTCGACCTGCTCGCGGCCGAGGCCGTGCCCCGCGTCGAGGAGGTCGTCGGCGCCTCCGGGGCCCGCACCTACCGGCGCACGCTCAGGCTCCCGTACGGCACCGGGGTCGTCTCCGTCGACGAGCGCTCCGCCGGGCGCTGGCTGGAGGCACGGATCCATCTCACCGAGCTGCGTGACCTGACCACCGCCGTGCACCGGCTGCGGCGCCTCTTCGACCTGGACGCCGACCCCTACGCGGTCGCCGAGCGCCTCGGTGCCGCACCCGGGCTCGCCGCCGAGGTGGCCGCCCGGCCCGGCGTACGGTCCCCCGGCACGGCCGATCCGGAGGAGTTCGCGCTGCGCACGCTCCTCGGCACGGCGGAGACCGCCCGGGTCGTCGAGGCCCACGGCACCCCGCTGGCCACCCCCTGCGGCACCCTCACCCACGTCTTCCCCGAGCCCCGGGCCCTGACCGGCCACCCCGTCGCGGGCCCGCTGGCCCGCGCGCTCGCCGACGGCGAGGTCCGGCTCGACCCCGGCGCCGACCGCGACGAGGCCGAGCGCGCGCTGCTCACCGTCCCCGGAGTGACCGCCGGGGCCGCCGCCCTGATCCGGATGCGGGCACTCGGCGACCCGGACGTACCCCCGGCGGGTGTCCCGGGCGGGGAGCAGTGGCGCCCCTGGCGCTCGTACGCCGCCCGCTACCTCAGGACGGCGCTCCCGGAGACTCCTCGAGACCCCAGCTGTGGATCCGGCGCGGATGGATCCGGATGACCTCCTCGCTGAAGTGCGGGCCCAGCGCGTGCGGGCCGACGAGGAGCTCCGCCTCGCCCCGGATCTCGACGCCCCGCACCCGCCAGGGCCGGACGCTCGCGAGGTCGTCGACGACCAGCGCCACCTTCGGGTTCTCCCGCAGGTTGCGCCACTTCTTCGTACGGCCCATCGCGAGACCGCCCACCAGGACGGTCCCGTCCTCCTGCGGGAAGAAGCCCACCGGATTGACCTGCGGCTGACCGGACGGGTCGACCGTGGCCATCCGGCCGAGCTGCCGGCCGCCGGTGAGATAGGCGCGTTCCGCCTCGCTGAAGCCCTCGAAGTCCCTCATGACCCCAGCATCGCGCCGCCGCGCCGCCGGCGGATCGACAGCGGGACCCATCCCGTCTCCCTCTTCCGACCTAGGTCGTGTCCGGGAAGTCCCGCTCTGCACGCGACGTACCCGACGGAGGACTCAGCCCCAGATCACCGCCCCCGCCCACGCCCCCACGATCAGCAGGCAGGAGAACAGCTCGACCAGCACGCTCGTGCCGGCCGCCCGCATCACCGTGCGGGTCGCCGCCCGTGCCTGGCCGTGGCCGCCGAGCCGGAGCCGTTCCGAGAGGTAGATCCCGCCGATGAAACCGGGGATCGCGCCGAGCACCGGGACCAGGACGAAACCCAGGAGCGCGCCGACCCCGGCGTACGTCACCATCCGCCGGGTGATGCCCACGCCCCGGAAGCGGCGGGGCGGCAGCTGCCACACCACCACCTGGGTGAGCAGCAGCAGACCGGTCGTGGAGGCCAGCAGGATCCAGGCGAGGTCCGTCCGCTCGTGCAGCGACCACCAGAGCATCGCCGCCCACACCAGCCACGTCCCCGGCACGCCGGGGGCAAGGACCCCGAACAGGCCGAGCAGCATCACCGTCGCGACCATCAGGAGCTGCCACACACCCACGCTGCCCAGCGTCCCCCACAACCGGCGTCCGCGCAGGTCGCGGCGGGCATCCGGGTACGACGAGCGCGGCGGCGCCCCGCTCAGCCGCGCGCCACCCAGCCCTTCTCGTACGCGTGCCAGCCCAGCTGCAGCCGGGTCGTCACCCCGCTCAGCTCCATCAGGCCCTTCACCCGCCGCTGCACCGTCCGCAACCCCAGGTCCAGCTGCTTGGCCACGCTCGCGTCCGTCATCCCGGCGAGCAGCAGCGAAAGGATCTCCAGGTCCATGATGTCAGGACCCGGTGCCTCGTCCTCGGTGATCTGCGCCCCTGCCCCGAGTCTCAGCGGCAGCGCCTCCCGCCACACCGACTCGAACAGGCCCATCAGCGATTCCAGCAGCCCGCTCGCGTGGACCACGATCGCCGCCGGTTCCGCGCCCCGCCCGGTCAGCGGCACCATCGCCAGGTTCCCGTCGGCGACCACCAGCTTCGTCGGGACCCGGTCCGCGACCCGGATCCGCTCCTCGCGGCCGAGGGCGGCCGAGAGTTCGAGGAGACCGGACGGGAGCGTGAGCACCTCGCGCTCGATCACCACCCGGTAGCGCACCCCCCGGCCGGCCGCCTGCTCCTCCGCCTCGTTCTCCATGCCGGAGACCGCGATCGGCTTGCCCGTCACCAGGGCGCAGACCTCCTCCTGCGCACCCAGCTGCAGCTGGAGGAAGCGGTGCGTGACGGCGCTCGCGCCGGTCACCACCTCCACCAGGTCGTGCACGGCCGCTTCCTCGGCCTCCGCCCGGTACTCCTCGGCGAGCAGCGCCGCCGCCAGCTCCGCCTGCTCCAGCTCGTGCCGCTGCTGGGTGAGCAGCGCGCCCAGGGCCACCCCCGGCGGCGCCGCCACCCACCGCCCGGTCCTCGCCGAGGACTGCGCGGCGAGGCCCTGCGATTCGAGGCGGCGCAGCGCCCGCTCGGTGTCCCGCTCGGGCAGTGCGAGCCGGTGCGCGAGATCGGTCACCTCGGCCGCGCCCAGCGCGACCAGCGCCCGGTACGCGGACTCCTGGCGCTCGTCGAGTCCTATCGCTCCCAGCATGGATGCCCCACCCCTCGCCCTACCTCCGGCGGCGCGACCCGGATCTTCCCGGGGCATTCACCGGAGGCATTCGTTCCGTTGGTGACCTGGCGGGAAACGGCCACGGCGCATTCCCGCCTCGCCCATCATCCCTGTACGGCCCTCACCTCTGCCAATGTGGCGCCACCGCAGCACCAACAGCCTCCGGAGACGGGTGTCTTATGCCTTATTTCCGGAATCAGATGGGGAGAGCGATGCGCCCGATTTCGCGTACGGCCCTGGGGGCGGCGACCGCCGTCGTCCTGGCCGTCACCGCGGTCGCGCCGTCCATGGCGAATGAGCCGCAGGACGACACGGCCGGCAAGCGACCGCTGGTAGGCAGCGAGGCCTCGGCCCGCGCCGGGGACCGGCCCGTCACGGTGACCCTGGTCACCGGAGACCGCGTCGTGGTCACCCGCGACGCCGCCGGCAACCCGGCCGCCGCGGCGCTGCCGCGCGAGGACGGGACCCTCCCCCTGGTCCAGACCCGCCGCTCCGGCCAGGACCTGTACGTCTACCCCGAGGACGCCACCGACGCGCTCGCCGCGGGCCGCGTCGACGAGGAACTCTTCAACGTCACCGGGCTGGTCCGGCAGGGCTACGACGACGCCGCCACCACCACGCTGCCCCTCATCGCGGTCTACGGCTCCGACCTCGCCCGCTCCGTGCCCGCCGCCCCGCGCGGCGCCAAGCGCGGCCAGGTCCTCAAGACCGTCGACGGCGTCGCGCTCAAGGCGGAGAAGAAGCAGGCCGCCACGTTCTGGGCCGAGCTGAACGCCCCCGCCGCCCGCTCCGCCTCCGGGATCAAGAAGCTCTGGCTCGACCGCAAGGTCCAGGCCACCCTGGAGCGCTCGACGAAGCAGGTCCACGCCCCCGAGGCATGGGCCGCCGGCTACGACGGCACCGGCACCAAGGTCGCCGTCCTCGACACCGGCGCCGACGTCGAGCACCCCGACCTCAAGGGCCGGGTCGCCGCCTCGGAGAACTTCACCGACTCCGAGACCACCGACGACCGCCAGGGCCACGGCACCCACACCATCTCCACCGTCGGCGGCTCCGGCGCCGCGAGCGGCGGCAAGAAGAAGGGCGTCGCGCCCGGCGCGGCCCTCCTCAACGGCAAGGTCCTCAACGACTCCGGATCCGGCGCCGCCTCCTGGATCATCGCGGGCATGGAGTGGGCCGTCGCGCAGGGCGCCGACGTCGTCTCGATGAGCCTCGGCAGCCCCGTACCCACCGACTGCACCGACCCGATGAGCGTCGCGGCCGAGGAACTCGCCCAGAACAAGGGCACGTTGTTCGTCATCGCCGCCGGCAACTCGGGCCCGACCCTCAACACGGTCTCCTCGCCCGGCTGCGCGCCCGGCGTCCTCACCGTCGGCGCCACCGACCGCGACGACTCCACCGCGTACTTCTCCAGCCGCGGCCCGACGATCGTCAACCACACCCTCAAGCCCGAGATAGCGGCGCCCGGCGTCGGCATCTCCGCCGCCGCGGCCGGCGGCCGGGGCGTCTACGCCTACCAGTCCATGTCCGGTACGTCGATGGCCACCCCGCACGTCGCGGGCGCCGCCGCCATCGTCAAGCAGCGCCACCCCGACTGGACCGCCCAGCAGGTCAAGGCCGCGCTCGTCGCCTCCGCCGAGAGCTCCGTCCCCGGCGACGTCCGCGAGGTCGGCGGCGGCCGCCTCGACGTCAAGGCCGCGATCGACCAGACGGTCCTCGGCGCCCCCGCCGTCCAGGGCGGCACCTTCAACTGGCCGCAGGACAAGAGCGACCGCACCACGGTCTCCGTCCCGTACACGAACACCTCCGGCGCCCCGGTCACCCTGACCCTCGCCGTCGAGAAGGTCACCGGCAACGACGGTTCTACCGTGCGGAGTTCGGTCGCCCGCCTCGGCAAGCGCACCGTCACCGTGCCGGCCGGAGCCACCGTCCAGGTCCCGCTGGAGCTCGATCCCACGGCCCGCCTCGACCGCGCCCAGTACGGCGACGTCACCGGCCGCGTGATCGCCACCGGCAAGGGTGGGATCCACGTCTCCACGCCGTTCTCGCTCTACGTCGAGCCCGAGACGGTCACCCTCCGCGTCAAGCTGATCGACCGTCAGGGCAAGCCCGCCTCCGGCGCCTCCTCCCTCGACGTCATCGGCACCGACGACGCCAGCGGCCAGCGCCGCTTCAACGAGGGCGCCGCCGACCAGGTCTACCGCCTGCGCCCCGGCAGCTACTTCCTCTCCTCCTTCGTCACCACCCCCGACGCGGGTGAGGGCGCCACGCTGAACGACTCGCTCAGCTACCTCGGCCGCCCGCAGCTGGAGCTGAAGAAGGACACCACGGTCGTCCTCGACGCCCGCAAGGCCCACAAGCTGTCGGTGCAGACCGACCAGGCCTCCGAACTCCGCGGCACCACCCTCGCGTTCGCCCGCTCCTGGGACGACATCTGGATGCACGCCGGCACCGCCGCCGGACCGCGCACCATCCGCGGCTACTACGCCTCGGTCGAAGGCTCCGCCGACGAGGGCGACTTCGAGTTCGGCAGCTACTGGCGCGCCGCCGCCCCGCAGATCTCCTCCCTCCGGACCACCGACGGCCTGACCCTGCACCCGGTCACCGCCTCCACCGGCTCCGACACCCTCGACGGCACCGGCTCCGCCCGCCTCGTGGATGCCGGAACCGGCACCCCGGACGAGCTGAAGGCCGCTGGTGTCGAGGGCCGGATCGCCCTGGTCCGCTTCCCCGACACCTCCAACGCGGCGACGACCGTCGCCCGCAACGCCAAGGCAGCCGGAGCGGTGGCCGTCCTCGCGTACCGCACCGGCCCCGGCCGCTGGTACCCGGCAGGCGGATTCGCCGGCACCGGATTCCCGGTCCTCGCGGTCGACTCCGCAGAGGGGGCGGCACTGCTCACCAAGCTCGCCGCCGGTGAGGTCGGCCTCTCCTGGAAGGCCACGGCGAAGAGCCCCTACCTCTACAACCTCGCCTTCCCCGAGAAGGGCGCGATCCGCGGCGACAAGAACTACCGCGTCCGCGACGGGCAGCTCGGCCGCACCGAGTCCACCTACCGCGCCATGGGTCTCGCCAACGACTTCGTCGACTTCAGTGCCGCCTTCCGGCCCAACGGCACGCTGATCTCCTTCAGTGACCTCGCGCCGATCCCCGCGCCGGGCACCCGCACCGAGTACTACACCGCCGGGGACACCAGCTGGGACCGGATGCTGTCCTCCAGCTTCCCCTTCGGCGAGTACATGAGGGGCGCCCAGCGCAGCTACAAGGCCGGCGAGCGACGCACCGAGAGCTGGTACGACGGCGTCGTAGCCCCCACCGCCCCGCGCGACACCACCGGCAAGCCGGTCCTCGTCGCCGAGCGTCAGGGCGACTACATCGGCTTCTCCGCCGCCATCTGGGGCGACAACACCCACCACGGCGAGGCCGGTTCCTTCGGGGACATCGGCAACGTCCGCCTCAGCCGGGACGGCGAGGTCCTCGGCGAGTCCGGCTGGCCGTTCGGAGCCTTCGAGGTACCCGCCGACGCGGGGACGTACACCCTCGAACAGAACGTCATGAAGATCGGCAGCAAGGTGTGGGCCCGCTCCACTTCCGTCAACTCGGTGTGGAAATTCACCTCCAAGCTTGACGAGAGCGTCTATTCTCAGGGCATCCCGATTCTCTTCCCCCGGTACGACCTTCCGGAGGACGGACTCAAGACCCTCGCCGCGACCGACGGCCAGCACATCGGCCTCACCGCGACGGGTCACGCGGGCTACACCCCCGCAGCGCTCACCTCGGCCAAGCTCTCGTACTCCTACGACGGGGGTACGACCTGGACCGAAGCGCGGGTCTCTCAGCAGGGCGGCAACTGGACCGCGACCGTGAACCACACGGGCGCGACCGGCAAGCCGGTCACCCTGAAGACCGAACTGACGGACGCCAACGGCAACTCCGTCACCCAGACCGTGGTCCGCGCCTACGACGTGCGCTGATCACGCCGGTCCGCCGGGCGTCCTTCCCGTGGGGGGTGGGGCCGTCCGGCGGACCACCCATTTGCAGCAACGGTTTTCCTGATGTCCCGTTTTCGGGCGCCCCGCGCGGTGGACAATAAGGGCATGACTCAGCAGGGGGACGACAACTGGTGGGACAAGCTCTACGACGAGTCGGCGCCGGACACGGCCCCGACGGCGTCGGGTGACACACTCGACGACCACTTCACGACGGCGACGAGGGCCACGACGGGTCCGCCGACACGGGAGTCGGCGCCGAGCGCCTCGTCCGGCCCGGCACCCGTGCCGGACCCGCGCCCGGCGGCACAGGGCCCGGCGGCACAGGGCCCGGCCGCGCAGAGTCCGGCCGCGCAGAGCCCGGACCCCACGCCCGCCGCGCCCCGCAGGACGCCGAACCCGTGGGGCGCGACGGCCGGCCCCGTCCCGGCCCCGCCGCCCGCGCCACCCGGCACCGGCGGACCGCCGCACCCGGTCAGGGCCCCGAGCGCGCCTTCCGCGCCGCCGCACCCGCCCGCCGCGCAGGGCCCCTCCTCCGCACCGCACGCCCCGCCACCGGCCCCCGCCGCGCCACCCGCGCCGTGGGAGGTACGGCAGGAAGGGCCGCAGACCTTTGCCGCGCCTCCGCCGCCTCCCCCTCCGCCGCCCGCGCCGCCCGTCGAGGCGCCCACCGTCCAGGTGCAGGTGCCCCCGGTCCCGCCCCGGCAGGACCCGGAGTCCGAGCCCGGGCCCGAGCCGGGGTTCGAGGACCAGGACCGCACCGGCTCCGGCTCCGATGCCGGCCTCACCGTCGAGGTCTCCGTGCCCCGGCCCCGTACCGGATACGTCGGCAGCAGGCCCCCCACCTACGAGCCCGAGCCGACCGCACTGCCCGTCGCCCGGCCCGGGGAGCTCGGCGAGCTGGTGTCCGACACCGTGCTCGACGGGGCCCGTTACGGCACCTGCACCCTGCGGGCCGCCTCCGTACGCGGCGACTCCGCGCGCTACCGGGGCGAGCCCCGCCGCGACGCCCTGCTCACCGCCCGCTTCGGCCACGACGAGACCGCGCTCGTCCTCGTCGCCGTCGCCGCCGGGTCCCGCGCCGCCGAGGACGCCCATCTCGCCGCCGCCGACGCCTGCCAGTGGATCGCCGAGGCCGTCTGCCGCAGCCATGCCCGGCTCTCCGAGGACATCAGGACCGGCCGCCGCGGCGACCTCAAGTCGGGACTGCACCGGCTGACCGACCGTACGTACGGAAAGCTCCGTACCCGCGCCGCCGAGCGCGGCCTCGCCCCCGACGAGTACACCGCGACCCTCCGCTGTCTGCTCGTCCCCGCCGACCCCGACTGCCGCACCCGGGTCTTCTTCGGCATCGGCGGCGGCGGGCTCTTCCGGCTCCGTGACGGCTCCTGGCAGGACATCGAACCGCTCCTGCCCGAACCGGCCGCCGTCACCGGCGCCCCCGTCCTCGGCTTCGGGTCCCCGTCCACCACCGCCGCCGCCGAAGCGACCGAGGAGGGCGACCGGCTCACCATGGACCTCGGCATCACGACCGCTCCGGGGCCGCTCGTCGAGGAGCCCGTGGCGCCGCCCGCCGAGCCGTTCCGCTTCCGCGCGTCCGTCGCCCGCCCCGGCGACACCCTGCTCCTCGCCTCGCCCGGCCTCGCCGAACCGATGCGCGGCGAACCCGCCCTCGCCCGCGAGCTCGCCGCCCGCTGGGGCGACGCCGAGGCGCCCGGCCTCGCCGCGTTCCTCGCCGACACCCAGCTGAGGGTGACCGGTTACGCCGACGACCGTACGGGGGTGGGCGTCTGGGAGGCGTAGTCCACCGGGCGCAACCCGCCGGGCCATGTGTTGATGGAGCCATGGCCAAACAGAATGTGGCGGAACAGTTCGTCGACATCCTCGTGCGCGCGGGAGTCCGGCGCCTGTACGGCGTCGTCGGTGACAGCCTGAACCCGGTCGTCGACGCGATCCGCCGGACCCCCTCGCTCGACTGGATCCAGGTGCGGCACGAGGAGGTCGCGGCCTTCGCCGCCGGGGCCGAGGCCCAGATCACCGGCCGGCTCGCCGCCTGCGCCGGCTCCTGCGGCCCGGGGAACCTGCACCTCATCAACGGCCTGTACGACGCCCACCGCTCGATGGCCCCGGTCCTGGCCCTCGCCTCGCACATCCCGTCCAGCGAGATCGGCCTGGGCTACTTCCAGGAGACCCACCCCGACCAGCTGTTCCGCGAGTGCAGCCACTACAGCGAACTCATCTCCAACCCGAAGCAGATGCCCCGGCTGCTCCACACGGCGATCCAGCACGCCGTCGGTCGTGGCGGCGTCAGCGTCGTCTCGCTGCCCGGCGACATCGCCTCCCAGCCGGCCCCGGAGAAGGCGGTGGAGACGGCGCTCGTCACCACCCGGCCGACCGTCCGCCCGGGGGACGCCGAGATCGACGCGCTGGTGCGGATGATCGACGCGGCCGACCGGGTGACGCTCTTCTGCGGCAGCGGTACGGCCGGGGCGCACGCCGAGGTGATGCAGTTCGCCGAGCGGATCAAGTCACCGGTGGGCCACGCCCTGCGAGGCAAGGAGTGGATCCAGTACGACAATCCGTACGACGTCGGCATGAGCGGACTACTCGGCTACGGCGCCGCCTACGAGGCCACCCATGAGTGCGATCTGCTGATCCTGCTCGGCACCGACTTCCCGTACAACGCCTTCCTGCCCGACGACGTCAAGATCGTGCAGGTGGACGTCCGGCCCGAGCACCTCGGCCGCCGGTCCCGGCTCGACCTGGCCGTCTGGGGAGACGTCCGCGAGACCCTGCGCTGTGTGGCCCCGCGCGTCCGCGCCAAGAACGACCGCCGCTTCCTCGACAAGATGCTGAAGAAGCACGCCGACGCCCTCGAAGGCGTCGTCAAGGCCTACACCCGCAAGGTCGAGAAGCACGTTCCGATCCACCCGGAGTACGTCGCCTCCGTCATCGACGAACTGGCCGACGGTGACGCCGTGTTCACGGTGGACACCGGCATGTGCAACGTCTGGGCGGCCCGCTACCTCAGCCCCAACGGGCGGCGCAGGATCATCGGTTCGTTCAGCCACGGCTCCATGGCGAACGCGCTGCCGCAGGCCATCGGCGCGCAGTTCACCGACCGGAACCGGCAGGTCGTCTCGCTCTCCGGCGACGGCGGATTCTCCATGCTGATGGGCGACTTCCTCACCCTCGTGCAGTACGACCTGCCCGTGAAGGTGATCGTCTTCAACAACTCCTCGCTCGGCATGGTCGAGCTGGAGATGCTGGTCTCGGGACTCCCCTCGTACGGAACGACGAACAAGAACCCGGACTTCGCGGCCATCGCCCGCGCCGCCGGCGCCTACGGCGTACGGGTCGAGAAGCCCAAGCAGCTGACGAGCGCCCTCAAGGACGCCTTCAGACACAAGGGCCCGGCCCTGGTGGACGTCGTCACCGACCCCAACGCGCTCTCCATCCCGCCGAAGATCAGAGCCGACATGGTCACCGGCTTCGCCCTCTCCGCCAGCAAGATCGTCCTGGACGGGGGAGTGGGCCGGATGGTGCAGATGGCGCGCTCCAACCTGCGCAACGTGCCCCGACTCTGAGGGAATGCTGGCGTTTTGGCGGGGCATGCATCCCCGTGAGCCTGTTCGACGCGATCTGTGGGTGGGGGTTATGGCCGGGGAGGCACGACAGCCGACTCAACTGCTCAGAAAGGTGGGATGCGCAGATCTCACCGCGGTGCCGGAGGTGCGACATGCCCTGCGTGAACTGCTGCGGAAGTGGGGCGGACCGGGCGTCTCCGACGTGGCGGAGCTGCTCACCAGCGAACTGGTGACCAACGCCCTGATCCACACCGAGCACGGCGCCGTCGTGACCGCGACGGTCGTGCCCGAGCAGCTGAGGGTCGAGGTCCGTGACTTCGTCCCCGGACTCGCGCCACCGCACGCACCGCGCGCCGACGACGGTACGCACGGCAGAGGACTCGTCCTCGTCGAGGCCCTGGCCGACTCCTGGGGGGTCGAGGACCACGGGGTCGGCAAGGTGGTGTGGTTCGAACTGAACGGCGGGGCCGCCTGAGAGGCGGCCCCGCCGGTTTGCGGAGTGGTGCTCAGCCGAACTGCTGCTCCAGATCCTTGAGCTTGCGCTCAAGGGAGTCGAGCCGGGGCAGCGTCTGGGTGTCGTCCTCCGCGGTGAGGTCCACCGTCCGGGAGTCGCCCGTATGGATGTCACGGCCTCTGACGGCCTGGAGGGAGGGCCGGGGTCGAAGCGGCAGTTGTCCCGGGTCCGCTATGGCGGGTTCCGCGACGGCGGCCTGGACTGACGCCGTGGCGGAACCCGAACCCGACCCGGTGCCGGACCCCGAACCCGGGCCCGTACCGGAACCTGCCGCGGCGTTCAGCGCCGCCATCTCCACCTGCCGGCCGCCGCCCCTGCCGAGCCCGAAGGCCCGGTGCTGGCGGTTGATCGCCTTCAGCCGTGCCCGGTCGAGCTTGACCTGGTCGCGCCGGCGGATGCGGTTCTGCTCCTTCTCCCGCCGGTCCTCGCGCACTTCGTCGACGGCCTCGTCCAGGGTCCGCACGCCCTCCAGCAGCATCAGCGACCAGGCGGCGAACGTCTCCCGGGGCGCCCGCATCCACCGCACGATCCGGATCTGCGGCAGCGGGCGGGGCACCAGGCCCTGCTCGCGCAGCGCGGCCCTGCGGGTCTGCTTGAGGGCCCGGTCGAAGAGGACCGCAGCCGAGAGGGACATGCCCGCGAAGAACTGCGGGGCCCCGTCGTGGCCGAGGCCGCGCGGTGCGTGCACCCAGTTGAACCAGGCCGCCGCGCCCGCGAACAGCCAGACGAGCAGACGCGAGCCCAGCGCCGCGTCGCCGTGGCTCGCCTCGCGGACCGCGAGCACCGAGCAGAACATGGCGGCGCCGTCGAGGCCGAAGGGGACGAGGTACTCCCAGCCCCCGGTGAGGTTGAGGTTCTGCCGGCCGAAGCCGACGAGTCCGTGGAAGGACAGTGCCGCGGCGACCGCGGCACAGCAGAAGAGGAGGACGTAGGAAGCGGTGCCGTACACGGCTTCCTTGCGTCGGCGGCGCTCCTCGCTGCGTTCCCAGGAGTCCTCGGCCGCGGCCTGGTCACCGGCGCGCTTCCCGCGCGCGAGCACCGCCACCGCCGTCAGGACTCCGGCCACCATCACGCCACCCGGAAGCAGCCAGTCCAGCGATATGTCGGTCAGTCTCATGCGGTGTCCCTTGCATCGCAGTAGGGCGTTTGGCGGCCCATACTGGCCGACCCCGTGGGGCGCTCAAGGGGTTTCCGGGCAAGAGCACGCCATCGGGGCGCCACGGCATTCGAATAGGTGCGATCTGGTCGAACGCCCATGCAGGGAACGGGAATTGAGTTCGATTCACGCCACCCTTCCGGGTGGCGTAATCACTCGGGAGCCTCAGGCGGTCGCCGTGAGCCGACGGACCCGCTCGGCGTCGCACGTACGCGGGCAGGTGATGCAGGTGTCCTCGGGGCGCAGTGTGTAGAAGAAGCAGCAGGTCGCCCGGTCGCGCGTGGCGCGCGGGGCGCCGTCCGGCCCCTCGGTGCCCGCCAGTTCACGGAAGCCCGCCGCGCCCGCGTACGGCTTGTACGGCTTGGCGGTGCCCGGCATCAGGAGGTCGAGCTCGGCCATCGCCCGGCGCTCCTCGCCGAGCAGGGCGCCGACGTACCAGAGGCCCTCGACGATCTCGTCCGTGGCCATCCCCCACAGGGCGCGACGACCGCGCCGCATCCGGGAGCCGAAGCCGTCGAGGATCGCCTCGAAGTGCTCGGCGAGCGAGGCGCGCACCTCGGCCCGCAGCGCGTCCTCGTCGGCGACCACCCGGGCGCCGGGCAGCGCCGCCGCGGGGTCGCCCGGCAGGCACGCGAACTCCTCCACCCGCACCGCCATCCGCCCGAGCGCACGCTGGAAGGAGACGTTCCGTGCGGGCAGCCGGGGCACCCTGCAGTCCAGGAACCAGGGGACGGTGACGAGGAGACAGGCCGGCCAGGCGTACCGGTGCAGACCGAAGCTGGCGACGACGTCGGGGCGGGCCTGGGTGCCGTAGTCGCGCAGCACCTGCGCGTTGTCCCAGGCGAGGAAAGCGTCGAGGTCGGGGCCGCCGGCCGCGAGCTCCTCCGCGCCGACCCAGCCCGCGCCGCGCGGCAGCCGCTCGCCCCGGACGTGTTCCTCTATCCGGAGGTGGGGGAAGACCTCGGCGAGCCGGGCGTAGGCAGCCGCGACGGGCGAGGTCGGCGAGGCGGACAACAGAGCGGGGACGGTCATGCGGACCACCGAATCGCGAGCGTTGGCAGGTTAGCCTTACCTTACCCGATTCGGGGTCACCTCTCACCACCGGCCCGAGGCCCCCCACCAGCGAGGCAGCCCTCACACTCCTGATGTCGGTCCGTTCGCCTATGGTGCACAGAGGACCCGCGCGACGCGAGCCGGGACCGGTTCGAGGCCGCAGGAGGACCCGGGTGGAGCAGGGCGCAGCGCGCGAGCGGGCGACGGAGAGGCCGTCCCCGCCCTTCGGCGACGCCGCCCGCGTCCCGGAACAGGCCCGCGGTGCGGACCCGGATCCGTCCGGTGGGCACGTCCGGGGCGAGCACACCCACTGCGAACCGGACGCCCCCGGCCTCGCCCCCGCTTCCGTTCCCGCAGCCCGTGTCGTACGGCACTCCGTGCGCGGCCAGATCCTCGACGCCCTCCGTACCGCCCTCGTCGGCGGCGAGCTCGTCCCCGGCGAGGTGTACTCCGCGCCCGCGCTCGGCGAGCGGTTCGGCGTCTCCGCCACCCCCGTCCGCGAGGCCATGCAGCGCCTCGCCGTCGAAGGGGCCGTCGAGGTCGTGCCGAACCGCGGCTTCCGCGTCACCGAGCGCACCCCGCGCGAACTCGCCGAACTCGCCGAGGTCCGCGCGCTCATCGAAGTCCCCGTCATGCTCCGGCTCGCCCGTACGGTCCCGGCCGCCCGCTGGGCCGAGCTCCGCCCGCTCGCCGAGGCGACCTCGACCGCCGCCGCCCGGGGCGACCGCGCCCACTACGCCGAGGCTGACCGGGCCTTCCACCGGGCCGTCCTCTCCCTCGCGGGGAACGAGCAACTGCTCGCCGTCGCCGACGACCTCCACCGCCGCTCCCAGTGGCCCCTGATCAGCGCGCCCGTCGTCCGCCACGGTGTGCTCGTCGCCGACGCGGCCGAACACACCGCCCTGCTCGACGCCCTGATCGCCCATGACCTCCCGGTCGTCGAATCCCTCGTCCGCGAGCACTTCACCGGCTCGAACGCCTGACCTCCGCCCGCGCTAGGGTTGATGATCATGTCAATCGATCAAGCCATACGGGGAGTCAGGATGAAGACGGGCGTACGGGGGATCGCCGTCGCGGCGGCCATGGTGGTCGCACTCACGGGATGCGGGGACGGTGACGGAACCGACCCCGTCACGGGGGCCGCGGACGGCAAGGAGAAGATCCAGCCGGCCTCGCTGGACGCGACCGGGCTGATCAACGCCCTGCCCATATCCTCCGACTTCAGCAGCGGCACGTACACCGGGGGCGACCCCGAGCTGGTCCCGGAGGCCGAGGCCCTGAAGTTCTGCGCCGACAAGTTGGAGGACGTGGACTGCGCCGGAGTGAAGGCCGCCAGCATCAAGGACCTGGTCCTGGCCGGCTCCTCCTCGGACCAGGGGGCCACGTTCACGCTCTACACCTTCGGCACGGAGGAGCAGGCGACCGCCGTGCTGAAGGCGGTGGAGAAGAAGAGGCAGTCGGCTACGTCCGAGCCCTTCAAGCCGGTGAAGGCCAAGACCGGGGCCGACGAGACGTACGCCTTCGAGCGGGACGGCTACGTCGGCGTCTACATGCGGGTCGGCACGGTGGTGTCCTACGTGAGCACCTACCTGTTCGGACCGGAGCAGGCCGAAAGCGCCGCCCAGATCCAGCTCGGCCGGCTCCAGGTCGTCGCGGGGGGCGGCAACCCCGACCTCTGACCCGCCCCGAGGAACCCGCGGAAGTTCCCTGGAGACCGCCTCCGTCGACGGGGCGGCCCCCGGGGCCCGCGCCCACTAAGGTCAAGGGCGACAGCCGCCCGTACCGCGTCGCCCGTGAGGTGCCCCATGCCGTCCGCGACCCCGTCCCCGGCATGGGACGGACGCCGACCCGCCACCGGTACGGAAGCCGAGGCCACGGCCCTGCTCGGCTGGCTGACCGACCCCGAGGCGCCCCGGCTCTGCCTCGTCACCGGTGCCCCCGGCAGCGGCAAGACGGCCCTGCTCGGCTGGTTCGCCAAGCACGGCCCGCGGGCCGGCCGGCCGCGCCGCCGCACGGCCCGGGTCCTCGTCCCGCTGGCCGGACAGAGCGCGCTCGGCGCGACCTGGACGATCGCCGACCGCCTCGGGGTGGTGGCGAGGGCGCCCGGCGACCTCGTGCACGCCCTGGCCACCAGCGAGGCCCGGCCCGCCGGCCGCCCGGTCCTCCTCCTCACGGACCTCCACGCCGCCGCCGAACCCGCCGCGCTGACCGAGCTGATCGCCGAGCTCGCGGGCGTCGGCCGGGTCCGTCTCGTGGTCGAGGCCCGCAGCGGCACCCCGGCCCCCGCCGCCCTGCGGACCGACCGGCGGGTCGCCGTCGTGGACCTCGACGGCGACCCCGACGCCGTCGTCGCCGGCGCCCCCGAGCGGGACCGGCCGCTGCCGGACCTCTCCGACCCGGTGGCCGTCTGCACGGCCGACCCGCTGCACGTCACCACGGCGTACGTGACGGGGGCGGCCGCCGCCGGACTTCCGGGCACGCTCGACGGCCCCGAGGAGCCCGCCCGGCCCGGCGAGAACGCCGCCGAGGACCACGGCGGGCTACGGGCCGCCTGGATGCGGGCCGGCCAGTCCCTCTGCCGCGAACAGGCCCCGGCAGAACGGGCGTTGGTGCTGCTCTCCGCGCTCGGCGACGGTGCCGACCCCCGGCTGCGCCCGGCGCTCGCCGAGCTCGCGGAGGGTGCGGCCTGGCGGCTCCGCTGGGCCCGGCACCGCGGCGATCTGACCCCGCCCTGGCCGGGTCCCGTCACCGTCCTCGGCGCGGCCGGCGGGCCGTTGGAGGGGACCCTGCTCGTCGGCGACCGCACCGGCGCCGTACGGCTCCTCCACGAGGCCGACGCGAGCCCGGCCGGACGCCTCGCGCACACCGTTCCCGGCCGCGTCACCGCGCTCGCGCCCGCGCCCGACGGGACGGTCCTGCTCCTGGATGACCGGGGGAGACTGCACACCGTACGGGGGACGGCGCCCAGGGCCCCGTACCTGGAGCGCCTCACCGAGGCCGTTTCGACGACCCTGGCCCGGCACCCGGGCACGGCCCTCGCGGCGATCGCCGGTTCGGTCGTGGTGGGGGACCGGCTCGGCTCCGTGCACGCCTTCGGTCTGCGGGGCCTGCACCAGGCCGCCTCGCACAGCGGCCGGGTCACGGCGGTCTCGGCGGTGGAGTCCGAGACCCCGTTCGTCTGCTCCGGCGGCGTGGACGGAACGGTCCGGCTCTGGACCCCGGGCCGTGATCCGCGCCCCGAACCTCTCGCCGAACGGCCCTCGCCGGTGGTCTCCCTGCATGCGACGGAGACCCCGCACGGTCCGCTGGTCGCCGTCGCCTGGGGCGACGGTCTCGTCGAACTCCACCGCCCGGAGGGCGGCCGGACGCTCTCGTTCCGTCCGGGCCCCCCGGTCCGTGCGGTCGCCGTCACCGGCGCGGGCTCCCTGCTCATCGGAACCGACGAGAGCCTGGTGTGTCTCGCGCCGAAGCGCTCTTCCCCCTGACGTGCCATCACCAGCCCCTCAAGGGGCGGTGGTTCAGGCCGTCTGTGGTGTCAGCTGGCTCGCGAGCCAGGTCGGCACCCCGCCCAGGAGGCGGAAGAGACGGCGGGCCTCGGCGCGCAGGCGACCCGCCTCCGGTTCCGTCTCGGTGGTGGCGAGCGCGGTGAGGGCCGGGGCCGTACCGACCAGGTAGCCCAACTCCTCGCGGATCCGGAGCGATTCCGCGAAGCCGTGCCGCGCCTCCGCCAACTCGCCCTCGCGCAGGGCCAGTCCGGCCAGGTGCCGCCAAGTGGAGGAGAGCAGCAGCGAGTCACCCTGCGCGGTGGCCCCGGCATGCGCCCTGCGGTACGCGGCGTGGGCCGCCTGCGGGGAGTCTCCGAGGTTCTGCGCGATGAGTCCGCGCCGCAGGTCGAGCAGCGGCCGGCCCTCGGCGGAGGGGGCGATCAGGGCCGCCGCCCGGCCCAGTGCCATCCGTGCCTCGTCGGCCCGGTCGCGTACCCCCAGAAGCGTCGACGCGTAGGCGAGATAACCGCGTTCACACGCGGCGGCGCCCCGTTCCTCGTCGGTGCCGGCCACCGCTTCGGCCGTTCGGAGCGCCTCCTCGGCGTCGGCCCAGCCCTGTTCGGTGTAGAGGCAGCGCTCGATCAGCAGCGCGGCCCGTTCGAGTGCGGCGGCCGGTTCGTTCGCGTGCGGCGCGAGCAGCGCCGCCGCGTCCGTCCAACACCCTCGGGAGCGGAGCCGCCATATGGCGGTCTCCACGGGAGTCTCCTTGCCGTAGGCGAGGGACGGATCTTCGCCGCCCCTTGATTCGGAACCAGACATGGCGGTGTCCGCCACATTGCCCTCCCCGAGCGCGCCATTGAGCTGTTGAGTGAGACCCGCATCTCAGCACGAAGGGCAGTACCTGGCCAAGGGGTCAGGTGAAAGAATTCACAAGACACCGGTACGGAGGGGCGCCGCTGTCCGGACCGCGGCCGACAGGCCGTCAGATCGCCGCAGGGGCAGTGATCAGGCCCCGGTGGGGGCCCGTCGGCCGACCCGGCCGACGGGCCCCCACCGGCCCGGACGTCACTCCACCGGACTCGCCCGAAAGGGTGAATCCGCGTCGGAGCTCCCGACTCATCCGATCAGCTCATCCGAAGGGCGAGGAAGAAGTCGAGCTTGTCCTCCAGACGGGACAGGTCACGGCCGGTGAGCTGCTCGATCCGGCCCACCCGGTAGCGCAGCGTGTTCACGTGCAGGTGGAGGCGGGTCGCACACCGGGTCCAGGAGCCGTCGCAGTCCAGGAAGGCCTCCAGGGTCGGGATCAGCTCCGCACGGTGCCGGCGGTCGTAGTCGCGCAGCGGGTCGAGCAACCGGGCCGTGAACGCGCGCCGGACGTCGTCCGGCACGAACGGCAGCAGCAGGACGTGCGAGGCCAGCTCGTGGTGACCGGCGGCGCAGACCCGGCCCGGGCGGGCCGCGGCGACCCGGCGGGCGTGCCTGGCCTCCTCCAGGGCCCCGCGCAGGCCCTCCGCCGAGTGCACGGCCGCGCTGACGCCGAGGGTGAGCCGCCCGTCGTCGGCGAGACCGGCCGACAGCGGAGCGCGTACGGCCGCGAGCAGCGCGTCCGCGTGCAGGCCCAGCGCGGTGGCCGGGCCCTCGTCCTCGCTGTCCGGTAGCGGCCCCGCGGCCAGCGGGACCAGGGCGATGGCCTCGTCGCCGCTGTGCGCGACGGCGATCCGGTCGGCGGACTCGGCGCCCACGGTCGCCGGGTCGACCAGGATCTCCTCCAGGAGCGCCTGGGCGACCGGGCCGGCGTCCACCGGGGAGCTCTGACCGGCTTCCTGCTCCCACTCGACCCTGGCGACGACCACCTGCCAGTGCGGGGCCGTGCCGAGGCCGGGCAGCAGCACCGGGGCGGCGACCCGCAGCCTGGCCGCGATCTCGGCGGGCGCGGCGCCCGTCTGCACCAGCTCCAGGACCTCCTGGGCGAGCCGGCGCCGTACCGTACGGGCCGCGTCGCGCCGGTCCCGCTCGACGGCGATCAGCTGCGTGACGCCCTGGAGCAGGTCCAGCCGGGCGGCCGGCCAGTCCCCGGCGTCCGCCTCGACGGCGAGCAGCCAGTCCGAGAGGACCGTCTCGCGCACGTCACGGGAGGCGGGGGCGGCACCCCGGCCGGTGTTGCGGATCGGGAACAGGGAGTACGCCGTCCCGCCGGTGCTCAGCCGGTGCGGGCCGCGCCGTCCGGTCCGGGTGGCGGCCAGGTGCTCACCGGCCAGGGTGGCGGCGAGGGAGGCCGGGAGGGGCTCGCCGGCGCCCGCGATCTGGCGGCCGGTGGGGGAGAGGACCCAGGCCCGGAGGTCCAGGTCGGAGCCGAGCAGGTCGAGGACCACCTCGGGGCCGCCGCCTGCCGGTCCCGAGGTCATGAGTCGCCGGTGCCGGTCGACCACGGCCGCCAGGTCGCCGGCCCGCTCGCCGGAGACCTGTCGAACAACGTGCTCGGTGATCGTCGCGAAAGCAACGGACTCGTTCACCGCGAAGAGCGGCAGCCGATGGCGTGAACACGCCTCTACGAGATCATCGGGAATGTCGCCGAGGTCCGCCTCGCCGGCCGCGAGGGCCGCGACCCCGGCCGAGGCCAGGATGCGGGCGAAGGGCTCGGCGTCGGCGGGCTCCCGCAGCCAGGCGAGGCCGGTCAGCACCAGCTCGCCGCCGGACAGGTACCGGCTGGGGTCCTTGAGGTCCGTCGTCATCACGCCGCGGACGGTGCGGTCCAGCTCGTCCTCGCCGCCGAGCAGGCGCAGCCCGAGCGCGTCGTTCTCCAGCAGTGCGCGCAGCCGCATCGTGTCGCCGCCGTTCCTTCGTCAGTGGGTGGTGGGGTGTCCCGTTGTCGACGGTGGCGTGGGGCCACCGTTTCCAGGGGAAAACAGCGAGGTAACTGTTCCCCGCCTTTCGTTCGAATCTACAAGACGACGACGGGACCCAGCCAACTCCTTCATGTTTTCGGTGACTGCACCCGGACGAGCGTCGGCTTGTGTACTAGGCCACACACCGCGTGAACAGCACATGAACGTGAAGTCGAGGACCGGCCGTCCCCCCGGAACCCTGCGCACGACCCCCGATCGCAAGAATCACTAGAAGAGAGCCACCATGGACTTCCTTCGCCCCGCCAGCTGGGAGGAGGCGCTCGCCGCCAAGGCAGAGCACCCCACGGCCGTGCCCCTTTCGGGTGGCACGGACGTCATGGTCGAGATCAATTTCGACCACCGGCGGCCCGAGTACCTCCTGGACCTGAACCGCATCGAGCTTCTGCGCGAGTGGGAGGTCGGCGAGGAGAACGTCCGCCTCGGCGCCGCCGTTCCGTACACCCAGATCATGGAGAACCTGCGGGCCGAGCTGCCCGGTCTCGCACTCGCCTCGCACACGGTCGCCTCCCCGCAGATCCGTAACCGCGGCGGCGTCGGCGGCAACCTCGGTACCGCGTCGCCCGCCGGCGACGCCCACCCGGCCCTGCTCGCCGCGGGCGCCGAGGTCGAGGTCGAGTCCGTACGCGGCACCCGGTTCATCCCCATCGACGAGTTCTACACGGGCGTGAAGCGCAACGCGCTCCAGCCCGACGAGCTCATCAAGACCGTCCACATCAAGAAGGCGGACGGCCCCCAGCAGTACTCCAAGGTCGGCACCCGCAACGCGATGGTCATCGCCGTCTGCGCCTTCGGCCTGGCCCTGCACCCGGAGACCCGGACGGTGCGTACCGGCATCGGTTCCGCCGCGCCGACCCCGATCCGCGCCAAGGAGGCCGAGGCCTTCCTGAACGCGGCTCTGGAGGAGGGCGGCTTCTGGGACAACGGCAAGATCATCACCCCGTCGATCGCGAAGCAGTTCGCCGACCTCTGCTCGGGCGCCGCCAACCCGATCGACGATGTCCGAGGCACCGCCAAGTACCGCCGTCACGCCGTCGGCATCATGGCCCGCCGCCAGCTCGGCTGGACCTGGGAGCAGTACCGCGGCATCGGCCGCACGCTTGAGGGAGCTGCATAACCATGCGCGTCAATTTCACGGTCAACGGACGTCCGCAGGAAGCCGACGACGTCTGGGAGGGCGAGTCCCTCCTCTACGTCCTGCGTGAGCGGATGGGGCTCCCCGGCTCCAAGAACGCCTGCGAGCAGGGCGAGTGCGGTTCCTGCACGGTCCGCCTCGACGGAGTGCCGGTCTGTTCCTGTCTCGTCGCCGCCGGTCAGGTCGAGGGCCGCGACGTGGTCACCGTCGAAGGTCTCGCCGAGTTCGCCAAGGACCGCGCGGAGCACGCCGGTTGTGCCACCGGCACCTGCGGCACCTCGCTCGACGCCGCCAAGAGGTGGGAAGCCAAGCCGGGTCAGGACTCGCAGACCGGCGAGGGCGTCGAACTGTCCCCGATCCAGCAGGCGTTCATCGACGCCGGCGCCGTGCAGTGCGGCTTCTGCACCCCCGGTCTGCTGGTCGCGGCCGACGAGATGCTGGAGCGCAACCCGTCCCCGACGGACGCGGACATCCGCGAGGCGCTCTCCGGCAACCTCTGCCGCTGCACCGGTTACGAGAAGATCCTCGACGCGGTCCGCCTCGCGGCCGCTCGCCAGGAGCGTCAGGGAGAGGCGGTCTGACGATGACTCAGAACACACGCACCGTTCCGGTGGGCACGCCCACCGACGTCACGCAGAACCACGTCAAGGGCGGCATCGGCGAGTCCACGCTCCGCCCGGACGGCACCCTCAAGGTCACCGGCGAGTTCGCGTACTCCTCGGACATGTGGCACGAGGACATGCTGTGGGGCCAGATCCTGCGGTCCACGGTCGCGCACGCCGAGATCCTGTCCATCGACACCACCGAGGCCCTCACGATGGACGGCGTCTACGCCGTCCTGACCCACGAGGACCTGCCGGCCGCGAAGAACTACGGCATGGAGTTCCAGGACACCCCGGTCCTCGCCTACGGCAAGGTCCGTCACCACGGTGAGCCGGTCGCCCTCGTGGCCGCCGACCACCCGGAGACCGCCCGCCGCGCCGCCGCGAAGATCAAGATCGAGTACCGGGAGCTCCCGGTCATCACGGACGAGGCCTCGGCCACCGCTCCGGACGCGATCCTGGTCCACGAGAACCGCGACGACCACCACTCCGGTCACGTCCCGCACATGAACATCGTGCACCGCCAGCCGATCATCCGCGGCAACGCGACCGAGGCCGCCAAGCGGGCCGACGTCATCGTCAGCGGCGAGTACACCTTCGGCATGCAGGACCAGGCCTTCCTCGGCCCGGAGTCCGGCCTCGCCGTGCCGGCCGAGGACGGCGGCGTCGACCTGTACGTCGCCACCCAGTGGCTGCACTCGGACCTCAAGCAGATCGCCCCCTGCCTCGGCCTGCCCGAGGAGAAGGTCCGGATGACGATGTCCGGCGTCGGCGGCGCGTTCGGCGGCCGCGAGGACATCTCGATGCAGATCCTCGCGTCCATCCTCGCGCTGCGCACCGGCAAGCCGGTCAAGATGGTCTACAACCGCTACGAGTCCTTCTTCGGGCACGTCCACCGGCACCCGGCGAAGCTCTGGTACGAGCACGGCGCCACCAAGGACGGCAAGCTCACGCACATGAAGTGCAAGATCGTGCTCGACGGCGGCGCCTACGCCTCGTCCACGGCCTCGGTCGTCGGCAACGCCTCGTCCCTCTCGGTCGGTCCGTACGTCATCGAGGACGTCGAGATCGAGGCGATCGGCCTCTACACCAACAACCCGCCCTGCGGCGCGATGCGCGGCTTCGGCGCGGTCCAGGCCTGCTTCGCGTACGAGGCCCAGATGGACAAGCTCGCGGCGAAGCTGGGCATGGACCCGGTGGAACTGCGCCAGCTCAACGCCATGGAGCAGGGCACGATCATGCCGACCGGCCAGGTCGTGGACTCGCCGGCCCCGGTCGCCGAACTCCTGCGCCGGGTCAAGGCCCGCCCGCTGCCGCCGGAGCGCCAGTGGGAGACCGCCGGCGAGGGCGCGGACGTCCGCGCGCTGCCGGGCGGCCTGTCCAACACCACGCACGGTGAGAGCGTGGTGCGGGGCGTCGGCTACGCCGTCGGCATCAAGAACGTCGGCTTCTCCGAGGGCTTCGACGACTACTCGACCGCCAAGATCCGCATGGAGGTCATCAACGGCGAGGCCGTCGCCACGGTCCACACCGCGATGGCGGAGGTCGGCCAGGGCGGTGTCACCATCCACGCGCAGATCGCCCGCACCGAGCTCGGCGTCCAGCAGGTCACCATCCACCCCGCGGACACCCAGGTGGGCTCGGCCGGTTCGACCTCCGCGGGCCGTCAGACGTACATGACCGGCGGCGCCATCAAGAACTCCTGCGGGATCGTCCGCGAGAAGGTCCTGGAGATCGGCCGGCGCAAGTTCGGCTCGTACCACCCGGCGTGGGCCAACGCCGAACTCCTCCTGGAGGGCGGCAAGGTCGTCACCGACGGCGGCGAGGCCCTCGCCACCATCGCGGACGTCCTGGAGGGCCAGGCCGTGGAGGTCGAGGAGGAGTGGCGGCACCGCCCCACCCAGGCCTTCGACCTCGTCACCGGCCAGGGCGACGGTCACGTCCAGTACGCCTTCGCCGCGCACCGCGCGGTGGTGGAGGTCGACACCGAGCTCGGCCTGGTCAAGGTCATCGAACTGGCCTGTGCCCAGGACGTCGGCAAGGCGCTCAACCCGCTCTCCGTCGTCGGCCAGATCCAGGGTGGCACCACCCAGGGCCTGGGCGTCGCGGTGATGGAGGAGATCATCGTCGACCCGAAGACCGCGAAGGTGCGCAACCCCTCCTTCACGGACTACCTGATTCCGACCATCCTCGACACGCCGACCATCCCGGTCGACTACCTCGAACTGGCCGACCCCAACGCGCCGTACGGCGTACGGGGCATCGGCGAGGCCCCGACCCTGTCGTCCACCCCGGCCGTCCTCGCGGCGATCCGGGCCGCGACGGGCCTGGAGCTCAACAAGACGCCGGTCCGCCCCGAGGCGCTCACCGGCACCCTGTAGGACTCTCCGGGCGGTCCGTGCCTCCCCAGGAACGTCACACTTCCCCGCCCGTACCGCCCGGAGTAACCCCAGCAGTACCAGCACCACCCAGCAGTAACAGCAACATCAGCAGTACCGCGCAAAACCAGAAGTACCAGCAGTACCCCGCAGTACCGCAGTGCCGATCCATTCCGTTCGCCTCGGGCCGTCCCCCGGGTCGTGCAGCCCACGCATCATCCCAAATCCCGCATTCTTCACCAGATCAGAAGTCCTTCGAAGTCTGCCGCGGGTGCCCCTTTGAACCTTGGGAGTAGGCCCCATGACCCAGTCGTCTGTGGAGCCCAAGACCGCTTCGGAGGACGCGGGCTCCGGCTCGAACGTCCCCGCCGGCCGCTCTTGGCTCGACCGGTACTTTCACATCTCGGAGAGAGGATCCACCGTCGCGACGGAGATCCGCGGCGGCGTCACCACCTTCATGGCGATGGCGTACATTCTCCTGCTCAACCCCCTGATCCTCGGCGGCAAGGATGTGGACGGCAACGTCCTCAGCCAGCCCGCACTCATCACCGCGACCGCGCTCGCCGCCGCCGTGACCACCCTGCTGATGGGCTTCTGGGGCAAGGTCCCGCTCGCCCTGGCGGCCGGTCTCAGCGTCTCCGGCGTGCTGTCCTCGCAGGTCATCGCCGTCATGACCTGGCCGCAGGCCATGGCCATGTGTGTGGCCTACGGTGTGGTGATCTGTCTCCTGGTGGTCACCGGCCTCCGTGAGATGATCATGAACGCGATCCCGCTGGCGATCAAGCACGCGATCACCATCGGCATCGGTCTCTTCATCGCACTGATCGGCTTCGTCAAGGCGGGCTTCGTCCACGAGAACCCCTCTCCCGGTGGTGGCCCGGTCGTCCTCGGCCCGGCCGGTGAGCTGGCCGGCTGGCCGGTCCTCATCTTCGCCTTCACCCTGCTGCTGATCTTCGCGCTCCAGGCCCGCAACGTGCCCGGCGCGATCCTCATCGGCATCGTGGCCGGCACGATCATCGCCGCCGTCGTCAACGCCGTCGGCGACCTGCCCGCCAAGGCCTGGTTCGCCGGCCCGCCGGAGCTCAACGGCAGCGCGGTCTCCACGCCGGACTTCTCGCTCATCGGCGAAGTGTCCTTCAGCGGCTGGGGTGACGTCGGTTACATCACGATCACCATGATCATCTTCACCCTGGTGCTCGCCGGCTTCTTCGACGCCATGGCCACGATCATCGGTGTCGGCTCCGAGGCCAAGCTCGCCGACTCCCAGGGCCGGATGCCCGGCCTCTCCAAGGCGCTGTTCATCGACGGCGCGGGCGGCATCATCGGCGGCGGCGTCGGCGGCTCCGGCCAGACCGTGTTCGTCGAGTCGGCCACCGGCGTCGGCGAGGGTGCCCGTACGGGTCTGTCCTCCGTCGTCACCGGCGCGTTCTTCGCGGCCTGCCTCTTCTTCACCCCGATCACCGCGATCGTCCCGGCCGAGGTGGCCTCCGCCGCGCTGGTCGTCATCGGCGCGATGATGATGCAGAACGCCAAGCACGTCGACTGGAGCGACCGCTCCGTCGCGATCCCGGTGTTCCTCACCGTGGTCCTGATGCCCTTCACGTACACCATCACCACGGGTGTCGCGGCCGGCGTCATCTCCTACACCGTCATCAAGACGGCGCAGGGCAAGGCACGCGAAGTGGGCGCCTTCATGTGGGGCCTGACCGCGATCTTCATCGTGTTCTTCGCGATCCATCCGCTCGAGAGCTGGCTGGGCGTCAACTGACGCCCTTACCGTCGCCCTCCACACACATATCGAGGAGTTCGAGATGCTGGACATCGCCGAAGAGCTGCACCGGTGGGTCGAGCAGGGACGCGAGTTCGCCGTCGCCACCGTCGTGGCGGTCGGCGGGAGCGCGCCCCGGCAGCCGGGCGCCGCGCTCGCCGTCGACAGCGAAGGCACGGCGATCGGCTCGGTCTCCGGCGGGTGTGTGGAGGGTGCCGTATACGACCTCTGCCAGCAGGCCCTCGAAGACGGGAAGACCGTCGTCGAGCGCTTCGGCTACAGCGACGAGGACGCCTTCGCGGTAGGTCTGACCTGCGGCGGCATCATCGACATACTCGTCACCCCGGTCCGCGGCGGGGTCTTCCCCGCCGCCCTGGCCGCCGCCGTCACGGGGGAGGCGGCAGCCCTGGCCCGGATCGTCTCCGGCCCCGAGGACCTCATGGGCCGGGCCCTGCTGGTCCGCCCCGACGGCTCGTACGAGGGCAAGCTCGGCGGCCACCCGGAGCTGGACCGCACGGCGGCGGGCGAGGCCCGCGCGATGCTCGACGCGGGCCGCACCGGCACGGTGGAGATCGGCGAGGACGGCAGTCGCTGCGGACAGCCGCTGACGCTGCTCGTCGAGTCCTCCGTCCCCGCGCCCCGCATGATCGTCTTCGGTGCCATCGACTTCGCGGCCGCCCTGGTCCGGGTCGGCAAGTTCCTCGGCTACCACGTCACCGTGTGTGACGCGCGGCCCGTCTTCGCGACGCCGGCCCGCTTCCCCGAGGCCGACGAGATCGTCGTCGAATGGCCCCACCGCTACCTGGAGTCCACGGAGGTGGACGGCCGTACGGTGCTCTGCGTCCTGACCCACGACGCCAAGTTCGACGTGCCCCTCCTCCGGGGCGCCCTCAAGCTTCCCGTCGCCTACGTCGGCGCGATGGGCTCCCGCCGCACCCACGAGGACCGCAACAAGCGCCTCCGCGAGGTCGGCGTCACCGAAATCGAACTCGCCCGCCTGCGCTCCCCGATCGGCCTCGACCTCGGGGCCCGTACGCCCGAGGAGACCGCCCTGTCGATCGGCGCGGAAATCGTCGCCAACCGCCGCGGCGGCACGGGCCTCTCCCTCACGGGCGCCCACACCCCGATCCACCACGACGGCCCCCGCGAACCGGCGGGGCGCATAGGTTCCGTCGCCTGAAGCCGGTCGAGTACGGCATCGGCCGGCTCCTGAACCGGCCGATGGCCACCCGCTGCTCGGCCACCGGCGGACCTCGGCGGCGACAAGTCGTTCCCCGCGTCCGGCGCCGCCGGATGCGGGGATGGGCGGCGCACGCTCAGTGCGCCGCCCTCTCCCGCACGGTCGACGCCCAGGCCGGCTGCTCCTCGGCGGTCTCCGCCTCGGCCCGCCGTCCGCCCCGGCCGAAGAAGTCCGCGAGCGGCAGGATCGCCGCGCCGACCGTGACCGCGTCGGGGCCGAGCGTGCCCATGTCGATGCCGACCCGGGCCGCCGGGTACGTGAGCGCGTACTCGCTCGCGTACCCCTTGACCGTCTCCAGGAAGCGGGCGCCGAGCTGGAGTCCCGCCCAGCCGCCGACCAGGATGCGCTCGGGCTGGAAGAGGTTGATGAGGTCGGCGAATCCGGCGCCCAGGTACTCGGCGGTCTCCTCCAGGACGGCGACCGCGGTGGCGTCGGGCTCCGCCTCCGCCGGGTACGCCGCCGCCAGCATCGCCGCCAGCGCCGTCTCCTCGTCCGCGCCCGCCGGAGGCCGACCTCCTGCCTCCCGCCACCGCTCCAGGAGGGCTTCGGCTCCCGCGTACGCCTCCAGGCAGCCCTGGGCGCCGCAGCGGCAGCGGCGCCCCCGGACCCGTACCGTCAGATGACCCCACTCGATCGCCCGGCCCGGCCCCATCGGGTCCGTGACCACGCACGCGCCGACGCCCGAGCCGAAGAGGACCACCACGGCGCTGCGCGCGCCCCGGCCGGCGCCGAACCACATCTCGGCCTGGCCGAGGGTCTTGGCGCCGTTGTCGATCCAGTACGGCACGGTGGCCGGCAGGGCCACGCTCTCGCGCAGGAGTCGCTCCAGGGGGACCGCGTCCCAGCCGATCGTCTGGCCGTGCACGACCGCCCCGTCCTCGGCGGTGTGCGCCACGATGCCGGGCACGCCCACGCCGACCCCGAGCAGCCGCTCGGCGGGCACGTCCGCGATCCGCAGCACCTCCGCGATGCCCTCCCGGAGGTGTCCGACGACGACCCCGACCTCGTACCGGTCGTGGGGGTTCGGGCTGTCGATGGCCAACGGCCGTTCGGTGCGCGCGAGTTCGGTGAGAGTGAGGTCGAACAGCTCGATCCTGACCCGGGTCTCGCCGACGTCGACGCCGATCATGAAGCCGCTGCCCGGGGTGATCCGGAGCAGCGTACGGGGGCGCCCGCCGGCCGAGTCGACGCTGCCCGCCTCCTCGACCAGGCCCTCCGCGACGAGCTCGGCGACCACGTTGCTGATGGAGCCGGAGCTGAGACCGGTCGCGGGGCCGAGCGAGAAGCGGCTCAGCGGCCCGTCGAAGTAGAGGCGTTGAAGGACGGCGGTGCGGTTCTCGCGTCGTAGGTCACGCACGGTGCGGCCGTTCCGCATGGTCACTTGTGCCCCCAGGTGAAGTAGTCCTGAGCGCAACATACCTCTGCGGGACCCTCGGCGCGTTCTTCTCTTGAGGTTTAACTCACATCCTGAAATAAGCCGGGGAGGGCTTCAGGACCTGAACGCGGGAGGCTTCGTCCGCGTCCACGCCGACACCCGGGCGAGGGCTGTGAGCGCGAGCGGGCGGCGGTACGCGGACTTTGTCCGCGCCCACCGCACGTTACCCGCCCAGCAGCGTCCGGAGGTGGTCGCAGGCCTCCGCCTCCGTGGAGTGCGTGGCGACCGGCTCGTACGCGCCCCGCTCGTACACCCCGGTCTCCCAGCCGCCACCGCCCGGTTCCGTCCGCAGATAGACGAAGTCGGGCGGGGTGGGCGCCGGTTCGTGGACGCCCTCGATCCAGTAGTACGTCTCGGGCACTCCGGCCTCCCGGAGCGCCCGTTCCAGCGCCCGGCGGTCGGTGCCGCCGGTGCGGTCTGCGCGGTCCGTCACGCGGGGACGGGGGCCAGATAGCCGTTGTCGAGCAGCCACTTGACGCTGAGGCGCTGGCCCTCGCCCGGGTTCAGGAACGCCGGGTCCAGCTTGATCTGGCGGCCGCCGCCCGGCTGCTCGAACCAGGGTGCGATGGAGCCCTCCCAGACCACGAACGCCCGCGTCACCTCGTACAGGTGGTAGTCGCAGGGGAAGGCCGCGTCCCGGGTGTTGAGGTTCTGCGGGGGCAGCGCGCGCTTGGCGTAGGCGTCACCGGCCGGGGCCAGGTAGGAGCCGAACTCCGAGCCGAAGCGGTCCAGGCGCTCGCCCTCCTGGAGCAGCTCCGGCGCCTTGTCGACGGTGCCGTTGACCTCGCCGAAGCCGTCGTTCGGCGGGTACTTCCAGCTGCCGGTGTCGGCCGGACCCTCCCAGTACTTCTTGAGGAAGTCGGCGGAGGAGAGCTTGCCGGTCCGGTGGTAGCGGTTGAGCAGCGGACCCACCGGCTCCTGCCACTTCTTCGGCAGGAACTTCGGGCCGAGCCGCTTGTCGCCCTGGAACTCCCCGGTGCACTGGGCGGGGGGCGCGGCGACGGGCTTCTCGGCCGGTGCGGCCTGCGCCGCCGGGGCGGCGGTGAGGGCGGCGGTGACGCCCAAGGTGGCGAGGACGGCACGGATCCTGAAGGCGGTACGGCTGCGCTCCACGCGGAGGTCTCCCTGGAAGAGGGGTGGTCAACGGCGCGGCATACAGTAGTGGATCAGCTGCGTGGAGTGACTGTACGCGGGGACGGAAACCGGCCATTCGTACCGTGGGGGGACCT
This sequence comes from Streptomyces sp. NBC_00572, assembly GCF_026341815.1. GTDB lineage: Bacteria > Actinomycetota > Actinomycetes > Streptomycetales > Streptomycetaceae > Streptomyces. The sequence continues at coordinate 5,253,034 of NZ_JAPENX010000001.1, forward strand.
CAGGCCCTGCGCAGACCGCTGAGGAGCAGCTCGGCCAGCTGTTCGTACGCCTCGGCGTCGGCGAGGCCGGTCGCCGCGGCCACCTGGCGGCGCTGGATGCGCACCATCACCGAGGAGATGACGTCGGCCGCGAAGGTCACGTGCACCTCGCGGAAGACGCCCGCGCGGACGCCCTCCTCGATGAGCTGCTGGACCCGGCCGGCCGCCGCGCGCGTGTTCCGCTCGTACACCTCGGCCGCCGGTTCGAACGCGGCCACGTCGTCGAAGAACTGCGGAGAGACCGGCGCCAGCTCGGCCGAAACCGCCCGCAGATAGGCGGCGAGCCGCTCGGCGGGATCGGTCGCGGCGGCGAGGACCGCCTCGACCCGGGCCGTGGCGCGCCGGAAGAAGTGCACGACCGCCGCCCGGACCAGCTGCTCCTTGCTGCCGGCCAGGCCGTACAGGGTCCGCTTCGAGCAGCGGAGGCGGGCGGCGAGATCGTCGAGCGTCAGCCGGGCGAAGCCCTCGCCGACGAGGAGGGCGACGAGCTCCTCGAAGAGGGCGGCGCGGCGCGCCGCGCCGCGGCCCGTCAGCTTCGGGGCGTCGGCGGCTGAGGTCTCGATCACCCGGCCAGTATTCCAGGCCGACGTTCCGGGGGGTTACGGCCGCATCCTTCTGCGCTACGCTAACCGGTACTGTAGTACCTGCTTCAGTACCACTTTGCGCGCCGATGGAGACGCCATGGATGTCGACCGCCTGCTTCCCACCCCCGAGGCAGCGGACCTCATCGCCCTCACCCGGGAGATCGCCGACAAGGAGCTCTCTCCGCGGGTGGACGAGTACGAGGCCGCCGAGACCTATCCCGAAGGACTCTTCACGACCCTCGGCGAGGCCGGGCTCCTCGGCCTGCCGTACCCGGAGGAGTACGGCGGCGGCGGCCAGCCGTACGAGGTCTACCTGCAGGTCCTGGAGGAGCTGGCCGCGCGCTGGGCGGCCGTCGCCGTCGCCACCAGCGTCCACACCCTTGCCTGTCACCCGCTCCACACCTTCGGCACCGCCGAGCAGAAGGAGCGGTGGCTGCCCGAGATGCTGGAGGGCCGCACCATCGGCGGCTACAGCCTCTCCGAGCCGCAGGCCGGCTCGGACGCGGCCGCCCTCGCCTGCAAGGCCGAGCGGCAGGACGACGGCAGCGGGTACCGGATCACCGGCACCAAGGCGTGGATCACCCACGGCGGCAAGGCCGACTTCTACGCCCTCTTCGCCCGGACCGCGCCCGGCAGCCACGGCATCTCCTGCTTCCTCGCCCCCGGCGCCACCGAAGGACTCAGCTTCGGCGCCCCCGAGCGGAAGATGGGCCTCCAGGCCGTCCCCACCACCTCCGCCTACTGGGACGGCGCGCTCCTCGAGGCCGACCGGCTCGTCGGGGACGAGGGCCAGGGCCTCCAGATCGCCTTCAGCGCGCTCGACAGCGGCCGCCTCGGCATCGCCGCCTGCGCCACCGGCCTCGCCCAGGCCGCCCTCGACGCCGCCGTGGCGTACGCCAACGAGCGCACCACCTTCGGCCGCCGGATCATCGACCACCAGGGTCTCGGCTTCCTCCTTGCCGACATGGCCGCCGCCGTCGACGCGGCCCGCGCCACCTACCTGGACGCGGCCCGCCGCCGCGACCTCGGCCGCCCCTTCAGCCGCCAGGCCAGCGCGGCCAAGCTCATCGCCACGGACACGGCCATGAAGGTCACGACGGACGCCGTCCAGGTCCTCGGCGGCTACGGCTACACCCGCGACTTCCCGGTCGAGCGCTACATGCGCGAAGCGAAGATCACCCAGATCTTCGAGGGCACCAACCAGATCCAGCGCCTGGTCATCAGCCGGGGGCTCGCCCAGCCGTGACGGTGGCCCGCCGCGCTCACTCCGGGGGCGCGGCGGTCACGGTGGACGCCTGGTGGAGGCCGACCAGCGTGCGCAGGGCAGGGGGCAGCCAGTCCTCCGGACCCTCGCCGTCGGTACCGCCGATCCTGCGCAGAATCTCGGTGGGGGACGGCCGGCCCGCCGGATCATGGCTGAGGCATGCCGTCGCGACGGCGGCGAGGTCGGCAGGCAGGAGCCGTGAAGCGCCGTCGAGGACCGTGCCTCCGGCGGCCGAGGCCGCGCCGCCCGCATGGCACAGCACCATGCCGAACGCGTAGGTGTCGACGGCGGCGGTCAGCGGACCGCCCGCCATCTGCTCGGGAGCGAGGAACCCCCGGGTGCCGATGACGAAGTGGGTGCCCGTGAGCGCGGTCGCGTCCGCGCCGCGCGCGATGCCGAAGTCGATCACGCGTGGGCCCTCGGCCGCGATGAGGATGTTGCCGGGCTTGAGGTCACGGTGGACGATGCCGCACGCGTGGATGGCCTCCAGAGCCTCGGCCACACCGAGGGCCAGCGCCCGCAGGGTGGCCGTGGGCAGGGGGCCGTGGACATCCAGCACCTCCTGGAGGGAGGGGCCCGGGATGTACTCCGTGACGAGCCAGGGCCGTGCGTCCTCGGGGCCCGCGTCGACGACCGGCGCGGTGTGGAAACCGCTGACCCTGCGCGCGGCGTCGACCTCCCGTGCGAACCGGCGACGGAACGTCGGATCGCCGACGAGTTCCTCCCGGACGACCTTCACGGCGACCTGCCGGGCCCCGGGGGACCGGCCGAGGTAGACGGTGCCCATGCCGCCCTCACCCAGCCGGGCCGTCAGCCGGTACCGGCCCACCTGGCGCGGGTCGTCCGCGCGCAGCGGCTCGTGCGTGAGCGGGGCCGGCCGCTGCGCGGGCGGGTGCGGCGACCGGGCGGGCGACGATGCCGCCAGCAGCCGGGCGTCGTCCGCCTCCGCGCGCCGGTGGATGCTCGCCGCCTTCGCCTCGGCCTCGGCGCGCAGGATCGCGGACTGCTTCTCGCCCTCGGCGGTGAGGATCGCGGCGTGGCGGGCGCCCTCGGCGTAGAGGATCGCGGCGCGCTTGTCGCGCTCGGCCCGCATCTGCTTCTCCATCGAGTCCTGGATGGAGGTCGGCGGCTCGATCGCCTTGAGCTCGACGCGGTTGACGCGGACGCCCCACCCGCCGGTGGCCTCGTCCAGGACGCCGCGCAGGGCCGCGTTGATCTCCTCCCGGGAGGTCAGGGCCCGCTCCAGGTCCATGCCACCGACGACGGCGCGCAGGGTGGTGACGGTGAGCTGCTCGATCGCCTGGATGTAGTCGGCGACCTCGTACGTCGCCGCCCTCACGTCGGTCACCCGGTGATAGACGACCGTGTCGATGTTGACGACCAGGTTGTCCTGGGTGATCACCGGTTGCGGCGGGAACTCGGCGACCTGTTCGCGCAGGTCGACCCGGTTCCGGATCCGGTCGAAGGGCGGGAACACCACATTGACTCCGGGGCTCAGCACACGGGTGAATCGCCCGTTGCGCTCCAAGACGACCGCCGCCCCCTCGCGGACGACCTGCACGCACAGGGCGGCCAGACCCGCCGCCAGGAGCGCGCCCACCACCCAGATCAGGATCGCGACGTCCACAGCCCAAGCCCCCCTCGGCCTCAGCATCAGAACGCTCAGTCTTTCAGAACTGCCCCGCACCGCACAGGTGTTGATGTCTCAGGAGGGTCGCGATCTCCGTCAGGCCGTGGCGGACCGCGTGATCGAGGGCCGTGTCGCCGTGCGGGTCCGGGAGTTCGGGATCGGCGCCCGCCACAAGCAGGAGGGCGACGACGTCCTGGTGGTCACGTCCGCCCGTGCCGAGGATCACGGCCTCCAGGAGGGCCGTCCAGCCCAGCCGGTTGACGTGGTCGACGTCGACGGCCGTCTCGTGGAGCACGGCGCGGACGTAGGCCACGTGACCCCGTTCCGCCGCCGGGATCAGGGCCGTACCGCCGTAGCGGTCGGTGAGCCTCAGGTCCGGGCCCGCGGGGAGCAGGGTCCGCATCATCGCGACGCTGCCCGTGACGCCGGTGACCAGCCAGGGGCTGTCGCACCGGTCGTCCTGGGCGTTCGGGTCCGCGCCCGCGGCGAGGAGCACGCGCGCGGTGGCGACGTGGTCGCGCCGGGCGGCCCGGAGCAGCGGGGTGCGGCGGCGGTGGTCGCGGGCGTCGACCCGGGCGCCCGCGGCGAGGGCCGCGCGGACGGCGACGGTGTCACCGTGCGCGGCGGCCGCCAGGAGGGTGTCGTCGATCGCGTTCATGGCGGTGCTCCTCGGGCGCGGGCGGGGTGTCGGTTACTTGCCGAGGGCGGCGACGCCGGCCTGGGCGAACTTCTCGTCGAGGTCGCCCGAGGGGGCGCCGGCGACACCGATGCCCGCGATGGGCGCGCCCTTGGCGGTCACCGGGGCGCCACCGGCGAGGAAGAGGGTGCCGGGGATGTCCTTCAGGTTCGGGGCCTGGGCGAGGCGGCCGGCGAGGACGGAGGTCGGGGCGTTCCAGGAGACGGCGGTGTACGCCTTCTTCTCGGCCGACTCGTAGGACTGCGGGCCCGCACCGTCGCCGCGGAGGGTGACGATGGTGTTGCCGTTGCGGTCGACGACGGCGACGGAGACGCGCTGGTTCTCCTTCTCGGCGGCGTCGAGGGTCGCCTGCGCGGCCTTGGTGGCGGCCTCGATCGTCAGGTGCGTGGAGCGGGTGGTGTTCTTGTTCTTGGCGTCCGCCTTGGCGACCGCGGCGGCGGGGGCGGCGGCCGTGTTCTCGCTGGTGGCGTTGGCCGAGTAGGCACCGAAGCCACCGAGGGCGAGCGCGGCGACGATCGCGCCACCGGTCACGACACGGGTCCGCGAGGTCTTCTTCACGTGCTTCATGGGGTCTGCTCCAGTGAACTCGGTGGACTGCGGGGGCCGTCGGTGCTCCGTGGCCCGCTTCCCTTCCATCCTGGGGCCGTCCCCCCGCGCCGCCGGTCGTCGTCCCGGCTGCCTCCGGCGCCCGCAACGGTCGACCCCGGGGTCATCCGATCGGTTGACCCCCCTGGCCTTTCGGGGGCAGGGCGCTTCCCCCGCCCTCCTCCCACCGCGCCGCCATCTCGGTGAACGCGCGCGTGGCCGCGCTCCGGTAGTCGGCCGCGCGCCGGAGCAGGGTGACGCCCCGGGGCGGCAGGGCGGGGGAGAGCGGGACGGGGGTCAGGTGCGGGTGGTCCCGGGTGACGGCGTCGGGCAGCACGGTGGCCAGGGTGGTGCGGCGGACGATCTCGGTGAGCGCGCTGACGGCGTTGGCCTCCACCGCGATCCGTGGCCGGAGGCCGTGCTCGGAGACGTACGCGTCGACGTGCCGACGGGTGGCGAAGTCCTGGCTGAGCAGGGCGAGGTGATGATGGTTCAGCTCCTCGGCCGGTACGGGCTCCGTCCGGCCGGCGAAGGGGTGGCCGGGGCCCACGACGAGGCCGAGGGTCTCGGTGAAGAGCGCGGTGTCCTCGATGCCCGTCAGATGGTCGCTCTGGAAGGCGATCCCGAGATCGAGGCGGTCGGCGAGGAGGTCGGCCTCGATGCGGTCCTGGGTCGACTCCCGCACCTCCACGGTGATGCCCGGGTGCCGTGTGTGGAAGGCGGCGACCAGCGGGCCCGTGAGGTACGTGAAGGTGGGGGTCGCGGCGAGCCGGAGCCGGCCACGGGCGAGGTCGTGCACGTCGAGCACCGCCCGCTCGCCCGCCGCCAGGTCCTGGAGCGCGCGCCGGGCGTAGCCCGCGTAGGCCTCCCCGGCGTCGGTGAGGCGCACGGTGCGGCCGCCGCGGTCCAGGAGCAGCACCCCGAGGGCCTTCTCCAGCTGCTTGATCTGCTGGGAGAGCGTGGGCTGGGCGATCCGGAGCTCCTCGGCGGCCCGGGTGAAGTTGGCGTGCTCGGCGACGGCGAGCAGATAGCGGAGATGACGGAGTTCCGGCTGCATGGCATCGAGTGTAGAGCCCGATATAGATGCCATCTATGGCAGAGATCGATACTAGGTCTTGGACGCTATACACCCTGGTCGTGCAGGGTGAAGACATGCCTCATCTCGCCGAGGGAATCGCCCGCTTCCAGCGGGAGGTCTTCCCTGCCAAGGCCGGCCTCTTCGCCCGCCTCGCCACCGCCCACCGGCCCGGGACGCTGTTCATCGGCTGCTCGGACGCCCGGGTCGTCCCCGAACTCATCACCCAGACCGACCCCGGTGAACTCTTCGTCATCCGCACCGCCGGAAACCTCGTCCCCGCCCACACCCCGGGCACCGACGGGGTGGCCGCCGGGGTCGAGTACGCCGTCACCGTCCTCGGCGTACGGGACGTCATCGTCTGCGGGCACTCCGCCTGCGGTGCCATGACCGCGCTCGCCGAGGATCGCGACCTCAGCGGCGCGCCCGCCGTGGCCGCCTGGCTGCGGCACGCCGACGCCTCGCTGGCCCGTACCGCCGCCGCCGGCCGGGCGGGGGACGTGGCCGCCCTCGTGCGGGAGAACGTCGCCGCGCAGCTGGCGAACCTGGCCACCCATCCCTCGGTGGCCCGCGCCCTCGCCGAGGGGGACGTACGGCTGCACGGCTGGGTCTTCGACATCGCCGACGGCACCGTCGAGGAGCTGCCCGGGACCGCCCCCCACGCCGCCTGAGTCCGCCCACCCCCCCCTGAGCCCCCCGCACCCCCTCGAAAACCCCCACACCCCTCCTTGAAAGGACGTACCTCTCATGGTGCACGCCCAGTTCGACCCCACCGCCCGTCGCGCGCTCGCCGTCGCCGCCGTCGAGGCCAAGACCGTCAAGGACCTGAGCTGGCGGCAGATCGCCGACGCCGCCGGTCTCTCCGTCGCCTTCACCACCGCCGCCGTCCTCGGCCAGCACGCCCTGCCCGAGCCGTCCGCGAGGGCCGTCGCCGAGTTGCTCGGCCTCGACGAGGACGCGGTGCGCCTGCTGCGGACGATCCCCACCCGGGGCTCCATCGACGGCGGCATCCCGACGGACCCGACGATCTACCGCTTCCACGAGATGCTCCAGGTGTACGGGACCACGCTGAAGGCCCTGGTCCACGAGGAGTTCGGGGACGGCATCATCTCCGCGATCAACTTCACGCTGGACGTGAAGAAGGTCGCCGACCCCGAGGGCGGGGAGCGCGCGGTCATCACGCTCGACGGCAAGTACCTGCCGACCAGGCCCTTCTGACCGGGCTCCGCCGAAGCGGCACCTCATCGGTCGTACCGACGCACTCCCGGGCGGGCCTCCTGGTTCCGCTTCCGGGGGCGCGGCCTGCGGTTCTATGGTGGGCGGCGCAGATCGCGCGGACCGCGCGGTCCTCCGCGGGCACGCGCCCGATCCGGCGGCCAACCCGGCGGCAGGGTCGCACCCGCACGACACGAACGAGGAGTTCCATGGACATCGCCGGCTCCGCCGCTCTCGTCACCGGTGCCGCTTCCGGTCTCGGCGCCGCCACCGCCGAGGCGCTCGCCGCCCGGGGCGCCACCGTCTACGGACTCGACCTGGACAAGGCCGTGGCCGCCGCCGGGCCGCTGCCCGAGGGCGTCCGGCTGCTCGCGGCCGACGTCACCGACGAGCAGCAGGTCCGCGAGGCCCTCGCCGCGATCGACGCCGACGGCGCCGAGCTGCGGCTCGCCGTGAACTGCGCGGGCATCGCGCCCTCCGCCCGCATCCTGGGCCGCAAGGGACCGCACGACCTCGACCTGTTCCGGGCCGTGGTCAACGTCAACCTGATCGGTACGTTCAACGTGATGCGGCTCGCCGCCGAGGCCATCGCCCGGCAGGAGCCCGACGAGCACGGACAGCGCGGTCTCGTCGTCAACACCGCCTCCATCGCCGCCTTCGAGGGCCAGGTCGGCCAGATCGCCTACGCCGCGTCCAAGGCGGGCGTCGCGGGCATGACCGTCACCGCCGCCCGCGACCTGGCGCAGTTCGGCGTCCGGGTCGTCACCATCGCCCCCGGCATCGTCGACACCCCGATGATGGCCGGGTTCGGGGAGGACGTCAGGGCCGGTCTGGCCGCGAGCGTCACCTTCCCGCAGCGCCTCGCGCGCCCGGAGGAGTACGCCCGCCTGGTGACGATGATCGCCGAGCACGACTACCTCAACGGCGAGACGATCCGGATGGACGGCGCGCTCCGGATGACCGCCCGCTGACCGTGCCCGCGGCCCGGCGGCCGAGCGCCCGCTGAGCCTCCGTACCCTCTGGGCAGCACTGGGTGCCGGATTTGTCCGGCACCTAGTGCCGCGCCGAGGTCGTCCGGGTGTTAGGTTCGGGCCATGGGAACAGCGTCGACGAACTCCACGAAGCCCGCGATGCGGGACTCCCTCATCGCCGCGGCCTTCCAGCTCTTTCTGGAGCGGGGCTACGAGCAGACCACGGTCGACGACATCGTCACCCTCGCGGGCGTCGGCCGGCGGTCCTTCTTCCGGTACTTCCCGTCGAAGGAGGACGTGGTCTTCCCCGACCACGAGCAGTGCCTCGCCGACATGACCCGCTTCCTCGCGGCGAGCGCCGACTCCGACGACCCGATGGTCCGGGTCTGTGGCGCCGCCCGGCTCGTCATGCGGATGTACGCCGAGAACCCGACCTTCTCCGTGCAGCGCTACCGGCTCACCCGCGAGGTGACCGGACTGCGCACGTACGAACTCTCGGTCGTCTGGCGGTACGAGAAGACCCTCGGTGACTACCTGCGCACCCGCTGGGCCGACCGCAGGGACGGCACCCTGCGCGCCAACGTGGCCGCGGCGGCCGTGGTCGCCGCCCACAACCACGCCCTGCGGCACTGGCTGCGCTCGGGCGGCGAGGGCGACCCGCTGGCGGAGGTCGACAGCGCCCTGGAGTTCGTGCGCGCCACCTGGAGCCCCGACGCGGTCGTGGACGCGCCGGCCGAGGAGACCGAGGACGTCGTCGTGGTGATCACCAAGCGGTCCACCCCCATGTGGCGCGTGGTGCGCGAGGTGGAATCGAGCCTCGGCGAGAGCTGAGATGAACCGCCGGTGGACCGGTGATCTACCCAGGGGATCTCAGTATCTCTAATTGAGGGAACTCAGGTCTTTATTTGATGGCACTCAGTGCCATATCTTTGCTCCATGCACGGTCGAGCCGCCGAGTGCAAGGAGAAGGCATCGTGTTCCACACGGGACTGAGGAGCGGGACCGCCGTCCAGGCCGCCGAGGAGGCGGGCCCCGACGCCGAGCTCTACTTCCAGCGCTGCCGCTGGTGCTGCAACACGACATTCCAGCGACTGCTCTGTCCGACCTGCGGGTCGACCGATCTCAACCCCGAACTCAGCGAGGGCGAGGGCGTGATCTCCGTACGGCGCGGGTTCGCCGCCGCCGATGCCGACCTCTGGCCGGTGTACATGTCGGAGGGCTTCACCGTCCGCTGCCGGGTCGACGGGCCGCTGCACGCGGTGCGCCCCGGCGTTCGGGTCAAGGTCTCCTCGGGGGTCGGCGTGACCGGTCGCAGGCCGGTCGTCCGGCTCTGTGAGGAGGTCCCCCTCGACGGGTGGATCTGATCCGCCGGATCCGGTTCGGAAGAAACGAGAAGGGGCGGGTGGTGGCACAGAGTGCCACCACCCGCCCCTTCTGCGTCATCGACGCGGACGGGTCAGCGGGCGCCGATCTCGTCCGTCAGCTGCGGCAGCACCTCGAAGAGGTCGCCGACCACGCCGTAGTCCACCAGGTCGAAGATCGGGGCCTCGGGGTCCTTGTTGACCGCGACGATCGTCTTCGACGTCTGCATGCCCGCCCGGTGCTGGATCGCGCCGGAGATGCCCGCCGCGACGTACAGCTGCGGCGAGACCTGCTTGCCGGTCTGGCCGACCTGGTTGGAGTGCGGGTACCAGCCGGCGTCCACGGCGGCGCGGGAGGCACCGACGGCCGCGCCGAGCGAGTCGGCCAGCTTCTCGACGACCGCGAAGCCCTCGGCCGCGCCGACACCGCGGCCGCCGGAGACCACGATCGCGGACTCGGTCAGCTCGGGGCGGCCGGTGGAGACGCGCGGGGTGCGCGCGACGACCTTGGCGGCGTTGCCGGTGAAGGCGACGGTGACGTTCTCGACCGTACCGGCGGCCGGGGAGGCCTCCGGGGCGGCGGAGTTCGGCTTGACGGTGATGACCGGCACGCCGTGGGTGACCGTCGAGCGCACCTGGTACGAGGCGGCGAAGACGGACTGGGTGGCGACCGGGCCGTTCTCGCCGGCCTCCAGCTCGACGGCGTCGGTGATCAGACCGGAGCCGAGGCGGAGCGCGACGCGGGCCGCGATCTCCTTGCCCTCGCCGGAGGAGGTCACCAGGACGGCGGCGGCCCCCTTCTCCTTGGCGAGCTGGGTGAGCGCGTCGACCTTCGGCACGACCAGCTGCTCGGTGAACTCGGCGCCGTCCGCGACGTACACGGTCGCCGCGCCGTACTCGCCGGCGGTGGCGGCGATCGAGGCCGCGGCCTCGCCGGCGCCGAGCACGACCGCCGAGGGCTCGCCGATGCGGCGGGCCAGGGTCAGCAGTTCGAGGGCCGGCTTGCGGACCGCACCGTCGGCGTGGTCCACGAGAACCAGGATCTCAGCCATGATTCGTTGCTCCTGTGGGGTGTCAGGCTGACGGTGGGTCAGATGAACTTCTGGGTGGCGAGGAAGGCGGCGAGCTGCTTGCCGCCGTCGCCCTCGTCCGTGACGATCGTGCCCTGCGTACGGGCCGGGCGGGCGGCCACGGCGTCGACCAGGGTCCAGGCCCCGGCGAGTCCCACCTCGTCGGCGTCGATGTCCAGGTCGTCCAGGTCCAGTTCCTGGACCGGCTTCTTCTTGGCGGCCATGATCCCCTTGAAGGAGGGGTAACGGGCCTCGCCGGACTGGTCGGTGACCGAGGCGATCGCCGGCAGCGGGGCCTCCAGGAGCTCGGTGGCGGCGTCGCCGTCACGGCGGCCCTTCACGACACCGTCCTCGACGGAGAGCTCCGAGAGCAGGGTGACCTGCGGCAGGCTCAGACGCTCGGCGAGCAGCGCCGGCAGCACGCCCATGGTGCCGTCGGTCGAGGCCATGCCGCAGACGACCAGGTCGAAGCCGGTCTTCTCCAGGGCCTTGGCCAGGATCGCGGAGGTCGCGATGACGTCGGAGCCGTGGATGTCCTCGTCGTTGACGTGGACGGCCTTGTCGGCGCCCATCGACAGCGCCTTGCGCAGGGCGTCCTTGGCGTCGTCCGGGCCCACGGTCACGACGGTGACCTCGGCGTCGTCGGACTCCTCCGAGATGCGCAGGGCCTGCTCGACGGCGTACTCGTCGAGCTCCGACAGCAGGCCGTCGACCTCGTCGCGGTCGACGGTCAGGTCGTCGGCGAAACCGCGGTCGCCGGTCGCGTCGGGTACGTACTTCACACAGACAGCGATCCTCAGGGTCACGGCCTGGCTCCTTTCAAGTGACAGACGATTACGGGAGGTTGCGGGCCATGACGATGCGCTGGACCTGGTTGGTGCCTTCGTAGATCTGGGTGATCTTGGCGTCGCGCATCATGCGCTCGACGGGGTAGTCGCGGGTGTAGCCGTAGCCGCCGAGGAGCTGGACGGCGTCGGTGGTGACCTCCATGGCGACGTCGGAGGCGAAGCACTTGGCGGCGGCACCGAAGAAGGTGAGGTCTTCCTTGTCGCCTCCGGCGGACACGCGCTCGGACTTGGCGGCGGCGGCGTAGGTGAGCTGACGGGCGGCTTCGAGCTTCATGGCCATGTCGGCGAGCATGAACTGGACGCCCTGGAAGTCGGCGATGGGCTTGCCGAACTGCTTGCGTTCCTGGACGTAGCCCTTGGCGTAGTCGAGGGCGCCCTGGGCGATGCCGATGGCCTGGGCGGCGATGGTGATGCGGGTGTGGTCGAGGGTCTTCATCGCGGTGGCGAAGCCGGTGCCCTCGGCGCCGATCATGCGGTCGGCGGGGATGCGGACGTTGTCGAGGTAGACCTCGCGGGTCGGGGAGCCCTTGATGCCGAGCTTCTTCTCCGGGGCGCCGAAGGACACGCCCTCGTCGGACTTCTCCACGACGAAGGCGCTGATGCCCTTGGAGCGCTTGTCGGGGTCGGTGACGGCCATCACCGTGTAGTACTCCGAGACGCCGGCGTTGGTGATCCAGCGCTTGACGCCGTTGAGGACCCAGAAGTCGCCGTCGCGGACCGCGCGGGTCTTCATGCCGGCCGCGTCGGAGCCCGCGTCGGGCTCGGACAGGGCGTAGGAGAACATCGCGTCACCCTTGGCCAGCGGGCCGAGGTACTTGTGCTTGAGCTCCTCGGAGCCGGACAGGATCACCGGCAGCGAGCCCAGCTTGTTGACCGCGGGGATCAGGGAGGAGCTGCCGCACGCGCGGGCGACCTCCTCGATCACGATCACCGTGGCCAGGGCGTCGGCGCCCGCGCCGCCGTAGGTCTCGGGGACGTGCACCGCGTGCAGGTCGTTGGCGACCAGCGCGTCCAGGGCCTCCTGCGGGAAGCGGCCCTCCTCGTCCACCGCGGCGGCGAACGGCACGATCTTCGCCTCCGCGAGAGCACGCACCGACTCCCGGAGCATGTCGTGCTCCTCGGAGGGCCGATACAGGTCGAAGTCCTTGCCCATGATGTGGAGCTCCCCTAGACGCTTGTGGCACTGAGTACCCTCAGCAAAACACACTCAGTGCCATGATGCCAGAGCGCCCCGACGCTGATCTGCGTCGAGGCGCTCTGGGGACCGGGTGGTCGGTTTTCCTAACCAGGAGTGTCCGCGAGGTTTCCTTCTCCCCTCTGGAGCCGCCGCAGGTCGTACTCGGCGGCCAGTCGTCGCGCGCGTTCCTCGGTCATCTCAAGCGTGGTCAGCAGGGCCGGCGTACAGATCGTCGGCAGCACATGGCGGAGCAGCACCAGGACGCGATGGGTGAGATCTTCGCGATCGCACAGGATCTGGGACATCGTCTGGATGCCCGCGAAGGCGCCCGAGAACAGCTCGGCCGTGTCCGTCACGTCGACATGGACGAGGAGCTCCCCGCGGGCCTTCGCCACCGTCAGGACCTCCGAGACCTGGTCGATCCAGGCCTTGAACGGAGCCGCCCGATCGACCCCGGTGGCGCCGCTGTCGAGGGCCAGCGCGACGCTCGCGCGCACCAGCGCGTCACGCTGCAGCCGGTGGGCGAGGAGGAAGCCCTGGTCCACCAGCTCCTGGAGCTTCACGGGCTGCGGCGTCAGGGGTTCGTCGAGCATCTGGGCGTCGAGCACGCCGAGGGCCAGATCTTCCTTGGAAGCAAAGTGGAAGTACAGAGCCCCCTTGGTCACCCCGGCGCGCACCAAGATCTCCCCGATGGTCGTGCGCTCGTAGCCACGCTCCGCGAAGACGGCCGCGGCCGACTCCAGGATCGCCCGCCGGGTTCGGATCGCACGCGCTTGCTGCGCCAAGGCGCCTCCTGCTGTATCGCTGACTGTGCTCGACGTGTGACGTGAAGCATTGAAAAGAAAACCGCGCTGTACGTATTCTATGGCGGGCGGGTCTGCCGCCCAGGGGTGCGCGGGGACGCGAGGGGGAACCATGGATCAGAACTGCCGCGGAGCGACGACGCACGTCCCCGGGGAGTTCGTCCACCGAGCGGACCCCGCCGACATCTTTCCCACCGGCTGGACGCAGCGGGGAGAGAACCGATTCTCCGTCTCTGCTCACTGGCCCGCCTCACATCCCTTCTTCTCTCCGGTGACAGGCGACCGGCACGACCCCGTTCTGGTGGCCGAGACGATACGCCAGGCCACCATGCTCGTCGCTCATGCGGAACTGGGGGTACCCGTGGACGACCAGTTCGTCATGTGGGACCTCCATTTCACCGCAGACCCCGCGGCACTCGCCGTCAACGGCCTCCCGTCGAACGTCACCGTCGACATCCACTTCCCCGACCTGGGCACCCGCCGCGGCCGTGCCAGGAACCTGCCCACCATCGTGCGGCTCACCCGGGGCGGACGCCCGCTCGCCACCGGCGGCGGCCTCGCCGGATACACCTCGGCCGCCGCCTACCGCCGGATTCGGGGCGACCGGATGGCGGCGCTCGGCAGGCCCGTCCCCCTGGTCCAGGGGGTCGCTCCGCACCTGGTGGGCCGCCGCCGACCGCAGGACGTCGTCCTCGGCCCGGGTGCCCGGGCGGGCCAGTGGCGGCTGAGGGTCGACACCAACCACTCCATACTCTTCCGGCGCCAGAACGATCACGCGCCCGGGATGATGCTCCTCGAAGCCGCCCGGCAGGCCGCGATGATGACGACCGGCGGCGGAGTGTTCCTGCCCACCGCCGTGAACGTCTCCTTCGAGCGCTACGCCGAGCTCGACAGCCCCTGCTGGATCGAGGCCGAGGTCGTGCCCACCACCGACCGCTCGACGACCGTCGTCCGGGTCACGGGCCGGCAGAGGGGCCTGCCGGTCTTCGTGTGTACGCTCGCTTCCCCGTCCCCGGAACTCGCGGTGGCCGGAGTCGGCCTCGACGGCCGGCTGGCAGGCTGAACCGGAGCGGAACGATGAGCCCTCGCATTCTGATCACCGGCGCGACCGGATTCATCGGCGCCCGGGTGGCGGCGACGGCGGCTTCGGCGAAGGAACCCACGCACGTACGCCTGCTCGTCCGTCGACCGGAGGCCGTCCCGGGCGAGCTCTCGTCGCCGGGGACGGAGATCGTCCCGGGCGACCTCCGGGACCCCGACTCGCTCCGTCGCGCCTGCGCGGGGACCGACGTCCTGATCCACTGCGCCTCGACGATCGGCGGCGACGCGGAACTGGCCCGCGCGGTCAATGACGAGGGCACCCGCGCCCTGGTCGACGCGGCCGCGGCCGCCGGGGTGACCCGGATCGTCTCGCTGAGCACCGCCTCCGTCCACGGCCGCGGCCCCTTCCGGGCCGCCGCACCCGGCACCCTGCCGCTCGCCCCGGGCTCGGCCACCAGCCGCACCCGGGCGGCGGGCGACCGGCACGTCATGGACGCCGGCGGGACCGTCCTGCGACCTCATCTCGTGTACGGCACCGGCGACCGGCAGCTGATCCCCGGCCTGGTCCGGCTCCTCGCCGCCCTGCCGGGCCCCCTCGACGGCGGGACCTCGCAGCACTCCCTGATCGACGTCGACAGCCTGGCGGGCGCCCTGCTCGGCGCGGCGCTGTCGCCGGCGACCGAGCCGGGGCCGTACTACGTCCAGCACCCCGATCCGGTCCCGGTCGGGGAGCTGCTCGCGGTGGGCGAGGAGCTGCTCGGACGGCGGCTCGGGAAGCCCCGGGGGCCGACGGTGGACGTCACCACCGCCCGTGCGCTGTTCGCCGGAGTCCCCTTCGCGCTGCACCACCTGGACATGCTCGCCACCGACCACTGGTTCGCGGACGACCGCCCCTGGCGGGAGCTGGGCCGCGACCCGGGGCCGGGCTTCACCGCGGGGTTCGCGGACCACGTCGCGTGGTACCGCGGTCTCCTCGGCCATTCCTGAACAGAAGGTAGGCACCACCGACATGTCCGCGTTGGCCGGCAGGACCGCGATCGTCACCGGGGCGAGCCGCGGCATCGGAAGAGGCATCGCCGAGCGGCTGGCCAGGGACGGAGCCCTGGTGGCCGTCCACTACGGGAGCAACGAGAAGGCCGCCCGCGAGACGGTGGAGATCATCGAGGAACGGGGCGGCCGCGCGTTCGCGATCCGCGCGGAACTGGAGGCTCCCGACGCCGTCGACACCTTCTACGCAGCCCTGGACGCGGGTCTGGCGGAGTGCGGTGCGGATCCCGGGTTCGACATCCTCGTCAACAACGCCGGCGCGAGCGGCTCGGGCCGGATCCAGCAGCTCGACACCGAGGTCTTCGACCGGCTGGTCACGATCAACGTGAAGGCCCCGCTCTTCCTCATCCAGCGGGGTCTCGACCGGCTGCGGGACGGCGGCCGGATCGTCAACATCTCCTCGGCGGCCACGAGGCACGCCTTCCCGGACTCGGTCACCTACGCGATGACCAAGGGGGCCGTCGACACCATGACCCTCGCCCTCGCCAAGGAGCTGGGGCCCCGGGGGATCACGGTCAACGCCGTGGCCCCCGGGTACATCGCGACGGACATGAACGCGCGACGCAGGGCGACCCCGGAGGCGAGCGCGGCCCTCGCGGCGCTCTCGGTCTTCAACCGGATCGGGACGCCGGCCGACATCGCGGACGTGGTCGCCTTCCTCGTCTCCGACGACGCGCGCTGGATCACCGGCCAGTACGTGGACGCCACGGGAGGGACCGCGCTCTGATTCAGCCCACCGGGGCGTGTGCGCGGGGGGCGGGCACGGTCGAACTGCCCGCCGGTTCCAGACCGGCGAGCGTCCCGGGGGCGGCGAGCATCGGCAGGAGCGTCCGCCAAAGGCTCGTGACGGTGTCGGGCGACAGCCACTCGTCGTTGTCCCGGCACAGTGCCTCAAGGCCGACGGTGGAGGCCACCACTGTGCGGACGACGTCCTGTTGACCGCCGTGGCCGGCGGCGAGCAGGCCCTCGTCGGCCGCCTCCGCGAGCCGTTGCTGTACGCAGCTCTGCCACTCCTGGCGCAGATTCAGGTCCGTACGGCTGCCCCGGGAGCAACTGAGCCGGAATCCCGCGCGTACGACGATGTCCTCGCGGAGCAGCCGGGCCAGGGAGTGTGAGGTGTCGGCCAGGTTCTGCAGGGCGTTCGAGCCCTGCCGGTAGACGATCCGGGCGGTTCTTCGCAGGGCGGTCGTCGCCTCGGACTCGACGGCGGTGGCGATCGCCGCCTTGTTGTCGAAGTGGAAGTGGAGCGCGCCGGGGCTCACGCCCGCTCCCGCGCTGATCGCCGACAACTTGGCCAGGGTGTAGCCGTGCTGGTCGAATTCCCTGGCCGCCGACTTGATCAGCGCGTCGCGGGTCCGTGTGGCCCGCTCTTGTTTGGTCACCCATGGCTCCAGTAGCACCGTGCGTCGCAGGGCACGGGTTTTGCGCCCCGTCGCGCCGTACCGCTCGACGACTCCAAACCGACTGCTTGGTATTGTACGAGCTCTTCGTGCGCCCTTGAGCGCTTCGGTGCGGATCGGGCGGCCGGGCCTCTTCCCGAACGGAAGCGGAACGCGTACGAGGGTGGCGAGTTGGGCGGCGGGCGGGACGGTGGAATCGCTTCCGTGGCCGCGGTGCACCTCAACTCACAAACCGAGCTACAGGTTTGTTTTCGATCGCGGACGAGACGCGGTGGATGTGCTCAGCGGCAGAGGGCCTGCTCGGCGGTGCCGGTGAGGGTCGCGGCGATCTGGTCCACCGTCAGCGAGCGTCCCGAGTGGAGCAGATCGAAGCTGTCGAAGGACGAGAGCAGCCGGAGGCGGTGACCCGCCTCGGCGGCGGTGACGTCCTCGCGGAGCAGCCCCTGCGTGCCGAGCCGACGGGCGAGGTCGTCCACCTCGCGCACCATCCGCTCGAAGTCGCCGCGGTGCAGCAGGTCGGCGCCGAGGGCGTCGAAGAGTGTCCGATGAAAGACGCTGTCCGCGCGGGCGCCGATCAGGCGGCGTCCGGCGTGGTCGCGGTGGCCGGGCTCCGGTGATGGGCCAGGTGGCCGCCGAGCGCACCGGTGAAACCCACCGCGAGCAGTCCCGTGAAACCGAGGGCCCGACCCGGGCCGGAGTCGCGGTCGCCGCGCCGGGCGGCGAAGGACGCCGCGTAGAGGACCACGGCCGTGACGTTCGCCGCCGCGTGCACCAGTCCCACGCGCCGCCGCGGCAGGTCGAGCTCCGCCCAGTCGACCCAGCCCGAGATCGCGGCGGGAGCGACCGCGACGAGCCCGACGCCGATCAGCGTCCGGGCGGCCCGGCGCTCGTCGGGAAGGAGATCGAGCACGGCGGCGGACAGCCATGCCCCGATCGGCACCTGTACGAGGAGCGGGTGGACGGGGTGCCCGAGCCCGTGACCCCGCAGCACGTCCCGGCCGCGCCCCAGGGGTACGGCCCGCACCACTCTCCGCATGCCGTCGGCGGCACCGTCCAGGGCCGACGTGCCTTCCAAGCGGTCCATCACGCGCGGTATCCACCCGGAGTCCGGGGCCGACCCCGCGGCGACGCCTGCCTCGCGGGCATCGGAGTCTCGTATCGGTGATTCGTTCATACGGGGTGAATCCCCGCATTCCGCCCTCTGAAACGGCGCGTGCGCCGCCCGGTACGGCTCATACCCGAGGGTGGGTCGTCACCACCACCACGCCCGCGAGCAGCACCACGTTCTTGACCACGAATTCGCCCACCATGGTGAGCAGCAGCGGGTTGGAGTGGGTGAACGCCACCGACGGAGTCAGGACGAGCACCGCGAAGGTGCCGCAGAGATGGGCGGCGAGCACCGGCAGGGCCACCGCGCGGGCACGCCCCGACATCAGCCAGAGGCCGAGCGCCACCTCCGCCCAGCCGAGCGTCGGCACGAACCAGCCGCCGGCCGGGAACGGCATGACGGCGACGACGAGCGCGGCCGCCGGGCTGAGCCCGATGACCTTGAGGACCCCGAACCACACGAACACGCCGCCGAGGCCGGCTCTCAGCATGCCCAGGCCGTAGTGGTGCAGCCGTGGCGCGATCCGGTCGAAGAGGCCGTGTGCGGCCGGGAGGGTGGCGGGCGGCGGGGTGGACGTCCCCTGGGCGGGGGCCGTGGCGGCAGGTGTCACCTGGGAGGAAACGGTCATGCGCGGGCATCTCCATCACGAGTCGACGCGGGGGCCGGGCGGGGCCGGGCGGGCGGATCGAGGCCGGTGGGGCGGAGCCGGGGCGCGGACCGTTCGGATCGCGCCGAAATCCCGGCAGGAGGGTCGGACGCCGTGGCCACGCTAACCACGTCCCGGGCACCCCTGCGACGCCCATCGCTTCCTTGCATGCCTGCGATGAAAGAAGTCGATCGGGCGTTGCCGGACGCGATCAAATCTCGCCAGCCTGAGCACTGTTCGAGTTTGTGTTTGATCCATGGGCTGATCCACGGACCGACCCATGGACCTGATCCACGGACCCGGACCGCGTCCATCCGATCCCGGCATCATGCGAAGGAACCCACGGATGTCCCACCGACCCGCCGCCCCCGCCTCCACCACGACCCCCGAGGCCCGCACAGCGCTCACCCGGCGCCGGGTGCTCACCACGTCCGCCGCCGCGGCCGGGGCGCTCGCCCTGCCCGGCACCGCGGCGTGGGCCGTCCCCACCAGCTTCGAGGCGGAGACGCGCACCGGCCGCCGCCGGCCCGGCGCCGTGACCGACCCCAGCGTCGTCATCCGCTGGAACCAGGCCGCGATGGACGCGATCCTCGGCCGCTACCAGGCCGCCGGCAACCGCTTCGGCCCCGCCACCGTGAACGCCCGTGCCCTCGCGATCATCCACAACGCCATCTACGACGCCTGGGCCTGCTACGACCACTGTGCCGTCGGCACCCGTTTCGGCGGCGCCCTGCGCCGGCCCCGCTCCGAGCGCACCCTCGACAACAAGAACGAAGCGATCAGCTACGCGGCGCACCTCGCCCTGCTCGACCTGTACCCCGAGTACAAGGTCGCCATCGACAACATGCTCCGCAGCCTCGGCCACGACCCCGAGCTCACCGACCCCCGCCGCAACAGCCCCGCCTGGATCGGCCGCCGCACCGCGCGGGCCGTCCTCGACTACCGTCACGCCGACGGCGCCAACCAGCTCGGCACCCCGGCGTACTCCGACACCACCGGCTACCAGCCGCGCAACACCCCGCAGGTCGCCGGGGCCTTCGACCCGGCCACGGTCACCGACCCGGCGCACTGGACCCCGCTGATCGTCGGCGGCAAGACGCAGCGCTACCTCACCCCGCAGTTCGCGGTGATGCAGCCCTTCGCGCTGACCCGCCCCGACCAGTTCACGGTCCCCGCCCCGCCCGCGTACCCCTCCGTCCGGATGACGGCCGCGATCGAGGAACTCCTCGACATCAGCGCCAACCTGACGGACGAGCAGAAGGCCATCGCCGAGTTCTGGCTCAACGACGACGTTACCCCGCCCGGCGCGCAGCAGATGTGGGGCCGCTACGTCTCCGCCCGCGACGGCTACGGCGTCGACGAGGACGCGCAGATCTTCTTCGGTCTCAACATGGCCGAGTGCGACGCCGCCATCGGCTCCTGGGCCGTCAAGGCCCAGTACGACTTCGCGCGCCCCTCCACCCTCATCCCGTTCGACCAGCGCGGCCGGCAGATCCGCTCCTGGGGCGGCCCCGGCCAGGGGGCCGTCACCATGGACGGCGTCGACTGGCAGGCATACGTGGCCGTTCCGCCCTTCCCGGCCACCGTCTCGGGACACAGCACCTTCTCCGGCGCCGCCGCCGAGTTCCTGCGCCGCTTCACCGGCTCGGACTCCTTCGGCGACTCGTACCGCTTCAAGGCGGGCGCCTCCACCGTCGAGCCCGGCCTCACCCCGCGCACCGACGTCGTCCTGCACTGGCCCACCTTCAGCGAGGCCGCGCGGCAGGCCGGCATCTCCCGGGTGTACGGCGGCATGCACTGGAGCTTCGACAACGAGCCCGGCATCGAGATGGGCCACCGCATCGGCAAGGTCGTGCACCGGCAGGCCATGCGCTACTTCGGCGGCACGCACCGCTGACCCCGGGCAGGCGCGTCCCGCGGTGGCACCGGCACCCGCGGGACGCGCCGCCCGCCCGTGCGCCTCTCTCGCCCCGCCCGTTCCTCGCCCGCCCGTGCGCCTCTCTCGCCCCGCCCGTTCCTCGCCCGCCCGTGCGCCTCTCGCCCGCCCGGCCCCCGTCTTGCCCGAGCCCTGCCCCGCCTCCGCCCGCCCCGCCAAGGAGAGAACACCGTGAGCAACCAGACCCAGACCCCCGCGGGCGCGGCGACCCCGCCCGCCCGCAGCCGCTGGGCGGGCGGCGCCCCGCCCTTCCCCGGCGGCCGGCCCGCCGTCCTCGGCACCCTCGCCACCGTCGTCTCCCTGGTGATCCTCGTCGCCCTCGGCGAGGCCACCGACCAGCTCCTGATGATCGCCCCGCTCGCCGCCACCGCCATGATCATCTGCAGCACTCCCGTGCTGCCCCCGGCACAGCCCCGGGGCGTCATGCTCGGCCAGGTCGGCTCCGGTGTCCTCGGACTCGTCGCCGTCGCCCTGTTCGGCCGCTCCCTCTGGGTGGCCGCCGTCGCCGCCGGACTCAGCGTCGGCCTCATGCTCCTGCTGCGGGCCGTCCACGCGCCCGCCGCCGCCACCGCCGTACTCGCCGTCCTCCAGGACCCCGCGCCGCTGCGCTTCCTCGTCCTGCTCGCCGTCGGCAGCGCCCTGCTCGTCCTGGTGGGCCTGATCGCCTCCCGCCTCGGCGTGATCGGCAAGTACCCGACGTACTGGTGGTGACCCGCGCCCGCCGGTGGTGAACCCCCTTCCGTCCGCCCGTACCTCCGCGTACCCACCCTCAACGGAGCGCCCGTGAACCGAGACAGACTGCTCGTCAGCTGCGAGCAGATCATGGCAGAGCTGCGGAACCCCGCGGCCGGGGACGAGAACACGGTCCTCGTCGAGATCACCGACGGCGGCAGCCGACTGGGCCGGATCCCCGGCTCGGTCCGCCTGGACTGGACCGGCGACCTCCAGGACCCGGTGCGCCGGGACGTCATCCGCCCCGAGGCCTTCGCCGAACTCCTCGGCCGGCACGGCATATCCGCCGACCACACCGTCGTCCTCCTCAGCGGCAACAACAACTGGTGGGCCGCCGCCGGGTACTGGCAGTTCACCCTGTACGGCCACCGGGAACTGCGCATCCTCGACGGCGGCCGGCTCCGCTGGGAGGCGCTCGGCGCCGCCCTCACCCAGGACGTCCCCGCGCGCGAGCCCGTCACGTACCCCGTACCGGTCGTCGACGAGACGATCCGCGCCCGCCGCGAGGACATGCTCGACCACATCGGACGCCACCAACTCCTCGACGTCCGCTCCCTGGAGGAGTACCTCGGGCAGAGCAACACCCCGCCCGGCGTGCCCGAGGACCTCGGCGTGCGCTGCGGACACGCCCTCTCCGCCGAGCACATCCCCTGGCACACCGCCGTCCGCCCCGACGGCACCTTCCGCGACGACACGGAGCTGGCCGCCGCCTACGCCGGCGTCCGCACCGACGCCCCGACCGTCGTCTACTGCCGGGTCGGCTGGCGCTCCGCGCACAGCTGGTTCGTGCTGAGCGAACTCCTCGGCCTACCCGACATCCGCAACTACGACGGCGCCTGGCGCGAGTTCGGTTCGCTCATCGGCGCCCCCATCGTCAACGGGCCCCAGCCCTGGGGCCCCGACGGCATCCCGTCCATCGTCGCCCAGCGCGACGCCGCCTCGGAGGTCCGCGCCCATGCCTGACGTGACCGTCTTCCGCAACGTGCTCCGCAACGGCTTCGAGCAGACCGACCTGCCCTGGGTGCCGTGGACCGAACCCGGACGCGTCGGCGTCGAGTTCGTCGTCCTCTGGGGCCCCGACCCGGCAGAGGACGAGGACTCCGCCTCGCTGCTGCTGCGCTTCCCGCCCGGCGCGCACGGCGACTTCCACGAGCACCTGGGCCATGAGCTGATGCTCGTCCTCGACGGCACCCTCGACCACAGCGACGGACGCCGCTTCCACCGCGGCGACCTCGTCGTCGAGGAGCCGGGCACCCGCCACCAGATGTCCAGCGCCGAGGGCTGCACCGTCCTCGCCGTCCGCGCCCGCCCCGCCGCCTCCCGCACCCCCGGGGCCGGCGAGATCACCACCGGCGTCGGCGCGGGTGCCGGGACTCCCTCCGGCTGAGGCCCTCGCACACGATCCAGCGGCCGCCGGGCCCCCGCACGCCCGGCGGCCCTTCCGTACCGCTTCCGCCCACCCGCCCACCCCGCACCCCTTCCGGAGAGAGACGCCATGACCCCGTCCGCACGGCCTCAGCCCCTGCGCAGTCCCGAGCCCTCCCGCCGGGTCCTGCTCACCACCGGTTCCTCCGACGCCCACACCTGGAACCTCGTCCACCTCCAGCTCTTCCTTGA
This sequence comes from Streptomyces sp. NBC_00572, assembly GCF_026341815.1. Lineage (GTDB taxonomy): Bacteria > Actinomycetota > Actinomycetes > Streptomycetales > Streptomycetaceae > Streptomyces. The sequence continues at coordinate 5,275,880 of NZ_JAPENX010000001.1, forward strand.
GGAGCACGGGCACTCCGTCCTCAACCTGGGCCCCTGCGTCCCCGAGCAGCTGCTCGTCGACACCGCCCGGATGACCAGCCCCGACCTCGTCGTGCTCTCCTCCGTCAACGGCCACGGCCACCAGGACGGGCTGCGCGCCGCCCGCGCCCTGCGCGCCGACCGCCAGACCCGCACCGTCCCCATGGTCATCGGCGGGCTCCTCGGCATCTCCCCGGAGGGCGCCGCCACCCGTACCGCCGAACTCCTCGACGCCGGATACGACGAGGTGTACGCGGACGGCACCCCGCCCACCGCCCTGCTGCGCCGGCTCGCCGACCTCGGCGGCGCGTGTACCGGGCGGGCCGCGGCTTGACGACCTCCGCCCCGCCGCCGCTCGCCCCCGGCGATCTCGGCGTCTTCGTCCAGGAGTCGGCCGCGGCCGGCGAACTGGTCGTCCAGCCCCGGATGGGGATGGTCGGACCCGAGGAGATGGCCGGCGGAGTCGCCGCCGTCGCCGCACTGCCCGAGCGGACCGTCGCCACCCTCACCATCGACAGCTACACCCGCGTCGGCGACCACGCCGCCGCTACCGCCGCCCTGCGCGCCGGCCGGCCCCTCAATGGATTCCCGCTGGTCAGCCACGGCCCCAGGACCACCGCGCGGGTCGCCGCCGCGGCCGGACGGGCCACCCCCGTCCAGGTCCGGCACGGATCCGCCGACCCGATGGCCATCTTCCGCACCATGGTCGCCGCCGGGCTCGCCGCCTCCGAGGGCGGCCCCGTCTCCTACTGCCTGCCCTACGGGCGTACCCCGCTCGCCGAATCCGTCGCCGCCTGGCGCGACTCCGTGCAGTTCCTGACGGAGGAGAGCCGCGCACACGGGCGGCGGGCCCATCTCGAATCGTTCGGCGGCTGCCTCCTCGGCCAGCTCTGCCCGCCGTCCCTGCTCGTCGCCGTCTCGGTCCTGGAGTGCCTCTTCTTCGTGGCCAACGGCGCGACCAGCGTCTCCCTCAGCTACGCCCAGCAGACCCATCCCGCCCAGGACACCGGCGCGCTCACCGCTCTGCGGCTGCTCGCCGACGAGTTCCTGCCGCCGTCCGTCGACCGCCACATCGTGCTCTACACGTACATGGGCGTCTACCCGAGGACCGTGCCCGGCGCCCGGCTGCTGCTGCGCCGCAGCGCCGAACTGGCCGTACGGGGCGGGGCCCAGCGCCTGATCGTGAAGACCGAGACCGAGGCGCACCGCATCCCGACCGTCGAGGAGAACCTGACCGCCCTGCGGATCGCCGCCGACGCGGCCCGCTCCGCGCCCCGGCGCGGCTCACACCCGGGCACCGCGTCCGCCGCCAGGTCCGCCGACGCCGGCGCCGAGGAGACGCTCGTCGAGGCACGTGCCCTGGTCACGGCCGTCCTCGAACTCTCCGACGACCTCGGCGTCGCCCTCCTCAAGGCCTTCGACCGCGGACTGCTCGACGTGCCGTTCTGTCTGCACCCGGACAACCGGGGCGCCGTCCGGTCCACCGTCGCACCCGACGGGCGCCTGCAGTGGACGGATCTGGGCGCGCTGCCGCTGCTCACCACCAGCAGGAGGACCGTTCCGATGACCTCACGCCAGCTCTCCGGCATGCTCGGCAGGGTCGCCCGCGAGCACGACCAGGCGGCGGCCGCGAACCCGCCGCCGGAGCCGGCGCCGAGGAACGCCCCCGCGCCGTCGGGGGAGCCGCTGCGGATCGCCTTCGTCGGCATGGGCCCGCGCGGCCTCTCCGTACTGGAGCGACTCGCGGCCCGCTGCGCCGACACGCCTCCCGCCCGCCCGGTCGAGGTGTTCGCGGTGGACCCGTACGAGGCGGGGGCCGGGCGGATCTGGCGTACGGACCAGTCGCCGTGGTTCCTGATGAACACCCCGGCCCAGGAGGTCACCATGTTCTCCGGGCCGGCCGACGACGGACCGCACCGGCCCGGCGCCGGCCCCTCCCTCGGCGAGTGGTGGGCGCAGGACGATCCGGCGTCCGCCGAGCCCGAGGGGTACGCGCCCCGCGCCGTCTACGGCCGCTATCTGACGTACGTCATGCGGCGGATCGAGGAGACCCTGCCGCCCTCGCTCACCGTCCGGCGCGTCCCCGCCCGGGTGATCTGCGCGGAGCGCGGCCGGGGCGAGGGCCCGCGGGACAGAGCCCGGCACCGGCTGAGACTCGACCGCGGTGACGTCCTCACCGTCGACCGGGTGGTCCTCGCCACCGGCCACCCCGTCAACGAGCTCGACGCGGACCAGCGGGCCTGGACGCGGTTCGCCCGCGAACACAGCACCCCCACCCGCCCCGTCCGCTACATCGCGGGCGGCTCCGCGAGCGAGATGCCGCTCGCCGGGATCCCGGCGGGCGCGAGCGTGGGCATCCTCGGCATGGGGCTCACCTTCTACGACATCCTCACCGAGCTCACCCTGGGCCGCGGCGGCACCTTCACCGAGGGCTGCGAAGGCCTGCTCTACCTGCCCAGCGGCAAGGAGCCCCGGATCCTGGCGGGTTCCCGCGGGGGAGTGCCCCTGCTCACCCGGGGCGCCAACCAGAAGGGACCCGAACACCGGTACCAGGCAAGGCTCTTCACCGCCGAACGGATGGCCGCGATCCGCGCGGCGGAGGCACCCCTCGACTTCGAGCGGTCGGTCCTGCCCTGGCTGCTCGCCGAGGTCAACCTCGTCCTCCTCGCCACCCGCATCCGCCAGGTCCACGGGCCCGAGGCGGCCGAAGAGTTCACCGAGCGCGGCGTGCAGGCCCTCGCGGACCGCTCCGATCCCGACCCGCGGCTCCTGGAACGGCTCGCCGCAGGACACCGTGTCGACGCCCGGCCGATCACCGGACTCGACGCGCTCGCCCGCCCGTTCGGCGGCCGGCGCTTCGGCTCCCCGGCCGAATACCACAAGGTCCTCACCGAATGGCTGCGCGCCGACCTGTTCGAGGCGCGCCTGGGCAATGCCGACGGGCCCCTGAAAGCGGCCGCGGACGTGCTCCGCGACGTCCGGCAGACGATCCGTACCGTCGTCGACTTCGGCGGACTCACCCCCGCCTCGCACCGCTGGTTCCTCGCCGAGTTCGGCCCGGTCGCGGCGATGGTCTCGACCGGGCCGCCGCAGGTGCGCTCCGAGCAGTTCCTCGCGCTGCTCGCGGCCGGGGTCCTCGAACCGGTGGGCCCCGGTGCCCGGTTCGGCGCGGACCCTGTCGAGGGGCGGTTCACGGTGGAGTCCGCGCAGGTGGAGAACTCCTGGGTGGCGCTGGACGTCGTCGTCGACGCCCGGGTCCCGGGCACCGACCTGACGGCCGACCGGGACCCGCTGATCCGGGGCCTGATGGTGGACGGGGAGATCCGTACCTTCACCAACGCGGGCGACGGAGCCGAGGGGTTCGCCACCGGTGGGCTCGACTGCACCGACTCCCCGTACCACCCCGTCCGCGCGGACGGCTCGGTGGACACCAGCACCCATGTGCTCGGCATCCCGAGCGAGTACACCCGCTGGTTCACCCAGGTGGGCAGCGGCCGGCCGGGCCTCTGGGGCTCCTTCACGCGGGACGCGGACGCGATCGCGGAGGCACTGGTGGGAGTCGCGGGGGTGGGCCGACCGGCGACCGACCGGGTGCTGCTCGGGGGTGCGGGGTGAGTGGCGGTGCCCGTTCGCCCGCCCACGAGGAGTACCGGGCCGCCCGGGATCTGCTGCTGCGGCTGCGCGGCGACCGGGAGGCGGCCCGCGCCGCCTTCCGGTGGCCGCGCGCCGAGCACTTCAACTGGGCCCTCGACTGGTTCGACGTCATCGCCGAGGGCAACGACCGGCCGGCGCTCGAACTCCTCGGCCACCCGGGCCCGGACGGCGTCGTACCCGTCGTCGACCGGGCCTCCTTCGCCGAACTCTCCGCCAGGTCGGACGCGTTGGCGGTGGCGCTCCGCGAGCACGGAGTCGTACGGGGTGACCGCGTCCTGATCCTCCTCGGCACCCGGGCCGAGCTGTGGGAGACCCTGCTCGGCTGCATCAAGCTCGGCGCGGTCGTCGTCCCCGGCTACCAGGACCTGACCCGCGCCGAGGCCGCCGACCGGATCGCCCGGGGCGCCATCCGGCACGTGGTCGCCGCACCCGAACTCGTCGACACGCTCGCCGAGTTGCCCGTGCCGGGCATCCGGATGGCCGTCGAGGCGGACGGCCCGGCCGGCTGGGTCCCGTACCCCGACACCCGCCGTCCCGGTCGGCCGCGCTTCGTCCCGGACGGGCCGACCCGCGCGGCCGACCCGTCGTTCTGCTACTTCACCTCCGGGACGACCTCGCTGCCCAAACTCGTGGAGCACAGCCACGCCGGATACGGCGTCGGGCACCTCTCCAGCCTGTACTGGAGCGGCCTGCGCCCCGGCGACCGGCACCTCAACCTCTCCGCGCCCGGCTGGGCCAAGCACTCCTGGTCCAGCTTCTTCGTACCCTGGGCGGCGGAGGCGACCGTACTCGCGCCCCCGGACGGCGGCCTCCCGGCGGGCGTGCTGCCCGGCGTCCTCGCCGCGCACGACGTGACCAGCTTCTGCGCGCCCCCCAGCGCCTGGCGGTCCCTGCTCCCGTACGTGACCGCCGGGGCGGCGGCTCCCCGGCTGCGCGAGGCGACGGCGGCGGGAGAGCCCCTGACGGCGGAGACGGTGGAGCGGATCGAGGCCGCCTGGGGGGTTCGGGTCCGCGACGGCTACGGCCAGACGGAGGCGACCGCCCTCATCGGCCGCACCCCCGGCACCCCGGAACCCCTCGCCCCGCTCGGGCACCCGCTCCCCGGGTACCGGATCGTGCTGCGCGACCCGGAGACGGGGGAGCGGGGTGAAACGGGCGAGGTGTGCGTGGATCTGACGGAGCGTCCGCCCGGTCTGATGCGGGGGTACGCGGGCCTGCCCGAGCGCACGGCGGAGGCGTTCGCCGACGGTCTGTACCGCACGGGAGACCGCGGCGAGCGGTGCGCGGACGGCTCGATCCGGCTGCTCGGGCGGATGGACGAGGTCTTCAAGTCCCACGGTCACCGGGTCTCCCCGATGGAGATCGAGGCCGTGCTCCGCACCCACCCGGAGGTGGCCGACGCGGCGGTGGTGCCGTGCGAGGACCCGGAGGGCGGCCTGGCCCCGTACGCGGTCGTCGAACTCCACCCGGAATCCGGCGAGTCGGACTCCGCCGCGCACGGGCGCGTCGGGGCGGAGCTGCTCGCGCTGGCCGCCGAACGGCTCGCACCGGTCTTCGTGCCGCGCGGGGTCACGGTCGTGGCGAGTCTGCCGCGCACCCGCTCGGGCAAGGTGCGACGGGGCGAACTCACCCCGAAAGACTGACCCGGACCCGGACCCGGACCCGTGACCCGGACCCGGGGCCGGCCCCGACCCCGGACCCGGGGTCGCGATCGGTGGCCGCGACCGGGCCGGTCGCGGCGGGCGCCGGCCCCGCCGCACGCCGCCGCGCCCCGGATCGTCAGGCCTTCACCGGCTCCCGTTCGGCCGTCCGCAGCAGGATCTCCGCGACGCCCCTGGCCCGTACCGCCGCCTCCGGCGTGCCCTCGCGGAGGGCGGTCACGATCGCTCCGTCGCCGAGCAGGGCCAGCTGGCGGGCCAGGGTCTCGTGGTCGCGGTAGCCGCCCTCGGCGAGCAGGCGGTCCAGGACCGCGATGACCTTCTCCTTGTGCTCGGCCGCCACATGGTGGGCCGGGCTGTCCGGGTCGGCCGTCTCGACCATCGTGTTGATGAAGGCGCAGCCGCGGAACGAGGCCGCGGCGAAGCGTTCCGCGAGGCCGTCGAAGAGGGCGAGCGGCAGCTCCTCCGGGGAGCGTTCGCTGGCCTCGATCCGGCCGTCGAGCCAGGCCCGCCACATGCCGTCGCGGCGCCGCAGCACCTCGACGACCACGTCGTCCTTGCTGGGGAAATGGCGGTAGAAGGAGGCGCGGCCCACTCCGGAGTCGGACAGGATCCGCTCGATGCCGACGGCCCGGATCCCCTCTTCGTAGAACAGACGCTCCGCCGCGCTGAGGAGCCGTTCTTTCGCGTTCGTGGCCATACCAGACGGTACCACTCGGTGCCGTATAGGTGATCCCTCAAGGAAAAGGGGAGTGGCTGCCTCCCGTTGCATCAGACGGAACCGATCGGTACCGTCTTGATGGTACCGATCAGTTCCGTCTTGGTCCGGCTCAAGGAGAGCTCCATGCCCCGCCTGCCCCAACTGACCGTCGAGACCGCCAACGAGGAGCAGCGCGAGCTGCTCGAAGGCACCCTCAAGCAGCTCGGCAAGCTGCCCAACCTGTACGCCGCCCTGGCCAACGGCCCCGCCGCCCTTCGCGGTTACCTCGCCATGCGCGAGGCCCTCGTCGGCGGCAGCTTCAGCGCCCGGCAGCGCGAGCAGCTCGCGCTCTACATCGCTCAGCACAACGACTGCACGTACTGCGTCTCCGCGCACACCCTGCGCGGCGGCAAGGTCGGCCTGAGCGAGCAGGAGCTGCTCGACACCCGTCACGGCGCCGACGCCGGCGACCCGCACATGGACCAGGTGCTCCGCTTCGCGGGTGCCGTCATGGCCACCGGCGGCCGCGTCACCGACGATTCCCTCGCCGCCGCCCGCGCCGCCGGAGTGACCGACGCCGAGATCGCGGAGATCGTCGGTCACGTCGCGCTCAACGTGCTGTCGAACTTCTTCAATCACGTTGCGCAGCCGGACTTGGACTTTCCGTTGGTCCCGGCCCAGCTCGCCGAGTAGAGTCTTCGCGGCCGAGCAGGGGTGCCGGGCGCGAAGGGGCGTCCGGCACCCCTGCGGCTGTTTCAACCGACTGGGGCGATCGAAGCGGGTGGCCGACCAACCACCTGATGTGAGGAACTGCCGCCTGCGCGGCAGGGGGGAATTCACGTGGACATCGACGCAAGAACCCTTCGCACCTTCCGCGAGGTGACCCTGACAGGGTCGTTCACCCAGGCGGCGCGACGCCTCGGGTACTCGCAGTCCAGCGTCACGGCACAGATGCGTGCCCTGGAACGGCAGGTGGGCGAACCCGTCTTCGAGCGGCTCCCCAACGGCGTCCGGCTCACCGACGCCGGCACCGTACTGCGTGACTACGCCCGCCAGATCCTCACCCTCGTCGGTGAGATGGAGACCGCCCTGCGCCGACCCGCGGCCAACCCGCCGCGGCTGACCGTGGGCATCGTCCCCGCCTTGGCGTACGGACAGCAGCTCGCCCGGGTCACCCAGATCGGGCGACGGCTCCTCTCCGGCGTCCAACTCGCCCTGCGCGTCATGGGAACCGCCGAGGTCCACGACGCCTTCCGGTCCGGAGCGATCGACGGCGCCCTCGTCCTCACCGTCGTCGACGCCGAGGACCCGGTGGTCCGGCTCGCCGACCAGATGCACACCGAACGCTCCGACGAACTCACCGAAGTGCGGCTCCAGGAAGTCGAGTTCGTCCCCGTCACCAGCGTCGGCCACCGACGTGCGAGCCTCGGCCGTCAGGTCGTCATCGCCGACCCCGACTGTCCCTCCCAGCGCTGGCTCCCCGAATTCCTCCGGCTGCGCTGCGACAGCCCGCCCGAGATCCACGAACTGGGCTCCATGGCGGGCGTCCGCGCCGCCACCCAGTCCGGCCTCGGCTGCGCCATGCTCCCCATCGCCCTCGCCGCCTCCCACCAGGAGGCCGGAGGACTGCGCCCCCTCCCCGGCGTACCCCGGATGCGCTGGAACGCCTCCCTCCTCCTCGGCCGCTCCGACAGCCGGCCCGCCCTCGACTGGCAGAACCTGACGGAGACCCTCCGCCAGGCCACCGCCCTCTCCTGCGCGGTCCACCCCGGCGAGCCCGGCCCCGCGAGCCCGGTCGACGTGCTCGGAGACGTGGCCCCGGCCCTCGACCCGGACCCGAGCATCGCCTCGTAGCGCTCCACTCCACAGACCGGTGCCACGGCGCACCGCCGCCTCCCCCCGGCCCCACCCCCGACCGGGTCCTTGTGGGAGCGACGGCGCGCCGTGGCACCTCCCTCTCCCCGACCTCCTCAGTGCTCCGGCAGTCCCAGCGGGATCCGGCCCATGGCCCGCCCGTGCTCGTCGAGGAGCCAGCTCATGCGCTTGGGGGAGTGCAGGGCCACCGTCCGGTCCCGTACCTCCAGGGCCGGGAAACGCTCCGCGAGCAGCGCCTCGAAGGGGTCCACCGCGCCCAGACCGTGCAGCCAGACCAGGACGAGCAGGTTGTACGGGCCGCTCACCGACACGCACATCCGCACCTGCTCCAGCCGGGCCAGGGCGTTGCCCGTCTGCTCCAGGAGGGCGTGCGGCACCGACGTCCGATAGACCACCATCGTGGAGAGCCCCGCCATCGGGTGCGCCAGATCGCAGCGCAGGGTGATGTCCCCGTCGCGGATCATCCGCTGCAGCCGTCGTCGCGCCGTGTGCTCGCTCATACCCGTGAGCGCGCCGAGCTCCCCGTACCCGAGCCGCCCGTCGGCGCCGAGCGCGGTGAGCAGCGCCTGGTCCTGCGGCGACGGCCGCTCGTGGAGATGGGTGCTGTAGGTGCGGGGCCGGGCGGTCGGCGCCCCGCCCAGGCCGGCGCGCTCGGCGGGGTTCATCGCCCGCATCCGCCAGTCGCGCCCCTCCCCGTACAGCGTGATGCCCAGCCGGGTCCGCGTCGAGCGGACCCCGCGCAGCCCGCCGATCCCCCGGTGCACCGCGCGTCCCAGGGACGGCAGGTCCGGGGCGGCGACGGAGAGGAACAGGTCGAAGTCCCCGGCCGTCTCGTCGACGCTGAACACCCAGGGCAGTGCCGTGACCGCCGCGCTGACCCGGTCGAAGGCGCGCGGCCGGCACCGCACCTCCACATAGGCGACCGTGGCCGTCTTCGCCGCGTCGTACGCGGTGACCCAGGCGAGCCCCTCCGCACGGAGCCGTTCGAAGCGGCGGGCGGCCGTCGTCGCGTTCACGCCGAGCGCCTGCCCGATCCGGGTCCACGGCGCCCGAGGGGCCGCCTGCAGCGCGTCGATCAGCGCCAGATCCAGCTCGGAGAAGCCCGCGAGAGCGCCCTCCGTGCCGTAATCCGGCTCAGAGGTGCTCTCGCTGATGCTTTCCGGCAATCCGGAAGGACTCTCGCTCACGGACCGGATCGTAGGGGCACTTCCGGCCGACCACCAGATTCGGCCACCGGCGAGAGGAGTACCGTGCCTGCTCCGACCCTTCCCGCGTCCCCCGTGGCGCCGTCCGCGCACCGCAGAACCGTCCGCGTCACGGTCGTCCTGCTCTTCGCGGCCTGGCTGGTCGACTACGCCGACCGGCTCGTGATCAACCTCGTCCTGCCCTCCCTCGGCGCCGAGTTCGACCTCGACCGCACCCGGCAGGGCCTCGTCGTCTCCGCCTTCTTCCTCGCCTACGCCCTCTGCCAGATTCCGGGCGGCCTGCTCGCCGACCGGTTCGGCGGCCGGCGGGTGACCCTCTGGGCGCTGCTGACCTGGTCGGTCTTCACCGCCCTCACCGGCTTCGCCTGGTCCTTCGCCGTACTGCTGGCCCTGCGCTTCGCCTTCGGCGCGGCCGAGGGGATCTTCCCGCCCGCCGCCATGAAGGTCCTGGTCGAGCGCACCCGGCCCGAGGAACGCATGAGTGCCAACGGCACGGTCATGAGCTCCAACGCCCTCGCCGCCGTCATCACCCCGCTGACCGTCGCCCCGCTCGTCGCCGTCTTCGGCTGGCGCTCGGCGTTCTGGTCGACCGCTGCCCTCGGCATCCTCGCCCTCCTCGCCGTACGTCTCTGGCTCCCGGCCCCGCTGCCCCGTACGGACCGTGCGGAGGACGCCGCCACCGGGGCCGCCCGCCCCGCCCTCCGCGCGGTCCTGCGCAAGGGCGTCCTGTGGCGCTTCGCTCTCATGATGTTCGGCTACAACACCATCGTCTGGGGCCTCAACACCTGGGTCCCGTCGTATCTCAGTGAGGAGCACGGCGTGTCCCTCACCTCCGCCGGAGCCCTCATCGCCGTCCCCGCGCTCGGCGCCGCGCTCGCCACCGTCCTCGGCGGCCGGCTCGCCGACCGGCTCGGCGGCCACCACCGCAGGATCATCGTCCCCGGCATGGCCGTCGCGGCCGTCGCCCTGCTCCTCATGGCGAACGCGCCGTCCGTCGTCGGCTTCGTCGTCTTCGGCACCGTCGCCGTCTTCGCCGCCTCCCTCGCCTACATGCCGATCTTCGCCGTCCCCCTCGCCGGCCTCTCCCCGGCGTACGTGGGCGTGGGCAGCGCCGTCGTCATCTTCGGCGGCCAGGTCGCCGGCATGGTCGCCCCGCCCGTCATGGGCGCCCTCGCCGACGCCTTCTCCTTCCAGGTCGCCTTCGGCTTCCTCGTCCTCGGCGCGCTGATCGCCGCCGTCATGGCCTGCCTCACCCCACAGGACGCGGCCGCCTTCCGCGCCGCCGCCGACGAACCGCCGGCCTCCCGCTCCCCGTCCCTCAACACCGCAAAGGACTCCGCATGACCGTCGAGACCGCCTCCACGTCCGTCACCCCGCTCCTCTCCGGCCTCGACGCGAGACTGCCCGAGCTGCTCGCCCTCTACCAGGACCTGCACGCCCACCCCGAGCTCTCGTTCCAGGAGTTCCGGACCGCCGGTGTCGTCGCCGGGCTGCTGCGGGCCCAGGGCTGGGAGGTCACCGAGGGCGTCGGACGCACCGGAGTCGTCGGCGTCCTCGCCAACGGCCCCGGCCCCGTCGTCCTGCTCCGCGCCGACATGGACGCCCTCCCCGTCAAGGAGGAGACCGGACTCCCGTACGCCTCCGTTGCCACCGGCACCGACCCCGACGGCAACGAGGTGCCCGTCATGCACGCCTGCGGGCACGACATGCACGTCACCTGTCTGCTCGGCGCCACCGGCCAGCTCGCCACCCACCGGGAGGCCTGGCACGGCACCGTCGTCGCCGTCTTCCAGCCCGCCGAGGAGATCGGCGGCGCGCCCGCCATGATCGAGGACGGCTTCCTCGAACGCTTCCCGCGCGCCGAGGTCTGCCTGGGCCAGCACGTGGCCCCCGCCCCGGTCGGCTTCTTCGGGACCCGGCCGGGACCGGTGATGGCGGCCTCCGACAACTTCCGGGTGACCCTCTTCGGCCGGGGCGGGCACGGTTCCTCCCCGGAGACGGCCGTCGACCCCGTGGTGCTCGCGGCGGCGGTCGTGATGCGGCTGCAGACGGTGGTCTCCCGGGAGATCGGCCCCGCCCAGACAGGTGTCGTCACCGTCGGCTCGCTGCACGCCGGGACGAAGGAGAACATCATCCCGGAGACCGCCGAGCTGTGGATCAACGTCCGCTCGACGACCCCGGCCGTGCGGGACCGGATCCTGGCCGCCGTCACGCGCATCGTCCGGGCCGAGGCCGTCGCCTCGGGCGCCCCCAAGGAGCCCGAGTTCACCCCGCTCAACTCCTTCCCGGTCACCGTCAACGACGCGGGGGCGACCGCCGTCGTGCAGGACTCCCTCACCGAAGTCCTGGGTGAGGAGCGGGTCTTCACGCTCACTCAGATCATCACCGGCAGCGAGGACTTCGGCACCTTCGGGACCGCGCTCGGCGTCCCCTCCGTCTTCTGGCACTTCGGTGGCGCCGACCCCGCCCTCTACGCGGACATCGACCCCGACTCGCTCCTGGAGGACGGCCTCCCCGACACCGTCCCCGCCAACCACTCGCCGCACTTCGCTCCCGTACCGGGGCCGACGATCCCGCTCGGCGTGACCGCCCTGCTCGCGGCCGCCGCCCCGTGGCTGACGAGGACGACCGCCCCCGGCGCCTGACAGCTGCCGGTCCGGGGGGCGCGGGCGGGCTACAGACCGGGGCCGTTGTACGCGCCGCGGTGCGGCTTGGAGGTCGCGGACACCGGGTTCGCCCAGTAGTCGCGGCCTCCGTTGCCGCTGATCACGGAGCCGTTGTTCAGCGCCGGCGACGTGGCGCGGAGCTTGTAGCCGTCGACGGAGTGGATGGTGTCGCCGCCGGTGCCGGGGTTCACGAACTGCGGGTCGCCCACGATGCCGTTGGCGGTCGGCCTCGGCACGCCCTGGAAGACGTTCCACAGCCAGGAGATCCCCGCGGCCGTGGGCAGCCGGGAGTCGGTGGTGCCCACCCAGATGTTGTTCTCCACGACGCTCTCGTCGGGGAGCGTGATGCTGAACTTCTTGTCCGTGCAGTAGAGGACGTTGTTGTACATGTGCAGCGCGGACCGGCCCGCGCTGACGCTGCTCATCCGGCAGTCGTTCTCGGAGATGTTGTAGCGGATGACCTGCTGGGCGCCGCCGATGGTGCCGCAGCCGTCGCAGTCGAGGAAGAAGCCGCCGATGTTGTCGCGGCTGAAGTTGTACTGGATCGTGCAGGTGCCGGTGTTGCCCCAGTCGCAGTCGAAGGCCTGGCTGTCGGCCACGGACATCCTGGTGATGCCGTACACGGCGTTCTTCTGGATGGTCGGGTTGTGGTCGCCGAGCACCCAGATGCCGGCGAAGTTGCCGCCGGAGAAGGGGTAGACGCCGTTTCCGACGCCGGAGGCGGTGTTGTACTGGATCATGGGCGCGTCGGCGTAACTCGCGATGATGCCGTCGCCGCCGACGTCCTTGACGGCGTTGTGCTCGATCAGCACCCCGGAACCCTTGACCGCCATGGCGCCGACCCGGATCTTGAGGCCGCCCCCGCCCGTGTTGCTGATCTCGTTGTGGTGGACGTGGACGTCGTTGAGGGTCGAATTGGTGCCACTCGCCCCCGTGACGATGCCGGCGGACTGGACGAAGTCCTCGGTGGACGGGCTGTTCTTGCTGGTCTGACCGGCGACACGGTCGACGACCAGATACCCGATGTCGAAGCCGCGGTGCGCCTGTCCGTCGGTCGCGGAGATCCGCAGCCCCGTGCGACGGGCCAGGGAGGCGGCTGGGTTGGTCAGCTTGAGGTTGCTGATCCGCCAGTGGTCCTGGTTGGTCAGGGAGACGGTGTCCGGGGCGCCGTTGCCGTCGATCACGGGCAGCGCGCCGGTGCCGTATTTCGTGAGCGTGATGGGGGCGGCGGAGGTGCCGCTGCCCTTGGGGGCGAGGGACCCGGTGCAGGTGGTGCCGGACGCGAGGGCGAGCGTGTCCCCGGCCGCGTACGTCCTCGCGTTCGCCTGGGCGACGCTGTTGAAGGGCGAGGCCTGGCTGCCGTCGCCGGCGTCCGTGCGCGAGCAGTCCACATACGTGGTGCTGCCGGCGGCCGAGGCGGGCACGGCGGTCAGGGTGAGGCCGCCGGTGAGGGCGAACGCGAGAGCGAACGCGACGGCGACGGGCCCACCGATCGCCCTACCCCGCCCCGGAGTTGGCTCCATGGTCATGACGCGACACCTTTCTGGAGGTCTGGTGCCGCCAGAAGCTAGGTGGGCCCTGTGAGCGAGTCAATGTAAAAGTGTCGATTGATCGAATATCGATCAGATGGCGGTTGATTGGTCGACTCATGGATGGTCGAGGCGGGCCCTGCGGGACGGCTGGACGGTCCCCGATCGATAAAGTGGGCTCACGATGACACGCTTTCGTGAGAGTGTTCGGTCCCTGCTGCGCGAGCAGGTGCTCGACGCCGCCCACCGACTCGTCGCCGCCGACGGCTGGGGCGGGCTGCGCATGACCGCCATCGCGCGGGCCGCCGGCATCAGCCGGCAGACCCTCTACAACGAGTTCGGCTCGAAAGAGGCCATCGGCAAGGCCCTGGTCCAGCGCGAGCTGGAGGGCTTCCTGGTCGGCATCCAGCGCGAACTCGACGCCCACCGGGGCGACCTGGAGGCGGCGGCCGCCGCCGGGGTCGGCTACACGCTCCAGCAGGCCGTGGACAACCCCCTCATCAAGGGCGTCCTGGTCGCGGCGCGCGGCGGTGAGGACGATCTCCTCGCCTATCTCACGACCCGCCCGGAGCCGGTCTTCGGTACGGCGATGACGATGCTCGACGCCTACGCGATCGACGCCTGGCCCGATGTGGACGAGGAGTCCCGCGGACTCGCCGTCGAGACGATCGTGCGGCTCACGGTCAGCCACATCGTCCAGCCGGTGGCCTCCCCGGAGGAGTCGGCGCGGCGCATCGCCACGATCACGGCGAGGATCGCCCGCCCGGGCGGCAGGGCCTGACGGAGGGCATGAAGAAGCCCGGTGTCGGACACGGGGGATCTCCGACACCAGGCCTCTGTTGAATATTGTACGAGACTCTGGGGTGTGGTTCGTACACAAGGGCGGCGGCCGGTGCCCGGGGTCCGGGTGCGGCGGGCGAGTGGCAGGCGGACGGGGTACAAGTCCACTGAGACGCGGATGCGGCCGAGCGGGCCCCTCGCTCCGCCCGGCCGCGTCGCCGGTGACGACGAGGAGGCCGCCGTGGAAGGCAGAAGCAAAGGATTCGTGCAGTCCTTCAACCGTGCCGGTGGGTACGGATTCGTCGTCCCCGTGGGCTCCGAGGAGCAGGTCTACTTCAGCGCCGAGGACATCGAGGGCGAGGGGCGCACGCTCTCCGAGGGTCAGCAGGTCTCCTTCGTCCTGGTCCTGGGCGACGGCCGCTTCGAGGCGAAGGAACTGCGCATCTGACGCGGGACCGGCGACGCCGGTCCGCCGCCAGGGTCCACGGGCCGGGGGTCGGGACCGGCTCGTCTGCCTACCATGGGCCCATGTCTGAGCGCCTGGACCCCGCGGCCGTCCCCCGTCCGCACGAGCGGACGCCGGGAGCGCTCGAACTCTCCGCGGCGGCGGAGGTGTTCGGCCTGCTCTCCGACCCCACCCGGCTGCACCTGGTGTGGCTCCTCACCCGGGGCGAGGCCGATGTGACCGCTCTGACGGAGGCCTGCGGGGCCGCCCGCCCCGCCGTCAGCCAGCATCTGGCCAAGCTGCGCCTCGCCGGCCTCGTCCAGTCCCGCAAGGACGGACGCCGGGTCGTGTACGCGATGCCGGACGGCCATCTGAAACGCCTGGTGGTCGAGGCGATCAGCCGTGCCGACCACGAGGTGAGCGGGGAGCCCTGGCACGACTGAACGGCGCCTCGAAGCCCTCCTGGCGAGGCCCCTCTGACGTCAACATGTGCGCAACCATGCACGCGTCGGCTACGTTGGATACGTCCGCAGTCCGCCGTGGCCGACCGGGGGCGTCCTCATGCTGTCCGTGCTGCGCAACCCCACCTACCGCCGTCTGTTCGGCGCGCAGGTCGTCGCCCTCACCGGCACCGGCCTGGCCACGGTGGCCCTGAGCCTCCTCGCGTACGACCTGGCGGGCGCGAACGCCGCCGCCGTCCTCGGTACCGCCCTCGCGATCAAGATGGCCGCGTACGTCGTGCTCGCCCCGCTCGTCGCCGCCCTCGCCGACCGCGTACCCCGGCGGGCCCTGCTCGTCTCCATGGACCTGGCACGCGCGGCGGTCGTCCTCGCGCTGCCGTTCGTCAGTCGGATCTGGCAGGTGTACGTCCTGATCCTGGTGCTCCAGGCCGCCTCGGCCGCATTCACCCCGGCCTTCCAGGCGACGATCCCGCAGGTGCTGCCCGACGAACGCGACTACACCGAAGCCCTGTCGCTCGCCCGGCTCGCCTACGACCTGGAGAGCCTGGCGAGCCCGGTGCTCGCCGCCGCACTGCTGACCGTCGTCCCGTACACCTGGCTCTTCACCGGCACCGCCATCGGCTTCCTCGCCTCCGCCCTCCTGGTCCGCACGACGGCCCTCCCCGGGGCGGACCCGAAGCCCGCCGACGGCGGTGCCTCCTGCCCGCGTACCTACGCCAAGGCCGCCTCCGGCATCCGGCTCGTGCTCGCCGCCCCGCCCCTGCGGGCCCTCCTCGCCCTCGACCTGGCCGTCGCCGCGGCCGGGGCCGTGGTCCTGGTCGACACCGTGATCCTCGTCCGGGACACCCTCGGCCGCCCCGCCGGACACGTACCGCTCGCCCTCGGCGCGTACGGCGCGGGCTCGATGGCGGTGGCGCTGCTCCTGCCGCGCGTCCTGGAGCGGGCCGGCGACCGCGCGGTCATGACGCGGGCCGCCTTCGTCCTGCCCGTGGCCCTGGGGCTGCTGGCCCTCGGTCTCACGGTCCCGACCGGGGCCTGGTCCTGGCCGGCCCTGCTCGCCGTCTGGCTGATCACCGGCGCCGCGGGCTCGGCGGTCCTCACCCCGGCCGGCCGGGTGGTGCGCCGCTCCGTCCGGAGCAGCGACCTGCCCGCGGCCTTCGCGGCCCGGTTCTCCCTCTCGCACGCCTGCTGGCTGCTCACGTACCCGCTCGCCGGCTGGCTCACCGCGACGGCGGGCCCGGCCGTTTCGTCGGCCGCGCTCGCCCTCGTGGCCCTGGCGGGGGCCGCGGGCGCGGCGCGCATATGGCCGGACGCGGAAACGGATCCCGGGACGGAAGCGG
Organism: Streptomyces sp. NBC_00572; assembly: GCF_026341815.1. Classification (GTDB taxonomy): domain Bacteria; phylum Actinomycetota; class Actinomycetes; order Streptomycetales; family Streptomycetaceae; genus Streptomyces. The sequence continues at coordinate 5,292,211 of NZ_JAPENX010000001.1, forward strand.
CCCTGAGGGCGGAAGCGGATCGTCGAACGGAAGCGGATCCCGGGGCGGCAGCCGCCCCGGCCCCCGCCTCCCCTCAGCGCGGCAGCCGCATCTCCAGGCCGTCCAGAACCACTTCCAGTCCGTAGAAGAACTTCGCGTCCCGGATCGCGACCGGGTCCACCGTCGCGTGGACGGCGGCGTCCGCGTACGCCTCGGTGAGGTGGTCGTGCCCGGCCGCCGCCTGCTGGGCGGCCGGCATCAGGCTGGCGATGAGGTCCCCCTCCGTCCTCCCGGAGCGCGCGACCGTGCTGAGCCAGGCCGCCTCCGTCGTGCTCATGCCGATCACGTACGCCATGACCGTGTCGATCGCGCGGCTCGGCTCCGGGAAACCGGCGTCCGTGAACAGGCCGGCGAGCCGCTCCGAGTACGACATCAGGTTCGGGCCCAGATAGGCGAGGCCCGCCTGTCCGAGGACGGACGAGAGCCAGGGGTGGCGCAGGGACGTCGCGCGGAACGAGACCGAGGCCTCGGTGGCGGCGGCGCGCCAGGGGCTGCCCGGCGGCGGGACGGTGAACTCGGCCGCGACCTCGTCCACGGCGAGCTCCATCAGCTCGTCCTTGGTCGCGACATGGCGGTAGAGGGAGGTCGCGCCCGCGTTCAGGCGGGCGCCGAGCTTGCGCATGCTCAGCGCCTCGATGCCGTCGGCATCGAGCATCGCGATCGCCTCGCGGACGATCGCGACCCGGCTGAGCGCGGGCTGGTCGGGGGCGGACTGCTGTCGTGCCCATACGGACGGAACGGGATTCGCCTTGGCGGCCATGGTCCTCCTCGATGCGCTTCTGTGCGTACGGCGTTCGCATCCAGCGTACAGCGATCGAGGGTTGCGAACACTGTGCGCAGCTGCGTACAGTGTTCGCAACGAAGGAAAACGAGCGCCGACGGAAGCCGAGCGCTTCCGAAGCCGAGGGGGAAGTCCCATGGAAACCCGAAACCGCAACCCACGCCGCTGGTGGATCCTGGTCGTGCTGTGCCTCAGCACCCTGGTCCTGGTGGTCGACAGCATGGCGCTGACCGTCGCGGTTCCGTCCATGACGGAGGACATCGGGGCGAGCGCCCAGGACATCCAGTGGATCCTGGACTCCTACATCCTGGTCTTCGCGGGACTCCTGCTCACCTCGGGAAGCCTCGGTGACCGCTTCGGCCGCCGCAAGATCATGATCATCGGCCTGCTGCTCTTCGGCGCGGCCTCCCTGGCCGCGACGGTCTGCACCACCCCCGGCGAGGTCATCGCCGCCCGGGTCACCATGGGCATCGGCGGCGCGCTGATCATGCCCTCCACGCTCTCCATCCTCATCACCGTCTTCGACGAGGACGAGCGCCCCAAGGCGATGGCGGCCTGGGGCTCGGTCTCCATGCTCGGCCTGGTCGGCAGCCCGGTCCTCGGCGGCTTCCTGATCGACCACTTCTCCTGGCAGTCGATCTTCTTCATCAACGTCCCGGTCGTCGTCCTCGCCGTCCTCGCCGCCCTCACCCTGATGCCCGAGTCGAAGGGCCCGTGGCAGAAGCCCGACCCGCTCGGCGCGATCCTCTCCGCGGTCGGCATGACCGCGATGATCTGGTGGATCATCGAGATCCCGCAGCACGGCGCCTTCGACGGCCGCGGTCTCATCACCCTGGCGGTCGCGGTCGTCACCCTCGGCGGATTCGTGATCTGGGAGAACGTCACCCCCGAGCCGATGGTGCCGCTGGTCCTCTTCAAGCACCGCAACTTCAGCGGCGGTTCGCTCTCGCTGACCCTCGTGCAGATCGGCAACGGCGGCCTGCTCCTCGTCCTCACCCAGTACCTGCAGTTCGTCCTCGGCTACTCGCCGGTCAAGGCGGGTCTCGCCTTCGTCCCGCTCGCCGTCGCCGCCCTCATCGGCAACGGCGCCGGTGCCGGCCTCGCCGCGAAGATCGGCAACCGCCTCCTGATCCTGGCCGGCATGCTGACCATGGCCGGCTCCTTCGCCCTGCTGACCACGGTCGACGCCCACTCCGGCTTCACCGTCCCGGCCGTCGCCCTCGGCCTCCTCGGCCTCGGTGCCGGCCTCGCGATGCCGGCCGCCGTCGGCGCCCTGATGAGCACCATCCCCGCGGAGAAGGCGGGCGTCGGCTCCGCCCTGAACGACACCATCCAGCAGGCCGGCACCGCGCTCGGCATCGCGATCCTCGGCTCGCTCCTCACCAGCACCTACCGCTCCGAGATGCCGGCCGACGCCCCCGAGCAGGCCAAGCAGTCGATCGGCGGCGCACTGGCCACCGCCCGGGGCGACGCCGGTCTGATCGACGCCGCCAAGGAGGCCTTCGCCTCCTCGATGGCCACCACGTTCACCATCAGCGCCGTCGGTGTCCTCGCGGCGGCCGTCCTCGCCACCCTGGTGATGCGTGACAGCAAGCCGGCCCCGGCGGCCGACCCGACGGCCGACCCGAAGGGCGAGACGGAGCTCGTCGCCTGACCCCACGCAGCAAAGAGCCGGTGCCCCCGCAAGGGCACCGGCTCTTTCACGTTCACTCCGGCTCCGACCCCGGTTCCGGTTCCGGTTTCGACTCCGGCTTCGGCTCCGTCACTCGCCCGGAGCGGGAGGAAGCGCGTCCATGAACGAGCTGACCGAGAACACCGCGCGGCCGGGGCCGGCGGGCCCGTACCCGGGCGGCGCCGTCAGTCCGTACTCCTGCAGCGTCGCCGTGTACGCCTCAAGCAGTCGCAGGTGGTACTCCAGCGGTGCCCCGTCCGGGTTCTCGCGGCCCAGCGGGGTGGTCGGCTCCGGGCACCAGGTCGTGAAGCGGGGCGTGATCCCGCGCGACATGAAGAACCGCAGACCCTCCCGGGTGGAGGCGATCGCCTCGTCCACGGTCAGGAACCCGGACGGGCGGGCCATCTCGACGCCCGCGACGAAGTTCGGGATCACATTGCGCGGCCCGAAGATCTCGGCGGAGTCCAGGATCCGGCGGTGCCACTCGTCCCGGCCGATGTAACGCTCCTTGCCGGGGCAGTACAGCTCGAACAGCCGGCGGTCCCACACCTCGTAGTTCGGGTGGTAGATCCGGATGCCGTAGTCGTGGAAGCGCTGGACGTCCTCCTTCGGCAGGGCCTGCGCCACGACCTTGCCGATCCAGCGGCCGGGGAAACGCTCCTCGATCGCGCGCGCGTACTGCCCGTAGAAGTCGGCCTCGTCCTTCCCGCCGACCTGGGACGTGACCGCGCCGCCCGTGAGGGTGTAGGCGGTCGACGTACGGGCGGTGTCGTGGCGGTCGATGATCTCCAGCGCCTCCAGGACCTCGTCGACCGGCTTCACCCCGGTGTACGGGCGGCCCGCCGCCTTGTGCTGGCGCCAGTTGTGGTTGATGTCGCAGTACTGGCACTCCTCCTTGGCGCCGAAGTACTGGCAGACCCGGAAGACCGTGAGGTAGATGAGATAACCCCACTGAATGGTCGGGGCGACCTCCATCACGGACTTGCCGTTCGACAGCGGGTGCCGGTAGTACTCCGGCATCGGCGGCAGACCGACATCGGCGATCTTGACCCCGTCGAGGAACAGCGCCAGCGCCCCGTCGCCGTCGGGCGCCACCCGGTACGGGGACGACGGGTTGACCCGTACCGACACCACCGTGCGACGCAGCTCGTACGGACCGCCCGTGAGCACGATCTCCTCCGGCGGGCGGTTCAGCGCCGCCTCCCCGAGTTCCGGCAGCGTCCGGTGGTCGAAGGAGAAGATGAAGTACGACTTCGGCTTCACATCGCCCCCCTCGTTCCCGGACAGCGCGGACGGGTCGAAGGCGAGCCCGCCGCGCAGCAGGTCCTCCTTGAACACGGCCTCCGGAGGGATTCCGGGGAAGCGGTCCATGAGGGATTCGACGACGGCGGTACGGGTCGGGGCGGCGCTGGACACAGGCGGATCTCCAGGTGAGAGACGACGGAGCCGACGTGTCTCACGCTACGCGCGTCCGCGTCCGGAGCCGCGACCGGTACCCCGGCGCGGCCGGACGGGCGGCGGTCGTTACTTGTTCACGGTGAAGCCCTGGTCGTTGCCGTACGTCACCGAGGCCTCCTGCCACTTCTTCAGGCCGTCGGTGATCGTGGTGGCGGAGACGTACGCCTTGCCCACGGTGTCGTTGAAGATCGAGTTCGCGTACACCTGGTACGGCAGGTAGGACCAGTCGGCGCCCACGTCACGGGCGGAATCGGCGAAGATCCGGTTGGCCTGCTGGCCGCCGAAGTACGGGAACGGGGTGTCGAGGAACGCCTTCGACTCCAGGTCCGCGCGCGTGGCGGGGAAGGCGCCCGCGGCGACCCGGGAGCTCGCACCTGCACCGGTGGTCGCGAACTCCGTGAAGGCGTAGGCCAGTTCCTTGTTCTTGGCGGCCTTCGGCACGGCGAGCGAGCTGCCGCCGTTCTCCGCGCTCACCTTGTCGCCCTTCGTCCACTGCGGCAGCGGGGCGACCCGCCAGTCGCCGGAGGCGGAGGCGACCCCGGAGGTCAGGTTGGCAGGCATCCAGGCGCCGATGGAGAGGGTGGCGAGGGAGCCGTCGGCCAGGCCCTTGTACCAGGCGTCGCTCCACGAGCTGATCGGCGCGACCAGCTTCTCGTCGAGGAGCTTCTGCCAGGTGGCGGTGTACTTCTTGGTGCCCTCGTCGCCGAAGTCGACGGTGACGTCCGTGCCGTCCGTCTTGTACGGCCGGCCACCGGCCTGCCAGATGAGACTGGTCGTGGCGCCGGCGTCGCCGGTGTCGTTGGTGATGAAGATCTTGGGGTCGGCCTTGTGGAGGGCGCGGGCCGCCTCCACGTACTCGTCCCAGGTGGTCGGCACCTTGATGCCGTGCTTGTCGAAGACCTTCTTGTTGTAGAAGAACGCCATCGGACCGGAGTCCATGGGCAGGGCGTAGATGGCCTCGTCCTCGGTGACCGCGTTCCACGGGCCGGAGGTGAAGGTCGTGCCGTACTTCCGGGCGCCGTAGGAGGAGAGGTCCTCGACGGACTTGCCGATGGCGAACTGGCCCAGGGCGTAGTACTCGACCTGTGCCACGTCGGGGGCACCGGAGCCGGCCGCCATCGCGTTCTGCAGGGCGGTGTACTGCTTGTCGCCGGTGCCCGCGTTGACCAGCTCGATGTCGACCTTCGGGTACTTCTTCTCGAAGTCCTCCGCCACCTTCTTGAGCGTGGGCTCCCACGCCCACACGGTCACCTTTCCGCCCTTCGCCAGCGCGGCCTCGACGTCCTTCGGGCCGCTGCCGCCGGCACCGCCGTCGGAGGCGTCGCCGCCACCGCAGGCCGTGGCGGTCAGCACGAGCGTGGAGACGACGGCGAGGGCGCCGAGGAGTCTGCGGGTGGTGTGCTTTCTCATGGGCTGTGCTCCTGGTCGAGGGTGCGGCGGAGAGGGTGGAGTGAGAGGAAAGAGGAAAGAAGAGGAGGGGCGCTATTCCTTGACGCTGCCCGCGGCCAGGCCGGACTGCCAGAACCGCTGGAGCAGCAGGAAGACGGCCACGATCGGGACGATCGTCAGCAGGGAGCCGGTGATGATGAGGTCGAACACGGCCTCGCCGCCCGCCGTCTGCGCCTGCGCGTTCCAGGCGTTGAGGCCCAGGGTCAGCGGGTACCAGTCGGGGTCCTTGATCATGATCAGCGGAAGGAAGTAGTTGTTCCAGGTCGCGACCATCGAGAACAGGAGCACGGTGACGGTCCCCGGCATCAGCAGCGGCAGCGCGATCGTGAAGAAGGTGCGCAGCTCGCCGGAGCCGTCGATGCGCGCGGCCTCCAGGAGTTCGGTGGGGACGGACTCGGCGGCGAAGACCCACATCAGATAGAGCCCGAAGGGCGAGATCAGGGACGGGATGATCACCGCCCACGGGGTGTTCGTGAGCCCCATGTTGCTGAACATCAGGAAGGTGGGGACGGCGAGGGCGGTGCCGGGTACGGCCACGGCTCCGAGGACCACCGCGAACACCGCCCGGCGGCCGGGGAAGTCGTACGTGGCGAGGGCGTAGCCGCCGAGGACGGCGAGGATCGTGGCGCCGCCCGCGCCGGCGACGACGTACATGAGGGTGTTGAGCAGCCAGCGGACGAAGACACCGTCGTCGTACGTGAGGGTCCGGCCGATGTTGTCCCAGAAGTGGCTGTCCTCGGCGAACCAGAGGCCGAAGGAGTCGAGGAGCCCGTTCTGGTCCTTGGTCGCGTTGATGACCAGCCAGGCGAGCGGGAGCAGGGTGTAGACGAGGACCAGGCCGGTCACGAGGGTCAGTGGCACGCTGGGGCGGGGGTGGAGCGGGGTGTGCGGGGGGCGCTTGCGGCGCTTCGCGGTGCCGGTGCCGGTGCCGGCCTTCGGGCCGGAGTCGGCGCCGGGCGAACCGGCGGCGGCCGGGGTTCCGGATCCGGAGACCGTGCTGGTGAGGGAGGTGGTCATCGGCTCAGCCCTTCCGCATGCCGCGCAGCTGGACCGCGTAGGCGATGATCGCGGTGAGGACACCCATCACGATCGCCACGGTCGCCGCGTAGTTGTGCTGCTGGCCCGAGAAGGACAGCGAGTAGGTGTAGAGGTTGGGGGTGAAGTCGCTGGTGATGGCGTTGGGAGCGAGCTTCTGCAGGATGCTCGGCTCGTTGAAGAGCTGGAAGCTGCCGATGATCGAGAAGATCGTGGCGATGACGAGAGCGCTGCGGATCGCGGGCAGTTTGATCGAGGTGACGACCCGCCACTCGCCGGCGCCGTCGATCGCCGCGGCCTCGTAGAGCGAGCGGGGCACGACCTTGAGGGCGGCGTAGAAGATCAGCATGTTGTACCCGACGAACTCCCAGGTCACGATGTTGCCGATGGAGGCGAGGACCAGGGAGGGGGAGAGCGGGTCCGGCAGCGCGATCCCGAACGCGTCGTTGACGTTCCCGACGAGGCCGAACCGCGTGCCGTACATGAAGCCCCAGATGAGGCTGGCGACGACGGCGGGCACGGCGTAGGGGAGGAAGATCGAGACGCGGAAGAAGGCCTTGCCGTAGAGCCGCCCGCTGTCGATCGCGAGGGCGACGAGCAGTGCGATGCCCAGCATCACCGGCACCTGGACCAGGAGGAAGAGGCCGACCCGGGTCAGCCCCTCCCAGAAGCGGGGGTCGGTGAGCGCCTTGCCGTAGTTGTCGAGGCCGACGAAGGAGGTGCCGCCGATGAGCCGGTCCTGGAAGAGGCTCAGGTACAGCGCGTATCCGATCGGCGCGAGGAAGACGAGGCCGAAGACCGCGACGAACGGGCCGGCGAATCCCCAGCCCACGAGGGCCTCCTTGCGGAGACGGAAGCGGGCTCGTGGGCGGGGCGGTGGTGCTGCCGTAGCGCGCGTCGACAGGAGCGTCATGGCTGGGGTCCTTGCGTCGGTGACCGAGCGGGTCCGGAGACGGGGAGCGGAGCGGGGAGAGACGAAGACGGTGCGAGGGGAGCGAGATGTGCGGGCCTGGCGGCCGGAAATCGGCCTCGCGAGGGCTGGCCGACGAGAAATGTTTACGTAATCATCGGTAGCGTGATGGTGACACTCCCACTGGGGGGCGTCAAGCGTGAAGCAGCGGTGAATGAGAGGGATTCGGGTGGTGGAGAAGAACACGGCCGGTGGGTCGACGACGGCCGGGAGCGACGGCCCACGAGGGGCGAGAGGCAGGCCGCGCCGGGTCTCCATGGCGGACGTCGCCCAGCTCGCGGGGGTCTCCTCGCAGACGGTCTCCCGCGTCTCCAACGGCGACGCGGCGGTCGTCGAGAGCACCCGCACGAAGGTCCTCGACGCCATGAAGCAGCTGGGCTACCGGCCCAACAGCGCGGCCCGCGCCCTCAAACGCGGCGAGTTCCGTGCCATCGGCGTGATCACCATGGGCCTCTCCAGCACCGGCAACGTCCGCACCCTCGAGGCCATCGCCGGATCGGCCTCCCGCGCGGGATACGCCGTCACGCTCATCCCGCTCGACGCGCCCACCCAGGACAACGTCAGGGGAGCCTTCACCCGGCTCGACGAACTGGCCGTCGACGCCGTCGTGCTCATCATGGAGGTCCACCTCCTCGACACCGCCGCGCTCACCCTGCCCCCGCACGTCAAGGTGGTCGTGGTGGACTCCGACGCCACCGGCCGCTTCCCGGTCGTCGACACGGACCAGCGGCAGGGCGCCCGCACGGCGGTGCGGCACCTCCTCGACCTCGGGCACGCCACCGTGTGGCACGTCGCGGGACCCGAGGAGTCCTTCGCGGCCGGCCGCCGCGCGGAGGCCTGGGAAGCCGTCCTGCGCGAGGAGGGGCGGACGGTACCGCCCGTCCTGCGCGGGGACTGGACCCCCGAGTCCGGATACGAGGCGGGGCTGCGGCTCGCCGACGAGCCCGACTGCGGCGCGGTGTTCGTGGCCAACGACCAGATGGCGCTCGGCGTGCTCAGGGCCTTCCATGAGCGGGGGCGGCGGGTGCCCGAGGACGTGAGCGTCGTCGGCTTCGACGACATAGCGGAGGCGGCCTCCTTCATCCCGCCGCTGACGACCGTGCGCCAGGACTTCGCCCAGGTGGGGGAGTTGTGCGTGGACGCGGTGCTGCGCGAGCTGCGGGGGGAGACGGTGACTGGCGTACGACTCGTCCCGACGACCCTGACGGAACGGGCGAGCACGGGGACGCCGGGGGGTCCGGAGGGCCGGGGGTGAGGCGGGTCGAGGTAGGGCGGCGCGGGGGTGAGGGGCGGGTCGAGGCGTCGCGTGGGGGGTTTGACCGAGGCGGGTGGGTCGGGTGAGGTGTCGCGCCAGGCTCGGTCGAGGCCGGTGGGCCGGGTCAGGCGTCGTGTGGGGGCTTGGTCGAGGTCGGCAGGTCGGTGGAGGACCGCGTGCGGGCTCAGGCCGAGGTGTGCGGTGGTGGTGGGGCCGTACTCGAACGGACCACCAGGACCGGTTCCACCGCCCTGCGGCGGGGGCCGTCCGTGCGTCCCTCGATCTGGTCGAGCAGCAGTGAGACGCAGTGCCTGCCGACCACCTCGAAGTCCTGGTGCACCGTCGTCAACGGCGGATGGAGGTAGGCGGCCTCGGCGATGTCGTCGAACCCGGCCACACTGATGTCCCCGGGCACGTCACGCCCCGACTCGCGCAGGGCCCGCAGCACCCCGAGCGCCATCTGGTCGTTGGCGGCGAAGACGGCGGTCACCTCCCGGCGGCGGGCGATGCCGAGGCCGGCCCGGTAGCCGGACTCCGCCGACCAGTCCCCGTACAGCACCGGGGGTACGGGCGCGCCCGCCGCCGTCAGGGTCCGCTGCCAGGACTCGGCGCGCCGCCGCGCCGCGAACGAGTCGCGCGGGCCCGCCAGATGCCAGACCGTCCGGTGCCCGAGGCCGAGGAGGTGGCTCACCACGCTGTGGGCGCCGTGGGCCTGGTCGAAGTCGACATGGGGGTAGCGGTGGCCGGTGTCGCCGTCGGCCACGACCACCGGCATCGACGGCGGGAGACGGAGGGAGGGCGTGTCGAGCATCTGCGACTCGACGAGCACGATGCCGTCGACGGACTGCAGCATCAGGTGCTGGAACGCGCGTCGCACCGCGGCCTCGGTCTGTGCCCGTACCCCCATGAAGTTGACGGAGAAGTCGGCCTCGTGGGCGGCGTCGGCGATCGCGGCGAGGGTACGGGCGTTGCCGTGCGCGCCGACGTCGAAGCTGACCACGCCCAGGGCTCCGAACCGGCCGGTGACCAGGGCGCGGGCCGCCGTGTTGGGCCGGTAGCCGAGCTCCTGCATGGCGGAGAGCACCTTCTCGCGGGTGTTCTCGTCGACGTTCTCACGGTTGTTCGCCACGCGGGACACGGTCTGCGAGGAGACGCCCGCCATCGTGGCGACGTCCGCCATGGAGGGCCACTGCCGGGCAGGCCGCGACCGCGGGGACTTCGTCGTCTTCCTGTCCGTCACCACGCACGCGACCTTCCGCAGGGAACTGGGGGCCGACCGCGCGCGCGGGCAACCGTACTCCGTGCATGTTGACGCAAACATGAGAGACGGTCAAACGCTCGGCGGATGTCGTCCGATTCCTTGACAGTCCGATTCGCCCCTCCCAGACTCTCCCCCGAAGCGCTCGTGTTAACGCGAACATCGAAGGGTGGCACCTCCGCGAAACACGGCGCTCGTCCAGGCCTCGGCGTGCGCGTTCCCGCCCCCGGCCGGCTCCCCGCACCCTCCGGTGCGTCCGGCCGCCCCGCATCGCCTTCCCTTTCTCCCTCCCCACAGCCACGAGGTACGCGATCATGCGACGCACTCCCTCGGGGACGTTCACGGTGCTCACGACGCTCTGTGCCGTCCTCTTCTCCCTTCTCGGCTCCCTCCTCGGCCCGGCCGGTACGGCCCAGGCCGCCACGGCGACCGTCACCAACGCCACCACGTTCACCGACCCGGCGGGCAACCCCGTGCACGCCCATGGCGGCGGAGTCGTCAAGGCCGGCTCGTACTACTACTGGTTCGGCGAGAACCGGAACGCCGACAACACCTTCCGTTACGTCTCCGCCTACCGCTCCACCGACCTGAGGACCTGGGAGTTCCGCCACCACGTCCTCACCCAGAGCACCGACCCCGAGCTGCAGTCGGCCAACATCGAGCGCCCCAAGGTCATGTACAACGCGGCCACCGGGCAGTTCGTGATGTGGATGCACAAGGAGAACGCCACCGACTACGGCGAGGCGCGGGCCGCGGTCGCCGTCTCCTCCACCGTCGACGGCGACTACACCTGGCTCGGCAGCTTCCGCCCGCTCGGCCACATGTCCCGTGACATCACGACCTTCGTCGACACCGACGGCGCGGGCTACATGATCTCCGCCGCCAACGAGAACGCCGACCTGCACGTCTACCGGCTGACGGCCGACTACACCGGCATCGCCTCCCAGGTCCAGAAGCTCTGGCCCGGCCAGTGGCGCGAGGCGCCCGCCCTCTTCCAGCGCGGCGGCGTGTACTTCCTGCTCACCTCCGGCGCCACCGGCTGGTCCCCCAACCAGCAGAAGTACGGCACCGCGACCAGCGTCACCGGAACCTGGAGCGGCCTGAAGGACGTCGGCGACGGGACGACGTACGGCTCCCAGACCGCCTACGTCCTGCCCGTCCAGGGCACCTCCGGCACCTCGTACCTCTACCTCGGCGACCGCTGGGGCAACTCCATGGGCGGCAACGTCAACGACTCGCAGTACGTCTGGCTGCCGCTCCGCTTCCCCACGAAGACGACCATGGCCATGGACTACTTCCCCCAGATCACCGTGGACACGGCCGCCGGCACGGTGAAGGGCCTCGGCAGCTGGGAGACCCTCACCGCCGCGCACAGCGGCAAGTGCGCCGACGTCGCCGACCGGTCCACCGCCGACGGCGGTGCCGTGATCCAGTGGAGCTGCGGCGGCAACAGCGTCAACCAGCAGTTCTGGCTCCGGAGCACCGGCAGCGGCCAGGTGCAGATCGTCGCCCGGTACAGCGGCAAGTGCCTCACCGTGAGCGGCGGTTCGACCGCCGACGGCGCCGCGGTCGCGCAGTACCCCTGCGACGGCCGTGCCGGACAGCGGTGGAGCGCGGTCGGCGCGAGTACGGGAGTCCAGCTGGTCGCCGCCCACAGCGGCAAGTGTCTCGACGTCACCAACACGTCCACGGCCGACGGGACTCCGCTCGTCCAGTGGACCTGCAACACCGGCACCAACCAGCGGTGGAGCCGTACGGCGGTCTGAACGCGGCACGGCTTCGGGCGCCGCCGCAGGAGCACCACCGCGCGAGAACCCCGTAGAACACCGGACCGGCGCGGGACGAACGTCCCTCGTTCCGCGCCACCGGCCCGGCCCGGGCCTCAGGGCCCAGCCACGACCTCGTCACCCGCACCCCCTCAGGGAGTGAACACGTGCAGTCCCCACACGTCCGCAAGGCCTCCGGGCGCCGTCGCCGTACCCGACTCGGCTCCCTTGCCGCAGCCTCCGCACTCGTTCTGCCCGGCCTCCTCGCCACCCCGGCGAACTCCGCGCCTGCCGCGGCGGACGCCGACGCGCTGACCGTCCGCCCCGATCCCAGCTACCAGCAGCCCGCCTTCGAAGGGTGGGGGACCGCCCTCGCCTGGTTCGCCAACGTCACCGGCGGTTGGCCGGACGCGCAGCGCAACGCCCTCGCGGACGCCCTCTACGGCGCGGACGGGCTCGGCTTCACCGTCGCCCGCTACAACATCGGCGGCGGCGACAGCCCCGAGACCGTCCCCTACATGCGACCGGGCGGCGCCGTGCCCGGCTACTGGAACCGGCCGGGAGCCGAGTCCCCCGACTGGTGGGACCCGGACAACCCGGCTCACTGGAACGACCGGGCCGACGCCAACCAGCGGTGGTGGCTCTCCGCCGCCAAGGCGCGGGGCGCCGACACCTTCGAGGCCTTCTCCAACTCCGCCCCGTACTTCATGACCCGCAGCGGTCTCGTCTCCGGCGCGGCGGACCCCCGGCAGGACAACCTCCGCTCCGACCAGTACGAGCGGTTCGCCGCCTACCTCGCCGGTTCGCTCCGCAGGGCCGAACAGGGCTCCGGCGTCACCTTCGACTCGCTCTCCCCGGTCAACGAACCCAACACCGACTACTGGCGGGCCGGCGGACGACAGGAGGGTTCCCACTGGGACCCCGCCTCCCAGGCCCGGATGATCAGCACCCTGCGCGCCACCCTCGACGCCCGGGGCGTCACCACACCCATAGCCGCCATGGACGAGACGAACCCGTCGACGGCCCGCGCGAACTGGGAGCAGTACGCTCCCGCCGTCCGTGACTCCGTCGGACGGATCAACACCCACACGTACGGCACGGGTGGGCGCACCGGAGTCCGCGACATCGCCAAGGGCGAGGCCACCCCGCTGTGGATGTCGGAGGTGGACCTCGGCGGCAGCGTGCCGCAGAGCTTCACCGACATGAGTCCGGGCCTCGACCTGGCCCGCCGGATCAACGACGACATCAGGGAACTGGAGCCGAGCGCCTGGGTGTTGTGGCAGGCGGTCGAGGACTACGAGAACATGACCCCCGGGCGCGAGAACGCCAACTGGGGCCTCATCCAGACCGACTTCACCCCCGCCGACGCCGCCACCGAACCTCTCCGCAGGAACAAGAAGTACGGGGTGATGGCGCAGTACAGCCGCTTCGTCCGGCCCGGCGCCCGCGTCCTCGCCACCGACGACCCCGACACGCTCGCAGCGGTACGGCCCGGGGGTCAGGGGCTCGTCCTCGTCCACACCAACCGCAGCGGGACGGACCGCGAACTCAGCCTCGACCTGGACGGTTTCGGGTCCGTCGGCGGAACCGTCGAGCGGTACACGACCGACGCCACCCGGGACGTCCAGCGCGGTACGGACATCGCCACGGCGGGCAGGACGCTGAAGACCACCGTCGGAGCCGGCTCCGTCACCACCTTCGTCCTGCCGGGCGTCACGGGAGTGAACACCGCCGCGACGAGCGCGCCCGTCGGAGCGGCCCGGCAGATCCTCAACGACCACAGCGGGATGGCCCTCGCCGTCACCACCGCCGCCGGGAAGGACCTGCCGGTGCAGCGCACGTCGAACCCGGCGGACACCGCCCAGCAGTGGACCCTCACCAAGCTCGCGGCGACCGACTGGGGCAGCACGGCCACCTACCGGGTGACCAATGTCCGTACGGGCAAGGCGCTCGCGGTCACGTCCGGGGCGCTCGGCTTCGCGGCCCCCGGGACCGGCGCCGAACAGCGGTGGATGCGCTCGACGACGGGCGACGGCCACGCCACACTCGTCAACAGTGCGTCCGGTCTCCTCCTGGACGTCTTCGGCGCGGCGACCCACGACGGGGCCGAGGCGGGCGTCTACCGGCCGACGACCGGGGCCAACCAGTCCTGGACGTTTCGTCCCGCCGCGGCCGGCTCCTGGCAGACCCCGGTGTTCCGGCACAGCTCCAAGTGCCTCGACGTGGTGGGAGGTTCGACGGCCGACGGCACGTCCGTCGTCCAGTACGCGTGCAACGGGGGAGCGAACCAGCAGTGGTCGCTCCGGCCGACCGCGACCGGCTACGTGAGCGTCGTCGCCCGGCACAGCGGCAAGTGTCTGGACGTCAGCGGCTCTTCGGACGCCGACGGCGCCCAGGTGTTCCAGTACGCCTGCAACGGCGGCCGGAACCAGGAATGGGCGGTACGGGCGACCACCGCCGGCCATGTCACGCTCACGGCCCGACACAGCGCCAAGTGCCTTGATGTGGCCGGGTCTTCGACGGCCGACGGGATCGCCCTGCGCCAGTACACCTGCAACGGCGGCACCAACCAGCAGCTGCGGTTCGGCTGACGGTCGCGAGCACGGCAGCGGGGACGGCCGAGAGCGCCGGAGGGGCGGCCGAGCACGCCGACGGGGCGGCGTACTCCGACAGACGCGATGACGCGATGTCGGGGTACGCCGCCCTCGGGGCGGGACGGGGCCAGGCCTCCTCAGAGGCTGCGGGCGGTGATGTCGCCGTAGGAGGTGGTGGCGTGGATGTTCAGGCCGGCGGCGGCGCCGTCGGTGTTGGTGAGGGCGTTGTGGAGGCGGCCGTAGGCGGTGCGGGCGTCGAGGGTGGCGGAGACGCCGCGGGCGGCGCCGACCGTGATCGCGCCGGACTCGGTGCGCAGGACCACTGAGCCGGTGACGGCTTCGGTGATGCGGAGGTCGCCCTTCTGGGTGCTGATCTCGGCGGCGCCGCCGAGGCGGCCGACGGTGATGTCGCCGGCGAGGAGGGTGAGGCGGGCGGTGGCGGTCTCGTCGAGGGTGACGGTGCCCTGTGCGCCGTCGAAGGTGACGTCGCCGAGGCGGCCGACGCCGCGGAGGTCACCGGCGGCGGTCTTCGCCTCGATGCGGGAGCCGGCGGGCAGCTGGACGGTCACCTCGACCGATCCGGAGTCGCCCAGGAGCCGGTTCTTGGCCGGGGCGGCGGCGATCCGCAGGACGCCGTCGGCGTACTCGACCGAGACCTGCTCGGCGGCCTTCACGTCGGCGGACTTGGCGGGGTTAGCGGGCCGGATGTCGACCGTGGCGTCGTCGCGGTCGGCGGCGATGAGCTGGATGCGGCCGGCGGGGATGTCGAGGACGGTGATGATCGCGGCGGTGGCGGCGAACTTCTGCAAGGTTCTTCTCCTTCTTGAGGCGGTCCCACTCTCGGGCCCGCCGTTTCCGATGAAGGAAAAGCTACGTTGCATTCACGATGCCGACAACAGCTCTGTTGCGTCAAATCACTGTTCTTGCAGGTAAAGGCCTGGAATTCATTGCAATGGTCTTGAGCTTAACGCAACAACCTCGCGTTTGATCATTGCAATGAATTGAGAGTGAACGCTATAGTGAGGACTCCACGGACCACGAAGGAGACCGCGATGCCGGGCGGCAGACTCACCCAGCAGGAACGTCAGCAGATCGCGCTGGGACTGGCCGACGGCCTCGCCTACGCCGAGATCGCCAGGCGTCTCGACCGTCCGACCTCGACGATCACGCGTGAGGTCATGCGGAACGGCGGCCCCACCGCCTACCGTTCCGACCTCGCCCACCGCGCGACCGAACGCCGGGCCCGCCGCAAGCAGCCCACGGTCCGGGACGCGACGGTGCTCCCGCAGGCCCACGGACGTGACGCCGAGGCCGTGCGGGCGTACGAGGAGGTGTTCACCACCGTCATGATGCAGTCGGGCATGCCCCAGATGATGTCCCGGGTGATGAGCTCCCTCTGCCTCTCCGACACGGGCAGCCTCACCGCGTCCGAACTCACCCAGCGCCTCCAGGTCAGCCCGGCGTCCATCTCCAAGGCGATCACGTTCCTGGAGGGCCAGGGCATGGTCCGCAGGGAACGCGACGAACGGCGCCGTGAGCGCTACATCGTCGACAACGACGTCTGGTACGAGGCGATGATGGCCAGCGCCCGGTCCACCGCTCAGATAGTCGAAACGGCACGCGAGGGCGTCGGCGTCCTCGGCCCCGGCACTCCGGCCGGTGTCCGCCTGGAGAACATCGCCCGCTTCCTCCAGTTCGTCTCCGAGAGCACCGCGCGCGCCGCCGAGCAGGCCCGCGAGATCCTCCACGCGAAACCCGCGGCGACGACCGCGGACGACACCGACTGAGCCGCGTGCGGATCGCGGTGCCGTGATCCTCGGTCGGCGTACGGCGGGGACCCGACCCGCGTACGCCGACCGGCGGGGCGTCCTACTCCTCCGTCGGCCCGAGGTCCGGCGTCGCGCGGAACGTGACCGTACGCGCCCGGTGGGCGGCGTGGAGTTCGAGGACGACGAGCTCGTTCGTACCGGAGCGCAGTGCCGGGGCGGGGACGTACAGGGAGCGCTGCGGGCCGCGGGACCAGTAGCGGCCGAGCGGGAAGCCGTTGATCCAGGCGTTGCCCTTGGTCCAGCCGTCGAGGTGGAGGAAGGTGTCGGCGGTCTCGTCCACCTCGAAGCGGCCCCGGTGGAAGGCCGGTCCGACGGGTGTCGTCGTGGTCGGGGCGAAGGGGATGCCGTCCGGGCCGGGCAGAGGGAGGGGGCGGTTGGTCCAGCCCGCGAGTTCGACCCCGTCGAGGAGGACCTTCCCGGGCAGGCCCTTGCGGTCGTGGATGCCCTCGCCGTAGTTCACCCGCCCCTGGTTCTCGACGAGCACCGTGAGGACGCCGCCCGCCCGGGGCACGGTGAACGCCAGTGCGTGCTCGTGCTGTTCGCGCTCCAGGACGCCCACCGGCGAGCCGTCGACGAACACCTGGGCGCGGTCGCGGACCTGCTCGATCTCAAGGAGCGCCGGGCCCCTGACGGGCAGGACGGTCTCGTAGAGGACGAAGCCGAAGTCCTGCTCCAGCTCCTCCATCGAGAGCGGGCGGCGCGACTCCACGGCCGTCGGGGCGAGCGCGCCCGCGTTCGGCAGCAGCTCGGCGCTCTCCGTCAACGCGAGGGTGGGCAGGGCGAGTTTGGGGCCGGGGGTCGGTACGGGCTCGCTCGGGACGGGCGCGTACTTGGCGATGACGTCACGGAACGCCGTGTACTTCGCCGTCGGGTCGCCGGCCTCGTCGAGCGGTGCGTCGTAGTCGTAGGACGTGACGGTGGGGCGGTACGTGCCCTTGTCGTTGGCGCCGTTGGTGAAGCCGAAGTTGGTGCCGCCGTGGAACATGTAGAAGTTGACCGACGCGCCGGACGCGAGGAGTTCGTCCAGTTCCCGGGCCGCCGCGTCGGTGTCCCGGACCACGTGGTGCGAGCCCCAGCGGTCGAACCAGCCGATCCAGAACTCCGATGTCATCAGCGGACCTTCGGGCCGCTGGGCGCGCAGCGCAGCCAGCTGGTGGGCCGAGCGGCTGCCGAAGTTGGCCGTGGCGAGGACGCCGGGCAGCGCGCCGCGCGCCAGGTCCACCGGCTGGTCGCAGGTGAAGAGGGGGACGTCGACCCCGCAGCGGCGCAGGGAGTCGGCGAGGTGTTCCAGATACGCCGTGTCGTCGCCGTACGCCCCGTACTCGTTCTCCACCTGCACGGCGAGGACCGGGCCGCCCTGTGAGGCGAGGTACGGCCGGAGGGGGGTGAGCAGGCGGTCGAGGTAGTCGTCGACGGCGGCCAGGAACCGGGGGTCGCGGGAGCGCAGGCGTATGTCCGGTTCGGCGAGGAGCCAGGAGGGCAGGCCGCCGCCCTCCCATTCGGCGCAGATGTACGGGCCGGGCCGGAGCAGGACGTGCAGCCCCTCGGCGGCGGCGAGTTCGAGGAAGCGCGGCAGGTCGAGGCCGCCGTCGAGGCGGAAGGTGTCGGGTCGTGGCTGGTGGAGGTTCCAGGGGACGTAGGTCTCGACGGCGTTGAGGCCCATGAGCCGGGCCTTGCGCAGCCGGTCGGCCCACTGCTCGGGGTGGACCCGGAAGTAGTGCAGCCCGCCGGACAGAAGCCGGAAGGGTCGGCCGTCGAGCAGGAAACCGGCCTTGTCTGTCTGGAGAACGGGCATGAGGTGGCGGCTCCTGTGCTCGGGTGCGGTGCGCGGTGTCGCGGTACGAGTATGTTTACGTAAACATACTCGTACCGCAAGCCCCGGGCGGCCCGGCTGTGGCCAACGGGCGGAATTCGGCCCCACCTCTTGACGGCGAGGCCTGCGAGGGGTCTCATGTGTCGCATCACGTTTGAACGTGTTGAGTTTTGGGTGTTTGGCGGCCCGTGGTCGCCCCCCTCGTCGGCGCCTCGCCACTCCCTCCTTCAGCACCTCCGCGCCGCCCCATCACCTCCGCGCCATCCGATCCGTCCCCGCGTCGGGCCGGCCCGTACCCGTGCGCGGCCGGCACCAAGGAGAGTCCCGCAGATGTCCCGTACCTTCCGCAGTCGTGCCGTCATGGCCGCCACCCTCCTCGTGGGCCTGGGGCTCACCACCGCCTGCTCGTCCGGCAAGGCCGCATCCGACGGAGACCCGGCCGCCGCCCCCAAGACCGGAAAGATCTCCCTGACGTACCTTCAGAAGCAGGGGGACCAGGAGTACTTCGTCGGCGAGGCCGCCGGGGCCAAGGCCAGGGCCGACGAGCTCGGCATCGATCTGAAGGTCGTCAACCTCGGCAACGACGCCAACAAGACCGTCAGCGAGGTCCAGGCCGCCATCGCCCAGAACGTCGACGGTGTGATCGTCGTCGTCCCCGACCCGGCCGTCGGCCCCCAGGTCGTCCGCACCGCCCGGGACGGCAAGGTCGCCCTCCTGACCTCCGACGACCAGATCTGCGCCACCGGCCCCGACCCGGCGGCCTGCGCCACAGCCGACCTCGTGCCCCGCATCGGCTTCAGCGGGGCCCAGATGGGCGGCGAAGTCGGCAAGCGGGCCGCCGCCGAGTTCGCGAAGGCGGGATGGAAGGCGCCCGAGACCAGGATCATCTCCGCCTGGAAGCAGGACGTCACGGTGTGCGGTGACCGCGTGAAGGCCGCGCGGACCGCCTTCGACGCGGCCGTCCCCGGAGTGGAGGTCATCGACGTCGCCACCGACAACACCCCCACCGGTGCACAGGACAAGGTCGCCGCCACCTTGACGGCCAACCCAGGCGTGAAGAACTGGATCGTGTGGGGCTGCAACGACGAGAACGTCGCGGGCGGCGTCACCGCCCTCACCAACGCGGGCCTCGGTCCGGACAGGGTCATCGGCGTCGGCCTCGGTGCCTACCTCGCCTGCAAGGAATGGGGCTCCGGCAAGCCCGGCGGCATGAAGGCCGCCCTCTTCATCAACGGCAAGGACGTCGGCGCCCTCGCCGTCCAGACCATGTACGACAAGCTCAAGAACGGCAAGGAGTTCCCGGCCGAGGGCTTCGCCCCCACCACGATGGTCGACGCCGGTACGTGGAAGTCCTCGGGCCTGACCTGCGGTTGACCGGCCGCGGGCGGGAGCCTACCGGCACCCGCTTGCGTCAGGCGCCGCCCAGGTCTGTCGTGTCCGGGTCGGTCGCGCCTGAGTTCGCTCCGCCCGAGCCCGTCGCGCCCGAGTCCGTCCCACCCGAGCCCGCCCCGTCCGAGTTCGCCGCGGCCCCGCCCGCTTCCGTCGCCCCCCGACGCGTCCCGGCCCGCCCCCGTCCCCCGCTGCCGGCGGGCCGGGACGCCCCCCCCACACGCATCGCGACCACCCGACCACCCGACTACCCACCCCCTCCCACCCCAGCGAGGTCCCCGCATGTCCCCCGCCCGCAGCCCGTCACCCGCCGCCCCGCCGGTTCTCGCCGTCGAGGGCATCGTCAAGCGCTTCGGCAGCGTCCAGGCTCTCGGCGGCGTCACCCTCGACTTCCCCGCCGGTCACGTCACGGCTCTGATGGGGGAGAACGGCGCGGGCAAGTCGACGCTCCTCAGGATCCTCACGGGTGACCACATGCCCGACGAGGGCCGAGTGCTCCTCGAAGGCCGGGCCGTCACCTTCGACTCGCCGGCGGCCGCCCGCGCCGCCGGCGTCCGGGTCATCCCGCAGGAACCGGAGATCATTCCCCATGTCACCGTGGCCGAGAACGTCTGGGCCGGGGCGCTGCCGCGTCGCCGGGGCAGATTCCTCGACCGCCGTGAACTCGTCCGCCGGGTCACCGCGGACCTGGACGAGCTCGGCTTCTCCGACGTCCTCGACCCGCGCCTCCTCGGCTCGCAGCTGACCCCGGCTCAGCGGCAACTCGTCGAAATCCTGCGGGCGTTGACGGGTGATGTACCGCCACGCCTGATCGCCTTCGACGAGCCGACGTCCTCGCTCTCCGAGCACGAGGTGGACGCCCTTTTCGGTCTCATCGGTCGGCTCCGCGCCGACGGCATCGCCATCGTCTACGTCTCCCACCGGATGCGGGAGATCTTCCGGCTCGCCGACCGCATCGCGGTCCTCAGGGACGGCAGCCCCGCGGGCGTGGTGGACGCCGCGCGGACCGATGAACGCGCGCTCGTCCGGCTGATGGTCGGCCGTGACCTGTCGACCGTGTTCGTACGGGAACGGCAGCGGCCCGGTCACATCGTCCTCGACGTCCGGGACGTCACCACCGACGACGTCCGCGGCGTCACCCTCCAGGTCCGGGCGGGGGAGGTCGTCGGCCTCGCGGGCCTGGTCGGCGCCGGACGCTCCGAACTCGCCCTCGCGCTCGCCGGGGACCGGCCCCTCCGGCACGGCACGGTCGCCGTGGACGGTGTACGGCTCCGCGGCGGGCGGCCGAGGGAGGCCATCCGCGCCGGACTCGGGCTCGCCCCGGAGGAGCGCAAGGCCCAGGCGCTCTTCCTGCACCGCTCGATCCGGGACAACACCGCGCTCGTGGTCCTCGACCGCATCCGCCGCCTCCGTTTCGTGCGCCGGCGTGCGGAACGCGACCTCGCCCGGGAGTACGCCACCCGGCTGCGGGTCCGTACCCCCTCCGTCGAGCACGAGGTCCGCACGCTCTCCGGCGGCAACCAGCAGAAGGTGGTCCTCGCACGCTGGCTCGCCCGCAAACCCAAGGTCCTGATCCTCGACGAACCGACCCGGGGCATCGACGTCGGCGCCAAGGCCGAGATCTACCAGATCGTCGCGAGCCTCGCCGCCGAAGGGGTCGCCGTCCTCGTGATCTCCTCCGAACTCCCCGAACTCCTCGGTCTCGCCGACCGCGTGGTGGTCATGCAGGGAGGCAGGGTCACCGGCGAGCTCGACCACACCCACGCCACCGAGGAGGCCGTCCTCGCCCTCGCGATGGCCGACGACCTCGCCGGCGACCCGGCCGGCGACGGCCGCGCGCGAGGCGTCCCCGATGCCCCGGCCCCCACTCCCACCCGCACCCCTGGAGCCCCCTGATGTCCTCCCTCACCACCGACCCCCGCCCGACGGCCGACTCCCGGGGCCCGGGAAAGGGCCCCGGACCGGCCGCCGTGGGCGGGGTCCTCGCCCGGGTGGGCGGTCAGAACCTCGGTCTCATCGGGGCGCTGATCCTCGTCGTCGTCCTCTTCGGCGCCCTGAACGAGAACTTCCTCAGCCTCACCAACATGCGGGTGATCGCCGAGGCGGCCACCATCACCGGTCTCCTCGCCGTCGTGCAGACGGTCGTCGTCATCTGCGGCGGGCTCGACATCTCCGTCGGCTCCCAGGTCGGTGTCGCCTCCGTCGTCAGCGCCATGGTCTTCACCAGCACCGGATCGAACGCCGTGGTCGGCATGGCCGCCGCCCTCGGCGTGGGCGTCCTGGTCGGTGTCCTCAACGGACTCGTCATCGTCCACGGCCGCGTCAACCCGACCATCGCCACCCTCGCGGGCCTCGCCGCGTACAAGGGCCTGGCACAACTGCTCTCCGACGGACGCGCCCAGGGGTACGTCCTCGACGACGACTGGTTCGTGTTCCTCGGCCGGGGCAGCATCGCCGGGCTTCCGGTGATGGTCTGGATCCTGGCGGTCGTCGCCGTCGTCGTGCACGTCCTCCTCACGTACACCGACATCGGCCGCAACATCTACGCCATCGGCGGCAACGACACCGCCGCCCGCCTCGCCGGGATCCGGATCAACCGGTACCTGATCGCGGTGTACGCCCTGATCGGCATCGTCGCGGCCGTCGCCGGCATCCTGCTCACCGCCCGCACCGGCTCCGGGCAGCCCACCTCGGGCAGCGAGGGCCTCGAACTCAAGGCCATCACGGCGGCGGCCCTCGGCGGCTGCGCCCTGCGCGGCGGCAAGGGCGGTATCGGGGGCACCCTCCTCGCCGTGGCCCTCCTGGGCTGTCTGGAGAACGGGCTGACCGTCCAGGGCATCAACTCCTTCTGGCAGAACGTCGCCCAGGGCGTCCTGCTCGTCGTCGCGGTCGTCGTCCAGCAGCGCCGCAACGCCGAACGCGCGGTCGGCCTCCCCGACTGAGCGGCACGGGGGCAGACGTCGAAGGGTCAGACCGGCACCGGCACCCGGCAGGCCCCGATCCAGATCCCGGTCACCGCGCTCACGTACCGGGCGCCGCAGCGGTCGGAGGGGACGACGAGCTGGGTGCCGGCCGCTTCGAGGTCCGTGTCGTCCATGCGGGTCGCGAGCAGGACGGGAGCGTTGCCGAAGTCGGCGTCGATCTCCGCCCACGACAGGACCGTGTGGTGCCCGTCGCCCCCGCTCACGGCGAGCAGGAACCGCGAACGCTCCTTGCGCCGCGCGGAGTCGAAGTCCGGCCGGACGTGGCCGAGCACCTCGCGGAGCAGGGGCCCCTCGAAGGTGTGGTGCTGCGGCCCGGCGGTCGCGCAGTCGAAGACGACCTCGGCCCGGTGCTGTTCCCAGCCCGTCCGGAGGTCGGCGACGGTCAGGCGCGCCGGTCGTGCCACCTCCCCCCACAGCGTGAACTCACCCGCGCGGGTGACGGGCGGGGCGGGCGGAGAGCTGGGTCGACTCATCGGAGATCCCCTTCGGACGGCCGGGCGGTCGGTGCGGCGACTGCGCCCAGTGATACCCGACCGCCATCGCGGGGAACCGTGTGTGCCAGGCGAATCCCACTCTCCGGTCCGTGATTGTGAGCTTCCTACGAGTGTTCCGACCGCATTTTCCGGGTTCAACGCCCAACGGGTGGCCGGTCGCCCCCGGCGGCCGCACGCGCCTGTTCGAGCGCCAGCCACACCCGGTCCCGGGTCACGGGAAGCTCCGTGAAGCGGATGCCGGTCGCGTCGCGGAGCGCGTTCGCGAACGCGGGGCCCACCGGGTTGAACGGGCTCTCGCTCATCGACTTGGCGCCCAGCGGTCCGATCGCGTCGGACGTCTCCGTGAAGTGCACCTCGGTGCGGGGCACATCGGCGTACTGGGGGAGGCGGTAGCGGCGGAACGCGGCCGTGGTGACCTCGCCGCGCTCGTCGAGCCGGACCGTCTCGAAGAGGGTGGCTCCGAGCGCCTGGGCGACGCCGCCCTCGACCTGGCCCCGGCACTGCATGGGGTTCATGACCTTGCCGGCGTCGGCCGCGTGGACGCTGCGGAGGATACGGATCTCCCCGCTGTCCGGGTCGACGGCGAGCCGGAACCACTGCGCGTTGAACGCGACCGAGCGCGGAGACCCGCCCCAGTGCCCGTCGGCCCGCAGCTCCTCCGCGGCGCCGTTCGCGTGCCCCGCCTCGTACAGCTCCTTGAGGGTCACCGTACGGCCCGCGCAGTCCACGGCCTCGGCGTCGAGCACGCACAGATGGCGGGCGACACCGGTGTGGCGGGCGGCGAGGGTGCGCAGTCGCTCGGCGAGCGACTGGGCGGCGAGGAGGACGGCCTTGCCCGCCACGACGGTGCCCGCGGAACCGAAGGCGCCGGTGTCGTGGCGTACGACGTCGGTGTCGGACTGACGGATCGTGACCCGGTCCCCGGTGGTGTGCAGGGCGCCGGCGGTGATCTGCTGGTGGACCGTGGTGGTGCCGTTGCCGAACTCGGCGGTGCCGACGGCCACGTCGTACGTCCCGTCCTCCAGGAGCGAGACACGGGCATCGGCGTAGTGGCCGCCGGGCGGGCCGGTGGCGATCATCGCCATCGCCGTCCCCTGCCCGGTGAGCCAGCCCTCGGGCACGTCCCGCTCGCTCGTGTCCTCGGCGATGGCCGTACGGACGACCGAGAGGCACTGGTCCAGGCCGTACGAGGCGATGTGGAGGTCCTCCTCCTCGCCGATGGGGCTCTGCATGGCCTCGCCGGGGCCGATGATGTTCTTCTCGCGGAGGACCAGCGGGTCCATGTCGAGGCGCCGGGCCAGTTCGTCCATGACGGACTCGACGGCGAAGGTGACCTGGCCCAGGCCGTAGCCGCGGAAGGCGCCCGCCGGGACGGCGTTGGTGTACACCGACCAGGCGTCGACCTTCTTGTGCGGCGCGCGGTAGACCGCGAAGGACTCGCCGACGCTGTGGAACATGACGGCCGGACCGTGGTTGCCGTACGCGCCGGTGTTCGACACCACCCGCATCTGCACGGCGGTCAGGGTCCCGTCGGCGCGGGCGCCGACCTTGATGCCGATGGTGAACGGATGCCGGGTGGTCGCCCCGGAGAACTGCTCGGCCCGGGTGTACTCCAGTTTCACGGGCCGCCGCAGTTTCAGCGCCGCCAGCGTCACGATGTCCTCGGTGAGCATCTCCTGCTTGCCGCCGAAGCCACCGCCGACGCGCCCCGCGACCACCCGGACCTCGTCCTCCGGCAGGCCGTACAGCGCGCACAGCGCACGCCGGGTCAGGAACGGCGTCTGTGTCGAGGAGCGCACGGTGAGCCGCTCGCCCGTGCCGTCCTCCTTCGGCTCGAAGTACGCGACACAGCCGTGGGTTTCGAGACTCGCGTGCTGTACCCGCTGGGTGCGGAAGGTGTCCTCGACGACGACGGCCGCCTCGGCGAAACCCCGCTCGACGTCCCCGATCTCACCGTGCACCTCACCCGCCACGTTGTCCGCCGCGCGGGCGATCCGCGCCTCAGGACCCTTGTCGCCGTGGAGCGCCGGCGCTCCGGGGCGCATGGCCTCCTCGGGGTCGATGACGTGCGGCAGTCGCTCGTACGTCACCTCGATCCGGCGGCAGCCCTCCTCGGCCGCCTGCTCGCTGTCGGCGACGACGGCCGCGACCCGCTGCCCCACGTACCGGACGACGCTGTCCAGGACCCGGGTGTCGTCGGGGTCCTCGGTGGGATGCTCGTGGCGGGCGCTGGAGTACAGCGTCGCGGGCGCGTCCTCATGGGTGAGTACGGCATGCACCCCGGGGACCCGGAGCGCGGCGGAGGTGTCGATCGCGAGGATCCGGGCGTGCGGGTGCGGGGAGCGCAGCAGCTTCATGTGGAGCAACCCGGGGACCTCGACGTCGAAGGTGTAGCGGGCGCGCCCCGTGACGACCTCCGGCCCGGCCGGCGCGCCGACGTTCCGGCCGACCGCCTTGCCGGCGCAGGGGCGTTCGGTGTGCCGGACGCCCTTGACGGCGTCCTCGATCGCCCGATAGCCCGTGCAACGGCAGATGTTGCCCTTGAAGGCGCGGGGCAGATCGTCCAGTTTGCCGTCGTCGTGCGCGCAGCCCCGCTCGGCTTCCAGCGCGGCGGTGGTCATGAGGAATCCGGCCGTGCAGAAGCCGCACTGGTAGCCCTGGGCTTCGAGGAACTTCCGCTGTACGGGGTGGAGTTCGCCGTCCGGCGAGGCGAGACCCTCGACGGTGGTGACGCTGCGCCCGTCCGCCCGTACCGCCGGATAGAGACAGCTGTGGACCGGTTCGCCGTCGACATGGACGGTGCAGGCGCCGCAGTCCCCGGCGTCGCAGCCCTTCTTCACCCCGAACCAGCCGCGCTCGCGCAGATAGGTGCGCAGGCACTGGCCGGCGCGCGGAGTCTCCTCGTGGGGACGGTCGTTGACGTGCAGTCGGAAGCTCATCGGGGATCCTCCTGAGTGCCGGGCAGGGTCGGTTCACGAGGGACTTCCGCCCCATCGGGCCGGGTCAGTTCCCGGCGGACCTCCTCCGCGAGGCGCAGCCCCATGTGCCGTCGCCAGGCGGGCAGCCCGTGGATGTCGTCGAACCAGTCGTCCTCCGCGACCGTCGACTCGACGGCCTGCCGGAGGCGCTCGGCGTCCGGCGGCAGCGGGAACCAGAACCGGAACGGACGTACGGTCGCCGCGCTGATCGTCACGGCCATCGAGCCGTCCACCGGATCGAGCGTCCCGATGACGAGCGCGCCGGAGCGGCCGAGGCCGTACAGCGACGCCTGACGGAAGGCGGTACGGCAGCGCAGGGCACGCGCCGGCAGGGTGACCGAGCGGAGGAGTTCCCCCTCCGCGAGGTCCTTGCGTCCGGCGCCGGTGATGAAGTCGACGACCGGAACGCGCCGCAGCGAGCCGTCCTGGGCGCGCAGCAGGCACGCGCCGTCGAGGGCGGCGGTCAGCGAGATCATCGGCCCGGCCGGGAGGCCGTTGCAGAGGTTCCCCCCGACGGTCGCCATGTTCCAGATCTTGAACGAGGCCAGGAAGGCCCGGCAGCACTGCTCGAACAGCGGTGCCGCCGTGGCCCGGGAGGACCGCCCGAACCGGGACAGCTGGGCGACCGTGCACGTCGCGGCGATCTCCAGGGACCCGTCCGCCCGCTCCGTGAGCGGCTCCCAGCCCATCCGGCTCAGATCGACCAGCCGGCGCAGCTGCGGCTGGGGCTCGGAGAACAGGTACGTCCCGCCGCCCAGCCATGCGTCCCCCGGCCGCCAGGGCTCGTGCCGCCGGGCGTCCCGTACGTCCCTCACGGTGTTGAGGTCCATGTCCTTCCCCGCCTCCTGATCTGTCATTTCAGGCCAGTGAAGCCCGGCGGTGGCAGGCCGGGCGACTGGTGCGGCAGCCGGAATAACGCAGCTCGGCGGGTGGGTGCACTGGAGGATCGACCAGGATGAATTCCGGACGGCCGTGTCACTCCGAGCACCGCGGAGCCGGCCGGCGGCGTCACTCCGAGCGACGCCGGGGCGGCGCGCTCAGACCGTGAAGAAGGGCTGCGGGACGCCCGTCTCGGCGTACCCCTTGAGGTGGTTCATCAGGGTGCCCCAGGTCTCGCTGATCATCGGGATCTCGGACTCGTCGGCGGGGAAACCGGCGTGCGAGAAGGCCACGCGGGTGCCCTCGGCGGTCGGGGTCAGCTCCCAGGTGATGGTGGTGCCGGCCCAGTGGGGCGGGAACGTGCCGACGTTCACCCAGACCACGCGGCCCTCGTCGGCCCGGTCGCGGCGCAGCCGGAAGGGCTCGGGGACGCCGGGGAAGTTGAAGAGGAGGACCTCGTCCTCGCGGTTCACGTCGTTCGTCCACCAGCCGGTGAGGCCGTCGTGGGTGTTGAGCGCATCCTTCGGCTGATCTGGCAGGACGAGCTGGCCGCAGGGGAGATCGCGACCCGCTTCGACATCACCTTCGGAGCCGTGTCCCAGCACCTCAAGGTGCTGCGGGACGCCGGTCTGGTTACGCTGCGCAAGGACGGGACGAAGCGGTTCTACCGGGCGGACCGGGAAGCGCTCGGCCCGCTCGCCGACTACCTCCAGGCCATGTGGGCCACCAAGCTCGACACCCTGGCCCGGCTCGCCGAAGAGGCCGAACGAAGCGAGAAGCCCTGATGACGATCCCCGCGACCCCCATGGACACCGTCACCCTGGAGCGGCGCATCAACGCGCGCCCGGAGACCGTCTTCGGTTTCTTCACCGACGAGGAGAAGTGGCTGTCCTGGATGGGCGCCGACGGCACGTTCTCCTTCGAGCCGGGCGGCTCGTACCGCACCCGGGTCACCGGGGAGAACGTCGCCTCCGGCCGTTTCATCACCGTCGACCCGCACCGGCGGATCGTCTTCAGCTGGGGCTGGGAGTCCGGCCCCGTGCTCGTCCCGCCGGGCTCCAGCACGGTCGAGATCACCCTCGAACCCACCCCGGACGGCACCCGCCTCCGTCTGATCCACAGTGGCCTGCCCTCCCCGGAGTCCTGCGAGGCCCACGCCGAGGGCTGGCAGCACTACGTGGACCGCCTCGCGATCCGGGCCGAGGGCGGCGACCCCGGCCCGGACGCGTGGATGCGGCAGCAGCCGGAGGGCTGAGCGCCGGACTCCCCGAAGTGCCCGAAGCGGCCTGTCAGGCGCCCACCGAGACCGGGGCCCGGCCCGGGGCTCCGGCGCCGAGTTCGCGGACGAGCCGGAGGCCGAGCCGCAGGTACGCGGCGAGGTCCGCGCGCGGGGCCTTCCGGACGAGCTGACGGATCGCCTGCATGGCCTCCCAGGCGGAGGTGTGCGCGAGGGACCCGCCCCAGGTGTCACCGAGAGCGTCCGAGAGGTACGCGCTGAACCCGAGCTGGAGCGCCCCTGCCCGGCGCCGCTCCTCCTCGTGCGCGTCCAGAGCCCGCACGAAGAATCGTTCCGCCTCTACGGGGGGAAGAGCGGAACGGATGATGCCCAGGTACGGAGCGACAAGCGACGCGACCTCGGGGCACTCCCCACCGGGAACGACCTGGTCGTCGAGAACGGGAGCGGCGGCGTGTTCGGGCGTCTGAGTCATGCACCTATCGATACGTCATCTCATCGCAGGAGCGTCCGTGGCACGCCCAGGTACGGCACCGGTTCGCCCCACTGAGCCAGTGGAGGGAGGCCCGGCGCCCGAACAGGCGCCGGGCCTCCGGCTCACGATGCGGCCCCGCTCGCCGTCAGGAGCAGGTCAGGAGCAGGTCAGGGGCAGGCGAGGAGCAGGTCAGAGGCCGGTCGGACACTTTCCCGCTGCTCCTCGGACACGCGTACAGGCGCTCGTCAGGCGCTCGTCAGGATGACGAGCTGCCTGGTCGCGCGGGTCATCGCGACATAGCGGTCGACCGCTCCCTCGATGCCCTCGCCGTACTTCTCCGGGTCCACGAGGACGACCAGGTCGAACTCTAGGCCCTTCGACAGGGACGGGGTGAGCGACTGGACGCGGGACCTCGGCAGGAACCGCGGGTCGCCGATGACACACGCCGTCCCGTCGGCGTTGGCGTCGAGCCAGTCGTCGAGGATCCCCTCCAGCTCCGTCACCGAGCCGTGGACGACCGGGATGCCGCTGCTCCGTACCGACGTCGGCACGTTCGCGTCCGGCAGTGCGGCCCGGATGGCCGGCTCCGCCTCCACCATGACCTCTTCCGGCGTCCGGTAGTTGATGCTCAGGGACGCCACGGAGACCCGGTCGAGCCCGACCCGCTCCAGGCGCTCCTGCCACGACTCCGTGAAGCCGTTCCTGGCCTGGGCGCGGTCGCCGACGATGGTGAAGCTCCGGGACGGGCAGCGGAGCAGCAGCATCTGCCACTCGGCGTCCGTCAGTTCCTGCGCCTCGTCCACGACGATGTGCGCGAACGGACCGGCGAGCAGGTCCGGTTCGGTGCCGGACAGTACGGCCTCGTCGACCAGGCTGTCCTTGAGATCCTGCCCGCGCAGCATCGTCACCGCGCCCTCGCCGTCGTCGTCCGCGTCGAGCACCTCGGCGATGACATCGGCCATGCGCGCGCGCTCCGCGGCGAGGGTGGCCTGCTGCCGGCGCTTGCGCCGGGCCGCCTCCGGGTCGCCGAGCCGCTGCCGCGCCGCGTCCAGGAGGGGCAGGTCGGACACCGTCCAGGCCTGCGCCTCCGGGCGCTGCAGCGCCCGGACCTCCTCACGGTCGAGCCAGGGGGCGCACTTGCGAAGGTACGCGGGGACCGACCACAGGTCGCCGACCAGGTCGGCCGCCTCCAGCAGCGGCCATGCGCCGTGCAGGGTGTCGGCCAGTTCCTCGTCCTGCCGCAGCGACTTCCGGAACTGCTCCTCCGGAACGTCGCCGTCGAGCTTGCCCAGGAGGATCGTGCCCAGCTCCTCCCAGATCTGCTCCCGCGCCTCGTTGTGCGGAGTGCCGGCCTCCGCCGCCTCGAACGCCTCGGCCCAGTCGCGGGCGGTGAGCCGGACGTCGGCCCAGTCGGTCGAGACCGTCATCCCGTGGGTGGGCGGCTCCTCGTAGAACCGGACGGCGGCCTCGATCGCCCGCACCATGTCCGCGGACGACTTCAGCAGCGCCACCCGGGGGTCGTGCTCGGTCGTGGCCTTGGCCCCCTCGGCGACGAGGTGCCGCACGGTGCAGGTCTGCACGCCCTCCTCGCCGAGGCTGGGGAGGACGTCGGCGACGTACGCCAGGTAGGGCTGGTGCGGACCGACGAACAGCACGCCGCCGCGACGGTGGCCGAGGCGCGGGTCCGCGTACAGGAGGTGCGCGGACCGGTGCAGCGCGACGACGGTCTTTCCCGTACCCGGTCCGCCGTCGACGACGAGGGTGCCGCGGGAGCCCGCCCGGATGATGGCGTCCTGGTCGGCCTGGATGGTGGCGAGCACGTCGCGCATCCGGGGCGACCGGCTGCTGCCCAGGCTGGCGATGAACGCCGACTGGTCGTCGAGCGCCGCGTGTTCCTCCAGCCCGTCGGCGGTGAACACCTCGTCCCAGTAGTCGGTGATCCGGCCGTTGCTCCAGCGGTACCTGCGGCGGCTCGCGAGACCCATCGGGCCGGCGTGGGTCGCCGCGAAGAACGGCTCGGCGGCCGGCGAGCGCCAGTCGACGAGGAGGCGGCGGCCCGTGCTGTCGGTGAGGCCGAGGCGACCGATGTACACGGGCTCCGCGTGGCCCGCGTCGCCCGTTTCGCCATCGGAGCCTTCCGTGCCTTCCGAACCTTCGGAGCCTTCCGCACCGACGATGCGCCCCAGGCACAGGTCCAGGCCGAAGCGGCGCAGGGTGCGCAGGCGACCGGTCAGGCGGTGGATCTCCGCGTCACGGTCCATCGCCTCCCGGCCGGCGCCGCCGGGGGCCTTGCGCGTGGCGTCGAGCCGGTCGGACAGTTCGGCGATCGTCTCTTCGAGGCACTTCGCGATGGCCGCGAAGTGCCGCTCGTCGCCGGCGATCAGTGCCGGGTCGGCCTTGGGGGAGAGGCGGTCGGGAAGGTCGAAGGCACTGGTGCCGCGCGACTGGTCCACCGACGAAAGCACACGCACTGGGTGAGTCTCATTTCTGCAGGTCCTGGGCTGAGGAGAGTGATTCTGCGGTACCACGGGGGCCTTGCCGCAAGCCCCCCTGTGCGGTATAAGTTGTTAATGGCAAGAGGTGCGTACACCTTCTTGCCCTTCTTTTTTGGCGCCGCTGACGTTCCGCCCGGGCGTCACTGCCGCCGGTTTCAGGCGCCGCCACCGCGCCCCTCGACCTCGACCTCGTCCTCGGACAGGCCGGCCGATAGCCGATCGGGGTGGAGACGAGCAGCTCGCTCCCGAGCTTGGTGCGGGTCCGCGAGGCCAGGATCCGTACGGCCTTCGCCGGATTCTCCGGCTGTTCGTCCGGCCACAGCCCCTCGACGATCCGAGAGGTGCCGCACCCGCCCCGTAACTCCCCGGCGAGCAAGGCCAGAAGAGCGCGAGGGAACGTGAAGCCGGCCCCCGGGTGTTCCCGGGGGCCGGATCCAGCAGCACGACGTTCCGACTAACGCGGGGACACCCCACCGGCGTAGACGTTGTCCGGGGTGGCGACCGCGGTGATCGCCCGGGCGAGCAGCGTGGACGGCTCCTGGGTCCCGACCAGGGAGTCCGTGTTGATCATGACGACCAGGGTGGCCTTCTGTGAGGGCAGGTAGACCGTCACGGTCTCGTAGCCCGGGATGGAGCCGTTGTGCCCGATCCATCCGTTGGTGTTGAGGATCCCGAGGCCGTAGCTGGTGCCGGGGAATCCGGTCGGCAGCGTCTTGAGGCGCTGCGCCTGGCTCTCGGGGCTGATCAGCTCGCCGGTGGCGACGATCTTGGCCCAGCGGCGCAGGTCGTGCAGGTTCGAGATCATGGCGCCGGCCGCCCAGGCCCAGCTGGGATTCCAGTCCGTGGCGTCCGCGACCGTGCCGGTCAGCGTCTGGTCGGTGTAGCCGCGCGCGTGCGGCTCGGGGAACTCGGCGTCGTTCGGGAAGAACGTGTCGCGCAGGTGGGCCGGGCGGAGCACCCGCTTGTGGATGAAGTCGGTGAGCCGGTGGCCGCTGACCTTCTCGATCACCAGGCCGAGGAGGACCAGGTTGCTGTTGGAGTACTGGAACTGCGCGCCGGGCTTGAAGGTGTTCTTGTGCTTGAACCCGTACGCGAGCGCTTCCTGCGGCGTGAAGGGGCGCTGCGGGTCACTCAGCAGGTCGTGGATGAAGTCCGCGTCGGCGGTGTACGGGAACAGGCCGCTGCGCATCTCGGCGAGGTGACGCAAGGTGATCCGGGGGCCGTTCGGCACTCCGCGGACGTACTTGGAGATCGGGTCGTCGAGGCCGATGCGGCCCTCGTCGACGAGCTTGAGCAGCGCGGTGACCGTGAACGTCTTGGTCTCGCTGCCGATCCGGACGAAGGTGTCGGTGAACATCGGCTCGCGGGTGACGGTGTTCGCGACGCCGGTGGTGCGGACGTAGCTTCCCTTGCCGGGCATCCAGAGCCCGACGACGACACCGGGGATGTTCGCCTGCTTGCGGACGTCCTCGATCGTCTTGTCGAGCCGCGCGGTCAGCTCGTGCCCGAGACCACCCGGCGGGCAGTCGTCCTCGCCGTGCCGCTCGACGCTCGCGGCGTGCACGGGCGTGGCGGGGGTCGCCGCCATCGGCGCCAGCACGGAGGCCACGAGGACCGACGCGGCGAACAATCGGCGATAGGGGGTACGTCGCATGGCGGCACGCTTCTTCCGGGGTCACGGTCAGGGACGGCCACATCACCACCGCCACCCCGCACCACGCGCCCCCGGCCGGTCCCCCCTCCCGGCGAGTCCACTCGTTCGGCGCCACCCATGTCACCGAGGCGGCCCTGGGGCAGGACAGGTCCTGGATGGCCACCCGCCGGCGCTGGCCGCGCGAGCCCTCGCACGGCTCTCAGCCGTGTTCCGGGGCCGTCCTTCCCGCGCCGACGGCGCGGGAAGGACCTGCTGTGAACCGATCCGGCCGAAGCCGGGTTCTAGCGGTAGACGTCGATGACCAGGCGGTTCGGCTGGGTCAGCTGGAAGATGTTGTAGCGGGTGCTCGGACCGAGAGAGATCCCGAACTGGCCCCTGGCCGCGTGGTAGTTCGTCAACTGGACGCCCTTGATCGTGGGCAGGCTCAGAACCATGGCCAGATTCAGATCGGTGGCGGTGTAGACCGGCTCCATCGTGACGAAGAGGTACGAGGTTCCCGGGACGTCCAGGTACTCGGGCTTGCCGCTCATCGGGGTGTACTCGCCCGTGGTGTTCGTCGAGGTGCCGGTGACCGTGACACTCGACGTGAGGTCGAACACGAGGCGGTCGTAATCGGGGTGGGTGGCCGCGCGAATCCCCGTGATGCAGGGGTTCTCGTAGCATATTCCTGCCGAGGTCGGGGTGCGGGCAGCCGTGGTGGCGGCGGTGGCCGCCGGCGACGCGAGCATCGAGACGACGGCAGCGGCGGCGAGTGGCACGGCGACTCGCGTCGCCATGGAACGGATGGTGCGCATCAGGCTTTCTTTCCTTTGTTCGACCGGGCAAGCGGACAGCGGCGGCCGTCCGGTTCGGACGGCTGTACCGCGGGCGGTCAGCGAACGCTCGCGGTGACCTGTCGTGCCGACTTGACGTTGGTGACGGTGGTGTTCCGCGCCGTTTCCAGGGCGGCCTGGTTCTTGGAGATCAGGTCCTCCTGGATCTTCTGCTCCGCCTTGAACCACACGGCCACGAGGTCGGTCCTCTGCTTGCAGTCGATCTCTGCCAGGGCGATCTTCTTCTCCTCCGCGCCGGCGGAAGGAGAGGTGGGGTCGGCGAGGTTCGCGGCCTCCCACACCGTGGCGGCCTGGTGCCCGTTCTCCTTCATGCAGGCGGACCATGCGGCCATGGCCGTCTTGACCTCGGGGGTCTCCTGCGACGCCATGAAACTCTGTCCGGAGAGTTCCTCGGCCAGCGCGATGTCGGGGCTGGGCGTCTGGCGCAGCGATTCCCCGATGCATCCGCCCTCGGGGAGGGCCTTCCCCTCGAACGACTGGACCGCCTTGGCGTTCTCCACACCCTTGAGGGCGACGACCGCGCGGGGCGTCTCCTGCTCGGCGAGCGCGGCCGCGCTCACCTCGGACTTGCTGGGAACGTGGTAGCCGGTCTGCTCGGCCTCGCTCCGGATGGTGAGGCCGTACCGGCGCTCCATGTTGGACGAGCTGCCCGACGTCGGGGGGTTCACACCCAGGGTCTCGGTGCGCCAGTCGGGGAAGCCGAGCGCGCGCATGCACCTGATCTCCGCGTTGCCGCGGCCCTCAAGGAACGCGATCTCCTCGGCGTAGGGGACCAGGTAGCGCTCGATCGGCAGGGTGAGCCCCTGCGCGAGCCCCTGGGCCGGAACCGCCTCCGGCCATCCCTCCCGCTTCACCTGAGTCCAGCCGGCCACGGTCTCCACCTGGGGGACCTCCCCGATGGCGGCAGGGGAGTCCTGTCCCGACTTCTGTGCCTGACCGCAAGCCGTCAGCAGTGCGGTGCCGCAGAGGGCAAGAATGATCAGATTCTTCTTCATGATCAGAGCCTCTCGCTGCTGGCGTTCTCGTTCTTGAGTGCGGTAATCAGGTTCTTGCTGTCCCCCGGGTAGTACGTCTGGTACGTACCGCCGTATCCGGTGTTGTAGTAGACGCGATGCGAAGCGGTGTCCGCGTTGATGGCGCCGGCGGCATTGTTCTTGACGCCCTGCCCGGATCCTTCGGTCGGCCTGCACTTGTCGGCGCCGGGGAACTCGAAGCTGTTGCCGTAGTCGAACTGATAACGAACGGTGTAAAGACCGCTCGGTGTCGGCATGCTGTAACCCTCGTGGGAGTACTCGCTCTTGTTGGTGAGGAAGCACGAGGAGAAGAAGATTCCGATGTTCTGCTTGCTGTTGTAGAAGATGGCGAAGCATCTCGTGGTGGAAGAACAGGAATCGGAGCTGTAGACCGTCGTGGCGTTCGCCGGAGTTCCTACGGCGATGATTCCTGCGGTGGCCATGGTGAGACCGAGCGCGGCGCGCGCTATTCGAAACATGGGAATATCCCCCCCATATACGGATACATCGAACTGCGTGGAGCGGCTCAACTGAAACGGGCAGTTGTCGACGAATGTCCATTCTCTCCGCCGCAACTCCCCTCGGGAAAGCGGCTCGAACATTACTTCGACTTCCGGCCGGGGCGCGCGGTGCGGCTCAAAATAATCGGACAGCTGTCCCAAAAATGTCTGCCTCGGATACGGATATTTAGCTGTTTTACGTACCTGCGGCAATGTGTGGAGGGGCGTTCTTCGGCCTTCTCCCGCCGGTGCCGGGGGCGGCTCCTCCGGGGGTAGGCGTGGAATCGGCACCCGGCCTTGCGGCCCGAGCGGTCCAGCCTCGCCGGCTCAGTGGGGTCTCGCTCCCTACACTTCGCCATGTGCCTGACAGTCGCGGGCGCGGCACTATGCACCATGGACCACTCCCATCTACGGCACCACCACCCGAAGGGGGCGATCGGCGCATGACCAAGCCCGAGAGCGCGGTATCCGAGTACGACGTCGTCATCAGCGGCGCCAGCCTCGCCGGCAGCGCCGCGGCGATCCTGCTGGCCCGACGCGGTGCCCGCGTCGCCCTGCTCGAACGCCGCTCGGACCCCGAGGCGTACAAGGTGCTGTGCACCCACTCCGTCACGGCGAACGCCTACCCGGTGCTGGACGAACTCGGCCTCGTCCCCGCCCTGGAGAAGGCGGGAGCCGTACGCAACGACGCCCGCTGGTACACCCGTTGGGGATGGATCGAGCCGAGAGCCGCACCGACGGGCCCCGAGCTGCCGCACGCGTACAACATCCGGCGCAGCGTCCTCGATCCGCTGATCAGGTCCCACGCGGCACGGACCCCCGGCGTCGATCTGCTCCTCGGTCACCAGGTGACCGGCCTGGTCCGGGAAGCCGGGCGGACCGTGGGGGTGCGCGCGTCGACGCGGCAGGGCGAGCGTGAGATACGGGCCCGCCTGGTGGTCGGCGCCGACGGCAAGGACTCCGCCGTGGCCACGTTCGCCGGGGTGCCCGCCCGGCAGTACGAGAACGCGCGGTTCGGCTATCTCGCGCACTTCCGCAACCTTCCGCTGCACGGCGGGATCGGCCAGACCTGGTTCCTGGAGCCCGACATGGCGTACGCGTTCCCGAACGACGACGGGGTCACGGTCCTCGCCGTGGTCCCGGACAAGAAACACCTTCCGGCCTTCCGGGAGGACCTGGAGGGCAGCTTCCTTGAGTTCATCCGCGCTCTGCCCGAGGCGCCGCCCATCGACTCGGCCGAACGCATCACGAAGATCATCGGCATGGTCGACTACCCGCTCCACAGCCGCAAGCCGACCGCACCGGGCGTCGCGCTCATCGGCGACGCGGCCCTGACCGGCGATCCCCTGTGGGGCGTGGGATGCGGGTGGGCGCTGGAGTCGGCGCAATGGCTGGCAGCGGCGGTCGCCTCGGCCGCGACCGGCCGGGGAGACCTCGACAAGTCGCTCGCGGCGTACGAACGCAGGCACGGACGTCAACTCCGCGGCCACCAGTACCTGGCCGTCGACTTCGCCAAGGCCCGACCCTTCAACCCCATCGAGCGGCTGGTCTTCTCGGCGGCGGCGCGTGACGAGTCGATCGCGCGGCACATGCACCGCTTCGCATCCCGTCTGATCGGCCCCCTGCGCTTCCTGAACCCGGTCATCCTGGCCAAGTCGGCGGCCGTCAACATCAAATATCGAGCGGCTGTGTCACCCACACGCTGAGGCGCGCATCCCGCCCGCGTCCGCGCATGACCGTGTCTCTCGACAGACGCCCTGACGGAACACGCCGCCGACCGCGACGATCGGCGGCGTCACCGCACTTGTCCTGAGCACGGCTCCCATCACGGCCTAGTGTTGTCGCGTGCTTCTGGACGTCAACGCGACCTTCGGGGCCGTACTCGCCGTACTGCTCTGCCTCGCCGCCGGAACGGTCGCGCTCGCCCGGCTCGGGCGCGCCCGTGACACGCTCATCGCCGGAACCCGCGCCGCCGTCCAGCTCGTCGCCGTCTCCCTCGTCATCGGCTGGGTCGTCCGCTCGCTGCCGTTGCTGCTCTGCTTCCTGCTGCTGATGTACGCGGTGGCGGTCCGGACCGCCGGCCGACGCGTCGTCCCCGCGCCCGGCGGCGCGTGGCTGTGGGCTGCGGTCCCGATCGCCGCCGGCGTCGTACCTGTCGTCGTCGCGCTTCTGCTCACCGGGCTCGTACCGGTCCGGGGCATCACCCTCATCCCCGTCACCGGCATCCTCATCGGAGGTGCGCTCACCGTGACCGTACTCAGCGGGCGGCGCGCCCTCGACGAGCTCGCCACCAGGAAGGGCGAGGTGGAGGCGGGGCTCGCGCTGGGGCTCCTGGAACGGGAGGCCCGTCTGGAAGTGGCCCGCGAGGCCGCGTCGGACGCTCTGCTGCCGGGAATGGACCAGACCCGGACGGTCGGGCTCGTCACCCTTCCCGGTGCCTTCGTCGGCATGCTCCTGGGCGGCGCGTCACCCCTGCGGGCGGGCGCCGTACAGCTCTTCGTGCTGGTCGCCCTGCTGCTCGTCCAGGCGGTCGCCGTCGCCGTCACCCTGGAACTCGTGGCCAGGGGGCGCTTGCGGCGGGAGTGAGAGCGACGCAGCAGTGAGACGCGACGACCCGGGGTTTCGGCAGCGGCCCGCCCCGGCCGGGGTGCCGCTGTGCCCGCATCGCCGGAGACCGCCGTCCGAGCGCCGAGACCCGGCGGGCGACGGGTTGCGTCGCCAGGGACGCGACCGCCGCGATGCCGAAGGCCGCCGGGCCCCCGAGCGGCACGACGAGGACCGCGACCAGGAAGCAGAACGCGACGAATCCCCACAGCCCCCGCAGTACGCCGGCCATGGTCGCCTCGGCGGCCATGCTTCCACCCTGCGCCAGCGCGAACACCGCGACCACGCTGGTCGCGATCGGGAACGGGGCCAGGCGGCGGCAAAGGTGCCGAGAACCGCGGTGGATGATCAGTCCCAGGTGCCGCCGCGGCTTCCCTGGACCGCAGCCCTCAAACCGCTCGCAAGGGTGGCCGATTGGCTGAAAGCAGGGGCCACGTGAGCGTCACGTCAGGAGTCCGCGCCAGCGGTCGGCCGACTCCTGCATGTCCTGGACGACCCGCTCCAGGAAGGTTCCTCCCCTGGCCAGTCGCCGGCCTACGGGGGTGGTCGGCCCGAGCGTCTCCGCTGCGGTCATCGCGGCCTGCGCCGACTCGAGTGTCTGCCGTGAGCTGATCGCGATCGACTGGTACCAGGCGTCGTCGTCGACCACGTAGATGTCGCGACGCCGCTGCGGGTCTCGCTCGCGCCGTACATATCCGTTCTGGACCAGGTAGTTCACGGCCACGGAGACGGAGGCCGGGCTGACCTTCAGCCGGCTGGTCAGTTCGGCCGCGGTGCGCCTGCCGTCCTCGGACAGCAGCAGGTCGACGTGGACGCGCGCCGTCATCCTCGGCAGCCCCGATCTGACCGCCAGTTCGATGATCTCCTCCGCTGCGACGGTGACGCCCGGCGGTCCGGCCGCGTGCGCGGGTGCCGGAGCGTCACGCCGCGCTCGCTGGACCGTTGCCCGGTGCGCCTGTTGGGGCAGGTAGCCGCTGGGGCCGCCGTTGCGTCCGATCTCCCGGCTGATCGTCGAGGTCGACCGGTCGAGCCGCCTCGCGATCTCGGCGTA
Organism: Streptomyces sp. NBC_00572; assembly: GCF_026341815.1. GTDB lineage: Bacteria > Actinomycetota > Actinomycetes > Streptomycetales > Streptomycetaceae > Streptomyces. The sequence continues at coordinate 5,330,713 of NZ_JAPENX010000001.1, forward strand.
GGAGAGCCCGTTGGCGAGTCCGGCCGCGATGCGCGTGCGGTCCTGCTGGGTCAATCGTCCTCCTGGCATGCCGTCAGTATTGCCTTCGCCCTCAGTCATTGCAACGGGTCATTGCGTTCGAGGGCAGTGTCATTGCATCAATTAATGGGCTTTGAGCTGGGTAAATGTCATTCTGGTGATTGACGTTCGCTCAGAACGCAACGTAGCTTTCGGTAAGCGTCAAACACGTGATGTCGCGAGATGAGGAATGGTCATGAGCGAATCCCTCCACACCGTCACGACGCTGCCGGCGGAGCGTCGGCCCGGCTGTCCCTTCGACCCGCCGTCGGAGCTGACCGACGCCCGCCGGCACGGCCCCCTCAGCCGCTACACCCACCCCGGCGGCAAACCCGGTTGGCTGATCACCGGATACGACCTGGTCAGGTCGGTCCTCGCCGACGCGCGGTTCAGCTCGCGCAAAGACCTCCTGAACGTCGTCGACTTCGAGATCCCGCCGGCCCCGCCCGGCGAGTTCCTCCTCATGGACGAACCGGACCACAGCCGCTACCGGAAGCCGCTGGTGGGCAAGTTCACCGCACGACGCATGCGACTCCTCACCGAGCGCATCGAGCAGATCACCACCGACTGCCTCGACGCCATGGAGGAGACCGGGCCCACGGCGGACCTCGTGGCCGCGTTCGCCAAGCCCATCCCCACCATCATCATCTGCGAACTGCTCGGGGTGCCCTATGAGGACCGGGACTCCTTCCAGGAGCAGATCGACAAGTTCATGAACGGGGAGACGAACGACGAGGACCTGATGGCGGCCTACACCGCGACCCAGGACTACCTCGCGCACCTGGTGGCCGCCAAGCGCGCGAACCCCACCGACGACGTGCTCAGCGAACTCACCGACAGCGACCTGACCGACGAGGAACTGCAGGGCATCGCCCTGATCCTGCTGGCCGCCGGGTTCGACACCACCGCGAACATGCTGTCCCTCGGTACGTTCGCGCTGCTGCGGCACCCGGAACAACTGGCCGAGCTGCGCGCCGATCCCGCGCTCATCGACCAGACCGTGGAGGAGCTGCTGCGGTATCTGAGCGTCGCCAAGACGTTCATGCGGACGGCGCTGGTGGACGTCGAGGTGGGCGGCCAGATCATCGAGGCCGGCACGACGGTCGTCCTGTCGTACAACACCGCCAACCGTGACCCCGAGCGCTTCACCGATCCCCAGGAGCTCGACCTCCACCGGCAGGACGGTGGTCACCTGGCCTTCGGCCACGGCATCCACCTCTGTCTGGGGCAGCAGCTGGCCCGCATCGAGATGCGGATCGCGTTCTCCGCCCTGCTCGACCGCTTCCCCACGCTGCGCCTGGCCGTACCGGCCGAGGAAGTCGGGCTGCGCCCGGAGACCGCGGACATCTACGGGGTGAAGAGCCTCCCGGTCACCTGGGACGTCTGACGGGAACTCGGCGCGCCGCATGGGGTCACCCACGCGGGATGCCGGAGCAGGTTGACGCACACGCCGCCGAAGAGGTTGCCGCCCTGGGCCCGTATCTCCCGGCCGATGACCTCGCCGACGCGTTCCTCAAGCGCGAGGTCCCAGGTCGCGCCGCGCGCCATCGGCACCGGAAACGCCGTCCCGGCGCCCGCCACGCAGCCGCGCGGGCCGTCCACGAACCGGATGCCGGGGATGCCCAGCCGTTCGACGGCGCCGTGGACGTAGGGACGGTCGTTGTAGCCCTCGGCGAGGATCGAGGCGAGGGCCGTCCCAGAACGGGACGTCACCGTCGAGCAGTTCCAGCCGTTCGTCCTCGGTGAGCAGCGCGTACAGGGACTCCGCCTGGCCTCGTGGGTCCTGACCGGCCCGCACCGCCTCGACCGACGTCGCGAACGAAGCATCCTTCCCACGCCACGGGACGCCGTCGCGTGCTGGAGCCGTGTACCCGCTCATGGGTTCTCCTCGCGCCATGCCGTCGTGGAACACGATGCCGGTCCTGCTTTTCCCGCTACGCCGTTCGGGATTATGAGCCCTGCCGGGTGAGTGCGGAAGCAGCGTGAGTGACCGTGACCGTGACCGCGATCGCAGGCCGGTTCCGTCACCCGACTCCCGCCGTCTGTACAGAACTTCGGTGTATCGGCACCGCTCTCGGCGCTGTGCCTAGTGGAGCACCGCCGGCCCTGGACCTACATCCCGGACCGCAGGCCCTCGGTCGGGCCGAGCTCCGCGAGCAGCTCCTGAGTGTGCTCGCCGAGGGCTGGGGCGGCCTGGCGGAAGGTATCCAGGCCTGCGCCGAAGGTGACGGGGAACCGTGCCTGTGGGGTGGAGGGGCTGCTGGCCGGCTCGTGGAAGAGGTCGCGAGCCATGGCCTGGGCGTCGGTGAGGAGTTCGGCGGGGCGGGTGAGGACGGGTGCCCAGGGTGCGCCGATCGCGTCGAGCTTCTTGTGCCACCAGTCGTAGTCGCGGGCCGCGAACACGCGGCGCAGGAGCGCGCTGACCTGGTCCCTGGCCGCCGTACGGTCGGCGCGTCGGTCGTGGTCGGCGGAGGCGAGTTCGGGGAACTCAGGAAATTCCTGGGCGAGTTCGGTACGCAGGCGGCGCCAGAACTTGTCCTCGAAGGTGGCCAGGGACAGCAGGCGGCCGTCCGCGGCGGTGAAGACGTCGTTGTCGCCCTGGACGAGCCCGGCCGCGAGGGGGTCCTCGATGCCCAGCAGGGGGAGGGCGAAGAGGGAGCACCAGGCGGTGATGGACTCGGAGAGGGAGACGTCGATGTGCTGCCCCTGCCGGTCGCGCCGGTCACCGGCGAGGGCTGCCGTCAGGGCGAGGGCGGCGTGCATGGCTCCGGCCATGTCCCCGACGCGGACGCCGGGGCGGGTGGGGGCGCCGTCGAGGCGGCCCGGGACGGCGAAGAAGCCGGAGAGGCCGAGGAAGTTCAGTTCGTGGCCGGGCTTGGCGGCGTAGGGGCCGGTTTGTCCGTATCCGGTGAGGGAGCACAGGACGAGCCGGGGGTTGACCGCGTGCAGGGCGTCGAAGCCGATGCCGAGGTTGTCGAGGACACCGGGGCGGAAGCTCTCGACGACGGCGTCGGCGGTGGCCGCCAGTTTCAGGAAGGTCGACCTGCCGGAGTCGGTGCGCAGGTCGAGGGTGAGGGAGCGCTTGTTGCGGTTGAGCGCGTCGAACAGGGGCGGGGCGAAGCGGAGGAGGTCGCCGCCGGCCGGGTCCTCGACCTTGATGACGTCGGCGCCGAGGTCGGCGAGCATGGACGTGGCGTAGGGGCCGGGCAGGAGGCGGGAGAGGTCGAGGATGCGCGTGCCCGTGAGGGCGGACCAGCGCGGGGGAGTGGCGGTCATGGTGGGGTGGCCTTCCGGCGGAGGTGGGGCGGGCGGGTCAGTGGTGGAAGGCGAGGAGTTTGGCGATCCCGTTGCGCTGGATCTCGGAAGTTCCGGTGAGGACACGGAACATGCGGATCTTGCGGAAGAGGAACTCGATCTCGTTGCCCTGTGTCAGGCCCTCCTTGCCGTGGATCTGCACGGCCTCGTCGAGGATGCGGAAGGCGGACTCGGCGACGAACAGCTTGCACATGAACGCCTCGGCGTGGACCTCGCGGCCCTCGTCGAGCGCGGCGAGCGCGGCGTACGTCATGGAGCGCGCGGCGTAGAGCTCGGTGGCCATGTCGGCGACCTTGTGCTGGATGGCCTGGAGCATGAGGAGCGGCTGACCGCCGGCCACCTTGCGCGTACGGGTGCGGTTCAGCGTCAGGTCGAGGGCGCGGCGGGTGGCGCCGAGGACGGTGGGGCAGTGCAGCAGGCGGTTGGTGGTCACCCGGCCGAGGGCGATGCGCATGCCCTTGCCCTCCTCGCCGAGGAGGTTGGCGGCGGGGACGAAGCAGTCGTCCAGGACGATGTCGCTCTCGATGTGCTCGCCCGACATCGGGGTCGCGCCGTCCTCGACGCGGCAGCCGGGGCTGTCGAGGTCGACCAGAAACGCGGAGAACGAGGGCTTCTCGCCTTCCTGTTCGCCGGTGCCGGCCATGCGGGCGACGACGATCGCGAAGTCCGCGAAGGGGCCGGCGGAGGAGAAGACCTTGTGGCCGGTCAGCCGGTAGCCGTCCCGGTCGTCGTCGCGTACGGCGGTGGTGGTCATGGAGCGGACGTCGGAGCCGGCATCGGTCTCGGTGAGGGAGAAACAGCAGGCGCGCTCGCCGCGGATCAGCGGCAGCAGGTACGTCTCCAGCTGGTGCGGGGTGGCGTGCTTGAGGATGTCACCCGCGCGCAGCGGGCCGCCCATGTCGCCGAGGACGCTGTGGGAGAGGACGCGTCCGCTGGCGCCGACCTCTTCCTTCAGAGCCGCGAGCTGCGTGTAGGTGAGGTTCTGGCCGCCGTACTCCTCGGGCAGGTGGATGCCGTAGAAGCCCAGCTCGCGGCTGCGGCGCCAGACGGGTTCGAGGTCCGCGCGGGTGAGACGGCTGGTGGGGGTGATGCCGCGCTCGGCCTCGTAGTCGGCGAGTTCGCCGTCGAGGTAGTCGCGCAGCCGTTCGACGAGACGGGCGGTGCGGGGATCGTCGTACGAGGGACGCAGGGAGAAGGTCACGGGGAGCTCCAGCGCTTGTCGGGTGGGGAAGGTCAGTTGACGCGGCGGCCGGCGCCGGCCCAGAAGGGTTCGCGGACCGTCTTGCGGTCGAGCTTTCCGTTGCGGTTGTGGGGGAGTTCGGCGACGAAGTCGACGGAGCCGGGCTTCTTGAAGCGGTCGAGCCGCTCGGCGCAGAAGGCGATCAGCTCGTCGGCGGTCACGGCGGCGCCGGGGTGCGGGACGACGACGGCCTTGACGGCCTCGCCCCACTTCTCGTCGGGAACACCGACGACGCAGGCTTCCCGGACGGCGGGATGCTCGTAGAGGGCGGCCTCGACCTCGGTGCAGTAGATGTTGAACCCACCCGAAATGATCATGTCCTTTCTGCGGTCGACGAGGAAGAGGTAGCCGTCCTCCCGCATCCACGCGAGGTCGCCGGTGTACACCCAGCCGTCGCGGAACGTCTCGGCCGACAGGTCGGGGTCCTGCCAGTACTCGCGTACGCAGTCGGGGCCGCGCACGATGATCTCGCCGACCTCCCGGGGGCCGAGCTCCCGGCCCGCCTCGTCGACGACACGTATCTCGGTGTCGTACGTGGCGCGGCCGCACGACTGGAGCAGCTCGGGGTCCCCCTTCACGGCGTGGGCGATCTCGTCGCCGCTCAGACCCGCGACCACGCTCGTGGTCTCCCCGAGACCGTAGCCCTGGGCAACCACGGGACCGAAGAACTCCACCGCCTCGCGCAGGCGTTGGGGGGAGATCGGGGCGCCGCCGACCCGCACGCTCGTCAGGGACGAGAGGTCGTACGCCTCGGCGCCGGGGTGGGCGAGCGTCATGTTCACCATGGCCGGTACGAGGAAGGTGGTGGTGATGCCCTCCTTCTGGACCGTCTCCAGGAAGGCCTCAGGGCTCCAGGTGGGCAGGACGTGGGTGGTCGAGCCGCCGAAGACACCGGCCAGCAGGGCCATTCCGGTGGCGTGGGTGATCGGGCCGCAGGCCAGGTAGCGGGTGCCCGGGCGGGGGCGGGACTCGTCGGACATCAGCAGCTTGCGCATATTGGCGAGGCGGTTGCCGACCGTCTGCACCGCCGCCTTGAGGGCGCCCGTGGAGCCGGAGGTGAAGTTCAGGACGCAGGGGTCGGACTCCTCCGCGTCGACGAGGAACGGGGCTTCGTCCCCCTCGGCGAGGAGCGCGTCGTATGTGATCTCGCCGGTGGCCGGATTCCCCGGAGCGTCCAGCGACACGGGCAGGCAGTCGGTGCCGGCCGCCGCGATCGCCGCGAGGGCGTCCTCGCGGTGGGCGGCGTCGAAGACGAGGACGCGCACGGGGGCGTACCGCAGGACGTGCTCGATCTCGCCGCGCCCCAAGCGGGCGTTGATCGGCGCCCGCGTCAGCCCCGCCTTGTACAGGGCGAACTCGACCTCCACGAGCTCGCCGCGGTTCCAGGCGAGCGAGGCCACCGCGTCACCGGGACGCAGACCCCGGCCGGCCAGGGCGGAGGCGAGCCGGTTGGTGGTGCGGTCGAGCTCGGTGAAGGTCCACCGGCGCTCCCCGCAGACCAGGGCGGGGGCGTCGGGCCAGTAGCGGGCGCTGCGGGACAGGTACGTGCCGAGATTCATCAAGACGTGCTCCAGAGGGAAGCGCGAAGCCGCGAAACGGCGCCGACCTTCAGGTCGGCGGCGTACGTTTACGGCTAGACCAATTCCATACAGCTTGTTCAGTAACTGTTCAGGTGTCAAGCGTCTCCTAGACTGAGCACGCTGCACTGGCGACGAACGAGGAGGTACGGGTGGCCGAGGACAGACGCACCAGGCGCTCACGCCGCGCCCTGGGCACGGCCCTGGTGGAACTGGTCCTGGAGCGCGGATTCACCGCGCTGACGGTGGAGGACATCACCGAGCGGGCGGACGTGGCCCGCGCGACCTTCTACGCCCACTTCCGCGACAAGGAGGACCTGTTCGCCCGGGTGACGGCCGACCTCCTCGCCCAGCTCGGTGAGCGGCTGGAGCCCGCCGTGGCCGACAGTGCGATCGGCTTCACCGGCAAGCCGGTCCTGGAGATGCTGCGGCACGCGCGCGAGGAACGTGATCTGTACCGGATCGTGCTGCGCGGCGAGGGGGACGGGAAGCCGCTGCAGATGTTCGTCGACGCCTGCGCGGCGGCCACGGCCGAGGAGTTCAGGGCGCGGGCCGAACGCAACGCCGTCCAGCCGCGCATCGACCCCGAACTCCTGGCCCGCGTCTGGGTCGGAGAGCAGATCGCCGTCCTGCGCTGGTGGGTCGAACAGGACTCCCCGGACCTGCCCGCCGAGGAGGTCGTGCGCATGCTGCTCGACCTCGCGATGCGCGGCCGGTACTGGGCCAGTGGCTTCGAGGCGCCGCCGGCCTGACCGGGCCCGCCACGGGCTCCGTCAGGCCGGTCGATGAGGGCCGGCCGAAGGGGGGATGGGGCGCGGGGGCCGAGGCGGGCGTTGAAGGCTCAGATGGTCGCGGCCGCCCGGGGTGCGTGGCCGGCCACCTGGGTCAGCCCCAGCCGTCGCGCGTCCCGTTGGGGACGGATCAGGGTCAGGGCCACCAGCCCGCAGACGAGCATGACGGCGGCGGACAGCAGAAAAGCCTGGGTGTAGCCGGCGCCCGGGGAGGTGGCTGAGTCCAGCAGGTGCCCGGTCAGATAGGGCGCGACGAGGCTCGGCAGCGTGCCGGCGGCGGCGACGATACCGAACACCGCTCCCCGCTGGAGCGGAGGGGCCACGGCCGACGTCGTCATGTAGTGCATGGGGAAGGCGACGGCGTGACCGCCGAACGCCACCACGAGGAGACCGATGCGGACGGCGTGACCGTCGGCGAACGGGAAGGCGGCCATGGCCAGGCCTGCGACGGCCACGGCGATGCCCTGGGGGGCGGCGCTCGCCCAGCCGTCCGATGCCCCCCGCCGCCGGAGCCGGTCGGCCAGGGGAGGCACCGACAGCAGCAGGACCAGGCTCAGCGCGGAGATCCCGCTGATCAGTGTGGCGGCCCCGCCCGGTGTCATGCCCTGCTGGGTACGGAGGTAGACGGGCAGCCAGGCGTGGCTCAACGCCAGCGCCCACGAGGCGCCGAAGGCCGCCGCGACGCTCCCGAGCACCGTGCCGCTCAGCAGTACGCGCCGGTACGGCAGTCGCTCCGGTCCCACGTGCGCGCTCCGGCCACCCGACGTCAGGGCCTTCGCTCGGGGCGCGGGCTCCTGCCCGTACGGGCCGTCGTGGCCGAGCCGCCACCACGCCAGGCTCCACACCGTGCTCGTCACCGCGAGCACCACGAATGCCGACCGCCAGCCGAAGGCGGTGATCAGCCAGGTCACGACGGGTGCCGCGATCAGCATGGCCAGGGCGGCGCCGCTGATCTGCAGCGCCGAGGGGAGCCCCCGCCGGTCCGCCGGGAACCACTTGTACAGCGCGTGCATCGACATCGACGCCGCGGGCCCTCCGGCGGCCCCCAGGAGCACTCGCCCGGCCACCAGCGCCGGGACCGAGGCCACGATCAGCGCCGGCAGCTGTGCCACCGCCCACAGCGCGGCCATGGTGAACAGCAGCACCCTGCTGGATATGCGGGCGGAGACGAAGCCGACGACGAGCCCGGAGAGGCTGAAGAGCAGGGCGAACGAGCTGGAGATCATTCCGTACGTGCTGTTGCTGATGCCGAGTTCGTCCATGATCGGCACGGCCGCCAGCCCCAGGACGGCCTTGTCCGCGTGGTTGATCAGCATGAACGTCACGATCAGCGCCGTGATCAGCCAGGCCCGCCGCCGGTCGAACACCGGAGTCCGTGCGGATGCTCGATCGGCGTCGACGGGCGGAGCGGGGGAGGCGGGTTCGATCACGGGGTCACTCCTGCGGCTCGGAGAGGAATGGTGCGAGGGCGGTGAGACCGGACTGATCCGTGGGGCCGGCCGACAGCTCCCGAGGGACGCGCATGCCGGATGAACAGCAGACCGCCGTCCATCTCTGTCCCTGATGACGAACAGGTTGTACGTTAACGATGGTCTTGTTCAAGACTTTCGTGCCAAGAATTCCCCACGGCAACCAGAACGGGAGGATTTCGCGGCCGACTCCCCCGGGCGCGCTCATGGCAGGCGCTTGGAGTGGCGGAACGTGTGCGTACGGTAGCGGTGGTCGTGGCGGCGTGCGGCGGCTGCAACGCCACGGCGCGTGACGTCGTCCTGCTCGGCGAGATGCTGCGTCGCGGAGGGGCGGTCGGCGGCAGGTCGGGCCCGAGGGGGTGGCGGTGTCCTCGACCGCCCGAGCCGCCGGCCACGATCTCTCCCCGGATTCTCCCCAGCGCCTGACAGAGGGTGAAAGTGCCGGTCAGGCCTTGCTGGAGGCAGGTGGACGAGATCACCCGCATCACTTCTCCCCGGGGACTCCCCAGCGGCCGGTATGGCCGTTTCGAGCGAGAGGTGCAGGAGCGAACCGTGCGCACCGCGTGTGTGGCTCAGGGGCCTCCTATAGCCAGTCTCGCCGCTTGAAAATCACGTACAAACTGACGCATACCATCCCCGTCAGGCCGATGGAGACTGGTCCCCAGGCGCCCGCATGCCCTTGGTGCGGGCGGTCTTCGACGCCGCGTCGGAACCGAGGAGGTCCAGGACTTCGCGGGCGCGGCTCGGCTGGGAGGAGACGGCCAGTACGCCTCCGCTGAATGTCGAGCTGATGGCGCTTCCGTCCGGCAGCGGGCCGACGATGACGACGCCTGGCAGGTCCATCAGCTCGCTGTGCTGCTGAAAGGCCAGGTCTGCTCGGCCGGATGACAGCAGGGTGCCGGCGGGTACGCCCGGTGATGCCTGGACGAGCCGGCCCTGGAGGGTGTCGGCGAGTTCCAGCCGGGTGATCAGATCGATCAGGGCCGTACCGCTGGGGCCTGTCGAGTAGGCGATCCTCTTCGCTGACAACAGCGCGGTTCGCAGGTCGGATTCCGAGCGCAGTGCCGGGACCGGTGTTCCCTCCGGCACGGCGGCGACGACCTGCGAGACCCACAGCGGGCGTACCGTGTCACCCAGGACGTATCCCTCCTTGGCCAGCCCGGCCAGCGCCCCCTCGGCCAGCACCAGCACGTCGGACTCGGCGCCGTGGCGTACCCGCCGCGCGATCTCGACCCCGCCGGCGGAATCGAAACGCACGCGACGCCCGTGGGCGAGCCGGATGTGCTCGGTGAGCTCGGCGAGTACGGTCCGGGTCGCCATCGAGGACAGCCCAGAGATCTCTCGGTCCACGTCTCCTCCTTGGTGTCCGGCAGATGGTACGGCGGGCGGTCGGGTGGCTCGACGCGGGTCTGCGAGACTGATCGCGTGAGCGCGACCCAGAGCACAGCGGCCGGAAAAGTCCTCCTGGTCCTGGCGGCCTTCGACCGCGAACACCCGTCGCAGACCCTGTCGGAGATCGCCCAGCGGACGGGACTGGCCCTCAGTACTACGCACCGTGTGGTGGCGGAGCTTGCGGAGTGGGGGGCTCTGGAACGTGCGGAGGACGGGTCGTGGCACGTCGGGTTGAGGCTCTGGGAGATCGCCTCGGGCTGTCCCCGGACGCAGATCCTGCGCGATGTGGCGCTGCCGTTCATGCAGGACCTCTACGAGGTGACCCACGAGAACGTCCAGCTTGCGGTGCGGGAGGGTACCGAGCTCGTGTTCGTGGAGAGGATCGCGGGGCACCGGTCGGTGGAGCTGCTGACGATGGTCGGGACCCGTTTCCCCGTCGGGTCCACGGGGATGGGCCGGGTGCTGCTGGCGCACGCGCCGCGGGAAATCCAGGAGGAGGTTCTCGAGTCGCCGCAGCGGGCGTGGACCCCGCACACCGTCACCGACCCGAAGACGCTGCGGACGCAGCTGGACCGCATCCGGCGCGAGCAGGTCTTCGTCAGTGACCGGCAGCTCTCGGAGAGCACGGTGGCGGTCGCCGCGCCGGTGCGGATCGGCCGGTCGGGGCCGGTGAGCGCCGCGCTGGGGATCGTGCTCACGGCGCAGGGCGCGAGCCGGGCGCACGGGCTGCGCGAGCCGCTGCTGCGGGCGGCGTACGGGATCTCCGACGAGCTCGGCAGGCGTACCCGCACGTCGGGGTGAGATCCGAGCCGGCTTCCGTCTGACGGAAACGTCGCTGACTGGCTGCCGGAGAGGCTGAGAGCGTTCGGGTGTTCGAAACGTTCACAGCTGCTTGGGAGATGCCATGGCCGACGCCCCCGTCGACTCCATCGCCTCGGTTCCGGTCGCGGTCGTCGGTGCCGGGCCGGCCGGACTGATGTTGGCGCACCTGCTCGGCCGCGCCGGAGTCGAGACGATCGTCGTCGACACCCGTACCCGTCACGAGATCGAGACGACCCAGCGGGCCGGCATCCTGGAGGCCGACGTCGCCCGGGACCTGATCGAGACCGGGGTCTCGGACCGGATCCTGCGCGACGGGTACGAGCACGAGGGCGTCGAACTGCGGTCGGCCGGGCGGCCGTACCGCATCGACTTCAAGGAGCTCGTCGGCGCGTCCGTGTGGCTCTACCCGCAGACCGACGTCTTCATCGACCTCGCCGATGCCCGCGAACGCGACGGCGGCACGGTCCACTTCGGGGTCCGCGACACCGAGGTGCTCGACATCACGACCACCGCACCGCGGGTCCGCTACACCGCGCCCGACGGGTCCCGCCACGAGATTCGCGCACGGTACGTCGTCGGTGCCGACGGGTCCCGCAGCATGTGCCGCGACCTGATGCCGGAGGACCGGCGGGTGCGGTACGGCAGGGAGTATCCCTTCGCGTGGTTCGGCATCCTCGCCGAGGCGCCGATGAGCGCGCCCGAGCTGGTCTACGCCCACTCCGAGCACGGCTTCGCGCTGATCAGCCAGCGCACGGAGTCCGTGCAGCGCATGTACTTCCAGTGCTCCCCCGACGAGTCCGTCGAGGACTGGTCCGACGACCGCGTATGGGAGACCCTCCAGGCGCGGGTGGCCGGCGAGGACGGCTTCCGACTGAAGGAGGGGCCGATCACCGAGAAGACGGTGCTGCGGTTCCGCTCCTTCGTACAGGAGCCGATGCGCTGGGGTTCGCTGGTTCTGGTCGGCGACGCCGCGCACACGGTGCCGCCGACCGGAGCCCGCGGGCTCAACCTGGCGCTGCACGACGTGAAGGTCCTCGCCGACGTGCTGCCGCGGGCCCTCGCCGGCGGGGGCGAGGCAGCGCTGGACGCGTACCAGCCGCGGGCCCTCCAGCGGATCTGGCGGGCGCAGAACTTCTCGTACTGGATGACCCAGCTGCTCCACACCGCGCCCGGCGGCTCCGCGTACGACCTGCGGCGGCAGCTCGGCGAGCTCGACAACGTGGTGGGCACGCGTGCCGGACGCACCTACCTGGCCGAGCAGTACACCGGCTGGCCCACGCGCGGCCACGACCACTGAACCGGACGATTGCGAGGCCTTCCCATGATCATCGATTGTCACGGTCACTTCACCACCGCCCCGCCGCAGTTGGCGGAGTGGCGCGACCGGCAGATCGCCGCCGCCGACGGCCGCGGCCCCGTCCCGGACCCCGACGAGCTGGTCATCGGCGATGCTGAGCTGCGCGCCGTGATCGACGGCAACCAGCTGCGTCTGATGGACGAGCGCGGCAGCGATCTCACCATCTTCTCGCCGCGCGCCAGCTTCATGGCCCACCACATCGGCGACTTCGGCATCTCCTCGGTGTGGGCGCGGATCTGCAACGACCTGGTCCACCGGGTCAGCACCCTGTATCCCGACCGGTTCGCGATGGGCGCGATGCTGCCGCAGTCGCCGGGCGTCGCCCCCGCGACCTGCGTGCCCGAGCTGCGCCGCGCGGTCGAGGAGCTGGGCGCGGTCACGGTCAATCTCAACCCCGACCCGTCGGGGGGCCGGTGGACCGCGCCGCCGCTGACCGACCGCAGCTGGTACCCGCTCTACGAGGCGATGGTCGAGTACGACATCCCCGCGATGATCCATGTCAGCACCTCGTGCAACCCGGCCTTCCACACCACCGGCGCGTACTACCTGAACGCCGACACCACCGCGTTCATGCAGCTCGTCCAGGGCGACCTGTTCGCCGACTTCCCGACGCTGCGGTTCGTCGTCCCCCACGGCGGCGGGGCCGTGCCGTACCACTGGGGCCGGTTCCGCGGCCTGGCGATGGCGCTGGGCAGGCCGGAGCCGGAGACGCTGCTCGACAACGTCTTCTTCGACACCTGCGTCTACCACCAGCCCGGCATCGACCTGCTGACCCGGGTGGTTCCCAGCCGTTCCGTCCTGTTCGCCAGCGAGATGATCGGCGCGGTCCGCGACATCGACCCGCGCACCGGCCACCACTTCGACGACACGAAGCGGTACGTGGACGCCGCCCCGCACCTGTCGGACGAGGAGCGCGCCGCCGTGTACTCCGGCAACGCCCTGCGCGTCTACCCCCGACTCGCCGCCCGGCTCGCCGCGGCCGGCCGCTGACCCAGGAGGAGTACCCATGGAACACACCGAGATCGGCGTCGTCCACACCAAGGTCGACCGGGCCGACCCGGAGGCCGTCGCCGCGCTGTCGGCGTTCGGCGTCGCGACGATCCACGAGGCCATGGGCCGGGTCGGGCTGATGCGCCCCTACCTGCGCCCGGTCTACCCGAAGGCCCGGATGTGCGGCACCGCCGTGACCGTGCTGCTCCAGCCCGGCGACAACTGGATGCTGCACGTCGCCGCCGAGCAGATCCAGGACGGGGACGTCGTCGTCGCGGCCTGTTCGACCGAGAGCGAGGACGGATTCTTCGGCGAGCTGCTCGCCACCTCGTTCCGGGCCCGGGGCTGTCGGGGCCTGGTCATCGACGGTGGTGTCCGTGACGTCGCCGACCTGGAGAACATGGACTTTCCCGTCTTCTCCCGCGCGGTCAACGCCAAGGGCACGGTCAAAGCCACTCTCGGCTCCGTCAACGTGCCCGTGGTCTGCGGCAACGCCCTGGTGCGGCCCGGTGACGTGGTCGTCGCGGACGCCGACGGTGTCGTCGTGGTGCCGCGCGAGCGGGCCGCCGAGGTGGCCGCCGCGTCGGTCTCGCGCGAGGCCGACGAGGAGGGCAAGCGCGCGCGGTTCCGGGCGGGCGAGCTCGGCCTCGACATGTACGCCATGCGCGGCCCGCTGGCCGAGCTCGGGCTGCGGTACGAGGACTGACGATGACGACGGATTTCGAGAAGACCCCGGGCTGGCTGGACTGGTACGCCCGGCCGAGCCGGCCGGGCTTCGGTCTCCCCGCCGGCGCCGTGGACGCGCACTGCCACGTCTTCGGCCCTGGCGACGCGTTCCCGTACGCCCCCGAGCGCAAGTACACGCCGTGCGACGCGTCCAAGGACCAGCTCTTCGCGCTCCGCGACCACCTCGGCTTCGCCCGTAACGTCGTGGTGCAGGCGACCTGTCACGGCGCCGACAACTCCGCCATGGTCGACGCCCTGCGGGCCTCCGGCGGGCTGGCCCGGGGCGTGGCGACGCTGCGGCCCGACGTCACGGACGCGCAGGTGCGGGAGCTGCACGAGGCGGGGGTCCGCGGAGTGCGGTTCAACTTCGTCAGGCGGCTCGTGGACACGGCGCCGCGGCAGGACCTGTGGGACGTCGTCGAGCGGATCGCACCGTACGGCTGGCACGTCGTCGTCTACTTCGAGGCGGCGGACCTTCCCGAGCTGCGGGACTTCCTCCTGTCGATCCCGGTTCCGCTGGTCATCGACCACATGGGCCGGCCGGACACCGCGAAGGACCCGGAGGGGCCCGACTTCGCGGCGTTCCTGGACTTCATGCGGGCCCGGCCGGACATCTGGTGCAAGGTGACGTGCCCGGAGCGGCTCTCGGTGAGCGGCCCGCCGGCCCTCGACGGGGAGCGGGCGGCCTACCGCGACGTCGTCCCCTTCGCGCGGCGCGTGGTCGAGGAGTTTCCCGACCGGGTGCTGTGGGGCACCGACTGGCCGCACCCCAACCTCACCGACCACATGCCCGACGACGGGCTGCTCGTCGACTTCGTCCCGCACATCGCGCCGACGCCGGAGCTCCGGCGCAAGCTGCTCGTCGACAACCCGATGCGCCTGTACTGGCCCGAAGCCGTGCCCGACGCCCTGTCAGATGCCTCGCCCGACGGTCTACCCGACGTCCTCTGACCCGCCCTCGATTGGAGCCCCAGCATGTCGCTGGACAAGACCTACAAGCTGGTTCCCGGGACGACCGTCTTCGATTCCGAGCAGTCGGCCAAGGGGTACCACCTCAACCAGTTCTGCATGTCGCTGATGACGGCGGAGAACCGCGAGCGCTACCTCGCCGACGAGCGCGTCTACCTGGACGCGTGGCCGCTGCGGGAGGAGCAGAAGCGGGCGCTGCTCGACCGCGACCTGAACGCGGCGATGCGCGAGGGCGGCAACATCTACTTCCTCGCCAAGTGGGGAGCCACACTGGGGCTTTCGTTCCAGCAGATGGCGGGCTCGATGACCGGCATGACCGAGCAGGAGTACCGCGACATGATGGTCCGCGGCGGCCGCTCGGTCGAGGGGAACCGGATCGACCACGCCGTCCTCGAAGCGGCCCACGCGTCCGGGGCACCGGCCGAGCACGCCGAGATCACCGGCGCCGTCTTCACCTCGCACGTGCCGGCGATCGGCGCGGCACTGGACCACGGCAAGACCGACGAGCCGTACTGGCGGCCGGTCTTCGAGGGGTACGAGTACTCCAGGCGGTGGGAGGCGGAGAACGTCCCCGACGTGATCTTCCTGGTCTACAACGACCACGCCAGCGCCTTCGACCAGTCGATGATCCCGACCTTCGTCCTCGGCACCGGCGCCGCCTTCCCCACCGCCGACGAGGGGTACGGGCCCCGCCCCGTGCCCGGCGTCGAGAGCGACCCCGACCTGGCCGCGCACATCGCGCACTCGCTGATCCGGGACGACTTCGACCTCACCCTCGTCAACGAGATGACCGTCGACCACGGGCTGACCGTCCCGCTGTCGCTGATGTTCGGTGACGTCGACAGGTGGCCGTGCAAGGTCATCCCGTTCCACGTCAACGTGGTGCAGTACCCCGTTCCCTCGGGCGCCCGGTGCTTCAAGCTCGGCCAGGCCCTGCGCAAGGCGATCGAGTCGTACGACCGGCCGCTCAAGGTGCAGGTGTGGGGCACCGGCGGCATGAGCCACCAGCTCCAGGGCCCCCGGGCCGGCCTGATCAACCGGGAGTGGGACAACGCCTTCCTGGACCGGCTGGTCGAGGACCCGGCCGGCCTGGCCGAGGTGCCGCACCTGGAGTACGTCGAGGAGGCCGGCTCCGAGGGCATCGAGCTGGTCATGTGGCTGATCGCCCGCGGCGCGATGAGCGACATCGACGGCTCCGGCCAGGTCGAGGTCAAGCACCGCTTCTACCATGTGCCGGCGTCCAACACCGCCGTCGGACACCTGATCCTGGAAAACAACCCGTGGGTCGACGAGCCCGCCGTGAAGGAGTGACATGACTGACGACCGGACCGTACGGGTCGCCCTGGTGGGCGGCGGCGCCTTCGGCGCCAAGCACGCGGCCGCGCTGAAGCGGATCGACGGCGTCGAGGTGACCGCCGTGGTGAGCAGTACCCTCGCACGTGCCCAGGAGTTCGCCGCCGAGCAGAGTGTGGGCCACGCCGTCGCCTCCCTCGACGAGGTGCTGGCGATGGACGACGTCGACGCCGTCATCCTCGCCACCCCCACGCAGATGCACGCCTCGCAGACGCTGGCCTGCCTCGAAGCGGGCAAGCACGTCCAGGTCGAGATCCCGCTCGCCGACTCGCTGGGGGACGCCGAGGCGTGTCTGGCGGCGCAGCAGCGCACCGGGCTCGTCGCGATGGTGGGCCACACCCGCCGCTTCAACCCCAGCCATCAGTGGGTGCGGCAGCGGATCGAGGCCGGCGAGTTCGGCATCCAGCAGATGGACGTGCAGACGTACTTCTTCCGCCGGAAGAACCTCAACGCGCTCGGGCAGCCGCGCTCCTGGACCGACCACCTGCTGTGGCACCACGCCGCGCACACCGTCGACCTGTTCGCGTACCAGACCGGTTCGCCGATCGTGCAGGCCAACGCCGTGCAGGGCCCGATCCA
The DNA here is from genome assembly GCF_026341815.1 of Streptomyces sp. NBC_00572. Classification (GTDB taxonomy): domain Bacteria; phylum Actinomycetota; class Actinomycetes; order Streptomycetales; family Streptomycetaceae; genus Streptomyces. The sequence continues at coordinate 5,347,350 of NZ_JAPENX010000001.1, forward strand.
CCCCGAGCTTGGCATCGCGATGGACATGTCGATCCAGTTGCGGGCGGAGAACGGCGCCATCTGCACCCTGTCGCTGTCGTTCAACAACGAGGGGCCGCTGGGCACGTTCTTCCGCTACATCGGCGACACCGGCACCTACCTCGCCCGGTACGACGACCTGTTCACCGGCAAGGACGAGCCGATCGACGTGAGCGGGGTCGACGTGTCGATGGACGGCATCGAGCTCCAGGACCGCGAGTTCGTCGCCGCGATCCGCGAGGGCCGCGAGCCGAACTCCTCCATCGCCCAGGTGCTGGCCTGCTACCGGACGCTGGCGGCCCTGGAGGAGCAGCTGAGCGCTGTCACGGGCTCGTGACAGCGGTGCCCGACGGGGACCCGAGCAGGGGTACGGGCCCGATCGGGCGCGGGGCGTGTGCCCCGCGCCGGATCGGGCCGTTCGAGGTCCCGGCCGTCGGCCTGGGCTGTATGAACCTGAGCCACGCGTACGGTGTCCCGCCGACACCGGAGGCCGCCGAGCGGCTGCTGCTGACGGCCGTGGAGGAGGGCGTCACGCTCTTCGACACGGCCGCCCTCTACGGCTTCGGAGCCAATGAGGAGCTGGTCGGCCGCGTGCTGGCCGGCCACCGGGACCGGATCGTGCTGGCCAGCAAGTGCGGGATGACCGGGGTCGACGGCCGTCGCGTCATCGACGGCCGGCCCGAGACCATCCGGCGGACCGCCGACGAGGCTCTCGCCCGGCTGCGCACCGACGTCCTCGATCTCTACTACCTCCATCGCCTCGATCGGAGGGTCCCGGTGGAGGAGAGCGTCGGGGCGATGGCCGAGCTCGTCGCGGCCGGGAAGGTACGCGCGCTCGGCCTGTCCGAGGTGTCCGCCCGGACCTTGCGCCGGGCCCACGCCGTGCACCCGATCGCCGCGCTGCAGAACGAGTACAGCCTCTGGTCACGCAACCCCGAGCGGGGAACCCTGGCGGCGGCACGCGAACTCGGCGTCGCCCTGGTGGCCTTCAGCCCGCTGGCACGCGGCTTCCTCACCTCGGCGCCCCCGGATCTCGGCTTTCTTCCCGCCGGTGACATCCGCCGGGGCATGCCCCGCTTCGACACCAGCCACTACCCCGCCAACCTGGCGCTGCGGCACGAGCTGGAGAAGATCGCCGACGACGTCGGCCTCACTCTCGCGCAACTGGCCCTGGCCTGGGTCGTCTCCCGGGGTTCCCACGTCATCGCGATCCCCGGCACCCGGTCGGTGGGCCACCTGCGGGAGAACGTGTCCACCCTCGACCTCGACGTACCCGCCGAGGCTCTCGAAGCGGCGGAGCGGGTACTGAACGCGGCGACGGTCCACGGGGCTCGCTACAACGACGTCACGCTCGCCGAGATCGACACCGAGCGCTGCGGCCGGGCGGGGTGAGCAATGCCGGGGGGCGGTACCGACCTTGTGGTCGGTACCGCCCCCCGGCATGGGGCCGCTCAGGCGTAGTGGCGGTAGACGGCCTCGGCGACGCAGGCCGGCTTGTCGCTGCCGTCGACCTCGATGGTGAACGTCAGTGCCATCTGCACACCGTTGCCCTTGACCTCGTCCACGGTGCCGACGGCGCCGTGGAGGCGAATCTTCGATCCGACCGGTACGGGCGCGGGGAAACGGACCTTCTCCAGGCCGTAGTTGACGCTCATCCTGGTGCCGGTGATCTCCAGCAGCTCGCCGAAGAGCGGAATGATGAGGGAGAGGGTCAGGTAGCCGTGGGCGATCGGGCCGCCGAAGGGCCCGTCCTTGGCCTTCTCCGGGTCCGTGTGGATCCACTGGTGGTCGTCGGTGGCGTCGGCGAAGGTGTTCACCCGCTGCTGGGTGATGTCGAGCCAGCCGGTTCGGCCGAGGTCGGCTCCGCTGAGGGCCTTGAGTTCGTCGAGGCCGTGGACGGTGGTGGGCATGACGGATCCTTCCGATGGCGCGGGCGGCGGGGGACGCCGCCCGCGGAGGGGGTGTCGTATGTCTCTCAGGCGTGCGGACGGTCGCTGGGACCGTTCGCGTACGCCTCGCGCACGGCGGGTTTGACGATCTTCCCGGAGGCCGTGCGAGGCAGGTCCGCCGTCAGGACGACGGACCTGGGGATCTTGTACTTGGCGAGCCGGCCCCGCAGGTGGCCGAGGATGTCGTCCTCACCGGCGTGCGCGTCGGGCCTGAGGACGACGACGGCCCGGCCGACCTCGCCCCAGACGGGGTCGGGCACGCCGATGACCGCGCATTCGGCGACGGCGGGGTGGGTGAGGAGCACGTCCTCCACTTCGGCCGGGTAGACGTTCTCCCCGCCCGAGACGAACATGTCCTTGACCCGGTCGACGATGTAGGCGTACCCGTCGCCGTCCGTCCGGGCGATGTCACCGGTGCGCAGCCAGCGACCGTCGACGAAGGCGGCCTCGGTGTCCTCGGGCCGCCCCCAGTAGCCGGTCATGACGTGGGGGCCCTGGACCAGGATCTCCCCGCGCTGTCCGGGACCGGCCTCGCCGCCGTCCGGCAGCACCACGCGCGTGCCGGTGAAGAAGTGCGGCACCCCGGCGGAGCCCGCCTTGGCCGAGGTCTGCTCCCGGTCCAGGAAGAGGACCCCGGGGGATGCCTCGGTCATGCCGTAGCCCTGGCTGAAGGCCAGGCCGCGGTCGAGGTATGCGGCGATGGTGCGGGCGGGCACGGGTGCGCCGCCGCAGTTGAGGGTGCGCAGGCTGGACAGGTCCGTGGTCTCCCAGCGGGGCCGGGCGGCCATGGCGTCGTACATGGTGGGGACGCCGAACATGTAGGTCACGCGCAGGTCCTCGATCACTTCGAGGACGCGCTCGGCGTCGAAGGTTCCGAGGAGGACCACCCGGCCGCCCTTGAGCAGGGTGGGCAGGCACGTCATGTTGAGCCCGGCGGTGTGGAACAGCGGGGCCACGACGAGGGTCACCTCGTCGCCGGCAAGGTCGGTGTCGACGAGGACGTTGACGCTGTTCCAGGTGATGTTGGCGTGGGAGAGGACGGCGCCCTTGGGGCGGCCCGTGGTCCCGGAGGTGTACATGATCATGCACGGGTCCTCGGGCGCCACGGCCTCGTCCAGGGGTCCGGTCCCGGCGCCCGCGAGCAGCTCCTCGTAGCCGAGGGCTCCGTCCTCGTCGGGTCCCGCGACCGCGATCCGGTGGCGTACCCCCGCGTCGGCCGCCGTGGCCCGGGCCACCTCGGCCTGCTCGGGAGCGTGGACGAGGACGGTGCTGCCCGAGTCGGCCAGGTTGTACGCCAGTTCCGGGGCGGCCAGCCGGGTGTTGAGCGGGACGAAGACCGCGCCCAGCGCCCCGGCGGCGAAGAGGGTCTCCAGGAACGCCGGGTGGTTGGGGCCCAGATAGGCGATCCGGTCTCCCCGTGCCACGCCTGACGCCCGCAGGGCGTGGGCGAGGCGCAGGACTCGCTCGTGCAGCTCGCGGTACGTCCATCCGCGGCCTTCCTGGACGACGGCGATCCGGTCGGGCGTCTTGCGGGCCCGGCGTGCCGGCCAGGATCCGATGCCTTGGTTCAACACGAGCGGTTCCTTCAGTCGGTGAGGAGGCCGAGCAGACGGGCGGCGTTCTCCTTGAGGATCTTCGGCCGGACCTCGGGCCTGATGTCGAGCTTCTCGAAGTCCGCGAGCCATCGGTCGGGAGTGATGACGGGGTAGTCGGAGCCGAAGAGGACCTTGTCCTTGAGGAGGGTGTTGGCATAGCGGACGAGTTGCGGCGGGAAGTACTTCGGCGACCAGCCGGACAGGTCGATGTACACGTGCGGCTTGTGGGTGGCCACCGCCAGGGCCTCGTCCTGCCAGGGGAAGGACGGATGGGCCAGGATGATCCGCAGCTCGGGGAAGTCGACGGCCACGTCGTCGACCAGCATCGGGTTCGAGTACTTCAGCCGGATGCCTCCGCCGCCTGGCACGCCGGCGCCGATGCCGGTCTGGCCGGTGTGGAACAGCGCGGGTACGCCGAGTTCCTCGATGGCCTCGTACAGCGGGTAGGCGAGCGGGTCGTTCGGGGAGAACGCCTGGATGCTGGGGTGGAACTTGAAGCCGCGGACGCCGTACTCCTCCACGAGGCGCCGTGCCTCCCGCACACCCGCGCGGCCCTTGTGCGGGTCGATGCCGGCGAAGGGGATCAGCGCGTCGGCGTGGGCGGCGCAGCTCTCGGCGATCTCCTCGTTGGAGATCCGCGGGTGGCCGGTGGCGTGTTCGGCGTCGACAGTGAAGACCACGGCCGCCATGTGGCGTTCGCGGTAGTGGTCGGCCATCTCCTCGATGGTCGGCTGCCGGTGGCCGTGGGCCTTGAAGTACGTCTCGGAGGCTCCGAACAGCTCCGGGCTCAGGGACCCGTGGCCGTCCTTGGAGACCTCGGCGTGGGTGTGCATGTCGATGGCGGTGAGCCGGTCGAGGTCGAGCGCGAGGCCGGCCATGTCACGCCTCCGGGGCCTGGGGCGCGGGGATGCCGTAGGTCTCGGGCTCGGCTCCGACGCCGGCCGGCCACTCGGCGGCGATGGCGTCGGCGCTCCAGCCGCCCTCGGCGAAGGCGACCGCCTTCTCCTGGGGGTGTGCCCACAGGGCCAGCCGGTCGCCGCCGATGCCGATCGCCTGGCCGGTGACTCCGTCGGAGTCGTCCGAGGCCAGGAAGGTGATCAGCGCGGCGACGTCCTCGACGGTGCCGAGGCCTTCCTCCTTGCGCAGCCAGTCGGGGAGCGGCTCGCCGGTGCGCTCGGACTCCTCGATGAGCGGGGCGAAGGCCGGGATGGTCCGGGTCATCTCGGTGGCGGCGACGGGGACGACGGCGTTGACGGTGATGCCGGCGCGGCCCAGCTCCATGGCCCAGGTGCGGGCCATGGCGACGATGCCCGCCTTGGCGGCGGCGTAGTTGGTCTGGCCGAAGTTGCCGCGCTGCCCGGCGGGGGAGGAGATGAGGACGAGCCGGCCTCCGGTGCCCTGTTCGCGCATGCGGACCGCGGCCGCGCGGGCGCAGGTGAAGGTGCCGCGGAGGTGGACGCGGACGACGTCGTCGAAGTCGTCGTCGGTCATCTTCCACAGCACGCGGTCGCGGAGGATGCCGGCGTTGGTGACGAGGACGTCCAGGCGGCCGAACTCCCGGACGGCGGTGTCGACGAGTTCCTGGGCGGCCGCGCTGTCCCCGACGGCCGCGACGGCGCCGGCCGCCGTGCCTCCCTCGGACCGGATGGCGGCGACGGCGGCGTCGACGGTGTCCTGGTCGACGTCGTTGGCGACGACGGCGGCACCGGCGGCGGCGAGTGCCCGGGCGTAGGCGAGGCCGAGGCCGCGTCCGCTGCCGGTGACGACGGCGACTTTCCCGTGGAGGTCCATGGCGGGTCCTTCGTGTGAGCGTGGGCGGGCTGCCGAGAGCGGGGCGCGCGGCCGGGCTCGATCGACAGGAATCCTGATGAATGACAGTCTCGTCAATCAACAGGATTCCTGTCAATGTCCTAGGCTGTACCCGCCGTTCCCCGGTCGACATCCACAGGAGGAAGAACGTGACCACCTCGCTGCTCTACCTGGTCAAGCGGACGGAGCTGGCGGTACGCGCCCGCCTCGACGAGCTGGTCAGACCCGCGGGCATCACCGCCCTGCAGTACACCGCCCTCACCGTCCTGGGGCGACACGACGGCATCTCGGCCGCCCAGCTCGCCCGTGACTCGTTCGTCACCGCGCAGACCATGGCCGACATGGTCCGCACCCTGGAGGGCCGCGGCCTGATCCGCCGCGAGCCGAACCCGGACAACCGCCGGGAGCGCCTCATCCTGCTGACCGACGCGGGCAGGGGACTCCTCGACGAGTACGCGGGACCCGCCCGCGCGCTCGAAGAACGCATGGTCGCCGACCTCACCCCCGTGGAGGTCGACGCCTTCCGGCAGGCCCTGCACCGCACCTGGCGGTCCCTCAGCTGACCGCGCCCCGCCCGCCGGTCCGGCGCCCGGCCACCCCGCCGGGCCTGTCACCGGCGCCCGGACTTCGGCCACCGCGCCGGGCCCCGCGCCCCGCCCCGTCCGGCGCTCAGCCGGCCCCGCCGAGCACGCGGCCGCGCCTCGGCACCGAGTTAAGCAACAGCCGGGTGTACGGGTGTTCCGGCATGCCCAGCACCCGGTCCACCGGGCCCGACTCCACCACCGTGCCCGACTTGAGGACGAGCACCTCGTCCGCGACATGCCGGACGACCGCCAGGTCATGGGTCACGAACAGATAGCCGATCCCCGCCGCACGCCGGATCTCGCGCAGCAGGTCGAGGATCTGGGCCTGGATCGACACGTCGAGCGCGGCGACCGCCTCGTCCAGGACCAGCACCCGGGGCTCCACCGCGAGGGCCCGCGCGATCGCCACGCGCTGGCGCTGCCCCCCGGACAGCCCGCGCGGCAGAGCCCCCGACTCGCGGGCCCCGAGCCCGACCTGGTCGAGGAGTTCGCCGACCCGCGCCGTGCGCGCGGCCGCGTCCAGACCGGTGTGCAGACGCAGCACCTCGTCCAGGCAGCCGCTCACCGTCACCCGCGGGTCGAGGGACAGGTAGGGGTCCTGGAAGACCATCTGGATCTCCCGGGCCCTGGCGAGCCGCTCGGCGCGGCCCCGGGCGCGGGCCGAGCGGTCCCGGCCGTCGAGGCGTACCGTGCCGCCGTCCGCGCGCTCCAGGCCCACGAGCATCCGGACCGTCGTCGTCTTGCCGCTACCGGACTCGCCGACGATCGCGAGCGAACCGCCCGGCGGCAGGGCGAACGACACCCCGTCGACCGCGGTGTGCCCGCCGTACCGCTTGCGCAGCCCCTCGACCACCAGGCCCTTCGTCACAGCGTGCGTCACAGTGTGATTCCTTCCTCGGCGCGGAGGCACGCGGCCAGTCCCTCGCCGTGCGGTGCCAGTTCGGGCCGCTCCTGCGTGCAGCGCGCCACCGCGTATGGGCAGCGGGCGGCGAAGGAGCAGCCGGCCGGGGCTTCGGCGAGCGAGACCGGCCGGCCCGGGATGGGCCGGGGCGCGGGCGCGCCCGCCTCGATGCGCGGGGTGCAGGCGAGGAGCCCCGCCGTGTACGGGTGGCGGGGGCGGTCGAACAGCTCGTCGGTGGACCGGGTCTCGACGATCCGGCCCGCGTACATCACGTACACCCGGTCACAGATCGCCGAGGCCAGCTCCAGGTCGTGGGTGACGAAGAGCATCCCGGTGCCGCGCTCGGCCCGCAGCCGGGCCAGGATCGCGATCACCTCGGCCTGGGTGGTGACGTCGAGCGCGGTGGTCGGTTCGTCGGCGAGCAGCAGGGCCGGCTCGGCGGCCAGCGCGGCGGCGATGACGACCCGCTGGAGCATGCCGCCGGAGAACTGGTGCGGGTAGCGGCGCAGGGCGCCGCGCGGATCGCGGATGCCGACGGCGTCGAGGAGTTCCTCGGCGCGCGCGGCGGCCCGGTCGGCGGGGGTGCCGGAGGCGCGCAGCCCCTCGGTGAGGAAGTCGCCGACCCTGCGCAGCGGATTGACGGAGGCGCGCGGGTCCTGGAAGACCATGGCGACCTCGCGGGCCCGCAGGGTGGCCAGTTCCTTCGGGGGCATGGTCAGCACGTCCCGTCCGGAGACCCGGACCTGTCCGCTGGTACGGGAGCCCGGGGGCAGCAGTCCGAGGACGCTGCGGCAGGCGACGGACTTGCCGGAGCCCGACTCGCCGACGAGGCCGACGGTCTCCCCGGGCCGTACCGTCAGGCTCACCCCGTCCAGGACGGGCCGGGCGGCCCGGTCGTCCGGGAGGCGTATGCCGAGCCCGTCGATCTCCAGGACGGGCGTGGTCGACGTCGTGTTCATGGCGTTCACTTCTCCCGCCGCGCGATCCGGTCGGCGAGCCCCTCGCCGACGATTCCGAAGGCCACGACCGCGAGCACGATGCACGCGGACGGCGCGAGCGCCGGGAGCATCGCGCCCTGGAGGACGGCCCCCTGGCCCTCGTTGATCATGGCGCCCCAGTCGGCGGTCGGCGGCTGGACGCCGAAGCCGAGGAAGGACAGGGCCGCCAGGTCCATGAGCGCGTACCCGAAGTTCATCGCGGACTGGGCGAAGACGGTCGGCGCGATGTTCGGCAGCAGGTGGCGGACGCAGACCGTCCAGCCGGACCAGCCCTGCACCACGTACGCCTCGATGTACGGGCGTTCCTTCTCCTGCCGGGCGATGCCGCGTACCAGCCGGCCCACGTACGGGGTGTAGGCGACGGACATGGCGATGACGGGTGCGGTCATGCCGGGGCCGACGACGGCGACGAGCAGGATCGCGAGCATGAGGCCCGGGATCGCGAAGACGAGGTCCATCGAGCGGGACAGGACCGCGTCCGCCCAGCCGCCCCGCCAGGCCGCCACCACACCGAGCAGCATGCCGAGCAGGGTGGAGACGCCGACCACGAGCAGCGGTCCGAGCAGACCGGTGCGGGCGCCGTGCAGCAGCCGGGACAGGATGTCCCGCCCCGACTGGTCGGTGCCCAGGAGGTGGTCGCCCGAGGTGCCGACGAGGCTCGCGGAGAGGTCGAGCGCCTCGGGGTCGTACGGGGCGAGGACGGGTGCGAGCACGGCGACGAGGACGAGGAGGGCGAGCACCGCGACCGAGACCGCGAACAAGGGGCCCTGGCCGAAGAGGCGCAGTCCGCGCAGGCCCGGCCTGCGGTACGGCACCGTGGTGAGGGTGGTCGTCATGAGGGGCCTTCCCCGGGGGAGAGACGGGGGTCGATGAGCGGGGCGAGCAGGTCGACGGCGAGGTTGACGAGGACGAAGGCCGCCACGCTGAGCAGGGTGACCGCCTGGACCACGGCGAAGTCCTGGGCCGTGACCGACTGCACGAGCAGCGAGCCGAGCCCGGGCACGTCGAAGGCGGTCTCCACGATGGAGGTGCTGATGAGCAGTCCGGCGAGCATGGTGCCGCCGACGGTGACGACCGGGCCGAGCGCGTTGCGCAACACGTGCCGGCGGACCACCGTGCGGCCGGCGACGCCCCGGGCCCGGGCCACCTCGACGTGCTCGCGGCCGAGTTCGTCGAGCATCGCGGAGCGGGTGACCCGGGCCAGCAGGCCCGCGAAGGTCAGGGCGAGGGCGAAGGCCGGGAGGGTGAGCTGGTGGAGCCGGGCGCCGAGGCCCTCCGCGGCGCCGCCGCCCGGGCCCGGGAACCAGCCGAGCTGGACCGAGAAGAGCGACACGAGCACGATCGCGGTGACGAAGGACGGGGTGGCGGTGGCCACGCCCGTGCCGATGAGCACCGTCCGGTCGAGGAAGCCGGGGCGCAGCGCCGCGAGGATGCCGGCGCTCACGCCGAGGGCGGCGACGAGCACGGCCGCGTAGCCGACGAGGAGTGCCGTGCCGGGCAGTCGGGAGCCGAGGAGGGAGGTGACGTCCTGGTGGTACTGGGCGGAACGCCCGAGGTCGCCGCCGAGGACACCGGCGAGCCACTTGCCGTACTGGACCACGAGGGGGTCGTTCAGGTGGTACTCGGTGCGCAGGGCGGCCACGGCCTCGGGGGTGGCGGGGCGGCCGTGCAGCAGGAAGGTCACGGGGTCGCCGGGAGCCAGGTGGATCGCGCCGAAGACCACGACCGAGGTCACGAACAGCACGACCGTCAGGCCCAGGAGCCGCCCGATGAGGAAGCGGGTCATGACTGCGCGGCCCCGATCGTCGCGGCCCACGGGTAGTAGAGCTGGGCGATGCCGGTGGGCGCGCCGGTGATCCGCTTGCCGAGGAAGACCGAGTACGGCGCCTCGTACACGGGGATGATCGGCAGCTCGCGCAGGGCGATCTCCTGGAGCTTCGCGGTCAGCTCGGCGCGCTTGCCGGGCTCCGGCTCGGAGTTGGCCCGGTCGAAGGCGACGTCGAACTCGGCGTCGGACCACCTGCCGTAGTTCCCGAAGTCGCCGGTGCGCAGGTACTGGTAGAACTCCAGCGGGTCCGGGGTGTTGTCGTAGCCGTTGGTGATGACCAGGTCCATCCCCTCGCGGGCCGCCGGGTCGACGAAGATGCTGCTGTACGCGTCGGGCGAGACGGGCTTCAGCTTGACGTCGAGGCCGATCTGCCGGCCGGCCGCCTGCACCGCGTTGGCGACCACGCTGATCTCGGGCGCGAGGGAACTGGTCACGAGGGTGATGGTGCGGCCACCGGCGCCGGCCTCCTGGACCAGCTTCTTCGCACCCTCGATGTCGTACACCGGCTCGGGCAGCGTGTCGTACAGGGCGGCGGTCTTCTCCGGGGCGAGCGCCCAGGCGCCGCGTGCGGCGGGGGCCTTGGCGGGGACGCCGACGCCCCCGGCGGCGGCCTTGATGATGTTCTTCCGGTCGAGGGCCATGGACAGGGCCTTGCGGACCTTCAGGTTGCCGAGCGGGCCGTGGAAGTCGAGGACGGCGAGGTTCGCGGCCGCGGTGTTGGGGCCGAAGAGGACCTTGCCCTTCCCGCCGCTCTGCAGCTGGGCGAGGGAGGAGGACGGAACCATGTAGCCGCCGTCGGCGGTGCCGGACAGGAAGGCGTTGGAGCGTGCGGAGGCGTCCTCGATGAAGGTGAACTTCACGGAGGCGGACTTCGGGACGAGCTTCTTGTCCCAGTACGCGGCGTTCCTGCGGAGCGTGATGCTGTCGCCCTGGGCCCACTTCTCAAGGGAGAAGGGGCCGGTGCAGTTCAGGGCGCCCTTGGGGGTGCCGTAGTCCTTGCCCGCCTTGGCGAGGGACGCGGCGCTCACGACGGTTCCGGGAGAGGCGGCCAGGAGCTCGTGGAAGAGGACGTCGGCCTTGCCGAGGCGGATCGTCACCTCCAGCGGACCGGTCTTCTCGACCGAGTCGACGTTCTTGAAGGCGGACCCCCAGGGGGAAGCGGTGGCCGGGTCCATCTGGCGCTTGAGGGAGGCGACGACGTCGTCCGCGGTCATCGTGGTGCCGTCGTGGAACGTCACGCCGGGCCGCAGGGTGTAGACGAGGGTGCGTGGGTCGGGCCGGGCCCACTTGACGGCGAGGCCGGGCTCGAGCTTCAGGTCGGGGGTGACCCGCAGCAGCTGCTCGCAGACGTTGGCGAGCACGGTGTTCGGCGGGTAGTCGTACGCGAGTGCGTAGTCGAGGGTGTACGGCTCGGCGTACAGCGACCAGGTGAAGGAGTCCAGGTTGCCCCGGGCGGGCGGGGAGGTCGGGGTGACGTCGAAGCCGGCGCCGCCGGTGGTGCCGGTCTGGGGCCGGGTGGCTCCGGAGCAGGCGGTGAGGGAGGCCGCGAGCGCGGCGGTACAGGCGAAGACGATGATTCCGGGCATGCGCATGCAGACCCACCCCTTTACGGGTGTTGTGACGGGCACGGGGGGATGGAGCGAGTATTGATGCGGGAACGTTCCCGCACAAGACTTCGGCCAGGTTTGCGGGAACGGTTTTGCAGAGCTCGGGAGGATGGCAGCATCGGTCCCATGACCGAAGCTCCAGAGCCCGGCGGGCAGCCCTCGCCGCCCACCCCGCGCGTCCGTCTCGTCGACGTCGCCCGCGAGGCGGGACTGTCCAAGACCACCGTCTCGGCGGCGCTCAACGACACCGGCCGGCTCTCCCCCGAGGTGCGGGAGAGGGCCCGTGAGACAGCCCGCAGGATGGGCTACCGGCCCAACGCCACCGCGCGCCAGCTGCGCGCGGGACGGGCCCGGCTGATCGGATACGTGGTCGGCGAGCTGGCCGACGCCCCCTGGACCTTCCTGGAGTCGCCGTACTTCGCCCGGCTCACCGGGGCCACCGCCGCCAGCGCGCTCGGACGCGGCTACGCGCTGGTGCTGCTGCCCGCCGGATCGCTGCAGAGCGAGTGGTCCGCGCTGCCCCTCGACGCCGTGGTCGTCGCCGACCCCGTCGCCGACGACCGGATCGTCGACGACCTGATCGCCGCCCGCATCCCGGTCTTCAGCGACCGGTCCGTGGAGGGCCGGCCGGAAGCCCACTGGGTGGACGTCGACGCGACCGCCGCCGTCCACCGGACCCTGGACCACTTCCTGGCCCAGGGAGCCCGGCGGCCCGCGCTGGTCGTCCCCGACAGCACCACCCGCTTCCACCGCGAGGTGTTCACCGCCCACCGCGACTGGTGCGCGGCGCACGGACTGCCGGAGCTGGCCGTACGGGCCGCCGAGCCCGGCAACGGGCCGGTCGTCCGGGCCGTCGAGACCGCCCTGACGGCCGGTCCCGAGCGCCCCGACGCCTTGTTCGTGGTCGCCGAGGCCAGCCCGCCGCTCGTCCTGGACGCGGCCCGCCGGCACGGCTACGACGTGCCCGGCGACCTCCTCGTCGCCTGTGTCAGCGAGGACGAGACCGCCGTGCACACCGAACCGCCGGTGACGACGCTCAGCCTGCGTCCCGACGCGGTCGCCGAGGCCGGGATCGAACTGCTCGTGGCCGTACTGGAGCACGGGCGGCGGGAGACCGGCGGGATGCTCGTGCCGGTCCGCCTCGACGTCCGTGCCTCCTCGGTACGGCCGCCTCGGCTTCCGGAGCCGGGCCCAAGGCCTCCTCAGCCGGACCCGAGGCCTCCTCAGTCGCCGTGCACGAGCTCGCCGCCCACGTAGGTCCGCTCCACCCGCGCCTCGGCGATCTCCTCCGGGGGCGCGGCCAGGATGTCCCGGTCGAGGACCACGAGGTCGGCCAGGTGGCCGGGAAGGAGGCTGCCGGCGTCGTCGAACCCGTTCACGTGCGCGGAACCGGCGGTGTAGGCGGCGATGGCCGAAAGGAGGTCGAGGCGCTGTTCCGGCAGGAACACCCGGTCGTCGGCGGCCTCCGGATCCCGGCGGTTCACGGCGACGTGGATGCCCGCGAGCGGGTCCGGGCTGGAGACGGGCCAGTCGCTGCCCGCCACCAGAGTGGCGCCCGCCCGCAGCAGACCTCCGAAGGGGTACTGCCAGGCGGCGCGCTCCGGACCCAGGAACGGAATGGTCAGCGTGTCCATCTGCGGTTCGTGCGCCGCCCACAGCGGCTGGATGTTCGCGAGGGCGCCGAGCGCCGCGAACCGGGGCAGGTCGTCGGGGTGGACGACCTGGAGGTGGGCCAGGTGGTGCCGGTTGCCACGCCGCCCGTTGACGGCCACGGCCGCCTCGACCGCGTCGAGCGCCTCCCGTACGGCCCGGTCGCCGAGCGCGTGGAAGTGGACCTGGAAGTCGAGGGCGTCGAGCTCCGTCACGTAACCGCGCAGGGCGTCCGGGTCGACGAAGCTGAGACCGCTGTTCGCGGTGGCGCAGCCGCAGCCGTCCAGGTACGGAGTCGTCAGCGCGGCCGTGAAGTTCTCCGCGATGCCGTCCTGCATGATCTTCACGGACCCGGCCCGGAACCGTCCGTGGGCCAGTTCCTTCCGGCGTCGCACCAGTTCGGGGATCTGCTCGGCACCACGCTCACGGTCCCACCACAGCGCGCCGTTCACCCGGGCGGTCAGTGAACCGTCCCGCGCCGCCGCCAGGTAGGCGGTCGAGGGGTCCGCCATGCCGTTGAAGTCGCCGAGCAGCGCGTCCTGCCAGCCGGTGATGCCGAGCGAGTGCAGCAGCTTCTGCGCCCGCAGCAGACCCGCGAGCCGGTCCTCCGGAGTCCTGGGCGGCACGAGCCGCGCGACGAGTGCCGTCGCGCCCTCCTGCAGCATCCCGCTGGGGAAGCCGTCCGCCTCCCGCTCCATCCGGCCGTCGGCCGGATCGGGAGTGGCGGCGGTGAGACCCGCGAGTTCGAGGGCCCGGGTGTTGGCCCAGGCCCCGTGGTGGTCCCGGTTCGCGAGCAGCACCGGCCGGTCCGGCACCACGGAGTCCAGCAGCTGACGGGTCGGCAGCCCGCCTGCGAAGCTCTCCATCGACCAGCCGCCGCCGGTGACCCACTCCCGCTCGGGGTGTGCCTCCGCGTACGCCCGGATCCGCTCCAGGCACACGTCGACGTCGACGACCTCGGTCAGATCGCACTCGGCCAGCTCGGCGCCCCCGCCCACCGCGTGGATGTGGGCGTCCTGGAAGCCGGGCAGCAGCAGCCTGCCCGCGAGGTCCACCACCTCCGTGCGGGGCCCGATCAGCTCCCGCACCTCGTCATGGCCGACGGCGGCGATCCGCGCCCCCGTGACCGCGAGCGACGTCGCCCGGGTACGGGCCGGATCCATGGTGAGGACAGGCCCTCCGGTGAAGACCAGATCGGCGTGAGGCATACGGTGGCTCCCCTGCTGAGTGTGCGCCGGGCGGCTACGAGTGACGAGTCACGGGTGACGGGACACGGGTGGTGGGCCACGGGTGGCGGGTCACGGACGACGGACGCCATCGAAGCCCGACAGCCGTTTACACGTCAATGGTGTTGACGTAAGGTTCCGGCCATGTCCGAACGCGTGGTCCCCGAAGGCGACCGACAGCGCCGCCGCCCCACCCGAGAGGGCTCCGTCCTCTCCGAGCGCCTGATCATCGAGACCGCCCTGCGGCTCGTCGAACAGCACGGCGCGAAAGCACTCTCGGTACGCAGACTCGGGACCGCGCTCGGTGCCGACCCCACGGCCCTCTACCGCTACTTCCGCAACACCGACGCCCTGCTCCTCGCCCTCGCCGACGAGGTCATCGGCCGCGCCCAGGAGGGCTGGACGGCCACCGGCGACTGGCGCGCCGACCTCCGCGCGATGGGCCTGCGCATCCACGCCGCGTACCTCGCCCAGCCCCAGGCCGCGCTGCTCGCCGCCCACCGCACCACGGGCCGTCCGCACGAGACCCGGGCCGTCGAGACGATCCTCGGCATCCTCCGCGGCGGCGGCTTCCCCGACGCCCTGGCGGTGCGGATCTACCACGCCTTCGTCGACCAGGCGCTCGCCTTCGCCGCCCAGGACGCCGCCGCGGCGGCCCTGCCTCCGCTGGCCGCGGCGGCCGACGCCGAGGTCTGGCACGCCGCGTACGGCCCTCTTCCCGCCGGCACCCACCCGAACATCGCGGCGACGTTCCCCCTGCTGGCCGCCGACATGCGCGACAGCGGCTACCCCTTCGCCCTGGAACTGACCCTCACGGGTGCGGCCGCGCTGCACCCGGACGCGGGACGGTAAGGAGCGTCAGGGACCCGGCGAGCGGCGGGCGGCGAGCGGCTCCAGGGACCCGGCGGCCGGCGCGCGGCGCGCGGCGCGAGGGAACCCGGCGAGGCTTATGTCAACACTATTGACCTTATAGTCTCCGGCCGGTTCTCATGACGGCACCTCGGAAGGGCTCCCTCGCGCGGGCTCCTCCGCCACCCGAAGGAAGCCACCATGGACCCCCTGCTCTCGCTCCGGGACGCCGATCCGACCCCGTTCTGGCTCGACGACCCACGCCGTCCCGGGCCCACCCCCGCCCTCGTCGGCGGCACCACCTGTGACCTGCTGGTCGTCGGCGGCGGATACACCGGACTGTGGACCGCCCTCGTCGCCAAGGAGCGCGACCCCTCCGCCGACGTCGTCCTCATCGAGGCCGACGAGGCCGGCGGCGCCGCCTCCGGCCGCAACGGCGGCTTCTGCGAGTCGAGCCTCACCCACGGGCTCGCCAACGGGCTCGCCCGCTGGCCCGACGAGATCGGCGTCCTCGAACGCCTCGGCCGCGAGAACCTCCAGGCCATGGAGGACACCCTCGCCCGCCACTCCATCGACTGCGACTGGGAACGCACCGGCTCCCTCGTCGTCGCCACCGAAACCCACCAGGTCGGCTGGCTCGCCGAGGAGGCGGAGACTGCCGCCCGGTACGGCGCCACCACCACCCTCCTCGACGCCGACGCGGTCCGCGCCGAGATCGACTCCCCGACCTTCCTCGGCGCCGTCTGGAACAAGGGCGACACCGCCATGGTCAACCCGGCCCGGCTCGCCTGGGGCCTCAAGCGCGCCTGCCTCGACCTCGGCGTCCGCATCCACGAGCACACCCCGGCGCTCTCCCTCGACGAGCACGGGGCCGTCGTCTCCGTCCGCACCCCCTACGGCCGCGTCACCGCCGGCCGGGTCGCGCTCGCCACCAACGCGTACCCCTCCTTGGTCCGCCGCCACCGCCTCTACACCGTCCCCGTGTACGACTACGCGCTCATGACCGAACCGCTCGACGAGCGACAGCTCGCCGCGGTCGGCTGGCACAACCGGCAGGGCTGGGCGGACCCCGCCAACTCCTTCCACTACGTGCGGATCTCCGCCGACAACCGCATCCTCTGGGGCGGTTACGACGTGGTGCACCAGCGCCGCGTCAGCGCCGAGCACGACCGGCGCCCCGAGACGTACGCGACGCTCGCACGGCAGTTCTTCCACACCTTCCCGCAGCTGGAGGGCATCCGCTTCAGCCACGCGTGGGGCGGCGCCATCGACACCAGCACCCGCTTCTGCGTCTTCTTCGATACCAGCCACCACGGCAAGGTCGCCTACGCCGCCGGCTTCACCGGCCTCGGAGTCGGCGCCACCCGCTTCGGCGCCGAAGTGATGCTGGACCTGCTGGCCGGCGAGTACACCGAACGCACCGCCCTCGACCTAGTACGCCGCAAGCCGCTGCCCTTCCCGCCCGACCCCATCCGTTCCCTCGGCATCGGCATCACTCAGCGCTCCCTCGCCCGCGCCGACCGCAACGAGGGCCGCCGCGACCTGTGGCTGCGGACCCTCGACCGCCTCGGTCTCGGCTTCGGCAGCTGACTACGCCTCGCCGTTCGGGCCGAGCGCCCGGTCCGTTCGGTGGAAGGCCTCCCGAAAGGACGGCTACCACGTGCTCCGGCACACCTACGCCTCGGTCCTCCTCGAAGCGGGCGAGTCCATCGTCACGCTCGCGCGGTGGCTCGGTCACTCAAGTCCGACGATCACCCTCGACCACTACGCCCACTTCATGCCGGAGGCCGGCGGCAAGTGACGCGCGGCCATCGACGCGCTGCCCGAGTACGTACCTGGGGGCCTTGTCCCGTCCACGGCCGTATGTGAGATCCCGTGCGATGGCCGTCGCCCGCGTACGGGAATGTTCCAGTCCCGCTGTCAGCTCTGCCTGGTCAGGGTTGTCCTCGGTCGCCAGCAGTTCCCCGGCCGTAACCATGGCCACCCAGAACTCGGGAGGTGAGCCCTGCCCATCCCGGAACTGGGTCTTCGTGAAGAGCCGGAAGATCTTCGCGAGCTCCCCGGTTCGAAACCACGGGATCATGCCGCCGGGAAAGCCTCCGCGGGCGCAGGCCGCGGTCCACGACAGGTCGCGGATCTGCTCACCGCGACCGTCCAGTATCCGGTCCACGACGAACGCGTGCCCACAGGCGAGAAGCATGGCGACGAGGTCTTCCTCTCCCACCTCGAACTCGCCGAAGAGGGGCAGAACCTCGTGGATCCGGACTTCGGCGTCTGTCCGGGGCACTCCCAGGGCCAACACGCAGGCATCCCACTCACCAGTGCGCGCGGCCAGTTCGGCGAAGACCTCCTCCTCGGCCCGTCCGGCGGCCGGCATCTCGCGGGCCTCCAAGACCAGCGTGGCCTCGCCTTCCCCACGACTCATGGCCAGAGGCAACAGCGAGGCTTGACCTGCGGGCCGGCACGTCGGTTCGAGTGAGCGGTCGTGTCTCCGCTGTCGCGGAGGCCGCACATGACCAGTGAGTCGGCGATGACGAGCCCATGATGGTGTCGTCGAAGTCAGGGAACTCCTGGGTGGCCAGTTCGATCACGGCCGTGGCGCTGTCTACAGCCAGTCGCGCTTCTTGAAGATGACGTACAGGCTGACGCAGACGACCGCCATCAGCAGGATTGCGAAGGGGTAGCCGCCCGCCCACTTCAGTTCCGGCATGACCTCGAAGTTCATGCCGTAGATGGTTCCCACGAGTGTGGGTGCGAAGAGGATGGCCGCCCAGGCCGAGATCTTCTTGATCTCCTCGTTCTGTTCGAAGCCCGCCTCCGCCAACGCCCGCATTTCTGCGTTCTGTTGTTGGGTGACCAGGGTCGCGTTGACCGTGAGGATGTCCGTGAGTGCCTGGCGGAAGCCGTCGACGCGCTCGCTGGTGTGGGTCACGTGGTCCGCGACGTCGCGGAGGTAGCGTTGGAGTTCCTCGTCCGTGCCGTATTTGGCGAAGCCGGCCATCAGGCCGTGGAGCATGCCCACCAGGGGGCGGGTGGCGCGTTGGAACTCGACCATTTCCCGGGAGAGTTCGTAGATGCGGCGGGAGACCGCCGGGTCGCCGCCGAAGACCTCCGTCTCGATCTCGTCGATGTCGTTCTGGACGCCCGCCACCACCGGGGCGTAGCCGTCGACCACCGCGTCCAGGATCGCGTAGAGGACCGCTTCCGGGCCCAGGGCGAGCAGTTCCGGGTCCTTCTCCATGCGGCGGCGGACCGTGGAGAGGTCCGGGGCGACGCCGTGGCGGACCGTGATCAGGAAGTCCGGGCCCACGAAGACGTGGAGTTCGCCGAAGTCGACCTCCTCCTGGGCGTCCAGGTAGCGGGCCGCCCGGAGGACCACGAAGAGGGTGTCGCCGTACCTTTCCAGCTTGGGGCGCTGATGGGCCTCCATCGCGTCCTCCACCGCCAGTTCGTGGAGGTCGAACTCGGCGGCCAGGGAGTGGAGTTCCTCCTCGGTCGGGCGCTGGAGGCCGATCCACGCCATGCCGTCCGGGTGCTCGCGCAACTGCCGGAAGGTCTCCGCGAGGGTGGCGGGGGAGGAGACGCGCCGGCCGTCGCGGTAGAGGCTCGCCTGGACGGCGCTCGGCCGCTCCGCCGGCGGTTCCGGGGAGGTGGTAGCGGGCGGCTCCGCCTGGGGGCGGCGCCACGCCGCGCGCGGGCGGCGGTCGGACATCTCGTACACCTCCTGGGTCTCCGGGAAGGATATATGGGGTGAATGGTCGCAGCGCGGTCTCATTCGTCGCGTCTCGCTGTCCGCCTGGCCTCTTCCTGGCCGCTTGCGGACCGTATCTGTCCGCAAGTCCTAGTAGCGTGCCTGACATGGCCCTCAAGACGACCCACGCCGTGCTCGGTCCCCGCGCCCTGAACCGTGCCACCCTCGACCGCCAGCTGCTCCTGCGGCTCTCCCCGATGGGCGTCGCCGAGGCCGTCGACCACCTCGTCGGCCTGCAGGCGCAGAACACCAAGCCCCCGTACTACGCCCTCGCCGCCCGCCTCGACGGCTTCCGTCCCGAGGACCTGTCCTCCCTCATGGAGTCCCGCCGGGTCGCGCGGATCGTCTCCATGCGGTCGACCGTGCACACCCACACCGCCCGTGACGCCGACGCCCTGCGCCGCCTCGTCCAGGCCGGGGCCGTCGACCGGGAGCTCAAGATGTTCCGCAAGGGGCTCGAAGGGGTCGACCTCGACCGGCTCACCGCGCTGGCGACCGAGTACGTCGAGGAGCAGCCCCGCACTCCGAAGGAGATGCGCGAGCGCCTCTCGCGCGAGTGGCCCGACGCCGACCCCCAATCGCTCGGCATCGCGGCCCGCTGCCTGCTCGTGATGGTGCAGGTCACCCCGCGCGGCCTCTGGGGCCGCAGCGGTCAGGTCGCGCTCACCACCACCGACGTCTGGTTCCCCGGCCAGGAGCGGGAGGCCGCCGACCTCGACGAGACCGTGCTCCGCTACCTCGGCGCCTTCGGGCCCGCGTCCGTCAAGGACATGCAGACCTGGTGCGGCCTCACCAAGCTCCGCCCCGCCTTCGAACGGCTGCGGCCCCGGCTCCTCGTCTTCCAGGACGAGCACGGCACCGAACTCTTCGACCTGCCCGACGCGCCCCGCCCGGACGAGGACACCCCGGTCCCGCCCCGCTTCCTGCCGGAGTTCGACAACCTCCTGCTGTCGCACGCCGACCGCAGCCGCGTCGTGCCCGCCGAACACCGGGGCCGCACCTGGACCGGCAACCAGGCCCACCGCGTCTTCCTCCTCGACGGCTTCCTCGCCGGGATCTGGAACCTCGACGAGGCGAAGGACCGCACGACGCTCACCATCGAACCCTTCGCCCACGTGACGCGCGCCCAGCGCGCCGCGCTCACCGCCGAGGCCGAACGGACCCTCCGGCTCATGACGCCTTCCGGCACCGCGTACGACATCGTGCTCAGCTGCCCGAGCTCCTGAGCTTCGTCACCGACCGCTTCGCCGAGGAAGGCCATCCGGTCGAAGCGTTCCCGGCCGCCCAGGACTTCGTCCGGGAATTCGGCGGGCTGCGGCTGGTGATTCCGGGAACGCCGCCGGACGCCGTCGGATTCACCCCGCACTGGATCTACGAGGAGAGCGGCGAGGACGTCGCCGAACTCGCCCAGAACGTCGGGAAGAAGCTTTTCCCCGTCGGGTACGAGACGTTCGACGGGGCCATGGTCCTCATCGATGAACCGGCCGCTTCTTCCTCATGCATCACACGGTGCCTATTTCCTGGGAGCGAACACGGACGAGGCCGTCAGCTGTCTGCTGCGCGGCCCCCAGCAGGAAGCACGGGACTACTTCGTCACCCCGGGAGGGGCGCCGATGACGACGCCATGATCGCCGTCCTCGGGACGGCGGGCCCGGGGCCCTGGCCCCTCTGCCCACGGAGCCCGTTTCGAGGTCGCACCGGCACGGAAGGCGCCCGGCTCCACGGGGAGACCGAACCCAGCGCCGGTCCCGCTACGGCAGTGCCCCCGCACGCCTGGCCGCCACGACCGCCTCCAGCCGGGTGTGGGCGCCCAGTTTGCGCATCGCCGAGCGGAGGTAGCCCTTCACCGTCTCCGGGCGCAGCCCGAGCCGTTCGGCCGCCGTCGCGTTCGTCGCGCCCGAGGCGACCGCCGCGAGGACGTCCGTCTCGCGCGGGGTCAGGGAGACGCCGGGGGCGACGGGGCCCGTGCCGGAGGCCGATTCGAGGCGGCCGCAGACGGCGAGGAGTCGCTCCCGGAGGGCCGGGTCGACGACCTTCGGGGCCAGTTCGCGCAGCTCCCCGTACGCCTGGCGCACCTCCTCCCAGGACGGCCCGGGAGGCGCGGGCGCGAGCAGTTGCCGTACCTCGTCGCGTACCGCGAGGGCCTGCTCCACGTCGCGGGCCGCCGCCATCGCCGCGTCGAAGACGCGCTCGCCGATCGGGAGGGACTCGCGCAGCGCCCCGTACAGCAGACCGCGCACCTTGCGGCGTACGACGACGGGGACCGCGATCACCGCGCGCAGGCCCTCCGCCGAGACGGGCACGTCGTACTCGTGGGTGATGTGCCGCGACGCCGGGTAGTCCGTGACCGCGCACGGCCGCGACAGCGCCAGGCACTTCCCGCCGAGCCCGGAGCCGGCCGAGATCGCCAGGCCGCTCAGCGCCGGCGTCACGGCCCCGCTCAGCTCGGCGATCCGCAGCGTGCGGCCCTCCTGGAGCAGCCCGCCGAAGACGACGGGCAGCCCGCTGGCGCGCCTGAAGCGCACCAGCGCCGTCCGCAACTCCACCGCTTCCGTCTTCTCGGGCACGGAACCACTCCTTCACCCCCGAACGGGGGTAGTGAGACCTGGGTCACTGATTACACGATGTCGGGGACGGGTCCCGCAACGAGGAGGACGCATGACGGCGACGAGCGCGACCAGCGCGACGGAGAGGTTCCGGGCCGCCCGGGACTTCCTGCTCCAGCATCGCGAGGACTACGAGACGGCCTACGAGGGCTTCGCATGGCCCCGGTCGGACCGGTTCAACTGGGCGCTCGAATGGTTCGACGTCATCGCCGAGGGGAACGAGCGGACCGCGCTCCACCTCGTCGAGGAGGACGGCACCGAGACCAAGGTGTCCTTCGCCGAGATGTCCGCCCGCTCGAACCGGGTCGCGAACTGGCTGCGCGCCCAGGGCGTGCGCGCCGGCGACCGGATCATCGTCATGCTGGGCAACCAGGTCGAGCTGTGGGAGACCGTGCTCGCCGCCATGAAACTGCGCGCCGTCGTCATCCCCGCCACCCCCCTCCTCGGCCCCGCCGATCTGCGCGACCGGGTCGAGCGGGGCCACGCACGCCATGTCGTCGTGCGCGCCGAGGACACCGCCAAGTTCGACGACGTCCCCGGGACGTACACCCGGATCTCGGTCGGCGGCGACGGGGTGAGCTGGCTGGGGTACGAGCACGCCTCCCGCGAGTCCGAGGTGTTCGAGCCCGACGGCGCCACCCTCGCCGACGACACCCTGATGCTGTACTTCACCTCCGGTACGACCGCCCGGCCCAAGCTGGTCGAGCAGACCCACACCTCCTACCCGGTGGGCCATCTGTCGACGATGTACTGGATCGGCCTCAAGCCCGGCGACGTGCACCTCAACATCTCCTCGCCGGGCTGGGCCAAGCACGCCTGGTCCAACCTCTTCGCCCCGTGGAACGCCGAGGCGACCGTCTTCATCCACAACTACACGCGCTTCGACCCGGCCCGGCTGATGAGCGAGATGGAGCGCAACGGCGTCACCAGCTTCTGCGCCCCGCCGACCGTGTGGCGCATGCTGATCCAGGCCGACCTCAGCCAGCTGAAGACCCCGCCGCGCGAGGTCGTCGCCGCCGGTGAACCGCTCAATCCCGAGGTCATCGAGTCGGTACGGCGCGCCTGGGGCGTCACCATCCGGGACGGCTTCGGCCAGACCGAGACGGCCGTCCAGGTCTCCAACAGCCCGGGTCAGCGGCTCAAGGAGGGCTCCATGGGGCGCCCGAGCCCCGGCTTCCGCGTCACCCTCGTCGACCCGGTGAGCGGTACGCCGGACGTGGCGGAGGGCGAGATCTGTCTCGACCTTTCCGTCAACCCGGTGGGCCTGATGACCGGCTACCACGGCGATCCGGAGCGTACGGCGGAGGCGATGGCCGGCGGCTACTACCGGACCGGTGACATCGGTTCCAGAGATGCCGAGGGGTACATCACCTACATCGGGCGCGCCGACGACGTCTTCAAGGCCTCCGACTACAAGATCAGCCCCTTCGAGCTGGAGAGCGCCCTCCTGGAGCACGAGGCCGTCGCCGAGGCGGCCGTCGTCCCCGCCCCCGACCCGCTGCGGCTCGCCGTCCCCAAGGCGTACGTCGTCCTCGCGGCCGGCTGGGAGCCCGACGCGGAGACCGCGAAGGCCCTCTTCGCCCACTCGCGCGCGGTCCTCGCCCCGTACAAGCGCATCCGGCGCATCGAGTTCGCCGAGCTGCCCAAGACCGTGTCCGGCAAGATCCGGCGGGTGGAACTGCGCCGCCTGACCGCCGAGGGCGGCGGCAGGGAATTCATGGAAGGGGACCTCGCATGACCACGTCCGGCACCGTCGCGCCCACCGAACTCTCCTACGCCCACGGGGTGTCGGAGACGCCACTCCTCGGCGACACCATAGGCGCCAACCTGGACCGGGCCGTCGCCGCCTGGCCCGACCGCGAGGCGCTCGTCGATGTGCCCACTGGACGCCGCTGGACGTACGCCCGATTCGGCGCGGACGTCGACCGGTTGGCCGGGGCACTGCTCGGCAGCGGGGTCCGCAAGGGCGACCGGGTCGGCATCTGGGCGGTCAACTGCGCCGAGTGGGTCCTCGTGCAGTACGCCACCGCCCGCATCGGCGCCGTCATGGTCAACATCAATCCCGCCTACCGCGCCCACGAGTTGGCGTACGTCCTCAACCAGGCCGGGATCACCCTGCTCTTCGCCTCACTCGCGCACAAGACGAGCGACTACCGGGCGATGGTCGATCAAGTACGGGGAGAATGCCCGGAGTTGCGGGAGGCCGTCTACTTCGGTGATCCGGGCTGGGACGCGTTCCTCGCCCGTACGGCCGGCGAGCTGCGCCCCGAACCGCTCTCCTGCGACGAGCCCGTCAACATCCAGTACACCTCGGGGACGACGGGCTTCCCCAAGGGGGCCACGCTCTCCCATCACAACATCCTCAACAACGGTTATTTCGTCGGCGAGATGATCGCGTACTCCGAG
This sequence comes from Streptomyces sp. NBC_00572, assembly GCF_026341815.1. GTDB lineage: Bacteria > Actinomycetota > Actinomycetes > Streptomycetales > Streptomycetaceae > Streptomyces. Next base: position 5,371,127 of record NZ_JAPENX010000001.1, read on the forward strand.
CAGGACCGGATCTGCATCCCGGTGCCCTTCTATCACTGCTTCGGCATGGTCATGGGGAATCTGGCCGCCACCTCGCACGGCGCCTGCATGGTGATCCCCGCCGCCTCCTTCGACCCGGCTGCCACGCTCCGGGCGGTGCAGGAGGAGCGCTGCACCTCGCTGTACGGGGTGCCGACGATGTTCATCGCCGAGCTGAACCTCCCGGACTTCGCCACGTACGACCTGTCGAGCCTGCGCACCGGCATCATGGCCGGCTCGCCGTGCCCGGTGGAGGTGATGAAGCGGGTCGTCGCCGAGATGAACATGGCTGAGGTGTCGATCTGTTACGGCATGACCGAGACCTCACCGGTCTCCACCCAGACCCGCCGGGACGACGATCTGGAGCGCCGCACGGGCACGGTCGGCCGGGTCATGCCGCACGTCGAGGTGAAGGTCGTCGACCCGGCGAACGGCCTCACCGTCGAACGCGGCACGGCGGGGGAGCTCTGCACTCGCGGCTACAGCGTGATGCTCGGTTACTGGGACGAGCCGGAGAAGACCGCCGAGGCGATCGACACGGGCCGCTGGATGCACACCGGCGACCTGGCGGTGATGCGGGACGACGGCTACGTCCAGATCGTCGGCCGCATCAAGGACATGATCATCCGGGGCGGCGAGAACGTGTACCCGCGCGAGATCGAGGAGTTCCTCTACGGATACGAGAAGATCGCCGACGTCCAGGTCGTGGGCGTGCCCGACGAACGCTACGGCGAGGAGATCCTGGCCTGCGTCATCCCCCGCGACCCGGCCGACCCGCCCACCCTGGAGGACATCACGACCTTCTGCCGCGACCGGCTCGCCCACTACAAGATCCCGCGCCGGGTGGAGATCCTCGCCGAGTTCCCGATGACGGTGAGCGGGAAGGTGCGGAAGGTGGAACTGCGGCAGCGGTACGGGGGCCAGTAGCCCGGGCCCGGGGGAGGGAGTGTCCCCCTACGGGGCGCCCACCTCCCGGCGCATGCACACCCGGGGCCAGACCGAGAGGCCGTGGGCCGCCTCCGCGTGGCTGATGGCGCGCAGGCCCTCCGTGAGCGCCGGGTCGGAGTCGGTGAGCGGGCGGAAGCCGAGCCGTGTGTAGTACGGGGCGTTCCACGGCACCTCGGTGAACGTCGTCAGGGTCAGCGCCGTCAGGCCCTGCTCCCTGGCGGCCGCCGCCAGATGCTCGATCAGCGCCCGGCCGACGCCCCGGCGCGCGGCGTCCGGATGGACCGACACCTGCTCGATGTGGGCGGAACCGTCGACCGTGTCGGTCAGCAGATACGCGACCGGGCGATCGTCGGCGTCCACCGCCACCCACGCCCGGCCCGCACAGCGGTAGGTCTCCAGGACGTCCAGGGGCAGCGGGTCGTCGTCGGCGATCGCCGCCATGCCGAGAGTGCGGAACGGCTCGCCCGCCGCCCGTTCGATGTCCTGGAGCAGCGGGAGTTCGGCCGGAGCGGCCGCTCTGATGCGCATACGACAGTATGGCGCGGCCTCACCCCGTGCCGTCGCCCGTCACGGGACCGCGCTCCTGCGGCGGCCGGTTCCGGTCCGCCTCTCCCGGCCGGTCCAGCAGCCCGCCGTCCCGCGAGAAGTGGGGCAGGAACAGGGCGAGCGCCGGATCGCCGTACAGCGCCACGTACAGCTGGACGAGCCACCCGTCCGTCACCTCACGCCGATGTGCTGGCAGCGGGTAACGCTCCCGCAGTCCGGAGAGGAGACGCCGAGCCGCTCGGGTGGCGGGCGGCAGCCGCAGCAGCACCACCGCCAGGAGGACGGGCAGGGTGCCCGCCGCGAGCGCCCCGGCCAGACCCGGGCCGGACGCCCCCGTCGCGTACGCCCCTACCGCCACCGTGAGCGGTACGCAGCCGAGCAGCGTCCTGGCCGCCCACAGGCGCCTCGGCGGCCGCAGCAGCCCCGCCCCGCGCAGCTCGCGGCGCAGCGCGTCCACCGCCTTCCGTGCCTCGGGGCGCACCACGAGATCCCGCAACGCGAACGCCCGGTGGAGCGCCCCGTGCACCCCCAGCTGTACGGGGTCCCGGGTGCGGCCGGGGCCGCCATTGGCCCGAATCGTATGTTTGCGGCCCGCCGCCACCGCCCCGCGCTGGTGCAGCGCCACCAGCGCCACGGTGACGGCCGCCCGCCGCCCGCCCCGCAGCAGCGCCAGCGCCTGCGGCGGCGGTACGTCGTCCGGGCGCGGCCCTTCGCTTTCCCGGCTGCGGGTTCGCAACAGCACGGCGGCGAGCAGCAGTTGCCCGCAGGCCGCTCCGATGAACCACCACATCCCCGTCGGCATGACGCCCACCCCCCGAGGGTGTTGTGCCCGGGAGAGCGTGATCGTCACGCGTGAATGGCCGGTTTCGGATGCCGAGGTGTTGTGAGCGATACGCCTCCGGGGCCGGCCGGGCTCCCGACGTGCCTCCGACGTGCCTCCGTGGTGCCTCAGGCGGCGCCCGAGGCCAGATCGTCGGCGGCGTTGTTCACCGGCTGCGGGGTGCCGGTCAGGTCGAGCACGAAGAGCGGGAGTCCGATCTCGGCGGCGCGCGAACGGGCCTCCGGGGTGTAGCCGGCGAGCGAGAAGAACACGCTCACGGAGGAGGTGCTCAGCCCGTTCAGCCACAGGCACTCGACGGCCCGCAGGCCGGTGGGCCGGGTGCTCGGGTCGACCTGTGCGACGAGCCCCGGCGCCCGCAGGTCCACCCCGGACGCGGGGCGCTCCTCGGGCTGGACGACGTCCCGGAACCCCAGCCAGCGCAGATACCCGGCCGCCGCGGCGACCGCGTCCCGCGCGGTCCGGATCGTCAGCGGCCGGAAGGCCCCGCGCACCGGAGCCGGGCGAGGCGCGGTGGGCGGCAGCGGTATGTGGGAGGGGTACCGCTCGGCGAACGTACGGGGCGCGCCCGGGCGGGGCGGGGTCGCCGGGCGACGGTGGGCGGCGGGCCTGGAACCGGGGCCTGGAGCGCTGGGCCCGTGCCCGGGAGTGCCAGGACCCTGGGCGCCGGGACTCGTACCCGCGGCGCCGGGGCCCGTCTCCGCGCCGCGCCCTGCGGTGGGGCCCGTACCGAACCACGCCGAGCCCGGTTCGACCGCCCGGGGATGTGCCGTACCGGTGGAGGTGTCCGCCCTGGGCGGCTGGGGTCCCCCCGCGGCGGCCGGTCCGGAGGGTGACGCCTGACCTGCGACGGAACTGCCGGTGGCGCCGGGGCCACCAGCGCTGCCGGTGCCGTCGGAGCCCGCGGCGCCGGCCTCACCTGCGACGCCCCTGCTCGTACCGGCTCCGCCGCCGCTCGCGCCGGGCCCGCCCGTGCCGGGTCCGCTCCCGTCTGGCCCGCCCGCGTCCGTTTCCGTACCCCTGCCCGTAGGCGTCCAGGCGGCACCCGCTTCCGGCCACGGCCCGGTGCTTGCGCCGGAGCCGCCGGCCGGGCCGCCCGTCCCGGGGGCGCGGAACGCCGGGTCGCCGGGACGGCCGGGGCCGTCCGGTGCCGCGTCCCGGCTCGGCCGGCCGGTTGCCGGAGCCGTACCGAAGCGTTCCGGCCGGTCGGTCGAACCCCTGGTCCCGTCGGCTCCCGAGACCCCCGCGTCCACCGGTCCCACCGGCACCCGCAGGACCGTTCCGCAGGTGCAGCCCAGTTCCGGGTGGGGCCAGTCGTCCTCGCGGCCGCAGGCACCGCAGCGGACGGTGACCCATTCGTCCGTCCAGTTCCGGTGCGTGATGGGTTCCGCCGTCGCGCCCGCCGTGACCGGTGGCGCGACCGGGCTTCCGCACGCGCAGGGGAAGACGGGTGCCGCGTATGCCTGAGTGCGCAGGCATTCCGGGCAGCGCACCGGTACCGACTCGCCCACAACCAACCCCCTGTCGTTCCGTCCCATCGTCCACCCATCGGACGCCTCGGGGGGAGGTGTTCGGCCACTTCCGTGATCCCGCCGCTCGGACTTCTCTTGACGGTTCTCCGGAGCCCGACCTACATTGCTTCCGTATAGCAGAACAGTATTTCCGCATTACGGAAACAAGCCGCCCCGGGGCCCCGAGCCGACCGGTGGGCTTGGATCCGCCCGGCCGAAGCAGGAGCACTCCCATGCCTCGTATGACCGCCGCCGCAGCGGCCGTTGAGATCCTCAAGCGCGAAGGCGTCACCACCGCGTTCGGCGTGCCCGGCGCGGCGATCAACCCCTTCTACCGCGAGCTCAAGAACGTCGGCGGCATCGGCCACACGCTGGCCCGCCACGTCGAGGGCGCGTCCCACATGGCCGAGGGCTACACCCGTGCCAAGGCCGGCAACATCGGTGTCTGCATCGGTACGTCCGGCCCCGCCGGTACCGACATGATCACCGGCCTGTACTCGGCGATCGCCGACTCGATCCCGATCCTGTGCATCACCGGCCAGGCGCCGACCTCGAAGCTCCACAAGGAGGACTTCCAGGCCGTCGACATCGCCAGCATCGCCAAGCCGGTCACCAAGGCCGCGACGACCGTCCTGGAGGCCGCTCAGGTCCCCGGCGTCTTCCAGCAGGCCTTCCACCTGATGCGCTCCGGCCGTCCCGGCCCGGTCCTCATCGACCTGCCGATGGACGTCCAGCTGACCGAGATCGAGTTCGACCCGGAGACGTACGAGCCGCTGCCGGTCTACAAGCCGTCCGCGACCCGCGCCCAGGCGGAGAAGGCGCTGTCCTTCCTCCTGGAGTCCGAGCGCCCGCTGATCGTCGCCGGCGGCGGCATCATCAACGCCGACGCCACCGACCTCCTCGTCGAGTTCGCCGAGCTGATCAACGTCCCGGTCATCTCCACCCTCATGGGCTGGGGCACCATCCCGGACGACCACGAGCTCGCCGCCGGCATGGTCGGCGTCCAGACCGCGCACCGCTACGGCAACGCGACCTTCCTGGAGTCGGACTTCGTCCTCGGCATCGGCAACCGCTGGGCCAACCGTCACACCGGTTACAACATGGACGCCTACACCAAGGGCCGGAAGTTCGTCCACGTCGACATCGAGCCCACCCAGATCGGCAGGATCTTCGCCCCTGACTACGGCATCGCCTCCGACGCCAAGGCCGCCCTGGAGCTCTTCGTCGAGATCGCCAAGGAGTGGAAGGCCGCGGGCAAACTGCCCGACTTCTCCGCCTGGGCCGCCTCCGCGCAGGAGCGCAAGGCCACCCTCCAGCGCCGCACGAACTTCGACAACATCCCGATCAAGCCGCAGCGCGTCTACGAGGAGATGAACAAGGCCTTCGGCCCGGAGACCCGCTACGTCACCACCATCGGCCTCTCCCAGATCGCCGCGGCGCAGTTCCTGCACGTCTACAAGCCGCGCCACTGGATCAACTGCGGCCAGGCCGGCCCGCTCGGCTGGACCATCCCGGCCGCCATCGGCGCCGCCACCGCGGACCCGGAGACCCCGGTCGTCGCCCTCTCCGGCGACTACGACTTCCAGTTCATGATCGAGGAGCTGGCGGTCGCCGCCCAGCACAAGGTCCCCTACGTCCACGTCCTCGTGAACAACGCCTACCTCGGTCTGATCCGTCAGGCGCAGGGCAACCTGGGCATCAACTTCGAGGTCAACCTCGAGTTCGAGAACATCAACACCCCGGAGATCGGTGTCTACGGCGTCGACCACGTCAAGGTCGCCGAGGGCCTGGGCGTCAAGGCGATCCGCGTCACCGACCCCGACAAGCTGGGCGAGGCGCTCGAGGAGGCCAAGAAGCTGGCCGTCGAGCACCAGGTCCCGGTCGTCGTCGAGGCCATCCTGGAGCGCATCACCAACATCGCGATGAGCAAGACGGTCGACATGAGCGATGTCACCGAGTTCGAGGAGCTGGCCACCGAGCCCGGCCACGCGCCGACCGCGATCAAGGCCCTCAAGGTCTGATCGCCCCCCTCGTCAGAGGGACCGACCCCCGCCCCGAGGAGCACCGGGGCGGGGGTCTCCCGCGTGCTCAGCGCTGCGCCCGTACGAGCACCGCGCCCGCCTCCGTCCACTCGTACAGCACCGACCGGCCCGCCCGGCCCCGCCGCACGAGCCCGGCGTCGAGCAGCACCTTCAGATGTCGTCCCACCGAACCGAGCCCCTGCCCGGTGAGCGCCACCAACTGACTGGTGGACTTGGGCGATTCGAGGCGTACGAGGACTCCGGCACGCGCCGTGCCGAGCAAGGCCCCGAGCGCCTCGGGCGCCGCCGGGCCCGGCGCACCCGTCAGGGCGCCGGAGCACGGGTACACGATCGCGGAGCGTTCCGAGCCCTCCCAGGACACCCAGCCCTTGGCCGGCGTCACCGGGACGAAGAACAGCCGGCCGCCGGCGATCCATCTCGGCGGATACGCGCGGGGGTTGACCTGTAGCCGTCCGTCGCCCAGCCAGCGCATCTTCCCCGGGCACAGCTCGTCGAGCGTCGCCGCCAAGCCGTCCCGGGCCAACCGCGCGGTCCGCGCCACCACATCGGCCTCCAGGATCCGGCGGCGGCGCGGCCAGTCGGCCAACACCGTCTCCCGCCACACCCACTCCAGGACGCCCGCCATCCGGTGCGGAAGATCCCCCGCCGACCGGAGCGGCTCCGGGACGGGACCGCCGACCGCGACCTCCAACTGGGGTACGGCATCAGCCGGTTCGACCTCCCGGACCGCCACGACCTCCTCCTCGAAGGACCGCTCGCGCTCGCCCGTGGGCGTCGGCGTCAGGAAGTCGGCGTTCCAGGTGGGCCCGATGGCCGCCCGTACGAGCAGCCCGTCGAGCGGTTCGGCGGCGAGGCGTTCGCGGTATGCGGGAAGGTGCGTGGCCAGCCAGGCGTGCTCGCCCGGGTGGGCGCCGACGGCCGCGTGCAGGATCTTCAGGGCCGCGGTCGCCTCGGCGAGCGGCGAGACGAGGAACCTGCTCCCGGCCAGCGAGTCCGTGCCGATCTGCCACCAGCCCATGGCGCGCACCCCTCTGCCGTTTCGCGTCTCCGCGAAACAGTACCGAGGCGGCCGGGTCGCCCCGAGACTCCCGGCATGTCCCGCTACCGCGACCTCTTCCGTACCCCCGAGTTCACCCCGCTCTTCCTCACCGGCGCCGCCCACACCGCCGCCCAGACGGTCGTCGGCCTCGGGCTCGCCACGCTCGTGTTCCGCGCGACCGGTTCCCCCCTCCTCTCCGCCCTCGCGCTCTTCGGGCCCTCCCTCGCCCAGCTCGTCGGCGCGACCACCCTGCTCTCGGCCGCCGACCGGCTGCCGCCGCGCGCCGCGATCTCCGGGATCGCACTCTTCTTCGCCCTGGGCACCGCCGTCCTGGCGGTCCCCGGGCTGCCGACCTGGGCGGTCTTCGCGATCCTCCTCGCCGAGGGCCTCGCGGCCTCGCTCGGCGGCGGCGTGCGCCACGGGCTCCTGAACGAGATCCTCGCCCGCCAGGACTTCCTCCTCGGCCGCTCGGTGACGAACATGGCCGTCGGCGCCTGCCAGATCGGCGGCTTCGCGACCGGCGGCGTGCTGATCGCCCTGCTCTCGCCGCGCGGCACGGTCCTGGTGGGCGCGGGGCTCTACCTCGCCGCCGCGTTCCTGGCCCGCCTCGGCCTCGGGGAGCGTCCGCCGCGTGCCGCCGGCCGGGCCTCGGTCGGCGAGACCTGGCGCACCAACCGCCGGCTGCTGTCCTCGCCCGCGCGCCGCCGCTGCTATCTCGCCCTGTGGGTGCCCAACGGCCTGATCGTGGGCTGCGAGTCGCTCTTCGTGCCGTACGACCCCGAGCGCGCCGGGCTGCTGTTCGCCTGCGCCGCGCTCGGGATGCTGGCCGGGGACACGGTCGTGGGCCGCTTCGTGCCGTCGCGGGTGCGCGGCCGGATCCGCTTCCCGCTCCAGGCGCTGCTCGCGGCCCCGTTCCTGGTGTTCGCCCTGGACCCCGCGCTGCCGCTCGCCCTGCTCGCGGTGACGCTCTCGGCGACCGGGTACGCGGCGAGCCTCCTGCACCAGGAGCGGCTGATGACCCTGGTGCCGGAGGAGCTGAGCGGTCACGCCCTCGGCCTTCACACCTCGGGGATGCTCGCGCTCCAGGGGGTGAGCGCGGCGCTGGCGGGCACTCTCGCCCAGTACACGTCACCGCGCACGGCGATGGTGCTCCTCGCCCTCGCCTCGCTCGCCGTGACGGTCCTGCTCGCACGGGCCGAGGGGAGGGGGCGGGGACCTACCGAGGCGTCGTCGACCGGAGCACGACCGTCTCCTCACACGGTCCGTCGGCGAACAGCTTGAGCGCCTCCACCTCGTCCTTGTCGGCCGACAGCCCCCAGCGCAGCTTGGTGGACACCCACTCGCCGACGTAACGGCAGTACCGCGCGGCGTCCGAGGGCACCCAGTCGGCCGGGTCCCGCCCCGCCTTGTCCCGCTGACTGCGGGCGGTGACGGCCACGAGGGTCGCGGCGGCGCCCTGGTCGTTGGCGAAGCGCTCGCGCCGGGCCGCGGTCCAGCCGGAGGCGCCCGATTCCCAGGCCTCGGCGAGCGGGACGAGGTGGTCGACGCGGAGGGCGGCCGGGTCGGAGACGTTCTGGCCGTCGTAGTACGAGGTCCAGCGGCCTCCGGTCAGCTTGCACCCGGTACCGGCCGCGGGCGCGTCGACGGCCTCGGCGAGCAGGACCTCGGAGCGGGTGTCGCAGCCGTCCGTCGCGTCGAGGCCGGCGTTCCAGTGGGGGAACGCGCTCACCTGGAAGCCGTCCGGGTCCTCGGTCGCCTCGGCCAGCTCGGCGAGTGCGTCGGGCAGGAGGACGACGTTCGCGGAGAGGGCGGGGGAGGGGACGGCGAGCGGGGACAGGATCAGGGCGAGCGGGGCGAGCCCGCGCATCAGGTTCTTGATCATGTACGAGTGGATAGTGCCGGTGCGATGACCCAGAAGGCCCGAATCGCGGGGCGCTCCTCCGAGCGGGTGCGGATCTTCACCGCAGAAACGATGCGCTGGGAGTCGTACGACGAGTGAACGGCGTACACGAAGAAGAGCGCGGAACCAGGGACCGTAAACCTGGTTCCGCGCTCTCCTGCTTGTGACCGCCCGACGGCACGAGGCTGGCGCGACAGGACGTTCGCGCCGCCGGGCGGAGTCTGGGGGATTCGCTCGGGAGGGGGCGTTGGGACCGCGGCGGCGCCGACGGGCGGCCGGTGGTCCCCTTCCTTCAGGTCAAGAAGGGGGCCGGCGCCCTTACCACCGCACTGGCTCGGCGCCGCCGCGGTCCTCACGCTTGTCCGGATCACCGGCCACCCCTCATCCGGGTCGGCGATCCGGACCACGTACGACACTGACCTCCCGTCAGATGCCGTACGCAGTCTGGGTGGTGCCGGTCGGTCAGTCGCGCAGGGCGTTGACCGCCTCGGCCACGCGCCTGCCGTACTCCGCGTCGGCGGCGGCGAAGTGCGCGAGGTTCTTGTCGATGACGTCCTCGCGGGACACCTGGGACAGACCGCCGGCGATGTTGGCGATCAGACGGCCCTTCTCGTCCTCGGACATCAGGCGGTAGAGCTCACCGGCCTGGAAGAAGTCGTCGTCCTTGGTGTGCTGCGGCGCCTCGTGGGTGCCGGTCCAGCCGTGGATCGCGAGCGGGGCGGAGAGCGCCGCGTCGGTCTGGGCCGGGCCCTGGTACGAGTTGGGCTCGTAGTTCTTGTCGTGGCGGGAGCCCTGGCGGGTGGCCATGGCGCCGTCGCGGCCGTAGTTCTCGGCCACGGTCGCCTTGGGGGCGTTCACCGCGAGCTGGGTGTGGTTGACGCCGAGGCGGTAGCGGTGGGCGTCGGCGTAGGCGAAGAGGCGGCCCTGGAGCATCTTGTCCGGCGAGGGACCGATGCCCGGGACGAAGTTGTTCGGGGAGAACGCGGCCTGCTCGACCTCGGCGAAGACGTTGTCCGGGTTGCGGTCGAGGACCAGACGGCCCACGCGCTGCAGCGGGTAGTCGCTGTGCGGCCACACCTTGGTGAGGTCGAAGGGGTTGAAGCGGTAGTCCGCGGCCTCGGCGGCCGGCATCACCTGGACGTACAGGGTCCACGAGGGGTTCACACCGCGCTCGATGGCCTGGAGCAGGTCGGTCTGGTGCGAGTTCGCGTCCTTGCCGACGAGCTCGGCGGCCTGGTCGGCGGAGAGGCTGCGGATGCCCTGGTTCGTCTTGAAGTGGTACTTGACGAAGAAGGCCTCGCCCGCCTCGTTGGTCCACTGGTAGGTGTGGGAGCCGTAGCCGTTCATGTGACGGTACGAGGCCGGGATGCCGCGGTCGCCCATGAGCCAGGTGATCTGGTGGGTGGCCTCGGGGGCGTGCGCCCAGAAGTCCCAGACGTTGTCCGCCTCCTGCTTGCCCGTGAAGGGGTCGCGCTTCTGGGAGTGGATGAAGTCGGGGAACTTGATCGGGTCCTTGATGAAGAACACCGGGGTGTTGTTGCCGACGAGGTCGTAGTTGCCCTCTTCGGTGTAGAACTTCAGCGCGAAGCCGCGCGGGTCGCGGACCGCGTCCGCGCCACCGAGCGAGTCGGCCACGGTGGAGAAGCGGATGAACGTCTCGGTCCGCTTGCCGACCTCGCCGAGGAAGTTCGCCTTGGTGAACCCGGTGACGTCGTCGGTCACCTCGAAGAAGCCGTACGCGCCGGAACCGCGGGCGTGGACCACGCGCTCCGGGATCCGCTCACGGTTGAAGCGCGCGAGCTTCTCCAGCAGGTGCTGGTCCTGGAGGAGGAGAGGGCCACCGACGCCGGCGGTGGCGGAGTTCTGGTTGTCGGCGACGGGGGCGCCGGACTCGGTCGTAAGCACGCGCTTCGACATCGTGACCTTCCGTACGGGAGCTCTGCTGACGGTCCGAGGAGCGTAAATTCGGCTCGAACGTGACGTCAACAGTTTGTTGAAAGGGAAGTGTGGTGTTCCGGTCGGCGACGGCGCCTGGGCGCGACAGGACAGTTGTCAGCGCCGCCACCGACCGGAAATCTGGGGCCCCCGCTCACGGGGGCGCTGGATCAGACCTGCTGGCCGGAGAGACGCTCGACGGCGCGCAGCAGGGCCGAGTGGTCCAGGCCGCCGTCACCCTGGGCGCGCAGCGAGGCCACGAGCTGGGCGACGACCGCGCCGACCGGGAGGGCCGCACCGACGTTGCGGGCGGCGTCGGTGACGATGCCCATGTCCTTGTGGTGCAGGTCGATCCGGAAGCCGGGCTTGAAGTCCCGGTTCAGGAAGTTGTCCTTCTTGCGGGTCAGCACGGTCGAGCCGGCCAGACCGCCGTTGAGGACGTCGAGGGCGGCCTGGAGGTCCACGCCGGACTTCTCCAGGAAGACCACGGCCTCGGCGCAGGCCTGGATGTTGACCGCGACGATCAGCTGGTTGGCGGCCTTCACCGTCTGGCCGGAGCCGTGCGGGCCGCACAGGACGATGGTCTTGCCGAGGGCCTGGAGGACGGGGAGCGCCTCGTCGAAGTCGGCCTTCTCGCCACCGACCATGATCGAGAGCACGGCCTCGATGGCGCCGGCCTCGCCGCCGGAGACGGGCGCGTCGATGACGCGGATGCCCTTCTCCTTGGCGCTCGATGCCAGGTCGACCGAGGTCTGCGGGGTGATCGACGACATGTCGACGATCAGCGCGCCCTTCTTGGCGTTCTCCAGGATGCCCGCGGGGCCGTAGGAGATGGCCTCGACCTGCGGGGAGGCGGGCACCATCGTGACGATGACGTCGGCGTCCTTGACGGCCTCCGCGATCGACGCGGCGGAGGTGCCGCCGGCCGCCGTGAGGCGGTCCAGCTTGTCCTGCTCCAGGGTGAAGCCGGTGACCGAGTAGCCGGCCTTGATCAGGTTCTCGGACATGGGGGAGCCCATGATGCCGAGACCGATCCAAGCGATCTTGGGGAGGTTGCTCATGAGGGTGCCTCTCGAAAACTGGTGGTACGGGGGAGGGTCGCGGGGCGGCCGGTCAGCTGGCGGGGCGGGCCTCGGCCGGGAGCCACTCGAAGGACGCGGCGGCGTCGGCTGCCTTGTACTCCAGGCCGATCCAGCCCTCGTAGCCGGCCTTCTTCAGCTCGCCGAGGAGCTGCTCCAGGGGCAGGTCGCCGGTGCCCGGCGCGCCGCGGCCCGGGTTGTCGGCGATCTGGACGTGGCCGGTCTTCGCCGCGTACTCGGCGATGACCTGGCTGACGTTCTCGCCGTTCATCGACAGGTGGTAGATGTCGAGGAGGAACTTGGCGTTGCCGAGTCCGGTCGCCGCGTTGACCTTGTCGATCACCTCGATGGCGGAGGGGGCGCTCACCAGCGGGTAGAGCGGCGACTCCGGCTTGTTGAGGGTCTCGACGAGGAGGATCGCGCCGATCCGGTCGGCCGCGCGGGCGGCCAGGACCAGGTTCTCCAGGGCGAGGGCGTCCTGGATCTGCGGGTCGACGCCCTCGACGCGGTTGCCGTAGAGCGCGTTGAGCGCCTTGCAGCCGACCGAGGCGGCGAAGTCGGCCGCCACCTCGATGTTGGCGCGGAAGCGGTCCGACTCGTCCCCGGGTACGGAGAGGGCTCCGCGGTCCGGGCCGGGGAGCTGCCCGGCGTAGAAGTTCAGGCCCACCAGCTGGGTGCCGGCGTCCTCAAGAGCCTTCTTGAGGGCGTCGAGCTCGCTCTGCTCGGGGGTGGCGGTGTCGATCCAGGGCCACCACAGCTCGACCGCGGTGAAGCCCGCCGCGGCGGCGGCCGCGGGGCGCTCCAGGAGCGGGAGTTCCGTGAAGAGGATCGACAGGTTCACATCGAAGCGCTGGTCCGTGCCTGCGCCTACTGAGAAGCGGGCCATGAGGGGCGGCGCTCCTTCCGTATCGCGGAAGTAAGTTTCTGTCTGACGGAATGTTGCAAGGTTGCCGACACACTTGTCAAGAGGTCCCCGCAGGTCCGGGGCTCCCGTAGGCCGGAGCGGGGCCGTAGCGTGGGGCCATGGTGCGTTTGAGAGTGGAGTTCACGACCGAGCCGTTCGACCTCGACGAGGCGCCGGCGCACGCGGTCGTGGCTCGTGAGGTCATCCAGTCGGCCGAACTGGACGCGGTCGACGTCGGCCCCTTCGGGAACACGGCGGAAGGCGGTGCCGACGAGGTGCTCACCGCCGTCGACGCGCTGCTGCGCAAGTCGCTGGCGGCCGGCGCCACCCGCGTCTCCCTCCAGGTCAATGTGCTCGGGGAGGGCGAGAAGTGAGCGAGCGCCCTCTGGTCGCCGAGACGGCCGAGCATCCCCTGATCGTCGCGGTGAAGCCCCTGGTCGACGCCATGGGTGCCGAGCTGCTCGTCCCCGCGCAGGCGGAGGCCGACGATGTCGTCCTGTCCTGGGAGGGGGAGGACGTGCTCGCCGTGCGGCTGCCCCAGCTGTCCGAATCCCTCGATCACATCCTCGCGGCGATGGAGCGGCGGCACGGGATGCCACTGGCCGAACTGGACCGCAAGTCCAAGCAGGAGGCCGTCCGGCTCCTGGAGGCCCGCGGGGCCTTCGCCGTACGCCATGGAGTGGAGACGGTGGCGGGTGCACTGGGTGTCAGCCGCTTCACCGTGTACAACTACCTGAACAGGGAGACCGCCCTGAGCAGGGAAAAGGCCGCCAAGGGCGAGTAGTTGATCATGTGTGGCCGTAAGCCGTCGTCCGTATGTCGGGACGACGGCTTTTGCGTGACCGAGTTTTCAACAAAGTGTTGACGTGATGTTGCGGAGGGCGTTAGCTATCCGCAGCCCGTCCGACGCACAGCGAAAAACAGCCACGGAGGCTTCCCGTGACTTCAGGTACGACACCGGGCCTCACCCGGTTCAACACCTCGGCGGACAGCGAGGCCCTCGCCGCGCTCCACGAGGTGTGTTCCAGTTCGGCGTGGGGGAGCAAGATCCTCGCCCAGCGCCCGTACACCACCGCCGAAGCTCTCTTCCTCGCCAGCGACGCCGCCATGGCAGAGCTGACCGCCGAGGACCTTGCCGAAGCGATGGCGGGGCACCCGCCGATCGGTCGTCCGAAGGCCGGGGATCCGACCTCCTCCCGCGAACAGAGCGGAATGGCCGGCGCCTCCGCGGAGCTCAAGACCGAGATGCTCGAACTCAACCTGGCCTACCAGGACAGGTTCGGACACGTCTTCCTCATCTGCGCCACCGGCCTGACCGGCGAGCAGATGCGCGACGCGCTCCGCCGACGGATCGGCAACTCGTCCGAGGAGGAGCGGGAGATCGTCCGCACCGAACTGGGCAAGATCAACCGCATCCGGCTGACCCGTCTCGTAGAGACCTCCGAGGAAGAGAGCTCCGCATGAGCACCGACACCACGGCCTCGGTGTCCACCCACATCCTGGACACCAGCATCGGCCGCCCCGCCGAGGGCGTGGCCATCACGCTCGCGGCCCGCAGCGGCTCCGACGCCGAATGGGTCGCGCTCGGCGGCTCCGCCACCGACGCGGACGGACGATGCAAGGACCTGCCGGCGCTGCCGGAGGGCACCACCCACGTCCGTCTCGACTTCGAAGTCGAGACGTACTTCTCCAAGAAGCAAGCCGAGGCGCAGCAGGACGCCCCCCGCGTAAGGGACAGCGGTGCGTTCTTCCCGGAGGTGGCGATCACGTTCGCCGTCACCCCGGGCGAGCACTATCACGTACCGCTGCTGCTCAACCCGTTCGGCTACTCCGTATACCGAGGGAGCTAGCAGACATGCCCACGATTCTCGGCCAGAACCAGTACGGCAAAGCAGAGAACCGCGTCGTCAAGATCACGCGGGACGGCGACACCCACCACATCAAGGACCTGAACGTCTCCGTCGCCCTCTCCGGCGACCTCGACGACGTCCACCTCACCGGCTCGAACGCCAACTGCCTCCCCACCGACACGACGAAGAACACCGTCTTCGCGTTCGCCAAGGAGTACGGCATCGAGTCCGCCGAGCAGTTCGGCATCCACCTCGCCCGCCACTTCGTGACGAGCCAGGAGCCGATCAAGAAGGCGCGCATCCGGATCGAGGAGTACTCCTGGGAGCGCATCGCCTCCTCGGATGCCAACTCCAAGTTCATCGGGGCCGAAGAGGTCAACCACTCCTTCGCCCGCAAGGGTCAGGAGACCCGCGTCACCCAGATCACCTACGACGGCGAGAACTGGGAGGTCATCTCCGGCCTCAAGGACCTCGTCGTCATGAACTCCACCAACTCGGAGTTCTGGGGCTACATCAAGGACCAGTACACGACGCTCCAGGAGGCGTACGACCGCATCCTGGCCACGCAGGTGTCCGCCCGCTGGCGGTTCAACTGGACCGATGACGACCAGCGCATGCCCAACTGGGAGCGGTCCTACGAGCAGACCAAGAAGCACATGCTCGAAGCCTTCTCGGAGACGTACTCGTACTCGCTCCAGCAGACGCTGTACCAGATGGCCACGCGCATCATCAACCACCGCTCGGAGATCGACGAAGTCCGCTTCTCGCTCCCGAACAAGCACCACTTCCTGGTCGACCTCGAGCCCTTCGGCCTCAAGAACGACAACGAGGTCTACTACGCCGCCGACCGCATGTACGGCCTCATCGAGGCCACCGTCCTCCGCGACGGAGCCACGGCGCAGATCCCGGTCGACATGACCAACCTCTAAGCGGCGTCCGAGTGACCGGCCCCCGCCCGCCCGCAGTCGGGCGGGGGCCGCGCCGGACCGGAGGGATTCTCATGGCACAGCCCGCAACGGGGCCGGCGCACGCCGAAGGCCCGTGTTCCACCCCGCCGGACACCACCCAGCAGGTCCATCCGGTGGACGAAAAGCTTCCTGCCTCGCGGCTCGTCCCCGCGGCGCTCCAGCACATCGCCGCCATGTACGCCGGCGTGGTCACCCCTCCGCTCATCATCGGCCAGGCCGTCGGCCTGGACGCGGCCGGGATGACCCGGCTCATCGCCGCCAGTCTGCTCATCGCCGGCTGCGCGACGATCCTGCAGACCCTCGGCATCCGGCGCTTCGCCGGCAACCGGCTGCCGTTCGTCAACGCCGCCTCCTCCGCCGGAATCGCGCCGATGCTCGCCATCGCCGAGACCAGCGCCCCGGGCCACCAACTCCCCGCCATCTACGGCGCGGTGATGGTCGCCGGAGTCTTCTGCCTCGCCGTCGGACCCTTCTTCGGCAGACTCCTGCGCTTCTTCCCGCCGCTCGTCACCGGCGTCGTGATCACCCTCATCGGGGTCACCCTGATGCCCGTGCCCGTCGGCTGGGCACAGGGCGGCGACAAGACCGCCGCCGACTTCGGTGCCATGAAGTACCTGGCACTCGCAGGCTTCACCCTGGTCGTCATCCTGCTCTTCCAGCGCTTCGGCAAGGGCTTCGTCAAGCAGATCGCCCTGCTGCTCGGCCTCTTCATCGGCACCCTCGCCGCGATCCCCTTCGGGATGGCCGACTTCACCGCCCTGCGCGAGGCGCCCGTCGCGGCCCTGCCCGCCCCCTTCGCCTTCGGCGCTCCCGAGTTCCAGCCCGCCGCGATCCTCTCCCTGTGCATCGTGATGCTGGTCCTCATGACCGAGTCCAGCGCCGGCATGCTCGCCCTGGGCGAGATCTGCGAGCGGCGCAGCGACGGCCGCACCATCACCCGCGGACTGCGCACCGACGGCATCGCCACCCTGGTCGGCCCCGTCTTCGGCGGCTTCCCGACCTCGGCCTTCGCCCAGAACGTCGGCGTCGTCTCGCTGACCCGGGTGCGCTCCCGGTACGTGGTCGCCGTCGCCGGCGGCGCCCTGCTGGTCCTCGGCGCCTTCCCGGTCCTCGGCGCGGTCGTCTCGATGGTCCCGATGCCCGTCCTCGGCGGCGCCGGCATCGTCCTGTTCGGCTCGATCGCGGTCAGCGGCATCCGCACCCTGTCGGAAGCCGGCCTCGACGACAGCTCCAACATCATCCTGGTGGCCGTCGCGCTCGGAGCGGGCATCATCCCGCTCGCCGCGCCCACCTTCTACGCCGAGTTCCCCGCCTGGGCGCAGACCGTGCTCGGCTCTGGCATCAGCGCGGGCGCGCTCGTCGCCGTCCTGCTGAATCTGTTCTTCCACCATCTCGGCACCCGGAGCCGTCACACGGCCCCGGCACTCAAATCCTCCTAGGGTCCTGCCGTGCCCACACCACCCCAGAGGAACGAAGGAACCACCGCCATGGCAGCACCTGCGGCAGCCCAGCGCATCGTCATCGAGAACGCGGCGATCGCGACCGTCGACGCGAACGACACCGAGTACGCCTCCGGCTACCTCGTCGTCGCGGACAACAAGATCGAGTCCATCGGTGCCGGCAAGGCTCCCGAGGGACTGGAGAACGTGGTCCGGCGCATCGACGCCACCGGTCACCTCGTCACGCCCGGTCTCGTCAACACCCACCACCACTTCTACCAGTGGATCACCCGGGGCCTGGCGACCGACCACAACCTCTTCAACTGGCTGGTCGCGCTCTACCCGACCTGGTCGCGGATCGACGAGTCGATGGTGCGCGTGGCCGCGCAGGGCTCCCTGGCGATGATGGCCCGCGGCGGTGTCACCACCGCCATGGACCACCACTACGTCTACCCGAAGAACTCCGGCGACCTGTCCGGCGCCATCATCGGTGCCGCCTCCGACATGGGCGTCCGCTTCACCCTCGCCCGCGGCTCGATGGACATGAGCGAGAAGGACGGCTTCCTGCCGCCCGACTTCGCCGTCGAGACCACCGAGGGCGCGCTCGCCGCCACGGAGGAGACCGTCAAGAAGTTCCACGACGCCTCCTTCGACGCGATGACCCAGGTCGCCGTCGCCCCCTGCTCCCCGTTCTCCATCTCCACCCAGCTCCTCAAGCAGGGCGCCGAGCTGGCCCGCCGGCTCGGGGTGCGCATGCACACCCACGGCTCGGAGACCGTGGAGGAGGAGAAGTTCTGCCACGAGCTGTTCGGGATGGGGCCGACGGACTACTTCGAGTCCACCGGCTTCCTCGGCGAGGACGTGTGGATGGCGCACTGCGTCCACATGAACGACTCCGACATCGCGGCCTTCGCCCGCACCGGCACGGGCGTGGCGCACTGCCCGTCCTCCAACGCGCGCCTCGCCGCCGGCATCGCCCGCGTACCCGACATGCTGAAGGCGGGCGTGCCGGTCGGCCTCGGTGTCGACGGCACCGCGTCCAACGAGTCCGGCGAGCTCCACACCGAGCTGCGCAACGCGCTCCTCATCAACCGCCTCGGCGCCCACCGCGAGTCCGCGCTCAACGCCCGCCAGGCCCTGCGCCTCGGCACCTACGGCGGTGCGCAGGTCCTCGGCCGCGCCGACAACATCGGCTCCCTCGAAGCCGGCAAGCTCGCCGACTTCGTCCTCTGGAAGATCGACGGCCTCGGCCACTCCTCGATCGCCGACCCGGTCACCGCGATCGTCTTCGGCGCCGCGGCCCCGGTCACCGCCTCCTTCGTCAACGGCAAGCAGATCGTCGAGAACAACCGACTGCTGTTCGCCGACGAGGAGCAGATCGCGCGCGACGCGCGCGCGGAGGCCCAGCGTCTGGCCCGCATCGCGGCCCAGGGCTGACCCTCCCCATGGAGTCCGACCGAGGGGGACGGCCCTCGGTCGGTCGCCGCGGACCCGAGCGGGGTCCGCGGCAGCCCGACCGGGAGGTGCCTGCGCAGAAGACGTACGGCACCTCCCGGGACGGTGATGTCCGCCCGCCCCCCACCGGGCACCCCGATCCCGCGTCGCGGACTCCCCACGCGCGCACCGCAGCACCGCAGCGCCCCCGCACTGCAGCACCGCACCACCCCGCAACGAGCCGCACCTCCTGCACCCGCACCGCTTGCACCACCTCCCTGAACCCCGCGTCACCGCCGACGTGTAACCGACCGGAGGAACCGCCGTGGCCGCCAAGCCCCAGGTTCGCAATGCACAAGACGCAGGCTCCGCCCCCGACGACCGGGAGACGCATCCGGTCGACGAGACGCTGCCCCCACTGAAGATGGTCACCAGCGGCCTCCAGCACGTGGCCGCCATGTACGCGGGGGTCGTGGCCCCGCCCCTGATCGTCGGAGCGGCCGTCGGCCTCTCCGGTACCGAACTCACCTTCCTGACCGGCGCCAGCCTGTTCACCGCCGGGCTCGCCACCTTCCTCCAGACGCTCGGGGTCTGGAAGATCGGTGCCCGGCTTCCGTTCGTCAACGGCGTCACCTTCGCCGGCGTCGCACCGATGCTCGCCATCGTCGACACCACCGACGACAAGGCGGACGCGCTCCCCGTGATCTTCGGCGCGATCATCGTCGCCGGACTCCTCGGCTTCCTCGCCGCCCCCTGGTTCTCCCGGCTGGTGCGGTTCTTCCCGCCGGTCGTCACCGGCACCGTGATCACCCTCATCGGCGTCTCCCTCCTCCCGGTCGCCTTCGGCTGGGCCCAGGGGCCCAACCCCGCCGCCGAGGACTACGGTTCGACCACGTTCCTCTCGCTCGCCGCCATCACCCTGGTCGTCGTCCTGCTGCTCCGCCGCTTCACCCGCGGCTTCCTCAAGCAGATCGCCGTCCTCGTCGGCCTCGTCATCGGCACCCTCATCGCCATACCGTTCGGCGTCACCGACTTCTCCCCGGTGACCGAGGCGGACATCGTCGGCTTCCCGACGCCGTTCCACTTCGGCGGCCCGCAGTTCGCCCTCGCCGCGATCATCTCCATGTGTGTGGTCATGCTGGTCTCCATGACCGAGTCGACCGCCGACATGCTGGCGCTCGGCGAGATCGTCGACCGGCCCGCCGACGAGAAGACCATCGCGGCCGGACTGCGCGCCGACACCCTCGGCTCCGCGATCAGCCCGCTCTTCAACGGCTTCATGTGCAGCGCCTTCGCCCAGAACATCGGCCTGGTCGCCATGACCCGGATCCGCAGCCGCTTCGTCGTCGCCTGCGGCGGTGGCTTCCTGGTCCTGATGGGCCTCTCGCCGGTCGCCACCTCGCTCATCTCGGTCGTCCCCCGGCCGGTCCTCGGCGGCGCGGGCGTCGTCCTCTTCGGCTCGGTCGCCGCCAGCGGCATCCAGACCCTGGTCAAGGCCGGTCTGGAGAAGGACAACAACGTGCTGATCGTGGCCGTCTCGTTGGCCGTCGGCATCATCCCGATCACCGCGCCGGAGTTCTACCACGCCTTCCCGGAGACGGCGAAGATCATCCTGGACTCGGGCATCTCGACCGGCTGCGTCGCGGCGGTCCTGCTCAACGTGGTCTTCAACCACCTGGGCAAGGGCCGGGACGACGACGAGGTCACCGCGCCGATGGAGCCCGGCGACGAGATCTCCGGCAGCCACACGGCGAAGGCGGCGCACGTCCACTGAACCCGCCCGTAGCCACACCGCCGGCCCCGGTCCCCGCGCACGCCGCGGGGCCCGGGGCGGTGGTGCTGATCAACCCCAACACCTCCACCGCCACGACCGCGATGATGACCGCCCTCGCCCGACGCGCCCTGGGCGACGCCTTCCCCGTACGCGGCGTGACCGTGCGCCGGGGCCCGCGCATGCTCACCGACCCGGCCGCGCTGCGCGCCGCGGCCCCGGAGGTCCTCGCCGCGGGCCTCCGCGCCACGGCCGCCGGCGACTGCGCGGCGCTCCTCGTCGGCGCCTTCGGCGACCCGGGCGCGGCGGAGCTGCGCGCGGCGACCGGGGTGCCCGTGGTGGGGCTGGGCGAGGCGGCCCTCAGGGAGGCGGCCGCCGGCGGCACTCCCTTCGGCATCGCCACCACGACGCCGCTCCTGGCCGAGGCCATCGCGGCCCATGTGACGGCCCTGGGCCTCGCCGACCGGTACACCGGCCTCCGTCTCACCACGGATACCCCCGAACTCCTCTCCACCGAGCCGGAGTTGCTCCTCGACCAGCTGGAGCGGGCGGTCCGCGCCTGTGTGGAGCGGGACGGGGCGCGGGCGGTCGTCATCGGCGGCGGCCCGCTGGGCGAGGCGGCGGAGGCCCTCCGCACCCGGTGCGCGGTCAGGATCGTGGAGCCGATCCCGGCGGCGTGCCGGGCGCTCGCGCGCTCGCTGTGGCGGTGACGCTCGACGGGCTGCCCACCCGGACTCCGGTGACGAGGCCGGCACCCGGCCGCGCGCCCGCTCACCGCTCCACCGCGATCCGGCGACGACACTCCTCGGCCAGCGCCGGATACCTGGCGCCGATCGCCTCGTAGAGCCGTCGTCGGAGCAGCCGCTCGGCCTCGCCGCGCCCGGTCTCCCCGTACAGGCCGTCGAGCAGCACCTCGTACCGCGCGAGGGCGTGCCGCAGGTAGCTCACCTGCCACCGTACGAGCGCGCCGGCCGGGGCTCCGTCTCCTGGTGACGTCCCGGGACCGCGTGCCCCCAGCAGCTGCCGGTGCCGGACCGCCCGCCGCTCCAGCTCGGGACCGGGCAGCCGGGGCACCTCGATCCGCTCCGCGCGGATCGCGGCCAGGACGGCGGCCCGGCGCCGCTCGGCGTAGGCCGCGGCGGCGGAGGAACGGGCCGGCGAGAGAATCGATGTCTCGGCGAACTCGGGTGTCCGCTCGACGGTTTCGACCCGCGCCAGGAGATAGAGCCGCAGGGGCGCGAGGGACCAGCGGCGCGGGTCGCGGCCCTGTACGTCGGGCGTGCCGAGCAGGTCCCGCACCATCGTGTCGGTCCAGCCGCGTCGGCGTACCCCGACGTGGCTCACATAGGTCGTACGGTCCGTCATGATTCCCCCAGATTCGACTACGGAGAGTGATGTTTTCAGTGAAGCGCACGCCACTGACAACGCCCCCTTGCCGGGGTCGGTCCGGCTGTGCGATATAGGTCTGGACCTTTCCGACGGACGGAGGCCGGCCCGTGCAACGCCCGCTAGCCGCAAGCCTGTTGACTGCCCTCGCGCTTCCCCTGGCCCTGGCTCTCACCCTCACGGGGTGCTCGGGCGCCGCCGTTCCCGAGGCCAAGGACACCCGCGCCCCCACCACCCCCACCGGAGTCACCGCCACCGCCGGCAGCGCCGGCACGGTCCACGTCATGTGGAGCGCGGCCACCGACGACCGGGCCGTCACCGGGTACGTGGTCTACAGCGAGGGCCGCAGGATCAAGGACCTCCCGGCCACCACCCTGATGACGGACGTGGTCGGACTCGCCCCCGCCACCCGCCACCGCTTCACGGTCCGGGCCCGCGACGCCGCCGGCAACGTCTCGGCGCCGAGCACCACCGTCACCGCGACCACCCTCCGCGCCACCGCCGAGGACCGCACACCCCCCACCACGCCGGCCGCGCTCCGCGCCACCCCCGACGGCAGCCGCGCCGTGACCCTCCGCTGGTCGGCGGCCGAGGACGACACCCGGGTCACCGCCTACGACGTCTATCAGGCCGACACCCGCATCCACACCGTGCCCGGCACGGCCACCACCGCCCACGTCACCGGACTGCGCCCCGGCACCGCCTACGCGTTCACCGTCCGCGCCCGCGACGCCGCCGAGAACTCCTCACCGGACAGCGCCCCCGCCGACCTCACCACGGCCCCGTCGCCGGGCGCGCCCGCGAACACCGCCCCCACCCACCTCACCGCGACGGCGACCAAGGGCGAGATCACCGTCACCTGGACCCCACCGGACACGGAGGCCCCGGTCACCCACCACGAACTCCACCTCAACGGCAGGTTCGCCACCACCATCATCTGGGGCACCACCCCACCCCCCGGCCGCGCCACCTACACCTTCCCGGTCCAGGACCCCCCGGGCACCCGCTACACCGTCACCCTCCGCGCCCAACTCCCGGACGGCACCTGGGGCGACTTCTCGGCGCCCCGGACGGTGGTGGTGCGCTGACGGAGTCTCGGATTGGCCGGAAGCGCCCCCTTTCGCCGTGCTCCGCATCCCCTCACCCTGCGAAGCAGGGGATGCAGCGGGCCGCTGGGGGGCGCCGATGTTCGAGCCGATGTCCGATCCGTCGTCAGACCGTCCGTCCGACCCGCTCTACGTACCCGCTTTGCCCGCCCGCCGGAACGCGCTCGACGCGTACGACTCCCTTCCGCCCCGGGTACGCGCGTGCGTGACGCCGCTGTGGAGCATCCCGCCCCGGGTCCGCACGAGGGGCCCGCGGCCGCCCCACCCGCTCGACCCCGACCCGGCCGCGCTCGCCGCCCGGCTGAGGGCGGTGCTGCACCGGATCGAGGCCGTGCAGCGGGGGCGGCCCGCCTGGATCGACGCCTTCCACGTCGAGGACCAGGTTTGGCCCTTCGACGCATCCGGCCGGCCGGGTGCGGCACGGACCTCGCTCCGGCCGGTGACGGGCGTCGAGCGCCCCGCCGGGCAGCAGACGGCCGGAGCCGAGGCCGCCCGGGCGAGCGGCAGCGGCCTCGGCGTCCGGGTGTTCCCGACCGGGCTGTCCGACGAGAAGCTGAGGGACGAGGTCGGCCTCCTCCTGGACCGGATCGCGTTCGCGCGCTGCCCGTTGGACCTGCTGCTCGACCTCGGCGCCGTCGTCGACGAGCACTGCCCGGCGGAGAAACGGGCGCTGCGCGCCCTCGCCCTGCTCGGTCCCCTCCACCGCTGGCGGACGGTCGTCCTGCTCGCCGGTTCCTTCCCTCGCGGCTATCCCGAGGACTACGGGGCACCGCTCGCGGAGGCGCACCGATTCGACTGGGACGTCTGGCACATGCTCGTCGACGGGCCCGACCGCCCGGAAGTACGCGTCGCCTACGGCGACTACGGCGCCGACCACACCGGGAGCGCCGACCGGCCCCTGGAGGCGGCCGGAGGCTCCCCCTGGGGAGTCGTGCGCTACACCACCGAGCGCACGTTCCTCCTCGCGCGCGTGCCCACCCGGGGAACCGACCACGCGGACGCGGTCCGCGCGCTGGTCCGGGAGATCGTGTGCGCGGAGGGCTTCCGAGGAGCCGAGTTCAGCGAGGGGGAGCGCTGGCTGGTCTCCTGCGCGGCCGGAGCGGGCGGTGCGGGGGTCGGCGGCCCCGAGGTCTGGCTGCGCTCGGGCCACGTCCAGCACATGGCCCAGGTAGTCCGCGCCCTACGGAGACGCCCGTGACAGAAGTGATTCCTCGTCCCTCCGCCTGCGTCGCACGCCCGATTCGTCCCCGCCGAACTACCCTGGGAAGCGTGGCCGAGACCGTTCTCACCAACACCGGGCTCGACGGTTTCCTCGACGGAACCTCCGAGCGCCGCGACCCCGTCTTCGTGCGTGCCGCGGAAGCGGTGCTGGGACTGCTGGCCCTGCGCGGGGCCGACCGGGAGTCCGGGGTGCCCGAGCCGACGCCCGGGCTCGTGCGGCAGCTCCTCGTCGAGGACCTGCCGACGTTCGTGTACGCGCCTCCCGGGGCGCTCGCCGTCTATCCCGCCGTGGTCGGACAGCTCGCGGCGCGCTTCGACGGGGGCCGGGGCGAGCAGGTCGCCGTGGCCGTCAACGAGGCCGTCGGCGACTTCGAGCGGGCCATGACCGATCCGGGGAACCTGACCTGGCACCGGTGGTACGCCTCGCTGCTGCGGACCTGTGGCGCCGACCTCGCCGATCCCGAGGACGTACGGCGCCGGCTCGCCGCCCTCGACGGGGCGCCGCTGCCCGAGGGGGTGCACCGGGCCGATCTCATGGGGCGTACGGCCCTCGCCGACGTCCTGCTCGCCGAGGCCCTCACGCGCGCGTACGTACGGGACGCCGAAGAGCCGCCCGCCGCCGGGCCGCTGCTCACCGACCACGACGTGGCGACCGGCATCGGGCAGGTGGCCGCGGCTCTCCTGGACCGGTGGACCGCCGCCGGGCTCGCCGAACAGCTCGCCGGGCCGTACGCGCGCTTCGCGCCCGGGCCCGACGCCTTCCCCCACCTCGTCCTGGCCGATGCCCTCCTCGACGAGCACCTCGACCACTACGGGGACATCGCCGTCCCCGTGCCCCCGCCGCCCGCGATCGAGGCAGGGCCCGTCGAGGAGGACGCGGACACCCTCATCGCCGCCGTCGAGGAGCTGGCCGAGGAGGAGTTCGAGCCCTACGGGGGTGAGGCGCCGCATCTGCTGTACGTGGTCTACCGGCGCGGCTGCTCCGCCGAGTCCGTCGCCCGCAAGGCCGCCGAGTACGAGGACTGGGCCGTCGATCCGGCCATGGAGGACCTGCCCGTACCGGTGCCGGACGAGGCACCCGACCCGTACGCGACCCCGCCCCTGCCGGAGCTCGTACGGCTCCTGGGCACGGACGAGCTGACCGAGGCCGACCGGGCGCGCCTCGAAGGGCCCGCCCGTGACCTCGCCGCCGCCGTCGACCGACTCGCCGCCACCGGCCTGGTCTTCCGCACCGGCGACGCCTTCGGGCTCACCCCGCGCGGGGCCGGCGTCGTGCGCTATCTGCTCGGGGTGCGCGGGGTCGCCGCGCCCGACACCGCCCGGGCCAGGAGCTGGGCCGCGCCCGTCGTGGTGGCCGCCGCCGAGGGCTGGCCCGGGTGCGTCGCCGCGCGCGTGCTCGCCGACTGGCTCCGCGCGCGCGGGGACACCGCCGACGCCTGGTCCCAGCTGCTCGCCGCCCTCGGCACGGTCCACGCCGGCACCTCCGACGCCGCCGCCGTCCGGGGCCTCTTCGCCGTCCTGGACACGGCCTCCGCCCCGCCCGAGGCCCTCCGCGGAGCCCTCCGCGACCCGGTGATCGGGGCGTACGCCCATCAGGCGCTCCGCGCGCGCGGTGAGCCCTCCGATCTGATCCAGGTGGGGATCTCGGCGCGGGCGCTGTTCGTCCTCGACGCGCTGCCCGCCAAGAAGGGGCCCCTGGAGTCCCGCCGTGCCGCCTTCGACACGGCTGCGTCCGCCTGGCCCGGTGGTTCCGCCGCCCTGGTCCGGGCGATGCGGGCGGCCGACCGGCACGAGGCCGAGCGGGTCCTCGGCCCGCTCGGCCTCATGCAGTCGGCGTGATGGTCAGCTCGCCGTGAGGTACATCCCCGACGGTCCCGACCCCGCCGTGTTCCGGCAGGTCTGGTTGCCCGTCGGACGGGCGTGGATCAGGGCCAGGCAGCGGCCGAGGGCCTGCTGGCCGTAGGCGTTGGGGTGCATGGACTCCTGGACCAGCCCCTGCGTGCTCTGGCTGTCGATCCAGCGCGCCCACTCGCTCGTGGTCCCCGACGCGGGCACGGTCGACGTCACCTGACGGCTCGCCTTCGCGCACACCTCACGCCCCTGGAGCGCGTCCCGCAGGTCCATGAACTGCACGCCCTTGGCCGCCGCGACGCCCTTCAGCCGGTTGGCGAGCTGCGGGACGAGGGAGTCGCGGGCCCAGTCGGAGTCGGCGTTCCAGAAGGGGCAGCCGCCCGTGTTCGTACGGGACCAGCCGCTCTCCCCGTAGCGGTTCTCGGTGGCGCGGGGGATGGGGGACGGGTACGACTGGAGGACGATCCGGTAGTCGGACGAGCCGTATCCGGCGCCCGTCATGACGGCCCGGATCTCGTCGACCGACCGGCCGACGTCCGCCATCACGCCGTCCATCTTCGCGTCGACCTCGGCCTGCTGGTCGTCGTGGCAGTACGAGTACCAGACGATGTAGTCCTTGGCGCAGGTGGCGATGATGTCGGCGAACCCGAGGTCGTTGCCGCCGATGGAGAGCGCGATCAGCTCCACGTCGTGCGCGGCGGCCACGGCCGCGAGCTGGTCGGCCTGCGGGGCCTCGCCCTTGTAGGCCTGCCCGCCCTGCGAGGCGCGGATGACGTTGTCGGTCGTCGCGCCCGAGCAGGCCAGGTTGATCAGCGAGCTCGCCAGGGGTCCCGCGCTCTTCACCTCCGCTGTGTCCGAGCGGTGACAGCCGCCCGCGGTGGTGCCGTACACCCGGGACGGGTCGTATGCGCTGCCCGTCCAGGCCCGGTCGGTGCCGTTGCGGCTTCCCGAGTTGGTGAGGCTGTTGCCGAGCCAGCGCCCGGCCTCGCCGGAGATGTAGCTGTCGCCCATGGTGACGACGGCGGAGGGACCCGTGCCCGGGGAGGCGTGGGCGGCGGGGACGGCGACGGAGGCGAGCCCGGCGGCGGTACACAGTGCCAGGAGTGCGCGCAGCGCACGGTGGGGGGTCGAAGGCATGGCTGTGCTCCTGCGGTACGCAGTGACGTGGGGGACAGCCGCCGGCCGGTGGCATGGCGGAATCTGTCACCCCCCGGCTTGTTACCGCTAGGTAGCTGCATATCTCGGTTCCGTCACGTCCCCTGTGAACCCACAGGAACGGGAACAGGGCCCCGTCTCCGGTGCTGTGCGACACCGGGGACGAAGCCCTGCTCAGATGCTGTCCGACCGCTGTGCGGGCCGCCGGGTCAGCCGTTCTTCTCGGAGATCAGCCGACCAACTGCTCGTACGCGGGCAGCGTCAGGAAGTCCGCGTAGTCCGCGTCGAGGGAGACGTGCAGAAGCAGGTCGTGGGCCTGCTGCCACTTGCCGGCCGCGAAGGCCTCCTCGCCGATCTCCGCGCGGATCGCCGCCAGCTCCTCGGCCGCGACCTTGCGGGCGAGCTCCGGAGTGGCCTTCACGGTCTCTCCGGCGTGCTCGAACTCCACACCGGCGTTGATCCACTGCCAGATCTGCGAGCGCGAGATCTCGGCGGTGGCGGCGTCCTCCATCAGGTTGAAGATGGCGACGGCGCCGAGGCCGCGCAGCCACGCCTCGATGTAGCGGGTGCCGACCTGCACGGCGCTGACCAGGCCCGCGTACGTCGGCTTGGCGTCCAGCGAGTCGATCGCGATGAGGTCGCCGGGCGCGACGGACACGTCCTCGCGGAGGCGGTCCTTCTGGTTGGGCTTCTCGCCGAGGACGGCGTCGAAGGAGGCCATCGCGATCGGGACCAGGTCGGGGTGGGCGACCCAGGAGCCGTCGAAGCCGTCGCCGGCCTCGCGGTCCTTGTCGGCCTTGACCTTCTCGAAGGCGACCTTGTTGACCTCGGCGTCCTTGCGGGAGGGGATGAACGCCGCCATGCCGCCGATCGCGTGCGCGCCGCGCTTGTGGCAGGTGCGCACGAGGAGCTCGGTGTAGGCGCGCATGAACGGGGCCGTCATCGTGACCGCGTTGCGGTCCGGAAGGACGAACTTGGCGCCGCCGTCACGGAAGTTCTTGACGATGGAGAAGAGGTAGTCCCAGCGGCCCGCGTTCAACCCGGCGGCGTGGTCGCGGAGTTCGTAGAGGATCTCCTCCATCTCGTACGCGGCCGTGATGGTCTCGATGAGGACCGTGGCGCGGACGGTGCCCTGCGGGATGCCGACGTAGTCCTGGGCGAAGACGAAGATCTCGTTCCAGAGGCGGGCCTCAAGGTGCGATTCCGTCTTCGGCAGGTAGAAGTAAGGACCCTTGCCGAGGTCGATCAGCCGCTGGGCGTTGTGGAAGAAGTACAGGCCGAAGTCGACGAGCGCGCCCGGCACGGGGCGTCCGTCGAACGTGAGGTGACGCTCCTCCAGGTGCCAGCCGCGGGGCCGCATGACGACCGTGGCCAGCTCGCCGGCGGGCTTGAGGGCGTACGACTTGCCCGAGCGCGGGTCCGTGAAGTCGATCTTCCGGCCGTA
The DNA here is from genome assembly GCF_026341815.1 of Streptomyces sp. NBC_00572. Classification (GTDB taxonomy): domain Bacteria; phylum Actinomycetota; class Actinomycetes; order Streptomycetales; family Streptomycetaceae; genus Streptomyces. Next base: position 5,399,512 of record NZ_JAPENX010000001.1, read on the forward strand.
CGCGTCGATCAGGTTGAGCTGGCCCAGGACCACGTTCTCCCAGGTCGGTGCCGAGGCGTCCTCGAAGTCGGCGAGCCAGACCCTCGCGCCGGAGTTGAGCGCGTTGATCGTCATCTTGCGGTCGGTCGGGCCGGTGATCTCGACACGGCGGTCGTTCAGGGCCGCCGGGGCCGGCGCGACCTTCCAGGAGTCGTCGGCGCGGATCGCCGCGGTCTCCGGCAGGAAGTCCAGGGTGGACGTACGGGCGATCTCGGCGCGACGCTCCGCTCGGCGGGCGAGGAGCTCGTCCCGGCGCGGGGTGAACCGCCGGTGCAGTTCGGCGACGAAGGCCAGGGCGGCCTCGGTGAGCACCTCTTCCTGACGCGGCAGGGGCTCGGCATCGACGACGGCCAGGGGGGACGGCGCTGGTGCGGACATGAACTGTCACTTCCTTCAGCGGACTTCACGGGCGGTGCCATGCGGCCGCCGGGCGTCGTGGGACGGCACGGAGTGCCGCAGGCGCCGAGATACGGCCGCGAGCGCCTTCTGAACGAGCAAGCGCTTCTGAACAGTGGATACTAGTTTCCTCATGGTGGAAGTTCAATGGTTTGTTGATATCGAGATTCTCCGGATCGACAGACCATGGCTCTGGGTGCCACGCCCTTCACTCCAGGTGCGCCAGGTCCGCCTCCGTGTCGATGTCGTAGGGCTCGGCCACATCCGAACAGTCCACGGGCGTGATCGCATCCCGGTGCGCCGCCAGATAGTCCCGCGCGCCCCGGTCGCCCACCGCGAGCTCGGCGATCCCCGCCCAGTGCCCCGCGCCGAACAGCACCGGATGGCCCCGCTGCCCGTCGTACGAGGCCGCCGCGAGCGAATCCCGAGAGGTGTACGCCGCCCGGACCCGGGCCACCGCCTCCGCCCCGATCCCCGGCTGGTCGACCAGGAGGACCAGTGCCGCGTCCACCCCGCGCGGGTCGGCGGCCAGCGAGGCGAGCCCCGCCCGCAGCGAGGAACCCATCCCCTCGGCCCACTCCGGGTTGTCCACGAGCACGCATCCGGGCAGCTCCGCCCGCTCCCGTACGACATCGGCCGACGCGCCGAGGATCACGTGCACCACCTCGCACCCGGCCCCGCGCAGCACCCCCACGGCGTACTCGACGAGGGGGCGGCCACGGTGGGGGAGCAGCGCCTTGGGTCGCCCCCCGAGCCGCCGCCCGCCCCCGGCGGCCAGCAGCAGGCCGGCGACGACGGGCGTGTGGACATCCGTTCGGTCATGCGCTGTTGTCATGGGGACTGCATACCTCATCAGGCGGAATAACACGGTCGCCTGAATTACGCGGGCGAAGGGTGGCGCGCCGGGGTGGCGAAGGAGTTAACTGACCGCGACTCACGGCGCCCGACCACCGTCCGACGGGTCGGCTCCGGGCGGGCGGTGTGTTCGGGGTACGGCATTCTGCGCACAGTGTCGTGCGAGGGGGAGAGCCATGTTGCGAAGCGTGGGGCAGAGGCGAGTGACCGGCGAGGGCATGGACCCGAGGGTGGCCGAACTGCGGTCCGCCGTGTCCCGGCTCCGGCGTGAACTGGCGGCCCACCGCGTAGAGTTCGCCGACCGGGGCATCGCCGAGGACGAACTCGCCGCGCTCGACGCGATGGCGCTCAGCGGCGCCCCCGAGGTACGGCGGCTGCGCCGCTCGCTGCTGCTCGTCGCGGGATCGGTCGGCTCCGTCAGCGCCCTCGCGGCAGGGCTCGCCGGGGTCCGGCGGGCGGTGGAACTCTTCGGACCGCCGACACCGCCGGCACCCAGCGATCCGGTCGACTGACCCTCGGACTACCGCCTGATCAGGCGGCGTGCCGTCGCCGTCGCCACCGCCGCCGTGCGGGAGTCGACGCCCAGCTTCGCGAAGATGTGCACCAGATGGGACTTCACCGTCGCCTGGCTCAGGAACAGCACCTTGCTGATCTGCTGGTTCGACAGGCCCTCGCCCACCAGCTGGAGCACCTCCAGCTCGCGCTTGGTCAGTGCCTCCGCGGGGGTCCGCATCCGGTCCATCAGCCGGTGCGCCACCGCCGGGGCGAGCGCCGACTGCCCGGCGGCCGCCGTCCGGACCGCCGCCGCCAGCTCCTCCGGCGGGGCGTCCTTCAGGAGGTAGCCGGAGGCGCCCGCCTCCACCGCCGCGAGGATGTCCGCGTCCGTGTCGTACGTCGTCAGGACCAGCACCTTCGGCCCGCCGGGCGCCGCCGTGATCGCCGCCGTCGCCTCCGAGCCGTGCATCCCGGAGCCGAACTGCAGGTCCATCAGGACCACGTCCACGTCCCCGGCGGCGGCCAGCTCCACCGCGCGCTCGGCGGTCGCCGCCTCCGCGACGACGGCGAAGTCGGGCTCCGTGTCCAGGACCGCGCGCAGGCCCGCCCGTACCACCGGGTGGTCGTCGGCGAGGAGAAGGCGGATGGTGGTCATGGTTCAGGCTCCAGCGGGGAGAGGGAGGGAGACGGCGACGGCCGTGCCCTGGCCGGGGGCGGACTCGACGGTGAACGTGCCGCCCAGCGACTCCGCGCGCGAGCGCATCGCCGGGAGCCCGAAACCGCCGTCGGAGGAGGGGCGTACCGAACCGGGCTCGAAGCCCTCGCCGTCGTCGACCACGTCCAGGGTCACCGAGGCGTCCATGAACGACAGGGTGATCTCCGCCCGCGAGGCCGCCGCGTGCCGCACCGTGTTCGCGAGCGCCGACTGGGCGATACGGAGCAGTGCCACCTCGTAGGGGGTGGGCAGCTCGACCGGCGTACCGCTCACGGAGAAACGGACCCGCGGCCCCGGGCCGTACGGACTCGCCGTGGCGCCCCCGCCGGCCCCCGGCTCGCACAGGCGCTCAAGGGCCGCCGCCAGGGAGCCGTGCTCCAGGTCCGGCGGGGACAGTGCCCGGACGAAGCGGCGCGCCTCCGCCAGGTTGTCCTGGGCCGCCTGCCGGGCCCGGTCGATGTGGTCCGCGGCCGGCGAGTCGGGCGGCAGCGACCGCTCGGCCGCCCGCAGCAGCAGCTGGATCGAGGACAGGCCCTGCGCGAGCGTGTCGTGGATCTCGCGGGCGAGCCGCTCCCGCTCGGCGAGCGTCCCCGCGTGCCGCTCCGCCGCCGCCAGCTCCGCCCGCGTCGCGATCAGCTCCTCGATGAGCCGACGCCGCCGCTCGCTCTCCCGGTAGAGCGCCTGGTAGCCGAGGACCGTCGCCACCGCCACCGCCGCGCCGAGCAGCGGCCCGATGAACACCCCCGGATTGAGGGCGGCGCCGTGCCCCACGTACGAGAGGATCGCCGCGCCGGCCGTCAGCGCCACCGCCGGCAGCGACCAGCGGGTCGGCAGCAGGTGCAGCTGGAGGAAGTAGAGCGGGAAGGCCAGCCAGAGCGCCTCCGGGGTCAGCCAGAGCAGGGCGAGCCAGGACGCGCCCAGGGCGCCCAGCCACAGGGCCGCGGCCCGCTGCGAGTCCCTGACGGACGGCAGGTACGACCCGGCCGCGTAGACCGCGCCCGTCACCACCGCGAGCGCCGCCCCGGCGGCCGAGTCCGCCCGCACCGCCGCGAGGGCGAGCAGGCCCGCCATCAGCAGGTGCAGACAGAGGCGCAGCGCGCGCAGGGCGGGGGTGGGGGAACGCCGGGCGGGGTGGAGGGAGAGACTCGGATCCATGTTCCCTCCAGCCTAGACAGCGGCAGACAATCCGGACTCAACCGAAAGTTTGATTGCGGAGCCATCCGTGGCGCGATGCCCGGGGGCCGCCTCGCGGACCACTCTGGTCAGCATGTTCGTGGCATGGAGAGACCTCAGATTCGCCAAGGGGCGATTCGCCCTCATGGGCACGGTGATCGTGCTGATCACCCTGCTCGTGGGGTTGCTGTCAGGGCTGACCGCCGGGCTCGCGCGGGAGAACATCTCCGCGATCACCGGTCTGCCCGCCGACCGGCTGGCCTTCGCGGCGCCGCCGTCCGGGCAGTCTGTCTCCTTCACCAACTCGACGGTGACGGAGGAGCAGTGGCGCCGGTGGGCGGAGCGTCCGGGGGTGGCTTCGGCGGCGCCGCTCGGCATCCGTACGCTCAACGGCGCCGCCGGGGACCGTACCGCCGCCGTGTCCGCCTTCGGTACGGAGCCGGAGGCCGGGCTCGCACCCGTGGCGCCCGCTTCGGGCAAGGCCGTCCTCTCGGAGTCGGCCGCCGAGGAGCTGGGCGTCTCGGCCGGTGACTCCGTCCGCCTCGGCACCCTGGAGCTGACCGTCACGGCGGTCGCCGGTGACGCCTCGTACAGCCACACCCCGGTGGTGTGGACCTCCCTCGACGACTGGCAGCGGCTCGGCCACACCGGCACCACGGCGGAGGAACAGGCGACCGTCGTCGCGCTCCGGGGCGGTGGGGAGGCCGACTGGGCGGCCGGTGACAAGGCCGTCGGCACCGAGGCGCGGACCGTCGACGAGGCCCTCACCGCCATAGGGTCCTACCAGGCCGAGAACGGCTCGCTCCAGCTCATGCGCGGCTTCCTCTTCGCCATCTCGGCCCTCGTCATAGGGGCCTTCTTCACCGTCTGGACCATTCAGCGCAGCGGCGACGTCGCCGTCCTCAAGGCGCTCGGAGCCTCGACCCCGTACCTCCTCAAGGACGCCCTCGGGCAGGCGGTGCTCATGCTCACGGCGGGCACGTTGCTCGGAACCGCGCTCGCGGTCGGCATCGGGGTGCTGGTCAGCGGCGGGAACGTGCCGTTCGTGCTGCAGCCCCTGACCGTCCTCGGGCCGGCGGCCGTGATGGTGGTACTCGGTGTGCTCGGGGCCGCGCTGTCCATTCGGCGGATCACCGCCGTCGATCCCCTCACCGCGCTCGGGAGTGCCCGATGAGTCTCGTCCTCGATGCCGTCACCCTCACCTACCCGGACGGGGACGGCCGGCTGACCGCCCTCGACGCGGTGTCCCTCGACGTCCCCGCGGGTTCCCTCACGGCCGTCGTCGGTCCCTCCGGATCCGGCAAGTCCAGCCTGCTCGCCGTCGCCGCCACGCTGGTGACCCCGGACCGGGGCCGGGTCGAGGTCGCCGGTACGGACACGGGCGCGCTGGACGCTGCCGGGCGGGCGGCACTGCGGCGGGAGCGGATCGGGATCGTGTTCCAGCAGCCCAACCTGCTGCCCTCGCTCACGGCGGCGGAACAGCTCCAGGTGATGGCGCACCTCTCGGGGCGCCCGCCGAAGTCGGCCCGGAGCCGGGCCATGGAGCTCCTCGACGCGGTGGGCCTCGCGGACCTGGCGGGGCGGCGGCCGCACCAGCTGTCCGGCGGGCAGCGGCAGCGGGTCAACATCGCACGCGCCCTGGTGAACGAGCCGGCCGTCCTCCTCGTCGACGAGCCGACGAGCGCGCTCGACCACGAGCGGGGCGCGGCGGTGATGGAGCTGCTCGCCGGGCTGACGGTGGGGCGGGGGACGGCGACGGTGCTGGTGACCCATGACCGGACGCATGTCGCTCGCGCGGCGCGGGTGGTGGAGGTGAGGGACGGCCGCCTGTCGGAACGCGCGACCGTCTGACCACCGGCCCGCCCCTCGCCGGGGATCGTGTCACCGCCTGACGGATGCGGCGCGGTGGGTCACGGCGCCTGGGTGCTCCTCGCTGCCGCGGTGGCGTGGGCCCGGGCCCGTTCGATCTCGTTGATGTGGGTCTCCGTCCATTGCCGGAGTGCGGTGATCGGCCCGGCGAGGCTCCGGCCCAGGTCCGTCAGGTCGTACTCGACCCTGGGCGGGATGGACGGGTACACCGTGCGGGTGAGGAAGCCGTCGGCCTCAAGGCCGCGGAGGGTCTGGGTGAGCATCTTCTGCGAGACGCCCTCGATGCGTCGGCTCAAGTCGGTGTAGCGCATGGTGCCTTCGAGGAGGGCATCGACGACCAGGATCGTCCACTTGCCGGCGATGTGGTCGAGGACCTGGCGCGTCGGGCACTTCGCGGAGTAGGCGTCGGCCGGTAGTCCGGAGGATTCCACGACGGTCTTCATGCCGGGAGAGTAACGCACCAATAAGTGCCTTCTTCCCAAGGGAGAGTGACTCTCCAATAGTTCGTGTCATGACGAACCACACGCTTTCCGTCGCCGACGCGATCCGCACGCGCCGCACCGTCCGCCACTACCGGCCCGACCCGATCCCGGACGACGCCCTCGCCACGCTGCTCGAACTCGCGGTCCAGGCACCCTCCAGCTGGAATCTGCAGGACCGGTCGATCGTCGTCGTCACCGACGACGAGGGCCGTGACGGACTGACCTGGGCCACCGGAGGCCAACCCCAGCCGCGGGAGGCCCCCGTGGTCCTGGTCTTCGTCGCCGAGCCGCAGTCCTGGCGTGACGATCACAGCGACGTCTACGACCGGGCCCGCCGCAACGGCGCCTGGGACGACGAGTTCATCGCCCTGTTCTCCGCCGCCTCGACCGCGTTCCAGGAAGACCTCGACCGGCGTGGTCTCCTGCGGGAGTACGCGGTGAAGGACGCCGTGATCGCGGCATCCTTCCTGATGCTCGCCGCGACCGAGCTGGGCCTGGCCACCTCGCCGATGAACGGCTGGGACGAGGCCAAGGTGAAGAAGGTGATCGGGATCGGCGACCGGGACGACCTGGCCATCGCCCTGCTCATGTCGGTCGGCTACCCGGCGGAGGAACGGCGCCATCCCGGCCGGCGCGCCATGGAACGCAACGTCTTCTACGGACAGCACGGTGCGTTCTGCGGACAGCGCGGCGCGAAGGAGAGCGCCGCACGCCGGGAGTAGGCGCCTTGCGCCCGCACGGCGGGGGCGGGCGGGCGCCGCCCGCGCCGTGGTGGGCAGGGGAGCGGGGCGCTACGACCCGTTGTTGCCCGTCGTGTTCGCCAGGGCCGCCGAGAGCTCTCGGGCCACTTCCTGGAGGATCGGGACGATCTTCTCCGTGGCCGCTTCCGTCACGCGGCCCGCCGGGCCCGAGATGGAGATCGCCGCGGCGGTGGGGGAGTCCGGGACGGAGACCGCGAGGCAGCGGACTCCTATTTCCTGCTCGTTGTCGTCGACCGCGTACCCCGTCTCGCGGACCGCGACGAGCGCGTCGAGGAAGCCGTCCGGCGTCGTGATGGTCTTCTCGGTGGCCGCGGGCATGCCGGTACGGGCCAGCAGGGCGCGGACCTCCTCCGCCGGGGTGTGGGCCAGCAGCGCCTTGCCGACGCCCGTCGAGTGCGGCAGCACCCGCCGGCCGACCTCGGTGAACATCCGCATCGAGTGCTTGGACGGCACCTGTGCCACGTACACGATCTCGTCGCCGTCGAGCAGCGCCATGTTCGCCGTCTCGCCGGTCTCCTCGACGAGCCGCGCCAGGTACGGGCGCGCCCAGGTGCCGAGGAGGCGGGAGGCGGATTCGCCGAGCCGGATGAGCCGGGGGCCGAGCGCGTACCGCCGGTTGGGCTGCTGGCGTACGTAGCCGCAGGCGACCAGGGTGCGCATCAGGCGGTGGATGGTGGGGAGCGGGAGTCCGCTGCTGGCGGAGAGCTCGCTCAGCCCGACCTCGCCCCCGGCGTCGGCCATCCGCTCAAGGAGGTCGAAGGCACGCTCAAGGGACTGGACGCCACCGCTTGCGGCGGGCTTGGCGGCGTCGGTGGTGCTGGCGCTGGACGTCGGCACGTCAACGGTCCTTTCGGGGCAGGCGGGCAAGGCAGCAGCCTACCGGCCCATCGGCCGGGCCACACGGTCCGGCTGTCGGCGTCAGGGCCGGTCAGGACGTGTTTGTCCGGTGTCGGTGACGGCCCGGAGCGGTCCGGGTCAGCCCCGCATGTACGGAGCTACGTTCTACTGTACGAAATTTATATTCCACTTCGTGGAAACATCCAAGCGACGTTCGGCGGCGGCCGATGGAGGCGGCCATGCTGGAAGTGTGCCCTTGACGACATGTCGTCCGGAAGTGAAGACTCCTTCAACAGTTCGTTGAATTTTTCCCGAAGCACTGGAAGAGGGGTACGGGTGGACGTCAACCTGGTCCTGCGCTCGACGCGTGTCATCACCCCCGAGGGGACACGCCCGGCGTCGATCGCCGTCTCCGGAGGGACGATCGCGGCCGTGCTGCCGTACGACGCCGAGGTACCCGCCGGTGCCCGGCTGGAGGACGTCGGCGACGACGTCGTCCTGCCCGGACTCGTCGACACCCATGTGCACGTGAACGACCCCGGCCGCACCGAGTGGGAGGGCTTCTGGACCGCCACCCGCGCCGCCGCGGCCGGTGGCATCACCACCCTGCTCGACATGCCCCTCAACTCGCTGCCCCCGACCACCACCGTGGAGAACCTGCGCGTCAAGCAGGAGGTCGCCCGCGCCAAGGCCCACGTCGACGTCGGCTTCTGGGGCGGCGCCCTGCCCGACAACGTCAAGGACCTGCGTCCGCTCCACGACGCCGGTGTCTTCGGATTCAAGTGCTTCCTGTCGCCGTCCGGCGTGGAGGAGTTCCCCGAGCTCGACCAGGAGCAGCTGGCCACCTCACTCGCCGAGATCTCCGGCTTCGACGGCCTGATGATCGTGCACGCCGAGGATCCCCACCACCTCGCTGCCGCCCCCCAGCGCTCCGGCGGCGCGTACGCCGACTTCCTCGCCTCCCGTCCCCGGGACGCCGAGAACACGGCCATCGAGAACCTGATCAACCAGGCCCGCCGGCTGAACGCCCGCGTCCACGTCCTGCACCTCTCCTCCTCGGACGCGCTGCCGGTCATCGCCGCCGCCAAGGCCGAGGGCGTCAAGGTCACCGTCGAGTCCTGTCCGCACTTCCTCACGCTCACCGCCGAGGAGATCCCGGACGGCGCCACCGAGTTCAAGTGCTGCCCGCCGATCCGCGAGGCCGTCAACCAGGACGCGCTGTGGCAGGGGCTCGCGGACGGCACGATCGACTGCATCGTCTCCGACCACTCCCCGTCCACGACCGACCTCAAGACGCCCGACTTCGCGTCCGCCTGGGGCGGCATCTCCTCCCTCCAGCTCGGCCTGCCCGCCATCTGGACCGAGGCCCGCCGCCGCGGCTTCGACCTGACGGACGTCGTGCGCTGGATGTCGGAGGGCCCGGCCCGGCTCGCCGGACTCACCCGCAAGGGCGCCATCGAGGCCGGCCGCGACGCCGACTTCGCCGTCCTCGCCCCCGAGGCCACCTTCACCGTCGACCCGGCCGAGCTCCAGCACCGCAACCGGATCACCGCCTACGCGGGCAAGACCCTCCACGGCGTCGTCACCTCCACCTGGCTGCGTGGCGAGCGGATCGCCGACCACGGCACCCTCGCCGAGCCCTCCGGCCGCCTCCTCGAAAGGAACAACTGACCCGTGAGCACCGGCATACCCTCCTTCACCGGCGACGCCAGCCCCTACGGCGGCGGCGACCCGTACGCCGACTACCGGACGGCCGACTTCCCCTTCACCCAGTACGCGGACCTCGCCGACCGACGCCTCGGTGCGGGCGTGATCGCCGCCAACGACGAGTTCTTCGCCGAGCGCGAGAACCTGCTCAAGCCCGAGGCCGCCGAGTTCGACCCCGAGCACTTCGGCCACAAGGGCAAGATCATGGACGGCTGGGAGACCCGCCGCCGCCGCGGCGTCTCCGCCCAGCAGCCGCACCCCACCGAGGACGACCACGACTGGGCCCTCGTACGGCTCGGCGCGCCCGGCGTCGTCCGCGGCATCGTCCTCGACACCGCCCACTTCCGCGGCAACTACCCGCAGGCCGTCTCCGTCGAGGCCGCCTCCGTCCCCGGCTCGCCCTCGCCCGAGGAGCTCCTCGCCGACGACGTGAAGTGGACGACGCTCGTCCCGCGCACCGCCGTCGGCGGCCACGCCGCCAACGGCTTCGCCGTCGACGTCGAGCAGCGCTTCACGCACCTGCGCGTCAACCAGCACCCCGACGGCGGCATCGCCCGCCTCCGCGTCTACGGCGAGGTCGCCCCCGACCCCGCGTGGCTCGGGGTCCTCGGCACCTTCGACCTCGCGGCCCTGGAGAACGGCGGCCAGGTCGAGGACGCCTCCGACCGCTTCTACTCCCCGGCCACCAACACGATCCAGCCGGGCCGCTCCCGCAAGATGGACGACGGCTGGGAGACCCGCCGGCGCCGCGACAAGGGCAACGACTGGATCCGCTACCAGCTCGTCGCCGAGTCCGAGATCCGCGCCGTCGAGATCGACACCGCGTACCTCAAGGGCAACAGCGCCGGCTGGGCCGCGCTCTCCGTCGCCGCCGAGGGCTCGGAGGAGTGGACCGAGATCCTGCCCCGGACCCGCCTCCAGCCCGACACCAACCACCGCTTCGTGCTCGGCACCCCGGCGGTCGGCTCCCGCGTCCGGATCGACATCTACCCGGACGGCGGCATCTCCCGCCTCCGCCTCTTCGGCTCCCTCACGGAGGCCGGTACGGCCCGGCTCGCGGCCCGCCACCAGGAACTGGGCGGCTGACCGCCCCGTACGAACAGGCCGGCCGGGGCTCCGGATCCGGGCGGCCGACACCGCCCGGCTCCCGGGAGCCCGGCCACCCCAAGAACTGGGCGGGACACGACACCCCGCCCGGCCCGCGAGGGCGCACCGGACCGACAGCACCGGTGCGCCCTCGCGTAACCCCACTTTTTTCGGGCTCGGTTCGCCTCCGGGCGCCTTGAGCCGATGGAACGACCCCGACCGTGCTCGACCCCCTCGTTCCTCGGGGGCCTCCGCGCGCTCGGGGTCGTTCCATCGGCGGCGCCCTTCGACTCACTCGCCGGCCCTGGCCGCGGGCGCTTCGAGTCGGCCCACGTACGGGCGGTGCTGCGCCGAGCGCCCCCTTGCGGGTGCTACGCCGCGTGCCCGCCGTCCACCGAGAACTCCGCGCCCGTCACGTACCGTGCCTCCGGGCCCGCCAGGAAGGCGACCATGGAGGCCACCTCGGCCGGGGTGCCGAAGCGGCCCAGTGCCGTCATGGCCGCCTGGCCCTCCGCGTACGGTCCGTCCGCCGGGTTCATGTCGGTGTCGACGGGGCCGGGGTGGACGAGGTTCGCCGTGATCCCACGGCCGCCCAGCTCCCGGGCCAGCGCCTTCGTGAGGCCGGTCAGGGCCGACTTGCTCATCGCGTACAGCGTCCCGCCGGGCCCCGGCACCCGCTGTGTCATGCAGGTGCCGATCGTGATGATCCGCCCGCCGTCAGGCAGCCGCCCGGCCGCCGCCTGTGAGGCGAGGAACGCCGCCCGGACGTTCACGGCGAGGACCCGGTCCACGTCCGTGAGGGCCAGGGACTCCAGCGGCCCGAGGACCCCGGCACCGACGTTGTTGACCAGGACGTCGAGCCGGCCCAGGGCGTCCGCCGCCCAGTGCACCGCGCCCGCCGCGTCCCCGGCGTCGGCGGCGTCCGCCCGCAGGGGCAGCGCCTTGCGGCCGGTCGCCTCGATCCGTGCGGCGACCTCCTTGGCCCGCACCTCGTCCCGGACGTAGGTGAAGGCGACGTCGGCGCCCTCCTGCGCGAGGCGTACGGCGGTGGCGGCGCCGATCCCGCGGCTGCCGCCCGTCACCAGTACCGCCGTGCCGTTCATCGTGGACATCCCGAAACCTCCGTGGCAGGAAACCGTATGTGGTTGCGGGTTCAATGAAAGTCGCCGGGGCGTCCCGAGGCTGGCACGAATCGGACGCCGACCCGATCACCGATGAGTTCCGCCGGGCGGCACGGTCCGAACTGCTGAGACACGATGGACCGGAGACGAAAGGGCACCACCATGGCCACGCTCAGCCTCACCCAGTTCCTGACCCTCGACGGCGTCCACCAGGCCCCCGGCGGCCCGGAGGAGGACCCCAGCGAAGGCTTCACCCACGGCGGCTGGTCCGTGCCGTTCGGGGACGAGGACTTCGGACGGTTCATGGACGGGGTCTTCACCCGGCCGACCGCCTTCCTCCTCGGCCGCCGCACGTACGACATCTTCGCCGGTTACTGGCCGAAGCAGACGGACCCCGCCAACCCGATCGCCACGAAGCTCAACGCACTCCCCAAGTACGTCGCCAGCACCACCCTCGAATCCGCCGACTGGGACGGGACCACCGTGCTCCGCGGGGACGTCGTCGAGGAGGTCAGGGCACTCAAGGAGCGCACCGACGGTGAGATCCAGATGCACGGCAGCGGCGGTCTCGCCCGGACCCTGCTCGACCACGACCTGATCGACACCCTGCATCTGCTCGTCTTCCCGGTGATCCTCGGCACCGGCCGCCGCCTCTTCACCGACGGCGTCCGTCCCACCGCCTTCCGGCTGACCGACGCGCGCACCACCGGCGCGGGCGTCACCCTCACCACGTACGAGCTCGCGGGCCGCCCCGAGTACGGCAGTTACTGAGCCGACGGCGGGCAACAGAAACATGTAGCCACCACAGGCCCGTCCCGGTACGGTGATCGCTCCACGTGCGAGCCGTCGAAGTCTCCACCCCACCCAGAGAGTCGGAGAAACGGCCGCAATGTCAGCTTCGTCGATCGCCGCCCCCGTGCCCCTCGGCGCCCCGCGCCGGGCCTGGCTCACCGACCTGCCCGTTCTGCTCGTCGCCGTCGTCTGGGGCGCCAGCTATCTCGCGGCCAAGGGCATCACCACCACCCACACCGTCATCGCCGTCCTCGTGCTGCGGTTCGCGGTGGTGCTGCCCGTCCTCGTCGTCGCGGGGTGGGCCAGGCTCCGGACGCTGAGCGCGGCCCAGTGGCGCGGCGCCGGGGCCCTCGGGCTGATCCTCAGCGGGATCTTCCTCCTGGAGACCTACGGCGTCGTCCACACCTCCGCCACCAACGCGGGCCTGATCATCAGCCTCACCATGATCTTCACCCCGCTCGCAGAGGCCGCCGTCACCAAGGTCAGACCGCCCCGCGCGTTCCTCGGCGCCGCCGCGCTCTCCGTGGCCGGCGTCGTGCTCCTCACCCAGGGCGGCGGCTTCACCGCCCCCTCCCTCGGCGACCTGCTGATGCTGCTCGCCGCCCTCGCCCGTACCGTCCACGTCCTGGCGATGTCCCGGATCAAGGCGGTCCGGTCTGCCGACTCGCTCCCCCTCACCACCGTGCAGCTCGGCTCCGCCGTGGCCGTCTTCGCCGTCATCGCCGCCTTCCCCGGCACCGGCGCCTCGCCCTGGGCCGTGGCCCTCGACTTCGGCCCGCGCGAATGGGCGGGGCTGCTCTTCCTCTCCGTCTTCTGCACGCTCTTCGCCTTCTTCGTGCAGATGTGGGCGGTCCGCCGCAGCTCCCCGTCGCGGGTCAGCCTCCTCCTCGGTACGGAGCCGCTCTGGGCAGCCGGCGCGGGCATCGCCCTCGCCGGCGACCGCCCCGGCGTCCTCGGCCTCGCGGGTGCGATCCTCGTTCTGGCGGGCACCAGTTGGGGCCGCAGGGCCGCCGACGACGACGCCCGGTAAGTTCTTCGATCATGCGTTCACTTGCTTACGACACCGCCTTCCGCGCCCGCGCCCGACGTACCCAGGGCTGGGGCCTCGGCCTGCTGACCCTGGCCGCCCTGCTCTGGGTCTGGTTCGGCGTCCTCCTCCTCACGCCGTACGAGCCGGCCGACAGCAGCAACACCTGCCCCGCGCTGCTCACCAGCGAGTACCTCCACGACAAGGCCTGCGAAGAGTCCCGCGACTGGCCCGAACTCGTGGGCGTCATCGGTGCCTCCGTCCCCCTCGCGGTGATCGGCGCCGTCCTCTACACCAGCGGCTCGGTCTCCCACCGGATGGCCGAGCACCTTGCCGAGGTGAACCGCCTCGAATCCGCGAGCGCCTGACCCCGGGAAGGGACCCGTCAGGACTTCGCCACCCGGTCCGACACGATCATGAGGACCAGGCCGAGCACCGCGATCACGATGTTGGTGAACAGCTCCCGGCCCTCCAGGAACCACACGTTCTCGGTGAGGAACCGGGTCACGCCGAGGAGCCGGAACCAGCCGTCCGTCAGCTCGCGCACCACCCCGGCCACACCGAAGAGGGCGAGCAGGAAACCGGCGACCTCCAGAAACTTCTTCATGAAGTGATCATGACGCGGCCGGGAGAGCGGCCGCGTCCGCCTCCGGTCCAGAGGCACCGCGACCGAAGTATCGACCTCCGCGACTTCGGTAGCGGCCCCACCGCCGATGCCCCGCACGGCGCCCCCGGCTGCGTACATTTGCCGACATGACTCGTACGGACCGGCAGCGCTGGCTGCTCCCCTCCCACCTGGTCGAACCGGGCGGGAACGGGGCGGCGCGGCCCCGCCGTACCGTCCGCGACTGGATCGTGGACACCTCGCTCTTCCTCCTCGCGGCCTTCGTCGGCCTCATCGCCGCCGACACCAGCGCGCAGTACACCAGCGGGGCCGTCACCCTCGTCGACCAACTCCTGGGCGCCGCCGCCTGCTGCGCCCTCTGGCTGCGCCGCCGCTGGCCCGCCGGGCTCGCCATCGGCCTCTCGCTGCTCAACATCGTGGCCCCGGTCGCCGCCGGCGCCCTCCTCGCGAGCCTGTTCAGCGTCGCCGTACGCAAGCCCTTCCGCGAGGTCGCCGCGATCGGCGCGCTCGCCGTCGCCGCCTCCACCGCGCAGGCGTTCATCCGGCCCGACCCCACCACCCACACCGGGCTCTCCATCGCCCTCGGTTTCATCCTCATCCTGCTCGTCACCGCCTGGGGCATGCTCGTCCGCTCCCGCCGCCAGCTCGTCGAGGCCCTCAGAGAACGCGCCCGCCGCGCCGAGGCCGAAGCCGAGCTGCGCGCCGCCCAGGCCCAGCGGCTCGCCCGTGAGGCCATCGCCCGCGAGATGCACGACGTCCTCGCCCACCGGCTCACCCTGCTCAGCGTGCACGCCGGAGCCCTGGAGTTCCGGCCCGACGCCCCGCCCGAGCAGGTCGCCCGCGCCGCCGGGGTCATCCGTGACAGCGCCCACGAAGCGCTCCAGGACCTCCGCGAGATCATCGGCGTCCTGCGCGCACCCGGCGAGAACGGCGAAGGCGGCGACCGGCCGCAGCCCACCCTCGTCACCCTCGACGCGCTGATCGAGGAGTCCCGCGAGGCCGGGGCGGACGTCGTCCTCGACACCACCGTGGACGAACCGGCCGCCGTGCCCGCCGCCACCGGCCGTACGGTCTACCGCATCGCCCAGGAGGGCCTCACCAACGCCCGCAAGCACGCCCCCGGCACCACGGTCACCGTCACCGTGCGCGGGCGTCCCGGCGAGGGCCTCACCGTCGACATCCACAATCCGGCGCCCGCCGGACCGGTCCCGCACGTCCCCGGCTCGGGCCAGGGTCTCATCGGGCTCACCGAGCGCACGGCCCTCGCCGGCGGCCGGATGGAACACGGACCGGCCCCCGACGGCGGATTCTCGCTCCATGCATGGCTACCGTGGCCCCCATGACCATCCGGCTGCTCATCGTCGACGACGACCCCCTGGTCCGCGCGGGCCTCGCCTTCATGCTCGGCGGTGCCGAGGACCTGGAGATCGTCGGCGAGGGCGCCGACGGCCGCGAGGTCCCCGAACTCGTCGCCCGGTACGCCCCCGACGTCGTCCTCATGGACATCCGCATGCCCCACGTGGACGGGCTCACCGCCACCGAGCGGCTGCGCGCCGCCGGGCCCGGCGCGCCCGAGGTCGTCGTCCTCACCACCTTCCACGCCGACGAGCAGGTGCTGCGCGCCCTGCGGGCGGGCGCCGCGGGCTTCGTCCTCAAGGACACCCCGCCCGCCGAGATCGTCGCCGCCGTCCGCCGGGTCGCCGCAGGGGACCCGGTGCTCTCCCCGGCCGTCACCCGCCAGCTCATGACCCATGTCGCCGAACAGCCGGAGCAGTCCCCGCGCACCGCGGCCGCCGGACGTCTCACCGAACTCGCCGACCGCGAGCGGGAGGTGGCCGTCGCCGTGGGCCGAGGCCTCTCCAACGCCGAGATCGCCGCCGAGCTGTACATGAGCGTGCCGACGGTCAAGACCCATGTCTCGCGGGTACTCGCCAAACTCGGTCTCAACAACCGCGTCCAGATCGCCCTCCTCGTCCACGACGCCGGTCTTCTGGACGAAGACGGCCGGAACTGATCGTTTGGGGCCCGGAACGGTCGGCTAGTCTGCGTTGATGTCCGTCATCGAACTGGGGGAGTACGGCGCGGACTTCACCGCGAACCCGTACCCCTACTACGCCAAGTTCCGCGAGGCCGGCCCCGTCCACGAGGTGCGGATGCCCGACGGCTTCCAGTTCTGGCTGGTCGTCGGCCACGAGGAGGGCCGCGCGGCGTTCGCCGACCCCCGGCTCGCGAAGTCCCCGCACGTGATCGGTGTACGGGCGCCGGAGGAGGACATCATCGGCGTCCACCTCCTCTCGGCCGACGCGCCCGACCACACCCGGCTGCGCCGCCTGGTCACGGGCGAGTTCACCGGCCGCCGGGTGGAAGCCCTGCGGCCCCGCATCGAGCGGCTCACCGCAGACCTCGTCGACGCGATGGAACCGGCCGGTCGGGCCGACCTCGTCGACGCCTTCGCGTACCCGCTGCCGATCACCGTCATCTGCGAGCTCCTCGGGGTCCCCTCGGCGGACCGCGACACCTTCCGCCGCTGGTCGACGGAGCTGGTCACCCCCACCGGCGACGAGAGCTTCACCCGGAGCATGGTGGACTTCGGCGCCTACCTCGACGCGCTCATCGAGGACAAACGGGCCGCGGGCCCCACCGACGACCTGCTCTCCGGTCTGATCGCCGCCCGCGCCGAGGACGGCGACCGGCTCTCCGGTCCCGAACTCCGGGCCATGGCCTATCTGCTGCTCATCGCCGGCCACGAGACCACCGTCAACCTGATCGCCAACACCGTCCGCAACCTGCTCACCCATCCCGACCAGCTCGCGGCCCTGCGCGCCCACCCGAGCCTCCTGGACGGGACGATCGAGGAGTCCCTGCGGTACGACGGGCCGGTGGAGACCAGCACCTTCCGTTTCAGCCGGGAGCCCGTCACCCTGGGCGGCACCGAGATCCCGGCAGGTCAGAGCGTTCTCGTCGCCATCGGGGCGCTCGACCGCGACCCGGCCCGCTTCCCCGACCCCGACCGCTTCGACATCCGCCGGGACACCAAGGGTCATCTGGCGTTCGGGCACGGCATCCACTACTGCCTGGGCGCCCCGCTCGCCCGGCTCGAAGGCCGGATCGCGCTCCGGACCCTCCTCGACCGCTTCCCGAACCTGGAACTCGACCCCGAGGGCGAGCCCTGGGAATGGCTCCCCGGCCTCCTCATGCGCGGAGTCCGGCACCTCCCGGTCCGGTGGTGACCCCGGTGGGCCGCTGAACGGATGTCCCGTCGACCGGGCCGCGCTCGCCTAGCCGATGTCGTCCACCCGCACCGGACGCCGCTCCTGCCGCGAGCGCTCGCACGCCTCGGCGATCCGGAGCGCCGCCAGGGCCTCCCGGCCGTCGCAGGGGTTGGGCGCCTCGCCGCGCACCACGCGTACGAAGGCGTCGAGCTCGGCCTCGTACGCGGGGGCGAACCGCTCCAGGAAGCCGGTCCAGGGTTTCCCCGGCGGGGCCGGAGCCCAGGGTTCCACCGAGGCGAGCGGGGTGCGGTCGTCCAGGCCCACCGCGATCTGGTCCCGGTCGCCCGCCAGCTCCATGCGGACGTCGTACCCGGCGCCGTTGCAGCGGGTCGCGGTCGCCGTGACCAGAGTGCCGTCGTCCAGGGTGAGCAGCGCGGCGGCCGTGGACAGGTCACCGGCCGCACGGAACATCGCCGGTCCGGCGTCCGAACCCGTCGCGTACACCTCCACCACCTCCCGCCCGGTCACCCAGCGGACGATGTCGAAGTCGTGCACCAGACAGTCGCGGAAGAGACCGCCGGAGAGCGGCAGGTACGCGGCCGGCGGCGGCTCCGGGTCGGAGGTCGCCGCCCGTACGGTGTGCAGCCGGCCGAGCCGACCCGAGCGCACCGCCTCGCGCGCCGCCCGGTATCCCGCGTCGAAGCGCCGCATGAAGCCGAGCTGGAGCTCCGTACCGGCTTCCGCCACCGCCGTGAGCGCGGCGGTCGTTCCCGGCACGTCCAGGGAGATCGGCTTCTCGCAGAAGGCCGGGAGCCCCGCGCCCGCGGCGCGGGCGATCAGCTCGGCGTGCGCGGCCGTCGCGGAGGCGATCACCACGGCGTCCAGGGCGTGCGCGAACAGCGCGGTGACGTCCGGCGCGGCCTCCGCCCCGAGCGCTCCCGCGACCCCGGCGGCCCGGACGGCGTCCGCGTCCGCCACGACCAGCGACTCGACCTCCGGGTGGCGGGCCAGCACCCCCGCGTGGAAGCTCCCGATCCGTCCCGTACCGATGAGTCCGATGCGCATGGCCCCACCGTGGAGCTGTCCGTCCCCGGTGTCAAGGATTTGTCAGGACAACCGGACGTCACGACTTCCCGTCATCAGCGCACCGGGCTACGCTCCCCCCGTGTCCAAGCAGTCAGGCTCCGCCCTGCCCCCGCTCTCCGTGGACCGCACCAGCCCGGTCCCGCTCTACTTCCAGCTGGCCCAGCAGCTGGAGAGCGCCGTGGAGAACGGGACGCTGACCCCGGGCACCCTCCTCGGCAACGAGATCGACCTCGCCACCCGCCTCGGCCTCTCCCGCCCCACCGTCCGCCAGGCCATCCAGAGCCTCGTCGACAAGGGCCTCCTGGTCCGCCGCCGGGGCGTCGGCACCCAGGTCGTGCACAGCACGGTCCGCCGCCCGCTGGAACTGAGCAGCCTCTACGACGATCTCGACGCCGCCGGACAGGTCCCCGCCACCCGGGTCCTGGTCAACCGCCTCGAACCCGCCACCGGCCAGGTCGCCGCGGCCCTCCGCGTACCCGAGGGGAGCGAGGTCCTCTACCTCGAACGGCTCCGTACCGCACACGGCGAGCCCATGGCGTACCTGCGCAACCACCTCCCCGCCGGACTCGTCGACCCGGACACCGCCCGTCTGGAGGCCACCGGCCTCTACCGGATGCTCCGCTCCGCCGCGCTCACCCTGCACAGCGCCCGCCAGGCCGTCGGCGCCCGCGCCGCGACCGCCGCCGAGGCGGCCCTGCTCGACGAGCGGGAGGGTGCCCCGCTGCTGACGATGGAGCGCGTCACCTTCGACGACACCGGCCGCGCCGTCGAGTACGGCTCCCACCTCTACCGGGCCGCCCGCTACTCCTTCGAGTTCCAGCTGATGGTCCGTCCGTAGGCCGTACCCCACCGGCGGGAAGGGCCGGACACAGGCCCCCTGACAAGTGCCACGACCCGCATGACCGATACTGCAATGCACGACTGCAATGCACGCAAAGGACACATAGGAGGGCACGGCCTCGTGACCAGGCTTCGGACAGGAGGGGTACGGGCCGCAGTCGGCGCCGTGCTCGCGCTCGCGCTCACCGGGGCGCTCGCCGGGTGCAGCAGCACCGGCGGAAAGCGGGCGGAGGACGCCCGCAAGGCCGCCGAGGCCCAGGGCAGGGCGGCCGTCGACACCCCCCGCTGGACCTTCGCCATGGTGACCCACTCGGGTGACGGCGACACCTTCTGGGACATCGTCCAGAAGGGCGCCAAGCAGGCCGCCGTCAAGGACAACATCAACTTCCTCTACGCCCACAGCGACGAGGCCCAGCAGCAGGCGCAGCTGATCGACTCGTACGTCGCCAAGGGCGTCGACGGTCTGATCGTCACGCTCGCGAAGCCCGACGCGATGAAGGCCGCCGTCGAGAAGGCCGTCAAGGCCGGCATCCCGGTGATCACCGTGAACTCGGGCGCCGAGCAGTCCAAGGCGTACGGGGCGCTCACCCACATCGGCCAGGACGAGGCCGTCGCGGGCGAGGCCGTCGGCGAGGAACTCGACAAGCGGGGCAAGAAGAAGGCGCTCTGCGTCCTGCACGAGCAGGGCAACGTCGGCCACGAGCAGCGCTGCGCCGGAACGAAGAAGACCTTCGGCGGCGAGCTGGTCAACCTCTACGTCGACGGCACCAACATGCCCGACGTGAAGGCGTCCATCGAGGCCAAGCTCCAGTCCGACAAGGACGTCGACGCCGTCGTCACCCTCGGCGCCCCCTTCGCCGATGCCGCCGTCCAGGCCGCCAAGAGCGCCGGGAGCAAGGCCGAGGTCGACACCTTCGACCTCAACGCCAAGGTCGCGACCTCCCTCCAGGCCGGCACCCTCGGCTTCGCCGTCGACCAGCAGCCCTACCTCCAGGGCTACGAGGCCGTCGACCTGCTCTGGCTGTACCGCTACAACGCCAACGTCCTCGGCGGCGGCAAGCCGGTCCTCACCGGCCCGCAGATCATCACCAAGGACGACGCCGCCCAGCTCGTCGAGTACGCGGAGCGGGGCACCCGATGAGTTCCACCGCCCCGGCGTCCGGACCCTCGGGCCCCTCGGGCATCGACCACGTCGACGAGCGGCTGCTGCGCACCACCCCGCTGAAGAAGCTCCTCGCCCGCCCCGAGCTCGGCTCGGTCGTCGGCGCGATCGCCGTCTTCGTCTTCTTCTCGGTGGTCGCCGACAGCTTCCTGAACCCGTCCAGCCTGGGGACCGTGCTCTACGCGGCCTCCACCATCGGCATCATGGCCGTCCCCGTCGCGCTGCTCATGATCGGCGGCGAGTTCGACCTGTCCGCCGGCGTCCTGGTCACCAGCTCGGCCCTGATCTCGTCGATGTTCAGCTACCAGATGACGGCGAACGTCTGGGTCGGGGTCGGCGTCTCGCTGCTCGTCACGCTGGCGATCGGCGTCTTCAACGGCGTCATGCTGACCCGTACCAAGCTGCCCAGCTTCATCATCACGCTCGGCACCTTCCTCATGCTGACCGGCCTGAACCTGGGCCTCACCAAGCTCATCAGCGGCACCGTCTCCACCAAGACCATCGCCGACATGGAGGGCTTCTCCTCCGCCCGCAAGCTGTTCGCCTCGCAGCTGACCATCGGCGGCGTCGAGTTCAAGGTGACCATCCTGTGGTGGTTCGGCCTGGTCGCGCTCGCCACCTGGATCCTGCTCCGGACCCGCTTCGGCAACTGGATCTTCGCGGTCGGCGGCGGCGCCGACGCGGCCCGTGCGGTCGGCGTCCCCGTCTACCGGACGAAGATCGGCCTCTACATGGGCGTGGCGTTCTGCGCCTGGATCTCCGGCCAACACCTGCTCTTCTCCTTCGACGTCGTCCAGTCGGGCGAGGGCGTCGGCAACGAGCTGATCTACATCATCGCGGCCGTCATCGGCGGCTGTCTGATTACCGGCGGATACGGCTCCGCCATCGGCTCGGCCGTCGGCGCCCTCATCTTCGGCATGACCAGCAAGGGCATCGTGTACGCCGAGTGGAACCCGGACTGGTTCAAGTTCTTCCTGGGAGCGATGCTCCTCCTGGCGACCCTGCTGAACGCCTGGATCCGCAAGCGCGTGGAGGCCACCAAGTGACGACGGCCACGAAGACCGAGTCCGTTCCGCTCGTCGAGCTCGACGACGTCAGCAAGTACTACGGCAACATCCGCGCCCTCGAAGGGGTCTCCCTGGAGGTCCGCTCCGGCGAGATCTCCTGCGTCCTCGGCGACAACGGCGCCGGCAAGTCCACCCTCATCAAGATCGTCGCCGGGCTGCACCGGCACGACGCGGGCACCTTCCGCATCGAGGGCGAGGAGGTCACCCTCGCCAACCCGCGCGACGCCCTCGACCGGGGCATCGCCACCGTCTACCAGGACCTCGCCGTCGTCCCGCTCATGCCCGTCTGGCGGAACTTCTTCCTCGGCTCCGAGCCCACCAAGGGCTCCGGCCCGTTCAAGCGGCTCGACGTCGACCTGATGCGGACCACCACCCGCGAGGCGCTGCTCCGCATGGGCATCGACCTGCGCGACGTCGACCAGCCGATCGGCACCCTCTCCGGCGGCGAGCGCCAGTGCGTGGCCATCGCCCGTGCCGTCCACTTCGGCGCCAAGGTCCTCGTCCTCGACGAGCCGACCGCCGCGCTCGGCGTCAAGCAGTCCGGCGTCGTCCTGAAGTACGTGGCCGCCGCCCGCGACCAGGGACTCGGCGTGGTTCTCATCACCCACAACCCGCACCACGCCTATCTCGTCGGCGACCGGTTCGTCCTCCTCAAGCGCGGCGTGATGGCCGGCAGCCACACCAAGGGCTCCGTCACGCTCGACGAGTTGACCCGGCAGATGGCCGGCGGCACCGAGCTGGAGGACCTCCGCCACGAGCTGGAGCGGCCTTCCGGGCCGTAGCGGCGCCGCCCCGATGTGACGGCCCCTTGACACCCCACCTGGCAGAATCGGAGCCGATGAGTACCTACCGTGACCTCGCGCACCGGGGCTCCGCCCGCGGCACCGTGCTGCGGACCGTCGGCACCCGGGAGCGGCGCTCCCATCTGACGGCGCCCCGGGTGCCGACCGTCGGCATCGACATCGGCGGTACGAAGGTGATGGCCGGTGTCGTCGACGCCGACGGCAACATCCTGGAGAAGCTCCGCACGGAGACCCCGGACAAGTCCAAGAGCCCCAAGGTCGTCGAGGACACCATCGTCGAGCTGGTCCTGGACCTCTCCGACCGGCACGACGTGCACGCCGTCGGCATCGGGGCGGCGGGCTGGGTGGACGCCGAGCGCGCCACCGTGCTCTTCGCCCCGCACCTCGCCTGGCGCAACGAGCCCCTTCGGGACGCCCTCCAGGGCCGTCTCGCCGTCCCCGTCATGGTCGACAACGACGCCAACACCGCCGCCTGGGCGGAGTGGCGCTTCGGTGCCGGACGGGGCGAGGACCACCTCGTCATGATCACCCTCGGCACCGGCATCGGCGGCGCCATTCTGGAGGGCGGCCAGGTCAAGCGCGGCAAGTACGGGGTGGCCGGCGAGTTCGGCCACATGCAGGTCGTCCCCGGCGGTCACCGCTGCCCCTGCGGCAACCGCGGCTGCTGGGAGCAGTACAGCTCGGGCAACGCGCTGGTCCGCGAGGCCCGCGAGCTGGCCGCCGCCGACTCCCCGGTCGCGTACAACATCATCGAACGGGTCAAGGGGAACGTCCCGGAGATCACCGGGCCGCTCATCACCGAGCTGGCCCGCGAGGGCGACGCCATGTGCGTCGAGCTGCTCCAGGACATCGGCCAGTGGCTCGGCGTCGGCATCGCCAACCTGGCCGCCGCCCTCGACCCCTCCTGCTTCGTCATCGGCGGTGGTGTCTCGGCCGCCGACGACCTGCTCATCGGCCCCGCGAGGGACTCCTTCCGTCGCCACCTCACCGGCCGCGGCTACCGTCCCGAGGCCCGCATCACCCGCGCCCAGCTCGGCCCCGAGGCGGGCATGGTCGGCGCCGCCGACCTCGCCCGGCTCGTCGCCCGCCGCTTCCGCCGCGCCAACCGGCGCCGGTTGGAGCGGTACGAACGGTACGAGCGTTACGCCCAGGCCCTGCGCAACGGGACCTCGGGCCGGGCCGCCCGTACCCCCGAGGATCCGCCTTCATGACCCTGCCCCACCAGTCCACCCCGCCGCGCGACCCCCGGGGCAAGCTTCCCGAGGACCGTCGGCACATGATCCGCCGCCGCTGGATCACGGCCGTCATCATCGTGCTCCTGGTCGGCATCCCGGCCGGCTATCTCGTCATCTCCGCAGGTCAGAGCCGGGACAGCGGACGCGACAAGGAACGCGAGTCCTCGGCGGCCGGCCTCCAGGCCAACTGGCCGTCGCTGATGAAGCGCCGGGTCTTCGAGGTCCCCGTTCCCGGCGGGGCCTGGGGCGTCGCGTACTACGAGACCAGCAACTGGAAGACGAGCCGGCTGTACGTGCAGTTCACGACCACCGCGGCCGGCCTCGACGGCTTCCTCGCCGAGTCCGGGTCCGGTCGCGCGGAACTCACCCCGGGCCGGATCACCGTCGGCGAACGCGACGCCGACATCGCGGGCTGGACCTTCGCCGAGGGCATGAGCTGGGCCGGTACGACGGTGAAGCGCGAGGAACCGCGCCCGACGACCGACATCACGGTCGACCTCACCGACCCGGCGTTCCCCCGGGTGTACGCGGTCTCCGCGACGAGCCCCTGAGGTCTCCCCGGATTCCTCCGGGCCAGGTGTCCCCGGGTCAGGCGTTCTTCTCCATGCCCGGGCGCAGCCGGGCGAGCAGGGCGTAGAGCGTCGTGCTCTCGTCCTCGTCGAGGGTGTCGAGCGCCCCGCTGGTGGCCTGCATCTCCTCGCGGACGCGACGGATGATCTCGCGGCCCTCGTCGGTCGCCACGACGTTCTTGACGCGGCGGTCGGCGGGGTCGGGCTCGCGGCGGACCAGGGAGCGGGCCTCCAGGCGGTCGATGATCCCGGTGACGTTGGACGCGTCGCACACGAGCAGGGTGGCGAGGGCGCGCATCGGCAGTGGGCCGTTGAGCTGAGCGAGGACCTTCGCCTGTGTGGAGGTCAGTCCGTGGTGGGCCGCGGCGGCCGCGAAGTCGCGCCACTGGGCCGTGCCGATGGCGGCGAGGAGCTCCAGGAGCTGGAGCTTGGTGGGGGTCACGGGGGTCGTCGCGCTCATGGTTCGAGCGTACTCAGAACACTTGACATTATCAATTGTTTACTTGACCACATCAAGTATCGGGGTCTAACGTCGGCGAAGTACTTGATGACATCAAACATCGACGATCTGAAGCAGTGACGCTCCGAAGCGCCGACGTTGCCGAAGCACTGAAAAGGCCCTCCTCTGCCATGAGCCACGCCCCCACGACGTCCACCGCCGATCCCCGGCGCGAGACGGTCATCGTCTTCGCCCTGAGTCTCGCCGCCATGGTCGTCTCGATGATGCAGACCCTGCCGGTCCCGATCCTCGGCCTCATCCGGGCCGACCTCGGCACCTCGACCGCCAACGTGAGCTGGGTGACCACCGCCACGCTGCTCTCCGCCGCCGTCTTCACCCCGCTGCTCGGCCGCTTCGGCGACCAGCACGGCAAGAAGCCGACCCTCGTCGCCGTGCTCGGCGTCATGGTCGTCGGTTCCGTGGTCGCCGCCCTCGCGACCTCGCTGCCCCTGCTGATCCTCGGCCGTGTCCTCCAGGGCGCCGCCACCGCGATCTTCCCGCTCGCCCTGTCCGTGCTCCGCGAGGAGGTCAGGCCGCAGCGGCTGCCCGGCGCCATGTCGCTCGTCAGCGGCACCCTCGCGTTCGGCAGTGGCCTCGCGCTCGTCGCCACCGGCCTGCTCACCTCCGGCTCCGACGCCGACTACCGCAGCGCCTTCTGGATGGCCACCGGCTTCGCGGCGCTCGCCCTGCTCGCGGTCGTCTTCCTCGTCCCCGCGACCCGCCACAAGACGGGCGGCCGGACCGACTTCCTCGGCGCGCTGACCCTCGGCATCACGCTGCTGCTGCTCCTGCTGCCCATCTCGCAGGGCCACGAGTGGGGCTGGGCCTCGGCCCGTACGCTCGGCAGCTTCGCCGGTGCCGCCGTCATGGCGGTCGTCTGGGTCCTCGTGGAACGGAAGGTCCGCGAACCGCTCGTCGACATGAAGATGTTCGTGCACCGTCCCGTGCTCATGGCCAACCTGGCCGGCATCCTCGTCGGCTTCGGCATGTTCGCGAACTTCCTCGGTGTCTCCTACCTCGTCCAGATGCCCGAGGCCCTCACCGGCTACGGCTTCGACGCGTCCATCCTGCGCGCCTCCGTGGAGTTCCTGCTGCCCGGCGCGATCGTCTCGCTGCTCGCCTCCCCGATCGGCGGCCAGCTGGTCCGCCACCGCGGCCCCCGCGCGGCCCTCGCCCTGGCCGCCGGCCTCGGCGCCGTCGGCTTCGCCTGGCTCGCCCTCGACCACGGCCACACGGCCTCGGTGATCGGCGCGGGTGTCGTGGTCGGTGCCGCCGTGAGCTTCGGTTACGCGGCCATGCCGGCGGTCATCATGTCGAGCGTCCCGCACCACCAGAGCGGCATCGCGAACGGCATCAACTCCATCTCCCGCTCCACGGGCAGCGCGATCGGCAGCGCGGTCGTCACCACGATCCTCGCCTCGCAGACGATCGAGCACCTTCCGGCCGGGGTGCCGCCCCTGCCCGCCGAGTCCGGCTTCACCCTCACCTTCTGGATCGGCGCCACGGCCTTCGCCCTGGTCGCGGCGATCGCGGGGCTGGGTCTGCGCGGGCGGCAGACGCCCCGCACGACTCCGGCGACGGCCGACGACTCCGCCTCCGCTTCCGCCCCTGCCTCCGCTTCTGCCTCCGCCTCCCATTCGGAGGAGGCGACGGTGACGGTCGCGGCGTCCTAGGCGAGGCCCTCTTCGCCGGAGCGGCGCTCGGGTTCGGACGGCACCTGGTGTGCCGTCGCCGTCACCGAGCGTCGCTCCGGCGAATCTTCACATCGTGCGAGTGGAGGGGACGCCTCCCCTTGTGTCCTTCCTCGACCCGCCGGCCGTGCTCCCGCAGTTTGGGGCGTCTATGTCCCCTTCCGTTCCGCCAGGTCGACGGAGGGTCGATTTCTGTTACTCGATCCTGCGGAGAACCTGTGGCGATCTGCGGGCGATCTTCCAAGTGGATCGAAACGCCCTTCGTTTCGGTGATGAATTCGTGTGCCACGGCACGTCAACTCGGTTGGCCGGGCAACCCGTTCGCGTGCTTACATCTGCCCATCGCGGCCGCCGTCGGAACGGTGCTTGATTCCGGCCGGGGTAAAAACATTCACACGAATTGAAGGGTGCGCACACATGCGTAACGACATCGAGACCCGTGAGATCGCCGACGCCGAGCTGGACGCCGTCTCCGGCGGCCTCGCCATCACCGGTGGCCTCGCCGGCGCCGTGATCGGCGACGTCAGCACCGTCCTGGGCACCGTGACCTCCCTCCAGACGGTCCAGGGCGTCCAGGCCGTGCCGGGCGTCGTCACGGGCCTCGCCGGTGTCAACGTCGGTATCGCCGGTCTCTGAGCGGCATATCCGTGAACCCCGGAACGCTTTCCCGTTCCGGGGTTCACGGCTGCCCGTCACGCCCTTGGCCGACGGGTTTCGGCCGGTCAATTCGGCAGCCCTGTAAAGAATGCAGTCGAAGGAAGAGTCCGTGCAGTTCCGTCAGAAGGCGCTTTCCAAGCTGCAATCGCCCGAAGAACTCGACCTGCCCGTACGGTTCGCGCGCCCGCCCGGCCGGCTCGTGCTGGCCGTCACGGTCGTCGTCATGGCCGCCGCGGCCTTCTGGGCCTTCACCGGATCCGTGTCCCCCAAGCTGAGCGCGCCCGGCGTCCTCACCCGCGCCGAGGGCAGCTACCTCCTGCAGAGCCCGTACGCCGGACAGGTCACCGAGGTCCTCGCCGAGGAGGGCCAGCTGCTGTCCCCCGGCGCACCCCTCCTCACGGTCCGAACGGACAAGGGCGACCGCGAGGTCAGCGTGGTCGAACGAGGGCGGGTGACCGGTCTCCTCGCCAAGACCGGTCTCGTCGTCACCACCGGCGCCGACGTGGCGACCGTGGAACGCGTCAGGAACCAGGACGACCCCCTGGTCGCCATGCTCTACGTACCCGGCGGCAGCGGCGCGGCCATCCCCGTCGGCGCCCAGGTCGACCTAGGCGTCCAGTCCGCGCCCCGCCAACGGTTCGGCGTGCTGCGCGGCCGGGTCAAGGCGGTCGGCCGAGCCCCCCAGACGCAGGCGCAGATCATCGGCTTCCTCGGCGACGGCAGGCTCGCCGCGCAGTTCACCCGGCAGGGCGACCCCGTCGCGGTGCTCGTCCAGCTGGAGCGCTCCGCCACCACGTCCGGCTACCGGTGGTCCTCGGCGGACGGGCCCCCTTACGCCGTCGACTCCACCACGCCCGTCACCGGAACCGTCCACCTCGCCGCGCAGCGCCCCGTCGATTGGCTGCTCCCGTGACCGCGTCGCCCGACACGACCCCCCGGCTCCCGTCCACCGGACACCGGCGCCATCGCCCGGCGCCCCAGAGCTCCACCCGGCGCCGCCGCCCGGAACCGGCGGGCCGCAACCCCCGGCGCCGCCCGTCCGTCCCCAAGGGCCGTACGCCCCGTCCCGTACGCACCCCCACCGTGCTGCAGATGGAGGCGGTGGAGTGCGGCGCCGCCGCGCTCGCGATGGTGCTCGGCCACTACGGCAGGTTCGTCGCCCTGGAAGAGCTGCGCATCGCCTGCGGGGTCTCCCGCGACGGGTCCCGCGCCAGCAACCTCCTCAAGGCGGCGCGCGGTTACGGCCTGAAGGCCAAGGGCATGCAGATGGACCTGGCCGCGCTCGCCGGCGTGGGCCCCCCGGCCGTCCTCTTCTGGGAGTTCAACCACTACGTCGTCTACGAGGGCATCGGACGCCGCCTCGGCCGCCGTGGCGTGTACATCAACGACCCGGCCAAGGGCCGGCGGTTCGTCCCCATGGACGAGTTCGACACCAGCTTCACCGGCGTCGTGCTCACCTTCGAGCCAGGCGAGGGCTTCCGCCGCACCGGGCGCAGGCCCGGCGTCATGGGCGCCATGCCGGCCCGGCTGCGCGGCACGTCGGGCACCCTGCTCGCCGCCGTGCTCTCCAGCCTCCTGCTCGTCGCGGTCGGGGCGGCGGTGCCCGCGCTGAGCCGCACGTACATCGACATGTTCCTGATCGGGGAGCAGACGTCCCTGCTCGGCGTGCTCTTCGCGTCGATGGCCACGGCCCTGGTGCTCACGGCGGTGCTCACCTCCGTGCAGCAGGCCAACCTGCTGCGCGGCCGCATCATCTCCTCCACCCTGGGCAGCGCCCGCTTCCTGCGACACCTGCTCAGACTGCCCGTCACCTTCTTCTCCCAGCGCAACCCGGCCGACCTGGTCCAGCGTCTGCAGTCCAACGACGCCGTCGCCGAGACGCTGGCACGCGACCTCGCCGCCGCCGGTGTCGACGCGGTGGTCGTGGTCCTCTACGCGGTGCTGCTGTGGACGTACGACCCGCAGCTCACGGTCGTCGGCATCGGCATCGCCCTGCTCAACGTCCTCGCCATGCGGATCGTCATCCATCTGAGGGCCACCGACACCCAGAAGCTGCGCGCCGAGAACGCCCGGCTCACCAACACCTCGTACAGCGGCCTGCAGCTCATCGAGACGATGAAGGCCACCGGCGGCGAGAACGGCTTCTTCCGCCGCTGGGCGGGCCAGCACGCCGTCACCCTCGACGTACAGCAACGCCTCGGCGTCCCCAGCATGTGGCTCGCGGTCGTCGCCCCCACCCTGGCCGCGCTCAACAGCGCGCTGATCCTGATGATCGGCGGCCTGCGCGCGGTGGAGGGGCACCTCTCGGTCGGCCTGCTCGTCGCCTTCCAGGCCCTGGTCACCAGCTTCACCGCGCCGATCACCCGCCTCAACGGCGTCGCCGGACGCATCCAGGACTTCGCGGCCGACGTCGCCCGCCTCAAGGACGTCGAGAACTTCCCCGTCGACCCGATCTACTCACGGCGCGAGCCGCCCGCCGCCACCCGGCGCCTCAAGGGCCATGTGGTGCTCGACGGCATCACCTTCGGCTACAGCCCGCTGGACGCGCCGCTGCTCCAGGACTTCTCGCTCTCCGTCGGCCCCGGGCAGCAGGTCGCGCTCGTCGGCGGCTCCGGCAGCGGCAAGTCCACCGTCTCGCGGCTGATATCAGGGCTCTACGCCCCCTGGGAGGGCACCATCCGCATCGACGGCGTGCGGATCGAGGACATCCCGCGCGGCGCGCTCGCCGCCTCCGTCTCCTTCGTCGACCAGGACGTCTTCCTCTTCGAGGGCACCGTCCGCGACAACGTCGCCCTGTGGGACCCCTCCATCCCCGACGAGGCGGTCGTGGCCGCCCTGGAGGACGCCGCCGTGTACGAGGTGATCGCGCGCCGCCCCGGCGGCATCCACAGCCGGGTCGAGCAGGACGGCCGCAACTTCTCCGGCGGCCAGCGCCAACGCCTGGAGATCGCACGGGCGTTGGTGCGCCGCCCCAGCGTCATGGTCCTGGACGAGGTGACCAGCGCCCTGGACGCGGCGACCGAGCAGCTCGTCATCGACAACCTGCGGCGCCGGGGCTGCGCCTGTGTGGTCATCGCCCACCGGCTGAGCACCGTGCGCGACAGCGACGAGATCGTCGTCCTCGAACGCGGCACGGTCGTCGAACGCGGGCGTCACGAGCACCTGCTCGCCGCGCGGGGCGCGTACGCCGAACTGGTCAAGGAGCACTGAGGTGACGTCCCCCCACCCCCCACACGTCGCCGTGGATCCGGTCGTGGCCGCCCTGGGCGGACTCGGCTCGCCCGTCGACTGCACGAGCATGCGCAGCCTGTCCCTGGAGGGTCCGCTCGTCCTGTGGCTGGTCGTCGAGGGCGCGCTGGACCTCTTCGCGATCGACGCGGCCCAGGAGGGCCACTGGCACTTCCTGGGCCGCCTGGAACCGGGCACGCTGCTGCTCGGCCCGGCCGAAGGCCCCGGCCACACCCTGATCGGCCGCCCCCTGTCGGGCTGCCTGCTGCGCCGCATCGAACTGCGCGAGCTGCAGTACGGATACGGGCCGTACGGATCCGGCCCGTACGGATCCGGGCAGTACGGCGACGCCTCCGAGGTGCCCCTGAGCCCGCTGGAGAACGCCTTCGCCCTCGGCATCGGGCGCGGCCTGCGCGTCCTCTACCAGGCGCCGCTGGAGAGCCGGGCCACCGCGGGCCCGGGCGCGGCCGACGACGACATCCTGTGGATGCAGATCACCCCGGGCAGCGTCCAGTACGGCGCCTTCTACGAGGGGTACGAGGGGTACGACACAACGGGCGCGCTCCTCGTCGACGGGGCGATGTGGCAGGGCATGGTCGACCAGCAGTACCGGCTGCTGTACGCCCTGGACCACTGGATCGAGCAGGTCGAGCGCGCCCACGAGGACCGCACGGCGGCCGGCATCGAGGCCGGTGAGGCCGCCCGCACCCAGGCCGACCAGGCGCTGCTCGCCTCGATCGGCCGCTCCGGCGACCGGTCGCGCGGGGCCGCCCGGCGCGGCGCGAGCGACGATGCGGTCTTCGCCGTGTGCCGGCTGGTCGCGCGCGAGGCGGGCATCGCCCTGTCGGAACCGGTCGGGAGCGGCGCCGACTCCGGGCATACGGACCCCGTCGAACGCATCGCGCTCGCCTCGCGGATCCGCACCCGCGTCGTACGGCTCCACGGCCGCTGGTGGCGGGAGGACAGCGGACCGCTGGTGGGGCGGCGCGAGGAGGACGGCGCACCGGTCGCCCTGCTGTGGCGGCGCGGCGGATACGAGGCCGTCGACCCCGCCACCGGCAGCCGGGAGCGGGTCGGCTCCGCCGACGAGGACGCCTTCGAACCGGGCGCCGTCATGTTCTACCGCCCCCTGCCCGACGGGAAGCCGGGCCTCCTGCGGCTGCTCCGCTTCAGTCTGCGCGGGACCGGCGGGGACCTGCGCAGCCTCCTCGTCGGCGGTCTCGTCGCGGTCGGCCTCGGCGCGCTCGTCCCCCTCGCCACCGGCAAGGTCCTCGGCGAGTACGTACCGCGGGCCGAGGACAGCCTCATCGTGCAGACCGCGCTCGCGCTCATCGCGACCAGCGTCGTATCGGCCTCCTTCATGCTGCTGCAGAACATGGCGATCCTGCGGATGGAGGGCCGTATCGAGGCCACCCTGCAGCCGGCCGTCTGGGACCGGCTGCTGAGGCTGCCGGTGACGTTCTTCGCCGGCAGCTCCACCGGTGAACTGGCGAGCGCGGCCATGGGGATCAGCTCCATCCGCAGCGTGCTGTCCGGCATCGGCTCGGTCTGTCTGCAGGCGGGCACCGTCGGCACGATGAACCTCGTCCTGCTGCTCTTCTACAGCGTGCCGCTGGCCATGGCCGCGCTCGCCATGCTGCTCGTCATCGCCGCGCTCTTCCTGGGGCTCGGACTCTGGCAGCTGCGGTACCAGCGGCAGCTGCTCAGGCTCGGCAACAAGCTCGACAACCAGGCGTTCCAGACCCTGCGAGGGCTGCCCAAGCTGCGGGTGGCCGCGGCCGAGAGCTTCGCCTACGCGGCCTGGGCGCGGGAGTTCGCCCGCACCCGGGAACTGCAGCAGCGGATCGGCCGGATCAAGAACGTGATCACGGTCCTCAACGCGGTCTGTGGGCCCCTGTGCATGCTCGTGATGTTCATGCTGCTGGCCGGCCCGGCCCGGGGCAGCATGTCCGCCGGTGAGTTCCTCACCTTCAGCACCGCCGTGACGATCCTGCTGTCCTCGGTCACCCAGCTGACCGGCGCGCTCATCTCGGCCGCCGCCGTACAACCGATGTTCGAGCAGATCAGGCCGGTCTTCGAGGAGACCCCCGAGATACGCGGCTCCAGCACGCGACCGGGTGTGCTCGCCGGGGGAGTCGAGGCACGGAACCTGTCCTACCGGTACACCGAGGACGGTCCGCTGGTCCTGGACGACGTGTCGGTGCGGGTGCGGCCGGGTGAGTTCGTCGCGATCGTCGGGGCCAGCGGCTGCGGCAAGTCGACCCTCCTCCGGCTGCTCATCGGCTTCGACCGGCCGGTCGCGGGCAGCGTGCTGTACGACGGGCAGGATCTGGCGGCGCTCGACCGGGCGGCCGTGCGCCGTCAGTGCGGCGTCGTCCTGCAGAACGCGCAGCCGTTCTCCGGCTCGATCCTCGACTGCATCCGCGGCGCCGAGCCGTACCCGCCGGAGGAGGCGTGGGAGGCGGCCGCCATGGCCGGTCTCGCCGAGGACATCAAGGCCATGCCCATGGGCATGCACACCATGCTGTCCGACGGCGGCGGCACCGTCTCGGGCGGTCAGCGCCAGCGGCTGATGATCGCTCAGGCCCTCATCCGCAAGCCGCGCATCCTCTTCCTCGACGAGGCCACCAGCGCCCTGGACAACGAGGCCCAGCGCGTGGTCATCGACTCGACGCGCACGCTGCGCTCCACCCGTGTCGTGATCGCCCACAGGCTGTCCACGGTCATGGACGCCGACCGGGTGATCGTCATGGCGGAGGGGAGGGTCGCCCAGCAGGGCCCGCCCGCCGAGCTGCTCGCCGACACGAGCGGCCCGTTCCACGAGCTCGTACGCCGCCAGCTCGGCTGATCGGCGCCCCCGCGCGGGGCGGCCGCGGATACGTGGGGAGGGCACGTTTCGGAATCCGACCCTCCCGGAAGGAAAAGCCGGAATGCCTCGACGGAAGGGCTTTCGATCGGGGAAGCTGTCCTCAACAGGCCTTCATATAGGCGTAGTTGGGCAATTTCTGCATCATTCCGGGGGAGAAGATGGCAACACTCGCACACCGCTGGCTTGCGCGCGCGGCAGGCGCGGCGGCCGCGGCGGTACTGATAACCGGCGGTACGGCCGGCGTCACGTTCGCCACCGAGACGGACCGCGCGTCCGTGGTCGCCGAAACGTGGCTGCCCACCGTCGACATCGCCTCGAACTTCGGCGTGGTCGCGACCGCGCATCCGGACACCGTGGGCTGCAACGGATACAACGTGGTCGGTACGGGGACCGCCACGGGCAAGCCGATCGGCAGCGCCACCTGGGCACAGACCGAGGTGGTGTGTACCGCGACCATCCCCGGCAAGTACGACATCAAGGGGACGCTGACGCTCACCGAGGCCGACGGTGACAAGCTCAACCTCAGCTACGCGCTCACCGCGCCGCTGACCACGGCGACCCTGGTCTACCCGACCGGCACGTTCAAGATCACCGGCGGCACCGGCAACTACGCGATGGTGGCCGGCAGCGGCAAGATGAACGCCCGGGTCAACCTCCTCGACCACGATCATGTCAGCGCCACGCTGGTGGGGGACATCCAGTACCTGGGCTGATCCCGTCACCCACCCCCGGAGCCGGCTCCGTCCTCGGGGCCGGCTTCGTCCTTCCGGCGACGCAACCTCCAAGGGGCCGCACCATGAAGAGCACGATGCAGGACCGCGAGCTGCTGGTCCGTGACCTCCTCGCCCACGGCCAACGCGTCTACGCGGACAGCCGGGTGATCCGATGTGCCGACGGGTCGACCGCACGGTCCTTACAGACCTTCGCCGGCATCGCCGAGCAGGCCGAGCAACTCGCCGCCGCGTTGGCCGGGTTGGGCGTGCAGCTCGGCGAGCGCGTCGCCACCCTGGCGTGGAACACCCCCGAACACCTGGTGGCCTATCTCGCCGTACCGAGCATGGGTGCCGTACTGCACACGCTCAACCTGCGCCTCCACCCGGACCAGTTGGGCTACATCGTCGAGCACGCCGAGGACGCCGTCCTCCTGGTCGACTCGACCCTCCAGGACATGCTCGTCCCCCTGCGGGACCGGCTCGGCAGCGTACGCCACGTGGTCGTCATCGGCGGTGCGCCGGAGGTCGACCTGCCCGCGCACATCGCCGTGCACCGCTGGGACGACCTCCTCGCGGCCGAGCGGCCCGGCTTCGTCTGGCCCGACCTGGACGAGCGGGAAGCGGCGGCGCTCTGCTACACGACCGGCACCACCGGGGACCCCAAGGGCGTGGCCTACAGCCATCGCTCGATCACCCTGCACACCCTCGGCGTCTCGGGCGGCTCCGGATTCGCGATGCACGACGGCGACCGCGTCCTGCCGATCGTGCCGATGTTCCACGCCAACGCCTGGGGCTGGCCGTACTCCGCCTGGCTGGCCGGCTCCGACCTGATCATGAACGGCCGACAGCTGCACACCCCGGACCTGGCCCGGATCATCAACGAGGAGCGGCCCACCGCGGTCGCCGCGATCTGCACGATCTGGAACAGCCTGGTCCACCACGGCGAGCAGCACCCGCTGGACCTGAGCAGCGTACGGCTCGCGGGCTGCGGCGGCGCGACCCCGCCGCGCGCCCTCCTGGAGCGGCTCAAGGACCGCTACGGGGTCCGCCTGACACAGGGCTGGGGACTGACCGAGACCAGCCCCCTGGCCACCTTCGCGGTCCCCCCGCACGGCACGCCCGACGAGGAGGAGGTCGGCTGGCTGGCCAAGAGCGGCCGCGTGATGCCGTACGTCGAAGTACGGCTGATCGCGGAGGACGGCAGCGAACAGCCCTGGGACGGAACCTCGGTGGGCGAACTGGAGCTGCGCGGGCCCTGGGTCACCGGGTCGTACTACAACACCGAGGACTCCGCGGAGAAGTTCCACGAGGGCTGGCTCCGCACCGGCGACCTGGGGGTCATCGAGCCGGGTGGCTGGGTGGTGGTCAGCGATCGGCTCAAGGACGGCATCAAGAGCGGCGGCGAGTGGATCTCCACCATCGAGCTGGAGAACGCGATCATCGAGCACCCCGCGGTCCTTGAGGCGGTCGTGGTCGGCGTACCCGACCCGCGTTGGGAGGAACGACCCCTGGCCGTCGTGTCGTGGGTGCCGGGCACCGGGACCGGCGTGGACGAGCTGCGGGATTTCCTCACCGGGCGGGTGGCCCGCTGGTGGATACCGGAGCGGTGGTCGTTCGTGGACGCGGTGCCCAAGACCAGCGTCGGCAAGTACGACAAGCGGGCGGTACGGACGCTGTACGCGCAGGACGCGCTGGACATCCGCGTCCCCGGCGCCCCCGACGTACAGGCGCCCACGGAGTCCGGGCCGTCGCCGCAGGAGTGAACGACGGAGCGGCGCCCGTACGGCCCGGAGTACCAGGACCGTCCCGGGCGCCGCTCTCGGCCCCGGTGCCTCAGGCCGCCAGTCGGCTCGCCGCCTCGGCCAGCAGCTCCCGCTGCTGGTCGGGGTCGAGGCCCAGCTCCCGTACCAGTCGGAGGGTCAGCACCAGACGGGCCTGGATCGTCGTCTCGGGATCCGGGTGCTCCCCGCCGGGCGCCGTGCCGTGCAGGCCGTCGGCGATCAGCCCTTCGAGGAACGCCGGGTCGAAGTCCTCCGCGCCCGCGTCCAGCGAGCCGAGGACCTCCGCGACGTAGCCGCCGATCCCCTCAGGTGTCGCGCCCCGCGGGAAGCGACGACGGGCCGCGAGACCGAAGGCGGCGCCCACCGCCTGCCCGTAGTGCGGGTCCGCGGGGTCGAGGGCGGCGGACTTCTGCGCGAACCCGATGAAGTCGAACGCCAACAGCGCTCCCAGCACATCGAGTTCGGTGTCGGTGGCACTGGTCATGACGCCCGGCCTTCAGTCGTGGGAGGAGCGGTCGTGGTGCCGCGGGCGGTGGTGGTGATCGCCGCCGCGACGTGTTCGGCGTCCCGGCCGACGAAGCCGATCAGCGCCGAGCCGCGGGTACGCATCCGGTAGAGCCCCAGGTAGTAGCTGCCGGGCAGCGCCCCGATGCCCTCGGTGTGCCGGGGTTGTCCGGCGTCGTCGAGCATCTCCGGGTCGAGCCAGCTCCAGTCCGTGGCGTAGCCGGTCGCCCAGATCACCGTGGACGGCTTGACGCGTTCGCCGTCCGCGACCAGCAGCTCGGCGCCCTCGGCAGCCGTGATCCGGCCCACCGTACGGATCCCGCCCGCCGCGACCAGCTCCGGGACGCGGTCGCCGACGACCGGGTCGGGCGCCTGCATGTTCACCGGCAGACGCATCACGCCGAGGACGCTCATCCACCAGAACATGTCCCGTCCGACGACGGTCTGCGGCAGGGGCGGTGAGACGGCCTCGCCGCAACTCAGCACCACACTGTGGGTCGTGGACAGCTCGGCGGCTATCTGACGACCGGAGTTGCCGTCCCCGACGACCACCACGGTGCCGGGCGCCACCTGCGCGGGGCCTTCGTACGCGCTGGTGTGCAGGGTGGGCACGTCCGGGCTCAGCCCGGCCGCGAACTCCGGCAGGCGGGGGACGCCGAACGCCCCGGTCGCGATCACGATCTGCTCGGCCCGGCATTCACCGTGCGTGGTGCTCAGCAGATAGCCGTCACCGTCCCCGCGTACCGACAGCACCCGGTGGCCGGTCAGCACCGGGAGGTCGAACCGCTCGGCGTAGTCCCGCAGATACGCCACCACCTCGTCCTTGCCGGGGTAGTGCCCGGCGTCGCCGGGGAAGGGCAGGCCGGGCAGCCCGGAGAACTGCGCGGACGTGAACAACCTCAGTGAGTCCCAGCGCCGCTCCCACGTCTCGCCGACCTCGCTCCCCGCGTCGAGCAGCACGCACCGTACGCCGGCCTGCCGCAGGTGGTACGCGGCGGCGAGGCCGGACTGGCCCGCTCCGACGACGGCGACCGGCACGGTGGCCGGCAGCGCGCCCCTCGGCTCGTCCGCCTGCCGGCCCTTCGGGTCGGCCTGATCAATTCGCATACCGAATGTCCTCACTTCTCGGACCTGGACCCCGCGGCACCCGCGGGGTCCAGGTCCGGGTGGACCGGCCGGGCCGCCGGAGCGGCGGTCCGGCCGGTTCGGGTCAGTGGGCGTCGAGCGCCCGGCTCAGCTCGGCGGCCAGGACGCGCAGCCGCTCGCCCCGCATCACCGTGTAGTGGTCGCCGGGGACGTCGACGAGGGTGGCGTCGCCGGGGAAGTACTCCATCCAGCGGGACGCGGTCTCGACCGTCGCACCGCCGTCGGCGGCCCGCAGCGACAGCACCCGCCCGGCGAAGCCGCTGGGCGCGTACCGCAGGAGGGCCCGGTAGTTGCTCTGGAACCGGCCGACGATGGAACTCAGCGTGTCGAGGTCGATGTCCTCGGACAACGCCCCCGCGGCACGGGCCTCGGCGTGCAGCACCTCCACCGGCGGGCGCCCGTCGAACACCCCCGGGGCCAGTACCCAGTCCACTCCGGCCAGACCCGCCAGGTCCCGGGCGAACCAGGACAGCAGCACCTCGTCGGAGACGGGCGCGCCCCCGGCCGGACCGGGCTGCTCCATCAGATCGACCACGGCCAGGAGGTCCACCTCGGCGCCCGCCGCGGTGAGCTGGGCCGCCATCTCCAGGGCGATCACCCCGCCCATCGACCAGCCCCCGAGCCTGTACGGGCCTTCGGGCAGCGCCTCGCGGACCGCCGCGACATAGTGGGCGGCCATGTCCTCGACGTCGAGCAGCTCCGTGTCCGGCAGCTGCAGGGCGTAGAACGGCTGGTCGTGGCCGAGGAGTTCGGCGAGCTCCGCGTAACAGAGCACGTCACCGCCGACCGGATGGACGAACACCAGCGGAGTCCGCCAGCCGGTCGTGCGTACCGGCACCAGCGCCCTGCGGCCCTCCTCGCCGCTTCCGGCCTCCCGGACCGCCCGGGCGAGCAGTTCGATGGTCGGCCGGGCGAAGAGGGTGGACAGCGGCAGGCTGCGGCCCAGACCGCGGGCGATCCTGGCCATCAGCCGCACCGCGAGCAGGGAGTCCCCGCCGAGGTCGAAGAAGCTCGCCGTCACCCCGATCTCGGTCACACCGAAGAACTCCGCCCAGATGTCGGCGAGCCGGCGCTCCACGTCGTCGCGGGGCGCGACGAACCCGGCGCCTTCGACCCCGATCTCGTCGGGCGCGGGCAGCGCCGCCCGGTTGACCTTCCCGTTGTCGCTGAGCGGCAGTTCGTCCAGGACCAGGATGCGCTGCGGCACCAGATGCTGCGGGACCTGCTTGCGCAGCGCCTCGGTGATCCGCTGCTCACTGTCGTCCCGGCCGTCGTCGAGGACGACGTAGGCGATCAACCGCTTGGGTCCGTGCTGCTCGCCCGCCGCGACGACCGCGGCGGCCCGTACCCCCTCGCACTGGGTGAGCGCGGCTTCCACCTCGCCCAGCTCGATGCGGTAGCCCTGGATCTTGACCTGGGAGTCCTGCCGGCCGAGGAACTCGATGGTGCCGTCCGGCAGGAATCGCCCCAGATCGCCCGTGCGGTAGAGACGTTCGCCGGTGACCGGGTGGTGCAGGAACGCGGCACGGGTCTTGGCCTCGTCGTTCAGATAGCCGCGGGCCAGACCGACCCCGGCGATGTAGAGGTCGCCCGGCACCCACACGGGACAGGGCCGCATCGCGCTGTCGAGCACATGGAAGCGCTGGTTACGCATCGCCTTGCCGTAGGGAATGCTCACGCAGTCGTCCCTGACCTCCCCGATGGGGTGCAGGATCGACCAGATCGACGCCTCGGTGGCGCCGCCGAGGCTCCACAACCCGGCGTCCGGCAGCAGCAGTCGGATCCGGCCCGGCAGCGTCACCGGGATCCAGTCCCCGCTCATCATGACCAGCCGCAGCGGCAGCCCGGTGAGCCGGTTCGCGAGGGCGTGCTCGGTGAACATCTCCATCAGCGCGGGCACGCTGTTCCAGATCGTCACCCCGTGCTCGGTGACCAGCTCCGCCCAGCGGGCGGGCTCGCGGTGCGCGGACGGTTCGGGCAGCACGAGCGCGCCGCCCACCGACAGCAGGCCGAACACGTCGTAGACCGACAGGTCGAAGTGCATCGCGGACAGTCCGAGTGCCCGGTCCGCCGCTGTGACGCCGTAACGCTCGTTGACGTCGACCACCGTGTTCAGGG
This sequence comes from Streptomyces sp. NBC_00572, assembly GCF_026341815.1. GTDB lineage: Bacteria > Actinomycetota > Actinomycetes > Streptomycetales > Streptomycetaceae > Streptomyces. The sequence continues at coordinate 5,438,672 of NZ_JAPENX010000001.1, forward strand.
CCGCGCCGTGCTCGATCATCACGCCCTTGGGCAGCCCCGTGGAGCCCGAGGTGAAGATCACGTAGGCGAGGTCCGTGGCCTTGGCGCCGGACGGGCCGAGCGGCTCCGCCTCTCCCTCCCCACCCTCGTCGTCGGCCCGCACCACGGTCCTGGCCACGCCCTGCGGCCAGTCGGCCGTGTCGTCCACCCACGGCTGGGTGACGACGCGGCCGATCCCGGCGCTCTCAAGGAGCACGTGCAGCCGCTCGGCGGGCACCCGGGCGTCGATCGGGACGTACGCCGCCCCGGCCCGCAGGATGCCGAGAGCCGCCACGACCTGCTCCCAGCCCTTGTCCATGACGATCGCCACCAGGTCACCGGGACCGGCACCCTGAGCGCGCAGCCGCTGCCCCACCTGGTGCGACCTGCGGTCGAGCTCCCCGTACGTCAGGGTCAGCGCTCGCGAGATGACCGCGGGCGCGTCGGGCGTGGCCGCGGCCCGGGCGAGGACCGCGTCGTGCAGCAGCCCCTCCGGTACGGGCCCGTCGGTGGCGTTGGCCTCGTCCCGTACATCCAGGTCGGCGGCCGGTACGAGGGCGGGCCTGGGCCGCTGCCAGGCCTCCGGGTCACGGGACAGGTCCCGCAGCGTCCCCTGGTAGGCGGCGAACATCGCGTCGACGCAGCCCGCCGGGAACAGTTCCTCGATCACGTCCCAGTTCAGGTGGAGTTCACCGGCCTCCTCGACCACCTGGTGGTCGAGCCACACCTGCGGGGTGCGGACCGAGCTGCTCACCTGGCGGCCGTTCTCACCGATCCCGGCCAGGTACCGCACCACTCCGCCCTGCTCGGCGTCCTGCTGCCCCCCGAGGTTGACCAGGCTGGTGAAGACGACCGGCGCGGCGGCCCGCATCGAGGCGCCCCGGGCCCGGTTCAGCTCCCTGAGCACCTGCACACCACTGACCTGACTGTGCTCCATGTCGCTCCACAGCCGGTTCTGCACGTCGGCGGCGCGAGCGGCGAACGCGTCGCCGGCCGAGTCACGGATCTCCAACATCAGGGTCGTGGAGAACTGGCCGATGACGTCACCGACCTGCGGATGCAACGGCAGCCGGTTGAAGTAGAGCAGGTTCAGCGAGAAGTCGGGAGTGGCGCTCCACTCCGCGATCACCTGCGCGTACGCGGTGCACAGGGCCGCGGAGGGGCTGACCCCGGCTGTCGCGGCGTGCTGCTTGAACCGGTCCCAGTCCTCCTTCGGCAGCGTCGCGCCACGGTGGTTGAACACCGGCCGGTCCAGGCTCGACGGATCGACGGCCAGCGGCAGTTGGGGCGCGGGCGGCAGGGTGTCGAGCCGATCCCGCCAGTAGGCGAGCGCCCGGTCGTACTCGGCTCCACCCTCAAGGGCGCGGGCCTCCCGGACGTAGTCCCGGTAACGCAGGCTCAGTTCGGGCAGCGTCTCACCGCGGTACCGCGCGGCCCACTCCTTGAACAGGATCGACGTACTGAAACCGTCGATGATCAGGGCGTCGAACCCGGCGTGCAGCCGGATCACCCGGTCGTCGATCCGGGTCACCCGCACGTCGAACAGCGGCCAGCGGGAGGTGTCGAAGACCTGATGCCGCATCTCCTCGTGCACCGCGGTCAGTTCGGCCTCGCGCGCGGCCGGATCCAGGGCGGAGACGTCGGTCTCACGGATCACATAGGCCGGGACATCGCGCCGCACGCGCTGCTCGCCCTCGGGGGTGAAGACCGCCCGCAGCATGTCGTGGCGTTCGATCATCGCCCGGAAGGACGAGCCGAGCCGGTCCAGGTCCACGTTCTCCAGGTCGATCTCGATCTGGAAGTAGGTGGAGGTGTTGCCGAGTTCGAAGGCGTCGCCACGGCCGACGAGATACGCCTGCTGGAGGTCGGTCAGACCGAACGGCTCGTAGCGCTCCGCGTCGTCCCCGTCGGCGGTGGTGGCTGCGTCGCCGGATGCCTGCGGGGTCTCCGCCTCTTGTTCCGCTTCGGTGCCGGTGCCGGTGCCGGTGCCGGTGCCGGAGTCAGTGCCGGTTTCAGTGTCAGTGCCGGAGCTGGTGTCGGTGTCGGTTTCGGACCCGAGGGCGGACAGTACGTCCTCGGCGAGGTCGTCTGTGCTGCGGCCGTTGAGGAACGCCGTCATCGGCAGCAGGACGTCGAACTCCTTGTTCAGCGTCGTCCGGATCCTCATCGCGATCAGCGAGTCCAGACCGAGCGCCTGCAACGACTGCCGGGCGTCGAGCCGGGCCGCCGTGGTGCCCATCGCCCGGGCGACCGTGCGGGTCACGAAGGCCCCGACTGCCTCGGGTGCGATGGCGGGCGTCAGGTCGGTTGCGGATGCCGATGCCGATGCCGGGGCCGTGGTGGTGGCCGCCGGGGCCGCGACGCGCGGGCGCGGCTCGGGTGCCGGAGCGGGCGCCCGTACAGCCTCGGGTACGGCTTGCGCCGTGGGTGCCTGTGCCGTCTCGGGTTCCGCCACCGGCCGGGTCGGGACGGGGGTGAAGCGCACGCCGTCGGCCTCGGCGACCAGCCGGCCGTTCGCCGAGACGAGCCGGATACGTGCCCGGGTACCGCCGTCGAACAGTTCGGCGTGACATCGGAGCCCGTCGAGCGGACCGCCGCGGTCGTAGTGCACGAAGCGGTCGAGACCGACCGGCACGAGGGCCGGGCCGTCCGTGGGGAAGCAGGCCAGCGCGGTCTGGAACATCGCGTCGACGAGTCCGGGGTGTATCACATAGGGCTCTGCCTCACCGGGCACGGCGGGCCGGATCTCGGCGGTGGCCTCGCCCCGGCCGAGCCTGATCCGCTCCACCCAGCGGGCGGCGGAGCCCAGATACAGGGCCCGCTGCCACAGCAGCCGGTACAACTCGTCGCCGGTCAGCTCGCGGCCTGACCCACCCGCCGCGAGCGCCACCGTCGGCGCGGCCGCCGCGCCCGACTGGACCCGGGCCCGCGCGTGCAGCTGCCAACCACCGGCCGAGTCCTGCGCGTAGTAGTCGAACTGGGTTCCATTGACGGTGAGTTGAGCCGCACGCTCGGTGATGGCCGGCGCGAGCGCCAGATCGACGGGCAGTTCCAGGTCCTCGACGGACACCGGTCCCGGCCCGACGAGCTCGGTGACCGCTTCGATCAGCGACTCCACGAACACGCCGGCGCTGACCACCGGCCGACCGCCGACCACGAAGTCGTCGAGGCAGGGGTGCGCCGACGCGTCGAGTCGCGGGGAGAACTGCGCCTCTGCGAGCGGCGACGACGGCAGTCGTGCGCCCAACAGGCTTTCGGACTCGGCGGCCGGCACCACCGATCGCGGCGCGCCGGCGGGGGCCGCTGTGACGGGTGTGGGTTCGAGCCAGTAGTGGTGGCGTTGGAAGGGGTAGGAGGGGAGTTCGACGGTGTGGGGGTGGTAGGGGTTCAGGAGTGTCGGCCAGTCGATGGTGGTGCCGTGGGTCCATGCTTCGGCGGCGGATTCCACGAAGCGGTGGAGTGCGCCGTTGTGGCGGTGCAGGGTGCCGACGGCGGCGCCGGTGTCGCCGATGGTTTCCGAGATGCCGGAGGTGAGGACGGGGTGTGCGCTGACTTCGATGAACACGAGGTCGGGTGCGGCGAGTTGTTCGATGACGTCGGTGAGGCGGACCTTGTTGCGCAGGTTGCGGAACCAGTAGGCGGAGTCCAGTTCGCTGGTGTCGAGTGGGCTGCCGGTGACGGTGGAGTGGAAGGCGATGTGCCCCGTGCGGGGGGTGATGTCCTTCAGTTCGTTTGCGAGGGTGTCTTGGATCTGGTCGACGTGTGCGGAGTGGGAGGCGTAGTCGACGGGGATGCGGCGGGCCCAGATGTTGGTGGTCTCGCAGTGGGCGAGGAGTTCGTCGAGTGCTTCGGGTCGGCCGGCGACGACGGTGGAGGAGGGGCCGTTGACGGCTGCGACGGAGAGGTGTCCGGGCCAGGCGGTGAGGATTTCCTGGGTCTGGGTTTCGGGGAGGCTCATCCAGGCCATGCCGCCGCCACCGGACAGTACGCGCAGTGCTTTGGAGCGGAGGGCGACGACGCGGGCGCCGTCTTCCATGGACAGGCCGCCGGCGACTACTGCGGCGGCGATTTCGCCTTGGGAGTGGCCGACGACGGCCATCGGGTGGACGCCGGCGGCGCGCCAGAGTGCGGCGAGGCCGACCATCATGGCCCAGGAGGCGGGCTGGACGACGTCGACGCGGTCGAGACCGGGTGCGCCGTCCTGGCTGCGCAGGACCGCGGTCAGGGACCAGTCCACGAAGGGTGTGAGTGCTGTCTCGCACTCCTCGATGACGCGGGCGAAGACGGGGGAGGAGTCCAGCAGCTCGACCGCCATTCCGACCCACTGCGACCCCTGCCCCGGGAACACGAACACGACAGAAGCACCCGAGGCGCGCCCCGGCTTCGCACCGGAGACGGCCGCGGCGACCGCGTCGACCTCGCGGGAGGCGAGTGCGTCGAGGCCCGCGAGGAGTCCGTCCCGTCCTTCGGCGGCGGGGACCATGGCCCGGGACTCGAAGGCGGAACGGTTCGCGGCCAGCGAGAACGCCACATCGGCCGTGCTGAGCTCGGGCCGCGCCCGTACGTACTCGGCCAACCGGCCCGCGGCCTCGGCCAGCGCGTCGGCCGATCGCGCCGACACCATCCATGGCAGGCCTGCCTCGGGACGCTCCGTGACGTCCTCGGTGCCCGGCTCGGCCGTCGGTGCTTCGGCGAGGATGACGTGGGCGTTGGTGCCGCTGATGCCGAACGAGGAGACGCCGGCCCGTCGGACCCTCCCTTCCGTGGCAGGCCAGGGGCGTGCCTCGGTGAGTACTTCGACGCCGCCGGACTCCCAGTCGACGAGTTCGCTGGGCTTGCTCACGTTGAGGGAGGCGGGTACTTCGCCATGGCGCAGTGCCATGACCATCTTGATGACGCCGCCGACTCCGGCGGCGGCTTGGGCGTGGCCGAGGTTGGACTTGAGCGATCCCAGCATCAGGGGCCGGTCACCCTCGCGCTGGCTGCCGTAGGTGGCGAGGAGGGCTTGTGCCTCGATCGGGTCGCCGAGGACGGTGCCGGTGCCGTGGGCCTCGACGGCGTCGACTCCGGAGAACGACACTCCGGCGTCGGCCACGGCGGCGCGGATGACTCGTTCCTGTGCGGGTCCGCTGGGTGCGGTGAGTCCGTTGGAGGCGCCGTCCTGGTTGACGGCGGTACCGGCGACCACCGCAAGCACGTCGTGCCCGAGTCGTCGTGCGTCCGAGAGCCGCTCCACGACGAGGACGCCGACACCCTCCGCCCACGCCGTACCGTCCGCATCGGCGGAGAACGACTTGATGCGACCGTCGGCCGCGAGACCCCGCTGACGCGAGAACTCGATGAAGGTGTTGGGGGTGGACATCACCGCGGCGCCGCCGGCGAGGGCGAGCGAGCATTCGCCGGACCGCAGGGCACGTACGGCCAGGTGCAGTGCGACCAGGGACGACGAGCAGGCCGTGTCCACCGTCAGGGCAGGGCCCTGCAGGCCCAGCGTGTACGCCACCCGGCCGGTGGCGACGCTGCCGGCGGTGCCGGTCAGGAAGTGGCCTTCGGCCTCCTCCGGAAGCCGGCCGCCACCGCCGTAGTCGTGGTACATCACCCCGGCGAACACACCGGTGTCGCTGCCGTGCAGCGATCCGGGTGCGATGCCGGACCGCTCCAGGGCCTCCCACGACACCTCAAGGAGGAGCCGCTGCTGGGGGTCCATCGCCAGTGCCTCGCGCGGCGAGATCCCGAAGAACGCGGGGTCGAACTCGGCGGCCTCGTGGAGGAATCCGCCGGTGCGCACATACGACGTGCCGGAGTGGTCCGGGTCCGGGTGGTAGAGCCCGTCGAGGTCCCAGCCCCGGTCGGTGGGGAAGCCCGATATGACGTCGCGCTGCTCGGCGACGACCTGCCACAGCGCCTCGGGCGAGTCCACCCCGCCCGGGAATCGGCACCCCATGCCGACGATCACGATCGGATCGTCGTCCGCACGGTCGGTGCGGTCCGTACGTGGGGCGACGGAGCCGGCGGGCTGAGGGGCGGCGCTCTCGGCACGTTCCCGCGCGAGCGCGAGCGTGAAGTCGACGACGGCGGCCGGCGTGGGGTGGTCGAAGACGAGGGTGGCCGGAAGGCGCAGGCCCGTGGCGGAGTTGAGGCGGTTGCGCAGCTGCACCGCGAGGAGCGAGTCGACGCCGAAGCTCTTGAACGGCTGGTCCGGATCGATCCCGTCCGACGAGTCGCTGCCGATGACGGCGGCGAGCTGGGTGCGTACGAGGTCGAGCAGCAGGCGGCTGCCCTCCTCCTCGGACATCCGGCCGAGCCTGCGGCGCAGGCCGGACTCGCCGGGGCGCCGCTGCGGGACCCGTACCAGCGAGCGCAGGACCGGGGACATGGTTCCGTTGAGCGCGTCGGTGCGCAGCGCGGCCGGGTCGAGGCGGGCCGGCACGAGCATGGCCCGGTCGTCGGCGAGCGCCCGGTCGAGGAGTTCGAGCCCCTGCTCCGTGGAGAGCGGGGCGATGCCTCGGGTCGACAGGGTGCCATCGTCCAAGTGGCCGGTGAGGCCGGTGCGTTCGGCCCACAGGCCCCAGGCGAGCGAGGTCGCGGGGAGGCCGGCGTCGCGACGGCGGGCGGCGAGCGCGTCGAGGAAGACGTTGCCCGCGGCGTAGTTGGCCTGGCCCGGGTTTCCGAGCACGCCCGCCACCGAGGAGAACAGGACGAACGCGGCGAGGTCCTGGTCCGCGGTCAGTTCGTCGAGGTGCGCGGCGGCGTCCACCTTGGGGCGCAGTACCGCGGTGAGCCGGTCCGCGGTCATCGTCTCGACCACGCCGTCGTCCAGGAGGCCCGCGGTGTGGACGACGGCGGTGAGCCGTACGTCGGCCAGCAGCTGGGCGAGCGCGTCGCGGTCGGCGGTGTCGCAGGCGGCGAGTACGACCTCCGCCCCCAACGTGGCCAGTTCGGCGGAGAGTTCCTCGGCGCCGGGCGCGTCGGCGCCGCGACGGCTGACGAGGAGAAGACGGCGAGCACCGTGCTCGGTGACCAGGTGCCGCGCGACCGACGCGCCGAGCACCCCGGTTCCGCCGGTGATGAGCACGGTGCCTTCCGGATCGAGCCGGGTGGAACCGGCCGGGTCGGCGACGGTGGCGTGCCGGACCAGCCGAGGGGCGAGAACCGTGCCCACCCGCAGGGCGAGCTGGGGGTCGGTGAGTACGGCCCCGGGCACGGTGCCGTCCTGATGGGCCTCGTCCGAGTCCAACAGGGAGAAACGGTCGGGGTGTTCGGACTGTGCGGTCCTGATCAGGCCCCACACAGTGGCCTGGGCGGGGTTCCTGACGTCGGGGCCGGCGGCGCCGTCGGTCAGTACCAGCAGCCGCGAACCGGTGAAGCGGGCATCGGCCAGCCACTCCTGGACCAGACCGAGCGCCCAGCTCGCCGCCTGATGTGCGTCCTCCGCGAGGCCGACTCCCGTGCTGTGCGAGTCCTGCGATGAGCCCGGACATCGCACACCGACGAGCTGGGGTACGGGGTCCGGGACCTCGGCCAGGTCCGCGACCAGACACACCTCGGCGTCGACCGTGGCCGCCGGGACCGGCTGCCACTCCAGCCGGAACAGCGAGTTGCCTGTCCGTCCGGCGGCGAGGTCGGCGGTGAACGGCCGCATCGTGACGGACTCCGCGGACAGTACGGGCTTTCCCTCGCCGTCGGTGACGCGCAGCGTCACCCCGTCCTCGCCCCTCGCGCCGAGCCACACCCGCAGGGCGTCCGCGCCCTCGGTGTAGCGGGTCACGCCGGACCAGGAGAAGGGCAGAACGGTTCCGCCGTCCTCGCGCAGCAGGCCGACCGCGTGCAGGGCCGCGTCCAGCACCGCCGGGTGCACCCCGAACGAGGTGCCGTCCAGCTCGGCGGGCAGACCCACCTCGGCGTAGACGTCACGGCCGGAGCGCCAGGCGGCACGCAGGCCCTGGAAGGCGGGACCGTAGTCGTAACCCGCTTCCGCGAGCGTCTCGTACCGGGACTCGACGTCGATCTCGTGGGCGCCGGGCGGCGGCCACTCGACGAGGTCGAAGTCCGCGGTGTCCTCGTCGATGTCGAGCAGCGCCGCGGCGTGCCGTGTCCAGGGGGCACCCGGGTCGGCGTCCTGCGGCCGGGAGTGCACGGCCAGCTCCCGCTGCCCGTTCGCGGTCGGCGGTTCGACGGTCACCCGGAGCTGTACGGCTTCGCCGGGCTGGAGCACCAGCGGGGCCTGGAGGGTGAGTTCGGCGAGCTTCCGCCAGCCCATCCGGGCGCCCACGGCCATCGCGAGTTCGAGGAACGCGGTGCCGGGCAGCAGCACGGTGCCGTGCACGGCGTGATCGGCGAGCCACGGCTGCGTGTCGAGGGCGAGCCGCCCCGTGTACACCAGCCGGTCCTCCTCGACGAGTTCGACCACGGCACCCAGCAGCGGGTGCCCTGCCGAGGCCAGACCCAGTCCGCGGGCATCGGTAGCGGCGGGTGTGGGTTCGAGCCAGTAGTGGTGGCGTTGGAAGGGGTAGGAGGGGAGTTCGACGGTGTGGGGGTGGTAGGGGTTCAGGAGTGTCGGCCAGTCGATGGTGGTGCCGTGGGTCCATGCTTCGGCGGCGGATTCCACGAAGCGGTGGAGTGCGCCGTTGTGGCGGTGCAGGGTGCCGACGGCGGCGCCGGTGTCGCCGATGGTTTCCGAGATGCCGGAGGTGAGGACGGGGTGTGCGCTGACTTCGATGAACACGAGGTCGGGTGCGGCGAGTTGTTCGATGACGTCGGTGAGGCGGACCTTGTTGCGCAGGTTGCGGAACCAGTAGGCGGAGTCCAGTTCGCTGGTGTCGAGTGGGCTGCCGGTGACGGTGGAGTGGAAGGCGATGTGCCCCGTGCGGGGGGTGATGTCCTTCAGTTCGTTTGCGAGGGTGTCTTGGATCTGGTCGACGTGTGCGGAGTGGGAGGCGTAGTCGACGGGGATGCGGCGGGCCCAGATGTTGGTGGTCTCGCAGTGGGCGAGGAGTTCGTCGAGTGCTTCGGGTCGGCCGGCGACGACGGTGGAGGAGGGGCCGTTGACGGCTGCGACGGAGAGGTGTCCGGGCCAGGCGGTGAGGATTTCCTGGGTCTGGGTTTCGGGGAGGCTCATCCAGGCCATGCCGCCGCCACCGGACAGTACGCGCAGTGCTTTGGAGCGGAGGGCGACGACGCGGGCGCCGTCTTCCATGGACAGGCCGCCGGCGACTACTGCGGCGGCGATTTCGCCTTGGGAGTGGCCGACGACGGCCATCGGGTGGACGCCGGCGGCGCGCCAGAGTGCGGCGAGGCCGACCATCATGGCCCAGGAGGCGGGCTGGACGACGTCGACGCGGTCGAGACCGGGTGCGCCGTCCTGGCTGCGCAGGACCGCGGTCAGGGACCAGTCCACGAAGGGTGTGAGTGCTGTCTCGCACTCCTCGATGACGCGGGCGAAGACGGGGGAGGAGTCCAGCAGCTCGACCGCCATTCCGACCCACTGCGACCCCTGCCCCGGGAACACGAACACGACACGGGAAGGCGACACGTCGTTCTGGCTCTCGAACTCGCCGGAAGCGAGCGCGTCGAGGCCTGCGAGGAGCCCGTCCCGTCCGTCGGTGCCAGGGACGGAGGCCCGTGCCTCGAAGACCGAGCGGCCGGTGGCCAGGGAGTAGGACACATCGGCCGTGCTGAGCTCGGGCCGCGCCCGTACGTACTCGGCCAACCGTCCGGCGGCCTGAGCGAGCGCGTCGGCGGAACGCGCCGACACCATCCATGGCAGGCCTGCCTCGGGACGCTCCGTGACGTCCTCGGTGCCCGGCTCGGCCGTCGGTGCTTCGGCGAGGATGACGTGGGCGTTGGTGCCGCTGATGCCGAAGGAGGAGACGCCGGCCCGTCGGGTCCTGTCCTCGGTGGCGGGCCACGGCCGGGAGTCTGTCAGGACCTCGACGCCGCCTCCGGCCCAGTCGACGAGTTCGCTGGGCTTGCTCACGTTGAGCGAGGCGGGCAGCTCTTCCTGCCGTAGTGCCATGACCATCTTGATGACGCCGCCGACTCCGGCGGCGGCTTGGGCGTGGCCGAGGTTGGACTTGAGCGATCCCAGCATCAGGGGCCGGTCACCCTCGCGCTGGCTGCCGTAGGTGGCGAGGAGGGCTTGTGCCTCGATGGGGTCGCCGAGGACGGTGCCGGTGCCGTGGGCCTCGACGGCGTCGACTCCGGAGAACGACACTCCGGCGTCGGCCACGGCGGCGCGGATGACTCGTTCCTGTGCGGGTCCGCTGGGTGCGGTGAGTCCGTTGGAGGCGCCGTCCTGGTTGACGGCGGTACCGGCGACGACGGCCAGCACCTTGTGCCCGAGTCGTCGTGCGTCCGAGAGCCGCTCCACGACGAGGACGCCGACACCCTCGGCCCACGCCGTACCGTCCGCGTCGGCGGAGAAGGACTTGCACCGGCCGTCGGCTGCGAGGCCTCGCTGGCGGGAGAATTCCACGAAGATGCCGGGTGTCGACATCACGGTCACACCACCCGCGAGGGCGAGCGAGCATTCCCCGGACCGCAGCGCACGTACGGCCAGGTGCAGTGCGACCAGGGACGACGAACAAGCGGTGTCGACCGTCAGCGCAGGGCCCTGTAAGCCCAGGGTGTACGCCACCCGGCCCGAGGCGACACTCGACGTGGTTCCCGTCAGCCCGAACCCGGTCGCGCCCGCACCCGCCTCACCCAGCCGCGGACCGTACTCCTGGGCGATCGCACCCAGGAACACGCCCGTCGACGTGCCGTGCAGCGATCCGGGGGTGATGCCGGACCGCTCCAGGGCCTCCCACGACACCTCAAGGAGGAGCCGCTGCTGGGGGTCCATCGAGAGCGCTTCACGGGGCGAGATCCCGAAGAACGCGGGGTCGAACTCGGCGGCCTCGTGGAGGAATCCGCCGTTGCGCACGTACGACGTGCCGGAGTGGTCGGGGTCCGGGTGGTAGAGGCCGTCGAGGTCCCAGCCCCGGTCGGTCGGGAGCCCGGAGATCACGTCGCGCTGCTCGGCGACGACCTGCCACAGCGCTTCGGGCGAGTCCACCCCGCCCGGGAATCGGCACCCCATGCCGACGATCACGATCGGATCGTCGTCCGTGCCGGCCTCCAGCTCGCGGACCCGCTGACGGGACTGGTGGAGGTCGACGGTGAGGCGCTTGAGGTAATCGACGAGTTTGTCGTTGTCCGGTGTTGTCATGGTGATGATGCCCCCGTAGGCGTCGTGAATCCGTGCGTGCGCGCGGTCGCGGTCAGGGCATGGCTGCCCGTGAAGCGTGCCCGGGCGTCCCGCGCGCGGTGAACAGGATGGGCTGGGTGAGGGTCCGGGTGATGCGGACGTGGAGTCAGAGTTCGGAGTCGATGAACGCGAGCAGTTCGTCGACGGACGCCGACTCGACCCGCGCGGTCACATCGCTGCTGTCGGTCCGGGTCCGCTGAGCCGGTACACGGGCCGCCAGTGCCTGGAGTCGTTGGACGATCTCGTCTCGGATGTCGTCCTGGGTGTCGTCCGGCAGTTCGGCAAGCGCCGCTTCCAGCCCGTTGAGTTCGATCAGACCGGGTACGGCCGTGGAGTCGGTGGAACCGGTGGAATGGGTGGAGCCGAAGGAGCCGGTGGAGTCGGCGGATTCGCTGTCGGTCGGGGCCAGTTCGGTGCTCAGGTGGGCCACGACCGCGAGCGGCGTCGGGTAGTTGAAGAGGAAGGTGGCGGGCAGCCGGAGACCGGCGCTGGTCTGCAGCCTGTTGCGCAGCTCCACGAGCGTGAGCGAATCGCAGCCCATGTCCTTGAAGGACCGGTCGGCGGGAATGCCGGACGCGGAGGAACGACCGAGTACGGCGGCGGTCTGCACCCGGACGAGGTCCAGGAGCAGTTCCTGCCGCTCGGCCGGGTTCAGCGCGGCGAGCCGGTCGCGCAGGGTCGCGGTCGTCGGGGCCGTGGTGGCGGTCGCAACCTGGGTCGGGCGCGGTGCGGCCGGAGCCAGGTTCCGTAGCACCGAAGGCAGTTGAGCGCCGAGTGCGCCGAGCGCGGCACGGTCGAAGGGTGCGGGCACGAGCGCGGCGACGTCCATGCGCAGTGCCGCGTCGAGCAGCGCCAGGCCCTCCGCGCGGTCGATGGGTGCGAGGCCGGTTCGGGCGATCCGTCCCCGGTCGGCCTCGGACAGGGCACCCGCCATTCCGGCGGCTCCCGGCCGTCCCGCGGTGTCCGCCCACATGCCCCAGGCCAGGGAGAGCGCGGGGAGGTGCTGTGCCCTACGGTGCTGGGCCAGGGCGTCCAGATAGGCGTTGGCGGCAGCGTAGTTGCCCTGGCCCGCGCCGCCGACGACACCCATCACGGAGGAGAAGAGGACGAAGGCCGCCAGGTCCTGGTCCGCGGTCAGTTCGTGCAGGTTGCGGGCCGCGGTGGCCTTCGGGGCGAGCACCGTGTCGAGGCGGTCGGGGCTGAGCGCCGTGATCACGCCGTCGTCGAGCACTCCTGCGGCGTGGACGACGGCGGTGAGCCGTACGCCGGTCAGCAGTCGCGCGAGCGCGTCGCGGTCGGCGGTGTCACAGGCGGCGAGGGTGACCTCGGCGCCCGACTCGGCGAGTTCCGCCGCCAGTTCCTTGGCATCCGGGGCGTCGGGGCCGCGGCGGCTGACAAGCAGCAGACGGCGAGCGCCGTGCTCGGTGACCAGGTGCCGCGCGACCAGTCCGCCGAGGGCGCCGGTGGCACCGGTGACCAGGACCGTGCCGGCCGGATCGAGGACCGCGGGCAGGGTGAGGACGACCTTGCCGATGTGCCGGGCCTGGCTGACGTGACGGAACGCCTCCGGTGCCCGGCGGACGTCCCAGGTGCTGTGCGGCAGTGGCGTCAGTGCCCCTGAGGACAGCAACGTGAGTACATCGGTGAGCAGTTCGGCGATCCGCTCGGTCGGTTCCTGGAGCAGGTCGAAGAAGCGGTAGTCCACCCCGGGGTGATCGGCAGCGACGACGCCCGGCTCGCGTAGATCGGTCTTGCCCATCTCCACGAAGCGGCCGCCGTGCGGCAGCAGCCTCAGCGAGGCGTCCACGAACTCACCGGCGAGGGAGTTCAGTACGACGTCCATGCCGCGGCCTTCGGTGGCCGCGCCGAACGCGGTCTCGAAGTCCAGGGTGCGCGACGACGCCAGATTGGCCCCTTCCAGGCCGAGGGAACGCAGGGCGTCCCACTTGCCCGGGCCCGCCGTGCCGTAGACCTCCGCTCCCAGATGTCGGGCCAGTTGGACGGCCGCCATACCGACGCCACCCGCGGCGGCATGGATCAGGACGCGCTCGCCCGCGGCCAGGCCGGCGAGGTCGACCAGGGCGTGGTAGGCGGTCAGGAACACGATGGGCGCGGACGCCGCCTGGGCGAACGTCCAGTCGGCGGGCAGCACCGCGACCCGCCGGTGGTCGGTGACGGCCACCGGGCCGAACGCCCCGGGGAACAGGCCCATGACCCGGTCTCCGACACCGAGACCGCTGACGCCGGGCCCGACCTCGGTGACCACACCGGCCCCTTCGAGGCCGAGCAGACCGGGGTCGCCGGGGTAGAGGCCGAGGGTGTTCAGCACATCGCGGAAGTTGACGCCCGCGGCGCGCACCGAGATGCGTATCTCGCCGTCGCCGAGCGGGGCCTGGACCTCCGGGCAGGGTTCGAGCGCCAGGTGGTCCAGGGTCCCGCGGTCGCGCACTGCCAGCCGCCAGGCGGTCACCCCGGCAGGGGGAACCAGGGTGCTGCCGGCTGTCGCCCGGCCGATCACGGGCACCAGCAACGCGTCCTCGCGTGCGGCGAGTTGGTGCTCCGTGCCGATCAGCGGCAGTGCGGTACGGCAGTCGGCGGCCGACTCCACGTCGAGGAGTCCGACCCGTCCGGGGTTCTCGGTCTGCGCCGAGCGGGCCAGACCCCATACGGCCGCGGCGTCGGGGTCCACATCGGCGTCGGGTGCCGTGGCCACGGCCGCCCGGGTGACGAGCACCAGCCGGGAGTCGGCGAGCCGGTCGTCGGCCAGCCAGGCCTGGAGCAGGGCGAGCGCGCGGTGCACGACGGGCCGGTCGCCGGCCGCGGAACCTTCCACGAAGTCCGTCGGCGCGCCGAGGTCCGCCAGGTCCGCGAGCGGTGCGAAGACCACCGCGGGGGCGGGTAGCCCCGCGGTGAGGGCCTGGCCGAGGGTCGCGAGGTCGGCGTACTGCGGGCCGACGCCCAGATCGGCGGTGCCGAGTGCGACGGCCGACGGGGACGGTTCCCGGTCCGCCGTGGCCGGCGTCCAGTCCAGGCGGTGGAGCGAGCGCGGGACGGCGACGTCGTCGCTCACCGGACGCAGGACCAGCTCCTCGACCTCGGCGACCACCGCGTGGGACTCGTCGAGCAGGGTCAGCGACACCGCGTCCGGCCCGGTGTCGCCGATCAGGACGCGGGCGGTGCGGGCGCCGGGCTGGTGGACGGTCACGCCGCGCCAGGAGAAGGGCAGCAGACGGCGGTTGCCGCCGTCCAGCGCGGTCATGACGATCGGGTGCAGGGCCGCGTCGAGCAGCGCCGGATGCAGCCCGTAGGAGCCGGCGTCGGTGACGGACGTCGGCAGGGCGACCTCGGCGACCAGGTCCGCGCCGTGTCGCGACGCGGCGCGCAGGCCACGGAAGATCGGGCCGTAGGCGTAGCCCGCGGCGGCCAGGTCGTCGTAGCAGCCGTCGACGGTCAGTGGCTCGCCCTCGGCGGCGGGCAGGCCCGGGGCGGTCGCGGGGCCTCCGTCGTGCGGCGCGAGGGTGCCGGTGGCGTGCAGGGTCCACGGCTCGGTGGTGCCGTCCGGCGTCTCGGTGCGGGCGTGGACGGTCACCGTGCGCTGTCCGTCGTCGTCGGGCGCGGCCACGACGACCTGTACCTCGGTGCGGCCCTCCTCGGGGATCACCAGCGGCGCGAGCAGGGTGAGTTCGGCGACCCGCGGCGCACCGGTCTGCGAGCCCGCCCGTGCGACGAGTTCGAGGAAAGCGGTGCCGGGCAGCAGGACCGAGCCCAGAACGGCGTGGTCGGCGAGCCAGGAGTGGGTACGGCGGCCGAGCCGGGCGCTCAGTACGGCCTGCCCGGATTCGGCGAGTTCGACGGCGGGGCCCAGCAACGGGTGACCGGCCGGTCCTTCGGTGCCCTGCGCGGTCAGCCAGTACCGCTCCCGCTGGAAGGCGTACGTGGGCAGGCCGGGGGTCGGCCCCGGGCCGAACACGGCCCGCCAGTCCGGGCTCCGGCCCCGGACGTGCACGGTGCCGAGCGCGGAGGTCAGGGTGCGGCGTTCGGACCGGCCGCGGCGCAGCACCGGGAGGAACGCCGACGCGTCGTCGTCCAGACAGTCCTGGCCCAGGGCCGACAGCACACCGTCCGGGCCGAGTTCGAGGAAGGTCCGCATCCCGAGGTCGTGGAGTGCGGCGAGACCGTCGGACATCCGCACTTCCCGGCGCACCTGCCGGACCCAGTAGTCGGCGGTGACGTCGACGGTCCCGCCGGTGACGGTGGACACCATGGGGACGCGCGGCTCCGCGTACCGGATTCCCGCGGTGACGGCGGCGAACGCGTCGAGCATCCCGTCCATGCGGTGGGAGTGGAAGGCGTGACTGACGGTGAGCCGGCGCGTCTTGCGGCCGGCGCCGGCGAACACGGCGGCGACCTCTTCGACGGCCTCCACGTCACCGGAGACGACGACGGCCGTGGGGCCGTTGACGGCGGCGATGCTCACTTCGTGCTCGCGGCCCTCCACCGCGGCGCGGACCTCGTCCTGCGACGCCTGGACGGCCGTCATCGCACCGCCGGACGGCAGGGCCTGCATCAGCCGACCGCGCGCGGCGACCAGGGCACAGGCGTCGGGCAGGGTGAGGATCCCGGCGACGTGGGCAGCGGCGAACTCACCGATGGAGTGGCCGAGTACGGCGTCCGGCGCCAGGCCCCGGTGCTCAAGGAGCCGGAACAGGGCGACCTGGAGGGCGAAGAGCGCGCACTGGGTGTTCTCGGTCCGGTCGAGGGCCTCGGCCTCGTGGAACATCACCTCGCGGATCGGCGGTGTGCCGGGCACGGAGGTGCGGCAGGCGTCGAGTTCGGCGCACACCGCGTCGAGGGCGTCGGCGAAGACCGGCTCGCTCTCGTACAACTCGCGTCCCATGCCGACGCGTTGGCTGCCCTGCCCGGTGAAGAGGTAGGCGAGACCGTCGTCGGGACGTGCCGAGCCGAGCGCCAGCGCGGAGTGCGGTTCACCGCGACCGAGAGCGGCCAGCGCCGCGACGGCCTCGGCGTGGTCCTCGGCGGTGACGGCCGCGCGGTGGTCGAGGGCGGTACGGGTGGTGGCCAGGGCGCGGCCGAGGTCACGGACGGACCCCTCGTCGAGGGTGTCCAGGGCGTCGACGAGTGCGGTGGCCTGGGCGCGCAACGCCGGCTCGGTACGGCCGGACAGCACCCACAGAGGCGCGGAGCCGTCCTCTCCGGAGCCGGTTCCGGACGCGACCGGCTCGGCTGTCGGTGCTTCGGCGAGGATGACGTGGGCGTTGGTGCCGCTGATGCCGAACGACGACACTCCGGCCCGTCGGGTCCTGTCTTCGGTGGAGGGCCAGGGGCGTGCCTCGGTGAGTACTTCGACGCCGCCGGACTCCCAGTCGACGAGTTCGCTGGGCTTGCTCACGTTGAGGGAGGCGGGTACTTCGCCATGGCGCAGTGCCATGACCATCTTGATGACGCCGCCGACTCCGGCGGCGGCTTGGGCGTGGCCGAGGTTGGACTTGAGCGATCCCAGCATCAGGGGGCGGCCGTCGCGCTGGCTGCCGTAGGTGGCGAGGAGGGCTTGTGCCTCGATGGGGTCGCCGAGGACGGTGCCGGTGCCGTGGGCTTCGACGGCGTCGATGCCGGAGAACGATACTCCGGCGTCGGCCACGGCGGCGCGGATGACTCGTTCCTGTGCGGGTCCGCTGGGTGCGGTGAGTCCGTTGGAGGCGCCGTCCTGGTTGACGGCGGTACCGGCGACCACCGCAAGCACGTCGTGCCCGAGTCGTCGTGCGTCGGACAACCGCTCCACGACGAGGACGCCGACACCCTCGGCCCAGGCGGTGCCGTCCGCGTCGGCGGAGAAGGACTTGCACCGGCCGTCGGCCGCGAGGCCTCGCTGGCGGGAGAACTCCACGAAGATGCCGGGTGTCGACATCACGGTCACACCACCCGCGAGGGCGAGCGAGCATTCCCCGGACCGCAGCGCACGTACGGCCAGGTGCAGTGCGACCAGGGACGACGAACAAGCGGTGTCGACCGTCAGCGCAGGGCCCTGTAAGCCCAGGGTGTACGCCACCCGGCCCGAGGCGACACTCGACGTGGTTCCCGTCAGCCCGAACCCGGCGGCGCCCGCACCCGCCTCACCCAGCCGCGGACCGTACTCCTGGGCCATGACACCGGCGAACACCCCTGCCTGGGTGCCGCGCAGGGAGTCCGGGGCGATACCGGCCCGCTCCAGGGCCTCCCAGCAGGTTTCGAGGAAGGCGCGCTGCTGGGGGTCCATCGCCAAGGCCTCACGCGGCGAGATCCCGAACAGTTCGGCGTCGAACTCGGCGGCGTCTTCGAGGAAGCCGCCGTTACGCACATAGGTGGTGCCCACGTGGGCGGGGTCCGGGTGGTAGAGGCCGTCGAGGTCCCAGCCGCGGTCGGACGGGAAGCCCGAGATCACGTCGCGCTGCTCGGCGACGACCTGCCACAGCGCCTCGGGGGAGTCCACCCCGCCCGGGAAGCGGCACCCCATGCCGACGATCACGATCGGATCGTCGTCCTGTTCGGAGCGGGCCTCGGGGGCCGCCGCGTCGTGCTGGGCGTCGGCGAGCAGGGCGGCCAGCTCGGCGGGGCTGGGGTGGTCGTACACCACGGTGGTGGGGAGCTTGCGTCCGGTGGCGCTGACGAGCCGGTTGCGCAGCGCGACGACCATGACCGAGTCGATGCCCAGTTCCTTGAAGGTCCGCCGTGGCTCGATCTCGGCGGCGGAGTCGTAGCCGAGGACGGCGGCGGTGTGTGCCCGGACCAGCTCCAGGGCGGCGGGGCCGGTCAGCGGGCGGTTCGGCTCGGACTCGGGTCCGTCCGCGGCGTCCTCCGGGAGCGCCGGGTTCCGTGGTGCCGTCGCGGTGCCGGCCGACGGCAGGGTCCGGGCGGTGCCGGGCTGACCGGAGATCCAGTGGCGGCGCCGCTGGAAGGCGTAGGTCGGCAGCTCGGCGCGGGCGGTACGGGCGGTGCCGGCGGGCAGGACGGCGGACCAGTCCACCTCCGCGCCGTGGCAGAACGCCTCGCCGAACGCGAGCAGCAGTCGCTCCGGGCCGCCCTCGTCGCGGCGCAGTGTGCCCAGTGCGGCGACCGGCAGGTCCGCGGCCTCCGCGGTCTGCTGGACCGCGAGCGAGAGCACGGGGTGCGGGCTCATCTCGATGAACAGCTCGTGCCCCGCGTCGAGCAGGGCCCGTACGGCGGGCTCGAACCGCACGGGTTCCCGCAGGTTGCGGTACCAGTAGGCGACGTCGAGCTCGGCGCCGTCGAGCGCCGTGGCGGTCACGGTGGAGTGCAGCGGCACGCTGCCCGCGCGCGGCGCGATCCCGTCGAGCTCGGCCGGCAGGGTGTCGCGTACGGCGTCGACGTGCGGGCTGTGCGAGGCGTAGGCGACCGGGACGCGCCGGGTACGGACGTCCTCGCCGTACCGCGCGGCCAGTGCGTCGAGGGCGGCGCCGTCTCCGGCGACCACGGTCATGCCGGGGGAGTTGACGGCCGCCACACTCAACCCCGGGTATGCGGCGAGATCTTCACGCACCCGGTCGGCGGGCAGGGACACGGTGAGCATGCCGCCGCCGCGGCCTGCCAGCGTGCCGAGGGCGGCGCTTCGTACGGCGATCAGCCGGGCCGCGTCGTCCAGGGTGAGGGCGCCGCTGACAGTGGCGGCGGCGATCTCGCCCTGTGAGTGACCGACGACCGCGGCCGGTTCGACACCCGCCGACCGCCACAGCGCGGCCAGTCCGA
Organism: Streptomyces sp. NBC_00572; assembly: GCF_026341815.1. Taxonomy (GTDB): domain Bacteria; phylum Actinomycetota; class Actinomycetes; order Streptomycetales; family Streptomycetaceae; genus Streptomyces. The sequence goes on from NZ_JAPENX010000001.1 coordinate 5,457,699, forward strand.
CCATCACGGCCCACAGGGCGGGTTGTACGACGTCGTCGCGTTCGAGGGCGGGCGCGCCCGGGCGTCCGCGCAGGACATCGGTGAGCGACCAGTCGCGGTACGGGCGCAGTGCGCGCTCGCAGTCCTCGATGACCCGGGCGAACACGGGAGCGCTGTCAAGGAGTTCGGCGGCCATTCCGGCCCACTGCGAACCCTGGCCGGGGAAGACGAACACCGCCTCGCGGACGGCCCGGAGGCTGCTGCCCTCGACCGCGGCCCGGGTGACCCGGGAGTCGGCGACCGCGTCCAGGGCGGTCAGCAGCGCGTTGCGGTCGGCGCCGACCAGAACGGCCCGGTGGCTGAAGGCGGTGCGGTCGTGAGCGAGGGCCCGGGCGGTCTCGGCGGCACCGACCTCCTGGTGCGCGGCGAGGTGTTCGCGCAGACGGGCGGCCTGGGCGCGCAGTGCCTTGTCGCCGCGCCCGGACAGCACCCAGGTGAGGGAACCGTATGCGCCCGATTCAGTCGGCCTTTCAGCAGGCTGCTCCGCTGTTTGTTCTGTCGCTTGTTCCGGCTTGTTCTCGGCGGTGGTGGCGGTGGCGCTGTCGGGCCACTCGCTGAGTACGAGATGACAGTTCGTGCCCCCCATTCCGACCGATGTCACACCCGCGACGAGCGGCCCGTCGGGATTCGGCCACGGACCGGCTCCGGTGGCGGCGGCGAGCCCCAGATCGGTGAAAGGTATCTGTGGATTGGGGGTGCGGTAGTTCAGGGTCGGGACGATTTCCCGCTCTTTGAGGCAGAGAATGGTCTTGACCAGTCCCGCGATGCCTGCGGCGCCTTCGAGGTGGCCGATGTTCGTCTTGACGGATCCGAGCCTGAGCGGATTGTCCGCAGTGCGGGACGAGGCGAAGACAGCGCCCAGAGCAGAGGCTTCAATGGGATCGCCGACCCGGGTGCCCGATCCGTGGATTTCTACGTACTGTGCTTGTTCCAGCGGTATTCGCGCATTTTCCCAGGCGTCGCGTATGACGCGTTCCTGGGCCTTTCCATTCGGAGTGGGGAGGGTGTCGCTCGCGCCGTCGTTGCCGATGGCGCCACCGCGCAGGAGGCAATGGATGCGGTCCCCGTCGGCTAAAGCCCGGCTGAGGAGTTTCAGCGCGACCACACCGCCGCCCTCGCCCCGGACATAGCCGTTCGCCCGGGCGTCGAGTGCGTAACATCGGCCGTCGGGCGAGAGGCTGCCGAAGGCCGCCAGGGCGTGGGTGCTCTCCGGTGCGAGGTTGAGGTTGACGCCGCCGGCCAGCGCGACGACGGACTCGCCGCGGCGCAGGCTCTCGGCGGCCAGATGCACCGCGACCAGCGCTGATGACTGTGCGGTGTCGACCACCATGCTGGGTCCTCGCAGGCCGAGGACGTAGGAGACGCGGTTGGCGATGATGCCGCGGTGCAGGCCGGTCACCGTGTGCGCGGAGGTGGCTTCGGGGCCGGCGGCCTGGGTGAGGGCCGCGTAGTCGTCGGCGATCGCGCCCACGAAGACGCCGGTCGCGGTGTCGGCGAGCGTGGCCGGGACGATGCCGGCGTCCTCCAGCGCCTCCCAGGCGAGCTCAAGGACGAGCCGCTGCTGCGGGTCCATCGCGGCAGCTTCGCGCGGCGATATGCCGAAGAACTCGGCATCGAAGGTGTCGACACGGGGCAGGAATCCGCCGGGGCGCGGCGACCCATCGCCCAATAAGGCCAGGTGCGCGCGATCCGCGGGCGGCTCCGCTATGGCGTCGCGGCCGTTCCTGAGGAGATCCCAGAATTCGGCGGGGTTTGCCCCACCGGGAAATCGGCAGGAGAGTCCTACGACGGCAACAGTGCGGTCGTCAAGACTGTCCGGCGGCGTTGCTGCCGCCTCAATTTGGGCATGGTGGATCATGGCTTTCTTGCTCCCCCCGTGAAGCACGATCAACGGCACTGCCGACCAGGCGGCACCACCGCATTCAATCTCCATTTGGACCCTAGCAGCGAGTCGCCACGCCGTAAACCAAAGGCCGGGCCATGGAGTTGCTATCCGGAATCAATATTCCGGGTAATCGGGGGGATTCGGCTTCCTCGTGACCGTACCGTCAACCGCAAGGAAACAACGCGTACTTCTGGTGGGACATGGGGCGGGCCGCCTGCGCTTTCCGGCCACGGCACTCGGGTGCCGCCGGAAGTGGTCCGCCACTTCGCCGACCGATGCCTCCCGGCCTGGTGACACCACCTCCGGGACGGTCGACGGGGGCGGAGGTCAAGCCGGGCCGGGACGCCGGCCGCCCCGGGGCCGAGGCCACGGAGAAGCCGGCGGATCGGGCGTTCGCGGGTTCGCCGTATACGGTCCGGACCGTGGCCCGATCACCGCGAAGCGGCCGGAACCTTGCTGTCGACGCTCGGCTCGCCGGCGTGCTGCGCCGCCGGGTGGGCCTTGGTCAGCGTGCAGACGCCGTCCACGCACTGGCGCTCCAGACGCCCACGGGAGATGGTCTGAGCCAGGCCGACCATCCAGCAGGTGGGGCAGCCGCGGAAGGCGATCAGGGCCAGTGGGGCCGCGAGCAGGGTGGCCGGGCCGGCGGCCGGCACCATGGCGATCGAGCCGATGATCAGCCCAAAGCCGATGACGCCGCGCGCCAGGTGGCGCGGGACGGACTTGCTGGCGAAGTCGGGTGCCGCGGACTTCGCGTTCGTCCGGATCTTCACGTCCGGTGCGGGCTTCACTGTGTTCACGGTCGTGACTCTCCTCCGACTGGGTGGTCGATGGCTCGATCGGGCGCCTAGGCGGCGGCTTGATCGGATGCTTGTTCGGTCGCTTCCAGGGCGTCGCGCACCGTCGCGCGTGCCCTGTGCAGCCGCGACTTCATCGCGGCGGTGCTCAGACCGAGCGCATGGGCGACGGTCCTGCCGGGCAGGCCCTGGACGTCCCGCATGATCAGGACCTGCCGCTGGTCACGGGGCAGAGCGCTGACCGCGGCCGCGATCCGCTCCACCTCCAGCCTGTGCAGCACCGCCTCCTCGGCGGACGGTTCCGGGGACGCCTCCGATTCGGCCGACGGCTCGTCGTTGCGCGAGACGAGCAGCCGCACCTGCCGGAGGCACTCGTTGCGCACGATCCGGAACATCCATGAGGCGAGCGCGCCGGTGGCCCGCAAGGTGCCGATCTTCCGGTAGAGGATGATCAGCGCCTCCTGCGCGGCGTCCTCGGCATCCTGCGGCGAGGCGCACAGCGACTTGGCGAACTTGCGCACATGAGGCTGCGATTCCATGACGACGGTGGTGAGCGACGTGACGTCGCCGTCCTGAGCGGCCTTGATCAGCCGCTCGTCCGGCCAGGAGAAACGTTGGTTCATGTGCTACTCATACCCGGCGGGCGTCCTGCGCGCAGGCACTCGTCAGCTTCGGCTCTTGAAGCGGCGCATGAGGTGCCAGCTGCACGCGCCCACGAGCAGGACTCCGATGACTACGATGGCCGTGACCATGGTGTTTCTCCTGTGTTCTGCCGGCGCCGTTCGGCCGGTACACACATAAGAGACGGCGAGGTCCCCAGAGGATTCACCTCCCGCCGAAGTTTTTTCCCGGACGGCCGCGGCCGCGCCGGCCGCCCCGGTCAGGGCCGGGACGACGATCCCCTTGATTCATTGCGGTGGGACGGCCTCCGGACGTACGTCTCGGTCCGCCGGAACAAGTCGGCCGTGCCCAACCTGGAGCGACGAGTGAAGAAGAGAAGCGGCAAGCTGTCGGTGCCACCCGCAGCGACGACGCATACCGCGGCCCGCGAGGGAGCGCGGCATCACACCTCGTCGTCGCCGGCGCCGGGCTCGTAGTCGTCCAGTTCGCTTCGCAGTGAGGCCGGGCCGGACGTGGGGCCCTCCCGGAGGAGGGTGAGGAAGCTGCTGAGCGGGTGGTGCTGGGGCCGGGCGTCGTAGTCGATGCCCTCGGGGTCCCGGTACTCGTCCAGATGGGCGAAGGGCACGATGACGTACGGGCGTTGGGACCACGGGTGGCTGTCGGCGGGATCGGGGTCCATGCGCCACTCGGTGCCACGTGTGCGGTTGTGGACTTCGCCGACGTACCAGCAGGCGGTCTGGATCATCGGGGTGTGCTCACGGACGAACAAGTCGTCGACGGATGTGACGTGTTCGCGGATCAGGGCTTCCATACGGTCGAGGGAGCGTTCGTCGAAGTCCCATCCACCGCCGTGGCGGCGGCTCCACTCGTCGAAGCGTCCCTGCTGCTCGCCCAGCCACGCCGTCAGGCGGGGGTTGTCGGCGTGCGCTCTGTCGATGCGCTCGGCGACGGCGTGCTCGTCCTCATGGTCCCAGATGTCATCGCTCACAGCCGCTAAGCCTAGCCCTCGATATGACGGCAAGAATCAGTGATCTGCACGGAGTTAACACATGCCACGCCGCCTAAATGGCATTGCGGCGGCAAAGCGCGGCCCTAGGATCGGACCGCTTGTGCGGCGCCGACATGAGCAACGGGGGCCCTGGCGCCACACAGCCGGAACCGAACCCGTGGGGCTCCCGGGGAGAGCACTGTGAAGCCAGCACGAATAGCGCGCCGCTGGCGTGCGCTCAGGAACAGCCTGCTAGCGCTCGCCTGTGCCACCGTCATCACCGTCACCGGCCAGCCGGTCGTCGGTGTCACCGGCGTCGCCGAAGCCGCGCCGCTGCCACGGCCGAAGCCGGGCAAGCGCTGCGACGAGATGTACGGGGTGAAGAACGTCCCCACCGGCGGCCTGCCCCAGGGGGACGCCTCCCGTGCGGTGGACCGTTGGGACACGTACGACTACACCAACCCGGGTCTCCAGTTCGACGGCCTGAACCCCACCCAGGCCGAGCTCGACGCGGCGGGCACCGACTACAAGAAGTACGACCACAGCGACCCGCGGCGCATCTACGCCCGGTTCAACGCGCAGAAGCGGTGGAAGGTCTTCGGCGACTACCTGGCGAAGGTCTACATCCCGAACCAGGGCCACGACGCCCGCGGCAAGGCCTTCATGGCCAAGGTCGTGCGCGAGATGGGTCTGACCGGCCCGGACTGGATCTGCGAGAAGGAGTTCTACTTCGTCGATCCCGACAACCCCCGCGACCGCCACCTGCGCCGGCCGGACGCCTACAACAAGCGCACCCGGGAAATCGTGGAGGTCAAGTCCAACGGCAGCCCCGCCACGAGCGAGAAGGCCGCGGACCGGGCGTGGGCCAAGCACCCGGGCTGGCGCTCCTACAAGTACACCTATGTGTTCGCCGAGAACCAGACCCGCGACGCCAAGAACTTCATGAAGGAGCTGAAGGACAGCGCGGGCAAGGACGCGCTCGGCCGCGACCGGCTCCGTACCTACGACTACCAGTCCCATCACAGGGGACTGCCGCCCAAGGGCACCGAGAACGGCCCGTACCGCGCGAACGGTACGACGATGTCACCGGGCAACGGCACCTCCACCGGGTCCCGCGGCTCCGGCAACCAGGTGATCAACCAGTCCCCGGCGAACCCGCAGACCCTCAAGGAGCAGCTCGACCGGCTGGGCAAGACCGGACAGCGGTCCTTGATGAACCGCGGCCTCGGTGGCATCGACTTCACCACCCTCGACCTGCGGTACATCGGCAAGGCCAAGAGCGGCAAGGGACTGGACTACGCGTTCTCCGCCAAGTCGGTGGAGGACGAGTACGCGGCCGGGTGGGGCGGTCAGGAGAAGGGCAACCTGATCTCCGACGCGTTCTTCACCTGGCTCGCCCTGGACCCGTCCACGTTCTGGGTGAACCTCAACCCGGACGAGCCGAACCGCATCATCGACAAGGACTTCGGCAAGACCGACGCGGGCCGGGTGCTCCTGGAAGCGGACCTGGAGCTGAAGCACGACATCTTCAAGGCCATGGACCCGGAGACGGACGCGGGCCGCAACTTCATGAACGCCCTGCCCAAGCGCAACGGCTTCCCCTGCTGGGCCGGTTTCCGCTACTGGATCGAGCCGGAGACCGCGGTCGTGCGCGAGCAGGACGGCGGCATCCACATCCTCGACACCCCGCTGAAGCTGTCCACGGTGCCGCAGGAGACCACCACGCAGCCGCCCGGCGGGAAGGGCTGCGACCTCACCGAGGCGGAGACGCAGCAGTCCGACCGCGTACTCGACCAGTACATCACCCCCCTGGTCTCGGAGAAGGTCAACAACGGCGACTACTACGCCGACCTGCGCCGCGTCTACACCGCCCGCGTCGCCGCCGAGTGGGTCCGTCAGAACGCCGCCGACATGCCCGCCGAGTACCGCAGGATCATCAACAGCAACGACGTGAAGCGCTGGGCGCTGCGCGCGCCGCATCAGGACTGGACCGGCAAGCAGGTCTGGGAGCGCTACTACAAGGCGTTCACCGAAGGCACCTTCAAGTACAAGTGGTCCAACGGCGAGGACGTCTACGTCTACACCGTGGGCGGGGTCGACTTCTCCAAGCAGCCCAAGAGCAACATGAATCCGGTGCGTTTCCGCACCGAGCAGCGCTACAAGCCCCGCACGGTCGGATTCGCGGTCGACACGCTCGCAGACGATCCGAACAAGAAGGGCTATCTGATGTTCGGCGGAAACAGCGCCGGACACTCCGATGCCGGCACCCCCGGTCCCACTCCCACCCCCACGGGGACCGGAGAGCCGACCCAGACGGCGACCCCGACCCCGACGGGTACGGGGACGCAGACCCCGACCCCGACGGATCCGGCACCGACCGCCAGCCAGTCTCCCGGGGCCACCACCCCGCCCGGCCCGAAGGACCCCGACGGTGACCTCGCCGACACCGGCAGCAGCACGCCCCTGGGCCTGATCGGCGGCATCGCGGCCGCAGCGATCGCCGCGGGCGGCGCACTCGTCTGGTGGCGCCGCCGCCGGGCGACCAGCGGCAGCTGACCGGCACCGCACCTTCGGAACAGCACAGCAGAGGGGTCCTTCCCGCCCACGGGAGGGACCCCTCCCGCATGGCGGCGCTGTCCTACTCCTACGACGGCGGCACCACCTGGACCGACGCGCCGACGAGGCAGCTGGGCGGCAAGTGGACAGCCGTCGTGGACCACACCGGCGCCACCGGCAAGCAGGTCATGACGAAGGCGAGCCGGGCGCTCGCGCACTCGTTCGGAGTAACTGAACGATCGCTCCCGGACCTACGGCCGGACGATGAGCCCATGAGCCAGAACACCGCACCGCGCCCGCCCCGCGCCGATTCAGGCGCCACAGGGGCCTCCGGCGGAACCCTTTTCGCCGGAGTCCTCATGGTGGTCGTCGGTATCCTGGACATCCTCCAGGGCATCGTCGCCATCGCCAAGGACGACATCTACACCCGCGTCGGCGACTACGTCTTCGAGTTCAGTCTGACCAGCTGGGGCTGGACCCACCTCATCCTCGGCATCCTCGTCGCCCTCGCCGGCGCCGGAATCCTCAAGGGCTCCGAGTGGGGGCGGATGGGCGGCATCACACTCGCCTCCCTGAACGCCGTCGCCCAGTTCCTCTTCCTGCCCTACTACCCCTGGTGGGCGCTCTTCTCGATGGCCGTCTCGATCGTCGTGGTCTGGGCGCTGGCCACGGACGACACGTCCTTCCGGAAGAGCGGCGCGGCGTGATCCCTCATCCGGCGATGGCGGACGGCTGAGGCCCGAAGGGGCGCGTGTACGCACCTGTCACGAGGGCAGCCGTGCCCACTCGACGGCGGCGGACCGTGAGGCGAGCATGGTCCCTCGGGCGCTGAACGGCACCGCGGCGTCGCCCACGAAACCGATGAGGTGCCCCATGGCGGTGACGCGTTCCAGGACGACGCGAATGACGCCTTCCGCGGCCGTGTCGACGGCGGTGACGCGCACGAGATCGATGACAGCGCGTCCACGGCCGACCTCGGGCAGGCGCTCCGCCAGGGCGCAGACCAACTGTTCGGCGGCTGTGAAGTCCAGCTCTCCTTGCGCCGCGACCCATGCGGGCAGATCGCCGGTCGCCGTCCCGCCCCCGGCCTGGCGCCAGGCGGCCTCATCGGGTCCGTCGCCCGGGCCGGGGCGGATGATCGTCGGGGCGCCGGACGGAGGGTTGTGCATCAGATGGAGCCCGAACTCTCGCGACAGCTCGGCCAGCGCCGCGACCGCCCGGACGGGGTTCCCGGCGGCGTCCAGCAGAGGGCTGTAGCAGCCGACTCCGGATCGCCCCGGCCTGACCGCCACCAACCCCCCGGAGACGCCGCTCTTCGCGGGAAGCCCCACGCGCAGGAGCCAGTCGCCCGAACCGTCGTACATCCCGCACGTCGCCATGACGGCCAGGACCTGCACGGTCACCGGCTCCGGGACGACTCTCGCGCCGGTGACAGGATTGACGCCTCCGTTCGCCAGCGTCGCGGCCATCACCGACAGGTCGAGGGCGGTGACCCGGATCGCGCACTGCCGGAAATAGACGTCCAGCACGCCTGAGGGATCACCCGCGAGGGATCCCGCCGCGCGCATCAGGTGCGCGAGGGCGATGTTCCGGTCACCCGTGGCCGCCTCGGCGCGGTAGACCTCGTCATCCACGTCCAGGGACCGCCCGGCGAAGCTGCCCAGCGTCTCCAGGATCCGCGTGAACCGCTGCTCCGCACTCGCGGCCGGCACCAGGGCGGTGGTCGCGATGGCCCCCGCGTTGATCATCGGGTTCGCCGGTCGGCCCGTCTCCGGATCCAGACTGATCGCATTGAACCGCTCGCCGCTCGGCTCGGCGCCCACCCGGCGGAAGACCTCGTCCGCGCCGAGTTCGGTCAGCGCGAGCGCCAGGACGAACGGTTTGGACACCGACTGGATCGTGAACGTCTTGTCCGCCTCGCCCGCCTGATAGCGATGCCCCTCCGCACTGGTCAGCGCCATGCCGAAGTCCCCGGGCTCCGCCCGCGCCAGAGGCGGAATGTACGTGGCGACGTGCCCGCTGTTCAGTTCACGGAACTCACGGCAAAGGTCCGCCAGGACGGCGTTCACTGCGTCGAACACGACACGTTTCACCATGCTGTCATCCTTGTCCACAATGACCGTTTCGCAACGCAGGCGCCCCTCAGGGACGGGAACTCATCGCCGACGCAGGCCTGTTGTGGCATCAGCGTCGCCAGGCCAGGCTTGCCCCTCGGCCGCGAGAGCGGGCCGTGGGGCCGGCGCGAAACACCGGCCGACGCGAGCGGACGGCTCCTGTGTCCGCCGGGCTCAGGTCGGGGCACCGCCGCATCGAGGAGGGCGAGACCCGGCGCGAAGCCGTCAGACGCCTCGAACGCTGTGCTGCCCGGAAGGGCTTCCACCTGCTCGAACCCGCGCAGTCGTGCCCCCAGTCACAGCGGCGGTCGGGAGAGATGAGAGGGTCTTGCGGGTGAGTGAGACACCGACGAACACCCTGCAATACCGACTCGACGGCCGCGAAGACGCTCCGGTCCTGGTCCTGGGACCCTCGCTGGGGACGACCTGGCACATGTGGGACCGGCAGATACCGGAGCTCACCCGGGACTGGCGGGTCGTCCGGTTCGACCTTCCCGGGCACGGCGGCGCACCCGCCGAACCCTTCACCTCCGTCGCCGAGCTCGGCGACCGGCTCCTCGCCACCCTCGACTCGATCGGCGTCCAGCGCTTCGGGTACGCCGGCTGCTCCCTCGGCGGAGCCGTCGGCCTCGACCTGGCCCTGCGCGCGCCCCACCGGGTCGCCTCCCTGGCCCTGGTCGCCACCTCGCCCCGGTTCGGCACCGCCGACGAGTTCCGCCAGCGCGGAGTCATCGTCCGCGCCAACGGCCTGGAGCCGATGGCCCGCACCGCGCCCGAGCAGTGGTTCACCTCGATGTTCGCCGGCGCGCAGCCCGCGATCGTGGACTGGGCCGTGCAGATGGTCCGTACGACCGACCCCGGCTGCTACATCGCCGCCTGCGAGGCCCTCGCCGTCTTCGACGTCCGGGACGCCATGGACCGGATCGCCATCCCCGCCCTCGTCCTCGTCGGCTCCGAGGACCAGGTCACCGGCCCCGCCGAGGCCCGCACCCTGGTCGCCGGCATCGCCGACGCCCGGCTCGCCGTCGTCCCCGGCGCCTCGCACCTGGCTCCCGTCGAGCAGCCCGCCGCCGTCACCGACCTGCTCATCGAGCACTTCTCGGGTACGGCCCCGGACACCAGCGGCACCCTGACCGCGCCGCCCCTGCCCGCGGCCCCGGCGCCCGTCGCCGAGCCCGCCCCGGCCGCCGAGCCCACCGAGGCCGGCCGCCCCGACCCGTACGAGCAGGGGCTCGGGCTGCGTCGTGAGGTCCTCGGCGACGCCCATGTGGACCGGGCACTCGCCGACGACCCCGACGGCGTCTTCCAGGGCCTCCTCACCCGGTACGCCTGGGGCGAGGTCTGGAGCAGGGACGGTCTCGACCGGCGCACCCGGAGCGTCGTCACCCTCACCGCACTGATCGCCGGAGGCCACCGGGAGGCCCTCGCCGACCACACCCGCGCGGCCCTCCGCAACGGACTGTCGGCCGAGGAACTCCGCGAGATCGTGCTCCACGCGGGCGTGTACTGCGGCTTCCCCGCCGCCGAGACCGCGCTGCGCGTCGTGGCCCGAGTGGTCGAGGAGGAGACGACGCCCCCGGCGTAACCTGGCCCCGTGAAGCTGACGAAGAAGTCCCACGCGTGCGTGCGGCTGGAGAAGGACGGGCGGACGCTCGTCCTCGATCCCGGCATGTTCACCGAGGAGGACGCGGTCCTCGGGGCCGACGCCCTGCTCGTGACGCACGAGCACCCCGACCACTTCGACGAGAGCCGCCTCCGGGCGGCCCTGGACGCCAACCCGGCCGCCGAGATCTGGACGCTGCGCAGCGTCGCCGACCAGCTCTCGGCGGCCTTCCCCGGCCGGGTGCACACCGTCGGTCACGGCGACGCCTTCACGGCGGCCGGCTTCGACGTCCAGGTGCACGGCGAGCTGCACGCCGTGATCCACCCGGACATCCCGCGCATCACGAACGTCGGCTATCTCGTGGACGGCGCCGTCTTCCACCCCGGCGACGCGCTCACCGTGCCCGACCAGCCGGTGGACACGCTGCTGCTCCCCGTCATGGCCCCGTGGAACAAGATCTCCGAGGTCATCGACTACGTCCGTGAGCTCAAGCCGCGCCGGGCCTACGACATCCACGACGCGCTGCTCACCGATCTCGCCCGGCCCATCTACGACCGTCAGATCGGCGCCCTCGGCGGGACCGACCACCAGCGGCTCGCCCCCGGCGCCTCCGCCGAGCTCTGAGCCCGGCGCGGCAGCAGCCCGGCGAGGCACCGATTGTCGGACCCCGCACGTAGGCTTGCGCTCATGCGCATCGCCACCTGGAACGTCAATTCGATCACCGCCCGGCTGCCCCGGCTCCTGGCCTGGCTGGAGAGCAGCGGCACGGACGTGCTGTGCATCCAGGAGACCAAGTGCACCGCCGAGCAGTTCCCCACCGAGGAGCTGCGCGCCCTGGGGTACGAGTCCGTGGTCAACGCCACGGGCCGGTGGAACGGCGTGGCCCTGGTTTCCCGCGTCGGCCTCGCGGACGTGGTGACGGGCCTGCCCGGCGGCCCGGAGTACGACGGGGCCGAGGAGCCCCGGGCGATCTCCGCGACCTGCGGCCCGGTCCGCGTCTGGTCGGTGTACGTGCCGAACGGCCGGGAGGTCGCCCACGACCACTACGCGTACAAGCTGCGCTGGCTGGAGGCCCTGAAGGCGGCCGTCGCGGAGGACGCGGCGGGGGACCGGCCCTTCGCGGTCCTCGGCGACTACAACATCGCGCCGACCGATGACGACGTCTGGGACCGGTCGGCCTTCGAGGGCCTGACCCACGTCACGGAGCCCGAGCGGGCCGCGCTCGCCGGCCTCCGTGAGACCGGTCTGGCCGATGTGGTCCCGCGCCCCCTCAAGTACGACCACCCCTTCACGTACTGGGACTACCGCCAGCTCTGCTTCCCGAAGAACCGGGGCATGCGCATCGACCTGGTCTACGGCAACAAGCCCTTCGCCGAGGCCGTCACGGACAGCTACGTGGACCGCGAGGAGCGCAAGGGCAAGGGCGCGTCGGACCACGCGCCCGTCGTGGTCGACCTCGACGTCTAGACGCACGGACGTGTCGACGTGGCACCGGTAGGTCGCCCCGTGGCGGGTGCCTGACCTCGGTGTACGGCGACCCCGGACCGACCCGGCGGCGGAACGATCTCCGCGCGCCGGGTGGTCGACCGGGAGGTGACGGTGCAAGGCTGTTCGGATGAACATTCCGTTTCTGGACAACTGGCTCAAGCGGCACGAACGCGAGTCGCCCGACGCACCGCTGGTGGCGGCCTTCGACCGTGACCCCGAGGGCGTGGCCGAATTGCTCGCCGAGTGCGAGCTGCTGCGTGCCCGGGTCACGGAGTCCGGGGTGGCGCTCGACGACACCCCGCGCTCCCTCCAGGAGCTCGACCAGCTGCCGCCCCGCTGGCGCGACGATCCGGAGGAGCTGCCCTGGATCGGGAACGACGCCGGGCTCTACCTCGGCACCGTGATCGTGCGGAACGTGCCGGGCGCCCGCTGGCAGGTGTGGCCGGGCGGCGGCCCGGTGGTGCGGCTCGCCTCCGGCCGGGAGATCCAGGTCGTCGAGTCGGGTCTCGACTGGGCGATGACGGGCTCGCCGGAGCTCTCCCAGGTGTACGCGGAGGCCGCCGAGCAGTGATGCGGGTGGCCCTCGTGGGCAAGGTCCGCACCGTCGCCTCCACCACCCTTTTGCAGTAAATACGGCTTATTCCTGTTTCATGCGTGTCGGGCGTGAAGTCCCTTTTCTGGTGGATAGCTTGCGCTGACTCGACACCGCCGAGAAATGGGGCAGGGCAGCGTATGGCCGTCGTCGATCCGCTGATCGAACTGCGTGGTGTCAACAAGCACTACGGCACGTTGCACGTCCTCCAGTCCATCGATCTCACTGTCGGCCGGGGCGAGGTGGTCGTCGTCATCGGCCCGTCCGGATCCGGCAAGTCCACCCTCTGCCGGGCGATGAACCGCCTGGAGAGCGTGGAGTCGGGCGAGATCGTCATCGACGGACAGCCGCTTCCCGAGGAAGGCAAGGCACTTGCCCGGCTGCGCGCCGAGGTCGGCATGGTCTTCCAGTCGTTCAACCTCTTCGCGCACAAGACCGTCCTCGCGAACGTCTCCCTCGCGCAGATCAAGGTCCGCAAGCGCAAGAAGGAGGAGGCGGACCGGCGTTCACGCGAACTCCTCGAACGCGTCGGACTCGCCGCGCACGCCGACAAGTACCCGGCGCAGCTCTCCGGCGGCCAGCAGCAGCGCGTGGCCATCGCCCGCGCCCTCGCCATGGACCCCAAGGCGCTCCTCTTCGACGAGCCGACCTCGGCCCTCGACCCCGAGATGATCAACGAGGTCCTGGAAGTCATGCAGCAACTCGCCCACGAGGGCATGACGATGGTGGTCGTCACCCACGAGATGGGCTTCGCCCGCTCCGCCGCCAACCGGGTCGTCTTCATGGCCGACGGGAAGATCGTCGAGGACCGCGCGCCGGAGGACTTCTTCACCGCCCCGCGCAGCGAGCGCGCCAAGGACTTCCTGTCCAAGATCCTCAAGCACTGAGCGGGGTGGGAACCATGCAGCGCACGCACCGCACCCTGCCCGCCCTCGCCCTGCTGCTCGCCGTGACGGCGGTGCTCGGCGGCTGCGGCAGAGAGGGCAGCCCACCCGTCAAGGGCCCACAGCCCGACCAACTCCCCGTCTACCAGGTCCAGTCGGGCTTCACTCTGCCCGACTCCCCTACCTGGACCCGGGCGAAGAAGCGCGGGCATCTCGTCGTCGGCGCCAAGGAGGACCAGCCCTACATGGGCGAGCGGGACCCGGCCACCGGCCGCTACTCCGGCTTCGACATCGAGATCGCCAAGATGATGGCGGCCTCCCTCGGCTTCGACCCGGCCGGCATCGACTTCCGTACGATCGCCTCGGCCAACCGCGAGACCGCCGTGCAGAACGGGCAGATCGACTACTACGTCGGCACCTACACCATCAACGACAACCGCAAGAAGCTCGTCGGCTTCGCAGGGCCCTACTACCTCGCCGGACAGTCCCTCCTGGTCCGCACCGACGAGAGCGACATCAAGGGCCCCCGGGACCTGGCGGGCAAGAGGGTCTGCTCGGCCGCCGGCTCCACCCCGTACCAGCGGATCGAGAAGGACTACCCGGAGGCCGAACTCGTCGCCTACGACACGTACTCCGCCTGTGTGGACAACCTGCTGACCTACCAGGTCGACGCGGTCACCACCGACGACACGATCCTCATGGGCTATGCCGCCAAGGTCCCGGACGAACTCAAGGTCGTCGGCGAGCCGTTCTCCGAGGAGCCCTACGGCATCGGCGTCCCGCGCGGTGACAACGCCCTGCGCTTCGCGCTCGACGACGCCCTCGCCGTCCACGAGAAGAACGGCGACTGGAAGAAGGCCTACGACGCCACCCTCGGCCTTTCCGGGGTCCCCGCCCCGACACCGCCCCCCATCGACCGCTATCCGGCGAGCTGACGAGAGGAGCATCCCGACATGGACGTCCTGACCGAAAACTTCTCGCTCTACGCCGAGGGATTCTGGGGAACCGTCGAACTCACCGTCTACGCATCGGCGTTGGCCCTGGTCCTGGGCTTCCTCATGGCCTCTTTCCGGGTCGCGCCCGTTGGCTCCTTCCGGGTCTTCGGGACGGTCTGGGTCACCGTCCTGCGCAACACCCCCCTGACCCTGCTCTTCTTCGCCGTCATGCTGGGCCTGCCCCGGTTCGGGCTCGTGCTGCCCTTCCAGCTGTTCGCGGTCCTCGCCCTCGGCTGCTACACCTCGGCCTTCATCTGCGAGGTGCTGCGCTCCGGCATCAACACCGTGCCGCGCGGCCAGGGCGAGGCCGCCCGCAGTCTGGGGATGAGCTTCTCCCAGTCCCTCGGCACGGTCGTCCTGCCCCAGGCCTTCCGCACCGTCATCCCGCCGATCGGCTCCACCCTGATCGCCCTCGCCAAGAACTCGGCGATCGCCGGAGCGTTCAGCGTCACCGAACTCCTGGGCACCTACAAGACCTTGAGTGAACTCGGCTACAACATCGTCTGGACCTTCGTCTGGATCGCCGTCGGATACCTGATCATCACCCTCACCATCAGCGCCGTCTTCCATGTCCTGGAGAAGCGCTGGGGAGTCGCCCGATGACCGAGTCCACCGCCCTCTACGACCTGCCCGGGCCGAACGCCCGCCGACGCCACCTCCTCTACGGCGTCGCGTCCACCGTCGTGCTCCTCGCGCTGGCCGGCTGGATCCTCTATCTCCTCTTCGACACCGAACAGTTCACGTACACCAAGTGGTCGCCCTTCCTCTACGAGGGCATCCAGGAACTGCTGCTCGAAGGGCTCGGCAACACCCTCAAGGCCTTCGCCTACGCCTCGGTGCTGTCGCTCGCCCTCGGCGCCGTCCTCGCCACCGGGCGCCTCTCCGTCCACCGGGTGCTCCGCTGGATCTCGACCCTGCTCGTCGAGTTCTTCCGCGCCATGCCCGTCCTCGTGATGATCTTCTTCATCTTCGTCGCGCTCAAGGTGCAGCCGCTGCCCGCGCTGGTCGCCGGACTGACCCTCTACAACGGCTCCGTGCTCGCCGAGGTCTTCCGCACCGGCATCCACGCCGTCGCACGAGGCCAGGGCGAGGCCGCGTACGCGCTCGGCATGCGCAAGACACAGGTCATGACCTACGTCCTGGTGCCGCAGGCCGTCCGCGCGATGCTGCCGGCCATCATCAGCCAGCTGGTCGTCGCCCTCAAGGACACCTCACTCGGATTCCTCATCACCTACGAGGAGTTCCTGCACGCGGGCAAGCTGATCGCCTCCAACCTGGACTACGACCTGCCGTTCATCCCGGTCGTCCTGGTGATCTCACCCATCTACATCGGGATGTGCATGCTGCTCTCCTGGTTCGCCACCTGGGTGGCCGGAAGAGAGCGCCGCAGCCCGAAGACGAAGGCCGTGGACGTCGCTCCGGCCGACCCAGGGACGCTGCTGCCGGGACCGCAGTAGCGAGCGAGGAGCCGCACCCGCCCGGCAGCAGCCGGTGATCACTCCTTCCGCAGAGGTACCGACACGTACGACGGGTCGGCCGAAGGGGAGGAGAAGGTCAGCTGCGCGCCGGTCGGGTTGTGCTCGATGTAGAGCGGGTCGACGGTGTCGACGACGAGCGCGAGCCGGTGCCCCGCCGGTACGTCGTACGCCGTGGAGAACAGCTCCAGATCGACGCCGAAGGACTTACCCGGCGTCCGGTCGTGGAAGGTGTACGGCGCGTTGCTGACCAGCTTGCCCACGCCGAGCGGGCCCACGTCGTAGAGGTAGGCGACGAGGGTGCCGCTCTCCTTGGTGGAGGTGACGGTGGTGTGCACCTTCACCGTGCCGCGCACCCGTTGCGGGGTGTCGTACCGCTCCGACTGCCAGACACCCGCGAAGGCGCGGGGGAGGAGGGGGACGGAGACGACGGGCGGGGTGCGGAGGAACTGGTCCAGGGCGTTGGTGAGCAGGGTGATGCCGCCGTTGGCGCCGGAGTCGATGTTCGCCCAGACCCGCTGCGTACCGCCGAGGTCGAACTTCCGCTGGTTCGCGTGCACCGACTTCCAGTCCGCGTAGCCCTCGTAGCCTCCGGTGGACCGGGACTTGAGCTGGACGGGCTGCTCGCGGTCGATGCCGTTGTCGACGCCCTTGAGGTAGCGGTCGAACCAGCGGTGGGCGCTGGTCCAGGTGTCGTTGGGCAGGCCGAACAGGCCGGTGGCCTCGGCGGTGGCGTGGTCGCCGGGACGGAATTCGAGGCGCTTGGGGCCGGTGAGCTTCTCGAAGAAGCTCGCGTACTGGTTGGGCGGGAAGATGGTGTCGCCCCAGGCGTTGCCGAGCATGATCGCGGTGCCGTTGGCGTTGATCCGGTCCAGCTGCTCGACGGCGGAGCGCTTGCGGCCCCAGGCGATCATGTCCTCCTCCTTGTCCAGGTCGGAGGAGAGGAAGTCGCCCAGGATCTGCTGGAGTTCGGGACCGGGCCGGCCGGTGAGGTAGCCGGCGCCGCCGAGCAGGGCGGCGGCCTGAAGGTGCTGGGTGCGGCCGCTGTAGATGGACTCGATGAGGTCGGCCCAGCCGCTGAGCGCGGCGACGGCCTTGATCCGCGGGTCGTGGGCGGCGGCGAGGAGGCTGATCCCGGCACCGTACGAGACGCCCGCCATGCCGATGTGGGCGGGGTCGGCGGCGGTATGGGCGAGGGCCCAGTCGATCACCTTGGAGGCGTCGGCGATGTCCTTCGGCCCCGCGGTCTCGATCTCCCCGCCGGACTGCCAGAAGCCGCGCGAGTTGTAACTCACCACGATGTAACCCGAGTCGGCGAGCTGCTTGGCCTGGGCGAGGTACTCGACCTGCGGCATCGCCCAGCTGGTGGGCAGCACGATCAGGGGGTGGCGGCCGGTGCCGGTGGACCCCGCGGGGGTGACGACGTTCGCCTTGAGGACGGTGCCGCCCTCCCCGGTGATGTCCACGAAGCGGATGCCGGTGCCCGCCGTCTCACCGGCCTCACCGGCCTGGGCGGCGGGCGCGAGCGCGAGGGCCGTCCCGGCCACGAGGGCGGCCGAGACGGCGAGGGCCAGGGGTGTGCGTCGCACGGGTCACTCCTCACTGGGGCGCTGCTGGGTGGGCAGCACCGGGCACTGATGGGGGGCAGTGAAAGTGACCCGACGGTAACCTGGGCGCTTTACCCGTGGTAACCGGTCGGTAAGTTACGTGCGGGTAACGATTGATGGCGTTGTGGTGCCCTCCAGGAGGGCGACGGCCTCCGCGAAGTCCGCATGGGCCTCCCCGTACGAGTGGGCGGCGACGAGGAACAGCGAGCGGTCGGTCAGTGCGCGGGCGACGGCTTCCCGCGCGCCCGGCAGGCGCCGGGCGAGTGCCACGCCCTCGTCGAAGAGGGGGCGCAGCCGCTCCTCGAACTGGTAGTGGTGTCCTTCACGGGCGACGGTGGAGCGCCGGATCAGGCGGTGGTGTGCCGCCACCGCCTCGAAGAGCCGTCCTGAGTCGGTCAGTTCTGTGACTTCTTCCGCAAGGACGGGGATCTCGGCGAGGTAGGCCTCCTTCGAATCGGGGGACCAGTGGTGGGAGTCGATGCCGAAGGGTGGCGCGGGGGCCTGCCGGGACGCGGCCGGCTCATCGGCCCGGCCCGACAGGGCGAACAGGGCGGTCCATGAGGCGAGGCTGCCGAAGTACCTGTTGGTGGGCTCGCCGCCCTCCGCGAGGCGGGCGAGGAGCCGTAGGGCCTCCTGCCGGTCCGTTCCGGCCCCGCCCCTGTCGCCGGCGGCTTCGAACAACTGTGAACGGTAGGCGAGTTGCCACACCAGCTCGGCCAGGGACGCCGCCTCGGCCTCGGCCTCGGACCGGGTCTGATCCACGAGTGCCGTGAAGACGGTCAGGGCCTCCTCGTGCCGTCCTGCGGCGCCCAGGTCAGCCGTCCAGGCGACCGTTGTCCCGAACCAGACCCGCTGTCGTGATGGCCGGGCGCCCCGCTCGCGGAGGCCCGCCGCCTCGCCGTGTCGCCCCTCCTCGGTGAGCATGTCGGCCAACCGATCCTGCCCCTGGGTCGGACAGGACACGTGCCCCGGCTCGTAGTCGAGCCGCCCCGCCTCGGCCATCTCTTCGCACACCGCGAAGGCCTCGGCCCGCCGCCCGACGACGAGCAGCGTGCGCTGGTACGAGTCCAGGGCGCGGAGGAGTGTCTCGATCCGGTTCGGCTGCTCGGGGTCGACGCGCCGTGCGGCCTCCGCGGCCTCCGTGTGCAGCGCGAGCCGCAGGTCCGGCCCGCCCTTGCGCGCGACGTCGTACCCGTACGAAGTCAACGCGGCGGCCAGCTTCGGCAGATAGGCCGCCGGGCTCACCCGTGCGAGCACCCGGTACGCCTGGACCTGCTGCGACAGGCTCGGCCTGTCGGATCCGAGCAGCATCGTCCGTGCCTGCAGCACCGCATCATGATCGACGTTCTCGGAGTGATTCATGACGGCGATTCTGGGATCCGGGGGAGGGGTCGGACAAGGCTGTCGAAGTGTGCGATCAGTCCTACGAAAACCGCCTCTGACCTGTCATGATGGATACGTCATCACCCCTGACGGGAGGTGCGGTGGAGGATTCGAGCGGCGTACCCGACGTCTTCGACCCGCGGATCTACGCGACCGGGATCCCGCACGACCGCTTCCGCGCCCTGCGCGACCACGCGCCCGTCGCGTGGCAGGAGGAACCCGAGATCCTGGGGTGGCCCGCCGGTTCAGGATTCTGGGCCGTCACCCGGCACGCCGATGTCGTGCGGGTGTTGAAGGACTCGGGTACGTACTCCTCGTGCCTCGGCGCCACCCAGATCCGCGACCCCGACCCCGCCGATCTGCCGTTCATCCGACGCATGATGCTCAATCAGGATCCGCCCGAGCACGGGCGGTTGAGACGACTCGTCAGTCGAGCCTTCACGCCCGGTCGGATCGAGCGTTTCGGTGCCACCGCGCGGGATCGGGCCCGACAGTTGGTCATGGGGGCTGTCACGGCGGGGGGCGAGGTGGACCTCGTCCGGGCCGTCACCGACGACTACGCCCTGCTCAATCTCACCGATCTGCTCGGCGTGCCCGCGAGCGACCGGGGCCTGCTGCACACCTGGACCGAGCGGGTCATCGCGTACCAGGACCCCGACGAGCCGCCCGTCCTCGACGCAGCGGGACGACCCGTCAATCCGCGCTCGCCCGCCATGCTCGCCGAGATGTTCGACTACGCCCAGGAACTCGGCGCGTACAAGCGGAAACACCCCGCCGACGACGTCATGAGCACGCTCGCGGCCTCCGAACTCGCCGACGCCGAACTGGAGATGTTCTTCTTCCTGCTGACCGTCGCCGGAAACGACACGGTCCGCAGTGCCGCCCCCGGCGGACTCCTCGCCCTCGCCGAGCACCCCGACGAGCAAAGCAGGTTGTGGAACGGCGAGGTCGGCATCGATACGGCGGTGGACGAACTCCTCCGCGTGCACCCGCCCGTGCTCTCGTTCAGGCGCACGGCCGCAGCCGACACCCGACTCGCCGGGCAGGCCATCCGACGCGGCGACAAGGTCGTCGTCTTCCACGCCTCCGCCAACCACGACGAGCGGGTCTTCCCCGACCCGCACCGCCTGGACCTCGGCCGGAGTCCGAACCCGCACGTCTCCTTCGGTGACGGCCCGCACGTCTGCCTCGGCGCCCACTTCGCCCGGCTTCAGCTCCGGGTGCTCCACGAGGAGGTACGTCGGGCCTGCGGCGGCCTGGAACTCGCCGGACCGCCCCGGCGCCTCGTCTCCAACTTCATCAACGGCATCAAGTCGCTGCCGGTTCGGCTACGGGAGCCGTCCGCGCCGCGCGCGTGACATCGGCCACGAGCTCCACGACATCGGGGCCGTACGCCTGCGAGTTGACCACCTTCAGGAGCAGCGCGAAGGAACCGTCCGATCCGTACTTGCCGGCCAGCTCCCGGTGGTGGCGGGCCAGATGCCGCGCCGCGGCCTGATTGGTGACCGCGGCCTGGCCGCAGAGCAGGAACACCGGCCGGCCGCCCTCGCCGCGGGTGACGCGCGCGAGGACGACGTACTCGTTGACGCCCCACTCCGGGCGGTAGGTCTCGCCCGCCACGGTGAACATCCCCCGGTCCTCGGGAGGCTCCTGCTCGACGTTCATCGTGAGTCCCGGCAGCAGGTTCGGCAGATGGGCTGCCATGCGCCGATTGGAGTAGGGGCCGCCGATGCAGAACTCGGCTATCTCGCCGAGTCCCTGACGGGCCGTATCGTGCTGCACGATGCGGGGTCGCGCCCCGCAGTCCTTGACCAGCGCCGACAGTTCGAGCAGTGCCGAGACGTCGGTGGCGTGCACGCCGCGTTCGCTGCCGGCCAGGCGGTTCACCACGAGCAGACAGTCCGAACCGGAGGGCAGCCCGAAGAACTCCTGCTTGCGGCGGAGCTTGCGCCGCCAGAAGTATGTGCGGCCCAGCCAGCCGAAGGATGCGCTGACACCCGTCGCGAGCACCCCGAGCACGATGTTGCGCAGGTCTTCGTCCATGGGCGCGCATGCTAGCGGGGAAACGACCCCTTGTTCGAGGCGGTCCTGACGGGAGGGGCCGCGGGAAGTTACGCTGCGCGGACGGTCATTGACTGGAGGTAGGGAATGCGTCGTTCCGCCGCTGGGCAGGTCTCCGTTCTCGCCGTCGCGGCGACGGTGCTCTCGATGGGTGCCGCCGCTCCGCCCACGGCCGCGCCGCCACCCCCGGTCAAGGAACCCGTCGCCGTCGGCTACGGCGGTGCCGTCGCCAGTGTCGACGCCGACGCCTCGGCCGCCGGTGTCGAGGTCCTCCGCAAGGGCGGCAACGCGGTGGACGCCGCCGTCGCCGTCGCGGCCGCCCTCGGCGTCACCGAGCCCTACTCCGCGGGCATCGGGGGCGGTGGCTACTTCGTGTACTACGACGCGAAGAGCCGCACCGTGCACACCGTCGACGGACGCGAGACCGCGCCGCGCTCCGCCGACGCGAACCTCTTCGTGGAGAACGGGGCGCCGATCCCCTTCGAGGAGGGCATGACCAGCGGCCTCGGCGTCGGTACCCCCGGCACCCCGGCGACCTGGAGGACCGCCCTCGACGCCTGGGGCAGCAAGCGGCTCGGCACCCTGCTCGAACCCGCCGAGCGGCTTGCCCGCGAGGGCTTCACCGTCGACGCCACCTTCCGGGCGCAGACCGCGGGCAACGAGGCGCGGTTCCGCGACTTCCCGGCCTCCTCCGAACTCTTCCTGCCGGAAGGGCAGTTGCCCGTGGTCGGCTCGGTCTTCAAGAACCCCGACCTGGCCCGTACGTACAAGACGCTCGGCCGCGAGGGCATCGGCGCGCTCTACCGGGGCCCGCTCGCCCGGGACATCGTGAACACCGTCCGGGCGCCCCAGGTGCGCGAGGGCGCCACCCGGAAGGTCCGTCCCGGAGATCTGACGGAACGTGATCTCGCCGCGTACCGCACCGAGTTCCGCAAGCCCACGAAGGTCGCGTACCGAGGACTCGACGTCTACGGCATGCCCCCCTCCTCCTCAGGCGGTACGAGCGTCGGTGAGGCCCTCAACATCCTGGAGGGCACCGACCTCGCGAAGGCCTCCCCGGCCCGCTATCTGCACCGCTTCATCGAGTCGAGCCGTATCGCCTTCGCCGACCGGGGCCGCTGGGTCGGCGACCCCGCCTTCGAGTCCGTACCGACGCGCGGCCTGCTCTCCCAGCGGTACGCCGACTCGCGCGCCTGCCTGATCCGCGACGACGCCGCCCTGACCAGCCCGCTCGCGCCCGGCGACCCGAACAGCCCGGTGCCGTGCGCGAGCGGCGGCACGGCGGCCCCGACCACGTACGAGGGGGAGAACACGACCCATCTCACCGTGGCCGACAAGTGGGGCAACGTCGTCGCCTACACCCTCACCATCGAGTCCACCGGCGGCAGCGGCCTCACCGTGCCCGGCCGGGGCTTCCTGCTCAACAACGAGCTGACCGACTTCTCCTTCGCCCCGGCGAACCCGGCGGTGCACGACCCGAACCTGCCGGGACCCGGCAAGCGGCCGCGCTCCTCCATCTCGCCGACGATCGTCCTCGACGGACACGACCGGCCCGTCCTCGCGCTCGGTTCGCCGGGCGGCGCGACCATCATCACCACGGTCCTCCAGACCCTCACGGGGGTCGTCGACCGGGGCCTGCCGCTCGTCGACGCGATCGCCGCGCCGCGCGCCAGCCAGCGCAACCAGGCCACCACCGAACTCGAACCGGGTCTGTGGAACAGCCCGGTCAGGGCGGAGCTGGAAGGCATCGGGCACGGCTTCCGGCAGAACCCGGAGATCGGCGCGGCGACGGGTGTCCAGCGTCTGCCGGACGGCCGCTGGGTGGCCGCCGCGGAGACGGTCCGCAGGGGTGGCGGGTCGGCGATGGTGGTCAGGCCGGCGGGGAAGTAGCGGCGGGAGGGGGCACACGGGTGCCCCCCTCTTCTTCCTCCGCCTCCGGCGGACGTGCGTCCTACAGCGCCGTCAGCACCCGCGGGCCCTCGTCCGTGATCGCCACCGTGTGCTCGGCGTGCGAGGCGCGCGAGCCGTCGAGCGTCCGGATCGTCCAGCCGTCGCGCGCCGTGTAGTGGTCGTCCGTGCCGCCGCCGATGAGCATCGGCTCGATCGCGAGGACCATCCCTTGGCGCAGCTTCATGCCGCGGCCCGGTCGTCCCTCGTTGGGGACGCCCGGGTCCTCGTGCATCGTGCGGCCGATCCCGTGGCCGCCGAAGCCGTCCGGGATGCCGTAACCGGCGGCGCGGCACACCTGCCCGATCGCGTGCGCGATGTCGCCGATGCGGTTGCCGACGACGGCGGCCGAGATGCCCGCCGCCAGGGCCTTCTCCGCCGCGGCGATCAGCCGGGTGTCCTCCGGCCGGGCCGGGCCGACCGTGAAGCTGATCGCCGCGTCGCCCGCCCAGCCGCCCAGCAACGCCCCGCAGTCCGCGGAGACCAGGTCGCCCGGGGCGAGCCTCGTCCCGTCCGGGATGCCGTGGACGATGGCGTCGTTCACGGAGAGGCACACGACCGCCGGGAACGGCACCGGAGCCCACTCCGGGTGGTAGTCGAGGAAGGGCGATCCGGCGCCGGCCGCGGCCAGGACCTCCCGCGCCGCCCGGTCGAGCTCGGACAGCGTGACGCCGGGCGCCGCCTTCTCCCGTACGGCCGCGAGGGCGCGGGCCACCACCCGCCCCGCCTCACGCATCGCGGCCAGGTTCTCGTTCGTCTTGATCTCCACCATTCCAATTACTATACCGGTATTAGAATGGTGGCATGGTGCGCACACCCCTGACCCCCGAAGAGCGCGAGCGCGGCGAGCGCCTCGGCCTGTTCCTGCGCGAGGCGCGCGGCGAGCGGTCCATGGCCGAGATCGCCGCAGCGGCCGGACTGTCCGCCGAGACCCTCCGCAAGATCGAGACCGGCCGGGCCCCGACCCCGGCGTTCTTCACCGTCGCCGCCCTCGCCGGCGTCCTCGGTCTCTCCATGGACGAGCTGATCGTCCGGTGCGCGCTCGTGCCCGTCTGACGGCCGGACCCGAGCCCCGGACCCGAGCCCTGGAGGCGGGCCCCGGACCCGGGGGCGAACGCCGAAGCGAGAATTCGATGGCGGATCGGACCGGCGCGGACGATCATGCGACGCATGAGCGACGAACCCGCACGATGGACCACGGCGACCGTCTACCCCGACATGTGGGCGGATCCGGACGACGACCCCCGCAACAACAACGGCGGTTCCAGTCCGGAGGGCGAGGTCGCGACGCTGCAGGACTCCCTGCGGGACTACCGCCTGACCCTGCGGATGAAGTGCGAGGGGCTGGACGCGGAGCAGCTCGCCCGCAGGTCGGTCCCGCCGTCGACCATGTCGCTGCTCGGCCTGATCCGGCACCTCGCCGAGGTGGAGCGGGACTGGCGCAACTGGATCACCGACGGTGAACCGCTGCCGAAGCTGTACGGCAAGAAGGACGCGGACTTCCACGGGGCCGTCGCCGAACAGGCCGTGGTCGACGCCGCGTACGCCGATCTGGAGCGCGAACAGGCGGCGCTCGACGCCGAACTGGCCGAGCACCCGGACCTGGGCGCGCGGGTGGGCAGGGACAAGATCGCGATCCGGGAGCTGATGGTGCACCGGATCGACGAGTACGCCCGCCACTGCGGACACGCCGACCTGCTGCGCGAGTGCGTCGACGGCCGGGTGGGCCAGTGACGCCCTCCGGGCGGGTCCGGGCCGTGTACGGAGAGTCCCGCGCGGCTCGACCCGGGCCCCGTACCTAGAGGCTGTCTGACCATTCACGTCGGGGCCCGACGCCAATGGTCAGACAGCCCCTAGACCGAGACGGCCAGCTGTACGCGGCTGTGGCGCGGGTGCTCGATCTCGTCGAGGAGCGCCCGGGCCAGGTCCCCGTGGGCGATCCGGCCGGGGCCGTCGATCACCGTGCCGACGGCCGTCCGGTAGCCACCGGTGACTTCGGCCTCCGTGTTCAGGTCCTGCGGCGGCACGACCATCAGCCAGTCGAGCTCCGGCCCTGCCTCGGCCGACAGCAACGCGAACTCGGCCACGTGCCCCTGCGAGAACACGCGCCACTGCTCCGGGAATTCCGGTGCGTCCATGATCCGCACCCCCGGTTCCGTCTCCAGCGTCGTGGCGATCCCCAGGGTCAACAGCCTCCGCACGCCCGCCTCTTCGAGGCCCGCGATGAGCGCCATGGCCGCCGCGGTGAAGTACTCCTCCGACGAGACGTCGAGACGGACCGACGCGTTCACGGCCGCGTCGTGGCCGGCCGCCAGGGCGGCCACCGATGCCGGGTCGGTGACATCGCCCCGTACCAGGGTGACCGAACCACCCTCCAGGTCCCGGTACTTCGACGGATCGCGCACCACCGCGGTCACCCGGTGGCCACGGGCCACCGCCTCCGCAAGCGCCGCCCGGCCGACCCGTCCACCCGCCCCGAAAACGATGATGCTCCTGCCATTGCCATTGCCATTGCCATTGCCATTGCCGAAGCCGATGTCGTTGCTCGTGTCGTTGCTCATGGCGGGACCGTAGAACCGGAGTACCTGGTTACTTCAACGGTACTGGGCTAGCTTCGAGGACATGAAGCAGCCGTTGCCCGCCGACCTCTTCCACGACCCGGACTGCTCCGACCGGGCACAACCCATCCGCGTCGGCGGCAAGTGGACCGCCATGGTCCTCCGCTGCCGGCAGGACGGTGAGCCGCGCCGCTTCTCCGAGCTGCGGGTCCCGCTCCACTGGATCACCCCCAAGGTGCTCACCGAGACCCTGCGCACCATGGAGCGCGACGGCTTCCTCACCCGCACCGTGTACGACGAGAACCCGCCCCGCGTCGAGTACGCCCTGACCGCCCTCGGTCGCTCCCTGATCGATCCCCTCGACACCGCCTGCGCCTGGGCGCGCGCCCACGTTCCGGAGATCACCGTGGCCAGGACCGCGTACGCGCAGAGCGGCTGACCCCCGGGCCGGGCGGTACGGACGGCCTCTTCGTCGCCCGGGAGGCCCTGGCCCGCGCCTCCGGCCCGACCCCGGCATAGGCTCCCGGGCATGATGCCCGAAGAGCTGCGGCGCGGCCGCTACGTCAGCCTGACCACGTACCGCAAGAACGGGACGGGGGTCGCGACACCCGTCTGGTACGCGGTGGACGGCGACGAGCTGTACGCCTGGACCCGCACCGACTCCTGGAAGGTCAAGCGGCTGCGGAACGACCCGAGGGTCGAGGTCGCCGTCTGCGACCTGCGCGGCAACATCGCCGAGGACGCCGGGCGCTTCACCGGCGAGGGCCGGCTGGTGACGGGGGAGGAGCTGCGCCGGATCCGGGGGCTGCTCTCGCGCAAGTACACCTGGCAGTACTGGCTGACCGACGTACCCGCCATGATCGTCCGGCTCGGGAAGCGCCCGCACACCGGGATCGTCGTGCGTTTCGGGTGAATTGGGCGGCAGGGCACGCGCAGGAAAACGGTCCGTAGTCGTCCCGTAACACGACTGCGGTCCAATACCCGCGGACCGGAAGGTTCCAGTCGACTGCGGGGCAGGTGCGTATCGCATGACCGTGTATCAACTCCCGGTGGAAGTCGCCACGTTCAGGCGCTGGCTGACGGAGCTCGCGAGCCGCATCAGGCCCGACGGCGGCTGGTACGGAGTCTTCGCCGAGCGCGACCCCGAGGGGCTGCGGGCCTGCTTCGACGGGACGGAGATCCTGCCCTGGGACGTCGTCGAATCCCTGCTCCAGGACGCCGGGGAGGTCGCCGACGGGCCGCTCGCCCTCCGCGGCAGGACGTTGTACGCGGCGGCCGCCGGCGCCCACGACCGCCGCCCCGGCGGAGCGGCCGCGCTCACCGAGCGCCGGGAGCTGATGGAACGCGAACGCCGGTACGCCGAGACCCGGGTCCGCGAACTGCTCGACCGGCTCCGCGCGGCCCCGGCCCCGGACCCCGAGGAGACGGCCAGGCTGGAGCACGACCTCGCCTGGACCCGCGACGACCACACGAGGGCGGTGTCACGGGTCGTCGACCTGACGGCCCGGTCGGCACGGCTGGAGGAGCCGGGTACGGGCGGGGCGCTGTCAGGACGGGCGGAGGCGGCACCGGGCCGTGTCACGGAAGCCCCGGGGCGCGCCCCGGGAGTCCCGACTCCGCCGGGAGGGCGACGCGGAGCGGCGGCTCCGGCCGCGGTCCAGGAGGCCGGCAAGGCCAGGCGTCGCCCCCGTGGCGCCCGATACGCCTGGCTGGAGGCCAGTGCCGAGGACCAGGGGCCCGAGACCGCGCCCCTGTCCGTACCCGTACCCCCGGCCGGGGGAGCGGCACCCCGAGGGGCCCGGTTCGGTGGGGCCGCCGCGCCCGAAGGGGCGGGCGGTACCGCCCCGGCCGTCCCCGAGGCCGACGCCGACGAGGCGGCCCGCGCCGCCGCCAACGCGGTCTACGCACTTCAGCGGCTCCGCGCCCAGGGCCGTAGCGGCGAGGCCCACGCCCTGCTCTGCGAGGCGCTCAGCGGGCCGCCCGCCCGGTTGCCCGCCCTCGCCGGGGAGCTGCACCGGGCCGGGCTCGACGCCGACTGGTCCATCCTGCTCTGGGAGGCGGCCTCGCTGCCGCCCGGAAGGCTCGCCGCCGTCGCCGGGGTGCTCGCCGACGCCGGTCGGGCCGCCGACTGCGAGCAGCTGCTCCGCCAGGGCGTGGCGCGCCCCGTCGAGGAACTGGCCGGGGCGTGCGCCGCCCTGCGGGCCGAGGGGCACCACCGCGAGGCCCACGCGCTGCTCACCGCCTTCGTGCGGGTCCGTGCCCCCGAGGACGCGGCCCGCCTCGCCACCGAGGATCCGCGCGGGCTCGCTCCTCAACTCCTGGAAGCCGCCCGATCGGTGTCCGTGGCCCGCGAGCGCGACCTGCTCCACGCCCTCCGCGTGGCGGGCCTCGCCGGCGCCTGACGGGCACGGGGCCGGGCGTCGCGGACGGGCCGGACGCACGGGTGACGTGCGGGGGACGTGCGGCGGACGCCCGTCCCGCGAAGGGACTCGGCACGCACGTGTCAGTCATGCCCGTACGTGTCGGTACGTGTCCGACGTGGACCACTCGGGTATGAAACATGATCGACCCAGCCGCTTCCCGGCGGCGGTCTTGCTCCGGGGTGTGACGGGGCTTACGTTCTCCTCCTACGCACCGCATCTACGTGCGTAGAGGCTCTCTGACGCCGTGCCGAAGGAGCAGATCATGACCGACGTCGTACGCGCCGCGCTCGTCCAGGCGACCTGGACCGGCGACACCGAATCCATGATCGCCAAACACGAGGAGTACGCCCGGGAGGCCGCCCGGCAGGGTGCCAAGGTGATCGGCTTCCAGGAGGTGTTCAACGCCCCCTACTTCTGTCAGGTCCAGGAGCCCGAGCACTACCGCTGGGCCGAGCCCGTCCCCGACGGCCCCACCGTCAGCCGGATGCGGGAGCTCGCCCGGGAGACCGGAATGGTGATCGTGGTGCCCGTCTTCGAGGTCGAGAGCGAGGGCTTCTACTACAACACCGCCGCCGTGATCGACGCCGACGGCAGCTACCTCGGCAAGTACCGCAAGCACCACATCCCCCAGGTCAAGGGATTCTGGGAGAAGTACTACTTCCGCCCGGGAAACGCCGGCTGGCCGGTCTTCGACACCGCCGTCGGAAGGGTCGGGGTCTACATCTGCTACGACCGGCACTTCCCCGAGGGGTGGCGCCAACTCGGCCTCAACGGAGCCCAGTTGGTCTACAACCCCTCGGCCACCCACCGCGGCCTCTCCTCCTACCTCTGGCAGCTGGAGCAGCCCGCCGCGGCCGTCGCCAACGAGTACTTCGTCGCCGCCATCAACCGCGTCGGCATCGAGGAGTACGGCGACAACGACTTCTACGGCACGAGCTACTTCGTCGACCCGCGCGGCCGGTTCGTCGGAGACGTCGCCTCCGACAAGACCGAGGAACTCCTCGTCCGCGACCTCGACTTCGGGCTCATCGAGGAAGTGCGCCAGCAGTGGGCGTTCTACCGGGACCGGCGCCCCGACGCGTACGACGGGCTGGTGCAGCCGTGAGCAGCCTCTTCGACCGGCACAAGGCCGTCATCCCCGACTGGGTCGCCCTCTACTACAAGGACCCCATCGAGATCACCCACGGCGAGGGCCGCCACGTCTGGGACGCCGACGGACGCCGGTACCTCGACTTCTTCGGCGGCATCCTCACCACCATGACCGCCCACGCCCTGCCCGAGGTCACCAAGGCGGTCGCCGAGCAGGCCGGGCGGATCGTCCACTCCTCGACGCTCTACCTCAACCGCCCGATGGTGGAGCTCGCCGAGCGGATCGCCGGACTCTCCGGCATCCCCGACGCCCGTGTCTTCTTCACCACCTCCGGCACCGAGGCCAACGACACGGCACTCCTCCTCGCCACCACCCACCGCCGCTCGAACCAGATCCTGGCCATGCGGAACAGCTACCACGGCCGTTCCTTCTCCACCGTCGGCATCACCGGCAACCGCGCCTGGTCGCCCACCAGCCTCTCGCCGCTGCAGACCCTGTACGTGCACGGCGGCGTCCGTACCCGAGGCCCCTACGCCCAGTACACCGACGAGCGGTTCATCGAGGCCTGCGTCGCGGACCTGGAGGACCTCCTCGGCCACACCCGGGACGTCGCCGCGCTCATCGCCGAACCCATCCAGGGCGTCGGCGGCTTCACCGCCCCGCCCGACGGTCTGTACGCCGCCTTCCGCCGGGTCCTCGACCGGCACGGCATCCTGTGGATCTCCGACGAGGTGCAGACCGGCTGGGGTCGTACCGGCGAGCACTTCTGGGGCTGGCAGGCGCACGACCAGGCCGGGCCGCCCGACATCCTCACCTTCGCCAAGGGCATCGGCAACGGCATGTCCGTCGGCGGGGTCGTCGCCCGCGCCGACATCATGAACAGCATCGACGCCAACTCCATCTCCACCTTCGGTGGTTCGCCCGTCACCATGGCGGCCGGGCTCGCCAACCTCTCGTACCTCCTGGAGCACGACCTCCAGGGCAACGCGCGCCGGGTCGGCGGCCTGCTCATCGAGCGGGTCAGGGCCGCCTGCGCCGGAGTCGAGGCGGTACGGGAGGTCCGCGGCCGCGGCCTCATGATCGGCATCGAGCTCACCGAACCGGGCTCCGACCGCGCCAACCCGGACGCGGCAGCCACCGTCCTGGAGGCCGCCCGCGAGAACGGCCTGCTGATCGGCAAGGGCGGCGGCCACAACACCAGCACCCTGCGCATCGCCCCACCGCTCTCGCTCACCGTCGCCGAGGCGGAGGAGGGCGCGGCGATGCTCGAAGCAGCCCTTCGACAGCTGTAGCCACACCGTCCCGCCGTATCGAGATCGGCCCGCCGTATCGAGCAGGGAGAGTCCCGTGAGCACCCGTACCGTCATCCGGGGCGGCCTCGTCGTCACCGCCGCCGACGAACTCCACGCCGACGTGCTGATCGAGGACGGCCGTGTGGTCGCCCTCGCGGCCCACGGCTCGGACGTGGCGGCCGGCTGGACCGCCGAACGGACGATCGACGCCACCGACCGCTACGTGCTGCCCGGCGGCGTCGACGCCCACACGCACATGGAGCTGCCCTTCGGCGGCACCTTCGCCTCCGACACCTTCGAGACCGGCACCCGCGCCGCGGCCTGGGGCGGCACCACCACCATCGTCGACTTCGCCGTCCAGAGCGTCGGCCACAGCCTGCGCGAAGGGCTCGACGCCTGGTACGCCAAGGCCGACGGCAACTGTGCGATCGACTACGCCTTCCACATGATCCTCTCCGATGTCAACGAGCACACGCTCAAGGAGATGGACCGGCTCGTCCAGGAGGGCATCACCTCCTTCAAGCTCTTCATGGCCTACCCCGGCGTCTTCTACAGCGACGACGGCAAGATCCTGCGGGCCATGCAGCGCTCCGCCGACAACGGCGGGCTGATCATGATGCACGCCGAGAACGGCATCGCGATCGACGTCCTCGTCGAGCAGGCCCTCGCCCGCGGCGAGACCGACCCCCGCTATCACGGGGAGGTCCGCAAGGCGCTCCTGGAGGCGGAGGCCACCCATCGGGCGATCCAGCTCGCGCGGGTGGCGGGGGCGCCGCTGTACGTCGTCCACGTCTCGGCGGAGGAGGCTGTCGCCGAGATCGCGACCGCCCGAGACAAGGGGCTGCCCGTCTTCGGCGAGACCTGCCCCCAGTACCTCTTCCTCTCCACCGACAACCTCGCGGAGCCGGGCTTCGAGGGCGCGAAGTACGTGTGCAGCACCCCGCTCAGGCCGAAGGAGCACCAGGCGGCGCTCTGGCGCGGGCTGCGGACCAACGACCTCCAGGTGGTGTCCACCGACCACTGCCCGTTCTGCTTCACGGGCCAGAAGGACCTCGGAATCGGAGACTTCTCGAAGATTCCCAACGGTCTTCCCGGGGTGGAGAACCGCATGGACCTCCTCCACCAAGCGGTCGTCGACGGGCACATCTCACGGCGCCGGTGGATCGAGATCGCCTGCGCGTCACCGGCCCGGATGTTCGGCCTCTACCCGCAGAAGGGCACGATCGCCCCCGGCGCCGACGCCGACATCGTCATCTACGACCCGCACGCCGTCCAGACGCTGTCCGTGGACACCCACCACATGAACGTCGACTACTCGGCGTACGAGGGGAAGACGGTCACCGGCCAGGTCGAGACCGTCCTCTCGCGCGGCGAACTCGTCGTCGACCAGCGTAAGTACGTCGGTCACGCCGGCCACGGCACCTTCACCCCCAGGTCCACCTGTCAGTACCTGGGCTGAGCCACCCCAGGACCGAACCGCACCGAACGAACCAGGAGGTCCCGCGTGGACTTCGGACTTGTCCTGCAGACCGACCCGCCCGCCTCGCAGGTCGTCGGCCTGATGCGCCGGGCGGAGCGGAACGGCTTCCGCTACGGCTGGACCTTCGACTCCGCCGTGCTCTGGCAGGAACCCTTCGTCATCTACAGCCAGATCCTCGCCAACACCACGAAACTCCACGTCGGCCCCATGGTCACCAACCCCGGGACGCGTACGTGGGAGGTAACGGCCTCCACCTTCGCCACCCTCAACGACATGTACGGCAACCGGACCGTCTGCGGCATCGGCCGCGGCGACTCCGCCATGCGGGTCGCGGGCCGCAAGCCCAACACCCTCGCCCGGCTCGGGGAGGCCATCGACGTCATCCGCGACTTGGCGGAGGGCCGGGAGGCCGAGGTCGACGGCAACGCGATCCGCATCCCGTGGATCAAGAACGGGAAGCTCCCCGTCTGGATGGCGGCCTACGGCCCCAAGGCGCTCGCCCTCGCCGGACAGAAGGCCGACGGCTTCATCCTCCAGCTCGCCGACCCGTTCCTCACCGAGTGGATGGTCAAAGCCGTCCGGGAGGCGGCCCGGGAGGCCGGCCGCGACCCCGACGCCCTCACGATCTGCGTCGCCGCCCCCGCGTACGTCACGACCGACGACTCACCGGAGGCCCTGGCCCACGCCCGGGACCAGTGCCGCTGGTTCGGCGGCATGGTCGGCAACCACGTCGCCGACCTGGTGTCCAAGTACGGCGAGCACTCCTCGATGGTCCCGGAGGAGCTGACGGCCTACATCAAGGACCGGCAGGGCTACGACTACTCCCACCACGGCCGCGCCGACAACCCCGACACCACCTTCGTCCCCGACGAGATCGTCGACCGCTTCTGCCTCCTGGGCCCCGCCGAGGCGCACATCGAGAAGCTGCGGCACCTCAGGGACCTCGGCGTCGACCAGTTCGCCGTCTACGACATGCACGACAACCGCGAGGGCACCATCGACGCCTACGGCTCCGACATCATCCCCGCGATCAACGCCTGACGCGGGCCACCGAACCTCCGCCCGGCCGGCACGACGTCGCGCCGGCCCACCGGGCCCCCACCACTCAGAGGGGACAGCCGTTCAGCTTCCGGCTCGTGACAAGCGCTCCTGCCTTCAGCCCGTCCGGAAACGTGAACGCATGGCACTGGGAGGACTTTTCTTCACCCGGCATCGGATACTTCACCACGATGCGCGGCGGTGTGTGGTCCCGCTCCGCACGCCATTCTCCGCCCGCCGCTGCCTGGCCGATCTCCAGGTCGGTCAGCGTGCCGTCCTCCAGCGCTTGGCCGAGGCGGTACCGGGTCAGTCCTACTTGCTTGCCGACCACCTCCTCCGGGACTGGATCGGGTCGGTCGAAGAACGCCGGCACGGCAAAGGCCATCAGCAGGGCGACGGCCACGAAGGCCAGTACGGCCGCACCGAGGACCACGCCCGCGCACCCGTTCAGCCTGCTCATCAGAGGGGCTGACCAGGTACGCGGGCCCGGTTCTTGCGTCATGTCAGATACCTTTGTATCCGATCTCGTTCAGGCGGGTACCCATCACCTGGGCGTAGCCCGTCGTACCCGAACCCTTCGGATGGAAGGACTCACGGCTGAGGCAGTCTCCGCCGAGCCACTCCCATGTGCAAGCCTGGGAGGCAGGGTCTCCGGCCTGGAAGTCGCCGTCACCGTTCGGGCCTATGACGATCTTGTTGCCGGGCCGGCCGCCGCGTTCGGGCGGGATCTACGATCAACCGATGAACGCCACCGTCCTGCTCACGTCGGCCGCGACCCCGACCGCTCCCGCTCTCCTCCTCCGCCCCTGGTCGGTGGAAGACGTCGCGGAGTTGGTCGAGTCGCACCGGGATCCCGAACTGCGCCGTCGGGCGCCTTCGCCGATGGAGAGCGAGGGCGACGGACTGGCGTGGGTGCGGGTCCAGGAGGAGGGCTGGGCGGCGGGCGTCCGGTTCGGCTTCGCCGTCTTCGAGGCACCCCTCGACGGGGAGCCGCCGCGCCTCGCGGGCGGCGTCGCGCTCAAGGAGGTCGCTTCCGGCAAGCAGTCCGCCGAGGTCGGCTACTGGACGGCGGCAACGGCCCGGGGGCGGGGTGTGGCCCCCCGAGCCCTGGAAACGCTGACCGGCTGGGCGTTCGACACCTTCGGGACCGACGGCCTCGAACGCCTCGAACTCCTCCACCAGGTCGACAACCAGGCTTCCTGTCGCGTGGCGGAGAAGTGCGGCTACGCGTTCGACAGGCTTCTGCCCTCGGCGCCGCCCGCCTTCCCGCTGGACGGCCATCTGCACGTACGGGGGCGGTCGTAGGCGCCTCGCGCACGCCGACGTGATGCGCGGGTCTACCCGCGTCGCACGGCGAGTGGAAGAATCGGGCCCCAACTCCTTGGCCTCAAGTAGTTCTTGACGGACCGCCACGGAATCGATCCGGCATGGCACCCCTCGCCC
This sequence comes from Streptomyces sp. NBC_00572, assembly GCF_026341815.1. GTDB lineage: Bacteria > Actinomycetota > Actinomycetes > Streptomycetales > Streptomycetaceae > Streptomyces. Next base: position 5,492,058 of record NZ_JAPENX010000001.1, read on the forward strand.
TCCTCGGGCGACACCTCGTTCCGTCCTCCCCGCCGAACGAAGGGTTCCTCCGTATGACCGCAACCGTCCCCCCGGGAAGCCCGACCGAACCCGCCGGCCCCGCCGGCCGCTCCGCACCCGCCGCGGCCGGCGACCGCGTCGAACTCGCCCCCGGCGCCGCACGGCCCGCCGATCCCCGCTTCGTCAACGACGACCTGCTCCCCGTCCCCGTCGCCCAACGCCGCTGGACCACCTACAACTTCGCCGCCCTCTGGGTCGGCATGGCCCACAACATCCCCTCCTGGATGCTCGCCTCCGGTCTCGTCGCCCTCGGCATGGACTGGAAGCAGGCCGTCCTCACCATCGCCCTCGCCAACGTCGTCGTCCTGCTGCCGATGCTGCTCACCGGACACGCCGGACCCAAGTACGGCATCCCCTTCCCCGTCCTCGCCCGCGCCTCCTTCGGGCTGCGCGGGGCGAACCTGCCCGCCCTCATCCGGGCCGGGGTCGCCTGCGCCTGGTTCGGCATCCAGACCTGGATCGGTGGCCAGGGCGTCTTCGTCCTGCTCGACAAGGTCTTCGGCGGCGGCTGGGCGGACGCGTCGACGATCGGCGGCCAGCCCTGGACGCTCTGGCTCTGCTTCGTCCTCTTCTGGGCTCTCGAACTCGCCATCATCTACCGGGGGATGGAGGCCCTGCGTCGCTTCGAGAACTGGGCCGCGCCCTTCGTCATCGTCGGCGCGCTCGTCCTCCTCTGGTGGGTCGCCGCCAAGGCGGGCGGCCTCGGGCCGCTGCTCGACCAGCCGTCGAAGCTCGGCTGGGGCGCCGACTTCTGGTCCGTCTTCTTCCCCGCCCTCATGGGCATGATCGCCTTCTGGGCGACGCTCAGCCTCAACATCCCCGACTTCACCCGCTTCGGCGCCGGCCAGCGCTCCCAGGTCCTCGGTCAGACCCTCGGACTCCCCACCACCATGACCCTGTTCGCGCTGCTCTCGGTGCTCGTCACCTCCGGCTCGCAGGCCGTGTACGGGGCGCCCGTCTGGGACCCGGTGGCGCTCGCCGCGAAGACCGACAACGTCTTCGGGTTGCTGTTCGCCCTGGTGACGGTGCTGGTCGCCACCCTGTCGGTGAACATCGCGGCGAACGTGGTCTCCCCGGCGTACGACCTCGCCAATCTCGCCCCGAAGCTCATCGACTTCCGTACGGGCGCGCTGATCACCGGCGTCGTCGGCGTCCTCATCATGCCGTGGAAGCTCACCGCCACCCCCGAGCTGTACATCTTCACCTGGCTCGGCCTGGTCGGCGGGCTCCTCGGTACGGTCGCCGGCATCCTCATCGCCGACTACTGGCTCGTCCGCCGGACCGTCCTCGACCTGGAGGGGCTCTACCGGGCCGACGGACCCTACTGGTACCGGAGCGGCTGGAACCCGGCTGCCGTGCTCGCCTTCCTGGTCGGCGGCGTCCTCGCCGTCGGCGGCTCCCACTCGGCCCCGGGTACCGGCCCCTTCCCCGAGGACGGTCTGATCCCGTTCCTGAAACCCCTGTCCGACTACGGCTGGGCCGTCGGCCTCGCCGCCTCGCTGCTCCTCTACACCGTCCTCATGAGGCGCGGGGCGGCCGGCCGATCGTCCGCTCGATCCAGCTGAGATAGGAGCGCACGCGGGTGTTCACGGCGGGAGTGTCGGTGGCGCACTCCTTGCCGTAGGACACCAGGCCGACGACGTACGGCCGCCCCCGGATCACCCGGACCAGGGGGCCGCCGGAGTCGTACTGGCAGGTGTCACGCCCGGGGGCGTACGTGCAGATCTGGGTGGGGGCGACCTGCGCCATGCCTCGACTCGCGCAGGCCGAGTTGCTCATGGTGGAGAGGGCCACGGTCCGCAGCACGTCCGACGTGCGGCCGCCGAACGAGGTGGTGCCCCAGCCCGGCACCTCGACCTGGGTGCCGTCGACGCTGCCGGGGGCGGGCGTCACGGGCAGCCCGATCGGACGCACGTCGCGGTTGAGGGCGAGCGGTTCGGCGAGCTCGACCAGGGCGATGTCGTTCCGCTGGGTGCCGGGGTCGTAGTCCGGGTGGGGGACGAAGCGTGCCGGCGAGGCCAGGACCGCGTGGGGACTGTCGGACCCGGTCGTCAGGTCGTGGTCGCCGAGAAGTACGCCCACCCGCGTGGGATCGCTGTACGAGCCCGTCAGGCAGTGCGCGGCGGTGAGCACGTACCGGTCGCCGATCAGCGCCCCACCGCACATCACCCGCCGTTCGAGGACGTCCACGAGTCCCGCCATGAAGGGGTACTGGTGGGGCCGTGCCTCCTGTCCGCCGACCACCGCCTGCGCGGGCGGCGCGATCCCGAGGGGGCTCACCGTGAGCACCGCGCCCGCGACCGCCGCCAGCAACCTCTTCGCCCGTGCCACCTGATCTCCGTACCGTCGACGCCGTGTTCCCGGGGCCGTCGGTGTGCGGAGACGTTTCCGCACGTCCACCGCACGCCGTTCCGGCCCGCACGGGCTCAACGACGCGGGCCGGATACGGTCACCTGTCCGCGGGGCCGGACCGGTGACCGATGCCGTGACCAACGCCGTGACCGATGCCGTGCCCAGGTGCCCAGGTGCCCAGGTGCCCAGGCGGCATGGCGACCTGGTGAGTCAGCGGTCGGCGTCCGGGGCCCAGCCGGGGACGTGCGTCGCCGCTGCCGCGTCCCAGGCGGGGGCACCGCCGGGGAAGGGCCAGGCCCGGGTGAGGTCGTACCCGCTGGTGATCGACGTCAACTCGGCCGCGAGGCGGCGGCTCTGGTGCGCGATCCGCGACGCGGCGAGCGGCCCGTCCAGAGCGGCGACCCGCTTCTCGTACTCCACCACGGCACGGGCGGAGAGGGGCGCCACCCACGGGTTGTCCGCGGACGCCCGCGAAAGGATCAGCACCTCCGGCCGCCCGCCCTCCGCGAGCACCGCCGTCAGGCGGTCGTGACCGTCCAGCACCACGGGGGAGTTGAGTCCGCTGATCCACCAGGCGAACACCGGCGGCAGGACACCCTCCCGGTACTGCCGGCGGTACGCCTTCACCCGCGGCGCCTCCGGGGCCGACAGCGCCCGCAGCGGCAGCAGGTCGCGCGCGTCCTCCACCGGATCGCCGTATCCGAACCAGGTCAGATGCCCCCGGTCCGGATCGTGGGTGAGGAGTTTGGGCCAGTTGACGGTGTTGAACCACCGGTGGACGTCCGGGACCAGCAGCCACTCGCCCGCGTGGAGCGGCCCCTCGGCGGCCCCGCGCAGCTCCACTTCCGCGTGCGCTGCCCAGCGCTTCGACCACTCCGCCGACCCCGGTGGCGCGAACTCCGCGACCGCACGCGCCCGTTCGGCCCGCAGCGGGGCGAACGGGGAGGCGTACCGGCCGGTGCGCGCGTAGTGCAGGCCGTAGTGGGTGGCCCGCTGCCGGGCGAAGAGCACGGGGGTGGCGCCCTGCATCAGCACCAGCCGCCGCCCGTCGGCGCACTCCATCCGCAACCCCGGCTTCGCCGGCCCCTCGACACGCATGCCGCCACCCTACGCAGCGGGCGCGCCCGCCGGGCGCGGGGCCCGGGCGGCGACCTGGGCCCGCGCCGCGGCTACGGCACCCGCCCCGTCCACTCCGTCGTCCCGAACTTCGTCTCCGCGAGCTCCTTCGCCCGTGTCAGCTCGTCCTCCGTGACGTGGCCCTCCGACAGGCCGTACCGGCCCCGGAAGGAGGCGATCATCCGCTCGATCACCGCCTCGCGCGGCAGGCCGGTCTGGCGCCGCAGCGGGTCCACCCGCTTCTTCGCGCTCTTCGTGCCCTTGTCGGAGAGCTTCTCGCGGCCGATCCGCAGCACCTCCGTCATCTTGTCCGCGTCGATGTCGTACGCCATCGTCACGTGGTGCAGCACCGCGCCCTCGCCCGCCACCATCCGCTTCTGCGCCGCGCCCGCGATCTTGCCCGCGTCCGTGGCGATGTCGTTGAGGGGCTGGTACCAGGCCCGGATGCCCATGTCGCCGAGCGCCCCGAGCACCCAGTCGTCGAGGTAGGCGTAGCTGTCGGTGAAGGACAGGCCCTGCACGAGGGCGTCGGGCACGGAGAGCGAGTACGTGATCGTGTTGCCGGGCTCGATGAACATGGCCCCGCCCCCGCTGATCCGGCGCACCACCTGGATGCCGTGCCGCTCGGCGGCCTCCGGGTCGACCTCGTTGCGCAGGGACTGGAAGCTGCCGATGACCACCGCGGGGGCGCCCCACTCCCAGACCCGCAGGGTCGGCGGGCGGTGTCCGGCGGCCACCTCGGCCGTGATGACCTCGTCGAGCGCCATGTGCAGGGCGGGGGACTGCGGCGGCTCGTGGATCAGCTGCCAGTCGTAGTCGGTCCAGTCCGTGGCATGGGCGAGGGCGCGGCGGACCGCGACCCCGATGCCCTCCGTGGTCAGCCCGAACATCTGCGTGCCCGCCGGCAGCGCCGCGTCGATCCGCGCCGCGAGCCCGGCGGCGTCCGTGTCGACGGGCGCGCCCTCCAGGGCACGGTCGATCGCCAGGATCGCCTCGTCCGGCTCCAGGAAGAAGTCGCCCGCCACCCGGACGTTCCGCAGGACCCCGTCCTCGGCGTCGAGGTCGACGACCACCAGCTTCCCGCCGGGAACCTTGTACTCACCGTGGTACGCGCCGTGCACGGAACCCTCCCTGCGTGTAAGGGGTGAACTCGGCCAAAGGGTACTCCCGGGGGAAACGGCGGGTGACAAATGCGCCGGTCCGCTTGTCAGCGCCCCGTGCTTAGCTGGACCCATGAGCGATGAGTTCCTTGACCAAGTCCTCGGCGGCCGGACGACCGAGGTGGAGGAGGCGGTCCGCAAGGCGGCCGCCGCCGAGATCATGCCGCGCTTCCGGCAGCTCGCCGCCGACGACATCGTCGAGAAGAACGGTCCGCACGACCTGGTCACCGTCGCCGACCGGGCCGCCGAGGCCCATCTCACGGCCTCCCTGACCGCCCTGCTCACCGGATCCGTGGTCGTCGGCGAGGAGGCGGTCCACGCCGACCCCGCCGTCTACGACGCCCTGCGCGGCGACGCCCCCGTCTGGATCGTCGACCCCGTCGACGGCACCCGCCAGTTCGTCCACGGCGACCCCGCCTTCTGCACCCTCGTCGCGCTCGCCCAGCACGGCGAGCTGCTCGCCTCCTGGACCTTCGCACCCGCCCTGGACGAGTTCGCCGTGGCCGTCCGCGGCAGGGGTGCCACGCTCAACGGACAGCCGCTGCACGCCGGTTCGCCCGCCCCCGGCGCGGTCCTGGAGGTCGCCACCTCGCACCCCGACTACACCACCCCGGACCAGAAGCGCGCCCTGCTCGGCCTGGTCACCGAGGGCGTCGCCCCCCGCCCGTGCGGCTCCGCGGGGCTGGAGTACCTGGCCGTGGCACGCGGCACGCTGGACGGAACCGCTTTCGGCTGGGAGTACGCCTGGGACCACGCGGCCGGGCTGCTCCTCGTCACCGAGGCGGGCGGCACGCACACGACCCTCGCGGGGGAGCCGTACCGGATCACCGGGGGCAACGCGCTGCCGTTCACCGCGGCCCGGGACGCCGAGACCGCGGAGCGGATCCGGACCCTCCTCGGGGGCCAGTGAGGGCGGCACAACCACCCGCCTATCCTGGGGGCCTTGGCCATCGGCTGACGAAGGAGTCCGAAGGTGTCGAAGAAGACGTCGATGCTCGATGCCGTCGTCGTGGGGGCGGGGCCCAACGGACTGACGGCCGCCGTCGAACTGGCCCGCCGCGGCTTCTCCGTGGCCGTCTTCGAGGCCAAGCCGACCGTCGGCGGCGGCGCCAGGACCCAGGAGCTGACCCTCCCCGGCTTCCGCCACGACCCCTGCTCCGCCGTGCATCCCCTCGGGGCCGGTTCGCCGGTCTTCAAGACGATGCCGCTGAAGCGGTACGGACTGGAGTGGCTCCACGCCGAACTGCCCATGGCCCACCCCTGGGACGACGGCACCGCCGCCGTCCTCTCCCGCTCCGTCGCCGAGACCGCCGCCTCCTTCGGGCCGCGCGACGCGGGCGCGTACCGCAGACTCGTCGCCCCCTACACCGGCAAGTGGGACACCCTCGCCCGGGACTTCATGCAGCTGCCGCTCACCGCGCTGCCCCGCGACCCGGTCACCCTCGCCCGCTTCGGCCTCACCGGACTGCCGCCGTCCACCTGGCTGATGCGCCGCTTCCAGGACGAGAAGGCCCGCGCGCTCTTCGCCGGGCTCGTCGGCCATGTCATGGCCCCGCTCGGCGGCTTCGCCACCGGCGCCGTCGGCCTGGTCTTCGCGCTCGCCGCCCACGCCGGCGGCTGGCCCCTGCCCCGGGGCGGCTCGCAGTCCATCTCCGACGCCCTCACCGCGTACCTCGAGGACCTCGGCGGCGCCGTCCACACCGACTTCGAGGTCAAGCGCCTCGACGACCTGCCGCCGGCCCGCGCCTACGTCTTCGACACCTCACCGACGGCCCTCGCCCGGATCGCCGGCTTCGGCGGCCACTACGACCACTACCGGTACGGCGCGAGCGCCTTCAAGGTCGACTACGCCCTGGACGGCCCCGTGCCGTGGACCGCCCAGGAAGCGCGGCGCGCCGGAACCGTCCAGGTCGGCCCCACCGCGGGGGAGATCGACACCGCGTTGCGCCAGGCCTCCTCCGGCACCGCCCCCGACGCGCCCTTCCTCATCACCGCCCAGCCCAGCCTCGTCGACCCCTCCCGCGCCCCCGAGGGCAAGCACGTCTTCTGGGCGTACGGCCATGTGCCCAACGGCTGGAACGGCGACCTCACCGAGGCGATCGAGCGTCAGATCGAGCGCTTCGCCCCCGGCTTCCGCGACCGCGTCCTGGCCCGCGCCACCGCCGGACCGCCCGAACTCGCCGCCCACAACGCCAACTACGTCGGCGGCGACATCGCCTGCGGCGCGGCCCGCGGCCTCCAGCTCCTGCTGCGCCCCACCCTCTCGCTCCGCCCCTACGCCACACCGCACCCGGCGGTCTTCCTCTGCTCCTCCGCCACCCCTCCCGGCCCCGGCGTACACGGCATGTCCGGCCACAACGCGGCGAAGGCGGTCTGGCGTCGGCTGCGCGCCACCGCCGGCGAAAATTAGACTGTCCCCATGGCGAAGTACTTCGACGTGCACCCCGACAACCCCCAGCCGCGCACCATCGGCACGGTGGCCGACAGCATCCGGAACGGTGCGCTCGTCGCGTACCCGACCGATTCCTGCTACGCGCTGGGCAGCCGACTCGGAAGCAAGGACGGCATCAGCCGCATCCGGGCGATCCGCGACCTCGACGACCGGCATCACTTCACACTCATGTGCCAGAACTTCGCCCAGCTGGGCCAGCTCGTGCACATCGACAACGACGTCTTCCGTGCGGTCAAGGCCGCCACCCCCGGCGCGTACACCTTCATCCTCCCGGCGACGAAGGAGGTACCGCGCGCGATGCTCCACCCCAAGAAGAAGACGGTCGGCGTCCGCATCCCCGACCACGTCGTCACCCAGGCCCTGCTCGCCGAACTCGGCGAGCCGCTGCTCTCCAGCACCCTGCTGCTGCCCGACGAGGCCGAGCCGCTGACCGTGGGCTGGGAGATCAAGGAACGGCTCGACCACCTGGTGGACGCCGTCCTCGACTCCGGCGACTGCGGCACCGAACCCACCACGGTCGTCGACTTCTCCAGCGGCGAGCCCGAGGTCCTGCGCCGCGGGGCGGGGGACACCGCGCGCTTCGAGTAGCGGACGCGCCGGGAGCAGGCCACCGCTCGCGAAGCGGCCCTTACGGCACGGACCGTGATCATCGTACGGTCGGCCGGGCACCCGCCCACCGACCGTACGGAGGACCGAGTCACGTGATCGTCATCGCCCATGTCAGCGACATCCATGTCGACCTGGAGCAGCGCAGCGCCGACCGCACCCGCGCGGTCATGCGTTACCTGGAGGACCTGCCGTACGACCTGGCGGCCGTGCTCGTCACCGGGGACATCGCCGACCACGCGACCCCGGACGAATACGCCGTCGTGCGGGAGCTGCTGACCTCCCGTCACCCGCTGCTCGTCTGCCCGGGGAACCACGACGACCGTGCCGCCCTCCGGAAGGTCCTCCTCCCCGAGACGACCGGAACGCGCCCGTACGCCCCCGTCAACCAGGTGCTCCGGGGCGAGGGCTTCGTGGTCGCCCTCTGCGACTCCTCCGTCCCCGGCAAGGACGAGGGCTTCCTGGAGGACGAGACGATCGAGTGGTTGGACGGGGTCCTCGCCGCCACGCCGCGCGAGGTGCCCGTCCTCGTCGGCTTCCACCACCCGCCCGTCCCGCTGCACACCCCGTACGTGGACGAGATCCGACAGTTCGGCGAGGAGCGGCTCGCCGCGCTCGCCGACCGGCACCCCCACCTCACGGCCTTCCTCGCGGGCCACGCCCACACCGCCGCGGCCACGACCTTCGCCGGGCGCCCGCTGCTCGTCGCCCCGGGCGTCGTCTCCTCGATCCGGCTGCCCTGGGAGCGCCCGGTGACGCATCCGCACGTCCACTTCGACCAGCCGCCGGCGCTCGCCTTCCACGTCGTCGGCGAGGACGGCAGGGTCACCACCCATTACCGGACCGTCACGGTCTGAGCACACCGGACGGTCCGAGCGCGCCCGGCCACGACCACGGCCGTCCGACGGCCATGTCGTTTTCTCGCCAGCCCGGGAGCCGTCCGTCCCCGATTCTGGACTCATGCACACCGACACCGAGCGCTGCGTCCGGGCCGTCCAGTCGAAGGACGCCCGTTTCGACGGCGTGTTCTTCACCGCCGTCCGCACCACCCGGATCTACTGCCGGCCCAGCTGCCCGGTCGTCCCGCCCAAGCCCGAGAACATGGAGTTCCACGCCAGCGCCGCCTCATGCCAGCGCGCCGGATTCCGGGCCTGCAAGCGGTGTCGCCCCGACACCAGCCCCGGTTCGCCGGAGTGGAACGTCCGTGCCGACGCCGTCGCCCGGGCCGTGCGGCTCATCCAGGACGGCGTCGTCGACCGGGAGGGCGTTCCCGGGCTCGCCCGGCGGCTCGGCTGGTCCACCCGCCAGATCGAACGCCAGCTCCTCGCCGAGCTGGGCGCGGGCCCGCTGGCCCTGGCCCGCGCCCAGCGCGCCCAGACCGCCCGGGTCCTCATCGAGACGACCTCGATGCCCCTGGGCGAGATCGCCTTCGCGGCCGGCTTCTCCGCCATCCGCACCTTCAACGACACCGTCCGCGAGGTCTTCGCGCTCACCCCCGGCGAGCTGCGCGCCCGCGCCGCCCGCCCGGCCACCGACCGGGCCCCCACCCCGGGCGTGATCAGCCTCAGGCTGCCGTTCCGCACCCCACTGGAGCCCTCCAACCTCTTCGGCCACCTCGCCGCGACCGCCGTCCCCGGCGTCGAGGAGTGGCGCGACGGCGCCTACCGGCGGACCCTGAGCCTCCCGTACGGGCACGGCATCGTCGCCCTCGCGCCCCGCGCCGACCACATCGCCTGCCGCCTCTCCCTCACCGACCCCCGCGACCTCACCCACGCCATCAGCCGATGCCGCCGCCTCCTCGACCTCGACGCCGATCCCGTCGCCGTCGACGAGCGGCTGCGCGCCGATCCGCTGCTCGCGCCGATCGTCGACGCGGCGCCGGGCCGCCGGGTGCCCGGGACCGTCGACCCCGCGGAGTTCGCCGTACGGGCCGTCCTCGGCCAGCAGGTCTCCACCGCCGCGGCCAGAACCCACGCCGCGCGGCTCGTCACCGCGCACGGCACCCCCGTCGACGACCCCGAGGGCGGCCTCACCCACCTCTTCCCGAGCCCCGCGGCGCTCGCCGCCCTCGACCCCGAGACGCTCGCCCTGCCCCGCAGCCGGCGCACCACCCTCCTCACCCTGGTCGGGGCGCTTGCCGACGGCTCCCTCACCCTCGGTCCCGCCGACGACCGCGAGGAGGCCCGCGCCCGGCTGCTCGCGCTGCCCGGGTTCGGCCCCTGGACCACCGAGATCATCGCCATGCGGGCCCTCGGCGACCCCGACGCCTTCCTCCCCGGCGACCTGGGCGTCCGCCGCGCCGCCGAAGGACTCGGCCTGCCCGGCACCCCGGCCGCCCTCACCGCCCGCGTGGCGCACTGGCGCCCCTGGCGCGCGTACGCCGTCCAGTACCTCTGGGCGACCGACGACCACCCGATCAACCACCTGCCCAGCGAAGGACACTGAACCGCCATGGCCCCCACCGTCCGGCACACCGTCGTGGACAGCCCGTACGAGCCGCTGACCCTCGTCGCCGTCGACGGCGTCCTCAGCCGCGTCCACATGACGGGGCAGCGTCATCGTCCGCCCGAGGAGACCTTCGGCGAGCCCGACCCGCGCCCCTTCGGCGAGGCGATCCGCCAGCTCGACGCCTACTTCACGGGCGAACTCACCGAGTTCGACCTCCCCTTGCACCTCGTCGGCACCGAGTTCCAGCTCCGGGTCTGGGGTGAGCTGTGCCGCATCCCGTACGGGGAGACCCGTACGTACGGCGAACTCGCCGAGCTGCTCGGGAATCCAGGTGCCTCCCGTGCCGTGGGCCTCGCCAACGGCAAGAATCCGGTCAGCGTCATCGTCCCCTGCCACCGGGTGGTCGGAGCGGGCGGCGGCCTCACCGGTTACGGGGGCGGCCTCGACCGCAAACAGCGGCTGCTCGCCTTCGAGTCGGGGCGCGACGCCACCCTCTTCTGACGGGGCGCCTCCCGGTGTAGGTTCCGGGCATGGCCAAGGTCAACATCGCGCTCGACGCCGAACTCATCGTGGAAGTCATGGTCCTGGCCGGCATCGGCAACCCCCAGGACGCCGTCGAGGCGGTCGTCCGTGACTACATCGCCCGTGGACACCGCACGGAGGCGCGAGCCGTCAGCCGCGACGAGGCCGAGCGCACCGGCGGGATCGTTCCGCCGGAGCCTCCGCAGGGCTGAGTACCCGCGGGGCTGCGGCCGTTGACCTGTCGACGTTCTCCCGGCCTGATTCCTTCCGTAAATTCCCTGCCGTCCCGACCATGATCGAAGTAGTGTGCGACCCGCCCGCGTGTGGCATGCGCATGTCGGGCCTATGTGGACGAAAAGTTCGGCAACAGGAGAGAACTCACCATGCGCGTCAAGAGAACCGCCCGACTCGGGGCGTCCGTCGCCGCCTTCGCGATGGGCGTGCTGTGTCTGGCAGCACCCCAGGCCCAGGCCACCGGCTCCGCGGCGACGGCCGCCGCCACCGTCGCACCGGACTGCCAGGGGATGTGCGTACTCGGCGTACGCGCCGCCACCCACCCGGAGTTCGACCGCTTCGTCATCGACCTGGGCGAGGGCGCCATCCCCACCTGGACGACGAGCGTCCAGACGACCCCGCTGACCTGCTGCGGCGACGAGACCAACGAGCACGTCGTCCCGATCCAGGGTGCGCAGTACCTGAAGATCTATCTCTCCCCGGCGACCCGCTACGACTTCGCCAACCAGACGTCGGTGTACACCAGCCCGGACTTCCAGACGTACGGCTTCCCCAGCCTCAAGGGCCAGGGCCTGACCGACATCGTCGACCCCGAGGCGCGCGCGTTCCACATCGGACTGGCCCTCGGCGACCACTCCTCGTACCGGATCTTCAAGCTCACCGCCCCGAACCGCATCGTGGTCGACATCAACCACTGAGGTTCACGCACCACCGGCTGTGTCCCGCACCATCCTCCCCTTGTGTAAAGGACAGAACCTCGTGCAACCTCGCATACGTCCGTCAGGACGTAGTGGATCGACCATGTCCGGCGGCTCCGCCGGACGCGGTCGCACACGTCTGACGGCGGCCCGTTTCACCACGGCCGCCGCGACCACCGCGCTCCTCGTGGGCCTCCTCCCCGGCCTCGCCCTGGCCGCCGACACACCGCCGCCCGGCGCCGCCGCCGGCTGGTCGGCGCAGACGAAGACGAAGCCCGGCGGCACGGGGACCCCCGACCGGGTTCCCGCCGCCGATCGCGCGAAGACCATCGGCTCCGGGTACCGCACGTCCAAGGACAGGGCGTGGACCACGTCCGGGGACGCCCAGGGCTTCCACGTCCTGGTCGCCGACGCCAAGGACGGCTACGCCTGGAAGACGGCCGCCACCCTCTACGAGCCCGGCTTCGACGCCGACGCCTGGATCGGCAACGCCTGTCTGACCCGCTCCGGCAAGCGGGCCGTGGTGGCGTACGCGCCCCGCACCTTCACCAACAAGCCCGAGCTGATGGCCCGCGGCGCCTTCACGGCCGTCGTGGACCTGACCACCGGCAAGGTCACCAAGCTGGCGAGCACCGCCTCGCTCGCCTACTTCTCCCCGGGCTGCGGCACCGGCGAGAAGGCCGTCCTCACCCAGCTCACCCACGACGGCGAGAAGCAGAACGCCACCCGCCTGATCAGCGTCGACACCGCCACCGGCAAGAGCTCCGCGCCGCTGCGCCTCGACGGCCAGGTCACCTCCGCGGTCCCCACCGACCAGGGCATCGTCGCCGCCCACGGCACCCGCCTGGTCCGCATCGGCACCGACGGACGCGAGACGGAGATCGCCCGCACGGCCTCGATCCCCTTCCAGCTCCGCCCCGACCGCTCCGGCGGCGTCACCTACATCGAGCGCCTTCCTCAGGCGTCCGGTGCCAAGTCCGCCGGGGCCAAGTCCGCCGGCACGCAGGCCACTTCGGCGACCGCCGACGAGAGCGTGGCCCGCCGCGTCGACGCCCGGCAGATCCGTCAGGGCAAGGCCGCCCCGGCGACCCTCGCGCGCGGCCCGCTCGTCGGCTGGGACCTGTCCTCCGCCGCCGACGGCACGGTGTACGTCACCGGAAAGGCCGCGACCCAGGGCACGCTGCCCGAGGCGGTGAAGAACCCCGGCACACTCGCCAAGGACGACCGCATGTCCACCCTCGGCGACGCCGCCGTGGGGACCTCCTGGGCTCCCGGGTCCGACGCGCCGCTCGCCTCCCAGGAGACGGCTGACGAGCCCCGCTCCGTGCGCACCCGGCTGAGCGTCCTCGACACCGGCGCGAAGGTGACCCTGGAGACCGAGCCCGGTGCCGAGCCCGTGGCGCCGCAGCAGGTCGCGGCCGGCGGCGAGACCTCGCCCGCCCTGCGGGTCGCCCCGGCGACCTCCGCCACCGCGTCGGGCGCCAAGGCCGGGTCCGCCAAGACGGCGGCCGGGGCCAAGGCCTCCGCGGCGACGACCTCCGCCCTCGCCGCAGCGGCCGCTTCGCCCAACGACCCGGTGGAGGCCGAGCGCATGTGCGCCGTGCCCCGCGGTGACGTGAAGAAGCAGGCCCTGCAGCCGACGCCCCGCCAGGCCGAGTGGGCCGTGGACCAGGCCGTGATCGACGGCCTGTACATGTGGGCGAACCGCCCCGCCAACTGGAACAACACCGGGATGTCCCCGTACAGCCCGCAGGTGCTCTTCCCGCTGCCCGTCCTGGAGGGTGACCCGAACGGCGTGGTCGATCGCGCCGACGAGTACCACATCCCGGCGCAGATCCTGCTCGGTGTGACCGCGCAGGAGTCCAACATGTGGCAGGCCGCCCGGACCGTGGTCCCGGGTGTGTCGGGCAACCCGCTCATCGGCAACTACTACGGCATCGCGTACTCCGCGAGCGGCAACCAGGCCGACCCCTGGGCCGTCAACTGGGCCAAGGCCGACTGCGGTTACGGCATCACGCAGGTCACCGACGGCATGCGAGTGTCCGACACCCAGCTGTCGCTCAAGCAGAAGGAGGCCGCGGCGCTCGACTACTCGGCGAACATCGCGTACGGCGCGCAGATCCTCGCCTCCAAGTGGAACGAGACCCGGATCGCCGGCATGACCGTCAACGGCGGCAAGCCGAAGTACATCGAGAACTGGTTCTTCGCCCTGTGGGCCTACAACTCGGGCTTCCACCCGCAGTCCGCGGCCGGCAGCAACGGCGGCAAGTGGGGCGTGGGCTGGACCAACAACCCGGCCAACCCGCTGTGGAAGGAGAACCGTCTGCCGTTCCTGGAGTCCTCCTCCGGCGGAGACGACTACTCGCACGCCGCGCGCCCGCAGGAATGGCCGTACCAGGAGAAGGTCATCGGCTGGGCGGCCCGCCCGATCTCGGCGCTGTTCAAGCCGGGTGACATGCAGGCCGGTTACCGCGCCGCGTGGTGGAACAACAACCCGGCCCGCACCCGGGCGAAGCCCCCGAACATGCTGTTCTGCACCGCGTCCAACGACTGCGACCAGAGCAAGATCGTCGACGGCGCCTCCAACAAGACCGGCATGGGCCCGTGCACCCTGCCCGGCGACCCCGACGAGAGCAACCCGCTCTACCTGAAGTGCTGGTGGCACGAGGCGGTCACGTGGAAGAACTGCGAGGCGGCCGCCGAGTGCGGCAACCCCGTCCACCGCTTCAACAACAGTGACTATCCCGAACAGCCGAACGAGAACTCCTCGTACCCGCCGCGGTGTTCCTCCGGTCTGCCGTCCGGCACCTTCATCGTGGACGACGTCGCCAACGGCGTGACACCCATGGGGCAAACGGGACACACCTGCGGCGTCAGCAACTCCGCCGGAAGCTTCGGCTTCACCTTCACCGACTCCAACGGCACCTACCCCGGCAAGATCGACCTGCACCAGATCGGCGCCGGCTACGGCGACCACTTCTGGTTCACCCACACCCGCAAGGCGTCCGACACCGACGGCGCACGCCTGAAGACCACCGGCACCTGGACCCTGGGCCGCACCCTGGACCAGTGGGTCCGCGTCATGGTGCACGTCCCCGACCACGGCGCCCACACCCAGCAGGCCAAGTACGAGATCGACACCGGCAGCGGCTCCTTCACCCGAAGCCGCACCTTGGGCCAGGAGTACAAGGCCAACACCTGGGTCTCGCTCGGCGTCTACAAGGTCTCCGGCACCCCGCGCGTGCGGCTCGCCAGCACCACGCTCGACGGCACCGGCGACGCGGACGTGGCCTGGGACGCCGTCGGCTTCCAGCCGCTGGCCGCCAAGCCGAAGCACATCGTCGCGGTCCTGGGCGACTCCTTCACCTCCGGTGAGGGCGCCGGTTCCTACTCCGTGGAGAGCAACAAGGACCACGGCACCAGCGAGTGGAACGCCTGCCGGCGCAGCTCCAACGCGTGGGCACGCAAGCTCGTCCTGCCCGGCACCACCGAGTCGCTCGGCGCCATCGCCGACACCCGGGGCTCGGCCGCCGAGCTGGGCTTCGTCGCCTGCTCGGGCGCGATGACGAAGAACGTCGCCTACGTGCCGAGCGGGAACAGCCCGCAGAACCACGGCGAGGGCCAGTTCGGTGAGGTTCGCCAGGTCGACTCGGGTGTGCTGAGTGCCGACACGACCCTGGTCATGCTGACCCTCGGCGGCAACGACGAGGGCGGCTTCGCCACCGCCATGCAGGAGTGCGGCAGCCTCTCCGACTGCAGCAAGGACTCCGGCTTCCTGCCGAAGTACAAGGCGATCGTCGACCGCATGATCGCGGACCTCCGGTACGTCGTGGACGACATCTCGGGCAAGGCCCAGAACGCGCAGATCATGCTCATGGGCTACCCGGAGCTGCTCAGCCGTACGGTGAAGTGCGCCGGTTCGCTGTACTACGACATGCCGGAGGTCAACGCCCTGGCGCAGCTCGTCAACTACGCCGACGACCAGCAGAAGGCGATGGCCGACGGTCTGCGTGCGACCGGCATGAAGATCGAGTACGCCAACCCGGTCGGCGCGTTCGTCGGCCACAGCGGCTGCGACGACCCCGAGTGGATCAACAAGTTCGTCCTCGGCCCCAACGGCGACGGCGACTTCCACCTGGGTGACCCGGCGGCCGTCCCGGCCTCCTGCCTGTGGGGAGCCATGGGCGGCAGCTGCATCAGCCGCGAGTCCTTCCACCCCAAGAGCGCCGGTACCACTGGTTACGCTGACGTCATGCGGCAGCGGTTGAGCGCCATCGGTTACGCCGGAACCCCCTGACGTGTCAGGAGATCCCGGCCGACGCACCCGCCTGCCCGCGGGCGGGTGCGTCTGGGCCTTCCTCGGCGCGCTGTTCCTGGTGGTCGTCGGCCTGCTGCTGGCGTCCGTCATGGTGACGGGGTTCTTCGACCGTCCCGAGGAACCGCCCAAGAAGGACCTCGGTACGGCGTCCGGGGCAGAGGTGACCCGGCTCAAGCTGCAGGACGCGGCCGCCGACGGCACGCTGGGGTCCGAGGAGATCGCAGGGGCCGCCGGCGCGGGCCGGTGGCACCGGGTGATCTCGGACACCGAGATCCGGATCACCGTCACCTACCCGGACCGCCCGAGCGCACCGGGGGACTGCTATCGCTTCGTCGTCCCGCTCCCGCTCGACCAGGACACCCGCGTGGCGCTGCCGCCGCGGGGCGAGGGATGTGAGGGAACGGGCGAGAAGTGAGCCCGGAAGGGCCGGCCGGAGTCTCTCCGGTCGGCCCTTTCCGTGCCACCGTCATCCCGGCTGCTCGGCCAACCGCACCGTCCGCTCCGCCAGTTCACCGATGCCCACCCCGTCGAAACCGAAGACGGCACTGCGCACCCGGTCCCGCAGCGGCTCCGACCACTGCGGCGGGATGGCCGCCGCCCCGCACATCACCCCCGCCACCGAACCGGCCGTCGCCCCGTTGGAGTCCGTGTCCAGGCCCCCGCGTACGGTCAGCGTGATCGTGCGGGTGAAGTCCCCGTCCCCGTACAGGAGTCCGGCGGTGAGCACGGCCGCGTTGGGGACGGTGTGGATCCAGCCGAGCCCCGCCGTCCGCTCCGCCTGCGTGGTCAGGGTGTCCGGCCACTCCAGCCCCGCCTCGTACAGCGCGATCGTGTCCCGTACGGTCCGGGCCAGCCGGCAGCTCGCGGGGATCCGCTCCAGGGACGACTCCAGGGCGGACCCGACGTCCGGCGCGGTGAAGGCCGCCGCGATCAGCGCCGCCGCCCACATCGCCCCGTACACCCCGTTCCCGGAGTGCGAGAGGACCGCGTCCCGCCGCGCCAGCGAGGCGGCCCGGCGCGGATCCCCCGGACTGGTCCAGCCATGGACGTCGGCCCGGATCAGCGCACCGATCCACTCCTGGTACGGATTGTCGTACGTGGCGGTCAGCGGCGGCCGCAGCCCGTTGGCGAGGTTCCGGTACGCGGCCCGCTCGGCGGTGAAGGTCTGGAGGTACGGCAGCCGCAGCAGCCACTCCCGGCCCACCTGCTCCGTCGTGAAGCCGGAGCCGTACGTCTCCAGAAGGTGCAGCCCCAGGATCGACCAGTCGATGTCGTCGTCCCGGCAACTGCCCTCGATCCCGCCGCGCACGCACCGCTCCCACTCGGGGCGCAGCTCGAAACCGGCGGCGCCGGGGGGCGGGGGCGGCAGGTAGTCGGTGAGCGGGAGCGCGTCGGTCAGTCGCAGATAGGCGTCGATGCGGTCCCGGGTCCAGTGGTCACCCTGCTCCACGGGCTTTCCGAGCATGTTGCCGGCGATCCGGCCGGTCCAGCCGCCCAGGACGCGGTCCGCGAGCTCCCCGTGGGCGAGTTCCGGGTGGGGGCGTTCCCCGTGCGTGAGGCCCATACCTCCGGTCTACCGAATCCGGCGCCCGGCCGCGCGCCGAAGGCCCTACCGGTCAGCCCTCGCTCTCCGGCGGCTCCGGGTCGGTGCGGCCCTTCGCCGGCCGGCCCGGCCGGTGGTGGCGGGTCCCGTCCTGTTCCGTCATCGCCTCGCCGACCAGGGTCCGCACCGCGTCCTTGAGGCCGTGCAGGGCGTGGTGCCGGGCCGGGCCCGCGCCCGGGTCCTCCCGCAGCTCCTTCAGGAGCGCCCAGCACAGCACCAGCATCACGACCACGAACGGCAGCGCCACCAGGATCGTGGCGGTCTGGAGCGAGCTCAGACCGCCCACCACGAGCAGCACGGCCGCCACGGCGGCCATCAGGACTCCCCAGGACACCACGAGCCAGGTCGGCGGGTTCAGTGAACCGCGACTCGTCAGCGAACCCATGACCAGGGAGGCCGAGTCCGCGCTGGTGATGAAGTACGTCATCACCAGGATCATCGCGATGACCGAGGTGACCGTGCCGATCGGCAGCGCCTCCAGCATCGCGAACAGCGAGGCCTCCGCCCCGTCCTTCACCGCCGTCGCCAGATCCGCCGCGCCCGTGGACTGCAGCCGGATCGCCGTACCGCCCATCACGCAGAACCACACCACCGTCGCCCCGGACGGCACGAGCAGCACGCCGACCAGGAACTCCCGGATCGTCCGGCCGCGCGAGATCCGGGCGATGAAGGTGCCGACGAAGGGCGCCCACGACAGCCACCACGCCCAGTAGAAGATCGTCCACGCCCCCAGCCACTTGCGGTCGGTGAACGCGCCCGTACGGCTCGCCATCGGCAGCAGCTGGTGCAGATAGCCGCCGACCGAGGCCGGGATCGTGTCCAGGATGTAGACGGTCGGGCCGAGGAGGAA
Organism: Streptomyces sp. NBC_00572; assembly: GCF_026341815.1. Lineage (GTDB taxonomy): Bacteria > Actinomycetota > Actinomycetes > Streptomycetales > Streptomycetaceae > Streptomyces. The sequence continues at coordinate 5,510,477 of NZ_JAPENX010000001.1, forward strand.
GACGAACAGCATCAGACAGGCCGCGAGGACGATGTTGATCGTGGACAGCCACTTCACGCCCTTGTGGAGGCCCGAGAAGGCCGAAAGGACGAAGGCCGCGGACAGCGACACGATGATGATCAGCTGGGTGGACGTGGAGTTCTCCACGTCCATGGTCAGATGCAGCCCCTCGGCGACCTGGAGGGCGCCGAGGCCCAGGCTCGTCGCCGTGCCGAACACCGTCGCGAACACCGCGAGCAGATCGATCGCCTTGCCGGGCCAGGACTTCGCCCGGCGCGCCCCGATCAGCGGCACGAACGCCGAGCTCAGCCGGTTCCCGCGGCCCTTGCGGAAGCCCGCGTACGCCAGGGCGAGCCCCGCGATGCCGTAGATCGCCCACGGGGTCAGCGTCCAGTGGAAGAACGAGTACTCCAAGGCCGTACGGGCCGCCGGACCGGTCCCCGCCGGGACGCCGGTCGCCGGGGGAGGGGCCAGGAAGTGTGTGAGCGGCTCCCCGACCCCGTAGAACATCAGCCCGATGCCCATGCCGGCGCTGAACATCATCGCGATCCACGCCAGATCGGTGAACTCGGGCTCCGAGTCGTCCGGGCCCAGCCGGATCCGGCCGTACCGGCTCAGCGCGATCACCACGCACAGCACCAGGAAGGTGTCCGCGGCGACCACGAACAGCCAGGCGAAATTGTCGAGCACCCACCGCAGGGCCGAGGACGAGGCGCTGTCGAAGGAGTCCTCACCGAGGGCCGCCCAGCCGACGACCGCCACCACCGCCGCCATCCCGATCCCGATGATCTTGCCGTCGGGTGTGGGCGTGTCCTGCTGGGATGGGGTCCGTTCGGCCGGTTCCGTACTCATGTGACCCCACTATGGTGCGAAATATGCGTCTATCTGGGGGTGGCACGCCGTCCGGCCGTACGGATAGGGTCGGCCTCGGCGCGACTGCACGTTCGAAAGCAAGGGATGCAAGGTGACGGACGGGGCAGCAACTCAGGTCGCTCACGTGCTCGTGGCGGCCGACAAGTTCAAGGGCTCGCTCACGGCCGTACAGGTCGCGGAGCGGGTCACAGCAGGACTGCGACGGGTCGTCCCGGAGCTCACGGTGGAGACGCTGCCCGTCGCGGACGGCGGCGACGGCACCGTCGCGGCAGCCGTCGCGGCCGGATTCGAACGCCGCGAGGTCCAGGTGACGGGACCGCTCGGCGAACCGGTCACCGCGGCCTTCGCGCTGCGCGACACCACCGCGGTCGTCGAGATGGCGGAGGCCTCCGGCCTCCAGCTCCTCCCGCCCGGCGTGTTCGCCCCGCTGACCTCGACCACCTACGGCTCCGGTGAGCTGCTCCGCGCCGCACTCGACGCCGGCGCGACCACCGTCGTCTTCGGCGTCGGCGGCAGCGCCACCACCGACGGCGGCGCCGGCATGCTCGCCGCCCTCGGCGCCCGTTTCCTCGACGCGTCCGGCGCGCCCGTGGGGCCCGGCGGCGCGGCCCTCGCCGACCTCGCCACGGCCGACCTCACCGGCCTCGACCCCCGCTTCGCCACGGTCGACCTGATCCTGGCCAGCGACGTCGACAACCCGCTCACCGGCCCCAAGGGCGCCCCCGCCGTCTACGGGCCGCAGAAGGGCGCCACCCCGGACGACGTACGCACCCTGGACGCGGCGCTCGCCCACTTCGCCACCGTCCTGGAGAAGGCCATCGGCCCCAAGGCGGCCGAGGCGGCCCTCGCCCCCGGCGCCGGCGGCGCGGGCGGCATCGGCTACGGCGCGCTCATCCTGGGCGCGAGCTTCCGCCCCGGCATCGAGCTGATGCTGGAGGTGCTCGGCTTCGCCCCCGCCCTGGAGCGCGCGACCCTGGTCATCACCGGCGAGGGCTCCCTCGACGAGCAGACCCTCCACGGCAAGGCCCCGGCGGGCGTCGCCGCGGCGGCCCGCGCCGCCGGCAAGGAGGTCGTCGCGGTCTGCGGCCGTCTGGCCCTGCCTCCCGAGGCCCTCGGCAAGGCGGGCATCCGCCGCGCGTACCCCCTCGCGGCGCTGGAGCCGGACCCGGCGAAGTCCATGCCGAACGCCGGCCCGCTCCTGGAAGAGGTTTCGGCGGATATCGCCCGAGACTTCCTGACGTAGTGCCTGCTGGTTCCTCATGCACGTGGCCTCCCCCGGACTCGGTCCGGGGGAGGCCACGTGCATGAGGGGTCGAGGTGTCGACGGGCAGGGCCATAAGTGAGACCGAAATCGATAGTCTGCAACAAAACTATCTGCTACGGTCTTCCTTGTTGCCCCGCCCCGACCAGCCCCGACCAGCGAAAGGCCGTCCCATGAGTGTGCAGACCGCCACCGAGACCACCCAGAACGACGGCCCGGCCCCCAGGGTGCTCTCCGACCAGGAGCTCTCCCGACTGCTGAGCCGACAGCAGTTCGGTGTACTCGCGAGCGTCAGGAGCACCGGCCACCCGCACCTGTCGACCATCCTCTACGACTGGAACGCCGAGGAGCGCGTCCTGCGGGTCTCCTCCACCGCCGACCGCCTCAAGGTCCGCCAGTTGCGCCGCGACCCGCACGCCTCGCTGCACGTCAGCGGCCCGGACGTCTGGTCGTTCGCCGTGGCGGAGGGCGAGGCGGAGATCGTGGACCCGGCCGACCGGGCGGCCCCCGGCGAGCAGCCGCTGCCCGACCGGCGCGTGACCATCCTGATCCGGGTCTCCCGCCTGTACGGGACCGCCCTGGACATCCCCGCCCAGGACTGAGGAACCAGTGCGTACCCCGGCTCGCGGAAGGACCGGCCACCCGGGGCGGGGAGGGGAACCGCCCGGCTACCCCGACGCCGTCAGCCGGAACGCGTCCAGGGCCAGCGTCATCTCCGTCAGGTCCCGCGGCCGGGACAACGACCGTGCCGTCAGCTGCTCAAGGCGTCGCAGCCGGTTGAACACCGTGTTCCGGTGGCAGTACAGCCGGCCCGCCGCCCGCCCCGCCGACCCCTCGCACTCCAACCACGCGTCCAGCGTCTCCAGGAGCACCGCCCGGTCCGCCGGGTCCAGTTCGAGCAGGCCCCCCAGGACGTCCGAGACCAGCAGGCTCGCCACCTCCGGCTGACCCACCACCAGCGCGCCCGCCATCCGCCGGTCGAGCCGTACGATCTCGCGGCTGCCCGGCGGACACGTCCGCAGCGCCAGCTCCGCGAGCCGCCGCGCCCGGCCCAGCTCGGTCAGCCCCACCACCACCGGACTGATCCCGCCCGGGCCCGGGCACCGCCCGTCCAGGAGTTCCGACAGCGCGTCCAGACCGGTGTCCCCGGCCAGCGCCACCACCCCCAGCTCGCAGTCGGCCCCCATCCGCCACAGGAACCGCACCCCCTCGCCCTGCACCTGCCGGTGGAACGGCTCCCGCTCCTCCCGCCGGTCGTAGCGCAGCACCACCACCGCGTACCGCCCCTGCTCCGGCAGGTCCAGGCCCGCCGCCGCCCGCGCAATCAGCTCGGGCGAGCGCTGGCCCTGGAGCAGCGCGTCCAGGAGCGCCTGGAGCTGCTCGTCCGTGCGGCGGCGCAGTTCGAGCTCCGTCGTCCGGTACGCCTCCGACGCCGTGTCCGCCTGCGCGTCCACCGCCGACCACACCGTCGTCGCCGACTGCATCAGCGCCGCGAGCTGCGCCGTGTCCGCCCCCGCGCCCTCGATCAGCGCGTCCCAGACCAGGTGCCCGGCATGCCGGTAGGCGTGCACCACCAGTTCGAGGGGCATGCCCTGCGCCGCCCGCCGCCGGCCCATCTCGTCCGCGTGCTCCAGGTCCCGCCGGGGGGAGCTACGGGGCGCCGAGATCATCTCGATCCCGATCCGCATCGCCTCCTCGGCCTCCTGCCAGTGCCGGTCGTACGGCAGGATCCGCCCGTAGGCGGGCTCGTACGCGTGGAGTTCCCTCAGATGCTCGTCCACCAGCTCCGGCACCCGCTCCAGAAGCGCCGTGCACGCCTGCGCGAGCACCTTCCAGTCGTCACCGGTCCGCCGTCTGCGCCGTCCCATGCCCGGAGGATCCACCGCCCCGGCCCCCGCCGCACAGCCCTGACGCGCAGCGTTGTGCGCATGCACAGCCCTTCGGCGCGCCCGCTGGTCACCGGCAGCGATTCGGCCGCGGGCCGTGGACGCGCGGTCCGGCGCGGTGTTGGGGTGAGCGCCATCGAACGGCCGAGTAACAAGAAGCGGCCGGGAAAACCGGAAAAGGGGAGCCATGGGAGGTACCGCACCCGCCCTTGAGGTGACGGACCTGACGGCGGGATACGGACCGGTACGCGCGTTGCGGCAGGTGTCGCTGACCGTACCGGCGGGCGAGATCGTCACCGTCCTCGGAGGCAACGGAGCCGGCAAGTCGACGCTGCTGCGGGCGGTCTCGCGCACCCTGCGGTTCCACGGCGGCGCCGTGGTCTCCGGCACGGTGCGCCGCGACGGCCGGCCGCTCGACGGGCTGCCGCCCGACCGCGTCGTCGCGGCCGGCGTCTCCCAAGTGCCCGAGGGCCGCCAGGTCTTCGCCCGGATGACGGTCGAGGACAACCTGCGCGCCGGAGCGCTCGGCAGGCGCGGCGGCCGGACGGCGAAGGCCGCCGCGCTCCGCCGGGTCCACGAGCTCTTCCCGGTCCTCGCGGAGCGCGCCCGCCAGCCCGCGGGGCTGCTCTCCGGCGGCGAACAGCAGATGCTGGCCGTCGGCCGCGCCCTGATGGCCGGACCGGGCCTGCTCCTGCTCGACGAACCCTCGCTCGGGCTCGCCCCGCTGATGGCGGCCCGGATCGCGGACGCCGTCCGGGAGATCAACGTCCAAGGCACGGCGGTGCTCCTCGTCGAGCAGAACGCGGCGCTCGCGCTGCGGCTCGCCTCCCGCGCGTACGTCCTGGAGGTCGGCGAGGTCACCCTCTCCGGCCCGGCCGCCGAACTCGCCGCCTCCGACGAGGTACGCCGCCGCTATCTGGGCGTGGTCGACGAGGACGCCGCCGCCGACGCGGCCCGCGCCCGTGCCACGCACCCGGTCCTGTCCCGCTGGGAGGAACCCCGATGACAGCACGGCCGACACCGCACCAGCCCCCGGGACCCGAGCCGGAGCCCGGACCCGACGGCCCCACGGCCCCCGGCCCACAAGCAGCGACCACCCCCGGCGCCCCCGGCCCCCAAGCAGCAACCACCCCCGGCGCCCCCGGCCCCGCCACACCACTCGCTCTCGAAGTCCGCGACCTCACCGTCCGCTTCGCCGGCCTCACCGCCCTCGACAGCGTCGGCTTCACCGTCCGGCCCGGCACCGTGCACGCCCTCATCGGGCCCAACGGCGCCGGGAAGTCCACCTGTTTCAACGTCCTCTCCGGCGTCTACCGCGCCACCGAGGGCTCCGTACACCTCGGCCCGCACGAGCTGACCGCGCTACCCCCGCACCGGATCGCGGACCTCGGCGTCGGCCGTATCTTCCAGAACCTGGCCCTGCCGCCCCGCGCCACCGTCGAGGACAGCCTGATGCTCGGCCGCCACCGGCTGACCCGTACCGGCTTCGTCGCCGCCGGACTCCGGCTCCCCTCCGCCGCCCGCGAGGAGGCGCGCCACCGCGCCCGGGTCCGGGAGATCGCCGCCTTCGTCGGCCTGGAGCAGCAGCTCGGGCGGCCGGCGGGCTCCCTCCCGTACGGGCAGCAGAAGCTCGCCGAACTGGCCCGCGCCCTCTGCATGGAGCCGAAGCTCCTGCTGCTCGACGAGCCCGTCGCCGGCATGACCGCGGACGAGCGGCGCCGTACCGCCTCGGTCATCGCCGGGGTCCGCGACAGCCTCGGCATCTCGGTGCTCCTCGTCGAGCACGACATGGGCCTGGTGATGCGGCTCGCCGACTCCGTCACCGTCCTCGACTTCGGCCGCCGGATCGCCGACGGGGCACCCGCCGACGTCCAGAACGACCCGGCGGTCGTCCGCGCCTACCTCGGAGAGGAGTCCGCCGCGTGAGCACCTTCGCCGAGTTCCTGATCAACGGCATCTCACTGGGCTCGATCTACGCCCTCATCGCCCTCGGCTTCGTGGTCATCTTCCGGGCCACCGAGGTCGTCAACTTCGCCCACGCCTCCCTCCTCCTGGCCGGCGGCTACGTGACCGCCGTCCTCCACGACGAGATCGGCTTCTGGCCCGCCCTGCTCGCCGGCATCGCCGGCGCGGCGGTGGTCGGCGCGGCCGTCGAGTTCTTCGTGATGCGCCGCCACAGGGGCGGCGACCACAGCGTCCTCGCCATCGTCACCATCGGCGTCGACATCCTGCTCGCCACCGAGCTGACCCGCCGGATCGGCACCGACATCCTCGCCCTCGGCGACCCCTGGGGCGACGCCGTCGTCACCGTCGGCGGGGTCACCATCGCGGAGACCCGGATCGCCGCCCTGCTCGCCGCGGCCCTCCTCATCACCGCCTTCCTGCTGGCCTTCCGGTACACCTCCTGGGGCGTCGCCATGCGGGCCGCCGCCGAGAACCAGGAGACAGCCGCCCTCATGGGCATCCGGCTGGGCCGGGTCTCGATCGGCGCCTGGGCGGTCGCCGGCGGTCTCGCCGCCGTCGCCGCACTCTTCCTGACCGTCTTCCCGACCCCGGGCCTGGAGCGGGCGACCTCGCTCGCCGCGCTCAAGGCCTTCCCCGCCGCCATCCTCGGCGGCCTCGACTCCACCACGGGCGCCCTCGTCGGCGGCCTCCTCGTCGGCATCACCGAGTCCCTCGCCACCGGCTACCAGAGCGACCTGGCGTTCCTCGGCCGGGGGATCGGCGACCTCGCCCCCTATCTCGTCATGGTCGCGGTGCTCCTGATCCGCCCGGCCGGACTCTTCGGCACGAAGGAGCTCGCCCGTGTCTGAGACCCTCGCCCGGGGCGGCCTGCGGGTCCGCACCCCGGCGCTGTACGGAGGGGCCGCCGCCGGCCTCGTCCTCCTCGTCCTGCCCTTCTACCTCGACCGGTTCTGGCTCCAGGCCGGACTGTTCGCGATGGCCGCCGCCCTCGGCGCGATCGGCATCAACCTGCTGACCGGCGCCACCGGCCAACTCTCCATGGGACACGCCTTCTTCCTCGCCGTCGGCGCCTACGGCTACTGCGCCTTCGCCGGGGACGGCACCGACGGACTCGCCGGGCTCGGCCTGCCCGGCTGGCTCGCCGCCGTCCTGGCGGTCGCCCTCGCGGGCCTGACGGGCGGGGTGTTCAGCCCCATCGCGGGTCGGCTGCGCGGCGCGTACCTCGGCATCGCCACCCTCGCGCTGATCTTCATCGGCCAGCACGTGCTCTTCAACGCCCATGACCTCACCGGCGGTTACAACGGCCGCGCGGTCCCGCCGCTCTCCCTCTTCGGCCTCACCTTCGACGACACCGAACTCCTCGTCGCGCAGGTGCCGTTCGGGGCGGTGGAGAAGCTCTGGTACCTCGGACTGATCCTGCTCCTCGGCGGGGTGCTCTTCGCCCGGGGCGTCCTGAAGGGCCGCCCCGGACGCGCGATGAACGCCATCCGCGACCACCGGATCGCCGCCGGCGTCATGGGCATCCCCGTCGCCCGCTACCGCGCCGCCGTCTTCGTCCTGTCCTCCATGTACGCGGGCCTCGCCGGCGTCCTGCTCGCCCTGGTCTTCCAGCGCACGGTGCCGGAGTACTTCGGCATGGCGCTCTCCCTCGAATACCTGGCGATGATCGTCATCGGCGGCCTCGGCTCGGTCGCGGGCGCGGTGGCCGGAGGCGTCTTCGTCTCCCTCCTGCCCCAGCTCCTCAACCGCTACAGCGACGCGCTCCCGCTGGTCTCCGCCCCGGGAACGGGCGGCATCGCACCGGGGGAGGCCGCGCGCTACCTGTACGGCACCGCCGTCGTCGCGGTGGTGCTCTTCCTACCCGGAGGCCTGGCCCGGCTCGCGGCCCGAAGGCCCGGGAAACCCGGAAGCGGCAAGAGTTCCAAGAACCCCACGCACACCCCTACCACCACCGAACCCTCAGGGGAGACACGATGACCCACAGACGACAGGCCGTGCGGGGCCTGGCCGCCGCGCTCGCCGCACTGGTCGCCCTCACCGCCGCCGGATGCAGCTCCAAGGCGAAGACCGGAGACGGCAAGCAGACCGGCGCGGGCGGGGTGAAGACCGGCGAGGGCGTCACCGACAAGGTGATCTCGCTCGGCGCGCTCACCGACATGACCGGCGTGTACGCCACCCTCGGCAAGAGCGTCACCCAGGCCCAGCAGCTGTACGTGAAGCAGGTCAACGCCGCCGGCGGGATCTGCGGCCGGCAGCTGGAGCTGACCGTCCGCGACCACGGCTACGACCCTCAGAAGGCCCTGGCCGCCTATACCGAACTGGAGCCGAAGGTCGTCGGCTACACCCAGTTCATCGGTTCCCCGTTCGTCGCCGCCGTCAAGCCCCGGGTCGACATCACGGACAAGGGCCTCGTCCTTCCGCAGGCCTGGTCGGCCTCGCTGCTGGGCTCCCCGTACATCCGCGTCCTGGGGGCCACGTACGACGTCGAGACGATCAACGCCGTCGACTTCCTCGTGACGGAGAAGGGCCTGAAGTCGGGCGACAAGCTCGGCCACGTCTACTTCGAGGGCGACTACGGCGAGAACGCCCTCAAGGGGTCGAAGTACGCGGCGGAGAAGGCGGGACTGACCGTCGTCGAGCAGAAGATCAAGCCCACCGACAACGACATGTCGGCGCAGGTCGCGGCGCTCAAGCAGGCCGGGGTCAAGGGCATCGTCATCAGCGCGGGCCCCCGCCAGGCCGCCTCCCTCGTCGGGGTCGCCGCCGCCACCGGCCTCAAGGTGCCCGTCATCGGCAACAACTCCGCCTTCGCCCCGCAGCTCCTCGGCACCCAGGCCGGTCCCGCCCTGGAGAAGATGTACTGGTTCGCCTCCCCGAGCCTCCCCATCGGCGCGGACACCCCGACCGCGAAGAAGCTCGTCGCCGACTACAAGGCCGCCTACCCGAGCGACTCCCTCGACAACGGCATCGTCGCCGGCTGGACCGCGGCGAGCGTCTTCGGCGAGGCCCTGAAGAAGGCCTGCGAGAGCAAGGACCTCACCCGCGACGGTGTCGACAAGGCGCTCCTGACACTGACGTCCTACGACGCCGGCTTCGGGATGAGCCACAACCTCGGCGACCCCAAGGCCCCGTCGTCCCGGGAGTCCGTCATCATCCAGCCGGACAAGAAGGTCCCCGGCGGCATGCGCACCGTCCGTCAGCCGTTCGTCGCCGACGCCGCGAAGTCCTACACCCCGTAACGGGTCGGCCGGATCAGCCCGGGTCCCGGTCCGCGAAGCCCGTCCGCCAGGACGGGTGGGCCGGGGCCCAGCCCAGCGCACGGGCCCGCGCGTTCACCGCTCCCCGCCCCCACGGCACCCGGCCCTCGCTCCGCGCCGGGGCCGGGACGCCCAGGGCCTCCGCGAGGACCGGCAGCCAGGCGTGCCCGGGCGCGGGCTCGTCGTCCACCACGTTGTACGCGCCCGAGGGCCACGCGAGGGCCCGTACGGCCGCCTCGGCGGCGTCGGCGACGTGCACGAAGGAACTCACCGAACCGTCGGCCGCCGTGCTGCCGAGGAACCGGGCCGCCGGGTCCCCGGCGAGCGCGGCGGCCACCGCGCCACCCGGCGCGTACCAGGTGCCGGGGCCGTACAGGATCCCGTACCGCAGGACCACCGCCTCGGGCAGTTCGGCCACGGCGGACTCCAGGGCGCGCACCCCGGCGACGATCCGCGACCGGGGCACCCCCTCCGTGGGATCGAGCGGTACGGACTCGTCGGCGGGCGCGTCCCCCGGGGCGTACGCCCAGCTGATCGACTGCGCGACGATCCGGCCGACGCCGGCCGCGCGCGCCGCGTCCACCAGGTTTCGGGTGCCCTCGACCCGTACCCGGTTGTTCGCGGCCCCGTCCGCCGCCCCGAGATCCGTGAGCTGGTGGACCACCGCGTCCGGCGCCGCCTCGGCCACCGCCCGGTGCACCGCCCCGGCGTCCAGCACGTCCACGGGGTTCGGCCCGCGCCGGGACAGACCCACGACCTCGTGGCCGGCCGCCTCCAGGCGCGGCACGAGCTGACGACCTACGGCGCCCGTGGCGCCCGCTACCAGTACACGCATGGCCCCAGCGTAAAAGATCTTCACGTTCCCGAAACATCGCGGTGTGAAGCTCGGGCCCATGACTGCACGCATCGAGGAGAACCGCTCCCACCCACGCCTCCCTGACCTGCTGGCCGCCTACCACCTGGTCAACCAGGCCGAGAAGGGGACGGCGGTGGAGGCGGTCGCCCAGCTCCCCGCCGTATACCGCGCAGAGGTCGAGGACCCGGCCGGCGCCTTCGCCGCCGACACGGTCCTGCTCGCCACCCCGCCCGGCGACGACCTCCCGGCCGGCTGCGTCGTCCTCAAGGCCCCGTACGGGGGCCGGGCGCCCGAGATCAAGCGGCTCTGGGTGGCGCCCGAGGCCCGCCGCAAGGGGATCGCGAAGGCCCTCATGACCGCGGCCCTGCGCCGCGCGGCGGTCTCCGGCGCCGCCGCCGTACGCCTCACCGTCTGGAACTGGCGGGAGGAGCCACTGGCTCTCTACCGCGCTCTGGGCTTCGAGACGGTCGCCTCCTGGGACGAGCGGCCCGACCTGCTGTGCCTGGAGAAGCCGGTCGACGTCATCGAGCGCCTCACCCCCGACGCCGTACGGGCGCACGCCTCCGCCGGTCTCGCCGCGCTCCTCGTCGACGCCGTGGACTCCGGCGCCTCCGTCGGATTCCTGGCGCCCCTCGCGGCCACCGAGGCCGCCGCCTGGTGGTACCGCGTCGCCGAGGAGGCGGCCGAGGGCGCCCGGGACGTCTGGGCGGCCCAGGGCCCCGACGGGACCCTCACCGGCGTCGTCACCCTCGTCCGCGGGGGCACGGCCAACGGCAGGCACCGCGGCGAGATCGCCCGCCTCCTGGTGCACCGCTCGGCCCGCGGCGGAGGCCTCGGCCACCGGCTGCTCGCCACGGCCGAGGCCCACGCCACCGCCACCGGCCTCAGCCTGCTCGTCCTGGACACCCAGACCGACAGCCCGGCCGAGCGCCTCTACCGGGGCACGGGCTGGACGGCCGCGGGCACGATCCCGGACTTCGCCGCCGACCCGGCGGGCGTCCTGCGCGCGACCACGCTCTACTACAAGCGCCTCGGCTAGTCCGCGGGAACGGAAGGGGCCCCGGAGGCGATATCGCCTCCGGGGCCCCTTCTCGTACGTACGTGTCCTGCGCTACGGCAGCTGTGCCGCCCGCGCCTCCCGGCTCTCACGCCGGTTGCCGCGGAAGGTGTTCACCCGGCGGGCCGTCGCGAAGAGGGGGATCACGGCGCCCATCACGACCTGGAGCGCACACCCGGTCTGGAGCAGGAACTGTCCGCCCGGAGCGTCGAACGCCCAGGCCGCCAGCATGCCCATCGCACCGACGATCCAGCTGAGCATCGCCACCGCGAGGATGCCCCGCGGCTTCGGGTACTCGACCCGGCTCACCATCAGCCAGGCGACACCGATGATCGCGAGCAGCGTCGGGATGAACGGCAGCTCCAGGAGCACGATCGAGACCACCGTCAGCGCGCCGAAGGGGCTCGGCATGCCCTGGAACATGCCGTCCTTCATGGTCACGCAGGAGAATCTCGCCAGCCGCAGCACCACCGCGAGCAGCACCACGATCGCGGCCACCGCCGAGACCTTCTGCTGCGCGCCGGGCGTGACCATGCCGTACACGAGTACGAAGTAGGCCGGGGCCAGACCGAAGCTGATCAGGTCCGAGAGGTTGTCGAGCTCGGCGCCCATCGGTGACGAGCGCAGCTTGCGCGCCACGATGCCGTCGAACAGGTCGAAGATCGCCGCGGCCAGCATCAGGATCACGGCGGTGGCGGCGCTGTTGCGCGCCATGCCGGTCTCCGTGCTGCCCGTGAGGTGCGGGATGAGGATGCCCGTGGTGGTGAAGTACACCGCCATGAATCCACACGTGGCGTTACCGAGCGTGAGGGCGTCCGCTATGGACAGCCTCAGCGACAGCGGCATCTCCTCGGCCTCTTCGGCCCCTTCCGCATCGGTGCCGGCGACCCAGTCGGCGGCCCGTGTGTCGGGATCAATCACGGTCAATGCGAGTCACCCCCGCTGTGGTGGCCTGGCCGACCTCGACGGCGACCTCGACACCCTCGGGGAGGTAGATGTCGACGCGCGAGCCGAAGCGGATCAGACCGATACGGTCACCCTGCTCGACCTTGGTCCCCTGCGGGATGTACGGCACGATGCGGCGGGCCACGGCCCCCGCGATCTGCACCATCTCGATGTCGCCGAGCTCGGTGTCGAAGTGCCAGACAACGCGCTCGTTGTTCTCGCTCTCCTTGTTGAACGCCGGGACGAACCCACCGGGAATGTGCTCCACGGACGTCACGGTGCCGGCCAGCGGCGCGCGGTTGACGTGGACGTTCAGCGGGCTCATGAAGATGGCGACCCGGGTCCGTCCGTCCTTCCACGGCATGATGCTCTGCACCACGCCGTCGGCGGGGGAGATGACCCGGCCCTGAGCGATCTCACGCTCGGGGTCGCGGAAGAACCACAGCATGCCGGCCGCGAGCGCGGTGACCGGCACGGCGATGGCCGCGGCACGCTTCGACTTGCGCGCACGCACGAGACTGAGCGCCGCGGTGGCGACGGTCGGCAGAAGCCACGGCGATGCTCCGCGCGCGAGGCGTGCGCCCGTGAGGCTGTCGCGGTGTGCAGAGGTTTGGCTGTGGGGCATGGATGACCTTCGTAGCGGATGATGCCGCACTGGCAACGGGGGACGGCGGCTTTCCCTCGATGCTATCGGTTGCGGGGCGCAACTGGGTAAGCCAGGAACCGAGTCGACGGCCGGAAGACGAACACAGGGTGTGATCTTCTTCGCGGCCGAAACGACTCAAAACCGACAATCAACCCTGGAATCGGTACTCCTCGAGCAGCCGACGACCAATGATCATTTTCTGGATCTCGGCGGTACCTTCACCGATGAGCAGCATCGGCGCCTCGCGGTAGAGGCGCTCGATCTCGTACTCCTTGGAGAACCCGTAGCCGCCGTGAATGCGGAAGGCATCCTCGACGACCTCCTTGCAGTATTCGGAGGCGAGGTACTTCGCCATCCCTGCTTCGAGGTCGTTTCGTTCCCCGGAGTCCTTTTTGCGTGCTGCATTCACCATCATCGCATGAGCGGCCTCGACCTTGGTAGCCATCTCGGCGAGCTTGAACTGAATCGCCTGGTGCTGGGCGATCGCCTTGCCGAAAGTGTGACGTTGCTGGGCATACGAGACACCGAGCTCGAAAGCACGCTGAGCGACACCGCAGCCACGGGCCGCCACGTTGACGCGGCCGACCTCGACGCCGTCCATCATTTGGTAAAACCCTCGGCCGGTGACCCCGCCGAGGACCCGATTGGCCGGAATGCGCAGTCCGTCCATGATGAGTTCGGTCGTGTCGACGCCCTTGTAACCCATCTTGTCGATCTTCCCGGGGATGGTGAGGCCGGGGCGGACCTCTCCGAAGCCGGGCTCCTTCTCGACGAGGAAGGTGGTCATCGACTTGTGGGGGGCGGTGCCCTCCGGGTGTCCTTCGTCACTTCGGACGAGAACGGCGACCAGCGTTGACGTTCCGCCGTTCGTCAGCCACATCTTCTGGCCGTTGAGGACGTACTCGTCGCCGTCCTTGACCGCCTTCGAGGTGATGGCCGACACGTCCGAGCCGAGGCCCGGCTCCGACATCGAGAACGCGCCACGCGTCTCGCCGGCGGCCATCCGCGGAAGGAAGTAGTCCTTCTGCTCCTGGGTGCCGTGCTGCTTCAGCATGTACGCCACGATGAAGTGGGTGTTGATGATGCCGGAGACCGACATCCAGCCACGCGCGATCTCCTCCACGCACAGCGCGTAGGTGAGGAGCGACTCACCCAGACCCCCGTACTCCTCGGGAATCATCAGACCGAACAGACCGAGCTCCTTGAGCCCGTCGACGATCTGCTGGGGGTACTCGTCGCGGTGCTCCAGCTCGGTGGCGACCGGGATGATCTCCTTGTCGACGAACTCCCGGACGGTCTTGAGGATCTCCTGCTGGACGTCCGTGAGCCCGGCGGTCTGGGCGAGTCGGGCCATGGCTACTTCTCCGTCTTCTTGGCGGGCTCGATCAGCTCGGGGCGGCCGGGCTGCTCGCCGCCGCGCTCCTTGATGTACGTCTCGGTGGGGACCATCACCTTGCGGCGGAAGACACACACGAGGGTGCCGTCCTGCTTGTAGCCCTTGGTCTCGACGTAGACGATGCCGCGGTCGTTCTTCGACTTCGACGGGGTCTTGTCGAGGACCGTGGTCTCGCCGTAGATCGTGTCGCCGTGGAAGGTCGGCGCCACGTGCCGCAGCGACTCGATCTCCAGGTTGGCGATGGCCTTGCCGGAGACGTCCGGCACGGACATGCCGAGCAGCAGCGAGTAGATGTAGTTGCCGACGACGACGTTCTTGCCGAAATCCGTCGTGTTCTCGGCGTAATTCACATCCATGTGCAGCGGATGGTGGTTCATCGTCAGCAGACAGAAGAGATGGTCGTCGTACTCGGTGACCGTCTTTCCGGGCCAGTGCTTGTAGACGGCGCCGATTTCGAACTCTTCGTAGGTGCGGCCGAACTGCATCGGGATCAGGCCTCCGGGATCTCGAACTTGCTGGTGCGCTGCATGCCGGCGGCGCGGCCCTTGCCCGAGATGACCAGGGCCATCTTGCGGGAGGCCTCGTCGATCATCTCGTCGCCGAGCATCGCGGAGCCCTTCTTCCCGCCGGCCTCGGACGTGTAGTAGTCGTACGCGTCCAGGATCAGCTCGGCGTGGTCGAAGTCCTCCTGCGAGGGCGAGAAGATCTCGTTCGCGGCGGCGACCTGGTCCGGGTGCAGCACCCACTTGCCGTCGAAACCGAGGGCGGCGGCGCGCTGCGCGACGGCCTTGTAGCCCTCCGGGTTGCGGATCTGGAGGTAGGGGCCGTCGATCGCCTGCAGGTTGTTGGCGCGGGCGGCCATCAGGATGCTCATCAGGATGTGGTGGTACGCGTCCGCCGGGTAGCCGGGCGGCTGCTCGCCCACGACCAGCGACTTCATGTTGATGGAGGCCATGAAGTCGGCCGGGCCGAAGATGATCGTCTCGACGCGCTGGGAGGCCTGCGCGATCGCGTTGACGTTGGTCAGGCCCTGGGCGTTCTCGATCTGCGCCTCGATGCCGATCTTGCCGACCTCGAAGCCCATCGTCTTCTCGATCTGGGTCAGCAGGAGGTCGAGCGCCACGATCTGCTGGGCGTCCTGGACCTTCGGCAGCATGATGCAGTCGAGGTTCTGGCCGGCGCCCTCGACGACGGTGACGACGTCACGGTACGTCCAGTGGGTCGTCCAGTCGTTGACGCGGACGACACGGGTCTTGCCGGTCCAGTCGCCCTCGTTCAGGAACTTCACGATGGTGTGCCGGGCCTCGGGCTTGGCCAGCGGGGCGCACGCGTCCTCCAGGTCCAGGAAGACCTGGTCGGCCGCGAGGCCCTGGGCCTTCTCCAGGAAGCGCGGGTTGGAACCGGGGACCGCCAGGCAGGAGCGGCGGGGGCGGAGTCGGTTCACGGGGCTGGTCATGCGGGGACCTCCGTACTTTCAAGGGGGTGGAGCTTGTTCGCTGTCCGGATCTCGTCGACGATACGTCCGATGATCTCCGTGATACCGAAGTCCTTCGGTGTGAAGACGGCGGCCACACCCGCACGCTTCAGTTCTGCGGCGTCGGCGTTCGGGATGATCCCGCCGACGATGACCGGCACGTCGGTAGCGCCCGCCTCGCGGAGGCGGTCGAGGACGTCCGGGACCAGCTCGGAGTGCGAGCCGGAGAGGATCGACAGACCCACGCAGTGCACGTCCTCGGCGAGGGCGGCGCTCACGATCTGCTCGGGCGTCAGCCGGATGCCCTGGTAGACCACCTCGAAACCGGCGTCACGCGCGCGTACGGCGATCTGCTCCGCCCCGTTGGAGTGCCCGTCCAGGCCCGGCTTGCCGACGAGCAGCCGCAGCCGCCCGACGCCCATCTCCTCGGCGGTCCGCGCCACCTTGTCCCGTACGAGGGCCAGCGGCGTGCCCGCCTCGGCCGTCACCGCGACCGGGGCCGAGGACACGCCCGTCGGGGCGCGGAACTCGCCGAAGACGTCCCGCAGCGCCCAGGACCACTCCCCGGTCGTGACGCCCGCACGCGCGCACTCCAGGGTGGCGGCGAAGAGGTTGCCGTCACCGGCAGCCGTCGCCTTCAGCGTCGCCAGGGATTCCTGGGCGCGGGTCTCGTCGCGGTTGTCGCGCCACTCGTGGAGGGCCGCGACGACCCGCGCCTCGTTCGCCGGGTCCACCGTCATGATCGCGGTGTCCAGGTCGGCGGTGAGGGGGTTCTCCTCGGTCGCCTGGAAGATGTTGACGCCGATGATCTTCTCGTCGCCGGCCTCGATCCGGGCGCGCCGTTCGGCGTGCGAGGAGACGAGCTGCGACTTGAGGTAGCCGGACTCGACGGCGGCCATCGCGCCGCCCATCTCCTGGATCCGCTCGATCTCCGCCAGGCACTCCTCGACGAGCGAGTCGACCTTGGCCTCGATGACGTGCGAGCCGGCGAAGATGTCCTCGTACTCCAGCAGGTCGGACTCGTGGGCGAGGACCTGCTGGATGCGGAGCGACCACTGCTGGTCCCACGGCCGGGGCAGTCCGAGCGCCTCGTTCCAGGCGGGCAGCTGCACGGCACGCGCGCGGGCGTCCTTGGAGAGGGTGACGGCCAGCATCTCCAGGACGATCCGCTGGACGTTGTTCTCCGGCTGGGCCTCGGTCAGACCGAGCGAGTTGACCTGCACGCCGTAGCGGAACCGGCGCTGCTTCTCGTTCTCGATGCCGTACCGCTCGCGGGTGACCTTGTCCCAGATGCGGCCGAAGGCGCGCATCTTGCACATCTCCTCGATGAAGCGGACGCCCGCGTTCACGAAGAAGGAGATACGGGCGACGACCTCGCCGAAGCGGTCCGCCGGGACCTGGCCGGAGTCGCGTACCGCGTCGAGCACCGCGATCGCGGTGGACATCGCGTACGAGATCTCCTGGACCGGAGTGGCCCCCGCCTCCTGCAGGTGGTAGCTGCAGATGTTGATCGGGTTCCACTTCGGGATGCTGTTCACCGTGTAGGTGATCATGTCCGTCGTGAGGCGGAGGGAGGGGCCGGGCGGGAAGACGTGCGTCCCGCGCGACAGGTACTCCTTCACGATGTCGTTCTGGGTGGTGCCCTGGAGCCGGGTGACGTCCGCGCCCTGCTCCTCCGCCACCACCTGGTAGAGCGCCAGGAGCCACATCGCCGTGGCGTTGATGGTCATCGAGGTGTTCATCTGGTCCAGGGGGATGTCCTGGAACAGCCGCCGCATGTCACCGAGGTGCGAGACGGGGACGCCGACCCGGCCGACCTCGCCGCGGGCGAGGATGTGGTCGGGGTCGTAGCCCGTCTGCGTCGGCAGGTCGAACGCGACCGAGAGGCCGGTCTGACCCTTGGCGAGGTTGCGTCGGTACAGCTCGTTGGACGCCTCGGCGGTCGAGTGACCGGCGTACGTCCGCATGAGCCACGGCCGGTCCTTCTGGCGCTCAGTCATCTATGGTCCCGGGCTCAGATGTTGCGGAAGCGGTTGATGGCGTCGATGTGCTGGGCGCGCAGCTCCGGGTTGCGGACGCCGAGGCCCTCCTCGGGCGCGAGCGCCAGGACGCCGACCTTGCCCTGGTGCAGGTTGCGGTGGACGTCGTAGGCGGCCTGGCCGGTCTCCTCCAGGGAGTAGACCTTCGACAGGGTGGGGTGGATCTTGCCCTTGGCGATCAGGCGGTTGGCCTCCCACGCCTCGCGGTAGTTGGCGAAGTGTGAGCCGATGATGCGCTTGAGCGACATCCACAGGTAGCGGTTGTCGTACTCGTGCATGTAGCCCGAGGTGGAGGCGCAGGTGGTGATGGTGCCGCCCTTGCGGGTGACGTAGACGCTCGCGCCGAAGGTCTCGCGGCCCGGGTGCTCGAAGACGATGTCGATGTCCTCGCCGCCGGTGAGCTCGCGGATGCGCTTGCCGAAGCGCTTCCACTCCTTCGGGTCCTGGGTGTGCTCGTCCTTCCAGAACTTGTAGCCCTCGGCGTTGCGGTCGATGACCGCCTCGGCGCCCATCGCCCGGCAGATGTCGGCCTTCTCGGGGGAGGAGACGACACAGATCGGGTTGGCGCCGCCGGCCAGGGCGAACTGCGTGGCGTACGAGCCGAGGCCGCCGCTCGCGCCCCAGATGAGGACGTTGTCGCCCTGCTTCATGCCGGCGCCGTTGCGCGAGACCAGCTGGCGGTACGCGGTGGAGTTGACGAGACCGGGGGAGGCCGCCTCCTCCCAGCTCAGGTGCCCGGGCTTCGGCATCAGCTGGTTCGACTTCACCAGGGCGATCTCCGCCAGGCCGCCGAAGTTGGTCTCGAAGCCCCAGATGCGCTGCTCGGGGTCGAGCATCGTGTCGTTGTGTCCGTCCGAGGACTCCAGCTCGACCGAGAGGCAGTGCGCGACGACCTCGTCACCGGGCTTCCACGAGTTCACACCGGGGCCGGTGCGCAGCACGACGCCCGCGAGGTCGGAGCCGATGACGTGGTACGGCAGGTCGTGGCGCTTGCTGAGGTCGCTGAGCCGGCCGTAGCGCTCCAGGAAGCCGAAGGTCGAGACCGGCTCGAAGATCGAGGTCCAGACCGAGTTGTAGTTCACGGAGCTGGCCATGACGGCGACCAGGGCCTCGCCCGGACCGAGCTCGGGCACCGGCACGCTGTCGAGGTGCAGCGACTTGCGCGGGTCCTTGTCACGGCTGGCGAGCCCGGCGAACATCTCCGCCTCGTCCTTGTGGACGGTGATGGCGCGGTACGACTCGGGGAGCGGGATGTTCGCGAAGTCGGCGGACGTGGAGTCCGAGGACTGGATCGCGTCCAGGATGTCCTTCACGGGGTTGCCTCCGGCGGTGCGGCGTCCTGAGGGGGGACGCGCTGAGAGTTACGTCTGGGGCTGCTGCTGTGGAGGTGTGCCGTCGGTTCGGCGGGGGTGGTGCGGCTGCGCCTGGTGGGCGCGGTGGGTGCCTGTGACGCAGGCGTCCGGGCGCACGAACACGATCGCTTGTGGGGACAGCCGGCGCACGAGGAGACCTCTGCGCGCCGACCGCCCGGACACCCTCAACGTATGGCACGGCGTGTCACGTGACAAGGCACTGCGTGCCAACAATTTCACTCAGATGCAATCTGCCGGTCACAGATGAGCGATGATCGATCGAACCGCAGGTCAAAACCGGCGAAGGCCGCCCCCGGAGGGGCGGCCTTCGCCGTGGGAAGGGGGGTCAGCTCTTCGTCAGCGCCTGCTGGATCGTGCGCATGACCTCGTCGAGCGGTGCGTCCGTACGGGCCACGGCGACCACCACGTCACCGGTGGTGGAGGCACGGACGGCCGGAGCCGGCTCGGCGGTGCCCGGGGCGGACGAGGAAGGGGCCGGGCGGCCCGCGCCTATGCCCGAGCCGAAGGTCTCCCGGACGATCGCGAAGGCGTGGTCCAGCTGGGACTCCACGTCGCCCTGGCCCCCCGCCCGCAGCCAGCGGCGCAGGACGTGGTTGTGGGCCGTGACGACCGCCGAGGCCGCCACCTCGGCGAGCAGCGGGTCGTCGTTGCCGTCGTGGTGGTCGCGCTCGTCGAAGTGCCCGAGGAGATAGCGGGTGAACAGCCGCTCGTAGCGGGCCACCGAGGCGATCTCCCGCTCCCGCAGGGTCGGCACCTCACGCGTGAGCCGGTAGCGCTCCACGGAGACCGCCGGGGACCCCGCGTACATCTTCATGACTTCCTTGATGCCCCGGCACACCGTGTCGAGCGGGTGCTCGTGCGGCGGGGCCGCGTTCAGCACCGCCTCCGCCCGCACGAGGGTGTCGTCGTGATCGGGGAAGATCGCCTCTTCCTTCGAGCGGAAGTGACGGAAGAAGGTCCGCCGCGCGACCCCCGCCGTGGCCGCGATCTCGTCGACCGTCGTGGCCTCGTACCCCTTGGTCGCGAACAGCTCCATCGCGGCCGTGGCGAGCTCCCTGCGCATCTTGAGCCGCTGGGCGGCGGCGCGAGTACCCGCCGCGCTCTCCGGAGCGTCGGACGGGGACGTGGCACGGGGTGTCTTCGCGGCCTTGGGCATGGTCCGAACGTACTGCATCGGAGGGGGAGTGTGCCCAGGTGGGGGCGGGGAGCCCTCCCGGGCACCGACGGTGCCCGGGAGGCTCAGCAGACCGCCCCAGCCGGCCGCTCCCGGCTCAGCGTCGGGCATATTCGCGGAAGCCGCGCCCCGTCTTGCGGCCCAGGCAGCCCGCCGCCACCAGATGCTCCAGGAGCGGGGCCGGGGCGAGACCCGGGTCGCGGAACTCGCGGTGCAGCACCTGCTCGATCGCCAGCGAGACGTCCAGGCCGACCACGTCGAGCAGCTCGAACGGGCCCATCGGGTACCCGCCGCCCAGCTTCATCGCGGCGTCGATGTCGTCCAGGGTCGCGTAGTGCTCCTGGACCATCTTGATCGCGTTGTTCAGGTACGGGAAGAGCAGCGCGTTCACGATGAACCCGGCCCGGTCGCCGCAGTCCACCGGGTGCTTGCGGATCTTCGTGGTGACCGCGCGGACGGTGGCGTGGACGTCGTCGCCGGTCAGCACCGTACGGACGATCTCGACCAGCTTCATCGCCGGAGCCGGGTTGAAGAAGTGCATCCCGATGACGTCCTGTGGGCGCGAGGTGGCGCGGGCACAGGCCACGACCGGCAGCGAGGAGGTCGTGGTGGCCAGCACCGCGCCCGGCTTGCAGATCTTGTCGAGCCGCGCGAACAGCTCCTGCTTGACCTCCAGGTCCTCGGCGACCGCCTCAAGGGCCAGGTCGACGTCGGCGAAGGCGTCCAGCGTGCCCGCCGGCGTGATCAGGGCCAGCGTCGTGTCACGGGCCTCGCCCGTCATCCGGCCCTTGTCGACCGAGCGGGCCAGCGACTTGGCGATCCGGGCCTTGGCCGTGTCCGCCTTCTCCTGGGAACGGGCGGCGAGGACGACCTGGTACCCGGCCTTGGCGAAGACCTCGGCGATGCCGGAGGCCATCGTGCCCGAGCCGGCGACGCCGACCGAGCGGATCTCGCGGCCGCCGGCGGCCTCCGCGGAGCCGAGCGGGGTGAGTGCGTCCCGCACGACCTCGCCGGAGCCCGGCGCCTCGTACGTGTAGAAACCGCGGCCCGACTTGCGGCCGGTCAGACCCGCCTCGCTGAGCTGCTTGAGGATCGGGGCCGGGGCGTGCAGCCGGTCGTGGGAGTCCGCGTACATGGCCTCCAGGACCGTACGGGCCGTGTCGACGCCGATCAGGTCGAGCAGCGCGAGCGGGCCCATGGGGAGACCGCAGCCCAGCTTCATCGCCGCGTCGATGTCCTCGCGGGAGGCGTACTTCGCCTCGTACATGGCGGCGGCCTGGTTCAGGTAGCCGAAGAGCAGCCCGTCGGCGATGAAACCGGCACGGTCGCCGACCGCCACCGGCTCCTTGCCGAGGTCCAGGGCGAGCCGGGTGACGGCGTCGACGGCCCGCGGGTCGGTCAGCACGGAGGAGACGACCTCGACCAGCTTCATGGCCTGGACCGGGGTGAAGAAGTGCAGGCCGAGGACGCGCTCGGGGTGCGCCGAGTCGGCGGCGAGCCGGGTGACGGAGAGCGCGTTCGTGCCGGTGGCGATGATGGTGCCGGGCCGGACGATGCCGTCGAGGGCCCGGAAGACCTCCTGCTTCGCCTCGTACGACTCGGGCACGACCTCGATCACGAGATCGGCCTCGGCGGCCGCGTGGAGGTCGGAGAAGGTACGGAAGCGGGCCAGGACGTCCTGCCGCTCCTCCTCGGTGATCCGCTCACGGGCCACCGCACGGGCGGTGGAGGCCTCCAGGGCGGCGACGGCCTGGGCGGCGGCGGTGTCGCTGATGTCGATGCCGATGACCTCGCGGCCGGCCCGGGCGAGGACATCGGCGATACCGGTGCCCATGGTGCCGAGACCGACGACGGCGATGGTGGAGAGAGGGGTGTCCATCAGGGGACTCCTGAGAGGAAGAGTGACGACTGAGGGCAGTGCGCGCACGAAAGGCGCGGGAAAGAACGAGGGCGCGGCCCGGAGAAAGGGCTATGCCCTGGGAAAAGGGGCGACGGACTCTGTCCCGGAGTCACGTCGAAACTGCCGAACCGACAAACACCCACAACGGCTGCGTCACCAGGCCGTTGTGAGAAGCGCGGGGGGTGCCCCGCTCACCTGAGACTAACCGGCCGGTAACGAGCGCGCCAGTCCCGGGAAGTTGAGGAAAATGTGATCTGGATCGCGGATAGGCTCGGATTCATGGAATACGCCGAGGATCCGGAATTCTGCTCGATGATCGATCGATTGCGGGACGAGATCGAGAATGACACCGGAACCGTCCCGGCGGCATTCGAACATCTCGCGGAAACCACCGATCCCGAGGAACTGCACCACGTCCTCACGGCACCCGCGCAGCCCCTCTGGGCCCGCGAGATCGCCGCCTACGCCCTCGGCGTCGCGGGCGACCCGCGCGCCTTCGAGGCCCTCGTGCTCCTCCTCAACCACCGCGACCCGGAGCGCTGCGTCACCGCCGCCCACGCCCTGACCCGGCTCGGCGACCCCCGTACCGCCCGCGCGGCCGCCGCCCTCGCCACCAACGAACTCCGCGTCGCCTACGCCCTGCTGCCGATCCGGCTGCTCGCCGCCCTCCGCGCCCCCGAGTCCGTACCCGCCCTGATCACCGTCCTCGAACGGCGGCTGCCCGCCGACGACCCGCACTGGCGGGTCGGCCTCGCCTGCGTCGAGGGCCTCGGCACCCTCGGTGATCCGCGGGCCCGCCCGGCCCTGGAGGCCGCGCTCCCGCACCCCCGGCTCGGCGCCGAGGCCGAACGGTCACTGGGCCGACTCGGCACCGCCCACTGACCGAAGACGCGGACGGGAGACATCGGTCGTACCGGACTCTTCTTCCGCCCGCGTCGGGACCAGCGCGAACGCCTCGATCTCCACGAGCAGTTCCGGGCGGACGAGCGCCGACACCTGGACCGCCGAGCTCGCCGGCAGCGGTGCCCCCGCGAAATGGGCGTCCCTGGCCTCCCGTACGGCCGGAAGATGGGCGACGTCCGTGACGAAGTACGTCAGCTTCACCACGTCCTGGAACCCGGCGCCCGCCGCGGCGAGGCAGCGGTCCAGGTTCGCGAAGACCTGACGGGCCTGCGCCACCGCGTCACCCTCCCCGACCACCGCGCCCGAGGCGTCGAACGCGCACTGGCCGGATATCGCTACGAAGCGGCCCGTCCCCCACACGACATGGCTGTACTGGGGGCTGGCGGCGATGCCGTCGGGAGCGGGGACGTGGGTCAGGTGGCTCGTCATGTCGCACATCCTCGCGCACGGCACTGACAATGCCCGCCCCCTTGCGGCGGCGGGCACGGTCGGTGGGCGGCCCGAGGTCAGCGCACGTGGCCGAGGAATCCGTGCAGGGTGGCACCGGCCGACTCGGCGAGGGGCGGCGCGGACCGCGTCAGCGGCTCGGCCTTCGGCTCAGGGAGCGTCGCGCAGACGGCGTCCACCTCGCCCTCGCCCTCGGCGCGCGGGACCTTGCCCGTGGCGAGATAGGTGGACAGGTGCCCGTCCATGCAGCCGTTCCCGCCGAGGGTGACCCCGTGGTTCCCGCCGCCCTCCTCGACGACCAGGCTGGAGCCGCGCATCAGCCGGTGCAGCGCGACCCCGCCCTCGTACGGCGTCGCCGCGTCGTCGGTGGCCTGGAGGATGAGGACCGGCGGCACCTGGTCGTTGGTGACGTCCGGCGGGGTCAGCGACTCCACCGGCCAGAACGCGCACGGCGCGTTGTACCAGGCGTTGTTCCAGGTGGAGAAGGGCGCCTTGGCGTGCACGTCCCAGTTGTCCTTGCGCCAGACGCTCCAGTCACGGGGCCAGGCCGCGTCCCGGCACTGCACGCTCGTGTAGACCGAGTAGCCGTTGTCGGCGGCCGCGTCGGCCTCCGCGTACCGCTCGTACGCCTCCTTCAGCGGCACCGCGTCCGCGTCGTTGACGTACGCCGAGAAGGCCTTCGCGAGGCGGGGCCAGTAGCCGTTGTAGTACGCGCCGGGCAGGAAGGTGTCCTCCAGCTCGCCCGGTCCCACCTTCTCGCCGGCCGGCTTCGCGCGCAGCGCGTCGCGCATCCGGTACCAGGCCGCCTCGACCGCCGCCGGGTCGGTGCCCAGCTTGTACACGGCGTTCTGCTGGGCCACCCAGGCCATGAAGTCCTTGTGGCGGGTGTCGAAGGCGTAGTCCTGCGCGATGTTGTCCTCGTACCAGACGCCGTGCGGGTTCACCACGGAGTCCAGCGCCATGCGCCGCACCCGGTCCGGGTGGAGCCGCGCGTACACCGCGCCCAGGTAGGTGCCGTACGAGTAGCCGAGGTAGTTGATCTTCTGTGCGCCGAGCGCGCGCCGGATCACGTCCATGTCCCGGGCGGTGCTCACGGTGTCGATGTACGGCAGCACGTCCGCGTACTTCTTGCCGCAGGCCGCGGCGAAGGCCTGTGCCCGCTCGATCGCGAGCCGCTCGCCCTTGGCGTCGCTCGGCACCGAGTCCTGGCGGACCGGGTCGAAGTGGCCGGGCTTGCAGTCGAGCGCGGGCTCGCTCTTGCCGACCCCGCGCGGGTCGAAGCCGATCACGTCGTACTCGGCGGCCACCTTCGGGGGCAGTGAGGACGCCACGTATCCGGCCATGCCGCGGCCGCTGCCGCCGGGCCCGCCCGGGTTCACGAGCAGCGGCCCCTGGAAGGTCTTCGCGGTGTGCGGGATCCGGGTGAGGGCGAGGGTGACGGTCCGGCCGGCCGGGTCGTCGTGGTTGAGCGGCACCCTGAGGGTGGCGCACTGGAGCTTCGGGTACGCCTCGGTGGCGCAGCCGGTCCAGGCGAGCGGGGGGAACGGGCGGGGGGCCGGTTCACCGGCGCCCGCGGGGGCGGCGGGCAGGACGGTGACCGTCCCGGCGACCAGCGCTCCTGCGGCGATCAGCATTCCTGCGCGTGGGGTCATAGGGCGTTTGTGTCCCGAACGGGCGTGGAGAGGACCTGTTTCGCCGAGAGTTGACCCGAACGGAGGGGGATCCGACGGCGTGTCAGGTGACCGGACCGATGATCGGAGGAGCGTGCTCAGAGGAGGGTGAGCTGCTCGGGGACGGCCGCGAGGGACGGCTCCTCCGGTACGGGCGTCCGCCGCGTCGCGCCGCGATGCGCGGGACCGATGCCGAACTCGGCGGCCAGTTCGTGCACCTGACGGGTGATCCGGCGCTGGTACCATGTGGGCGCGTAGGCCCCGTCCGCGTACATCCGCTTGTACCGCCCGACCAGGCCGGGGTGGTGGCGTCGCAGCCACTGCATGAACCACTCGCGGGCGCCCGGCCGCAGATGCAGGACGAGCGGGGTGACCGAACTCGCCCCGGCCTCGGCGATCGCGCGGACCGTGTCGCGCAGCTGCTCGGGCCGGTCGCCGAGGAAGGGCACCACGGGGGCCATCAGGACCCCGCAGTCGATGCCGTGCTCGCCGAGCGTGCGGACCACGTCGAGCCGGCGCTGCGGGGAGGGGGTGCCGGGTTCGATCGTGCGCCACAGCTCCTCGTCGGTGAAGCCGACGGAGACGGAGATGCCGACCTCGGTGACCCGGGCCGCCTGGGTGAGGAGCTCCAGGTCGCGCAGGATCAGCGTGCCCTTGGTGAGGATCGAGAAGGGGTTGGCCCGGTCCCGCAGGGCCGTGAGGATGCCCGGCATCAGACGGTAGCGGCCCTCGGCCCGCTGGTAGCAGTCGACGTTCGTGCCCATCGCGATGTGCGCGCCCTGCCAGCGGGCGGAGGCGAGCTGGCGGGCCAGCACCTCCGGGGCGTTGACCTTGACGACGATCTGGGAGTCGAAGCCGAGGCCGGTATCGAGGTCGAGATAGCTGTGGGTCTTGCGGGCGAAGCAGTACACACACGCGTGCGTGCAGCCCCGGTACGGGTTGACCGTCCATTCGAACGGCATCCGGGAGGCGCCCGGCACCCGGTTGAGGATCGAGCGGGCCCGTACCTCGTGGAAGGTGATGCCCCGGAACTCCGGGGTGTCGAAGGTCCGGGTGGTCACCGCGTCCGTACCGAAGAGGGCGACGTCGGCGGGAGCGGCAGGGGTGTCGCCCAGATTGTCCCAGCGCATGGACGCCTCCTCGATGGCTCTGCTTCGACCGTTCGGTCAGAATAGAACACCTGTTCCCTTGATCGTTGCAACCCGGATTTCGTGCCCCGGAGCCCACGTGGTTCTCTTGGCCCACACCCCTGAGGAACCACGAGCTGGAGGAAGTCAATGGCGCAGGTCGAGGCCACCACGGAACGGATCATCGCCGCGGACGCGGAGACGGTGTTCGACGCGCTGGCCGACTACAGCGGCACGCGCGCGAAGCTGCTCCCCGAGCACTTCAGCGAGTACGAGGTGCGCGAGGGCGGCGACGGCGAGGGCACCCTCGTCCACTGGAAGCTGCAGGCCACCAGCAAGCGCGTCCGCGACTGCCTCCTGGAGGTCACCGAGCCCACCGACGGGCAGCTCGTCGAGAAGGACCGCAACTCCTCCATGGTCACCACCTGGCTCGTGACCCCGGCCGGCGAGGGCAAGTCCAAGGCCGTCGTCACCACCGTCTGGGACGGTGCCACCGGCGTCGGCGGCTTCTTCGAGCGGACCTTCGCGCCCAAGGGCCTCGGCAGGATCTACGACGCCGTTCTCGCCAAGCTGGCGGACGAGGTCGAGAAGTAACGCCCGGAGCGTTCACCGATTCGAGTGGATCGCCCGCACCCCCGTAACGGCGCCCCCGTGCGCCGGGGGGCGCGGGCCTCCTCGTAAACGCGCTGATGAGCGACCCAAGTGCGCCGTGGCGCAGTGGCGTTCGGCTCACCGGACGCCACTGACCTCCCGGACCGCCCGACTTGCTCCCCCTTCGCGCCCAATGTGAAGAATGGCGCGGCGCAGACGCCGTGACGAGGGGAGCAGGTACGTGGGTGCGATCACGATGGCGAAAGCCGCCAAGGACGCGGCGGGCGCCGACGGCACGGAACCGCTCGCCGCGGGCGGCCCGCCCACCGACCTCGCCCCACCGCCCGACCCCGCACCGGCCGACCACCTCGACCCCCGCCGCGTCCGGCTCGTCTTCTGCGGCCTGATGCTCGCGCTGCTCCTCGCCGCGCTCGAGCAGATGATCGTCGCCACCGCCCTGCCGAAGATCGTCGGCGAACTCCAGGGCCTCGACCGGATGTCCTGGGCGATCACCGCCTACCTGCTGACCTCCACCATCGGCCTGCCGATCTACGGAAAGCTCGGCGACCTCCTCGGCCGCAAGGGCGTCTTCCTCTTCGCCATCGTCGTCTTCGTCATCGGCTCGGGCCTCGCCGGCTGGTCCCGCAGCATGGACGAACTCATCGCCTTCCGCGCGATCCAGGGCATCGGCGCAGGCGGCCTGATGATCGGCGTCCAGGCGATCATCGCCGACATCGTGCCCGCCCGGGAACGCGGCCGGTACATGGGCCTGATCGGCGCCGCCTTCGGCCTCGCCTCCGTCGCGGGACCCCTGCTCGGCGGCTTCTTCACCGACCACGTCTCCTGGCGCTGGTGTTTCTACTTCAACGTGCCCTTCGGGCTCGTCACCCTCGCCGTCGTCGCCGGCGTCCTCAAACTCCCCAAGCCCACGCCGCGCGGGCGCTTCGACGTCCTCGGCGCCCTGCTCCTCGCCGCGGCCTCCACCTGCCTGGTCCTGCTCACCAGTTGGGGCGGCACAGAGTACGCCTGGGACTCCCGCGTCGTCATCGCCCTCGCCTGCGGGGCCGCCGGAACCACCCTGCTCTTCCTGGTCGTCGAGCACCTCGCGCCCGAACCCCTCATCCCGCTCCGGCTGTTCCGCGACTCCGTCTTCACCCTGACCGCCCTCGTCGGCGCCGTCGTCGGCATCGCGCTCTTCGGCGCCGCCAGCTACCTCCCCAGCTTCCTGCAGATGGTCGAGGGCGCCACCGCCACCGAGTCCGGCCTCCTGATGCTGCCCCTCATGGGCGGCATCGTCATCGCCTCCGTCGTCTCCGGCCAGCTCATCAGCCGCACCGGCCACTACAAGATCTACCCGCTGCTCGGCGGGGCCCTCTCCGTCCTCGGCATGTGGCTGCTCTCCCACCTGGACGCCGACACCCCGCGCCTCCAGCTCAGCCTCTGGCAGGCCGTACTCGGCACCGGCATCGGCCTGGTCATGCCGGTGCTCGTCCTCGCCGTGCAGAACTCCGTACGCCCCACCGACCTCGGCACCGCCACCAGCGCCCACAACTACTTCCGTCAGATCGGCGGCAGCGTCGGCGCCGCCGTCTTCGGCACCCTCTTCGCCTCCCGGCTCGACGACGCCCTCGGCGACCGGCTCTCCGGCGTCCTCTCCGGCGGCGCGACCTCCCTGCCTCCCGCCGAGTCGATCACCCCGCAGACGGTGCACACCCTGCCGCCCGCCGTCCGCGACGCCTACATCCAGGCGTACGCGGACGCGATGCCGCGGATCTTCCTCTACCTCGTGCCGGTCCTCGTGCTCGGCCTCGTCCTCGCCTTCTTCCTCAAGGAGAAACCGCTGGTGACCCACCACAGCCCCACCACCGAGGCCACCGGAGCCGACGAGTTCGGCGGCGTCCAGGCCGTCCCGCACGCCCGGCACGCGGCCCCCGTGTCCGCCCCCGCGTCCTTCGCCCCGCCGCACTCCGGGCTTCCCGTCTGCGGCACCGTCCAGCACCACGACGGCAGCCGCGTCCCCCGGGCCGCCCTCACCCTCATCGACGTCCAGGGCCGGCAGATCGGCCGGGGCGCCAGCGGCGAGGACGGGCGGTACGCGCTCAGCGTCCCCGGCGGCGGCGCGTACGTCCTCATCGCGGCGGCCGGCGGACACCAGCCCCAGGCCGTCTCCGTGACCGTCGGCGACCGGCCCGTCGAACTCGACGTCGTCCTCGGCGGGGCCGGGCGGCTCGCGGGCAGCGTCGTCACCGCCGACGGGACGCCCGTACGGGACGCGGCCGTCACGCTCACCGACGTACGCGGCGAGGTCGTCGCCTCCACCCGCAGCGGTCGCGAGGGCGGGTACGTCATCTCCGAACTGGTCGCCGGCGAGTACACGCTCGCCGCCAGCGCCCCCGCCTTCCGGCCCGCCGCGCTCCCGGTGAGCGTCCAGGCCTCCCGCGAGACCCGCCAGGACATCGAACTCGCCGGCGGGGCGGTGCTGCGCGGCACGGTACGGGCCGGGGGCGGGCGCCCGGTGGAGGACGCCCGCGTCACCCTGCTCGACGCCGCGGGCAACGTCGTCGACACCCTCACCACCGGCGCCGACGGCACCTTCCGCTTCGTGGACCTGTCCTCCGGCGAGTACACCGTCATCGCCGCCGGCTACCCGCCCGTCGCGACCGTTCTCCAGATGGCCGGCGGAGGCCGCACCGAGCGCGACCTCCAGCTCGGACACCAGGACTGACCGGCTCGTGCCAAAGACCGAGCCCCGGTCGCCTGCTGCGAGGCAGACGGCCGGGGCTCGGGATCAGCGGACGGGGGCGGGATCAGCCCAAGGCACGGATGCCCCGCCAGTCGACGCCCAGGACGGTCCTGGCCGGAGCGTTGGTGTTGGTGGTGGAGGGGTAGTAGAGCTTGACGTTGCCGGTGTCACCGAAGCGGGCCCAGATGTCGGGCACGCCGTCCTTGTTGACATCGGGGATGCCGATCGCGGACATGACGTTGGCCTCGGTCCACGTCGTGCCGAACGCGACGTCACCGTTGAGCGAGTTGACCGCCACCTTGATCGACTCCAGGTCGATGCTGCCGGCGCCGCCCGTACCGGGCTTGCCGTGGCGGACGTACATGTTGCCGTTGTCCAGGTTGCGCCACAGCAGGTCGGGCGTGCTGTCCTTGTTCATGTCCGCGATGTTGACGATGTCACGGCGGGCCCATGCGGTGCCCTCCATCAGCGTCGCGGTCTGGAAGGTGGCGCCGGTGTAGCCGGACAGCACCCAGAACGCCGGCCCGGCCCGCAGGGCCAGATCGGGCAGCTTGTCGCCGGTGATGTCGCCGATCGCCTTCAGCTGCGTCCAGGTGGACGGCGCGGGGGCGTTGGCCGGCAGGCGGACCTCGATCCGCTCGTCGACGTTGAAGCTGCCGTAGCCGTCACCCGGGTAGATCCAGAATCGCTTGTCCGGGGTGACCGCGAACAGGTCGGTCGAACCGTCGCCCGGGTACGTGTCGTTGTAGTGCGCGATCAGCGACGCGGTGCCGGCCGTGTCGATCCAGTGGTTCGGCGGGTCGACCTTCTTGTCCTTGGTCACGTACGAGGCGGCCAGGCAGCTGTACAGCTCGCCGCCGGTGCCGGCGACCGCCGGGTCGGCGGGCGCACCCACACAGTTCTTCAGCTTGCCGTCCGGGTAGAGCACCAGCAGGTCGGCGATGTCGTCGCCACCGGTGTCCATCGGACCGTCGGCGCGGTCGCGCGGCGGCAGGTAGAAGGAGTAGTCGCCCTTGATGCTCTGATTGCCGTTGACGTCGTAGGCGTAGACGTACAGGGCGGTCGGACCCGCGTGCCGGGGACGGACGTCGGGGAGGGTGATCTTGCCGTTCGTGGGAGGCGGCGTCTCGATGAGACTCTCGCCCTCGAAGGCGTACTTGAACTTGGTCGCGCCGGCGGCACTGAAGGTGAAGTCACCCGAGGTGCCGTACTTGACCTTGGCCCAGGTCTTGCCGTCGGGCGTGGCCTCGGTGAACACGGTGCTGGTGATGTCCGGCTGCGGTGGTGCGGTCGGGTCCACGGTGATCCGGCACGGCTCGTCGCCGAGCGGGAAGAACGTGGAGACCGCTCCCGCCGCGTCCTCGGCGCGAACGTCCCAGGAGAAGAGGGTGTTGCCCGTGAGGCCCGTCAGCAGCGCGTTGTCGGCCTGGATGACCATCTGGCCGTAGCCGGTGGAGTCCGCGGTGGCGAGGTACTCGGTCTTGGTGGCCGCGCCGGACTTCCAGAAACGGAACCGCAGCTTGGGAATGGTGTCGTCCGCGTCGTAGCCCTTGGCCCTCAGGGTGATGGTGGTCCGGCCGATGGTGACGCTGTTGGTCGGTCCGGGCACACACGCGCCGCCCGGTGAGGACGTGCCGTTGGTCGGCTGGGAGGGGGCACGGTTGAAGTCACCCTCCACGACGGCGGACGTCGCGAGGAACTTGCGCCAGGTCTGGGTGTCGCCCTCGCTGGTGGCCCGCATGCCGAAGGTGAGGGTCGAGGCGCCCGCGTCCGCGCTCTTCTGGACGCCCGCCAGCACGTTGAACGCCTCGTACGCGTCAGGGCAGCCGCTTGAGGACCAGCCGTGGGCGAAGGACTGCCAGTCCAGCTTCGTCGACCAGCTCGGCTGGGCGTTCCAGGTCGTACCGGACGAGATGGAGCCGGTCTGCCAGAACTGGAACTCACGCGCGGTGCAGGACCAGGAGTGGTTGTTCTTGACCTTGAAGGTGGCCCGGGTGAACTTGGCGCCCTCGTAGCTGGAGGAGAACTTCATCCGCCAGAAGGAGCGGCCGAGGCCGCCGGTGTCGCTCTCGTAGCCGACGCGGGCGTCGGAGGTGCCGGAGGAGAAGTTCGTGCCGTTCCAGAAGCTGGAGCTCGGGTACTTCTTGTACGCGGTCGTCCAGGCCGCCCAGCCGCTGTTGAGCGGCGGGTCGATGAAGACCGGGTACTTCGTGTCCGGGTGGTCGAGGAGGCCGGTCCGGCCCAGGCCCAGGTTCAGGGTGGCCGTACCGGTGTCGTCGCCGTCGAGCGCGATCGGGAGCTGCGCGGAGCGCGCGCCCGGCTCGATGCCCGTCAGACCCGACAGCTTCAGTACGTCGGCGGGGGCGGCGACCGAGGTGCGCTGAGGGGTGCCCGGCCGAAGCTCGGGGTCCCGGCCGCTGGAGTCCCAGGCGAAGGGGGTCGGGATGGTGCCGACCTCCGTGCCCGTCTTGTCGAGGACCTGGATCCGGTTGGCCTTCGCGTCCTGACGGAAGACCGCGGTCTTCGACCGCAGGCCGTAGGAGACGGTCGCGAGGTCCTTGTTCCGGGCGGCCTCGCGGTTCTTGACGATCAGAAGCTGGCCGAAGCCGCCCTCCTCACGCGCCACGAGGAGCAGGTCGACGCCGGGAAACACCTCGGAGTAGAGGGCCCGCGGGCCGTCCAGCACCGGCTTCGGCAGGGCGCCGGGCCAGGTGTAGGCGATGGTGTGGCCGCCGAGGTCGACCTCGGCGAGGACGGACGCGTCGCCCGCGCCCTCGGCGAGCGGCAGACGGGCGAACGAGCGGTCGGCGCGATCCTCGCCGGAGGTGCCCCCGGAGAAGCGGACGGGCACGGCCGGGTTGACCGGGCGGACGGCCAGAGCGCCGGCCTTCTCCGTCCGGCGCAGGGTGTTGTCGATGGGCGCCCACTTGCCCTGGGCGTTCTTCGCGCGCTGGGGCAGCGCGTGGATCTGGGTGCGCATCTGGCCGTTGGGCAGCGCCCAGATCAGCTCGGTGGCGGTGGTCGCCGTGTCGACGAGCACCTTCTTGCCGGTGCGCTTGGCCTCGGCCGCGGCAGCGGCCTCGTCCTTCGGCCCGGTCGACGCCTGCTTGGCATCCGTGCGGGGGGAGTTGGGCGAGCTGGGGGAGCTGGCGGTCGGAGGCGTGCTCGGCTGCCACCAGGGCAGGAGCGCGGCGGTGAGTGCGGCCAGGACGAGGCCGAGGGTGAGTGTCAGCCGTGTGCGCGTGCGCACGAACGGGCTGAGAAGACGAGGCGGCGCGGGCACGGCGGTCTACTCCCGTGGGACCAGAGGGATTTTCGGACAGCGCAGACAGCGCCCCGACGGACCGTCCGTGGGGCACAAGGCGCGCACACGATCACACGTTCGCCACGTGAGGTCCATATCTGAAGACTTAATTAAGGTGTTATACATCCTGCGATGCGAACCTGCCGACGTGTCATTCAGTCCTGGTTCGAGCCTTTCTGACGCCGCTTTAGGTCTGAATGCGTTCGGCGTCTGATCTGTCGCGAAGATCGGCAGTGTGAGCTTCTGTTTGCGACTGCACCGTGGCGAATCTCACTTTCGGGGCAGCCTCGACCGCTTGGGAGATCTTGAAAATGGAGCGCACATGACACAGAGTGCGCACGCACGCGCCTGATCCAGGCGCGTGCTCTTTGGTGTTTCCGCACCTCCTCCGTTGTCTTGTTCGTCTGGGTGGGAGTCGACGCGTGATGCGTGCTTCAGAACCACTGTCATGGTCAGGGCGAAATCGCCTTGCCATGACGGAGTCACAACGACGGCGCCGTCGGCGAAGCCGCACGGCGACCGTCCTTCTTTTGTCATCGGTATTGACGGTGACGAGCCTGGGCGGGCAGGCCCTGGCCGTTCCCGGCGACGGGATGAGCCGTGAGCAGACGACCTCCCAGGTCGACCTGCCGGACATCCCGGAGAGCACCGCGCTCGCCGACGACACCGGCGCCGACAAGGCGCTGAGCCTCGGGGACGAGCAGAAGGTCGTCCCGTACGCGCCGGAGAGCGTCTCCCCGTGGGCGGAGGATGCCGGCAAGGCGCCGCTGACGGCGCAGACCCAGCCCGGCACCACGGTCCCCGTGGTGAACGAGACCACGTCGGTCGGTCTGCCGGTCGCGGTCGGCGTGCCGCTCGGTCAGGACCCGACGATGGTCGACGGTGACTGGCAGGTCGCGGTCAAGTCGACCACCACGTCGGAGGACACGGGCGTCCCGGGCATGATCCTCGAGGTCATTCCGCCGGCGGACGCCGATCCGGCCGCGCAGGTCACGCTCGAGGTCGACACCACCGGATTCGCCGACCGCTACGGCCCCCAGGCCGCCGAGCG
Organism: Streptomyces sp. NBC_00572; assembly: GCF_026341815.1. Classification (GTDB taxonomy): domain Bacteria; phylum Actinomycetota; class Actinomycetes; order Streptomycetales; family Streptomycetaceae; genus Streptomyces. Next base: position 5,544,415 of record NZ_JAPENX010000001.1, read on the forward strand.
CTTCGGCCTGGTCCTGCTGCCGAACTGTGTCATCGACTCCCCGGACTCCGGTGACTGCGCCCCGGACACCGGCGTGGAGACCATGTCCGGCACGACCGAGGTCGCCGACGACATCGAGCGGCTGCGGTCCACGGTCAAGGAGGTGCCGGCCGCCAAGGCCCCCACCAAGGTCAAGCTCAAGAAGAACGCGCCCACCCGCACGATCCTTTCCGGATCGGTGCCGGTCGCGAACCTGCTCGAGGACGGCGCCGCCCGCTCGAAGGTCTCCGGCGTCTCGGCCCGGCAGGTCGCCCTCCCGGCCGTCGACTCCTCCGGCCGCCAGGTCGTCGGCGCGATGGACACCGGCGCCTCGGCGAACGGCGACTTCACCGCCTCGCCGCTGCTGTCCGCCGGCTCCTGGGCCGCGGGCTCGTCGAACGGTGCCTTCACCTACGGCTACCAGGTGCAGGTCCCGGAGGCCGCCGGCGGTCTGACCCCGAAGGTCAGCCTGGGCTACTCGTCGCAGACGGTCGACGGCCGTACCTCGGCGTCCAACAACCAGGCCTCCTGGATCGGTGACGGCTGGGACTACAACCCGGGCTCCATCAGCCGGACGTACGTCAACTGCCGCCAGGACTCCAAGAAGGCCGGGTCGAACAACGCGACCCACAAGACCGCCGACCTGTGCTGGGGCTCGGAGAACGCCACCCTGTCGCTGGGAGGCATGACCACCGAGCTGGTGTGGGACGAGACCAAGCAGAAGTGGTTCAGCGCCAACGGTGACGGCTCGAAGATCGAGCGGTTCAAGGACACGTCCAAGGACCTGCGTTCGGGCATGAAGGACGCCGACGGCGAGTACTGGGTCGTCACCACCAGGGACGGCACGAAGTACCACTTCGGCCTGAACAAGCTCCCGGGCTGGTCGGACAACGGCCCCGACGTCGCCGACGACCCGTACACCGACTCCGTGCTCGCGGTGCCGGTCTACGGCAACCACCCGGGCGAGCCCTGCTACAAGGGCTCGACCACCACCGACTGGAAGGCCTCCGCCTGCAACCAGGCCTGGCAGTGGAACCTCGACTACGTCGAGGACGTCCACGGCAACGCCATGTCGCTGTGGTGGGCGCGCGAGAAGAACTACTACGCGAAGAACTTCTACTTCAAGGGCCCGGTCGAGTACCACCGCGGCGGCTACCTGAAGCACATCGACTACGGCCAGCGCAAGGACACCGTCTTCAGCGCCACGGCCCCGGGCCGCGTGCGCTTCACCGTCGACGAGCGCTGCTACAACGAGGGCGCGCTGACCTGCAGCGACGAGAACTTCACGTCGAGCGACCCGGGCAAGTACCGCATCTGGTACGACACCCCCGCCGACCTGCGGTGCCAGGCGGTCACCGCGACGGACAAGAAGAAGTGCTGGAACGCCGGCCCGACCTTCTGGTCCACCAAGCGCCTGGACAAGATCATCACCTCGGCCCAGCGCCGCACCGACACCACCGCGCGCCAGGACGTCGACCAGTACCAGCTCACCCAGAAGTTCCCCGTCCTCAAGACCGGCCCGAACACGGCCCTGTGGCTGGAGTCCATCCAGCGCACCGGCTACGCCCGCAACGGCTCGACGGACGCCTCGGTCGAGCTCAACCCGATCCGGTTCGAGTCCAACGAGGAGGAGATGCCGAACCGCGTCCTGCTGCGCAAGACGGAAGGGGCGGAGAAGGGCGACCCGATCGACCCGCGCCCCGGCTTCGCCAGGCTGCGCATCGGTCGCGTCATCAACGAGTACGGCGGCGAGACCGTCGTCACCTACAAGATGCCGACCTGGGGCGACGCGGCGGACGGCTGCGCCAGCAGGACGGGCCTGCCCGGCAAGACGGACACCGCCGCTCTGAAGGCCAACACGCGTCTGTGCTACCCGATGTACTGGCACCCGGACGCCGAGGTCGAGGACATCGACTGGTTCCACAAGTACGTGGTCGACTCCATCGAGGAGCTGCCGAACGTCGACGGCTCGTACTCCACGCGGACGTCGTACGACTACAAGAACGCCGGCTGGAAGCTCGCCGAGGCGGAGTTCAGCAAGAAGTCCACGCGCACGTACTCGCAGTTCGCGGGCTTCGAGCAGACCGCCGTCGTCACGGGCGAGCGGAAGGTCGCCGCCGACAACGGCGAGGGTTCCACCCCGGGCGAGGACACGCCGGGGACAGAGGGACCGAAGACCAAGGCGGTCACCCGCTTCTACCGGGGCATGGGCGACACCGTCCCGATGAAGAACATCGCGGGCGCCACCCTCACCCACGACGGTGCGACGGTCTACGACCGTGAGGCCTTCGCCGGCCGAATATCCGAGGAGTTCAGCTACTCCGACGCGACCGACGCCGACGGCGACTGGCTCACCCGCAGCCTCACCGTCCCCGAGGCCACCGAGCTCGCCAGCCGTACCCGCGGCGACGGCCTCGACCCGCTGAAGGCGTGGCGGGTCACCGAGCCCGAGGAGATCGCGTACACGAAGTCGTCGGGCACGGGTGACGACACCCGCACCCTGCGGAGCGTCCGCACCAGGACGACGTTCGACTCCACCCACGGTCTGCCCACACAGGTGGAGTCGTTCGGCGACGCCGACCCCACCAAGACCGGTGACGAGTCCTGCACCAAGCTTGAGTACCTGCACAACACGACCAAGAACATCATCGGTCTGACCAAGCAGGTCCTCGTCTCGCCCACGGCGTGTGCCGACGCGAACTGGGCCGATCTCAAGACGCTGACCGCCGGGTCACGGACCTCGTACGACAACACGGCGTACGGCACGGCGCTCGCCGACACCACCCGTGGTATGGCCACCGAGACGTGGTCCCTGAAGGCGGACGGCACCGGCTTCCAGACCGGCGGCACCGTCGTCTTCGACGCCATGGGCCGTGTCACCAAGCAGATCGACCAGGACAAGAAGGAGTCCTCGATCGCCTTCGACCCGCCGACGGGTCAGGTGTTCAAGATCACCCAGACGAATCCGCTGGGCCACACCCAGGTCCAGGAGGTGGAGCCGGGCCGCGCGGTCACGCTGAAGACGACCGATGCCAACGGCCACGTCAGCCAGGCGAGCTTCGACCCGCTGGGCCGTCTCGCCGAGGCCTGGGCCCCCGGCCGGGCACCGGGTGGGGGCAACGTACCGGACTTCAAGGCCGAGTACGTGACTCCGGACGAGGAGCCCGACCCGGACGACCCGAACGGCGGCACGCTCCGCAAGCCCCCGTACATCACGACCTACAGCCGCGGCTACGAGAACCGGATCGAGAAGTCCGTCACGATCTACGACGGTCTCGGCCGCGAGCGCCAGTCGCAGGAGGAGGCGGACGGCGGTGGCCGTCTGATCACCGACACGCTGTACAACAGTGCCGGTGAGGTCTACCAGACCAACAACGCCTACCTCAACGAGGACACCCCGAGCGGCGAGCTGTTCAGCCCGCGCGCCGACACCACGGTCCCGAACATCACCCGGTACAAGTACGACGGCCTCGGCCGTGTGCTCGAGGAGATGCCGGTCCTCAAGGTGAAGGCCCCCGGGACCACCGAGGCCATCTCGCAGGAGGTGCCCGAGAAGGCGACCCGCTACCAGTACGGAGCCGACTGGTCGAAGGTGATCCACCCGCAGGGCGCCTCGGCCTACAAGGTCTACACCGACGCCCTCGGCCGCACCGTCCGCACGGACACCACCAACCCGGCGGCGCCCGACGGCTACACGTCGACGCGCTACACGTACGACAGCCGCGGTCAGCTGACCAAGGCGACGAGCTCGGTCGACCCGACCCACCCGTGGTCGTGGACGTTCGACATGCGTGGCCGGATGGAGACCGCGACCGACCCGGACACGGGCACCACGCGGATGACGTACGACGACCGTGACCGGCCCCTGACCACGACCGACGCGCGTGGCGTGACGATCTGGAACGGATACGACGAGCTGTCCCGGCCCAAGGAGCAGCGCCTGAGCGGCTCCACGGGCACGCTGCTCGCCGGCTTCTCGTACGACTCCGTCGCCGGCGGCAAGGGCATGCCCGCCTCCGCCACCCGGTACACCGACGGCCTGGCGTACACCCAGAAGGTCAACGGCTACACGACGGACTACCAGCCGACCTCGACGACGCTGTCCCTGCCCTCTTCGGTGGCCGGCACGTGGGGCATCCCCGCGGACTACCAGTACGACTACAAGTTCTCCGACAACGGCATGCTGGAGGAGGCGCACCTTCCCAAGGCCGGCAAGTTCGACCCGGAGAAGCTGGTCATCCGTTACAACAAGGACGGCAACCCGCTCTCGATCTCCGGCAAGGACTGGTACGGCTCGGAGACGGTCTACTCGCCCTACGGCCAGGTCATGCGCTCGACCATGGGCGCGGTGCCGTACCGGGTGTGGGCACAGAACTCGTACGACGAGTCCACCGGCGAGCTCCAGAACCAGATGGTCTACCGGGAGCAGACGGTCGGTGCCGGTCCGGTCGAGGGCAACCTGGTCTCGAAGCGCGAGTACGCCTACGACCCCGCGGGCAACGTCACGGGCATCCGTGAGCACGCCACCGGGATCGAGGAGCGGCAGTGCTTCACGTACGACCCGCTGGGTGAGCTGAAGACCGCCTGGACCTCCAAGGACCAGGAGAACTGCACCGCTCCGAAGAACGCGGACGGCACGCTCAACGTCGCCGCGGGCAAGGACACCTCCGGCTACTGGCAGGAGTACGAGTACGACCTCCTCGGCAACCGCACCAAGCTGGTCGAGAAGGACCTGACCGGCGCCACGGCCAAGGACGCGACCACCACGTACGAGTACGGTGTGGGCGCGGCCAAGAGCCAGCCGCACACGCTCACCAAGGTCTCCAAGACCTACACCACCCCCGCGGGTGCGCAGGTCAAGGCCGAGGCCGAGCGCCTGTACGAGCTCACGGGTCAGACGAAGTCCGTCACCTCGCTCGACAACGGTGACAAGCAGACGCTGACCTGGACGCCGGACGGCAAGGTCGACCGGATCACCGGTGCGGGCGCCGGCGGCAAGACCCCTTACATGGGCCTGGCCGACAAGTGCTTCGACCTCAAGAGCGGAATCCCGGCCGCGGCACAGGCGGTCCAGCTGTACACCTGCAACGCCTCCGCGGCGCAGAGCTGGAAGTTCACCCCCACCCCGAGCACGCCGACGACTCCGCAGATCGACGCCAACCGGGGCGCGCTGTCGGTGCTCGACGACTGGTGCGTCCAGCCGGCAGCCAACACTCTCGGGTCCGCGGTACAGGTCCAGAAGTGCGCCGCCACCCCCGCGGCCGCCGCGGCGCAGGAGCTGAGGCGCAACGCCGCCGGCCAGCTGACGCACATCGCGTCCAACCTGTGCCTGGCGGTGCAGGGTGCCAACTCGGCCAGCGGCACAGCGATCGTCCTGGCCACGTGCGACGGAGCCTCCGCCGCACAGCTGTGGGCGCCGCAGAACGACACCCGTCACATCTACGGTCCCGGTGGCGAGCGTCTGCTCACCATCAACGGCAAGACGGCCACCCTGAACCTGGGTGACACGGAGGTCACCGTCCAGCAGGGCGGCGTCCTGGTCAACTCGCAGCGCACCTACACCACCCCCAGTGGCTCGGTCATGCGCTACGCCTACGGCACCGCTGCGGACCGGCTGGTCGCTCTGACCACGGACCACCAGGGTTCCACCTACACCGAGGTCGCGCTGAGCGCCTCGATGGACGTGCGGATCCGCAAGCAGGACGCGTTCGGCAACCAGCGCGGTGCCGGCACGGTCGGCGCCAACATGCAGGCGCACACCGGGTTCCTCAACAAGACCCGGGACGACGCCTCCGGCTACACGCTGCTGGGCGCCCGACTCTACGACCCGGTGGTCGGACGATTCCTGTCCGCCGACCCGCAGATGGATCTGAACGACCCGCTGCAGGCCAACGGGTACGTCTACGCGCACAACAACCCGGTCACCCACGCGGACCCGACCGGTGAGGCGATCACCCTGACCGCCTCGGAGAAGGCAGCGGCCCTCCTGGGCGCGGGTCTGTCCGCGGCGCAGGTCGCGCAGGCGCAGTCCACCTCGGGCAAGTCACTGACCTCGGTGATCCTCGCCGCGGCCTGGAGCGTCCTGAGCGACTTCATCGGCCTCACCGACGCCATGGCCTGCTTCGGCGGTGACATGTGGTCCTGCGGCAGCCTGATCATCGGGGCGATCCCGTGGACCAAGCTGGGCAAGATCCCTTCCGTCCTGAGGGCGGTCGACCGCACGATCAACGCCATCCAGGCGTTCAAGAAGGCGAAGGCGGCCGCGGAAGCCGTCCTCAAGGCGGCCAAGGCGGCCGAGGCCGCGGCTCTGAGAGCCAAGAAGATCGCCATCGAGAAGGCGAAGAAGGAGGCCGCGCAACGGGCCAAGAAGAAGGCAGCCGAGGCCGCCAAACGGAAGGCCGAAGCGGCGGCGGCCGCCAAGAAGAAGACCGGTAACCCGGCTCAGAAGAGCTCCCAGGCCAAGGCCGCTCCCAAGTCCTCCTCGCAGGCGGGCGGAGGCAAGGGGGGCAAGTCCGGCGGGTCCAAGCCGGGCGGAAGCTCCGGCGGTTCCTCCCGCAGCAACGGTGGATCCAGCGGCGGCGGCGGCTCCGGCAAGGCCGGCTGCAACAGCTTCGTGCCCGGCACGAAGGTGCTGATGGCCGACGGCTCCACCAAGCCGATCGAGAAGGTCAGGACCGGCGACAAGGTCCTCGCGACCGACCCCGACTCCGGTCAGACCCGGGTCGAGACGGTCACCGCGGAGATCACGGGCCAGGGCCTCAAGCACCTCGTCAAGATCACCGTCGACACCGACGGCAAGGCCGGATCGAAGACGGCCCAGGTCACCGCGACCGAAGGCCACCCGTTCTGGGTGCCCGCACTCCGTGCCTGGCTCAAGGCCACCGACCTGACGTCGGGCCAGTGGCTGCAGACCAGCGCCGGAACCCGGGTCCAGATCACCGGCATCGAGCGCAGGACCGCCCAGGCGGCCACGGTTCACAACCTGACGGTCTCCGACCTCCACACGTACTACGTGATGGCGTCGGGCACCTCGCTCCTCAACCACAACGACAGCTGCCCGACCGGTGGCGAGGAAGTCGACCCGTACTCGCCGGAGCTCACGGAGAAGCGCCAGGCGGAGAACGCGCAGAACTGGTCCGAGATCCCGGGTGACGTTCACGCGACCGTGAACCGTGTGGAGAGCGGTCGGCAGGCTCAGCGGGTCAACAACAACGGTCTCGACTGGTACGACGCCCGCAGGGTGCGAAACGGTGTGACCACCTACAACACCAACAACCCGTGGTACGACGCGACGGTGTACACCGTCCTGGACAGGCGAGGCAGGGACACCCTGAACCGCGTTCTCGTCCGCTCCGACGGCGTCGTCGGGTACGTCCTGGGCCACAATTACAATACGGTCCACGAATACGGATATGCCGGGCGCCTGCCAGGCAGGTGGAACCAGCCAGGATCCGGTTGGTACGCGAGTCATGGAGGTGGGTCTCCCCGATGAAGCCGCCGGCCGCAGTGGACTCACTGGCCGCAGCGGGTCTGTCGCTCGTCGACGGATGGACCGAGCCCGATGGGCTTATTCCGCCCGCCGTCACCGGCCAGGCCGCGAGCTGCCCGCCTTCGGACGGGCGCGTCGAAGCCATGCTGGACGTCCTTGAGCCGCAGCTGCACGAGAGGGCGAACGCCGACTGGTACCGGCTGGCGGTCGAAGGAGGGCTCTTCTCCGAGACCGACCGAAGGTTCCTGCTCGCGCTGGACACCGCGGACGACGACGGCTTGCAGTGGTTCTGCGTCGAGCTGCAGAGCGAATGGGACATCATGGGCGCGGGAGCCGCCGGGCCACTCGGCAGCGCCCCCTGCCGTCCCGAGTTCCGCATGCTCTCGCTCGACGGGAACGTGCTGCTCTTCGCGACGACGTGGGAGCACGAGATCAGCACCTCGGTGCTGAAGGCGCCGCATCGTTCGCGGGTGCTCCGGGAGTGGGCCGAGGATCTGGCGGCCGGATTCCTGGACTATCCGGACGAGCCCCCGCTGAGCCCGGCGGCACGCCGCTGGCTCGACGCTCACTAGGAGCGTGGCCGGGCCGGTCGTACCGGCCCGGCCGCATGCGAAGCAGTAGGGGAGCCCCGACCGAGACATCGGTCGGGGCTCCCCTTTTCAGGACTGAGCCGTTGCCCTCAGGGAGTGGTCGTCGCCTTGCGCAGCGCGCTGATGCAGGTGCCGATCGCCTCCTGGAGGGCTTCGAGGCGCTGGAGCATGTCCGCCTCGTAGATGTCCTCCTCCATGACCTCGTCCAGGGTCAGCTCCTCGAAGACCTTCGTCGCCTTCTGCAGGCTGTTGTAGAACTTGGTCCGCCGCTCCTGGACCCGCAGCGCCGGATCCTCCTCGACCGCCTTGGCGACCAGGCCCTTGACGGTGTCGTACGCCTCGCCGGCCCACTCGCCGGCCTCCTCCGAGTCGTCGAGCTCGTCGAGGAGCGACAGATGCCGCTCCGCCTCGGCCCGCAGCTCGGCCGGCGCGTCCACGGTCTGCCCGGCCGGGGTCTTGATCTGACCGTTCTCGACGATCTGGCGCACGTACCCGATCCGGTCGGCCGCCTTCGCCTCGCTCGCCACCGCCTTCTTCAGATCGTCGGTCCGCGCGAAGGCGCGGGCCATCTCGGTCTGAAGGGCCGGGTCCTCCTTCATGCGGTCGAGGAGCGCGCCGCGCGCCGCCTCCGCCGTCCCCGGGTCGGCGAGGATCGCGGCCCGCAGCGCCGTCGGGTTCTCCGCGACCTCAAGCGCCTTCGTCGGCCGGATACCCTCCGCCTCGGCCGCCGCGCTGATCGCCTGACCGCGCACCGACGAGGCACTGTTGCGGGAGGTGTAGTACGAGAGCCAGACGTCCGCGTCGGGCAGCTCGACGTCCTCACCCGGCACGAGCACCTCGAACTGCGGGACGAGACCGTCGTCGGCCGCCATGTCCCAGGCCTTGTAGTAGCGCATGACCCGCTCCGGCGAGCACCCCGCGAGCTCCGCGAACGCCTTCGCCGACACCTTCGTCGCGGCCGTCCCCTCGGCGGGCTGGCCGCCGGGCCGGACACTGCGTGCCACCTTGAGGGCGAAGGCCCAGCCGCCGGTCCGCGCGTAGACCCCGAAGTCCAGGGCGTCACGGACGACGACGGGGTCGAGGTCGGCGGCGGCGCCGGGGCCGAGGTCGTCGGCGGGCTCGTCGGAGGGCTCGTCGACGGGAGCCTCGGCGGCCGGCGACTCGGGCTGCTGGACCCAGAACCCCTCCGACGTGTCGGCGGGCGCGGGGACGGCGGGGGTGGTGTCGGACGGGTCGAGGGCGATGGTCACCGAGAGCACTCCGGAGGTCGGGTACGAGAACTGCGGCCGACAGCCTATACGCACCCCTTGGCGATGTTTCGTCCGATTCCATGCATCGGGCCTCGGGAAAACCGATGGTGCGCCCGCGCCCAGGAGCTGCCCCCGCTCCTCGGTCACCAGGCCCGCCTGGTCGCACTCGCCCTCGACCTGCACAGCGGCGCCGCGCACCTCCTCGCCTGGCCACCGGGACGCAGACGGGAACTGATCGGCGTCCTCCTGGACGCCGTCGGGGAGCCGGAGACCCCCACCGACCCGGAGGACCGGCGGCGCGCCGACTGGATCCGCCGTACCGCACGGCAGCTCCGCGCCGCCCGGACCGAGGAACCCGCCGACACACCGACTCTGCGGATCGAGGTCGCCGTCGCCGACCCCGGCGACCCGGACGGCGTCGAGCCCCGCTTCCTCGTCGACGGGCGGCCCCTCGTCCCCGAGGCCTACGCCCAGGGGTCCGGGGAGTCGCCCGAGCAGCTCCTGGAGAACGGCGCCCTGCGGGCCGGGCCCGAGCCCCGGGAGGTGCGGCTCGCGGAGGCGTACTGCACCGAGGGCTGCTGCGGCGCCCTGGGTGGGGACTGGGAAGGGGCTGGATCTCGACGGACCTCCGCGCACCGGACACCACCGTCGTCACCTTCGAGGGCGTGCCCCTGACCGCCGACGGCGCACCCGAAACGGAACGGTTCGTACGCCAGTACCTCTGGCGCATCCCGGACGACGGCACACCGCCTGCGGGCCAGGCCGCAGCCGCCCTGCGCCGCCTCGCCGAGGAGGACCCCAGGGGTGTCCGAAGGCCCCGGGGTGAGCCGTACGGCCGTTCCGGTGATCGCCAGTGGTCCACTCCAACGACGGTTTTCCACAGGGGTGGTGAGGCCGCCGGGCGGCGCGTACGGTGCCAGACATGAAGATCCTCATCAGCGCCGACATGGAGGGCGCGACCGGTGTGACCTGGCCCGCCGACGTGCTGCCCGGGACGCCCCAGTGGGAGCGGTGCCGCTCGATGTTCACCTCCGATGTGAACGCCGCTGTCCTGGGCTTCTTCGACGGCGGCGCGGACGAGGTCCTCATCAACGAAGCGCACTGGTCCATGCGGAACCTGCTCCTGGAGCAGCTCGACGAGCGGGCCGAGATGCTCACCGGACGCCACAAGTCCCTCTCCATGGTCGAGGGCGTGCAGCACGGTGACGTCGACGGCATCGCCTTCGTCGGCTATCACACGGGCGCCGGCACCGAAGGGGTCCTCGCGCACACCTATCTCGCCAACTCGATCACCGGCGTCTGGCTCGACGGCGAGCGAGCCAGTGAGGGCCTGCTCAACGCCCACGTGGTCGCGGAGTACGGCGTCCCCGTCGTACTCGTCACCGGCGACGACCTCACCTGCGAGGACGCCCTCGGCTACGCGCCGGAGGCACCCAAGGTCGCCGTCAAGGACTACGTCTCGCGGTACGCGGCGGTGTGCCGGACCCCGGCCAGAACCGCCGCCGACATCCGGGCGGCGGCCAAGACCGGCGTCGCGCTCGCCGTGCGCCAGGAGCCGGTCCGCGGCGGCCCCTTCACCGTGGAGCTGGAGTTCGACGCCGAGCACTTGGGCGCCGCCGCCACGGTGGTTCCCGGCGTGGCGCGAAGCGGAGAGCGGCGCGTCACGTACACGAGCGGGACGATGTACGAGGCAATTCGCACGTTCAAGGCGGTCACGACCATCGTCTCGGCCGCAGTGGAGGAGCAGTATGGCTGAGGAGGTCCGGGGCCCGGACACGACGGCGCTCGACGAGGTGGTCACCTTCACCTCCGAGCTCATCCGCATCGACACCACCAACCGGGGCGGCGGCGACTGCCGTGAGCGTCCCGCCGCCGAGTACGTCGCCGAGCGGCTCGCCGCCGTCGGCATCGAACCCACCCTCCTGGAACGGACCCCCGGCCGTACCAACGTGGTGGCGCGCATCCCCGGCACCGACCCCTCGGCCGAGGCACTCCTCGTCCACGGGCATCTGGACGTGGTGCCCGCCGACCCCGCCGAGTGGACCACCCACCCCTTCTCCGGCGAGGTCCGCGACGGGGTCGTGTGGGGGCGCGGCGCCGTCGACATGAAGAACATGGACGCGATGGTCCTGGCCGTCGTCCGCTCCTGGGCCCGGCAGGGCATCCGGCCGCGCCGCGACATCGTCCTCGCCTACACCGCCGACGAGGAGGCGAGCGCCGAGGACGGCTCCGGCTTCCTCGCCGAGCGGCACGCCGCGCTCTTCGACGGCTGCACGGAGGGCATCAGCGAGTCCGGCGCGTTCAGCTTCCACCCGCAGCCCGGCACCACGCTGTACCCGATCGCCGCCGGGGAGCGGGGCACCGCCTGGCTCAAGCTGACGGCCCACGGCCGGGCCGGTCACGGCTCGAAGGTGAACACGGCCAACGCCGTCACCCGCCTCGCCGACGCCGTCGCCCGGATCGGCTCGCACACCTGGCCGGTCCGCCTCACCGCGACCGTCCGCGCCGCCCTCGCCGAACTGGCCGCGCTGTACGCCCTCGACATCGACACCCGCGCGCCCGACCTCGACGTGGATCTCCTCCTGGACAAGCTCGGGCCGGCTGCCGCCCTCGTCGCGCCGACCGTCCGCAACAGCAGCAACCCGACGATCCTCGACGCCGGTTACAAGGTCAACGTCATCCCGGGCCAGGCCGTCGCCTACATCGACGGGCGGACGCTGCCGGGCACCGAGGAGGAGTTCGCCGCGACCATGGACGAGCTGACCGGGCCACACGTGGAGTGGGAGTTCCACCACCGAGAGGTCGCCCTGGAGGCGCCCGTGGACTCGCCGACCTTCGCGAAGCTGCGGGCCGCCGTCGAGCGCTTCGACCCCGACGGGCACGTCGTGCCGTTCACCATGTCCGGCGGCACCGACGCCAAGCAGTTCTCCCGGCTCGGCATCACCGGCTACGGCTTCTCACCGCTCCGGCTGCCCCCGGACCTCGACTACGGGGCCCTCTTCCACGGCGTCGACGAACGCGTCCCCGTGGACGCCCTGCACTTCGGCGTGAGAGTGCTCGACCACTACCTGAAGACGGCGTAGAACCGTGGACGGCACAGAACCGTGACCGTCCGCGGAGCGCCATGACCGTCCGCGTGACGCCATGACCGTTCGCGCAAGACCGTGACAGGGGGAGTTCAGATGGCCACGACCACGGCCGCCTACGGCAGCTGGCCGTCACCCGTCGACGCGGCACTCGCCGCCGCCCACGACGGGCGGCCCGAGTACCTCGGCGTCGTCGGCGACGAGCTGTGGTGGACCGACCCGCGTCCCGCCGAGGGCGGCCGGCGCGCCCTCGTCCGGCGGCGCGCCGACGGCACCGAGCAGAGCATGCTGCCCGCCCCGTGGAACGTTCGCAGCCGGGTGATCGAGTACGGCGGACGGCCCTGGGCCGCGGTCGCCCGCCCGGCGGGCGGACCGCTCGCCGTGTTCTGTCACTTCCCCGACCAGCGGCTCTACGCGTACGAGCCCGATGCCGCTCCCGGCGCGCGGCCCAGGCCCCTCACCCCCGTCTCCGGGACCGGCGGCGGACTGCGCTGGGTGGACCCGGTGATCCACCCGGACCGGGGCGAGGTGTGGTGCGTCCTGGAGGAGTTCACCGGCCCCGCCCCGACCGATGTGCGCCGGGTGATCGTCGCCGTACCCCTCGACGGCTCGGCCGCCGAGGACCGCGCGGCGGTGCGTGAACTCTCCGACGGGCGGCACCGGTTCGTGACCGGACCCCGGCTCTCCCCGGACGGGCGCCGGGCGGCCTGGATCGCCTGGGACCACCCCCGGATGCCCTGGGACGGCACCGAGGTCCAGCTGGCCGAGGTCGCCCCCGACGGCACCTTCCGGGAGACGAGGACCGTCGCGGGCGGGCCCGCCGAGTCGATCCCGCAGGTCGACTGGGACGCGGCGGGAAGGCTGCTCCTCGTCAGCGACCGCACCGGCTGGTGGAACCTCTACCGGGCGGAGATCGACACCGACGGCGGTCTGGGCGAACCGGCCGCGCTCTGCCCCCGCGCCGAGGAGTTCGGCGGACCGCTCTGGAAGATCGGGCTGAACTGGTTCACGCCCCTGGAGAACGGCCTCATCGCCGTGGTCCACGGCAAGGGGACCACCGCCCTCGGCATCCTCGACCCCGAGCGCGGCGCACTCGTCGACGCCGTCGGACCCTGGACCGAGTGGGCCTCGACGCTCGCCGCCCACGACACCCGGGTCGTCGGCGTAGCCGCCGGACCGCACAGCTCGTACGAGATCGTCGAACTCGACACCCGCACCGGACGCACCCGGGTCGTGGGCGCCGCGCACACCGACGCCGTCGACCCCGCCCACCATCCCGAGCCCCGCCTCCGTACGTTCACCGGCCCCGGCGGGCGGGAGATCCACGCGCAGATCTACCCGCCCCACCACCCCCGGTTCACCGGGCCGGAGGACGAGCTGCCGCCCTATGTGATCTGGGCGCACGGCGGACCCACCGGACACGCCCCGCTCGTCCTCGACCTGGAGATCACCTACTTCACCTCGCGGGGCATCGGGGTCGCCGAGGTCAACTACGGCGGCTCCACCGGCTACGGCCGGGAGTACCGCGAGCGGCTGCGCGAGCAGTGGGGCGTCGTCGACGTCGAGGACTGCGCGGCCGTCGCCCGGGCCCTCGCCGCCGAGGGGACCGCCGACCCCGCCCGGCTCGCCGTGCGCGGCGGCAGCGCGGGCGGCTGGACGAGCGCCGCCTCCCTCGTCGCCACCGACGTCTACGCCTGCGGCACGATCATCTACCCCATCCTCGACCTGCGGGGCTGGGCCACCGACGAGACCCACGACTTCGAGTCCCAGTACCTCCACGGACTCATCGGGTCGATCGACGACGTACCCGCCCGCTACAAGGAGCGCTCGCCGATCGAGCACGTCGACCGCGTCACCGCGCCCTTCCTGCTGCTCCAGGGCCTCGACGACGTCATCTGCCCGCCCGCGCAGGCCGAGCGTTTCCTCACCCGCACCGCAGGCCGGGGCGTCCCGCACGCCTACCTCGCCTTCGAGGGGGAGGGGCACGGCTTCCGCAGGGCCGACACGATGGTGCGCGCCCTGGAGGCCGAACTCTCCCTGTACACACGGACCTTCGGCGTCGACCGGACGGACGTGCCCGACCTGGAGTACCGCACGTGACCGCCCCCGATGCCGACCTCCGCGCCAGGGCGGAGGCCCGGCCGCCCGTCAGGTCGCTCACCCGTCCCGACCGGCTGCGGCCCGGCGCGCGGGTCGCGGTCGTCGCGCCCAGCGGGCCCGTCCCCGAGGAGCGGCTGCGCGCGGGGCTCGACATCCTGCGCGGCTGGGACCTCGATCCCGTCGTCGCCCCGCACGTCCGGGACACCCACCCCACCCTCGGCTACCTCGCGGGCGCCGACCGGGCCCGCGCCCGGGACCTGACCGAGGCCTGGTGCGACCCTTCGGTCTCCGCCGTCCTCTGCGCGCGCGGCGGCTTCGGGGCGCAGCGCATGGTCGACCTCGTCGACTGGAGGGCGATCCGGGAGGCCGGACCCAAGGTGTTCGTCGGCTACAGCGACATCACCGCCCTCCACGAGGCCTTCGCCGTCCGGGCCGGTTACGCCACCCTGCACGGTCCGATGGTCGCCGCGGGCACCTTCCTCTCGGACCCGCGCACCCAGGAGTCGCTGCGGGCCACCCTGTTCGAACCCGAGTCGGTACGGACGCTCGGCCTGGACACGGCACGGACCCTGGTACCGGGCCGGGCCAGGGGCGTGACGCTCGGCGGTTGCGTCAGCCTCCTCGCCGCCGACCTCGGCACCCCGCACGGCCGGCCCTCGGCCCGCGGCGGGCTGCTCCTCCTGGAGGACGTGGGGGAGGAGCCGTACCGCCTCGACCGCATCCTCACCCAACTCCTGCGCTCCGGTCTGCTCGACGGCGTCACGGGCATCGGCCTCGGCTCCTGGGCGGAGTGCGGCCCGTACGAGGAGGTACGGGCGGTGTTCGCGGACCGGCTCGGCGGTCTCGGGGTGCCGGTCGTGGAGGAACTGGGCTTCGGGCACAGCGAGACGGCGCTGACCATGCCGCTGGGGGTGTCCGGCGTGCTGGACGCGGACAAGGGCACGCTCACGCTGGACGTACCGGCGCTGCGCTGAGCGGGATGCGGGCGCGGGGTCGCCCCGGACGCCCGGACGGCCTTCACTGAATCTCCGTCAATAACCTTCGTCCGGCGCATTGACGGCCTCTGACACGTGTCACAGCATGGGCGCTGCCCGGGTACCTACCAGTCGGTAGTTGCGGTGGGTCTCTCGGCGTCGTCCTCAGCGTGGAGGTCTCTGTGTCCCGTGCCGTGCCCCGTTCCCGCAAAGCCCTCGCCCTCGTGGCCGGTGCGGCCGCGCTCGCCGCGCCCCTGGCTCTCGCCGCGCCCGCGAGCGGCGCCGAGGCGGAGGCCGTCACCGGCTCCTACACCGTCACCCCGCTCCGGTTCACCGTCGAGGCGGGCGCCCGGAGTTGTGCCGTCGACGCCGACCTCTACCGGCCGGCGGGCGTGGACGCCGGACATCCCGCGCCCGCCGTCCTCGCCACCAACGGCTTCGGCGGCAGCAAGAGCGACGGTTCCACCGACGCCATCGGCAAGGCCTTCGCCGAGCGCGGTTACGTCGGCCTGGTCTACTCGGGCCTCGGTTTCGGGAAGTCCGGCTGTCTGATCTCCCTCGACGACCCGGAGATCGACGGCCGCGCCGCCGCCCGGCTCGTCGACTTCCTCGCCGGCGGCCGGGCGGCCGACGACGGCACGCGCGTCGACTTCGTCACCCGCGACGGCGCGGGCGACCCGCGGGTCGGCATGATCGGCGGCTCCTACGGCGGGGCCGTACAGCTCGCCGCCGCCTCCGTCGATCGCCGCATCGACGCCCTCGTCCCCCTCATCACCTGGAACGACCTCGCGTACTCCCTCGCCCCCAACGCCGCCGACCGCGCCACCCCCGGTGTCTTCAAGTGGCAGTGGGCGAACGGCTTCTATCTGATGGGCGAGGGGCAGCCGCTGCTCGTCCCCTCCCTGGACCCCAGCCGGATCAACTCGCTCGGCTGTCTCCACTTCGTCTCCGACGCCTGCGACACCGTGCGGCTCCTCAACTCCGGCCGTTACCCCAAGGCCGAGACGGAGAAGATGCTCGCCTACGCCCGCAGCGTCTCCCCGGTCTCGTACGTCGACCGGGTCACCGCACCCACCCTGATCGTCCAGGGCCAGGCCGACACCCTCTTCAACCTCAACGAGGCGCGGGCCACCTACGACCGGCTGCGCGAGCGCGGCGTCGACACCCGGATGATCTGGCAGTCCTGGGGCCACAGCGGGGGCCAGAAGCCCGGCGAGCTCGACCTGGGCCAGGGCAACCTGGAGTCCAGCTACGTCGGGCAGCGCGTACTCGCCTGGTTCGACCGGTACCTGCGCAAGAACCGGACCGCGGACACCGGCCCCGCCTTCGCCTGGTACCGCGACTGGCAGAGCGGCTACGGCACGGCGGCCGGCGTCCCGGCGCTCAGTCAGCGGCTGTACCTCTCCGGCGACGGCAAGCTCGTCGACAACCGTACGAAGGTGGCCCGGGGATCCAGGACGTACAGCAACTGGCTGTTCCCGACGAGCCATTCGGAGTCCTCGCTCGCCGGGACGATCGGGCTGCCCGACCCCCGGCCGTACGACACCCCCGGCACCCACCTCGGCTGGACCAGTGCCCCGCTCGCCGGGCCGGTCGATCTCGTCGGCGCCCCGAAGGCCACCCTGAAGGTCGTCTCTCCGGCGACCGAGCGGGTGCAGGGTTCCGGTGACGCCGCCGACAAGCTCGTGCTCTTCGCCAAGCTCTACGACCTCGCCCCCGACGGCACCAAGACCCTGGTCAACCACCTTGTCGCGCCGGTGCGGGTGCCGGACGTCACCCGCCCCTTCACGGTCGAGCTGCCCGCCGTCGTCCACCGCTACGAGACCGGCCACCGGCTGGAGCTGGTGATCGCGGCGAGCGACACCGCGTACTCCGGCAACCACGGCATCAAGCCGGTGACCGTCGTCAGCGCCCCCGAGAACGCGGGGACTCTCGAACTCCCCCTGATCCAGGGGAGGGTGGGGTGACCCCGCGTCGGGCGGCGGATCAGGGCAGGACGTTCGGGCCCTAGACCCCGAGCGCCGCGTACCCCGGGCGGACGATCTCGTCGATCAGCCGCTGCCGGTCCGGCAGCGGCAGGAAGGCGGCATCGAGCGCGGCGACCGTGAACTCCTCGAAGACCTCGGGGCCGTACCCGAAGGCGTCCGCCATGTGCTGGAACTCCTCGCTCATGGTGGTGCCGGAGACCAGCCGGTTGTCCGTGTTGAGCGTGATCCGGAAACCGAGGCGGCGCAGCTCGTCGATCGGGTGCGAGGCGTAGTCCTTCGCGGCGCCCGTCTGGAGGTTGGAGGTCGGGCAGACCTCCAGGGCGATGCGGTTGTCCCGGACGTACGAGGCGAGCCGGCCCAGGGTGCCGTCCTCGGCTATGTCGTCCGTGATCCGCACGCCGTGGCCGATCCGCTCGGTGCCGCAGACCTGCACGGCCTCGTGGATCGACTCCGCGCCGACGGCCTCGCCCGCGTGGATCGTGAAGTGGCAGTTCTCCCGCTTCAGGTGCTGGAAGGCGGGGAGGTGGCGGGCCGGCGGGTTGCCGATCTCGCCGCCGGCGATGTCGAATCCGGCCACACCCTTGTCCCGGTGTGCGACCGTGAGCCGCGCGATCTCCAGGGAGCGGTCCGTGTGGCGCATGCCCGTCAGGAGGGTGCGGACGGTGATGCGGCCGCCGGAGCGGCGCTCGCCCTCACGGAAACCGTCGTTGACGGCCTCGACGACCTCGTCGAGGGTCAGACCGCCCTCCAGGTGCTGCTCGGGGGCGTAGCGGATCTCGGCGTAGACGACACCGTCCGCGGCCAGGTCCTCGGCGCACTCGGCCGCGATGCGCGTGAGCGCCTCGCGGGTCTGCATCACCGCGCAGGTGTGGGCGAAGGTCTCCAGGTAGCGCTCCAGCGAACCGGAGTCGGCGGCGTCCCGGAACCAGACCGCGAGCGCGGCCGGGTCCTCGGTCGGCAGCGCGGCGTAGCCGCACTCCCGTGCCAGCTCGACGATGGTCGTGGCGCGCAGTCCACCGTCGAGGTGGTCGTGGAGGACGGCCTTGGGGGCCCGGCGGATCCACTCGGAGACGGTGGCGGCGGCAGGCGTGGCAGGGTTGTCAGACAAGTGCATGGCGGGGAAGTGTACGCCACGGGAGAGGGGGCCGCTGTGACGGCCCTGACGGGGGCTGGGGCAGGAGCCCCGGAAGAGGCGTGCGCGGCCTCGGGCGTGCCTAGTGGGACTGCAGTACGGGCAGTGCCGGGGCGCCCGTCGGGAGCATGTGCTTGGCGGCCAGGACCGGGGTCTCGCCGACCCGGACGACCTGGGTGACGAGTACGGCCGGGGTGTCCGCCGGGCGACCCAGCTGGTCCCCGCGCCGCCGTCCGAGCAGTGTCGCCGTGATGCCGCTGTGCGCGCTGAGGGCGGTCTCGCGCGAGGCTCCGACCAGGACCGAGAGCATGGAGACGGCAGGCCTCCGCTCGGAGCCGCCGGCCGTCCTCGCCAAGGGGCCCGCCTCCGCCCGGCTGCCCGTCTCCGTCGCCCGCAGGGCGCGCGCGAACTCGGGGTGCACCCGGTCGAGCAGCTCGTCGGGCGCCGCCCACTCGTGGCTCAGCGCCGCCGCCGTACCCTCCCCGGTCAGCACGGACTCCCAGAACCGCAGCTCGGCGCGGGCCGGGGCCAGCAGGTGCTGGGTGGTGAAGTCGGTCGGTTCCTCGACCGTCCGCAGCAGCGCCCGCACCCGCAGCGGCGTCCCCGCGCCGATCAGTTCCTCAAGCGGTTGGACGTGCTCGAACCCGCGCCGTGGCGGCCGGTCGTTCACGGTCCGGCCCACCCCGCGCCGTACGGTCAGCAGACCGTCCTCCTGGAGCAGCAGCAGCGCCTCGCGCAGGGCGGGCCGGCTCACGCCCAGCTCGGCGGCGAGCTTCGGTTCGGAGGGGAGTGTCGAGCCCGGCGGGTAGGTGCCGTCGTGGACGGCGTCCGCGATCCGTTCGTAGAGCGCCACGACCGGTCGCCGCCGCTGTCCGCTGACCGCCACGGCCGCTCCTCGTCTCGAATCCGGTCGGTTCCGGGCGGTTCCGGCCCCGGGTCCCGACGGTGTCAGGCACCACGGTAGTCGGCCCACGTTGTCTGACAAGTCACTCGTACGGCTCTCCTCGCCGTCACGGTGAGGCTCCGCCCACCTCATTCTGGTCCCACGGCTGTGGACGGGTACGACCGACGGCACGACGGAGGAGAGGGCCGGGCATGAGTCCCAAGGAGACGTCACGGACAACGGACGGGGGCAGATCCCGGTTCACCGAAGCCCTCACCCCCGGCCGGATCGGGATGATGGCGCTCGCCGCCATCACCCTGGTCTTCATCTTCCAGAACACCCGCGAGGTCAAGATCCGGCTCCTGATCCCCGAAGTGACCATGCCGCTCTACCTGGCCCTGCTCGCCACCGCGCTCCTCGGCGCCGCCTGTGGGTTCTACGTCGCCGCCCGGAGGCAGAAGTGAAGCGGCGCGCCGTCGTCGGGGCGGGCGCGGTCCTCGCCCTCGCGGCCATAGCCGTCACCTCGACGGAGGCCTCTGCCGCGGCCGACGACGGCGGGACCCGCCCGGTGCCCGACTTCCTCGACCGCGGCCTGTGGCGCGTCTTCACCCGGCTGGACCCCCGTACCCGACTCGACGTCCACGACGTGAGCGGGCGGGACCGGCGGGTGATCTGGCCGCCGCGATGGCAGGTCGTCACGCAGTACCCGGCGGCGGGCACGGGCCTCGACCGCCGCACCACCGTCATGATCGGAGTCGTACGGAAGGGGGAGAGCTGCCCGCCCCGCGTGCGCACGGCGCGCCGATGAGCGGGCCGCTGAGCGCGCCGCACCCCCTCCGTGGCTCGCTCCTCGGTGCGGCTTAGCCTGGCCGTATGCCCGACGATCTTGGCCGTTACCTCACCGCCGGGCCCCGCGTGGGCCTGCGCGCCTTCACCCTCGACGACGCCGAGGAGTTCACCGCCCGCGCCCGCGAGAGCCGGGAACTCCACCGGCCCTGGCTGTTCCCGCCGTGCACGGCCGAGGCCTACGGCGGCTACGCGTCCGCCCTCATCGAGGAACCGGCGCGCGAGGGGTTCCTGGTGTGCGAGCACGGGGACGCGGGCGGCGGGATCGCCGGCTTCCTCACCGTCAACAACATCGTCCGGGGCGCCTTCCGCAGCGGCGCCCTCGGCTACGGCGCCTTCGCGCACGCCGCCGGGCGCGGACTGCTCACCGAGGCCCTCGGACTGCTCCTCGCGTACGCCTTCGGGCCGCTCGGACTCCACCGTCTCGAAGCGAACATCCAACCCGGCAACGCCCCCTCCCGCGCGCTCGTCCGCCGCGCGGGCTTCCGGCTGGAGGGCTTCTCGCCCGCCATGCTGCTCATCGACGGAGCCTGGCGCGACCACGAACGCTGGGCGATCACCGCCCCGGAGCCCGAAGGCGCGACGGGCGGGGGCGAGACCGCTCAGCGCTTGTAGTTGATCTTCATGGTGTCGAGGTCGGTCACGGTCGAACGCAGCGCCTTGTACCCGTGGCCGAGCTCCCCGAGCGCGGTCTCCACCCGGTCCTCCGCGAGCGCGCCCGCCATCTCGTCCCCGTCCTCGGCGTCGGAGACGACGACCAGGCGGTACGAGAAGTGCTTCAGCGTCCGGTCGTAGGCCAGCGAGCCCTCCTCCGTGAACCGCATCGCGGTCAGCCCGTGCGCGTCCACCTCGGCGAGCAGCCGGGTGCGGCTCTCTTCCGACAGACCGTCGAACGTGCCGCGCACGATGACCCGGTAGGTGTGCTGCGTGCCCATTCCTCGTACTCCCTGTGTCACGGTTCCCCGGCCGCCCGACGGCGTGCCGACCCTCCACCCTAGGGAGTGTCCTGCCGATCAGGCCGGGAATTTCCGGGGCCCCCGCCCTCGGCTTTGCCGAAGCCTGACGCGGAGAGCCCCTGGTCAGGACGGCCGTCGGCGTGTTCCATGGGGCGATGACGACCGTACGACGTGCCGTACTGACGCTGCCCGCAGCCCCGTTGGGCCCGGACAACCCTCTTCCCGCCCTGCGGGCCCCCGCCGGTGCCGGGGCCCACGCGGTCGACGCGCGGACCCTCGCGGAACTCCCGCGCGACATGGCCCGCGGCATCGGGCGGGCACCCCTGCGCAGCCTGCTGCCCGCTCCCGTCCGCGACGGCTACGGCCGCGATCGCACCCCTGCCGACCTCGACACGATCGTGATCGAGAACGACCGGCTCCGGGTGACCGTGCTGCCCGGCCTCGGCGGCCGCGTCCACTCCCTCCACCACAAGCCCACCGGACGCGAACTCCTCTACCGCAACCCGGTGTTCCAGCCCGCCGCCTTCGCCCTCAACGGCGCCTGGTTCTCCGGCGGCATCGAGTGGAACATCGGGGCCACCGGCCACACCACCCTGTCCTGCTCGCCCCTCCACGCGGCGACCGTCCGCGCACCCGACGGCGGACCGATGCTCCGCCTCTGGGAGTGGGAACGGCTGCGCGACCTGCCCTTCCAGATAGACCTGTGGCTCCCGGAGGGCTCCGACTTCCTGTACGTCGGGGTCCGGATCCGAAACCCCCACGAGCGCCCCGCCCCCGTCTACTGGTGGTCCAACATCGCCGTCCCCGAGGACCGCCGGGTCCTCGCCCCCGCCGACACGGCCTGGCACCACGGCTACGAGCGCGGCCTGCGCCGGGTCCCCGTGGCGCGCACGGAGGACGGCATCGACCGCTCGTACCCGCTGAACAGCGCACACGCCGCCGACTGGTTCTACGATCTGCCCGAGGGGCAGCGCCGCTGGATCGCCGCTCTCGATCCGGACGGCGGTGGACTCGTCCAGACCTCCACCGATCCGCTGCGCGGTCGCAAGCTCTTCGTGTGGGGCACCGAGCGCGGCGGCCGGCGCTGGCAGGAGTGGCTGACGGAACCCGGCACCCCCGGTTACGCCGAGATTCAGGCCGGACTCGCCCGCACCCAGCTGGAACACCTGGAACTCGCGGGCGACGCGGAGTTCAGCTGGCTGGAGGCGTACGGCCCGCTCGCCGCCGATCCCGCCACGGCGCTCGGCGACGACTGGGCCGCCGCCCGCTCCGACGTCGAGCACAAGCTGGCCGGTGTGCTGCCCCGCGCCGCCGTCGACGCGGCGTACACGGCCTGGCGGGAGAGCGCGGCAGACACCGCTCCGGACGAGGTCCTCGCGGCCGGCTCCGGCTGGGGTGCGCTCGAAGTCCTGCGCGGTGGATACGAGTTGCCCGGGACGCCGTTCCCCGAATCGACGCTCGGACCCGATCAGGAACCCTGGCGGGAGCTGCTGCACACAGGCGTCCTGCCGGCGCCGTCAAAGTCGGCGCACGGCGCGGCACAGGGCGCTGTGCGAGGCGCGGCACCGGGCACGCCCCTGATCGCGCCGCTCGTCGCATCGCCCTGGCGGGACATGCTGGAGACCGCCCCCGCCGACCCCACCACCGAGTACCACCTCGGCATCGCCCAGTGGCACGCCGGTGACCGCGCCCAGGCGGTACGCAGCTGGGAGCGGGGGCTCAAGGAGGCCGCCGTGCGCTGGCCGCTGCTGTACTGCCTGGCCGTCGCCGACCGGGAGGACGGGCACCCGGAGCGAGCCGCCGAGCACTTCACGGAAGCCTTCGCCGACCACGCGGGAGCAGACGGCGGACCTGAGGAGGGTGCGGGGGAGACCCTCGCCGCCGCCCTCGGCCGCGAGGCCGTCGACGCCCTCCTCGCCGTCGGCCGGCCCGACCGGGCCAGGGCCCTCTGGCAGCGGCTGCCCGAGCCGGTCCGGCAGCGCGGTGCCTTCCGGCTGCTCGACGCCCGGCTGCTGATCGCCGAGGGCCGGCCGGACGAGGCCCGTGCCGTCTTCGACGCGGGCTTCGAGGTCGCGGACCTGCGCGAGGGCGCCGAGATCCTGGGCGAGCTCTGGGCCCGGCTCACCGACGAACTCCTGCCGGACGCCTACGAGTTCAGGATGCGGCCGAGCTGAGGGTGGGGGGCGGACCGGGGGCGCGGTCGCTACCCTGGAGACCGCGAAAGCACGGTCGAGCGCGGAGACCGCGGGGGATCGGAGGTCCGGAGATGGCGGCCTGGGCGACACAGGAGTGCCGGTGCGGACATCCGCGCTTCCGCCACGGGGAACCCCGGTTCTCGGGCACGTGCGGAGCGTGCCTCTGCGGATCCTTCGAGCTGCCCCCGGCTCCGGCCCTCGCGGACGAGCCGCCCCCACCCCCGGAGCGGGACCGCACCCCCCATCCGAGCTGCCCCCTCCAGGACCCGGACTGCCTCGGGTATCACGACCTGTCCTGAGGGGCCGCGCGCAGGAAACGGGCACCCCACTCCCGGAGGTGTGCGGCGAACTCCGGCGGGCCCAGGACCTCGAACTCGGCCCCCACGTTGCCCAGCGCCTGCGTCGGCCAGTCGAGAGACGTCGAGGTCATGGTGAGCCGACAGCTGTCCCGGTCGACCGGCTCGACCGTGCCCCACCGGCCGACCGTCCGCCGCACCCGCGCCGACGGCGCGTGGACGAGGACCTCGACCGTGTAAGGCGCGGGGGCCCCGCTCGCCTCCCGGACGAAGGCCGCGGCGTCACCGGCCGGGAGCGGACGGGACAGGAAGCGGGCGCCGGTCGCCGTCGGCCCGGTCAGCCGGTCGAGGCGGAAGCTGCGCCAGTCGTGCCGGTCCAGGTCGTAGGCGACCAGGTACCAGCGCCCGCCGAGGGCGACGACGCGGTGCGGCTCGACCTCGCGCTCGGTGGCAGCGGAACCCCGGGCGGTGTAACCGAACCGCAGCCGCTCCTCGTCCCGGCACGCCTGGGCGACCGCGGTGAGCACGCCCGCCGCGACGGCCGGCCCTGCCGCGGAGGCGGAGACGGTCATCGCGCGCAGGGCGTCCACCCTGGCGCGCAGCCGGGGAGGCAGGACCCGCACCACCTTGGTGAGCGCCCGCAGGGACGCGTCCTCGATCCCCGCGATCCCGCTCTGCGCCGCGTCGCCGATGCCGACGGCGAGGGCCACCGCCTCCTCGTCGTCGAGCAGGAGCGGCGGCAGGACGGCGCCGGGCGCGAGCTGGTAGCCGCCGTCCGTGCCACGGGCCGCGCCGACCGGGTAGCCGAGCTCGCGGAGCCGGTCGATGTCGCGGCGCAGGGTCCGCTCGGAGATTCCGAGCCGGCCGCACAGTTCCGGGCCGGGCCAGTGGCGGTGGGTCTGCAGCAGGGAGAGCAGCCGGAGGGTCCGTGAGCTGGTGTTCGCCATGCCGGAATACTGCCCGGAGTTCCGGCCGGAAAGTGACCGGAAGTGTCCTTAGAGTCGATTTCGAAAGCCCCACCGGACCGATGTGAGGACCGAGAAATGATCACCCGTGAGATCCGGCTGACCACGCAGATCACCGGCGTCCCGACACTCGACCACTTCACCGTCGCCGAGACCGAGGTGGACGGCGAGGTCCTGGTACGCACCGAGGAGGTGGGCCTGGCCGCCGCGTACCTGGAGCTGATGCGGGCCGACTGCACCCTCCCGGTGCCGGCCTGGCGGCCGGGCCGGCGGGTGGGACTGGTCACCGTCGGCACGGTCGTACGCTCCGGGAGCCCCGCGCTCGCGGTCGGCGACCTCGTCCGGACGACGGCCGGCTGGAGCGAGTACTCGGCGGGTCCGGCGTCCGCGTACGTCAAGCTCGACCGCGGCTTCTTTCCCGACCCCGGCCACCACCTCGGCCAGGGGCCGACCGCCTACTACGGGACGGCCGACGTGGCGGCCGTCGGCGAGGGCGACGTGGTGTTCGTCTCCGGCGCGGCGGGCGGGGTCGGCTCGCTGGCCGGGCAGATCGCCCGGTGCCTCGGCGCGGTGCGGGTGATCGGCAGCGCCGGAAGCCCGGCGAAGGCCGCGTACCTGGTGAACGAGCTGGGCTTCGACGCCGCGTTCGACTACCACGACGGCTCCCCGGCCGACCGGCTCCAGGAGCTGGCGCCCGAGGGCATCTCGGTGTTCTTCGACGTCGTCGGCGGCGAGCAGTACGACGCCGCCCTGCGAGCCGCCCGGCCCGGGGCGCGCTTCGCCCTGTGCGGCTCGCTGTCGAGCCAGCTCGGCGACGCGGCGGACCGCTTCCCGCAGCCCGACCGCGCGGCGGCCGAGGCCAGGGGCGTCGAGCTGCTGCCCTTCTCCTGCCACCACACGCCCGATCAGATCGAGTCCTGGCAGAAGCACTTCCGAACGTGGCTGGGCGAGGGCCGCCTCGTCTACCCGCGGACGGTCGTCGAGGGTGGGATCGAGGACGTGCCGGGCGCGTTCCTCTCGCTGCTCCAGGGCTCCTACCGGGGCAACGTCTCGGTGCGTCTGCCGTGACCACGCTCTCCCTCCGCGCCCTGAACCGGGCGCTCCTCGACCGCCAGTTCCTGCTCGCGCGCACCGACCGCACTCCCCTTGAGGTGATCGGACGCCTTGTCGCACTCCAGGCGCAGGAGCCCAACTGGCCCTACGTCGGACTGTGGAGCAGGATCCACGGCTTCACCCGGGCGGAGCTCACCGCGCTCGTCGAGGACCGGAAGGTCGTCCGGTCCACCCTGCTCCGCAGCACCCAGCACCTCGCCGCCGCCGACGACTTCCGCCGGTTGCGCCCGCTGGTGCAGCCCGTGCTCGACCGCACGGCGGGCTCGCCGTACTTCACCCGGAACCACAGCGCACGTGGCGACTCCACCGGGCACGGCGTGGGCCTGGACCCGGCGTCCCTGGTCGCCGAGGGGCTCGACCTGCTCGGCGACGGGACGCTGCCCCGCAGGGAGCTGGCCCGCGGACTGGCCGACCGCCACCCGGGGCACGACGGGCGGATCCTGGCCGGGGAGGTCGAACTGCGCACTCCGCTCGTCCATGACCCGGCCACCGCCGCCTGGGGTTCCTGGGGCAACCGGTCGGCGATCTCCGTCACGCCCGCCGAGGCATGGCTGGGACGGCCGATGGCGACCACGACCGAGACGGCGAAGGAACTGGTCCGCCGCCATCTGGCGGCCTTCGGCCCGGCCCGTGTGAAGGACGTCCAGGTCTGGTGCGGACTGACCCGCCTGGGTGAAGTCGTCGCGGAGATGGACGACGAACTGCGCCGCTACTCCGGCCCCGGAGGCGGGGAGCTGTTCGATCTGGCCGAAGCGGAGCTGCCCGACCCCGAGACCCCCGCCCCGGTGCGACTGCTGCCCGCCTTCGACAACATCCTGCTCGCCCACGCCGACCGGACGCGCATCATCGGCGACGAGGACCGCACCCGTGTGATGCCCGGCGGGGCGCAGGTCCGGCCCACCTTCCTGGTGGACGGCCGGGTGCACGGAACATGGTCGCTCGGCGCCGGGACGCTGCGGCTCGCCCCGTTCCGGCCGCTCCGCGCCGCGGACAGGGCGGCCCTGGAGGAGGAGGCCGGGCGACTGCTGCCGTTCGTGGGAGGCACGACGGTGGCCTACGGCGACCCGCCGCCGCCCGCGACCTGATCGCCGTGAGGTGCCGCCCGGCCGCCCCGGTCACCCCGGCATCTCCGGTTCGGAAGGGGCGCCGGACACGCACTGCGACGAGCATGGGAACAGGCACCCCTCGCGCCGACGGGCGCCCGTTCCGCACAGGAGGCAGGAGGTACGGGAAATGGCGCGCACACGCGAGGTCTACTCCTACGACTACGCGACCGACTTCGGGCTCAGCGGCTTCGCCGGCGCGCTGTGCGCCCGTGCGACGCTCCGCCTCGACGAACCGGTCGTGCTCGATCTCGCCGAGTCCGAGGCGGAGGACGACGACCACCAGCTCGGCGGGGACGTACGCCTCCTCCTCGACTCGCCGCTGCCCGACGAGGTGCTCCACACCGTGTGGCTGGCGGCCGGACGCCGCTGCTTCGACCCGGCCGAGGAGGGTGCGGCCCAGCAGGGCGCCGTCGAGCGGGGCACCGCCGAACAGGGCATCGCCGAGCACGGCACGGGCACCCGGGGCTGGCTGGAGCGGGTCGCGGAGCTGTGCCCGCCGCGCGCACCGGAGCGCGACCCGTACGAGGCGAAGTCCCTCGACGATGCACGGCCCGTGGTGCCGGAGGGGGAGCTGCGGACGGCCGTGGTGGCGGAGATCGAGTCCGCCGCGGCCGGTCTTGAGCTCCGCGTCGCCGTACCGGGGATCGTCCCCGCCCTCCTCCGGGTCGTGCGCCAGGCGGATGCCGACCTCGGGTTCCGGCTGTTCCTGAGGACGCTCAAGGCGTACTCCGTGCCCGTCGACGCGGATACGTACGAGCGGCTGCTCGCCCTCGGGGACAGGCTGGCCTACCCCCGGGCCGCCGTCCATGACGAGCTGACCGTGCGCTGGCGTCCTCTCGATCCGGGCCTGCGCGACTTCGCCTCCGGCCGGTTCGGGCTGCCGATGCTCGCGGCCGCTCTCCACGGGTCGGCATGGAGGTACGGCGGCAGCCCGCGCGAGCACATCCAGCGGATCGCCGACGACGGCCAGGGCCGCGCCCCGGGTGCCTACGCCGCAGTACTCCTCGACGACGTGTGGCGCCTCCTCGACTCCGCCCTTTCGAAGCAGGCGATCGGTCTGCTCTGGCGGACCGCGGCCGGGCGCCTGAACGTCCTGGACGAGGACGAGGACGAGTTCGACGCCGACGGGCGGGACTGGCTCGACCAGATCTCCCAGGTGTGCCACGCCCACCTGGCGGAGGTCGACCCCACCTACGCGCCCTTCCTGGCCCCTGCCAGGACCGAACTGACGGAGGCGGTGCTGCGAGAGGTGCGCGAGGCGGTCCACGTCGGGGCGGGGCAGGTACGAGGGGCGGCGCGGGTCCTGGAGGACGTGGTCACGGCGGTCGACCCGGACCTCGGCTTCCGCCTCCTCCTCCAGGTTCTGACCACGTACGAGATCCCCGTCGGCGAGGCCCGGCGCGACCGCTACCGAGCGCTCGCCGCGCAACTCGGTTTCAGCGAGGACCACGTGGACGACCGACTGCCCGACGATCGCCGCGGGGTCTCGTAGCCGCCCCTCAGGACACCCGGCACAGGATCTCGCCGTGCGGGACCATGAACCACGCGTCCTCCCGCGTGCCCCACTCCCGCCAGGCCTCCGCGATCGACGTCAGCTCGGCGGCGGTCGCGTGGCCGCCGGACACGGCCAGGTCCGCGTAGTCGGAGCCGGTCGTACGGTCCGCCCACAGACCGCTCCACCAGGCACGCTCGTCGGGCGTGGCGAAACACCAGGTGGCGGCCGTCGTCGTGATGTCGGTGAAGCCGGCCTGCCGCGCCCAGGAGAACAGGCGCCGTCCCGCGTCCGGTTCGCCGCCGTTCGCGCGGGCGACCCGGTGGTACAGGTCCGACCAGTCGTCCAGGGCGGGCCGTTCGGGGTACCAGGCGAAGGCGCCGTAGTCGCTGTCGCGGGCCGCCACGACACCGCCGGGGCGGCACACCCGCCGCATCTCGCGCAGCGCCTGGACCGGGTCGCCGACGTGCTGGAGCACCTGGTGGGCGTGGACGACGTCGAAGGAGTCGTCGGGGAAGTCCAGGGCATGGACGTCGGCGACGGCGAACCCGACGTTCTCCAGGCCGCGTTCGGCCGCCACGGCACGGGCCTTCGCCAGCACGCCCTCGGCCGCGTCGACCGCGGTCACCCGGCCCGGCGCGACCAGCGCGGCCAGGTCGGCGGTGATGGTGCCGGGTCCGCAGCCCACGTCCAGGACGTCGAGGCCGGCCGAGAGCGCGGGCAGCAGATAGGCCGCGGAGTTGGCGGCGGTCCGCCAGGTGTGCGAGCGCAGGACGGACTCGTGGTGACCGTGGGTGTAGACGGCCGTCTCATGGGCCGCGGGGTGCGCGGAAGGGGCGGAGGCATGCGTCATCGAAGCGACTCCCTCGGTGTGGGTGCGTGCTCACCACCGTACGCACGAATGTCGAATGATGAGACCCGTGTCTTGGGATGTGGACACTGGTTCAGGTGAACAGGTCGCGCCGGTACCGGAGTTCGTCGAGGGTCCGGCCCCCTGTCTCCTCCTGTACGACCTTGCCGTCCGGTCGCCAGCCCGCGGCCTCGTAGAAGCGGCGGCCCCGCGTGTTCCCCGCGAGCACCCAGAGCGCCGCCGTGCGGAACCCGGCCTCCACGAGCGCCTCCGTGGAGGCCGCGAGGAGGGCCCGGCCGACTCCGGTTCCCCACACCTCCAGCAGGGCGTAGAGGGCGGCCAGTTCGGCCGTGGTCCCCGGGGCGAACTCCTCGTCCGGCCAGGCCCGGAAGCAGGAGAAGGCCCGCACCTGCCCGCCGGTGTCCGTCGCGACCAGGACCGTGGGCCGGTCCGGGGCCGTGAGACGGGCCCGCCACACGACGGTCCGCTCCTCGACGTCCAGGGCGTCCAGATACGGGCGGGGGAGCAGGTCGCGGTAGGCCGCCCGCCAGGACAGGACGTGCACGGCGGCGACGGCCGCCGCGTCCTCGGGAAGGGCTTCTCGTACGGTCATGCGGCATTGTCGGCCGACCGGCACCCCGGCCGCCTCCGTAATTCGGGCGCCGGCCCCCTCGGCAGCCGCTGTCGGTCCGGCCGCGCGCGCCGGGCCCCGTTGCCGGCCGCCGACGCAGGTGCGGACGTCGTTTTGGCAGGCCCGCCGGCCCGCCGTCCGCGCCGACCTGACGAACCCCCTGTGACAGCACCGTGAACGGACCGTCCGGACCGCCTCCGCGCGCCTAGGATCGGCCGCGCCGCCGCCCGGTGGCGCGCCTCCCCCTGTGCCGAGGAGTCCCGTGTCGAACTCGCCCGCGCCCGTCCGCCGCTCCCTGCTCAAGGTCCTCGCAGCGGCCCCCGCGGTCTCCGCCCTCGGCGGGCTCGCCACCGCCGCGCCCGCACACGCGACAGCCCGGACCGGCGGAGCCACCGGCCCCGCCGGTCCGCCACCCCCGTCCGGGGCTCCCCTCGCCGCGCCCGGCATCGTCAAGGCCCTCCCCGCCGAGTACTTCACCGTCCGGGGCACCAACGCCGAGGCGCGCTTCGACGGCTTCGGGGACACCGGTTCGCTCACCCCCGTGGACCGCTTCTTCGTCCGCAACCACACCACCACCCCCGTCCTCGACGCCGCCGACTGGCGGCTGACCCTCTGGGGCGACGGACTGCACGGCCGCAGCCCCGTCCACTTCACGTACGGACAGCTCCGCGACCTGCCCTCCGTCACCCGTACGGCCCTGATCGAGTGCGCCGGAAACGGCCGCAGCCTCTACGCGAGCCAGCAGGGCGAACCGGTCACCGGCACCGCCTGGACCCTCGGGGCCGTCGGAGCCGCCCGCTGGCGCGGGGTGCGCCTCGCCGACGTGCTCCGGCGGGCCGGGATCGCCCGCGACGCCGTCGACCTCCAGCCGCGCGGCCTCGACGACCCGTACGTCTCCGGCGGCGTCGACCACGGCCGGGTGCGGCGCCCGCTGCCGGTCGCCAAGGCCTTCGACGACGTGATCCTCGCGTACGAGATGAACGGCGAGCCCCTCCCGTACGACCACGGTCACCCGGTCCGGCTCGTCGTGCCCTCCTGGGTCGGCATCGCGTCCGTCAAGTGGCTCGGCGACATCGAGGTCTCCACCCGCCCGCTCACCTCACCCTGGTCCACCGACTGGTACCGCCTCTTCGGCCCCGCCCACCCCGAGGGCGGCTCCACCCCGATCAGCCGCCAGACGCTCAAGTCCGCCTACCAGCTGCCCTTCGGTGCCACGCTGGAGGCCGGACGGGTCCACCGCCTGACCGGCCGCGCGTGGTCGGCACTCGCGCCCGTCCGGACGGTGGAGGTGTCCACGGACGGCGGGGCGCACTGGCGGCGGGCCCACCTCCACGACACGCCTCGGCGGGACGGCTGGGTCCGCTGGAGCGTGCCGTGGCACCCGCGCGGCACCGGGCCGGTCACCCTGCTGTCGCGCACCACCGACACCGCCGGCAACACCCAGCCCGAGCGGGCCGTCCACAACACCCAGGGCTATCTCTTCAACGCGATCGTGCGACACCCGGTGACCGTCGTCTGACCCCCTGGCGGAGCCCCGCTCACCGTTCGTCGCCCGAAGCGACGCCTGGAGCGGCGGAACCGCCCGAACCTTCGTATAAAGGGCACGGGGGTGCCGTGCCGGCGCCCCCGTGCGCTCAGGAGGTACGGGACATGCGGCAGACGGCTCCGGACGGCCGTGGCCCGGTGCGCTACGGCCCTCCCGCCCCCGACACCGGCCTCCCCGTCCTGCCGGGGCTCGCCGGACTCCTCGCGGCCGCCGCCGGACGGACCACCCCCGAGCCGCCCGGCGGCGGCCCCGTCCTGCGCGAGGCCGCCTCCGGCTACTGGTGGCGCCGGGGCCTGCGCACCCACCCCGAGGACGTCGTGGCGGGCCCGGGCGCCCCCGCGCTGCTGCTCGCCCTGATCGCCGCCCACGGCGGCGACCTCCTCCTGCCCCGGCCCTGCCCCGCCTGGTGGACCCCGCAGGCCCGCCTCCTCGGCCGCCCGGCGTACCACGTGCCGACCCCCGCCGAATGCGGCGGCGTCCCCGACCCGTACGCCCTCCTGGAGACCGTCCGGCGGATCCGCGCCGAGGGCGGCACCCCGCGCGTCCTGCTGCTCTCCGTCGCCGACGACCCCACCGCCACCGTCGCCCCGCCCGAACTGGTCCGCGAGGCCTGCGAGGCCGCCGTCGCCGAGGGCCTGCACGTCATCAGCGACGAGACCTGGCGCGACACCCGCCATCACCCCGAGGACACCGTGTTCCTCAGCCCCGCCGAGATGTGCCCGGACGACGTGACCGTCCTGTCCGACCTCGGCGGCGCGCTCACCCCGGCCGCCTGGCCCTGCGCCGTCGCCCGTTTCCCGCCCACCGACCCGTCCCGCGCCGACCGGTGGACCGACCGCAGGGCCCGCGTCCTCGACGTGCTCACCGCCCTCGGGGCCGTCGTCCCCGGGCCCGTCGCCCCCGCCGCCGCGCACGCCCTCGACGAACCCGAGGACGTCACCGTACGGGCCGGGCGCGCGGCCGCCGTCCACGGGCGTCTGGCCGCGGCCGCGCACCGCGCCGTCCTCGCCGCCGGGGCCCTCGCCCGGCCTCCGCAGGCCGGCCGCCACCTCTACGCCGACCTCGGGCGGCTGCGGGCCGGTCTCGCGGCCAGGGGCGTCACCGACTCCCTGGAGCTGGAGAGTCATCTCACCGCGCGGCTCGGCGCCCCGGCGACCGGCGGCCACCGCTTCGGCGACGAACTCGGCGCCCTGCGCGTCAGGTTCGGCACCGGCATGTTCCTGGGAAGTACGGAGGAGGAGCGGGCGGAGACGCTCGGGGCACGCAACCCGGAGGAGCTCCCCCATGTGGCGAGGAGACTGGCGGAGTTCGGAGGAGCCCTGGAGGAACTCCGGTGACAGAGACCCGGGATGACCTCCGACGGCAGCCCCCACCCCGTACCGCGCCAGGGCGTAGCGCCCCGCACCGGTGGAGCCCCGCCCGCCCCGCACGATCCGCACGAGCCGCGCAGAACGGAGCCCGCAGATGACGGAACGGACGGCACACCCCGCGCGGGCCGCACAGGCCCCGCACCAGCCCGATCCCGCCACAGCTCCGGCTCCCTCGCCCGCCCCCGCCCCCGTCCTCCAGCCCCTCGGGCGGCTGCGCCTCGACTGGCCGCGCACCTTCGCCGACCGGCTCACCGCACCCCTTCCCGGCGTGCGGGCCCTGGCGCGCCTGGCCCGCGAGGGCGCCGTACGACCCCGTCCCGAAGGCCTCCGTGACATTCCGCTGCTGCCCTTCGAGCCGGGCCCGCTGCCGCCCGCCGGGCCCGACACCCTCGCCATCACCTGGGCGGGGCACGCCAGTTGGGTGGTGAGGCTGGGTGGGCTCACCGTCCTCACCGACCCGGTCTGGTCCCGCCGCATCTTCGGCACCCCCGCCCGGCTCACCCCCGTCGGCGTCCGCTGGGAGGACCTGCCGCGCGTCGACGCCGTCGTCATCAGCCACAACCACTTCGACCACCTCGACGCCCCCACCCTGAAACGGCTGCCCCGCCACACCCCGGTCTTCGTCCCGGCCGGCCTCGGCCGCTGGTTCGCCCGCCGCCGCTTCAGCCGGGTCACCGAGCTCGACTGGTGGGAGGCGGCCGAACTCGACGGCGTGCGCTTCGACTTCGTCCCCGCCCACCACTGGTCCAAGCGGACCCTCCTGGACACCTGCCGCTCCCTGTGGGGCGGCTGGGTGCTCACCGACCGGGCCGGGCGACGCGTCCACTTCGCGGGGGACACCGGCTACGGCCACTGGTTCGGCGAGATCGGCCGCCGTTACCCCGGCATCGATCTGGCGCTGCTCCCCATCGGCGCCTATGACCCCCGCTGGTGGCTCAGCGACGTCCACACCGATCCGGAGGAGGCGGTCCGCGCCCACCAGGATCTCGGGGCGCGGCGGATGGCCCCCATGCACTGGGCGACCTTCGTCCTGTCCTCCGAACCGGTCCTCGAACCCCTCACCCGGGTCAGGACCGCCTGGGAGCGGGCCGGGCTGCCCCGGGAGGACCTGTGGGACCTGCCGGTCGGCGGCTCACGGGTGCTCGTGGCCTGACACCTCGCCCACCTTCGCCCGCCCCCGGAGACGCCGCCACAGGGCGGGCACCGCGCTGATGAGCACCGTGAGGCCCACCGCGGCGACGACTCCCTGCCAGGGCTCCGGGAAGAGCGAACCGCCCAGGATCCCGATCAGCTGGTACGTCGCCGCCCACGCCAGACAGGCCGCCAGGTCGCCCCGGACGAACCGCCGCAGCGGCATCTCCGACAGCAGGCACGCCAGCATCACCGGGATGCGCCCCGCCGGTACGAGCCGGGACAGCACGAGCACCGACACCTGATGGGTGTCGAGCCGCTCCTGAGCGTGGGCGAGCCGGTCCGGCGTCACCCGGCCCCGCAGCGAGGCGAGCCACCGCGAGCCGTTGCGGGAACGGACCCCGCGCTGCCCGAGCCAGTAGAGGACGGTGTCGCCGAGGAGCGCGGCGAACGCGGCCACCAGGAACACGAAGAGCAGCGAGAGCGGCGAGGACTGGTGGAAGGCGACCACCGCCGCCGAACTGACGATCGCGCCCGTCGGCACGATCGGCACGAGCGCCCCGAGCGCCACGAGGAGGAACAAGGAGGGGTAGCCGACGGCGTGCTGCGTCGACTCCGGCGGCAGCTCCCGCACCACCGCCGCGATCCCGGTGAGCCCATGGATCACCGGGCGACCTCGGGTCGCACCGTCGTCGCGCGCCTCACCGGGCGACCTCCGGCCGCACCCGCTCGCCGTGGGCGAGCAGATGCACCGCCACCTTCGGCGCGAGCCGCGCCGCGTGCCGTACGAACTCGTCCCCCGGTGCGTGGAACTCGTGCGGCCGGATCCCGTCGAGCCCGATCGGCCAGTACGTGCCGTAGTGCACAGGTACCGCCGCCGCGGGCGACAGCGCGGCGAGCGCCTCGGCGGCCCGGCCCGCGTCCAGGTGGCCGTGTCCGAGGTACGGGCCCCAGCCACCGACCGGCAGCAGCGCCACGTCCACCGGTCCCACCGCCTCCGCCATGCCGTCGAAGAGCCCGGTGTCGCCGGCGAAGTAGGTCCGCGCCTCGCCCTCGACGACGTATCCGAGTGCGGGCGCCCGGTGCGGTCCGACCGGGAGTCGCCGCCCGTCGTGGAGCGCCGGCACGGCCCGTACCGTGACGCCCTCGACCGTCACCGTGTCACCCGCCTCCACCTCGGTCAGCCGCAGCCCGTTCCCGTCGAGCCTGCGCAGCCCCGGTACGGCGGCGGGAGCACCCCGCGGCACGACGAGGAGCGTCCCGGGCGCGAGCCGGGCCAGCGAGGGCAGGTGCAGATGGTCGGAGTGCAGGTGCGAAACGAGGACGACCTCGGCGACCGCGGCCTCGGGCGGCGGCAGGGCCCCGCGCCGCCGCCGCAGATGCGCGAGCCGCCGGGCGAACAGCGGATCGGTGAGGAAGCGGACCCCGGAGTCCTCGACCGTGCAGGTCGCGTGACCCCACCAGGTGACCTCCACCGGCATGCCGCCTTCCGTCGTCGCGGGCGCCGGCCGCCGTTCACGATGTCCGCGGTCGTACCCTCACTCCGTATCGAGGGTAAATGTCCGGAGCGTGCGCCGGAGGATGTTCGACCGTGCCGTCCCGCAGTAGGGTCGGCCCATGGACGACGTTCGGGTGGCGGCGATCGCCAGCCTCACCCCGCTCGAAGAGCTGGACAGCGACCCCTTTCTTGTCGACACGCGCGGTCAGCACGCGGTGTGCGCCCGCTGGGCCGACGACAAGGGGTACGTGGTCGCCCGCCAGCTGCTGTTCTACGGGATCCGGCCCGACCACGAGGCGCTGTGGGCGGACGTGGAGGCAGGGGCGGTCGACCTCTTCGTCGCCGCCAACGAGCGGGTCCTCGCGCGCGCGTTGACCTCCGTGCCCGGTTTCCGCGCCGAGTGCGCGCGGCGCGGGGTACGGGTGGAGACCGCCTGTCCCGACGAGCCGGCGTACGAACCGACGTACGACGCGGCGGCCAAGGCGGGGGTGCACCGGAGGCTCTCCATGCCGACGGCCGGGTACGACGGCTGCTGAGCAGTCGTACCCGGTACGACAGCTGCGGAGCAGGCCCCGTTCCTCCTCCGCACACGACCGCCCCGACGTGCGACCTGACACACCCGGGCCGGGCGCCGTCGACCCGTTTTCCCCGCCGATCGTGGGCGTTGTGCCACGCTTGAGGCAGGAAACGGGCGAAAGGTGAAGCGGGCGTGGGTGACGGGCGATGGGGTGGCGCCGACCGCTGGCGGTCCGCGGGCAGTGCACTCGGGCGGGTGATCGTGGTGTGGGCGGTGTCCACGCTCACGATGCTGATCCTCGCCGGGCTGCTTCCCGACTTCGAGCTGCAGTCCGCCGACGGCGACAGCTTCACGAGGACGGCGCTCACCGCTGCCGCGGCGGCCGGCGCGTTCGGTCTGCTCGGCGCGCTCGTGTGGCCGGTGATCGTGCGGGCCCTGCTGCTCGTCCCGGCCCTCGTCCTCGGCCTGCTCGTCTTCTTCCTCAACGGTTCCATGCTGCTCGTCGCGCTCTGGCTGATCCCCGACGGGCGCGGCGCCGCGAACCCCGAGACCGCCGTCGTGGTCGCCGCCGTCATGTCCGCCGTCGCCTCGGCGACCTCCACCGGCCTCGCGGTCCGCGACGACGGCGCCTATCGGCGCCGTCTCTACCGGCTGACCGGCCGCACCCGGCCCCGTGCGTCGGACGACGCACCCGAGCAGGTCCCCGGCACGGTCTTCCTCCAGCTCGACGGCGTCGGGCACCACGTCCTGCGCGGCGCCGTCGCCGACGGCCTCATGCCGACCGTCGCGGCCTGGCTGGACGCCGGCCACCACCTCACCCCCTGGCGCACCGACTGGTCCAGCCAGACCGGCGCGAGCCAGCTCGGCATCCTGCACGGCTCCAACGAGGACGTGCCCGCCTTCCGCTGGTACGAGAAGGACACCGGCCGCCTCATGGTGTCGAACCGCCCGGCCAGTGCGGTGGAGCTCCAGCGCCGGGCCGTGCGCCGCACCGGGGACGGCGGCCTGCTCACCTTCGACGGGGCCTCGCGCGGCAACCTGTTCAGCGGCGGCGCCGACCAGCTCGCGCTCGTCCTGTCGATGGCCGCCCGGCGCGGCTCGCGCAACCGTTCGCGCGCCGGCTACTTCGCGTACTTCTCCGACCCGGCCAACGCCGTCCGCACTGCCGGATCGCTGGTCACCGAGTGCGTCCGCGAGATGTTCCAGTCCACCCGGGCGCTGCTGCGCCGCGAGACCCCGAGGGTCTCCCGCGGCGGCACGTACCCCTTCGTCCGCGCCTTCGCCACGGTCGTGGAGCGGGACGTCGTCGTCTCCGCCGTGATGGGCGACATGCTCGCCGGACGGACCGCCGTCTACGCCGACCTCGTCGCCTACGACGAGGTGGCTCACCACTCGGGCCCGCACGGCCGGGACACCGACCAGGTGCTGCGGCGCCTCGACCGCTCGATCGGGCTGATCGCCACCGTCGCCGAGCACGCCCCCCGCCCGTACCGGATCGTGCTCCTGTCCGACCACGGGCAGAGCCCCGGCGAGACCTTCGAAGGGGCGTACGGGCTGACGCTCAAGGAGCTGGTCAGGGCGGGCTGCGGCCTTCCGGTGCCGCGCCGGGTGCGCCGGACCCGCAGCGGCTCGGAGGCGCGCGACGCGGCCAGGGACGCGCTGCGTCTCGCGCTGCACCGGCCGGTGGACGAGACCGGCGAGACGGCACGGGAGCTGCCCGCCCGGCCCTCCGAGCCGGTCGTCCTCGCCTCCGGCAACCTCGGTCTCATCTCCTTCCCCGACGTGCCGCACCGGATGACCCGGGAGGAGATCGACCGGCGCCATCCGGCGCTGCTCCGCACCCTCGCTCACCACCCGGGCGTCGGCTTCGTGCTCGTGGCGAGCGCCGAGCACGGCTCGGTGGTGCTCGCCCGCGACGGCGCGGAGGTGCCGGTCGCGGAGCTCGACGACGGGGGACCGCTCGCCGTCTTCGGGCGGGGCGCGGCGCGGGCGGTACGGCGTACGGACGGCTTCCCGCACGTCGCGGACATCATGGTCAACTCGATGTACGACCCGGCGACCGGGACCGTGCACGCCTTCGAGGAACAGATCGGGTCCCACGGCGGCCTCGGCGGCGAGCAGTCGCACCCCTTCCTCCTCTCGCCGCCGGAGCTGTCGCCGCCCGTCGGCGCGGGGGAGGAGCTGGTCGGCGCGGAGCACGTGCACCGGGTGCTGCGGCGCTGGCTGCGCGAGTGCTCGGGGCCGCAGGTGCCGCTGGAGATTTCACCGCCCGCAGGCGGATCGGAATCACTTCTTCCGGTCGACGGGCCGGTCGCGCAGGACAAGAACCACTGATTCGTACGTCCTGACGGCCGACACGATCGCGGTACGACGGTGGTGCGGCCGCCGCGCGACCCGACGATGTGGTGAATCGGTGAACAAAGGGCCCCGCTCTTAGGCCGCACGGGCGGATCTCGGCCCCGGAGCGCCGTGCCGCGACCCCGACGGGGCAGTACGGATCTCCGTGAGCCCCGCGCCCGACCCGACCCCCGCGCCCGCCACCCCTGCGGGCCGCCCGGCGCGCCCGGACCCCCGAGGGCGCCGCTGGATCGTGCTGCTCCTCGTCCTCGCCGCCCTGTTCGGCACCGGGGCCGGCCTGCTCACCGGCGGTGCCGAACTCCGGCCCGCTGCCGCTTCCCCGGCGTCCGACCCGAGCGGCGAGACCCACGAGCCGGCCGCCACCGAGGCCGGACTCCCCGGCCGCTCCCGACGGCACCGGACGGGCCTCCGCCCGGTCCGGCCCCAGCGCCTGTGGCGCGGCGCCGGAAGGCACCACAGGACCCCGGCCCCCGCCCCCGTACCCGCCCCGCGTGGCGACGCGCTCCGGTGCGTGGTGATGCGCTGCTGAGAGGCCCATGCCTCCCCGCAGTCCCCCCAACATCACCCCCCCCTGCACCACGAGGAGCTTCGCCATGCCCGTCGACCCGTTCGCCGTTCTCCAGGCCCTGCTGCGCGCCGAGGCCTCCCGGGCCCAGCGATCCGAACGCCCGGCGCCCGACCCCGCCGCCCCGGCCGCGGAGCCGGCCCCCGCCCCCGCCCCGGCGCCCGAGCCGCTCACGTTCCGGGACGAGCCCATGTACGGGAAGGAGGCGTACCGGAAGGAGTCCACGTACCGGGAGGGCCCCGTCCGCTGACCCTCCGTCACGCCCCGACGCGGGCCACGGCGAAATCCGATTTGCGTACCGGTGTTCGGGCGTACGAGGGTGTTCCGATGACCTCGACCGACCGGAACACCAGCCCCGATCGGTCCGCCGGACCCGCGTCCGGCGAGGAGCCGGAGACCGCGCGGGGCCCCGAGGCCACCGCCGGCGCCCCCTGCCTCTGCCCCCTTGGCCCTCTGCCTCTGCCCCCTCTTCCGGCCCTCTCCCTCAGGCCGCTTCCACGGCCTCGAACGTCCGGGCCCGCCGGCGGCCGTGCAGCCAGACCAGGGCCGCCACGACGGTGGCGAGGGCGACGAGCGCCACCATGGCCGGGACGAGGCCGACGAGCGGGCCCGCCGCCAGACAGCACACGCCGCCCGCGGCCAGGGCGGTCGGCCGCCGGCCCGTGGTACGCAGCACGATCGCCGCCGCCCCGACGAGGTACACCCCGACGCCACCCGTCAGCGACCAGGCGACGACCCCGTGCAGCGGCTCGGCGAGGCCGTAGTGGCCGGTGTCGGCGACCTGTTGGAGGACCTTCTTCATGCCGAGCGCGCACAGCACCACGCCCGCGACCAGCGGAAGGTGCAGGAAGGTGTACACGTCCCGTGCGAACCGCGTGCGGTCGTCGCCCCGGAGACCGGCGAGCCGGTGCTCGGCCGCCTCGCCGAGCTGCCGGAAGTACAGCCGCCACAGGCCGGCCGACAGCAGCAGCCCGGCGGCCGAGGCGCCGAGCACGGCGAAGGTGAGCGGGAGTCCGGAGACGCCGACGCCCATCGCGACGATCGACTCACCGAGCGCGATGATCACGATCAGACCGTGGCGCTCGGAGAAGTGCCCGGGGGAGTTGACCCGCCAGCCGGAGGAGCCGGTGACGAAGATGCCGAGGTAGTCGACGACCACCGCCCCCAGCCACAGCAGGAGTTGGACCCGTCCGCTGTACGCGCTGCCGATCAGGAGCAGCACCAGCGGCGGGACGACGGACGTCAGGGCCGTACGGCGCAGGGTGGCGCGCAGGGTGGGGTCGCCGGGGCTGGAGATCCAGTACGAGGCCAGGTGCAGCACGCGCACCGCCCCGTAACAGAGCACGAACACCAGTGGCGCCGACAGCCCACCCGGCTCGTCCGCGAACACGTCCGGGACGGCGAGCGACACGATCAGGACGACGGCCATGACCGTGACGAGGACCCCGAACAGGGCGCCGGAGTCGGCCCGTACGACATTCCCCAGCCAGGCGAAGCAGCACCAGCACCACCACAGCAGCGCGAGCACGACCATCGCGCCGACCACCCGCACCGGCGAGGGAGCGGCCGCCATCAAGGCGGTGACCTGGGTGATCGCGTACACGAACACCAGGTCGAAGAAGAGCTCCGCGGGCGTCACCGCGTGATCGTCCCCGGTGGCCACCATGCGAGCCCGTTCCCTGTTCCACGCCATGTGTCTCTCCCCCTTCGGGGAGGCCACTCCCGGCCACCCCGGCGCGAACAATACTCACGCCGGGCGACCGGCGACGCGGTGTTCCGAAACCGGCCGGAGGGCCCCGGAACGCCGCCCCGTCGCACGCGCATTACCTCGCACGTAACGCCTTGGTTCGCGGCTGGGCACCGTGCCCGCAGGTCACAGCCATCGACTAGCGCCGGAAGGGCGGCGGGGGAGCCAAGTAGGGAGCCACGGCAGACCAGTTACGCCTCGTCGGGTCGGAAGATCTCATCCATGGCTTCCGCCCCCTCCGTGATTACGGGACGGAGCTGCTTGCGGTAGACCGTCTCCGTCGTCGCGGTTCCACTGTGACCGACCAGCCTGGCGATGACTTCGATCGGCGTCCCGTGATCTGAGAGGAGGGAGACGAAACTCGTTCGGAGCTCTCGGGTCGTCCAGGCCTTCGGTGTCGAGAAACCGGAGCTCTTGAGCAGGGACCGCAGCTCGCGCAGGACGTTCGTTGAACTCCGCTGCGTGCCGTCGGAGTGGCCAAAGACAAGCCGCTCCTCGGACCACTCGACCCCGCCGGCGACGCACTCTTCCTGCTGGGTCTGGCGATGCCGTGTCAGAACAACAGCCGCATGATGAGGCATGGTCAGCGACCGCTTGCTCTTGCGTGTCTTCGTCTCGCCCTTCTTCCTGACCGACCGCCAGACATCGACGTAAGGGCGGTCGTCTCCATCGGTATCGATGTGGACATGCGACCAAGTGAGGGGCCGCTCTTCCTCCGTGCGGACACCCACGAGCAACGCCAGCACTACATAGGCGTGAATCCAGCTTCCCTGCCCGGTGTGAAGGACGGCGTGTGCCTCTTCCAAGGAGAGGGACTTACTGGGACGGCCCTCCTTCCCCTGCGCCAGTTCGACGAACTCGACTACGTTTCGCGTCACTTTCCCGTCGCGTTGAGCCAGAGCGATCGACCGGCGGAGAACGGAACGGATCCTCTTCAGAGTCTCATGAGAGACCTCTTCGGACTTCGCAGTCAGCCACTCGTCGACCTCGTCGGAGGAGAGCTCGTGAACCTTGGCTTTCCCCAGGTCAGGGATGACGTGGTTCTTGGCCAAGCTTCGGTACGTCTTGATGCTGCCTTCGTCCCGGCCGCGCAACCCACGGTTGAGCCAGGTGTTCACGACGGTCTCGACGGTGTTCTTCGCAGAGGACTGAACGCCCGCCTCCAGCTCCTTCCTGAGCTTGCGAAGCTTGCTTCGAACTTCCGTCTTCGTCTTCCCTGAAACCTTCGTACGTCGTCGAGTCCCGTTCGGTTCGTATCCGAGCGAGATGGCTCCGATGTATCGGTTCTTGGACTTGTCCCAGTAGATCGAGTCCTCACCGTTCGCTGCCTTCCTGCGCGGTGTGGGTTCGCTGTTGGTCAAAGTGTGAGGGCCTCTCGGAAACGGCGGAGGCCGCGCCTAACGGCGCGGCCTCCGAGGTGTCGGCTTGTCAGGCGGCGTCGGCTTCGCGCTTCAGCAACTCGATGTACTCCTCGATGTACTCCGTGGGTACGAGTCGGCGCCGGCCGACGCGAACGGTCCGGAGGCGGCCGAGGCGGATCTCCTCCCACGCGGTGGTGCGCTCGAAGCCGAGCACGTAGGCGGCGTCGAGAACGGGGTGGAGGCGCCGCTGGAGCGGCATGGAGGTGACGGGCTCGGGCGTCGTGGTGGTTGCCATCGGGCTCCTTCAGCTCGGTCCGGGGCGTGAGAACCCCGGAAAGTGCTGACAGAACTGACAGAACCTCGCCATGTGGCCGTTGACCTGCGGGTTTGGTCGTTTCCAGCGTCGTGACAAAACCTCAAGAAACTCTGACAGAACCTCCGGGTGGGGGTTCTGTCAGTGC
The DNA here is from genome assembly GCF_026341815.1 of Streptomyces sp. NBC_00572. Lineage (GTDB taxonomy): Bacteria > Actinomycetota > Actinomycetes > Streptomycetales > Streptomycetaceae > Streptomyces. Next base: position 5,586,929 of record NZ_JAPENX010000001.1, read on the forward strand.
GGGGCCCTCGGGCGGGGTCGAGGTTTTGTCAGAGTTTTCGGAGGTTTTGTCAGAGCTCCGAAAGTGGCTGTTTCCGCAGGTCATGTGGCTGGTCGGGAGGTTCTGTCAGTTCTGTCAGAGGGTGGGGGGTTTCAGGCGCCAGGGGTGGTGCGGGGGTGGGTCTCGTAGCGGGGGGAGGGCGGCCGGCCACCGCGTCCGCTTCGGGGCGGCGGGGGCTGCTGGCGGACCCAGCCGTGTTCCTCCAGGAGGGCGAGCGCGGGTTCGAGGTCGCTCATGGCGGGGAAGTCGCCGCGGGCGAGGCCCCGGAACAACTCCCGCTTGGTGAAGGTGGCGGTGCGGGTCTCGCGCAGGTGGGTCAGAAGGGTGTGGGCGGTCTCCTGGGCGGGGTCGGCGCCCATGGCGTCGAACACGTCGAGGGCGTGGGCGGTGAAGTAGTCCCCGAGGCGGGTGGCGGCGGCCATCGTCTCGGCGGCGATCGGCCGCGTCCACGCGTCGGCGGGGTGGGCGGCGAGGTGGAGGAGCCCGGCGATGCGAGCGACGGCTCCGTCGCGCTTGCTGGACCACTTGATGATGGGTCTGAGGGATCCGCCCTTGTCCTGGCGGGACTCGGTGACGCGCTGGTAGGCGAGGAGCACCGCGTCGGCCTCGGCTGTGAGTGTGAGCTCGGAGGGCTCGGTCCAGGCCGCGAGGGTCAGTGCGAGGTGCCCGAGCTTCTGGGCGTAGGCGGCGGCCGTGTCGGCCGAGAGCAGCGCTGGGGTGAGGTTGCGGCGGCCGACGAGGGACTCGGGCTTGGAGTAGAGGAACCGGGCGAGCAGGCCGCGGCCGTCGGCGCCCTTGATCTGCCCGATGGAGTCGAGGACGTCGGGCTGCACGGCCAGGCCCATGGTGATGGCGGGACGTTCGATGTGCTGGGCGTCGCGGCCCATGCGGTTGACCCGGACCATGTCGCCGGCGTGGCCCTTGAGGAAGATCCCCATGTTCGGCGCGCCGGAGTAGCGTCCGGCGATGATCTCGAAGATCTCGCCCTCGGGGGACAGGATGCCGATGCGGCCGTCCTGCTGGGCGAGGGTGGTCGTCAGACTCTCGGCAGTGATGTCGTCGGCGACGAGCTGTGGCTCGGCGGGGATGGTGGCCTGCTCGGCCGCTTGGGAGAGTGAGACAGCCTCGGCAGTCAGCCCGGCCCGCTTGTCCGACTCGGCGTTCGCGGCCTTCGCCGCGGCTTTCTCAGCGGCGGCCTTCGACATCCGCGCCGATGCGGCGGCCTCGGCCCGCTGCGGGGCGGTCAGCTCGACGAGGGCTTTCTCAGCCGCGAGGAGAGGCTGCGTCATGAGGGAGAACACGGCGCTCTTGCGGTTGCCGGGCGGCAGGGCGACGGCGGTGTAGAGGTTGACCGGCTCGCGCCACTGGCCCCGGACGTGGACGACGACGCGTCCGCCGGCGGCGGTGCCGAGGACGGCCAGCGCGAGGCACCCAGCGAGGTCGACAGGGGTCTGGGTCTCCTCGGCCACCTCGGCGGCCATGGTGCCGAGCCAGTCGGGTAGCGCGTCCACGGGGAAGACGGGGAGTTGGCCGCGCGGGGTGAGGGGTACTGGCTCGTCCCAGACGGGCCCGGCGACGTCCTCGGCGGTCATCTCCTCAAACCCGGCCCAAAGCTCAGGGTCATGCGTGCTCATGCGGCTTCCCTTCCTTCGGTCAGGAGCGGGCAGAGGGCCCGGTGGGCGGCGTGGTCGTCGACGAGGGCGAAGACCCGGCGGTGTCCGACGGCGAACAGGTCGCGTCTGCACTGGCAGCGGGACGTGGCCGTGGGGATGGTGTTGCGGTCGGGCAGGGTGATGTGGAGCATCCCGACGATCCGGGGCCCGGCGGTCGGGCGCGGGTCAGGACCAGAAAGGACGCCTTCGGCGACGACCGTCGGCGCGCTACTGCTGTGGGTGGTCGGGGCCGGTTCGGCGGAGCGGGGGTGGTGGGTCATTGGGCACCGGACAGGGCGTTGCGGGTGCTGCGGCGGATGCCGTCGCGGATGCTGGATGCCGTCCGGGACGCGGTGAGGCCCTTGGCAAGCGCGGCTTCGGTGAGCCGGTCGGTGACCTCCTGCTCCGAGAGGCTTCCGGCGGCGATGAGGCGTCCGAGCGCGTACGCGGCCCGGTAGAGGGTGAGGTTGTGCTCGCCGTCCGGGGCGGCGTCCAGCTTGGCCAGCTCGCCGTTCATGGCGGCGGTGGCGTACCGGTCCGCGCGCCCGATCCCGGCCCGCAGCGTGGCCACGGACAGGGGTGCGGGTGCGGGCGGCGGGGTGAGGAGGTCACAGAGCCACGTGGGGAGGGGGATCGGGTCCACCGCGTTGACGACCTCGTACGGCCGGCGGTGGACCACGCTTCCGGGGGCCACCACGTACCCGCCCCAGGCTCGCGTGTCGACCTTCCACCCCAGACGCCCCGCGCTCCCACGTAGCCGCTTTCCCTCAGGCGCGGTGAAGTACAGGTGCAGCCCGCCGCGCCCGGTGCGCACGGTGTACGTGTCGGCCGGTACGGGATGTCCCGCGCGCTCGCAGACGGCCGCGAACACCTCGATCCCGTCCCGGAATCCCTCCCACTCCGGGGGCGCTGCCTTGTCTGCGGCCTTCGGGAGGTCCAGGTCGACCACCACCAGCCCGGCCGGGCCGGTGGCCAAGCCGACGTTGTAGGGCTTGTGGGTCCAAGCGGCCATGATCTGGACCCGGTCGGTGGTGGCCCGCTCCTCCGGCGTGCGGTGCCCCGCCACGCACCGGCCGGTGCCGGGGCAGCGCTCCTCGGCGTGACCGGCGGGTCGCTTGTCGCCGGGCCGGAGCGGGAACACCGGCCAGCCGCGCGCGGCCGCTTCCAGAGCGGCGTCCAGGAACGCGTTCATGCGGCCACCGCCTTGCGGGTCTGGGCGAGGAAGGCGGCACCGATCCAGCGGGTGTAGGCCGGGGGGATGGCCTCGGTGAGTTCCTCGCGGACATCGGTCCAGTCGATGCCCATCGCAGCCTGAAGCTCCGGAACGGACGGCTTCCCGCCGCCGTTGCCGTATGCGGCGACGTAGGGGCCGTCGAAGTACTCGCCGTGCCGCCACCCCCGCACCCGGCCCCGATGGGGGACGTGCACGGGCTGGGCGACGCTCCAGCGGCCGAGTTCGAAGTTCCGGTGCCGCAGCACGCCGAGACCGAACTGCTCGCCGCACAGCCACAGGTCCTTGCGGATCTCCGCCTTGCCGTTGGGCTGCTCGATCACGTACGGCAGCCCGGACGCCTCCAGCAGTTCCCGGGTCGGAGGCACCAGGTCGACATGGGTTCCACCCCAGCCCTTGGACTTGTTCGTGCCTACGGTCAGTGCGCACTTGTCCTGACAGGGCGGGGAGGAGTGGATGAGCGCGTACCGCTCGATCTCGCCGGATTCGATCAGGGCGGAGAGGTACTCCAGGGCGTCGGCCTGGACGAAGGTGAAGGGGTAGTTGGGGCGGGGTCGGATGTCGACGCCGTGGACGTCGAGTCCGGCCCAGTTGTAGCCGCGTCCTGCGCCGCCGGCGCAGGAGTACAGGTCCAGCAGGAGCGGCCGGGCGGCGCGCTCTCGCCGGATCGGGGTGGGTTGGGTCATGCTGGAGACCTCCACAGGTCTGTTGAGGATCGGGAGATGAGGGCGGCCCCGGACTTTTGCCGAGACGGGGCCGCCCTTCGTGCTGCTAGGCGGCGAACAGGTCGCGTTGCCCCGGCTCGAGGTCGATGTCGACGGCGGCGGGCGGGGCGTCGGTGGTGACCGGGGTGAGGACGGTGACCCGCTGGTCGGTGATGGGGCCGTCGTTGTGGAACCGCCAGGTGCCGACGTCGTGCTGGGGCCGGTTCAGTCCGGGTCGGGTGTAGCGGCGGGGCTCTCCGGGGTGGGTGGCGTTCCAGTCCTCGGCGCACACCTTGTGGACGGGCTCTGAGGCGTGGGACCGCATCGGGGTGGGCCTGCCGCACAGGCAGCAGGGCCGGTCCTGGGTGTGGTCGAAGTGCCGGGCGTCGCCCCAGTTGAGGTTCATGGCCGGGTCAGAAGGGCGGTTCATCGGAGTACCCGCCGGGTCCGCGCGGGTTGGTCACCGGGGTGCGGTGGCGGGGCAGGGACGGGAGCGGGAGGAGGACCCAGCGGCGGTTCGCGTCCCAGCAGGCGCAGGTCTCCCACTCGGCGTACTCGCGGTAGGAAGGAAGGTCGTTGAAGGCGCGCACGTAGTCGCCCCACCCCTCGCACGCCTGGCACTCGGGCTGAGGGGTGTCGGTCAGGACCAGGGCCCGTCGGGGCCCAGCGGCCACGGTGAGGCGGAGTCGGCTCATGCGGGCCTCCTAGGCGGGGGTGCGGGTGGGGAGGATCGGCTGGTTGATGTGGCGGTGGTGGGTGTGGACGTAGTCGTCGAGTACGGACAGGTCGGCGGCGAGGAGTTCGGCGACGGCGACGGAGCGGCGCCGGCCGCCGTAGCAGTGGACGTGGACGTCGATGTGCTGTTCGACGTCCGCGATGCGCTGCTCGACGCTGCGGCGGGCGGTCTCGATGAGGTCGTGGGCGCCGGGGGTGGCCAGGACGTAGGCGGCGACGTCGGGTGCCGTCCGGTGAGCTGGGTCAGCGTCTCGCGGACGGTCGGGTCGGCGGGCGGGTTGTGCAGCGCGGTGGTGTCGACGACGACCGGGTCGGGCACGGTCGGGTCGTCGCCGTGTCCGGTGCCGTAGGAGGTGATCCGGATGTGGGCCATGCGGGTGCTCCTCAGTGGTGGTTGATGGTGCCGTTGGCGCGGCCGAACAGTCCGGTCGCGGTGATGTTCTGCGTGATGTGCGTCGTCGAGCTGGTCCCGCCACCGCTGCCGGTGGTCCGGCGGGCGGTGCGGATGAGGACGGGGACGACGATGACGGCGGCGACGACGAGTGCGGCGGCGGACCAGAGGGCGTGGCTCATGGCGATGAGTCCCGGTGCGGCGTAGGAGAGTCCGATGCCGGCGGCGGCGATCCCGCCTCCGACGGTGGGCGCGAGCAGGGCGGTGGTCTTGGCCCATGCCGGGATCGGTTGCGAGGCAGCCGCGGGGGCGGTGGGCGTCGGGGTGGGCTGGGTGTAGGCGAGGGTGCGGACGCCGTTGGGGAGGGTGACCCAGTCGACGCCGGGCGGGATCTCCGCGGGCAGGATCACCGGCTGCTGCACCGCGGCGGGGCGGTGGTGCGGGTCGCCGTAGCGGGTGGTGGGGGTGATCTCGTACGGGGTCTGGGAGTGCACAACTCGGTCCCTTCAACGGCGGCGGGCGGCGCCTCTTGGTGAGGTGCCGCCCGCCGGGCCTGGTGACGCTGCGTGGATCTAGTGGTCAGTGGACAGTGGCTACTGGATAGTGGAAACAGCCCAGTTCAAGACCCCTGAGTGTCCAGTAGAGGGCCTCTCTACTGGCTAGTGGAAAGTTTCCAGTGACCACTGACCAGTAGCTCTCTGTGCCGCTGTCAGGCGTGGTCCGGGTGGACGTAGACGGAGTGCGGACCCCGGTCGCGGTAGACGAGTTCGCCCCGCTCTGCCGCTGCCTTGAGTACCGCCCGGACGCCGTGCCGGCTCCGCCCGACGGTGTCCGCGACGGCGGAGGGCTTCATGCCGTCCGGCCCGGCGGCCTTGATCGCCTCGATGGCGGCGGGCAGCCAGTCCGGGCCGCCCTGGTCCTCCCGGTCCTTGCGGAGGGCGGACAGGTTGAGTCCGGCGGGCGGGGGCTCGTCCTCGGCGCCGGTGTCGGGCTCGGCGGGAGTGCGGCCGTACTCGGCGTCGACCAGGGCCATGAACCGGGCGTCGATCGCGTTCTCGTCCAGGGTGGACGCGGGGGCGGGCGGCCGCTCGTCGCGGTGGGCGGACAGGTTGAGCCCCGGCCGTCCCGGAGTCTCCTCGGTAGCCGTGGGGTTGTCCGTGGTGGTGAGGGTGTCGCGCATCCAGGCGGTGCGGGCCTGGTCCCAGCGGCGGGCGTAGTCGGGTCCGGCGGCTTTGGCGGAGGTGTCGTCGAGGCGGGGGTGGAGGGCGGCGGTGGCGCGGACGATGTCGCCGATCTGCTTGGGCTTGATCCGCCAGGACTTGAACAGCCCGGCCGGGGACTCCGGCGTGCCCATGAACCCGGCTCCCTTATACGGGGCCTGGGAGACCTTCAAGCCTCGGGCTCCGGGGAAGACCTTGGACAGGTCCATGCCGTCGACCTCCCCGCCCGTCAGACAGACACGGGCCTTCGCCTCACGCCGGATCATCAGGTTGCCCAGCACCGAACCCGTCGCCCCAAGAGCGGTCAGGACGGTGCGGATGCCCATGGCCCGCAGCAGCCGGATGACCTCCAGGATCTTCGCGGCCAGCTTGCGCATCTTCGGGTCGCTGCTGGCGAGGATCTCGGCGCCCTCATCGATCACGATCATGATCTGCGGGATCTGAGCGGAGACTGGCAGCAGGTCGGTGTCGGCCCTGGCCATGAGGTCCTGGTAGGCGACCTTGCGGTGCTTGCCGATTCGCACGGCCGCGTCCAGCATCAGCGACGCTTCCTCGTAGGTGGCGGCGAGCCAGTCGACCCCCGGACGGATCGCCTGCCCCTCCTGCCCGGTGGCGAGGGCGGGGCGGATCCAGGGCAGGCCGGCGGATCCGGCGTTGAGGTCGATGACCCAGGTCAGAACATCGGTGGCGCGGGCGAACCCGGCCAGGATGGTGTGGACGAAGTTCGTCTTGCCTGACCCGGTCGGCCCGACGATCAGGCCGCACTGCTCGCGCAGGTAGGCCAGCACCTCCCGCCCGTCCGGCCGCACCCCCCACGGCAGCCCCGTGTGCAGGGACAGCGGCGTGTAGTCGGTGGGGTAGACGATCTCGCCGACCAGGACGTTGACGGTGGTGACGTCGATCAGGACGCGGCCCTGGTCGATGCCCTGGGAGGCGGTGGCGGTGCAGCCGTGCGGGAGACGGGCGTCGGCGGACAGCTGCGCGCTCGCCTGAGCGATCCGCTCGTAGGTGACACCGCCCGGAGGGAGTTCGGCGTCGATGGTGAACCCGGTTCCGGTCGGCCACATCTCCACGGCGAGGACCCGCAGGGTGATCCCGCCGCACACCCGCTGGACCCGGTCGACCCACTCCGCGGCGATGGCACGCCGTTCGGCCGACAGTTCACGCGACACCTGCCGTTCTGCGGCGGCGATGGTCTCCAGTTCGCGGGCTTCCTCGTGGAGGAGGGTGGAGCGGGCGGCGGCGCCGATGCCGACGCCGAGGGTGGCGAGGGAGCCGAGGGCGGTCCAGGTGAGGGGGCCGTGGGTGATGGCCCAGGTGGTCCATCCGGCGCCGAGGAGCCAGGATGCGGCGCGCATGGAGATGGTGCGGGCGGCGAGGCGTTCGCGGAGGCTGGTGACGGTGTGGCCGATCGCTCCGGCGGCGCCGGCGGCGAGGGCCCATCCGGCGGGCATGCCGGTGGCGGCGCCGGTGGTGGCGAGGGCGAGGGCTCCGGTGGTGGCGGACAGGGCGCCGGTCACGGGTCCGTGACCGGCGGCCCAGTCCCACACCGGCCCCGTGGTGGTGGCGGTGTTGGCAGGCATGATCAGACGTTCCATCCCTTCTCGGCCTCGGGCCCGTTGCGCGGGTCCTCGTGACGGGCGATGTCCTGCTCGTGGGCCTGCCGGAACAGCGGCCCCATGTCCTCCGCGACCGCGACCGCGCTCATGAGGGCGCCGTAGATGTCGCTGAAGCCGTCCGCGACCTCCTTCTCCAGCGGGAACTCGGAGTCGGCGCGCTCGGCCAGGATCTTCATCACGTTCGCCACGCTCGTGAGGGCGGCGGGGAGCCCTTCGACCATGGCGAGGATCTCCATGGCGTCCTCGGGCTCGTAGCTGTTGGCGGCCGCTTCCATCTCCGCCGCGTACTCCTCGAACCGGAAACCCGACACGATCTCTCCCTCGCTGTTTCCACTGGTGGGCGTGGTGGGGACGACACCGGCCGGACGCTCGGCCGTGTCCCCGATCTGCTCGCCGTCCTGCTCGGCCGCCTCCGCGTCGGCGGCGGCCTCATCGGTCTCCCGCTGGTCGCGGATCGCCTCGTCGCGGCCCTCCCGCTCGGCGAGGGCCTGCTTCATGAGGCGGGCGTAGAGGCGGCGGCCGGGGTTCTGCAGCCAGGCCCAGCCGAGCTTCCGGCCGAGCGGGGTCGTCAGCATGCCGACGATGCCGAGCGCCCCGGCGAGCAGGGCCGCGAGGAGGCGGCGGCCCTGGAACCGGGCGGCGGATTTCCACAACTGCTTGCGGGCCTGGGCCCGCGCCGGGGCCTTGCGGACCTCCGACCGCTGCTCGGCGACCTTCCCGGCTGCCGAGGTGTCACGGGACTTACGCAGCCGTCCTATGGCCGTCCCACGGGCGGATCCGATGTGGCCGGCGGCCTTACCGACCGTCCGGCCGACCGGTCCCTTCCTCGCGGCGGCGGTTGTGCGGGCGGTGTCCTTCGCGGCCCGGCGTGCGTCGGCGACCTGACGGCGAGCCGTTGTGGTGTCCGCGCGCCGCTCGGCCTTCGACGGCGAGGCCGTACGGGCCTGGTCACGCAGCGCTTTGACCTGCCCGACCCGTCCCCGCGGCTTCACCGACGAACCGCCGGACCCCTTGCCGGACGCCCGCCCCTTCAGGCCGGAGACCTTCGACCCGGACGCGGCCGAGACCCCGACCGGGCCGCTGTTCTTCCGGCCGCTGCGCTGACCGGCCGAAGGCCCACTCGCCGAGCGGAGCGTGCCCGACGCGGCCCCGGAGCGAGCGGACTTCCGCCCCTGAGCGGAGGAACTCGCTCCCGCACGGGTCCCGGAGGCGGAAGCGCGGTTGGGCTGGGACGGGACTCGTCCCGCCTCACCGCGCGCGGTGCCGTGCTTGCCCGCCTTCGCCTGCCGGGCCTGCTTGGCGGTGGTCTTGTTGGTGCGGGCGGTGATCGCGCCCAGAACGACGGCGCCGGTCGCGGCGACGGCCGCCGCGATGGGCCCGCCGACCAAGGCGGCCCCGGCGAGGAGCGTCACCGTGGCGTTCGCGCCGGTCAGGGCGAGCGGAACGACCGGCCACCCACCCGCCGTGTGCTGCACCGCTTCGGCCGGCGCCACCGTCTCGGTGGTGGCGGGCGGCGGGGACTGGGGCACGTCCGGCGGGGCCTGCTCGCCCACTACCGGCTCGATGCTGACATCGGTCATGCTTGCTACCTCCCTAGGGAGACGAGAGGGCCCGGCCGGGACTGTGGAAGGAAGCGGCCGGGCCCTTGTGAATGTGCAGGTCAGAGTGCGTTGGACTCCAACGCGAAGAACGTGACGTTGGCGCGGGCGAAGTCCGGGCGGTCGGCCGTCACGTGCTTCCTCAGGAAGACGTAGACGTCGTACCGGGTGTCGGCCGTGCCGGGGGTGACCGTGCCGGTCCAGGTCGCCATCTCCCGGCCGGGCAGGTCCAGGGTCAGGACGTAGTGGTGCGTGCCCTGCGGCTGCTCGTTCTGCATGGTGAACCTCCGGCTCAGGGACGGGGGATGCGGTGGTCGGGGTGGGCGGCGGCGGCTTCCTGCCAGCGCCTGTGCTCGGCCGGACCGGCCCAGCGCAGGCGGGCGGAGAACGTGCAGCCCGGCATCGTGCACCCGTACGTCGACTCGCTGAGCGAGTGGGCCGCGAGGGAGGCGAGCGTGATCAGCCCGGAGGCGATCGCGTAGCCGCACGACGCCGACAGCCAGAGCGGCACGGCGTAGGAGTCCAGCCGCAGCGCGACCCAGAAGCCGTAGGCGACGGCCGCGAGTCCCGCGCTCGCCATGATCGTGTTGTGGAGCCGAATCTTGGTGTTCACGAGGAACCTCCAGGTCAGGCAGCGAGTTGGGGAGCGTCCGCGCACGGGACGCACATGCCGAGCGAGGACGGGATCCGGTACCCGGCGTCCCGTCCGCACTCGGGGCAGATCCGCCGGGCCGCGTTCGCCCGCTCCAGGGCCGCCCACCGGGCCGGCGTCATCGGCCGGACCGGCCGGGCCAGGTCGACGCGGTAGAGGAAAGCGACCAGCGGTTCACGCCGGCGGCGGGGACGTTCGAGCTGGGCCACCACCGGCTGACCACCCGGCCGCAGCCCCAGGGTGCGGAGCTGCCGGAAGGTGGCCAAACCCTCAGGGGCCAGGCGCCAGCGGTAGACGGGGATCACTGCGCAGCCCCCTCAAGAGACCGGGCGGAAGCCTGGTCGCGGAGTTCCTGGTAGCGGCTGGAGACCCAGCCGATCGACCAGCCGCACAGCTCGGCGGCCTGCCGCACCGGCACCCCCGCCGTGTAGGCGGCGGCCACGGTCTTACGGGCCTGCTCCTCGCCCTGCTTCTTCTGCGCCGGACCGGCGGCGAGGAGTTCGGCGCGTTCACGCTCGACGCGCTCGGCCTGCTCGCGCTGTTCACGCCGGGTCCGCTCCTCACGCTCCCGACGTGCCTGCTCGGCGCGTGCGGCGGCCTCGCGTTCAAGGCGTTCACGCTCGGCCTGCTGCTGTTCACGCTCCCGCTCACGGCGTTCACGCGCGGCCCGCTCCGCCTGCTCGGCGGCCTCGATCCGCTCGCGCTCCTCACGCCGTGCGCGCTCCTCACGGTCGGACTGTTCACGGGCCAGGGAAGCCTCGTGCTCGCGCTCTTCACGCGCCATCCGAGCGTCGAACTCCCGCTTCTCGCGGGTCCGCTGCTCGTCCGCCTCGGCACGTTCGGCAGCGGCCGTTTCCCGCTGCTGTCGCTCGGCCTGTTCACGTTCATGCGCCGCGTTCAGTGCCTCTGTGATCCCCTGGCGGTAGGCCAGACCGGTCTCCGCCGTGACGATCAGCAGCAGCGGTGCCACCGCGTGCACCGCTACTCCGACCAGGTCTTTCTTGAGGGCGGAGTCTGCGACGTTCAGGGCCAGGGTCATGCAGCCGGTCATCCACCGCAGCACGACCGGCCACCTGCCGCCATTCCCGCCGAGACGGGCCAGGACGGAGTCGAGACGGACCACGATGACGACCGCCGCGTCCACCACGAGCGGCAGAATCGGCGCCGTCCAGTCCCACTCATCCGGCGTGTGCGCCCGCATCAGCGGGGTGACGGTGAGGATCGAGTAGAGCATCGCGCCGGACACGATCAGCCACGTGCCCACCGACAGGGCCCGCTCCGCTGAACGGATCTGAACACCGTTCACGAGACCGCCCCCGAACCCGCCAGCACCGGCACCGGGGCCGGGACCTTCGCGTAGCCGATCAGCATCAGCTCGGCCCCGGCGAACGTCGCGTGAACGCGCAGGACGCCGGTCTGACCGCCGAGCTGAACGCGGTGAACGACCGACTCGGGGGCGATGTTCAGGGCCTCGCGCCACGCCTCGAAGGCGGCGAAGTCGTCGTGGAACGACAGCTCCAGCCGCTCCGGGTAGATCGGCGAGACCTCCACCGTCGGCGCCGGCATGTGGGCGAACTCCGCGCCGAACAGCCGCAGCGCCAGCAGCGGGGCGGACAGGTCCGCCAGCGTCCGGGCCCTCACGCGGCACCGCCCGTCATGGCCAGGGCGGCGCGGTTGGTGAGGTCCCGGCGGGCCGCCACGACCCGGTGACGGGCCCGGCGGATCCGCCGCTCGTCCAGCTTGGTCGCCGGACGGTCCAGCGTGTTGATCACCGCGTCGAGCAGCTCGACGTCCGCCAGGATCAGCGGCATCTCCAGCTCGATCACGTCCAGCTCGGCGTCCGACGGCTCACCATCGAACGGGGTGGCCGTAACAACGGCCTGAAGTGCAGCGATGGACAACATTGGGTGTGTTCCTCTCAGACAGGAACGGCCCGAACCGACCCCCCGGTGCTCGAACACCGGGGGGTCTCGCCGTTAGAACCAGGGAATCTCTCCGGCTCCCCGCCACTCCGCCCGTACGGCAACCCGTGAACGGGGCCGGACGGGCGGAGGAGGCAACCGGCCGCAGCCGAGTGGCTCCGGAGGTTAGGTGACTCGGTGGGCGTGGCCGTCGTGCCGGTCGGGCAGGGACGGCGCCCAGGGTCTTCGTCGATGCATTGAGGGCTCCCGCAGGTCACAGAAGCAGGGCAGAGGCTTCACGAAGGCCCTGTTGCCACAGGCCGTCGCCCCGAGCCGGATCGGGTGCGTCATCGTCACTGCTCTGACGCCAGCAGGGCGGCCGTGTGCCAGGTGGCATCCGAGCGGCTGACCTCCCAGAAGGGGAGGGATGATCCAGTCGGATGGTCTCCAGAGCTGCACAGGAGCAAGGTGCCGCCGGGCGGCCCTACCTGGCCGCCGCAGGGGCGGGGAGTTTCACCCCGCCAGATCGCGCTCTGTTGAGTTCTCAAGCCATCAGTCGCTTCCATCGAGCCGACCCGCCTTCGCGGAGCTCTCCGGGCGTCGAGCACCTGGCAAGGGGGGGTTACCACCCGAGCCGTCCGGAACCACTCCTGTTAAGGGGGGGTTGCCACAGAGCATGCCGGTGGCTGGCGGTTGATGTCAACCCCCCCTTAACATGGGGTCTGAGAGGTACTCCCTGAACCGATACGCGAGGCAGACATTGATCGAGGAAGTTCGGCGGGTCTCGGCGATGCAGGACCACGCCCTGCGCGCCAAAGCTGCTGCTGATCTCATGACAGAGCTGCAAGCCGCTGTCATCGAGACCTCACGCATGCGCAAAGAGAGCATCGCGTGGCTGCGGAAAAACGGTCATTCAATGGCCGACGTGGCAAAGCTCATGGGTGTGAGCCGAGCACGCGTCGCCCAGCTCAAGGACGCCGGACCGCGTCCGGAGCGCGCGTTCCTCGGGACCCAGCACGTGCAGGTGGCTGTGCCGACGCGGCCCGGTGAGCGGGAGTACGTGGCGGTGGAAGACAGTTCCACGGGACAGAAGATGCTGGCCCTGGCCCAGAGCCTCCAGCTCGAAGGAGAGCTCCAGTACATCCCGGTCTCGGGAGAGATCGACCTCAACCGTGATGATCTCGTCGTCGTCTGTGGACCGAAGTCCTCTGCCGCAGCTGCTGCCGCGCTCAGCCTGGACCCCCGGCTTTCGTTCGAGACTCTGCCCGATGGGCGATGGGCTCTCGTCGAGCGAGAGAGCGGCAAGGCCTATACGTCGCCGAGTGACGACCCACAGGGCGCGGCGCCGGCGGATGTGGCCTACCTGGGAAGGCTTCCTCGGCCGGACGGACAGGGGACCTTCATCCTGATCGCTGGAGTACACGCAGTCGGGTCGCTGGGCGTTGCCCACTACCTGACTGCGAATCTGGCCTCTCTCTACGAGGAGGTGGGCACGTCGCCGTTCTCCATGGTCGTGGCGTGCGACTACGCCCCCGAAGATAAGTCGGTGAAGGCGAGCCGAGCGGCAAGCGGCGTGCTGCTTCACGAGGCAGCCTGACATGCGTGTCGAGGCATTTAGCAGCGGTCGCCCAGGTCGCGAAAACGAGGACTTCGCGATCTGGGATGACGGCGTGGCCGTACTCCTGGACGGCGCCGGCATGCCCGACGCGCTACGTCCCCCGTGTGTCCATGGCGTCTCGTGGTTCGCCAGGACCTTGGGGGCCGCGCTGCGCTCCGCAGCAAGCAGCAGTGAGACGCTCCAGGACGCCCTGGCCTTGGCGATCGCCCATACAGCAGACCTGCATCGTGGCACCTGCGCCGTCGAAGACGCGCTCTCCCCCTCGGCAACGGTTGCTGCGCTCCGGGTGCGCGAGGATGCCGTCGAATGGCTCGTGTTGGGTGACTGCACCCTCCTTCTTGAGCGCGGGCACTCGGTGGAGGCGATCTCGGATGACCGGCTGGCGTCCGTGGCCCAGGAGGATCGGGCCGCCATGAACGCCGCACCGCCGGGCTCTGCCGAGCGGCGCCAGCTCCACTCCCTCCTTGTGCAGGCGGAGCGAGCGCTCCGGAACCGCCCGGGTGGCTACTGGGTAGCAGCGGCAGACCCGCGAGCCGCCGAAGCGGCCCTGTTCGGGTCCTGCCCCAGGGAGGATGTGGTGCGGGCGGCCCTCCTGACAGATGGAGCTGCACGGCTGACGGAGACGTTCGCCCTGACCGACTGGACGGGGTGCCTCGACATCCTCGAAGACCAGGGGCCGGAGTCGCTGATCAGGCGAGTCCGTGAAGCGGAGCTGACGGATGCCTCCATGACCCACTGGCCACGCAGCAAGCCGCACGATGACGCCACTGCGGTGTACGTCCGCCCCTAGTCTCGGGAGACTGCACCGGAGCACACCAACGCACAGGGCAACACCCTTCGAAACGAAGGCGGGCCCTTGTGTCCGGGCTGCTGATGCTGGGCCGTGCGAGTGGTGGTGTGCCGAAGCACGATAGGTGTCACCACCGGCGCCCACTGACCTGGCAGAGGGGCCCCGCAAGGCACGCCGGTTGTCACCAGATTGGCGCGCTACCTGTCACCAAGCGCACGCGAAGCAGGAGGCATGCTGAAGTCAGCGGACGGGCATCTGTCGCAGCCGTACCCCACGGGGGCCGTGTTCTATCGTCTGTCAGGTGTCTGAGACCCACGATCATCTCTTCAACTCCGCCCGGCGGTGGGCCGAAACAGCGCTCGACTCGTATTCCGATTCCGCTGGCCCAGACGACTCCGACTTCGCTATCCACCACATGGCAGTCGCCATTGAACATCTCTGCAAGTCGTACCTGGCCTCGATCGACGAAGCACTCCTCATGCCGAACGAACGGCTCACCGACGCCAACCGGCTTGCACTCAGCGACAGCAAGACTCGCCACAAGCCGCACACCATCGGCGGCAAAATAGCCATGGAACGCGCAGAGACCCGGCTCGGCAAGCCGTTCCAGAGGAGCGATGACTTGGTCGCGCTCCGGGACAACCGCAACGGACTCACGCATATGGGTTCGGCCACTCCCAGCGACTGTCGGCAGCTGCTGACCGCTGGGATCTTGTGCGTGGAACAGCTCCTTCCCGCGATGTCCCGGACTTCCGAGTCCTTCTGGGGACCACACCACGCCCTGAGCGAGCAGATCGTGGAGACGTCCATCGGAGAGCAGCAGCTCCGCTACGACATGAAGATCCGGAAAGCCCGGAAGGCGGGGAGCGACTTCACACACCGCCTCGACAGTACGCCCGATCGCGAGGCCCTCAAGGCAAGCCTCGCCTCTGCGGAGATCTGGGGGCTGAGTCTGCCCATGACCTGCCCCGCCTGCAATAGCCAAGGCAGTGTCCGCGGCCGGGAGTGGACATCTGGTGACCCGCATGACGGGGAGTGGTTCCTCCCCCGCCAGTTCACCTGTCTGCCCTGTGGGCTTGACCTGTCACGAGACGAACTCGAATTGGCCGGAATGACCATGGAGCGCTTCAGCGACTACGAGCAAGACCCTGGCTGGGAACCTGACACCGCCCCGTTCGACTAATTCGACGGCCCAGTGACAACAGGCCTGCCTTGGTGACACCTATCGCGCTTCGGCACAGGTGGTTTCCGCGAGTCGGGGCGTGGACCATCCACATAATCGAACAGACGTCTGATTCGAGTGTGGCTGACACCCCTCCCTTCCCTGATGACCTGATCGAGACCCAGCAGCGTCTCCACCAGGCCCGCGCCGAGTACACGGCCCTGTGCCGGGCTCTCCCCTGGTCTGTGGAGCCGTTGCCAGGCTGGCCCGGTACAGCGCACCCGCACACGGGAGAGGTCACGGGCGGCCGCGACGCGTCCCCCGGATACACGCCGGAGCAGGAGGCCGAGGAGAAGCGCCTGTGGGACCTCGTCCGGGAGCTGTCGGTCGCCGTTTCCACACACCCGTACTGGGCCACCTTGGAGAAGGACGCGGGGCTGGTGAAGGCTCGTTTGGAGCTGAAGCTTCACCCGAAGGCCCAGCCGGACGCCGCTAGCGCCGCCGGCGGCGGGGCGGCGTGAGCAGGGACTCCGCCATGGGGATGCCGATAGCCGATCGGTTGGAGAAGAAGCGGACGCTGCTGGAGTGGCTGCGCTACCAGGCCGCGGTCACCGAGCGGGAGATCCACGAGCTGGAGGCCCAGGACGCCGAGGAGAAGCGGCGCCGGGAGGTCGCGCGCCGCGAGCAGGCGTGGGTGGTCTCGGCGCCCCAGACCCTCGAAGGCCATTCGATGCTCCACCGGGGAAACTGCGGCCTCAGGGCCCGGTGTGGGGCCGGGGAGCTCCTGGACCTCGACGGTGTGATGGGCGCGGTCGAGGAGTACACGGACCTGGAGATGTGCGACGTGTGCGCGCCGCGGGGGAGTCTCGGCATCGACAAGCCCGCCGACCGGCCCGCGCGGCCGGCGGAGGTCGAGTTCCCCTAGAGTTCCTAGGATCTCCGTCCAGAGGTTCCGGGCGGGATTCGAATCCTGCAGAGCGTGGACGGGCGAGAAGCCCGGACGAAGGTTCGGGCCTCGCTCGCTGCACGGGGTGTGCAGCAGCCCAGCACGGCAGCTTTCTCTGGCTGATCATGGCCCGCGCACAGCGCGGGCGCGCGCCGCCTCTGCGGCGCGGCCTGCCTCCTGTCTTCGCCCCGGCTGGCCGCGCCCGGCGGCGCGCTCGCGGCTGCGGGCATGAAGTGGGGGACACTCTCTGTGGCTGGGCCGGTCGGCTCCACAGCTTTAGGCAGCCACGTCGGGGCGAGCCTCTAAGATCACGGCCCCAACGTCGTGCTTTGCCGGGCAGGTCCACAGACTGCCCGACGCGCTGGAAGCTTACGGGGCCATGATCACTCGCCCCAAAGCAGATCCAGTCCAAAGCCGCTCCGCCGACCTCAGGGCGCAAGTGATCGTGAAATCCCGAGATGCGTCTCTCCCATCTCAAGCGCAAGCTGAAGGCAAGAACTCCATACGACCATCTCGACACCAGTGAGCATCTGGGGTATAGCGCGGACACCCACAGTTGCGTGTGTCGATTGCCACACGCAAGAGGCAACTCTGGAGTGGCATCATGAGGTTACCTGTAGCCGCTGTGACTTATCGCGACACTCAGCGGTCAGGCCGTGAATACACATGGCCTTTACCTCACAAGAAGCGGATTGTCCCTTGATGCTCCATGGCCCAACTAAAGTGGAGGTAGCGTGCCCACTTTCAAGCGCTCACCTACGGCGTCGAACGATGAGGGTCACAGCCGAATGAGCGAGGAAAACACCGGGGACCACGACCTTCAAGAAATGCACGCTGCGGTAACACGTCGACGGAGGGAAGCCCGGAGCCACAAGGAGCCGGGCACGCTTAGGGAATTCGCATTTGGTCGCCTCCCTGAAAGCCAGCTTAGCAGTATTCGCGAGCATGTGGAAAAGTGCAACCAATGCAGCGAGACAGTTGAAGCCTTCGCAAAGTTCGGGGAAGAGTACTCTGACCGAATGCCAGTAATTGACTGCTAGCGAATCGCGGAGGCGACGCCGATGCGACACGTTCACATTGGCGCAGGCGCACTCGGCCTTGGCCTAATAATTCCGCTGACGGCCCGGCATTTCGATATTACCCTAGCCCACAGGGCGTCGAGCATATCTTGGGAGCTTGTCCAAGGCATACAAAGGGCCGGTTCATATGTACACGAGTTCCCCTCGCTGGCGGGCGGCCGAGATCGCAATCGAGTCGAACTCGGCAGCAGTTTCAGGGTCGTAGACTCGAAGAACCTTGAGGAACTCGTAAACTCTATATGTAGCCCCGACGTACGCCTTTTGACCATGGCGCTCACCGAGCGAGGCTTGGAAGATTTCACAGGGGATCTCCGCAAAGCGCTAACAGCACGCAGGAAGAGGGACGACTGCGACAGTCTTTGCGTCCTCGCATGCGAAAATACGGTCGGACCTAATTACACCGCGCTGACTCAGGAATTCCACGGGGCCGGCATAGAGTTTCCACTCTGCATGGTCGATCGAATCTGCTTCACGCCCGAATTGCGCGATGGAATCGTGACATCCTTCACCGAGCACTACGGAAGTTGGATAATAGAATGGACGCCCGGATCTGGGCCAATCAAGCAGGTCCTAGCACTTAATGGATACATAGAATTCGTTAACGAAATCGCAGGACCACGCAAGAAGAAGCGTCTGCTTGTCAATGCACCCCACCTAGTGGTTGGCCTCCATGCCAAGGATGCCAAGGTTGCCCACATAGATACATTCCTTCAGGGGGGCGAAGGTAGAACACTTTTGAGGCGCACGCAGGAGGAATGCACGAAGGCCCTGATGACTTACCCGTTCACCTTTCAACTTGACGACCTTCAGCAATTTAACGAGTCCGTTGCCAACCGCTTCTCAATGCTTCATTTTGAAACTGATAATGTGCTGCAACGCCTACAAAAGGACAGACTCGAATCCCTGATGACGGCGGCTGACGAGCTCCTGGTTGAACCCTCTGGACAGTACCTGGAGGCATATGGAAGCTTTCCAGGGGCCTTGACCCTTGCACTTCACACGCTGGTCACGCTCGTGTCTGAGCGGCGGTATGCCGAGCCCCGGCGTTGCGCGTGAGGCAACCCGGCCAAGGCCTGTCGCCGTACACCTGAGCGCCCTCCCGGGCCGTCCTCGGGCCGTGGAAGGGCGCTCAACGATGACCAACGTCGACAACTGCCGACAGCTCAGCAGCAGGTCAGAGCGTTGGTCGGTTAGGCGGCCGCAGGTCACGGTCGCCGGTGATCAGTTGTGGCTGTGCTGAGCGAGCGGCCTTCAGGTGGAAGTGCGGCCAGCAGAGATGGGGGCGCGGTGCTCGACCTGCTCGACACAACGCAGAGGCAGCGTGGTTGAGGCCGGTGGGGGTGGAGCGAGGAACACGCGCGCCTGGTCGTTCGGCAGGCCCGCCGTCGTGGCTGGCTGTCGTCGGCTGAGGCCCAGGCGGACGCGAGCGAATTTGCTGGTTGTCGGCCGAACGGCAGGCCCCGTACCGATCAATGCTGGGCCGTCTATGGGCCGTGCGAGGGCGGCCCATAGGCACCAACACCCACCGGCAGTCACCGTTCCTTGGCCGCTGCGACCTGGATTAGCAGCAAGCGCCTGAGGCTGGAGGGGAGGCCCGCCACTTCCTCCGCAACAAGCAGCAGGAGGGTGCATCGGCATGAAGAACGTCCTTCCCACCCCGGTGTCCGAGGGGAGGTCTACGCTCACATGTGTGGACGATCTCTTGAGCAAGGTCCTTGACCTGCAGGGCGCATGGACGGCCCAGAACACGGAGGAGATGCAGAAGCGAGGGGTCTGCATCCGTCAGGAAATACCGGATCTCTTGCGGGAGCAGTCCGCCGGTTTGGCTGAGGCTCTAGGGGTGACAAGGGACATGCTGGGCATTGAAGGGCGGGACGGTACCGGCCTCAAGACTGAGGTCCCGTGGGTTCGCGTCTGTGACCCGGTGATGTCGCCAAGTGCCACAACTGGTTGGTACGTCGTGTACCTGTTCAGCGGCACTGGCGATCGTGTCTACCTGTCCCTGAACCAAGGCACAACGGTGTGGACAGGCGGCGACTTCAAGGCGCGCAGGATCGAAGACCTCAGAGCCAGGGTCGGATGGGCTCGTCCGCTCCTCGCAGAGAAGATGGCCACCCGCACCGATCTCTGCGAGGAAATCCGTCTGGACGCGCGCACACCGCTAGGGCGTGGCTACGAGCCGGGAAACGTCGTGGCGATCGAGTACTCACGTGAGGCGCTGCCGGCGCAGGAGCGGCTTCTGGCGGACCTGTGCTACATGTTGGGTCTGCTTCAGACGGTCTACGCAGCCGAGCGCCTGACTCCACACATCCCTGGCGATCCGTCACCTGAAGTTCTGGAGGCGGAGCGCAGCGCGGCGGCTACTGCTGGACGCCGCGGGCGGGGCGCCTCCCGGACGGGTCGGTCCGGGCAGGGTTACAGGCTCACGAGCGCCGAACGGCAGGCGATCGAGCGCCGCAGCGTGAACGTCGCATCGGCGTTCTTCGCGGCGCAGGGGTGGAAGGTGCAGGACGTCGGTACACGGGAGTCCTTCGACCTCCTGCTCAAGCGAGGAGACGAGCGACTGCATGTCGAGGTGAAGGGGACGACGTCCGCTGGCCACGACGTGATCCTCACCAGGGCCGAGGTGGAGAAGCAGCGCAAGTACTACCCGGCCAACGCGCTGGTGGTCGTGCACTCCATCCATCTCGACCGCACTGGAGTCGAGCCTGTCGCCTCTGGAGGAAATCTCCACTGCACGTCCCCCTGGAAGATCGCCGACGAAGACCTCTCCGTGATCTCCTACGCGTACCGCACAGCGGTTGGCCGCGATGACGGCGACGCAGAGGTTCAGAGCGCGCTCGAAGTTCTCAAGAAGGGGCCGCGCCGAGCTTCACCAGCGCTCCAGGCCCCGGCGGGCCCGCAGTAGTCGCATGGGCAGTTGCCCGTGGGGCCGCCTCGGTGCTGGCGGCCCCACACTGCTTTTCCCCTACTCGATCAGCATCCGGGCCCGGTCTGCGAGAACGCGGCGATGTGGCGGAAGACCTTCCCTCCGGTCCCGTCCGGCAGGTGGAGCTCCGGCGGCACCTTCGAGGTGGCGAAGTCCTCTACCTTCTGGGCGCACAGCTGGACGAAGTCGCAGCCGTCGCACTTCCTCTCGGATGCGCGCTGGGGAAAGTCGCCTTCGGTAATGCGGTTGACCGCCCACTCCACGTTGGCGACCGCCGCGTCGACGGCGTCCTGGTCGACGGGCACGTCGATCCTCTGGCTGTCCTTGAGGAGGTGAACCGCGCCCGTGCGGGCGTTGGCTCCGTGGACCAGGTCGGCTCCGCGGCCGTACAGCTGCACCTGGAGCGAGAGGTCTTCCCAGTGGAGGTCCGGGTTGTTCACGGCGTCCGGGCCGCCCTGCATGGTCTTGAAGTCGACGACCTTGGCGTCCTGGATCTTGTCGGTGTCGTCGACGCTGAGCAGGAGGTCGATGGCGCCGGAGATGACGGCACCCGTGACGGGGATCTCGAAGGGAAGCTCGACCTGCCGCTTCGTCTCGAAGTCCTCGGCGTAGTCCTTGGCGTAGTCAGCCACGATGTCCGAAGACTTCTGCAGAGCACGTTCGTAGGCGCCCGGCCGGTTGACCGGGTCCGAACTCGGCGAGACATGCTTGAGATGGAAGAGGTCCTCCGCGATGGACCGGGCCTCGTCGGGCGTGGGCGCACTGCTGTTGGTGTAGGCCTGGTGCAGCTTGCCCACTGCAGCGTGTACCGCCCGCCCGAACCCGAAGAGCTCCGGAATGTGCGGCGAGAAGCCGTTGACCACGCTGAGCTTGTAGGCGTGCGGGCAGCGCATGAAGGTGTGGATCTGGGAGTACGTCGTCGGGAGCACGGACTCGTCGCCACGCCGTCGCGGCTGGGCAGCGGGAGGTGCCACGAGCGGAGGCGCACCAGACTCCAGAAGGTCACGCCGGATCTCGGCATGCGTCAGGCGGGCCGCGAAGGGGGAAACCCGCGCCGGCCGCTTGCCACCGGGAAGCTGAGCGGAACCGGTGACGTAGAGGTGGCGTTCGGCACGGGTGATCGCGGTGTAGAAGAGCCGCGCCTCACCGGCGGTCCCGGTCTGGTACGAGCCGTTGTCCAGCGCCTGCTGGATCAGAGCCGCGGGGATCCAGCCGTCGTAGTTGTGCCGCCGGCCGGGAAAGCGGTTGGCCTCAACGTCGACGACGAAGACCACCGGGAACTCCAGCCCCTTGGCCTTGTGGACGGTGGAGACGGAAACGGCGTCGGGCCGGGTCATCATCTGTCCGTCGGTGTCGTAGCCAGTGCCGGCCACGTTCTGCAGGAAGTTGAGGAGCTCCCCGAAGCGGGACTTGCTGTCGATGGAGACGTAGACCGACTCCACGTCCTGCATGATGCGGCTGAACGTTCCCAGGTCCGTCATGACACCGTCGTCGAAGCCGCTGGCGGCAACGTTCAGGGATTCCAGCAGGTCGTGCAGGAGCTTCTGCGGGAAGAGCCGCTGACGGGGCACACCCGGCGCGATGGGCATGTGGATGCGTCGCCCCCAGTCGGCGAAGACGCGCCTTACCCGCTCAAGCTGAGCCAGGGGAAACGCCTTCGAGAGCTCGGCGTGGAACAGGTGATCGACCTGACTCCGGTCCGGGGTGCCGTCCCGCATCAACTCGAAGGCGTTGCGGAGAGCGGCCGGCTGAGCACGATCGAAGAGCTGCGCACCCGAGTCCAGGTCGTAGACGATGTTCCGGGCGGAGAGTGCGTTGACGAAGGCAGTGTGTCGCTTCGTCTCGTCCTGTTCCTCGGTGTTCGTAGAGCGCATGAGGATGGCGAAGTCCGCAGGGGTGAGCCCCCTGCGGGTGCCGTCGGGCTCCTCGTACTCCGTACCGAGAAGGCTCTCGATGCGGTCGGCGACGAAGGCAGCTTCTTCCTGCCTGCTGGGGTACTGCTGGACGGCGAACTCCCGCGGGCTGTGGTTGGCGTGTGCCCGGAGTACCTTCGGCAGCCGCATCGCGCCCACCTCTGCCGCAACGAAGTCTCCCGCCGTCTCGACGATGGCGGACGTGGAACGGAAGTTGGTGAGCAGCTTGTGCACGGAGGCTTTGGGGTAGCGCTTGTCGAACTCCAGGATGTTCGTCACGTCGGCGCCGCGCCATCCATAGATCGCCTGGTCGTCGTCGCCCACGACGAACAGGGTCTCGGAGTGCTCGTGCATGAGCGCGATGAGTCGCTCCTGGACCACGTTCACGTCCTGGTACTCGTCCACGAGCACGTGGCGGAGCGGGGCGAGTGCCTGCACCGCCCCCTGGTCTCCAGATTCGAGGGCCTCCACGACGAGCCGCTGCATCAGCGAGAAGTCGATGAAGTGGTCGTTTTCCATGTTGGATCGCAGACGTTCCAGGACGGCCGCGAGTTCGGGATCCTCGCCGGCGACCTGCTGCGGGTCCAGCAGCTCGTCGTTCATCATCTGCCACGCGCGGCTGATCTGCTTGAGCGCCTCGAAGTATCCGCGGCGGGCGCCCTTGGCCGTGGGGTGGGCATCGCGAACCGCGTTGATCGCCAGCTTGGGGTACCGAGAGATCAGGTAGATCCGGAACTGCATCTCGTCGAGGACATCGAACTGGCGGTACCGGGCGTCCATGTCACCGAGAACACGGCGACACCACGCGTGGATGGTCCCGATGTACATGCCACCGACAAGGAGCGGGTCCAGGCCACACTCCTGGAGAGCGGCCGCGACGCGGGTCTTGATCTGCTCGCCCGCCTTCTCCGTGAAGGTGAACGCGACGATCGACTCGGGGGCAGACCCGGTGGCGATGCGGTGCGCGACTCTTCCCGCGAGCGCGCGGGACTTGCCGGAACCCGCGCCGGCCAAGGCCAGTACTTCCGGCTCCGGCGCCACCGCAGCGGCGTACTGCTCAGGCGTGAGCCAGCTCTTGAGCGCCTTCTCAGTCTGCAAGTTGGGACCCCTCCCGATGGTGCCGTTCATTGCAGGACAGGCTGTCACGGAGCACTGACAATGGGGCTTCACTGGACAGAAGTTGGTTCTGAGCTGGGACTTCGAGTGACCGGATGGTTGGGCCGGCGGAGCCGCGTGCTCTGCAGTGTTCCAGGCCGCTCCCAGCCCCGGAGGGGCGGAGGGCGTGGTGTGCCTGACGGCCAGGAGCGGCTCCCTGCCGGCTCGGGGAGCCAGACGGGGAGCCACGCGCGGCGACACCCAGCGGACGTAGGCGGACTTCAGCGAACGTTGTGGCCCTCAGTACATGGGGGAGCGGGTGGTGTGAGCGAGCCCGCAAGACGGGCCGCATTACCTCGCACGTAATCGACCCCCTCCGCCCCGCCCGGCATGCTCATGAACACCGGAACCCGGGCGGCGCACTCCGCTCGGGCTCCGGGCCCACCACCAGCGCGAACGTCCCCCATGGAGGGTGATCCGTCATGTCCCAGGCCCTGCTCGCAGGTCTTGCCCGCACCACCCGACCCCAGTCCGCGGTGCGCCGCTTCCTCGCCCTCGACGCCGTCGTCACCGGAGCCAACGGGATCGCCTACGCCGTCGCCTCCGGCCAGCTGGGGGAGTTCCTCGGGGTCGACGAGGGGCTCCTGCTCGAACTCGGCATCCTGCTCACCGTGTACGCCGCCGGCGTCGCCTGGCTCGCGAGCCGCCCGCAGCCCCCGGCGCTCGGCGTGAAGCTCGTCGTCGACATCAACGCGCTCTGGGCCGTCCTCAGCATCGTCGCCCTCGTCGCCTGGCTGGAGCCGACCACCGCGGGCCTGGTGTGGACGCCGATGCAGGCGGCCACCGTCGGCGGCTTCGCCCTCGCCCAGTGGGCGGCCCTGCGGGCCGTCGCCGCTGGGCCGTCTCCTTCGGATCTTGCCTGACGGAGACGACCTAGCCGCTGAACGGCGGCAGGGCCTGGAGGTAGGCGACCGTCGCCGGGTCGGCCGGGAGGAACGTCTCGATGGCCAGCTCGGCGACCGTCACGTCCAGCGGGGTGTTGAACGTCGAGATCGACGACACGAAGGACAGCACCTGCCCGTCGTGCTCGATCCGCAGCGGCAGCGCGAAGTACGGGTACACGTCCTCAGGCCCGGGGGCGCCCGATGCGCCGTCGGCGTCCGCGCCCGGCGGCAGCGGATACGCCGACACCTCCTCGTACAGCGCACGCAACGACTCCGAACGGGCGAGCCCGATCTGACGCTCCATCTGGTGCAGCAGGTGCCCGCGCCACTCCGGCAGATTCCGGATCCTGGGCGCCAGACCCTCCGGGTGCAGGGTGAGCCGCATCGCGTTCAGCGGCGACGTCAGCAGATGCTCCGCAACCCCGTCGAGGAGCAGCCCGATGCCCCGGTTGGCCGCCACCACCGTGTACGAGCCGTCCACCACCAGCGCCGGATACGGCTCGTACCCCTGCAGCAACCGCTCGATGCCCTCCCGCAGCGTCTCCAGCCGCGGGGCGTCGAGCGGCGACTCCGCGTACCGGGGCGCGTATCCGGCGGCGAGCAGCAGCGCGTTCCGCTCGCGCACCGGCACCTCCAGGTGCTCGGCGAGCTTCAGCACCATCTCCTCGCTGGGCCGGGAGCGACCCGTCTCCACGAACGAGATGTGCCGCGCCGAGGAGTCCGCGCGCAGCGCCAGCTCCAGCTGGCTCAACCGCCGCTGCTCACGCCAACCGCGTAGCAGCGGCCCTACCCCCGTGTCGCTCACGACAGTTGTCATGGCCAGACGGTATCCCAGAGGGGGACCCGGGTAGTTTCCCCTGGGACCCCTGTCCGTCACCCGCGCCACCCGACCGGAGGGAGCACCGCCGTGCCCACACAGCCGCTGTCGCAGAAGGAGATCGAGGACCGACTGCGGGAGCTCCCCGGTTGGTCCGTCGGAGACGACCGCCTCACCCGTGAGTACCGGCTCGGCGACCACTTCGCGGCGACCGCGCTCGTCGTCCACGTGGCCCAGATCCAGCAGGAGCTCGACCACCACTCGGATCTGACCCTCGGCTACAACACCGTCGGCCTGTCCGTGAACACCCACTCCGCCGGCGGAGCCGTCACCGAGAAGGACTTCGAACTCGCCGAGCGGGTGGAGAGGATCGCCCCGGGCCACGGCGCCGCCTGACGTACGGTCACCTTCTTCTGCTTCCTCGCGTGATCACTCGCTTCGGCGTTCTCGTACGATCATCGGCATGGCGGAGACCGTGCTCGACTACGAGGCCGAGGCAGCGCACTACGACCGGACCCGGGGCGGGGTGCCCCGGGCCGGCGCGGCGGCCGAGGCCGTCCTGCGGCTCGTGCCGCCCGGCGCCCGGACCCTGCTCGACCTGGCCTGCGGCACCGGCCTCGTCACCGAGCGGCTCACCCGGCCCGGACTGCGCGTGTACGGGGCCGACGCCGCCCAGGCCATGCTCCGGGTCGCCGACGGACGCGTACCCGGCCGGGTCGTCCGCTCCGACGCCCGTCGCCTGCCGCTGCCCGACGCCTCCGTGGACGCGGTCGGCGCCGTCTGGCTGCTGCACCTCGTGCCGTTCGCGGCGGAGATCGTCGCCGAGGCGGCCCGCGTCCTGCGCCCCGGCGGCGTCCTCGTCGCCACCGTCGACAAGGACGCCGCCCACGACGTCGGCAGCGACATCGACGAGATCCTCCGCCCGCACCGCTCGGCCGCGGCGGCCTCCGACCGCGCGGACCTGATCACCGGACACGCCGCCGCCCACGGCCTCGAACCGGCCCCCGGCACCCACTTCACGGGGTACGGCCAGGGCGCCACCCCGCGCGACACCGTACGGAAGCTGCGTGTCGGGCACTTCGCCTCCTGGTTCCCGGGCGACCCGGCGACCGCCGAGACGCTCACCGCCGCCCTTGCCGTCCTCCCGGACCAGGACCGCCCCCGGGCCGAACCCCGGTACCGGCTGGCCTGCTTCGTCCGTCGGGGCTGAGTCCCGCGCGGAACGGGCTCAGGCCTCCTCCCTCGCCCAGGTCGCGTCCGCGAACGCCGTGAAGGAGCGCGGCTCGCGGCCCAGGACCCGCTTGACCCCGTCCGTCACCGAGGCGTTGTGGCCGTCGAGGAGCGTCGCGAAGAGCCCGGCGAGCCATGCCGCCTCCGGAGCCGGGAGCCCGAACCCGGTGAGGAGCCCGGCGTAGTCGGCCTCCGACATCGCCTCGTACGCCACCGGACGGCCCGAGGCACGCGAGATCTCCGCCGCCACCTCCGCGAAGCCCACGGGCCGGGGCCCTGTCAGCTCGTGCACCCGCCCCGCGTGACCGTCCGCCATCAGGGTCTCGACCACCACGTCCGCGAGGTCGTCCAGGTCGATGAACGGCTCGGCCGTGTCCCCCGCCGGGAAGACGATCACGCCCTCCGCCAGCCCCTCCGCGAGCAGCCCCTCGGAGAAGTTCTGCGCGAAGAACGAGGCCCGCACGACGGTCAGTTCCGCCCCTTCGGCCGCCGCGCGCAGGGCCTCCTCCGCCACGATCGCCTCGGGCTCTCCGCGCCCGGACAGCAGCGTCAGCCGCCGTACGCCGTTCTCCACGGCCAGCCGGCCGAAGGCCTCCATCGCCTCGACCGCGCCGGGTGCGGCGAGATCCGGGTAGTAGGCCACGTACGCGGCGTCCGCGCCCCGCAGCGCCGGGGCCCAGGTCTCCGGGGCCTCCCAGTCGAACGAGGTCGCGCCGGTACGGGACCCGGCGCGCACGGTCACCCCGCGCGCCGCGAGGCGCTCGGCCACGCGCCGCCCGGTCTTGCCGGTGGCGCTCGTGACGAGAACCGTCTGCGTGCTGTCACTGCCCTGAACGCTCACCGTGTTCTCCGTGTTCTCCGTGTTCCGAGTGGTCTGCGTGGTCTGCGAGTTGTTCGTCTGCGTCGTCATGGTTCAAGACTCCCGCCCGGGGCCCCCTCAGCCCATGCTCCGCAGTCTCACGCCCCTACGCGTCCGTCTCACCCGGCCGCTTACCCTTACGACCCATGGACGCACTCGCCGGACTCCTCGACGGACCCCGCGCCCGGGGCGCCTTCCTGCTCCGCATGATCATGGAACCGCCGTGGTCCGTGCGCATCGAGGACGGCGCCCCGATCTGTCTGATGTGCGTCACCGAGGGCGAGGCCTGGATCGCCCCCGACAGGGGGGAACCCGTCCTGCTGCGGCCCGGGGACATCGCCATCGCCCGCGGTCCGGAGCCGTACACCGTCGCCGACGCCCCCGACGCCCCGCCCCGCGCCGTGATCGGCCCCGACGGCGACTGCACCACCCTCTCCGGGGAGCCGCTCGCCGAGACCATGCGGCTCGGCGTCCGCACCTGGGGCAACGCCCCCGACGGCGGCACCACGCTCCTCGTCGGCACCTACCGGATGGACGGCGAGGTCGGCCGCCGGCTGCTCGACGCCCTGCCGGGGCTGCTGCACCTGCCCGCCGAGGAGTGGCACTGCCCGCTCACGCCCTTCCTCGGCGAGGAGATCGCCCGCGACGAACCCGGCCAGACCGCCGTCCTCGACCGGGTCCTCGACCTGATGCTCATCACCGGAGTCCGGGCCTGGTTCTCCCGGCCCGGCGCCGAGGCCCCCGCCTGGTACCGGGCCATGGGCGACCCGGTGGTCGGCCGCGCGCTCCGGCTCCTCCAGAACGATCCCGCCCACCCCTGGACCGTCGCGTCGCTCGCCGCGAAGACGGGCGTGTCCCGGGCCGCGCTCGCCCGCCGGTTCACCGAACTCGTCGGCGAGCCCCCGATGGCGTACCTGACCGGCTGGCGGCTCGCGCTCGCCGCCGATCTGCTGCGGGAGACCGACGTCACCGTCGAGTCCGTCGCTCGTCAGGTCGGCTACAGCGGCGCGTTCGCGCTGAGCGCCGCGTTCAAGCGGGTCAGAGGGGTCAGCCCGCAGGAGCACCGCGCCGGGGTGTGACGTTCCGGGCAGGTTCCCGGCAGGTTCCGGGCAAGACGGCGGGATGACGTTCCGGGCAACACGGGATCGATCTTCTTGCCGAAACGGCAACACTTCTCGCACTCCGGGCCGACGCGCCGCACGCTGGACCCATGAGTCAGCACACCGCATCGCACCACGACCACCCCCACGGCGAGGGGCACGGTCACCGGCACACCCCCGGGCACAAGCACACCCACGGCCACGACCACGACGGCACCCATCTGGACTGGAACGAGCTCGGTCCGCTCCTGGAGCGACAGGCCGAGACGGAGGGCTCCGCCTACGCGGACGCCGCCGCCTGGCTCGGCACGCTGGCCCCGGTGCCGGGCGTCCGCCGGATCCTCGACGTCGGCAGTGGCCCCGGTGTCGTCACCGGCATCCTCGCCGAGGCCTTCCCGGCCGCCGAGGCGGTCGCCGTCGACGGCACCCCCGAACTCCTCGTCCGCGCCCGTGAACGTGCCGAGGCACGCGGCCTCGGCTCCCGGGTCTCCACCCTCCACGCCGAACTCCCCGAAGGCATCGTCGACCTGGGGAAGGCCGACCTGATCTGGGCGGCCAACTCCCTGCACCACATCGGCGACCAGCGGGCCGCGCTCGTGGAGTTCGCCGGGCTGCTGAACCCCGGCGGCCTGATGGTGCTCGTCGAGGGCGGGCTGCCCGCCCGGCACCTGCCCTGGCACATCGGCTTCGGCCGGCCGGGCCTGGAGGCGCGCCTCGACGCAGCCAACGCCGACTGGTTCGGCGAGATGCGCGCCTCGGTCCCCGGGCACAAGGACGAGCCGGACGACTGGCGGGCGCTCCTCGCCGACGCGGGCCTCACCCCCGCCGGCACCCGCACCTTCCTCACCGACATTCCCGCGCCGGTGTCCCCGGTCGTACGGGAGCTGGCCCTCACCCACTACGGGCGGATCCGGGACGGCTTCGGCGACCGGCTCGAAGCGGACGACCGGGCGATGCTCGACCGGCTCCTCGACCCGGCCGACGAACTGTCCCTGCACCACCGCACGGACCTGTTCCACCTCACGGCCCGCACGGTCCACACCGCCCGCAAGGGCTGAGGACCGACGCGCCCGTCCGCCGCACCCCGGCGGCTCAGGACACCGGCTCCAACCGCCACCACTGGAACGGGGAGTCGGTGTCCTCCCACTGCCGTACGTTCCCGCCGTCGTCCTTCGAACCGTCGGCGACCTCCAGGAACAGCCCGCTGATGAAGCTCACCAGAGCGACCGTCCCCGGCGACTGGAGATCCTGCTCGATGATCCACTCCTGCGCACCGAAGTTGTTCGCCTTCCACTGCTGGATGTTGGCGCCGTTCTCCGTGGACGCGTTGGCGACGTCGAGCCGCTTGCCGCTGGCCTCGTTGACCAGGTGGTAGAGCCCGCCGCCGTTCGGCACGGCCGTGATGCGCCAGTGCTGCCCGGGCGTGCCCTTCTCGGCGCCCTGCTGCACGTTGGCGCCGCTTCGGCTCGACCCCTCGTACACCTCCAGAAGCAGCCCACTGGCCACGTTCCGCACGCGGTACAGGCCCTCCTCGACGGGCACCGGAGAACCACCACTCACCGAATCGACTCCCTCACTCGCCACTCCGCTCCAAGATCCGCCGTCGACTCTATGCCGGGGGTACGACAACGGCGCCGAGGTCCGCGTGGACCTCGACGCCGTCGTCATCACGCGACCGTCGGCGCGCGAACGGTGTCGCGCGAACGGTCAGGCGCCGAACTCCGCCGGGTTCGGGCCCAGACGACGGTTCTCGTCGAGCGCGGCGATCGCCGCCAGGTCCTCGGCGTCCAGCTCGAAACCGAAGACGTCGATGTTCTCCCGGATGCGGGACGGGGTGACCGACTTGGGAATCACCACGTTCCCCAGCTGGAGGTGCCAGCGCAGCACGACCTGGGCCGGAGTCCGCCCGTGCTTGCGGCCGATCGCCACGATCGCCGGCACGTCCAGGAGCCCCTTGCCCGAGCCCAGCGGCGACCACGCCTCGGTCGCGATGCCGTACCGGGCATGGGCCTCGCGGGAGGCCTGCTGGGGGAGCTGCGGGTGGAGCTCGATCTGGTTGACGGCGGGCACGACCGAGGTCTCGCCGATCAGCCGCTCCAGGTGCTCCGGGAGGAAGTTCGAGACACCGATCGCCTTGGCGCGGCCGTCCGCGTGGATCTTCTCCAACGCGCGGTAGGTGTCGACGTACGCGTCCTTCGAGGGCACCGGCCAGTGGATCAGGTACAGGTCGACGTAGTCGAGACCCAGCTTGTCGAGCGAGGCGTCGAAGGCCTTCAGCGTCGAGTCGAAGCCCTGCTCGCTGTTCCACAGTTTGGTGGTGACGAACAGGTCCTCGCGGGCGATCCCGGACGCGGCGACGGCACGGCCCGTGCCCTCTTCGTTCCCGTAGATCGCGGCGGTGTCGATGGAGCGGTAGCCGGCCTCCAGGGCGGTCGCCACGGCCGCCGCGGCCTCGTCGTCCGGCACCTGCCAGACACCGAAGCCCAGCTGCGGCATCCGGACGCCGTTGTTCAGGGTGACCGAGGGAACCTTGCTGTCCGTGCTCACGTGGGAGGGATCCTTACGTTGTCGCGGGTCTTGCGTAGGTACTCCAAGCGTCAACGATCACAGGCTGCCCCGCATTCCGCTTCCCGCATTCCGCTTCTCGTTCTCCACTCCCGCATTCAGCGTTCCGCTTCCCGCGCTGCGCCCCCGGCTCAGCCGTACAGCGCCGCGACCTCCGCCGCGTACGCCCGCTCGATCGCCTTCCGCTTGAGCTTCAGGGACGGGGTGAGCAGCCCGTGCTCCTCGCTGAACGGATGCGCGAGGATCCGGAAGGTGCGGATGGACTCGGCCTGCGAGACCAGCGTGTTGGCCGCCACCACGCCCCGCCGGATCTCCGTCTCCAGGGACGGATCCCGTACGAGTTCGGCCGGCGCGAGCGGTGCCCGTCCCTGCATCGCGAGCCAGTGCTCCACCGCCTCCTGGTCGATCGTGACGAGCGCGGCGATGTACGGGCGGTCGTTGCCGACGACGATGCACTGGGCGATCAGCGGATGCGCCCGCACCCGCTCCTCAAGGCCCGTCGGCGCGACGCTCTTGCCGCCCGAGGTCACCAGGATCTCCTTCTTGCGCCCGGTGATCGTCAGATAGCCGTCCTCGTCGAGGGAGCCCAGGTCCCCGGTGGCCAGCCAGCCGTCGTTGAGGACGGCGGCGGTCGCCTCGGGCGCGTTCAGGTAGCCGGAGAAGACCTGGCCGCCGTGCAGCCACACCTCACCGTCCTCCGCGATGTGGACGGTCGTCCCCGGGACGGGCTGCCCCACCGTGCCGTACCTCGTCCGCTCCGGCGGGTTCGCGGTCGCGGCGGCCGAGGACTCCGTCAGGCCGTACCCCTCGAAGACCGTGACCCCCGCGCCCGCGAAGAACAGCCCCTGCCGGCGGTCCATCGCCGACCCGCCCGACATCGCGTGCCGCAGCCGTCCGCCGAGGGCCGCGCGGACCTTCGCGTACACCGTCTTCTCGAAGAACTGGTGCTGCACGCGCAGCGCCGCCGAAGGCCCCGGGCCGGTGCCGAAGGCCTTGTGCTCAAGGGCCTCCGCGTAGGCGACGGCCACCTCCACGGCCTTGTCGAACGGGCCCGTCTTCCCCTCCCGCTCCGCCTTGCGCCGCGCCGCGTTGAAGACCTTCTCGAAGACGTACGGAACGGCCAGGACGAAACTCGGCCGGAACGCGGCGAGGTCCGGGATCAGCTCCGCGGCCGCCATCACCGGCTGGTGCCCCAGCTTCACCCCGGTCCGGACCGCCGCGACCTCCACCATCCGCCCGAAGACGTGCGCGAGCGGCAGGAACAGCAGCGTCGACGCCTCCTCGCCCGGCCGGGAACGGAACACCGACTCCCAGCGGCCCACCAGCATGTCCGTCTCGAACATGAAGTTGGCGTGGGTGATCACGCAGCCCTTGGGGCGGCCGGTCGTCCCCGAGGTGTAGATGACCGTCGCCACCGTCTCCGGGGTCACCGCCCGCCGGTGCCGGTGCACGACGTCCTCGTCGATCTCCGCCCCGACGGCCGTCAGCTCGGCCACCGCGCCCGCGTCCAGCTGCCACAGGCGCTGCAGCCGGGGCAGCCGGTCGACCACCGAACCGATCGTCATCGCGTGGTCCTCGTGCTCCACCACGCAGGCCGTGACCTCGGAATCGTGCAGCATCCAGAAGACCTGCTCGGCGGAGGACGTCGGATAGATCGGCACGGGCTGCGCGCCGAGCGTCCACAGGGCGAAGTCGAAGAGCGTCCACTCGTAGCGGGTGCGGGCCATGATCGCGACCCGGTCACCGAACCGCACCCCCTCCGCGACCAGCCCCTTCGCGAGGCCGAGGACCTCGTCCCGGAACCGTGCGGCCGTCACGTCCCGCCACTCGCCGTCCGGGCCCTTCTGGCCGAACGTGATCCGGTCCGGCTCCGTCAGGGCACGCTCGAACACGGCGTCCGCCAGACCGCCGACCTGAGGCGCCGCCTCGACGGGCGGCACGGTGAACTCGCGCACTGACCTGCTCCTCGACGGCTCGATGGCTGGAAAAGCTCGTTGTAGCGCTCCGTACGGCGCGGGTGACGGTACCCCACCCGCCTGCCCGGCGGGAGGGCCTTCACCAAGCCGGGACATTCCGTGTTCCCACAGGTCAGGGTGGGTGGGGGAGTCAAGTCACGGGTGTTGCGGGGCCGTTACCGACCGCTCGGTACGTCGGCGGGGCGTGAATCTCCACGGAATCTGTACGGGCCGCTCACGGGCCGCCGCCCCACGGGCCACGGCACCCGCACCGGCCGGGTCCCCTCAGCCGGGCCGGTGCAGCCGGTCGCCGCCCGCCAGGATCGCCTCCGCCAGTGCGTCCGCCGCCTCCTGCACCGCGCCGCCCCGGCGCCCCGCGCGCAGCACGAAGCCCACCTCGCCGAGCTCCGGCAGCCCCGCACGCGCCGGAACCGGCACGAGCCCCGGCGGCACCAGGTCCCGCGTGTGCGCCATCACGCCGAGCCCGGCGCGGGCCGCCGCCACGTTCGCGCTCAGGCTGGAACTCGTACACGCGATCCGCCACGCCCGGCCCTGCGCCTCAAGCGCCTCCAGGGCCCGCGCCCGGGTGATTCCCGGCGGTGGGTACAGGATGAGCGGCACCGGGCGGTCGGGATCCAGCCGAAGTCCCGGCGCCCCGATCCAGATCAGGGCGTCCTCCCACACGAGCCGCCCCTCGCTCTCCCCGCCGCGCCGCTTGGCCAGGATCAGATCCAGCCGGCCCGCCGCGAGCCGGGCCTGGAGCGTCCCGGACAGCTCGACCGTCAGCTCCAGGTCGACCTCCGGGTGCTCACGCCGGAAGGACTCCAGGATCTCCGGCAGCCGGGTCGTCACGAAGTCCTCCGACGCGCCGAAACGCAGCCGACCGCGCAGCCGGGTCCCGCCGAAGTACGCCACCGCCCGCTCGTGCGCCTGCAGGATCGTGCGCGCGAACCCGAGCATCGCCTCACCGTCCTCCGTCAGCGCCACGCGGTGGGTGTCCCGGGTGAACAGCGGCCGGCCGGTCGCCTCCTCCAGCCGCCGTACGTGCTGGCTGACGGTCGACTGGCGCAGCCCGAGGCGCTCGGCGGCCCGGGTGAAGCTCAGCGTCTGGGCCACGGCGAGGAAGGTGCGCAGCTGGGTGGGCTCGTACACAGGACGACGGTAGCGCCTGCCCGGCCCGTTCATCGCCTTTCGTGATGACAGTCAGAGCGCTGTACGGGATTCCCGATCACCGACCCGTGGAGCAGGATGAGAAGGCGCGACCCCACCCCGGCCGCGACCCGACCTGCCCCGGCCGCACCGCGACCTGCCCCGGGCCGCACCCCGACCCCACCCCGGCCGCGACCCGCCCCCGACCGCACCGCGACCCGCCCCCGACCGCATCCCGATCCGCTCACCCGGCCGCACCTTGCCCCGGCACCCCGACCCGCCCCCGGCCAAGGCCCCGGCCACCGCCCCCCGCAGTGCACGAAGCAGTGGAGCCCATGACCGTCCGTACACCC
Source organism: Streptomyces sp. NBC_00572 (assembly GCF_026341815.1). Taxonomy (GTDB): domain Bacteria; phylum Actinomycetota; class Actinomycetes; order Streptomycetales; family Streptomycetaceae; genus Streptomyces. Next base: position 5,621,175 of record NZ_JAPENX010000001.1, read on the forward strand.
GCCCGCACCCCACGCCGTACCCTCCGGCTGCCGTCCTGGCTGCCCGTCGACGGATACGTCCTGGCCCTGCTCGGCACGGTCGCCCTCGCCGCGCTCCTCCCCGCGTCCGGGGGCGCGGCCGCTGTCGCAGAAGGCGCGTCGACCGGGGCCGTGGCCCTCCTCTTCTTCCTCTACGGGGCCCGCCTCTCCACCCGCGAGGCCCTCGACGGCCTCAAGCACTGGCGGCTCCACCTCACCGTCCTCGGCAGCACCTTCCTGCTCTTCCCGCTCCTCGGACTCGCCGCGCGGGGTCTCGTCCCCACCGTGCTCACCCCGCAGCTCTACACCGGCCTGCTCTTCCTCTGCCTGGTGCCGTCCACCATCCAGTCCTCCATAGCCTTCACCTCGATCGCCCGCGGCAACGTCCCCGCCGCGATCTGCGCGGGTTCCTTCTCCTCGCTCGCGGGCATCGTCCTGACCCCCCTGCTCGCGGCGCTGCTCCTCGGCAACAGCGCGGGCGGCCTCTCCGCCGACGCGCTCCTGAAGATCGTGCTCCAGCTCCTCGTACCGTTCCTCGCCGGACAGTTCCTGCGACGCTGGGTCGGAGGGTTCCTCACCCGCAACAAGAAGGTCCTGGGCCACGTCGACCGGGGCTCGATACTCCTCGTCGTCTACACCGCCTTCAGCCAGGGCATGGTCGCCGGCATCTGGCACCTGGTGACCCCGGCCCGGCTCGGCCTGCTGCTCGCCGTCGAGGCCGTGCTGCTCGCGGCGATGCTGGCCCTGACCTGGTACGGGGCCGGGCGCCTCGGCTTCGGCCGGGCGGACCGGATCGCGATCCAGTTCGCCGGCTCGAAGAAGAGCCTGGCGGCCGGACTGCCGATGGCGAGCGTCCTCTTCGGCCCGCAGGCCGCACTCGCCGTGCTCCCGCTGATGCTGTTCCACCAGATGCAGCTGATGGTCTGCGCGGTGATCGCGAAGCGCCGCGCACGTGACGAAGAGGTGACCGCGGGGACGGGGGAGACCGGTGATGCCCCCTCCGTAGGCCGGATCACACCCATGACCGCCCCGCGATGATCATCCGGGCCGCTACGGTGCTCCCATGCCCGCACCCGATCCCGGCCTCACCGCGCTCGATCCCCGCCGTACCGTGCTCGTCCTCGTCGACCTCATGGAACGCATCGTCGCGCTGCCGCTCGCACCCCGCCCCGGCACCGACGTCCTCGCGGCCGCGGCCCGGCTCGCCGACACCTTCCGGGCCGCCGACGCCCCCGTCGTCCACATCCGGGTCGAGCGGCCGAACGTCGACGCACAGCCGCCCGGCAGCGAGCTCGTCCCCGACCTGGTCCGCGACGGCGAGCCCGTCGTCGTCAAGCGCACCATCGGCGGCTTCCACGACACCGGACTCCACGAGCTGCTGACCACGTACGGCGCCACCACCCTGGTCCTCGGCGGCATCGCCACCAACCTCGGCGTCGAGTCCACCGCCCGCGCCGCCGCCGACCTCGGCTACGACCTCGTCTTCGCCGAGGACGCCATGACCGCGCTCACCGCCGACGAGCACCGCGCCTCCGTCGGCCTCGACTTCCCCCGCCTCGGCACCGTCGCCCCCGTCTCCGCGATCACGCTGGGCTCCGCGACCACCCCGGACGACGCCGACGCTCCGTACGGCCCCGACACCCTGGACGGCCCCGAGTGACCCCGGTCCCGATACGGTACGGGGCCCGCCCCTGCTCCCTCGTCGTCTGCCGCGGCTGCTGCTGCGGCGACGCCCGCAAGAACCCCGGCACCGACCACACCGGCCAGCTCGCCCGCCTCCGGGAAGCCGCAGCCGCCTCCGGCGGCCGACTCGTCGTCCGTACGAGCGACTGCCTCGGCCCCTGCGCCCAGGCCAACATCGTCGTCGTCCAGCCCTCCACCGAGGGCCGCCGACGCGGCGGGCGGGCCGCCTGGGTCGCCTTCACCCTCGACGACGACGCCCTCGACGACATCCTCGCCTGGACGGCGGCCGGCGGGCCCGGAATCACCCCGCCCCCGGCCACCCTCGCCCTGCAGATGATCGATGCGCCGAAGAACTGACCCCACACACGGTGCCCGCCCTAAGCCGTGGGGCCCGTGTGGCGCCCGGGTCCTTGTCACGGTCGGCCAAGGGGTACGGGTGAATCTTGGTGGTTTACGTCACCTGTTACCCATCAGTCGCTGGCAAGACTGGGGAATCCTGCCGGACGATCGAACCACCGAGGGGGTCCCGGGATGACGGGCACTCGCATTGCCGCGCTCGGGCACTACCAGCCCGCCAAGGTGCTCACCAACCATGACCTCGCGGAGTTGGTCGACACCGACGACGCGTGGATCACCAGCCGGGTCGGTATCCGCACCCGGCACATCGGAGGCCCCGACGAACCCGTCGACGAGCTCGCCGCGCACGCGGCGGGCAAGGCCCTGGCCACCGCCGGGCTCACCCCCGACGACATCGACCTCGTCCTCGTCGCCACCTCCACGGCCATCGACCGCTCGCCCAACACGGCCGCACGCGTCGCCGCCCGCCTCGGCATGACCTCGCCCGCCACCATGGACCTCAACGTGGTCTGTGCCGGGTTCACCCATGCCCTGGCCACCGCCGACCACGCCGTACGGGCCGGCGGCTCGCGCCGCGCGCTGGTGATCGGCGCCGACAAGATGAGCGACGTGGCCGACTGGACCGACCGCACGACCTGCGTCCTCGTCGGCGACGGCGCGGGCGCCGCGATCGTCGAGGCCGTGGAGGACGAGGAGGCGGGGGCCGCCCCGGGCATCGGCCCGGTCCTGTGGGGCTCGGTGCCGGAGATGGGCCACGCCGTCCGGATCGAGGGCACCCCGCCCCGCTTCGCGCAGGAGGGCCAGAGCGTCTACCGCTGGGCCACCCAGCAGCTGCCCGCCCTCGCCCGGCAGACCTGCGAGCGGTCCGGCATCACCCCGGAGGAACTGGCGGCCGTCGTCCTCCACCAGGCCAACCTGCGGATCATCGAGCCGCTCGCCGCGAAGATCGGCGCAGTCAACGCGATCGTCGCCCGCGACGTCGTCGACTCCGGCAACACCTCGGCCGCCTCCATCCCGCTGGCCCTGGCCAAGCTGGTCGAACGCGGCGAACTCGCCACCGGCGCCCCCGTCCTCCTCTTCGGCTTCGGCGGAAACCTCTCGTACGCGGGCCAGGTCGTCCGGGTGCCGTAGCGCGGCCTTCGGTCCGCCCCCTGCGACACCCCACGGGGCGTCGCAGGAGACGGGCTGTCGGTCCGCCCCCGGGGCGTCGTAGGAGGGTCCTCCCGTCCGCCCGCGCCACGGCCACGCCCGGTCGCCGCCGTGCCCCGTTCGGCGGAGCCCGGTGGCGGCGCGCCGGTGGCGGACCTAGCTTCGATCGCGGTGAGGGTCGTCGCCTGACGGGCACGGAATCGCTCCGTGGCCGAGCCCCTCCCGTGATCTGGAGGACCGCCATGCGCGCGATACGTGCCGCTTCCGTCGTCCTGCTGAGCGCCGCCGCCGTGGTCACGGTCGCGCCGTTCGCCCTGGCGGGCGACGAAAACCACAACATCACGTCGTTCGGCTTCTCCGTCACCCCCGAGACCGTCGCCCCCGGCGGCACCGTGACGCTGAAGTCCGACGGCTGCGAAGTGCCGTCGGTGACCGTCACCTCCGGAGTCTTCGACACCGTGACCCTCACCGAGGGCCGTTCGGGCAGCGCGACCGTGGACGTCGACGCCAAGGCCGGCGCCCAGTACGAGATCGCCTTCGACTGCAAGGGCGAGCGCGGCACCACCACCCTCACGGTCGCCCAGGGCAACACCGGCGGGAACACCACCGGGCACAACGAGTCCATGCCGCCCGGAGCGCACAAGGGCGTGAAGGCCGGCTACGGAACCGCCGCCGCCGCCCGCGCGGACACCGACGGCCTCGGCGTCACCGAAGTGGTCACGGGCGTGCTGCTCATCGTCGGAGCCCTCGGCGCCGCCGTCGTCCTGGCCCGCCGCCGCGACGCCGCCGGCCGCGTCTGACGGCCGGGACCCGGGGGGGCCTGAAACGGCCCCTCCGCCCCGGTGTGACGAGGTCCGGGACGGAGGGGCACCAGAAGAAGGCGCGCTCACGGCGCGAGGAGGAGGGCGGACGTGGGGCGGTCGGACGCTTCGGGGCGACCGGACGCGACGGGGCGGCACGGCGCCTGGGGTCTCATCGCCGTCGTCCTCCTCGTCGGCGTCCACCTCGTGCGCGGTGGTACGGGCGGCACGGACGAGCTCGGGTCCGACGGTCCACCCCAGCCGCACTCCGCCGCCGCACCCGACCGCACCCGGGTCGAAGCCGCCCTCGTCCCCGCGTCCGTACCCGATCCCCTGCCCCCGTCGACCCCGGTCCGGGTCCGCGCCCCCGCCGTCCGGATAGACGCCCCGATCACGAAGGTCGGGCTCGACGCCGACGGCTGGATCGAGGCCCCGCCGCCCGAGGAGAACCGGCTCGCGGGTTGGTTCACCGGTGCGGTCACCCCCGGCGAGCGCGGCACCGCCGTCGTCGTCGGCCATGTCGACACCCCGAGCGGCCGGGCCGTCTTCTACGACCTCGGAGCCCTCCGCAAGGGACACCGCGTGGAGATCGCCCGCCGCGACGGCCGGACCGCCGTCTTCGCCGTGTACGGGGTCGAGGTCGTCCCCAAGGAGACCTTCCCCGCCGAGCGCGTCTACGGCGACGCCGGGGTACCCGAACTGCGCCTGATCACCTGCGGGGGCACCTTCACCGAGGAGAACGGCTACGCGGGCAACGTGGTGGTCTCGGCCCGCCTGGTCGACGTCCGCTGACCCCGGCCCTGCTCCCTCCCGTCCCGGCCTTACTCCCTCCCGACGCCAGCCCTACTCCCTCCCGATCTCAGCCCTTCTCCCTTCTCCACCCCGTCTTTGTCCCCAACCGGGAAAAAGTCGGGGTCGATTCATGCTCAACTTCTTCCCACCCCGGTACGCCGCTGCTACGTTCCCCTCGAAAGCCCGCAGACGAGCGTCGGCGAGAGTGCGAGAGGGAGGGGCGCGTGAGACGCATGACGGCACGACCTGCCAACCGGCATCAGGCGCGACTCCTCAGGCTGTTGCGTGACGGAGGACCCAACTCCCGCGCCCAGCTGGGAGATCAGATCGATCTCTCCCGATCCAAGCTCGCCGTCGAGGTCGACCGGCTCCTGGAGACCGGTCTCGTCGTCGCCGACGGCCTCGCCGCCTCCCGGGGCGGCCGCCGCTCGCACAACATCCGACTCGCACCCGAACTCCGCTTCCTCGGCATCGACATCGGCGCCACCTCCATCGATGTGGCCGTCACCAACGCCGAGTTGGAGGTGCTCGGACACCTCAACCACCCCATGGACGTCCGCGAGGGTCCCGTCGCCGTCTTCGAACAGGCCCTGTCGATGGCGGCGAAACTCCGCTCCACCGGAATCGCGGAAGGCTTCGACGGCGCCGGCATCGGCGTCCCCGGACCCGTCCGCTTCCCCGAGGGCGTCCCCGTCGCGCCGCCGATCATGCCCGGCTGGGACGGCTTCCCCGTACGGGAGGCCCTCAGCCAGGAACTCGGCTGCCCCGTCATGGTCGACAACGACGTGAACCTCATGGCCATGGGGGAGCAGCACGCCGGCGTCGCCCGCTCCGTCGGAGACTTCCTCTGCGTCAAGATCGGCACCGGCATCGGCTGCGGCATCGTCGTCGGCGGAGAGGTCTACCGCGGTACGACGGGCAGCGCCGGCGACATCGGACACATCCAGGTCGAACCCGACGGCCGCCCCTGCGCCTGCGGCAACAACGGCTGTCTGGAAGCCCACTTCAGCGGCGCCGCCCTGGCCCGCGACGCCGAGGACGCGGCGCGCGGCGGCAGGTCGGAGGAGCTCGCAGCCCGGCTCGCCGCGGCCGGGCACCTCACCGCCGTCGACGTCGCCGCGGCCGCCGCCGCCGGTGACGCCACCTCGCTCGCCCTCATCCGAGAGGGCGGCAACCGGGTCGGGCAGGTCATCGCCGGGCTCGTCAGCTTCTTCAACCCCGGTCTGGTGGTGATCGGAGGCGGTGTCACCGGCCTCGGTCACAACCTCCTCGCCAGTGTCCGCACCCAGGTCTACCGGCAGTCACTGCCCCTGGCCACCGGCAACCTTCCCATCGTCCTCGGGGAACTGGGCCAGACTGCCGGCGTCACCGGCGCGGCCCGCCTCATCAGCGACCACCTCTTCTCCCCGGCGTAACAGGGGATCGTGGGCACCCGTTCCGCAAGGGCGGAACGGGTGGGTGCAAACCCACCACCGGCCCGCACCCGCCGCACCACCCCCGCACGCCCACTCGCCACAGCGCACGCGCACCCGTACCCGCCGGACGGCCACCCGTACCCGCCGAGGGGATCTCCGCCATGCCCGAAGCACACCCGCCCCTGCTCACCATGTCCGGAATCACCAAGTCCTTCCCCGGCGTCCGAGCCCTCGACGGCGTCGACCTGGAGGTCGCGCCCGGCGAGGTCCACTGCCTCCTCGGCCAGAACGGCGCCGGAAAGTCCACCCTCATCAAGGTCCTCGCCGGCGCCCACCAGCCCGACGAGGGCCGGATCACCTGGAACGGCGAACCCGTCCGGCTCCGCTCCCCGAGCGCCGCCGTCCGCCTCGGCATCGCCACCATCTACCAGGAACTCGACCTCGTCGAAGGCCTCTCCGTCGCCGAGAACGTCCACCTCGGCCACGAGCCCACCACCGCCGGATTCGTCCGCAGACGGGCCGCCCGCACGGCCACCGCCGCACTCCTGAAGCGACTCGGCCACCCCGAGATCGACCCCGCCCGCCGCGTCGGCGAACTCTCCGCCGCCCAGCGGCAGATCGTCTCCATGGCCCGCGCCCTCTCCCACGACGTCCGCCTCATCGTCATGGACGAACCGTCCGCCGCCCTCGACCCCGACGAGGTCGCCAACCTCTTCCGGATCGTCGCCGACCTCACCGCCGACGGCGTCGCCGTCGTCTACATCTCCCACCGCCTCGAGGAGATCCGCCGCATCGGCGACCGCGTCACCGTCCTCAAGGACGGCCGGGCCGTCGCCCGCGGACTGCCCGCCGCGACCACCCCGACCCGCGAGGTCGTCGCCCTCATGACCGGCCGGGACGTCCCGTACGTCTTCCCCGAACGCCCCGCCCGACCACCGACGGGCCACCCCGTCCTCCGCGTCCAGGGCCTCGCCAGAAAAGGGGAGTTCGAGGCACTCGACCTCGAACTGCGCCCCGGCGAGATCGTCGGCCTCGCCGGGCTCGTCGGCTCCGGCCGCTCCGAGATCCTGGAGACCGTCTACGGGGCGCGGAAACCGACCACCGGCCGGGTGATCGTCGACGGACGGCCCCTTCGCCCCGGCAGCGTCCCCGCCGCCGTCGCCGCCGGACTCGGCCTCGCCCCCGAGGAACGCAAGGCGCAGGGCCTGCTCCTCCTCGAATCCGTCACCCGCAACGTCTCCGTCTCCTCCCTCGCCCGCTTCTCCCGGGCCGGCTGGATCGACCGCGCCACCGAACGCGAGACCGCCAGGACCGCCACCCGCGCCCTCTCCCTGCGCCCCGATCTCCCCGACGCCCCCGTCCGCACCCTCTCCGGCGGCAACCAGCAGAAGGCCGTCCTCGCCCGCTGGCTGCTGCGCGGCTGCCGTGTCCTCCTCCTCGACGAACCCACCCGAGGCGTCGACGTCGGTGCCCGCGCCGAGCTGTACGCCGTCATCCGCGGCCTCGCCGACGACGGCCTCGCCGTCCTCCTCGTCTCCAGCGAGGTGCCCGAGGTCCTCGGCCTCGCCGACCGCGTCCTGGTGCTCCGCGAAGGCCGGGTCGTCCACCAGGCACCCGCCCGTGACCTCGACGAACACCGCGTACTCGACCTCGTGATGGAAGGGAGCCCTGCGGCATGACGCTCACCACCCCGGCCAAGGCGCCGACCCAGGAGGGACGTTGGCGCACCCTCGGCCTCCGGGCCGACGTACGCAACCTGTCGCTGCTCGGCGTGCTCGCCGTGCTCATCGCCGTCGGCGGCCTCACCCGGCCCGCCGAGTTCCTCGCCACCTCCAACCTCCAACTCGTCCTGACCCAGGCGTCCGTGATCGGTGTCGTCACCGTCGGCATGACCTTCGTCATCACCAGCGGAGGCATCGACCTGTCCGTCGGCGCGATCGTCGCCCTCGCCTCCGTATGGGCCACCACCCTCGCCACCCAGGAGTTCGGCTTCGCCGGCATCCTCTTCACAGCGGTCGCCGTCGGACTCGGCTGCGGGCTCGTGAACGGCGTCCTCGTCGCGTACGGCGGCATGGTCCCGTTCATCGCGACCCTGGCCATGCTGGCCTCGGCCCGCGGTCTCGCCCTGCAGATCACCGACGGGAAGACGCAGATCGTCACCGTCCCCTCCGTCCTCGACCTCGGCGTCCCCGACGCCTACGTCCTGGGGATCCCGCCCCTCGTCCTCGTCTTCGCCGCCGTCACCGGCGCCGGATGGCTGCTGCTCAACCGGACCACCTTCGGCCGACGCACGATCGCCGTCGGCGGCAACCCGGAGGCGGCCCGCCTCGCCGGCATCGACGTACGCCGCCAGCGGCTCTTCCTCTATCTGCTCTCCGGGCTGTGCTGCGGCATCGCCGCGTTCCTGCTCGTCGTCCTCGCCGGCTCCGGCCAGAACACCAACGGCAATCTGTACGAGCTCGACGCCATCGCCGCCGCCATCATCGGCGGCACCCTCCTCAGCGGCGGCCGGGGAACCATCGTCGGCTCCGTGCTCGGCGTCCTGGTCTTCACGACCATCACCAACATCTTCGCGCTCAACAACCTGCAGAGCGACGTCCAGCAGATCGCCAAGGGCGCGATCATCGTCGCCGCCGTCCTGGTCCAGCGCCGCACCGTCCGCGACGGCGACGGCTGACCGGACACCCCCGTCCAGAACCCGCCTCACCGCCACCCCTTCACCACCACCCCCTCGGAAGGGATCCACCGCCATGCCCGAAACCAGCCGCAGACACCTCCTCTTCGGCGGCGCGGCCGTCTCCGCCGGCGCCCTGCTGACCGCCTGCACCAGCAACGAGCCCAAGAACCAGGCACCCGTCGCGAGCGCGGCGCCCGCCGCCGACGACAAGCCCGGCACCCCCGTCACCATCGGCTTCGCCGGCCCGCAGGCCGACCACGGCTGGCTCAACGCCATCAACGACAACGCCGAGCGGCGCGCGAAGAAGTACTCCGACGTCACCCTGGAGATCACCGAGGGCTCCAACGACACCGCCACCCAGATCGGCCAGGTCCAGACCCTCATCAACAAGAAGGTCGACGTCCTCGTCATCCTCCCCGCCGACGGCAAGGCCCTCACCCAGATCGGCCTCCAGGCCATGAAGGCCGGCATCCCCGTCATCAACCTCGACCGGATCTTCGCCTCACCGCAGGCCTACCGCTGCTGGATCGGCGGCGACAACTACGGCATGGGCCTCAACGCCGGCAACTTCATCGGCGAACAACTCAAGGACAAGCCCAACGCCACCGTCGTCGAACTCGCCGGCATGGACAGCCTCGAACTCACCAAGCAGCGCACCCAGGGATTCGACGACGCCCTGAAGAACTACCCCAACATCCGCAAGGTCGCCCGCCAGGCCGCCGACTTCACCGTCGAGTCCGGCCAGGCCAAGATGGCCCAACTCCTGCAGGCGCAACCCAAGTTCGACGCCCTGTGGAACCACGACGACGACCAGGGCGTCGGTGCGCTGCGGGCCGTCGCCCAGGCCGGCCGCAAGGACTTCCTGATGGTCGGCGGCGCGGGTGCCAAGGCCGCCATGGACGCCATCAAGGCCGACACCGGCGTCCTCAAGGCCACCGTCCTCTACCCGCCGACCATGGCCGCCTCCGCGATCGACCTCGCCCGCGCCCTCGGCCAGAAGAAGGGGATCGGCGGCATGTCCGAGCTGGAGATCCCCGCCTCGATCACCCTCTACTCGGCCGTCGTCACCAAGGAGAACGTCGACGAGTACCTGCCCACCGGCTTCAGCTGACCGGCCCGAACCCGGGCGGTCCGACCGGACCGGCCCCCGGCGGCCCGACCGCCCCCGGGGAGCAGCACCTCGCCGCACCACGAAACGGAGGAACCGTATGGAACAGACGGAGAGCGGGGCCGCACCGCCGACGCTCGGCATCGGCATGGTCGGCTACGCGTTCATGGGAGCCGCCCACTCCCAGGGCTGGCGCACCGCCGGCCGCGTCTTCGACCTGCCGCTGCGACCCGTCCTCGCCGCCGTCGCGGGCCGTGACGCCACCGCCGTCCGGGCCGCCGCCCGACGGCACGGCTGGGCCGCTGCCGAAACCGACTGGCGCGCCCTGATCGCCCGCGACGACGTCCAGCTCGTCGACGTCTGCACCCCCGGCGACAGCCATGCGGAGATCGCCGTCGCCGCCCTGGAGGCAGGCAAACACGTGCTGTGCGAGAAGCCGCTCGCCAACTCGGTCGCCGAGGCCGAGACGATGGCCGCGGCCGCCGAAGCGGCGGCGGCCCGAGGCCAGATCGCCATGGTCGGCTTCAACTACCGTCGGGTGCCCGCCCTTTCGTACGCACGGCAGCTCGTCGCGGACGGACGGCTCGGCACCCTGCGGCACGTCCGCGTCACCTACCTCCAGGACTGGCTCGTCGACCCCGCGTTCCCGCTGACCTGGCGCCTGGAACGCGAACACGCCGGCTCCGGCGCCCTCGGAGACCTGGGCGCCCACGCCGTCGACCTCGCCCAGTACCTCGCGGGGGAGCCGCTCGTCGGTGTGTCGGCGCTCACCGAGACCTTCGTACGGAAGCGTCCCCTGCTCGCCGGCACCGGCGTCGGCGGACTCGGCGGGGGAGCGGGATCGGAGGCGTACGGACAGGTCACGGTCGACGACGCGGCCCTGTTCACCGGGCGGCTCGCCTCCGGCGCACTCGCCTCCTTCGAGGCCACCCGGATGGCCGCGGGCCGCAAGAACGCGCTCCGGCTGGAGATCAACGGGGAGCGCGGCTCGCTCGCCTTCGACCTGGAGCGGCTCAACGAACTGTCGTTCCACGACCACACCGAACCGGCCGTCTCGGCGGGCTTCCGCCGCATCCTCGTGACCGAACCCGACCACCCGTACCTGGAGGGCTGGTGGCCGCCCGGTCACGCGCTCGGCTACGAGCACACCTTCGCCCACCAGGCCCGCGACCTGGTCCACGCCGTCGCGAGCGGCGTCGCTCCGACGCCCTCCTTCGCCGACGGCCTCCAGGTCCAGCGGGTCCTGGCCGCCGTGGAGGAGAGCGCCCGCGGCAACGCCGTCTACACCCCGGTGCCGATCCCGGCCCCCACCGCCGTCACCGCTCCCGTCCCTTCCCCCTCTCCTTCCCGCGTACCGAGCTAGGAGGCGCCCGACCGTGCCACGACCCTTCACGCTCTTCACCGGCCAGTGGGCCGACCTGCCCCTGGAGGAGGTCTGCCGGCTCGCCCGCGACTTCGGCTACGACGGCCTCGAACTCGCCTGCTGGGGCGACCACTTCGAGGTGGACAAGGCCCTCGCCGACCCGGCGTACGTCAAGGGCAGACGCGAACTGCTCGACGCGTACGGCCTGAAGTGCTGGGCGATCTCCAACCACCTGGTGGGGCAGGCCGTCTGCGACCACCCCATCGACGAACGCCACCAGGCGATCGTGCCCGCCCGCATCTGGGGCGACGGCGACGCCGAGGGGGTGCGGCAGCGGGCCGCCCGTGAGCTCGCGGACACCGCCCGGGCCGCGGCGGCACTCGGTGTCGACACCGTCGTCGGCTTCACCGGCTCCTCGATCTGGCATCTGGTGGCGATGTTCCCGCCGGTCCCCGAGCGCATGGTCGAGCGCGGCTTCGAGGACTTCGCCGAACGCTGGAACCCGATCCTCGACGTCTTCGACGCCGAAGGCGTCCGCTTCGCCCACGAGGTGCACCCCAGCGAGATCGCCTACGACTACTGGACCACCCAACGGGCCCTGGAGGCCGTCGGCCGGCGCCCCGCCTTCGGGCTCAACTTCGACCCGAGCCACTTCGTGTGGCAGGACCTCGACCCCGTCGGCTTCCTGTGGGACTTCCGCGACCGGATCTACCACGTGGACTGCAAGGAGGCCCGCAAACGGCTCGACGGCCGCAACGGGCGGCTCGGCTCCCATCTGCCCTGGGGCGACCCGCGGCGCGGCTGGGACTTCGTCTCCGCGGGACACGGCGACGTGCCCTGGGAGGACGTCTTCCGGATGCTCCGGGCCATCGGCTACGCCGGTCCCGTCTCCGTGGAGTGGGAGGACGCCGGCATGGACCGGCTGACCGGCGCCCCCGAGGCGCTGTCCTTCCTCAAGCGGTACGACTTCGACCCCCCGGCGGCCTCCTTCGACGCCGCCTTCGGGAGCGCCGACTGAGGTGAACGCGCAGGTCCGCGCCTGGCGGCGGTGACGCCGCCGGGCCGGTCCGCGCTGCCCGCGAGAGCCTTTGTCCTCTCGCTGGGAAAAGTTCGACCGTACTGGTGCGCAAGGGCTTTCCGTGGTGGACGAAGCCGACTACGGTCCCTGATGTGTACATGACGTAACTGTGGGACGTAACCGCATGACGCGACCAGCGTGACGGCGCACGCCGGTCCCCGGACAACCCGCACACCCGGCCCGACTCCGGAGGACACCCGTGCACAGAAAACGACTCCGAACCAGGAAGTCGCTCGCCCTGCTCACCATCGGACTACTCGCCCTCGGCACACCCCAGAGCCTCGCCGCCGAACCGGAAACCCCCGCCGCAACCGCCGCCGCCGAAGAGTTCCAGCAGATCACCCTCGCCAAGGGCGGCGAAGAAGTCGGCGAACCCATGTCCCTCGCCGTACTCCCGGACCGCAGCGTCCTCCACACCTCCCGCAACGGCGAACTCCGCCGCACCGACGCCGCCGGCAACACCACCGTCATCGGCACCGTCCCCGTCTACTCCCACGACGAGGAAGGCCTCCAAGGCATCGGCCTCGACCCCGACTTCGCCCGCACCAAGGCCATCTACCTCTACTACGCCCCACCCCTCGACACCCCCACCGGCGACGCCCCCGAGAACGGCACCGCCGCCGACTTCGCGAAGTACGACGGCGTCAACCGCCTCTCCCGCTTCACGCTGAAAGCCGACGGCACCCTCGACAACGCCAGCGAGAAGAAGGTCATCGACATCCCCGCCACCCGCGGCATCTGCTGCCACGTCGGCGGAGACATCGACTTCGACGCCCAGGGCAACCTCTACCTGTCGACCGGCGACGACTCCAACCCCTTCGCCTCAGACGGCTACACCCCCATCGACGAACGCCCCGACCGCAACCCCGCCTTCGACGCCCGCCGCACCTCCGGCAACACCAACGACCTCCGCGGCAAGATCCTCCGCATCAAGGTCGCCGACGACGGCACGTACACCGTCCCCGAAGGCAACCTCTTCGCCCCCGGCACGGACAGGACCCGGCCCGAGATCTACGCCATGGGCTTCCGCAACCCCTTCCGCTTCAGCGTCGACAAGGCCACCGGCATCCTCTACGTCGGCGACTACGGCCCCGACGCCGGCGCCGCCGACCCCAAGCGAGGCCCCGCCGGACAGGTCGAATTCGCCCGCGTCACCAAGCCCGGCAACTTCGGCTGGCCCTTCTGCACCGGCAACAACGACCCCTACGTCGACTACGACTTCGCCACCAAGACCTCCGGCGCCACATACGACTGCGGAGCCCTCAAGAACGACTCCCCGTACAACACCGGACTCGTCGACCTCCCGCCCGCCGAACCCGCCTGGATCCCCTACAACGGCGGCTCCGTACCCGAGTTCGGCACCGGCTCCGAATCACCCATGGGCGGCCCCGTCTACCGCTACGACCCCGCCAACACCTCCCCGGTGAAGTTCCCCGAGACGTACGACGGGGACTTCTTCGCAGGCGAGTTCGGCCGCCGCTGGATCAAGCGGATCGACCAGGACACCAACGGCACCGTCGCCGCCATCAACCCCGTCCCCTGGACCGGCACCCAGATCATGGACATGGCCTTCGGCCCCGACGGAGCCCTCTACGTCCTCGACTACGGCACCGCCTGGTTCGGCGGCGACCACAACTCCGGCCTCTACCGCATCGAGAACGCCACCGGCGGACGCTCCCCGGTCGCCGAGGCAAGCGTGAACAAGACCTCCGGCACGGCACCCCTCAAGGTCGCCTTCTCCTCCGCCGGAACCACCGACGGCGACGGCGACGCCCTCACCTACACCTGGGACTTCGGCGACGGCGGCACCTCCACCACCGCCAACCCCACCCACACCTACCGCAAGAACGGCACCTACACCGCCACCGTCACGGCGAAGGACGCGAGCGGCCGCACCGGCTCCGCCTCCGTCCACATCGTCGTCGGCAACACCGCACCCAAGGTCACCCTCGAACTCCCCGCAGAAGGAGCCCTCTTCTCCTTCGGCGACGACATCCCCTTCAAGGTCACCGTCACCGACCCCGAAGACGGCGCCATCGACTGCGCCAAGGTCAAGGTCACCTACGTCCTCGGCCACGACAGCCACGGCCACCCCGTCACCACCGCCAACGGCTGCACCGGCACCATCAAGACCTCCGCCGACGGCGGACACGACGACGACGCCAACATCTTCGCCGTCTTCAACGCCGAATACACCGACGGCGGAGCCGGCGGCCAGGCCGCCCTCACCGGCAACGACCAGGCCAAACTCCAGCCCCGCCACCGCCAGGCCGAACACTTCGACGCCCAGAACGGCGTCAACCTCTTCGACAAGACCCAGGCCAACGGCGGACGCACCGTCGGCGACATCGACAACGGCGACTGGATCTCCTTCAAGCCCTACAACCTCAGCGGAGCCACCAAACTCACCGCCCGCATCTCCTCCGGCGGCAACGGCGGCTTCCTCGAAGTCCGCACCGGCTCACCCACCGGCCCCCTCCACGGCTCCGCACCCGTCCCCGTCACCGGAAGCTGGGAGACCTTCCAGGACATCGACGTACCCCTGCGGAACCTGCCCCGCAAGACCACCGAACTCTTCCTCGTCTTCAAGGGCGGCACCGGCGCCCTCTACGACGTCGACGACTTCACCTTCTCCAACACCCCGGTCAACCACCACACCAAGCGAGTCCTGGTCTTCTCCAAGACCGCAGGATTCCGCCACGACTCCATCGGCACAGGCATCACCGCCCTCAAGGAACTCGGCACCACCAGCGACATCATCATCGACAGCACCGAAGAACCACGCCAGTTCACCACCAACAACCTCGCCCGCTACGACGCCGTCGTCTTCCTCTCCACCACCGGCGACGTCCTCGACACCGACCAACAGAAGGCCTTCGAGAACTACGTCTCCACCGGCGGCGGCTACATGGGCATCCACGCCGCGGCCGACACCGAATACGACTGGAGCTTCTACGGCGGACTCGTCGGCGCCTACTTCCAGTCCCACCCCCAGATCCAGCCCGCCACCGTCCGCGCCGAAGACCACACCCACCCCGCCACCGCCCACCTCGACGGGCCCTGGCAGCGCACCGACGAGTGGTACAACTACCGCACCAACCCCCGCGACCAGGCCCGCGTCCTCGCCACCCTCGACGAAACCACCTACCAGGGCGGCACCATGAAGGGCGACCACCCCATCGCCTGGTGCCAGACCTACGGCGGCGGCCGCTCCTTCTACACCGGAGGCGGCCACACCAAGGAGTCGTACGCCGAACCCGCCTTCCGCCAACACCTCCTGGGCGGCCTCCGCTACGCCACCGGCCAGGTCAAGGCCGACTGCCGGCCCCAGACCGGCTACCGCGACCTCTTCAACGGCGAGACCCACGAAGGCTGGAAGCAGGCCGGACCCGGCGGCTTCGACATCACCGACCGCGCACTCCACTCCACCGGCGGCATGGGCATGCTCTGGTACCAGGCCAAGGAACTCCGGTCCTACTCGCTCACCCTCGACTGGAAACTCACCGGAGACTCCAACTCCGGCATCTTCGTCGGCTTCCCCGCCTCCGACGACCCCTGGTCCGCCGTGAACAACGGCTACGAGATCCAGATCGACGCCACCGACGCCGCCGACCGCACCACCGGCGCCGTCTACGGCTTCAAGTCCGCCAACCTCAAGGCCCGCGACCAGGCCCTCCGCCCGCCCGGCCAGTGGAACACCTACGAAATCCGCGTCCAGGGCGAACGCCTCCAGGTCTTCCTCAACGGCCTCAAGATCAACGACTTCACCAACACCGACCCCGCCCGCAGCCTCACCAGCGGCCACATCGGCATCCAGAACCACGGAGCCCAGGACCAGGCCGCCTTCCGCGACATCCGCCTCAAGCAACTCCCCACCTCCTGACGGAAGTCCCCCAGCCGACGGTGGGCGGGGCGGCGCCGTACCCCCCGCCCACCGTCACCACCCCCAACCCCCAATCCCCATTCCCCGGATGAGCAGGGAGGCCGACGCCATGACCCCCGCACCCCGCACCGGAATCTGGCTCATCGGCGCGAGAGGCTCCGTCGCCACCACCACCGTGGCCGGCCGCGCCGCCCTCGTCGCCGGACTCCACCCACCCACCGGCATGGCCACCGAAACCCCCGAACTCGCCGACACCGGCCTGCCCCCACTCGCCGACCTCGTCTTCGGCGGCCACGACACCACCGACTGCCCGCTCCCCAAACGAGCCGAACAACTCACCACCGCCGGAGTCCTCCCGTACGGCCTCACCCACGCCGTCACCCGCGAACTCGAAGCCGCCGACCACGAGATCCGCCCCGGCGGACCCACCCCCGGCGACACCCGCACCGACGAACAACTCGTCAAAGCCTTCACCCACGACCTGACGGACTTCCGGGCACGCATTGGCCTGGACCGCGTCGTGGTCGTCAATGTGGCCTCCACGGAGCCGGCGTCGGGGGGCGTCGGGCTCCCACCCAGCACCCTGTACGCCGCCGCAGCACTCCGCGCAGGCTGCCCGTACGTCAACTTCACCCCGTCCACGGGCCTGCGCCACCCCGCCCTCGCCGCCCCGCTCGCCGCGAGCGGACTGCCGCACGCCGGCCGCGACGGCAAGACCGGCCAGACCCTCCTCCGCGCCGTCCTCGCCCCGATGTTCCGCCAGCGCGCCCTGACCGTACGCGCCTGGTCCGGCAGCAACCTCCTCGGCGGCGGCGACGGAGCCGCCCTCGCCGACCCGGCAGCAGCCGCCGCCAAGAACGCCGGCAAGGAACGCGTCCTCACCGACACCCTCGGCACCGGCGTCGAAGGCCAGGTCCACATCGACGACGTCCCCGCGATGGGGGAGTGGAAGACCGCCTGGGACCACATCGCCTTCGACGGCTTCCTCGGCACCCGCATGATCCTCCAGACCCTCTGGCAGGGCTGCGACTCGGCCCTCGCCGCCCCCCTCGTCCTCGACCTGGCGCGCCTCACCGCCCGCGCCCACGAGAGGGGACTCACGGGCCCCCTGGAAGACCTCGCCTTCTACTTCAAGGACCCCGAAGGCACCCCACCGGCCTCCCTCGCGGACCAGTACGAGCGCTTGCTGGCCTTCGGCCGCACGCTGGGGGACCGTCCGGGCACGAGGGACATGGGTACGGAGACCCCCCGATGACCCGGCGACGTACCGGCCGGGCACAGGCCTGGGCGGAACTCCTCCGCGTATCGGCGCTGTTCTCGGTACCCGGCGACGCCCTCGCCGGCGCCGCGGCGACCGGGACCCGCCCCGGCCGGGGCACCCTCTGCGCGATCGGCGCCTCGCTCTGCCTGTACGAGGCGGGCATGGCCCTCAACGACTGGGCCGACCGGACGGAGGACGCCGCCGAACGCCCCCACCGCCCGCTGCCCTCCGGCCGCATCACACCGAGAGCCGCCCTCACGGCCTCGGTGGCCCTGACAACGACGGGCCTGGCACTGGCCTCCCGCGCGGGCCGCCCGTCCCTCGCGGTCGCCACCGCCCTCGCCACCACGGTCTGGGCCTACGACCTCGGCCTCAAACACACGCCGGCCGGCCCCGCCACCATGGCCACGACCCGAGCCCTGGACCTCCTCCTGGGAGCCACGGCCTCGACGAGCGGAAGCGGCAGACCCCACCCCCGCGCCGTCCACGCCCTCCCCTCCGCCGCCCTGCTCGGGGCTCACACCTACGCCGTCACCGCCGTCTCCCGCCACGAGACCCAGGGCGGCTCCACCCGCACCCCGCTCGCCGCACTCGCCGTGACCCTGGCAGTGGCCGGGGCGGTGGCGGTTGCAGGGGCAGGGGCAGGGGCAGGGGCAGGGGCAGGGACCGGGGCAGGGACCGGGGCGGCCTCGGGCGGCGTGACCGGCCGCCGGCCGGCCGGCACCGCCGCTTCCTCCGTCTCCCTCTCCGGGGCCCCCGCCCCCCGCCCCCACCCCGCCCTCCCCACCCGCCTGCCCCTCCCCTCCCGCGGTCTCGGCACCCTCCTCGCCCTGGCCTACGCCCGTACCCCCGCCACCCTCCTCCTCCACGCCGCGCTCAACCCGTCCGCGGCGCTCACCGAGCGGGCCGTCGGTGGCGGGATCCGGGCCACGATCCCGCTCCAGGCCGCGCTCGCCGCCCGCGCCGGGGCACCGGGAACCGCGCTCGCGCTGCTCGGTCTCGTCCCGGCCGCGCGCGCCCTCGCCCGGAAGGTGAGCCCCACATGAGCACCCCGCGTCCCGCCGCCCGCCGCCCAGCCGGTTCCGGCCCCAGGCTCTCCACGCGGCGCACCGACCACCGCGCACCTCACCCCGCGCCTCACCCCACACCCGACCTCGCGGCCCACCCCTCGGCCGGCCCCTCTGCCCGCCCCCGGCTGGGCTACGGCACCAACGGCCTCACCGATCTACGGCTCGACGAGGCACTCGGGCTCCTCGCCGATCTCGGCTATGACGGCGTCGGGCTGACGCTCGACCACATGCACCTCGACCCCCTCGCCCCCGGCCTGGCCGCCCGCACCGCCCAGGTCGCCCGGCGCCTCGGCGCACTCGGCCTCGGCGTGACCGTCGAGACCGGTGCCCGCTACGTCCTCGATCCGCGCCGCAAGCACGGCCCCTCCCTGCTCGACCCGGATCCCGAGGACCGCGCCGCCCGCGTCCGGCTGCTGCTGAGGGCCGTGCGGGTCGCCGCCGACCTCGGCGCCCACGCCGTGCACTGCTTCAGCGGCGTCCTCCCCCACGACACCCCGCCCGACGAGGCCTGGAAGCGCCTCACCTCCTCGCTCACTCCTGTCCTGGAGGCCGCGGAAGCCGCCCGCGTCCCCCTCGCCGTCGAACCCGAACCAGGCCACCTCCTCGCCACCCTCGACGACTTCCACCAGCTGCGCGGACTCATCGGCGACCCCGCACCCGCCGTACTCGGCCTCACCCTCGACATCGGCCACTGCCAGTGCCTCGAACCCCTCCCTCCCGCCGACTGCCTACGCGCCGCCGCGCCCTGGGTGCACCACATCCAGATCGAGGACATGCGGCGCGGCGTCCACGAGCACCTGCCGTTCGGCGACGGTGAGATCGACTTCCCGCCGGTACTCGCCGCCGTCGGCGAACTCACGGCCGCCGGCTATCCCGGGCTGACCGTCGTCGAACTGCCCCGGCACTCCCACGCCGGCCCCGAACTAGCCCGCACCTCCCTCTCCTTCCTGCGCCGGGAGACCCCGCCATGCTGACCGGCACCGCCACCGCCACCATCCGCGCCTGGCTGGACTCCGCCCTCGCCGAGGCCTCCGCCCGGACCCCCGGGTGGGAGGAGCGGTTCGTCACCGCCGGCCGGCACTGCGGTCGCGAGCACGCGGACGAGGCCCGCACCCTTCTCCTCCGGGCGGCCGAGGCCGACCCCGACACCCTCGCCCGCCTCTATCACCACGGCGCCACCGCCGAGCGCCGCGCCGTCCTCCTGGCCCTCCCCGCCCTCGTCACCGGCCCCGAGGCCCTTCCCCTCGTCGAGGACGCCCTCCGCACCCACGACACCACCCTCCTCGCCGCCGCCCTCGGCCCCTACGCCGCCACTCACCTCACCCCCCACACCTGGCGCCACGCCCTCCTCAAATGTCTCTTCACCGGCGTCCCCGTCACGGTCGTCGCCGGACTCGCCGAGCGCGCCGCCGGCGACACCGAACTCGCCCGGATGCTCACCGACCACGCCGCCGAGCGCATCGCCGCCGACCGCGACGTCCCAGCCGACCTGCCCCGCGTCCTCGCCCTCACCGCGCCCGCCGAGGAGTCCTGATGCGCATCTTCGACCCGCACATCCACATGACCTCGCGCACCACGGACGACTACCGGTCGATGTACGACGCCGGTGTCCGCGCCCTCGTCGAACCGTCGTTCTGGCTCGGCCAGCCCCGCACCTCGCCCGCCTCCTTCCTCGACTACTTCGACTCCCTCCTCGGCTGGGAGCCCTTCCGCGCCGCCCAGCACGGCATCGCCCACCACTGCGCCCTCGCCCTCAACCCGAAGGAGGCCAACGACCCCCGCTGCGTCCCCGTCCTCGACGCCCTGCCCCGGTATCTCGCCAAGGACGGTGTCGTCGCCGTCGGCGAGATCGGGTACGACTCCCTGACGCCCGCCGAGGACACGGCGCTCGCCGCCCAGCTCCAGCTCGCGGCCGACCACGGCCTGCCGGCGCTCGTCCACACCCCGCACCGCGACAAGCTCACCGGCCTGCGCCGCACCCTGGACGTCGTGCGCGAGTCCGTGCTCGCCCCGGACCACGTCCTCCTCGACCACCTCAACGAGACGACCGTCAAGGAGGCCGCCGACAGCGGCGCCTGGCTCGGCTTCTCCGTCTATCCCGACACCAAGATGGACGAGGACCGGACGGTCGCGATCCTCAAGGAGTACGGAACCGAACGCGTCCTCGTGAACTCGGCCGCGGACTGGGGCCGCAGCGACCCCCTCAAGACCCGCTCGGTCGCCGAGGCCATGCTCACCGCCGGCTTCACGGACGACGACGTCGACCAGGTCCTCTGGCGCAACCCCGTCGCCTTCTACGGGCTCAGCGGACGACTCCACCTCGACCTCCCCACCCCGCCGGACCTGTATGAGGGCAACTCCGTCCTTCGCGGCGGGGAATGAGGCGCCCCCATGCGCTTCCGGCACCCCGACGGCTCCACCGTCCACCTCGCCTACTGCACCAACGTGCACCCGGCCGAGACCCTCGACGGCGTCCTCGCCCAGCTCCGCGACCACTGCGAGCCGGTCCGCCGCCGCCTCGGCCGCGACCGTCTCGGCATCGGACTCTGGCTCGCCCGGGACGCCGCCCGTTCCCTGACCACCGACCCGGCCTCGCTCCGAGCCCTGCGCGCCGAACTGGATCGACGCGGCCTCGAAGTGGTCACCCTCAACGGCTTTCCGTACGAAGGCTTCGGCGCCGCCGAGGTCAAGTACCGCGTCTACCAGCCCGACTGGACCCGCCCCGAGCGCCTCGCCCACACCACCGACCTCGCCCGTCTCCTCGCCGCGCTGCTTCCCGAGGACGTCACCGAAGGGTCCGTCTCCACCCTGCCTCTCGCCTGGCGCACGGCCTTCGACGCCGATGCCGCCGCCACCGCCCGTACTGCCCTCAGGACGCTCTCCGTCCGGCTCGACGCGCTGGAGGAACTCACCGGGAGAAGCATCCGGATCGGCCTCGAACCGGAGCCGGGCTGCGTCGTCGAGACCGTCGCCGACGCCGTCACCGCACTCACCGCACTCACCGCCGTGCCGAGCCCTCGTCCTGGCCGCACTCCTGACCGCAGCCCGAGCCCGGAACCGATCCCCGGTCCGGTCCCCGGTCCGAGCTCCGCTCCGAGCCTCCGTATCGGTGTCTGCCTCGACACCTGCCATCTCGCGACCTCCTTCGAGGACCCGCGCACCGCCCTGGACTCCCTCGCCGCAGCGGGCATCCCGGTACCCAAGGCCCAGCTCTCGGCCGCGCTCCACGCCGAGCACCCACACCTCCCCGAGGTCAGGGCGGCGCTCGCCGCGTTCGCCGAGCCCCGCTTCCTCCACCAGACCCGCACCCGAACCGCCGCCGGCCTCCGCGGCACCGACGACCTCCCGGAGGCCCTCGGCACCGCCGCCCCGACGGTCCCCGGCCTCCCCGACGCGACACCCTGGCGCGCCCATTTCCACATCCCCCTGCACGCTCCGCCCGCCCCTCCGCTCAGCTCCACGCTCCCCGTACTCCGGGACGCCCTCGCCCTCCTCGTCGGCGGCCCGCACCCGCGCACCCACCACCTGGAGGTCGAGACGTACACCTGGCAGGCCCTTCCGCCCGAGAGCCGACCCCGCACCCGGGCCCGGCTCGCCGACGGCATCGCCGCCGAACTGACCCTGGCCCGCGAGCTGCTGACCGACCTCGGCCTCAAGGAACTGCCATGAACGACACCGCACCCGCACCCGCTTCCACACCCGCGCCCACCCCCCTCCTGGTCCTCGACGTCGTCGGTCTCACCCCACGGCTGCTGCCGCACATGCCCCACCTGGCCGCCCTCGCCCGCAACGGCTCCCAGGCCCCGCTCTCCACCGTCCTGCCCGCCGTCACCTGCACCGCCCAGACCACCTTCCTCACCGGCACCCTCCCGACCGAGCACGGCATCGTCGGCAACGGCTGGTACTTCCGGGACCTCGGCGACGTCCTGCTGTGGCGCCAGCACAACGGCCTCGTCTCCGGAGACCGCCTCTGGGACGCCGCCCGCCGCAGCCATCCCGGCTACACCGTTGCCAACATCTGCTGGTGGTACGCGATGGGCGCCGACACCGACATCACCGTCACCCCCCGCCCCGTCTACTACGCCGACGGACGCAAGGAACCCGACTGCTACACCCGGCCACCCGCCCTGCACGACGAACTCACCGAGAAGTTCGGCACGTTCCCCCTCTTCCACTTCTGGGGACCCGGCGCCGACCTCGTCTCCAGCCGCTGGATCGTCGACGCCACCCGTCACATCCTCCGCACCCGCCGTCCCGACCTCGCCCTCTGCTACGTCCCGCACCTCGACTACGACCTGCAGCGCTACGGCCCCGACGACCCGCGCTCCTTCCGCGCCGCCGCAGCACTCGACACCGTCCTCGCCCCGCTCCTGGCCGAAGCACGGGCCGAGGGCCGTACGGTCGTCGTCCTCTCCGAGTACGGGATCACCCGGGTCGAGCGCCCCGTCGACATCAACCGCGCCCTGCGCCGCGCCGGCCTCCTGGAGGTCCACACCCAGGACGGCATGGAGTACCTGGACCCCATGACCTCCAGGGCGTTCGCCGTCGCCGACCACCAGATCGCCCATGTCTACGTGCGGCGGCCCACGGACCTGCCGGCCGTCCGGGCAGCCCTCGCGGACCTTCCCGGTCTGGAACGGCTCCTCGACGACGAGGGCAAGAAGGAACACGGCCTGGACCATCCGCGCTCGGGGGAGCTGGTCGCCCTCGCCGAGCCCGACGCCTGGTTCACGTACTACTACTGGCTCGACGACGCCCGCGCCCCCGACTTCGCGCAGCTCGTCGAGATCCATCGCAAGCCCGGCTACGACCCCGCCGAACTCCTCATGGACCCCCTCGATCCCTACGTGCGGATCAAGGCAGCCAGGGAGATCGCCCGCAAGAAGCTCGGTATGCGGTACCGGCTGGCGGTCGTCCCCCTTGACCCCTCACCTCTTCGCGGCAGCCATGGCCGCCTTCCCACGAGCGATGACGAAGGTCCGCTCATCCTGTGCTCCACCCCCCGCGCCCTGGACGGCCGCGTCGCGGCCACCGATGTGAAGAACCTGCTGCTCAGGCTGGCCGGAGTCGCCCGAGACGCCTTTCCGAATCCAGCTGAATCCAGTGAAGCAGGCCCCTCCGACAGCCAAGGAGTTATCCACAGATGAGTCGCACCCGCCGTTCCGAAGCCGCCAACGACCCCGAGCTTGTCCACAGGCTCAGCAGGCGGAACATGCTGAGCGTCGCCGCCGGCGCGACCGCCGCCGCCCTCCTCGGCGCCGCGGCCCCCGCGGCCGCCGCGGCCCAGAACGACAGTGAGCGCCACGGCCAGGGCCATGGTCGCCCCGTCCTGCCGCCGGGCCGCCTCGGAATCCAGCTCTACTCGCTCCGCGACAAGGTCGCGACCCTCGGCTTCGCCGCCGTCTTCGCCGAACTGCAGAAGTACGGCTACGACGAGGTCGAGTACGCCGGCTACAGCCAGGGCTCCGCCGGTCCCCTCAGCCTCGCCCAGCTCAAGCGCCTCACCCGCGACCACGGTCTGCGTCCCATCGGCAGCCACGTCGGCTACTACGCCGACGACCCCGGCGCGTACACCTTCGCCCAGAACCTCGACCGCGTCCTCGACGACGCCGCCGCCCTGGGGCTGCCCCACATCGGTACTGCCTCCGGGCCCTGGCGCTACGGCTCCACGGTCGACGGTTGGAAGCGCTGTGCCGAGGAGTTCAACAGGTTCGGCGCCGCGGCGAGGAAGCGCGGCATGAAGTTCTACCAGCACAACCACTCGGAGGAGTTCTCCTTCGCCAGTGACCGCCCCGACGTACGCCTCTACGACGTCCTTCTCGCCGAGACCGACCCCGACCTGGTGCATCTGGAGATGGACATCTTCTGGGCGTACGTCGGCCAGTACCGCTACTCGACCCGCCCGGACGGCACCCCCGCCCCCTTCGACCCGCTCGACTACGTCCTCGCCCAGCCCCACCGCTATCCGCTGTTCCACGTCAAGGACGGCGACCGCGACGACACCGCCGTCCCCTACGGCTACCGGATGACGGACGTAGGGGACGGCGACATCGACTACCGGCGCTTCATCTCGGCGGTGAACCGCACCCACCACGGCAGGAACGCCCATCACTGGCAGACCGAGCGAGACAACCCCGTGGACTCGCTGAGCTTCGCCCGCAGGTCCAGCGCCCACCTCCACTCCCTGCGCGAGAAGGGCCGCTGACCCGTCCCTGTGCGAGAAGGGGCGGCCGACCCGCCGGACGGCTTCGGACCCCCTCGACCGGGGGTCCGAGGCCGCCGGGCATCGCAGCACGGCACTCTGCGTGCGCGGTCCGAGGCGTTCCGTGCGCATGGTCGGGAGATCTGGACTTGATCAAGGACTGCAAGGCGGCTTCACCCCACTGACCACGGAAAACGCTGGTGAAAGGCGCCTGGAACCCCTGGTAGAGTTACATCTGTCGCTGCGAGGGAAACCCCGAATCGACAGACACCTTGTCCGGGTGGCGGAATGGCAGACGCGCTAGCTTGAGGTGCTAGTGCCCTTTATCGGGCGTGGGGGTTCAAGTCCCCCCTCGGACACCAGCGGAAATGCCGGTCGATCTCGTATCGACCGGCATTTCGCGTTGTGCGCGGTGGCCCCCGGCGGGCCCCCCGTGGCCTGGGGTGGCGGGCCGGGAGCCCGCCTATCCTGGGGGAGTGATCGAGAACATTCCCCCCTGTCCCCAGTGCTCCAGCGAGTACACCTACGAGATGAACAATCTGGTGGTGTGCCCCGAGTGCGGCCACGAGTGGGTGCCGGCCGCCGACGGTGCGAGCGGCACCGCCGGTGCGGAGGCGGGCGGGGAGCGCGTGATCAAGGACGCCGTCGGCAATGTGCTCAGTGATGGCGACACGGTGACCGTCGTCAAGGCACTCAAGGTCAAGGGCAACCCCTCCGGGATCAAGGCGGGCACCAAGGTGCGCAACATCCGCCTGGTCGACGGCGTCGACGGACACGACATCGACTGCAGGATCGACGGCTTCGGTGCCATGCAGCTCAAGTCCAGCGTGGTCAAGAAGGCCTGAGCCGCGCGATGGCCGATGCCGTCGTGCGAGTGGCGGAGGCACGCCATGGCCGAAGGAGGGCGCCTACGTCTTCCGGGCCACCACCAGGCGGCACCGCGGGCTGCCGTCGTCTCGGCGACCGAGGGGCTCGATCGGGGTGAAGGAGACCTCGAAGCCCGCGTCCTCCAGTCGGGAGCGGACGTCCGCGAGGCGGAAGGTGCGGTAGTACATGACGAACGGCGGGCGCCAGAGCGCGTTGCGGACGCGCATCGTGGCGTCGAAGCCCCACAGGATCCAGTAGAGCCGGGAGCCGACCGGGGGCGGGGCGGGGACGGGGAAGGCGAACGTGCCGCCGGGGCGGAGCGAGCCGTGGACCTGGGCGAACAGGGTGCGCTGGTCGTCCGGGAGGAAGTGGCCGAAGGCGCCGAAGCTGACCGCCAGGTCGAAGACCGGGGCGAAGGGCAGGGCCAGGGCGTCGGCGCGGACCAGGGTGGCGGTGGGGTGGGCGTCGCGGGCCCGGGTCAGCATGCCCGTACTGAAGTCGACGCCGGTGACCGGGCCCGCGCAGACCGAGCGGAGGACGTCGAGTCCGGCGCCGGTCCCGCAGCAGACGTCGAGCCCCGAGTCGAAGGGGCCGAGGGTCTCCAGGGTGTGGGTGACCGCGGTCAGGAGGCGGTCCGAGGTGCGGAACGGGGTCGCGTCGAACTTGTCCGCGAGCAGGTCGTAGCCGTGCTCGACGGACGAGAGGGCCTGGACGGTCAGCTCGCGGAGGCTGGGACCCTGCGGGGTGAACATGTCCCCGACCCTATGCCGTCACCACCCGTGTGTGGCAGAGCGCCCGGCCTCACGTCAGAGCGCGCTGCGCACCGGAGGCGCGGCCCAGGACGGCGCGATCCCCGTCAGCTGGCAGACCAGCAGGTAGAGGGGGATGGGCGGCGTGTAGGGGGAGGTGCCGTCGGGGTGGTGGATGAGGCGGGGCAGGCGGTCCGGGATCTCGGCGCCACGCGCGTAGCAGGCGGGCAGCGGCCAGGTCACGTCGTGGTCGGAGCCCGCCGGGACCAGCCACCACCACCAGTCGGAGTCGGCGTAGACACAGCCCTTGGCGGGGAGGCGGGAGAGGATCTTGAAGCCGAAGCGGGCGGGGACGCCGACGGCGTCACAGCCGAGGCCGGTGTGGAGTCCGACGGGCACGGCGAGGCGGGTGGCGCCCAGCTCACGGGGGTGGGCGATGCCGGAGGCGCCTCGGGCGTCGGTGCGGGGCTCGGGCGAGCGGCGGGGTTCCGGCACGCGGCCGGTGAGGAGGGACCTGCGGGCCCCGGGGAGCAGCGGGATCATGCGGGTGGCCATGGACCTCAGCATGTTTCCCCCGTGCCGTGGGCCAGCTCGGCCCAGACGACCTGGGCGGTGCCGTGTCCGGTGCGGTCGGCGCCCCAGGCGGTGCACAGCGCGTCGACGATGAGGAGTCCGCGGCCGCGTTCGTCCTCGCCGCAGTCGCGTATCCGGGGGTCCGCCGGGCCGCCCTCGTCGCGCACGGCTATCCGCAGGATGTCCTCGCCCTCGCGGATCTCGCAGATGAAGCGGTCGCTGGCGGTGTGCACCACGGCGTTGGTGACGAGTTCGGAGACGACCAGGGCCACCGTGTCGCGGATGTCGGGGCCGCAGCCCCAGAGAATGAGCCGTTCCTCCGCGAGCCGGCGGGCGCGTGCGACCGACGAGGTGAGGGCGGGGAGCTCGTAGGCGAAGCGGCGGACGCCATCGGTATCGGTCTGGGGCTGTGGGCGCGGGGCCATGACTCGGGGACTCATGAGACCTGAAGGCTGCGCGTTACCAGAAGCCACGACCGGTTCCTCACAACAGTGGGCAGGACTGCCGTACGGCGCTGTCGCCGTGGCCTGGTGGGCGCACGGCGGCAGCGTGTACTGGTTCACCGGAACACTGTCCTCCTGAGTCGGACACTTGGCAAGTGGCACTCTGGAAATTGCAGAGTGCCGTGTTCTCTCTGGCCCGGCTTCGTGGCACACTCGTCGAAACAGTGCGTCGGGGAGGTCTGAGAGTGAGCGAGCCGCGGTCCGCCCCCACGGTGGGACAGGTCGTTCTCGGTAGGCGCCTGCAGGATCTGCGGGAGCGAGCCGGCCTGAAGAGGGAAGAGGCCGCGAAGATCCTCCGGGTGGCCCCGGCCACCGTCCGGCGGATGGAGACCGCCGAGGTCGCACTGAAGATTCCGTACGTGCAGCTCCTGTTGAGGGAGTACGGGATCACGGACTCCGAGGCCGAGGGGTTCATCGCCCTCGCGGAGGAGGCCAACCTCCCCGGCTGGTGGCAGCGGTTCCACGACGTGCTGCCCGGCTGGTTCTCCATGTACGTCAGCCTGGAGGGGGCGGCCGGTCTCATCCGGGCCTACGAGCCCCAGTTCGTCCCCGGTCTGCTCCAGACCGAGGACTACGCCCGCGCCATTCTGCGCAGCGGGGCGGTCGGCGGCGGCAGCGATGCCGCCAAGGACGAGGACACCGAGCGGCATGTAGCCCTACGGATGGAGCGCCAGTCCCTGCTGACCAGGGAAGACGCCCCGAAGTTCTGGGTGATCATGGACGAGACGGTGTTCCGCCGACCGGTCGGCGCCGGGCCCGAAGTGATGCGCGACCAGCTCGACCGGCTGCTCGAAGCGTCGGAGCTGCCGAACGTCACCCTGCAGATCGCGGAGTTCGCGTCCGGCCACCACCCCGGCACCTACGGACCGTTCGTCCTCTTCCGCTTCGCCATGCCCGAACTGCCGGACATGGTCTACAGCGAGTACCTGACCGGCGCCGTCTATCTCGACGCGCGCCCCGAGGTGGCATCCCACCTGGAGGTCATGGACCGCATGGCGGCTCAGGCCGCGACTGCACAACGCACGAAGGAGATCCTTCGGGATCTCCGCAAGGAGCTGTGAATGGATCGCATATACAACGGCATGCCCGCCGCTGAGCTCGGTGCCGAGGGTTGGCACAAGCCCTGGAGCGGCGGGAACGGGGGCAACTGCGTGGAGGCCATGAAGCTGGCCGACGGCAGAGTCGCCGTGCGACAGTCCGCAGACCCTGAAGGACCCGCGCTCATCTACACCCACGGGGAGATCGCAGCTTTCATCCAGGGGGCCAAATCCGGTCAGGCTGACTTTCTGCTCACCTGACCCCTTCCGTCACGCCCCTACCGTCGCGTAACTCTTGCTGTAGCGCCACTCGTTCATCCCGACCAGGAGAGCCGATGACCCAGGACCCCGCATCCCCGCGGAGTGAGATACGCATCGACACCAGCACGCCGCATCCGGCACGCATGTACGACTGGTTCCTGGGCGGCAAGGACAATTACCCGGTCGACGAGGCGATGGCGCGCCAGCTGCTCACCGTCGACGCCCGGGGCCGGGACATGGCCCGCGTCAACCGGGCCTTCATGCACCGCGCCATCCGCTGGCTCAGCGCCCACGGCGTCCGCCAGTACCTGGACGTCGGTACGGGCATCCCGACCGAGCCCAACCTGCACCAGATCGCGCAGGGGGCCGCGCGGGACTCCCGGATCGTCTACTGCGACAACGACCCGATCGTGCTCGCGCACGCGGCCGCCCTGCTGCGCTCGACCCCGGAAGGGGCCACCGAGTACATCCAGGCGGACGCCCGCGAACCCGAGATCATCCTTGAAAGGGCCGGAAAGGTCCTTGATTTCGATCAGCCCATCGCACTGTCGATGCTCGCCCTGCTGCACTTCGTGGGGGACGAGGACGGCGCGTACGAGCTGGTCCGCAAGCTCGTGGACCAGTTGGCGCCGGGCAGTTACCTGGTCCTCTCCCATGTCACCGGGGACTTCAACCCCGAGGGCGCGGCGGAGGCGGTCGCGATGTACAAGGCGCGCGGGCTGACCCTGCGGCCCCGCTCGCGGGACGAGCTGGCCGCGTTCTTCGACGGCATGGAGTTCGTCGAGCCCGGCGTCTCCCTCACCGCCGAGTGGCACCCGGAGCTGGGTGAGCCGGTCCCGGTGCCGGGCGACGAGCCCATCCCGGGATGGGCCGCGGTGGCCCGCAAGCTCTGACGGGAACAGCGCGAAGGAGGCCCGCCGACATGTCGTCGGCGGGCCTCCCTTCGTTCTACGGCTCCACCAGCGTCACCCGGAAGCTCCGCGCCGGGCCGACGTTGCCGGCCGCGTCGATCGTGCGGTACTCGATCGTGTGCGTGCCGTAGTCGGGGGTCGCGTCGTCCCACGGCACCGCGCGGCTCCGGCCGAGCTTCCCGTACACGAGGTCGTCGATCACCGTGCCGCCCGGTGTGAAGCGGAACGGCGCGTCCGCGTCCGTCGGCCAGCCGTAGTACGTGTACCAGCCGTCGCCGTCGACCCGGAACTGGCTCACCACCGCGCCCTCCTGATCGTCCCGCGCGGTCAGCCGCATCGTGAACGGGCCGTCGTAGACGTACTCCACGGGGCGCCCCGGGCGCCGTACCGTACGCAGCGGATCCGACAGCTCGTACGACGCCGAGGCCGCGCGGGCGTCCACGGTCCAGCTCAACGTCTCGCCCGTGCCCGCGAGACGGGCCGTCAGGGTGTGGGTGCCAGGAGTGAGACGGAACGAACGCAGGTCCACATCACGGTCGTTGGGACCGGTCGCGACGGGCCGGCCGTCAAGGTGCCAGCGCACGGCAGGGGTTCGGTCCACCGCGTGGGTGGTGTCCGCGTGGACGACCGACCGGGCACCGACGGGTGAGCCGGTGGGCGTGTGGCCGGTGAACGCGGCACCGGTTCCGTCGCGCATGGTGGTGAGCGACGGGTCGATCGTCCAGCCGACGGTCCGGGTGAGCGCCTCCGAGGCGCGGACCGCCGGGTCGCGGACGAAGGGTGTCGGGTCGGTGACCGTCGCCGTGAGCGTGTGCGCGCCGGGGGTGAGTCGCAGTGTCCGCAGGTCGACCGTGCGAGCGCCGCGCGTGGGCAGGGTCCGTCCGTCAAGCCGCCAGGTCACGGCGAGCGCGCCGCCGACCGGGTGCAGGGTGTCCACCCACACCGTCCGGTCCGCCCCGATCGGTGCGGTGGCCGGAGTGTGGTCCTGGATCAGGTTCACCTTGGCGGAGATGGCCTGGACCATCACCTCGCGCTCCACCTGGTCGAAGGCGTAGCCGAGGGTCTTCATCAGGGAGTGGCGGCTCGGTCGCCAGACACCCTTGGTGCTGTACATGCCGCCCTCGAAGCGGCCGATGACGCCGCCCGACTCGCTCTCCTCGCCGAGCCAGCGCCACCACTTGGCCCGCTGCTCCAGCATCTGGCGCTCCGTCAGGAGCGTGTGATGGGTGGAAGAGGGCTCGGGGCCGGAGTACGCCCCGCCCGGCACCCCTCGCCCGTAGTAGTCGTACTCGTCCTGGAGGCCGCCGAGCGAGTGACCTATCTCGTGCGGGGTGATGAGCGACGAGAGCGCGTTGCCGCCGGACGCGGTGGCGTAACTGCCGCCCGCGCCACCGTAGGTGGAGCTGTGCGCGAGGGCGACGATCTGCCGGTTGGCGCGGCTCGTGCCGGGGACGAGATCGGCGAGCGCGCCGGCCTTGCGGCTGTCGACGGTCAGCAGCCGCTGGACACTGCCCGGGTTGCAGCCGCCCCAGAACCCCATGTCGAGCGCGGTGTCGCGGACGGGGGCGTCGAGGCCGGGATCGCAGTCCACGCCCGACTCGGCCGAAGGGGCCTCCACCGCCCAGACGTTGATGTACGAGCGGTACGAGGCGAAGGGCTCGATGCTCCACAGGGTGTACAGATGTCGTTCCAGGTCCGCGCGGAACGCGGGCATCTCCGCCGCGGTGTAGCCGTCGCCCATGAACACCAGGTTGAACCGCCGGTCCGCCGGCCCTGTGGTCTGGACGGGGACGACGGCCGGACCGTCACCGTTCGCGGGTGTCTCCGCCGCCGCCGGTATGGTTCCCACCAGGCCGACGGCCAGCAGGCAGACCGCGACGAGACGGGCCACCTCTCGCCGAACTCCCTTGTTCTGTGAGGTCATGGGGCGCGAGCCTAGGCCGCGCCCCCGGTCCCGTAAAGATGTTCGTCAGCCGTACAAGCGGGTGTCGATTCAGTGCCGCAGATACGCCAGGCCCGCGTGCTCCGCCGTGTAGCCCTCCACCAGCCGGCGGGCCACCGTCACCGAGTCGACCAGCGGATGGAGGGCGAAGGCCTTGACGGCGGTCGCCCGCGAGCCGCTCTCCGCCGCCGCGAGGACCTCCCGCTCCACCGCCTTCACCGCGGTCACCAGGCCGACCGCGTGGTACGGCAGCGGGGACACCGACACGGGATGGGCGCCGTTCGCGTCGACGAAGCAGGGCACCTCGATCACCGCGTCCGCGTCGAGCGCGGCCAGCGTCGTGCCGTTGCGGACGTTGAGGATCAGGGTGGCCCGCTCATTGCGCGCGACCGCCCGCATGAGGGCGAGCGCCACCTTCTCGTAGCCGCCCGACTCCAGGTCCTCCTCGTCGCGCTCCCCGATCCCGGCGGCCTCCCGGTTGGCCGCCATGTAGGTGGCCTCACGGTCGGCGAGCGTACGGTGCCAGGCGTCGAGGGCGCCGGTGTCGGGCTTCCCCATCTCCTCGTAGAAGCCGGCCTGTTGGTCACGGAGATAGGCGCCGCGCGTCCGCTCCGCGGTCCGGTAGGCGTGCACGGCCTCCCGGTTGAAGTAGTAGTAGTGCAGATACTCGTTGGGGATCGCGCCCAGCGAGCGCAGCCACTCCGGGCCGAACAGCCGACCCTCCTCGAAGGAGCCGAGCGCCTCCTCGTCGGCGAGCAGCCGCGGCAGCTCGTCCCGGCCGGCGATCCTCAACCCCCGCAGCCAGCCCAGGTGGTTGAGGCCCACGTAGTCGATCCAGGCCTCGTCCGGGTCGGCGCCCAGGATGCGGGCGACCCGGCGGCCCAGGCCCACGGGGGAGTCGCAGATGCCGACGACCCGGTCGCCGAGGATCCGGGACATCGCCTCCGTGACCAGGCCCGCCGGGTTGGTGAAGTTGATGACCCAGGCGTCCGGGGCGAGTTCGGCGATCCTGCGCGCGATGTGCACGGCGACGGGAACGGTCCGCAGCCCGTACGCGATACCGCCCGCGCCCACCGTCTCCTGGCCGAGCACGCCCTCGGCGAGCGCGATCCGCTCGTCGGCGGCCCTGCCCTCCAGACCCCCGACCCGGATCGCGGAGAACACGAAGTCGGCCCCGCGCAGCGCCTCGTCCAGGTCCGTCGTCGCCGTGACGCCGGGTGCGTCCCGCACGCCCTCGCCTTGCTCCGCGAGGACCCTGGCGATGGCCGAGAGCCGTCCCTCGTCGAGGTCGTACAGGGTGACATGGGTGACCCGCCCCTCGGCGTGATCGCCGAGGAGAGCGCCGTACACCAGCGGCACCCGGAACCCGCCGCCTCCGAGAATCGTCAGTTTCATGCTCGTACGCTACTCGGACGCACCCTCTGAGCAGCGGGATTCCGCCCCGGCGTCCACGCGGCCGTCCACATGCCGGGCGCCGACGCCGCCCACCCGGTGGGGGACAATGGCGGCATGTCCCGACGCAAGACCCGCCCGCGCACGTCCGCCCCTCGCCCGTCCGCGTCCGCCGTGACGGCGGAATCTCCCTGCCCGTGCGGCCTCGACGCCCCGTACGGCGCGTGCTGCGGCCGGTTCCACACGGGTACGGGCGGCACGGCGCCCACCGCAGAGCTGCTCATGCGCTCCCGTTACTGCGCCTTCGTCGTCCGTGATGAGGCGTATCTGCTGCGCACCTGGGCGCCGGAGACACGGCCCGCCGAGGTCGACTTCGACCCGGGGATGCGCTGGACCGGCCTGGAGATCGAGTCGGCCACCGTCGGCACCGCGTTCCACCAGCACGGCACCGTCACCTTCACCGCGCGCTACGTCCACGGCGGCGAGCCCGGCGCGATGCACGAACGGAGCCGCTTCGCCCGCGACGAGGGCGCGTGGGTGTACGTGGACGGCGACGTCACCGTCTAGGACTTGTCCGTCGTGTTGCAGCGCCCACCCGACAGGGTTTCCCCCGCTGTGCATACGTCCCCCCTGTGATCTCCCTGCTGTCCGGAACCGGCGCAGGCCGCTGGCTGCGCACGTGATCGCCCGGACAGGACCTGGCCGGGAGCCGGTAGACCGGCAGCCGGCGGGACGGGGCCCGAGGCCCCCCGCGGTCCCGGGTCAGACGCCGGTGGTCCTGCTCAGGGCGCGACCGCCGTCGCCGTCGAGCGACCGGTCGGGGAGGCCGTTCGCCAGGTCCTCGGCGACGACCTTCTTGGCGATGGCGTCCGTCGCCACCCGCAGTTCGGGGCCGCTGGGCCGACCGCTCTCCTGCTCGACGCGGTCCGAGAGCCAGTCGCCCCACGCGTGCGTGATCACGTCCGCCTCGCGCTTGCCCGCCTGGGTGTGGGAGAGCAGATGGCCGTCACGGGTCAGGAAGCCCTCGTCGACCATCCGGTCGAAGACCGGCAGCAGCACTTCGGGCGGGACCCGCCGCCCCGCCGAGATCAGTCCCAGGCTCGCGTGGCCGACCGTCCGCGTGTAGAGCTCGACCTGCATCACCGCCCACGCCCCGGCCGTGTCGAGCCGTGTGTCGGAGGTATCGAGGATCCGCCGTGCGGTGGTGAGGTCGATCCGGCGCATGATCCTGCCCACGGCCAGTTCCAGGTGCTGGGCGGAGTCGCCCGACGAGGTGGGGGAGGCGAAGCCCTCGCCCATGTCGGGGGCGGCGGCGCGCGCCGAGTCGCGGAGGGTCACCTGCTTGAGGAAGAGCGCGACGACGAAGCCGACGGCGGCGACCGGCACCGTCCAGAGGAAGACGGTGTGGAGGGTGTCCGCGTAGGCGTTGACGATCGGTTCCGCCACCTGGTCCGGCAGGCCGTGCACTCCGGCCGGGCTCTGCGCGGCCTGCGCGAGTCCCGACGGATCCACGCCGAGGCTCTCGGCGACGGCCGTGGCCTCGCCGACCCCCGCCGCGAGGTTGGGGGTGAGGGCGTTGACGTAGATCGTGCCGAAGACGGCGGTGCCGAAGGAGCTGCCGAGGGTACGGAAGAAGGTGACGCCGGAGGTGGCGGTGCCGAGGTCGGCGTAGTCGACGGTGTTCTGCACGGCGATGGTGAGGACCTGCATGCACAGGCCGATGCCGACGCCGAGCACGAACATGTACAGCGACGCCAGCCAGGTGCTGGTGCCCGGCTCCATCAGCGACAGCAGATAGAGCCCGAGCCCCATCACCAGACAGCCGACGATCGGGAAGATCCGGTAGTGCCCCGTCTTGCTGACCACGTTGCCGCTGAAGATGGACGCGATGAGCAGGCCGACGACCATGGGCAGGGTGCGGATGCCGGAGACGGTCGCCGAGTCCCCGTCGACGTACTGGAGGTACGTCGGCAGGAAGGTCATCGCGCCGAGCATGGCGAAGCCGACGACGAAGCTCAGCACGGAGCAGACGGTGAAGACCGGATTGCCGAACAGCCGCATGGGCAACATGGGTTCGTCCGCACGGGTCTCCACCCAGCAGAACAGGGCGAGCGCGATGAGACCGCCGGCGAAGAGGCCGATGATGACCCCGGAGGTCCAGGCGTACTCGTTGCCGCCCCAACTGGTCGCCAGGATCAGGGCGCTGGCTCCGGCGGCGACCAGCGCGATGCCGGCGTAGTCGATGATCGGCTTGCTCGCCGACCGTACGGAGGGGATCGTGCGGGCGGCGGCGATGACGACCAGGATCGCGATGGGCACATTGACGTAGAAGGCCCAGCGCCAGCTGAGATGGTCGGTGAACAGACCGCCGAGCAGGGGGCCGATGACGGTGGAGACACCGAACACCGCCCCGATCGCGCCCTGGTACTTGCCGCGTTCGCGCAGCGGGATCACATCGGCGATGAGCGCCATCGAGGTGACCATGAGGCCGCCCGCGCCGATGCCCTGGAGGCCGCGCCAGACGATCAGCAGCGTCATGTTCGTGGCGAGTCCGCAGAGGAACGAGCCGGTGATGAAGACGATCGCCGAGATCTGGAAGATCACCTTGCGGCCGAACAGGTCGCCGAACTTGCCGACGAGGACGGTCGCGACCGTCTCGGCGAGCAGGTACGCGGTGACCACCCACGACATGTGGGCGGCGCCCCCGAGATCCGAGACGATCGTGGGCAGGGCGGTGCCGACGATCGTCTGGTCGAGGGCGGCGAGGAGGACACCCAGCATGATCGTGCCGAAGACGATGTTGCGGCGGCGGCTGTCGAGCACGGGTGGCTCGGTGGCGGCCGGGGGCGCGGGCGCTGCGTCGCTGGTCGTGGTCACTCTCGCAGCGTCACATCGGCCCCGACCAGGTGCATGCGGGGGACGGCCGAACGGGCGGACCGGTGAGGCGTGGTCCGGCCGGACCGTCAGGGTGTGACCGGCAGCTTCGGGTGGTGCTTGGCGAGGATCTTGTTGGCACGTGCGAGCGCGGCGAGGGCGTGCTCACGGTCCGCCCGGTCCTCCGCGCACAGGGGTCCC
Source organism: Streptomyces sp. NBC_00572 (assembly GCF_026341815.1). GTDB lineage: Bacteria > Actinomycetota > Actinomycetes > Streptomycetales > Streptomycetaceae > Streptomyces. The sequence goes on from NZ_JAPENX010000001.1 coordinate 5,657,341, forward strand.
CGGAAGCGGTACACCTCGCGCGCCGCGCAGTCCGCGTCGACCTCGGCCTGGAGGACGTGCAGCGGCAGGCAGGAGCCGATCAGCGCGGCGACACGGTCGGGGATCGGGACGGGTACGAGGCGCGAGGGCGAGGTGATCACGGGTCAGTCCTAGTGGGTCCGGGAAGCGTACGGAAGGGTCTGCTCTCCATACGTACCGGATCGCCGTACGGGTTCCGGCACGGCGATGTCGCGGTGGGGCAACGACGCGACGGCGCTCCGGAGGCGCGCGCGGGTATCCGGGCGGGCGAGCGGGTACGGTCGCCGGATGCTGCCGGGGGCGTTCTCGCAGGTACGGGCCCGGGCGGTCGCCGCGGGATTGTTCACCGTCCCTGCGTATCGTCCGTACGTACGACGAACGCATGCTCGATGAAGGGGTGTTGGGGCCGACGGGGCGCTCGTCGAATGTGAAGCATCTCACTCGGCGGATCGGCGTCCTCCGGACGCGGTCCGGACGCTACGTCAGGATCTCGGACAGGTCGTACGAGACGGGCTCGTCCAGCTGCTCGTATCCGCAGGACTCCGGAGCCCGGTCCGGGCGCCACCGTTTGAACTGCGCCGTGTGCCGGAAGCGGTCGCCCTCCATGTGGTCGTACCCCACCTCGCAGACCCGCTCGGGCCGCAGCGCCACCCACGACAGGTCCTTCTTCCCCGACCAGCGGCTCGGCGCACCCGGCAGCCGCGCACCCGCGTGCGCGGCCTCCTCCGCCCAGGCCGCCCACGGGTGCCCGTCCGGAGGGTCCATCCGCAGCGGCTCCAGCTCCTCGATCAGCTCGGCCCGCCGCTGCGCGGTGAAGGCCGCGCACACCCCGACGTGCTGGAGGGCGCCCTTGTCGTCGTGCAGGCCGAGGAGCAGCGAGCCGACCACCGGGCCGCTCTTGTGGAAGCGGTAGCCGGCCACCACGACGTCGGCCGTCCGCTCGTGCTTGATCTTGTACATGAGGCGGGCGTCCGGCCGGTACGGCAGGTCGAGCGGCTTGGCGATCACCCCGTCGAGGCCCGCCCCCTCGTACTGCTCGAACCAGCGGGCGGCCAGCTCGGCGTCCCGGGTCGCCGGGGCCAGATGGAGCGGCGCGTCGACGCCGTCGAGCATCCGCTCCAGGGCCTCCCGGCGCTCGCTCAGCGGGGTGTCGAGCAGTGAGGTGTCGCCGAGCGCCAGCAGGTCGAAGGCCACGAACAGCGCCGGGGTCGTCTCCGCCAGCATGCGGACCCGGGAGTCGGCCGGATGGATCCGCTCGCTGAGCCGGTCGAAGTCGAGGTGGCCGCCGTGCTCGATGACGATCTCGCCGTCGACCACGCAGCGCTCCGGCAGCCGGGTGGCGAGCGCCTCGACCAGCTCGGGGAAGTAGCGGGTGAGGGGCTTGCCGGTGCGGCTGCCGATGACGAGCTCCGGCCCGTCGCGGTGCACGATCGCGCGGAAGCCGTCCCACTTCGCCTCGTACTGCATCCCGGGCGGGATCCGCTTGACCGACTTGGCGAGCATCGGTTTCACGGGCGGCATCACCGGAAGATCCATGAGGTGATTGTCAGGTATGCGGGACTTGTCGGCGAGCCCTAGGCTGACCGGCATGGCAGGCAAGGCGGCAGCGGTGGAACTGGAAGTCGGCGACCGGACCGTACGCGTGTCCAATCCGGACAAGGTGTACTTCCCCGAACCCGGCTACACCAAGCTCGACATGGTCAGCTACTACCTGGCCGTGGGCGACGGCATCACGCGCGCCCTGCGCGACCGCCCCACCACCCTGGAGCGTTACCCCGACGGGGTGACCGGCGAGTCGTTCTTCCAGAAGCGCGCCCCGAAGTACCTGCCCGACTGGATCCCGACCGCCCACATCACCTTCCCCAGCGGCCGGTCGGCCGACGAGATGTGCCCCACCGAACCCGCGGCCGTGCTCTGGGCCGCAAACCTCGGCGCCGTCACCTTCCATCCCTGGCCGGTACGGCGGGAGGACACCGACCACCCCGACGAACTCCGCATCGACCTCGACCCACAGCCCGGCACCGACTACTCGGATGCCGTCCGCGCCGCCCATGAACTGCATGCGGTCCTCGACGAGCACGGGCTGCGCGGCTGGCCGAAGACCTCCGGCGGACGAGGACTCCACGTCTTCGTGCCGATCCTGCCCAACTGGACGTTTACGCAGGTCAGACGTGCGGCCATCGCCTGCGGCCGGGAGCTGGAGCGGCGGATGCCGGATCAGGTCACCATCAAGTGGTGGAAGGAGGAGCGCGGCGAGCGGATCTTCGTCGACTACAACCAGACCGCCCGGGACCGCACGATCGCCTCCGCCTACTCCGTACGTCCGCGACCGCACGCCCCCGTGTCGGCGCCACTGCGGTGGGACGAGATCGACGACGCCGTTCCGCTGGACTTCGACATCAGGACGATGCCGGTCCGGTACGCCGAACTGGGCGACGTCCACGCCGGCATGGACGAGGAGCGGTTCAGCCTGGAGCCCCTGCTCGAACTGGCCAGGCGGGACGAGGCGGACCACGGCCTCGGGGACCTGCCCTATCCGCCGGAGTATCCGAAGATGCCGGGCGAGCCGAAGAGGGTGCAGCCGAGCCGGGCGAAGAAGGAGCCGGCGGACGAGGCGGATTGACGGGACGGATCGGATCGGCCGGTCGGATCGGCCGGTCGGAGTGACGGGTCGGAGTGGCGGGTCGGGCTGGCGGGTCAGAGGCGGGCCGGTGCTTCCGGGTGGGCGCCGGCCCGCCTCCTTTTCGAGCCTAAAACAACACGAACGATCGTGCTAGCATTTTTATGGATCCAAGACGTGGATCCAAGACGTGGACCGAGGACGACCGAGGAGAACCCGGCATGTACCCGATGGCTCCGCTCATCCGCACCGCCCTGAACGCCACCGCCCGGGTCGCCCCCGGAGCGGCCGGCCGCTGGGCCTTCCAGCTCTTCGTCCGCCCGCTCGGCCGAGCGAGGGTGAAGCCCGAGGAGCAGGCGCTCTTCGCCGCCGCCCGGACCGGGCGCCTCCAGATCCGGGGCAAGGGCGTCGTCACGTACGCCTGGGGTGACGGCCGCCGGCCCGTCCTGCTCGTCCACGGCTGGTCCTCGCGCGCCTCGCGGCTCACCGCCTTCGCGGAAGCGTTGCTCGCCCGCGGCTACAGCCCCGTCGCCTTCGACGCGCCCGGCCATGGCGATTCCCCGGGGCGGGCCGGCAACATCGTCGAATACCGGGAGATCATCCGGGAGTTGCACGCCCGGCACGGCGACTTCGACGCCGTCGTCGCCCATTCCTTCGGCGTCCTCGCCTCCCTCTTCGCCCTCCGGGACGGCGTCCGCACGGCCCGCTTCGTCGGGCTCGGCGGCGTCGGCTCCTTCGACCTGCTGGTCAGGGGCTTCCAGGACGGGCTCGGCGTGGACGATCGGATCGTCCGGTGCATGCGCGGTCACGTGGAGCGGCGGATCGCGCCCGATGAGCCCGGCATCTGGGACCGCTTCGACGCGGACCGTGCCGCCGGTGAACTCGGCGCGCCCGTCCTGCTGTTCCACGACGAGAGCGACGACATGGTGCCGCCCGTCCAGTCGCGGCGGCTCGCGCGAGCCCATGGCGACCGGGCCAGGCTCGTCGAAACCCGGGGGCTCGGCCACCGCCGCATCCTGCGCGACCCGGCCGTCGTGGCGGAGGCGGTGGAGTTCGTGACGGCGCCTGCGGGCGAACCGTCGGAGCGCCGGGTGGTCGCGGGCTGAGGGGGCGGGGAGGGGTGCTACTCGGCGTCGAGGCCTTCCCGGCCCCGGTCCGTGGCCGAGGCGCGCAGCCGGGAGGCGATGCCCCGCTCGGCACGGTCGTACGCCCTGGTGTCGCCCAGCAGGACGGACTGCGCGTTGGCCGCCTCCATGAGGGCGATCACCTCGAAGGCCAGCTGCTCCACATCCAGGTCCCCGGTGAAATCCCCGACGGTCTGAGCCTCCGTCAGGGACCGTTCCATGTAAGTGGTCCAGTCGATGCGGGTCTGCGCGACGGCGTCGTGGACCGGACCCGTACGGGCGTCGAACTCGGCCGTGACCGCGTGGAAGAAGCAGCCGCCCGCGAAGACCCGGCCCGAGGAGTACACGAGCCACTTCCGGCACAGCTCGCGCACGCGCCGGGCGCCCGGCGGCACGTCCTTCAGGGGGGTGAGGACCTGGTCGGTGAAGACGGCGACGGCGGCCCTGACCGTGGCGAGCTGCAGCTCCTCCTTGGAGCCGAAGAGGGCGAAGACGCCGCTCTTGCTGAGCTGTAGCTCGGTGGCGATCCGCCCCAGGGAGAGGCCTTCGAGCCCCTCGACGGAGGCGATGTCCATGGTCCGGCCGAGCACGAGCCGTCGGGTCTGGTTCCCGCGCTCGACGCGTCCGTCCGTCTTGGTCCCGCTGCCGCTCATGGCCCCATCTTACTGAACGCACGACCGTGCGGGAACTTTCCGCCCGCCGCCCCCGCCGCCCCGCCACCCCCTCGGTCCGGCCGCCGCCCTGCCCCGCCCCGCGTAGGCCGTCCGCCACCCGCCCGCGAGCTACCCGGTCCGCTCGCCGGGGTCGCGTCGTTCCGCCGGAGCGAGCAGCAGGACCTCCAGGGCGCGGGCGCAGGACCGGGCCTGCGCCAGGTACCAGTCGAGCCGCGCGTCCGTGATCAGGTGCGGGGTCGCACGGACCGCGAGAGCGAAGCGCGCGTGCCCCGCCCGCTCCAGGACCGGCACGGCCAGGGTCCGCACCCCGTGGGCGGACTCCCCGTCGTCGATGGCGTACCCCGCCTCCCGTACCCGTGCCAACTCGACGGCGAGAGCGGGAGGTTCGACAAGGGTCCGCTCGGTGAGGGCGTACAGCGGCGGAAGCGAGCGGGGGCCGGCCTCGCCCGCCCGGGGCCAGGCGAGCAGCACCTTTCCGAGCGCCGTCGAGTGCAGCGGCCGGCGCAGCCCCACCTTGGGGGTCACCGAGCCGCCCGCCACGATCACCACGTGCGGACCGCTGCGCAAGGCCAAGTCTGCGGTTGCGCCCGTCCGTTCGGTCAGATCGGCCAGCTCGGGCGCGGCCAGGTGGAGCCCCCGCTGGTGGTACGAGAGCCGTCCCAGCTCCGTCATCGCCGGGCCCAGCCGGTAGCGGGCGGTCCGGACGTCCTGCTCCAGGAAACCCGCGCCGAGCAGGGTCCGGGCGAGCCGGTGCGCGGTGGACGTGGAGAGCCCGAGCCGCCGCGCGAGGTCGGAGGCGCTCAGGTCGGGCCCGTTGTCGTGGAAACAGTGCAGTACGTCCAGTGCACGGCGGACCGCCTGGGCGCCCGCCGGGGGTCGGACGATGCCGGCCTCGGTCGTCATAGGTTCGCTCCCCGTGGGTGATCGGGCTCCCACGCTGCCACATGGCGGGAGCCGAATCATGGGTCGGGCGAGGTAGGAAACACGCCGTTCATGCGCCACGCACGACGTACCGGGTGGCGCACGCCCACCGTCTCTCCTGGACGTGGATACTGCTCCCGTGCCCGACGGTCCGGCGGCGCCCCAGGGGGTTGCCGTCGGGGCGAGTGAGGCGGACGGACCCCGCCGGGTTCGACGGTGGTCTGGGTGAGTTCGCCGCGGGCGAGCCGGTCCGCGTCCTCGCCGTACCCGCCGAAGAAGGCGACCCGGTCCCCGTGGACGGCCACCGCCTCTGCGCCCCGCACGGAGTTGGCGCGCGCCCGCACGGGCCGGCCGGGGTGGATCTCCAGGAGCGGGAAGTCGGTGTACGGGCAGGCCCAGGCAACGCCCGATGTCCGGCGGCGCGGCAGAGGCTTTCGGCGAGCCGCTTTGCAAACGGCGGCGAACGTCGCATTGATCGAACGTTGATGGCGCGTTTACGGCCCTCCGGCAGCGTGTACCGCATGCAGACCGACACGATCGTACTGACCGCACCGGAGCCCGACATGACCTGGCAGGAGAACGCGCTGTGCGCCCAGGCCGGCCCGGAGTTCTTCTTTCCGGCGCCCGGCTCCTCGACCCGCGAGGCGAAGCAGCTCTGCGGGGCCTGTGAGGGGCGGGTGGCCTGCCTGGAGTACGCGCTGAAGCACGACGAGCGCTTCGGGGTGTGGGGCGGGCTCTCGGAGAAGGAGCGGTTCCGGCTCAAGCGCCGACAGGGCTGAGCGACAGCGGACGCCTCGGCGCGGGGGTACGAGGGGTCCGGGTGCGGAGCGACACGGGCGCGGCAGGCTGATCAGCCTGCCGCGCCCGTGTCGTCGGTCGTGTTCGGAGCGGGTGTCGAACCGGTAGCTCAGCCGGCGGCGCGCGCGGCCATCCGGGCCTTGCGGGCGGCGAGCTTCTCGTCGAACTTGCTCGCCTCGGAGTCCAGGCCGTTCATGTACAGGCCCAGCTCCTCCTGGGCCTGCAGCCCTTCCGGCCCGAGGCCCTCGATCTGGAGGACCTTGAGGAAGCGGAGGACCGGCTGGAGGACGTCGTCGTGGTGGATGCGCATGTTGTAGATCTCGCCGATCGCCATCTGCGCCGCCGCCCGCTCGAAGCCGGGCATGCCGTGTCCGGGCATCCGGAAGTTGACCACGACGTCCCGCACGGCCTGCATGGTCAGGTCGGGGGCCATCTCGAAGGCCGCGCCCAGCAGGTTGCGGTAGAAGACCATGTGCAGGTTCTCGTCGGTGGCGATACGGGCCAGCATCCGGTCGCAGACCGGGTCACCGGACTGGTGGCCGGTGTTGCGGTGCGAGATGCGGGTGGCGAGCTCCTGGAAGGCGACGTACGCCACGGAGTGCAGCATCGAGTGCCGGTTGTCGGACTCGAAGCCCTCGCTCATGTGCGACATCCGGAACTGCTCCAGCTTGTCCGGGTCGACGGCGCGCGAGGCGAGCAGGTAGTCGCGCATCACGATGCCGTGGCGGCCCTCCTCGGCGGTCCAGCGGTGCACCCAGGTGCCCCAGGCGCCGTCGCGGCCGAAGAGGCTGGCGATCTCGTGGTGGTAGCTCGGGAGGTTGTCCTCGGTGAGCAGGTTGACCACGAGGGCGATCTTGCCGATGTCGGTCACCTTGGACTGCGCCGGGTCCCAGGCTTCGCCGTCCTCGAAGAAGCCGGGGAAGTTGCGGCCGTCGGACCAGGGCACGTACTCGTGCGGCATCCAGTCCTTGGTGACCTTGAGGTGCCGGTTGAGCTCCTTCTCCACGACCTCTTCCAGCGCGTAGAGCAGCCGCGCGTCGGTCCACCCTGTCGAGCTGCCGAGGTGGGGAGAGGTGAGCGTCACGGGGACTCCTGGGGACGGAGAAGGGCATACGGGCATACCTACGGATTCGTAGGTTACGAGACCGTAGGTTAAGGCTCCGTAAGGCGTCGGCCAAGCCCGTCCCGGCGATGTCCGGTTACGTTCCGTTATGTGCGCTGCTCGGGTGGGGCGCCGGAGATGCAGGTCACGTCCCGGGTACCCGGTATCGGTCATGAGAAAAACTACGGAGAGCAGATGCCCGGCCGCGCGGTGCAGTCGGCCGGCGGCCCGAAGCGGATGGCTGTCCGGTGCCGGAGCAGCGGACGGCCGTCCGGTCAGAGCAGGTGGTCGGCGGCGCCGGCCTTCACCGCGCAGATCAGCGCCCGGAGCGCCTCCACCGAGTCGCTGACGTACGCGCCCGGGGTCAGGGTCGAGCCGATATACGCCCGGCCCGTGTCGTCGAGGCCGAACCGGAAGCAGTTGGCGCCCTCGCTGCAGAAGGCCTCGTCCCAGTCGATCTCGACGGCGGCGGTGGCGACGGCGGGCCGGGTGGCGACGGGGCCGGCGGCGGTGGTGGTCGCGGCGGCGCCGGTGGCGGCGGTCCTGGGGTTCATCGTGTGGGGGGTCCTTCACAGTTCCTGGGCGACGGTGCGGACGAACGTACGTGACTCGTCCGTTCCCGCTAGAGACGGCGCTCGGTCCGTCCCGCCGAGGACGCGGCCTGCCGAGGCCGCGACCCTACCGAGGACTCGACGCCGTCCCCCGCACCTCCTCCACCGTCGTCGGCCGCAGCTCACCGTCGAGCAGCAGCCAGCGGGTGATCCCCAGCGACTCCAGGAACGTCACGTCGTGGCTCGCCACGATCAGCGCCCCTTCGTACGCGTCGAGGGCCGCCGTCAGCTTCCGTACCGACGCCATGTCCAGGTTGTTCGTCGGCTCGTCCAGCATCAGCAGTTGTGGAGCCGGCTCCGCGAGGAGTAGCGCCGCGAGCGTCGCCCGGAACCGCTCTCCGCCCGACAGGGTGCCGACGGGCTGATCCGCCCTCGCGCCCCGGAACAGGAACCGTGCAAGCCGCGCCCTGATCGCGTTCCCCGTCGCCGTGGGCGCGAACCGGGCCACGTTCTCCACCACGCTCAACCCGTCGTCGAGGACATCGAGCCGCTGCGGCAGGAAGCGGAGCGGCACCCGCGCGTCCGCCTCGCCCGACAGCGGTTCGAGGTCCCCGGCGATCGTCCGCAGCAGCGTCGTCTTCCCGGCGCCGTTCCTGCCGACCAGCGCGATCCGCTCCGGACCTCGCAGCTCGAACTCACCCGCCACCCGGGCCCCGTACCGCAGCTCCAGCTCCCGCAGGAACAGCACCTCGCGTCCCGGCGGCACCGAGGTGCGCGGCAGCTCGACCCGGATCTCGTCGTCGTCCCGCACCGCCTCCACGGCCGCGTCGAGCCGTTCCCGCGCCTCCGAAAGCCGCTCCGTGTGCAGCGCCCGGTGCTTGCCGGCCGAGACCTGGGCCTCGCTCTTGCGGTTGTTCGCCACGATCTTCGGGACGACCTTGTTCTCGAAGCTCTTCTGCGCGTAGCGCTTCCGGCGGGCCAACTTCATCTGGGATTCGGAGAGTTCCCGCTTCTGTCGCTGAACGTCGGCCTCGGCGACCCGCACCATCCGCTCCGCCGCGTCCTGTTCGGCGGCGAGCGCGGCCTCGTAATCGGACCAGGCGCCGCCGTACCAGGCGACGGAGCCGTCCCGTAGATCGGCGATCTGGTCGACGAGCTCCAGGAGTTCACGGTCGTGGCTGACCACGACCAGGACGCCGGACCAGTTCTCCACCGCCTCGTACAGCCGCGCGCGGGCGTGCCGGTCCAGATTGTTGGTCGGCTCGTCGAGCAGCAGGACGTCGGGGCGGGCGAGCAGCAGCGCGGCGAGCCGCAGCAGGACGGACTCGCCGCCCGAGACCTCGCCGACGGTCCGGTCGAGGCCGACGGCACCGAGCCCGAGCTGGTCGAGGGCGGCGCGGGCCCGCTCCTCCACGTCCCAGTCGTCGGCGAGGGCGGTGAAGTGCTCCTCCGCCGGGTCGCCCGCCTCGATGGCGTGCAGGGCGGCCCGCTTCGCCGCGATGCCGAGGATCTCGTCCACCCGCCGGGACGTGTCCAGAACCAGGTTCTGGGGCAGGTAGCCGAGCTCGCCGGTGACCCGGACCGTGCCGGAGGCCGGGGTCAGTTCGCCCGCGAGGAGCTTCAGGAGCGTGGACTTGCCGGAGCCGTTGAGCCCGACGAGCCCGGTGCGGCCGGGGCCGACCGCGAGCCGGAAGTCGTCGAGGACCTCGGTGCCGTCGGGCCAGGAGAAGGAGAGAGAGGTGCAGGTGATGAAAGTGGGGTGATGCGCCATAGGGGCCTCCCGGATGCGTGAGCGCAGGCGTGACGTGATGCGACGCGTGGAGACACCGGGGCGCGGGCTGTCTGTCGTAAGAACGGCTCGTACGCCGAGGTCGAGAACGGCACACGCGGCACAGGGGGCACGCGCGGCACGGTGTCTCGCAACCTCAGACGAGCAACGTCCTTCTCCGATCAGACGACGACCAAGACGAGAGCAACGGTACGCCGGAGCGCGGAAGGGCGGCAAACGATTTACGGGGTGACCCGTGAGGTGGCCCGTGGGGCGCCCCCGGGAACGGAAGCTACGGGCGCTCGCGCAGCAGCTCCGCCAGGTTCTGGTCCCAGTCCAGGTACTGGTGTTCGCGCCCCGCCGGCACCAGGTGCTGCGAGCGCTCCAGGAAAAGGCGCAGCTCCGAGGTCCGGACATGGACCATGGCCACCCCCTCCGGGGCGTGGAACTCGACCACCGTGCGGTCGTACCCGTACGGACGGAGGCGTACGTCCCCCACCCCGGCCGGGCGCTCGACGCCCTGGACGAGCAGCTCGCGGGCGAAGGCCCAGGAGACCTCGACGCCTTCCAGGGTCGCCGGGGGCGGGAAGGCCATGCTCACGGCGTACGGGTCCTCGCGGTCGTATCGCAGGGTGGCGGGGACGGTCTCCATCCGAGGAGCGGATGCGACCAGACGGGCCTGGACGGCCTGCTCGATGACGGCGGACAAGGACCGGCTCCTTTCACGCGGGCTTCGGATCCTGTGCGTCTCCCCGACACCAGGGCACCTGACACCTGACAAGACGAGCGGAGCGGGCGGAACGTGCACTCCGGATGTACGTGACCTGCGTCACCGCCGGCCCCCGGCGGCACGCTGAGCAGATCGGCGCAGGTCAGCGCAGGTCAGCGCTGGTCGGGGATGTCGTCGTCCGGTTCGGCGCAGGGGCCCGAGTGGTCGCAGTACGGCTGGTTTTCCGAGGCTCCGCAGCCGCAGAGCATCACCCGGGTCTCGTGCCGGTCGCCGTGCGCGCCGGTCACGAGCAGGTCCCCGCGCATCACGAGCTGGCCGGAAGGCGTACGGCGCACGGACGTGGGGGAGTCCGGGTGTTCGACGGAGCCGTCCGCCGGGTGGTACTGGAGCGCACCCGAAGGGCAACGGCGGACGACCTCCGCCACCAGACCGGCCTCGGCGGCGTCGGGCTGCACCCACGGACGCCGAGAGAGGTCGAAGACCTCGGGCAGCCCGTGCACGCACTCGGCCGCGTGCAGACACCGGCGCGGCTCGAAAGTGACGGTGATGCCCTCGCCCTCGTACTCCTTGAGCTTCGGCTTCTCGTCGGGCCCGCGCTCGCTCGTGCGGTCGGTCATGACACCAGCCTAGGAACGCCCGGCGGGGGACGCACCCTGGACGGGGAGCGGTCGGGGGTACTAGCTTCCGGCGCCATGACGTCCATGGGGAAGACGAGACGAATGATGTCGGTGGGGCTGATCGGGGCGGCGCTTGCGCTGACCCTGGCTGCCCCTGCGCGAGCCGGGGAGACCCCCGCGGCAGCGACCGAGACGAACGCGGCGGGCTGGCAGCTGACACCGACCGGTGCCGACGCCCGCTTCCGGGGGCTCGCCCCCGTCGACCGCCGGACCGCCTGGGCCGCCGGCTCCAAGGGCACGGTGCTGCGGACCACCGACGGCGGCCGGAGCTGGCGAAACGTCTCACCGCCCGGCGCGGCCGAGCTGGAGTTCCGCGACGTGGAGGCCTTCGACACCCGCCGGGCCGTCGTCCTCGCCATCGGCGAGGGCGAGGCCTCGCGCGTGCTGCGCACCGAGGACGGCGGCGCCACCTGGACCGAGTCCTTCCGCAACACCGATCCGCGCGCCTTCTACGACTGCATGACGTTCTTCGACCGCCGGCACGGACTCGCGATGAGCGACCCCGTCGACGGGAAGTACCGCATCCTCTCCACCCGCGACGGCGGCCGCTCCTGGCAGGTCCTGCCGAACGCCGGGATGCCGGACGCGCTCCCCGGCGAGGCGGGCTTCGCGGCGAGCGGCCAGTGCCTGGTGTCGGCCGGTCCGCGCGACGTGTGGCTGGCGACGGGCGGCGGGGCCACCGCGCGCGTGCTCCACTCCACCGACCGGGGGCTGACCTGGACCGCCACCGTCTCCCCGATCCCGGCCGGGGACCCGGCCAGGGGCGTCTTCGGCCTCGCCTTCCGCGACCGCGCGCACGGCATCGCCGTCGGCGGCGACTACCGCAAGGACCAGCCGTCCCCGCAGGCCGGCGCGGTCACCGGCGACGGGGGCCGCAGCTGGCGCGCCTCGGCCACGCCACCGCCCGCCTACCGCTCCGGCGTCGCCTGGCTCCCGCACAGCAGGCACGCGGCGCTCGCCGTCGGCCCGACGGGCACGGACCTCACCACGGACGGCGGCCGCACCTGGCGCACGATCGACACCGGCTCGTACGACACGGTGGACTGCACGCCCGACGGCTCCTGCTGGGCCTCGGGCGAGAAGGGCAGGATCGCCCGGCTCGGCCGGTAGCCGGCCCTAGGGGAGCTGCTCCCGGAACGCGGCGAGCCCCTCGGCCGTCTTGGTCGCGTAGAACTCCGTGATCCGGTACGCACACACGCCCTCGACGCTGAACGGGTCGGCCGCCGCGATCTTCTCGATCTCCGCGCGGTCGACCCCGGCGGCGAGGATCACTCCGCCGTCACGCGGGTTCTTCCGCCCCGAGGCGACGAACACCCCAGCGGCGTACTGCGCGTCGAGCCACTCGATGTGCGCGTCGAACAGCGCGTCCACCCGCTCGACGGGCGCGGTGTAGGTCAATTCCAGTACGAACATGATCGCCAGGCTACCGGGCGAGGCCCGGACCCCGGCGGTCCGTCCCAGCCCCCGGACGCCGTTCGGAGCGCGCTGTCCCGCGCGCTTCACGCTTTCCGTGACACGGGGCTGGGAGCCGCTCGGCGGTCGAACATAGGGTGACTCGCATCATGACGATCATCGAGATTCCGGCGGGCTGGCCCGCCGACGAGACCGCCGCCCGGGCAGTCCAGCAGGAGCTGCGCGGACGCCTCGTACGGGACGAGGAAGGACCGGCGGTCGGCGAAGGGCACGTCACGGGGCTCGACGTGGCCTATGACGACGAGCGCGATCTCGTCGCGGCGGCGGCCGTCGTCCTCGATGCCCGGACCCTGGAGGTGGTGGAGGAGTCCACGGCGGTCGGCCGGGTCTCTTTCCCGTACGTCCCCGGGCTGCTCGCCTTCCGGGAGATCCCGACGGTCCTCGCCGCGCTCGACCGCCTGACCGCGGACCCCGGACTGCTCGTCTGCGACGGCTACGGCGTCGCGCACCCCCGCCGCTTCGGGCTCGCCAGCCACCTCGGAGTGCTCACGGGCCGGCCGTCGATCGGCGTCGCGAAGAACCCGTTCACCTTCACGTACGAGCAACCCGGCCCGGCGCGCGGCGACTTCGCCCCGCTCCTGGCGGGCGGCGAGGAGGTGGGACGGGCGCTGCGCACGCAGGCCCGGGTGAAGCCGGTGTTCGTCTCCGTCGGCCACCGGGTCTCCCTCGCCCGCGCGTGCGCCCACAGCCTCCACCTCAGCCCGCGCTACCGCATCCCCGAAACGACCCGCCACGCGGACTCCCTGTGCCGCCGCGCGCTGAAGGCCGCCCTCGACGAGGCCTGACCGACGAGCCGGCCGAGACGCCCCGGGCGCTGCACGGCCTCGACCCGGCCGTCACCGAGGGGCGCGGTCGCCCGCGCCCCCTTGGGTTGTGCCGGCCTTCGCGTACGGCTCACGGCAAGCTGAGTACCTGTACGGATACCGGCTCGTGCGGAAGCCCGGCAGAGTGGTCGGCATGACAACACCCCTTTCCGTTTCGTCGCGTTCCACGGGGCGCGGCCCGAACTTGATCCTCGTCGGGGCCGTTTCGGTCGTCCCGGCCCGGGTTCGCGCCCTGCCGTACGTTCTCGCCGACGGGGCCTCGGTGTGATCGGGCGTCTGCGGTGCCTCGTTCTGGACTGTCCCGACGCCTGGGAACTCGCCGAGTTCTACCGGCAGTTGATCGGCGGCGAGGTGGAGAGCCCCGAACCCCGGTGGGCCGTCGGTGAAGGGTCCGCCGTGTTGCGCGGTGACGGCGGTCCCGTCCTCGCCTTCCAGAGCGTGGCCGATCACCGGCCGCCCGTCTGGGGCGCGCCCGAGCAGCAGTTCCACCTCGACGTGCGGGTCGACGACCTGGACCGCGCCCATGAGGCCGTCCTCGCGCTCGGGGCCGAGCCCCTCGACGACGGCGGTGGCGACGCGGCCTGGCGTGTCTATGTCGACCCGGCCGGTCACCCCTTCCGTCTCGTACGGCCCTGAGCCCTCCCGCGAGGGGTCCTGAGCCCTGCCGAACGGACCTCATTCCTCCCGTACAGCCCTGATTCCGCCCGTACCGCCGGCCCGCGCCGCTCAGCCCCGGTGCGCCACCCGGAAGCGGATGCCCGCCGCCTGCAGCCGCTCGATGAGCGCATCGCCCATCGCCACCGCCGTCGTCACCTGGCCCGAGGTCTTCGGGAGCGGGTCGAAGGCGAGGCAGAGGGCCGACTCGGCGAGCATCTTGGCCGTCTCGTCGTACCCCGGATCGCCGCCCGAGACCTCGGTGAAGACCCGGCGTCCGCCACCCTCCCCGACGAAACGCACCGAGAACCAGCTGCGCGCCCGACGCTCGGCGGACGGGCCCTGGCCCGCCTGGTACCGCTCCATCAACCAGGAACGCACGGGCGGAAGTTGGGCCGCGACCACGCTCGCTCCGACGGCTGCCGCGCCCCCGAGGGCCATCGGGAGCGTCTTCACGGAGGCGTAGTGCCGGTAGCGGAAGTCGGGTCCGTACCGGTCGAGTGCCGCCGCCGAGCGGGCCACGACCTGCGGGTCGAGCGTCGGCAGCGGCAGCGCCCAGGTCCCGGTCTCCCGGCTGAACCGCGGTCCGCCCAGCGGTGCTCGGGCCCGACGGGACACCAACCGCGGTTCGTGCAGGCGCCGTTCATGCGCGGCCCGCAGAATCTCCCGACCCCGGCCGAACGCCGTGAGCGCGGAGGCGAAGGTGCCACCGGAGAACTGTGCCCCGGCCCGCACGAAGCCGTCCACTCGGAGCGGTACGCCCTCCGGGAGCTGCTGGACGGTGAAGTACGCGCCCAGGTCGTGCGGGACGGAGTCGAAGCCGCAGGCGTGCACGATCCGGGCGCCGGTCTCCCGGGCGCGCGCGTCGTGCCGTACGTACGTCAGGTCCACGAACTCGGCCTCGCCGGTGAGGTCCAGATAGTCCGTGCCGGCCTCCGCGCAGGCGCCGACGAGCCCGTCGCCGTACCAGACGTAGGGGCCGACGGTCGTGGCCAGCACCCGTGCGGACTCGGCGAGTTCGCGCAGCGAGCCGGGGTCGGCGGCATCGGCGACGACGAGCGGCACCTCGGCGCAGTGCGGCCACCGGGCGGCGAGCCGCTCGCGCAGGGCCGTGAGTCCGGCCCGGTTGCGGCCCGCGAGTGCCCAGCGGCACTCCGCCGGGGCGTGCTCGGCCAGATACTCGGCGGTGAGCTCGCCCACGAATCCGGTCGCCCCGAAGAGGGCCACGTCGTACGGCCGGGCCCCGGGTCCCCGCTGGGCACGGGCGTCCGCCTCGACGTCCCGCCCCGTCCCGGTGGCCTCCGCTCCGGCTTCCCCGCCCGCTCCGGCCTCGCGCCCCACGCCCGCCCCTGTGTCCATCCAGACCCTCATTTCGGCCGTACCGCGCCGCCGTGCGCGGTTGTCGCGGTTGTCGTCGTCGGCGGAGGATAGCGGGTCCCGCGCCGTCCCCCGATGGCGCCCTACCCCCGGTTACCCCACCCGCCCCGCGAGCGACCCCTTCAGGTAATTTCCAAGCGCTTGCTCGGCCGGGGGGCTTGTGCCGAGTGGAACACGTTCCTAGCATCTCTGGTGTTACATCATTGGTGTCACACATGCCTGGGGGCTCGATGAGCACGACGCACACCGCGGGGAACGGCCCGCTCACCGGGGTACGCGTGGTCGAACTCGCCGGCATCGGCCCCGGTCCCTTCGCCGCGATGCTCCTCGCCGACCTCGGCGCCGACGTCGTCCGCGTCGACCGACCCGGCGGTTCCGGCCTCGGCATCGACCCGGCCCGCGACCTCACCAACCGCAACAAGCGCTCCGTCCTCGTCGACCTGAAGGCGGCGGACGGCCCCGCCGTCGTCCTCGACCTGGTCGACCGCGCCGACATCCTCATCGAGGGCTACCGCCCCGGCGTCGCCGAACGCCTCGGGGTCGGCCCCGACGCCTGCCTCGCCCGCAACCCGCGCCTCGTCTACGGCCGCATGACCGGCTGGGGCCAGCACGGGCCGCTCGCCACGACCGCCGGACACGACATCGGCTACATCGCGATCACCGGCGCGCTCGGCATGATCGGCCCCGACCCGGACGGCCCGCCCACCATCCCCGCCAACCTCGTCGGCGACTACGCGGGCGGCTCCCTCTACCTCGTCATCGGTGTCCTCGCCGCCCTCCAGCACGCCCGCGCGCACGGCGAGGGCCAGGTCGTCGACGCGGCGATCGTCGACGGCACCGCCCACCTCACCACCATGATCCACGGCATGCTCGCCGCCGGCGGCTGGCAGGACCGCAGGGGCGTCAACCTCCTCGACGGCGGCTGCCCCTTCTACGGCGTCTACGAGACCTCCGACGGCGGTCACATGGCGGTCGGCGCCCTGGAGGAGCAGTTCTACGCGGAGTTCGTCCGCCTCCTCGGCGTCGAGGAGGTCGCTCCCGCCCGCCGCGACCTCGGCCGCTGGCCCGAACTCCGCAAGGCCGTCGCCGACCGTTTCCGCAGCCGTACCCGTGAGGAGTGGACCGCGGTCTTCGAGGGCAGCGACGCCTGCGTCGCCCCCGTCCTCTCGCTGCGCGAGGCCCCGTCCCACCCGCATCTCGCCGCCCGCGGCACCTTCGCCGAGCACGGCGGAATCGCCCAGCCCGCCCCGGCCCCCCGATTCTCCGCCACGCCAGGCACCCTCCGTACGGGCCCCGCCCTGCCCGGTGCCGACACCGCCGAGGTCGCCCGCGACTGGGCCGTACCCAGCCTTGAGAGCCCGACCCAGACCGAGGAGTCCGACGCGTGAACCGCCGGACCCGGACCCAGGAGGCCGACGCATGAAGCGCCAGCTCTACACCGCCGACCACGAGGCCTTCCGGGCCACCGTCCGCACCTTCCTCGACAAGGAGGTGCTGCCCCACTACCCGCAGTGGGAGAAGGACGGCATCGTCGCCCGCGAGGCCTGGCTCGCCGCCGGACGCCAAGGACTGCTCGGCCTCGCCGTCGACGAGGAGTACGGCGGCGGCGGCGACCAGGACTTCCGCTACGGCGCCGTCCTCGCCGAGGAGTTCACCCGCGCCGGCGCCCCCGGACTCGCCATCGGCCTGCACAACGACATCATCGGCCCGTACCTCACCGCGCTCGGCACCGAGGAGCAGAAGCGGCGCTGGCTGCCCGGCTTCTGCTCCGGCGAGATCGTCACGGCCATCGCGATGACGGAACCCGGCGCCGGTTCGGACCTCCAGGGCATCCGTACGACCGCGGAGGACCACGGCGACCACTGGATCCTCAACGGCTCCAAGACCTTCATCTCCAACGGCATCCTCGCCGACCTGGTGATCGTCGTCGCCCGCACCACCCCCGAGGGCGGCGCGCACGGCCTCTCCCTCCTCGTCGTCGAGCGCGGCGCCGAGGGCTTCGAGCGGGGACGCAATTTCGACAAGATCGGCCAGAAGGCCCAGGACACCGCCGAACTCTTCTTCAAGGACGTCCGCGTCCCCAAGGAGAACCTGCTCGGCGAGCTCAACGGCGCCTTCCTGCACCTCATGACCAACCTCGCCCAGGAGCGGCTCGCCATCGCCGTCGCCGGCATCGCGGGCGCGGAGCACCTCCTGGAGATCACCACCCGGTACGTCAAGGAGCGCGAGGCCTTCGGCCGCCCGCTCGCCCGGCTCCAGCACGTCCGCTTCGAGATCGCGGAGATGGCCACCGAGTGCGCCGTCACCCGGACCTTCGTCGACCGCTGCATCGAGGAGCACTGCGATCCGGACGGAGCCGGCCTGGACGCCGTCCACGCCTCCATGGCCAAGTGGTGGGCGACCGAACTCCAGAAGCGGGTCGCCGACCGCTGCCTGCAACTGCACGGCGGGTACGGCTACATGAGCGAATTCCCGGTCGCCCGCGCCTACATCGACGGCCGGATCCAGACCATCTACGGCGGCACCACCGAGATCATGAAGGAGATCATCGGCCGTTCCCTCCTCGGCTGACGTCCTCCCTCTCCCGCTCGACCGCCCTCACCCCTCTGCTCGACCACCCTCATCGCGAAAGGCTTTCCGTGAGCACCGAAGCGTACGTGTACGACGCGATCCGCACCCCGCGCGGACGCGGCAAGGCCAACGGCTCCCTGCACGGCACCAAGCCCATCGACCTGGTCGTCGGCCTCATCCGGGAGATCCAGACCCGGAACCCCGAGCTCGACCCGGCCGCCATCGACGACATCGTCCTCGGCGTCGTCGGTCCCGTCGGCGACCAGGGCTCCGACATCGCCCGGATCGCCGCCATCGCCGCCGGACTCCCCGACACCGTCGCCGGCGTCCAGGAGAACCGCTTCTGTGCCTCCGGTCTCGAAGCGGTCAACATGGCCGCGATGAAGATCCGCTCCGGCTGGGAGGACCTCGTCCTCGCCGGCGGCGTCGAGTCCATGTCCCGGGTGCCGATGGCCTCCGACGGCGGCGCCTGGTTCGCCGACCCGATGACCAACCTGGACACCAACTTCGTCCCGCAGGGCATCGGCGCCGACCTCATCGCCACCATCGAGGGCTTCACCCGCCGCGACGTCGACGAGTACGCAGCCCTCTCTCAGGAGCGCGCCGCGGCCGCCGTCAAGGACGGCCGCTTCGCCCGGTCGATCGTCCCCGTCAAGGACCGCGCGGGGCTGACCGTCCTCGATCACGACGAGTTCCTGCGGCCCGGCACCACCGCCGACTCCCTCGCCCGGCTCAAGCCCTCCTTCGCCGACATCGGCGAGCTGGGCGGCTTCGACGCCGTCGCCCTGCAGAAGTACCACTGGATCGAGGAGATCGACCACGTCCACCACGCCGGCAACTCCTCCGGCATCGTCGACGGCGCCTCCCTCGTCGCCATCGGCTCCAAGGAGGTCGGCGAGCGGTACGGACTGACCCCGCGCGCCCGGATCGTCTCGGCCGCCGTCTCGGGCTCCGAGCCGACCATCATGCTGACCGGCCCCGCCCCGGCCGCCCGCAAGGCCCTCGCCAAGGCCGGCCTCACCATCGACGACATCGACCTGATCGAGATCAACGAGGCCTTCGCGGCCGTCGTCCTGCGCTTCGTCAAGGACATGGGCATCACCCTGGACAAGGTCAACGTCAACGGCGGCGCCATCGCGCTCGGCCACCCGCTCGGCGCCACCGGCGCGATGATCCTCGGCACCCTCGTCGACGAGCTGGAGCGGCAGGACAAGCGCTACGGCCTGGCCACCCTCTGCGTGGGCGGCGGCATGGGCATCGCCACCATCGTCGAGCGCGTCTGACCGTCCCGTCCGAACCCCTCTTCACGTCCACGGAGAAGCAGAGACATGAGCGAGAGCACCACCATCCGCTGGGAGCAGGACGAGACCGGGATCGTCACCCTCGTCCTCGACGACCCGAACCAGTCCGCCAACACCATGAACCAGGCCTTCCGGGCCTCGATCATCGCGATCGCCGACCGCGTGGAGGCCGAGAAGGACTCCATCCGCGGCATCATCTACACCTCCGCGAAGAAGACCTTCTTCGCGGGCGGCGACCTCAAGGACATGGTCCAGGCGGGCCCCGAGCACGCCCGGGACATCTTCGAGGGCGCGCTGGAGATGAAGCGGGCGCTGCGCCGCATCGAGACCCTCGGCAAGCCTGTCGTCGCCGCGATCAACGGCGCCGCGCTCGGTGGGGGCTACGAGATCGCCCTCGCCTCCCACCACCGCGTCGCCCTCGACGCCCCCGGCTCCAAGATCGGCCTGCCCGAGGTCACCCTCGGCCTGCTGCCGGGCGGTGGCGGCGTCGCCCGTACCGTCCGCCTCATGGGCATCACCGACGCGCTGCTCAAGGTGCTGCTCCAGGGCACCCAGTACGCCCCCAAGCGCGCCCTCGACAACGGCCTCGTCCACGAGGTGGCCGCCACCCGCGAGGAGATGATGGCCAAGGCCATCGCCTTCATCGACGCCCACCCCGAGTCCCGCCAGCCCTGGGACGTCCCCGGCTACCGGATCCCCGGCGGCACCCCGTCGAACCCCAAGTTCGCGGCCAACCTGCCCGCCTTCCCCGCCAACCTGCGCAAGCAGCTCAACGGCGCGCCCTACCCGGCGCCCCGGAACATCATGGCCGCGGCCGTCGAGGGCTCCCAGGTCGACTTCGAGACCGCGCTCACCATCGAGAGCCGCTACTTCACCGAGCTGGTCGTCGGTCCGACGGCGAAGAACATGATCCAGGCGTTCTTCTTCGACCTCCAGGCCGTCAACTCCGGCGCGAGCCGCCCGAAGGGCATCGAGTCCCGCCCGGTCCGCAAGGTCGCCGTCCTCGGCGCGGGCATGATGGGCGCCGGCATCGCGTACTCCTGCGCCCGCGCCGGGATCGAGGTCGTCCTCAAGGACGTCTCCGCCGAGTCCGCCGCGAAGGGCAAGGCCTACTCCGAGGCCCTCTGCGCCAAGGCCGTCTCCCGCGGCCGTACGACCCAGGAGAAGGCCGACGCGCTCCTCGCCCGCATCACGCCGACCTCCGAGGTCGGGGACCTGGCGGGCTGCGACGCGGTCATCGAGGCCGTCTTCGAGGACACGGCGCTCAAGCACAAGGTCTTCCAGGAGATCCAGGACGTCGTCGAGCCCGACGCGCTGCTCTGCTCCAACACCTCGACCCTGCCGATCTCCGTCCTCGCCGAGGGTGTGGAGCGCCAGGGCGACTTCGTCGGTCTGCACTTCTTCTCGCCCGTCGACAAGATGCCGCTCGTCGAGATCATCAGGGGCGAGCGGACCGGCGACGAGGCGCTCGCCCGCGCCTTCGACCTGGTCCGGCAGATCAACAAGACGCCGATCGTCGTCAACGACTCGCGCGGCTTCTTCACCTCCCGGGTGATCGGCCACTTCATCAACGAGGGCGTCGCCATGGTCGGCGAGGGCATCGAGCCCGCCTCCGTCGAGCAGGCCGCCGCGCAGGCCGGCTACCCGGCCAAGGTCCTCTCGCTGATGGACGAGCTGACCCTGACCCTCCCGCGCAAGATCCGCAACGAGACGAAGCGGGCGATCGAGGAGGCCGGCGGCACCTGGGTCGGCCACCCGGGCGAGGCCGTCATCGACCGCATGGTCGACGAGTTCGGGCGGCCCGGCCGCAGCGGCGGCGCGGGCTTCTACGAGTACGGCGAGGACGGCAAGCGCGGGAAGCTCTGGCCCGGCCTGCGCGAGCACTTCGCCAAGCCCGGACACGAGATCCCCTTCCGCGACATGCAGGAGCGGATGCTCTTCGCCGAGGCCCTGGACACCGTCCGGCTCGTGGAGGAGGGCGTCCTGACCTCGGTCGCCGACGCCAACATCGGCTCCATCATGGGCATCGGCTTCCCGGCCTGGACCGGCGGCGTGCTCCAGTACATCAACGGTTACGAGGGCGGTGTCGCCGGATTCACGGCACGCGCGCGTGAGCTGGCCGCGACGTACGGCGAGCGGTTCACCCCGCCGGCGCTCCTGGTGGAGAAGGCCGAGCGGGGCGAGGTTTTCACCGACGCCTGAGCGGTGCCGCTCGGCGAAGGGGCCGGTGTCCGTGCGGTGCGGGGGCCGGCTCCGGAGCGGTGTGCGGGGCCGGCTCCGGGGGCCGGCCGTCCGGGTGGTGCCGGGGGCCGGTTCCCGGCCGGCCCTCTCACCGAGTCCTGAACGCCGTCCTCAGCTCCTCGCTCAGCGAGCGCTGGAAGGCCGTGAGGAGGGCCTGGACCACCATCGGCTGCATGTGCGCCGAGAGCGACTTCATCGCGCTCAGGTGGTCCGGGTCCTCCCCGCTCTCCCGGTACGGGCTCCACACCTCGTCCCGGAACAGCCGGGACAGCTCCTGGGCGGCAGCGCGCGCGTGCTCCAGGAGAACGGTGCGGGAGGCGAGGATCGTCTCGTGCTCGATGGGCACGTCGAGCAGCTCGACGCCGAGCCGCAGCAGGGAGCCGTCGAGCCGGAAGGTGTCGTCCTCGGCGGTCCGGTCGAGCACCCCCATCGCGGCCAGCCGGTCCACGTCCCGCCCGGTCAGCGCCCGCCCGGCCCGCCGCTCCAGCTCGCGCCGGGTGATGGACTCGGCGGACTCCGGCGCCCAGGAGGCCACCAGGGCCCGGTGGATCGCCAGGTCCTGCGCGCTGAGGTCGGGCGGCAGCTGCTCCAGGTACCGCTCGATCGCGGCCAGCGTCATCCCCTGCCGCTGGAGCTCCTCGATGAGCGCCAGCCGGGACAGATGGCCCTGCCCGTAGTGCCCGACCCGCCGCGCCCCGATGACGGGTGGCGGAAGGAGTCCGCGGGTCCCGTAGAACCGCACGGTCCGCACCGTGACCCCGGCCCGCGCGGCCAGCTCGTCGACGGTGTAGCTGGGCCCGCCCTCCTCGTCGCTCCCGACGCCCATCCGAGGTGCCTCGCTTCCGCTGCCGTCGACCGGCCGGTCCCGGTCGCTTGAACAGTATTGCTGTCTCACCAGCGCTGTAAAAGAGCACGCGCACTGTCAGTGGTGCCCCGTAGCGTGATCGTCATGAACGCCATCACGAGCGGCATCACGTATGTGCGGGGGGACGCGACCGCGCCACGGGGCGAGGGCGTCAGGATCATCGCCCACGTCTGCAACGACATCGGTGCCTGGGGCAGGGGCATCGTCCTGGCGATCTCACGCCGCTGGCCCGCGCCCGAGGCCGCCTTCCGGCAATGGCACCGCGAGCGCGAGCGGAACGACTACGGGCTCGGCGCGGCCCAGTTCGTGCGGGTCGAGCCCGAACTGTGGGTGGCCAATCTGGTCGGCCAGCGGGGGATACGCACCGTGCGTGACACGGCCGTACCCGTGCGGTACGAGGCGATCGACGCCGCGCTCGGACTGCTCGCCGACAGGGCGACCGGGCTGGGGGCCTCCGTGCACATGCCGCGCATCGGCTGCGGGCTCGCGGGAGGCTCCTGGGAGCGGGTCGAGCCCCTCGTCGTGCGACGCCTGGTGGACCGGGGGATACCGGTCACGGTGTACGACTTCGACGCTTAAGGGGCGCGGGGGCGGGGCGTCGCGGGGGCCGACGGGGGCGGCGGCTAGAGTCTGCGGCTGTTCGAACTGGGGGAACGGGAACAGGGGAGTCAGATGTACACGCAACTCAGGGAGACGGCGCAAGAGTTGGCCGGAGTCCTGTGGCGGGAGCACACCGTCTACCGGGAGCGGGGCGGCGGTGTGGTGATTCGGGGCGAGCATGTGGGCCGCTGGATAAGCCTCGGCCCGACCGGGGGCAAGGACCAGGCGCTGCTGCGTGCCGGGCGGCTTCTCGACGGGGGCACCACGGCCCCGGCCCGTTCCGAGGTGGTCGTCGACCTGACGGCCGGGACGGCGGAGCTGGCGGCGGTCTGCCGGAGCCTGCTCGCCGACGTCGCCGCGGTCGCCGAGCCCGCTCCGGCAGGGGCGAGGAAGCGGGGCGGACCGGAGAAGAAGGCGAAGCCGGGTCGGACGGCGCGTGCCGCCCGACCCGGCAGGCCCCGTAAGGAGCGGCACACGAGCTTCGGGTCCTTCGTCGTGCTGCTCTGTGTCGCAGGGGTGCTCGGGGCCTGGCTCTACAGCCTCTTCGGCGGCGGGTACGGGTACTGACGCCCGCCTCCGTCTGTCGGTCGGCTCAGAAGCCGGTGACCGGGTAGTGGTCGGAGAGGTTGGTGTACGTGTAGCTCGTGCCCCAGCTGGAGACCGTCCACGGGGCGCTCTTCTCCAGGACCACGTGGTTGGTCCAGTTCGCGGGCCGGGCGTTCCCCGAGCGGTAGAGGACGTAGTCGAGGTCCTCGCGCGGGTCGTCCGGGTAGCGCTCGGAGGCGATCGAGTTCAGGTCGGTGTCGAAGGAGTACGGGTGGCCGGTGCGGGCGTCGGCCCCCGTCAGGCCCGCGTCGGCGAGCATCGTTCCGTACTCGGGGGTGTGCGAGTCGACGTTCATGTCACCGGCGACGATCACCTGCTCGTTCGCCGGGATGTTCTTGGCGTCGAGGAAGGCGTCGATCGCCTTGAACTGACGGCTGCGCATCTGCGCCGCCTCGCCCGCCGAGCAGCCCGGGTCGGTGGACTGGGCGTGGGTGCCGACGACGTGGACCTTGCTGCCGTTGACGTCGAGCACGGCGTACGCGAAGCCCTTGTTCGACCACCAGTCGGCGCCGCAGGCGTCCTTGTAGACGTGCTGCTCCTTGCGGATGATCGGCCACTTGCTGAGGATCGTCACCCCGCCGTCCTCGGGGGTGGTCGCGGAGTAGGAGCCGCCGGTGGCGTCCCAGCCGCTCTTGCTGCGGCCCACGATCGGGGTCTGGTACGGGTACTGGCCGGCGGAGTTCGCCTTGAGGGCGTCCGAGGCGGAGTTGTCGAAGGCCTCCTGGACGACGACGACGTCCTGCCCCTGGTACCAGGGGGCCGCGGGGATCGCCTTGGCCCGGTGGTCCTGGCCCCAGTTCGGGTAGAGCGTCTTCGAGAACAGGAACGTGTTGTACGTCAGCACCTTCAGCCGCGGGGCCTCGGCGGCCGCCCCGGCGGAGGCGGCGGTCGCGCCCGGAGCGGTCGCGGCCAGGGTGGCGGCCGCGAGGGCCAGGGAAAGGGCGGCGCCGGGGGCGCGGCGGAGCGCGGCGAACGACACGGGAACTCCCATGAGGGTGTGGGGGGTTGTGCTGGCGCGGCACATACAATCAGCCGGAGTTACCTTCCGGTAGCCTTTGGGTGCCGGGAATCTGGCCGGACTCGCACGAAAGCGACAACTCTCGCCAGGGAGCCCGAAATGTCGCTTTTTCTAGCAGGTAGAATGCGCGCATGACCCTCGCTTCGAACTCGACTGTCTTCAACATGGACCTCGGTCCGCTCAACCCTGTCTGGGCGGAGCTCATCCTCGGCCTGGTGCTGTTCGCCCTCACCTTCCTCATCCTGGCGAAGGGCATCCTGCCGAAGATCCGGCGCACCCTCGACGAGCGCGAGGACGCCATCGACGGCGGCACCGGGCGCGCCGACGACCTGCGCGCCGAGGCCACCCAGATCCGTGAGCAGTACGAGGCCGAGCTGGCCGAGGCCCGCCACGAGGCCGCCCGTATCCGCTCCAAGGCCGTCGAGGAGGGCTCGGTGGCCATCGCCGCCGCCCGCGCCGAGGGCAACGCCGAGCGTGAGTCGATCATCGCCGCCGGTTCCGTGAAGATCGCCGAGGAGCGCGCCGCCGCCGAGCGCGAGCTCAACGCCGATGTCGACGCCTGGGCCCACGCCCTCGCCGCCCGCATCGTCGGCGAGCCGGTCGGCGCCGACCGCGGCTGACCCGTACTCCCCGGAAGGGGCCGTCACCAGGGGCCGAAACGCCCGGGTGACGGCCCCTTCGTCGTGGGTGCAGCCTGGAGTGTGAGGAGAGAGCCCCATGGAGCATGTGACGTCAGGCGAGCAGGTCCCCGTCGGCGGCGATCCGCTGCCGCCGCCGGTCGGCGGCGTGCTGTGGAGCGTGGCCGGCGACATCCGGGCGCTCCTGATGCTCCCCGCCGCCCTCACGATGCAGGTCGCCCACCCCGCCATCGGCGCCGGCGTCGACGCCCACTCGGTCTTCCGCACCGACCCCTGGGGCCGGGGCGAACGCTCCCTGCGCTCGGTCCAGCTGTGGATCTACGGCGGCGAGGACGCCGCGCGGGAGGGGCGCCGCCTCCGGCAGCTGCACCGCGACATCCAGGGCACCGACGCCCATGGGCGCCGCTACCACGCACTGACCCCCGCCTACTACTCCTGGGTGCACGCGACCGGCTTCCCCGTCTACGCCCACGGCCTCCGGCTCCTCGCCCGCCCGCTCACCGAGGCACAGGAACGGCAGCTGTACGCCGAGTGGCTCCAGGTCGGCAGGATCCTCGGCATCCACGACCGGGACATGCCACAGACGATCGAGGAGTTCTGGCCGTACTACCGGAAGGTCCTCGCGGACGAGCTGGAAGCGACCGTCGTCGTCCGCGAGCTGCTCGACCCCGACCAGCCCGTCCCCGCCCCCGACCGGGGTCCGCTGCCGGTCCGGCTCGCCCTCCGGCTGCTCTGGCCGGCCCTGCGCCGTCCGTTCCTGCGGCTGCGTGCCTTCCTCACCGTCGGCATGATGCCGCCGGACGCCCGGGAGGCCATCGGGCTCGCATGGACGGACGAGCAGGAGCGCGCGCTGCGCCGGTTCGCCCGGGTGGTCCGGGTGGTGGTCCCCGTCCTGCCGGAGCGGCTGCGCTATCTGCCACTGGCCCGGAAGGCCCGCGAGGCCGCCCGCCGCGCTGCGCGCTGACGGACGGCCCCGCTGACGGACGGCCCCGGTGAAGGACGGCTCCCATGACCGTACGGCTCCGGTGACCGTACGGTTCCGGTCACCGCTCGGCTGATCAGTGCCTGCCGGGGTGCTCCGTCTCGTGGACGGTGTTCGTCGCCGCGATCTTCTTCCAGGACTTCGGCTGGACCGGCTTCGGCTGCGCGGCCCTCGGAGCGGCCGAGCGGGCGGACGAGGTGCCGGACGCGGGCGCCGCGGGCGCCGCCGCGGACAGGCCGACCGCGGCCGCCGTCGACGCGGAGGGCTTCGACGGCTGGTACAGCCAGGTGTCGAAGAGCTCGGCCAGCGGCTTGCCGGAGACCTTCTCGGCGTACCGCACGAAGTCGGCGACCCGCGCGTTGCCGTACGCGAACTGCTGCGGCCAGCCCTTCAGGATCGCGAAGAAGTCCTCGTCGCCGATCTCGTTGCGCAGCGCCTGGAGGGCCAGCGCGCCCCGGTCGTAGACGGCGATGTGGAACTGGTTCTCGGCGCCCGGGTCACCCGGCTTCACCGTCCAGAACGGGTCCTCGGCCGTCCGGGTGGCGTACACGTAGTCCGCCAGCTCCTGGGCCGTCCCCTCGCCCTCCTTCTCCGACCACAGCCACTGGCTGTAGCGGGCGAAGCCCTCGTTGACCCAGATGTCCTTCCAGTCGCGGACGGACACGCTGTCGCCGTACCACTGGTGCGCCAGCTCGTGCACGACCACCGACACGTTCGCGCCGTTGGCGAACTGCCGCGGGCTGTAGAAGGGCCGGGTCTGCGTCTCCAGGGCGAAGCCGCTGGTCACGTTCGGCACGTACCCGCCGAGGGAGTTGAACGGGTACGGCCCGAAGACCCCCTCCAGCCACTCCGCGACCTCGGTCGTGCGCTCGATCGAGGCGCGCGCGGCGCCGTCGTTGTCGCCGAGGTCCTTGCTGTACGCGTTGAGGACGGGCAGCCCGTTCGCCGTCTTGTCCGTCGTGATGTCGAACTTGCCGACGGCGAGCGTGGCCAGATACGTCGCCTGCGGCTTGTTGGAACGCCAGTTGAAGCGGGTCCAGCCGAGGCGAGAGGACTGCGACTGCAGCACGCCGTTGCTGATGGCCTGGGTGCCGTCCGGCACCGAGACGGAGACGTCGAAGGTGGCCTTGTCCAGCGGGTGGTCGTTGGACGGGAACCACCAGACGGCCGAGTCCGGCTCCTGCGCGGCGACACCGCCGTCCGGGGTGCGGGCCCAGGCCGACCAGCCGTCGATCTTCACCTCGGAGGGCTTGCCCGCGTAACGGACGACGATCGAGATCGCCTTGTTCTTCTCCAGCGGCGCGGCCGGGGTGACCTCCAGCTCGTGGGCGCCCGAAGCGGTGAACTTCGCGAGGCGGCCGTTGACCCGGACCTCGCTGACCGTCAGGCCGAGATCGAGGTTGAACCGGGAGAGGTTCTGCTTGGCGGTGGCGACGATCGTCGCCGTGCCCTCCAGCAGGTCCGTGGCGGGCTGGTACTTCAGGCGCAGGTCGTAGTGGGAGACGTCGTATCCGCCGTTGCCACTGGTGGGGTAGTAGGAGTCGCCGATGCCCGGGGCCCCAGGAGTGAAGTCGGCCGCCGATGCCGGGATCGCCAGCAGCAGGGAGGCCGCGAGGGCGCTCGGAACGATGATTCTGCGGTGCACAGGTGCTCCCCAAGTCATAAGAAACGTAAGACGCGCGGGTGGTCGTCGGTCCTTAGCCAGGACACTATTCAGAGCCCCGACGCACCGTCACGTCCAGAGGACCCGCTGCCACACGATCGCCATGTGGCCGACATGAACCCATCAGTCTCAGGAGTGACTTGAATCCGCCCTGGTCCTGGGCCCGCCCGGACCTACGGGGTGGGTGAAGGCGTGGCGCACGGACGAAGGACCATCAAGGAGTCCTCCAAGGCCGCCACCATGGCGAAGGGGAACCGGTCGAGGTCGAGACAGAGTTCGACGTCATCGGCATGGACGCCTCGGCGCACACCCGATGTCAGTTCGAAGGCGGCGCGGGACTCGCCGGCGCGGCGGAGGAAGTCGGCCGGATCCGTTCCTTCTCCGGCTGCCCTCCGGGCGATGTACTGGGCGCACGCCAGGTCTTCATCGGCCCGACCGTCCTCGCCGGTGACCACGAACGTGACGCCGTCAGCGTCGCGTGTCCGCAGGAGCCGGGCCGTCGCCTCCGCCACCACGAAAGCGGCGCACAGCACGAGCGACGCCTCCTTCACCGCGAGCGCGCCGACCGTCCCCGCCGTGGTCTTCTGCACGACGGTCCGTCCGCCGAGGTCGAGGGACCGCAGCAGGCCGGGCGAGTTGACGGCGTCGAACCCGGGTGCGGGCGGGCCGTCCTTCAGCGCCACCCAGTCCGGGTGGCGGGCCTTGAGCGCCAGCGCCTCGTCCAGCGACTCGGCGAGAACGATCTTCTCCGCCCCCTGGGCAAAGGCCCAGGCAGCCACCGTGAAAGCGCGCATGACGTCGACCACGACCGCCACGGACGGGGCTTCGACCAGTTCGGAAATGCCAAGGAATCGAGCGTCCATCGAGTCATGATCACGCATGCCCCACCCGAAGCACCCGGACAGTGACGCGCCTCACTCGGACGGCTCGCACACGGTCTCCGCAGCCACACGGGACACCTACGGCACTCTTTCGCACGGGAGTTGACCGGGGTACGTTCCCGCCCATGCCGATGCGAATGCGGAGAACCCGCGGAGCCCGACTGCCGTACGGAACACTCGTTGCCGCGGCCACGGCCGCGCTGCTCGCGACCCTGGTCACACCCGCCGGCGCACAGCCGGAACCCGCCGCGCCCGCTGCCCGCGAGTCCCGTGAGTCCCGGCCCGTTCACTCGTACGCCGACGCGATCCGCGAGTCCGTCTGGGTCGACACCGGACTCGACGGCGACGGCGACGGGCGCGCGGACCGGGTCGCCGTCGACATCGTCCGCCCCCGGGAGACCGCGGCGGCAGGCCGGAAGATCCCGGTCATCATGGACGCCAGCCCCTACTACGCCTGCTGCGGACGCGGCAACGAGGGGCAGAAGAAGACCTACGACGCCGACGGAAACCCCGTCCAGTTCCCGCTCTTCTACGACAACTTCTTCGTCCCGCGCGGCTACGCCTTCGTCGCCGTCGACCTCGCCGGCACCAACCGCTCCGACGGCTGCGACGACGTCGGCGGCCGCTCCGACGTCCAGTCGGCCAAGGCCGTCGTCGACTGGCTGAACGGCCGCGCCCGCGGCTACACCACCCGTACGGGGGACGCCCGGGCCCGCGCCACCGCCTGGAGTACCGGGAACGTCGGCATGATCGGCAAGAGCTGGGACGGCACCATCGCCAACGGTGTCGCCGCCACCGGCGTCGAAGGGCTGAAGACGATCGTTCCGATCGGCGCCATCTCCTCCTGGTACGACTACTTCCACTCCCAGGGAGCCCCGCTCTACAACGCCAACCCGAGCTGGCTCTCCGAGTACGTCAACAGCTCCGAGGCGCAGGCCCGCTGCGGCGCCGTCCAGGACCGGATCACTGCCGGCACCCCGTACAGCGGCGACCGGACCGCCGCCTGGACCGAGCGCGACCACGTGCGGAACGCGGGCAAGGTGAAGGCGAGCGTCTTCGTCGTCCACGGACAGCAGGACCTCAACGTGCGCGCCGGCCAGTTCGGCCAGTGGTGGGACGCGCTCGCCGCCCACGGAGTCGAGCGCAAGATCTGGCTCTCCCAGACCGGCCACGTCGACCCCTTCGACTTCCGGCGCGCCGACTGGGTCCGCACCCTGCACCGCTGGTTCGACCACCACCTCCTCGGCTACGACAACGGCATCGACCGCGAGCCGGTCGCCGACATCGAGCGCGCTCCGGACCGCTGGACCACCGACCGGCAGTGGCCGCCCCGCGCCACGGCGACCACCACCCTGCGCCCGGCCCCCGGTACGGCAGCCGGGCCCGGCGTCCTCGGCCGCGCACCCGCCGCCCCCGGCTCCACCGCGACCTTCACCGACGACCCGGGCCTCGGCGAGCTCGACTGGGCGGCCCGGATCGACGGTGCGACCCCCGAGAAGGCCGGGTTCGTCACCCGCCCCCTCTCCCGCGACCTGCGGATCTCCGGCTCCTCCAAGGTGACGGTCACCGCCACCCCGACCACCGCCACCGCGCACCTCACCGCCGTCCTCGTGGACCTCGGACCCGACACGATCCGCGACTACGGGGCCGCCGGCGAGGGCATCACCACCCGCACCGACCGCAGCTGCTGGGGAGCGAGCACGCCCGGCGACAGCGCCTGCTTCAAGGAGACCGAGGCCCGCACCGCGGATGTCGGGTACACGGTCGTCAGCCGGGGCTGGGCCGACCTCGGCACCTGGGCCGACCCGGGCAGGGAGCGCCCGCTGACCCCCGGCAGGGCGTACACGATGACCCTGGACCTCGCCGCCACCGACCATGTCGTGACGGCCGGCCACCGTCTCGCCCTGATCGTCGGGGGCACCGACAAGGACCTGCTCGACCCTCCGTCGACCACGCCGACCCTGACGCTGGACCTCACCCGCACCTGGGCGAAGCTGCCGCTGGTCGGCGGCGCCGAGGCCTTCGGTCGGGCGACCTCCGGTCCGTACCCGGCCGTTCCGCCGGCCACCGCGCTCGTCCCCTCGTCGATCGGCGCCGTACCGCCGGTCGCCGTCACCGGTCCGCGACTGCCGGGATTCGGAGCCACCCGATGAACACCCTTACCCCACGCCGGAGTTCACGCCGCACCGTCGCCCTCGTGGTGGGCGCTGCCGCGCTCGCGCTGCCGCTCGTCACCGTCCCGGCCAAGGCGGCGGACAGCGCGCCCGCGAAGCCGATCCCGCGCACCGGATTCGAGACGAGCCGGGGCGCCCGGTGGACCACCGAGGCCGAGGAGGGGGACTTCCTCGCGGCCGTCGACCGGGCGAGCGCCCGGCTGTCGCTCCGGGTGATCGGCACCACCGCACAGGGGCGCCCGCTCCGGCTCGCCGCCCTCGGTACGGGCCGCACCACCGTGCTGCTCGTCTGCAGTCAGCACGGCGACGAGCCCGCGGGCCGCGAGGCCTGTCTGAGCACGGTGCGCGACCTCGCCCACGCCCAGGACCGGGAGACCTCGCGCTTCCTCGCCCGGACGACCCTCCTCGTCGTTCCCACCGCCAACCCCGACGGCCGGGAGGCCGACACCCGGGGCAATGCCGACGGCATCGACGTCAACCGCGACCACATCGCCCTGCGCACCGCCGAGGCGAGGGCGGTCGCCGCCGTCATCCGTGACCGGCGGCCCGAACTCGTCTACGACCTCCACGAGTACGGTGCCACCCCCCGGTACTACGACAAGGACCTGCTCGCCCTCTGGCCGCGCAGCCTCGACGCCGACCCGCACGTCCACGACGAGTCCAGGACGCTCTCCGAGGAGTACGTCAGGCCCGCCGCCGGGCTCGCCGGCTACAGCAGCGGCATCTACGGCATCTGGACCGACCCCCTCACCGGCAAGCCGCTCAAGCAGGTCGCGGGCGACGGCCAGGAGCGGATCCTGCGGAACACGGCCGGCATCAAGCACTCCGTGGGCCTCCTCGTCGAGACCCGGGTGGACGCGCTCGACGAGGCCGAACAGAACGACCCGGCACGCAATCACCGACGTCGGGTCGCCACCCAACACGCCGCCCTGGAGGGCGCCTTCGCCTACATCGAGGAGCGCCGCGGGCCGCTCACGGCGGCCACCGCCGCCGCCCGCCGCGCCGGATACGCCGACCGGGGCCCGGTCTTCCTCGGCGGCGCCGACAACGACCCGCCGGAGCCCGCGGAGGTCCTCGCCGACCCGCCCTGCGGCTACCGCCTGGACGCCGCGCAGTACGCCGAGGTGGGCGACGAACTCGCCCTGCACGGCGTGGTCGTCCGGCGGGAGGGCGCGGGAGTGTTCGTACCGCTGGGCCAGTCGCGGCGCGCGCTCGTTCCGCTGCTTCTGGACGGGCGGGCCACCTATCACCTCGTCAGTGGGAGTCCTGTGGAGGAGTGTTGACGATCACGCACCGCAGGGCCGGGATGGCGTGATTCCGACGTTTGCCGAGGTAAAGTTACCAACTGGTACTGACCATGCCTCGAACAGGTCCCCACGGCCTGGAAGTTGGAGAAACACCATGCGTTACATGAAGACCGCGCGGCGTGCCCTGACGGCGGCGCTCGCCACGACGCTGCTCGCCGGCGGCGTGCTGCTCGGCCAGACGGTGACCGCCGAGCCGGCGGCCGCGGCCAGGATGACCTGCAACATCACCCAGCTGAAGCACGACGCCCACAAGGAGCGCGAGCGCGCCGCCCAGCTCAAGCGTCTCGGTGCCCACACGGAGGCCCGCAGGGCCCTCGCCCGCGCCGACGCCCTGGAGAAGCGCGCCCGCCAGTGCCAGGACGCCGACAACAACAGCAAGCCGCCGCTCTGGAAGTAGGAACACACGCCGGGAAAGCGATCCGGTGAGCAAACGCGGGGCGGGTGCGGTCCGAAAGGACAGCACCCGCCCCGCGGTCGTTCCCGCCCCTACGGTCGTTCCTGCGCCCGGTCGGGTGTGACCGGCGGGGACGGCCGGTCGCCCTTCCGTCTCAGGCCTCCACCAGCTCCGCCGCCCGCTCCGCGCACCCCCAGGACACCGTCACCCCCGCGCCCCCGTGCCCGTAGTGGTGCACCAGGCGCCCGCCGTCCGGCAGCGGCACCGCCTCGATCCGCACCCCGCCGACCCGCGCCGGACGCAGGCCCACCCGGTGGCCGAGCACCCGCGCCCCCGCGATCTCCGGCCGCACCCGCGCACACCGCGCCACGATCGCCGCCGCCGTCGCCGCATCGGGCTCAAGACGCTCGTCGCCCTCCTCGGCCGTCCCGCCCAGGATCAGCCGCCCCGGCTGCGGGAAGAAGTACGTCGTCTCGCTCGACCCGGCGTCCGCCGAGGTGAACCACTCCTCGATCCCCGGGTTCTCCACCAGCACCAACTGCCCCCGCACCGGCCGCAGTCCGGGATCCGGTACGAGCTCCCGCGCCGCCGAGCCGGTGCAGTCGACGACCACCCGCGCCCCGGCCGCCGCCTCCTCGAAGCCGGTGACCGTACGCCGCTCGACGACCCCGCCGGCCGCCTCGAACCGGCCCCGCAGCCACGCCAGATGGACCGGCATGTCGATCAGCGGCAACCGCGCCGCCAGACCCACGTCGTACGGCCCCGGCACCTCCTCGGGTGCCAGCTGCCGCAGGCCCGGCACCTCCCGCGCCCAGGGGCCGAGCCGGTTCAGAACGGTGTCCGCGTGGACCCCGGCCACCCAACGCACCCCCGTCCGCTCCGGATCGGCGGCCAGCTCTCCGTACACCCGCAGCGAGACCAGCGCCCAGGCCCCGGCCTCGGCCTCCGGTGCGATCCGGTACGGCCACCACAGCGCCCCCGCCACCGCCGAGGTCGTCGCCGTCGTCTCGTCCCGCGACCAGACCCGGACCCGAAGGCCGCGTTCCGCCAGCGTCACCGCGGTCGTCAGCCCGACGACCCCGCCACCCACCACGATCACGTCGCTGTCCATGACCGGGACCGTACCGGGACCGGGACATTTCCGGGACGGACCGGCCACGCGAGCGCGGAAGACTCGATGGCATGCGCGGCGCCTACACGACCCTCGACCTCGCCCCCGCCACCCGTGCGGACGGCGTCCTCCCCGGGAGCCCCACCGGCCCCCGGCACGATCTCGTCGACCTCGTGGTCGACGGCAGGCCGCTGCTCCGGCTGCTCGACCAGGCCGACGGCGTCGACACGGTCTCGCCCCTGGCGTCCGACGTCCCGCCCGTCCTCCGCGCCGACCACGTCGAGCGGCTCCTCGGCCGTGACCCCGGGCCCGGCGACGGCCGCCGGGTGATCTACTCCTGCCCCGACTGCGAGGACCTCGGCTGCGGAGTCGTCACGGCCGTCGTCGAGCACCACGGCGAGGACGTCGTCTGGCGCGACTTCGCCTGGCAGACCGGCCCCACCGCGGACGCGGCCCGCGACGGCTACCCCGGCGTCGGCCCGTACCGCTTCCACGGCGCGGCCTACCGGTCCGTACTGCTGCGGCTCCTCGAATCCTCGGCGTGTCGTTCCGTCGCCTAGGATTCGTTCCCTGATGACTGCAACCCTCGTCGCCAAGGACCTCGCCGCCGGCCACGGCGAACGCACCCTCTTCGCCGGCCTCGACCTCGTCGTCGCCCCCGGCGACGTGATCGGCCTCGTCGGTGTCAACGGCGCCGGCAAGTCGACCCTGCTGCGGCTGCTCGCCGGCATCGACACCCCCGAGGAGGGCGAGCTCCGACTCTCCCCGCCCACTGCTGCCGTCGGCCACCTCCCGCAGGAGCCGGAGCGGCGCGCGGGGGAGACCGTGCGGGAGTTCCTCGCCCGGCGCACCGGCGTCGCCGCCGCCCAGATCGCGATGGACGAGGCCACCCAGGGCCTCGTCGACGGCACGCCCGGCGCCGACGACGCGTACGCGATCACCCTGGAGCGCTGGCTGAACCTCGGCGGCGCCGACCTCGACGAGCGCGCCGAGGAGGTCGCCGACTCCCTCGGCCTGACCGTCGGCCTCGACCAGCCGATGACCTCCCTCTCCGGCGGCCAGGCCGCCCGCGCCGGGCTCGCCTCCCTCCTGCTCTCCCGCTACGACGTCTTCCTGCTCGACGAGCCCACCAACGACCTCGACCTCGAAGGACTCGAACGCCTCGAAGCCTTCGTGAAGGGGCTGCGCGCCGGGACGGTCGTCATCAGCCACGACCGCGAGTTCCTCACCCGCACCGTCACCAAGGTCCTCGAACTCGATCTCGCCCAGCAGCAGATCACGCTGTACGGCGGCGGTTACGAGGCGTACCTGGAGGAGCGGGACAGGGCCAGGCGGCACGCCCGCGAGGACTTCGAGGAGTACGCCGGCAAGAAGGCGGCCCTCGAAGCACGCGGCCACATGCAGCGGTCCTGGATGGACAAGGGCGTGAAGAACGCCCGCCGCAAGGCCACCGACGGCGACAAGCTGGGGCGCAACGCGCGCAGCGAGGCCAGTGAGAAGCAGGCCGCGAAGGCCCGCCAGACCCAGCGCATGATCGAGCGCCTCGACGTCGTCGACGAGCCCCGCAAGGAGTGGGAGCTGCGGATGGAGATCGCGGCGGCGCCGCGCTCCGGCTCGGTCGTCGCCACCCTGCGTGAGGCCGAGGTCCGCCGGGGCGACTTCTCCTTCGGCCCCGTCACCCTGCAGATCGACTGGGCCGACCGGGTCGCCGTCACCGGGGCCAACGGCGCCGGGAAGTCGACCCTGCTCGCCGCCCTGCTCGGCCGGCTGCCGCTGGACTCCGGCGACGCGGTCCTGGGCTCGGGGGTCGTCGTCGGCGAGGTCGACCAGGCCCGGAAGCTCTTCCACGGTACGGAAACGCTCCTGGAGGCGTTCTGCGCGGCCGTGCCCGAGACGGAGCCCGCCGAGGTCCGTACCCTGCTCGCCAAGTTCGGTCTCAAGGCCGTCCACGTGATGCGGCCCGCCACCACGCTCTCCCCGGGCGAGCGGACCCGCGCCGCCCTGGCCCTGCTCCAGGGCCGGGGCGTGAACCTGCTCGTGCTCGACGAGCCGACCAACCATCTGGACCTGCCGGCCATCGAGCAGCTGGAGTCGGCGCTCGACTCGTACACCGGCACGCTGCTGCTGGTCACCCACGACCGGCGGATGCTCGACGCGGTCCGCACCACACGGCGCGTCGAGGTCGCCGACGGCAAGGTCACGGAACTCGGATGACGGTCCCGTGCGACCGGGGGCCGCGATGAGCGTCTCCTTCGGCTGGGGCCCCGTCGAGGCGCGGGTCCTCGCCCCCTCGGCCGCCTGTGTGGTCGTGGTGGACGTGCTGTCCTTCACCACCGCCGTGGGCGTCGCCGTCGAGGCCGGCGCGGCCGTGTACCCGTACCGGTGGCGGGACGCGACGGCCGTGGCGTACGCGAAGAGCGTCGGGGCGAGCCTCGCCGTGGGGCGCCGGGAAGCGACCCCCGAGCACCCCTGGACGCTCTCCGCGGCCGCCCTGCGTGCCGCGCCCGTGCCACCGCGGCTGGTCTTGCCCTCGCCGAACGGCTCCACCATCGCGGCCGAGGCGGGCGACGCGACCGTCGTCGCCGCCTCCCTGCGCAACCACTCGGCCGTCGTCCGCTGGCTCACGGACCGGGGATACGGCTCCGCCGAACGCCCGCTCGCGGTCATCGCGTCCGGCGAGCGGTGGCCCGACGGTTCGCTGCGCCCGGCGCTCGAAGACCTGCTCGGCGCGGGCGCGGTCCTCGCCGGGCTGCGGGCCGCGGGCCCGCACGACCTCACCCCCGAGGCGACCGCGGCCGCCACGCTGTGGTCGGCCACGGAGGACCCGGTCGCTGCCTTGCACGGCTGCGACTCGGGCCGTGAACTGTACGAGTACGGCTTTCCGCAGGACGTGGCCGTGGCCGCCGAGACCGACAGCTCGACGACCGTCCCCGTTCTCGTGGACGGCGCATTTCAGGAGGCACCATGACCGACGACGTCATCACCCGGCTCATCGCGATGCTGGACGACCTCGACGCGGACGTCGACGCGACGATCGACCTCGCCGACGAGATCGCGGCGAGCGGCGACCGGGCGCTGCTGCCCCGCCTGGCGGCCGAGCTCGACCGGGCGATCGCCGAGCGGAACGCGTACGCGCGTGAGCTGCTCGGCGGGGTCGTCGCGGGTGTCGGTGGCGTCGAGACCCTCCCGGTCCTGGTGCGGGCCTCCGCCGTCGACCTCGGCGACGACCAGGACGGACTGGCGACCGAGATCGTCGACCTGGTCCAGGCGGACCCGAAGACGGCCCGCGGTCTTCTCCAGCCCCTCACGGAGGACGACGACCTGTCCATCGCCAACCGCGCAGACTGGGCGATGCGCTTCCTGCCGTAGGGCCTGTCCGACGACTCCCGTCGGGTCGGGCCGGCCCTGGCCGCGCCCGTACGTGAAGAGGCCACAGCCCGGTGGGCTGTGGCCTCTTTCCTGCGGACGCGGGGGTCAGGGTCTACCAGAAGTTGCTGCAGTCCACGTGGCCGGTGCCGCTGTCCTTGATGCAGACGCGGTAGTAACTGGTGCTGCCGCCCAGCATGTTGGACCAGTCCGAGCCCGGGTCGGGGAACGTCACCTCAAGGCTGCGCTGGAACCCGGTGCCGTAACCCGACCACTTCTCGATGGAGCCGTACTTGTCCCACCAGGCGTTGGGGCCGGACGGGTCGGTGACGCGGACCCAGGCGGCCTGACACGCGGGGGACCAGCGCAGCTCGGCCTTGAGGCTGCCGTCGGCGGTGGCGGTCTGCTTGGTCACGGCATCGCCGTCACAGCCCATGGAGACGGGGCCCTTGTTGTCGCAGCCGGCGCCGGAGCAGCCGGCGGCGTACGAGGTGCCGGCGAGCGGAACCAGGGCCATGGTCATCGCGGCGGCCGAGACCGTCGCCATCTTCGCGATCATGCGCTTCATGGGCGTGCAACCTCCAGGAGCAAGGAAGATTTCAAGCCCCCCGTGGAGGCCGAAGCTGATCATGGTGGCTTGTTCTGAGCGCGTCAACGGGTAAATCGGGCGACCTTCCTGATGTCCTTGACGCCCGTACGTGAAGAGGCCACAGCCCGGTGGGCTGTGGCCTCGTTCATACGGACGCGGGGGTCAGGGTCTACCAGAAGGGGGTGCAGTCCACCTGGTCCGTGGCGGCGGGGTCGCTGATGCAGGCGCGGTAGTAGGCGGTGGGGCTGCCCAGCATGTTGGTCCAGTCCGCGCCCGAGCTGGGGAACGTCACCTGGAGGCTGCGCTGGAACCCGGTGCCGGAGCCCGACCACTTCTCGATGTGGCCGTACCGGTCCCACCACGACTCACCGTTGGTCGTGACCCGGGCCCAGGCCGCCTGGCAGGTGGGGGACCAGCGCAGCTCGACCCTGAGGTTGGAGTTGGTGCGGGACGTGGCGCTGCCCTTGGTGACGGCGTCGGCGTCACAGCCCGTGGAGACGGGGCCGCGGTTGTCACAGCCGGTGCCGTAGCAGCCGGCGGCGTACGAGGTGCCGGCGAGCGGGATGAGGGCCATGGTCATCGCGGCGGCCGAGACCGTCGCCGCCTTCGCGATCAGGTGCTTCATGGACGTGCAACCTCCAGGAACAGGAAGATAGTTGCGCCCCCCCGTGGAGGCCGAAGCTGATCATGGTCGCCTGTTCTGCGCGCGTCAATGAATTAATTCCGGCCACCTCGGGGCCGTGGTCGAAGGGCGCGAAACCGCCCCCGTGGCCCCTTGGAAGGGTCGCGGGGGCGGCTCCGGCGAACCGGTCGGAATATGTCTCCGACCTGCGCGTTCTATCGGCGCTTGCGGTCTCCCTCGCCCAGCAGGCCGGCCTTGCGCAGCGCGTCCGCCATGGCACTGTTGCCGGGCGCGGGCGCCGCCGAACGATCTCGGCCACCCCGCTCCCCGCGGTCGTTCCGGTTCCCGCCCTCGGCCCCGCGGCCGCCGCCCTGCCGCTGCTGCGGCGGCCGGCCGGAGCGCTCGCCGCCCCGGTCCCCCCGCTCGCCGCGCTCACGCTTGGGCGCCCCGCCCTGGCCGCTCTGGCCCGGCTCGTCGTCGAGCCGCAGTGTCAGCGAGATCCGCTTGCGCGGGATGTCCACGTCGAGGACCTTCACCTTGACCACGTCGCCGGGCTTCACCACGTCGCGCGGGTCCTTGACGAAGCTCTTCGACAGTGCCGAGACGTGCACCAGACCGTCCTGGTGCACACCGATGTCCACGAACGCCCCGAAGGCGGCCACGTTGGTGACGACCCCCTCCAGGACCATGCCGGACGCCAGGTCGCCGATCTTCTCGACGCCCTCCTTGAAGGTGGCCGTCCGGAACGCCGGACGCGGGTCACGGCCCGGCTTCTCCAGCTCGCGCAGGATGTCCGTCACCGTCGGCAGACCGAAGGTCTCGTCGACGAAGTCGTCCGCCCGCAGCGAGCGCAGCGCCCCCGTGTCGCCGATGAGCGCCCCGACCTCGCCGCCCGTCGCCTTCACCATCCGGCGCACCACCGGGTACGCCTCCGGGTGCACCGACGAGGAGTCGAGCGGGTCGTCGCCGCCCCGGATGCGCAGGAAGCCCGCGCACTGCTCGTACGCCTTCGGGCCGAGGCGGGCCACGTCCTTGAGCGCCCGGCGGGAGCGGAAGGGGCCGTTGGCGTCCCGGTGCGCGACGATGTTCTCCGCGAGGCCGGAGCTGATGCCCGAGACCCGCGAAAGCAGCGGCGTGGAGGCGGTGTTGACGTCGACGCCGACACCGTTCACGCAGTCCTCGACGACCGCGTCGAGCGAGCGCGAGAGCTTCACCTCGGCCAGGTCGTGCTGGTACTGGCCGACGCCGATGGACTTCGGGTCGATCTTCACCAGCTCCGCGAGCGGGTCCTGGAGCCGCCGGGCGATGGAGACCGCGCCGCGCAACGACACGTCGAGGCCCGGGAGTTCCTGCGAGGCGAAGGCGGAAGCCGAGTAGACCGAGGCGCCCGCCTCCGAGACCATCACCTTGGTCAGCTTCAACTCGGGGTGCTTGGCCAGGAGTTCGGCCGCCAGTTTGTCGGTCTCACGGGAGGCCGTGCCGTTGCCGATCGCGACCAGCTCGACCGCGTGCTCCTTCGCCAGACGCGCCAGCCTGTCCAGCGCCTGGTCCCACTTGTTGGCGGGGACGTGCGGGTAGATCGTGTCGGTGGCCACGACCTTGCCGGTCGCGTCGACCACGGCGACCTTCACACCCGTACGGAAGCCGGGGTCGAGGCCGAGCGTCGCCCGGGTACCGGCCGGCGCGGCGAGCAGCAGATCGCGCAGGTTCGCCGCGAAGACGCGGACCGCCTCGTCCTCGGCGGCCGTCCGCAGCCGCAGCCGAAGGTCGATCCCGAGGTGGACGAGGATGCGGGTCCGCCAGGCCCAGCGGACCGTGTCCTGAAGCCACTTGTCACCGGGGCGCCCCCGGTCGGCGATCCCGAAGCGACCCGCGACGATCCCCTCGTACGAGGAAGGGCCGGCGATCTCGGAGGGCTCCTCCGGCTCCAGGTCCAGGCTGAGCACGTCCTCCTTCTCGCCGCGCAGCATGGCGAGCACCCGGTGCGAGGGCAGCGCCGTGAAGGGCTCGGTGAAGTCGAAGTAGTCGGCGAACTTCGACCCCGGCCCCTCCGTGCCGTCGCCCTGACCGTCCCGC
This sequence comes from Streptomyces sp. NBC_00572, assembly GCF_026341815.1. GTDB lineage: Bacteria > Actinomycetota > Actinomycetes > Streptomycetales > Streptomycetaceae > Streptomyces. The sequence continues at coordinate 5,697,657 of NZ_JAPENX010000001.1, forward strand.
ACCTTCGCCACCAGCCGGCCGCGGCCCCACATGCGCTCGCGCAGCTCGCCGATCAGGTCGGCGTCCTCGGAGAACTTCTCGGCGAGGATCGCCCGCGCCCCCTCCAGGGCCGCGGGGGCGTCCGCGACGCCCTTGTCCGCGTCCACGAAGGCCGCGGCGGCGGCCGCCGGCTCCACCGACGGATCGGCGAGCAGCCCCTCCGCCAGCGGTTCCAGACCGGCCTCACGGGCGATCTGGGCCTTCGTCCGGCGCTTCGGCTTGAAGGGCAGGTAGATGTCCTCCAGGCGCGCCTTGGTGTCGGCGGCCCGGATCCGGGCCTCCAGCTCCTCCGTCAGCTTGCCCTGCTCGCGTACCGAGTCGAGGATCGCCGACCGGCGGTCCTCCAGCTCGCGCAGATAGCGCAGCCGCTCCTCCAGGGTGCGGAGCTGCGCGTCGTCGAGCATCTCCGTCGCTTCCTTGCGGTAGCGCGCGATGAACGGCACGGTCGAACCGCCGTCGAGCAGCTCGACGGCTGCCTTCACCTGTCGCTCGCGTACGCCGAGTTCCTCGGCGATCCTTGCTTCGATGGACGTCGTCACGGTGTCCCGACTCGCCTTCTCGTGCCTCAAGCTTGCGAGTGCATTGTGCCGGGTCGGTCACCCGTACGCGGTAACCGACCCGTCCCGCGCGCGTCCCGGGGCGCGCCGACCCCCGGACGGGCGCGGCGTACGTCCCCGCGCCCCGGCTCAGTACTTGCCGACGAGGTCCGCCGGGAAGGCGCCCGCGACGGCCGCCGTGACCAGGAAGCCGCGCCCCAGCTCGGTGAGCCGCTCGACCCCGGCCGCGCCGAGGTGCTCGTACGGGGCCGCGTCGAGCCGGTCGGTGTGCTCTTCCAGCTCGGCACGCAGGGCCGTACCCGCCTCGGTCAGCTCGCCCTCGGCGTCGAGCAGCCCGCGACCGCGCAGCCGCTCCGCCGCGGCGTCCCAGTCGGCGCGCCGCCAGCCCCGGGAGCCGAGTGCCCAGCGCGGGGCCATGCCCTTGCCGGTGGCGGTGTGGGAGACGAGGGCCTCGACCGGGTCGAGCCCGGCGGAGAGCAGGGCCGCGAGGTGCCCGTCGCCCCGGTGCTCGCGCAGCAGGGTGGCGGCGTGCCAGTAGGCGAGGTGGGGCTCCTCGGGCACCGGCAGGTCCGCGTTGGCCGAGTACAGCGGCCGGGCGTGCCGGGTGCAGGCCTCGGTGGCGCGCAGGGCGAGCCCCGCAGCCTCCGCCATCTCCGGCGAGGCGACGGTCTCCTCGCCGAGCAGCCGGCGCAGGGTCGCGTCGACGGTGCGCAGCCGGGCGTCCAGGACGTCGGCGGGGGAGGAGGTCTCCCAGACGGCCGGGAGGTGCCGGGCGAGCAGCTCGTGGTTGTAGTTGTAGAAGGTCGCGGCGACCGTGCCCGCGCCGGCCGCGCCGAGGGCGGCGCTGCGCGCGGCGAGCCGCATCGCGGACTGGTCGGTGAACCCGAGGGCGCCGAACTCGCGGTCCAGGTCGGGCGAGAAGTACAGCGTGGAGTGCATCGGGTTGAGGGCGTTGTGGCAGCGGCGTCCCGCGCGCGGCGGCAGAGCAGTCGTCGTCATGACCCGAACGTTACCGACTGGTCGGTACGACGGGAACAGCCGGAGCCTCCTCGTGCGCGGGTAAGCGGACCCATGGCAGAAAAGGTGGGATCGGCGTCATTGCGGCCGTCCCGGGCTCCTCCCAGGATGGAGGCATGACGCAGCGACCCGTTCTCGTCGTCCTCTTCGACGGCGTGCAGAGCCTCGACGTCACCGGCCCCTACGAGGTGTTCGCCGGTGCCGGCCGCGCCGCCGGCGACCCGGACACCTACACGATCCGCACCGCCTCCCTGGACGGCGGACCCGTCCGCACCCACAGCGGACTGCGTCTGCTCCCCGACACCACCCTCGACGAGGCGGTCGCCGACGGCGCCCCGCACACCCTCGTCGTCCCCGGCGGCGAGGGCACCCGGGAACCCGAGCCGGCCCTGATCGACTGGCTCCGCACCCACGCCCCGGGCGCCGGGCGTCTGGTCTCCGTCTGCACCGGGGCACTGCTCCTCGCCGAGGCGGGGCTCCTCGACGGACACCGGGCGACCACCCACTGGGTGGCCTGCGACCATCTGGCCCGCTGTTATCCGGAAGTCGAGGTGGACCCGGACCCGATCTTCGTACGGGACGGACGGCTCTCCACCTCCGCCGGGGTCACGGCCGGCATCGACCTGGCCCTCGCCCTGGTCGAGGAGGACCTCGGCCGGGACGTCGCCCTCACCGTCGCCCGTCACCTGGTCGTCTTTCTGCGCCGCCCCGGCAACCAGGCCCAGTTCAGCGTCCAGCTCGCCGCCCAGACCGCCCGCCGGGAGCCGCTGCGCGACCTTCAGCAGTGGATCACCGAGCATCCCGACGGCGACCTCTCGGTCGAGGCGCTCGCCGCCCGCGCCCGGCTCTCGCCCCGCCACTTCGCCCGTGCCTTCCAGGCCGAGACGGGCGCCACCCCCGGCCGCTACGTCGACCGGGTACGCCTCGAACACGCCCGCCGTCTCCTGGAGGAGACCTCCCGCGGGGTCGAGGAGGTCGCCCGTGCCTCGGGCTACGGCACCCCCGAGGCGATGCGCCGCGCCTTCACCAAGGCCCTCGGCACCCCGCCCGCCGACTACCGCCGTCGCTTCCATTCACCCGTCAACTGAAAGGCAGCAGCATGCAGATCGCCGTCCTGCTCTACCAGGGCTTCACCACGCTCGACGCCGTCGGCCCGTACGAGCTCCTCGCCCGCATCCCCGGGGCCGAGACCGTCTTCGTGGCGAAGGAGACCGGCCCTGTCCGCAACGACCAGGGCAGCCTCGCCCTCGTCGCCGATAAGACCCTCGCCGAGGTCCCGCGACCCGACATCGTGCTCGTCCCCGGCGGCCCCGACTCCCGCGCGGCCATGGACGACCCGGAGATCCAGGCCTGGCTCCGTACCGCCGACGAGACCAGCACCTGGACGACCTCCGTCTGCACCGGCTCCCTGCTCCTGGCCGCCGCCGGCGTCCTCGACGGCCGCCGGGCCACCACCCACTGGCTCGCCTTCGAGGAGCTCAGGGCGCTGGGCGTCGAGCCCACCGGCGAGCGGGTCGTCTTCGACGGCAAGTACGTCACCGCCGCCGGCGTCTCCTCCGGCATCGACATGGCGCTGCACCTGATCGGCCGGATCGCCGGGGACGAGACGGCCCAGACCATCCAGCTCCTCACCGAGTACGACCCTCAGCCGCCGTACGACGCGGGTTCGCCGGAGAAGGCCCCGGCCGAGATCGTCGCGCGGTGGCGGGGCGTGAAGGCGGAGGACCTCCCCCAGGGGAGCTGAGCGACGGCCGTCCGGACCTCGGCTCCCGTACACGACTCCGGACCTCGGCTCCCGACGCGGATCCGGACCTCAGCTCCCGTACGTGAAGCGGGGCGCCCGGCGCTCCAGGAAGGCGGCGACACCCTCCGCGGTGTCGCCGCTGCCGCGTGCCTGCTCCGCCCAGTGGGCGTCCCGGTCCAGCCGCCCGTCGGCGAACTCCTTGGCCGCCGACTGGGTCAGCAGCGAGCGCGAGGCGAGGACCCGGGCGAACTCGCCGACCCGCTTGTCCAGCTCGCCCACCGGGTGCAGCTCGTCCACGAAACCGGTCCGCAGAGCTCGCTCGGCGTCGATCAACTCACCGGAGAACAGCAGGTACTTGGCGGTCGAAGGGCCCACCAGGGCGGCGAGCCGCCGGGTCGAGGAGGACGGGTAGACGATGCCGAGCTTCGACGGGGTGATCCCGAAGCGGGCGCCCTCCTCGGCGAACCGCAGATCGCAGGCGGCGGCGAGCTGACTGCCGCCCCCGACGCAGAAGCCCCGGACGGCCGCCAGGGTCGGCCGGGGGAAGGCGGCGAGCGCCTCCTCGGCCCGTACCGCCAGCGTCTGCTGCTCGTCCCCGGGCTCCCGGAGCGCCGAGATGTCGGCCCCGGCGCAGAAGGTGTCGCCCTCGCCCGTCAGGACAAGGACCCGGACGGCGGGGTCGGCGGCGAGCCGGTCCAGTACGTCCGGCAGCGCGCGCCACATGCCGGCGCTCATCGCGTTGCGCTTGGCGGGGTTGGCGATGACGACGGTGGCGATCCCGTCCGTGACGCTGTCCTTCAGCTGCGGATCCATGGGCCGGATGCTATCCGCCGTACCCGAACGTACGACCAGGAAGGGGTCTGCGCCGAGGAGGCACGGCATGGCCGAGGACGCCCGCGAGACGCACGGGGAGCCGGATCCGGTCCGGGACATGGTGCGCGAGGGGAAGCGGCTCAACCGGAGCTTCAGCTGGCTGGCCTGTTCCTGACCGGCGGTCTCTTCCGGCTGGTCGGCAGCGTGGTGGTGCGGGGGCCACAGTTCGGCTGGACGCTCCTCCAGGGGGCCTTCGGCCTGTTGCTCGGTCTGCTCGTCCTGTTCGACTGGCCGGACAGCAGCCGGTACGTTCTCGGGGTCTTCTTCTCGCTCGCGCTGCTCTTCGACGGCCTCGGGCTGATCGCGATCGGAGTGGGCGGGCGACGGATCGTCAGTATGGTGACGCCGGCACCGGTGGCCGGCCCGCCCCCGGAGTCGTCAGAAAGCGCACCCGATCAGTCGAACAACTGACATCGGCATACTCACCCGATCGCAAAGCAGCCGATAAGTGTCGACTTCTGGTCAGTAGGCCGGTCCACCCGCGCGCATTGCCAAGACTCGATCCGTGGCGAGAATCGAGCACGAGGGTGGGAACCGTACCGTGGAGAACCACGGGGGTGGCCCCGCCCGGCAACCGTCCTACGAAGGAGTCTGGCGCTTCACCGCTGCCGCGGTCGACGTCTCCGTCCCGCAGGCCCGGCACGCCGTACGCGACCTGCTGGTCCGCCAGGGCGTCCCCCTCCATGAGGAGATCATGGACGGCCTGCTGCTGATCGTCTCCGAGCTGGTGACCAACGCCGTGCGGCACGCGGCGCTGCTGTCCCCGGAGATAGCGGTGGAGGTGGCCATCGGCCCCGAGTGGATCCGGGTGTCCGTCGAGGACAACCACCCGTACCGCCCCAAGGCCCTGGAGGCGGACTACGGGCAGACCGGCGGCCGCGGGCTGCTCCTGGTCCGCGAGATCGCGCAGGAGGCCGGCGGCGCGTGCGACGTCGAGCACACCGCGAGCGGCGGCAAGATCATCTGGGCGGCGCTGCCCCTGGCCCCGATGGCACCGGGGCCGGGAGCCGCCATTCACCAGCCGGTCGTCACCAGCCCCCGGACGGACCCGTCAGTTCCCTGACGGCCGGCCGCGCCGCGTCGAGCACCGTCATGAACCAGGCGGAGAAGGGCGCGGCGGCATGGCGCTCGGCCAGCTCGGCGGCGGTGACGAAGACGGTGTCCTCGATCTCCTCCGGGTCCGGCCGGGGCTCGGCCTGCACCAGGCCGACGAACAGGTGGTTGAACTCCTGCTCCACCAGGCCGGAGGCCGGGTCCGGGTGGTTGTAGCGGACGGTGCCCGCCTCCGCGAGCAGCGTGGGCGAGACGCCGAGCTCCTCGAAGGTCCGCCGGGCGGCGGCGGCGAACGGCGCCTCGCCCGGGTAGGGGTGGCCGCAGCAGGTGTTCGACCAGACGCCGGGGGAGTGGTACTTGCCGAGCGCGCGGCGCTGGAGCAGCAGTCGGCCCGACTCGTCGAAGAGGAAGACGGAGAAGGCGCGGTGCAGCAGGCCGGGCGCCTGGTGGGCGGCGAGCTTCTCCGCCGTACCGATGGTCGTCCCGTCCTCGTCGACCAGTTCGAGCATGATCGGCGCCGGGGCTCCGGACGGCTGGACACCGTTCGACATGATCTCCGGCGAGATCTGAGCCGCGGTGGCTGGTGTGGTCGGCATACCCATCCTTCGCTTCGGTCCTCGCCCCGGTGGGGCCACCTCAGTCTGCCGTACAAAAGCGGCTTGTCCGTACTTCGGAGGCCGGACGTGGCCGCTCCCACCGCACCGGAGTACAACCGGCGCGGCGGGAGCGGAGGGGCGGTTTCGGGGCGACTAGACCCCGAAAGCCGCCGGATAGACGAGCGTGCCCGGCGGAACGGGGACGGAGTCGTCCAGGACGAGCGCCATCATCGCCTCGTCAGGGGCCTCGAAACCTGGCTTGATTCCATACTCAGACGCACGTACGAACCCGAACCTCGGGTAGTACTCCGGATGGCCCAGGACGAGCAGGAGCGGCTCGCCCCGCAACCGTGCCGCGTCGAGCACCGCCCGGACGACGGCCTGCCCGGCCCCCGTCCGCTGGTACGCGGGCGCCACCGAGACCGGGGCGAGTGCCGCCGCGGGGGCGTCACCGACCCGGCAGCGGGTGATCAGGGCGTGCGCCGCGATCGAGCCGTCCGGGGCCTCGGCCACGTACGACAGGCCCGGGAGCCAGGCGTCGGGGTCCCGCCGGAGCGCGTCGACCAGATCGGCCTCCGTCTCCGAGGCGTCGGCCTCCGACCCGAAGGCGGTGGCCACGACCTGCCAGATCGCCGAGGCGTCCTCGGCGGTCTCCGGGCGGGTGCGCCAGCGCTGATCGGCGGGCCGCAGGACGAATCCCGCGTACCCGTAGTCGGAGCCGTGCTCGCGCCGCAGCGTGATCTCGGCGCGGGCCCCCGCCACCGCCTCGGCCATGCCGGGCACGGTGGTGTCCGCCGCGTCGGCGTGCGCGGCGAGCGGACCGTAGTACTCGTCCCAGTCGCTCTCGGGCTGCGGGACGGTCCCCAGGACGTGGTAGCCGGCCCCGACCGCCGCCGCCGCGTTCCCGGCGACGGTGCGGAGCGCGTAGTGCTCCTCCCAGAAGGCACGGGCCACCGGGCCCGGCTCCTGGGTGGTCCAGACGCACTCGGTCAGCACCAGGGTGCCTCCCGGTGCGAGCAGCCTGCGCCACTCGGCGAGCGCCCGGTCGAAGCCGAGGACGAAGACCGAGCTCTCGGCCCAGACCAGGTCGAAGGAGCCGTCGGGGAACGGCAGTGCGCCCATGTCGGCGCGGAGGGTGCGGATCGAGCCGTCGAGCCCGCGGGCGGCGGCGGACCGCCGCAGCTCCGCGAGGAACGGCTCGTGGGTGTCGACGGCGGTCACCTCGGCGCCCGCCTCGGCGGCCAGGAGCAGCGCGGAACGGCCGGGGCCGCAGCCCAGGTCGAGCACGCGCGGACGCTCGGGCAGCTTCCCGGAGAGCGCGAGGAGTCGACGCGTGGTGGCGTCGGAGCCGGGACCCTGCCGCGGAAGACCGTGGTGCAGGGCGAAGAAGGAGTCGTGCAGAGCGTTGTCGGACAACGTGGGAAACCCTTTGTGAGAGGGCCCCGGCCGACGACGTGACGGACCGGTGGGAACCGGGATCAGGTCAGCCGGAGACCCGGAAGCTGAGGAAGGACCGGGTGCTGCCGCTGGGGGCAGCCTCCATCGCGACGGTCATCAACCTCAGCTCCTCTCTCCACGCGTTCGTACGAAAAGACTAGCAGGGGGCGGTTCTCACAGACAGAGCTTCGCCTCGTGCTCCGCGTGCCCGACCGGCTCCAGCTGGAAGGTGCAGTGCTCCACGTCGAAGTGCGAGCCCAGGCATCCCTGGAGGGAGTGGAGCATCTTCTCGTGCCCGACCGAGTCCAGCGCGCCCTGGTCCACGACCACGTGCGCCGAGAGCACCGGCATCCCCGAGGTGATCGTCCAGGCATGCAGGTCGTGGACGTCCTCGACGCCCGGCAGGGCCAGGATGTGGGCCCGTACCTCCATCATGTCGACGCCCTTGGGGGCCGCCTCCAGAAGGACGTCCAGCGTCTCGCGCAGCAGCTTGACCGTACGGGGGACGATCATCAGACCGATCAGGATCGAGGCGATCGGGTCCGCGTACTGCCAGCCCGTCACCAGGATGATGCCGGCCGCGACGATCACGGTGACCGAGCCCAGGGCGTCCGCGAGCACCTCCAGATACGCGCCGCGCACATTGAGGCTGTCCTTCTGGCCCCGCATGAGCAGCGACAGCGAGATCACGTTGGCGACCAGGCCGATCGCCGCGACCGCGATCACCAGACCGCCCTTGGTCTCGGCCGGCTCGAAGAACCGCTGGATCGCCTCGTACAGCACGTAGCCGCCGACGACGAGGAGCAGCAGACAGTTGGCGAGCGCCGCCAGGATCTCGGCCCGGGCGAACCCGAAGGTGCGGTTCCCCGAGGGGGGCCGGTTGGCGAAGTGGATCGCGAGCAGCGCCATCGCGAGGCCCACCGCGTCGGTCGCCATGTGCGCCGCGTCGGCGATCAGCGCGAGCGAGTCGGAGAGCACGCCGCCGATGATTTCGATCACCATCACGGAGAGCGTGATGCCGAGCGCGATGCGCAACCGGTTCTTGTACGCGGCCCCGGCCGTCCCCGTCGGCGCCGGTCCGCCGTGACTGTGCCCGTGGTCGTGTCCAGCCCCCATGACATGGCCTCCAGATCGTCTGTTCGCAAGTGCCCCAAGTCGCAAGTGAACTACGGGTGGGGGGTATGTGCAACACGGTACTGAACACCGTTGTCATATGCTCTGACCTGCGGCGATGCATTCAGGACCGGCCGTGGCGGGAAGGCGCCGCCCGGAGCCCTCGCGACCGGATCCGACCGTCGTTCGTGAGGCGGGCCACCGGTCGCCCATGGTGATCTCCACCGGATCGGGCCCACCCGTGAGGACACGGGTGGGCCCGGGGGAGTCCGGCCCGCGAAGCCTCGGTGAACTCATGCTCTGTTTCATCCGATAGCCTCAGCCGACGTGTCGCCGCCCCGTGCCGGGCCGCACCGCCGCGCCCGGGGCCGCCAGGGTCCCGCCGGCCCCTCCGTCAGCTCCAAGGAGTGAGTTCGTCTGTCGACCGCCATCCTCACCGGCCCGCCGGCACCCGGATCCTCGCTCGACGGAGATCTGCGGTCGCTCGGCTTCGACGTCAAGGCAGCCTCCGGCGCCGATGAGACCGGCGCCCTGCTGGCCGCCGTCCCGGCGGGCGAGCGCGTCGCACTCGTCGACCCCCGGTTCGTCGGCCATGTGCACGCGCTGCGCCTCGCCCTCACCGACCCCCGGTTCCCCGCGGCCGCCGCACCCGGCGCGCTCACCGTGCAGAACGGGGCCCGCCCCGCGCTCGCCCGCGCCCTGACCGGCGCCTCCGGCACCGACGACCTCACCGGCGCGCTCGCCGACGCCCTCGACGCCGACGGCGTCGCCGTGCACCGGCCCCAGCTCGGCACGCTCGTCGCCACCGTGCCCACCGACGCCGAGGCCCGCCACGAGGCCCGCGCCGCCGTGGACGCCGTCGACGACGAGGCCGTACGCCTCCGCTCCGCCGTGAAGGCCCACGACGGCTTCTTCACCACCTTCTTCATCAGCCCGTACTCGCGCTACATCGCCCGCTGGTGCGCGCGCCGCGGACTGACCCCCAACCAGGTCACCACCGCCTCGCTGCTCACCGCCCTGATCGCGGCCGGCTGCGCGGCCACCGGCGAGCGCGGCGGCTACATCGCCGCCGGCGTCCTGCTCCTGGTCTCCTTCGTCCTGGACTGCACCGACGGGCAGCTCGCCCGGTACGCGCTGAAGTACTCGACGATGGGCGCCTGGCTCGACGCCACCTTCGACCGCGCCAAGGAGTACGCCTTCTACGCGGGCCTCGCCCTCGGCGCCGCCCGCAACGGCGACGACGTCTGGGCCCTGGCGCTCGGCGCGATGATCCTCATGACCTGCCGGCACGTCGTGGACTTCTCGTTCAACGAGGCCAACCACGACGCCACCGCCAACACGAGCCCCACCGCGGCCCTCTCCGACCGGCTCGACAGCCTCGGCTGGACCGTCTGGGCCCGCCGCATGATCATCCTGCCGATCGGCGAGCGCTGGGCGATGATCGCCGTGCTCACCGCCGTCACCAACCCCCGGATCGTCTTCTGGGCGCTGATCATCGGCTGCGCCTTCGGCGCCTGCTACACCACGGCCGGGCGCGTCCTGCGCTCCCTGACCCGCAAGGCGAAGCGCACCGACCGGGCCGCGCAGGCCCTGGCGGACCTCGCGGACTCCGGCCCGCTCGCCGGGATCGCGGGCCGGATCCTCGGCCGCACCGGAATCCTCATGCTTCCCCCGCTGGTCCTCGCGGTGATCGCCACGGGCGCGCTGCTCGCGGCGGTCCTCGGCCGCCCCTTCGGGTCCCAGCAGACGATCGTCGCGGCCGTCCTCTACGTGGTGTTCTCCGGCGCGGCCGTCGCCCGCCCCCTCAAGGGCCCCCTCGACTGGCTGCTGCCGCCGCTCTTCCGCGCCGCCGAGTACACCACCGTCCTCGTGCTGGCCGCCCGCTCCGACTCCCCGCAGGCCCTCCCGGCGGCGTTCGGGCTGGTCGCGGCCGTCGCCTACCATCACTACGACACGGTGTACCGCATTCGCGGAGGCACCGGCGCGCCGCCCGCCTGGCTGGTGCGCGTCACCGGCGGACACGAGGGGCGCACGCTCCTGGTGACCGTCCTCGCCGCCCTGCTGGCGGACCGCGGCGACGACTTCACCTTGGCCCTGACCGCTCTCGCGGTGGCCGTCGCACTCGTGGTGCTCGTGGAGTCCGTTCGCTTCTGGGTCTCCTCCGGAGCACCCGCAGTTCACGACGAAGGAGAAACAGCATGATCGGCCTCGTACTCGCAGCCGGTGCCGGACGGCGTCTGCGCCCCTACACCGACACCCTTCCGAAGGCCCTCGTGCCCGTCGACGGCGAGACCACGATCCTCGACGGAACGCTGAAGAACTTCGCCGAGATCGGCCTCACCGAGGTCGCGATCGTCGTCGGCTACCGCAAGGAGGCCGTCTACGACCGCAAGGAGGCCCTGGAGGCGAAGTACGGCCTCCGGATCACCCTCGTCGACAACGACAAGGCCGAGGAGTGGAACAACGCCTACTCCCTGTGGTGCGCCCGCGAGGTCCTCAAGCGCGGTGTGATCCTCGCCAACGGCGACACCGTCCACCCGGTCTCCGTCGAGAAGACCCTGCTCGCCGCCCGCGGCGACGGCAAGAAGATCATCCTCGCCCTCGACACGGTGAAGAACCTCGCCGACGAGGAGATGAAGGTCATCACCGCCGAGGGCAAGGGCGTCCAGCGCATCACCAAGCTGATGGACCCGGCCACCGCCACCGGCGAGTACATCGGTGTCACCCTCATCGAGGCCGAGGCCGCCGAGGAGCTCGCCGACGCCCTCAAGGCCACCTTCGAGCGCGACCCCGACCTGTACTACGAGGACGGCTACCAGGAGCTCGTCAACCGTGGCTTCACCGTCGACGTCGAGCCCATCGGTGACGTCAAGTGGGTCGAGATCGACAACCACGACGACCTCGCGAAGGGCCGTGAGATCGCGTGCCAGTACTGACCCGACTGATTCCCTCGCCGGTCGTCGTCGACATCCGCCGGGGAGCGCTGGACGACCTGTCCGCGCTCCTCGCGGACCAGCGGATCTCCAGCAACGGCAAGATCGCCGTCGCGATCAGCAGCGGCTCGGGCCTGAAGCTGCGTGACCACTTCGCGCCCGAGCTGCCCGGCGCCGACTGGTACCCGGTCTCCGGCGGCACCATCGACGAGGCCGTGAAGCTCGCCGACGCCATGCGCGGCAAGCGGTACGACGCCGTGGTCGCCCTCGGCGGCGGCAAGATCATCGACGTGACGAAGTACGCGGCGGCCCGGGTCGGGCTGCCGCTGGTGGCCATCGCCACCAATCTCTCGCACGACGGGATCTGCTCCCCGATCTCGACCCTGGACAACGACAACGGCCGGGGTTCGTACGGTGTGCCCACCCCGATCGCCCTGGTCATCGACCTGGACGTGATCAGGGACGCGCCGGTCCGCTTCGTGCGGTCCGGCATCGGTGACGCGATCTCCAACCTCTCCGCCATCGCCGACTGGGAGCTCTCCCACCAGGTGACCGGCGAGCCCGTCGACGGCCTCGCGGCCGCCATGGCCCGCAGCGCCGGAGAGGCCGTGCTCCGCCACCCCGGCGGCGTCGGCGACGACGACTTCCTCGTCACCCTCTCCGAGGGCCTCGTGATGTCCGGCATCGCGATGTCGATCAGCGGGGACAGCCGCCCCTCCTCGGGCGCCTGCCACGAGATCAGCCACGCCTTCGACCTGCTCTTCCCGACCCGCGCCGCCAGCCACGGCGAGCAGTGCGGTCTCGGAGCGGCCTTCGCCATGCACCTTCGCGGCGCCCACGACGGGTCCGGCCAGATGGTCGAGACGCTCCGCCGGCACGGACTTCCCGTCACGCCGGAGGAGATGGGCTTCAGCGTGGACGAGTTCGTCCAGGCGGTGTCCTTCGCCCCGCAGACCCGGCCGGGCCGCTTCACCATCCTCGAACACCTCGACCTGTCCGACGACCAGATCAGGGACGCGTACGCCGACTATGCCAAAGCCATCGGTAGCTGAGCTCCGCCCGGTCGTTCACCCCCCGGGTGTGAAGGACCGGCGCAGCGGGGAGCACTGGGGCGGCCGCCTGTACATGCGGGAGATCTCGCTCAGGATCACCCGGCGGCTCGTCGGCACGAAGATCACGCCGAACCAGCTCACCTATGTGATGACGCTCGCGGGCGTCCTCGCGGCACCGGCCCTGCTGGTGCCCGGGATCCCCGGGGCGCTGCTCGGCGCGCTCATGGTCCAGCTCTACCTGCTGCTCGACTGCGTCGACGGCGAGGTGGCCCGCTGGAAGAAGCAGTTCTCCCTGGCGGGTGTGTATCTGGACCGGGTCGGCGCCTACCTGTGCGACGCGGCCGTGCTCGTCGGCTTCGGCCTGCGCGCGGCCGACCTGTGGGGCTCCGGCCAGATCGACTGGCTGTGGGCCTTCCTCGGCACCCTCGCCGCCCTCGGCGCCATCCTGATCAAGGCCGAGACCGACCTCGTCGGTGTCGCCCGGCACCAGGGCGGTCTGCCGCCGGTCAAGGAGTCGGCCTCCGAGCCGCGCTCCTCGGGCATGGCGCTGGCCCGCAGGGCGGCCGGGGCGCTGAAGTTCCACCGGCTCGTCCTCGGCATCGAGGCCTCGCTGCTGATCGTCGTCCTGGCGATCGCGGACCAGGTCAGGGGCGATCTGTTCTTCACCCGTCTCGGTGTCGCGGTCCTCGCCGGCATCGCGCTGCTCCAGACCGTGCTGCACCTGGTGTCGATCATGGTCTCCAGCAGGCTGAAGTGAGGCCGGCCGTCAGTACGCCGCTCAAGGTGGGAGCCGTCGTCATCACGATGGGCAACCGCCCCGACGACCTGCGCGCGCTCATCGACTCGGTCGCCAAGCAGGAGGGCGACCGGATCGAGGTCGTCGTCGTCGGACAGGGCACCCCGGTCGCCGGGGTGCCCGACTGGGTGCGGACCGTCGATCTTCCGGAGAACGTCGGCATCCCCGCCGGCCGGAACGTGGGCATCGAGGCCTTCGGCCCCGGCGGCACCGACGTCGACGTCCTGCTCTTCCTCGACGACGACGGGCTGCTCGCCCACGCGGACACCGCCGAACTGGTCCGGCAGGCCTTCACGGCCGACCCGCGGCTCGGCATCATCACCTTCCGGATCGCCGATCCGGAGACCGGGATCACCCAGCGCCGGCACGTCCCGAGGCTCCGCGCCTCCGACCCGATGCGCTCCTCCCGGGTGACGACCTTCCTCGGCGGCGCCAACGCCGTCCGCACCAAGGTCTTCGCCGAAGTGGGCGATCTGCCGGGCGAGTTCTTCTACGCGCACGAGGAGACCGACCTCGCCTGGCGCGCGCTCGACGCCGACTGGATGATCGACTACCGTTCGGACATGGTGCTGTTGCACCCCACCACAGCGCCCTCCCGGCACGCCTCGTACCACTTCAACGTGGCCCGCAACCGAGTCTGGCTGGCACGCCGCAATCTGCCCGCGCCCCTGGTGCCGGTGTATCTCGGCGTCTGGCTCCTGCTCACCCTGGCCCGTCGGCCCTCGCTCTCCGCCCTGAAGGCATGGTTCGGCGGATTCCGCGAAGGCTGGAAGACCCCCTGCGGACCGCGCCGCCCCATGAGGTGGCGTACGGTGTGGCGGCTGACCCGGCTGGGTCGCCCCCCGGTCGTCTGACATCGTGGTACCGACGTGCCGCGCATTGAACACGAAAGTTTCGACTTGTGAGTGACACACAGCAGGGCGGGGCGGTCGCGACGAGCGCGCCCCCGTCCGTCGACCAGGGCCTGACGCCGGCCGCGCTGGCCGCCAAGTACGGCCTCTCGGTCAGCGGCGCCAGGCCCGGACTGTTCGAGTACGTCCGTGACCTGTGGAGCCGGCGCCACTTCATCATGGCCTTCTCCTCGGCGAAGCTGACCGCCCAGTACAGCCAGGCGAAGCTCGGCCAGGTGTGGCAGGTGGCGACCCCGCTGCTGAACGCCCTGGTCTACTACCTGATCTTCGGGCTCATCCTGGGCGCGAGTCAGGGAATGAGCAAGGACGTCTACATCCCGTTCCTTGTCACCGGCATCTTCGTGTTCACCTTCACCCAGAGCTCGGTCATGGCCGGCGTCCGGGCGATCTCCGGGAACCTGGGCCTGGTCCGGGCCCTGCACTTCCCCCGGGCCTCGCTGCCGATCTCCTTCTCGCTCCAGCAGCTCCAGCAGCTGCTGTACTCGATGATCGTGCTCGTGGCGATCGTGGTCTCGTTCGGCAGCTACCCCTCCCTCCGGTGGCTGCTGGTGATCCCGGGACTGTTCCTCCAGTTCGTGTTCAACGTCGGACTGGCCATGATCATGGCCAGGATGGGCTCCAAGACCCCCGACCTGGCACAGCTGATGCCGTTCGTGATGCGCACCTGGATGTACGCGTCCGGCGTGATGTTCTCGCTCCGCACGATGCTGGCCGACAAGCCCGCGTGGATCGCCGACATCCTCATGTACAACCCGGCGGCCATCTACATGGACCTCATCCGCTACGCCCTCATCGACGGCTACGGCTCCGAGAACCTGCCCGCGCACGTCTGGATGACAGCGCTCGCCTGGGCCGTGGTCTTCGGCATCGGCGGCTTCGTCTACTTCTGGAAGGCCGAGGAGAAGTACGGCCGTGGCTGACACGAACACGAACGCGAACACGAACCGGTCCGAGGTTCCCACCGTCATCTGCGACGACGTCCACATCGTCTACCGGGTCAACACCGGTGGCGGTGGCAAGGGCAGCGCCACCGCGGCGCTCAGCCGGATCGTCGGCCGCGGCAAGGCCGAGGTCAACCGGGGCGTCCGCAAGGTCCACGCCGTCCGCGGCGTCACCTTCACCGCCTACCGCGGCGAGGCCATCGGCCTCATCGGCTCCAACGGCTCCGGCAAGTCCACGCTGCTGCGCGCCGTCGCCGGGCTGCTCCCCACCGAGAGCGGCAAGGTCTACACGGACGGCCAGCCCTCGCTCCTGGGCGTCAACGCGGCCCTCATGAACGACCTCACCGGCGAGCGCAACGTGATCCTGGGCGGCCTCGCGATGGGCATGAGCCGCGAGGAGGTCCGCGAGCGCTACGAGGGCATCGTCGACTTCTCCGGGATCAACGAGAAGGGCGACTTCATCAGTCTGCCCATGCGCACGTACTCCTCCGGCATGGGCGCCAGGCTCCGCTTCGCCATCGCCGCCGCCAAGAACCACGACGTCCTCCTCATCGACGAGGCGCTGGCGACCGGTGACCGCAAGTTCCAGATCCGCTCCGAGGAGCGCATCCGCGAGCTCCGCAAGGAGGCCGGCACGGTCTTCCTGGTGAGCCACAGCAACAAGTCCATCCGGGACACCTGCGACCGGGTGCTCTGGCTGGAGAAGGGGCAGCTCCTGATGGACGGCCCCACGGACGAGGTCCTCAAGGCGTACGAGCGGGAGACCGCCCGCTGACTCCGAACCCCGAGAGCCGCCCCCACCTTCCGGTGGGGGCGGTTCCGTTTTCCGCGCGTCGCGCCCCACCTGGAATGTTCATGCTGGCAACATCGGGCAGGATGAGGCCATGCCAGCGATCTCGGGGGGAAAGACCTACCACCACGGCGATCTGCGCAACGCGCTGATCTGTGCCGCCGTCGACCTGGCCACCGAGGGCGGCCCCGAACGGGTCGTCCTGCGCGAGGCGGCCCGCCGGGTCGGCGTCTCGCCCACCGCCGCCTACCGGCACTTCGACGGACGGGGCGAACTCCTCCGCACCGTCAGGAGCCACGCCCAGTGCGTGCTCGCCGACGCCATGGAGCGGGCCGCGGGCCGCGAGCCGGGCGCCGACGACCCGGCCCTCGCGGCGGAGCGCCGGCTCGCCGCCCTCTGCCGGGGGTACGTCGGCTTCGCCGTCGACCAGCCCGGCCTCTACCGGGCTGCCTTCTGCGTGCCCCGCCCGGCGGAGGCGGACGAGCCGATGTCGGGGCGGCAGGCGCCCGAGCCCGAGATCCGCGCGTTCACCCTGCTCCGGGAAGCCCTGGAGGCCCTCGCCCGCGTCGGCACCGCGCACCCGACCGTCCGACCCGCCGCCGGTGCCGCAGCGTGGTCGGCCGTGCACGGACTGTCACTTCTGTTGCTCGACGGGCCTCTTCGGCGCCTTCCCGCACAGCGAAGGAACGCCGTCGTCGAGACCACCCTCGCCATGGTCGTCTCCGGAACGCGCGCTCTCTGAGCTCCTGTGGAGCCGAACTTCCTTGCGGTGCAGGAGGGTTGACGACCCGTACGAGTGAGGTCCGGGGTGCCCGGCACCCCCGAATGGCGACGGCCGTCGTACAACGTAAGCTGGACCGGTCTGTTTCGCGGCAAGTAGGGCGATACCCCACGGCCATCGGGCCTCCGGCGGCGGCTCTACGGGCAGGGGTCGGCGGCGTGTCCGAAATAGGATGGATTGACTCGGCAGTGTAGAACGGGAGACGTGACGGCCATGACGCAGAATCTCCAGCTCCACGAGGGTCTCGCCGTCCCTCCGTCGGGCAGTGACCTGTGACGGAAACCCGGCAGGCGCGCACCGACGCCTCCTCGCGCGCCACCCTCGGCAAGGCCGCGGACGAGAACTTCCCCGTGGCCCCCTTCTTCCTGCCCCGGGCCTGGCGCGACGACCTGATGGCCGTCTACGGCTTCGCCCGCCTCGTCGACGACATCGGAGACGGCGACCTCGCCCCCGGCGGCGCCGACGCCCGCCACCTCGGGCTCGACCCCGAGACGGCGCGGGACCGGCTCGCCTTCCTCGACGCCTTCGAGGCCGACCTCCGCCGCGTCTTCGACGGGACCCCCCGCCACCCGCTCCTCCAGGCCCTCCGGCCGACCGTGCTGCGGTGCGGGCTCACCCCCGAGCCCTTCCTCGGCCTGATCGCCGCCAACCGCCAGGACCAGCAGGTCAGCCGCTACGAGACGTACGACGACCTCCTCGCGTACTGCGAGCTCTCCGCCAATCCCGTCGGCCGGCTCGTCCTCGCGATCACCGGCACCGACACCCCCGAGCGGATCCGGCGCTCCGACGAGATCTGCACCGCCCTCCAGATCGTCGAGCACCTCCAGGACGTCGCCGAGGACCTCGGCAACGACCGGATCTACCTTCCCGCCGAGGACCTCAAGCGGTTCCACGTCACCGAGAGCGACCTCGCCCGGCCCACCGCCGGCGCCTCCGTCCGCGCCCTGATCGCCTTCGAGGCCGAGCGGGCCCGCGACCTGCTCCACGCGGGCGCCCCGCTCGTCGGCAGCGTCCACGGCCGGCTCCGGCTGCTCCTGGCGGGCTTCACCGGCGGCGGACACGCGGCACTCGACGCGATCACCGACGCCGGATACGACGTGCTGACCGGACCACCGAAGTCCACCAAGCCGAGCCTGATGCGCCAGGCAGGAGCGGTTCTGCTCCGGGCGCGGAGAGAGGGGTGAGCGCGACCGTGGAGGCACAGCCCCAGCCGTCCGCACCGGTCCAGGCCGCCTACCGCTACTGCGAGGCGGTCACCGGACAGCAGGCACGGAACTTCGCCTACGGAATCCGGCTGCTGCCGACCGAGAAGCGCCAGGCGATGTCCGCGCTGTACGCGTTCTCCCGGCGCGTCGACGACATCGGCGACGGCACCCTCGCGCCCGAGGCCAAGCGGGAGCGCCTGGAGGCCACCCGCGCCCTGCTCGACCGGATCCGCGCCGGCGGGATCGACGAGGACGACACGGACCCCGTCGCCGTCGCCCTCGCCGACTCGGCCCGCCGCTTCCCGATCCCGCTCGAAGGCCTCGACGAACTCATCGACGGCGTCCTCATGGACGTCCACGGCGCGACCTACGAGACCTGGGACGACCTCAAGGTCTACTGCCGCTGCGTCGCCGGCGCGATCGGCCGGCTCTCCCTGGGCGTCTTCGGCACCCAGCCCGGCGCCCCGGGCGCCGACCGCGCCCCCGAATACGCCGACACCCTGGGCCTCGCGCTCCAACTCACCAACATCCTCAGGGACGTACGCGAGGACGCAGGGAACGGGCGGACCTATCTGCCCGCCGACGACCTGGCCAAGTTCGGCTGCGGCGAGGGCTTCGGCAGCGAGACCCCGCCCGCCGGTGCCGACTTCGCCGGGCTGGTCCACTTCGAAGTGCGGCGCGCCCGCGCCCTGTTCGCCGAGGGCTACCGGCTGCTGCCCATGCTCGACCGGCGCAGCGGCGCCTGCGTCGCCGCCATGGCGGGCATCTACCGCCGCCTCCTCGACCGGATCGAACGCGACCCCGAGGCCGTGCTGCGCGGCCGCGTCTCGCTGCCGGGCCGGGAGAAGGCGTACGTCGCGGTGCGCGGCCTCTCCGGCCTCGACACCCGCCACATCGCCCGGCGCGCCGTCAGGGGGCGTGCCTGATGAGCCCGTACGCCCCCGCCCGCCGGGCAACCTCGGGCACCGTACCGGCGTCCCTGCCGTCGGCGGCTCCGGCTGCCGCGACCCCGACCATGGCGAGCCGGCCCGCACCGGCGCTGCCCGCGACGACCCGAACGGAGGCCGTGTGACCCAGGAAGGAACCGGGGAGCACACCCGGCAGCCCCACGCCGTCGTCGTCGGCGGCGGGCTCGCCGGGATCACCGCCGCGCTCCAGCTCGCCGACGCCGGCGTCGGCGTCACCCTCCTCGAAGGCCGGCCCCGGCTCGGCGGCCTCGCCTTCTCCTTCCGCCGGGGCGACCTCACCGTCGACAACGGCCAGCACGTCTACCTCCGCTGCTGCACCGCCTACCGCTGGTTCCTCGACCGGGTCGACGCCGCCCGGCTCGCCCCGCTCCAGGACCGCCTCGACGTTCCCGTCCTCGACGTCGGGCACCCGCGCGGACCGCGGCTCGGCCGGATCCGCCGCGACAACCTCCCCGTACCCCTGCACCTGGCGCGCAGCCTCGCCACGTACCCGCACCTCTCCCTCGCCGAGCGGGCCTCCGTCGGCCGCGCCGCGCTCGCCCTGAAGAAGCTCGACCCCGCAGACCCGGCGCTCGACGGCATCGACTTCGCCACCTGGCTCGGCAGGCACGGCCAGTCCCCGCGGACCGTCGACGCCCTCTGGGACCTCGTCGGCATCCCCACCCTCAACGCCCCCGCCCCGCAGGCCTCCATGGGCCTCGCCGCGATGGTCTTCAAGACCGGCCTCCTCTCCGAGCCCGGCGCCGCGGACATCGGCTGGGCCCACGTCCCGCTCGGCGAACTCCACGACACCCGGGCCGCGAAGGAACTCGACGCCCTCGGGGTGCGCACCGTCCTCCGTACCAAGGCCGAGCGGATCTCCCGTACCGACGACGGACGTTGGGCCGTCGACGTACCCGGCGAGACGATCACGGCGGACGCCGTCGTCCTCGCCGTCCCGCAGGAGGAGACCCACGGCCTGCTGCCCGAGGGCGCACTCGAAGACCCCGACCGGCTCCTCGACATCGCCACCGCGCCCATTCTCAACCTGCACGTGGTCTACGACCGCAAGGTGCTGAAGCGGCCCTTCTTCACCGCCCTCGGCTCCCCGGTGCAGTGGGTCTTCGACCGCACCGACTCCTCCGGGCTCACCGGCGGCGGCCAGTACCTCGCCGTCTCCCAGTCCGCCGCCCAGGACGAGATCGACGAACCCGTCGCCGCCCTGCGCGCGAAGTACCTCCCCGAGCTGGAGCGGCTGCTGCCCGCCACCCGCGGCGCCGGGATCCGCGACTTCTTCGTCACCAGGGAGCGGACGGCCACGTTCGCCCCCACCCCGGGCGTCGGCCGGCTCCGCCCCGGCGCCCGCACCCAGGCACCGGGGCTCTTCCTGGCCGGGGCCTGGACCGCCACCGGCTGGCCCGCGACCATGGAGGGTGCCGTCCGCAGTGGTTTCAGCGCCGCGGGCGCAGCGCTCTCCGCCCTCGGCCGCCGCCATGACCATCCGCTGCAGGAGGCGGCATGAGTGTGAGTACCGGAACAAGAGGAGAGACCGTGCCGACTGTGCCGCCGGGTAATCCGGCCGTCGACACCGCGGACGTGTCCGCACTGCTGGAGCGGGGGCGGACCCTGTCCACCCCCGTACTGCGGGCGGCCGTCGACCGCCTCGCGCCGCCCATGGACACCGTGGCCGCCTACCACTTCGGCTGGATCGACGCGCAGGGCAACCCCACGGAGGGGGACAGCGGCAAGGCCGTCCGTCCCGCGCTCGCCCTGCTGTCGGCCGAGGCCGCGGGCGTCGCCCCCGAGGTCGGGGTCCCCGGCGCCGTCGCCGTGGAGCTCGTCCACAACTTCTCGCTGCTGCACGACGACCTGATGGACGGGGACGAGCAGCGCCGCCACCGCGACACCGTGTGGAAGGTGCACGGCCCCGCGCAGGCCATCCTGGTCGGCGACGCCCTGTTCGCCCTGGCCAACGAGATCCTGCTGGAGCTCGGCACGGTGGAGGCCGGCCGGGCGACCCGCAGGCTCACCACCGCCAGCCGCAAGCTCATCGACGGCCAGGCGCAGGACATCTCCTACGAGCACCGCGAGCGGGTCACCGTCGAGGAGTGCCTGGAGATGGAGGGCAACAAGACGGGCGCCCTGCTCGCCTGCGCCGTCTCCATCGGTGCGGTCCTCGGCGGTGCCGACGACCGGACCGCCGACAAGCTGGAGGAGTACGGGTACCACCTCGGGCTCGCCTTCCAGGCCGTCGACGACCTGCTCGGCATCTGGGGCGACCCGGAGGCCACCGGCAAGCAGACCTGGAGCGACCTGCGCCAGCGCAAGAAGTCCCTGCCGGTCGTCGCCGCCCTCGCCGCCGGCGGCGAGGCCTCCGAGCGGCTCGGCGAACTGCTTGCCGCGGACGCCAAGTCCAACGACTTCGACACCTTCTCCGAGGAGGAGTTCGCCACCCGCGCGGCCCTCATCGAGGAGGCCGGAGGACGCGAGTGGACCTCCCAGGAGGCCCGCCGTCAGCACGCGATCGCGATCGAGGCCCTGGACGAGGTGGACATGCCCGCCCGCGTGCGGGCGCAGCTCACCGCGCTGGCCGACTTCGTGGTCGTACGGAAGAGATGATCACCATCACCCTGATATGAGTTCGCGGTCGCCGGCCGGTGCCACGCGGCGCCGGCCGACGGCAGACCCGTAGAAGCAGAAGTTACCGACTGCGCAAAGGGGAAGCCATGACAGCGACGACCGACGGAAGCGCCGGGGCCATGGGCCCCCGGGCAGCCGCGGCCAGCAAGACGAACGACACCGACGCCTTCGCGTCGGGGCTCGGCGGGACCGCCGCGCCCGGCCTCGACGGGGCCGCCGCGCGGGCGGCGGAACGGGCCGTCGGGCACCTGCTCGCCCGACAGGACCCCGAGGGCTGGTGGAAGGGCGACCTGGAGACCAACGTCACCATGGACGCCGAGGACCTCCTCCTCCGCCAGTTCCTGGGCATCCTCGACGCCGACACCACCCGCGCCGCGGCCCTCCACATCCGCCGGCAGCAACGCGAGGACGGCGCCTGGGCCACCTTCTACGGCGGACCCGGCGAGCTCTCCGCCACCATCGAGGCCTATGTCGCCCTGCGGCTCGCCGGAGACCTGCCCGAGGCCCCGCACATGGCCCGCGCCGCCGCCTGGGTCCGCACCGGGGGCGGGATCGCCGCCGCCAGGGTCTTCACCCGGATCTGGCTCTCCCTCTTCGGCTGGTGGCGCTGGGAGGACCTGCCCGAGCTGCCCCCTGAGCTGATCTTCCTGCCCAAGTGGTTCCCGCTCAACATCTACGACTTCGGCTGCTGGGCCCGGCAGACCATCGTGCCGCTCACCGTGGTCTCCGCCAAGCGCCCGGTCCGCCCCGCGCCCTTCCCGCTCGACGAGCTGCACACCGATCCGGCCCTGCCCAACCCGCCCAGGCCGCTCGCCCCGGCCACCGGCTGGGACGGGCTCTTCCAGCGCCTCGACAAGGCACTGCACGGCTACCGCCGGGTGGCGCCGCGCGCCCTGCGCAGGACGGCGATGAACCAGGCCGCGCGCTGGATCATCGAGCGCCAGGAGAACGACGGCTGCTGGGGCGGCATCCAGCCCCCCGCCGTCTACTCGGTCATCGCCCTCCATCTCCTCGGCTACGACCTCCAGCACCCCGTCATGCGGGCCGGACTCGAATCGCTCGACCGGTTCGCCGTGTGGCGCGAGGACGGCTCGCGGATGATCGAGGCCTGCCAGTCGCCCGTCTGGGACACCTGTCTCGCCACCATCGCGCTCGCCGACGCGGGGCTCGAACCCGACCACCCGGCCCTGGTGAAGGCCGTCGACTGGATGCTCGACGAGGAGATCACCCGGACCGGGGACTGGGCCGTGCGGCGGCCCGGACTGCCCCCGGGCGGCTGGGCGTTCGAGTTCCACAACGACAACTACCCCGACATCGACGACACCGCCGAGGTGCTCCTCGCCCTCCGCCGGGTCAGGCACCCCGACCCCGACCGGCTGGAGGCGGCCGTCGCCCGGGGCGCGCGGTGGACGCTCGGCATGCAGTCGAAGGGCGGCGCCTGGGGCGCCTTCGACGCCGACAACACCAGTGCCCTCCCCAACAAGCTGCCGTTCTGCGATTTCGGCGAGGTGATCGACCCGCCCTCCGTCGACGTCACCGCCCACGTGGTGGAGATGCTCGCCTTCGAGGGACTGGCCCGGGATCCCCGTACCCGCAGGGGAATCGACTGGCTGCTCGCCGAACAGGAGCCGAACGGCGCCTGGTTCGGCCGCTGGGGCGTCAACCACGTGTACGGCACGGGGTCCGTGCTCCCCGCGCTCACCGCGGCCGGGCTGCCCGTCTCCCATCCGGCGATCCGCCGGGCCGTCCGCTGGCTCGGGTCCGTCCAGAACGAGGACGGCGGCTGGGGCGAGGACCTCCGCTCGTACCACGACGAGGCGTGGATCGGGCGCGGTGCCTCCACCGCCTCCCAGACCGGCTGGGCGCTGATCGCGCTCCTCGCGGCCGGCGAGCGGGACTCCGAACCCGTCCGGCGGGGCGTCGCCTGGCTGGCCGAGACCCAGCGCGAGGACGGCTCCTGGGACGAGCCGTACTTCACGGGCACCGGCTTCCCCTGGGACTTCTCGATCAACTACCACCTCTACCGTCAGGTCTTCCCGCTCACGGCGCTCGGACGCTACCTGCACGGGGAGCCCTCGCCCGGCAAGGCCCGCTGATGGGGCGCGAGCCGGGCCCCGGCGCCCCACCGCCGCTGCTGATCGCCTGCGCCCTCGGCATCGAGCAGCTCGCCCTGCGCACCGGGGACCGCGCCGGCGCCCCCGGGCCCGTCACCGTGCTCCGTACGGGCATGGGGCCGGACAAGGCCCGTCGGGCCGTCTCCCGGGCCCTCGGCGAGCACGGATGGCGGGACGCCGCCGTCATCGCCTCCGGCTTCTGCGCCGGACTCGCCCCCGGCATGCACCCGGGGGACCTGATCGTCGCCGACGAGACCCGCGGTCCCGACGGCACGATCTCCTGCACCGGGACCGAGCTCCTGGTGAAGGCCCTGGTCAGGGCCGTGCCCGGGCGGGCCGTCCACACCGGGCCGCTGACCGGCTCCGACCATGTGGTGCGCGGCCCCGAGCGGGCCGCGCTGCGGGCCACCGGCGCCATCGCCGTCGACATGGAGTCCGCGGCGACGCTCGGCACCGCTCGCGGCGGTCCCGGGCCGGACGGCGAGCCGGCCGCCCGCCCGGTTGCGGCCGTCCGAGTGGTCGTGGACGCTCCAGAACATGAACTGGTACGGATCGGCACGGTACGCGGGGGAATATCGGCCTTCCGTGTTCTTCGTGCCGTCCTTCCCGCATTCTTCGAATGGCACCGTTCTTTGCTGCTCCCCAGGAGGTGAGCGAGTTATGGCCATGCCGCTCCGTCAGTCCATCCGGGTCGGGACCTACCTCATCGAACAGAAGCTCCGCAAGCGGGACAAGTTTCCGCTGATCGTCGAGCTGGAGCCGCTCTACGCCTGCAACCTCGCGTGCGAGGGCTGCGGAAAGATCCAGCACCCGGCGGGTGTCCTCAAGCAGCGCATGCCGGTCGCACAGGCCGTCGGCGCGGTCCTGGAGTCCGGCGCGCCCATGGTGTCCATCGCGGGCGGCGAGCCCCTGATGCACCCTCAGATCGACGAGATCGTGCGCCAGTTGATGGCGAAGAGGAAGTACGTCTTCCTGTGCACCAACGCGGTGCTGCTCCGCAAGAAGCTGGACAAGTTCACGCCCTCGCCGTACTTCGCGTTCGCCGTGCACATCGACGGCCTGCGTGAGCGGCACGACGAATCCGTCGCCAAGGAAGGCGTGTTCGACGAGGCGGTGGCGGCCATCAAGGAGGCCAAGCGGCGCGGTTTCCGCGTCACCACCAATTCGACCTTCTTCAACACCGACACACCGCAGACCATCATCGAGGTGCTCAATTACCTCAACGACGACCTCCAGGTCGACGAGATGATGATCTCGCCCGCGTACGCGTACGAGAAGGCCCCCGACCAGGAACACTTCCTCGGCGTCGAGCAGACCCGCGAACTCTTCAAGAAGGCCTTCGCCGGCGGAAACCGGCGCCGCTGGCGCCTCAACCACTCGCCGCTCTTCCTGGACTTCCTCGAAGGAAAGGCCGATTTCCCCTGCACGGCCTGGGCCATTCCCAACTACTCGCTCTTCGGCTGGCAGCGCCCCTGCTATCTGATGAGCGACGGATACGTCCCCACGTACCGCGAACTCGTCGAGGACACCGACTGGGACAAGTACGGCCGCGGAAAGGACCCGCGCTGCGCCAATTGCATGGCGCACTGCGGCTACGAACCCACCGCCGTCCTCGCCACCATGGGGTCCCTCAAGGAGTCCCTGCGTGCGATCAGGGAGACAGTCTCCGGGAACAGCGCGTGAGAGCGGGGAAGGAGAGCGGGCGATGAGCGGCGAGTTCGACCTGCGGGCGCTGCTGGCCGAGCGCGGCGGCGAGCGGTACGAGCTGCACGCCCGCTACCTCAACCACCAGCTGCCGCGCATGCTCCACACCATCGGCTTCGACAAGGTGTACGAGCGGGCCGAGGGCGCCCATTTCTGGGACGCCGACGGCGCCGACCACCTCGACATGCTCGCCGGCTTCGGCGTGATGGGCCTCGGACGACACCACCCCGTCGTCCGCAAGGCCCTCCACGACGTGCTGGACGCCCAGCTCGCCGACCTCACCCGCTTCGACTGCCAGCCGCTGCCCGGACTCCTCGCCGAGCGGCTGCTCGCCCACAGCCCGCACCTCGACCGGGTCTTCTTCGGCAACAGCGGCACGGAGGCCGTGGAGACCGCCCTCAAGTTCGCCCGGTACGCCACCGGGCGGCCCAGGGTCGTCTACTGCACCCACGCCTTCCACGGGCTCACCACCGGCTCCCTCTCCGTCAACGGCGAGAACGGCTTCCGGGACGGCTTCGCCCCGCTGCTGCCCGACACGGCGATCGAGCTCGGCGACCTCGACGCCCTGGAGCGGGAGCTGCGCCGGGGCGACGTGGCCGCCTTCGTCGTGGAGCCGATCCAGGGCAAGGGCGTCCACGAGGCGCCGCCCGGCTTCCTGCGCGCCGCGCAGGAGCTGCTGCACCGGCACGGCGCGCTGCTCATCGCCGACGAGGTGCAGACCGGCCTCGGCAGGACCGGCGACTTCTACGCGTACCAGCACGAGGAAGGGGTCGAACCGGATCTCGTCTGTGTCGCCAAGGCGCTCTCCGGCGGCTACGTGCCGGTCGGCGCCACCCTCGGCAAGGACTGGATCTTCAAGAAGGTCTACTCGTCGATGGACCGAGTCCTGGTGCACTCGGCGAGCTTCGGATCGAACGCGCAGGCCATGGCGGCCGGGCTCGCCGTCCTCGCCGTCATGGAGGACGAGGGGACGGTCGCGCACGCGCGCCGGATCGGCGACCTGCTCTCCGGGCGACTGAAGGAGCTCGTGCCCCGGTACGAGCTGCTCCACGAGGTCCGCGGGCGCGGGCTGATGATCGGGATCGAGTTCGGCCGGCCGTCCTCGCTGGGGCTGCGCGGGCGCTGGACGATGCTCCAGGCGGCCCGCAAGGGCCTCTTCGCCCAGATGGTCGTCGTCCCGCTGCTCCAGCGGCACCGGATCCTCACCCAGGTCTCCGGGGACCACCTGGAGGTGATCAAGCTGATCCCGCCGCTGGTCATCGACGAGGCCGACGTGGACCGGTTCGTCACCGCCTTCACGGCGGTCATGGACGAGGCCCACGGCGGTGGCGGGCTGATGTGGGACTTCGGGAAGACCCTGGTCAAGCAGGCGGTCGCGCAGCGCTGACCGTGCGAAAGCCGAACTTTTGCCTCTGAGGCAAGAAACTTGCCTCAGAGGCACGTTCCTGGCGGAATGGACGCATGGACCACGTCCCCGGGGAAGCCTCCCCGGACCCCGCCACCCCGGGCGTCCCGCCCGACGTCGCCACCTCCGGCGCCCTGCCCGACGTCGCCCCGCAGCTGCGGGCCCTGCGCCGCCGCCGGGGGCTCACCCTGGAGGCCGCAGCCCAGCGGGCCGGCCTCTCGCCGGCCCACCTCTCGCGTCTGGAGACGGGGAACCGGCAGCCTTCGCTTCCGATGTTGCTCGCCCTCGCCCGTATCTACGGTACGACGGTCTCCGAGCTCCTCGGCGAGACGCTGTCCGAGCGCGACCCCGTCGTCCGGGCCGGCCGCTCCGAACCCGTCGAGGCCGACGGCTGGATCTACCGCCAGGTGGGCGGCGCCGGACGCGCCCTGCAGTGCCTGCGGGTCCACGTGCCGTACGCCACCCGGGCCGACATCGTGCGCGTCCACCCGGGCGAGGAGTGGATCCACGTCCTGGAGGGCCGGGTGCGGCTCTCGCTCGGCGAGGCCGTCCATGTCCTCGATCCCGGGGACAGTGCGCACTTCGACTCGCTCACCCCGCACCGGATCGGGGCCGCGACCCCCGGTGGGGCCGAGCTCCTCTTCGTCCACACCCTGATGCAGAGCCCCGTCGCCGAGCTGTGTCTCGGCGACGGGACCCCGCACCGGCGCTGACCCTGCCCGCCTCTTCCAGGAAAGAGACCGAGATGTCCGAGAAGTCACGAACCGTCACTGGCGAGGAGCGCGGGGAAGGCAAGTTCCCCAAGGGTCTCGTCCTCCGCCTCTTCGCCTATCTGATCGCCGGGCACCTCTTCGCAGGCTTCCTCTACCTGCTCTTCATGCTGGGCGGGCAGAACCAGTAGATCCCGCTCAGGCCTCGGTGAGGAGCCGCTCCCGCAGGCGCTCGCGGGTCTCCGGAGAGAGCTTCAGACCCTCCGTGAGGTAGGCGTCCACCGAGCCCCAGGTCGCCTCGATCGTCTCGAAGGCGCCCCGCAGGTACTCCACCCGCGCGTCGAACAGCGGGCTCAGCAGCTCCATCACCTCGGGCGACATCGCGTCCGGGTCGGTGGAGCTGCGGCGCACCTTGTAGCGGCGGTGCGGGGCGTTCGACTTCACGTAGTCGGCCTCGATTGCCTCCCGCTCGACCCCGAGGGCGAGCAGGGTGATCGCGATGGACAGCCCGGCGCGGTCCTTGCCGGCGGCGCAGTGCATCAGGGCGGGGAGGCTGTCCTCCGCCATGGAGTGCAGGACCCGGCTGTGCTCCTCGGTCCGCTCGACAATCATCTTCCGGTACGAGTCGGACATTCGGGTCGCGGCCTTGCCGTCGCCGAGGAGCTCCCGCAGTTGCTCGATGTCGCCCTCGCGGACCAGCTTCCAGAACTCCTTGCCCGCGGCCGGATCGCTGAGCGGTATGTTCACGTTCCGCACGCCGGGGAGGTCCACGTCCTGGCCCTCGACCTTCCGGTCGACCAGGTTCCGGAAGTCGAAGACGGTGTGCAGTCCGAGCGAGTCGAGGAAGACGACGTCCTCCTCGGTGGCGTGGGCGAGGTGGCCGCTGCGGAAGAGGCGGCCGGGGTGCACGGCACGCCCGTCCGTCGTCGGCAGGCCGCCCACGTCCCGGAAGTTGCGGACCTCGGCCAGCTCGGGTTCGTTCGCTTCGATGGGCGGGACCTGCGGCAGCTGCTGCGTCACGGATGCTCCTGATGGTCGACGTTCGGATGCCCGATGCGCGATCGGCTCCGGGGGCAATCATCCAGGTGGGGCCGCGATGACGCACCCCCCTGGACGGGAATGGGGGATCTGTCCGAATTGAGGCGTTGTGTGTAACGCGCCCTGTTTACGGGCGAGATGGGCCCGAGCGCGTGAGCAGGGTCATAGAAGTGACGGATCGTGGCCGTCGGCCCGGAGCAATTGCCGTACGGAAAAAGGAGATCGAGGGCCCGTCATCCACGGAGGGTGACCGGAATTCCGGGTGAAAGGCCGTACGGGGAAAGCCGTTGGAAATCATTGGCTTGTTCGCGCAGACCCCGCTCGTCTAGCGTCACCGTCAATCCGGTCGGACCGCCGAATCCTGCCACCGTCCGGAATTCCACTCATCCCATGCGTGGCAGGAGCGGGGGACCCAGGAAGTACGCCGGTCCCGCGACGCAGGACGGCTTGGGGTGAAGCCGCGTGAGAACGCGGCCGGGCATCTCCAGTCCGAACCCGACAGCTCACCTCGCAGGCGCCGGAGAGGAATTCGCCATGCCCGCGAAGGGTAAGCACCGCCGCATCAAGTCCAACCGCCTCACCCGCGGAATCGCCGCCGCCGGTACGGGAGGCGCCGTCGTCGCCCTCCCGCTCCTCGGTGCCACCGGCGCCCACGCCGCCGAGCAGGCCGCCCCGGCCACCGCTCCCGGCCAGGCCGTCACCGCCGCCGCCCAGGTGAAGGCCCCCGCCTCCGCCAAGGCCGCGCCCACCACCACGAAGGCCGCGCCGAAGACGTACTCCGTCGTGCGTGGCGACTACCTGTCGAAGATCGCCGCCGAGCACGACCTCACCGGTGGCTGGAAGAAGCTGTACGCGGACAACCGCCAGGTCGTCGGCGACAACCCCTCGCTCATCCTGCCGGGCATGAAGCTCACCCTCGGCGCCAAGAGCACCGCCAAGGCCGCCGCGCCGAAGAGCACCGCCAAGGCCGCCGCCCCCAAGAGCTCCGCGAAGAACGGCGACACCGCGCGCGCCTCCCGGAGCAGCGAGCGCGCCGCCGCCCCGGCCGCGAGCACCCAGTCGTCCGGCTCCTCCTCGTCGGCCGGCGCGACCTCCGCCTCCGGCTGGTTCGCCCCCGTCAGCGGCGGCATGTCCACCCCGTACCGCGCCGCGGGCTCGATGTGGTCCTCCGGCTACCACACCGGTGTCGACTTCATGGCCTCCACCGGCACCACGATCGTCGCGGTCGGCCCCGGCACCGTCTACTCCGCCGGCGACGGCGGCGCGTACGGCAACCAGGTCGTCATCCAGCACGCCGACGGCACCTTCTCGCAGTACGCCCACCTCTCCTCGATCTCCGTCTCCGCCGGCCAGACCGTGAGCGGCGGAGAGCAGATCGGTCTCTCCGGCGCGACCGGCAACGTCACCGGACCGCACCTGCACTTCGAGATGCGCACCGGGCCGGAGTACGGCTCCGACATCGACCCGATCTCCGCCCTGCGTTCGCACGGCGTGAACATCTGACGCCCCGTCGTCACTCGGGGGCCCGGCACGCAGGCGTGCCGGGCCTCCGGCGTGTTCCCGCTCTATTCCGGCTTGGCAAATTCTTTATCGGTGGCATATGTCACCCAGCGTCAACCCCTCCTTACGGTCGCGTAGGTCACATCCGAAAGGGAAGGATGTGCTCCCGTGGCAGACGATTCGAGATCAAGAGACAAGAACGCATTCGGGTCGTACGCGGCGATCGGTGACAGCTTCACCGAAGGTGTCGGAGACCCCGGGCCCGACGGGACGTACGTCGGCTGGGCGGACCGCTTCGCGGTGCTGCTCGCCGACCAGCTGCCGGAGCACGACGGCTTCCGCTACGCCAATCTGGCCGTACGCGGACGCCTCCTCGACCAGATCGTGGCGGAACAGGTCCCCCGGGCGAAGGAACTCGCCCCCGACCTGGTGACCTTCTGCGCCGGCGGAAACGACATCATCCGCCCCGGCACGGACCCCGACGACGTCGCCGAGCGCTTCGAGCGGGCCGTCGCCGATCTGACCTCCGCCGTCGGCACCGTCATGGTGACCACCGGCTTCGACACCCGCGACGTGCCCGTGCTCAAGCATCTGCGCGGCAAGATCGCCACCTACACCGCCCACGTCCGCTCCATCGCGGACCGCTACGACTGCCCGGTCCTCGACCTGTGGTCCCTGAAGTCCGTGCAGGACCGGCGCGCCTGGGACGACGACCGGCTGCACCTCTCGGCCGAGGGACACACCCGGGTGGCCCTGCGCGCCGCCCAGGTCCTCGGCCTTCCGGTGCCGGCCGACCCGGACCAGGCGTGGCCGCCGGAGCCCCCGCGCGGCCCGCTGGAGGTGCGGCGCGACGACATCCACTGGGCGAAGGAGTACCTCGTGCCGTGGATCGGGCGCCGGCTGCGGGGCGAGAGCTCCGGCGACCACGTCGAGGCGAAGCGCCCCGACCTCATGCCCCTGTAGTTCCGGGGCCGGCCGGCGGGTGTACGACGGCGGGGATCCGCTCCAGGACCCCGCCGGC
Organism: Streptomyces sp. NBC_00572; assembly: GCF_026341815.1. Taxonomy (GTDB): domain Bacteria; phylum Actinomycetota; class Actinomycetes; order Streptomycetales; family Streptomycetaceae; genus Streptomyces. The sequence continues at coordinate 5,728,574 of NZ_JAPENX010000001.1, forward strand.
GAACACGTCGTACAGCGGCAGCGTCTCCAGGTGGACGTAGCCGATGTGACAGTCGCAGAGGGCGAGGGGGCAGGCGCGGGGGCGCAGGGCGGAGCGGTACGAGCCGTCGTACAGGTTCCCCAGCTCGGCCTTGACGAAATGGCAGCGCCGCACCGTCCCCTCGCCGTCCACCGAGATCACCGACTCCCCGGTCCGGCAGGGCAGCCCCGCCGAGCGGTGCGGATGACGGCTGTACGGGAAGAGCGGGTCGATCCCCGTCCACTCCGCGGCCTCCGCGTCGGTGTACGTGTGCCCCTCCGCCGCGTTCACCCAGAGGTAGACGTGCGGCGGCAGTTCGGCCCGCAGCCGCCGGGCGTGCTCCGCGTGCTCGGGAAGCCCGACGACGCCGACACTGAAGCGGACGCCCCGCTCGGTCAGCTCCCCGCACTTGGCGAGGAAGCGCTCGTACGGCGTCTGCCCGGGGTGGTACGTGCACCAGAGCGCCACGCTCTCCGGGTCCGCCTCCGCCAGCCAGTCGGTCCGGCAGCTCAGATTGGTCTGGATCGCGACCCGCTCGACGTGCGGGAGGCGGGACAGCTCGACGAGCGCCCGCCGGTACCAGGAGCGGACCAGCCCCTCGCCCCACGGGGTGAAGAGGATCCGCAGCCGGTCCCCGGTCTGCGCGGCGGCCCAGCCGGTGAACCGTTCGAGCGCTGCCCGGTCGGCGCGCAGCTGCTCCCGGCTGTCCCGGCGCTTGGCGAAGGGACAGTAGGGGCAGTCGAAGTCGCAGGAGGAGAGCGGCCCGCGGTAGAGGAGCGTCAGGTCCATGTGCGCCCTCTACTTCGGCTCGTACGCGGCCATCGCGGCCCGCACCGAGGAGGAGAAGAGCTCGGGGCCGAGGCCGTCCGAGTGGGCGAGCCCCTCCGGCGACAGCCGCACGAGCCCTTCCGGTGCCCCTTCGTCCAGCCAGCCCAACGCCTCGAACCGGCCCAGTTCCGCCGGGAAGTCCACGAACGGCGAGGTACCGAACCGCTCCTCGTAACCGGCGACCGGCATGCCCTCGGCCTGGAGCAGCGACTGGAGCAGATGGCGGCGGCGGGCCTCGTCGGCGTCGACCCACCGGCCGACCTCGGCCCGTGAGAAGTCCGCGGTCTCCGTGTAGGCGTCGATGATCGTGCGTATCTCCCGCATGTCGACCGCGTAGTCGAAGGAGTAGTGGAGGGCCGAGGTGTACGAGCGGGCCCCGCAGCCCAGGCCGATCATCCCGTCCGTCTGACAGGCGTAGTCGTCGGGGCCGAGCGGTGCGGCGTCCGTCCGCCGGAACATCCGCATCGACACCTGCTCGTAGCCGTGCGCGAGGAGGTGGTCCCGGCCGCACCGGTAGAGGCGCAGTCGCTGCTCGTCCCACTCCCGGTCGGCGGCGGGGGAGATCCGGCCGAGACCGGTGAGCGGCCGGACGTACAGCGGATAGAGGTACAGCTCCTCCGGGCGCCAGGCGAGTGCGGCGTCGAGCGAGGAGCGCCAGGACTCCTCGGTCTGGCCGTCGATGCCGTAGATCAGGTCGATGTTGAGGACCGGGACGCCGGTGTCCCGGATCCGGCCGAGCGCCGATTCGACGTCGGCGCGGCGCTGCGGGCGGACGGCGGCCCGTGCCTCGGCCTCCACGAAGCTCTGCACCCCGATGCTGAGCCGGGTCGCGCCCCGATCGGCGAGCAGGGCGAGGCGGTCGGCGGTCGCCGTCGCGGGCGAGGTCTCCACGGAGAGCGGCACCGCCCGCAGATCCACCCCCATCCGCTTCTCGGCGATGTCGCAGAGCCGCTCCAGCTCGCCGGCGGTGAGGAAGGTGGGCGTGCCGCCGCCGAACGCGGCCGTCGCGAACCGCACGGGAGCCTCGTCGCCGAGGGCCTCGCGGACGGCCGTGGCCTGGCGGTCGAGGGCGTCGAGGTAGCGCGTGGTCAGCTCGTCGGGGGCGCCGATCCGGGTGAAGAGGTTGCAGAAGCCGCAGCGGACCTCGCAGAACGGGATGTGCGCGTAGAGGGAGAGCGCGTCCTTCGGCTCGTCCCGCCAGAGCGCGGCGAGGGAGGGCGCCGGGTCGGGGAGCGGCCGGTACGCCGTCTTGTGCGGATAGGCGTAGACATAGCTCCGGTACGGACGCGGGACGGTGCCGTCGCTCATGCCACGGCCTCCCGCTCCGGGCCCGCGAGCTCGAACTGCGCGTACGGGACGGTCCACACGACCTCGTGGCCGAGCCGGTGCCCGGTGTGGCCGTCCTCCCCGTACGCGGTGCCGTGGTCGGAGCAGACGATCGCGAAGCACGGGCGGCGGCTGCTCATCGCGGCGAAGAGCCGACCGATGTGCCGGTCGACGTACTCGAGGGCGGCCGCGTGGGTGGCCCGGGAGTCGCCGGCCTCGCGGGTGGCGTCCGGCAGGTGGAACCAGTTGGGCTGGTGCAGGGCGGACACGTTGACGAAGAGGAAGAGCCGCCGCTCGTGCGGGAGACCGGCGACGACCTCCTCGGCGCGGGTCACCTGGGACTCGAAGGAGGTCGGGGAGGCGACACCGAACGCGGGCTCCCAGTGGCTCTCCTGAAAGAGGCCGGGGAGCACGGAACCGAGCGGCGGCTGCTTGTTGAAGAAGCCGACGCCGCCGACGCAGACCGTCCGGTAGCCCTCGCCCGCGAGAGCGGACACGAGGTCCGGGGTGTCGTGGACGTAGGTGCCGTCGGCGGTCGACTCACTGCCCGCGAAGCGCGCCGCGAACAGGCGCGGGTGTGGGCCCGGAGTGGCCGGGGTCGGCAGGAAACCGGCGAAGATCGCCTGGTGGGAGGCGTAGGTGAAGCTGCCGGGCGCGTGCCGCCGCTCCCAGACGCCGCCGGGCAGATGACGGGCCAGGTTCGGGATGCGGCCCTCGGCCGCGAGCTCGACCGCCACGTCGTACCGCAGCGTGTCGAGGGTGACCAGGAGCAGATCGTGGCTCCCGACGATCGTGTTCATGTCGGGCTGGTTCACGCGGTGCTCGTTCCTGTGGTGCGGGTGATGCGGGTGGTGGTGTGCGGGGTACGGCTGTCCGGGAACTGGGCGGCGACCTGGGCCGCGTACGTGTCGAGGCCCTCGGCACCGCTGCCGGGCAGGCCCGTGAGGCCCGGCAGCAGATCGCCGAACGCGTTGACCTCGCCCACGGCGAAGCGGCGCCAGCCCGTGGCGGGCAGCAGGTCGACGCCGACGCACCGGGTACCGGGGAAGACGGCGGCGGCCCGCTCGCACACGTCGAGCGCGTCCGACCACCGGGCGCCGGCCCCGGCGATCGCGGCCCGGGCCGCGTCGAGGTCGCCCCGGGTGCCGCCCAGATGCAGATTGGTCATGGGGGAGCGGCTGGTGCGCAGCACCGCGTGGGTGGCCCGGCCGTCGATCACCACCACCCGCAGGTCGGCCGCCCGGCCGCCCTGGGCGGCCTTGGGCAGCCACCGCTCGACGTGCAGACCGTCCGGGGCGAGGGCGTCCACGATCGCGGCGACCTCGTGCTCGCTCGTGTAGCGGCGGACCCGAAGGGAGTTGAAGAGGGGCCCGTCCGGCCCGCGCTCCACCGAGGTGGTGGCTTGGACCCGGCCGGCGGCGTTCGTCTCGACCGCGAGCACTCCCGAAGCGGAGGAGCCGTGCGCGAGCTTCACGAAGAACCGGCGCAGACCGGACTCGGCGGTCAGGCACTTGACGTCCTCCCAGCCGCGCACGGCCGGGGCGGAGGGACCGGAGGTCGGCGACTCGGGCACCGCCACCCCGGCCGCGTGGAGCAGGCCGTGGCTCAGCCGCTTGTCGAACAGGGCCGCGAGCTCGGTGGGGTCGTCCACGAGAACAGCGCCCGCCTCGGTGACCGACCGGGCGAGATCCGCGGTGGCGGCGACGAACCGCTCGTACCAGCGGCCGGTGCCCTCGACCCGGGCCGGATCGTCGACCTCCCGAAGGAGCCGGTCGGCCTCCGGATCCTCCCCGGGCGAGTCCAGGCGTACGGTCTCGCCCTCCGCGAACCGTGCCCGGCCGTGCAGGACCTCGGGCCAGGACACCACCCGCGCCTCGGGCAGCCCGGCGGTCCGCAGCGCGTCCTGGAAGAACGCGACGCGGCGACCCGCCGGATCGCCGACGACCACGAGGCGCGGGCGGGCGGTCATTCGGCGACCGCGACGTACCGCCAGACCCGGCCGTCCTCCTCGTCGTCCGCCTCCTGCGGGTCGTCGAGGTCGACGACCACGCCGTGCGGGGCGAGCGCGGCGAGCACGCGCGAGCGCATGTCCTCCGACAGGTAGTGGTGGGAGAGGTCGAGGTGAGTGAGGTGGGTCAGCGGCTGTCCGTCGAGCAGGGCCGCCGCGCCCTCGTCCGTGAGGACGCCCATCGACAGGTCGAGCCGCTCGATCCGGGCGAGGACGGGGGCGCCCGCCACGGCGGCTGCCACGGCGTCCTGGATCACGCTGTTGCGCAGCCCGAGCGAGCGAAGGGCGGGGAACGCCGCGCCCGAGAGCAGCGGCGCGAGGTCGTCCGCCGTGCTGTCGCCGCCGTACTCGTCGGTGCCGAGCCAGAGTTCCAGCTTCTCCAGGGCGGGCAGGTCACTGCCCACGATCCCGCGAACGACCTCGGCACCCAGACCGCCGGTCTCCACGACCAGGCTCTCCAGACCGGTGTGCCGGATCGAGGGGAAGACGAGGTTCGTGCCACCGCGGACCCCGAACTCCCGCAGGGCCGGGTAGGCGGCGAGCAGCGGGGTCACATCGGACTGGATGATCCAGGAGATCTCGCAGTCCTCGCCCGCCATGTCGCCGAGGAAGACCGCCTCCAGGGTGGTGAACCGGTTGTTGGCGGCGATGAGCGCCGTGACGATGTCGGCCGACGAGTTCTCGTACGCCTCGTCCCAGCCGCCGACGACCAGGGCGCGCACCCGGCCCACGTCGACCGTCTTCAGGAACCGCTCGAACCGCGCACCCCACTGCTCGTCGTCGTCCTCGCAGTAGGTCGGCGAGGAGAGCCGCCAGGCGACGGCCGCGGCGTCGGGCAGCTCGATCTCCGTGTCCGTGTCCGGGAAGTGGAACACGGGCAGGCCGTGGAATTCCTCGATGTAGTGGCCAACGGTCATGACTGCGCTCCCGGCAACGGACGGCGTGGATCGGCTGATCCCAAGAGTTCTACCAAGCGGCACCGACAGCGCCCGCCGGTGGGTGGGCCTCCAGGGTGAGCGGGGTCGATTGTCAGACCCGGCCTCTAGCGTCGTTCTCGTGTTCGGCCGCACCGCGCCGAACGGGGAGGGGAGAGCCATGTACCGGCAGGGAGACGTACTGATCGCGCCCGTCGCGGAGACGGCCGTTCCGGAGCGGGTGAAGACGGTGGCGGGGGAGCCGAGGGACGCCCGGGGGCGCCTGGTCCTCGCCCTCGGCGAGGTGACCGGCCACGCCCACGCGATTCCCGGCCCCGGCCGACTCGTGCGGGAGCCGGGGCCCTTCGGCCCTTTCCTGCTCGAACTGCCCGAGGGCGGCCGGGTGGTGCACGAGGAGCACGCTCCGATACCGCTGCCCAAGGGCTGGTACCGGGTGGTGCGCCAGCGGGAGTACGTGCCCGGGGCGTACCGGATCGTCGCGGACTGACCGAGAGAATCCCTGGGGGCTTCCACATGAACCACGCCGACATGAACCACACCACCGCACAGGACAAGTGGCGGTCCGTCGCCGCGGCCACCGGGCCCGCCGACCGCGCCGCCGCGGAGGCCGGCGTCCGGCTCGCCTACCGCACGGCCGGCCTGGCCGAACCCGCGCGCGTGCTCTGGGCGGACTCGCCGCTCGCGGCCGTCGCGCTCGTACGGGGGCTGAGCGATCAGGGCCGTTCGGTACGGGACGAGGTGCGCACCCGGCCGTGGGCCGAGGAACGGCGCCGACTCCACGACGCCCTCGGCCCGGCGGGCTGGGCGGCCCACTGGCAGGCGACCGGGGCCCACCTCTGGGACCTCACCCGAAGCCTGGCCGACCGGATACGGGCGGGGGTGACGGAGGCCGCCACGTCGGCCGGCTCCGTGACGCCGGCCGACTCCGATGCGTCCGAGTCCGCCTCGTCCGGCACCGCCTCGTCCTCGCGAGCGGCCACCGCCGTGCGGCTCGTGCTGCTCGACGCGGTGCTGGGTCAGCACGACGCCGCCTGGCTCGCCGCCTTCGACGGTCAGGGGGACCGTCTCGCGGGCCTCGCCGTCGTTGCCGGACACGCGGGCTGGTGGTGGCCGTACGAGAACGTCGCCGTGGTCTGCGAGCGGCCCGTGGAGCTTCACCGGGACGAGGCGGGGCGCCTCGACCGGGGCGACGGCCCCGCGCTCGCCTTCGCCGACGGATTCGCCCTGCACGCCTGGCGGGGCATGCCGGTGCCCGCCGAGTTCCTCGCCGGTCTCGCAGGCCTCACCCCGGAGCGGATACGGCAGGAGGAGAACGCCGAACTGCGGCGGGTGATGCTGGAGTACTACGGCTACGACCGCTACCTCGCCGCCTCGGGAGCCCGGCACCAGCACCGCGACGAGACCGGTGTCCTGTGGCGCATCGAGCTGGACGACGACGAGGACGTGGCGATGGTCGAGGTGGTCAACTCGACGCCCGAGCCCGACGGCAGCCACCGCACGTACTGGCTCCGGGTCCCGCCCGCGACCCGGACCGCGCGAGAGGGCGTCGCGTGGACCTTCGGGCTGCACCCCGACGCGTACGAGCTGCTCGTCCAGACCTGAGCGCGTGATCCGGGAGTGGGCGGCGCGGCCGGTCCGGAGGGTGACTGGTACGGAGAGGTGAAGGGGGCCGACGGTCAGGAGTGGCGTACGGGAGGCGGCGGCGCCGGGTGCTGGGATGTGGCCGCCGGAGCCCCGGCACCCACCCTCGAAGGGACCGCCTGTGACGATCCGCCGGCCCAGCGCCGCCCGTACCGTTCGTCTGCTCGCCGCCACCGCCGTGCTCGGCGGTCTGCTCGTCGGCACCACGGCCCCCGCACTGGCCGCCGCGCCCGAGCGGACGGCCCCGCGTGCCGTCCGGGCGGAGGCGCCCGCGACGGTCACCGTCACCGGTCACGGCCGCGCGGCCGCCGCGCCCGATCTGGCGATCCTGTCCGTCGGGGTCGAGGCCACCCGCAAGACCGCGAAGGAGGCCATGGCCGCGCAGAAAACCGCCGCCGAGGCCCTCCTCGCAGTGCTGGACAAGCAGGGGATCGCCGAGCGGGACATCCGTACCGACAGCCTCTCCCTGTCCCCGGTCTACACCCAGAACGCCGCGGGCGAGAGCAAGGTGACCGGGTACCAGGCCGGGCAGTCCTTCTCCGTGAAGGTCCGGGAGATCGACCGGGCCGGGCAGGTCATCGGCGCCGTCAACGACGCGACCGGGGACTCCGTCCGGATCAACGGGGTCGTCTTCGACGTCGCCGACCCGTCGGCGCTGCGGGTGAAGGCACGGGAGGCCGCCTACCGGGACGCCTACGACAAGGCGGCGCAGCACGCGCGGCTCAGCGGCCACGAGCTCGGCCGGCTGGTCTCGCTCAGCGAGGGTGAGTCCGCGCGCCCCGGCCCCGGCGCCGTCGGCGCCATGCCCGCGGACGAGGCGAGCGTCCCGCTGGCGCCGGGCGAGATCGAGGAGCAGGTCACGGTCTCGGCGGTCTTCGAGCTGGTCTAGGGGCCGACCGGACCGACGGGGCCGATCGTCTCCCTCTCCGCCCCTGCCACCGGCGCGGTCTCCGTCTCCGTCTTCAGATCCGAGAAGGGGGCGGGGAGCCCGGCCGGGTCCCCGTCCTCGTGCGGCAGGTTCAGTTCCCGGGCGAGGGCGGCGTCGGCCCAGCGGAGCATCGCGGTCCGCGAGAGGGAGCCGGCGTAGGCCGTCGTCTGGACCGCGAGGCCGTCGAGGAAGGCGGTGAGCCGCCAGGCCGCCGCGGCCGGGTCCGTACAGCGGAACTCCCCGGCCTCGGCACCCTCCGCGATCACCCGGGTCAGCGCCGCCTTCCACTCCTGGTCGAGGGAGGCGGCGACCCGGCGCAGTCCGGGGTCGCGCAGGGAGGCCGCCCAGCCCTCGATCCAGAGGCGCCAGCCCTTGGCCTGTCCGGTCGGCGCGTACCAGCGCACCGCGGCGCGGAGTCGTCGTACGGCGGTGGAGCGGCGCCCGAGGAGTCGGCGCAGATGGGCGAGGTCGGCCTCGGCGGCGTGGGCGAAGGCCGCGGCGACCAGTTGTTCCTTGGACGAGAAGTGGTAGAGCACCAGGGCGTTGCTCACCCCGAGCGCGGAGGCCACGTCGGCGATCCGGACGGCCGCGACCCCGCGCGCCTCGATCTGCTCGACGGCGGCCCGCAGCAGCTCCTCCCGCCGCTCGGCCACGCTCAACCGCACTCTCGCCACGCCACGCAGCCTACACAGCACATGACGCGAGCATGATTGTCAACGGCTCCGGAGTGTGGCCGCATCAGTACCAGCCGTAGCGTTCGGCGATCTGCGGCAGTCGCTCCTCCACGAGCGCGTGCGCCGCGGCGCGCGGGCTCGTGCCGTCCGCCGCCGCCCGGTCGAGCATCCCGCCGACGAGCGTCCGCATCGCCGTGCGCACCCGGTCGAAGGACTGGTCGGCGTCGGCCTCGATGTCGCCGAAGAGCGTCCACCACCACCAGGCGTTGGTGCAGGAATTCACGACCACGTCGGGCAGCACCGTGACCCCGCGCGCGGCGAGGGCCTCCTCGGCCTCCGCACGGACCGGCATGTTGGCCGCCTCGGCGATCCAGCGGGCCGTGATCCGTCCCTGGTTCCCGGCGTCGATCGCGTACGACACGGCCGCCGGGACCAGGACCTCCGCCTCGGCCGTGAGCCAGGCGTCCCCGGGCTCCTCACGGTCCCCGGGGCGCAGCGCGGAGCGGTCGACGGCCCCGTGGGCGTCGCGGGCCGCGAGCAGTGCCTCGACGTCGAGGCCGTCGGGGTTCACGATCGTGCCCCGGACGTCGGCCACGGCCACCACCCGCAGCCCGGCCCGTGCCAGGAACCGGGCGGTCGCCCCGCCCATCGTGCCGAGGCCCTGCACGGACACCCGGGTCCCGGCGTACTCCCGGCCGGCCCGGTCGAGGGCGACGAGCACGGACTCGGCGACCCCGAGACCGCCCACCAGCTCGTCGAGGCCGATGCCGTCGACCTCGATCGCGAAGGCGTCGGCGAGCCGCTTCCGGGCCGCCGCCTCGTCCTCCAGGAGCGGGTACACGGCCTGCACCGAGGAGACGAGGCCCGCCTCGGCCACGGCGCGGTCCACCAGGTCCTGGGTGAGCCCCAGGTCCTCCCCGGTGGTCCAGAACCGCTCGACGTACGGCCGCATCGCCCGCAGATAACGCACGAGCACGCCGTACGCCTCGGGGGAGCGGGGGTCGCAGTCGATGCCCCCCTTGGCGCCGCCCAGTGGGACGTACCGGCCCTTCGGGTCGTAGTGCAGGGCCTCCTTCATGGTCATCCCGCGGGCGAGTCCGGCGACCTCCTCCGCCGTGCACCCCTCCCGCATCCGCAGACCGCCGCTGGCCACTCCGCGCACCAGCCGGTCGATCACCAGGTGGCCCCGGCGGCCGGTCACGTGGTCGGTCCAGCCGACGGAAAGCAGGGGGGCGGTACTCATCGGGCATCTCCTCGGGAGGACGGTCCGGCCGCCCTCGGCGAGGGTAGCCATACTGAATGGTGGTTCAGTATGGCCGACCGTCCCGACCGTTCGCCGCGCGGTCCGCCCATAATGGAACGACCCCCAGAGATCAGGAGGTCCTGTGACCGGTACCGGCTCCGACCGTTCGCCGCGGGCCCGGCTGCGCGCGCTGCGCCCCGAGTCCTTCGGCGCGGACCCCACGGGCGAGCGCCTCGCCCGTATCCACCGCTCGCCGAACTTCGCGGACGGGATCTTCCAGAACCCCGAACCTGCCCGACGCGGCCCCTCCGGCTCCAGTGTCGAGTTCGCCAAGATCTACTTCGACAAGGAAGGCCGTTCGCGCCGCGCCCCCACCGGCACGATCCCCGTCCACCCCACCACGGTCGCCGACCTGGCCAGGCCCCCGGCCACCGGCCTGCGTCTGACCTGGATGGGGCACTCCGGCGTCCTCGCCGAGATCGACGGCCACCGGGTCCTCTTCGACCCCGTCTGGGGCGAGCGCTGCTCCCCCTTCCCCTTCGCCGGCCCCAAGCGGCTGCACCCGGTGCCCGCGCCCCTCGCCGCGCTCGGTCCGGTCGACGTCGTCGTGATCTCGCACGACCACTACGACCACCTCGACCTGCCGACGATCAAGGCGCTCGCCACCACCGACACCGTCTTCGCGGTGCCGCTGGGCGTCGGCGCGCACCTGGAGCGCTGGGGGGTGCCCGCCTCCCGCCTCCGCGAGCTGGACTGGAACGAGGCCACCGAGATCGGCGAGCTGCGGCTCACCGCCACCCCGGCCCGGCACTTCTGCGGCCGCGGACTGCGCAACCGGCAGATGACGCTCTGGGCCTCCTGGGTGGTGACGGGACCCTCCCACCGGATCTTCCACAGCGGGGACACCGGATACTTCTCCGGATTCAAGGACATCGGCGCGGCCCACGGCCCCTTCGACGCCACCATGATCCAGATCGGTGCCTACTCGGAGTTCTGGACCGACATCCACATGACCCCGGAGGAGGGCATGCGGGCGCATCTGGACCTCCAGGGCGGCGGTCCCGCCGGGGTGATGCTGCCGATCCACTGGGGCACCTTCAACCTCGCCCCGCACCCGTGGGCCGAACCGGGGGAGGGCACCGTCGAGGCCGCCGCCGGAGCCGCCCAGCGGATCGCCCTGCCCATCCCGGGCGAGCCCTTCGAGCCGGGCGCCGAGCAGGTGCCGGACAGCCCCTGGTGGCGTCCGGTCGCCCGGGTCCCCTCGGGTGGCTGGGCAGCTCCGGCTCTCACCGACGGTAATCGGTCACTCACCGGCGTGTCGGACGGGAACGCGGACGCGAACACGGCCGCGAACGAGGACGTGGACGCCGGGTCGACGTCCGGCGAGCCCGGCACGGACGCCGGCCGCGGGGCACCGGAGGCGGCACGGACCCCCTGAGGGCCGAGCGGACCGGTCGGTCCGCACCCCGCCCGGGGATTCCGGTCGGGGGCGATTTCCGAAGAGGGCGGAGGCGTGGGAACGCCTCCGCCCTCTTCCGTTCCCGGCGCTCGACGCCCCTTCCCCGTCGCGACGTCGACTTTCGGCCGAAGCTTCTCGGCCTGTTGCGGAAGAGGTGATACCAGAGCGGGCGGCTCTACGGGTAAGTTTGCCAACTGCGCACCGCACATGAACGGTTGACGACTACAGTGTGTGGTTGGTGATCATCGGTAGGCTCATCGCAGTCATGTCGTCCACCATGTGAACCACCCCCGCAGGACCCCTTGCAAGAACCCCCGTAACACCCTTGCAAAGCCCCCGAGTCCACCCCCTCAGCACACTTCGCACCACGCCGAAGCACACCCCCGCAGTACGCCGATTCCTGGGCACGTACGTACCAAGGACACTCATGTCTCAACTTCGCGCACCCGCCTCGCGGTCCGATCGACGCGAGGGCGGGCGGCACGGCCGGTCAGGCGCCCGCCCCGCCCCCGGTACCGGTAGCAACCCCCCGGCGCAGTCCCCCGCGTCGCACACGACAGAAGCCCGCATACGCCCCCAACTCCTCCGCACCTCCGTGCTTCCCGCCGTCGCGGTGGCACTGGGCGGAGCCGCGGCAGTGCTCTTCACCATCCGCTCCACCGGCGCCACGCCGACGCCCGGCCTCTGGGCCGCGCTCACCGGCGCCGCCGCCCTCACCGTCGCCTCGGTGACGGCTGCCGCGCTCGGCGCGGACAGGGCCGCCAAGGCCGTCCTCGACCGCTGCAACACCCTGCGCCGCACCAGCAGCAACAGCCAGGGCGAACTGCGGACGATCGTCGAACAGTTGCGCAAGGGCGAGGGCATCGCGCCCCGCCCCGCGCTGCCGACCGGCACCGCGTCCGGCGACGAGTTCGACCTGCTCTCGCAGGAGCTGACGCGTTCTCACGAGGCCGCCGTGGCAGCCGTCGTGCAGGCGTCCCGGCTCTCCAGCAGCGTCGGCAACGAACAGAAGGTCGAGGTCTTCGTCAACCTCGCCCGGCGCCTGCAGTCCCTGGTCCACCGCGAGATCCAGCTCCTCGACGAACTGGAGAACGAGGTCGAGGATCCGGAGCTGCTCAAGGGGCTGTTCCACGTCGACCACCTGGCCACCCGCATCCGCCGGCACGCCGAGAACCTCGCCGTGCTCGGCGGCGCCATCTCCCGCCGCCAGTGGTCGAACCCGGTCACCATGACCGAGGTGCTGCGCTCCTCGATCGCCGAGGTCGAGCAGTACCCGCGTGTGAAGCTCGTACCCCCGATCGACGGTACGCTCCGGGGCCATGCCGTGGCCGACGTCATCCACCTCCTGGCCGAACTCGTCGAGAACGCCACGCTGTTCTCCGCGCCGCACACCACGGTGCTGCTCCGCGCGCAGTACGTCACGGCCGGCCTCGCGATCGAGGTCGAGGACCGCGGACTCGGCATGCCCGTCACCGAGCAGAACAAGATGAACGCCCTGCTCGCCGACCCCGACCAGGTCAACGTCGCGCATCTGCTCCAGGACGGCCGTATCGGACTCTTCGTCGTCTCGGCGCTCGCCCGCCGCCACGGCATCGCCGTACGCCTGCAGTCCAACATCTACGGCGGAGTCCAGGCCGTTCTCGTCCTCCCGCAGGGCCTCCTCGGCGCCGACCCCGAGGGTCTCGCCCAGCACGAGCGCCAGGCCGCCGCGACCGCCGGTTCCGCCGCGGTCCCGCCGAACCAGGTGCAGATGCAGCCCCAGCCGACGGCGCAGTCGCAGGCGCCGTCGCAGCCCGCGCCCGTGGTCACCGCCCCGATGACGGCCCCGGCGCCCATGACGGCGCCCATGCCGGCGCCGGCCCCCATGACGGCTCCGATGGCCCCGGCACCGGCCCACCCCTACGCGCCCGTCCCCGCGGCCATGGGCACGACGGCCCCCACCGGACTCGTCCCGCAGCCCGTGCCTCAGTCGGCACCTCAGTCGGCACCGCACTCCATGCCGCAGTCCGCGCCCTCCCCGGAGCGGACCGCCGTCCGCCACGAGAAGACCCACGACCCGCTCACGCACCCCCGTACCACCGAGCGGTCGAACGGGTACGCGGACTCCGGCCGTACGCCCGCGATACCGGCCCAGGCGGCCGGCGGCGCACACCCGGGCCCCCCGGCCTCCCTCATGTCGCCACTCCCCCCGGCGGCGCCCGAGCCCAACGGCCGGCCCGTGCTCCCCAAGCGGCGCGCCCAGGAGCACATCGTCCCGCAGCTGCGCGACGAGCCCGTGGCCCGCAAGCCCGAGGAGCACGCCCTGCACGACCCCGGCTTGATGGCCGCGTTCCAGCGCGGCATCGGTCTCGCCGAGTCCCAGCCCGCCCCCCATGAATCGCTGCGTCCAGGCGACGCGCACAAGGAGTAGACACCATGGCGAGCAATGTGCCGACCGGCCATTCCTCGGATCTCGACTGGCTGCTGAGCGGCCTGGTCCAGCGGGTCCCGTACACCCGCAACGCCGTTCTGCTCTCCTCCGACGGCCTCGTGAAATCCGTCCACGGTCTCGACCCCGACGCCGCCGACCACATGGCGGCCCTCGCCTCCGGGCTCTACTCGCTCGGCCGGAGCGCGGGCGCCCGGTTCGGCGACGGCGGCGAGGTGCGCCAGGTGGTCGTGGAGCTCGACTCCACCCTCCTGTTCGTGTCCACCGCGGGCTCCGGCACCTGCCTGGCCGTCCTCGCCGGGCGCGAGGCGGACGCCGCGGTCCTCGGGTACGAGATGGCGATGCTCGTCAAGAGCGTCCGGCCGTACCTGGTCACCCCCGCCCGGCAGGCAGCCGGAGCGGTGGGCGGCATCGGCCAGTGAACGTGACGACCCCCCAGGAAGGGCCCTGGCTCGACGACGCGGCCGGCCGGCTGATCCGCCCGTACACCGTCAGCGGTGGCCGGACCAAGCCGACCACCGCACTGGATCTGCTGTCCATGGTGATGGCGACCGGGTCGTCACCCCAGACCCACATGGGCCCCGAGCACAGCCTGGCCCTCGGGCTGTGCGACGGGCCCACCTCGGTGGCCGAGATCGCGGCACACTTACGGCTCCCCGCCGTGGTGACCAAGGTCCTGCTCTCCGACCTCGTGGACTGCGGGGCGCTCACCGCCCGCGCTCCCCGGTTCCACGCCAACCCAACCGACCGTTCCTTGCTGGAGGCAGTGCTCGATGGCCTACGACAGCGGCTCTGAGCGCCACGACAGTCTCGCGACCGACCCGTTCCCCACCGCGCTCAAGATCCTGGTGGCGGGCGGCTTCGGCGTGGGCAAGACGACCCTCGTGGGCGCGGTCAGCGAGATCGAACCCCTGAGCACCGAAGAGCTGCTGACCTCGGTCAGCGCCGCCACCGACAGCCTGGAGGGCGTGGAGTCCAAGACCACGACCACCGTCGCCATGGACTTCGGCCGCATCACGCTCGACGACCGCCACGTCCTCTACCTGTTCGGCACCCCCGGCCAGGAGCGCTTCTGGTTCATGTGGGACGAACTCTCCGAGGGCGCGCTCGGGGCGGTCGTCCTCGCCGACACCCGCCGGCTCCAGGAGTGCTTCTCCGCCGTGGACTTCTTCGAACGACGGGGCATCCAGTTCGTCGTGGCGGTCAACGAGTTCGACGGCTCCTTCCGCTACGAACCGGACGAGATTCGGGCCGCGCTCGACCTCAAGCCGGAGGTGCCGGTCGTCCTCTGCGACGCCCGGATCTCCAGCTCCGGCATCCGCACCCTGCTGACCCTCGTCCAGCATCTGCTCACCACCATCCCGGCCGCCGTGCCGAGCTACGGAGCCACGCCATGACGTACGACCCCACCGGTCACCTCCTGCTGACCCCCGTCGACAAGGACGCGCCCGCCCGTGTGCAGCGGCTGCGCGAACTCGGTCTCGGGGAGCGGCCGGAGCCGGCGTTCGACGAGTTCGCCCACCGCCTCGCGGACGTGACCGGCGCCCCGTTCTCGATGGTCAACTTCATCGACGAGAACCGGCAGTTCTTCGCCGGCCTGCACACCCCCGAGGGCACTCACTCCGGCAGCGACCTGGGCGCGGCCGCAGCGGGCGCCGGCGGCGTCGGCCGCTTCATGGCCCGCGACCACGGCTACTGCCCGCACGTGGTGGTGCGGCGCAAGGCGCTCGTCCTGGAGGACGTCTGCGACTACCCGCGCTTCGCGGGGAACCCGGTCGTGGACGAGATCGGCATCCGCTCCTACATGGGGGCGCCGCTGATAGACCGCACCGGTGTCGCGCTCGGCACCATCTGCGTGGTCGACACCGACGTCCGGCCGTGGGGGCGCGCCGGTCTTGAGACGATCAAGGCGATGGCGGCCGAGCTGATGGAGCAGATCAACCGTCGCGAGGACGGCATGTTCTGACCGGCGTATCCACGACCGGCGCGTCTCCGACCGTCAGCCTCTGACCGTCGTATCCGAGATGCCCCGACATGCCGGGAGCCCCGGTGCGGCGATGGCCGTACCGGGGCTCCTGGCGTATCGGGGGGCGACGCGTCAGGCGTGCACGGGCTCCGGCTCCGGTGTGCGGACCAGCTCGGAGAGGCGCTCCGACCAACTGCCCTTGTCCTGGCCGAGGGCGACCTCGGCCAGCCGGAGCAGCTGGATGTCGGAGGTGCCGGCCGGGGCGAAGATGTGGTGGGCGTCGCGGAGGTACCGCTCGATGGCCCGGTCCGTGAAGAGACCGGCGGCGGCGTGGATCTCCATGGCGTTACGACCGGAGTCGATCGCCGACTCGACATTCACGAGCTTGGCGTTCATCAGCTCGGTGTCGCAGGAAAGCCCCTGGTCGAGCAGGTGCACTGCGTGGTACGCGGCCAGCCGGGCGGTCATGAGACGGGACTGCATCTGGCCCAGCTTCAGCTTGACCGTGGGGAGGTCGTGGAGCGGCTTTCCGTACCGGATGCGCTCGGAGGCGAAGCGGGTGGTCTCCTCCAGGATCGCCTGGTGGATGCCGAGCGATACGGCGGTGAGGTTGGCCCGCCCGTACAGGACGCTGGAGGAGTACGCGACGGAGAGGCCGTCGCCCTCGTCGCCGAGACGGTTGGCGGCCGGAACCCGGCAGTTCTCGAAGATCAGCTCGCCGAAGCTGAAGCCGTGGAGCCCCATGGCCGGTTGCTGCGGTCCGGTCCTGAACCCCGGGCGATCGGATTCGACCAGGAATGCGGTGAGGCCCTTCGAACCGGGACCGGTCCTGACCACGACACCGTGCAGATCGCCGACGTGGCTGTTGCCGACGTAGACCTTGCTGCCGTTGAGGATGTAGTCGTCGCCGTCCCGCACCGCGCTGGCGGTCATGCCGAGGACATGACCACCGGACTCGGGCTCGGTGACCGCGATGGTCGGCAGGCACTCACCGGCGGCGATGGCCGGAAGCCAGGTCTTGCGCTGCTCGTCGCTGCCGAAGTGGACGATCTTGGCGGTGCCCAGCTGTGAGGCCTGGACCATGGCGCCCATGGCGCCGCTGACCCGGGACAGCTCCTCGATGATGATGGTCTTGGCCAGGTGACCGGCGCCCATGCCGCCGTACTCCTGGTTGATGGTGGCGCCCAGCCAGCCCTGCTCGGCGATCAGCCGTGACAGCTCGTGATGGACCGTCCGGGACGCCTCCATCTCGGCTATCCGTGGCCGAACCTCACGCTCTGCGAAATCGCGCACCGTCTCCCTGAGCTGATGATGCAGTCGACTGCTGAAGTAGCCGTCCATCCGGAGTACCTCTCCTGCGAAACGCCTGATCGGTTGTCCGGTCAGGTGGTGCATCGGCGGTGGCCCCGTCGCGTACAGGCCGACCCATTCATGGTGTTGATCTTTCTGGGACGGAGCAATATCGCCACGATTTTTGTCCGAAACCCGAGTGGTTGACGATGGAACCTGACTGTGTTTCGCGTGGTCTTGGCCTACTCGGCCCGATCCGAGCGGCATTCCGCTTAGGCGTATTCCTGCCACGTCCCCCCGGCGGCGAGGGCGCCGAAGCAGGGCCATGAGAGCGACCGGTACGCCACATGAGCGGCTTCATGACCGATTCCGGAAGTCTTCCCCTCTTCTTCCTGTACGGCTGGTGCCCCCCTCCGCCCCACCGGACCCCGCGTTCGCCCTCCAGGGGGAGGCGCGCGAGCACGCGCCCCGGCGCACAGAAGCGTCACGGAGAGTGAGTGCTCCGCTCCGCGCGCACGCCCGTCTCCGGGTGCCGGGAAAGGGTTCGTGACCACCAGGGAAAGTGCGGTATTGTTCTCATGCGCGTCCAGCCGGGGGAAACCCCAGGTCAGACGGGCAACGGGACGTGGCGCAGCTTGGTAGCGCACTTGACTGGGGGTCAAGGGGTCGCAGGTTCAAATCCTGTCGTCCCGACCATGCGGAAACGCAGGTCGGAGGCCGTTCTCTCGTGAGCGAGAGGGCGGCCTTTCGTGCGTTCCAGGCCTTGGTGGTCGCAGTGTGGTCGCATGCCCCGTCCGGGGCTGGTTCGCCGTGCTGCTGGTGGCGGGCGGTGCGGGGGAGCGGAGCCGGCCGAGGGCTTCGCGGAGACGGTGGAGGTGGTCGCGCGGTGGTCGCAGCCACGCGGGCCGGTCCGAACGGATAGCCGTCTGCTGGGCTCCGCTGAGGACGTGGTCGATGGTGTCGACGGCCTGATGCGCTGCCTGTTGGGTGAGGTGGCTGTAGAGGTTCGCGGTCGTCGACAGGGTGGAGTGCCGCAGCGTCTTGGAGACCACGGTGAGCGGGACGCCGGCGGAGATGGTGATCGTGGCGGCGAGGTGGCGCAGGTCGTGGACCGTGACCCGGGGGACGCCCGCTTCCTCGGACAGCCGGTGGAGTTGGTCGAGCACCAGATGCGGTCCGAGCGGGCGGCCGTCGGGTCGGCAGAAGACCAGCCCCGCGAACGGATCGTCGGGGTCGCCGCGAAGAGCTGGAGCGGATCGAGCCCGGCGGCGGAGCGCGGTGGCGACGCGGGGTGAGATGGCGATCCAGCCTCTGCTCGACCGGGTCTTCGGTGTCGTGAGAACGAGGCGGTTGTTGTCGACGGCGGAGAGCGTGCAGCGGATGTAGAGCACGCCCTGGTTGAGGTGGACGTCGTCCCAGTGCAGGCCGAGGGCTTCGCCCTTGCGCATGCCGGTGCCGATGAGGACCTCGAACAGATCGGCCATCTCCGGGTCGGCCTCGTGGCAGTGGGTGAGGAAGCGGGCCGCCTCCTCTGCGGTCCAGATCCGCCGCTCCGGCGACGGCGGTCGACGCAGGACCGGGGGAGAGGCCGGGTTGTGGGGGAGGCGGTGCTGGCGGACGGCGTCGCCGAGCGCGCTGGAGAGGGTGGCCAGGCACCGATACAGGGTGGTGCGGCCGCGGCCGGCGGCGAGCTGGCCGGTGACGAAGGCCGCGATGTGGCGGTGGGCGAGCTGGTCGAGCTTGAGGGTGCCGAACGCGGGGACGAGGTCGTTGCGCACGTAGTCGCGGTACCGGGCCATCGTCGTCGGCTTCAGCACGAGCGCCTTCGCCGCCAGCCACGCGTCCAGGTAGGCGGCGACAGTCTGGTTCGGGTCCGCATCGAACCCGCCGGCCGCACCCTCAAGGAACCGCCGCAGTGCCTCTTCGGCCGCATCCTGACTGGCGAAACCACCCCGGCGCACCGTCGACCTGCGGTGACCCGGGGCAGGGACGTCGACGGCGAAACCCCACGTCCCGTGGGTACTGTCGGTGAGCAGATGAGGACAGCGGGCACCGACCTGGTGACGCTGGGGGTCCCTGCAACCACAGCGACGGTAGATGCGGCCGCGGCCGACGCTGGTTCGCATGGCGATCGCCTCCACGAGGCGGAGATGGGCCTGACATCCTCAGCCTGCGACCACACGCGACCACCACGCCTGTCGGCGAGGTCGTGACCAGCAATTCTCCCTTGTCTGTGCGCCAAGGGACCCGCAGACGCGCAGTAGATTCCTCGAGTGCTGGTGGTACACGCCTCGTGTGGCCGCTGACCAGCGGAAACGGCCACGATTCGGCTGTGGACCAGTTGCCCGTCATGCGCAGAGCATGGTTGTAGACGGCACGCGCGTACGTCTTGTAGAGCTCGGCGAAAGCCTCGCGGTCGGCCGCCCGGATGCGGGACCACCCGGTGGACCGGCCGGCAGAAGGAGGCGTGGCATCGCTCCGTGCCACGCCTCCATGCCCTGTCCGCCGCCGTCCGGGGGCGAAGCGGGTCAGACCTTGACGGTCACGTACTTCTTGCCCCGGTCGTTCTCGATGACGACCTCGGCGACGTCGTCCATCGGGACCGCCGCCGAGCCGTCGAGGTTCGAGCCCTTCTCCTCGTCGGCGACGAGCCAGCTGCCGGCGATCTCGCGATCGCCGTTCTTCGCGACCACCACCAGGCGGCAGCGTTCGCCCGCCGGGACGCCCGTGACCGAGGCGTTGAGGCGGATCCAGTCGGCGGCGGGCGTCACCCGGAGGCGCATCTCGCCGCCGGTCTCCGCGCTGCGGCCCTCGAAGAACTTGACGCTCACCGGAGGGGCCGTCGGCGAGGTCGCCGTGACGGAGGGTGGCGGAGGGACGGCCTGAGCGGTCCGGTCGCCGGTGTTCTGGCCGATCAGGACACCGCCGCCGAGGAGGGCCGCGGAGGCGACGGTCGCGGCCACGGCCAGGAACGCCCGCCGCCTCAGCGCCTGGGCGGCGCGTTCGCCGCGCACCTGGCGCAGCGTGCGCTGCAGCAGCAGGTCACCGCCCTCCGGGGGACCGTCGAGGAACGCCTCCGGGGGGACCTCGCCGAGCGCGGACTCCATGTCCCGCAGTTCGTCCAGTTCTTCGCGGCACTTCCGGCACGACGCGATGTGTTCGTCGACGGTCCGCACCTCCTGCTCGTCGAGAGCGCCGAGGACGTAGGCGCCGAGCAGCGCGCTGTCGTGTTCCTTGATGCTCATACCGCCACTCCCTTCAGTTCCACGGCCCTCACTGCCTTCGGTCGGTCCACGTACATGTCTCTCAGTGCCCTCAGCGCGTAGTGCGACCGGGACTTGACCGTCCCGGGCGGGATCCCGAGTGCCTGCGCCGCCTCCGCGACGCTCCTGCCCCGGAAGTAGATCTCCAGCAGCACGTCCCGGTGATCCGGGGAGAGCCGGTCGAGTGCCTCCACGACGACCATCGAGTTCACCACGGCCTCGGCGTGGTCCTGCTCGACGGGCTGGGTGGTCACCGATTCGGCGACCTCCGTGGGACGGGCGGCCTTGGCCCGGTACCGGTCCGTGACGATGTTGCGGGTCACGGTGAGCAGCCAGCCGCGCACCGAACCCTTGCCGTTGACGAGGGCTTCCGGATGCTTCCAGGCCCGGATCAGGGTCTCCTGGACCACGTCCTCCGCGGCGCTGCGGTCGCCGGTCAGGCGCTGCGCGTACGCGAGGAGGGCCCTGCCGTGTTCCTCGTAGAGGGACCGGATCAGTGCCTCGTCACCGGTGTCCTGTTTCTGCCGACTGCGCAGCCGCAATGCCGCCATCCCTTCTCTCCGTCCTCTCCTGGGCCAACGCGATGGACACGAACGGGAGGGCGCGTCGGTTCAACCGGTGGGCGAAGTCGGCCGGATCCCGTCACCGGGCCCGGCACTCGCGGCCCTCGTTGACGCAGCGCACGAGCTCCGCCATGCGGTCCCGGGTCATCAGGTTCACGAACATGGCGTGATCGGTGACGGGGTTCCGGAGCTGCTCCGGGAAGGAGTCCACGGCGAACGGCGTGCCGTCGGGGAGGTCGTACGCGAGGGTGATCCGCAGTTGCGGCACGGGGAACGTGGCCCGGGGGCAGGTGCCGTCGGCAGCGGGGAACTGCACATGGGTGCGGTGGCCGGGGCTGTCGGTGGCGAGGCCGTTCCAGCAGCTGGGGAAGTCCAGGGTGCGGGTGGGGCGGCTGCCCCGCGGGCAGCGCGCGTACTTGGTGGTGAAGCGGTCCGGGTAGCCGAAGCAGCCCCATTGGGCGCGGATGTCGGCGCTCGGGGTGGTGGCCGCGACCGGGTCGCCCGTCACCAGCCGCAGGAAGCGGGGCATGCCGACGACCGCGCCGGTCGCGTTGCCCCGGAACTCCACCCGCACCGAGGACGCCATGAGGATCTCGCCGCTGTTGCCGTGCGCGCCGCCGCCGGCCGTGTGGGCGTCGGCGCCCGTGCGGTCGAGGCGGCGCAGCACGGGCCAGTAGTACGTGGACCGGTCGCCGCCCGCGCAGGTGGTGCCGGCGGCGTCCAGGCTCCGGTCGGTGGAGAGGGCCTCGGTGGAGAGGTTGCCGACGTAGTCGTGCGTGTGGTGCGCGCCGTTCACGATGCCCGGGGAGATGACGAAGTTGTCCGCGTTGCGGTGGCCCTGTTCGTTGCGGCCGCAGTCGATGGTGAAGGTGCCGGTGCTGGCGTCGGGTCCCCGGGCGGGCGCGCGCGTCGTCGCCACCGTCGCGATGTCCACGTACTGGTCGTCGGCGGGTACACCGGCCGCCCGGGCGGCGCCGTCGGCGCCGAACGTCGCGATGCCAAGGAGCAGGGTCAGCCCGAGCGTCACGGGCAGAGCGATCCAGAACAAGCGGGAACCGGGGGAGGGAAGAATGATCGGCACGGAAGCAGAGTTCCACCAGTGGCGTGGGTGGGCAAGATCGCCCGTCTCAGCTGGCCGGAACCATCTTCAGACCCTCCGGCGAGCATCAGCGGAACAACTGCCCCCGGACGGCTCCGTCCGGGAACTCCCGGGTGGTCAGGTTGACGTAGAAGCCGGTCGGATCCTCCTTGAGGCGGGTGATCATCGGGGCGTCCGGGGTGCTGACAGCGCCGGAGATCGCGAAGACGTTCTTCGGCACGGGAGAGAGGAACAGCGGCAGCCGAACGTCCCCGTTCTCGCCCAGGCCTCCTTCGTGGATCCGCCCGGACAGCGGCGGTCCGGTGTTCACCCAGGCCAGGGAGTAGTCGACGCGGTCCGTCCGCGGGTGCAGAAACGTGGTGCCGTGCCCGTCGGGGTCGCCGGCCTTCTTCGGGTCACCGGCCGGGATCTCCTGTCCGCCGTCCGCGAGGGCGCGCATCCTGCCGCCGTGAATGATGCCGAGCGGGTTCACCGGCTTCGCGAACGGCCGGAGCTGGCCGCGTACGGCTCCGCCGGGGAAGGCGTCGGTGTGCAGGTCGACGTAGAAGCCGTCCGGGTCGCGGCGGAGGCGTTCGGCGAGTGCCGCGGAGGACAGCGAGGTCTGTCCGGCGGCGGAATACACCGAGGTCGGCATCGGTGTGGCGAACAGGTCGGCCACGACGGCGCCGTCCGACCCGACGGCGCCCTGGTGGAGGTGAGCCCGGGCCGGCCTGTCGACGCCGTTCCAGGAGAGGGCGAAGGTGACACGGTCGCCCTTGACCTTGACGAGCGCGATGGCCTTGCCGTCCCGGTCGCCCGCGGCCCTCCCGTCCTTCCCCGGCACCTGCTGGTCGCCGCTGAGACGGGCCACCAGCGACACGGCCGTCCCGCCGCCCGGGGAGCCCCCAGGACCGTCGTCGGCCGTCGCCGGGGTCGTACCGGCGAGGCCGGCACATACGATCACGGCCACGACCGCCGCGGTGAGCCTGCGCATGTCTGTCGTCCTTCCAGAAGTGGGATCCCTTCGCGTCGAGCACGCACGCGCCGCCCCGCGGGTTCAATCCCGTCCCCCCTCCGCCCGGCACGGGCACGGCTCGCGAGCGCACTGAACCCTGACGGCTCCCGGGACGTGTGGGCCGCGGGGAACACCACTCCTCGCTTTCCGCACGTACGAGAGAGGACATCACCATGCGCGCATCCAAGGCTCTGCTCGCCGTACCGCTGGCGCTGGCGCTCGCCGCCTGCGGCGGCGGGAGCGACGGCGGCCCGAACGGCGACGGGGGACGGAAGGCAGCGGGGAAGCCCGTCCGCGGGGCGACCGTCACGGTGGCGGACTCCGGCCTCGGCTCCATCCTGGTCGACGGCCAGGGCCGCACCCTGTACGCCTTCACCAAGGACAAGGACACCTCCGGCAGCTGCGGCACGGAGTGCATCGCCGTGTGGCCCGCGCTGACCGGCTCCTCCCCCGCCACTGCGGGACGGGGCGTCGAGGCGGACCTGCTGCGCGGGGAGAGGCAGCCGGGCGGCGCCGTGCACGTCGCGTACGGGGACTGGCCGCTCTACTACTACGTCGGCGACGCAGCCGCCGGGGACGTCAACGGCCAGGGGCTGGACGGAGAGTGGTTCGCCGTCTCGCCCGACGGCAGGCTCGTCCGCACCGCCCCGTGAGCGGGCACCGGCCCGCGCCGGCCCCGGGGCCTTCGTCCCGGACGACACCCACCACGAAACACCCCCAGGGGGAGCCTTGGCCGAGATCGACATGCCGGGAGACGAGGTCGAACGCCTCGGCGGACTTCTGCGGCGGGTGGTGGAACTCATCGACACCAAGCCGTCCGGGTTCACCGCCGAGGACGTCGGACCGCCGCTGGCGCGCTCCGGCGGCAACTTCGACGACGAGTGGAACGACGGGCGCACGCAGGTCAAGCGGAACACCAAGGACCTGACGAACGCCTGCGAGGCCATCGTGAAGGCCTTCGACGACTTCGACCGCCAGATGGGCGACTCCCTGAAGGGCGACGGCGACGGCGGCCGTCCCCGCCGGTGACCCGCCGGCGGAACCAGACACGACGAGTTTGAGGAGCACGGTCCCATGACCACTGGTTCGCACAGCTTCGGGATCGGCATCCCGGAGAACTGGACGGAGTACGACCTCCACGGCGACACGCTCGCCGAGCGCCGCGCCGAAATGCTGCGGCACGCCCCGCAGAAGGAGACCAGGGACGCCATCAACGGGGCGTTCCGGAGCGCGCGGCGGATCATGGACGGCGCCCGCAGGCGCGGGGCCGTCTACGCGGCGGGCACCACGACCATGTACGAGGACGGCCTGCTGATGGCCGGGCTGATGGTCTTCAGCCTGACCCCGCCGGCCGGCGCGGACTTCTCCGCGAAGGGCCTCGCCAGGGAGTTCTCGGCCGCCGGGGGCCGCCGCCGCGAGGGCACCTCACGGACCCTCACCACGCATGCGCTTCCCTGGGTGGGGCCGGTCGGCCGGATGAGCGGCATCGAGGAGACCGAGATCGCCGAGGGCGTCTCGTCCAAGCTGGTGGTGACGCACACCTTCGTGCCGGTTCCCGGGGGAGGACGCGTGCTGGTCATCACCTGCTTCAGTCCGAACATCCCGCTCGCCGAGCCGCTGTACGACCTCTTCGACGCCATCACGTCGACGTTCTGCTTCGGCGACGGGGAGCCGGAGACCGTGGGCACGGCGACCTGACCGACGCCGCCGTCGCGGAAGGGCCCGGCCGTTCCTGATCGGAACGGCCGGGCCCTTCGGTGTGCGGCGTCAGTCGGTCAGTCGACCGTCGTCGCGGGAACGCGGACGGTGGTGAACCGGCCGTCACCGAGCTGGAGATGGGCCCGCCCCGGCTCGCTGTCCTGGCCGAGCAGACCGCGCGGCAGACGGGCGCCCACCAGCTCGCCGTCGCCGATCGCGCGCGGCGCGAGGAGTGCGCCACACCGGTTGCGGCGCACGACGGCCTGCCAGCCGCCGATGCCGCCGAGCAGCGCCTCGTTGTTGCCGGCCACGATCAGGCCCCAGCCGTCCCCCGCGCTGCCGCGGGCGAGCGCGACGAAGTCGTGGTCCAGCTCGGAGTTGATCATCATCTCGGCGTCGTCGACGAGGATGGCCCCCGCGGGGGTGTCCACCTTGCCGAGCGCGGTGCGGAAGTCGGCGACCGCGAGGTCCACGTCCGTGAAGACCTCGACGACGCCGGGCCGTCCGGCCAGCCGGCGCAGCGGGGAGGTGCGCGGAGCGATCACCACGATCTTCGTACCGAGCGAGGTCAGCGACTTCGCCATGGTGAGCAGGAGCGTGCTCCGGCCGGACCGGGGCGGACCGGCGACGACGAAGGACGGCACCTGAGACAGGTCCGTGCCGAGCGCGCTCAGTTCGTCGCCGCCGACGCCGATCATCGCCCACAGCGGGGAGACGTCCCTCGGCCGGCGCGCGAGGGCTTCCACGAAGTCCAGCTCGTCGGGGAGCACATCCACGCGGAACGGCCTGCGCGCCGCGGTCACGTCGCCGTCCCGCTCCCGGAGCCGGTCCGCGAGCGTGCCGAGCGCCCGGGCCTGTCCCGCGCCGCCGTTGTCGGAGCCGGGGATCAGCGCGGTCTGGACGCTGTTGCCGTCCTTGGCCAGGACGCCGCGTCCGGCGGGCAGGTCCTCGGGCACGCTGCGGGAGTTGAGGCCGACCATGGAGTAGTCGGAGCGCTCGTTCAGCCGCAGGACGAGCTTGTCCTCGGTATGGGAGGAGAAGCGGTTCTGGCCGAGGATCCGGTCTCCGGTCGCCACCACGTGGATGCCCGCGCCGGCTCCCTCGCGCAGCAGGAGCGTCATCGCGTCCATCACGGAACCCTGGTCGTAGCCGGAGAAATCGCGCTCGAACGCCTCGAAGCGGTCCACGAACAGCACGATGTGCGAGGGCCGTTCCTCCTCGGGCAGGATGCGGCGCAGTTCGGTGAGGTCGGCGACGCCCTGCCGGCCGAGGAGGTCACGGCGCCGGCCGATCTCCGCGCCCAGGCGGTTCAGAAGGCGCACCACCCGCTCGACCTGGGTCCGGTCCACCACGGCGCCGCAGTGCGGCAGCGGGGTGAGGGCCTGGAGGGCGCCGTTGCCGCAGTCGAGGCCGTACAGGTGGACGTCGGCGCTGCCGTGCGTCTCGGCGAGGGCGGCGGCCAGGGTGCGCAGGGTCTGGGAGCGGCCGCTGCGGGGTGAGCCGATGACGTACAGGTGTCCCGCCCGGTCGAGGTCGAGGGTGAGGGGGCGGCGCGCCTGCTCGGTGGGCACGTCCACGATCCCGTACGCCACGGGGGCGAGCCGCCCGTGCTCCGCCTCGGGAAGCGGGGGCAGGTCGGCGAGGGTGAGAGCGGCGGGGAGCGGGGGGAGCCAGGGGCGGCGGGCGGGCGGGACGGCGAGCTGCTCGGCCGCCCCCCGTACCGCCGCGACGAGGACCGAGAGGTCGGTGACCGGCTGGAAGGCGTCTTCCCGGGCCGGCGGGCGGGGCATCGGGTCGCCGAGGCCCTCCCAGTGGAGTTCGGTGAGCACCGGGGCGGGGCGGTCCTCGCCCGTCGTCGCCTCGTCGAGGCGGCGACCGCCGATCCTGCCGGTCTGGAAGGGCAGCAGCGCCGCGTGGCCGAGCCGGGCGTGGGCGCGGCCGGGGGTGCGGGGCGAGAGCTGTCCGGAGTCGGGGGCGTCGATGATGTCGCGGCTCTCGCTGGTGTCGGTGGTGCGCAGCGCGATCCGCAGGTTGGTGTTGGCGCGGATGTCGGCGGTGACCGCCCCGGACGGGCGCTGGGTGGCGAGGACGAGGTGGATGCCGAGCGAGCGGCCCCGCTGGGCGATGTTGACGAGGCCGGAGACGAAGTCCGGGAGCTCCCGGACCATCGACGCGAATTCGTCGATGACGAGGACGAGCCGGGCCATGGGGGCGAGTTCGGGGCGGCGGGTGCGCTTGTCCGTGTAGTCCTCGATGTCCTTGGCGCCGGCCTCGGCGAGGATGTGCTCGCGTCGCTTCAGTTCGGCGCCGAGCGAGACGAGGGCGCGCTCGACGAGGTGGGTGTCGAGGTCGGTGACCATGCCGACGGTGTGCGGCAGGTCCTCGCATTCGGCGAAGGCGCTGCCGCCCTTGTAGTCGATGAGGACGAAGTTCAGTTCGTCCGGCCGGTTGGCGACGGCGAGGCTCGCCACGAGGGACTGGAGCAGTTCGGACTTGCCCGAACCGGTGGTGCCCGCGATGAGCGCGTGCGGGCCGTCGGTGGACAGGTCGACGGCGAACGGGCCGTCGACGCCCTCCCCGAGGACGGCGCGCGTGCCCCGTCCCGAGATCACCCAGCGCGCGGCGACGGCGTCGGGGGTGGGCGGTTCCAGGCCGAGTACGTCGAGGAGGCGGGCGGAGGCGGGTAGCAGGTTCTCCTGGGTCTCGTCGCCGACGTCCCGGATCGGCGCGAGCGCCCGGGCCACGCCCACGCACCAGGCACGGCTCGGCGCGTCCATGCGGACCTCGTCGACGGGGTCGGCGGTGTCCTGCTCGACCCGCAGCCACTCGGGTCCGGCCACGGCCACGGCGCGGCACTCCTCGGGCAGCAGCCGGGCCTCGTCGTCGACGCAGAGCGCGTACACGCCGACGGCCGGTCCTTCGCGCAGGAGCTGGACGACGCCGGGCAGAGAGCGCAGTCTGCGGGCGCCGTCGAGGACGACAAGGATGTCGGGTTCGCCCGCGGCGCCCCCGCGGGGTGCCCGTTCCCCGGCCTGCCGGCGGGCGGCGACCACGGCGGTGAGTTCGGCGATGCGCCGGCCCACGGACTCGGCGTTCGCCCCGACGAGGGCGACGGTGTCCTCGCCGAGGGGCGCGCAGTGCGGCAGCCAGTGCACCCAGGACCAGCGGTCGGCGCCCGTGCTGCCGGACAGTACGCAGATCCGCAGGTCGGAGGGGCTGTGCAGGACGGCGACCTGGGCGATCAGCCAGCGTGCGAGCGGCTCGGCGGCGGTGCCGCCGGCGATGCCCATGACCCCGTACGCGCGCAGCGGGACGGTGACGGGCACGGCGTAGGTGGTGCGGTCGATCCTGCGGCGGTGTTCCGGCTCGGAGGGATCCTGGAGCTCCACGAGGGCGGGCCGGTCCGCGGCGCCCAGGCGCATCAGCAGGAAGTCGTCGTCGCGCCAGCGGCGCTCCCACAGGCGCTGGCGCGGTCCGGTGGCGATCAGCAGGGCGGCGGCCGGGTCGGGGGCGGCGAGTCGGCGGGCCCGCTGTTCGGCGAGGACCGCCTCGGTGACGTCGTCCTCCAGGGCGGCCTTCCGCTCCTCGTACTCCTTGAGCTGTTCCTCGTGGCTCTCCTTGCCGCGGCGCTTGTTGGAGAGCTGGGAGATGATGGCGATCACCGGGGAGAGCAGGCCGAAGACCAGGAACCTGGGGTTGTTGAAGATGGCGACCGAGACGGCGGCCATCAGCAGGGGGGCGAAGATCAGGGTGAGTTGGAGCTTGTTGCGGGCGGGCTTCCCGGGTGGGACGGGGAGCTGGAAGCGGTTGGCGACCGGCGGGGGAAGGAGCCGGGGCGGCCGGTTGTAGTCGAGGCCGACGCCGTCGTCGGAGGACTGGAGCGCGGCGTCGGGACGGGAGGGTTCGGTGAGTTCGAGCAGGACGGGGCCGACGGTGAGGACGTCTCCGAGGGGCCACGCGGTCCAGTCGCGCACTTCGGTCCCGTCGCGGGTGACGCGGTCCTGTTCCGCGGCCCGCACGGTCGCGGTGCCGTCGGCGAGGACCTTCAGGCGGGCCGCGGTCCCGGCGAGCCCTTCGGCCCTCAGCCGGATGCGGCAGGTCGTGGCCGAGCCGATCTCGTAGTCGCCGGGCGGGAGCCGGAACACCGTTCCCGCGTCGGACCCTCCGACGCCCCGCAGTTCCACCACGCCGTCGGGTTCGGGACCCGGCTCGGGTGCGGGTGCTCCGAGGGACAGCAGGGTGCCGGCGCGCAGGTCGGTCGCGGCCATGGGCTGGTCGGCGGGGAGCCGGGTGGCTCCCCGGTAGAGGACGGGCCGCTCCCCCGAGGTGCCACCGCGCAGGCGCCGGTGGAGGTGTTCGGCGAGTTCGCCCGCCGGGGACTCGGGGTCGGCCTCGATCATGATGTCCGCGGTCTGGCCCTGTTCCGGGTCGACGGCGGTGACGGTCAGGCGCATCGTCGGTGCTCCTTGGGCGCGGTGGTCACCAGGGGTGGGGGTGGGGCGAGCCGGCCGGGCCGGTCCGGGAGGGGGCCCGGTCCGGCCCGGCCGGTGCCGGTGCGGGGTCAGCCCCGGAGGCTGGCACCCATGTCGCTGTCGAACTGGGTCATGCCCTCGCCGTACTTCTTGATGTACTCCGAGATGCCCGTGAGGCCCTCGGTGACCTTGCCGTAGTTGCTCGTGTACTCCTCGACGAACGGCCTGAAGTCGCGCTGGGCGGAGGGCGTGTTGTAGCCGTCGGCCGTGAGGGCGTCCAGGTCCGTCTTGATCTTGTTGAGCTGGGCGACCGCGATGTCGTACTCGTTCATGGTCTGCTGTGCGGCGGACGCGGTCTTCTCGTCGTTGACGATGTAGTCGGCCATGGGTGTTCTCCCGTTTCCCGTCGGATGGTGTGGAGCTGGGTCGCGTGGTCCCGCGCCCTCTAAACGGAGGGTTCGGGAATTCGGTTCAGACCTTGATGGGGGCTTCTTCCGGCGGATTGGCCAGCTCGGTGTCCTGCGTGGCGTTGAGACCTCCCAGGGTTTTCTGGGGAAGGGAGGCGAGAGGGACCTCGGGGCCCTTGGTCTTGAATCCGTAGTCGTTCTCGATCTTCTTTCCGGCCAGGGAATTGCCGACGCCGTAACCGAGTTTGATGCCCGCGTTCTCCAGCGCGGTCTGGGGGTCGGTACCCTTGGCGCCGACCTCGTACCCGACGCTCACGGCCTGGCCCACGGCGCCCTTGATGATGCTGGTGAGGGCCTCGTAGCCGTACTCGTGGAGGCTGGTGACCGAGGTGGGGCCACCGGTGTTGGCGTGGTAGTCGTGGATCGGTGTGTGCTGTTCGTTGTACGAGCCCGCCGCGTCGAGCTTGGTGAGGGTCGTGCCGCCGGCGTCGGTGACCTCGACGGCGCCGTTGTTCTTGAGGTCGACGTGGAACGTGGCCGGCTGGCCGTTCTGGCCGGTGGTGGTGACGGTGCCCGTCACGCCGTCCGGGGTGACGGTGAACGTGGTGGTCTCGCCCGCGGCGGTGCCGGTGAAGGTCGCGGTTCCGTCGGGGTTCTGGGTGATGGTCGTGCCCCCGGCCGGGTCGGTCGTGGTGGCGGTGCCGTTGTTGACGGTGGTGGTCGGGCCGGCGCCGCCGGGCGGGGTGACGACGGGCTGGGTTCCCGGCCCGCCGGTGACGGTGGTGCCGTCGCTGAGGGTGACCTGCTGGGGTCCGCCGGGCTGGGCCGGTGCGGCCACGCCCGGCCCTCCGAGGGTGCCGTCCGGGCCGATGGCGACCTTGTCGTTCGGGCCGTTGCCGCCGCCCGCGACGGAGACCTCGAAGGCGCCGCCGCCGGTGGCCTTCACGTCGAAGGGGCCGCCGTGGACGGTGCTGCCGCCCGTGCCGCCGACCGGGACGTCCAGGCTCGGGCCGCCGTTTCCGGCGCCTGTCACCGTGAAGGTCTCGGGGCCTGGTGCGGGGGCCGGGTCGAGCGGGTTGTGGGGGCCGTCGATGACGCCCGCCTTCTGGCCCGCGGTGCCGGCGTTCTCCACGTCTCCCGGGCTCTTGGAGACGGTGGTGGTGCCGGTGCCGACGGTGGTGCCGCCGCCGTAGAAGCCGTCGTGGTGCAGGGTGGGTCCGCCGCCCGGTGTGGGCACGGTGATGCCGCTGTTGCCGTCGCCGCCCACGGTGCTGATGGAGGTCTGCCCGGGGCCGTTGCCGAGGGGGTTGCCCGCGGTGTCGATCGGCGTGTGGGTGGCGGGGTCGAGGTGGGTGCCGGAGGGGCCGAGGCCGGTGACGCCGCCGGGGGCGAAGGTGCCGGAGGCGGGTCCGTACGTGACGGAGAACTCGCCCTCGGGGCCGCCCTGGTTCGGTCCGTGGACGACGGTGCTGCCGGGCTCGGACACCGGATCGGCGCCATGCGTGGTGATGGTGGGACCGTTCGGGCCGTTGGACAGGGTGTTCTGGCCGCCCGTCATCTCCGGGGAGCCGAACAGGCCCCAGCCCTCCTGCTGCGGGGTGTTCACCGTCACCTGGGTGTGGGTCGCGGTGATGGCGGCGTCGCTCGGCGAGTTGTGGACGGTCAACTGCCCGGTGCCGTCGATGGTGTGGCCGACGCCGGACTCGTGGTGGATCGTGGTGGTGGTCGGGCCGTTCCCGTCGTTGCCGAGGGTGGTCGTGACGCCGTTCGACTCGTACGTGACGGTCTGGCCGTCCGTACTCAGCGTGGCGCCGTTGCCGTTGGTGACCGTGGTGGGTGCCGGTGCCGCCACCGGGCCGATGCCGCCGGGCGCGGGGGCGGGGCGCGGCGGGACCTGGACGCCGGAGCCGTCGGGGTTCTGTGTGGTGATCGTCCCGTCGGGGCCGGAGGAGACGGTGGTGATGCCACCGCCCGCCGGCTGGTGGGTGAAGGTGGCCTCACCGTTCGGGCCCGTGGTGGTGGTGACGCCCTGGCTGTCGATGCCGTTCGCCCCGACGTCGGCCTGAGCCCCGCCCGCGGTGGTGTCGGTGAGCGTGGCCACGGGGGTGTTGCCCGCTCCGGTGCCGGCGGTGACGGTGACGGGGCCGCTGGTGGCGGTGCCGGTGTGGTCCACTCCGAACGCGCCGCCGTTGTCGGTCGCGGTCGTGCCGTTCGGCCCGTGGGTGACGGTGGTGTGGGGGCCCGCCGGAGCCTGGGTGGTGACGCTGCCGTCCTGGTGGACGGTGGCGCCCGCGGTGCCGGTGCCGCCGACGGACGTCTGGGCGCCGTCTCCGGTGAGGGTGGAGGTGCTGCCGCCGGAGGTGGTGACCTGGGTCGGACCGTTCGCGGTGGCCGGGGCGACGGTGACGGACGGGGGCTGTCCCTGCTGCCCGACCGTGGTGGGCCCGTCGGCGCTCGTGGTGACGGAGGTGCCGCCCTGGCTGATCGTGGTGGCGCCGCCCGGAGTCTGGTCGACGTGGACGGGGTTGAGGGTGCCCACGGATCCGGTGGTGCCGTTCGGGCCGTGTCCCGCCTGGAGGGGACCTGAGGAGACGGCCGTGCCGTCGGTGCCGACCGTGACCGTGGTGCCGCTGCCCGCGCCGCCGACCGTGACGGTCTGACTGCCGGGCCCGGCGGGCGCCGACTTGGTGACGGTGCCGTCGGCGTGGACGCTGGTGGTGCTGCCGTCGGCGGTGGTGACCTGCGCGGGGGTGGTGCCGGTGGGTCCGTCGACGGTGACCGCCGCGGGCTGTCCCTGGGGGCCTGCCGTGGTGGGTCCGCCGGCGCTCGTGGTGACGGTGGTGCCGCCCTGGCTGACGGTCGTGACGCCGCCCGGGCCCTGGTGCAGCTGCACCGGGTTCGGACCGCCGCCGATCGTGCCGGTGACGCCGGCCGGGCCGTGACTGGCCTGGACGGGGCCGGAGCTGACGGTCGTGGTGCCGTTGGCGATGGTGACGGTGGTGCCGTTGCTTCCGTGGACGGTGACGCTGTGGCCGCCCGTCCCGTCGACGGAGATCGTGGTGTTGCCGACGTCCACGGCGCTGCCGGGGGCCGGCTGCGGGACCGCCGGTGCCACCGGGTTGCCCTGGGCGTCGGTGGCGGTGAAGGTGCCGTCGGGGGCGACGTGGATCTCCTGGCCTCCGTGCGCGATGCTCGCCGATCCGTCCGGGTCGACCGTGGTGGAGCCGGCGATGGTGACGCCGTCGGCGCCGTGGCTGATGCCGTCGAGGCTGAACTTCCCGTTCGGGTTGAGGGAGAGCGACGTCCCGTCCGGTGTGCTGAACGTGATCTCCAGCGGGGAGAACGCGATCGTCCCGCCGCCGCCCGCGGCCGTGCCGCCACCGGCGCCGTCGGTCGTGATGCCGCCCGTGGCGAGACCGCCGCCGGGACCGACCGTCACCTGCGGCTGACCGCCCGGCGGGGTCACGTCGAGACCGCCGCCCGGCTTGGTGACGACCGAACCGCCGTCCGGAGTGGTGAAGGCGACTCCGGCGGGGCCCGGGGCGCCCACCGCGATGTCGCCGTTCGGGCCGACCGTGAGCGGCGGCTGGCCGCCGGACGGGTTCAGGTCGAAGGTGCCCTGCGGGGTGACCGACAACGACGTCCCGTCCGGTGTCCCGAGCGTGATGTCGGCCGGGGAGAAGGCGATCGTCCCGCCCCCGCCGGCGGCCGTGCCGCCACCGGCGCCGTCGGTCGTGATGCCGCCCGTGGCGAGACCGCCGCCGGGACCGACCGTCACCTGCGGCTGACCGCCCGGCGGGGTCACGTCCAGGGTGCCGCCGGGGCCGTTGAACTGGACGATGTCGGGGCGGGGACCTCCGGTGTCCACGGTGAAGCCGGTGTGGTCGAGGGTGGTGACGGGGCCTCCGGGGGTGGTGATGGTCGCGCCGCCCGCCGGGGGGATGCTGGTGGTGACGTTGCCGTCCGTGACGGTGAGCGGCCCGCCCGCGCCCTGCGGGGGCAGGGTGACGGTCTGGCCGCCACCGTCGCCGTTGGCGACGTTCACTCCGCCGTCGGCGGCCACGGAGACCTGCGTCCCGTCCGGGAGGGTGACGCCACCGCCGGGTGGGCCCGTGGGCGCGTGGATCGTGGTGTTGCCGAAGTTCACGTCGAC
The DNA here is from genome assembly GCF_026341815.1 of Streptomyces sp. NBC_00572. Taxonomy (GTDB): domain Bacteria; phylum Actinomycetota; class Actinomycetes; order Streptomycetales; family Streptomycetaceae; genus Streptomyces. Next base: position 5,761,967 of record NZ_JAPENX010000001.1, read on the forward strand.
GGACCCGTCGGCCGGGTGGTGGAGCGCCACCGGCTGGCCGCCGCCCGCCGGGTTGTTGAAGACCGAGGTGACGCCGTTCTGGTTGTCGACGTTCACGCCGCCGCCCCCGACCGACGTGGAGCCGCCGTTCTCCGTCACGGTGACGCCGGTCGGCGTGGTGATCGTGTTGTTGTTCACGGTGAACTCCGGCGTGGGGGCGCCGTCGCCGGGCGAGCTGAACGTCGTCGTGCCCGCGGCGTCCTTCGAGACGCCGCCGAAGGGGCCCGAGGTCGAGAAGGTGCCGCCGGGGCCCAGCTCCGTGGAGAGCGCGGGCTTCGTCGACGGGGACGGCGCGAACTCGCCGCCGAAGACGCCTGCGGCCTTCTCCTTGAAGGTCGGGCCCTCGACCGGGGTGGACACCGTGGTCGTGGTGCCGTTCGAGGTGATGGTGTCCCCGGCCGGGCTCTCGATGGTGTTCGTGCCGTCCACGGTCGTCGAGGTGAAGCCGTCCGGCGTCGTCGTCTTGGTCGACGTCGCGTCGGGGGCCGTCGGCGCGAAGGGGAGGTCGTCGGCGGGAGGGGCCTCGGCGGCCTTCGGGGCGGGCGGGGTGGTCTTCGTCTCGGTCTTGGCGCCGTCCGGTGTCGTGACCTTCGTCTTGATCTCGCCCGTGGACGGGTCGGACTTGGTGGTGCCGTTGATGCCGTGGAAGCCGGTCTTCTGTCCCATCCCCTTGGCGTCGACGAACAGGACGTTGGACGGCTTGAACTGTCCGTTGGCGACACCCAGGCTCTCCAGGGAGAACGCCTTGCCGATGTTGCTCTTGAATTTGCCTTTGGTGACGAAGGCGTCCTTGATGCTGTTGGCGAACTTCGTGCCGCCGAAGACGGTGAGCGCCCCGGCCGTGGCCGCGCCGAGCGCAGCGCCCTTGGCCGCCGACGCGGCGTCGAACTTCTTGCCGTCGAACACAGCCGTCAGGCCGCTCGCGACGAAGCCCAGGGCGAACTCGGTGCCCGCGTCGATCGTGAACTTGGCACCGAGGGCCAGCGCGGGCGATGCCTTGAGTCCGATAAGCCCCTTGCCCAGCGGATCGATGATCTTACGGACGAACGTCGAGCTCTTCAGGGCGCCCGTGACCGCCGCGGAAGTCGTCCCGATCCCCTTGCCCACCTTGGCCAGGAACGGCGCGAACTTGGCCAGCTTCCCGGCCGCCGCGACGACCTTGCCGAGCCCGCCGAGCAGCACCCCGCCGGGCACGAGCGTGAGCAGGCCGATGATGATGTCGCCGGCGTCGATCTTCCCTTGTGACACCATGCGGATCACCGACACCGCGAACAGCACCGCGCCCAGGATGAGCCCCACGACCGGCAGGAACACCGCGACGATCGCGACGAGGATGCCCGCGATGATCTCCACCAGCGGGTTGTCCGCGAGGAAGTCGCCGAACGCCTTCACGAAGTCCCGTGCCGGAATGGCCTGCTCGGCAGCCTCATCGAGGATGACGGAGGCCTTCCGGGACCCGTCCTCCCGCAGGCGCTGGGCGTCGCGGCCGAGCGCCACGGCCGCCGACAGCTGCTCCTTCGCCGCGTCCACCTCGCCCTGCCGCTCCCGCTGAGCCTCGGCCTGCTCCGGTGTCGCGTCGGGAGCGACCGCCGGCACCTCCGTACCGGCGGTCCCGGCCACCTCCTGCCCCTGGTCGATCGCCCGGTCCAGCATCGACTGGGCGTCGGTCAGGGTGGTGGCGTACTCGTCGTACGCGCTCGCGGCCGTACGGAAGGAGTCCCTGGTCTTCTCCAGGAGCCCCGGCAGGTCCTTGCCCACACGCGTCTTCAGGGCGTCCATCGCCTGGCCCTTGCCCCGGCGGATCGCCCCGTCGTCGCGCAGCAGGTCGACGGCCTCGCCCGCTCCGTCGCCCAGTTCCCGATACGTCCCGGCCAGGGTCCTGATCGCCTCGGGGTCTCCCGGGGTGGGATCCTCTCCGAACCCCAGAACCTCCCAGCCCGTGGTGTGCCGACGCGCCATCTCCCAGCTCCTCCCGGATACGAGCCATTCGGCACCTCCTCACGAGGCGTGCCGCGATTCGGTTCAGCTCGTTTGAACCGACCCGCGGTCAGGTGCGTTTGACGGCCGACGCGACCAGCGGTGCGCGTCACCAGGCCCCTGCCGGAGGAGGACGAGAAAGATGCGTGACGCCCCGAGGAAGACGAACGACGCGCGGCGGACGGCGCGGCGGCGCACCACGGCACGAGTGACGGCGGTGTGCGGCTTCGTGGCCGTGGCCGCGCTGGCGCTGCCCGGACCGGCCCACGCACGGGACTCCGTACGGGCTCAGGCGTCCGCCGCGGCCTTCGCCTCCGTCCAGAACCGGCTCCCTCAGGCCGTGCGTGCCGAGGAGTTGACGAAGTACTACGTGATCAAGGCCCCGCAGAACAGAGGCGGTCAGCAGGAGACCCTGTTCGAGATCGCGCGGCGCACGCTCGGCGACGGCAACCGGTTCGAGGAGGTGCTGGTCCTCAACAGCGGGCGCCCGCTTCCGGACGGCTCGGTGTTCGTGAGTCCCGAGCAGCTCGTCCCGGACTTCGCGCTGATCCTGCCGGAGGACGCGAAGGGGCCGGGCGTGGAGTTCGGCGTGCTGCCCGAGGCGGCCGTCGACGCGTCGGCGAGCACCGGGCAGAGCGCGGCCCCCGCTGTCCGTACCACCACCACCAGCCGGACGGCGGGATCCTTCGGCGTGTTCGGCAACCGGATCCAGCTGCCCTGGCTGATCGGTGGCGTCGGCGGCGTCGCCGCCCTGACCGTGGCGATCGTCGCGCGCCGTCGCATCGCCCGAGCCGCCCGCGCGTCGGGCTCCACGATCGCCCGGGGCGCCCGTGTGCTGCGGCCTCGACTCCCACGCGGCCTGGCGCTCGCGCTCCGCCGTCGCCGGCGCACCGTGCTGGCTCGGCGGCTCGCGGCGGACACCCGCACGCCGGTGGTGGTGCGGCAGGCACTGCGCGAGCTGATCCCCGCTGCCGGCGCGGAGCCGAAGACGGAGCGGCCGGTACGCGTCTACAGCGTGCTCGCCGAACCCACGAAGCTGCTCGCCTCGGTGTCGGGCGGCCACACGGCCCCCGCGCCGTGGACCGCGCTGGACATGAACCGCTGGGAGCGCACCGGGCTGCCTGTCGTCGTCGAGAGCGATCCGACGGCCGACCCGACACTGGCGCTGCCCCACCTCGCCAGGCTCGGAGTGAGCGACCGGGGGGCGCAGGCCATGGTGGACCTCGGGCAGATCAACGGCGCGCTCAGCATCCGCGGCGACCTCACCGTAGCCCAGGACACCGTGGCGGCGCTGGTGCGCGGGCTCCTCGAACTCCCCCGGCAGAGCACGGTGGTCGTGTCGGTGGACCCGAGCGCGAGCGCACTGCCCGGCCTCAACGGTGTGGTGCGGGTCCGCGGGGTGGCGGAGGTGCGGGACAAGGCGCCCGAGGAGGTCCTCAACGCCGCCGAGGAGCTGGGCGTCGGTCTGGTGCGCGGGGTCGCCCGAAGCGGCGAGGTCACCGGATTCATCGTGCTCCAGGACGCGCCGACCGCCGAGGAGGCACGGGCTCTCGCGGACCTGTCCGCGCCCGCGGGCGGCGGCTGGATCGTACTCGCCGTCGGTGACGTGCCCGGCGCGCACTGGCGGTGGTACGCGGATTCCGACGGCACCGTGGACCTGGGCGTGCTCGGCCTCCGCGTGACCGTCCCCACACAGACGCTGGCGGGCGCGGGCACCGGACGGGTGTGACCTCCCCGGCACGCATTCGGAAAAGAAATACTCCCGGAGTCTGAACCCCCGGCCCGCACGGGCCGTTTGCGAAGTGACGCGCTTCTGGGCGGCGGACCGAAACGGTATCCGCATCAAAGACTCCGCCCCGGCAGTCGGCCGGCCTCCTCCCCGCTGCCGGGGCGGGCCCCTTCGAAACACGGCGGCGACACCGTCCTCCAAGAACGCGGAAATACGGAAACTCAGAAATTCGGAAAGAGGGATCCTCATGCGTAAATTCACTGTGGTTCCGGCGGTACTGACGGTCGCGGCGGTCATGCTGACGGCGGCTTGCGGGGCCTCCCCGGACACGGCTGTGACCGGCGCCGGCTCCCCCGAGCGCCCGGCCGCCTCGGACACCGGGGGGCAGCCCTCGAAGGCGGGGCGCCTGAGCGTCTGGCAGAGCAAGGAGCTGGGCCCGGTCGTCACGGACGGCGCGGGGTTCACCCTCTACCGCTTCGACCAGGACACGGCGAATCCGCCCACCTCGAACTGTGCAGAGGGCTGCGCCGCGACCTGGCCTCCGGTGCTCGTCGACGACGTCACGGCGGGCCGCGGCCTGGACGCGGCGCTGCTCGGTTCGGTGAAGCGCGCCGACGGCTCTCTGCAAGTCACGCTCGCCGGCTGGCCGCTCTACCGCTACGCGCAGGACACCGCGCCCCGGCAGACCCGTGGGCAGGGCGTCGGCGGCACCTGGTTCGCGGCCGCGCCCGACGGCACGAAGGCCAAGGCAGGGGCGGGGGGCGGGACCGAGGAGACGACGCCGCCGAGCGGGCCCCCGGCGCCGAAGAACCTCCCGGCCCTGTCCACGGTGAAGGACGAGAAGCTCGGCACGATCGTCCGCGACGGCAAGGGACGTACGCTCTACCGCTTCACCAAGGACACCGCCTGGCCGATGAAGTCCAACTGCCAGGGCGACTGCCTCAAGCTCTGGAAGCCGGCCAAGCTCGTCGACAAGAAGGACCTCAAGGGCATCGACCCGAAGCTCGTCATCCCGTACAAGCGCCCGGACGGCACCCAGCAGCTCACTCTCGACTGCTGGCCGCTGTACTGGTACACGGGCGACAAGGAGCCGGGCGACACCAGCGGCCACGGGGTGAACGGCACGTGGTTCACGGTCCGCCCCGACGGCAAGCTGGCCAAGTAGCCGCGCCGGCTCCCGGAAGACCGGTCAGGGGGCGTTTCGGAGAACATCCGAAACGTCCCCTCCTGAGGTTTTCGTCATTTCTGTGGGCGCGATGGATGGGCTCGTGGGTGGGACTCTGTTGTCGTCAATGTACCGACTCGGGAGTCGGCTCCTGCAACGCGGCAGCAGGCGTCCGATCCGTCGCAGCGGGGGGGCGAATGCTGCGATTCGCCAGGGACTCGGCTTCGACGGGGCCTCGGGCATGAGGACGTTGCGGACGTGGGCTTCGGGCCAACGGTGCTCTGAAGGCACGAGCGACGCTCCCCGGCGAAGGCGAGGTTGTAGAGGCGAGCGATGTTCAGCATGGCCTGGTGAACGCCCTCGTCTTCGAAGCGGCAGCCGTGGAGGATCTTCCACGTCTTCCTGCGTGTGAAGGTGTGCTCGCCGCGGGCGCGGACCGTGCGGTGGGAAGCGTTGTGCTCCTCCTTCCAGGCCGATAGTTCGGCCTGGCCGCGTTCCGGGTCGGGAATGACCGGGCCGGCACCGCGGTGGCCGCCGTCATCGGGCACAGTTGTCCTGCCGACCGCGGCCTTCGTGCCGGTCGCTTCCCGCGCCGTGCACCAAAACCGACAGCGACGTCAGTCGCAGGGGACTGCTGCATGGACAGGTGACACCTGACCTGGCTTGCTGAGAGGCGGCCTGGAAGGAGGTCGCAGTGCCCAAGCCGTATCCGAAGGAGTTCCGCGAGGACGTCGTGCGGGTCGCACGCAACCGTGAGCCCGGCGTCACGCTGGAACAGATCGCCGCCGACTTCGGCGTACACCCGATCACATTGTCGAAGTGGCTGCGCCGCGCCGACACCGACGAGGGTGCCAGGCCCGCACCGGTGTCGGGTGAGTCGGCCGAGCTGCGTGAGGCCCGCAGGCGCATCCGGCTGCTGGAGCAGGAGAACGAGGTCCTGCGGAGGGCTGTGGCGTATCTGTCGCAGGCGAACCTGGCGGCAAAATGATGTACCCGCTCGTCCGCGAGCTGGCCGCCACCGATGCCCTTCACCGGGTGCCGGTGGCGGTGACGTGCCGGGTGCTCAAGCTGGCCCGCCAGCCCTACTACCGGTGGCTGGACCGGCCGGTCACCGATACCGCCCTCGCCGAGGCATACCGGGCCGACGCCCTGTTCTCCTCGACGAGGCCCGCGCGGCCGGTGAGTCGATGGCCGAGCGGACCGCCTGGCGGATCTGCCGCGACAACCGCTGGTGGAGTGCCTTCGGCAAGCGGCGGGGCCGCGGCAAGAACACCAAGGCCGGCCCTCCGGTCCACGACGACCGGGTAAGGCGCGACTTCACCTCGGATGGGCCGAACCGGTTGTGGCTCACGGACATCACCGAGCACGCCACCGGCGAGGGCAAGCTGTATCTGTGCGCGGTCAAAGACGTGTACTCCGGACGCATCGTGGGCTATTCCATCGACGCCCGGATGCAGTCCAGCCTCGCGGTGAGAGCCCTGGAATCCGCCGTCGCCCGCCGCGGCCGGATCACCGGATGCATTGTTCATTCCGACCGCGGGTCGCAATTCCGCTCACGGAAGTTCGTCGCTGTTCTCGCACGTCACCGCATGGTCGGCTCGATGGGCAGGGTCGGTGCCGCAGGCGACAACGCGGCCATGGAGAGCTTCTTCGCGCTACTGCAGAAGAACGTCCTCGACCGCCGCACCTGGGCCACCCGCCAGGAACTGCGGATCGCGATCGTCACCTGGATCGAGCGCACCTACCATCGCCGCCGGCGCCAGAGACGCCTGAGCCGATTGACCCCCATTGAGTACGAGACCATCATGACCCCACCAGCAGCTCTGGCTGCATAAACCCCGCTGTCACCCGAACACGCAGCAGTCCCATGTGCCGCATCATCTGCGGTTCATATTCTGGTAGTTGAGTGTGCTGCTGTGACACGACTGGCTTCAGTGTCTGTTTCGCTGCGAACCGATGCGGGGACGCAGCTTGTACGGGACCTTGGCCACGCCCTCGCGTTCGCTCCACAGCCGCACCCCGGACCGCGTCAGTGTCCAGCCGCTGTCCTCGTAGGGCATGAGTTCTCCGACACTGAGCTGCCCGAGGAGATGGATCAGCTCCTTGGCCATCCGCAGGTCATGCTCGCGTTCTCGTTCGTCCGCGTTCGCGTACCCGTCGGCGCGAGCGGTGAACTCCTCGTAAGTCAGATCAGCGAGGCGGCGTTGATGTTCGAGCAGCGCCTCACGGCCCACGTACGCGTCGGTGTACTCCTTGCCGAAGCGGCGTCCGTACTCACGTACTCGGTGACGTTCCTCCTCGAGTGCTTCAGGACTGATGCGTCGCTGACGGGCGGTGGCGACCTCATCGGCGCGAGACAAGAGCCAGCTGAGAGGGGAGGGGCAGAGGAAGATGCCGAGCCTGTCGTACCCCTGCCATTGGCAGTGGGTGTATCCGACGGCCTGCGCGACCCAGCCGTAGCGTTCCCCTGTGCCTGTGTCCGGAGTCGGATTCTTGAACTCGATGCCGAAGGCCGGCTCAGCATCGTGCCAACCGTCCGCATCGCGCGGCTTCAGCACGGCGTCTATTCGGGTTTCCTCGCCGGTCCAGTAGCGTCCCGGCACCTGCTCCTCAATGTGGAACCACTGGTCCAACTTGCCCATAACGAAGGCACCGAGGGCCTTCTCGTCAGCGAACGTTCCAGGGCGTGGCAGCAATGCCTTCTGTCCGTAGCGCACTTACCCGACTGTACGGTCCACCTGACTCGGGGCGCGAGACTACAGCTGTTGGCGCAGAGTCCATGAGATGTCGTAATCCACATGATCGCGGTAGGTCATCGCCAGCGCCTGTACCGCCTGACGGAGGGCGTCGCGTGCGGGCCCCAGTGCGGCCTGTTCGTACAGATCCAGCACCATACGGCGGGCTTCGATGTTCGCCACGGCTGACATTGGCCCCCAGGTGGCGATCTGATCGGCAACATCCCGCAGCGGACAGACGACAACCAGCTCGTCGTGGTCGTCAACGACCCTCTGGCTACGGGCCGGCCAATGCCGCCAATGGGTGATACCTGCGGCTCCGGCAGTGGCCTCCTCCTCGTCAAGGCGAGCAAGAAGGAAGGCGATCATCGGCTCGTGGTCACGTTCATCGGGGTTGGCCGAGAATCTGCGGGGCCCAAGGGCAGGGTCGTCGTCGGGGCAATAGGTAAGCCAGCCGCTTTCGCCGCGGACCAGGATGCCGCCACCGGGCGGCACATAGGTCGCGCACAACTCGGCGGCGCACAGAGCGCCGTACCTATTGCTGGCTGCCATCCCCGTCACCCTCCCGAGTAATCCGGTGCGCCGCCACAGTAGCTGGTTCTACTGGCACCGCATCGTGAGAGGAAGGAGAGGGGGAACGGGTGCTCTGGGAGGCTGGCTTCGAGGGTCGGAGCAAGGCCGAGCTCGCGGCTTGGCGTAGACCGCTGCGTGACCGAGCGAGCGCACTCTTGGCTGTGACGTGGGAACGGCAGCGGAGGTCCTCAACACTACGGCCCGGTCCCGGGGCCACCCTGATGACTCCGAGGCAGTCGGAGGAGTTGCGATCTCGAAGCGGCTCGATGTGCTCGCGTGAGGTGTTGGTCGGACAATGGGAAGGGGTCGCGTGGGGACCAGTTGGGGACCACACGCTACACGCGGTGGTGCACGATGCATGCCTCCATGCATAACTTACTCCCGGATTAAGTCCGCTATATCCAGAAAATACCCCTGACCCGCACATCTGGGGGTCAAGGGGTCGCAGGTTCAAATCCTGTCGTCCCGACTCGAAAGAGTCGTAGGGTCAGAGGCTGTTTTGGAGCAATCCGAAGCAGCCTCTTGATCGTTTTTGGGGACCCATCGGGGACCAGTGTGCCGTGACCGGGTCGAAGCGCACCTTGACCTGGTCAGGGTGCGCTGCCCGCGCGGATGACGTCGTATCAGGTGGGTGCCGTGGGCGCACTCCTTCAGGCCCTCGCGGTCGACGGGGGCGCGTGAGGCGTCGGTCGCGGCGGGGAGCCCCGCACTGTCACGGTCTGCGTCACCCCAGCCCTGTGCGGGCGAGCGACACCCGGAACGCGTCGATGCTGCGTGCCCAGACCGGGGCCACAGGGCCGTCGGTGCCCAAGGTCAGGAGGTGGGGCCACAGGTCGGCGGAGTACGCCCGGCTCGACTCCATGGGCAGCAACGAGGGCAGGTTGTCCAGCGCGAGCACGGCGAAGGCCGGATCGCCGTCGTGGACCCTGCGTACGGGCTCCTGCCAGGTCGTCAGACGGTCGTAGACGGGCACCGCGTTGCAGGGAGATCCCAGGTCGCAGGTGACGTCGCACAGCACGCCGAGCCGTCTCGCCGGGTCGTCGAGATCGTCCTTCGTCAGCAAGGGGTGCACCGGTGCCGAGGTGCCGATGGCGTTGACCAGGATGTCGTGGGCCAGAAGCAGGCGGCGGTCCAGGTGTGCGGTCTCTGGAGTCCCCCACCGGGTGGTGCGGATCCCGGCGCGCTCCAGAGCCTCGCACGCTCCCGTGCCGCAGCGTCCCTTGGCGCCGACGACCACGGCCTCGACGGTACGGCGAGAGGACTGCCCGGAAGCCCGGAGCCCGTCGAGTGCGGCGTCCCACGCACTCTTGGCGCGGTGGGTCAGAGGGGTGTCGAGCCGCCCACGGGCGTAGAGGGCGGCGAGGGATGCCCCGGCATATCCGGCCCAGTAGCCGAACGCTGCGATCCTCCGGTCCGCGCTGTCGACGGCGTACTCCAGGTCGAGCAGTTCCCCGCCCCCGGCCGTGAACCGGCGGAGCAGCGCGGCGCCGCCGGGCTGCCCCCTGTATGCATGGCCGAAATAGATGTGCCGGTGCGACAGAGCGTACGGCTGCGGGGGAAGTTCCTTGAGGCCGAGGACGTAGGTCTCGGGTGGTGCGCTGGGCCAGGTGCCCGCCCCGGCCACGGCGCAGCCGGCGACGGCGTACGCGTCGATGGGGAAGATTCGTTGCGGTGATTCCTCCACGACCAGTCGGACTCCCCGACGCGTGAGCTCACGTGCGTGTTCCGGCGCGAGCGGAGCCCGCCGCTCCGTGACTCGCGACTCGTGCCGTACCCACACCAACACACCCACCGGCGATGCCGCCTTCCTGCACGTCGTTCACGGCGCCGAGCGGAGCTCGCGGGGCGGACCTCGACAGGCAGTCCACCAGCGGGGCGCCATGTTGACGGGAGATACCGCCCACCGTGGGCACGGCGCCCGTCGGCGGGCACAAGTGAGGGGCTCCGCCTCGAGTGGCGCGCGGTCGACGGCCGGCCATGGGATTCCGTCCGGGAAGCCCGTGCCGGCACTCGGCCGTTCGGTCTCCTCGTCGTCGATGAAGGCCACGCCGTGGTGGAGGCCGGGGACGCGAAGCTCCAGGCGCGTCCGACTTCCCTGGGCGTGATCCCTTTGCCCCCGCCATTCCGCCATGTGCAGGCCCTCGGCGGCTCGTTCCACTGCGCCACGCTGGACATCCGCGGAAGACCGCGCCCATCCGCCTCGGCGGCACGGGATATGACCGAGTTGGTCACCGGGCAGCGGACAGTCGTCCCGGCGCAAGGTCGGGAGTGATGAGGGCGCCCTGGAGCGTGACCCCAAGGCCGAACCTGGGTCCAAAGCGTTTGGACGCCGCCTGCCTGTGGGCTGAATCGGTTCGCTTCCGCACCGTCGGTCAGGTGTGCCGGGGGCCTCGACCTGGAGGGGCGAGTCCGGGCTGGTCGAGAGAGCGAGGGGCGGCCTCGGTCCAGGGGTTGACCGAGGCCGCCACGGGCGCTCCGAGGGATCCGTAGGCCTTGACCGTCACCCGTCGCGCCAATGAGGAGGGGGTAGCGCGCTGGGTGGCTGTTCGACGAGGACGTGGGGCGTCCTCCCTTGGCATCTGGCGGATCCGGAACGCCGCAGTCAGTAAATATATATACTGTCGAGTACGCAAGGGTATGAAAAATTACATGCAGATCAGGACGCTGCGCGTACCTCTGCGGGAGCGGCGCCCATGAAGCCCGCGACCTGCTACTAGAGGAAGAATCCGTGCTGGTCAGCGGCCTGCTCATACTGTTCGAGCCGTGCCTGGGTCCGCTCGGGGTCGGCATCGGCCATGGCCTGCAGCAGGGCGGCGGAGAGCATGCCGGGGGCCGCGTACGAGTCGAAGACCAGCCGTGACCCGGTCCCTGCCGTCAGCACCACGTCGGCCTCGTCGACAAGCGGGCCGACAGTGGGGTCGGTGATCAGCGCCACGCGCAGGCCGGTGCTGCGGGCGGCCCGCAGGGCGGCCAGGGTCTCCTTGGCGTGCCGGGGCATGGCGAAGGCCAGCACCCAGCTGCCGCCGGCCGCCCGGGACTGGAGTAGTGCGTCGTAGGCCACGCTGCCGCCGCGGGTCACCACGCGGACGTCCGGGTGGATGCGGCGGGCGGCGTAGGCGAAGTACTCCGCGAGGGAGACCGAGATGCGGAGGCCGAGGACGGTCAGGGGCACTGAGCGGGCCAGTTCGCGGCCGATCTCCAGTACCTGGCTGGTGTCGGCGAGGAGGCGACGGACGTTCTCCAGGTTCTCGATCTCGGCGTCGACGGCGGCCTGGAGCTCGTTGTGCCGCAGTTGCTCACGGCTGTCGGGAGTGCCGGCCACCGCGCTCAGGGCGATGGGCTGGAGAGCCTCTCGCAGGGCGGGATAACCGCTGAACCCGAGGGATACCGCGAAGCGCGTCACCGAGGGCTGGCTGACACCGACACGTTCGGCGAGCTCGGTGATGGAGAGGAACGCGGCTTCGGTGAGGTGGTCGAGCAGGTACTGGGCGATCCGTCGCTGGCCCGGGGAGAGCCGGTGCCCGTCGAAGAGCGCGAGCAACCGGTCGGCCGGCGCCAGCTCCTCCCGCCCCGGCGTGACGCCACCCGGCGTGATCGCGGCCGCCCGAGCGCGTGCCTGCTGATCCGATGACACCGGCGGACCTCCATCTCGCGTCACTCGTGTCCAACATAGCCCACGTCCCACAAGCGGATGATCATCGCGCCGATGCGGGGCCGGGCCTTCTCGCGGCTGCGGCCGCCCCGACAGCGTCAGCCGGGCGAGACCGTGACCGGTGGCCTCCGCCGTGACTGTCGGTCAGGCTCGTGGGGCGCGTGGCTCCAGCCGGTACTCGAAGGCGAGGGTGCCGGGGTCGAGGGCGGTCGCGCCGCCGTCGACGGTGAGCACCGCACCGTTCACGAACGAGGCGGCGGGTGACAGCAGCCAGGCGATGGCCTCCGCGACCTCGTGCGGCTCACCGGGCCGCCCGGCGGGCAGGACCCGGGTCACCTCCTCGTACGCCGCCTCCAGACCGTCCCCGCCCAGGCCCGCCTCGTCGGCGAACCGGTTCATCCGGCGGTCGGCCATGTCGGTGCGCACCCAGCTCGGGCAGACGGTGTTGGCGCGCAGCCCCGCGCTCCCGTAGTCGACCGCGAGCGAGCGGCACAGCTGGAGCAGCGCCGCTTTGGAGGTGGCGTAGGCGGCGTTCCCGACGCCGTTGCGCAGGGCGGACACGGAGGCCACCGCGACCACCGCGCCGCGGGCGGCGAGGAGGTGCGGGAGCGCGGCGCGCAGCAGGAGGAAGGGACCGGTGAGGTTGGTCCGCATGACCTCGTCCCAGTCCTCCAGGGTCACGTCTCCCACCCCGCCGCCCCGCCCGATGCCGGCGTTGAGCACCAGACCGTCGAGCCGTCCGTATGTGCCGACCACCGTCTCGACGAGCGAGGCCACCGCGGCGGGATCCCCGATGTCCGACGGTACGGGCAGGGCGCCGGTCTCCTCGGCGACCAGCCGCAGCGGCTCGGGGCGGCGCCCGGACACCGCCACCTTGTGTCCCGCCCGGGCCAATGACCGCGCGGTCGCCGCGCCGATCCCCGTTCCGCCCCCGGTCACCAGGTACACGCGCTCGTCCGCCATGTCGGCCGTCTCTCCCGTGGCTCGTCCGCCGTCCCGGTGATCTTAGGCCCGCGACGGTCCGGGGCCGGGCCGGCCCGCGCCTGCGTGGCACCTCAGGAGGACGGCGAGTCGGACGGCCTGGGCGACTACCGCCATGTCGCAGAGGTTGCCGCCCAGACCCGCACTGCGCTGCTCGCGCAGGATTCTGTCGAATCCGTTGAACCGCCGTCCTTCTCGTGTCTCAGAGGGCGCCGACGATGTCCTCGACCCGTTGCTTGGCATCGCCGAAGAGCATGGCGGTGTTCTCCCGGAAGAACAGCGGGTTCTGTACCCCGGCGTACCCCGAGGCCATGGAGCGCTTGAACACGATGACCTTGTTCGCCTCCCAGACGGTGAGCACGGGCATGCCGGCGAGCGGGCTGCCGGGGTCCTCGGCGCCGGCCGGGTTGACCGTGTCGTTGGCGCCGATCACGAGGACGACGTCGGTCCCGGCGAAGTCGTCGTTGACCTCGTCCATCTCCAGCACGATGTCGTACGGCACCTTGGCCTCGGCGAGCAGCACGTTCATGTGGCCGGGCAGGCGGCCGGCGACCGGATGGATGCCGAACCGTACGTCGACGCCCTTCGCCCGCAGCTTCGAGGTGAGCTCCGCGACCGGGTACTGCGCCTGTGCCACGGCCATGCCGTAGCCGGGCGTGATGACCACCGAGCGGGCCGCGCCGAGGAGTTCGGCGGTGGCCTGGGCGGTGATCTCCTGATGCTCGCCGTAGTCGACGTCCGAGGCCGAGGGCGCCTCGATGCCGAAGCCGCCGGCGATCACGGAGATGAACGAGCGGTTCATCGCCTTGCACATGATGTAGGACAGGTAGGCACCCGAGGAGCCGACCAGTGCGCCGGTGATGATCAGCAGGTCGTTGCCGAGCAGGAAGCCGGAGGCCGCCGCGGCCCAGCCGGAGTAGCTGTTGAGCATCGAGACCACGACCGGCATGTCGCCGCCGCCGATCGAGGCCACCAGGTGCCAGCCCAGGGCAAGCGCGAGGACCGTCACGACGATGAGCAGCCACAGCTCCGGAGTGATCACGAACCACACCGTCAGGGCGACGAACAGGCCCAGCGAACCGAGGTTCAGCACGTTCTTGCCCGGCAGCATGAGCGGCTTGGAGCTGATCTTCGCCGAGAGCTTGAGGTACGCCACGATGGAGCCGGTGAAGGTCACCGCGCCGATGAACAGGCCGATGAACACCTCGGCGTGGTGGATGCCCAGCGTGCCGAGCGCGTCCAGGGTCTCGGCCTCGTGGCCGCTGAGGTCGTGCTCGACGTTCAGGAAGCCGTTCCAGCTGACCAGCACGGCCGCGAGGCCGACGAAGGAGTGCAGCAGCGCGATCAGTTCGGGCATGCCGGTCATCTCGACGCCGCGGGCGCGCTGCAGGCCGATCAGCGCGCCGATCAGCATGGCCACGGCCATCAGCCCGAGGCCGGCGGTGCTGATGTCGCCGTCGATCGCGAGCACGATCGTCGCGACGAGTGCGACGCCCATGCCGAGCATGCCGAAGGAGTTGCCGAGCCGTGCCGACTCGTGCTTGGAGAGTCCTGCCAGCGCGAGGATGAACAGCAGCGCGGCAACGAGGTAGGCCGCCTGAGCGGCGATGGTCGCAGACATGTCAGCTCCGGTTGAACATGGCGAGCATGCGACGCGTCACCGCGAAGCCGCCGAAGACGTTGATACTGGCCAGAAGGATCGCCACGGACGAGAGCACCGTGACCGTCGTGCTCGCATGCCCGATCTGCAGAAGCGCGCCGACGACGATGATGCCGGAGATCGCGTTCGTCACCGACATCAGCGGCGTGTGCAGTGCGTGGTGCACATGGCCGATCACGTAGTAACCGATCACGATCGCCAGCACGAAGACCGTCACATGGGGCAGCAGCGCCGCCGGCGCGAACCCGGCGGCGAGGAAAAGCGCCAACGCGCCGAGGGCCACGCCGCCGAACCTCCGAGTCGCCGTCATCGGCGCCTTCTTCAGTGCCGGCTTCGTCTCGGCCGCCGCGGGCGCGGGGGCCGGGGCCGCCGAGACCTGCACCGGCGGGGGCGGCCAGGCCGACTCGCCCTCGCGTACGACGGTGATCGAGCGCTGTACCGGGTCGTCCCAGTCGAGGACGAGCCGGGCGTCCTTGTCCGGCGTCATCAGCTTCAGCAGGTTGACCAGGTTCGTGCCGTACAGCTGCGAGGCCTGGGCCGGCAGCCGGCCCGCCAGATCGGTGTAGCCGATGATCGTCACGCCGTTCTTCGTCACGACCTTCTCGCCCTTGACGGTGCCCACGACGTTGCCGCCGTTGGCGGCCGCCATGTCGACGATCACCGAGCCCGGCTTCATGCTCGCCACCATCTCCGCGGTGATCAGCGTCGGCGCCGGACGCCCGGGGATCAGCGCGGTGGTGATGACGATGTCGACCTCACGGCACTGCGCGCCATAGAGCTCGACCTCGCGCGCCTTGTAGTCGTCGCCCATCTCCTTGGCGTAGCCCGTCTTGGAGACCTCGATCTCCGGGGACTCGATCGACAGGTACTCGCCGCCCAGCGACCGGACCTGGTCGGCGACCTCGGGCCGTGGGTCGGTCGCCCGTACGATCGCGCCGAGCGATCCCGCCGCGCCGATCGCGGCCAGACCCGCGACGCCGGCGCCCGCGACGAGCACCTTCGCCGGCGGCACCTTGCCCGCCGCCGTCACCTGGCCGGTGAAGAACCGCCCGAACGCGTGCGCCGCTTCGACCACGGCCCGGTAGCCGGCGATGTTCGCCATCGACGACAGCACGTCCATCGACTGCGCCCGGCTGATGCGCGGCACGGCGTCCATCGACAGCGCCGTGAACGGCCGGCGGCCCAGCTCCTCGACCATCGCGGGGTCGAACGCCGGGGCGAACAGTGCGATCACCGTCGCCTCTCCCCGTACACCGTCCAACTGCGCGGGACTCGGGGCGTTGACCCCCAGCACCACATCCGCTGCCGTCGCGTCGCCGATGCGCGCCCCGGCGGCCTCGTAGGCGCTGTCGGGGAAGCCTGCGGCGACACCCGCGCCGGAGTCGACGACCACGTCGTACCCCAGTTTGCGGATCGGCTCGAGCGTGGCCGGCGTGGCCGAGACGCGGTTCTCACCTGCCCGCGCTTCCTTGAGGACTCCGACAATCACGCTTGTTCTCCGTTCACTGTTCGGGCCGTCACGGCCGTCATGACTATCGACGCCGAATCGAGTTTTGTTGTCCCTCAGAATCGGTCCGCGGCGACCTCGATCGGAAGCGTGCCAGCCGTGATTAACGCCATATGGACCGTCGTCACTTCCATGGGCGGCGGAAAGAAATCGTCGCCAGAGAGCGACGTGCCCGGCGCCAGGTTATGTCGTCAAATGCCGGGCCCACATCAGGAGTGAGGAAAGGTGACGCCCGCTTCGTAGGGCTCGGCGGTCCTGCCGTGAACTTCTTGCCTGCCGGGCACCGCACCACCACAACGCACAGGCCGAGGGCGATCCGGCGAAGGTGGACACGGCCCATTGATCGGAAGCCCATGGCGTTCTCGTCCGGGACGTAGCGGACGTGCGGGCCGCCGAAGTGAGCACTTTCCAACCTCAGGTTGAGGCGTGATGAAGCACGAGAACGGTCAGGACGGCCAGGAGGTCCATGATCCCGTCCCCGCCGAAGCGGTGGAAGGTGATGCCGGTCGTCGGACGGACGGGGCAGTTCGCTGCTTCGTCGTCGCTCGGAAGGGCGGAGGGGGACGAGGCTGAGCCCGGACGTGAGTTGGGGATCAGGTGGGGGCCCGCACGGCATGCCCGCTGGTGCACGGCGGGCTGTCACGCGCACTTCTTTCGCCCGGATCAAGTCCGCCATATCCAGAAAATACCCTTGCCCCTCACTCCTGGGGGTCAAGGGGGCGCAGGTTTAAATCCTGTCGTCCCGAATCGAAAGAGTCGTAGATCGTGGGGCCGTTTCAGGGATATCTGAAACGGTCCCTCGATCGTTTGGCGCTCGACGGGATCCTCGCCGCCGGGATCGGTCGACATCTACATGGGCCACGGCGGAACCAACTTCGGCTGGTGGGCCGGTGCCAACCGCACCGGGAAGACCCTCACCGACCCCGGCTACCTGCCCACGATCACCCGTGACGACTACGACGCGCCCATCGGCGAGGTCGGCGAACCGACCGAGAAGTTCCACGCCTTCCGCCTGGCCTGGCTGAACGGCTTCCTCCCGGGTCGGCTGTGAAGGGCCCGCAGCGCACCCTCTGCGCGCCCGCGCCCCTCTGGCGCACGGGCGCCAACGAGGTCCTCGTACTGGACCTGGCGGGGCCGGGCATACCCCTCACCGTCGAACTGCGGGGCCTGCCCGACCCTGCGGCGGACGGCGTCGGCGCGCTGCTGACCGGGAGCGCCGGGAGTGCGCGGTATCGGCGGGCACGGCGCCACGAGGAGCGCGGCGAGCACGGCCGGCAGGAGGAGCGCCGGCAGCACGGCGACCACGAGGAATGATGCCCAGCCCTTGCCTCACTTATCGATAATCGATAGATTCCCATCGTAAGTCGATGGAAGGGTGGGTCATGGGGAAGCTGACAGTGCGCGCGTTGCGTGCCGTGCTCGCGGTGGTGCTCGTCGGCACCGTGTTCGTGCAGGCGTTGATGGTGTGGGTGTTGGTCAGTGGGAATGACCCGGAGGACGGGTCGCTCCCACTGACCCCGCTGCGGGTGATCGTGGTCCTGGGGATGGTGTCGGCCCAGGTCGCTCTGGTCTGCGTCTGGCGGCTGGTGGCGATGGTGCGACGCGGAACCGTGTTCTCCCATAGCGCTTTCCGGTACGTGGACGGTGTGATCGGCGCGATCGTGGCGGCGGCCCTCCTGTGGTTCGCGATCACGGTCCTGAACGCGCCGGGCCAGCGGGAGGACCCGGGCGTCACCGTGATCATGGGCGGGATCGGCTTGGCCATCCTGGGAGTCGCGCTCATCGTCCTCGTGCTGCGGATGCTGCTCGCCCAGGCCGTGGCACGCGATGTCGAAGCCACGCGGATGCGGGCCGAGCTGGACGAGGTCATCTGATGCCGATCGCCGTCGACATCGACGTGATGCTGGCCAGGCGGAAGATGTCCGTGGGCGAGCTCGCGGAGCGTGTGGGGATCACGCCCGCCAACCTGGCGGTCCTCAAGAACGGCCGCGCCAAGGCGGTGCGCTTCGCGACGCTCGCCGCGCTCTGCGAGGTGCTCGAATGCCAGCCGGGCGACCTGCTGCGCTGGGAGGGCCAAGACGCCGAAGACGGATGACGTGCCCCGGGGCGGACGCCCCCTGGGTGTCCCGTGGTCCGAGTGGCCCCCGTGGCCGTGCGAGGGTCGGGCGGCTGCGTCAGCATCGATGTGACCTGGGAAGCACGGGATGCGTGAGAGACGGAGACGGCCATGGCAGCAGGTTGGGAGCCCCGACCCTCGACCGAGGCCGACGGAGTCGAATGGCGGCCTGCTCTGGACGTGCCCCCGCCGGGGCAGCAGCGTCGCTGGACCGTGTTCCTGCGCTGGCTGCTGCTCCTGCCGCAGTTCATCGTCGTCGCCGTGCTCTCCTTCGCCGCGTTCTTCGTCACCGTCGCGGGCTGGTTCAGTGCTCTGGTCCTGGGGCGCCTGCCCGACCCGATCGCGTCCTTCCTCGGCTCGGTCCTCGCCTACCAGACCCGGGTCACGGCCAGTGCGACCCTGCTCGTCGACCGCTACCCGCCGTTCGCCTTCGACGCCCCCGACTACCCGGTGCGCATCGAGCTGCGCGCCACCCCGCTCAACCGGCTCGCCGTGCTGTTCCGGCTGATCCTGATGATTCCGGCGGCGATCGTCGTCGGCCTCGCGCAGTCCGGCTGGTTCGCGATCAGCTGGGTGTTCTGGCTGATCGGCATCGTCCTTGGGCGCCTGCCCGAACCGGTCTTCGGCGCCACGGCGGCCGTCGTCCGGTTCCGGATGCGGCTGGCGGCGTACGTGACGATGCTGACCCCGGTGTACCCCAAGGGATTCCTGGGCGACGCCCCCGACGCCGCCTCGCAGCCCGCGTACTCCGCGACGCGTCCGCTCCGCCTGAGCACCGCCGCGCAGGTACTGCTCTGGCTCTTTCTGCTCCTTGGGCTCGCCGGTCATGTCACCTCGGGCTCGATCGACTACGACGACGCGGGCGACGACCGCCCGGATGCGGCTGCCGCGCCGGTCGCCGCGCCGGTCGGCGGCCGGTTGTCCTCGCTGGAGTCAGCCGTGGGCCAGTAGCACGTTCCATCCGCGCCGGATGAGCGCCCCCATGTCGATGGCGGGGTCGTTCAGCCACTGCATCTGGGCTCCCTCGATGATCGAGAGGAAGGTCGTCGCCACGAACTCGGTGTCGTGTTCCTCGGCCTGGCGCCCGGAGCGGAGTCGGAGGGAACCCGTCCCGCGCCCGGCCGTACGGTGACACCCACCGCGCCGCCGCCGGGGCGGGGTGCTCCTTCGGAGGAGCCGGACCGACGGTCCGTTCGGTGCCTCCGAACGGACCGTCGGGCGGTTCGCCTCCGCCCCGGTGAGGTGGGTGCCAGGCGAGCGCGGGGGCCGTGGGTGTCAGGCGAGAGCGGGGGCCCGGGTGAACCTCCTGCGGGGCGTCGGGCTCTCGTCGCAGTCGGGTTCGGGCCGTGGCTCCTCGTCGCCGCGCAGCAGGGCTACCAGCGAGGCGCGGGCCCGGGCCACGCGTGAGCGGACCGTGCCGATGGGACAGCCGATGGTCTCGGCGGCCTCGGCGTAGGGCAGGCCCAGGAGTTGGGTGAGGACGAACGCGTCCTTCCGCTCGGCCGGGATCGCGGCCAGGAGTTCGGCGAGGGCGATGCCGTCCTCGAAACCGGGGAGCCCCTGGGGCTGGGTGTGTTCGGCCTCCCGCTGCCAGTCGTCCCGATCGGACAGGCGAGGGCGGGCGGCCGCGTGCCGCAGGCTGTCGACCACCGTCCTGCGGGCTATGGACAACAGCCAGGTACGGGCCGAGGAACGTCCCTCGAACCGGGGCAGCGCGGCCAGCGCGCGGAGGAAGACCTCCTGGGTGAGGTCGTCGGCCGCCTGCCGGTCGGCGCTCAGGTAGGCCACGTACCGCCGGACGTCGTGGTGGAGGGCGCGCACGAAAAGGTCGGCCTTGGCGGGATCGCCGTCCCTGGCCGCCAGCGCGAGCAGGGTCGTCGCCGCGTCGGTGTCGGCCGTGTGCGGGGAGCGGGACGGGCTCTTCGGTCCCGGGTGGAGGGTGTCGTGGGCAGGAGTCATCGCCACAAGTCCTTAGAAGGCAAAGGGAATCCGGCGGCGCGCGAACGGCGGCACGCCGGTGACTGGTACGGCCCGCCGGAAGGGCGTGGCCGATGCCCGAGCGACGGAACTGCGCCGTCGTGCTCGGGGAGCCGGCTGTCAGAGGACAGCGAGTGCCTGTGGGGGACCTCGGGAGATGACCGAATGGGCCAGGAGGAGTCGGAGCGGGACGCGCTCGTCAGCGGCGCGAACGGGCCGGAGACGAGGCCGGTCCCGCGGTACCGGGACGACGGCGCCGAACAGGAGGCGCAGCGGCCGGAAGAGCCCAAGGGGCAGGGCTCGCAGGAGACGGAAGGCGGCCCGCTCGCCGTACGCCATCCACACGCCGCTGAGCAGCGCGGCCAGCAAGTGCGCCGAGAGCATGCCGAAAGACGAGGTCATGTCCGTCATGTCGTGGGCGGCGGGCGCCATGTGAGACATCGTCATGTGTGCCGTGTGGACGTGATCCATCGGCGTGTGCGCCGTTGTCGACGGTGGCGGGCCGGGCGACGCCTGGGACCAGGAGAACACCGTGTGCAGCACGCTCTGTACGGCCACGGTCGCCGCCGTGACGGCTGACATGCCGCGCTCGTCGCCCGCGAGGATCCAGGCGACCGCCACGGTCACGACGAAGGCGAGGGAGAGCGCCCAAGTGGCCACGGCCTGCCCGGACATCAGGATGTGGCCGGTGGCGGCGAGCAGCACGCAGACGGCCGCGAACGTCGCGGCCCGCACTCCTCGCGAACATCGGCCTGGTGTCATGGCGCGCCCATCCTTGCACCCTCCCCGGAGGTGTGACGGCGGTAGGACACCCCCTAGGCCGCCCCCTCGACCTGTCGGGTCATGAGTACGCGACTGTGGCGCGCCCCACAAGGGTGCCTCGGGAACTCGACGGTGGGTCGCGACGACTTCTGGAGGTCGACGACGGAGAGCTCCGTCGTCGAACGGAGGAGACGGAAGAGGGGGCCACATGGAGACCGCGGATGCGCCGGACATCGCACCGGCCGGGGCCGGAGGTGGCGCGGTACGAGGGCTGACCGCGCTCCTGACCACGGCCATGGCCTTCTCGATGATGCAGCTCTTCCTGATCGGAGCGCTCGGTCCGCGGCTTGTCGACCGGCTCGGCGTCTCGGAGACGGTCCTCGGCCTGACCACGACGGTGGGGTTCGGCACGGCCGCCGTGCTCTCGCCCGCCGGTGGCCGGATCGTCGACGGGATCGGCCCCCGCCGGGCACTCGTGGCGCTGCTCGCCGTCTCGGCGGTGGCGCTCGGCCTGATCGGCGCGGCTCCGGGCCCCGCACTGCTGCTCGCGGCCGTCGCCCTCGGCGGTCTGCCGCAGGCGCTCGCCAACCCGGCGACGAACAAGGCGATCCTGGCCGCCGTCCCGGCGCCGAAGCGCGGCAGCGTGACCGGCACCAAGCAGTCCGGGGTCCAGCTCGGCGCCTTCGCGGCCGGGCTGCCGCTCGCCGCCGCGGCGGGCCTGATCGGCTGGCGGGGTGCGGTGTGGCTGGCCGCCGGGGCGGCTCTCGTCGCGGCGGGTTGGGCCTGGCGGGCACTGCCGGCCGACGCGCCGCCCAAGGGCCGCCCCGCCCTCCGTACTCCGTCCCCTGCCGGCGGCCTCGTGCGCCGACTCGCCGCCTTCTCGTTCTTCCTGGGGGCCGGCATCGCCTCCGTCAACACGTACCTCGCGCTGTTCGGCGCCCGGCGTCTGGGCATGGGGCTCTCCGTGGCGGGAGCGCTGGTCGCCGTCCTGGGCGTCGCCGGGATCGCCGGACGGGTCGGCTGGTCCCGGGCCGCCACGCCCGCGCGGGCGCCCTGGCTTCCCGGCCTGCTCGCGAGCGGGGCCGTGGGCGCGGCCCTGCTTCTGGCCGCGGCCCTTCGCGTCGAGCCGCTCGTGTGGGTGGGGGCCGTGGCGGTGGGGGTGTTCGCCGTGTCCGGCAACGCGGTCTCGATGGTGCTCGTGATGCAGCGCTCCACGCCCGGCCGGGCCGGGCAGGACTCGGCGCTGGTCGCCGCCGGGTTCTTCGCCGGGTTCGCCGTCGGGCCACCGCTGTTCGGGCTGCTCGCGGAGCGCGGCCGGTACGGCGAGGGCTGGGCCCTGGTGGCGGTCGAGTTCGCTGCCGCCGGGGCCGTCGCCTTCGCCTGGGCGCTGCGGGACCGCCGTACGACGACGGGCGTCCCGGCGTGACGGGCAGGGACTGGGCCGAAGAGGCCCTCGGCCTGCTGTTTCGGCGTGTGGGGGAGACCGCAGGGCAGGTGGGCGCGCGTTTCCCGCTGTACGCCGACCCGGCCGACGGCCGGTGGACCAGCACCGGCCGGGGATCCTGGACCGGCGGGTTCTGGGCCGGACTGCTCTGGCTCAGGGCCCGGCAGACCGGCCTCGACGCACACCGTTCGGCGGCGGCCGACGCCACCGCCCGGCTCGCTCCATGGGCCGGGGCGGACACCGCGACCCGCGGCCTCATCGTCTGGTACGGCACGGCCCTGGCCGTCGGGGACGAAGCGGCCGACGCCCTGCGTGAGCGCGCGGCGACGTCCGCCCTCGCCGCCTGGGACGCGACGCTGGGCCTGATCCCCTGGGGCGCGGCGCTCGGCGGCCCACGGCTGCGGGCGCGTGCGGACGGCGTACCGGGCCTCGTACCCCTGCTGGCATCCGCCGGGGCCGAGGGGCAGGCGGCGGCCGCCGCGCACCTGCACCGTCACCTGGAGCTGTGTCTGCCGCGCGCGGGGGACCGACGCCCCCGCCCGGCCTGGCGCTGGGACGAGGCGAGCGACTGGTCGGCCGAACCCGACCCGGCGCCCGGCTGGACCAGGGGCGAGGCATGGCTGCTGCTGGCCGTGGCGGACGCCTTCGTCCACGCGAGGAACCCGTCGTCGCGCACGGACCGGCTGACCGAAGCGGCCGAACTGCTCCTCGAACGCTGCGAGTTCGTCACCGGGCCGCTCGTCCCTCCCGCCGACGCCGACCGTCCGGGCGGGCCCCTGGACACCTCGGCCGCCGCCATCGCTGCGGTCGCGCTGCTGAAGCTCGCGCTCGTCCCCGGAGCCGGGTGGGTGCCCGCGTGCGTCGCTCGCGCGGAGGCCGTCCTGCACCGGCTCACGCACGCCCACCTCACCCGCCCGGGCGGTCCCCGCCCGCCGGGCATGCTCCTCGACGGCTGCTACGACGCGCCCAACGGCACGGCCGTCCGGCACGAACTGGTCTGGGGCGACTTCTTCCTGGCCCTCGGCCTCACCGCGCTTCTCGGACGGGTCGACCTCAGGAGGGTGTGACGGCCGGATCCTGCCGGCTCCGCAGTACGCGCCGGGCGACCGAGGAGATGTGCTGCTCGTCGGGCCCGTCGAGGATCCGGGCCGTCCGGCCCGTACGGAACAGCGAGGGAAGCGGGGTGTCCGGGCCGAGCCCCGCGGCGCCGAAGACCTGGACGGCCCGGTCCGCGACGTCCTGAAGGGTGCGCGCCGCCGCCGTCTTCGCCAGCCCCACCTCCACCTGGGCGTCCCGGCCCTCGGCGACCAGCGCCATCGCCTCGTGGACGAGTGGACGGGCGGTCCGCAAGGCCAACAGCGCCTCGAAGACGTGCTGTTGGACGAGCTGCCGGTCCGCGAGCGGCCCTCGCACGCCCTGCCGTGCGGTGGCGCGCCCACACATGAGGTCGAAGGCCCGCTGGGCCTGACCGATCCAGCGCAAGGCCCGGAGCGTACGCCCCAGTTGGAGGCGCTCGCCCGCGACGGCGAGCGCCCGGCCGGGCGCGCCGACGAGGCCGTCCTCGGCGACCTCGACATGGTCGAGCTCGATCTCGTACTGCCCGGTCGCGCCCAGGACGGGCAGTTCACGGACGACCCGGAAACCGGGGGAGTCCGTGGGGACGAGGAGCAGGGACAGCCCCTCGCGGTCCCCGGCCGACCCGCTCGTGCGGGCGAGCACGGTCACCAGGTCGGCGTCCGCCGCGTTCGACACGAACCACTTGCGCCCGGTGACGCTCCAGCCGCCACCGGCCCGCCGCTCGCCCCGGGTCGCCGTGAGCGCGGGCTCTGTTCCGGGTGCGTCCGGCTCCGTCATCGCGTAACAGGCACGGAGGTCACCGGCGACCAGGCGGGTGAGGCAGTCCGAACGCACTCGCGAGGAGCCGTGCCGGGACAGCATGGTCACGTCGAGGAGGGACGCCGACCCCAGGGCGGCCGGACCGTGGTCGCTGGCTCCCTCGGCCTCGGCGAGCGACGCGTACGCGCTCAACGTCAGCCCACCGCCGCCCCGTTCGGACGGCAGGGGCAGCGCCCAGAGGCCCGCCCCGCGCGCCTCCGCCCGCAGCCGCTCCCGCACCTCGCCGGCGGCCGGTCCACCGGCGTCGAGCAGGGGCTCGCACGGGAACACCCGGTCGCGGACGAAGGCGGACACCCGCTTCCGCAGCAGGGCGACATCCGGTACGTCATGATCCGTCACGGTTTCTCCTCCATCCCGGGAACTCGACAGAACACGCGTCCGACTGCCTGCCCGGGGAAGTGGTCGGGCGCACCGGCCCGCCAGTTCCCGCACCGCATCAGTTCCCGCACCGTGACGGTCCCGCACGGTGGCAGTCCCCGAGCGCCGGCCCTCGCCGCGCCAGGAGAGGAGAGGCATGGCGTCACCAGCGACCACGCACAGCGCGGTCCGCCGCCCGCTCGACGCACTCCGTTTCGAGATCGCCGGGCCTCCGGCCCTTACCCGGGTCGTCGGCGACCACCTGGGGCGGCTCGGGGCGCGGTCGCACGACACGGGCGCCGGGGAGATCGTGCTCGACGGCGGCGGCTTCGGACCCGTCACTGCCCGCACCGCGTGGGGTGCACGCGGCTCCGGCATCGAGGACGAGGCCACCGCACAGGCCGCCACCGGCGTCATGGCCGTGCACGGACGCCGCCACGGGACACCGCGCGGCCTCGCCGTCGACTGTCTGGCCACCGCCACCGGCGTGCTCACCGTCCAGGGACTGCTCGCCGGACTCATCGGTCAGGCCCGAGGGGCCGGCCCGGCACCGCGCCTGAGCACGACGGCCGACCGCGCCGGCCTGCTCACCGTCTCCCAGTACCTCGCCGCCGCCGGAGCCGACGAGCCGGAGGCCGTCGAACCCGCCCCCGGCGGACCGCCGTTCACCTCGGCCGACGGCGTCCACTTCGAGCTGGAGACGCTCGACCCCGGAGACTGGGCCGCGTTCTGGCGGGCCCTGGAGGCTCCCGCCGATGCGATACGGGCGGGGTGGCGCCCCTTCCAGTTCCGGTACGCCACCGCCTGCGCACCGTTCCCGGTCGTCCTGCACGAGGTGACCCGGCTCCACACCTGGCAGCGGATCCGGCAGGCGGCCGGACCGTCCGGAGCGGAGGTGTGCCGACTGCGCACGCTCGCCGAGCGGGCCGGGGAGGGCGACGGCGCCGACCCGTGGGCCCTGGACGTGCTGCGCCCCGGGTACACGGCGACCGCCCCTGGTCCCGGGCCGGGTGGGGGCGCCGATGATGACCGCGCCCGTCTGCCGCTGGCCGGCCTGACCGTCCTCGAAGCGGGCCGCCGTATCCAAGCGCCGCTCGCCGCACACCTGTTGGGGCTGCTCGGGGCGCGGGTGGTCCGGATCGAGCCGCCGGGCGGCGATCCGCTGCGCGGGATGCCGCCCGCCTGCGACGGGGTCTCGGCCCGCTGGCTCGCGCTCAACCGCGGCAAGGAGGCCGTCGAGATCGACATCAAGTCGGCCGGCGACCGGCGTCGCCTGCGCGAACTCGCCGCCGAAGCCGATGTGTTCCTGCACAACTGGGCCCCGGGCAAGGCCGCCGAGCTCGCACTCGACGCCGAGCACCTGGCCGAAGCCAACCCGGCCCTCGTGTACGCCTACACCGGCGGCTGGGCCGACCGCATCGACGACGCCCCCATGGGCACCGACTTCATGGTGCAGGCCCGAACCGGCGCCGGGGAGGCCGTCCACCCGGCCGGCGAACCGCCCGTACCGTCCCTGATGACACTCCTCGACCTGCTGGGTGGACTGCACGGAACCGAGGCGGTCCTCGCCGGACTCCTGCTGCGCGAGCGCACGGGTCACGGCGTACGGGTCGAGTCCTCGCTCCTCGGCGCGGCCGACACCCTGCTCGCCCCCGCGCTGCGAAGAGCCGCGAGGGGCGAGGACCCGCGCAGGCCCGCCGGCTTCCGGCACCCGCTCCGGACCTCGGACGGCTGGATCGCCCCGAGCGACGCCTGCGCGACGGCCGCCGCCGCGTACGACGTCCGGGGGATGTGCACGGAGGACGCCCTGGACCGGCTGCGCCACGACGGCCTGACGGCGACCGCCGTCACCACCGACCTGACCGGCCTTCACCACGACCCGCGCCTGTCCGGCCCGATCGGCCGGGACGCGCACGGTGCCCCCGCCGTTCCCGACCCCTGGAGCTTCGCGTGACCGTCACCCTGACCGACCTGCTGCCCACTAGGCTCCGCCGCTCCTGGGCGGTGGACGGCACCTGCCCGGACCTCGACCTCTACAGCCTGTTCCGGGCCCGGCAGATCGCCGACCTGCACCGCACGGCCGTCATCGACGCCAAGGGCAAGCTCTGTTACACCGCTCTCGACCGCAAGGTCCGATGTCTGGCCGAGGGCCTGCGCGGCCTCGGCGTCGGCGTCGGGGACGTCGTCGCCGTACAACTCCCCAACCACCGCAACGCCGTCATCGCGGACCTGGCCCTCGCCGCCCTGGGAGCGATCGCCCTTCCCTTCCCGGTCGGCCGCGGGGCCGTGGAGGCCGAGGGCCTGCTGCGCCGCTCGGAGGCCGCGGCGGTCATCGCCGCCACGGAGCACCGCGGCCAGACGCACGCGGCTGACCTCAAGGCCCTGGCACCGGCCCTGCCCGCACTGCGGCACGTGATCGCCGCCGGACCCGGCAGCGCGCCAGAAGGAACGATTCCGCTCGCGGAACTCCTCCGTACCGACCCCACCGGCTTCGTGGCGGCCCTCCCCGACCCCGACAGCGCGGCCCGCATCCTCGTCTCCTCAGGGTCGGAGGCGGAGCCGAAGATGATCGCGTACTCCCACAACGCCCTGGCCGGCGGGCGGGGGAACTTCTTCGCCTCCCTCATGCCCGACGACACTCCGCCCCGCTGCCTCTTCCTCGTCCCGCTCGGCTCGGCGTTCGGCTCCAACGGCACGGCCGTCACCCTCGCCCGGCACGGCGGCACCCTCGTCCTGCTCGACCACTTCAACCCCGAGGCCGCGCTCGCCGCCGTACGGGACCACGCGCCCACCCACATCCTCGGCGTCCCCACCATGATCCGGATGATGCTGGAGACCAGGGAGACCAGGGAGACCAGGGAGGCCCCGGAGCGCAGGGAGGATCCTCTTCCGGCGCCCACCGCGCTCGTCCTGGGCGGCGCACCCCTCGACGAGGTCACCGCGAGGGCGGCGGCCGAGGCGTTCGGCTGCCCCGTCGTCAACCTGTACGGATCGGCCGACGGCGTCAACTGCCACACCGGCCTTCAGCACATGGTGCCGCCCACCGACCGCTCCGGTGTCGTCGCGGGAAAGCCCGATCCCCGGGTGGCGGAGATCCGCATCGCCGACCCCGACACCCACGAGGAGCTGACCGACGGGCGGATCGGCGAGATCGTCTCGCGCGGCCCGATGACCCCACTCTGCTACGTGGCCTCCCCGGACCTCGACGCCCGCTACCGCACGCCCGAGGGCTGGGTCCGCACCGGCGACCTCGGATTCCTCGACGACGAGGGTGTCCTCCACGTCGTCGGCCGCCTCAAGGACGTGGTGATACGCGGCGGCGCCAACATCAGCCCCGCCGAGGTCGAGCGCGGCCTCGTCTCCCATCCGCAGGTGCGGGACGTGGTCTGCGTGGGGGTGCCGGACCCGCTGATGGGGGAGCGGCTCGCCGCCTGCCTGGTGACCAGGGGAGCGCGGGTCCCGTCGCTCGCGGAACTCGGTGAGCATCTGGCCGAGTCGGGGCTCGACCGGCACAAGCACCCGGAGCACCTGCTCCTGCTGCCGGAACTGCCGCTCACCGCCGCCGGTAAACCGGACCGTGCCGCGCTGCGGCGCCGGATCGTGGAGGAACGGGGCGCCGCACTCGTCCAGGCGTGAGGTCACGGGGGAGGGGGAGGACCGTCACCGATGGTCCTCCCCCTCCGCCTTCCCCGCGACCTCGGACCAAGGCCCGGCGACGGCCTTCCGGATCAGGCGCCGCCCATCGACTTCTTCAGCTCGGCCGCCGCGTCGCGGTACACCGCGAGGAGGTCGAGGTCCTCGTCCGGGTAGTTGACGATGTTCACCTGCTTCGCGCCCGCGTCCGGGAGCACCGTGCCCGTCGACATGTGCGCGTTGTCGAGTACGTAGGCGGGCTTCTCGGCCGACAGGGAGGCCAGTTGGGCCGGGGTGACCGGCTCGGGGCCGTACGTTCCCACCGTGGTGGCGCCCGCGAGGCCGGCCGCCCAGGCGGTGAAGACCTGGGTGACGACGGCCGGGCTCTTCCCGCCGGGCCAGGCGGCCTTGAGTTCCCCGTTCAGCTTCGCGATCTCACCGTCGAGGCTCGTCCGCCACCGCGCGGCGGAGTCCCTCGTACCGAACAGGCCGCCCAGGCGCACCACTTCGGCCCCGGCCTTCGCCGGGTCGTTGTCGAGATTCACCTCGACCAGCTTCGCCTTCGAGCCCGCTGCCTCCTTGATCTTCGAGGCGTACGGCTCGAACGGCGCGTACAGCACGAAGTCGGCCTTCGCCACGGCCGCCAGGTCGGAGGGTTTCGGGTCGTAGTCGGGCGCGTGGTGCACGGACCGCGGCACGATCACCGTGACGTCCTCGGCCCCGGCAGCCTTGGCGAAGGCCCCCTCCCAGGTGGTCGTCACGACCACCACCGGCTTGTGACCGGCGGCCTTCGGGTCGTCCGCGCCGGAGGACGAGGAGTCGGTTCCGCAGCCGGTGGCCAGCGGAAGGACCGCGCTCAGTGCGAGGAGGGAGACGATACGGGCGATACGGACGCGGGTGCGCGCCATGAGCTGTTTCTCCGTTCGGGGATGAGGTGCGCGGCGAGGACGACAGCCCCCGCCGTCAGGACGAGGACCGGGCCGGGAGGCCAGTCCAGCCACAGGGCCAGCAGAAAGCCCGCCATGTTGACCGCGACGCCGATGCCGACCGCCCACAGGGTGATCGACCACAGCGAGCGGCCCAGACGGCGCGCGGCCAGTGCGGGCAGCAGGGTCAGGGCGTCGACGAGGAGCGCACCGGTCAGCTTGATCGCCCCCGCGACCGCGACGGCGACCAGCACGAGCAGCGCGGTGGTGAGGAGGCGCACGGGGACGCCCGAGACCTGGGCGAGCTCACGGTCGTACAGCAGCAGGGCCACGTCCCGGCGTTTCCACCAGAAGAGCGCCGGTACGACGACGGCGAGGGCGGCGAGTACGACGAGGTCGGCGTTGCCCACCGAGAGGATCGATCCCCACAGGAGCGCGAACGCGCCGGAGGCGTTGACGCCGGACACGGCGAGCAGCAGCAGCGCGGCGGCGATGGCCAGGCTCATCAGCAGACCCATCGCGCCGGACAGGCCGTCGGGCGTACGGGCCAGCGGGGCGACCCCCGCGCCGGACAGGGCACAGGCCACCAGCGCGCACAGCATCGGATCGAGCCCGGTGAGGAGCCCGACCGCGATGCCCAGCAGCGCCACGTGCATCATCGCGAACCGCACCGGCATGATGTCGAGTCCGACGATGACCACACCGATCACCGGCAGCCCGACCGCCGCGAGGAGCAGGGCGACGCCTGCCCGCTGCACCGGTACGAGCTGGAGCACGGCGCCGAGGTCGGCCGCCGCGAACGCGTTCACCGCACCTCCCGCAGACGGCCGGCGGCCATCTCCAGGACGCGGTCGCACCGTTCCGCGAGCGACCGGTCGTGGGTCACGACGACGAGGGTGACGGGCAACGCGGTCAGCACGTCCGCGGCTTCCTCCTGCCCCTCGAAGTCGAGCGCGGCCGTCGGCTCGTCGGCGAGGAGCACCTGCGCCCCGGCGGCGACACAGCCGATCGCCCGCGCCAGGTACATGCGCTGCAACTGTCCACCGGACAGGGTGTCCACGGGCCTTCCGGTCAGCGCGCCGACACCGAGCCTCTCCGCGGCCTCGGTCGCCTCCGTCGGCGCGCCACTGCTCGTCAGGAGCTCGTCGCCGCGCAGCGGAAACCGCCCGGCGGCCGGCTTCTGGGGGATCCACGCGCAGGACCGGCGCCGCGACGCCCACTCGGCGGCCGAGCGGGCGGTGTGTCCGCCGACCTCGATGACGCCGCTCGTCCGCCGGTGCAGCCCGAGGACCGCGCGCAGCAAGGTCGTCTTCCCGGATCCGTTCGTCCCGGTCAGCGCGACGCGTTCACCGGCGGCGATCTCCAGATCGACGCCCACGACCGCCTCGTTCCGGCCGTGCCGACAGGCGACTTCCCGCATGCGTATGTCCAGTCCACCCATCCTCTGCCCTTCGCCGCTGCTGTGCCGGTGCGCTGAAGGAGTCGGACGGGAGCCGCCCCGGGTTCCCACGTCGTGGCGGGGAACCCGGGGCCGTCGTCGGCCGACCTCCTCATCGCCATCCCCACCCCCGCTGGAAACAGGAGCACCTCATGAACCGCAGGCAGTTACTCCGGGCCACCACGGCCTTGGGCGCGGCAGGCACGCTGGGAGGAACCGCGGCCGGCTCCGTGGCCGCCGCAGACGGGTCGGCCGGTGCGGCCGCCGGCCCTGTGGCCGCCGCGGACGCCTCGGCCCGACCCGCCGCCGGTCCCGCCGCCGGTCCTGCCGTCGCCGCCGCGGAAACGACTCGTCCGCTGCGCGTCCACGTCGTGATGTTCGACGGCGTCGAGGAACTCGACTTCGCCGCCCCGTACGAGGTCTTCTCCGCCGCCGCCTTCTTCGCGCCGCGCCCGGTGGACGTCCGCTACGTCTCGGCCTCCGGCGCCCGTACGGTCACTGCCGCCTACGGCACGATCGTCCGGGGCATCCGTCCCTGGGCCCCCGACGAGGCGGACGTGCTCGTCGTTCCCGGCGGCGGCTACGCCCGGCGTGACAGTCCCGGTGTCTGGGCGGAGATCGACCGCGGCACCCTGCCGCGCGCCCTCGCGGCCGCCGTACGTCCTGGCCTCACCGTCAGCGCCCTCTGCACCGGCGTCATGCTCCTCTCCGCCGCCGGTCTCACCCGGAGCCGCCCCTGCACCACCCACCACAAGGCGAAGCCCGACCTCGGACAACAGGGCGGCCTCCTCAAGGACGCCCGCGTCGTCGACGACGGCGACCTCGTCACCGCCGGCGGCGTCACCTCCGGCCTCGAACTCGCCCTCTGGCTCGTCAGCCGCGAACTCGGCCCGGACGCGGCGAACAGCCTGGAGACGATGCTGGAGTACGAGGCACGGGGCACCGTCCGGACATCGCCCCGGGCCGACTGAGCCGGAGGACCCGTCGGGGTGACACGCGCGGTTCCGGGTCGGGTTCCGCGCTTCGGGGAACAGCGCCGGAAAAAAAGGTGAGAGTTGTTCACTTTCCATTGACAGGGTGGATCCCGGGACCCGAAAGTGCCGTGAGCAACCCGCGCCCGCCGATCGAAGCGAGTCCCCATGACACCGCCCGTACCCGAGTTCCCGGCCGGCTTCCTCTGGGGAGTCTCCGCATCCGCCTTCCAGATCGAAGGCTCGCTCACGGCCGACGGCCGCGGCCCGTCCAGCTGGGACGCCTTCACCGCAGAACCGGGACGGGTCAAGGACGGCTCGCACGCGGCCGTGGCCACCGACCACTACCGGCGCTACCGAGAGGACGTGGCGCTGATGGCCGAACTGGGGGTCGGCGCCTACCGGTTCTCGGTCTCCTGGTCCCGCGTCCTGCCCGACGGTCACGGACGGGTCAACGACAAGGGGCTGGACTTCTACGACCGGCTCGTCGACGAGCTGTGCGCCTCCGGGATCGCACCGGTGCCGACGCTCTTCCACTGGGACACCCCGCTCGCCCTGGAGGAGCGGGGCGGCTGGCTCGACCGGGACACCGCCGAGCGGTTCGCGGCGTACGCCTCGGTGGTCGCGGAGCGGCTCGCCGACCGGGTGCCGAGGTGGATCACCATCAACGAGCCCGCCGAGGTCACCCTGCTCGGCTACGGCCTCGGCGAGCACGCCCCCGGCAGGCGCATGGTCTTCGACGCCCTGCCCGCGGCCCATCACCAACTCCTGGCCCACGGACTGGGGGTGCAGGCCCTGCGCGCCGCGGGCGCCCGGGAGATCGGCATCGCGGCCTCGCACAGCCCCGTCTGGGCCGCCGGAGAGACTGACGACGACCGGGCGGCCGCCGAGCTGTACGACACCCTCACGAACCGTTTCTTCGCCGACCCCATCCTGACCGGCGCCTACCCGGCCGGCCTGGGGTCGCTCCTCCCCGGCCCGGTCGCGGAGGACCTCAAGACGATCTCGGCCCCCCTGGACTGGTACGGGATCAACTACTACAACCCGATGCTCGTCGGCGCCCCGCGGCCGACCGCCGACGCCGCCTCTGCCGATGCCGCCGCAGGCTCCTCCTTCGGCGGCATCGACATACCGTCGGACCTCCCCTTCGCCATCCGGCAGATCGAAGGGCGCGAACTCACCGACTTCGGCTGGCCCGTGGTCCCGGGCGGACTGCGTGAACTGCTCGCCACCATGCGCGAGCGCTACGGCGACCGGCTGCCGCCCGTGTACATCACCGAGAACGGCTGCTCGTACGCCGACGGGCCGGACCCCGAGACCGGGCGGATCGACGACGCCCGCCGGATCGCGTACCACGACGGCCACGTGCGCGCTCTGCACGAGGCGATGGCGGAGGGCGCCGATGTCCGCGGGTACTTCATCTGGTCGATCCTCGACAACTTCGAGTGGGCGGAGGGGTATCGACAGCGGTTCGGGCTCGTCCACGTCGACTACGAGACGCTCACGCGGACGCCCAAGGAGTCGTACGCCTGGTACCGCGACCTGATCAAGAGCGGCAGATGACCGCCGAGGGGACGGCGGCGGAGGGGACCGCGGCCGATCCGGCCCCGAAGACGGGTACCCCGGCGGGCGGGCGGTGGGTGGGCGCGCTGTCCCTCGCCAACCTCGGGGTCTGGGTCGGCTGGTTCGGCCCCCTGCAACTCCTCCTGGCCCGCCAGGCCGAGCACCTCACCCCCGACCACAAGGCGTCCACCCTCGCCCTGGTCACGGGAGTGGGAGCGGTCGTGTCGATGGTCGCCAACCCTGTCTTCGGCGCGCTCTCCGACCGGACGACGGCGGCCGTGGGCCGACGCATCCCCTGGGTGGTGGGCGGAGTGACGGGCGGGGCGGCCGGGCTGCTCGTCCTCGCCGGGGCGCAGAGTGTCGCGACCGTGATCGCGGGCTGGTGCCTGGTCCAGCTCGCTCTGAACGCGGCCTTCGCCGCGCTCACCGCGGCCGTCCCCGACCAGGTGCCGCCGCGGCAGCGCGGTCTCGTCGGCGGCTGGCTCGGCGTCTCCCAGGTCGTCGGCATCCTGGTGGGTACGGCGCTGGCCACCGTCGCGGGCGGGGTGGTCGGCGGCTATCTGGCCTGCGCGGTCTTCTCGGTGCTCGCCGCCGTTCCGTACGTACTGATGCGGCGCGACACCCCGCTCGCCCCCGCCGACCGGCCGGCCTTCCGGTGGGGGACCTTCCTCGGCGGTTTCTGGATCGATCCGCGCCGCCATCCGGACTTCGGCTGGGCCTGGCTCACCCGGTTCCTGATGAACCTGTCGTACTCCATCAGCACGATGTACCTGCTGTACTACCTGACCGACGCCGTGCGGTACGAGGGCGACGCGGACAACGGCGTACTGATCCTCACGGCGCTCAACGCGCTCACCCTGCTCTCCACCGTGGTGATCAGCGGCATCCGGTCGGACCGCAGCGGCCGACGGAAGCCCTACGTCATCTGGTCGGGGCTCGTCATATCCGCGGCCACCCTGCTGCTCGCCGTCTGGCAGACCTGGACCGGCGCGGTCGTCGCCTCGCTCGTGCTCGGCCTCGGCTTCGGCGTGTACACGGCGGTGGACTTCGCCCTGCTCACCGACGTGCTGCCGACGGCGGAGGACCGGGGCAAGGACCTGGGTGTCATCAACATCGCCAATGCGCTCCCCCAGGTGCTGGCTCCGGTGATCGCGGCCCCCGTCGTCACCCACTTCGGCGGGTACGCGGCCCTGTACGCGCTCGCGGGCGCACTGGCCCTGGTGGGGTCGGTCCTGGTGACCCGTATCCGCTCGGTCCCCTGAGCCTGCGTCACACCATCCGGCGCGCTCGACGGCCGACCGTCCCCTGGCGAGTCATCGGCGCTCCAGGTGTCCGAGCTCCACGGAGATGGCTTCCCGCATCAGCTCACGGGCGTGGGTCAGGGTCAGGGCGCCGCTCAGCCATCGCGTACTGAGGCCTTCGAGCAGGGCCGTCAGGCGCTCCGCGGCGGCCGTGAGGGTGGGGGCGGGAACCGACGGACACGTCTCGCCCAGAAGTGCCGCGACCTCGTGAACCCAGGCCAGACCCGCCCTGGCCAGGTCCGCGCGCAGCTCGGGGTCGAAGACCGCGCTGGCGCGCAGCTCGCCCCACGCCGTGCTGTTCTCGCGGACCTCGGGACGGTCCTGGAACTCCAGGAGCAGTGACCGTTCCAGTATCTGGTGCGGTCGGAAGGGGCCGGTCGTCCCCTCCTCCCCGGCCGTGTAGCGCTCGGCCCGGTCGCCGATGAACTCCAGGGTGTGGCGCAGGATGCCCGCCCGGTCCTTGAAGTGGTAGTAGATCAGCGCGGTGGACACCCCCGCTTCGGCCGCCAACTCCTCGACCCGTAGCCCGCGGACCCCTCGCCGGGCGATGACCCGGGCAGCCCCCTCCAAGATAGCCGTGCGGCGGTCCGTGGCCACGTATCTCCTCCTGATCGTCGCCCACAGTCTCTCATGCTGACTGAATCTTTAGTCCGAGAATTCCTTGACTGGAATTTCAGTCAAGGACAGGATGGCGCCACATCCTCCCGTCCCTCACCAGGGGAGTCCCATGGACCTGCCAGTCACGTCTCGTCGCCGACTGCTTCAACTCGGTGCGGCCGCTCTGCCGCTCGCCGCACTCGGGTCGGCACTGCCGACGGCCGCCCGCGCGGCCACGGCCCCGTCGGGCGCCACCCTGCGGATGCCGGCCGAGACCGACGCGCATGTACGTACCTTCATGGCGTGGCCCGCCCTGTCGTCCGTCTGGTCGAGCTACCTCGGCGCGGTACGCCGGGACATCGCCAACGTCGCGTACGCGATCTCGCGCTATGAGCCGGTGGTCGTGCTCGCCCGCCCCGACCAGGCCGCCGACGCCCGGTACGCCTGCGGGAGCGGCGCCTACCACGGCATCGAGGTCGTCGAGATCGCCAACGACGATCTGTGGATCCGCGACTTCGGCCCGACCTTCGTGGTCGCCCCCGGCGCCGTGGCCGGCGTGGACACCAACTTCAACGGCTGGGGCAAGACCGGCACGTCGTACGCGCAGCCCTACGCGAACGACGCCGCCGCGGCCACCACGCTGCTCGGCCAGTACGGCGTCAACCGCA
This sequence comes from Streptomyces sp. NBC_00572, assembly GCF_026341815.1. Taxonomy (GTDB): domain Bacteria; phylum Actinomycetota; class Actinomycetes; order Streptomycetales; family Streptomycetaceae; genus Streptomyces. The sequence continues at coordinate 5,797,634 of NZ_JAPENX010000001.1, forward strand.
TCCAGGCCTCGTTCGTGGGCGAGGGCGGCTCACTGGAGACCGACGGCCAGGGCACCCTGCTGGCCACGGTCAGCTCGCTCGTCAACGGCAACCGTAACCCGGGCATGTCCCAGGACCAGGTCGAGCAGGCCATGAAGTCCGCGCTCGGCATCGACAAGGTCATCTGGGTGCCGGGCCTGGCCGGCCAGGACATCACCGACTGCCACATCGACTGCCTGGCCCGCTTCACGGCCCCGGGGGAGGTCATCCTGGACAAGCCGGGACCCGGCACCGACAGCAAGTGGGTCGCCGTCTACAACGAGACCAAGCAGGCCCTGCAGAGCGCGACCGACGCACAGGGCCGCCGACTCGACATCACCGAACTGCCCGGCCCCGACCGTCGGTACATCCGTGGCAGGGGCACCGCCTTCCTGTCCAGCTACTCCAACTACTACACCGCGAACGGCGCCGTCCTCGTCCCCCAGTTCGGCGACAGCCACGCCGACGGCGTGGCGTACGCGATCCTGCAGGCCAAGTATCCCGGCCGGAACATCGTCCAGCTCAACATCGACAACGTCGCGAGTGGCGGCGGCGGCATTCACTGCGCCACCCAGTCGCAGCCGGTCGTACCCCCGGCAGTCTGACCGGCCCACGCAAGGGATGACACGCCGGTCGCCGTCCACCCCGCGGCGACCGGCGTTCCGTGCCCTCGGCCGCCGAGAGCCCCGTGCCGCACGCTCAGGGGTGTGCGACACGGGGCTCTCGGCGGTGCGTGAGGTCAGGCGGCGGGCTTGCCCGGCTGGTCGTGGGTCGAGCAGTGGATGCCGCCGCCACCGGAGGCGATGGTGTCGATCGCGACCATCACGATGTCGCGCTTGGGGAAGTGCTCCTGGAGGATGCTCTTCGCCCGGTTGTCGGCGGTCCGGTCGCCGAACTTGGGGATGAAGACGGCGTCGTTGGCGACGTAGAAGTTGGCGTATGTCGATACGAAGTCGTCGCCTTCGCCGGTGATCCGGTCGAGGTCGGGCTGGGGGAGGTCGATGATCTCGAAGCGGCGGCCCCGGGCGTCGGTCGCTTTTTCGAGGACGGAGCGGGCCTGGTCGGCGGAGCGGGACCAGGAGTCCGGGGGTGTGCCGGGGAAGGCCTGGTCGAGGAGGACCACGCCGGGGGCGGTGAAGCGTACGAGGCTGTCCACGTGTGCGTCGGTGATGTCCTGGCCGCGTACGCCGGCGAGCCAGACGACCTTCTCCACGCCGAGGGTCTCGATGAGTTCGTCCTCGATCTGGTCCCGGGTCTTTCCGCGGTTGCGGTTGTCGTTGACGATCGAGCTCTCGGTGATGAGGAGGGTGCCCTCGCCGTCGGTCTCGAACGAGCCGCCCTCGGCGATCAGAGGTGCCTCGACACGGGGGATCCGGTACTTCGCGAGCACGGTCTCGCCGACCAGGGCGTCGTTCTCGTGCTGCTGCTTGTTGCCCCAGCCGTTGAAGTTGAAGTCGACGCCGACGACCTCGCCCTCCTCCTCGACGAAGACCGGTACCGTGTCGCGGGCCCAGAGGTCGTCGACGTCCAGGGGGATCACCTCCACCTGGGAACCGCAGGCCCGCTGCGCCGCCTTCAGCTGCGAGGGCCTGGCCATCATGATGACCTCTTCGTACTCCGCGACCGCACGCGCGATCCGTGCGATGTCCTTGCGCACGTAGGGCAGGTCCTCCGCCCAGACCGACTCGAGGGCCGGCCAGGACATGAAGGTGCGGGTGTGGCTCTCCCACTCGGCGCCCAGGCGGCGCTCGCCGCCCGGCTCGCCGTCCGGTCCCGTGCTGCCGGCAGTGCCCGTCAGGCCGGGGTCGGCGGGGCCGCAGGCCGAAGCGCCGAGGACGAGGGCGCTGATTCCGGCGAAGGAGCGGAGGGCGGAGCGTCGGGAGGGGAGAAAGGTCACGGTGGACTCCGATCGTGGACTGGCAGGACGGAGGCGGCCGGCCGCGGTGGGGACACGGGGAGTGCGGGCGCAGGTCGCAGCGCGAGTCCTGCTTCAAGGGTGCATGGTCCGCACCGCGGACGCCTGTAGCCGCAGCAGCGGGTACGGCCTCACGTCAGGCACTGTGGCACTGACTGGAATTTCAGTCAAATTCAGTGGGATGTGTGTGCTCTGCTGGTTCCGGGGCCTTCATCGTCGGGCGGCCAGGTGGGCGATCTCCACCTCGATCGCCTCTCGCATCAGCTCGCGGGCGTGTTCCGGGCGCAGGATGCCGCCGAGTCGACGCGCGTTGAGCCCTTCGCGCAGCGCCGTCAGGCGCTCGGCGGAGGAGATGACCTCCGCGGCGGTCGCGGCCGGCTGTGCGAGGGCGAGGAGCTCCGTGGTCTGCCGGATCCAGGCCGCACCCGCCTCGGCGAGTGCTTCCCGGAGCTCGGGCTCGAAGATCGCGCTGGCGCGCAGCTCGCCCCACGCGGTGCTGTTCTCGCGGACCTCCGGAAGGTCCTGGAATTCCAGCAGTAAGAACAGTTCGAGGAGCTCTCGGGGGTTCGTGGGCCCATCGGTGTCGTGCTGTCCCCGCGTGTACCGACTCGCCCGGTCGGTGATGAACTCCAGGGTGCGTCGCAGGATGCCGGCCCGGTCCTTGAAGTGGTAGTAGACCAGCGCGGTCGACACCCCGGCCTCGGCCGCGAGCTCGTCCATCCGGAGCCCGCGGACCCCGCGCCTGGCGATGGTGCGGGCGGACGCCTCCAGGATTGCTGTTCTGCGGTCCGTCACCGTGTGCATCCCTTCTGATGGTCTCCGTCAAGCGTGTCGACATCGTCTCATATTGACTGAAACTTTAGTTAGGATCGCGGGTACGTAGAACGTCACCTCCAAGGAGGTGCGCCGCCAGGTCGGGCGCAGTCTGCGGGCCACGGGGCGGAACGCATCGTCCAGGATAGAGGCATGGACATTCCCAAGCTGCTGGAAGCCGCCTCACTCCTGGTCCCCGAAGCCGTCGCCACCGAGAACGACATCACGGTGAACGACGTCTGGGAGTACCTCGCCCACGACGAGTGGGAGGTTGCTCTCGACCTGTTGGAGGGGCTCGGCGATGTCCCCCCGCTTCCGCTCGCCTTCTGGCAGAGTCTCGCCGCCGCCGCCGAGCAGATGCGACTCGACAGGAGCGCGGCCTGGTGTCACTGGCGCTGCTTCGAATCCCGCAACGGCATCATCCGAGCCGACCTCACCCTCCGACCGGCCCACGAGGCCCGCCGGCAGACACCCTTCTCCGGAGCCGGCGTCCTGCGACCGATGTGGAACATCGGAGGGAGAACCCCGACAGGCGAACCCGACCTCTGCGTAGCCGCCCTGTGGGTGGAGTTCACGCCCTTCATGGAGCTCGGAGGGCAGGCCACGGTGCGTCTCGCCCCGCTCTCCCCGTCGAAGTGGCAGCAGCTGCAGCCCGGTCAAGTGATCACCATGCACGAAGACCGGACCGTCGCCGGAACCGCGATCGTCCTGGACGTCCAGGGTCCATCGGTCCCACCACCTGTCACCTTGCAGTCGTAGCGAGGCCTGTGGGCATCGAGCACCCGTTCGCAGGCCGTGGGATCCGCCGGGATGCCGCCGGGTAGGGTGCGCGCATGGCATCTCGTAGTACTCAGATCCTCGAAGCGGCTGCCCGGGTCATCGCCCGGCGCGGGATCCGCGGGCTGCGTGTGGAGGAGCTCGCCGCCGAGGCGGGCGTGTCCACGGCCCTGATCTACTACTACTTCAAGGACCGTTCCGGGATCCTGCGCCACACGCTGGAGTTCATCAGCGAGCGGGCCGAGCGCTACACGACCGACCGCGATCCGGACGCTCCGCCCCTGAGTCCGCGCGAAGAACTGGAGGAGACACTCCTCCTGGAGCTCCAGGACACCGTCGAGGTACGGGAGAACAGCGCGGCCTGGGGCGAGTTGCGGGCGAGTGCCGTCTTCGACGAGCTGCTGCGCGAGGATCTCGCCAGGGCCACCCTCGCGTGGGCCCAGGAGGTCGCCGGGTTGCTCGGCCAGGTCCTGCCCATGGCGCCGGCGCCCGCGCTCGCCGCGGCGGGGGAGCGGCTCACGGCCCTCCTGGAGGGGCTGAGCATGCGCTGGCTCGGTGGGGGGATCACGGCGGACCACGCGCGCACCCTGCTGCGGGGTGCCATCGACGCGGAGCTGGCCGGGCTCCGCTGATCCGGGGGCATCACTCGCCCCCTCCTCTCCTTCCTCTCTGCCGTGTTCACTGCCGCGTTCTCTGGCGTGTTCCCTGTCGGGGCAGCGTTTCATCCAACATCTTGACTGGTTTTTCAGTCAGTGTCACAGTGGGGGCATTGCCGGGCTCCGCCGGCCCCGCTCACCCACCCTCACGGTGTCGAGCACAGGGCCGAGGCGCAGCGCCCGCCCCCTGGCTCTCCCCCGCCTCTTCGCAGGGGAGGAAGGAAGCACCCCCATGTACGTGACGTACGCGAGGCCGACATGCCGCTGACTCCCACCGAGCGGGACCGCCTGCTGCTGTTCACCGCCGCCGAACTCGCCCGGGCCCGCCACGCGCGCGGTCTGCGGCTCAACGTCCCGGAGGCGACCGCGCTCATCGCGGACACCGTCTGCGAGGCGGCCCGTGACGGACTGCGCCTGGCGGAGGCGATCGAGCGCGGACGCACCGTCCTGGGCCCCGACGACGTGCTGCCCGGGGTCGTCGACGTGGTCACCGAGATCCACGTCGAGGCCGTCTTCGACGACGGCACCCGGCTCGCCGCGATCGCCGAGCCGTTCGGCGCCCAGGAACGCAACGACGGCGCCCCGGGCGCCCTGCTGCCCGCCCCGGACATCATCGAGGTGCCCGAGCCGGCCCTCACGCTCCCTGTACGGAACACGGCGACCGTCCCCGTGAGCGTCACCTCCCACTTCCACTTCTTCGAGGCCAACCCGCGCCTGGACTTCGACCGCGCCGCCGCCTACGGAATGCGGCTCGCCGTGCCCGCCGGGTCGTCGTTCCGCTTCGACCCGGGCGGCGAGGCCGAGGTGGGCCTGGTCCCGATCGGCGGCGCTCGTGTCGCCATCGGATTCGCCGGTCTGGTCGACGGCCCGTTGGACGCACCCGGCGCGAAGGCGGAGGCATTGCGCAGGGCGGTGGCCTGCGGCTACCTCGGCGCGGACGGCGAGCACGGCGCGGACGGCGAGCACGGCGCGGACAGCCCGGACGCCTCGGACAGTGTGAACGGTGTGAATGGTGTGAACGGCGCCGACGCTGCGTACAGCGGCGCTGCCGCCGCTCTGGAAGGAACGACCCTGTGAGCAAGCCGACCAGGCACAGCGACCACTGTGCGCCGGGCGTCAGCCGGCACGTCGACCCGTACGAGTACGCCACCGTCCACGGCCCGCGCGCGGGGGACCGGGTCCGGCTGGGCGACTCGGGGCTCGTCGTCCGGGTGGAGTCGGATTCCCAGCAGCCGGGCGACGAGTTCCTGGCCGGCTTCGGCAAGACCGCCCGCGACGGAATGCATCTGAAGGCCGCGGCCGTCCGCGAGACGTGCGACGTCGTCATCGCCAACGTGCTGGTCATCGACGCCGTCCTCGGCATCCGCAAGGTGTCGATCGGCATCCGTGAGGGCCGCATCCACGCGATCGGCCGGGCCGGGAACCCCGACACGGTCGACGGCGTCGATGTCGTCGTCGGCACCGGGACGACCATGATCCCGGGCGAGGGCATGATCGCCACCGCCGGAGCCGTCGACACCCACGTCCATCTGCTCTCGCCCCGGATCATGGAGGCCTCGCTCGCGAGCGGCGTCACCACGATCATCGGGCAGGAGATCGGGCCGAGTTGGGGCGTCGGGGTGAACTCGCCGTGGGCGCTGCGCCATGCGTTCAACGCGTTCGACGCCTGGCCGGTCAACATCGGTTTCCTGGCCCGTGGTTCGTCCTCGGACCCGGCGCCGCTGGTCGAGGCGCTGGCCGAGGGCGGTGCGTCCGGCTTCAAGGTCCACGAGGACATGGGCGCCCACACCCGGGCCCTCGACACCGCGCTCCGGGTGGCGGAGGAGCACGACGTGCAGGTCGCCCTGCACAGCGACGGCCTCAACGAATGCCTCTCGGTCGAGGACACCCTGCGGGTCCTGGACGGCCGGACGATCCACGCCTTCCACATCGAGGGCTGCGGCGGCGGGCACGTACCCAACGTCCTGAAGATGGCGGGCGTGCCGAACGTCATCGGCTCCTCCACCAACCCGACCCTGCCCTTCGGCCGTGACGCCGTCGCCGAGCACTACGGGATGATCGTCTCCGTCCACGCGCTCAAGACCGACCTGCCGGGTGACGCCGCCATGGCGCGCGACCGGATCCGGGCCGGGACCATGGGGGCGGAGGACGTCCTGCACGACCTCGGCGCGATCGGGATCACCTCCTCCGACGCGCAGGGGATGGGAAGGGCCGGCGAGACCGTACGCCGGACCTTCGCCATGGCCGGGAAGATGAAGGCCGAGCTCGGACCCATGGAGGGCGACAGCGCGCACGACGACAACGCGCGCGTGCTGCGGTACCTGGCCAAGCTCACCATCAACCCGGCGATCGCCCACGGCCTCGCGCACGAGATCGGTTCGATCGAGGTCGGGAAGATGGCCGACATCGTGCTGTGGCGGCCGCCGTTCTTCGGCGCCAAGCCGCAGATGGTCATCAAGAACGGCTTCCCCGCCTACGGTGTGACCGGCGATCCCAACGCCGCCACGGACACCTGTGAACCGCTCGTCCTCGGACCGCTGTTCGGCGCGCACGGCGCCACGCCCGCCGACCTCTCCGTGGCCTTCGTCAGCCGCGCCGCCGCCGAGTCCGGATCCTTCGGCCGCCCGTACGACGCCATGGCCACCCGCCGCCGCAGGGTCGCCGTGCGCGGTACCCGGGGCATCGGCCCCGCGGACATGATCGGCAACACGCGCCTGGGCGACGTCCAGGTCGACGGGCGCAGCGGCCTGGTCACGCTGGACGGGGAGCCCCTGCGCTCAGAGCCGGCCCAGGAGGTCTCGCTCAGCCGCCTCTATTTCCTCTGACCGCCGTCGCCCTTCCTTCTGCAGCTCACGCACCATCCTCCGTTCCGAAGGTGAACACTCCCCGACTTTTCTCTTGACTGAATTTTCAGTCGAGAGGAAGATTTCATCCACGAGAAAGAGATCTCCGATGACCGCATTCCGAATGCCCGCCGAGTGGTCCGAGCACGAGCGCTGCCTCATGGCCTGGCCCACCCGCCCCGACCTCTGGGGCAGTGTGCTGGACGACGTCAAGGAGGAGTACGCGAACGTCGCGCGGGCCATCGCCGAGTTCGAGCCCGTGACGATGGTCGCCCCGCCCGGCCACGGCGACGAAGCCCGGACCTGGTGCGGCCCGGAGATCACCGTCGTCGAGCTTCCGCTGGACGACTCCTGGTTCCGCGACTCCGCGCCGCTGTTCGTGCTCGACGGCGAAGGACGGCGCGCCGGCGTCGACTTCCGCTTCAACGCCTGGGGCCGCAAGCACCACCCCTACGACTCCGACGACCGGGTCAGCGGCCTGCTCCTGGAGCACCTCGGGGTGGACCGCATCCCCTCCGGAATGATCCTGGAGGGCGGGGCGATCACGGTCGACGGTGAGGGCACGCTCATCACGACCGAGCAGTGCCTGCTGCACCCCAACAGGAACCCCGGCCTGAACCGGGACGAAATCGAGGCCGAGCTGAAAACGCAGCTGGGCGTCCGTAAGGTTGTCTGGCTTCCGTACGGTGGCCTGCTGGACACCGAGACGGACGGTCACGTCGACGGAGTCTGTGCCTTCGCCGCCCCCGGCAAGGTCGTCGTCTCGCTGCCCGACGACCCCGCGCACCCCGACTACGCCCGGATGCGCGCCAACCGCGCGGTTCTGGAGGCGAGCACCGACGCCCAGGGCCGGCCGCTGGAGATCGTCGACGTCACGCAGACCGCGTTCGTCGACGTCGCCGAGGGCGAGGTCGAGGTGTCGTACCTGAACTACTACGTCGCCAACGGCGGCGTCGTCGTCCCCGTGGCGGGCCTGCCCCAGGACGACGCCGCCCTCGCGGTGATCGCCGCGGCCCACCCCGGCCGCAAGGTGGTCGGCGTGCCGGCGCTCGCGATCGCGTTCGGTGGCGGGGGAGTGCACTGCATCACGCAGCAGGTCCCCGTCGCCCGTCCCCTCGCCTAGGGGGTGTTTCGAAAGTCCCGCACAGCACCCGGGACTTTCGAAACGCCCCCTAGCCCGGACCGACCGCTCCTGCCGGGCCGTCCCCGCGGTCCGGCAGCCTCCCCCATCGCGTACGCACAGACCGTACGGAAAGAGAGCGCGACGATGACCACACCCGTACCCCGTACCAGCAGACGCACCAGCGTCTCCCGTGGCCGTCCGGCCGGCCGCCGCCGCGCCGCCGCGGCCGCCCTCCTGACGGCGGCGGCCCTGGTCGCGGCCTGTTCGGGGCCGCCCAAGGGCGGGGGGAGCACCGGCGACTTCACCCTCTCGAAGACCACGCCCGCGGCCAAGGGCGAGATCGACTCCTTCACCTGGGCCGTGTACGCGGAGCCGCCGACGCTCGACTACACCGTGGCGTTCGACTACCCGCAGAACACGATCCTCTCCAATGTGTGCGAGAGCCTGATGCGCTGGACGCCGGGCCTCACCCTCGAACCCGGGCTCGCCGAGAAGGCCTCCAACCCGGACCCGAAGACGTGGGTGTACGACCTGCGGCGCGGGGTGCGCTTCCACGACGGCCGGACCATGACCGCCGACGACGTCGTCTTCAGCCTCGGCCGCCAGACGGACCCGGACAACGCGGCGGCCTGGGCGCAGAACTTCCAGAACGTGGCCTCCGTACGGAAGACGGGCCCGCTCCAGGTCACCGTCAAGCTGAAGAAGCCCGACTCGCAGTTCCCGCAGTACATGGCGACCGCCGCCGGTGTGGTCGCCTCCAAGGCGGGGGTCGAAGCGGCCGGCAAGGACTACGGCACCTCCGGGGGACTCGCCTGTACCGGACCGTTCGAGCTCGGCACCTGGAACAAGGGCCAGTCCGTCGAGCTCGACCGCTTCGACGACTACTGGGGGAAGAAGGCCAAGTCCGGCAAGGCCGTCTTCCGGTTCATCACCGATCCCTCCGCCCGTACGAACGCCCTGCTCAGCGGGGAGGCCGACGGCGGTTACCTCATCCCCACGGAGAGCTACGCCCGCCTCAGGGGCAGCGGCGTCGGAAAGCTCTACTTCGGCGAGGGCCTCAGCACGGTCAACGTCAACATCACGAACATGAAGGGCCCGCTCGGCGACATCCGTGTCCGGCGCGCGCTGTCCATGGCCCTGGACCGCTCCGGGTTCGTCAAGGCCGGCCTCGGTGGCGTGGGAACCGTCACGAACTCGCTCACCACCCGTGCCGCCTGGGCCGCCGGCTCGGAACAGACCAGGAAGAAAGCCCTCGACGCCCTCCCGAATGTCACGCCCGACATCGAGAAGGCCAAGGCACTGATCAAGGAGGCCGGCGCCACCGGCAAGACCCTGACCGTCGCGACCAGCTCGATCGGCCAGGACGTCTCCCTCCTCGCCACGGCCGTCCAGGCCGCCGGAGCCCAGATCGGTCTCGACATCCAGCTCAAGACCATCGCCCCGAACGCGTTCACCGCACTGTTCACCGACCCCGAGGCGCGCGAGGGCATCGACATGTTCCCGCTCACCTACTACGACTCGATCACCGACCCGCTGGACCTGCTCACGAACTTCAAGACCGGCGCCTACATGAACTTCGCCGGGTACAGCGACAAGAAGTACGACGAGGGCATCGACCGGGCGGTCTCCGTGTACGACCCGGACAAGCGCCTCGCGATCGAGGCGGAGCTGCAGAAGCACGCCGCCGAGCAGCTGCTGTGGATCCCGGTCGCCGAATGGCCCACCGCCGTCTTCCTCAACAAGCGGATCACCGGCGCCCCCACGACCATCTCGTACATGTACTACCCGTGGGCCGCCGATGTGGGGTCCGCGCCGTGAACTTCGTGAGATTCGCCGTCCGACGGGCCGCCGAGATGGCGGCCACCCTCCTCGTGGCGTCGTTCGTCGTCTTCGGCGCCATGTACCTGGCGCCCGGCAGCCCGGCGAGCTTCCTGCTCTCCGGCCGCTCGGCCTCGCCCGAGGCGCTCGCCGCGATCAACGCCCAGTACCACCTCGACGAGCCCTTCCTCGTCCGTTACCTCACCTGGCTCGGCGACATGGTCCAGGGCGACTTCGGGCGGTCCATCACGTACCGCACGGACGTGTCCCGGCTCCTTGCCGACCGCCTGCCGACCAGCCTGCTGCTGATCGCGATGGCACTCGTCGTGGTCGTGGTCATCGGTCTGGTGCTCGGCTGGGTCTCCGCCGTACGCGGCGGCGCCACCGACTCCGCCGTCCTCGTCACCACCACGTTCGCCGTCGGCACCCCGTCCTTCGTCGCCGCGGTGCTGCTCCAGGCACTGTTCGCCGTCAAACTCGGCTGGTTCCCGAGCGGCGGCGCCGGCGAGGGATTCCTCGACAAACTGTGGCACCTGACACTGCCGTCGATCGCCCTCGCGCTCTATCTGATCGGCATGCTCGCCCGGGTCACCCGCTCCGCGATGCTCGAAGCGCTCGACAGCGAGCACGTCACGGTGGCCCGCAGCCGGGGCGTGCCCGAGCGCCAGGTCATCCGCCGCCATGTGTTCCGCAACTCCCTGGGCACCGTCCTCACCACCGGCGGCCTCATCGTCTCGACCCTGCTGGTCTGCACGATCCTCGTCGAGACCGCCTTCAGCATCGGTGGCATCGGACAGCTCCTGGAGCTGTCCACCACGACCAAGGACTTCCCGACCGTCCAGGCCATCTCGCTGATCATCGTCGCCCTGTTCATGATCGTGAACCTCATCGTCGACCTCGTGCTCCCCCTGGTCGACCCGCGGATCACCCTCGGATCGAAGGGGTCCTCCGCATGACCGCCGTCCTCACCCGTCGGCCCGGCCTCGCCAAGATCCGCACGGCCCGGTCCCCGCTCCACCTCCTCAGCCTGGGCTTCGTCGTCCTCGTCGTCGCCGGAGCGCTCCTCGCCCCCCTGGTCGTGCCGTACGACCCCAACGCGGTCGACCTGGGGAACGCGCTCGCCGGACCCTCCGCCGAGCACCTGCTCGGCGTGGACGCCGCGGGCCGCGACACCCTGTCCCGGCTGCTCCTCGGAGCCCGCACCTCGCTCCTCGGCCCCCTCGGAGTGGTCCTCTTCTCCACCCTCGCCGGTGTCGCCGTCGGCACGGCCGCGGCCTGGCGGGGCGGCTGGCTCGACTCGGTCCTGTCCCGCAGCACCGAACTCGTCTTCGCCTTCCCCGGCATGCTCCTGGCGATCCTCATCATCTCGATCTACGGCGAGGGGCTGCTGGCACCCGTCATCGCCCTCGCCCTCGCCTATCTGCCTTACGTCAGCAGGCTGACGCGTTCCCTCGTCCTGGCCGAACGCACCCGCCCCTACGTCAGCGCGTACCAGGTCCAGGGCCACTCGGCACTCCAGATCTGTCTGCGCCACATCCTCCCCAACATCGCGCCCGTCGTCCTCGCCCAGTCCACCATCAACTTCGGTTACGCCCTGATGGACCTGGCCGGCCTGTCCTTCCTCGGCCTCGGCGTACCGCCGCTCACCCCGGACTGGGGCCGCATGGTCTTCGACGGGCAGACCGCCGTCCAGCACGGCTACCCGCTGTCCGCGATCCTGCCGAGCGTCCTCATCGTGCTGACCGTGGTCGCCTTCAATGTGGTCGGCGAGCGCTGGGCCGACCGCGTCGCCAGGAGAGACCGATGAACACTTCCGACAGGCCTGCCCTCGACATCCGAGGGCTCCGGATCACCCTGCCCGGCACCGCTCGGCCCGTCCTCGACGGGATCGACCTCACCGTCGCCGCCGGCGAGACCGTCGCCCTCGTCGGCGAGTCCGGCTCCGGAAAGAGCCTCACCTCACGCAGCGCCCTGCGCCTGCTGCCGCCGCGCGCGGTCACCGAGGGCACCGTCGTCGTCGACGGCCACGACGTCCTCACCCTGGACAGCGACCGGCTGCTCGCACTGCGCACCGGCACCGTGGCCATGGTCTTCCAGGACCCGCGGGCGGCCATCAACCCGCTGCGCCGTATCGGGGACTTCCTCACCGAGAGCGTCCGCCTGACCCGGACGATGACCGCCGCGCAGGCGGATGCCCGCGCTGTCGAACTCCTCGAAGCGGTGGGCCTGGACGGCGCCGCCCTGGCCAAGTACCCCAGCCAGGTGTCCGGCGGCATGCTGCAACGCGTCATGATCGCCGCCGCGTTGATGGGCGACCCCACCCTCCTGCTGGCCGACGAGCCCACCACGGCGCTCGACGTCACCACCCAGGCCGAGGTCGTGGCTCTCCTCGGCCGGCTGCGCGAACGGTTCGGCACCGGGCTGCTGTTCGTCACCCACGACCTCGACCTCGCCGCCGCCATCAGCGACCGGGTGTACGTGATGTACGCCGGGCGGATCGCCGAGAGCGGCCCCGCCGAAGAGATCTTCGCGCGCCCCCGCCACCCCTACACGGCCGCGCTCCTCGCCTCCACCCCCCGCCTGGAGAACCCGCGAGGCCGCCTCGCCGCCATCGACGGTCAGCCCCCCGACCTCCGGACGGCGCTGACCGGCTGCGCCTTCGCCGCGCGCTGTTCGCTGGCCACCGAACTGTGCGCCCAGCAGGCCCCGCTGCCGTCCCCCGCCCCGGGACGGCCCGAACACCAGGCGGCCTGTCACCACACTGACCGGCTCCAAGGGAGTGTCGTCGATGCCTGAGAACGCCGTGAGAGCCGAGAGCACCGAGAGCACCGGGCGGGCCGAGGGCGCGTGGTACGGCGAGAACGCCGACGACGTACTGGTCGTCAGGGGCCTGCGAAGGACCTTCGGAGCCGTACGGGCCGTGGGCGACGTGTCCTTCACTCTGCCGCACGGCGGATCGCTCGGCATCGTGGGGGAGTCCGGCTCCGGAAAGACCACCACCGCCCGGATCGTCGTCGGCCTGGAGCAGGCCGACGAGGGCGAGGTCCACGTACGCGGCCGGTCACGGACCCTTCGCGGCCGTGGCCGCGCGCAGCGTCTCGCCCGCGCCCGTGAGGTCCAGATGGTCTTCCAGGACCCCTTCCTGTCGCTCGACCCGAGGACCAGCGTCGAGTCCGCCCTCCGCGAGACGCTGCGGCTCCACTTCCCCGAGCGGGACCACGCCGAGCGGATCCGGGAACTGCTCGACCAGGTCGGACTGGGCACCCGGGCCGCCGACGCGCTGCCGCGTCAGCTCTCGGGCGGCCAGCGACAGCGCGTGGCCATCGCGCGGGCCCTGGCGGTGGAGCCGGCGGTCCTCGTCCTCGACGAGGCGGTCGCCGCACTCGACGTGTCCGTGCAGGCGCAGATCCTCAACCTGCTCGCCGACATCCGGGAGCAGACCTCGGTCGGCTACCTCTTCATCACCCATGACCTCGGAGTGGTGCGGTGCGTCACCGACGACGTCATCGTGATGCGACACGGGGCAGTCGTCGAAGCGGGGCGTACCGCCGATGTGCTCGCCGATCCCCAACACCCTTACACCCGGCTCCTGCTGGAGTCGGTGCCCCGCCCCGGCTGGGACCCGGAGCGCATCTCGGCCGCTCGCCGGGCGCTCCAGGGGCCTGCCTGACAACGCGCGTCGGGGCCGGCGGGGAGCGGGCGGCCGGTTCAGGCGTTGGCCGCGAGGGTGAGGACCAGGGTACGGATGACCGCCCCGGAGTCGACCCCGGCGTCCAGGGACTCCACCGCGGCCAGTCCGTCGACGGCCGCGGCGACGGCCTCGCCCAGGGGGCGCGGGTCGAGGTCCCCGCCACGCTCGTCGGCCAGAACCTGGAAGAGAGCGACGAAACAGGCGCGCCAGTCCCGGTACTCCACCTCCAGGGACTCCCGTACACGGTCGTCGTTCAACGCGTGCCAGTGCAGGGCGGAGTGGAGGTGGGCGAGATCCGTTCCCTCGGGCCTGCCGAGCAGGTCGAGCACCCGCTCGGCGCGCTCGGCGAAGGTGCCGGGGGCGGCGACGGCCTCCTCCAGAGGAGAGATCCACTCGGGGCGGATGTCCGCGATGACCGCGACCACGAGGTCGGTCCGGTCCTGGAAGTGGTAGTGGCACATCCCGTGCGACACCCCGCACAGCGCCGCGACGTTACGGGTGGTGAACCGCTCGCTCATCTCGCCCGCCAGCAGGGTGCGGGCGGCCGCGATCAGTCGCGCGCGTGTCTGCTCGCCCTTGGCAGAGGCCCGTGACCGCGGTGTCGCGCCCGTCGTCCGGGTTCGGGGCGCGGGAGCGGTGGGATTCCGGGAGTTCTTCGCGGATGCTGCCATGGCCTCACTCTAGTCAGGCTCCGTGCCCGCCACCTGCGGTCTTCATGGCTTCCTGAGAGGTCCGGGGCCGACGATGCCGGCCGTCGGGGCCGAGCGATGCCGAGCAGTACTGTCCAAAATATTGACCGAGCGCTCGGTCAGTTTTAGTTTTCCGGCCAACCGCGGACGTTCCGCGGGGAGTTGAAGCAGGAGGCAGCAGTGAACCGATCCGAACCCAACCGCCACGCCCGACCGGGTCTCAACAGGCGAGGATTCCTGATCGCGGCCGGCGCGACCGCCGCGGCGGCGACCCTCGCGGCGACCCGGTTCCAGGCCGGCGCCGCCACGGCCGCCGGCACCCTCAGGGTCCCGGTCGAGGACGCCCGGCACACTCGTACATGGATGGCCTGGCCCGACAGCACGTCGATCTGGGGCAACAAACTGAGCGGCGTCCAGACGGACATCGCTCTCATCGCCCGTACGATCGCGAAGTACGAGCCGGTCATCGTGTGCGCCAACTCCGGAAGCGCCGCCAAGGCCCGCCAGCTGTGCGGCTCCTCGGTCACCGTCATCAGCTCGGTCCCCGTCGACGACTGCTGGATGCGCGACTCCGGGCCCGTCTTCCGTACCGACGGCGCCGGTGGTCTGGACGCGGTCGGCCTCAATTTCAACGGCTGGGGCAACAAGCAGGCCCACGCCAAGGACGCCCTCGTCGCCGGACGCATCGCCTCCTACGTGGGCGTGCCGATCACCTACGCCGACCTGGTCGGCGAGGGCGGTGCCATCGAGCAGGACGGTGCCGGCACGCTCATGGCCACCCGCAGCAGCCTCGTGAACCGCAACCGCAACCCCGGGGTGTCGGAGCGCCAGTTGGAGGCGGCCATGTGCGAGGCGTACGGCGCCTCCAAGGTCATCTGGTTCGACGGCGTCCGGGGTCAGGACATCACCGACGACCACGTCGACGCCACGTCCCGCTTCCTGGCCCCCGGCGAGGCCCTCGTGCAGATGCCGCTGTCGTCCGAGACCGACGCCTACGCCCGGGACGCGCGCCAGCAGTTCACCATCCTGTCCGGCTCCACGGCCGCCGACGGCACCCCCATGGACACGATGCGTCTCCAGGGCCCGGACTACTACAAGATCCGCTCCACCAACGACGACTTCCTCGCCTCCTACGCCAACTTCTACCTCTGCAACGGCGCCGTGATCAGCGCCCACTTCGGGGACACGCGCGCGGACCAGGCGGCGAAGGCCACCCTGGCCCGCCTCTACCCCGACCGTGTCATCGAGCAGCTGAACATCGACCGCCTCGGCACGGGCGGCGGCGGCATCCACTGCGTCACCCAGCAGCAGCCCGCCCGGTAGCGCCGGTAGAGCCGGTAGCTCAGGCCACCGGGGACCGCGCGGGCGCCGACGGGCATCGCGCGTGGTCCCCGGGCCGGCCGAACGGCTTCTGACAGTACGGCCGTTGTCCCACCACCATCGAGGAAAGGCGCACAGGGTGAACGACAGGTCCAGCAGTGGCGGGGGCGGGCTGAGGGCGGGGGCCCTGGGGACCTTCGACTCCGTGGTCATGGCGGTCGCGGGCTGCGGACCGGCGTACATCGTCGTCGCGCTGATTCCCGCTCTCGTCGCGACGGTCGGCTTCGCCGCTCCGGCCGCCCTGCTCTACGGCGCGATCCCCATGGTCGGCATCGCCCTGGCCTTCCGATACCTGGGACGGCTCGACGTCAACGCGGGCGCCACGTACTCCTGGGTCGCCAGGACCCTGCACCCCGTCCTCGGCTTCCTCAGTGGATGGGCCGTGGTCGCCGCGACCGTCCTCTTCATCATCGCTTCGACGACTCCCGCGGGGATGGCCACCCTGTCCCTCTTCGACGAGGACCTGGCCCGGAACGACGTCCTGGCCACCGGGGTCGGCCTCGGCTGGTTCCTGCTGATCGCGGCCCTCGTGGCATCGGGTACCCGGATCGCCGCTGGGGCGCGTGCCGTCGCCGTGGGAACACAACTGGCGCTTCTGCTGGCCGTGGCCGTCACCGCGCTGACGCAGGACACCCACGCCGCCGCCTTCTCCCTCTCCTGGTTCGGATTCGAGCACTTCGACGCGACCCACTCCTTCACCGCCGGCGCGCTGATCGTGGGCGCCCTGTACTGGGGCTGGGACGTGACGGCGAACCTCAGCGAGGAGACCCGCAGCGGCCGGGGCGGCTCCGGCCTGGGCGGTCTGATCGGCCTTCTCGTCGTCGCCACCACGCTCCTCACCCTGACCGTCAGCGTGAACGTGCTCCTGGGGCCGGGCGCCGTGACCGCGACGGACGCGAGCTTCCTTCTCAAGCTCGGCGAGGCCGCCTGGCCCGGAGTGGGCGGCACCCTGCTCGCCCTCGCCGTACCGCTGGCCATGGTCGCCACGCTGGAGACCACGCTCCTTCAGGCGACCCGCACGCTGTTCGCCATGGGACGCGACCGCACGGTCCCCTCGTTCCTCGGCCGGGTCCACCCACGACGGAAGACCCCCGTGGCCTCCACGCTGGTCGTCTGCGCGGTCGCGGTGACGACCCTGACGCTCATCACGCTCACCGCCCCCGGCTTCGGAATCCTCGACGACGCCCTGATGGGAATCGGCCTGCTGATCGCCTTCTACTACGCGCTGGCCGGCGTCACCGTCACCGTGGCCTTCCGTAGCGTGCTGTTCTCCTCGCCGGGCAATCTGATCCTCCTGGGGCTGTGGCCGCTCGCCGGCGTGGCGTTCAACGTCTGGGTCTTCGTGGCCTCGGTCCGGACCCTGTCCGGGACACAACTGGCCATCGGCCTCGGCGCGTTGGCCGTCGGGCTGATCCCGCTGGGAATCGCCCGCCTCCAGGCCGGGCGGGCGTTCTTCCACCTCCGACCGCTCAATCCGCAGGAAGCGGCCGCCGTGGAGGCGTACGCAACGGACGACCTGCCGGAACTCCGCCCCGCCGACGGCCGACGGGACGGCCTCCTGTCGGACTTCTGAACCGCGCCGCCCGGAATCCGTACGAATCGGAATCCGCACGAACCGGAACCCGTACGAAGGAGCACCGCCATGGCCGCCTGGCTGCGCCGCAGCACCTCAGCGCCCGTCTACGACCCGGCATTCGGCGACACGGCACTCGCCGAGGGGCGCGAGGACATGCTTCTGGGCCGGTGGGAAGGCGCCCGCGACCTGCTCGCCCGGACCCCGGACGACTGGGACCGGCGGGCGCACCGTATCCGGCTGCTCGCCGACGCCGCGGCGGGCAGACGCACCGTGGACCTGTGGCAGGCCTCGGAACCGCGGAACCCCGACGCCGCCGTACTCCGCGCGGAGACCGAAGTGATGCGGCTGTTCGCCGCCGCCCGCGCGGGGCGGACACCCGACGCCGAAAGGCTGGAGAGGGCCGCCGGACTCTGCCACCGAGCGGCCGAGCTCGCGCCCGCCGATCCGCACCCGTGGGTCTCGCTGCTCACCCTGGGCAGGCTCCACCCGAACGGGCACCCCGAGATGTCGGCCTGGTGGAACGAGATCCTCACCCGGGATCCGTACCACCGCGAAGGCCACCACCAGGCGCTGCGCTACCTTTCCGCCCGCTGGCACGGCTCGTACGGCACGGCCCTCAACTTTGCCTGGGACGTGGCGAGTTCGGCGCCGTACGGATCGCCGCTCCCAATCCTCGCTCAGGTGGCACGTGCCGAGCACTACCGGCACCGGGTGCGGACGGAGGGGAAGGCCGTCCTCGGTCTGACACATCACTGGAGCGAGGCGCGGGCCCTCGGGGACCTTCGCAACGCGCTGGACAAGTGGGTCGCCCACCGCGTACCCCGGGCACAGGACGTCGCCGACCTCAACTACCTGGCGCACGGCCTCGTCAAGGCGGCGATGGCCGACCGGGCGGGCGTCGTCTTCCGGCTGCTGGACAACCGGGCCACCGAGGTGCCCTGGTCCTACACGGGGGACCCGGAACAGCTCTTCGTCCGCTGGCGCGACAAGACCGCGTCGCCATCCGCTCAGTCATCGGCATCCGCTTAGAACCCGTTGTTCTATCGAGCGTGTGGGTGTTTTGGCTCGAACGGGGTTCTGGGTTGGGTGATGTTCGGGTGGTCCGGGCATGAAGGCAGGGCCTCTTGGTAGCTCGGGGGTGCGACCCCATCCGAGCAGCTCCAGGAGACCCTGTTGCCGAGGCGGCCCGCGCGGGGCTGGCCGAGGCGGCAGCCGAGACGGAACGGCTGGAGGCGGCACGCACGGCGAGCGCGGAAGCAGCGGCCCGCTCGCGGGAAGCCGCGGGAGCGGCGGCTAAGGCGCAGGCCCAGCAGCAGAAGGCGGCACGGAACGTCGAGAAGCTGACCAGCCCCGACGGGTGAACCACCACGCGCAGGCCCGAGACGGTGTACCGCGTGAGGCCAGGTCGGCGCTGCTGATCAGCCCACCACGCCAGCGAGGCGCTGGGCAGATGGCAGCTGGCGCGAAATGGATATGGCCCCACTCGTCGGTCTGGCCCAACATCCAGGCGACGTACCCAGCGCCAGGAGTCCGCGATCGGGCGCTGGGCTGCCAGCGTGGAGAACTCAACAGCCGTAGTCACCGCCACGAGTGAACGGACCCTAGCCCGATGACGAGGCTGGCCGCGCGGCCCATCCTCCCAGGAGAGGAAGCTGCGATCTTTGCCCAGGCGGACGAGCTCAACGCCCACATCGCTCGGCTCCTCGAACACTACGGGTAGGCTTGTAGGTATGGGAATTGACTGGGAGAACATGCTCGGCGCAAGCGGTAACGGCCTCGACGATGCCTACGACAGCGCGGTCTCCGCGGTCATCTACAGCGATGACCCGGTGGAGGACCGTCGGCCACTCCCAGTCGGCGAAGAGCACGACGACACAGACGGCTTGCGCTGAACTGAGCGCACGCACGAAACGCCCCGGCAAGCCGCGGCGTTTCGCCGTCTCATAACCCGTTGTTCCATCGAGCGTGTGGGTGTTTTGGCTCGAACGGGGTTCTGGGTTGGGTGATGTTCGGGTGGTCCGGGCATGAAGGCAGGGCCTCTTGGTAGCTCGGGGGTGCGACCCCATCCGAGCAGCTCCAAGCGACCCTGTTGCCGCAGTTCTACGCGTCCGCGCCCGTTGCGTCCAACCCTGCCGCTCCGTCGTGTGACTGCATCGCGCACGCGTACGGGAATGCCGCCGATCATGGCCAGCGGGTTCCCCGGTATCCGTCGGACATGTCGGACGCGGAGTGGGCGGCCGTCCGTCCGCTGCTGCCGGTTCCGGCGTGGCTGGAGGGCCGGGGCGGGCAGCCGGAGGGCTACTGCCACCGGCAGATACTCGACGCGGTCCGCTACCTCCTCGACAACGGCATCAAGTGGCGGGCGATCCCGGCCGACTTCCCCGCGTGGGACCGCGTCTACGCGTTCTTCCGCCGCTGGCGCCGCCAGGGCCTGATCAACGAATTCCACGACCGGCTCAGGTCACGGGTTCGCGAACTGGAGGGCCGGCAAGCGGAGCCGACGGCTGCGATCATCGACTCACAGTCCCTGCGGGCGGCCGACACCGTCGGCGCCGGCTCACGCGGCTGGGACGCGGGCAAGAAAGTAGGCGGCCGCAAGCGCCACATCGCGGTGGACTGCGGCGGCCTTCTCCTGGCTGTGAGGGTCACCGCGGCGTCCGTCCAGGACCGCGACGCGGCCACGCCCGTGCTGGAAAGACTGCGTGAACTGCACCGCAAGATCGCTGTGGTGTGGGCCGACAGCGGCTACGTCGGCCGGCTCGTTGGCTGGGCCAAGGACGCCCTCCACCTCGCGCTGACCATCGTCAGACGCAGTGACGACCAGAAGGGGTTCGTGATCCTGCCCCGACGCTGGGTCGTCGAACGCACACTGGCCTGGCTGATGCACCGCCGCCGTCTGGTCCGCGACTACGAACGCCTGCCCGCCACCCACGAAACGATGGTCATGTGGTCCATGACCATGATCATGGGACGCCGTCTCGCCCGCGGGCGCCCCGCACTCACGCGGCAGCCGAAGGTTCCTTCGACACGGCGGCCGGGGTGAACACCCCGGGTGTCTCCTCAGCCGCCCAACCACGGGCCACCAGCCGCTTCGCCATCGACCGCACACACTCGATCTTCGCGGGCACCTCCTCCCGCCCCAACGCGACGGTCAGAGCCCTGGCCCTCACCCCACCCATGGATGCCTCGGCATCCAGCACGGCCATGACCCGCTGATAATCCTCGGGCAGGACACGGGCAGAGACTCCCTCTCGACGGCACGGCACCACCATGACCCCGGCCACAACGGCATCCGCACCATTCACCGCGGCCTGCCGCCGGGCACCGGCCGGCCCGCCAAGGACCTCGGCCACCGTCTCCCGCGCGATGACCAGCCGCTCCAGACGTTCTTCCGCCTCCCCAAGCTCGGCCACGATCCGGTCGGCCTCCTCCCGCAGCCTCTCGATCACCTCACGCGCAGCCGTCTCCTTCGCTTCCAGCAGACCCAGCACAGACGTCATCGGCCACCCCACCGTCACGGAGAAACAAGACGCCCTATCCCTGCCTCACCACAACGGAACCCACTCCCACCAGCAGAAATCCAGCTACCACGTTCGGAACAACAACGGGTTCTTAGCCGCCGGCAGCTACCCGGCGCTCCGCGCGACCGCGGTGTCGCCCACAGGACCGGCCGCGTCGGCGAGCAGCCGCTCGCCGCGCACCTCGACGCGTCGGCGCTCGTCCAGCCGTTCGGTGAGCCAGTGGTGCCAGGCCCGATGGTGGTGTGCGGCCGGCTCGTCATGGACGTCGAGGAAGACGTCGGGCGCAGTCGGTCGCGGCCAGTGCGGCCCGGATGCGTAGGTGGTAGTCGTGGGCGGTCTCCTCCGGCGTCCGGTCTTCCCGCCGTGCGGCGGGAAGGACGTACGACTCCCAGCCGTCCGTGGCCGAGAAGACGGTGACCCGGTGGCCCTCGGCGCGCAGATGGCGGGCCAGGGCGTCGGCCGCCGGGAACGGGCCACCGAGATGGCCGGGATGGAGCTCGCCGTTGGGCGTGGGCAGGGCGGACATCATGTCCGCGCCCCTTCCGGATCGTCGTGGTTCGGGGAGCCTGATCGCCGAAGTGGCGCATTGCGAAAAATTGTTCGACGAATCCTGTGTGAGATGTGTTGACTGAAAATTAAGTCAATCCCTAGGGTGGCGCAGCCCTACCAGCTCTGGCTGGCGGGGCGGTCGGGTGGCCCCGAGGGCCGCCCCCTACCTAGGAGGCCAGATGGGGCCAGTCGCCTCGAAGACCGGGGATTCCGCACCTCCTGCGGGCATCGAGCAGCACTCGATCGACTGGGTGCCCCTCGCGGAACGGCACGGCAAGCCTTCGAGTGTCGGTGCCATCT
Organism: Streptomyces sp. NBC_00572; assembly: GCF_026341815.1. GTDB lineage: Bacteria > Actinomycetota > Actinomycetes > Streptomycetales > Streptomycetaceae > Streptomyces. The sequence continues at coordinate 5,819,303 of NZ_JAPENX010000001.1, forward strand.
GGTTCGTCGGCAGTCTCAATCTCACCGGTCTCGCGACCGGCGTCGTGACGCTCTCCATGGGGGCCTCGCTCGTCTGGACGGTGATCGCCACCGTCCTCGGCTCGCTCTTCGGCACGTTCTTCATGGCGTTCCACTCGGCCCAGGGTCCTCAGCTGGGCCTGCCTCAACTGGTGCAGTCCCGACCACAGTTCGGGTACGTGGGTGCCGCGCTGACCGTATGGGTGTTCGCCCTGGTCAACTACGTGGGCTTCAACACCTCCGACGCCCTGCTCTCCGGACAGGCCGTGAACCTGCTCACCGGGATCCCCAACGGGATCGGATATCTGCTGGCCGCCGGGGTGGCGACCGTGATCGCCCTGTTCGGCTACGACTGGATCCACCGCTTGAACAGATGGCTCACCTGGCCCTTCGTCGTGGTCACCGCGGCCATCACCGCCGCCGCCCTGCTCGGCGGAGGGCTGCCCGCCGGCGTCTGGGACGCCGGCCCCTTCGAACTCGCGCCGTTCATGCTCGTGTTCGTCTTCGTCGCCGGATTCCAGCTGGGCTGGGCGCCGTACGTCTCGGACTACTCGCGCTACCTCAGACCCGATGTCTCCGTCCGCAGCACCTTCTGGTGGACCTATCTGCCCAGCGCGGTCTCCGGGATCTGGGTGTTCATCCTCGGCGCCGTCGTCTCGGCCGGAGCGCCCGAGGGAACCGACCCGGTGACCGCGCTGAAGCTCGCGGGGGACCGGTTGTTCAGCGGATTCGGCACGGTCGCCGTCGTCGTGCTGCTGATCGGGCTGCTCTCGATCATGGCGATCAACCAGTACGGCGGCAGCCTCACCATGATCTCGATCGTGGACTCGTTCCGGCCGGTCAAGCCGACCCGGGCCATCCGGGTCGTGACCATCGGGATCATGCTGGTGGCCGTCGGGTCGATCTCGACCCTCGTCGGAATCGACCGCTTCAACTGGTTCTTCGCCAACGTGGTGGTCGTCCTGACGTACCTGTTCATCCCCTGGACGGCCGTCAACCTGGTGGACTTCTTCTTCGTCCGGCGCGGCCAGTACGTCGTGAAGGAGATCTTCAACCCGCGAGGAATCTACGGCCGTTGGGGCTGGCGCGGAAACCTCGCCTATGGGATCGGTCTGGCCTGCATGGCCCCGTTCATGGTCATCACCGGTCTCTACGTCGGACCTGTCGCAGAGATCCTCGGCGGCGTCGACTGCTCGGTCTTCGTCGGCCTGCCGGTGGCCGGCGGCCTGTACTGGATCTTTGCCCGAAGCCTCGATCTGGCCACCGAGCGTCGGATGGTCCGAGAGGAGGGGCTGCTGGCGCCACTTCACTGAGCACATCGCGCTGCACGTACAGAACTCCCGGAAGAAGGAGCATCACGTGAAGACACAGCACGACGACGGCGACAAGCCGGGCATCTCCCGCAGAACCCTCCTGGCCCGGACCGGTGCGGCCGCCGCCGCACTGGCGGTGGGGCCCGTACTCGGCGGCGTCCAGCCGGCCCTGGCCGCCTCCTGGCGAGTACCCGGAGAGGACGCGCCGCACAAGCGGACCTGGATGTCCTGGCCGTCCAGCTACACGATCTGGGGCAACCTGCTGTCCAAGATCCAGGCCGACATCGCCAAGCTCGCCAAGGAGGTGGCCAGGTACGAGCCGGTCATCATGTGCGCGGACGGATCGTCGGCCGCCTCGCAGGCCAGAACCGCCTGCGGGTCCACGGTCACGGTGATCAGCTCGATCCCCGTCTCGGACTGCTGGATGCGCGACACCGGTCCGCTGTTCCGCGTCGACGGAGCCGGCGGCATGGACTCCTTCGGGCTGAACTTCAACGCCTGGGGCGAGAACGCCACGACCTTCTACGGCCTCCCCGCCTCCGCCTACGCCAAGGACCGCCTGGTCGCGCAGCGGGTCGCCGCCTACACGGGTGTCCCGTTCGCGAAGGCCTCCGTGGTCGGTGAAGGCGGCGGCATCGAGTACGACGGCGACGGCACGCTCATGGCGACCGGGAGCTGCTGGCTGAACAGCAACCGCAACCCCGGCAAGTCGCGGAGCCAGGTGGAGGCGGAGCTGCTCTCCCGGTTCGGCGCATCGAAGATGATCTGGCTGCCCGGCGTCACCGGGGAGGACGTCACCGACGGTCACATCGACGGCACCGCCCGCTACATCAAACCCGGTGTGGTCATGGTGCAGTTGGCCGGCGCCGTGCGGCCGGACGTCTGGACCGCCAACGCGGCGGCCATCCGCGACGTCCTGGTGAACGCCACCGACGCCAGGGGGCGCCGACTGCAGGTCCTCACCATCGAAGGGCCCGACTCCCTGCCCCGTATCCCGTCGGGCCAGCGAGGGGACTTCCTCAGTTCCTACATGAACTGGACGGTGACCAACCAGGCGGTGATCACCACCCAGTTCGGCGACACCGCGAAGGACGCGGCGGCCAAGACGGCGATCGCCGCCGCCTACGGCAGGCCCGTCGTCCAGCTCAACCTCGACAGCCTCTACGGAAACGGCGGCGGCGGCGCGCACTGCGTCACCATGCAGGAGCCCAACCGCTGAGCAAAACGCCCGGGTCTCGGCTTCGAGACCCGGGCGTGCCCGTGCGGGACCCGGACGTGTCCGAGGCCCGACGGCGCCACTCGGCCGTACGGCGTCACCACCTCAGGTGGTGACGCCACGTCCGGTGGGAACAGTCAGCCGGACAGCGTCACTTGCCGAGCCACGCGTTGTGGATGGCCAGCGTCGACGTGTTGCCCTGCTTGTCCGTGACCACGGCGGAGAGCGAGATGCCGTTGTCCTTCGCCGGGTTCTTCACGGAGATCCGGCCGTTCAGGACCTGCACGAGCTTCCAGGTCTTCCCGTTGTCGTAACTCACCGACACCTTCAGCGACTTGAGGTTCTTCCCGGCCGCCGAGCCCTGCACGGTCACCGGGACCACGACCGGCGCCAGAGCCGGGGCGCGCGAGGTGAGGTCGACGGGGGCTCCGAAGCGGACCGTGGACACCGGCAGCGCCGTGGTGGCCGTGACCGGCTTCGAACGGAACGTGAAACTCGTCTCGACGCGGGTGGAGGCCGCGGCGGTCTTCGCCGGGCGTTCCGCGGAGGTCACCAGCCGGTACTCGGCGTCGGAGGCGTCGACCGCGAAGGGACGCGAGCCGCTCAGCGGGTCGTCGCTCTCGCCCACCTTGACGCCGTCGCGGTACAGCGTGGACGTGGCCGAGGTGTCCGCCGTGAGACCCACGTGGCCCCCGCCGTCGGCGAACAGCGGCACCGAGCCGACGAGCTGCTGCTTACCCGACGTCGGGTCGGGAGCGGTCCGGAACACGCCCATCCGCTCGCCCAGGAGCGGGCCGAAGACGCCCGTGTTGAACGTTTCCCGGTACGTCCTGCCGGCCTCGTAGCGCTTCGGCCGGACCATCTCGTAGGCACCCTCGAAGGCCGGGTAGCCCCACTGATCGGGCTCGCCCACCTGGTTGAACCTGGTGAGCCACTCGACATCGTCGCCGGTGGAGACGAGGAACGTCCGCGTGCCCGGCGCCGCCTGCGTCGCGGAGAACCCGTTGCCCTCCGGCGCGCCCGGCAGATGGGGGTACGGGGAGACGAGGGCGGACTTGCCGGGGGCGGAGGCACCGATATCGACCTTGAGCGTGGCCAGCTCGTTCGCCTTCACGTGCTTGGTGTAGCCGGTCGCGATCCGGTTGGTCCCGCCACCGAAGGCCACCGCGTACTGGGTGGTGGCGTCCTTGAGGAAGTGCGCGTCCCACGTCTGCAGGAGCGAGCCGTCGGTGACGGCCGGACCCAGGTGGGCGGTGCGGAAGCCGGTGAAGCCCCTGAGGACCCAGCCGTTGCCGACACGGCCGATCTCGGTGTCGACCTCGTAGTACGTGCCGGCGGACTCCGCCCGGTCGATGCCGGGCACGGTCAGGTCCACCGGCTTCGTGGTCCGCGCGTCGGCGGTGAGCGTGGTGGCGCCGGAGATCTCCAGCTTCGGCTGGGCGATCCAGTCGGTGCCCTTGGTGTAGTCGTCGGGATCCTGGTAGACGGCCGTGTTGAAGGTGTACGAGCCCTTGGGGACACGGATCGTGTGGCTGCCCGGCTCGTTGTCGACGCGGGCCTGGAAGCCGGCGGCGGGGCCACCGACACCGGAAAGCGTGCTGGAGAAGTTCTGGGCGTCGGCGCCGTCACGGCCGACGGTCCTGACCGTGACGTCGTAGGACTCCACCTCACGGACGGCCACCGCGGCCGTGCGGACGGACTGGCCCGCGCCGGTGGCGGTGACGTAGCCCGAGAAGGTGCCGTCGGTGTCGCCGACCCTGGTGTCCGCGACGAGGTCGACCTCGGCCCTGCCACCGGCGGGCACGGTCACCTTCGAGGCGCCGAGCGTGAAGAACCCGGCCGCAGCCGGCTTGCCCTTCTGGTCCAGGGTGGACACCGACAGGTCGAGGGTGACGTCACTGGTCCCGAGGTTGCGGTAGGCGAGCGTCCGGGTCTCGGGCCGGTCGTCGGCGTGCGGCCACTGCGCCACGCCGAAGTTCAGCGAGACCGGCTCGGCGACGACGCTTTGGGTCAGCGCCTTGTCGACCTGGACGCGACCCGAGCCCTGCTGGAAGGCGGTGTAGTCGCCGCCCTTGGCGGACCCGGTCAGCGCGCCCTTGAGCTCGGCGGACTTCCAGTCCGGATGACGCTGCTTCAGGATCGCGGCGGCGCCCGCGACGTGCGGGGTGGCCATGGAGGTGCCGTCGATCTGCAGGTACCCCGGCGCGGGGTGCGGCGTGCCCGGGTCCGTGTCGATGGCGCTGCCGGCGGCGGCGGCCGCGGTGATGGCGACGCCGGGCGCGGTCAGGTCCGGCTTGACGGCGCCGTCGCCGACGCGCGGGCCGACGCTGGAGAAGGAGGCGATCCTGTCGTCCTTGTCGACGGCGCCGACGGTCAGCGCGGAGTCCGCGCTGCCCGGTGAGCCCACCGTCTCGGCGCCGTACTCGCCGTCGTTGCCCGCCGCGATGGCGAACAGGATGCCCTTCTCGGCGGTGAGCCTGTCGACCGTGGCTTCGAGCGGGTCGGTGCCGGGGCTGTCGGGGCCGCCGAGGCTGAGGTTGACGACGTCCGCGCCTTCGGCGGCGGCCCACTCCATGCCCGCGATGACGGCGGAGTCGTCACCGAAGCCCTGGTCGTCGAGGACCTTCCCGCTGATCACCTTGGCGCCGGGGGCGACGCCCTTGAACCGGCCACCGGACTTGGCGCCGGTGCCCACGGCGATGGACGCGACGTGGGTGCCGTGTCCGACGCGGTCCACGGCGTCGGGGGAGGTGGAGAAGTTCTTCTCGCCGACGACCTGGGGCGCGAGGTCCTCGTGGGTCCTGTCGACGCCGGTGTCGAGCACGGCGATCTTGACGCCCGTGCCGTCGTACCCGGACTCCCACGCCTTGTCGGCGCCGATCTGCCGGACGCTGCGGTCCAGGCTCGCCGCGCGGACCCCGTCCAGCCACACCTTGCCGATGCCGGAGGCGGTGGCGCGCGCGCCGCTGGCCCGGCGGTCGGTCAGCGCCTCCCACACCCTGGCGACGTCGTCCTGGGACGTACGGATGGCGTCGGCGTTGATGGTCGGGAACGTGCGCCGCAGCTGGGTGTCGCCGGCCGTACGGACCTCGGCCCGTGCGGCACCGGCACCCCCTTCGTACTGCACGATCAGCTTGAGCCCGTCCCGATGGCTCTTGCGCAGCTGCGCGTCGGTGAGCACGTCGAGGTCGAAGAGTCGCTGGTCCAGCTTGCCGGCGGCGATCAGGCGCTGCGCGTCGCTCGGGACCACCAGGGTGTGGCCCTTGATGCGCTGCACCTGTACGGGTATGTGCTCACGGCCCGCGGCGGACTCGAAGCCCACCATCCGGCCCTTGGCGTCCACGACCACGCGGTCGCCCGTGATGAGCGGGATCCGCCGGTTGCCGTCGACGTGTGTGATGTCCGGCGTGGCCGCCGGGTTCGCCGCGTTCGTGACGATCGCGGTCGCGGGGCCGGTCATGCCTGCCACGAGCGCCACCGAGGTGGCCGCCGCGATGGTGAAGGCGCGTGCTCTGTGCACTTGTGCGCGCAAGTCTCCCCCAGGAGCTTGGGATGAGGTCGAGTGGTCTTTCCGGCCGGGGCGCAACGACGCCCGACGCCGGTCAGCGCAGTATGTGAGGTGATCAACGACGGCGCGGGCGTAGGGGATTGAGGCGCGTGGTTTCAAGCCATCGGGAGGGCCGCGAGTTTGATGGGGCCACGACGGTGGTGTGACGGCACCGTGACGGCGGATCGATGCTTCCGCGACACCGGCGCACGTCGGCGCGCATCGACCCCTCCGGATCACAGGCCCCGCACGGGTTTCGGGGGCGGGCGCCCCACGGCCGGAGGGCGTCCCTCCCATTGGCCGTATCCGCATCAGGAGGGAGCTGCCCTCCGGCACACGGCGAGGGGCCGTTTCAGAAGGATCTGAAACGGCCCCTCGGTCGGTGGTGCCGACAGGTCTAGTCGAACGGGTCGAGCGTCACGTACGCCTGCTGCGGGTTGCCGTCGTGCACCAGGGACTCGTGCGCGCCGACGTCGTCGAAGGCGAAGCCGTACGCCTTTCCGTCGGCCATCTGGGCGTGGATCTTGCGGGAGTAGTGGTTGGTCACCGAGTCCTGGTAGAAGCCGGCTGACGAGGTGTCCGGCTGGTTCGGGTTGGTGAGCAGCGTGGATCGGTTGTAACCGGCGCAGAGGGTACGGGAGATGGGACCGCGCACCTGGTCGTTCGGCGCGTCGAGGAGCTTGTAGCAGCCGAAGATGCTGTCGGAGTCGGGCTTCTGGAAGGAGGTGACGACGGCCCCGGAGCTGTTCGTGAAGTTCATGACGTTGCCGGAGACCCGGCCGAAGTACTTCACCGAGGGCTGGTTCGCGAACGGCGTCACGGTCAGGGTCGAGGTGGCGTACTTGCTCCAGACGCGGTTGATGTAGTCGTTCATCACCCCCGACGGCAGCGCGCCGGCCTCGATTCCGTGGCCCGGCGCCAGCGCGCGCAACACCGTGCCGTCCGCGCGGGTCTGGATCAGGTTGGCCCAGCCGCCCGGCTGCCCGCGCAGCGCGTCGTAGAAGCCCCGGTAGCCGCCGGGCTTGAGGCGTCCCGTGTTCACGACGGTGCCGTCCGGGCGCTTCACGCCGACCGCGTACGGCGCCGAGACCATGTCGACCTGGGTGCTGTTGATCCAGAGGCCCGAGTCGTTGAGCGTGTATTCGGACCAGTTGAAGAGGATGTTCCTGTTCGGGTCGCTCGGGTTCTGCACCGCGGGCTGTACGAGCCCGCCCGTCGCCAGCTTGAACACCAGCTTCTGTCCGTAGCTGAAGTAGATCCGCCCCGAGAACTTCGGCAGCCGGATCGTCATCGACCCGCCGTTGGCCGGGCCGGCGATGGCGGCGTCGGGCGCGGGAACGGGCGTGGACCCTCCGGCCGGCCAGGGATGGAAGGTGCCGTTCGCGTCCGCCCACCCCTGCCGGCCCGTCGAGAGCTCGGTGCCGAGGTTGTAGACGTAGACCTGGTCGCCACGGCCGGAGTTGTTCTTAAAGGTGAGCGGAATGGTCGCGGGGACGGCCGCCTCGACGGAGTCGGAGGGGCCGGCGAGGGTGACGACGGTGCTGATCAGCGCGGCGGCGACCAGTGAGAGGAGTGGGGCGCGCGTGCGCCTGCGGCGTGCGGACACGTGGGGGCTCCTGGGAGGTGGGGGAGTGGGGGAGCGGGAGATCCGTGTGGACGAGAACGTTTTGAGAGCGCTCTCAAGAATGGTGAGAGTGAGATGGACCTGTCAATGGTGTGGACCGGTTCGAGCGCACCGAGCGGGCTTCGGGGCGAGTTCGGAGCGCCCGATCGGCTCAGGCGCGGCGCGCCTCGGCCGCGAGGGTGGCGGCCGGTGGAGGATCGAACCCGGGGTCGGCCTCACGACCGGCCGCCCGACATCCACCTTCCTCTCGTGCGAAGAGATCCGGCCATGAAACTGTTCGAGGACCCGCTGTTCCAGTACCTTGCCGACGGCCGGGAGCCGGAGCGCGCCAAGGGTGAGAACCCCGGCGCCACTTCGGGGCGGACGTGACCACCGCGCCGCGTGGGGACGCGCCGGGCGGGGACGCACTGCGTGAGGACGCACCGCGTCAGGGTCGCTACGGCGAGACCGTGTTCCCTCCCGGGCAGGCGGGTGAGGGTGAGCGCATCGACTTCGGCGCCCTCGCCTACGACGACACCACCATGGCGCGGCTGCGCGCGCTCGGGGCCGGCCCGGGGTGGCGGTGCCTCGACGTGGGTGCCGGCACCGGCACGGTCTCCTGTCGGCTGCTCGAAGAGGCCGGGGTGACGGGCGTGCTCGCCGTGGACCGGGACGTACGTTTTCTGAGCGAGCGGCCCGTTTCCGGACTCGACATGCTGGAGGCCGACATCACGGCCCCGGACTTCGACCCCGGCCGGTTCCGGCTCGTCCACGCGCGCTTCGTGCTGATGCACCTTCCCGAGCGCGAGCGTCTGATCGCCCGGCTTGCCGAACTCGTCGAGCCCGGAGGTGTGTTGGTCCTCAGCGACGCGGTCGACCTGACGAGTGACCGGGCGCCCGGCACGCCGTACACGGAGGTGATGCGGGCGATGTGGCAGGCGCTGCGGGACACCATCGGCACCGATGTCTCCTGGGTTCCGGCCTACCCGCAGTTGCTGCGCGGTGCGGGCCTCGTCTCCGTCGGGGCCGAGATCCATGTGCCGCCCCTGCTGCCCGGCAGTCCCATCAGCCGTTTCTGGGCGGACACGTGGGAGCGGAGCAGGGCGCCGATGATCGCCACCGGTCGCGTCGACGACGCTGCCGTCGACGGGGCGATCCGATACCTGGGCTCCGACGAATGCGCCGCACTGTCGGCCGGCATGCTCACGGTGTGGGGCTGGAAACCGGAGGAGGGTCGGCGCTGAGCGATGCCCCGTCCGTCGTCGGGCGGCCGGAGTCCCGGTGTGTCACCGGGTCGACATGGTCGACGGTCCGCCCCGGCCGTCGGATCCTTCACCACCTCTCCATGTGATGCGTTTTCCTGGTCGTGGGCGCTGGATTCCCCCGGCGGACAGTCCGATGAACGTCGCTGATCACGGGGAATGATCTCCGCCAGTTGTGACGGGCCTGTCGTCGGCCACCCGGGCGGGGCGGTATGCGTCCTTCCGCGCCCTTGTCATGCGCACATAGCTTGTCCCCGGTCCGCAGTCAGGAAGTCAACGGACGGGGGAGTCCGATGCCACCCACACGCCTGTCGACGCGCGCACGAACACTGCTCATCGGAGCGGTCCTGCTCGCCTTACCGGCCGTCACGACCACACCGTCGGCCGCCGTGATCGGCGCCGCCGAACGCCCCGGTGAGCAGAAGAGGCCGGCCCAGGAGCAGCCGGATCTGCCGTACCCGAACATCGACGTACGCGGCGACAAGCGCGTCACGCCCACGGCCGGGCAACTGCGCGCGGCCCAGGAGCTCGACGGCGCGGCGATCCGCTGGGGCCGGTTCGGTACGCCGAGGCTGCTCACCCCGCAGGGCCGCAACGCGCTCACCGCCACGAGCGCCACCGATCCGCAGAGCCTCGCGCTGGACCACATACGCGAGCACGCGGCCCTCTACGGCCTGTCCGCCGCCGAGTTGGACGCCCTCACCGTCGTCACGTCGTACCGCACCGAGCACAACGGAGTACGGCACGTCTTCATCGGCCAGAGCGACCGGGGCGTCCCCGTCCACGGCGCCCGTCTCTCGGTCGCCGTCGACGCCTCCGGCCGCATCCTCACCGTCACCGGCAGCCTCGTCGCGGAGGCCCGCGCCACCGGGACGGCCGTCCTCGGCAAGGCCGCCGCACTGGACAGGGCCGCGGCCTCCGTCGGCACCGACTCCCCGTCCGGCGCCCCATCCCACTCCCCATCCGGCGCGACCACCGCCACCGCCACCCGGGTCACCTTCCCGCTCGCCGACGGCACCGCCCGTCCTGCCTGGCGGACCACGCTCACCGCCGACAACAAGCACCTGTACGACATCGTCGTCGACGCGGGGAACGGCACCGTCCTCCAGCGCACCGACCTCACCAGCAACGAGGGCCCCGAGGGCCGGGTCTTCACCGGCCAGAACCCCACCCTCGGCAGCGCGGCGACCGTGCCCTTCAGCGGCCTCGGCCGCTCCTGGGTCACCGGCCGGGTCACCACCGGCAACAACGGCGAGGTCTCCCAGGACCTCGACGGCGTGGAGACCCTCGGTCACCAGCCGCAGACCCCGGCGGCCGGAGACCCGGCGTACCAGCACTTCGCCTACACCTTCACGGACGCCTTCCGTACGAGCGGCGGAACCGACCTCACCACCGACCGGGACGCGGTCGTCACCCAGGCCTTCTACTACGCCAACCGCATGCACGACCACCTCTACGGACTCGGCTTCGACGAGGCCTCGGGCAACTTCCAGGAGGACAACCTCGGCAACGGCGGCGCCGGCGGCGACCGGGTCCAGGTCTACGTCGACTTCGACGCCAACGGGGACTCCGCCTGCAACGCCAACTTCGGTACCCCCGCCGACGGCCAGAACCCGACCATGCGGCTCTTCGTCGGACGCGCCTCCTGCGACAACCACAACGTGCACCGGGCCATGAACGGCGACACCGTCGCCCATGAGTACAGCCACGGCCTGTCCCACCGGCTCGTCGGCGGCGGCGACATGGGCGACGGAGTGCAGACCGGCGCGCTCGGCGAGGGCTGGAGCGACGCGGTGGCCACCTCCCTCTGGAACGACCCGGTGTACGGCGAGTACAACAACGGCCGGCCCACCGGCATACGCCGCGTCGCGTACGACAACAGCCACCTCACCTACGCCGACCTCTGCGACGACGGCACCTGCAGCGTGCACTCCGACGGCGAGATCTGGGCCACCACCATGTGGGACATGCGCACCGCGCTCGTCGGCGCGTACGGGTACACCACGGGAAAGCAGCGGCACGAGCAGCTGATGGTCGACGGCATGAAGCAGACGCCGTCCTCGCCCGACTTCCTCGACGCCCGCGACGGCATCCTCGCCGCCGACCGCGCCAACCACGGCGGCGCCAACCAGTGCCTGCTGTGGGGCGTGTTCGCCCGCCGGGGCATGGGCGCGAGCGCCACCTCGCCGAGCCAGGGGCAGGCCAACCCGGCGACCGACCACCCGGCGAGCTGCCGGCCCACCGCCGACGCGGGCGGCCCGTACACCACCAAGGAAGGCTCTGATGTACGGCTCGACGCCGGCGGCTCCACCGTCCCCGGTGGCGGCGGCAGTTACAGCTGGGACTTCGACGGCGACGGCGCCTACGACGACGCGACCGGCGTCAGCCCGCTCTTCGACCGGGTCGGCCAGGACGGCACGTACACCGTCGGCCTGCGCGTCGGCAACGCCGCCGGAGCCGACACCGACACGGCGACCGTGACCGTCACCAACGTGGCGCCCACGGTGAACCTGACCGTCCAGGGCCCGCGCGAGGAGGGCGGCAGGCTCACCGTCTCCGGCACGGTCACAGACCCGGGCTGGCTCGACCCGCTCACCGCGACCATCGACCCCGGCGACGGCAAGCCCGTCGCGTTGCCCGGGCAGTTGGAGAACAACCGGCCCGACGCCACCCTCACCTTCAGCCGCGAGATCGCCTTCGGCGACAACGGCACCTTCACCGTGAAGATCTGCGGCAGCGACGACGACACCAGCACCTGCCGAGAGGCCGACGTCACCGTCGCCAACGTCGACCCGACCATCGCCCTCGACAAGACCGGTGCCGTGCCGCTCGCGGGCGGCCGGACCCTCGTCGTCCGCGCGGGCGAGGAGAAGCGGTACACCGCCCGGATCACCGACCCCGGCAGCGACGACGAGACCATGAGCTGGGCCTGGGGCGACGGGACACCGCCCACCACGACCACCTCGCTCGTCAATCCGCCCGGCACCGACCCCGCCCGCAGCCCCAGCGTCCAGCCGCGCGACCTGACGGACGCCCCGGCCCACACGTACACCAAGCCCTGCCTGTACAACCTGTCCCTCACGGCACGCGACGACGACGGCGGCACCGGGACCGACGGGACGCCCCTCATCGTCCAGGGCCATGCCCCGCTGTCACTCCTCGCCGACGTCTGGTACGTCAAGTACCTGACCGGCGACCTCACCGGGCTCGGCAAGGAGACGCTGGACTGCTACCTGAAGATCGTCCAGCACTCCAGCGCGGTGTTCTCCGAGAAGGTCGACGTGTCCACCCAGGGCAAGGCCGCGAACGTCCTCTTCCTCAACCTGCTCATGGACCCGAAGCGGTCCCTCGACCGCCAACTGCTGGCGGCCTGGCTGAACTTCGCCAACGGAGCCTTCGACCCGTACGAACTCGTCGACACCGACAGCGATCTGAAGGCGGACACCCCCTTCCTGGAGGCCGTCCAGAACGCCGAGAAGGTACGCCTCGACCCCCAAGCCACCAAGCAGCAGCTGTCAGCCCAGGCAGCCATTCTCACCTGCATCAACATCCCGCTCGTATGACACGGATGTCGCTGCTGCCGCGCGCCGCCGCCACCCTGCTCCTCGGGGTGGCGGTTGCCGCGTGCACCGACGGCACCCCGCGGGAGCGGCCGACCCCGCCCACCCGCACGTCCACCCCCGGCCCGGGCTCGACCGCGACACCGCCGACCCCCTCCCCCACCACGACGACAGCGGTACCCGCGTCGCCGTCCGCCGCCCCGGCCGCCCTCACCCAGGACGACACCGGCCGCACCTTCACCCTCCCCCTCGGCGACACCACCCAGCTGCGCCTCTCCGGCCGTTGGCGCGCGGCAACCCCCACTGTCGACGGCACGGCGATCGCCCTCGTGCCGGTCGACTTCGAGTCCGATCCGGGGTTCCGCGCCTGGGACGTCCGCGCCGTGCGGCCAGGCGTGGCGGTGCTGCACACCTCCGGACAGGAAGGGCTGCGGATCACCTTCCGGATTCGGTGAGCATGCGGCCGACCCGCTGAGGCACGGTCGATCGGTCCCTGTCACCGCCGCGCGGGTGGAAGGCGGCTGGCGGGTCGCCGCGACGATGCCTTTGGAGGGCCGATGAGCATCAGGGTGAACACGGCCCTGCGGGCTTCCTGCTGAAGCGCTCGGGCCCTGCCCTGCTCGTGGAGGCGGTACGGGCGGGGCCCGGAACAGGGTCGGCATCGCCGCCTGGGTCTGGGAACGCTCGCGAAGCGCACGAGTCACCGACCAGGGGCAGGTGATGTCACCTGAACGCGTCGAGCAAGGCGGGGCGCCGGGGGTGGTCAGCCGGCGGGGGTGATCGCGGACAGGCCCTTGCGCAGGTCTTCGGGGTTCATGACCGGCGAGTAATGGATCTTGGCGTGGAGCAGGCGGAAGAAGGGCTCCGAGATCTTCGGCAACTGCGAGGGGTCGCCCAGGTCGAAGAACAGATACGCCGTACGAGAGCCGTTCTCGACGGTGAAGTAGGCGGCCTCGGCGTGGATCTCCTGCAGTGTCTCCTCCATGACCTTCTGCAGGGTGCCCTGTCTGATGGCCTCGTTCGAGGCCGGGGTGTCCATCTGAACCTTCAGGAGCATGCGCATGACGTCGCCTCTCCCGACCGGGCGGGCGCACCGTTCGCTACGCCCTCGACACCCGGACGCGCTCAGTTCAAGCCTCCCCCTTCCCCTCCGGCGCGACCACTCGGCGGAGGGGAAGGCGCGTCGGGAGGGTGCCGGTAGGCGTGTTGGCAGGCGTCTCGGGCTGCAGGTCGCGGGCGAACCAGGAGGGCGACCAGCGCGTGACCGAGGGCCCTCGGCCCGTCTCTTGTACGCGGCTACTCGCCGGCTGTGTCCAGTGCGGGCTCGATCCGCCCGAGCGGGCCCGGCCAGCCGTGTCCCATGCCCTCGAACGCGGCCTTGCCGAGCGGCGAGTCGAGGTCGAACCCGGCGTGGTCGAGGAAGAGCCGCGTACCCGTTCCTTCGGCCTCAAGTCGCCAGGTGATGGTGGTGTCGAGGCTCCCCGGGGCGAAGCTGTAGCGCAGCAGTCGTTCCGGCTCCACGGCGAGCACCTCGCATTCCTGGTGGCCCCACTGCCCCATGTCCAGGGTGAAGCGGTGTCCCACCTCCGCACGTACGTCCCCGGCGGCCCACCAGCGCGCGTGCAGCTCGGGGTCGGTGAGCGCACGCCACACGGCCCGGGGCGGGTGGGCGATGAACCGGTCGCAGTGGATGGTCCGGAGTTCGGCGGTCATGGGGATTCGTCCTCGGTTCCTGCGGTCGTCGGTGTGGTGGTGGGGTTGCCGTTGTCGCCGTCGTCGGTCGCGGCGGTTTCGCCGATGTCGTCCAGCACCTCGCGCAGGGCTCCCATGCGGGCGCGCCAGGAGCGGTCGACGTGGCGGGCGGCGGGCTGTGGGCGGCGGGCGGTCGATGCGGCGGGCCGCGAGGGTCGACGCGCGAGGGGTCGTGTCCGGTGCGAGGCTGAGGGCGTACCTGGCGTGCGTACCCCGGAAACGTGAAAGGCCTTCGCCATGATCACCACCGACTTCGTACCCGGCTCGCCCTGCTGGCTCGACCTCGGCGCCCCCGACGTCCCGGCCGCCGCGGCCTTCTACGGCGGCGTGCTCGGATGGGACTACGAGTCCATGGGGGAGGGGGAGGACATGGAAGGCGGGATGTTCCGGAACGACGGGAAGATCGTCGCCGGACTCGGCAAGCTCACGGAGCAGGGCGCGCGCTCGGCCTGGATGATCTACTACAGCGTCGCCGACGCGGACGCGACGACCCGGGCGGTGGAGGACGCGGGCGGCACGGTCCGGGTGGCGCCGATGGATCTCGACGAATGGGGCCGGATGGCGCAGTACAGCGACCCGATGGGCGGGCAGTTCGCCGTCTGGCAACCGGGCTCGAACAAGGGCGTCGAGCAGGTGGACACGCCGGGCTCACTGTCCTGGACCGAGCTGTACACGAGCGACGCCTCGGCCGCGAAGCAGTTCTACGGCAGCGTCTTCGGCTGGCAGTTCAGCGACATGCCGATGCCTGGCGGGGCGGGTGGCGCGTACACCATCATCACCCCCGCCGGACTGCCCCAGGAGCGGATGCACGGCGGCCTCATGCAGGTGAGCGAGGCGGACCTCGCCCTCGCGCACGGGCGGCCGTACTGGCACCCCGTCTTCGCGGTCACCGACTGCGACACCGCGGTCGCCAGGGTCACCGCGAGCGGCGGCAACGTGCAGATGGGCCCTGACGATGCGGAGGGCGTCGGGCGGCTCGCCGTCTGTCTGGACCCGTCGAAGGCCGACTTCGTGGTCCTCGCCCCGTCGGCCCCCTGAGCGAGGGCCGGTCAGGCGTTCCGCCGTGCCCGCGTCAGCGGGCCAGTCGGGCGTCCAGCCACTGGAGGACCTCCGGCGTCACCGGGTCGGTGATGTCGGCGAACTCCTCGTGCTTCTTCAGGAACTTCGCCACGTACGGGCAGACCGGCACGATCCGCATCCCGGAGGCGCGCACATCGGTCAGCGCCTGCTCGACGAGGATCGAGGCGAGCCCCTGGCCCGCGTAGGCGTCGTCGATCTCGGTGTGGAAGAAGACGCGCCGGTCGTCGCGGTCGCGGTACGCCGTGAGGCCGGCGCGCCGGTCGCCGACGAGGATCTCGTAGCGGTGCCGCGGGTCGACGTGCCGGACGACGGGGGCGACGGGGATGGTGGCTTCCTGCTCGCTCATGACGTTCCTTTCGGGAGTGAGGGGTGCGAGGGGTCGGGGGTGTGGGGGTCGGGGTGCGAGGGTTCAGCCGCGGGGCGGGTTTCCGCGGGGTCGGAGGGCGGCGTTCGGCAGGGCCGGGGCCGGGAGGCGGTCGCCGGGGTAGCCCTCGACGTGCCCGAAGCGCTCGGAGGCGCGCTCCCATTCCTCCCTGGCCTCGACGATGTCCTGGTTGTCGCGGCCGATGAAGTTCCACCACATGACGATCTCCTCACCGAAGGGCGTGCCGCCGATGAGGACCGCCCGCGCGCGGTGGTCGGACCCGTTCGTCAGGGTGAGCGTGGTGTGTCCGGTGTCGACGTAGCCGAGTTCGGCCGGGCGCAGGAGGGTTCCGGCCAGGCGGACGTCTCCTTCGTCGACGAGCAGGCCGTGCTCGAACGCCGGGTCGACGGGGAGGGTGACCGTGGTGCCGGGGTCGAGGAGGAGTTCGGCGCCGAGGAGCGGGCTGAAGGTGCGTACGGGGGAGGTCTCGCCGGCCAGTGAGCCGAGGAACACCCGGAGTTCCGCCCCTTCGAGCCGTATCGGCCCGGGCGCGTGGTGCTGGAAGTCGCGGTCGGTGTGGCGGTGTTCGTCGGGCAGAGCCACCCACAGCTGCACCCCGTGCAGGACGGTGGTGCCGGGTGTGGAGACCTCGGTGTGGCTGATGCCGTGACCGCCGGTCATGAGGTTCAGCTCCCCGGGCCGTACGAACGCGTGGCTGCCCAGGCTGTCGCGGTGCTCGATCTCCCCGCTGAAGAGCCAGCTCACGGTCTGCAGACCGGTGTGCGGGTGGGGAGCGACGTCCATTCCGCCGGACTCGGCGACGGCGTCGGGGCCGTAGTGGTCGGCGAAGCACCAGGCCCCGATGAGCGTCCGTGACCGCTGGGGCAGTGTGCGCCGTACGGTCATGGCGCGTGGGCCACCCAGCGGGACGTCTCGCGCGGCGAGGATCTCGACCTCCGTGTCGTCCATGCCCGACCCCTCTCCGTCCGTACTCGACCTACGATGTAGTTTCGATTTCAACAACTATGCATGATCATAGCCCCAGAACCCGTGACGCGCACGGATTCCTCGAATCCTCGAATTCCTCGAAGGAGCGCCTGGTGAACGACATGGCACACGCCCCCGACGGCCGACGGGTCTACCTCGACAAGCAGAGCCCGACGGCCTACCAGGCCCTGGTCCGTACGGCCGACGCCGTCCGCGCGACCGCGTCCGATGCGGGCCTCGACCGGATCCTGGTGGAGCTGGTCAACCTTCGCGTCTCCCAGATCAACGGCTGCGCCTCCTGCCTCGACGTCCACACCAGGGCCGCGCTCCGGGCCGGCGAGACGACCCGGCGCCTCGGCGTGCTCCCCGCCTGGCGGGACACCGAGCTCTTCACCGCACGCGAACGCGCGGCCCTCGCCCTCGCGGAGGCCACGACGGACCCGGCGGACGGCCGTGCGCAGGAACGGGCCTACGAGGCGGCGCGCGCGGTCCTGGACGACGACGAGATCTCCGCGGTGCTCTGGGTGGCGATCACCATCAACGCCTTCAACCGCGTCTCGATCCTGAGTCGTCATCCCGTACGGGAGCCGGGCCAGGCCGTCCGGGAGCCGGGGCACCCCGCACCGGAGCCGGGCCAGGCCGTACGAGACGCCGCGCCCGGGCCGCTCGCGGCGGACGTCAGGATCTGACCCACTCGGCGTCGGTGGCCGCCAGACGTCCCGTGACCACGGCGGCCACCGCGAGCAGCCCCAGCGCCACCCCCAGGACGAGCGAGAGCCCGGCATCGAGGAGCAGGGCACCGACGAGGGCGCCGAGGACCATCGCCAGCACGGAGAGGATCCGCCGAGCGGGCCGGGGCCCCTCGTCGCCGGCGTCTCCGGACCCCGCGGCCAGTCCGGTCAGCGTCTGGGTCAGCACGGTCGTGGTCAGGTCCGGTACGCCGATGCGCCGGGCGACCGCGGTCTGCGTTCCCATCGCGAGAGCGAGGGCCACGATCAGGGCGTACCGGCCCGGCGTGCCCACGCGGTCGTGCGCCACGACGGCGATGGCGAAAGCCGCCGCGACCAGCACCGCCTGCAGGACCATCGCCGACGCGAGCAGCCGCCCGCGATGCGCGGCGAACCGGGTGCCGAACCGGCCACCCGCCACCGCACCGACGAGGAACGCCGCGAGGGACACGACCGAGGCCGGCGCGGACAGGCCCGCGGCTCCCGCCAGGGCGAAGCCCAGCAACACCACGTTGCCGGTCATGTTGGCCACGAAGACCTGCCCGAGGCCCAGATAGCTCACCGCGTCCACCAGGCCGGTCAGGACCGTCAGCGTCAGCATGAGGGGCGGCAGCGGCCCGTGCCGGTCCCCCTTCGGCGGCACCAGCGTGTGGGCCGCGTCGACGAGCAGCTTGCGCATCCTCGGATGCTATCCGCGCCGCCGCGCCGGACCGGGTCGCGCCACCCGGACCGGCTGCCCGCGCACCACGTCGCGGAAGGCGATCGGGGTCTGCCCGGTGCGCTGGTGGAAGAACTTGCTGAAGTGCGTCGCGCTGGAGAAGCCGAGGTGGTCGGCGATGCGGGCGGCGGGCAGGTCGCTGTGGGCCAGGAGCCGCTTGGCCTCCAGGACGACGCGACGGTCGATGAACTCCTTGGCGCCGAGGCCGGTGGCGGCGAGGGTGGCGCGGGAGAGCGTGCGGGGCGCGTAGCCGAGGGCGCGGGCGTACTCCTCGACCCGGCGGGTGCGGGTGAAGTCCTGCTCGACGGCGTCACGGAAGCGTGGATACGTGGCGTCGGGCTCGGCCACGGGGCCGCCGACGGGCGCCGTGAGGTGGGCGAGACGCAGGACGAGGACGGACAGCAGATGGCGCAGGGCCGCGGTGTGGACCTCCAGCGGCAGATGCCCGAGCGCGCCGAACTCGGCGGCGAGGTGGTCGGCGGCCAGCCGCAGGGCCGCGGCCTCGCCGGGCAGCGGGCGGCGCAGGACAGGGGCGTGCGGGTCTTCGAGACGGGCGCCCGAGGCGGTGGCCGGGTCGAGGAACTCCTGCCGGAACAGGATCAGCGTGCCCTCGGCATGGGTGAGGTCGCCCCACTGCTGGACCTGGCCGGGGCGCACCCACAGCCACGAGCCGGCGTCGAGCGCGTACGCCGTGAAGTCCACCGTGTGCGAGAGCGCTCCGCCGGAGAGGGCGATCAGATGGTGGAAGTCCGGCCGCTGGGGGAGCGCGAGCCGCTCGGCGGGCACCCGGCGGCGCAGGTCGGCCAGGGGCAGCACCTCGACCCCGGCGGGGGTTCCGGCGGGTGCGGTGAAGGAGACCTCGGGGATCCCCTGGTCGGCGGCATGTCGGTTTTTGACCATCACTGGTCCTCAGCGTATCCAGGTCTGGCTGCTCAGCGCCCCTAACTTGGGGGTATCGGCTCGTCCGGCTCCCTCGGGACGGCGGAAAAGAGCAAGGCACGACGTCATGAGGAGACTGGTCATGAGTACCGCCAAGAACACCGTTCTGACCGCCGCGGGCGAGCTGTTCGGGAAGAAGGACCCGAGCGCCGTGGACCGCTGGGTGGCCCCCGGCTACATCCAGCACAGCGCCCTCGTCGCCGACGGCCCCGAGGCCCTGCGCGGGCTGGTCGCCGCTCTCCCCGACGGCTTCCGTTACGAGGGCGCCCGGGTGATCGCCGACGGCGACCTGGTGGCCCTGCACGGGACGTACCACGGCTTCGGCCCCGACCCGCTGGTCGCCTTCGACGTCTTCCGCGTCGACGGCGACGGCCGGCTCGTCGAGCACTGGGACGCCCTGACGCCTCTGGTCGCGGACACCGCCTCGGGCCGCTCGCAGACCGACGGCCCCGCCGACATCACCGAGCCGGGGACGACGGAGGCCAACCGTGCCCTGGTCGCCGAGTTCGCGCGGAAGGTCCTGATCGGCGGCGACTACTCGGTCCTGACCGACTACGTCTCCACCGAGACCTACCACCAGCACAACCCGGAGGCCGCCGACGGCCTCGACGGATTCGGCGCCGCCGCCGCGAACTGGGCCGCGCAGGGCAAGAACCTCGTCTACAAGACCGTCCACAAGGTCATCGCCGAGGGTGAGTTCGTCCTGCTCCAGTCCGAGGGCGAGTTCGGTGTCCCGGTGGCGTACTACGACCTCTTCCGCGTCGCCGACGGCAGGATCGTCGAGCACTGGGACGTCATCGCCCCGGTCCCGGCCGAACTGCCCCACGCCAACGGCCTGTTCTGACCGCCGAGGCCGCGGCCCCATCCCGTTGGTGGTGCTTTCGGGCGGTGTGGGCGGGCGGCGACCGTGTCCGTCGGCGCGGCGGGCCGTTGTGAGGGTGTGATTTCTACACGACGCATGTCCACAGTCCTCGCCGTCGCCGCCGCCTTCTCGTGCCTCGGCGCGTCCGCGGCACAGGCCGTCGCCACCACCAGCCCGCTCGGTCCGCCGATCAATCCGGTCAGCGAGCTCGACGCCCTCGCCACGACCGGGATTCCCGAGGAGTCCAAGGACGCGTTCCCCGGCATCGCCGGTCAGCTCGGTGGACTCAACCGGCTGAACGACGTGAACCAGCTCCACCAGCTCACCGACCTGGCGGCGCCGGCCACCGGGCTGCTCCCCGAGATCTCCTGACCGATCCTTCGGGGACGGCCGAACCGGCATCGTGCGCCAGGGCGCGGTGCCGGTTTCGTCTGTGCGACTTTCGTCTGTGCGGTTCCTCCGTGCGGGTCTTCTGTGCGGGTCTTCTGTGCGGCTTTTCTGCGGGGCCTTCGCTGTGCGGCCGTGCGACCGCCCGGTGTCACCAGCCGAAGCGGCGGTCCACCAGCGCGGCGAACTCCTCGAACGACAGGACGCGGTCGCCGTTCTGGTCCGCCTGGTCGAACAGCGCCGAGGCGTCGTCGTCGCTCCCCACTCCCCAGAAGGGGATCACTCCCTGCGCGGCGAGGGTGGGGCCCTTGGCCCGCAGGGCGTTGATCACCTCGATGCGCGTCAGGGCGCCGTCGTGGTCGAGGTCGAGCGCGTCGAAGAGAGTACGGGCCTTGTCGCTCATGATCTGTCCTGTTCCCTGTGGCCTGGCCGCGTGTCGGCCGATGCGTCCCTGTGCGGAAGGACGCGGCATTCGGCTCGCACGTTGCCTCCGGGCCCGTCATCGAGCCTAGGGGGTGTCCTGCCGATCAGGCCGGGCTCGCGACGCCTGGCACCGCGCCTCGCCGCGTTGTCGTCGGTCGGCATGGCTCCGCCATGCCTCCCTCCTCCGCCTTGCGATGCCCGGCACCAGACGCCGCTCCCTGATCCGGCCTGATCGGCAGGACACCCCCTAGTCCGGCGGCGCGGGGACGGGCCGGCGGGAGGTTGTCCACAGGTTTCACTCGGTGCGGCCGGGGGTGTCCTTGGCGGCCGATAGGGTGGGTGAATGGTCCTTTCCGACGGTTCCGCCGTGATCTCCGAGGCAGCGCAGGTGCTTCACCGCGTCTTCGGTTACAGCTCCTTCCGAGGCGAGCAGCAGGAGATCATCGAGCAGGTCGTCGACGGCGGCGACGCTCTCGTGCTGATGCCGACCGGCGGCGGAAAGTCCCTCTGCTACCAGATCCCGGCCCTCGTCAGAGACGGCACCGGCGTCGTGATCTCGCCCCTCATCGCCCTCATGCAGGACCAGGTGGACGCGCTCAGGGCCCTCGGGGTGCGGGCCGGGTTCCTCAATTCGACCCAGGATCCGTACGAACGGCAGGCCGTCGAGCAGGCCTTCCTCGCGGACGAGCTCGACCTGCTCTATCTGGCTCCCGAGCGGCTCAGGACCGAGGGCACCCAGCGGCTCCTCGACCGGGGCAAGGTGTCGCTCTTCGCGATCGACGAGGCGCACTGTGTCGCCCAGTGGGGCCACGACTTCCGGCCCGACTACCTCGCGCTGTCCATGCTCCACGAGCGCTGGCCGAAGGTGCCGCGGATCGCGCTGACCGCGACGGCCACCGAGGCCACCCACAAGGAGATCGCCGCGCGACTCGGTCTGGAGGAGGCCCGGCACTTCGTCGCCGGCTTCGACCGGCCCAACATCCAGTACCGCATCGTCCCGAAGAACAGCCCGCACAAGCAGCTGCTCGAACTGATCAGGACCGAGCACGAAGGGGACGCCGGAGTCGTCTACTGCCTCTCCCGCGCCTCGGTGGAGAAGACCGCAGCCCTCCTCGTGGAGAACGGCATCGACGCCGTCCCGTACCACGCCGGCATGGACTCCCGTACGCGTGCGGCGAACCAGGCCCGCTTCCTCCGGGAGGACGGGGTCGTCGTGGTGGCGACGATCGCCTTCGGCATGGGCATCGACAAGCCGGACGTGCGCTTCGTGGCCCACCTCGACCTGCCCAAGTCGGTCGAGGGCTACTACCAGGAGACCGGCCGCGCCGGGCGTGACGGCGAGCCGGCCACCGCCTGGCTGGCGTACGGCCTCCAGGACGTGGTCCAGCAGCGCAAGATGATCGACGGCTCCGAGGGCGACGAGCAGCACCGGCGCGCCCTCGCCATGCACCTGGAGGCCATGCTCGCGCTCTGCGAGACGGTCGACTGCCGCCGGGTGCGCCTCCTCGCGTACTTCGGTCAGAAGGGCGAGCCCTGCGGCAACTGCGACACCTGCCTGACCCCGGCCGAGTCCTGGGACGGCACCGTCGCGGCGCAGAAGCTGCTGTCCACCGTGTGGCGGCTGGCGAAGGAGCGGCGTCAGAAGTTCGGCGCCGGCCAGATCATCGACATCCTGCAGGGCAAGAAGACGGCCAAGGTCATCCAGTTCGACCACGACGGGCTCTCGGTCTTCGGCGTCGGATCGGAGCTGGGCACCGCTGAGTGGCGCGGGGTCGTCCGCCAGCTCCTCGCGCTGGGGCTCCTCGCGGTGGAGGGCGACTACGGGACGCTCGTGCTCACGGAGGACAGCGGAGAGGTGCTCGGTGGGCGCCGCACCGTCACGATGCGCAAGGAGAAGGCGCCGACCACCGCCTCCCGCAAGGAGTCCGGTGCGCGCTCGGGGAAGGGCGCCCGTGTGCCGGTCGACCTGCCCGCGGCCGCGGTTCCGGTCTTCGAGGCGCTGCGCGCCTGGCGCGCGGCGACGGCCCGCGAGCAGGGCGTCCCGGCGTACGTCGTCTTCCACGACGCCACGCTGCGGGAGATCGCGACGCGGCTCCCCGCGACGGTCGAGGAGCTCGGCACCGTCGGCGGCGTCGGCGAGGCCAAGCTCACCAAGTACGCCGAGGGTGTGCTCGGCGCGCTGGCGGAGTCCGGTGCCGCGGCCGGTGTCACCAGTGAGGCCGCCGCCGCGGACGCCGCCGCCGCGTCCGCTGTCGCCGCGTCCGCGGCGGTCCCGGCCGCGGCCTCCGCGCCGTCCGCACCGAAGTCCGGCGCTCCGTACGACGAAGCGCCGTACGACGAGGAGCCGCCCTATGACATGGACGGGACGGAAGAGCCGCCGCCCTGGGACGACTGGCGGTAGACCGGGGTGGACCGCCTGCCTCAGGCGGGCTGGGGTGTGAGGCGGCGCAGGCCACGCCGGTCGTAGTAGTGGGTCATGGCGAGACCGAACGCCAGGGCCAGGACCACGCCGACCGCGATCATGATCCAGCCGCGGGCCAGTCCGGCGTCGGCGCGGGCGTCGAAGTACAGGATGGACCGGACGCCCGCGCTGAGCTGGTGCATCGGCTCGAAGACGCCGAGGAAGCGGTAGAAGCCCGGGGTGGCCTCCAGGGGGACGGTCGCGCCGGAGGAGGGGAGGGCCAGCGCGATGAAGACGAACATGGAGACGAGCTGGCCGATGCCGCCGAACGCGGCGTTGATGGCCTGGACGCCCAGACCGACGGCGACCGTCGCGCAGTAGGAGAAGATCCACAGCATCGGCAGGTGCGAGGCGTCCATGCCCAGGACCGAGATCGTCGCCACCATGACGAGCGTGGTGGTGAGGACCGAGATGCCCGCCGTCATCAGCATCTTCAGGACCAGTGTCTGCGTGCGGTTGATGGGCACCGTGGGGTACCGGGAGTGCCAGGGGCCGATCTCGCTGTCGGCATAGCCGAGCGAGGTGTCGACGCCGCTGTTGACGAGGTTGCCGCCGATGAAGCCGCCGAGGACGAGCAGCAGCGTGTAGTAGAAGGCGGTCAGGCCCAGACCGGTGTGCCGGCCGATCGGATGGCCGACCTGGGTGGTGACGGCCACCGGGTCGGCCAGGAGCAGCCGGGTCGTCGGGACCTGGCTGGTGGCCACCAGCTGTTCGCCGATGGTCAGCGAGGCCCGGTGGGCCGCGCTCTGGTTGATCTGCGCCGTCAGCGACGACCCCAGACTGCCGAGGCCGGGATTGGTGAGGACGGTGAGCGTCGGCCGTACCGTCGCCCGGTTCGTGGTCAGGGCGGCGACGGACGCGGTGAAGTTCTCCGGGACGACGAGGGCGCCGAAGATCTTGCCGGACGCCAGCGCGTCCTGGGCCTCGGCGCGGTCGAGCCGCTGCCAGTCGACGCTGGTCTTCGAGGAACCGGAGGCGACGATCGCGTCGGTGATCTGCTTCCCCAGGTTCTCCCGCTGTCCGGGCAGCGGATCGCCCCGGTCCTCGTCGACCAGGGCGACGGGCAGTCTGTGCAGGTTGTCGTTCGGGTTGAGGATGCCGCCCATGTAGAGGAGCGAGAGGCCCACGGCGACCAGTGCGCTCAGGACGGTCGGTACGAGCCACAGCTTGGGGTTCCGGACGAGGGCCCCGGCGCGGACCTGCGGGCCGGGGGTGTTCGGGGGGATCGCGGACGTCATGGTGTCATCGTCGACGCGGGCGCCGTCGTGGCGGGGATTGCGGCCCGTACGGGTGGGGCGGGCGTGTCGGCGCCGGGAGGGCCGCGAGCCGCAGGGGTTCGGGTCCGGTTGCGGAGCCCTGTACGTCACGTTTGAGTGGGAACGACCCCCCATGTGTCTCTGGAGCTGACATGTCGATGGCGTTCGGTTCACCTTTCGGTTCGGCGGACCCGTTCAGCGACTTGCTGAACCGGTTCTTCGGAATGTCGCCGGGGTCGTCGCCCCCGGCCGTACAGCGCGTACCGATCGGGCGGCTGCTGACCGAGTCCTCGTACGAGCTCCTCAACCTGGCCACCCGCAAGGCCGACGAGGACGGAACCTCCGACCTCGACACGGAACACCTGCTGTGGGCGGCGACCCGGGTCGACCCCTCGCGCAGGCTGCTCGCCCAGGTCGGCGTGGACCCCGAGGCGCTCGCGGCCCAGCTCGACGAGGTGCTGCCCCGGGAGTCCGGCGAGCCCTCCTCGGAGCCCGGACTCACCCCGGCCGCCAAGCGCACCCTGGCCGCCGCCTACGGCCGCTCGCAGGAGGCGGGCGTGTCGTACATCGGCCCCGAGCACATCCTTGCCGCGCTCCTCGACGATGCCGACTCGGGCGCCGGCAGGCTCCTGGGCGCGGACGACCACGACGTGAAGAAGCTCCGCGGCCTCGCCGACCGGGCGACCCGACCCGACGGCGGCGCCCCGGCGGCAGGGAAGCAGCCGAAGCAGCCGGCGACGACCCTGGACGAGTTCGGCAGGGACCTGACGGACGAGGCGAAGGCGGGCAGGCTCGACCCCGTGGTCGGCCGTGCCGAGGAGATCGAACAGACCATCGAGATCCTCTCGCGGCGCTCCAAGAACAACCCCGTGCTCATCGGCGAGCCCGGCGTCGGCAAGACCGCCATCGTGGAGGGCCTCGCCCAGCGGATCGTGGCGGGCGACGTGCCCGACACCCTGAAGGGCAAGCGGGTCGTCTCCCTCGACCTGTCGGGCCTGGTCGCCGGAGCGCAGTACCGCGGCCAGTTCGAGGAGCGCCTCAAGAAGGTCATCGAGGACGTCCAGCAGGCCGGCGGCGACATCATCCTCTTCATCGACGAACTCCACACGGTCGTCGGCGCGGGCGCGTCGGGCGAGGGCGCCATGGACGCGGGCAACATGCTCAAGCCCGCCCTCGCGCGAGGCGAGCTGCACGTCGTCGGCGCGACGACGATCGACGAGTACCGCAAGCACATCGAGAAGGACGCCGCGCTCGAACGGCGCTTCCAGCCCGTCCTCATCCCGGAGCCCACGGTCGAGGAGACCGTGCAGATCCTCGAAGGACTGCGGGACGCGTACGAGGCCCACCACCAGGTCCGGTTCGCCGACGGCGCCCTGACGGCGGCGGCCGAGCTCTCCGACCGGTACATCAGCGACCGCTTCCTGCCCGACAAGGCCATCGACCTGATGGACCAGGCGGGCGCGCGCGTGCGGCTGCGCAGCGCCGGCCGCTCCACCGAGGTCGTCAGCCGGGAGGACCGCCTCGGCAAGCTGCGGCGCGAGAAGGACCAGGCCGTGGCCGCCGAGCAGTTCGAGAAGGCCTCGGACATGAAGCGGCAGATCGCCGAGGTGGAGGGCGAACTGGCGGGCATCGAGGAGCGCCGTGAGGGCGTCGTCTCGGTCACCGCCGCCGACATCGCCGACATCGTCTCGCGCCGCACCGGCATCCCGGTGTCCCAGCTCACCGCCGGCGAGAAGGAGAAGCTCCTCAAGCTGGAGGAGGAGATGCACGCCAGGATCGTCGGCCAGGACGAGGCGGTCACCGCGGTCTCCGAGGCCGTACGCCGCAACCGCGCCGGCATGGGCGACCCGAACCGCCCCGTCGGCTCGTTCCTCTTCCTCGGGCCCACGGGCGTCGGCAAGACGGAACTCGCCAAGACGCTCGCCGAGCTGCTCTTCGGCGTGGCCGACCGCATGATCCGGTTCGACATGAGCGAGTTCCAGGAGAAGCACACCGTCGCCCGGCTCGTCGGGGCGCCTCCGGGATACGTCGGCTACGAGGAGGCCGGCCAGCTCACCGAGAAGGTCCGCCGCAACCCGTACAGCGTGGTCCTCTTCGACGAGGTGGAGAAGGCGCACCCCGACGTCTTCAACACACTGCTGCAGATCCTCGACGACGGGCGGCTCACCGACGGGCAGGGCCGCACGGTCGACTTCCGGCACTGCGTCATCATCATGACGTCCAACATCGGCGCCCACCGGATCCTCGCCCACGAGGGCGACGCGGCCGAGCTCAAGGGCGAGCTGATGGAGGATCTGCGGGGCCGGTTCCTGCCCGAGTTCCTCAACCGCATCGACGACATCATCGTCTTCCACAGCCTCACCGAGAAGGACCTGTCGGAGATCGTCGACCACCTGCTGGACCGCAGCAAGCACCGCGTGCACGCGCAGGGCCTGACCCTGGAGGTCACCGAGGCGGCGAAGAAGCTGCTCGTGGCCCACGGCTACCAGCCGGAGTTCGGCGCCCGGCCGCTGCGGCGCACGATCCAGACGGAGCTCGACAACCGCATCGCCTCCCTGCTGCTCGGCGGAGAAGCCGACCCGGGGGACACGATCGTCGCCGATGTCGTCGACGACTCCCTCCACTGCACGATCCACCAGGGTGACGGCGCCGGAGCCGGCGCGACCCCCGAGACGGCCGCGGCGACCGCCACCCCCTGACGGCAAGGAGTGACCGATGGCCCATCACCACCACAAGTCGAACGAACAGGTCGAGGGCGACCCCGGCACCGGCCACAGCCGCGGAATGCCCCGCCGCCCGGACGAGGACGAACTCGCGGAGCGCCTGGAGGAGGACCGCGAGGAATTGGGCCTTCGCCCGGACAGGGAAAGGCAGGCCGACTAGCTCAGTCCCTCGGTGCGGGACGGCAGGCCGACCAGCTCCACGGCAAGGCCGACCGGCTCAGTCCTCGGGCAGCCGCTCCAGAGCGGCCGCCACATCGGTGTGGCCCGCGATCTCACGGAGAGCGCGGGCCATCACCGATCCCGGCTGCCGCGCCACGGTCACCAACCCGACCGGCACGGTCCGGGTCGGCTCGACCAGCGGCACCGCTCGCATGCCGTGCGGCGCACTCCACGGGTCTACCGGACGGCCTCCCGCAAAGCCCATCGCCACACGTCAGGCCACGGGCAGCGGGTGCAGCCGCTCGTCGCCCGTGTACACGTTCATCGAGGACCCGCGGAGGAAGCCGACCAGGGTCAGACCGCTCTCCGCGGCGAGGTCCACCGCGAGCGAGGAGGGCGCCGAGACCGCCGCGAGCAGCGGGATCCCGGCCATCACCGCCTTCTGCACCAGTTCGAACGAAGCCCGGCCGCTCACCATCAGGACCGACCCGCGCAGCGGCAGAAGGCTCTCCCGCAGGGCGTGGCCGACGACCTTGTCCACGGCGTTGTGCCGGCCGACGTCCTCCCGCAGGCACAGCAGCTCGCCCTCGGCCGTGAACAGCCCGGCGGCGTGCAGACCGCCCGTGCTGTCGAACACCCGCTGGGCCGCCCGCAGCCGGTCCGGGAGGGTCGCCAGGACGTCCGTCCCGATCCGCAGCGGGTCCTCGGAGACCGTCCAGGCGGCCGTCGTGCGCACCGCGTCCAGACTGGCCTTGCCGCACAGTCCGCACGAGGACGTCGTGTAGAAGTTCCGCTCAAGAGAGGCGTCGGGGGCGGCCACGCCAGGCGCCAGACCGACGTCGACCACGTTGTACGTGTTGCCTCCGTCGGCCGTCGCGCCCGCGCAGTAGCGGATGCCGGCCACGTCCTCGGCGGTGTGCACCACGCCCTCGCTCACCAGGAAGCCGACCGCGAGGTCGAAGTCGTCGCCCGGGGTCCGCATCGTCACCGTCAGCGGGCGTCCGCCGACCCGGATCTCCATCGGCTCCTCGGCGGCCAGGGTGTCCGGGCGGTAGGAGGAGTCCCCCTCGCGCACGCGCAGGACGCGCCGCCGTACGGTCACTCGTCCCATGGTCGGTTCCTCTCCTCGGAGCGCCGCTCCGACGCTGTGGTGTGATCGCGCCGTTCCGGGCGGCCTCGTACGACTGTGCCATGAGGCGCGTTCGAGGCGGACGACGACTCCCACGTCCACGGTGTCACGGGCGGCGAGGCAGGGCTCCGGCGGGTCGGCGGGGTGCACCAGGACGAACCGGCCGACGTCGTGGTGCCCCGGCAGCGGTCGTTCGGCCGCGCCCTCGTCAGGTGGCGGCCGGTTCGATCGTCACCTTCACGTGCTTCATGATCGGCTGGTCGCTCTGCGTGCTGTAGTCGACCAGCGCGCACAGCACGTTCATCTCGGGCATGTAGCCGGCCGCGCAGCCCCGGGGGATGTCGTACGGAATCGCGAGGTAGCCGTTCAGGTGCCGCCGGCTGCCGTCCTTCGCGGTGCTCGTGATGTCGACGGGTCCCATGTCGTCGATCCCGCGTTCGCGCATGTCGGCCCGGTTCATGAAGACGAGCGTGCGCAGGTTCTTGATGCCGCGGTAGCGGTCGTTGTCCGAGTAGATGGTGGTGTTCCACTGGTCGTGGGACCGCATGGTGCCCAGGGCCAGCATGCCCGGCTCGGGCACGACGTCGGGCAGCGGGGCGCTGGAGAACTCGGCGCGCCCGGACGGGGTGAGGAAGACCAGTTCGCGGGCCGGCTGCTTGATGCGGAAGCCGAGCGGGAGGCGGACCCGCCGGTTGAAGTCCTCGAAGCCGTCGAGGGCCTTGGCCATGGTGTCCCGGATGCGGTCGTAGTCCTCGATGTACCACTCCCAGGGCGTGGCGCTGTCGGGGAGCGCGGCACGGGCCATGCCGGCGACGACGGCCGGTTCGGACAGCAGCTGCGAGGACGCCGGGCGCTTCATGCCGACCGACAGGTGGACCATGCTCATCGAGTCCTCGACAGAGGTGCTCTGGACGCCCTTGCGCTGGTGGTCCTTCTCGGTCCGGCCGAGGCAGGGGAGGATGAGGGCCTGCTCGCCGTGGACGATGTGGCTGCGGTTCAGCTTGGTGCTGACCTGGACGGTGAGGTCGCAGGTGCGCAGCGCCGCGTAGGTGAGCGGGGTGTCGGGTGCGGCGAGGGCGAAGTTGCCGCCCATGCCGACGAACACCTTGATCTCGCCGCGCCGCATCGCCTCGATGGTGCGGACGGTGTCCAGGCCGTGCTCGCGCGGCGGCTCGATCTCGCAGACCTCGGCGAGACGGTCGAGGAACGCGTCGCTGGGGCGGTGGTCGATGCCGCAGGTGCGGTTGCCCTGGACGTTGCTGTGCCCGCGTACGGGGGAGGGTCCCGCGCCCTCGCGCCCCAGGTTGCCCCGGAGCAGCAGCAGGTTGACGATCTCCCGGACGGTGTCGACGCCGTGCTCGTGCTGGGTGAGACCCAGACACCAGCTGACGATGGAGCGGTCGGCCTCGCCGTACACCTGCGCGGCCTTGAGGATGTCGGCGCGGCTCAGCCCGGACTGGCGCTCGATCTCCTCCCACGGCGTGCCCTCGCACAGGGCGCGGTACTCGTCGAAGCCGGAGGTGTGGCGGTCGACGAACTCCTGGTCGAGGGCCTTGGGGTCGGTCGCGGACCGCTCCAGGATCGCCTTGGCCATGCCGCGGATGAGCGCCATGTCGCCGCCGATGCGCGGCTGGAGGTTGAGGGTGCTGGTCTTCGTCGTCTTGAAGAGCGCCATGTCCGTGAAGTCGTGCGGGACGATGGTGCGGGTCGCGGCTGCCTCGACGAGCGGGTTGACGTGCACGATCTGGGCGCCGCGGTGGTAGGCCTCGGCGAGGGCGGTGAGCATCCGGGGCGCGTTGGAGGCGGCGTTCACCCCGAAGATGAACAGCGCGTCGGCGGTCTCCCAGTCCTTGAGGTCGACGGTGCCCTTGCCCGTGCCCAGGGAGTCCTGGAGGGCTCGGCCGCTGGCCTCGTGACACATGTTGGAGCAGTCGGGCAGGTTGTTGGTGCCCAGCTCGCGGGCCATCAGCTGGTAGAGGAAGGTGGCCTCGTTGCCGAGCCGTCCCGAGGTGTAGAACGATGCCTGGTTGGGGTCGTCGAGGCCGCGCAGGGCTCGGCCGACCACCTCGAACGCGTCCTTCCAGGTGATCGGGACGTAGTGGTCCGACTCCGGGTCGTAGACCATCGGCTCGGTCAGCCGGCCCTCGTTCTCCAGGTCGTAGTCGGTCCACTCGGCGAGCTCGGACACCGAGTGCGCGGCGAAGAACTCCCTGCCGACGCGCTTACGGGTCATCTCCCAGGTGACGTGCTTGATCCCGTTCTCGCAGATGTCCAGGTGCAGGCCCTTGGTGTCGTCGGGCCACGCGCAGCCGGGACAGTCGAAACCGGTGTTCTCGTGGTTCATCCGCATGATCGCGCGAGGGCCGTCCACCAGCGCTCCCTCGCGTACGAGGAAGTTGGTCACGCTCTTGGCGGCGCCCCAGCCCGCGGCGGGGTGGTGGTACGGGTGGAACTCGGGGTCGCCCTCGGGTGTCGGGCCCACCCGGGGCTCCAGGGGGTCCTGTGCGCCGGCTGCTTCCTGGTCGGTGCTCAAGGCAGTTCACCCTTTCACCTGCGGATATATGGGGCGCGACGGAACGAAAGGGCGCCCCTTGGGCAGGCTATGCCCGCCGGATCACGGGTGCCACTCGATCCCCGGAAGGCCGTACGGGCTGCGCACCGGATCATGCGCGCCTACGCTGACGCTGTCGTTTTCATGCCTTTTGCAGGTCATTGTCTTTCGGCGGGAGTCCCATGGTCGTCGTACAACCCGTCGTCGCCCCGCCCTCCCGGGCGGGCGTGTTCCTCGTGGCCACCGTCAACCCCGGCGGTGAGAGCACGGTGCGGGAGGCGCTCCAGGAGCTGACCGGCCTGATCCGGTCGGTGTCCTTCCGTTCCCCCGAATCCGCCCTCAGCTGCGTCGCCGGGATCGGCTCCGACGGCTGGGACCGGCTCGTCGGCGGCCCGCGCCCCCGGGAGCTCCACCCGTTCCCGGCGCTCCGAGGCCCCCGCCACCGCGCCCCGGCCACCCCCGGTGACCTGCTGTTCCACGTACGGGCCCGGCGCATGGACCTCTGCTTCGAACTGGCCCGGCTGATCGTGGAGAGCCTGGGTGCCGCGGTGACTGTCGTCGACGAGGTGCACGGTTTCACGTACTTCGACGAGCGCGACCTCCTCGGCTTCGTCGACGGCAGCGAGAATCCCGGGGGCCAGGTGGCGGCCGCGGCGGTCCACATCGGCGACGAGGATCCCGGGTTCCGCGGCGGCAGCTACGTCATCGTGCAGAAGTACCTGCACGAGATGCCGGCCTGGGACGCGCTCACCGTCGAACAACAGGAGCACGTCATCGGCCGAGGCAAAGCGTCCAACGTCGAGATGCCCGACGACGTCAAACCGGCGAACTCGCACGTCGCGCTGAACACGATCGTCGACGAGGACGGCGTCACCCGGCAGATCTTCCGCGCGAACATGCCGTTCGGGCGGATCGGCGGCGGAGAGTTCGGCACGTACTTCATCGGCTACGCGCGCACGCCCGCCGTCACCGAACGCATGCTGCGCAACATGTTCCTCGGGGACCCCCCGGGCAACACGGACCGCATCCTCGACTTCTCCCGTGCCGTGACCGGCGGCCTCTTCTTCGTACCGAGCGCCGACCTCCTCGACGACCTGCCCGCCGCGCCGCCGGAAGCCGCCGCCCGCCAGGGAGACTCCCTGGGCATCGGCGGCCTGAAAGGAGCCTGACAGCCCATGACGACCCCCGACGCCCCGACCCCCGGTGCCCCGACGGACGCGTACCACGGAGCCGACACGAACAACCTGCACCGCGAACTCGCCCCGATCACCCCGGCGGCCTGGGCCGAGATCGAGGAGGAGGCCCGTCGCACCTTCCGGCGCAACGTCGCCGGCCGCCGCGTCGTCGACGTCCCCGACCCCGGAGGCCCCGGACTCGCCGCCGTCGGCACGGGACACCTCACCGACATGAGCGCACCCGCCCCCGGCGTCACCGCCCGCCTGCGCGAGGCGAAACCCCTGGTCGAACTCAGGGTGCCGTTCACCGTCGACCGGGCCGCCGTCGACGACGTCGAGCGCGGCTCGAAGGACTCCGACTGGCAACCCGTCAAGGACGCCGCGCGCGCCATGGCGTTCGTCGAGGACCGGACGATCTTCGACGGGTACGAGGCGGCCGGCGTCGACGGACTGCGCGCCAGGTCCTCGAACCCGGTCGTCCGGCTGCCCGCCGAACCGCGCGACTACCCCGACGCGGTGAGCAGGGCGCTCACCGCGCTGCGCCTCGCCGGTGTCGACGGCCCGTACGCGCTGCTCCTCGGCGCCGACGAGTACCGGGCGGTCAGCGAGACCTCCGACCACGGCTACCCGATCGCGGCGCACCTCGGCCGGATGCTCGACGGTTCCCCGATCTGGGCGCCGGCACTCAGCGGCGGCTTCGTCCTGTCCACCCGCGGCGGCGACTTCGAGCTGTTCCTCGGCCAGGACCTGGCGATCGGCTACACGGGGCACGACGCGAACAGCGTCCAGCTCTACTTCCAGGAGACGCTGACCTTCCGCACGTACACGGACGAGGCCGTCGTCGTCCTCGAAGCCTGAGAGCCGGAGCTGCGGGGAACCCTTGAGGCCGCCATGAACAACAGGTTGCTGCTCGCCGCCGTACCCCGGCTCGTCCTCTCGGCGGCGGTCGCGGCGGCGGCGGGAGCCGTGGTCGGTGCCTTCACCCACGCACCCCTCGGCGTGCTCTCCGGGATCGCCGTGGGGGAGACGCTCTTCGTCGTGTCCGGGTGGATCGCCCTGTGGCCGATGGACGCCACCACCACCCATCGCAACGTACGCCGCGAGGAGTTCCGGCCCGTCGTCGAGGAACTGGCCGTCGTCGGGACGGCCGTGTGCGGACTCGTCGGCATCGTGGTGCTGCTCCTGGTCGGCAAGTCCGACCTGAGCCACGCCGCCGCGGCGACCGCCCTCGCCGGAGTGTTCATGGCCTGGGCGGCCCTGCACCTGATGTACGCCACCCGGTACGCGTACATCTACTACGAGAACCCCGGCGGCGGGATCGACTTCAACTCCCGGGAACCGCCCCGGTACAGCGACTTCCTCTACTTCAGCTACAACCTCGGCATGACCTACCAGGTCTCCGACACCGACGTCTCCAGCACCACGATCCGCTCGGTCGCCCTCCGTCACTGTCTGCTGTCGTACGTGTTCGGCGCCAGTATCCTGGCCACCACCATCAACCTCGTCACGGGAATCGTCACGGGCTGAGGAAGGCCCGGGTGTGGAGACCGCCTCATGACCACCGCCGTCGTCGTCGGCGCCGGGCCCAACGGGCTCGCAGCCGCCGCCCTGCTCGCGCGGGAGGGCCTTGAGGTCACCGTCCTGGAGGCCGCCGAGGAGATCGGCGGCGGCACCCGCAGCTACGAGGCCGTCCTGCCCGGTCTGCTGCACGACCACTGCTCCGCC
Organism: Streptomyces sp. NBC_00572; assembly: GCF_026341815.1. Lineage (GTDB taxonomy): Bacteria > Actinomycetota > Actinomycetes > Streptomycetales > Streptomycetaceae > Streptomyces. The sequence continues at coordinate 5,853,241 of NZ_JAPENX010000001.1, forward strand.
ATCCACCCGATGGCCGTCACCTCGCCCGCCCTCCGGTCGCTCGACCTGGAGCGGCACGGGCTGCGCTGGCGGCAGCCGGAGATCGACTGCGTCCATCCCCTGGACGACGGCACGGCCGGTGTCCTGCTGCGGTCGGTGGCGGAGACCGCGGCGGGGCTCGGCGCCGACGGCGGCCGCTACCGGGCCCTGCTGGAGCCTTCCGTACGACGGTGGGACGCGCTCGCCGAGGACGTCATGGGCCCACTGCTCCGACTTCCGGCGCATCCCGTGCTGCTCGCCCGCTTCGGTCTGCCGACCGTTCTGCCGGCGACGGCCCTCGCGCGGTTCTTCTGCACCCCGCAGGCGCGGGCGCTGTGGGCGGGAGTGGCGGCGCACTCCTTCCGCCCGCTCTCGGACCCGTTCGGCTCGGCCATCGGGCTCGGCATCCTCGTCGCCGGTCATACCGCCGGCTGGGCAGTCGCCGAGGGCGGTTCGCGATCCATCGGCCGCGGCATGGCCTCCGTACTCCGCGAGCACGGTGCCACGATCCACACGGGCGTACGGATCACCGACCGCCGACAGCTCCCGCCCGCCGACGTGACCCTCCTCGACCTCGATCCCGGCCAGGTCGCCGACATCTACGGCGACCTGTTGCCGCCTCGCGTGTCAGCCGCCTACCGACGCTTCCGGCGCGGCCCCGGCGCGTTCAAGGTCGACCTCGCCGTCGAGGGCGGTGTGCCCTGGACGGACGAGCGGGCGCGCCGCGCCGGGACGGTACACCTCGGCGGTCCGCTCGACGAAGTGGCCTTCACCGAGAAGGAGGTGACGCAGGGCCGGATGCCCGAGCGGCCCTTCGTCCTCGTCGGTCAGCAGTACCTCGCCGACCCGTCCCGGTCCGTCGGCGACGTCCACCCCGTCTACACCTACGCCCATGTCCCGTACGGCTACGAGGGCGACGCGACGGAGGCGGTCCTCCGGCAGCTCGAACGCTTCGCGCCCGGCGTCCGCGAACGCGTCGTCGGCCGACACGTCATCCGGCCGGCCGAGTTCGCCGCCACCAACCCCAACTTCACCGGCGGGGACATCCTCACCGGTGCCAAGACCGTCCCCCAACTCCTCCTGGGCGCCCGGCCCGCGCTCGATCCGTACTCCACCGGGCTGCCCGGCGTGTTCCTCTGCTCGGCGGCCACCCCGCCGGGCCCCGGCGCCCACGGCATGTGCGGCGCCGGGGCGGCGGCCTCCGCGCTGCGTCACCTCGGGGCGCGGCCCACGTGGCGGGACGGTCAGCCGCGCCACCACGGCGCGCGTACGTAGGCCCCTGGGGGGTGTCTTGCCGATCAGGCCGGATCAGGGAGCGGTGCCAGCCGCCGCGAGCCCGGCCTGATCGACAAGACACCCCCTAGTCGCCGAGGGACAGCACGACCGCCGTGGTCCGCCCCTCGGGCGTCACGTAGGTGACGGTGTCGCCCGCGTGGTGGCCGAGCAGCGCGCTGCCGAGCGGGCTGTCGGCGGTGACCACGGTCCGGTCGAGCGCGGCCGCGACCTCGCCGATCTGGACGGTCGTCTCCGTGCCGTCCTCGAACCGCACCTTCACCGTGCTGCCCATGCCGACCGCGTCGGTACCGGGAGCCCCGGCGGCGTCCGCCTCGCGCAGCCGCCCGTCGATCTCGTCGATGCGGCGGTCCAGACGGTCGAGTTCCGTGGCGCGTTCGAGTTCGTCGGCCTGGTCGGCCCGGTCGCCCGTCTGGTCGCCACCCCCGCCCCGCAGGGTGACGGCGACGGCCTCGCGTTCGGTGCGCAGATCGTCGAGCTCCCGCTCCAGTGCCTCGCGGGCGACGGCGCTGATGGGCTCGGGTCCACCGGTCATTCCTGCTCCCGTTCTGCGGCGGCACGGTTGCGTGTCGCAGGTCAAAGGCGGCATTTACGACATTGTCAGCAGGATCTCGCCCAGAGGCGTGGGCGGTGGTCAGTTCTTGCTCGGGCTCGGGCTGGTCGGTGCCGCCGCCGTGACCGGGATGTCGTAGACGTGGTCCGGGGTCACGATGCGGGTGATGGCCTGGCCGAAGAGGGTGCTGGGCTCCTCGTTGTCGTGCGGCGTGTCCGTGTTGAGGAGGACGACCAGGGTGGCTTGCGGCTCGGGCAGATAGATCGTCAGCGACTCGTAGCCGGGCAGTGAGCCGTTGTGGCCGATCCAGCCCTGGATGTTGAAGATGCCCATCCCGTATCCGGCACCGGGGATGCTCGTCGGATACGTCTTGAGGCGTTCGGCCTGGGTCTTGGGAGTCAGCAGCTCGCCGGTGGCGACCACCCGGGCCCAGGTGCGGAGATCCTGGAGCTTCGAGATCATCGCGCCCGCCGCCCAGCCCCAGGAGGGATTCCAGTTCGTGGCGTCCTCGACCTGGCCCGAGGCGGTCTGGATCGTGTAGCCGTGGGCGTGCGGGCTGGGGAACGCGGCGTCGGTCGGGAAGACGGTGTTGCGCAGGCCCGCCGGGTCCAGGACGTTCTCCTGGATGAACTCGTGCAGCGGCGTGCCGCTGACCTTCTCCACGACCAGCCCGAGCAGGATCAGGTTGGTGTTGCAGTACTCGAACTCGGTCCCGGGCTGGAACTGGATCGGGTGCTTGAACGAGTAGTCGAGCAACTCCTGCGGGGTGAACGGGCGATCGGGGTTCGAGGTGAGCGCCTTGTAGAAGTCCTCGTCCGCGGAGTAGTTGAACAGCCCGCTGCGCATGGACGCGAGGTTCCGCAGGGTGATCTTGTCGCCGTTCGGCACGCCGTCGATGTACTTCGAGATCGGGTCGTCGACGCTCACCTCGCCCTGGTCGACGAGTTCGAGCAGGGCGGTCACCGTGAAGGTCTTGGTCTCGCTGCCGATCCGCATGAACAGGTTGGGGGTCATCGGCTGCCCGGTGGCCTTGTCGGCGACGCCGAACGAGCGGATGTACGTGCCCTTGCCGGGGGCGGAGAGCCCCACCGTGACACCGGGGACGCCCGCCTCCTTCATCACGTCCTGGATCGCCTTGTCCAGGCGGGCGGCGACGGCCGGGGTGAGTTCGGGGAAGTCCCCCTGCGCGGCGGGCGCCTGCGCGGCCAAGTACGGTCCGAGGGAAGGCTGTTCGGCCGCTGCCACGTACGGGCCGGGGGCGGGTGGTTCGGCGGCGAGGGCGGTCCCGGCGCCCAGCGGGGCGGCGAAGATTCCGAGAGCCGCGATTCCCGCGCAGAAGCGCCTGCGGCATGTGCGTGAGTACCTCACGGCGGCCTCCTGCCGACGGGGACAACACTCCATCTCAAGGCTAGGCCGGGCCGGACGGGCTCGCACGGTGGCCCCGTGGCCAGGTCTGTTACGTTGCGGGTCCCGGCGCGCGGAGGACGCGGGCCGGACCGCGAAGGAGAAGGAGACCCGCACGATGGCCGTCATCCACAAGACCACGATGCAGCCCACCAAGCTGGAACTGCTCGCCGCGTGGCTCCCCTCCCGGGAGTGGCACACGGGCGGGGAAGAGGCGCGGCCGGTGAAGGCCGGCGGATTCCGGCTCGACGACCCGGCGGGCGAGGTCGGCATCGAGTTCATGGTGGTGACCGACGGCGAGGACGACGGAGCGGCCGCGTACCTCGTCCCCATGACCTACCGTGCGGGCCCCCTGGAAGGCGCCGAGAGCGCCCTCATCGGCACCTCGGAGCACGGCGTCCTCGGAACGCGCTGGATCTACGACGGCACCCACGACCCGGTACTGGCCGCCCAGTTGCACGCGCTGTTCACCGGCCGGACCCAGGCGCAGGCCCAGTCCCTGTCGGACGTCCTCGACCCCACCGTCGCCGTCTCGCCCGTGGAGACGGGCAACGCGGCCGACGCGGAGCTCGTACAGGTCACGGACGCCCCCGACCACACCGACGTGGTGGTCCGGACCCCCGACGCGTCCGCCCCGCTGACCCTCCGCGTACGACGCGTCCTCGGCGCCGGTACGGACCCTGCTCAGGCCACAGACGGCCAGGTCACCGCCGAGTGGCGCCGCCCCGACGGAACCACCGTCCGGGAAGTGTTCGCCCTCGCCTTCGCCAAGCCGGGCTCCTAGCGGAGCCGGACCACGCCTGGGCGCGGGTCCGGTGGTCCGTCCGAACGGCGCTCCTCCGGTGGTCCGGTTCGGCACGGCCGGCACACCCCCTAGACCCAGTTGACCTCCGCCGCGGTGAGCAGGGGGTCGTCCAGCAACTCCCAGAGCGGGACGGCGTAGTTGCCCGTGCCGTAGCGGCCGCCGAAGTGGAGGCCGAGGACGCGGTGGTCGTCGAGGTCGAAGACCGGGGAGCCGCTGTTGCCGCCGAGGGTCGAGCAGTCGTGCTTCAGCACCAGGCCGCCCGGGGTGAAGTCGGTGGCCGCGCCCGGCTGGAGGCGCTTCACGTTGTAGACGTCCATGAAGATCCGGCGCATCGATTCGGGTTCGTTGCGCCGGCCGTCCCAGGCCGGGTAGCCGACCACGTACACCGGGCGGCCGGGAACGCTCGCCGGGGCGTCCGCGGCGACCGCGAGCGGGGTGGGCAGGCCGCCGTCCGCCGAGGGCTCGATCCGCAGCAGGGCCATGTCGACGTCCTGGTGGATGCCGATGATCTCCGTGATCTCGTACGACACGGACGCCCCGGGCGCCTCTCCGGCGAGCGGCAGTTCCTCCGCCGGGTCGACCCGCGCCGACATGCCCTGCTCGAAGGTCCACCGGCCGTCGCCGTCCGCCGAGCGGCTGAATTCCACCGCCACATGACGGTTCGTCATCACCGCGCGCGGGCCGACGAGGAAGGCCGTGCCGATCCAGTCCAGTCGGGGGTGGCCGCTGACCTCGACCCGCCCGACGCGGGCCAAGGACTCGCGGATCGCCGGGCGTTGGTCGTCGAGGACCGCCCATTCGTCGTGCTGCGAGGCGAAGTCCTGGCGTTGCACCAGGATTGCCGGGCGGCCCTCCAGGAGGACGATCGCCTCCACACCGAAGGACTCGTCGCCGTCGAGCTCGTCCTCCCGGTGCGAGGCCAGCTTCTCCAGGCCGCTGACCCCGGCCTCCAGGACGCGCGCCCGCTCTTCGCGGGCGAAGCGGGAGATCTCGGCCGCCGGCGCCACGTCGGCGGGGAGTTCGAACGTGGACTCGGCGATCTCTGCCTCCAGTTGGCCGCGCACCCGCGCGGCGACCTCCCGCAGATCTCCGAAGATCCGCTCGGTGGAGGTCGCGACCGGCGACACGCTCTGTGGTCCGTTCGGCATGGTTCGCTCACCTCGGCTTCCCGTTCCCGTTGGTGGTGTTCGTCGCGCTCATCGGGTTCGTCCCGTTCGGCGGGCCCGTTCCGTTCGGTGCGTTCGGCGGATGGGTCGGCGCCGGTCGGCCCGACTGGGCGGCCATGATCTCCTCGTACAACTCCGCCCGGAACTCCTTGATATGGGCGAGGATGCCGCTCATCTGGGTGCCGACGTTCACGAACTTGGTCCTGGCGCCCTGGAACTCGACCTCGTCCACCTTCCGCGTCCCCCGGTGCAGCCCCACCACCGTCCAGTCGTCGAGGCAGACCGGGGAGCCGGAGGAGCCGCCGCGGGTGTCGGTGAAGTACAGGATGTCCTGCTCGTCCGCCCGGTAGACCAGGTTGTTGCGCAGCGCGACCCGCTTCGGCAGACCGCCCGGGTGCTGGATGATGTTCACCGGCACGCGCTGCCGCTCCCGGACGAGCAGCGGCCGCGTGGAGACCCGGAGCGTCGGACGCTGCTCCTGGTCGGGCGCGAGCCGCACGATGGCGTAGTCGAGCGTCGCGTCCCAGGCCTCCAGCTCACCGGCCGTCGCCTCCGGCGTCGTCGCCGTGTTCTCGACGAAGTCGAAGCGCGAGCGGGACATGAGCGCCTGGAGCCGCAGGTCCTCGTCGCTCACGTAGGGCCGGACACCTGCCTCCCACGAACGGGCCATCACCACATGGTGGTTGGTGATCAGCAGATCGGGGGCGATCATCCAGCCCGTACCGCCGTGCGGATAGGACGGGAGCAGTGGTGCCCCCGACTCGTACGGGGGGATGCGCAGAAGCGCGACGGAGGCCCCGGCCCGGATCCCGCCGTGCAGGAACTCGTACGGCACGGTGTCGTCCTGGAGGACGATCTCCTCCTTCATCTCCCCGGGCATCATCTCCGCCGGCAGCTCCGCTTCGCCCGTGATCGAGCGGGCGACGGCGTCGAGGGCACTCTGCAGGACGGCGCGCGGGCCCGGTTCACGGGTCTGCTCGATCGCGTTGTGCAGCCAGATCTCCAGCGGCACCAGACCGTCGATCAGCCGCTCGACCTGGTTCATCGCGTTCAGGTCGGCGTGGACCTGCTCGCGGGGGTCGGCCACCGGTTCGAGCGTGGCCGTGAAGTTGCCGGGGATGCCCTTGAGCAGGGACGGGCGAAGCGCCCGGTCGGCGAGTCCCGCCTCCATGGCGGCGTTGCGGACCCGGACGAGTTCCTCCTGCGGCAGGAACGGTTCCTTACGGAGCGCGGCCCCGGCGGCGTTCGGCGGCGGACGCGTCCACAGACCCGTACTGCCGTGACGAGGGCGCGGGCCCGCCCAGGGCTCCGACGGCGGTCCGGCGGGGGTACGGTCGCCCGCGGAGCCGCCTCCGGCTGCGTCCTCCGGCGCGGACCCGCGGGGCACCGGACCCGCGTCCATCGCGGATGCGACCCCGAGCAGCAGGTCCCCGCTGCCGTCCCGGAGCGTGAGCGCCTGCCGGGCGACGCTGTCCAGGGTGCCGCGCCGCCGCGCCTCCCGAAGGTCCCACTCGATCCGCTCGCGGTCCAGGTGGGGCGCGTCGCCAGGGAGCGCGTCGGGCTTCCCGGCCGCCGTCTCCAGGATGCGGGTCAGCGGCCCGCGGAGTTCGGGCTCGTCGGTGAGGGTGTTGTCGATCCAGCCGGCGAGCTCGGTCACCACCGCCTCCTCGTCCGCCGGAAGCCCCACCAGCCGCAGGGTGTGCTCCAGGAGCTGGGGATCCTCAGGGCAGGCCGTGGCCGCCGCCGTACGCGCCAGGGACGGCTGCCGGGCCAGGTCGGCGTCGGGCATCCCCCGCAGCGTCCGGGCCAGCCGCTCCCGCGCCGGGACGGCGTCGACGTCCGCGAGGTCGGCGAGCCGCGACCGGGCGACGAGGATGCCCAGGGACTCGAACCGCAGCCCCAGACCCGCCGCGATCTCCTCGGCCTCCTGGAGGTCCCGGTCCGCGTCCGCGAAGTCGCCCGTGTCCTGAGCGAGCCGCGCCGACAGCTGCAGCAGTTCCAGCTGGGTCTCCGCGCAGCCGGCCTCCTCCGCCCTGTCCGCGGCCCGCTCGGCGCTCGCGAGCGCCTCCGCGGTCCGCCCGGATCGGGCGAGCGTCTCGGCGAGCAGCGCGTGCAGTCGGCTGCACGGCGTCCACGGGCGCCGCTCGGCGAGCCGCTGCGCCGCGTTCTCCACGTACCCCTGGGTGAGCAGGTCCTCGACCTCGCGCGCGGCGATCCGCTCCCAGTCCTCCTGGTCGGCCTCGGTCATGATCTGGTCGGGCACGTGGCCGCCGATCCTGCCGAGGAGGAATGCGGCGGAGCGGTGCGGCATCTCCAGGTGGGTCGAACCGCCCAGGTAGACGGCGACGCCCGGATCCCAGCGCTCCTCCACCGTACGGGGGTTCTCCCCGAGCCTGAGCCGGTGGTAGAGCTCCTCGGCGCGGTTCCTGGTCCCCTCGCGGGCCGCGTAGTACGCGACGGCGCTGCGGTCCACGGCCCGCATCAGATCGGTCCGCGCGCTGTCCGAGAGGCGCAGCATGATGGCCCGTAGATCGGCCCGGTGCCTGATGGCGTCGGGACCGGCCGACTCCATCAGGTCGACGCGTGAGGTGAGCAGTCCGTAGAGCCGCCGGGCCTCCGCTGCGGTCTCCACCCGCAGCCCCGCCGGACCGGCGAGGACCTCCCGGACCAGGTCGGGGGTGATGAAGCGGAGGGCGAGTCCGGCCTGGACGAGGGCTCGGAGGTCGTCCTCCGCTATGTGCTTGAGGATGCGGTCGTACAGCGTGCCCTGGATGAGCATCTGGTCGACCTGACGGTCGAAGTAGCGCCGCCGGGACGGGAGTCCGCGCAGGAGTCCACCGAGTGAGGGGGAGTCGCTGCCCACGGTGACCGCCGTGCGGGCCGCCAGCTTGAGGCTCAGCGGATGGCCGCCGATCCGCTCCGCGAGGTCCTCGGCGAGCGCCTCGTCGAGGACCCCGGAGGACATCAGGAGGTCCACGGAGGCCTGGTGGTCGAGCTCGGTGAGCTCCATCGTGCGCGGGGTGAGGACCCGGGCCGGATGGTCGACCGGCGCGCGCCCGGAGACGATGTACCGGAGGCGTGAGTAGTCCGCCCGCAGCGCCGTCCAGATGGCCCACATGCGGGAGATGAGCGGGGAGCCCCGGTACTGGGACTCCTCGGCGGAGTCGAGCACGACGACGAACGGCGGCGGTGACCCTCCGGGCGTCGGCCGGACGGCCTCGGCGACCAGGGATGCGATCCGGTGGGCGAGTTCCTGCTCCCGGGCGCTGGCGCGGGCGTGGAAGTCGGACGAGTAGTCGCGGGCGAGAGTGGCCCTGGTGCCGGCCAGTTGGTGGAGGTCGTCGAGCTCGTTGCGTTCCCCGCGCTGGGCCGCCGCCGTCCGCTCGCACTCGTCGGCGAGCGTTTCGAAGGCGGTGCGCTGGGCGGGATGCTGGACGCCGAGCTGCCGGGCCATTTCCGCGATCATGGTGGCGGGTTCGTGGACGGAGAGGGTGGGACGCGCGAAGTCGATGTAGGCGAAGGGGAATCCGGTGGGCGACGCGGCCAGGGCGTCGACGAGGAACTTGGCGAGCAGGGTGCTTTTGCCGATGCCGCCGATGCCGTGGAGGATCACCGGGGGCTCCGCCGGCTCCTCGGGGAGCGCGATGTAGGCGTGCAGGGCGTCGAGTTCGGCGGTGCGGCCGTGGAAGGTGCCCCGGATCAGCCGGTGCATCGGCTGGAGCAGCCTGGCCGCCTCCAGCCGGTGCTGGACCTCGTCGACGGGGGGCAGTCCGGTGACGCCCGGCACCCGGCTGAGCCAGAGCACGGCCTGAAGGGTGTCGGACAGCTCCGCGACGTCATCGCCGTGGGGCTGGGCCTGGGCCTGGGATTGGGCCGGGGCCTCGGGGTGCGGGTCGGCGGGCGGCAGGACCTTGACGGTGCCGGTGAGGAGCGTCAGGGCCATGCGTTCCGGGCCGGGGCCCTCGGGCCGCAGACCGATATTGGTCCGCAGGGCGTCCAGGGCGGCCTCCGGGCCCGCGAGGCCCGTCAGGGCCGCCTCGCGGATCTCGGGCTTGAGCGTCCAGACCGTGGCATCGGGGGAGGGCAGGGCAGTGCAGTCGTCGACGAGTTCGAGGACGGCCCGCCCGGTGGCCCGCTCCTCACCGGGCAGCCGGAGCAGTTCCGGGTCGAACTCCTGGAGCAGGCAGGCGGCTTCGCGGTAGGAGCGGCGTGGATCGGGCAGGGCGGCGGCGGGGGCGGTGAGGCTCGCGCGCAGGGCGTCGCGCAGGAGGTGGGCGGTCCCGTCGGTCCGCGGCGCCGTCGGTGGCAGCGCCCGGTGGAGCCGTACGACGTCCTCCACGGCCGTACACAGTCTGCGCATGTAACTGTCTCCGTTGGAAGGGCAGTCGACGGCACGTAGCACCTCGGCCACGGCCGTCTCCGTCAGCTCCTGGACGGAGTCCTCCCGCCCGGTGGTGGCCGTGTCGGTGAAGAACTCCTCGAAGAAGGCCCGGAGATCGCCCTCGTCGGCGAGGCGCGTGGTGTCACGGCACTCGTTCTTGCGTATCTCGTACGGGAGTTGGCGCATCGTCGTGGCGTATCCGAGCAGCACCAGACGCGGCACCGTCTCGGCGCGTACCGGGGTGTGCTCGTAGATCGCCCGGGCCAGGACGCCGATGGCGTCCCATACGTCCGATTGCGGGTCGAGCCGGTCGCAGTCGTCGAGGACCAGCCAGAAGCGGTCCTCGGAGGCGGTGGCGCGGGCGACGATCCGGTGCGCCGCGTCCTCGAAGCAGGGCAGTGGATCGTTCAACCGTGTGGGGTTCAACGGAAATCCGTCGGCCTCCGGGCCCGCGACGAAGGCCGCGAGCCGCTCCATCAGACGCGCCGCCGTCGAGGTGCGGGACAGGGTCACCCGGACCGGCCGGAAGTTCTCGTGCTGGCCGAGATGGCGGATGAACTCGTACGTGTAGGAGCGGCCGCTGTCCGGGGGACCGTCGACGATCAGCACCGTCTGCTCCGGGTCGGCGAGGAAGCCCCGAAGCTTCTCGCGCAGCTCGGACCGGTCCAGGAAGACCGCCGTCCCGTGCTTCAGGAGGTGGCTGTGGAAGGGGTCCTGCGGCGAGCGCCGCAGGCTCTCGTCCTCGCGCAGCCGGGTGAGGAGGTTCCGGGCCTCGGCGCCCTGCTCGAAGGCGTGCGGGGCGTCGATGGCGGCCAGCGCGTCGAGACCGGTGAGGACGGTGAGCAGCCGGCGCTGGTGGGCGATGTCCCGGCGGGCGGCCGCGATCACCAGAAGGGCGTTGCGGTCGGCTTCCGGGGTGAGCGGCAGGTCGTCGACGAAGTCGGCGGGGAGGCCGGAGCGCAGCAGTTTCTCGCGTGGTTCGGGAGTGTCGAGGAGGTGATCCCGTACCCAGCTGGCGACGAGTCCCCACTCGGTTTCGGTGAGCGGCATACCGCACCTGCCCGGCGCTCTTGGCGCAGCGCCGGTCGCTCCGGCGCCGGGACGTGAGATCGGTCAGACGGCCGATCTCTTTCATCGTTCCACCCGGCAGGCAGGGTCGCAATCCCTGTGGGGGCAAGCGGAAGTCAAGGACGGGGCCAGCCAGGGACGCCGGGCACGGGTCACGTCGGGGATGCCGACGACGCGGCACGTCAGGGATGCAGAACGATGTCCTCGTACGACTCCAGGCGCCGCCAGCGCTCCTCGGGCGCCCGCACCGCCGGCATCACGTCCACGTCCGGCAGCGGCCCGAACTCCAGCTCGGTGATCTCCGCGACGTCCGAGACCGGCACCTGGTACGTACGGAACGGGCCGAGCGGCGGCGGAGCGCCGGCCGTCGCCCCCGCGAGCGCCCGCTCCGCGTCCCGGCTGAGGTCGGGGCTCTGGTCGAGCACGTACGCGGCGGCGGCGAGTGCCCCGTCCTGGAGGAACGCGGCCACCTTCCAGAACCGCATCGGCACCTGGATCCCCCGGTACGGCGGGTCGGAGTCCTGGAGCACCGGACCGGTGAGGACCGTCAGCTTGCGTTCGAACGTGGCGGCATGGTCGAGGAGGTAGTTCTCCAGGCCCTGCCAGAGCTGTTTGCCCTGGTTGAAGACGTCCGCCTGGGGTGCGGCGTTGGTGAAGTGGAAGGTGTCCTCGTTGGCGCGGAGCGCCGTGGCCGAGGGCCCCCAGACCGGGTCGAGCCGGCGGACGAGATGGCCGCGGTCCAGGCTGTTGTTCCGGTAGATGTCGTCGCCCGCCTGCTGCTCCTCGGGCAGCCGGGGGTCGAACTGCCAGACGTCGTTCCGGGCCACGTCCTCCTGCAGCTCCCGCCCCTCGATGCACACGGCCGTCGAGGCCGCGAGGCGCCGGCCGGGCCGGAAGACCACGGTGAAATGGGTGTACGGCAGGATCACCGTCCCGACCGATTCCCGGGTCGGGAGCGGCAGCGGGACGACCGGGCCGAGGAAGGCCTCGTCGTAGCCGGTGCGGTCGGCGAGCGCGTCACGGCGGCCACCGCGCGGGGCCGGAGGGGGCGGGGGATCGGAAGGGTTCATACGATGTAAGTACCGCGTGGAGAGGGTCGCGCTCGGCGCCGGACCACAGGCCACTCGATCAGACGCCCGCGTCCCCTTCGCAAGCTCTCCGCATCGCCCTGTTTCCCCCGCTTTCCTCCTCTTCCGTCAGGAGGCACCCCATGGCCACCGGACTCGCCCTTCACGTCGGACTCAACAGCGTCGACCCCGCCCGCTACGAGGGCTGGGAAGGCACCCTGGTCGCCTGCGAGAACGACGCCCACGACATGGCGCGGCTCGCCCGCACCGCCGGATTCGAGAGCACCGTCCTGCTCACCCCGGACGGCACCGTCGCCAACGTCACCACCGTGCTCGCCGACGCGGCCGCCCGGCTCGGACCCGGCGACATCATGCTCGTCACCTACTCGGGCCACGGCGGCCAGCTGCCCGACGCCACCGGTTCCGACGACGAGCCGGACGCGCTCGACGAGACCCTGGTCCTCTACGACCGCCAGTTCCTCGACGACGAGGTCCAGCAGGCCTTCAGCGCCTTCGCCGACGACGTACGGATCGTCACCTTGTTCGACTGCTGCCACAGCGGCAGCAGCATCGAACTCCCTGGCGGACCGGAGGCCGACGGCACGGCCCGCCACATGCCCGAGCCCGAACAGCGGCAGCTGTACGCGCGCGACCGGGAGTTCTACACCGAGCTCCGGCGCTCGCTCGCCGAGGCCGCACCCCGTGACGGAGCGGGCCCCGACGTGCTGCTCGTCTCGGCCTGCCAGGACAACCAGGTCGCCTCCGACGGCGACGTCAACGGAGCCTTCACCGAGGCCCTGCTGAAGGTGTGGGACGACGGTGCCTTCCGAGGCGGCTACCGCGACTTCCACCGGGCGATCCAGCGCAGACTGCCTCCGACCCAGAGCCCGAACCTCTACCTCACCGGCACCCCCGACCAGGAGTTCCTGGGCCAACGGCCGTTCACGGTCTGACCGGGACCCACCCGCCGCTACGGTCGGAGCGCCGTCGCCAGTTGCGCCCGCGAGCGGACGTCGAGCTTCTGGTAGATCCGGGTCAGCCGCGCCTCGACCGTCTTCACGCTCAGGTACAGCTTCGCCGCCGCCTCCTGGTTGCTGGCGCCCTGGCTCACGAGGCGGGCGAGCCGCAGCTCCGCCTCCGTGAGCGAGGAGAGCGCGGGCAACGCCTCCTCGCCGACGGTGCCGCCTCCGGGGTTCTCTCCCGCCGCGCCCGCCGGGGACTCGCTCGCCAGGGCAAGCCACGGGGTCGCGCAGGCCCGCTCGAACACCGAGGCCGCCGTGTGCAGCGCGCTCTGCGCCGCCGACCGGCGCCGTCTGCGGCGCTCGACCCGGGCCAGCGCGATCAGCGCCCGCCCCCGTTCCAGCGGAAGCCCGGCGCGCCCGAAGGCCTCCGCCGTACGGGTGAGCAGCTGAGCCGCCTCGTCCGTCCGCCCCTCCGCCGCGAGCCACAGGGCGTACGCCCGGTCGCAGCCCAGCAGAACCGTGGACCGGCCGAGCCGGGCCGCCACCGGCCGTACCTCGTCGAGGAGCGCCAGGGCCTCGTCGCCCGCGTCGTGGGCGAGCAGCGCCTCTGCCAGCTCCTCGTGCCAGCGCAGCATCGACGGGTCCACGGTCGACTGGGCGCGTTCGTCGGCCTGGACGCGCCGCAGCGTCTCCAGGGCGGCGGCGACGTCCCCGTTGATGAGCTGGACCCGGCCGAGCGCGTACCGGCTGCGGGAGAGGAAGACCCGGTCACCCTCCTCCTCCGAGGCCTGGACGCTGCGCCGGGCATAGCTCGCCGCCCGCGCGAAGCTGCCGCCGGCTGTCTCCGCGAGCGCCAGCGTGTACCAGGCGGGGCCGGGGGACAGGCCCGCCTCCAGGGTGAGCGCGAGGGACTGCCCCGCGTGCGCGAGGGAGGCCGCGCAGGCGCCCCTGCGGGACTCGACGGCGGCCAGTGTGGAGAACAGCTCGATCGTGTCCTCCACCGAACCGCGCCGCTGGACCAGGGGCAGGAGCGCGTTCAGTTCGTCCCGGGCATCCGTCAGGCGGTCGTCGAACAGGGCGTGGCGGATCGTCAGGATCTGTGCGGCGTTGCGGATCCCGAGGGGCCGCTCCGCAAGCTCCAGGGCACGGGCCTGTGCGAGCACCGCCTCCGCGTCCGGTTCACCGAGGGCCCGCTCCATCCGCGCCTGCACGGTCAGCGCCTGCGCCGCCGTGCGCGGATCGCCCATGGAGGCGGCGAGCGCGGCCGATTCGACGGCCGCCGTCCGCGAGCGCTGCGGATCGCCGTCCGCCAGCACGTACTTGACGGCCAGTCGCAGCTGTACGGCGGCCCGCAGCGCGGTGTCCCCCTCCGAGTCCTCCATGGCGTGGACGTACATCTCGTCGAGCCCTGTCAGCCCCTGCCCCGCCGTGTCGAGTACGGCCAGCCGCGCCCTGACCCGGTCGGCGGGCACCGCGTCCCGGGCGAGCAGATCGGTGGCGGCCCGCATGGCGAGGTCGGCGCGGGCCGCGCGGGCCGCCTCCTCGGCGGCGTCGACGAGCCGTGCGATCCGCTGGGTTCCGTGCCGTCCGGGCGTCGACTCGGCGGCCAGCAGGGCGAGTTCGGCGGCGAGCGCGTTGTTGCCGCGGCGCCGGGCCAGGTCGGCGGCGGCCGCGACCTCGGCGGCGAGGTCCTCGTCCGGGCTGTCGGTGGCCAGCGCCCGGTGCCGTACGGCCTCCACGGGGTCGTCCACGACCTCCGCCAGGGCCGCGTGCCCGGCGCTCCGCTCGGCCCAACAGGCGTCGTGCACCAGGGTCGAGGGCAGCAGCCCGGCGGTGAACGTCAGCGAGCCGTCCTCGGAGAGCGACACGAGACCCGCCCGCTCGGCCGCCGCGAGGTCCGCCTCCGCGTTGGGCCGCCCCGCCCTCCGTACCAGCGTCGACGAGGGCCGCAGCGCGAGGGCCGCGAGCAGCAGCGTCTCGCGTACGGCCAGGGGCGCGGCGCCCAGGAGCTGGCGGGCGAGATCGCGGGCGCGCCCGGAGAGCGTCAGTGCCTCCGCGTGGTGCACGGGGGTCCGCGCGTCGGCCAGTGAGCGGCCCACGGCGAGCGCGAGCCGCGGATTGCCGCCGCTGGCGCGGTGGATGCGGCCGGCCATCCGGGAGGGGAGTCGGTGGTGGATGAGGAGTTCGGCGATCTCGTCGGCGTGCAGCGGGGGCACGAGCAGCACGTCCGCCTCGGACGGCACCCAGAGGTGGGCGGCGTGCGGGTCGTCGGGGCGGTGGGGTTCGCGGTAGGGCTCGCCGGCCTCGCCGTACGGCTCCGGCGTCTCGACGGCCACCACCCGCAGCGCGGGCGGCGCCAGGTGCAGGGCGAAGCGCAGCAGGTCCGCGCTGTCCGCGTCGACGTGCTGCACGCCGTCGACGACGAGGAGGACGGGGCCCCGGTAGGTCAGGGTGCGCAGGATCTGGGCGATGCCGAGCCGGAGCGCGATCGGGTCCCAGCCGCCCGCGTCGAGCGGGGCCTCGCGGCAGAGCATGGCGACGGCGGTGCGCTGGGGGCCGGGTAGTTCGTCGAAGACCGCGGAGGCCTCGGGCGGGGTGGAGTCCAGTCCCGGCCAGGTCACGCTCGCCGCCACCGAGGCCACGAGCGCGGCGGCCGAGGCCCCGGGTATCTCGCGGTCGGACGGCAGGGTCGCCAGCCACAGGACGGTCTCGCCGCGTGCCTCGGCGCGGGTCGCCTCGGCGAGCGCGACTTCTGTCTTGCCGACTCCGGCGGGTCCGGTGAGCAGGGCACGGCCGCGGAGGTGGAGGGCGCGTTCGAGCCGGCCGAGGAGTTCCTCGCGGCCCACCGGAGCAGAGGGTCCCCCCGGAATCGCCGCGCGCAGGGCGGCGTACGGAGCTGTCGTCACTGTCCACCACCTCCGGCGCGCTCGGGCCCCGGCCCATGAGCCCCGTGGGCAGAGAATACGGAGCCCACCGGCGGAGTCCAGGCCCCTTGTCCGGCATACGGACAGTGCACCGCGGCGGGACGACACCCCGAAACGCCAGGACGCGCCCGTGGTATAGACCACGAGCGCGTCGCTGACCAGCAATGATGCTGATGTGGGGGGTGGTTCAGAGGTGGAACTGTGGTGCCTTAGAAGGTCAGGCTCCACGAGTCGATGTAGCCGGTGTCACCCGTGGCCACATCGCGGACCTGAAGCTTCCAGGTGCCGTTGGCGACCTCGCTCGACGCGTCGACGGTGTACGTGGTGAGTACGTTGTCGGCGCTGTCCGAGGAGGAGGACGTCTTGAGGTTGCGCACCGTGCCGTCGGGGGCGATCAGGTCGATGACCAGGTCCCCGCGCCAGGTGTGCTTGATGTCCACGCCGACCTTGAGGGCGGCGGGAGCGTTGCCGGTGCGGCCGGTGACGGCGATCGAGGACGACACGGTGGTGTTGTCCGGGACCGTCGCATCGGTCGCGTTGGTGAAGACGGTGCCGGCCGGCGGGGTGGTGGTGACGGCGTCGACGGTCTTCGCGGAGTCGGCGATGCCGGTGCCGCAGCCACCGGTGCAGGTGCCGGGCAGCGGGCGGGCGTTGGCCTTGATCGCGGACTCGATCTCGGCCGGGGTGAGCGTGCTCTTGGCCGACTTGAGCAGGGCGGCGAGGCCGGCGATGTGCGGCGCCGCCATCGACGTGCCCTGGTAGGGCTTGTAGTTCTCGGCCGACTGGGTCGTCGCGCCCGAGTTCAGCGTGGAGTAGATGCCGTTCTCGGGGGTGGTGACGGTGCCGGGCGTGTCGGTCGAGCGGCGGGTCTCGCCGCCGGGCGCGGCCACGTCCACGATGGCGCCGAAGTTGGAGTAGTACGACCGGTTGCCCTCACGGCTGGTGGACGCCACGTTGATGACGTTCGCGCAGTTCGCGGGGGTGAATCCGGAGGCGTTGGCGTTGCTGTTGCCCGCGGCGACGACGACGGTGGTACCGCGCGAGACGGCGCCGTTGATCGCGGTCTGGTAGACGCTCGGGCAGGTCGCGCTGGCGCCGCCCAGGCTCAGGTTGATGACCTTGGCCGGGGTGGCGTTGGCCGGGACGCCCGGCACGGAGCCGCCCGACGCCCAGGTGATCGCGTCGGCGATGTCGGCGGACGAGCCGCCGCACTTGCCGAGCACGCGCACGGGCTGGATCTTCGCGTTGTACGCGATGCCCGCGATGCCCTTGGTGTTGTTCGTGACGGCGGCGATGGTGCCGGCCACGTGGGTGCCGTGCCAGGACGAGTTGGACGCCGTGGAGCCGGCGC
Organism: Streptomyces sp. NBC_00572; assembly: GCF_026341815.1. Classification (GTDB taxonomy): domain Bacteria; phylum Actinomycetota; class Actinomycetes; order Streptomycetales; family Streptomycetaceae; genus Streptomyces. Next base: position 5,870,233 of record NZ_JAPENX010000001.1, read on the forward strand.
CGCACTCGCCGGCGGTGGCGTTCCAGTCGCCCTCGTCCTTGGAGTCCGCGTCACGGCCGTTGCCGTCGCGGGCGTCGGCCGAGGTGGAGATGAAGTCGTAACCGGAGACGACGTTGGTCGCCAGGTCCGAGTGGGCCGCGTAGCCGGTGTCGATGACCGCGACGGTGACGCCGGAGCCGGTCGTCTTGTCCCAGGCCGCGGGAACGTTCATGCCGCCGGTGGGCTCGAAGAGGTCCCACTGCTTGGCGTAGTCGGTGTCGTTCGGCGTGACCGCCATCGCGTAGGCGCGGATGTCGGGCTCGACGGAGGCGACGGACGGGTCGGCGCGGAACGCGGCCATGACCTCCGTCAGGTCCTGCTTGGTGGCGCTGTCGCCCAGGTCGACCAGGGCGCCACCGCCGGCGAGACGACGCTCGAAGGAGAGCTTCTCGCCCGTCTTCGCGGCCTTCTCGGCCGTGTCGCTCTTCGCGGCGGTGTTGGAGCCGGCCTCGGCGGCCTTGCTCTTGTAGGTGACGATGACCTTCTCGACCGGGGCGCTGGGGAGCGCCCGCATGGTCTGCGAAGCCGGTGCGGGCTTCGGGGTGGCAGCGCCCGGGGCGGCGGCGATCGCCCCGGTCGTGGCAGCGGCGCCGAGGATCGCGGCGCTCGCGACCACGGATATGACTCTCCGCCTGGAACCGTTCAAGGTGTGGCCCTTTCGAGTACGACGTAGCTGCGGAGCAGTGGCGGCGGCGCGGGACACACGGGGCGAAGTGGGGTCGCGATCCGGCATTCCCTGGGCTGGGGGGCCCTTGCGCCGCCACCGGCGCGACGGCCCGGGTCAAGGCCGTCACCGGCGGATGCCACCCTCCGCATGCACCTGTCAGTGGTGCGGTCGGGGGATGATATCTGCCGGTGCGGAGGACAGTAGGGAACGGGGGGGTGAACCCGATACGGGGAAAACCCTTGTCACCCCTCACGGGGCGGCGGGGGGTCGGTGAGGGGAGGTGCGACCGGGAGTGCGGCGCGGGGTGCCCGGGCGGGAAACCGACGCCGCGTCACGCGCGCGCTGAGCGGGGAAAGCAGGCCCGGTTCGGCGGGAAGGTACGTACCTGCTCAGCGGTAAAGGTACACACCAGCCGAGGGGCACGACGACGCGGGTCGGCGGGCGGCCCCGCGGCGAGGCCGGCGCCGTCCGTGGGGCCGTCGTGGAGGGGCCTGGACGGTGTGCGGGCGCCGCGCGGACGGCGCGGCGCGGGACGGGTGGGCTCGGCCGAGTTCGACGTCGTGGCGGGACGGTGTGGGCTCAGCCGGGTTCGACGTCGTGACGCGACGGTGTGGGCTCAGCCGAGTTCGAGCGTCGTGACCCCGTACACGCGCTCGCGTGCCACCGGGCGGACCGGGCCCGTGTACATCCTGGCCGTCTCGAACGTCGGCTCGAGGCCCCGCTCCTCGGCCAGCCGGGCCGCCGCCGGATTCGACTCCGGCATGTCCACCGCGATCCGCGACGAGCCGAACTCCCGCGCCTCGGCGGCCAGCGCGTCGAGCAGCGCGGCCGCGTCGGCCGGACTGTCCGCGAACAGCGGCCCCACCCGCGCCTCGTCCTGGGCCGGGCGGACCACCCCGTACCCGGTCGGACGCCCGTCGACGATCCGGACCAGCGCACGATGGCCGGGCGTGGCCAGCCAGGCGGCGAGGAACCGCGGTCGGTCGGCATGATGGCACGCGCTGTCGTACGCGGCGAGGGCGGCGGGGTCGACGGACCCGGCCGGCACGACACCCGACACCGGGCCGTCGGGCGCGGGGACCTCGCCCACGTAACGCGCCGTGCGGTGCGCCGTCGTGAAGCCGGAGCGCCGGTAGTTGTCCTGCTGCGACGGCACCCCGTCCAGCCCGACGGACCGGTCCCCGGCATGGGCGAGCGCCGCCCGCCAGGTGGCCAGACCGTGACCGAGGCCGCGGAGTTCGGGGCGTACGAGGTAGAAGCCGAGGAACGCGTACGCGTCGTCGTACGTGACCACCGAGATGGCGGAGACCGGCTCCCCCTCGACCCGGCCGAGGAAGAAGCCCCGGGGGTCCTGCGCGAAGAACGCCCCGGCGTCCGAGAGCCCGGGATTCCATCCCTCCTCGGCCGCCCAGGAACGCACGAGCGCCCAGTCCCGCTCCGTGGCGGGGGAGACGGACAGCGGGCCGGAGGAGGCGGAGGCCATGGGATTCCTTCAGCAGCCGGGGCGGACGGACGCTCGACGTCTCGATGTGAGGAACTGTCTGAAACACGGACAGAACCCCTGCGAAAAACCGGGCAAAGCGCGGCGAGCATAGCGCCACCCGAGACCGGGCCCGCCCGCGGCCGATCGATTCCGGCCGCGGACTCCTCGGCGGGGGAGCCCTCGGTCAGTGGACGAGACGGAGGCGCGGGCCGGCCACCGTGAGCCGGACGGTCTGACCCCACGTCAGCTCCAGTGCGTCCGACTCGACGCCGTCGCCGAAGGCCACCAGACGGTCCGACTCGACGGTGAGGCGCAGCCCCTGGCCCGGGTCGAGGAGCCCCTCGACCCGGCTCGTGCCGGTCGCCGGCGACGGCCAGGCCTCGCGGACGAACCAGGCGAGCCGGGCATCCGCCGGTGCGGGCAGGGCGAGCGCGCTGGAGCGCTGCTCCCACAGGGACCGCAGCCAGCCGGTGGCCCCGGTGCCGGTGCCGACCAGGACGCCCGAGGAGGCCTGGGCCTCGGGCGGCAGCTCCGTCGCGTCGAGGTCCAGCGTGTACCGGGCTGTCTGATGGCCGCGCGGCCCGACGTAGATCTCGTTCAGCGCCAGGAGCCGCTGCGCGTCGTCGGTGACGGCCTCCACCATCGTCAGCTCGTCGACCGCCGCCCCGGCCCCCGCCGCGTACGGCAGGAGCCGTCGCGCCCGGTCCGCCCGGTGGCGGACCAGAACGCCCGGATTGCGCCCCGGATCGGCGTCGATCCCGATGACCGGCTGCCCGGTGAGGTACTTCGCCGCATTGGCGACCAGACCGTCCTGGCCGACCACCACGACCACGTCCTCGGGCCCGAACAGGAACCGGTCCAGATCGGCGCGCTCCACCCGGGTCTGCCGCCACGTCAGCGGCACCGCGCCCGCCACTTCGGCCAGTGCCCGGTGGGTGCGCTCGTGCCGCTCGCGCACGGCGTCGACCGACCGGCCGCGCGCGGAGAGGAAGAACGCGGCCTGGCCGTGCGTACCGTGCCGGGCGAGCAGCTCCTCGTACTCCGTGGTCCGGTGCACGAGCACCGCGCGCGGCGCGAGGCTCACGACCGGGCTCCGCCCTCGCCCAGCTTGGCGAGCAGCCCCGTCAGGACGTCCGGCGAGAGCGTCAGGTGCTCGATCCGGGGCAGGTTCTCGGCGGCGCGGGTCACGGCGAGGGCGTGCAGGGTGGCCGGTTCCACCTCGGCGTGCGCCCGCAGCCACTCGGACTGCGCCCCGGCGCGCGCCTCGCCGACCTCGCGCGCCGCCTCCGCCTCGGCCCGTGCGAGGCGGACCTTCCGTACGGCCTCGGCCTCGGCCCGTACGGCGTCGGCGGCGGCGTTCTCCTCCGCCTCGCGGCGCGCGTTGGTGCCGCGCTGTTCGACGAGCCGCTCCTCCTGGCGGGCCAGCTCGATCTTGCTGGCGAGCTCGTTCTCCGCGATGGTGCGCTCGCGTTCGACGGCGACCGCGCGACGCTCGTACGTCGCCCGGTCGGCCTCCTGCTGGATCTGCTCGCGGGCGGGGGTGCGCAGGGCACGCTCGACCTCGGGCTCGGGCCGGATCGCGACCACCCGGACGGCGACGACCTCGATGCCGGTGGCCGGCAGGCGGGGCTCGGCCGCGAGTCCGGCCGTGACGCGGTCCCGGACCGCCGCCACGCCGTCGACGAGCGCCTCGGCGAGCGCGGTGCGGGCGAGGACGTCGAGGGCGTGCTGCTGGGCGGTCTCGGTGAGGAGGGTGGCGATCTGCTCCAGCGGAGTGCCGCGCCACGCGCCGGTGTCGGGGTCGATGGAGAAGTCGAGCCGGGTGGCGGCGGCGGCCGGGTCGCCGATCCGGTACGTGACGGTGGACTGGACGCTGACGTCCTGGAAGTCGGCGGTGCGCGCGTGGAAGGCCATGGCCAGTTCGCGGTCGTTCACCGGGACCTCGGAGAGCGCCGCGGTGAGCGGCCGGAACCAGAAGCTCAGGCCTTCGCCGTCGTGCACGAGCCTGCCTCGGCGCTGGTGGCGGATGTGTGCGGTGGGCGCGGAGCGCAGATGGCGCCAGCCGGCCCGCCGGGTGATGTCGGCCATGAAGAAACCCCCTTGTCGTCATGTTGACGATAGGGGGTTTCCTTGATTGTCGTCAAGATGACGAATTCAAGGTCATCTCCTGCTCCCGGCCCCGCGTCCCGAGGTCGGGGACGCGGGGAGACGGGACCGCCTGGAGCTCCCACACCCCACGCGCGGGCGTGGACTCCACGGGCGTGGCCAGGGTCACGGCCACGGGCTCCGCCACCGGAGCGGCCTCGGGGGAGCCGCCCTTCGTCAGCAGCACCACACCCCGCGCCGCGACCAGTGACGCGCCGGCCGCGACCAGCCAGCCCCACGCGCCCGCGCGGAACGTCTCGCCGAGCAGCGCCACGCCGATCACCGCGGCGGCCGCCGGGTTGGAGAGGTTGACCACGGCCAGCGGCGCCGCGAGGCCGCCCCGGTAGGCGGCCTGGGAGAGCAGCAGGCCACCCGTCGCGAAGGCGGAGATGAGCACCGCGAGCAGCGCGGTCTGCCACCAGGTCGGCTTGCTGCCCGGGAGTTCGAGCGCGAGCGCGGCCGTCAGCGTCTGGGTGAGCGCGGAGGCGACGCCCGAGGCGATCCCGGAGGCCGTGGCGTGCCCGAGCCCGCGAGGGGCCCGCCCCTTGGAGGTGTGCCGGCCCGAGGCGAGGGCGGCGATGAGCAGCGCCGTCGCCGCGGCGACGACCAGGGACTCGCGCAGGCTCAGCGCCTCGCCGGGCGCCGTGGGGCCGGTCACGGCGACCAGGCCGACGAGACCGGCCAGGGTCCACAGCGCCCCGCGCCACTCGGTGCGGGTCACCCGTCGCCGTGCGGCGTACGCGCCGAGCGGCAGCGCCGCCACCAGGGTCAGCGCGCCGAGCGGCTGGACCAGGGTCAGCGGTCCGTAGTGCAGGGCGGCCACGTGGGCGAGGGCTCCGGCGGCGTTGAGGCCGACCGCCGACCACCACTGGCCACGGGCCAGCAGCGCGCGCAGCGCCCCGCGCCCGTCCTGGACGGGGGAGGCGGCGGCGAGCCGGGACTGGGCGACGGCGGCGAGCGCGTATCCGGCGGCGGAGACGAGGGAGAGGAGCACCGCGACGACGGTGCCGGTGGCGGGGTTCATCGGAGGGCTCCGACCGGAAGAGGGGCCGTACCGAGCGTGCGGGGTACGGGTGGGGGCGCCGTCCGGCGGCCGGGGGCGCGCACGGAGAGCAGGGCGAGGCCGAGGATCGCGGCGGCGGCGAGCGCGTCGAACCAGTAGTGGTTGGCGGTGCCGACGATGACGATCAGGGTGAAGAGCGGGTGCAGCAGCCACAGGACGCGCCAGCGGGACCGGGTGGCGGCGATCAGTCCGATCGCGACCATCAGGGCCCAGCCGAAGTGCAGGGACGGCATGGCCGCGAACTGGTTGGCCATCGAGTCCGTCGCCGGCGTCGCCCCGTACACCGAGGGGCCGTAGACCCGGGCGGTGTCGACGAGTCCGCTGGCGGCGAGCATCCGGGGCGGCGCGAGCGGCATCAGCAGGTGCAGCGCGAGCGCGGCGGCGGTGACGAGCGCGAGGACGCGGCGCGACCACACGTAGTGGGCGGGGCGGCGCAGGTACAGCCAGACGAGGAAGGCGAGCGTGGCCGGGAAGTGCACGGCCGCGTAGTACGTGTTCGCGGTCCGGATCAGCGGTTCGCCGTGCAGGAGCAGCTGCTGGATCGTTCCCTCGCCCGGCAGGTGGAGCGCGCGCTCGGCGTCCCAGACGCGGTCGGCGTTCCGGAAGGCGCGGGTCTCGTGGCCGTTGGCGAAGAGCCGGCCGAACTTGTAGACGAGGAACAGCGTGGTGACGAGCGCCAGCTCGCGCAGGAGGGGCGGTCTGGCGGTCTCGCCGCCGTCCCCCTCGCCGTTCCCGTCCCCGGCCCCGTTCTCGTCGAGTCCGGCGGGGCCGGGGGTGGGCGTCATCCCCGGTCCTGCAGGACGAGGTCCTCGTATCCCGCGTGTCCCGCCAACCATCGTGCGGCCCTCTAATCAGTCAAATCGCCAACAAACGGAGTGAGCCTAGATCCGATTTCATCGAGACGCAAGCGTCTCGATACGTTTGCGTCTCGATTGTGCACCCCCTACTCTCGTATGTGCAGAGACAGAGGTGTCCTGGAGGGATCGATGTCCACGTCCACGTCCGCGTCCACAGAGGCCGCCACCGCCGCCGCCCGTCGCAGCAAGATCACGCCGGAGCGCGAGACGGAGCTCTACGACGCCGTCCTCTGCCTCCTGCGCGAGGGCGGCTACGACTCCGTGACCATGGAGGGCGTCGCGGCCCGCACCAAGTGCGGCAAGGCCACCCTCTACCGGCAGTGGGGCACCAAACCGCAGCTCGTCACCGCCGCGCTCGCCCAGCGCCGCTGCACCGTCTTCACCGGCATCGACACCGGCACCCTCGCCGGTGACCTGCGCGAGGCGGGCCGGATCGCCGCCTCCCACCGCGAACGCGACGCCGAACTCATGGAGGCCGTCGCCCAGGCCTTCATCCAGCACCCCGACCTTCGCGCCGCACTCCGCGAGACCGTCATCGCCCCCGAGATCGCGGCCATCGACGCGGTCGTGGCACGCGGGGTCGCGCGCGGCGAGGTCGACGCCGACAACCCCGCGATCGGCTTCGTCGCCCCCTGCTTCCTGGGCATGCTCCGCATCGAGCGCCTCTTCGAGGACCGCTTCACGGACGTCTCGACCATGTGGACCTTCGTCGACGCCGTCCTCCTTCCGGCGCTGCGCGTCGAGGGGTGAGTCGCGGGCCGGTGCGTCAGGCTTGAACCATGCCCGCAGAACCCACCCAGCCCGCCCGGTCCGCCCCTCACGTCCGCGTCCGCCGAATCTACGAGACCCCCTCGCCCGACGACGGCGTACGCGTCCTCGTCGACCGGCTCTGGCCGCGCGGACTCGCCAAGACCGACGCCCACATCGACGAATGGCCCAAGGCGCTCACCCCCTCCACGGAACTCCGCCGCTGGTACCACGGAACCGAGGGTGAGTACGAGGAGTTCTGCCGCCGGTACGAGGCCGAACTCGCCGTCCCCGAGGCCGCGGTGGCCCTCGACCGTCTGAGAGACCTCGCGGCCGAGGGGACGATCACCCTCCTGACGGCCGCCAAGGAACCGTCGGTCAGCCACACGTCGGTACTGCGGCGGGAGCTGGACCGACGGCCGGGAACATAGCCGTCAGGACAGGTTCCCGCGCAGCCTCGGCGCCTCGGTGGCCGCGTCGACCACCGCCGGCCCGCCCGCCGCTCCCGTAGGGACGCCCTCCGCACGGTCGGCCAACTCCCGTGCCCACGCCACGAGTCCGGCGGCATCGATCCCGTACGCGGCGGCGGCAGCCACGCTCCCCGGCCCGCCCGCGAGCCGGTCGGCGCCACGGCGCAGCAGCCGCGCCCCGCCCGCCGTGTTGCCGCGGGCGGCGTGCGTCAGGCCCACGGCGAGCTGCGCGAGGCCCTGCCACAGGTCCCGCTCCGACTCCGGGCCGGACTTCCAGGCGTCCTCGAAGACTTCGTGCGCGTGGAAGGGCATCCCGGCGTCGAGCAGCCGCTGAGCCTCGCGCAGGGTCTCGTCGGGGCCGCGCACGACCCCCTCGGGCTGCCGGGGCACGCCCTCCGCCCCGTACGGCAGCGGCCGGCCGAGCCCGTCGCGGGGGCGCGCACTGCGGGCCCGCCCCTCCTCGTCACGGTCCCTGCCGCGGTCACTCGCTGTCCGGTTCACCCGTCCATTGTCGCCCCCGGGACGATCAGGACCGCTAGGCTCGTCGGTCCGGCGCACCCCGGGTCCGCGTGGGTCGCGCGGGCAGGTCATGACAGCAGCTCTTGTGGGGAGAGTGAGTCACCGGTGCCGTCGGAACCCGAACAGCCGCCGCGCGCACGGCCGTTGAAGACGGCTACCGCTCCATGGCGTACGGATCCCGCCAGCGGCCCATCGCGAGGGAACCTCCTCGAACGCGAACCGGAACTCGCCGCGGCCGCCCACGCCGTCGACAGCCTCGTGGCCGGGTCCGCGGCCGGACCCGTCGAGAGAGGTGCCGCCGACGGATCCGCGCACGGCGGCGGCATCCTCGTCTACCGGGGAGAGCCGGGCATCGGCAAGACCGCGCTCCTCGCCGAGATCGGCCGCTCCGCCCGGGACCGGTGCACCGTCCTGACCGCCCGAGGCGGCGAGACGCTCACCTCGGTCCCCTTCCACCTGACCCGCCAACTCCTCCAGCCCGCCCTCGACGGCCTCGGCGGCGCGGCGGTCCGTGACCTCCTCCACGACCACTTCGACCTCCTCGCCCCCGCGCTCGGGCTCGCACCGCCACCCCTGTCCCCGGCCGCGCCCGCCGACCCGCAGGGCGTACGGGACGGACTCGTCCGCCTCCTGGACGGCCTCGCCGAACTGCTGAGGGACCGGCCTCCGGTGCTGCTCGTCGACGACGCCCAGTGGGCCGACGCGGAATCCCTGGCCTGGCTCGACGCCTACACCCGGACCCGTCGGGACGGAGACCTCCCCGCCCTGATCGTCCTGGCCCACCGCCCGCTGCCGAACGAGCCGAGCCCTCCCGGCAGACGGAGCGAACCGGGTGACCGGCATGACCCGCGTGACCCGCGCGGGTCGGGTGACCCCCGGGACCCCGGAGTAGCCGCCACCCTCGCCTCGCTCCGCGACCGCGCCGTCCTGACCCTGGGCCTGCACGCCCTCACGGCCGACGCCACCGCCGTACTGGCCCGCGACGCGCTCGGCGGGCAGCCGGACGAACCGTTCTGCCACGAACTGTGGACGGTGACCTCGGGGAACCCGTACGAGACGGTCGAGCTGCTCGCCAAGGCCCGCGACCGGATGGTCGAACCCGTCGCAGGATCCGCCGCCCTCCTCCGCGACCTCGGCGCCGGAACGCGCGGCGGAGGCCTCGTCGCCCGCCTGGAGGCGCTCGGTGCCGGTCCGACCCGCCTCGCCTGGGCGATCGCCGTCCTCGGCGCGGACAGCACGCCGCAGCTCCTGGCGGCGCTCACGGGGATGACCCCGAACGAGGTGGCCGACCACACCGACCGCCTCCGCCGGGCCAGAATCGTGACCGCGCCGCATCCCGGGGGCTCACCGGCCGGCACCGGACCCACCGGCCCCCTGGAGTTCGCGCACCCGCTCATCGCGACCGCCGTGTACGGATCGGTGTCCCCGGCCGTGCGGACCGCCCTGCACGGGCGCGCCGCCTGGGCGCTCACCGAGGCGGGCCACGGACCGGCCGCCGCCTCCCGGCACCTCCTCGAAGTGCACCCGGACGACGACGAGGACGTCGTGCGACGGCTGCGGGCCGCCGCCGTCGAGCACCTCGCCGTCGGAGCCCCCGACGCGGCCCGCCGCTGCCTGGACCGGGCCCTCGCGGAGCCGCCGGGCCCCGAGACGTACGCCACCGTCCTGTACGAACTGGGCTGCGCGTCCCTGCTCACCGCGCCCGCAGCCACCGTCCGCCATCTGCGCTCCGCGCTCGACCTGCCCGGCCTCGACGACGCCCTCCGCATCGACGCCACCTACCGGCTCGCCCAGGTCCTCGCCCACAGCAACCAGCTCCAGGAGGCCGCGAGGACCGTCGCGACCGAGGCCGCCCGGACCCCGCCCGGCACCGGCCGACGGCGCCTCCAGGCCGCGCACTTCATGTACGAGGGGTTCCAGGCCGCCGAGGAGGACGGCCCCGGCCGCTCCCGCCGCCTCACCGAACTCACCGCGGACTTCACCGGCGCCGACAACTCCGAGCGGGCCCTGCTCGCCGTCCGCGCCTTCGACGCGATGCTCCGCGGCGAACCCGCCGCCGAGATCGTACGGCTCTGCGACCGGGCCCTCGCCGACGGCACACCCGCCCGGGGGCTGGGCTGGACCGACACCACCTGGGGCTTCGAGATCCCGGCGCTCACCGGCATCGCGTACGCGTTCGCCGACCGTCCCGACCGGGCCGAGGCCCTCTTCGGCGAGGCGGTCCGGGCCTTCGAGATCTCCGGCTGGAGCGGCGCCCACCTGGCCTTCGCCCACACCCTCCTGGGTCTGGCGCACCGGAGGCGCGGAAACCTGCCCCGGGCGCAGCACCACCTGGAGGAAGGACTCCGCCTGGCCGACCGGGTCGGCACCGGGCTCCCCGTCCACTGGGACACGGCCTGCCTCCTCGTCGACACCCTGCTCGCCCGCGGCCGTACCGCCGAGGCCCGGAGCGTCGCCGACCGCTACCGCTTCGGCCCGCCCTGGCCGGGCGCGATCGTGCTGCCCGACGGCCCCAGCGTCCTGGGCCGGCTCCTGCTCGCCGAGGGCCGGCACGAGGAGGCGGTCGGCACGCTGGAAGCGGCGGCCGAGGCGCTGACCGTCCGCGGCCGCCACCACGGCGTCTGGGCCCCCTGGCCCTTCGACCTCGCCCGCGCCCTCGCCACGACGGACCCGGACCGCGCGGCCCGGATCGCCACCGAGGCCCACGCCCACGCCGAACGCCTCGGCACCCCCACCGCCCGAGGCGAAGCCCTCCGCTGCCTGTCCCTCTTCGCCACCCGGCCCGAGTCCCGCCGCCTCCTCACCCGAGCCGTCGCCCACCTGGCCGCATCCCCCTCCCGCTACGAGGAGTCCCGCGCCCGCCTGGACCTCGCCCACGCGACGGGCTCGGCCGCCACCCTCGCCGAGGCGAGGTCCCTGGCCGCCACCTGCGGCGCGGTGACAGCCCGTGCGTCAACCCACCCGCCGGAGTGAGGTAATGTTTCCCCTGCACGACGACGCGGGGCAAGCCCCACGGAGACGCGCATCGGGACGTGGCGCAGCTTGGTAGCGCACTTGACTGGGGGTCAAGGGGTCGCAGGTTCAAATCCTGTCGTCCCGACTCGAAAGAGTCGTAGATCAGGGGCCGTTTCAGAGCAATCTGAAACGGCCCCTTGATCGTTTTTGGGGACCACTTGGGGACCAGCGCACTGGACGGGGGAAGCGCCCCTTGGCTTGGTCAAGGTGCATTGCCGGCCTCCCGGGTGGCTCGGGTGCGTTCTCTGCCCACGTCGGCAGCGACGTGGTGACGTGGTTCGTCACCACTGCCGGCGCGAACGCAACGGCATTCCGGTCCCGGAGACCCACGACCCAAACGCGCGCCTCTGCCCTGTACCCGTCTCCCTTGCCAAACGCGCTCGTGAACACACACATGCAGGCCCTTCACGGTTAAGCGCCACCGGTCACTGCCATGTGGGGCCGCGGGCCCGGTGAAGGAACAGCCTGTCCACCCTCGCTGCCGTGACGCGGGAACATTCCATCCGGGCCTTGCCGTGCGAGCGAACGTCGACGTTGTGGGGCCCGCACTGAGGATGGCTCCACTCACCGATTGCACAGTGCCTGAAGCGATGGTCCTGACCGGGAAGTTGAGGTCATCCCTCCGGCCTCACATGCATGAGTCGATCGCCGCCCCTTGCGCTTCGTGATGCGCAAGAACCTTCTCTGCGTTCCGCGTCGGATGGGTTGATGCATCGCGAGGCCGACGGACGAGTCGCTCCTTGAGCTCTGCGGGGCGCCTGTCCTCCGCCTCCCGAATCTCAGTTGCATTCGCGACGATGTCAACTGTGCGCTGTATGTGTCTCTTTGGGTCGCAAGCGCGTGACCTGTGGCGGTCACCAGACCGTCGACGCTTTGCGCCAAGGATCCAGGCAGGTTGCTGCAGCGCATTTCACCTCACCAAGACACCGTGGTAGGACTGCGTGGCTGACTGATCGTCATATGGGGGATTTCACATCATGGCTGTCACGGTGCCGGACTGGGCGGACACGCTGCTGGATCTGGTGGGGGTGAACCGGCCCAACGTGGACGAGGACGCCTACCGGGAGATGGCGGACGCGCTGCGGGAGTTCGCGGACGACCTCGCCGACGACGGCCAGCTCGCCAACAACCACATGGAGCGCCTGCTGTCGTCGGGCCACGGCGAGGCCATGGACGCGCTGAACGAGCACTGGGGCAAGGTCAAGGGCAAGCATCTCAAGGACATGGTGTCCGCGGCCCGTACGATCGCGGGTGCGCTCGACATGGCGGCGGGCGCGATCGAGGCCATGAAGTGGAAGGCGGTCGCGGAGCTCGGGATCCTGGCGGGTCAGACTGGTCTGGCCATGGCGCTGATCCCGGTGACCGGTGGCCTGTCCGCGTTGCTGGGCGCCGGAGCGATCGCGTTCACGAAGAAGCAGCTGCTGAAGCTCATCACGGGGGGCCATGGAGGAGGCGGTCGGTCACATCGTCTCGGTGATGACCGAGCCGGCGGTGGCGGCGCTGGAGAACATGGCCGCTGACCTGGTCGTCCAGGTCAGCATGGACGCCCTGGGCGTCCAGAACGGTGTGAACCTCGACCAGACGAAACAGGCTGGCAAGGACGGCTTCAACGAGGGTGTGCAGGGCGCGAAGGAGGGCCTCAACCTCGCCTCCGCCGGAGGCAGCGGTGGCGGCGGCAAGGGCAAGGGCCTCCACAACGAGCACGACGAGCACGACAACGCCGGCACGAAGCTGAACGGCGTGAGCGCCGGGATCCACGGCATATCCGTCGACCACAAGAACAACGACGACGACTTGCGCGACCGCTTCGCCCGGCAGCGCAAGGGCGACCATGCCGACAGCAACGGCGGGTCTCAGCAGCGCAGAGACTCCGGTCCCGACGCCCACACCAGGCCCAATTCGGTCAGCGATGATGTTGCTCCCGCGGACGGACCTCGTCCTGCCTGGGGTGCTCCCGCTCACGCTGCGCCGAACCCACGTATCGAGCTACCGCTACGGTCAGTGGTTCGGGCCCAGTTGGGCGTCTACCCTCGACGAACGTATCGAGGTCGACGTGTTCGGCGGCGGAGCCATCTGGGCTCGTGAGGACGGCTCTCTGCTCATCTACCCGCGCCTGCCTCGCCCCGGCGGCGAGCAGGTCTTCCCTCTGGAGGGCTACCGGCTTCCCCTCGTCCATGGCGGCGTCGACGGTGACGCGACCACCTACGAGGTGCGCGACCCCCACGGGGGTCCGGTCCGGAGCTTCACCGGCAACCCCTACCGGTCCTCGACCGCCTACTGGCTGTCCGCGGTCGAGGACCGAAATGGCAACCGCGTCGACTTCGCGCGCCGCGCCGACGGCGCCCCGGCCGCCGTGACCCAGGACATCGGTGCTGTACTCAGCGAACAGCCCGAGCCGCTTGTCGTCGGCTCACCCGAGTGCGTTCCCCAGCCCTGCGACCTCCACCCCGAGCAAATCGTCGAACATGAATACCTCGGCCTGCTCCCCGAGGATCTGCAGGAAGCCATTGCGACGTGGGAGGAGGAGCGCCTCGAAGAGGACGAGCAGGAAGCGGAAGCGGACTTCCCCACCGAGTACTCCAGCGACCTGTCCCTCGCCCCGGGCTGGAAGGTCGGCGGCTTCGCCACCTGGCACCTCACCGACCCGCGCACCGTCGACTGCACCACGTGCGGCACTTCCATGCCCCCGCTCCTCACCGCCCACTACGTCGAGTGGGATCCCGCCTCGGAGAGCTGGGCTCCGCTGGAAGACCGCCGCCCCGATCTGTACCGGCACGTCATCACCCCCACGGGCGTGTACCTGGGGCGCGGATACCTTCGTATCCACACCTGCCCCACAGACGCGTTCCACCCCCATCGACTGAGCTTCCAGTAGCAGTGGAGAGAGCCCTCCGGGATCTGGCCGGGCCACATCACGTCCCACAGCACCTCTCGGGCGTACACCGCCGGCAGCCTCCTGCAACGACGCCCAGGTGTTCACGGATGCCGGGCGAGCCGCCAAGACGCTCCTGAACATTGCTTTGAGCGCTGTGCCCGGAGGGTGAACGTTCCGAGACCCGGGTGGACACGTGCGGCTTGCCGTACCGGGCGGCCCGGCAGCGTCACGGCCGAGGCTGGGCCGCCGCCAGGCGATCGCCAACCTCCGAGGGCGCACCTGCTGCTCGGCGCGTGGATGGCGGTCGACGATTTGGTCTGCTGGTGTTGCGCAGGGCGTAGCGAGGTGGTGACCCGCGGAAGCGGGTGGCTTAGAGACATGACGAGGGCGACGGCGGTCAGCAGAACAAGTGCACTCTAGGAGAGGGCGCTGCCCGTGGTGGGCAGGACCTGTTCGGCCCAGATGACCTTGCCTTCCGGTGTGTACCGGGTGCCCCAGTGCTCGCTGAGCTGGGCCACCAGGAACAGTCCGCGGCCTCCCTCGTCCGTGGTGGCGGCGTACCGCAGATGCGGGGCGGTACTGCTGCCGTCCCACACCTCGCAGGTCAGCGTGCGATCGCGCAACAGACGAACGCGAACTGGCGCGGCGGCGTACCTGATGGCATTGGTGATGAGCTCGCTGAGGATCAGTTCTGTGGTGAAGGCGAGTTCCTCCAGGCCCCACTCCTCGAGTTGCCCGGCCGCGAGGCCGCGCACGGCGCCGACCTCGCTCGGGTCGAACGGTACGTCCCACTCTGCGACCCGGCCGGGGCCCAGAGTCCGTGTCCGGGCGATGAGCAGCGCGATGTCGTCGGCCGGCCGGACCGGGAGCAGGGCGTCGAGCACGGCGCGGCGGCTGGCTTGCGGGTCTCGGTCGGGGTGGCTCAGCGCCGTGCGCAGCCTTTCCAAGCCCTCTGAAATGTCCCGGCTCCGCTCCTCGACCAGCCCGTCGGTGTACAGGACGAGCTGACTGCCTTCCGCCATGTGCAGTTCCATGCTCTCGAACGGCATGCCTCCCAGCCCCAGCGGGGGACCGGCCGGCAGTTCCGAGATCGTCGTCGTGCCGTCCGGGGCGACCACGAGCGGGGGCATGTGCCCTGCCCGCGCCATGGTGCAGTTCTGCGAGACCGGGTCGTAGACGGCGTACAGGCAGGTTGCGCCCAGGACACCGCCGTCCGAGGGTGTGCTGTCGCCTTCCTGGTCCATGCGCTGGACGAGGTTGTCGAGACGGGCGAGGAGTTCGTCGGGCGGCAGATCCAAGGAGGAGAAGTTGTGCACGGCCGTGCGCAGCCGCCCCATGGTGGCCGCGGCGTGCAGGCCGTGCCCGACGACGTCTCCGACGACGAGCCCGACGCGGCTGCCCGGCAGCGGGATCACGTCGAACCAGTCCCCGCCCACTCCGGACTGGGCGGGCTGGTAGAAGTGCGCGACGTCCACCGCGCTCTGCTCGGGCAGATCCCGCGGCAGCAGGCTGCGCTGGAGCGTCACGGCGAGATGGTGTTCGCGGGTGTAGCGGCGGGCGTTGTCCATGGTGACCGCGGCGCGGCCGACAAGCTCCTCGGCCAGGGACAGGTCGTCCTCGTCGAACGGTTCCGGCTTCTGCGACCGCCAGAAGTTGACCACCCCGAGCACGACGCCCCTGGCCTTCAGCGGAGCCGCGATGAGCGAGTGGATCCCGTAGCCGACGATCGCCGATGCCCGCGGCGCGTCCTGGGCGTGCCAGCCCGGCGCGTCATGGAGATCGGGCACGAGTTCGGCTGTGCCCGCGCCGTATCCGCGGGCCTGCGGCGTGGACGGCAGGAATTCGATCAGGCTACCGAGCGGATACAGCGGGTGATCGGAGCGGATGCCGCTGACCGCCGTGCGCCGCATGTCGGCGCCCGGGCCGGGCTCGTCGCCCTTCAGGACCGGGTCGGCCAGGTCGACCGTGACGAAGTCCGCGAACTGGGGAACGGCGACGTCGGCCAGTTCCTTCGCGGTGCGGACCACGTCGAGGGTGGTGCCGATGTCACCCCCGGCGTCGTACAGCAGCTTGAGCCGCTTGCGGGCCGTCTCCGCCCGGCTGCTCAGGAGCTGCATCTCGGTGGAGTCGCGGATGGTGACCGCCGAGCCCTGCGGGCCCGTGGGCCGCTGATTGACCACGAGCAGCCGGTCCCCGGCCTCCAGTACCTCGTCGGTGGCCACCCGGCCGGACAGCAGCAGTTCCGCCATTCGGCGATCCATGCCTACCTTGTCGACGGGGCGTCCTTCGGCGTCGTCCGGCAGGCCGAGCAGCCGTCCGGCCTCGTCGTTCGCCAGGAGTAGTCGTCCTTCGCCGTCCGTGATCAGCACCCCTTCGCGGACGGAGTGGAGCACCGCGTCGTGGTGCTCGTACATGCGGGTCATCTCCTGCGTGCCGAGCCCGTGGGTCTGGCGGCGCAGTCTTCGGCTGATCAGCGCCGTGCCGACGGTGGCCAGAGTCAGACCGATGGCGAGGGCCAGGAGGATGACCGGAAGCTGGCGGTCGGCGATGCCGGTCACGCTCTCCACCGTCAGGCCTGCCGAGACCAGGGCGACAACCTCACCCTCGGGCGAGGTGACCGGGACGATCGCCTGGATCTCCTTGCCGAGCGGCCCCTCCACGCTCTCGGTGTGCACCTGGCCGGCGAGTGAGGGCTCGATCGTGCCGACGAACCGCTCGCCGATGCGGTCGGGCTGGGGGTGGCTGTAGCGGATGCCGTTCGTGTCCATCACCACGATGAAGTCCACGCCTGCGTCCTTGCGTGTCTCCTCGGCGAGGGGCTGCAGGATCGCGGACGGGTCCGGCGACCTCAGCGCTTCCTGCAGGCCCAGGGAGTTCGCGAAGGTCTGAGCCACGGAAACCGACCGGTTGCGCGCTTCGCGGTCGATGTCGTACCGCGACTGCAGCACCAGGGCCAGCAGGGCCCCGGCGGCGAGCAGCACCACGATCGCCACCTGAAGGACGAAGACCTGTCCGGCGACGCTTCCGAATCTTCTGCCTAGGTTCGACCGCACCGGTACGCCGGGTACGAGAGACGAGACGGGCTCACAACCCAGTTGTAACACCTCCCCGCGACCAGGGCTCCCGGCGTTCACGGTACGCATCTGGGCCACGACACGAGGATCCCACCGCTGCGGGTCAGAGGGATGGGTGTTGATCATGATCTGGGAGACGAGGGCGTCCAGGTCGAGGTGCTCGCTCTCCCGGCCGCGGGACAGTGCGTTCGGTCCAGCGCAGGAAGGCGGTGACGTCCGACCTCCAGGCGCGGAGCGGGGCGGTGCATCCTCTTCCGCGGCGCCGGCAAGCGAGAGGTGGACACAGCCCGAGTCGTCGCGGCGGCCGGGGAGACCGATAAGCCGTCCGCGTGGTTCGTTCCTCGACTCCAGCCGTGAGGACGGTGTGCGAGAGGGCCCACGCGAGGGATGCCGGCGAGCCGGTGTGACCGGCGAGACAGACGGTGCGCGGGGTCCTCGGCCGCCTGCGCTCCTCACCCATGTTCTAGCCTGCGGCAGGATGCTGTCCGCACGCCACCGCAACGGGTGATGGAAGCTCGCTCCTCGGCTGAGACGTCCTTCTCGCTGCCTTCCGATGGTGCAACAGCACTTCCTCCGTGGGGACCAGTTGGGGACCACACGGTGTGCGCGGTGGCGAAGGGCCTGGGTGTTCTCACACAACTCGCGCCCAGAATTGGTCCGTTATGTCACGACAATCCCCATGACCCCTACTCCTGGGGGTCAAGGGGTCGCAGGTTCAAATCCTGTCTTCCCGACTCGAAAGAGTCGTAGATCAGGGGGATGGTCGTGCCCACGGCGGAACCGAACTCGGCCGGCACGTCACGGGTGAAGTCCGCCGGCGGTCCTCCAGGTGGTAGGTGATCTCCCGCTCGGTGAGCAGCACGTCGAGGGGGACGACCGTGCAGCGGGTGGGGTCAGGGCTTCGGGACGGTGTTGATGTAGTCGGTGCCGGTGCTGTGGAAGCCGTCCACCGTCTTCTGGACGTCCGCCTGGGAGACGGCCTCGTCGGCCTTGTGGTAGACCCAGTCGACCTTCATGTCCCAGATGCGCGGGCCACCGGTGAAGGGGAGGTCGATGAGCCAGTTGCTGAAGTGGATGTCCATCTGCTCGCGCGGGACGTACTTGCCGGAGCTGGTGAAGAGCTTCGTGCCGTCCAGGGAGTAGGTGACCTTTCCGTCCATGGCGGTGATCATCATGGTGTGCCAGCCGTCGAGGCGCCGCTTGAGGGTGTTGTGGACCCGGTCCGGCGGGTCGGCCCTGTACCAGCTGACGTTGTCTAGCTGCGGACCCACCGAACCCCAGCCGCCGTTCGGCAGGTACTCGAAGTCGAGTTCGCTGTAGTTCTCCGAGGAGTCCGACGGGGAGATCGGGAAGAACGTCTGGACGACGTGGTCGCCGTCGCGTCCGTTCGTGGGCTTGTCGCTGAGGTGGACCCGGGCGGCGAAGGTTCCCCTGAAGAAGTTCCGGCCCGTGGTCTGCACCTCGACCTGCGTGGTGCCCTGCTCGGTGCCGTCGGTGGAGGAGCGCAGTCGTAGGACCTTGCCCCCCTGGGCCGTCGGGTCGGAGGGGAAGGCGGCGCCGTCGGCGCTCCAGGTGTCCTTGATCCCCGGGCCGCCTCCGCCGGTACGGATCTCCCAGCCGTGCGCGGCGAGGGAAGGGTCGTCGGCGCCGGTGTAGTTGAAGTCGTCGAACAGGGTTCCCGGCGGTCCGGTGGGCGTCGGCGAGGCGTCCTGAGCGGGCCCGGCGGCGTCGGAGCCCCCGCCGGTCGCGGGGTCGGCGGAACACGCGGCGAGTACGCACAGGAGGGCGGGCAGCGTGAGCGCGGTCCACGCTCGGCGACGAGAGGTGCGGCGGGGCTGACTCACGCAGGCTCCTTGGGGCGTAGAGGCGGTGACTGGACACGCCCGTTGCATGCGGGGCAATCGCTGATCGCATGAATTGAGCGGTCATCCTAGCGAAGGATTCAAGCCATCCCGCCTCGTGTTCGCGACCCGGCCACCCAAGGGTCGGGAGGCGCCCGTTGACATTCCGATCCGGTTACGACATCCGATCGGACTGTGTCAAAAACGCACATCGCACACCAATCGATTCAGGTCATGCGCTACGGTCCGCTCTACGCTTCAGCAGTCTCCACACCCTGCACAAAAAGGCCACAAGTCATGCGCCAAGCCGCCACATACTCCGGGCGCGGATCGCTCCACTCGGCACAGCCCGACGTGGCCGAATCACGTCAGGGGGAGCCTGCTCCGGCACCGGTGTTCGTCGACCAGTCGGGTCTGCGCAGCCGTCTGCTGCGGCGCTTCGGCTGGCCGGTCTCCGTGGTCGGAGCGATCCTGGCGGCCGCCATGGGCAGCAGCCTCATCGGTGGGCAGTCGGACGCCCCGGCGATGGGGATACCGCCGAAGCCCTTGTACTTGCCCGCCAAGGGGCCCTTGTCGCCCTCCTCGCCCTAGAGGGCGCGGTCTGCGACACCCCACCCGAAATGTTCGGCCATCACGCCGAACATCGGGACATTCCATGGCATGCCGCGATCATCGTGCCGCCCGGAGCAACGCCCGCGGGCCGGGCCGAGCGTGCCTGATCGTCCGCACCACCCATCTCCAGGAGCGCCCTTGTCCCGCCACCAGCGTCGTCGGCAGTCCCTGCTGAGACCGCGCCGACTGGCTGCGCCGCCGCTGCGCTTCTTCATGCCGCTGTCCCTGCTGGCCTGCTTGCTCGCGCTCCTCGTCCTGCGCGGCCTCGCCACCAACGAGGCGTTCCACGACACCCGGATCGCGACCTCGGTCGACAAGACGACCGTGCCGGAGAACCTGCTCAAGGGCGGCCCGATCATCGACGCGCGCGGCACCAGGAACGAGCGCCCCGTGAGTTATCGGATCCCCGACCGCACCGTGGTCCTGAGCTTCGACGACGGCCCCTCGCCGGAGTGGACCCCGAAGATCCTGGACGTGCTCGCGGCCCACGACATCCACGCGGACTTCTTCGTGACCGGCGCGATGACCACGCGCCACCCGGAGCTGATCCGGCAGATCGTCGCGGGCGGCCACGAGATCGGCGTGCACACCTTCACCCACCCCGATCTGGTGTACCAGTCCGAAACCCGGATCGGCTGGGAGCTGGCGCAGACGCAGCTGGCGCTGGCCGGCGTCGCGGGCGTCCACAGTGCGCTGTTCCGCCCGCCGTACTCCTCCGACGCCTCGGCGCTGGACGACTGGAACTACCCGGTGATCAAGTACGTGGGTTCCCACGGCTACCTCACCGCGTTCATCGACCGCGACACCGACGACTGGAAACGTCCCGGTGTCGACGCGATCGTCGAGGCGGCGATGCCGCGCAAGCCCGGCGCGGGCGAGCTGATCCTGCTGCACGACGCGGGTGGCGACCGTACCGAGACCCTTGCCGCGCTCGAGCAGATCATCGAGAAGCTGCAGGGCGAGGGGTACCGCTTCGCCACCATCTCCGAGGCGCTCGGCGCCACCGACGCCACCGTGCCGGTGCACGGCTACCAGCTGTGGGCGGGCAAGTGTTTCATCTGGGCCACCCAGGCCGCCGTGCTCACCCTGCCGGTGCTGGTCGCTCTGCTGGCCGTCGTCGGCTTCCTCAACTTCGGACGGTTCGCGCTGATGCTCGTCCTCGCGCCGCTCCACGCCCGGCGCTCCCGGCGGCGGGACGCGTGGGGACCGCCCGTCACCGAGCCGGTCACCGTCCTCGTCCCGGCCTACAACGAGCGCGAGTGCATCGCGAACACCCTGAACTCCCTCGCCGCCAGCGACTATCCGATCGAGGTGATCGTCATCGACGACGGCTCGACGGACGGCACCGCGGACATCGTCGAGGAGATGCGTCTGCCGTTCGTCCGGCTGATCCGCAAGGCCAACGGCGGCAAGTCCACCGCGCTCAACGTCGGCATCGCGGCCGCGTCGCACGACATCATCGTGATGATGGACGGCGACACCGTCTTCGAGCCGTCCACCGTGCGAGAGCTGGTCCAGCCGTTCGGCGACCCGGCGATCGGCGCGATCGCGGGCAACGCCAAGGTCGGCAACCGCGACAGCCTGATCGGAGCCTGGCAGCACATCGAGTACGTCCTCGGCCACAACCTGGACCGCCGGATGTACGACATGCTCAACGTCATCCCGACCATCCCCGGCGCGGTCGGCGCCTTCCGCAAGGAGGCCCTGCGGCGGGTCGGCGGAATGAGCGATGACACCCTCGCCGAGGACACCGACATCACCATGGCGGTGCTCTGCGACGGCTGGCGGATCGTCTACGCCGAGCGCGCCCGCGCCTGGACCGAGGCCCCCGCCAGCCTCCAGCAGCTCTGGTCCCAGCGGTACCGCTGGAGCTACGGCAGCATGCAGGCGATGTGGAAGCACCGCCGCGCCGTGATCTCCCGCGGCCCGGCCGGACGCTTCGGCCGGCTCGGGCTGCCGCTCGTCGTGATGTTCGGCGTCGTCGCCCCGCTGCTCGCGCCGCTGGTCGACATGTTCCTGCTGTACGGCGTGCTGTTCGCGGACGCCCCGATCACCCTCGCCAGCTGGGGCGGCTTCATCCTGCTCCAGGCCGTGCTGTCCTGGTACGCCTTCCGGCTCGACGGCGAGAAGCCCCTGCATCTGATCAGCCTGCCGATCCAGCAACTGGTCTACCGGCAGCTGATGTACATCGTCCTGTTGCAGTCCACGATCACGGCGCTGACCGGTGGCCGACTGCGCTGGCAGAAGCTCCGGCGCACCGGCGAGGTCGCCGCACCGGTGGAGGCCTGACCATGACCGCATCCTTCGAGTTCGGGGGAAGCCAGGACACCGTCCGGCTGAGGATCCCCGCCGCTCTGCGACGGGAGTCCCAGCCGGAGTCCCAGCCGGAGCCGTCGGCACCGTCCCCGCGCAAGGGCGGCCGAGACCGCTACCTCGACCTGCTGCGCGCGCTGGCGCTGGTCCGTGTGGTGATCTACCACAACTTCGGCTGGTTCTGGCTGCCCGTCGTCTTCCCGTCGATGGGCGTGATGTTCGCGCTGGCCGGGGCGCTGATGACACGCTCGCTCAGCCGTCCCGCCCTGGGAGTCATCCGGGGCCGCATGCGCCGGCTCCTGCCGCCGATGTGGCTGTTCGGCGCGGTCGTACTCACCCTTGAGATCGTCGACGGCTGGGGGCCCGACGCCGAGGGGCATCCCAACTGGTGGTGGGGCAAGCTGCTGTTCTGGCTCGTGCCGCTCAGCACTCCGCCGTACGCCGAATCACTCAACGGCTTCGACCATCTTGTGGGGCCGAGCTGGGCGGTGCAGGTCGTCGTCCCGCTCTGGTACCTCCGCGCGTACCTCTGGTACGTCCTGCTCTCGCCGTTGATGCTGTGGGCGCTGCGGCGGATGCCGGTGGTGACGCTGTCCGCGCCGATCGCGCTGACGATCGTGCTGAACACCTTCTTCATCGACCAGGAGTTCCTCTACGGCCGGGTCTGGGAGAACCTCAGCGACTTCGCTATGTTCGGCTCCTGCTGGATCCTTGGCATGGCTCACCAGGAGGGTCTGCTCAAGAAGATCCCGCAGTACGTCGTGCCGTCCGTCGCGCCGCTGATCATGGTGGCCGGCTGGTGGTACCTGCAGACCCGGCCGGTCGATCCGACCGTGCACACCGACATGGAGAGCTGGCCGATAGCCCAGGCCCTGTGGTCCTTCGGCTTCGTCGCCCTCCTGCTCCACATCAGTCCTTCCTGGGAACAGTGGCCCCGACCGCTGGAACGCTGGAACGGTCTGATCAGCCTGCTCAACGCACGCGCTGTCAGCGTCTATCTCTGGCACCAGACCGCGTTGGTGGCCGCCATCCCGCTGATAGACCCCCTCTGGTCCGTCGGCTTCTTCTACGAGAACTTCCAGTGGCTGCTCGTCAGCCAGTGGTTTCCGCTGATGGTGGCGATCCCCCTGACCGGACTGCTGGTGCTGACCTTCGGCTGGGTCGAGGACATTGCCGCGAAGCGCTCTCCGCGGCTCTTCCCGTACCCGCGCCGCGTGCGGGGCAGGCGCCGGGCCGGCGCCTGACGCGGGCCGCCCGAACCGCGGGCGTGCAGGGACGGCAGTGACCCGCGCCACCGATTCCGGTGCCGCGGGTCACTGGTCAGGGCTCGTGAGCTCCTGCCTCGGGATGCCGAATGTGTACCGCGCCAGCCTGTCGCGCCCGCGGGATACGGCGTGACTCTCGCGGATCGAGTGACGGGACGGTGCAGGCGCACACGATGTGCGCGAACCTCGCACGGGCCAGTCGGTCGTGTCGATGTCTCCGCCCCGACAGCCGGAGACCTCACCGAGGCGCGCGGCCGTGCAGGCGGCGAAGAGGACGACCGGCCCCCAGCCTCGGTACTCACCGTGGGAGGCGGCCACGAGCGCGCCGGCCGGCTGGACGAGCGCCTCCCGGTCGGGAGGGGCCGGAGCCACAGCGCTACCTCGCAGCCCGGGCCCGTAAGATCGCAGCCGACGACGGCAGGAGACCAGCATGTGGAAGCGGGCCCTGGGCCGGGCCGGGGTCAGGGAGCCACGGCTACGGCGGGACTACACCGCGCAGCGCCAGGCGGTGCGGAGCTTCGCGACGGCCGAGTACGCGGCCGTACGCCTGCTGCTGCCCGCCGCACTGGTCCCGCACGTCGTGGCCGCCGTCGCGTTCATGCACGACACCGACGATCGGATCGACCGCGGAACACCGGACGAACGAGCGTCCGCGCTCACGGAATGGGACGGGCTCGTACGGAAGGCTCTCGCCGAAGGTGACTCCGCACTGCCCGTGCTGCGCTGCCTGGTACGCACCGTCGAACGCCACCCGGACGTACGCACGTATGTGGACGCGTTCCTGCGGGGCTGTGAGCGCGAGGTCGCGTGGCGGACCATCGCGGACGAGGAGGAGCTGGAGCGGTACGTGGAGGAGTACTCCCTGCCCGCGCTGATGCTCACGGCCTGCCTCCTCGCGCCCGCGGAGACGTCCGCGCGAGAGGCGTTCACGGGCGGCTGCCACCGCCTCATGCGGGGCATGCAGCGCATCGACTTCCTGGAGGACCTGTCCGAGGACCTGCGCGCGGGCCGGACGGGCGTCCCCGCCGACGCGGTGGCGCGCCACGGTGCGGACCTCACGCGGCCCGACGCGGCGCTGGGCCGGCTCGTCCAGGAGCAGGCGGACCTGGCCGACACCGACCTGACGGCGGCAGCCTCCCTCCCGGGCGTGGCGGCCCCTTCGTACAGGCCCTTCCTGCGGGCCCTCATCGGGGTCCAACGCCTCCGCCTCGACGCCGTACGCCACCATGGCGCAACCCTCGCGACACGGACCTCCGGCCCCGCGGCCCCGGCGTCCGCCGCCCTGCTGCTCCGCGAGACAGCAAGCCGAACCCGTCGGGCCTCGCGGGCCGGGCACTGAGGTCGTCCGCGGTCACTGCCGCTCCGCACCACCCCGTACCCCGTACGAACCACCCAAGAGAGGCCACGCGTTGAAGGTGATCCTGTTCGGGGCGTCCGGCATGGTCGGCCAAGGTGTGCTGCGCGCCTGCCTGGAGGACCCCGAAGTGACCGAGGTCCTCGCCGTCGTCCGCCGCCCGCTCGGTCGCACCGCCCCCAAGCTCCGCGAGGTGCCGCACTCCGACTTCGCCGACCTCACCCCGATCGCCGGCGAACTGGCCGGGGCCGACGCGTGTTTCTACTGCCTGGGTGTCTCCGCGGCCGGGCGCGACGCCGTCGAGTACGAGACGATCACGTACTCCTACACGCTGGCGGCCGCCCGCGTGGTCGCCGCCGGCAACCCCGGCCTGACCTTCGTCTACGTCTCCGGAGAAGGCACCGACAGCACCGAGCAGGGCCGCTCGGCCTGGGCCCGGGTGAAGGGCCGCACGGAGAACGCCCTCCTGGCCATGGACATGCACGCCTACGCCTTCCGGCCGGGATGGATCCAGCCCCTCCACGGCGAGACCTCGGGCACACGTTGGTACCGCGTGATGTACCGCCTCACCTCATGGCTCTACCCGGTCATCCGCCGCGTGGCCCCCCGATTCGTGACCAGCACCGAACAGGTGGGCCGCGCCATGCTCGCCGCCACCCGCCTGAACGGTGCCGGGCCCCACATCCTGCGGACCGCCGAGATCAACCGGCTCGGCGCCTGACCGGCCGAGGAACGGGGGAACACCGCGAGCATCCACGGACCCATCGCTCAACGCGTACGCCGCCACCACCCGCTTCAACGGCCGGAGCACCGTCACCCCGGACGCCGACCACGCGACCGGCGTTCCCTACTGCCGGCCCTGAACCACCCCTAGGGGGTGTTTCGAAAGTCCCGCACAGCACCCGCGGCGCCCGGCACGCCCCCTCGCCGCACCGGCCAAAGGCCCAAGTAGCTCCTCCCCCACTCTCGGCTTCGCTCGAGCGGGGGGACCCCCATCGAGGGCCTTCGTCCGGCACGCCGAGGGCACGCACCGGACACCGCGGGCACCGCACAGGACTTTCGAAACACCCCCTAGCCCTTGCTCAGTTGGTCGTGAAAGCGGTGGGCGAGGTCCGTCAGCTCTTCCGCGTTCCGCGCGGTCTGCTGGAGGTCGATCAGGACCTCGTCGGCCCCGGCCGCATGGGCGGCGAGCAGGTAGTCCGACACCTGCGCGACCGTTCCCCGACGCGGAACGGTGTCGCCCGGAGCGGTCTCGGCCGTCACCACGGGGTTCACCCGGACGACGGTGCGCAGGGCCTCGGGGTCACGCCCGTTGGCTTCCGCGATCTGCCTGATCTGGCCTATGACGTGGGTCAATTGGGGAATCGGCAGCGCTGCTCCCGCCCAGCCGTCCGCGCGCCGGCCGATGCGCTCCAGGGTGGCCGGGGTGAAACCGCCCAGGAGCACCGGCGGGCGGGGGCGCTGTACGGGGAACGTCTCGATGTGCGCACTCGGCATCTTCCACAGTGCCCCCTTGTACGCGGCCGACGTGCCGGACCAGACGTGGTCCAGGACGTCGAGGATCTCCTCCAGCCGTGCCCCTCGCCCCTGCCAGGGGACACCGATGGCCTCGTACTCGTCGGACGACCAGCCGAGCCCGAATCCGATGTCGAGCCGGCCCTGGCTGAGGATGTCGACGGACGTCAGCGAACGGGCCAGCAGGAGCGGCGAGTAGAAGGGCGCGTTCAGCGTGCTGGTTCCGAGACGCAGCCGTCGGGTGGCGTGCGCCAGGAAGGACAGGGTGACGACGGGGTCGAGGAAGGTGCGGTAGGCCTCCGGTAGCGGACCGCCGCCGGGATACGTGTCACGGGGTTCGGTCGGGACGAGGGCGCGGTCGCCCACCCAGAGGCTGTCGAAGCCGATCGCTTCGACCGTGGCGGCGAACTCCGAGATCACGGTGGGGTCCGTGAACAATCCGTACTGGGGGGCTCCCAGGCCGATCTTGACCATGTCTGTCACCTGTTCGAGAAAGTGCGGTGGTCCGTTCTCGGACCACCGTGCCGTACACGGATCGACATGTGATCAACAACGGGTGAATGCGCTGCTCAGTGCCTTGCCGCAGGCGGTCGGCCATCAGACGGCCCGGCGCCCGCCGCGCCCGGTGCTCGCTGCTGCCGCGGCCAGGGCGACGGCTGTCGGCAAGAGCTCCGTTGCCGATGCCGGCCAGGACCATGACTTCCACCACGAGTTCGGCGTCGAGTCCGATGCTCACCTTGGCCATGGCGGGAACCCAGCTCCGGGAAACCCGCTCGCGGGAGCGGATGGGTGGTGCCTAGGGTCCTCGTATGACGATGGTCGCGATCTTCAGTGGTGCCGGTATCTCCACCGACTCGGGCATCCCCGACTACCGGGGTCCGAACGGCATGTGGCGGAAGGACCCCGAGGCCGAGCGGCTCGTCACGTACGGGCCGTACATGGCCGATCCGGAGATCCGCCGCCGCTCGTGGCGGATGCGCCTCGACGGTCCGGTCCTGAGCGCCGAGCCGAACGTGGCGCACCGCGCGATCGCCGCGTACGAGCGGACGAGCGGCAACCCGCTGCGGGTGATCACGCAGAACGTGGACGGGCTGCACCAGGCCGCTGGGGTGCCCGCGCGGAAGGTCCTCGAACTCCATGGCTCGGCACGGGCGGTGGTGTGCACGGCCTGCCACGCGCGCTCGGCCATGGCGGAGGCGCTCGACCGGGTACGGGCCGGTGAGGACGACCCGGCGTGTCGGGAGTGCGGCGGGATCCTGAAGTCGGCGACGGTGATGTTCGGGCAGCGGCTCGATCCGGTGGTGCTCGGCAACGCCATGTCGATCGCCAAGGCCACCGAGGTGTTCGTCGTGGTCGGCAGCAGCCTCCAGGTCCAGCCGGCGGCCTCCCTCGCGGGGATCGCGGCCGAGCACGGCGCCCGGCTGATCATCGTGAACGCCGAGCCCACCCCGTACGACCCCGTAGCCGACGAGGTCGTACGCGAGCCGATCGGCACGGCGCTGCCGGCGCTCCTCGACCGGCTCCGCTAGCGCTGTGACCGCATAGCGGTTGGATGTGCGGTGACGTCCGATCCGACCGCTGGAGGCGTGGTGGCCGACCCGTCCATGTGCGCGGACCGACTGATCAGGAGAGGCAGCGGCTGCAGCCTGCGGAGCGCAGACAGGCAGGGTGAGGCGCCCGTGCGTCGGCTCGGTGGTGCCGTCGTCTGCCTCGTCGGCGCTGCAGGATGGCTACGGAATGGTGGATTCCGGAGAGGTGTGAGCCGATGTGGGTGGCTGGTGAGGCGTACGAGCCGTACGTAGGCCGGTGGAGTCGTCTGGTGGCACACCGGTTCGTTCGCTGGATGGGTGCGGCTCCCGGGGGGAGCTGGCGCGATGTCGGGTGCGGCACGGGTGCGGTGACGCAGGCTGTGCTGGATGTGGCCGAACCGGTGACGGTCGTCGGCGTCGACCCGTCGGCCGGCTATGTGGCGTACGCGCGGAAGAGCGTCACGGACCAGCGGGCGGGGTTCGTCCTGGCCGACGCGGTGAACCTGCCTTTCGCCGACTCCACGGCGTCGGTCGCCGTGAGCGGGCTCGTGCTCAACTTCGTACCGGACGCACCACGGGCGGCCGCCGAGATGGTTCGTGTGGTCCGGCCCGGCGGGCTGGTGGGGGCGTACGTCTGGGACTTCGAGGAGGGAGGCATGGAGGCCATCCGTGCCTTCTGGGACGCCGCGTCCGCCCTGGACGCGGACGCGGCCGACCTGGACGAGGCCGTCAGGTTTCCCCTGTGCGGCCGGGCGCCGCTGGGTGAGCTGCTGGTCGGGGCCGGGCTTGAGGACGTCGAAGTGGACGAGATCAGCGTGCCGACCCGCTTCTCGGGTTTCGACGACTACTGGCAGCCGTTCCTGGGAGGGCAGGGGCCGGCGCCCGCCTATGTGGCCTCCCTGTCGGAGGATCAGCGCGCGGGGCTGCGTGAGCGGCTGCGCTCTGCACTGCCCCCGGCGGCGGACGGCTCGATCGCCCTGCGTGCGCGGGCCTGGGCCGCGCGGGGCACGCGCGGAACGTGAGCGGGTCGCCCGGAGACAGCAGCCCGGTCGGGCGGCGGGTCAGCCCCGTGCCCTGATGTGGTGGCGGTACCCGCGCCCCCGCCCGCCCGTCGCCGAGTACGCCCTGACCCGCGGGCCCGTTCGAGCTGCGTCGCGACCCTCCCGGAGAGACGATGGAATCGGGGAACGGCCGATGCCCGGAAGGGGAATCCGCCATGGCGCTGCTGAAATCCGCGCGGTTCCGCGGGGATCCGGTCCTGGAGCGGATACGTGCCGGAACGACGTCCTCCTACCTCACGTACGGTCAGTCCGGGAGCCACATCGGAGCGGTCCAGTACGGGCTCATCGACCTGGGCTACTCCATTCCGAGCGGCGCGACCGGGTTCTTCGGGAACGAGACGTCGGCAGCCGTAGTCCAGTTCAAGCAGGACCAGGTGCCGCCCCTGACGCCCACCGACCCGGTGGTCGGCATCGGCACGATGACCGCGCTGGACACGGCGTGGGCCATGCCGTGCGCCGACCGCGACGAGTGGCTGTCCTGGCAGACCCGGCGCATACCGGCCTTCGACTTCAACCGCAGCCGTGAACTGGCCAGGCGGCCGATCACCTCGTACACCTTCAACCCCGAGTCCGCGGTCATCCCGGTCCAGTTCCGAACCGCGATGACGGTCGGCCTGGAAGCCCTGCTCGACCCGGCCGGATCACCCGACGGACCCTTCACCCCGTCGGCCACCTGGGGAGCGAGCCCGCTCGACCTCGAACACTGCCACATCGTGGTGGACGTACCCTCGCCCTCGACGGCCTGGCTCGACACACGGAACAAGTACATCGCCCTCCGGACGCGATCCACCGCGCTGATGAACCAGGCCGACCTCTCGGGTCACACCACCTTCGGCCCCGCCTGGACCGTGGTCTACAAACAACTTCTGACGGCCCCGGGCGTCGGAGCCACCCAGGGCTACCTCGATCAGTACACCGAATTCCTCGACGAGGTGCTGAGAACCAGCGCGACGACGACGGAATCCGTACGCCTCCTCTGGCACACCTTCGATTCGGACAACTGGCGCCCCGTCGAAATGGCGGACAACGATCCGCGCCGGGCTTGGTGGAACCACGTCGTACCAGCCCCGTCCGGAGTGACGCGCACACCCTTCGGGAGCGACGAGGGAGCCGTGGCGGCGCACACCTTCCTCTTGGGCGACCTGCAGTTCGTCGTCGACGAGTTCGCCGTGATCACAGCTCTCGCCCCGACATACATCGAGGCGGCGGCGCTGGTGGGCCTGGAGGAGAAGCACATCTTCGCCGCCATGCAGGGACTGCCGTACCCGTAGGGGCTGCGCAGGGTGGGTGGCGGCTGCTTCGTGGGACCCGGCGACCTCCTGGTCACCTCCCGGTCGGCCTGCTCGGGAATCGTGTGGGCGATGCCGTCTCTCGCGTCCACCTCGCTGTTTCCGCGCGCGGACCTGCGGATACGCTCGTCGGCATGCCGAACCGTGTTCCTTTCAATGATGCGCTTCTCTCCACCGTGGGCACCCCCGAGCGGGCCGAACTCCTCGACAGCAGTCCGCGGTCACGGGTGTGGCGGGTGCGGCTCGCCGACCGGCGGCTGGTGATCGTCAAGCAGATCACCGACGACGGAGACACGGGCGCCGATTCGGACACGCGCTTCGCGCGGGAGGTCGCCGGGCTGCGCCTGGCGGGGCGGGCCTCCGGGCGCGCCGTGGCCCCCGCGCTGCTCGCCACGGACCCCTCCTCGCGGGTGATGGTCCTCGAGCACCTGGACGACCTCGGCAAGACGGACGACTGGATGCCGGGGTACGCCGAGTCGCTCGCCCGGCTGCACGCCCTGACCGGGCCGTCCGACGTGGGCGAACTGCCGGTGTGGTCAGGGCCCACGGCCGCCGACGCGGATTCCTTCCTCGCCCTGGCCAGGGCGCTCGACGTGCCCGTACCGTCCACGGTTCCCCATGAACTCGCCGGACTCCTGGAGCGGTTGGACCCCACTCCGCACCATGCGCTGCTGCACGGCGACCCCTGCCCCGGCAACGATCTGCGCACCGCCGACGGCATTCGCTTCGTCGACTTCGAGCGGGCCTCGCTCGGCAACGGCCTGATCGAACTCGCCTACTTCCGCATCGGCTTCCCCACCTGCTGGTGCGCCATGTCGGTCACCGCGGCCCCGCTCACGGAGGTCGAGGACGTCTACCGGACCACCTGGCGCGACCTCACCGGGAAGGACGTCCCGGGTGACCTCGCCGACGCGTGCGCAGGCTGGCTGATCCAGGGCGACGCGCTCGTCGAGCGGGCCCACCGAGGGACGGTCGACCAGCTCGCCCGGGTACCCGCCGAGGACTTCGAGTGGGGCTACGTCTCCGCCCGTGAGCGGCTCGTCCACCGCCTGGGCGTGGTCGCGGACATGACCCGCGACCACGATCACCTGCACGCCGTCGGCCGCCTCAGCTCCGCCCTGGCCAACCGCCTGCTCGAACGCTCGCCGAAACTGCGCCCGCTGCCCACGCACGACGCCCGCCCTTGGTTCTAGACCGTGCCGAACTGGACGACCACGCAGTCGGCCTGACACAACGACGGGCGGCGGGGGTCAGCGTCGGGGGTAGACGCTGAGGATGGCATGGGTGGCCGGTTCGGCCCCCGGGGCCTTCTCGTTGACGGGTGTGTCCTCGTACAGCGCCACGTCACCGGTCACACGGGTCGGGAGCGTCACGTTTCCGTCGAGCTTCGTGGGCTTGCCGGTGGCGAGATCAAGGGCGATGAGGCCGGCCGATCCGGACGTCGTCACAGCGCCGTACGCCGTGCCGGAGTTGTCGACGCCGCGGAACTGCACCCCCGCACGGGACTCCGTCTCGCCGAAGCAGTAGCCCTTCCCGGCCTGGAGATCGAAGGCCACATCCCCGTTGACCAGGTAGCGGCCGTTGTCACTGAGGATCGTGTCGCCCCCGCTGGTGAGAACGGAGGTCAGGCCGTCGCACGTGACGCTGATCGTCGGCTTTCCGGTGCGCTCGTCGTGCAACGCCCACACGTAGTTCATCGCCAGGCCGGAGATGTTGTAGTCCTGGTTCTTGGACGGCCATCGGGCCACGAGGTAGCCACCGCGGACTCCGTAGGCCACTCCCTTGTCCAGACCGCTCTCGGAAGCCGCGCCCGAAGGCACCACCTGCTGCCCGGCCCAGGCGTCGGCGACGGCGAACTCGGGCTGGGTGAAGCTCTTCACCCTGACCGCGAATTCGGGAGTGCTCTTGCCCCGGGAGGGCGTGGTCGTGCCGGTGGCGGCGTCCACGACCGCCATTCCGTCAGGGGTCTGCACGGTCACGGTGCCATCGGTGTCGTGGGGGAAGACACCGCCGTCCGTCCCGGGGACCCTGACCTGGTGCGCCGGGGCTACGCCGGTCCCGGAGGAGTCCGCCGGAAACACGGCGAGACGAACGGCGGGCTTCCCCTGGTTCAGCGCGTCCTTGCCCTCTCGAACCGACACCGCCAGCACGACGAAGTCCTTCCCGCCCTTGCTGGTGACCCCCAGATCCGCGTCCTCGGCCCGGAACTCGTCGGGCCGCGCGCTCGGCTTCCAGGGTGCGCTCGACCAGCGGACGGCGCCGGTGGCCGCGTCCCGTGCCTCCACGCCGAGCGCCTTGCCGTCCGGATACGTCTTGAGGAGCAGCACCAGTTTCGCGTGCGGCGCGACGGCCGGCCGGTCCAGCCGCTCCGTCTGCATGACGGCCCACCCCTTGGCACCGTCGAACGCGGGTGGGAGCTGCCGCGCCTGCGCCCGAGGCACCGCGGGCTTCTGCGGTGAGGAACTCTTCGGCGGCGGGCCGGGCGTCTCGGACTTCCCCGCATCGCCCTCCGGCGAACCGCAGCCTCCCACGGCGAGTACGGTCATGGCTGCAAGTGCGCCTGTCAGTAACTTCTTCACGTTCGGCCTCACCCTCATCGACCCTGCATGTCCCGGGAAACTATCCTTGATCGCATCACCACATGAGGCCCGGTTACAGGTACCGACTGCGCGGCCGTGTGCTGCGCGGCTGAGTCGCGGCCCCGCTCCGCCGCTCGTCCCGGTTCGGTGACCCGCGTCACAGCAGGCTCCTGTCAGCAATCAGGGCGCCATCTCGTTCAAGGGGCACGCGAACGAGACAGGAGCCACGCCATGAAGCACCGCATCGTCGTCCTCGGCGCCGGATACGCCGGGGCCTTCGCCGCCGGAAACCTGGCCCGTCGGCTTTCGCCCGCCGACGTCGAGATCACCGTCGTCAACGCCGTGCCCGACTTCGTCGAGCGGATGCGGCTCCACCAGCTCGCGATCGGCCAGGACCTCGCGGTCCGCAAGCTCGCCGACGTGTTCGCCGGCACCGGGGTGCGGTTGCGCCTGGCGCGCGTCACCGGTGTCGACCCCGAGCGCCGGACCGTCGCGGTGACCGGCGAGGACGGCGACGGCGAACTCGCTTACGACACGCTCCTCTATACGCTCGGCAGCACCGTCGCCCACCATGGCGTCCCCGGCGCGGCCGAGCACGCCTTCGATGTGACCGGCCGGTCCTCGGCACTGCGACTGCGCGAACGCATGGACACCCTGGGCGCGGGCGGCACCGTACTGGTCGTCGGTGAAGGGCTCACCGGCGTCGAGACCGCCACCGAGTTCGCCGAGTCGCGGCCCGACCTCTCGGTCGCGGTGACCGCCGTCACCGCGAAACCGGTGACCTGAGGGGGAGCGAGGACGGCATCCCCTCGCCTCTCGCGGGCAGCGGCGCGCTCCTATCGGCGGGGATCGCCGGCGTCGGCGGACTCTCCCGGTGAGACGAGTCCTGTCTCGTACGCGACGACGACGGCCTGCGCCCTGTCGCGGAGGGTCAGTTTGCCGAAGATCCGGGCCACATGGGTCTTCACCGTCGCCTCACTGAGGGTCAGTTGCCGCGCCAGTTCGGCATTGGACAGCCCTCGGCCCATGAGTGTCAGCACTTCCCGCTCGCGCGGCGTCAGCGCCGCCAGGTCCCGGTGGACGGCCGGGGTCGCGGGGCCCGCACCGGTGCCGGCGGCGAAGCGCTCCACCAGGCGGCGGGTGATCGAGGGCGAAAGGAGGGCATCGCCGGTGTCGACCAGGCGTACCGCGGCGGCCAGATGCGCGGAGGTGACGTCCTTGAGCAGGAAGCCGCTGGCTCCGGCGGCGAGGGCGGCGTAGACGTAGGAGTCGAGGTCGAAGGTGGTCAGCATGATCACCCGGCAGTCCGGCGCCTGTGCGAGTACCTGGCGGGCGGCCTCCAGGCCGTCCATGACCGGCATCCGGATGTCCATCAGCACGACGTCGGGCCGCAGCCTCCGTGCGGCGGCCACGGCCTCGACCCCGTCGCCGGCCTCACCCACCACGTCGATGCCGCGGGCGGTCAGGATCAGGCGGAAACCGGTGCGGACCAGCTCCTGGTCGTCGGCGATCACGACGCGAGGGGCGGGCTCGGTACCCGTCGTCATGGCCGGTCCAACGGGATCCGGGCGCGGACGCGGTAGCCGCCGCCGAGGCGGCGGCGGGCGTCCAGGTCACCGCCGTAGACGCCGACCCGCTCCCGCAGACCGAGCAACCCTCGGCCCGTTCCGTTCGCTTGGCCCGTCCCGTCGGTTCGGCCCGTTCCGTTCGCCTGGCCCGGGACCGGCTCACCTCGCGAGGGCCGGCCCGCCGACAGGACGCTCGGTCCGCTGTTCAGCACCTCGACTCGCAGGTAGTGGT
Source organism: Streptomyces sp. NBC_00572 (assembly GCF_026341815.1). Lineage (GTDB taxonomy): Bacteria > Actinomycetota > Actinomycetes > Streptomycetales > Streptomycetaceae > Streptomyces. The sequence goes on from NZ_JAPENX010000001.1 coordinate 5,904,345, forward strand.
CCGCATACCGCACCGTCACCTCGGCTTTCGCTCCGTCCCCGTGTTTGAGGGCATTGGTCAGGGCCTCCTGGACGATCCGATAGGCGGTGACATCGATCCCGGTCGGCAGCGGGCGCGGCTCACCGGAGACGCGCACCTCCACGGGCAGGCCGGCGAAGGAGACGCGGTCGATCAGCGGGCCGAGCCGGCTCAAGCTCGGCTGCGGTGACAGGTCCATACCGTAGGGCTCGTCATCGCCGTTCTGTGCGGGTGCGAGCAGGCCGAGCAGGTGCCGCAGCTCGGTCATCGTGTTCCGCCCGGCGGTCTCGACGGCGCTCATCGCCGCCGCGGCCTCGTCCGGCATCGTGGCCAGCACCTCGCGGGCCGCCCCCGCCTGGACCACCATGAGGCTCACGTTGTGGCTGACGATGTCGTGGAGCTCGGCCGCGATCCTGGCCCGCTCGGCGTCGACCGCGATCTGTGCCGCGCTCTCCCGCTCCCGCTCCAGCAGCCAGCCGCGCTCCTCGACGGCCGCCCGGTGCAGCCGCCGGGCCCGGACCACCGCCACGCACAGGTACCCGGCGGCGCCAACTGCTGCCGCCAGGGCGATGATCAGCCAGATCGTCCCGGATCCCCACACCGGATCATCCTCTCAGCCGCACGGCCCTCTCCTCGTCAGTCCCCGGATGCAGCTCCGTACATCCCAGGGATGACCTGCCCGGACGGATACACGCGGGGGGTGACGCCCCGTCCGCGACACCCGCCTAGGTTCGAGCCATGACGACTGATCAAGGACACGCCCGGCACGTGGTGGTGCGGCTGGAAGACGTGCACAAGGAGTACGGCGACGCGAAGGCCCTGGACGGCCTGTCGCTGGAGATCAGGGCGGGGGACGCGGTCGCCGTGATGGGCCCCTCGGGCTGCGGCAAGTCCACCCTGCTCAACATGGTGGCCGGCCTGGACCGGCCGACCTCGGGCACGGTCGAGGTGCAGGGTCATGACCTCGGAAAACTGAACGAGACCGGATTGGCGCTGTTCCGGCGGCGGAACGTCGGCATGATCTTCCAGTTCTTCAACCTCATCGACGATCTGCCCGTCCTCGACAACGTGGCGCTGGCCGCACAGTTGACCGGCACCCCGGCCCGGCAGGCGCGCCGCCGTGCCCTGGAGCTCCTCGACGAACTCGGCGTCGCCGAACGCCGGAACAACTATCCGGCGACGCTCAGCGGCGGCGAGCGGCAACGGGTCGCCGTGGCCCGGTCCCTCATGAACCGTCCCGCGCTGCTGCTGGCCGACGAACCGACCGGCGCCCTCGACAGCCGCTCGGGGGAGCAGGTGATGGACCTGCTGATCGATCTCAACCAGATCGGACAGACCCTGTTGATCGTCACCCACGACCCGCAACTGGCCACTCGCTGCGCCAGCCGGCTGATCCGGGTCGCCGACGGCCGGGTGGCCGGCGAGAGCGCACTGGAGGCGAGGGTATGAGCGCCGTCTGGAGAGCGTCACGCGGGGCCGTCAAGCGTCGTCGGCTCCAGACCTTCGTCATCGGGCTCGTCGTCCTCTGCTCCACCACGACCGTCCTGCTGGCGCTGGGACTCCTGGCCGCCGCCTCAGGTCCCTTCGACACGGTGTACGCCGAACAGCGCGGAGCCCATACGGTGGCGACCTTCGACACCACGAAGGTCTCGCCGGAGGAGCTGGCCCGGACCGCCCGGCAGCCAGGGGTGGAGGCCGCGGCCGGGCCTTTCGGGCAGGCCGTCGTCGACATCCCCGAGCGCTGGCTCTGGACGGCGGGCGGCAGCCTCACCGTGGTGGGCCGAGCGGATCCGGCCGGACCTGTGGACCGGGTCGAGCTGCTGGAAGGCCACTGGGCCACCGCGCCCGGCGAGATCGTCGTCAACTGGTCGGTCGGGGGCTCCCCGGACCCGGAGTTGCTGGGCACCAAGCTGGAGAACCCCGGAGGACCGACCCTGACCGTCGTCGGGTTCGCCGCGAGCATGAGCAAGTCGGCGAGTGCCTGGGTGTCACCCGAGCAGATGGCCGCGCTGCATCCGTCCTCCGCCCAGATGCTCTACCGCTTCACGGAGTCCTCCACCGAGGCCCAGCTGGCCGCCGGGCTGGCCGGGGCCACCGCGGGACTGCCCGAGAAGTCGCTGACCGGCGCACAGTCCTACCTGGCCCTCAAGCAGGCCTTCTCCGCGCTCGTCGACTCCTATCTCCCGTTCATGACGCTCTTCGGTGTCCTCGGCCTGCTGGTCTCCGTCCTGATCGTCGGAAACGTGGTCAGCGGGGCGGTCGTCTCCGGGTACCGCCACATCGGGGTGCTCAAGGCCCTGGGCTTCACACCGAACCAGGTCGTCGCCGTCTACCTGACCATGCTCTCCGTACCGGCCGTCGCGGGCTGCCTCCTGGGCACCCTGCTCGGCAACGTGCTGGCCGGCCCGATCCTGAACGTCGCGTTCACCGGCATCGAAGTGGGCCGGGCCTCCGTCGGCGACATCGACCCGTGGGTCTCCGTCGCCTGCCTCCTGGGCATGCCCGCCCTCGTCCTGCTGGCCGCTCTGGTCCCCGCGCTGCGCGCCCACCGGCTCCCCGCGGCTCAGGCGATCAGTGCGGGCAGCGCGCCGCGCACCGGGCGCGGGCTGCGCGTCCAGCGGATCCTCGGCGCCACCCGGCTGCCGCGCCCGGTCAGTCTGGGTCTGGGCCAGCCGTTCGCCCGCCCCGGCCGCACCCTGCTGACCATGTCCGCCATCGTTCTCGGGGTCACCACCGTGACGCTGTCGACCGGACTGACCAGCACCATGCTGGCGTTCGGCAACGTCGGGCGGGAGGACGGCGGCGCCAGGATCCAGGTGGCGGCGGGGGAGCCGGGCGACGCCCGGACGACTCCCCGGCTCAGCGACCGGCAGATCGACGAACGACTCCGCTCCCTTCCGGGCGCGGCGGGGGTACGGGCCCGCGCACTGGCCCAGGCGAACATGACCGGGCAGAACCAGCCCGTCTTCGCCGATTTCTACCGCGGGGACGATTTCTCGTACACCCATACGATCGTCAAGGGCCGTGCACCGGCGGCGGCGGGCGAGATCGTGGCCGGACCGTCGTTCCTGACCCAGCGCGGACTGAAGGTCGGTGACCGGGTCGATCTGGAACTGAGCGGCAGGCGGATCTCCGCGACCGTCGTGGGTCAGCTCATCGAAGGCAACGCCCGGGCCCTGGAGGCCACCTGGCAGACCCTCGCTCACCTCGCGCCGAACACACGCGCCACCGAGTACACGGTACGGCTCGCGCCCGGCGCTGACGCGCGTGCGTACGCCGAGGCGGTCGAGGCGCTCGACCCAGGCCTGCGCGCGTCGGTGGCGGACTCGGAGAACACCGGCACGACCACCGTCGTCACGTTCTCGACGGTGTTCACGGTGCTGCTGACCCTCGTTGCCTCGCTCGGCGTCTTCAACACCGTCCTGCTGAACACCCGAGAGCGACGCCGGGACCTGGGCATGCTCAAGTCGATCGGGATGACCCCCCGTCAGGTGGTGGTGATGACGGTGACCTCCGTCGCCGCGTTGGGCGCGGCCGGTGGGCTGCTCGGCATTCCGCTGGGGGTCGTGGCGCACCGCCTCGTCGTGGACAACGTCGGAGTGGTCTCCTTCCCGGCCCCCATGAAGGACGTGTGGCACGCACCGCAGTTGGCCGCGATGCTCTTGGCGGGTGTGGCGATCGCCGTCCTCGGCGCCCTGGTCCCGGCCCGGTCGGCAGCGAGGACGACCATCGCCTCGGTGTTGCACACCGAGTGATCACCCATCGGCACCCGTCTCCTGGCACCTGTCTCCGGGATCCGGCACACGACACCCCACCGCGTCAGCCGTCGGCTGCACGGAAAGGGAGTCCGCTTCCGTGCGGCAGGGGCGGTCGGAGCCGGTCCCGCCACAGTTCACCGGGGGTCACAGCGGCTGCGCGGGCCAGTCGAGGAGTCTCGCGCCGATCACTGCCGTCTGGAGGGTGTAGCGCTGGACGGGGTCGGTGGGGTCCGACCCGGTGAGGCGGTGGATGCGGGCGAGGCGGTACGTCAAGGCCCGGACGCTCAGGCTCAGTCGGCGGGCGGCCTGGGCGCTGACGCAGCCGGTGTCGAAGTAGGCGGTGAGGGTCTCCAGGAGGGGGCCTGCGCCGCCGCGCGCCTCCTGGAGGGGGCCGAGCACGGTGCGTACGAGGTCGGCCATGGCCTGCCGGTCGCGGGTGAGGACGGGGTAGACCAGGAGGTCGGCGGCGTACAGGACCGGTTCGTTCAGGTCCATGCGGGCCGCGAGTTCGAGGGCGTTGAGGGCTTCCTCGTAGGAGTGGACGACACCGCCCGGACCCGGGTGGGGTCGGCCGACGGCGACCTGGCCGCCGTCGGTCGCGGCGTACGCCTGCTTGGCGAAGTGAGCGAGTACCTCGGGTTCGTCGGCGGGCGCGATGCAGATCAGCCGGCCGTCCTTGGTGGTGAGCAGGATGCGGCGGTTGCCGAAGCGGGCGGCGAGCGAGGCCTCGACGGTACGGGTGACCTCGTAGCCGTCGCCGTACGACTCCCGCCCCTGGGCGACGGCCACGGCGTGGGCGTGCGAGAGGAGCAGCCCGAAGCGTTCGGCGCGTTCGGCTATCCGGCCGAGACCGCTGCGGCCGTGCAGCAGGTCGTCGATGAACTCCCTGCGGTGGGCCTCTTCCTGACGAACCGCCAGATGTTGTGCCAGCTCGTGGCCTTCGGCGAAGGCGTCGACGGCCTGCTCGACAGCGCTCAGGAGGTGCTCGGCGGCGCCCCGCGACAGGCCGGAGCGGACGTGCTGAGCGGCCGAGAGGTGGGCCCGGACGAGGGACCGTAGACCGATGCCGGCCTTCGCGGCCCGATCCCCGCGGGACCGCAGTGCGTCCCGTTCCTCACGGGTGAGCCTGCGGCCGGTCGCGCACACTTCCGTCAGGATCTCGGCGAATCCCTCCAGATGGTCCACCGTCGTGTCCTGCTCCGTCACGGCCCCTCCCGCCTGCCCCGACACGCCATTGACGCGTTCCTGACGCGTGGGGATCAAGACTGCCACGGCGCTCGCGGATGCTCGGCACCGGCATCAAGAAGGCGTCAAAGGCTGCCGGGTTGCGGCAATGACCGGATGGGTGGGGATGTGTCAGGGTGGGGTGACGGCAGGGCGTGGGCGAGGCCCCGATGCCGGGACACGGAAAGCGTGAGCGGAGGGGGAAGGCCATGGGGGAGCTTGCCAAGCTGTTCCCTGACGAACCCGGGGCCGCCACCGGTCCGTCCCTGCGTGGCTCGACTCCGTCCGTACGCATCGGGACGTAGTTCAGCCGGGTTCCTTCCTTCCTTACGAGGCGGGGCGCTCGCGGGCCGCGCTCGCGGCCGGCTCTCCGGATGTGCTTCCCGGCCGCCCCCTCGTGCTGCCCTCGCCCCCTCATCGCCCTCTCCTCGTGCCGCCCTCGTGCCGCCCGAGGCTGCGACTGCCGCTTCCCACCGTCGACTTGCTCCATCGACTTCCTCCACCGACACGGGGTTCTCTCATGGATTTCCTGACCGCGGGCCTCGGCGTGCTCGTCGCCGTCGTCCTGATCATCGCCGTCGCTCTGCTGTTCGTCGTCAGCCGGCTGTTCCGGAAGGTGGAGCAGGGCAAGGCACTGATCGTCTCCAAGATGCGGAAGGTCGACGTGACCTTCACCGGACAGATCGTGCTGCCCGTCCTGCACAAGGCCGAGGTCATGGACATCTCGGTGAAGACCATCGAGATCTCCCGGACCGGCCGGGACGGCCTGATCTGCCGGGACAACATCCGCGCGGACATCCGGATCTCGTTCTTCGTACGGGTCAACAAGACCGTCGACGACGTCATCAAGGTCGCCCAGGCCATCGGCACCGAGCGGGCGAGCGACAAGGACACGCTGCAGGAGCTGTTCAACGCCAAGTTCTCCGAGGCGCTGAAGACGGTCGGCAAGCAGCTGGACTTCACCGATCTGTACACCAAGCGCGAGGAACTGAGGTACCGGATCATCGAGATCATCGGCATCGACCTCAACGGCTACAGCCTGGAGGACGCGGCCATCGACTACCTGGAGCAGACCCCGCTCGCCCAGCTCGACCCGGGCAACATCCTCGACGCCCAGGGCATCCGCAAGATCACGGAACTGACCGCTGTCGAGAACGTCCGCACGAACGAGTTCCGCCAGCACGAGCAGAAGGAGATCACCCGGCAAAACGTCGACGCCCGCGAAGCCATCCTGGAGCTGGAGCGGCGTCAGGCCGACGCCGAGATCAAGCAGAAGCGCGAGATCGACACCGTACGGGCCAGGGAGGAGGCCGAGACCGCCCGGGTGGTGGAGGAGGAGCGGCTGCGGGCACAGAGCGCGTTCCTCAGGACCGAGGAGCAGCTCGGCATCCAGCGGGAGAACCAGGCCCGCGAGGTGGCCGTCGCACAGAAGAACCGCGAGCGGGTCATCGCCGTCGAGAACGAGCGGATCGAGAAGGACCGTCTCCTCGAAGTCATCGCCCGGGACCGGGAGACCGAACTGACCCGTATCTCCGCCGAGAAGGAGGTGGAGTCGGAGCGCCGGGACATCGCCGAGGTGATCCGCGAGCGGATCGCGGTGGACCGGACGGTCGCCGAGCAGGAGGAGTCCATCAAGCGGCTCCGTACGGTCGAGGAGGCCGAGCGCACCCGGCAGGCGATCGTCATCGCGGCCGAGGCGGAGGCCCAGGAGAAGCTCGTCAAGGACATCAAGGCGGCGGAGGCGGCCGAGCAGGCCGCCGTGCACCGGGCCGCCGAGGAACTCACCCTGGCCGAGGCCCGCAGCAAGGCCGCCGACATGGACGCCCGCGCCAAGATCCGCCTCGCCGAGGGAGTGCAGGCGGAAGCGGCGGCGGAGGGGCTCGCGGCGGTGCAGGTCCGCGAGAAGGAGGCCGGTGTCATCGAGAAGGCCGGCCGCGCGGAGGCGGAGGCCACCGAGGCACGGCTGCGCGCCGAGGCCGTCGGCACCCGGGAGAAGGCCCTCGCCGAGGCGACCGCGATCGGCGAGAAGCTGAAGGCCGAGGCAGCCGGTCTGACCGAGAAGGCGGCGGCGATGGCGGCGCTGGACGAGGCTTCCCGGGCCCACGAGGAGTACCGGCTCCGGCTGGAGGCGGAGAAGGACATCCGGCTTGCCGGGCTCGACGTCCAGCGGCAGGTCGCGGAGGCCCAGGCGACCGTCCTGGCCACCGGTCTGGAGCACGCCGACATCAACATCGTCGGCGGGGAGTCCGTCTTCCTCGACCGGCTCGTGCAGTCGATCGCCCTCGGCAAGTCCGTCGACGGCTTCATGGACCATTCGCGGACGGCGCAGGCGCTCGCCGGGCCCTGGCTGAACGGGGAGGGGTCCTTCACCGAGGACCTCACCACGGTCCTGGGCTCCCTGACCAGCGCCGACGTTCAGAACCTCAGCGTCTCCGCGCTCCTGGCGAAGGTCATGAAGTCGGGCGTACTCGACGCGGGCGCTGGTGCCGGCACCAGCGCCGGCGGCAGCGACATCGGTGTCCTCAACGGCGCCGTCAAGGGCTGACCGCCCCGGGGGGAGCGGTCACGACGGGTCCGGTGCCGTGCGCGGGGGGCACGGCACCGGACCCCCTTCACCACCTTCACAGGGGAGCGGAACGGGATGAGCGCCGGAATCGACCAGGACACGTACGCCGTGCTGCGTGACCGGCTGGCCACGCAGGGGACCGAACTCGCCCGGCGCGCCGGGGAACTGAACCGGGCCCGCACCGCCGAGTTCGGCTCCGGTGAGCTCGACCTCGCCGGCACCGGCCGACTGCGCACCGAGCGGAACGCGGTCGCGCGGGACGTCGTCGCCGTCGGCGACGGCCTTCTGCTCCTCGGTGGTCTCACGGCCGCCGAGCGCAGCGACGAGAGGCCCGTCGGTGACGTCTTCACGCTGTACGACCGCGACCTGAACGCGCTGGCCGCCGACGCCGTGCCCGGACTGCTCGACGACCCCGCCTTCGTGCGGGAGTTCTCGGCGCTGCACCGCTACTTCAGGGGCGCCCGCCTGGTGCGGCTCCGCCGGGTGGAGGGCCGGCTGCTGGCCGTCTTCCGGGTCGGGGAGCAGGCCGACGACCTCCGCGTCCTGCGGTGGTCGGTCGGTCCGGCCGGAGAGACGGCGTTCCTGGACGCGCGAGGGGAGCGCGATCACGTCCTTCCCCCCTCGCACGACGTCGACTGGGTGGAGACGACCCGGGACGACCACGTGCCGGGCCGGTACCCGCACATCTCGCTCGGCGGCCGCGCCTTCCTGTCCACGGCGGGCGGGACGCTGACGGTCAAGACGGAGAACGACACCGGGACGGGGGAGGGCGTCCACGCGGAGCCGGTCGACGAGCCCCTGCAGTCGCTGGCCGACGCCGAGGTCGCGTACGCCACCGTGGGCCGTCTGCTCCTGGCCCGCGTCCGCCCGTACAAGGAGGAGACCGACCGCCACCTCGTCCTCAACACCCTGACCGGGACCGTCGTCAGGCTGGACGGCATCGGACGGGCCTGCCTGCGGCTGCCCGGGGACGAGGGGATCGTGTTCCCCGGCGGCTACTGCCTCTCCTCGGGCACCGTGAAGACCTTCGACACCCTGACGTCCCTCGACATCGCGAAGTCCTTCGACGCCGCGCACCCCTCCGGTACGGGGGCCGACGGGCCGGCCTTCGAGCGGGTGGTCTGTTCGCCCGACGGCGAGGACCTCCTCTACGTCTTCCACGACCAGAACGAGGGCCGCTGCCTCCTCCTTCCGTACAACCTCATCCGCAAGGAGATCGCGAATCCCGTCACCGGCAGCGGGTACGCCCTCTTCGACGACGGCACGATGACCGTGCTGCGGGCCGGCGACGGGGAGCCCGGCCGGCTCCATCCGGTGCAGATCTGGCGCACCCCGTACGTCGCCGACACCCACGCGACCGGCACGACGGACGGACCACTGGGACGCATCGGCAACGCGGATCTCGTCCGGGGCATCTCCGACTGCCTGTCCATCGCCCGGCAGGCCACCGAACCGACACCGACCGGCGAGGTGTACGAGGCGCTCGTCGCCGCGTGCGCCCGCGCGGCCGACGCCCACCACTGGCTGGGCGCCTCCGAGGCCGGGGACCTCCGCACCCCGCTCGACGAGGTGCGCGCCACCGCCGAGCAGGTCCTCGGCGAGTTCGAGACGGTGACGGCCCTCACCCGGCAGGCGGCCGAGGCCCTGGCGGAGGCGGGGCGACGGATCGGCAGGCTCGCCCGGCTCGTCCGCGGCGAGGCTCCCACCACCGCCGAGGAGTGGATCGCGCGGATCACCGAACTCCGCCGCGCCCAGGGGCGGCTGATCACCCTCAAGGAGATGCGGTACGCGGACACCGACGGCATCGACGCCCTCGCCCGGGACATCGAGGAGGACATCACCGCGGCCGCCCGGCGCGCCGTCGACTTCCTCCGCGGCGACGACGCCTTCACCGGCCACCACGCCGACGTGGAGCGGATCGAGGCCGAGGCGGGGGCCCTGACCGCCGTCGCCGCTACGGGACCCGTGGCCGAGCGGCTCGACGCGCACACCGCCGGACTGCGGACGCTCGGCGAGATCGTGGCCGGTCTCGACATCGCGGACGCGACCCTCCGCACCTCGGTCCTGGAGCGGATCGCCGGAGTGCTGGGCGCGGTCAACCGGGCGAGGGCCGTGCTCACGGCCCGCCGCGCCGAACTCCTCGACGGCGAGGGCCGGGCCGAGTTCGCCGCCGAGTCCGCCCTCTTGGGACAGGCCGTCACCGCCGCCCTGGCGGCGTCCGACACCCCCGAACTCTGCGAGGAGCACCTCGGCCGCCTGCTGCTCCAGGTGGAGAACCTGGAGTCCCGGTTCCCCGAGCACGACGGATTCCTCGCCGACCTCGCCGAGCGGCGCACCGAGATCCAGGACGCCTTCACCGCGCGCGAGCAGTCGCTCAGGGACGCCCGCGCCCGGCGCGCCGAACGCCTGGCCGGCTCGGCGGGCCGGGTCCTGGACGCGATCGCCCGACGCGCCTCCGCCCTGGACGGCCTCGACGACGTGCACACCTACTTCGCCTCCGACGCCATGGTCGTCAGGCTCCGCCGGACCGCCGACGCACTCCGGGAACTCGGCGACCAGGTCAGGGCGGAGGAGCTGGAGGGCCGTCTCGCCGCCGCCCGGCAGGAGGCCGGGCGCGCGCTGCGGGACCGCGCCGATCTGTTCTCCCGCGGAGGCGACACCCTGCGGCTCGGCCGGCACCACTTCGCCGTCAACCGGCAGGCCACCGAGCTGACGCTCGTCCCGTACGGCGAGTCCCTCGCGTTCGCGATCACCGGGACGGACTACCGCGCCCCCGTCCTCGACCCGGACTTCACCGCCACCCGGCCCTACTGGGAACGCGCCCTGCCCTCCGAGTCACCCGAGGTCTACCGCTCCGAGTACCTGGCCGCACGTCTCCTCGCCGAACACGGCGCCGACGCCCTGGCGGGCGCGGACCTGCCCGAACTCGTACGCGAGGCGGCATCGGCCGCGTACGACGAGGGCTACGAGCGGGGCGTCCACGACCACGACGCGGCGCTCGTCCTGAACGCCGTACTCGGACTGCGGGAGCACGCGGGCCCGCTCCGCCATCCGGCGGCGGCACGCGCCGCGGCGCAGATCTTCTGGGCGGGCCTCCCCACGTCCGGGGCCCGGGAGCAGTGGGCCCGCAGGGCGGTCTCCCTGACCAGGGCACGGGACCTCTTCGGGGCCACCTCGCCCGTCGAAGGCCTCCGGCGGGAGCTGGCCGCCACGATCGGCGATGCGACGGCCGCCGCGTACCTCGTGGAGGAACTCGCCGCCGGACCACGGGGCTTCGCCGTCTCCGAGACGGCACGCACCTTCCTGGACAAGTTCCGCAGGACCGTCGGAAGCTCCGCCTACGACGACGACCTCAGCACGCTCACCGACCCCGCCGCCCGGCGACAGCTCGTCGAAGGCTGGCTCGGTGCGTACGCCTCGGCCTCCGGCGAGCCGGTCGACGACGGCGTGCTCACGGAGGCCGTCACCGTCGAACTCACCCCGGGGCTCGACCGCTACGAGGTGGACGCACCCACCTCGACGACGGTCGGCGGTCTCCTCGGTACCCACCCCCGGGTCCGGGGAGGTGCGCTGCGACTGCGCCTGGACGAATTCCTCGTCAGGACAGCGGAGTTCGCCGCCGATGACGTGCCCGCCTTCCGCGCCTACCAGCGGACCCGGGCCGAACTCGTCGCCGCCGAACGCGTCCGGCTGCGGCTCGACGAGTACCGGCCGCGCGTCATGTCCACCTTCGTCCGCAACCGGCTCGTCGACGAGGTCTACCTCCCCCTGATCGGCGACAACCTCGCCAAACAGCTCGGGGCCGCGGGCGATGCCAAGCGCACCGACTCCCACGGCCTGCTGCTGCTCCTCTCCCCGCCCGGCTACGGCAAGACGACCCTGATCGAGTACGTCGCCGACCGCCTGGGGCTCCTCCTCGTCAAGATCGACGGGCCGGCCCTCGGCCGGGCCACGACCTCGCTCGACCCGGACGAAGCGCCCGACGCGGCCGCGCGCCGGGAACTGGAGAAGATCGCGTTCGCCCTGGCCGCGGCCAACAACGTCCTGCTGTACGTGGACGACATCCAGCACTGCTCGACCGAGCTGCTCCAGAAGTTCATCCCCCTCTGCGACGCCACCCGCACGCTCGGCAGCCACGACCTGCGGGGCAAACGCTTCGCCGTCTGCATGGCCGGAAACCCCTACACCGAGTCCGGGCAGCGCTTCCGGGTCCCCGACATGCTCGCCAACCGCGCCGACGTCTGGAACCTCGGCGACGTCCTGACCGGCAAGGAGGAGGCCTTCGCCCTCAGCTTCGTCGAGAACGCCCTCACCTCCCACCCCGTCCTGGCGCCGCTCGCCGGCCGCGACCCCGCCGACCTGGAGCTGCTCACCCGCCTTGCGGCGGACGACCCCACCGCACGCCGGGACCGTCTCGCCCACCCCTACGCCCCGGCCGAACTCGACCGCGTCCTCGCCGTCCTGCGCCACCTGCTGACCGCCCGCGAGACCGTCCTGGCGGTCAACGCCGCCTACCTCGCGTCCGCCGCCCGAGCCGACTCGACCCGCACCGAACCGCCGTTCCGGCTCCAGGGCTCGTACCGGAACATGAACAAGATCACGGCCCGCATCGCACCCGTCATGAACGAGGCCGAACTCGCCGCCGTCATCGACGACCACTACACCGCCGAAGCCCAGACCCTCACCGGCGAAGCCGAGACCAACCTCCTCAAACTCGCCGGGCTCCGGGGCACCCTGACCGACGCGCAGGCGGACCGCTGGTCGGAGGTCATCGCCGCCCACACCCGTACCCAGAGGCTCGGCGGAGCCGCCGACGACCCGCTGACGCGGGCGGTCGCGGCGCTCGGCCTGCTCGCCGACCGCATCACGGCCGTCGAGGCGGCGATCACCCGGGCCGCCGACCCGCGCCGCGCGGACTGACCCCCGGCACCCGCCCGAGCGCTGTCCGGTCGGCGTCCGTGGGCCCGGCCGGGCCTGATCCCGCGCACCACCCGCGAGGAGACCGCGGGGGACCACGGGACGCGGGCCCGGACCACCCGGAGGACAATGAGGGGGCGGAAACGCCGCGTGGGAGGCCCCCGTGAACACGAGAAGCTCAGGCGGACCGGGGGGCCGCGCAGTCGTCGTGGGCGCGAGCATGGCGGGGCTGTGCGCGGCTCGCGTGCTGTCCGAGTACTTCGGCAGCGTGACGGTGATCGACCGCGACCCGCTGTCCACGGACGCCCCCTGGCGCCCGCACGTTCCCCAGGGCAGACAGCCGCACCTGCTGCTGCACGCGGGCACCCGACTCCTCGAAGCCTGGTTCCCCGGCGTGATCGAGGAGCTGTACGCCGGTGGGGCGACGCCCTTCGACATCTGCCGCGACTTCTACTGGCACCAGGCCGGAGGACCCCTGATCCGGCCTGCCACCACGATGGTCGGGCCCGTGATGTCACGGCCCTTCCTGGAGACGACCGTCCGCCGACGCGTCGCCGACCTCCCCGGAGTCACGCTCCGTGGCGGCGCCGCGGCCGAAGGGGTGCTCACCGGCGACCACGGGACCCGGATCACCGGCGTCCGGCTGTCCGACGGCAGCGCCCGCGACTGCGAGCTGCTCGTCGACGCCACCGGGCGGCAGGCCAGCAGCCTCGGCTGGCTGAAGGAGCTGGGCTACGGGGAGCCGCCCACCTCCGTGATCACCGTCGACACCCACTACGTCAGCCGGATCTACCGCCGCGGCCGACGGCCCGCGCGGGACTGGAAGGCGGCCGTGGTGATCGGGGCCCCCGACACCAGGCGCCTGGCGATGGCCCTGCCGTGGGAGGGCGACCGGTGGATCGTGGCCCTGGTCGGCGTCAACGGCGAGCTGCCGCCGATGGACGAGGCGGGCCGGCTCGCCTTCGCCCGCTCCCTGGACTCGCCGGTGATCGCCGACGTGATGGCCGCGTCGGAGCCCCTCGGCACGGCGGTGGGCCACCGGTTCGTCGCGAACCAGCGCCGCCATGTCGAGCACATGCGACGCCACCCCACCGGATGGGTCCTGATCGGCGACGCCGTGTGCAGCCTCGATCCCGTCCACGGGCAGGGCATGAGCACCGCAGCCCTGCAGGCGGAAGCGCTGGGCCATGCCCTGCAGCACTCCCGTACGGTCGACCGGACCTTCGCGCGCCGCTACTTCCGGGCCGCCGCCGGGTCGGTGGCCGTCGCCTGGTCCGTCACGGTCGGCAGCGACTTCGCGTACCCCGGCACCCAGGGCAAGAAGCCTCCGGGCACCGATCTGATCAACCGGTACATGAACCGGGTCACCCTCGCGGCGCAGCACGACGAGGCCGTGTGCGTGCGGTTCAGCGAGATCGCGGGCATGGTCCGGCGCCCGGAATGGCTCCTCACGCCTCCGTGCGTCCTGCGGGTGCTGCGTCTCTCCCGGCGGGGGCCGGCTCGCGTTCCCGCGTGATGTGCCACCTCAACTGTCGAGCAGACGCCACGCGGCGAGGGCGAACTGCGCCCGTAACAGTCCGGTGGGACCGGTCAGTTCGATCCCGAGGGCCTTGCCGAGGCGTTCGAGCCGGCCGGCGACGCTGCTGTGGTGCAGATGGAGCAGGTGGGCGGCCCGGCGCAGGGAGCCGGTGGCGCAGTAGGCGTCCAGCGTCTCCAGATCCTCCGGGTTGCCGGCGACGACGGCGATGGCCGCGACGTCGGCGTTGTCGCGTACGACCTCCTGCGGCACCTGCGCGAGGAGGGCCAGCGCCCCCAACTCGGCGTAGTGGAGGGCCGGTCGGCGGGGACTCGTGAAACGGAGGGCGGTGCGGGCCTGCTCCCAGGAACGGGCGGGTCCCTCCGCGGCGCCGATGCCCGCACGGACGCCGGCCGGAAACCGCTCAGGGGCGACGACGGAGGCGGCCAGGATCACGCCGCTGTCGGAGAGCGGCGCCGCCTTCACCGGGCCGGTGGGACAGAGCAGGACGCCGACCTTGTCGAGCGGAAGGCAGGTGCGTACGGCGACGGCGCGCAGCGGCTGACCCGCGGGGAAACCAAGGAGCCGAAGGGCGCGGGACCGGGCCGCCTCGTCGGTGTCCGGGCTGACGACCAGTTCGACGAGGGCGGGGTCGGCCATGGTGGTGCGGGCCGGGCCGTACCGTTCGACGACCGTCGCCGTGGCGAGGGCGAGCCGGTCCAGGAGGACCTCGTCGAGGGGACTCGGCGCGCCGGGACGCTCCAGCCACACCGTGCCGATCTCCTCCTCGTCGAGGGTGATCGGCGCCGTGCTGGAGGTGGGCCGCGGAGGGCCGGGTGCTTCCCTCCCGTCCGGCGCGATGCGGACGACCCGTCCCGTGCCGTGGAGCCCGATTCCGACCACGCACGCGGCCAGGCCCGCGGAGGACCGGGCGAGCGCGGGGACATCGACCCTGCGGCGCATCAGCGTGTCGTAGAACGCGATGACGCGAATCGCGCCGTGGACGTGCGAGTCCAGGTCTGACAGCCGTTCGGACAGTGCCTCCATGGCTGGAGGATACGGTCCTCCGCCCGGCAGCGGTGGCGCCGCCCGGCGCGCAATGCGGGCCGGATGCCCGACAGTTGGCGGGTGAACCGGGGGGCGGCCGGAGCGAGGATGGCCGACATGGATCCCGAACTGGAAGCATTCACGCCCCTGATCCCCCATGTCGATCTCAGCGACCCGCTCGCCGACCGTAGGAATTACGCCGCACGGGCCGCGGCGGCCCCGGCCTTCGACACCACGGGCATGGAGATCGAGGACCACGCCGTGCCCGTGCCCGGTGCGCCGGACGTCCCCGTACGGATCTACCGCCCGCACAAGGCGGAGGGCGCCATCGTGTGGATGCACGGCGGCTCCTGGGTCATGGGCGATGTGGACACCGACCACCCGTGGGCCTCCCGGCTCGCGGCCCTCTCCGACGTCGTGGTGATCTCGGTGGGCTACCGGCTGGCCCCCGAGCACCCGTTCCCAGCCGCCGTCGACGACGCCTACGCCGTGCTGACCTGGGCGGCCGGACACGCGGCCGAACTCGGACTCGACCCGGAACGGATCGCGGTCGGCGGGCACAGCTCGGGCGGCGGCATCGCCGCGGGGGTCGCCCTGCGGGCACGGGACGAGCAAGGGCCACGGATCTGTTTCCAGCTGCTCAACCAGCCGGGGCTCGACGACCGGCCGGAAAACTGGACCAGAGGCCACCTCGCCGAGACGCTCGCGGGCGGTCACGTGCACGCCGCCGCGTCCTGGCGGCACTGGCTGGGCGGCGCCCCCGCCACACCGTACGCCGCCCCGGCGCGGGCCGAGGACCTGTCCGGTCTGCCGCCCGCCTTCATCGGCGGCGCGGAGTTCTGCCCGTACCGCGACGTCGGCATCACGTATGCCCTGCGCCTGCTCCAGGCGGGAGTCTCGGTCGAACTGCACCAGTGGGCCGGAACCTTCCACGGCTCCCAGGCGATCCTGTCCGCCGACGTCTCCCAGCGACAGATGGCCGAAGTCGGCGCGGTCCTGCACCGCGCGGTGGCCGGGTAGCACGCGATGAACGAGCAGTCAGTTACTGCCGGACGAAGAGCCCGCGGCGGCGGGACCCACGGCCGGTTCGTCGAGGAGGGCAGCCACGAGGAACTGCTGCGCCGCGGCGGCCGCTACGCGAACTTCTGGAAGCTCTCCTGGGCAGGAGCGGCGGGGGGCGCGGGCCGGGTGGGCGCCTGACCGTGCCGGAGCCCGGCCGGGTTTCCTCGGCCGGGCTGTCGGGCCGCCGGTGGGCGCGGGTCAGCCGAAGTCGGGGATCGGGTGGTCCGGGGCGAGTGCGGCGGCGATGCGCTGGGCGATGGTGTGGGCGCTGTGGCCGGCCTGGGCGGTGGGGCCGTTCGTGGTCGAGACGGCGATGGCCAGACGCTGCGACGGGAGGTAGGCCTGGGAGGCGGAGTAGCCGAAGAACAACGGGTGCTGCGCGATCCAGTCGCCCAGGACGAGCAGGCCCATGCCGTAGTGGGTGGCTTCGGTGTTCGCCAGGCAGACCGTCGCGGGGCACGTCCTGGTCGGCTTGCCCAGGCCCACCGTCCCCGGGTTCAGGAGCTCCTTGTACGAGGCCGGGGACACCAGCTCCCCCGATCCGATGCCGACGGCCGAGCGGGCCAGGTCGCAGATGTCGGTGGTCTGCACCGCGCCGGGGGCCGTGGTCCACGAGGGGTTCCAGAAGGTGGACTCCTCGTACGTCCCCCGATCGGCGGTGAAGGCGTGCAGGACGGGCTCGGGGATCTCAGGCGTGAAGCTGTTGCGGGTCTCGCGCAGTCCGAGCGGGCGCAGGACCTCGTGCCGGAGCAGGACGTCGAGGCGGGTCCCGGTGATCTTCTCCAGGGCGGCGCCGAGCAGGACGAAGTTGGCGTGCGAGTAACTCCAGTTGGTGCCCGGCTCGTACCAGCGCGGATGGCTCGTCGAGATGGCGACCAGTTCCTTGGCCGTCCACTGGCGGAACGGGTTCGCGTAGACGCTCTCGCCGAACCCGGCGGCGGTGACGTAGTCGACGAGCCCGGTGGTGGACGCGGCCAGCATCCGCAGGGTGATCCTGTCGCCGTCCTTGAGGTGCGGAAGCCAGCGCGACACGGGGTCGTCGAGGCGGACCTTGCCCTGGTCGACCAGGCGGAGCAGCGCGGTGCCCAGGTAGCTGATGGCGATGTTGCCGTTCCGGAAGTGCATGGCGGGGGCGGCCGGCACACCCGTCATCGATTCGCCGAGCGCGGTGGTGACGATCTCGCGGTCGCCGGCCGTGACCCGCACGATCACGGACTTGAGGTCCATCTCCGCCTTGGCCTGCTCCGCGATCCGGAGGACGTCGCGTGCCGGGCCGCGGTCGGGCAGCCGGGAGGCGACGCAGGGCCTGCGGTCGTGACCGTCGCCGCCGGTGGGGCCGCCGATGGCCGTGACCGGGGAGCCGAGCGCGAGGAGTGCGGAGAGCGCGGTGACCGCGGCGGCGCGGGACCGGAAGGGGGAGCGAGCTGATCTCATGGCGGGAGTATTGGCCGCGGCGTACCGGCCCGGCGGCGGAGGCCCCGCCGACCCGCACCAATGTCACCCGTCAGGCCCGCGCGCGCCTGCCCGGGGGAGGGTGGGCGGGGGCGGCTCCGCCTCGGGTCCGGGAGGCGTCGGTGGCCCGTCTCAGGTCCGGGAGGCGTCGGTGCCCGCGGCCGTGTCCGTGCCGGCGGTCAGCCAGGAGCCGATTCCCGGGAGCGCGTCGGGCCCGCTCTCGCCCTCCACCGTCGCGACGAGATCGGCGATCGTGGTGCCCGCGAGCGAGGCCCTCCACGCGGCTTCCGCTGCCCCCATCGCCCGGGCGATCGGGCAGGGCTTCGTGCACTTCTCCGGCGGGGTCGCCAGCGGTCCGCGCTGCCGGATCTCGGTGCAGACGAACGCCGGGTCGGGCCCGTCGACGGCCTGCACGACGTCGAGCAGGGTGATCTCGGTGGCCTGCCTGGTCAGCACGTATCCGCCGGTCTTGCCCTGGACGGATCGCACGAGACCCGCCCGCGACAGCGCCTGCATCTGCTTGGCCAGGTAGCTCGGCGACACGTCGTGCAGCTGCGCGAGCCGGGCCGCGGGCACCGGTCGGATCGCCGCCGTCAGGACCACACAGCAGTGGAGCGCCCACTCCACGCCACCGGACAGTTTCATGTCGCCTCCCCATTTGACTCGGACACATAGTATCCGAGTATCATCTCGGACATCGGGTATCCGAGTTTGAGCCCCGGGGTTCCGTGCACCGGAGGCATGACCGGCCCACGAAGGAAGGCACACCATGAAGATCACCGTCATCGGCGGCACCGGCCTCATCGGCTCCCAGGTCGTCACCGTGCTCCGGAAGGCCGGCCACGACGTGGTCCCGGCGTCCCTGTCCTCGGGGGTCGACCTGCTCACCGGCGCCGGCCTGGACGAGGTCCTCGCCGGCGCCCACACGGTCATCAACGTCAGCAACTCCCCGACCTTCGACGACCGCTCGCTCGACTTCTTCCGCACCACGGTGGGCAACCTGCTCGGCGCGGGCGAGCGGGCGGGGGTACGCCACCAGGTCGCGCTGTCGATCGTCGGCGTGGAGCAGGTCCCCGACCTGGACTACTACCGCGCCAAGGTGCTCCAGGAGGACCTGCTGCGCGACGGCCCCACCCCGTACTCGATCGTCCGCGCCACCCAGTTCTTCGAGTTCATGGATGCCGTGATGTCCTGGACCGCGACCGACGGCGAAGTCCGTCTCCCCGCCACCCCGCTGCAGCCGATCGCGTCCGCCGACGTGGCCGCCGCCCTCGCCGACGTCGCCGTCGGGGAGCCGCTGAACGGCACGCTCGACGTCGCCGGGCCCGACCCCCTCGCGCTGGACGAGATCGGCCGGATCACCCTGGCCGCCCGCGGTGACGGCCGCGCCGTCGTCGTCGACGACCAGGCGGGTATGTTCGCCGCCGTCCGCGGCGACGTCCTCACACCCGGGCCGGGCGCGCGACTGGCTCCCACCCACTACCGCGACTGGCTGGGCGCCACCCTCGCCGGCTGACCGTGACCGGCAGCCGTTCGAGAGCGCGGCATCGTTCCCGGCCGGGCACTCGGCCTCCGAGGTGAACGTCGCGGCCGGACGGCTGGGTGCGCGGTGGGGGGAAGGGTGCGCGTCCTACGGTGGATCGATGCGATCCGTTCCCAGGTGGGCCCTGCTGTCCTCGGGGTGTGCCCCGATCCTGCTGGCCGGCGGCTGGACCGTCGCGGCGCTTCTGGAGGGGCCCGCCTACGACCCCGTCACCCAGACGATCAGCGTCCTCGGCGCCTACGGGGCCGCGGGATCCCGGGTCATGACCGGAGCCTTCCTCGCCCTGGGGATCTGCCACCTCCTCACCGCCTGGGGGCTGCGGCCCGCCGCGCCCGCCGGGCGGGTGGCGCTCGCCGGCGGTGGCGTGGCGGCGCTGGTGGTGGCGTGGGTTCCGGCGCCGAGCAGTGGGGGGTCCTTGTACCACGGGGCGGTCGCCGCGGTCGGCTTCGCGCTGCTCGCGTTGTGGCCCGTGCTGGCGGTCGAGCGCGGTCGCGGCGCGCCCTGGGGGCTGCGGATCGCGCCCTCCGTCGCCGTGACCGCGATGATGGGCCTCGGTGCGCTCTGGTTCCTCGTCGAGCTGCACCGGCAGGGCTCCGCCGGTGTCGCCGAACGGCTGGTGACCTGCGTCCAGTCCACGTGGCCCCTGGTCGTCGTCGCCTCCTGCCTCCGTCACACCGGCGGCGAGGGTTCCGCGCCGACCGGATGAGCGGATGACCGGCGGAGCCAGGACACCCCCTACCGCTCCGCGAGGACGTCGTCCTTCGGTGCCCGCCGATGCGAGCGAAGCGCGAGGGCGCACCAGACGGTCGCCGCGATCAGCGCGGCCGCCGCCATCGCGACGACCAGCGGCGCCTCGGGGCGCCAGCCAAGGGAGAGCCGGGTGCCCGCGTAGGTGAGGGCGGCGGCGATCCGTCCGGGTGCGTAGACGAGGATCCGGGCGGCGGCAGCCCGCAGGACTGCCGCGACCGCGATGCCGATCGCGGCCCACGTGGCCAGGTACGGCCACAGCGCGCCGGGAGCGGCGGGCGGAAGCCCGTACTCCTCGGGTCCGATGCGGAACAGGGCGGTGGCCCAGCCCACCGCCACCGCGCCGGCCGCGATGCCCACCACCCACAGCGCGTGGCGCCACAGCGGGCCCGGGCGCAGGGCCTCTTCGTCGCTTTCGGGGCCGGAGAGGCCGGTGGGGTCGGAGGTGTCGTATGCGAAGGGCTCGGTCACGCCCCCTAGGACGCGGTGCGGCGGGCCGGGGTTGCTTCGGCGTCCCTCAAGATCATCGGCCCGTCAGCCGGCCCAACGCCCTGTCAGGAAGGTGACGGCGAACAGTGTCGACAGGGGCGCGGCGAGACAGAGGTACGCGGTCCTGAAGCGGGGCGCGCGCAGGCTCCAGGCGGCGAGCGTGATCCACAGCGGCCACCACAGGAGGGTGGCCCGGGGGACGGACTGGTACCAGTAGGACGTGCCCAGGGCCCACAGGCTGAGGCCGACGTAGGCGGCCTCGGGCCACTGGCGGCGTCGGATCAGGAGAGCCGCCAGGATCAGTCCGATCACCATGGCGAGCAGTTCGGCCTGGAACATGAAGGCGTAGCCGGTGGTCTGGACATGCCCGAACGCGGACTCCCAGGTGGTGCTCCAGGCGTCCCAGGGAGTGTGGAACCGGCGGTACCACCCGCGCTCCTGGGCATGCTTCCAGGCCATCCAGTCGCCGGTCCGCGACTGCAGGTACCAGGTGTAGAGGAGTGCGGACAGGGCCGGGAGGGCGAGCCAGGGCAGCGGGCGCCAGTCGGCGCGGGTGCGGGCGGTCAGGACGAAGTGCAGGGCGAGGGCGGCGGCGAGGAAGAGACCGCTGACGCGTACGGCCGTGGCCAGGGCGGCCAGTGTGGCGGCGAGGGGCCAGTTGCGGCGGTGGGCGGCGAGCCAGGCGGGCAGGGCGAGGGCGAGGAAGAGCGACTCGCTGTACCCGGCGGCGAGGAAGACCGCACACGGCGACAGCAGCAGGAGCTGCGCGGTCCGCCGGCCGGCCTTCGGGTCGGGCAGATACAGACGCGCGACGCGCACGAGCGCCAGAACGGCGATGCCCCCGGCGACGAACGAGATCAGCAGTCCGGCCGCGGTCCAGTGCGGAACGACGGTGTGCAGGGCCCGCAGGGCGAGGGGGAAGCCGGGAAAGAACGCCTCGCGGTTGTCCCGGTCGGCGTCCCCCGGGCCGTTTCCGGCGGGGAAGTAGCCGTCGCGCGCCACGTTCAGGAAGTGCCCCCAGTCCCACCGCTCGAAGGGCGCGAGCACGGGGCCCGCGTCGCGCGCGTCGGCATCGGCCGGGAAGAGCCACCGCGCGCAGTAGGCGGTGGTCCACAGGGCGGTGCGCGTGAGCAGATACAGCCACAGCACGTCCCGGTCCTCGGCGCTCGGCCGAAGACGGCGGCTGACGCGGCGCACGCCGTCGGTGCGGCTGACGCGGCGCACACCGTCGGTGCGGCGGACGCTCGCCGCCGGGCGGTACCGGGGGCGGGGGAGCGGCGGCGCCTCTCCCCGTGACCCGGGGGATATCACAGACATAAGGGACCTTCGTAGGCGTGGGAAGGCATGGCGGATCGCGCGACGGCGGCACGTCGCGATGAAGGGCGGCGCAGGTCAGGGGGGTGAGGTGGTCACCCGGCCGGAGGGCTGCGTCGCCGTGGCCGAGGGATCGCCGGGGGTGCCCTCGCGGGTGGGGGAGGTCGGCGATGTCGTACTGCTCCGCGGCGGCAGGGTGGTCTCACCGGGAGACGGCGCGTCGGGCGAGGGGCTGGTGGCGGGCGCCACGGGAGCCGGCGCGTCCGACAGCAGAGCCGCCGCGGTCACTCCGCCACCGGCGAAGAGCAGGCACGCGGCGCCCGCCGCGACGGCGACACGGCGCCGGTGCGCGCGCCTGGCGCGTTCGGCGATGCGCGCGACCGGTACGGCTCGGGCGTGGGACTGCCCGGCGGCGGCGGCCTGCCGGAACATCTCGCGAAGGGGGTCCTGGGGTTCCTGGGGGTCAAACACCGGGGTCCTCCTCAATGCTCCGGGGCTGCAGACGATCGGCGAGGGCGACCCGGCCGCGGACCAGGTGCGTCTTGACGGTGCTGGCGGACTGTCCCGTCTCGCCGGCGATCTGTTCGACGCTCAGATCGCACAGGTAGTGCAGCGCCACCGTGCGGCGCTGCTGGGCGGGCAGGTCCCGGAGCGCGTCGATGAGCACCACGTGCTCGGGACCCGGTCCCTCGACGGGCGGTGGAGCGCCCGCTCGGTCCCAGGCGTCCGACGCGCGCCTGCGGAAACGCCAGCGGCTCACGGCCAGACGCCAGGCGACCGTACGGATCCACGCCTCCGGCTGCCCGTCGCGATCGAGCTGCCGTCGCCGACTCCATCCCTTGACGAACGCTTCCTGCACGACGTCCTGAGCCTCGTGCAGATCGCCCAGCATCACGTACAGCTGCCCTGTGAGTCGCGCGACCGCCTGCTCGTAGAACGCCTCGAACTCCTCAACGGTCAACACTCACTCCCGGATCTTTCGCTTCACCACGCATACGCCCGGGACCAGGCGTCCGGTTGACACGGCCCACGAATCGGCGGAGTGACGGTGATCACGGAACCGAACGGAGCGGACACGCGTCACCCCGGTCCGGCCATTCCACCAGCTCCGGACCGCCGGACACCGCGGCGGCACACGACGTCGTACGGTCCGGCCGCGCCCTGCTCATCCATGAGAGCGAAAGAAACGTGGACGCCGATGTCGAGAACCCGCGACCTGCTCCGTCCCTGGGGCGGATGTGACCACAATGGGTCGCACCGGGACCGAGGAGAACCGCCATGGCCAAGTACCTGCTGCTGAAGCACTACCGAGGCGCTCCGGCCGCCGTCAACGACGTACCCATGGACCAGTGGACGCCGGAGGAGATCACGGCGCACGTGAAGTACATGAACGACTTCGCGGACCGCCTCAAGGAGACTGGCGAGTACGTCGACGGCCACGCGCTCTCCCCGGAGGGCACCTTCGTCCGGTACGACGGTGAGGGACGGCCGCCGGTCACCGACGGCCCGTTCGCCGAGACGAAGGACGTCATCGCCGGCTGGATGGAGATCGACGTCGAGACCTACGAGCGGGCGCTCGAACTGGCCGGCGAACTGTCCGCGGCGCCGGGCGCGGGCGGAAAGCCGATCCACGAGTGGCTCGAACTGCGCCCCTTCCTCTCCGCGCCGCCCACCATCACGGAGTGACCCTTTCGATGGACGAGGCCCTGCTGAGGAGCCTCACGCCGAGCGTGCTCGGGATCCTCGTCCGCCGCGGAGCCGACTTCGCGGCGGCCGAGGACGCCGTACAGGACGCCCTGGTCGAGGCGGTCCGCGTCTGGCCGGCCGAGCAGCCCAGGGATCCGAAGGGCTGGCTCGTCACCGTGGCCTGGCGCAAGTTCCTCGACGCGACCCGGGCGGACACCGCCCGGCGCCGGCGCGAGGACCTCGTCGACGAGGAACCGCCGTCCGGGCCCGCGACCGGGGTGGACGACACGCTCCAGCTCTACTTCCTGTGCGCCCACCCCTCGCTGACGCCGTCCTCCGCGGTCGCGCTCACGCTGCGCGCCGTCGGGGGACTCACGACCCGGCAGATCGCCCAGGCCTATCTGGTGCCGGAGGCGACGATGGCGCAGCGGATCAGCCGGGCCAAGCGGACCGTCGCCGGTGTGCGGTTCGACCGGCCGGGCGATGTCGCCACCGTGCTGCGCGTCCTCTACCTGGTCTTCAACGAGGGCTACTCCGGCGACGTCGACCTCGCCGCCGAGGCCGTCCGGCTCACCCGGCAGCTCGCGACCGTGATCGACCATCCCGAAGTGGCGGGGCTGCTCGCCCTCATGCTGCTCCACCACGCCCGGCGCGACAGTCGAACCGCACCCGACGGCAGCCTCGTGCCGCTCGCCGAACAGGACCGCGGCCGCTGGGACACCGGGCTGATCACCGAGGGCGTCGAGATCCTGCAAGCGGCCCTCGCCCGCGACCGCCTCGGCGAGTACCAGGCCCAGGCCGCCATCGCGGCACTCCACGCCGACGCGCCCACCGCCGAGGAGACCGACTGGGTGCAGATCGTCGAGTGGTACGACGAGCTGGCGCGGCTGACGGACAGCCCCGTCGTCCGGCTCAACCGCGCGGTGGCCCTCGGGGAGGCCGACGGTCCGCGCGCCGGGATCGCGGCCCTCGCGGCGCTGCCCGACTCCCTGCCCCGCCACGCCGCGGCGGCGGCGTACCTCCACGAACGCGCCGGCGAGCCGGCGACAGCGGCACGGCTGTACGCGGAGGCGGCACGCAAGGCCTCCAACCTCGCCGAACGCGACTACCTGACCCGCCAGGCCGCCCGCCTCAACACCCGCCGGATCCACTGAGGGGGTGTGGTGTCGATCAGGCCGGGCTCGCGACGCGGCCTGATCCGACGCCCATGGTCAGACACGCCCTGGGCCGCCGTGACGTTCCCGGCCGGACGCGGCACCGTTGCGGAGCCGGTCAGTTGAGGGCGTCGTCCATGGAGCTCTGCCAGTACGTCACGCGCAGCGAGCTGTCGACGTACACGCCCTTGCCGGCGAGCGGGGGCTTGGCGGTGGTGCCGTTGGTGAAGCCGACCGTGAGGCTCGTCGTCGTGTAGCCGTGCTGTCCGCTGCCGTCGGCGGCGGACAGGATGACGCCCGCGTACCCGGACTCACCCGGAGCGAGGGTCACGACCGCCTGCGGGTGGGTCTCCTCCATGACCGGCGGGACGGACTGGGCCTCGCCGAAGCGGGCGACCGGGTAGCCGAGGAGGTCGCAGCGGGCGGAGCCGGTGTTGGTGACGGTGAGCAGCATGTGGTTGAGCGGGCGGGCGACCGGGGTGGCGGTGATCTTGGTGTTGCCCGCGCCGCACTGCTTGTTCCGCGAGGGCCCGCTGTCGTCGCCGCCGGAGGCCGAGGCGCTTGCCCCGCTGTTGCCGCCGGAGCCGCCGCTCCCGGCGGAGGTGGTGCCTCCGGTCTTCCCGCCGGTCGTGGTGCCCGTCGACGTGCCGCTCGTCGTGCCGGAGGAGCCGTCCTGGGGCTTCGTCGACGTGTTGCTCTTGGGGGGCGTGGTCGGGGTCGTGGTCTCGGCCGGCTGCGGGGCGGAGGTCGTGGGTGCTACGGACGTGGCGGCCGCGCCCTCGTCCTTCGCGGTGCCGGTGCCGGACCCGCAGGCGGTGAGCGAGAGCGCGGCGACGGCGAGCGTCGTGGCGGCGAGAAGACGGCTGCGGGTGGTGCGTCCGGACATGGGAGTCCCCCTCAAGGGTGGGGTCGGAAATCGGTCGTTGTGCGGTACGGGCCACCGGTTCCCCGTGGCGGCCTTGCTTCGCTGGCCACACCTTGTGCGAAGATCCGTTCCAGCTGCCACTCCCGCCGGGTGGTACGGGACGCTGGAACGAATTCAAGGCGCTGA
Organism: Streptomyces sp. NBC_00572; assembly: GCF_026341815.1. Lineage (GTDB taxonomy): Bacteria > Actinomycetota > Actinomycetes > Streptomycetales > Streptomycetaceae > Streptomyces. Next base: position 5,929,889 of record NZ_JAPENX010000001.1, read on the forward strand.
CCTGCGCTGATGTCCCTGCCTGGGACGCGGGATCGAACGCTGGAAGAGGGTGGAACGGTGGCGGGGGACGAGTTCGCGGCGCTGTTGGGACAGCTCAAGGAGCGCTCGGGGCTCAGTTACGGCACGCTCGGCAAGCGCCTGCACCTGAGCGCCTCGACCTTGCACCGGTACGTCAACGGGGACGCCGTACCAGTGGATTATGCGCCCGTGGAGCGGTTCGCGCGGCTGTGTCGCGCGACCCCCGACGAACTCGTCGAGCTGCACCGGCTCTGGGTACGGGCGGACGTGTCGCGCCAGCGGAAGACTCCGGCCGCCGTCGGGCCGGACAGCGCCGCCGAGCCGGAGCCGTCGTCGGCGGAGTCCGTGGAGTCCGTGGTGCCTGTGGTGCCTGTGGAGTCGCACGAGCCGGCGTCCGAGGCGTCGACGACGGAGCCGGCGCCGCCGGACGAACGCGTCGCGTCCGAGCCGACTCCCGCGGTGGCCGCCCCACCCCCTCAGGAGCGTCGGCGGTTCCGGCGTACCGCCGTGATCGTCGGCAGCGCTGTGGTCGCCGCCGCCGTGTCGGTGGCGCTCGTCATGAACCTCTCGGGCGGGGACGGACCGGAGAAGGGGCGGTGGACGGGCGACGCGGCCATGCCCTCGGGCACCACGGCCGGAGTGCCGGAGCAGTCCGCGAAGCCCGGCCCGTCCGACGCCAAGACGGCGGCGCACGCGCCGACCGTCGCCACCGCGCCCCACACCTGGGAAGGACCCTGCACCCAGCACTATCTGCTCGACCGCGAGCCCGAGCAGGTGCCGCCGCCGCCCACGGAGCAGGACGCGCCGGGATGGATCGCCGCGCTCGACGCGGTGCCGGGCGGGGACCAGCTGCTCCGGCTGACCGTGCAGGGCACCGGGAAGCAGACGGTCGTCCTGGAGGCCCTCCACGTCCGGGTCGTGAGCAAGAAGGCGCCCCTGGCCTGGAACGACTACGTGATGGGCGTCGGCTGCGGCGGCAGCGTGTCGACGAAGGCCTTCGCCGTCGATCTCGACGCCGGCCGGCCCACCGCCGTCCCCGTGGGCGGGCAGCGGACGTTCTCGTACAAGACGAGCGAGTCCGACCCGGTGATCGTCAACGTGGCCGCGCGCGCCCAGGCGCACGACGTCAGCTGGTACCTGGAACTCGTCTGGTCCAGCGGCAAGGAGCACGGCACCCTCCGGGTCGACGACGACGGCCGCCCGTTCCGTACCAGCGGCAACCTCGCCCGGCCCGCGTACGCCTACCCCTTGGGCTGGACCGAATGGATCGACAACGACGTCGACACCAGCGGACGCTAGCGGGCGTCGAGGGCGGCCACCAGGCTCGCCACGGTGACCGTGTTGAAGACGAAGGCGATGGCCGAGTTGGCGGCGACGGTGCGGCGCATCTCCGTCTTCCTCTCCCTGTGTTCCTCACGGCCACGTCCCCGCACAGCCGTTTTATGGACATTCCGGAGAGACCGTAGTGTATTGCTCCGGCGGTGAATCGCCCCGCGTCAGCCCCGAAGCGCCGAGGCGAAGATTCTCGGCAGCGCGGACCAGCGGGGCGCGGCGACGAACTCGGTGAGGAGACGGCCTGTCGTCGCCGCGGTGCGGTTTCGACGAACCACGGGGGCTTGGGGGACATGACCGGCTCCCCGTGCAGGATCGCCCGGGGAGCCGGGCGGAACGGGCCCCGTACGACGGTCCGTTCGGGTCCGTCCAGGAGCAGCGCGTTGTGCACGACGCCGATGCCGCTCTGGATGTCGTCGAGCGTGTGCCCGGGGAAGGCGCCCCAGGTGGCGGTCGCCGTCAGATAGCCGAGGCCCGTCCAGGCGTTCACCGCGACCGTGCCGTAACGGAGTTCGGCGATCATCCGGTCGAGCGCCGGGCCGAGCGCGGCGATGGTGCGCGGATGGACGACGAGGTTCACCCCGAGCGTGCCGGTGAGCTCCTCGTTGGCGGTACGGATCGCCTCGTCGAGGAACTGCCCCATGTCACCGGGGAGTTCCAGGACGGCGAGGACGGGGGCGAAGTACTCGGTCGTCAGGGCGGGGCCCGGATCGGCGGGGTCGAGGTTCGTCAGCAGCACCCGGCCCTTGTCGATGCGTCGCGCCCCGGCGTACGAGGCGACGGCCTGCGCCACCCGTTCGTCGCTGCCCGGGTAGTACGCGGGACGGGCGGGGCGCAACGTGATCGGCGGCGCGGAACGCGCCCGTACCCCGCAGATCGTGGCCGACGCCGCGCACGCGGTCCTTACCCGTGACGCGCGCGCGTGCACGGGCAACCTCTTCGTCGACGACGAGGTGCTGGCGGAGGAGGGGGTGCGGGACCTCTCCGGCTACCGGCCGACGGACGCGGACGCGAGCGGCGAACTGGAGCTGGACATCTTCGTCGACCCCGCCTGACTCGGGGCCGAGGGGGGGCGAGGCGGGCGCGTCGGTGCTCTACGAGCCCTTCCTGGGCGTCGGCTGCTCGCGCACGGCGTCGTAACGTGCCGGCATCGTGGGGCCCGACGCGAGTTCGTGCAGGAGTCGGTGGAGCGCCGTGCGGTCGGCCGGGGCGAGGTCCGCGAAGACCTGCTCGTCGAGGTGTTCGAGCCCGCCGTTGGCGCGCGCGAGCACGGCGGACCCGGTCTCGGTGACGTCCACGACGTACCGGCGCCGGTCCCGCGGGTCACGCGCCCGCGCCACGTATCCGGCGGTCTCCAGGGTGTCCAGGCTGCTCGCCATCGTGGCCGGGTCGATCCGCAGATGCGTACCGAGCCCCAGCTGCGGCTGCGGCCCGTTGTCCACGAGGGCCTGCAGGATGCTGTAGTGCCGTACGCGCAGCCCGAGCCCGTCCAGCTCGCCCTCGCTCAGCCGGAACGCCACCTGTCCCAGCTTGAGCAGCAGACAGATCGCGTGCTCCGCCGCCGAGCCAGGGACCAAGGATCCCTCGGACACCGTTTACCCCGCTTATCGTTTGCCGTGCGTACGATGGACGGTCGCCATGATAGCGAGCGCCGGAGGGCCGGGCAGCGTACCAGCGGCGGACCCGGCAAGGGCGGATATTCACGTACTCTCCGCGCCTGAATGTGTTCATACGGTAGTCATGACGCCGGGAGGAACACATTGATCTTCAGTCGCAGCCGCCGCCGGAAGTCTGTCCCCAGCACGGGCGCCTGCCCCTACGCGTCCGGGGACCCCTCGCCCGCAGTCCCCGTCCGCGAGGTCGCCGGCCAGGTGCCGCACCTCGTGGACCGGCGCGAGGCGGAACGGTTCATCCGTCAGTTCCACGGCGAACAGCCGGGCGCCGGAGACGTGCGGAGCCGGGTCCGTGAGGCGCTGGCCGAGATCGATCGCACCGGCACCTACGAACACTCCCCGGCCGAACTCGCCTTCGGCGCGCGCGTCGCCTGGCGGAACGCGGCCCGCTGCATCGGCAGGCTCTACTGGCGCAGCCTCGTCGTGCGCGATCTGCGGCACCTCGCGTCCGCCGACGACATCGCCGCCGCCACCTTCGAGCATCTCCGGCTCGCCGGCAACGGCGGCCGGATCCGGCCGGTGATCACCGTCTTCGCCCCCGACCGGCCGGGCCGCCCCGGCCCCCGGATCGTCAACGACCAGTTGGTGCGCTACGCCGGACACCGCACGCCGGAGGGGCGGTGGAGCGGCGACCCCCGCAGCGCACCCCTGACCGCCCGGGCCCGCGATCTGGGCTGGAAGCGCGACGAAGAACCCTTCCAGGTACTGCCGTTGATGGTCCAGGAGCGCCCCGGAGACCGGCCGGAGTGGTACGAGCTGCCGGACGACTCCGTCCGCGAGGTGCCGCTGAGCCACCCCGATCACGCGTGGTTCGCCGACCTGGGACTGCGGTGGTACGCCGTGCCCGCGATCAGCGACATGACCCTGGAGATCGGCGGCGTACGGTATCCGGCGGCGCCGTTCAACGGCTGGTACATGGGGACCGAGATAGGTGCCCGGAACCTCGCCGACACCGAGCGGTACGACCTCCTGCCCGTGGTGGCCGACCGGCTCGGGCTCGACCGGTCGAGCGAGCGCACCCTGTGGCGGGACCGGGCGCTCGTCGAACTCAACGTGGCGGTGCTGTACTCCTTCCACCGGGCCGGGGTGACCATGGCGGACCACCACACGGAGTCCCAGCGGTTCCTGCGGCACATCGCCCAGGAGGCCCGCCACGGGAGGGAGACGCCGGCCGACTGGAGCTGGATCGTGCCCCCGGTGTCCGGCTCCGCGACGCCGGTCTTCCACCGGTACTACGACGCGGTCGACCCGTCCCTCCGACCGGCCTTCCTCGCCCGCGGCTGAGCGGGGCGGCGTGCGGGCGGGCGGTGGTGCGGACGGGACGGCGGCGTGCGGGCGAGCGGCGTGTGGGCGGGCGCCTTCGCCTCAGCCGCCCGTCCCGGGGGCCCAGTAGTTGTGCACCGCCATGACCTCGGGGCCCGCGTCGGTGACGGGCCAGCCCTCCTCGGCCGCGATCGGCATCATGCGTGCGGCGAAGGCGTTCATCTGCTCCTCGGTCTCCCAGACGTCGAAGATCTCCAGGCCGCCGTCCGCCTTCGCACACGTGTGGGACACACAGCCGTCGAAGATGTCGGGCGTCGAACGGAGCCGGGCGTTGAGGGCGTCGTACTGGTCGGTGGTGATGCCCGAGAGGACGGCGTGCACGAAGATCGCCATGATGGATCACTCCTCCTGAGAGAGGGTGGCGGCACCTCCCGTGCCGCCCCCGGCGCCGTCCGCTCCCATCCACCAGCACAGCACGGCCCGTCGTCGACGGCACGCCGGAGGCCGTCGCCCGCCCCGAGGCGCGGGCGGCGGGTGGTCAGCGGCCGCGCGGGGGCGGTGTCTGGTCGACGAGGACAGCCGTCGCGCGGTCGAGGAGGTCGCACAGGGCGCCGTGTTCGGCGGGCGTGAACGCGTCGGTGAGCGCGCGTTCGAGGACGATGACCTCCTCGTAGGCGCGGTCCAGTACCGCCCGTCCGTCATCGGTCGGCGTGGCGATCTGCACCTTGGCGTGCGCGGGGGACGCGTCGCGGCGGATGAGGCCCTTGTTCTCCATGGTGGTGAGCACGCTGGCCATGCTCTGCTGTGTCACCCCGCAGGCCCGAGCCGCCTGGGCACCGGACAGGCCGCCCTCGCGGGAGAGGGTCAGCAGCACGGTGTACTGCGTCATGGTCAGCCCGTGGCCGCGCAGTACGGCCTCGTGGTGCGCCATCAACGCCTGTTCCGCGCGCCTGATGCGGGTGCAGAGGTACTCCTCGACCGGGATCTCCGTCATGCTCTCACTCCCAACACAGGTATCTGTGTTGACTCAGATACCTGTTACGTCTAGCGTTCCTCGTGACGTGACACAGGATACTGAGTCAGCTCAGGAGGCTGCATCCATGCGGGCGATCATTCTCGACAGCGACGACCACTACCGGATCACCGAACGCGACGAACCCGCCCCCGGCCCCGGCCAGGTGGCGGTCCGCGTGGCCTACGCGGGCATCCAGTGGGGCGACACGATGGTCAGGGACGGCCACTTCCCCGTGCCGCGCCCCTTCGTCCCCGGCTTCGAGGCCTCCGGGCACATCGTCGCCGTCGGTGCGGGCGTCGACGGCGACCGCGTCGGGGAAGCCGTCACCGCCCTCGCCACGGGCGGCGCCTGGGCCGAGGTGGCCGTCGTGCCCGCCGCACTCGCCCTGCCGATCGGCGATGTGCCCCTGCGTACGGCGGCCGGATTCGGCTGGGGCACCCCGACCGCCTACGACCTCGTCCACACCGCCGCACGCCTGCGGCAGGGCGACAGCGTGCTCGTCCACGCCGCCGCCGGTGGAGTCGGCGGTCTCGCCGCCCAGTTCGCGAGACTCGCCGGAGCCGGCCGCGTCGTCGGCGTGGCCGGCGGTGCCCGCAGGGCGGAGTACGCCGCCGGTGGCGCCTTCGACCGTGTCCTCCAGCGCGAGGCGTTCCCGGCCGGGCTCGGCGACGAGCGGTTCGACGTGGTCCTCGACCCCGTCGGCGGCAGGACCCGGCAGGAAGGGCTCCGGCTGCTCGCGCCGCACGGCCGCCTGGTGGCGTACGGCGGCCTCGGCGGCCGCGAACCCGTCCCCGCCGACGCCGACGACCTGCTCATGACGGGAAGGTCACTCGTGACGTACAACAGCGACCTGCTGAGCCGCACGCACCCCGACCGTCTCGCCGACTCCGCCCGGCGGGCACTCGACCTGCTGGCCCGGGGGCGGATCCGGATCGACATCACCGCCGAGTACGACCCGACGGAACTCGACGTCGCGGTGCGGCGGCTGAGCGACGGCACCACCCTCGGCAAGAGCGTCCTGCGCGTCGCCGGGCGTCTGTGAACCGGCGCCTCAGCGCCGTCCCAGGAGCTCCGCGATCCGCGTGAAGCCCTCCGCGCCGTGGCCCAGGGCCACCGTCCGGCGGGCCAGGCCCTCGGCGGCGCGCATCACGCCCGCGTCGATGCCGTGGGCCTCGGATGCGTGCACGATGTGCGCCATCGTCGACACCGCCGAGGTGAGCGGATTCCCCTCACCCGAGTACCGGCCGTTCTCCACGTCCTCGGCCCACTCCTGGAACAGCGGCGGCAGGATCGCGCCGATGCCGGCGGCGAACGGCGCCAGCTCCGTCGGGGAGATCCCCTCGGCGCGCGCCACCGCCAGGGCGTGGACGTAGCCCGCCATGGACGTCCAGAAGATGTCGAGCAGCGCGATGTCGTACGCCGCCGCCCGGCTGATCTCCTCCCCGAGGTGGGTGTGGGTGCCGCCCAGCGCGTCCAGCACCGGCCGGTGCTCGCCGTAGAGCGCCTCGGGGCCGCTGTGGAGGAACACCCCGGCGGGCGTCCCGATGGTCGGGGTCGGGGTCATGATGGCGCCGTCGAGATAACCGATGCCGTGCTCTTCGGCCCACCGTCCGGTGTCCCTGGCCCGCTCGGGGGTGTCGGCGCTGAGGTTCACGACGGTCCGCCCCTTGAGCGCACCCGTCACGGCCGCCTGCCGCAGTACGGAGTCGGTGGCGTCGTAGTTGACCAGGCAGACCACGGTCAGCGGGCTCGCGGCGACCGCCTCCTCGGCGCTCGCGGCCGGGACGGCACCGGCGGCGACCAGCTCCCCGTCCCGGCCCGGCGTCCGGTTCCACACGGTGGTCCGTACGCCCGCGGCCAGGAACGCGGCGGCCAGCGCCCGTCCCATCGGCCCGAGACCGACGACGGTGACCGAGGGTTCGCGGGAAGAAGACATGGGTGAACTCCCTTGTAGACAGATGAAAGAAGAAATCCCGGAGGAAGGAGAGGGACGCGGATGTCACGCGCCCGGGCCCAGGACACGAACGTGTGCGGCGTCAGCGCCGCGATCGTGGTCATCGAGGGCAAATGGAAGACGGCCCTGCTGTGGCTGCTGGAGTCAGGCCCGCACCGCCCCGGCGAACTGCGCCGGAAGCTCCCCGAGATCAGCGAGAAGGTGCTGACCCAGGCCTTGCGCGAGATGGAGGAGGACGGTGTCGTGCACCGCGAGGTGTACGACGTCCTGCCGCCGAAGACCGTCTACTCGTTGAGCGGCTTCGGGCGTGAACTCTCCGAGGCGCTCGCCCCGTTGTCCGACTGGGGCCACCGCCGCCTGGACCGGCTCACCGCGGTACCGGCCGCTTCCTGAGGCCCTCCGTCTCCTTTCCTCCGGGCCGCTTCCAGCTTCGCCCGGGCCGTGCGCCCCGACAAGTACGCACAAAAAAGTGGGTATGCCGGGGCGCACGCGAAGGGGGCCTCCCCGTGAAGGAAGGCCCCCTGAGGGAGGAGTCGTCAGCCCCGCCGCTCCCCGAAGGCGTCCAGGATGCGCTCGGCGGCCAGCGTCGCCGTCAGCCCGCCCGCGCGGACCTGCTCCTCAAGGGCCGGCGCGAGCTCCTTGACCGCCGGGTCCGTGTGGAGGCGGCGCAGGAGTTCGTCGCGGACCATGTTCCAGGTCCAGTCGACCTGCTGGTCGTGGCGCTTGGCCGTGAGTCGGCCGGTCGAGTCGAGCAGGGTGCGGTGCTGCTGAAGGCGGTCCCACACCTCGTCGAGGCCGGCCGATTCCCGGGCGCTGCAGCTGAGCACCGGCGGCGTCCAGAACGAGTCGGCGCCGTGCATGAGCCGCAGCGCGCCCGCGAGTTCGCGGGCGGCGGCGCGGGCGTCGCGCTCGTGGGGGCCGTCGGCCTTGTTGACGGTGACCACGTCGGCGAGTTCCAGGACGCCCTTCTTGATGCCCTGGAGCTGGTCGCCCGTGCGGGCCAGGGTGAGCAGCAGGAAGGAGTCGACCATGTTGGCGACGGCGGTCTCGGACTGGCCGACGCCGACCGTCTCGACGAGCACCACGTCGTAGCCCGCGGCCTCCATCACGACCATCGACTCGCGGGTCGCCTTGGCGACGCCGCCGAGGGTGCCGGCGCTGGGGGAGGGCCGTACGAAGGCCGCCGGGTCGACGGCCAGCCGCTCCATCCGCGTCTTGTCGCCGAGGATGGAGCCGCCCGTACGGGTCGACGACGGGTCGACGGCGAGCACCGCGACCCGGTGGCCGAGCCCGGTCAGCATCGTGCCGAACGCGTCGATGAACGTCGACTTGCCGACACCGGGCACTCCGCTGATCCCGATCCGCACGGCGTTCCCGCTGTGCGGAAGCAGCTCCGTCAGGAGCTCCTGGGCGAGCGCCCGGTGCTGGGGGCGGGTCGACTCGACGAGGGTGATCGCGCGGGCGACGAGCGCCCGCTTCCCCTCCCGTACCCCCCGGACGTACGTGTCGAGATCGATCACCGCTCGTGCCCGAGGTCGGCCGACAGCCGCGTCACCAGGTCGTGGGCCGCGTCGGGGATCACCGTGCCCGGCGGGAACACGGCGGCCGCGCCCATCTCCAGGAGCGTCGCCACGTCCTGCGGAGGAATCACCCCGCCGACCACGATCATGATGTCCTCGCGGCCCTCCGCCGCCAGTTCCTCCCGCAGCGCCGGTACGAGCGTGAGGTGTCCGGCGGCGAGCGACGAGACCCCGACGATGTGCACGTCCGCCTCGACGGCCTGGCGGGCCACCTCGGCCGGGGTCTGGAACAGCGGGCCGACGTCCACGTCGAAGCCCAGGTCGGCGAAGGCCGTGGCGATCACCTTCTGGCCGCGGTCGTGGCCGTCCTGGCCCATCTTGGCGACCAGGATGCGGGGGCGCCGTCCCTCGGCCTCGCCGAAGGCGTCCACCAGGGCCCGGGTGCGCTCCACCGAGGGGGACGCGCCGGCTTCGTTGCGGTACACACCGGAGATCGTACGGATCTGTCCGGCGTGGCGGCCGTACACCTTCTCCAGGGCGTCGGAGATCTCGCCCACGGTCGCCATCGCACGGGCGGCGTTCACCGCGAGCTCCAGCAGGTTGCCTTCGCCGCCGGCCGCCCGGGTGAGCGCGGCGAGCGCGTCCTGGCAGGCCTGCTCGTCGCGCTCCTCGCGCAGCCGCTTCAGCTTGGCGATCTGCTGGGCGCGCACCGAGGAGTTGTCGACCTTCAGGACGTCGATCTGCTCGTCGGTCGCCACGCGGTACTTGTTGACACCGATCACCGGCTGCCGTCCGGAGTCGATCCGGGCCTGGGTACGGGCCGCGGCCTCCTCCACGCGCAGCTTGGGAATGCCCGCGTCGATGGCCTTGGCCATGCCGCCGGCCTGCTCGACCTCCTGGATGTGCTTCCAGGCGCGCCGCGCGAGGTCGTAGGTGAGCTTCTCGACGTACGCGCTGCCGCCCCACGGGTCGATGGTCCGGCAGGTGCCCGACTCCTGCTGGATGAGCAGCTGGGTGTTGCGGGCGATGCGGGCGGAGAAGTCGGTCGGCAGGGCGAGCGCCTCGTCGAGGGCGTTGGTGTGCAGCGACTGGGTGTGGCCCTGGGTGGCCGCCATCGCCTCGACGCAGGTGCGCGTGACGTTGTTGAACACGTCCTGCGCGGTGAGCGACCAGCCCGACGTCTGCGAATGGGTGCGGAGCGACAGTGACTTGGGGTTGGCGGGGTCGAACTGCTGCACGAGTTTTGCCCAAAGGAGGCGGGCAGCGCGCAGCTTGGCGATCTCCATGAAGAAGTTCATGCCGATCGCCCAGAAGAACGACAGGCGAGGCGCGAACGCGTCCACGTCGAGCCCGGCCTCGCGGCCCGCGCGGATGTACTCCACACCGTCGGCGAGGGTGTACGCCAGCTCCAGGTCGGCCGTCGCTCCCGCCTCCTGGATGTGATAGCCGGAGATGGAGATGGAGTTGTACCGCGGCATCCGCTGCGAGGTGTAGGCGAAGATGTCGGAGATGATCCGCATCGACGGCCCGGGCGGATAGATGTACGTGTTGCGGACCATGAACTCCTTGAGGATGTCGTTCTGGATGGTCCCGGCCAGCTTCTCGGGCGGTACGCCCTGCTCCTCGGCGGCCACGATGTACAGCGCGAGCACGGGGAGCACGGCGCCGTTCATCGTCATCGACACGGTCATCCTGTCGAGCGGGATGCCGTCGAACAGCTGGCGCATGTCGTAGATCGAGTCGATGGCCACGCCGGCCATGCCGACGTCACCGGTCACGCGCGGGTGGTCGCTGTCGTACCCGCGGTGGGTCGGCAGGTCGAAGGCGACCGACAGGCCCTTCTGGCCGGCGGCGAGGTTGCGCCGGTAGAAGGCGTTCGACTCCTCGGCCGTGGAGAAGCCCGCGTACTGCCGGATCGTCCAGGGCTGGTTGACGTACATCGTCGGGTACGGGCCGCGCAGGTACGGGGCCATGCCGGGGCGGGTGTCCAGGAAGTCCAGGCCCTCCAGGTCCTGCCCGGTGTACAGCGGCTTGACGCCGATGCCCTCCGGGGTCTCCCAGAGCAGGTCGTCCCCGCCGGTGGCCTTCTTGACGGCCGTACGCCACGCTTCGGGACCGCCGTCGGCGGTCGGCGCCCCGAGCTCGATCCCGGAGAAATCGGGGATGGACATCAGGACACTCCCATGCGGTCGAGGGCGGTGGAGAGCAGGGCGACGGCGTCACAACCCGCGAAGAGGAACGAGTCGACACCGGGGTGGTCCCCGGGGCGACCGGCGAGGAGGACGTGCTCGGCTCCCGCCGCGCGCAGCTCCGCGGCCACGGTTCCGGCCTGCTCCGCGTACAGCGCGTCGCTGGAGCAGAGGCAGACCTCGCGGGCGCCGCTCTCCTCGAACGTGCCCTCGGTGACCGGCTCGATGCCGCCCGCCTGGAAGAGGTTCGCGGCGAAGGTGACCCGGGCCGAGTGCGCGGCCGCCGGGCCGAGCGCGGCCAGATAGACCCGGGGCCGGGCCCCGGTCGCGGCCAGGTGCGCGTCGGAGCGGGCGCGCAGCGCCTCGTACGCCTCGTCGCGCCGGACGCGGGGAAGACCGCCGGACGGCTGCTCGGGCGCGGGTGCGCGCTCGACGGGCTTCTCGGTGAGGTGGGGGAACTCGCTGACACCCGTGATGGGTTCGCGGCGTGTGGCCAGCTTCTTGCTGCGCGCGGCCCAGGTCGCGGCCAGCTGCTCGCCGATCGTCCCGGCGCGCAGCGCGGCCTCCTGGCCGCCGGCCCGCTCGATGCCCTGGAAGAACTCCCAGGCCGCGTGCGCCAGCTCGTCGGTGAGCCGTTCCACGTACCAGGAGCCGCCCGCCGGGTCGATCACCCGGGAGAGGTGCGACTCCTCGATGAGGACGGTGGAGGTGTTTCGGGCGATCCGGCGCGCGAAGGCGTCCGGCAGCCCCAGCGAGTCGTCGAAGGGGAGGACGGTGACGCTGTCGGCGCCGCCCACCCCGGCGGCGAGGGTGGCCACCGTGGTGCGCAGCATGTTCACCCACGGGTCGCGGCGCGTCATCATCACCGGCGAGGTCACCGCGTGCTGGCGCTGCGCGCCCGCGTCCGGGGCGCCGCAGACCTCGGCCACCCGGGCCCAGAGGCGGCGTGCCGCGCGGAGTTTGGCGATGGTCAGGAACTGGTCGGCGGTGGCCGAGTACCGGAACTCCAGCTGTGCGCACGCCTCGGCGACGCTCAGCCCGGCCTCGGTCAGACCGCGTAGATAGGCCACGCCCGTCGCGAGCGAGCAGCCCAGTTCCTGGGCGGCCGAGCCACCGGCCTCGTGGTACGGCAGGGCGTCCACGGTCAGGGCGCGCACCCCCGGGTACCGGTCGGCGCAGCGGCGCGCGAGACCGGCGACGGACGCGAGGTCGTACGCCGGGCGGCCGGTGCGGGCCTCGTGGCCGAGCGGGTCGGCGCCCAGGTTGCCCCGGGCCGCGTCGTCGGCGACGCCGCGCTCCTCGTAGAGCCCCAGCAGTCGCTCGGCGGCGGCCGCCGTCTCGTCGCCCGCGTCGAGGACCACCGGAGCCAGGTCGAGGTAGACCCCGTCGAGGACCGTGGCGAGGGAGGAGACCGGGATGCCGGTGCCGCCGACGCCCAGCCAGAGGGAGGTGACGCCGTTCTCCAGGTCGGCGAGGACCGCGTCGCCGTCGGCCGCGAGATGCCGCTGGCGTACGTCCCAGCCGCCGAGGGTGTTGCCTTCGGCGCGGCCGCCGCGCACGAAGGGCGCGAAGCCGGGGAGTCCGGCGTCGGGGGCGGCGTCGCGCGCGGTGTACAGCGGACGGGTGTCGAGGCCGTCTTCGAGGAGTGTGGAAAGGGCGTCCTCGGCGGCGTCGCCGGAGACCTCTTTGCCGGACTTGCGCAGGACACCTGCCACAAGGTGTTGCCACTGTTCGTGTGGCGCGTCAGGGAATTCGGACGCCAGGGAGAGCCCGTCGTCAGGCAGGACCGTCATGCTCGGATGCTAGGGGAGATCGACAAAGCAGCAGGAGGGCGTACGACTGTGACCTTCTTCTCTTCGACCTGGGGCGTTCGGTGTGGTGGGAGCTGTGCGCGGCGTCGTGGGCGCGGTCGGCGGCGTTGTCAGTGGTGGCTGGGACGCTGATCGTATGGACAGGGACGAGGAGCTGTTGAGAGGCCGGGTCTACGGCCAGGACCATGACGACCCCCGCCCGGGCCCGCGGCCCGGCCGGATCTATGCCGAACTGGTCGGCGGCCCGCTCGACGGGCTGCTGCTCGACGTCACCGACCGGACGCCGGAGCAGCGGGCGGCCGGCGTGGCCCTGGAGACGGAGCTGGGGAGGTACGGCGCCGACGGACGCTCGCTGTACGACGCGAGGCCCGGCGCCCCTCTCCACTTCGACTGGTCCGGCGATGCGCCGTGAGCGGATTCCCGTCATATGTGCGCAAAAGAGGGCTCATCACACGGGGTGTCAGTCGTCCTGCGACTCCCGGGTCTTCACCCGTCCGTTCCCTATCGAGCCCGCGATGAGTTAGCTTAGGCTTACCTAAGTAGCCCTCGTCATCTGTCCCGGGAGATCTCGGATGCGTTCCTTCACCACCCGCGTCACGCGGCCCACCCCCGCCGAGCGCGTGCGATCGATCCTGGCCGCCGCCCACTCGATGACGGTCGTGTCCGACGGACTCCACCAGGAAGTGCACCTCCTGGACGGGACCGGGCCCATGGGGCACATCCACCTCCACGACCCGTCCGAGGAGAGCCACGCCGGGCAGCCCGCGCGGATCCCCGTGCGCCTGGAGTTCACCGACATCGCCCCCACTCCCGTACGGGAACGGCTGCGGGCGCGCGTCACCCTCACGGGACTCCTCGCCACCCCGTACGAGCCCGGGGCGACCACGAGCATCTGCATGGAGTTCGGCCAGGCCCTCCTGGAGGACGCCGAGGGCCGGAGCTACATCACCCTGGAAGAACTCCACGCGACCGACGTCGACCCGATGGCCTCCTGCGAGGCGTCCATGCTGACCCACCTCGTCGACGGTCACAGCGAGCTCGTCCCCCTGCTCCTGCGCCTCGTCCGGCCGCGCCCCGAACGGGACATGGTCCGCGCCCTCCCCGTCGCCCTCGACCGGTACGGCATCACCCTGCGCCTCGAACACCCCGCCGGCCACCAGGACGTCCGGCTGCCCTTCCCCACCCCGGTCACCGACCTCGACCAGGCCGGCCCCCGTATCCACGCTCTCCTCGCCGCGGCCCGCCGCTCCTCCCACCCCAACCGCCTGCTGACCTGACCGAACGCCCGCCCGCCCCGGCCGAGATGCCGGAGCACCGAGGCAGGCGAACAATGGACGGGTAGACCCGTGCATCGTCGGTGCGGGGACCGCTCGGGGACTTCCCAACCGGACACGGCCTTGCCATGAACGCAGGAAGCCCGGCCGCTACCCGGCCGTCACCGCCCAGGGGTGCGCTCTATCGACTGGGTCACTGGTGCGCCCGTCACTTCATCGTCGTCATCGCGCTGTGGCTGGCGGCGATGGTGGGACTCCAGATCACCGACAGGGCGGTCGGAGGGCAGTACTCCGACAACTTCGACCTCCCCGGGGTGCAGTCGACGGAGGGGCTCGACGCCCTCCAGGCGCACGACCCCGCTGCCGCCGGCTACGCGGCGCAGATCGTCCTGAACAGGTCCTCGGGGCCGCTCACGGACGAGGCGTCCGTCATCAACTCGACCGTCACCGCCCTGGAGAAACTGCCCGACGTCATCGGCGCCCAGAACCCCCTGCCGCCGCCGGGCACCACCCCGCCCGCCCTGCCCGCCGGGGTCCCCAACACCGGCCCGCTGTCCACCGACGGCAAGACCGCCTACATCACCGTGCGCTTCAGCGTGCCTCCCTCCACCCTCGGCACCGATTACCTGCCCGGGGTCGACAACGCCGTCCAACCGCTCCGCGACGCGGGCGTGGACGTCGAGTACGGCGGCCCCCTGGGCGAACTCGCCCGGCCGGCGGCCGACGACCGCACCAGTGAGGCCATCGGCTTCGCCGTCGCGATCGTCGTCCTCCTCATCGGCTTCGGCAGCGTCATCGGGGCCGTCCTGCCGCTGATCACCGCGCTCCTCGGGGCGATCTGCGGCCTCGCGCTCCTCGGCCTGATGGCGGCGGCCTTCACCTTCGGCACCGTCTCGCCCACGCTGGCCACCATGATCGGCCTGGGCGTCGGCATCGACTACGCGCTCTTCCTCATCACCCGCCACCGCCAGAACCTCATGAACGGGCACAGTCCCGCCGAATCCGCGGGCCTCGCGACCACCACCAGCGGCCGCGCCGTCCTGGTCTCCGGCTGTACGGTCATCATCGCCCTCTCGGGCCTGTGGGTCTCCGGTGTCAGCTTCATCGGCAAACTGGGCCTGGCGGCCGCCTTCACGGTCGTCACCGCGGTCCTGGCCGCGCTCACCCTGGTCCCGGCCATGCTGGGTCTCGTCGGCAAGCGCATCGACCGCTACCACGTGCGCAAGCCCGTGGCGGAGACCGACGCCGAGCCCGGAGCGCCCGCGCACGGCACCTGGCACCGGTACGCGCAACGGGTGGAGAAGCGCCCCTGGTGGTTCCTGACCGGCGGCGTCCTGGTGCTGCTCGTCCTGGCCTTCCCGCTGCTCTTCATCCAGCTCGGCCACATCGGCGACGGCGCCGACCCCAAGTCCTTCACGGACCGGCGCGCCTACGACCTCATCTCCACCGCCTTCGGGCCCGGCGCGAACGGCCCGCTGACCGTGGTCGTCGACCAGACGGCCGTCCCCTCCGCGGACCGCGCGGACCTCGCCGACAAGCTCAAGCAGTCACTGACCGGAGTCCCCGACGCGGCCTACATCACCCCGCTCCAGGCCACCCCCGACGGGGACGTCCTGGTCGGCACCGCCTACTCGGTGGCCTCCCCGCAGGACGAGAAGACCACCCAGCTGACCAACCACCTCGTCGACGACGTACTGCCGCAGGCGGCGGCCGGCACCGACGCGAAGACATACGTCACCGGCACGACGGCCTCCCAGGTGGACTTCCTCGACCTCGTCTCCAGCCGGCTCCCGCTGATCATCGCCGTGGTGGTGGGGCTCGCCTTCCTCGTCATCCTTGTCGTCTTCCGCGGACTCCTCGTCGCGGTGAAGGCCGCCGTCCTCAACGTGCTCTCCATCGCCGCCTCGTACGGCGTGGTCGTGGCCGTCTTCCAGTGGGGCTGGGGCGGGCCCGCGCTCGGCGTCTCCGGCAAGGTGCCCATCGAGAGCTATGTGCCGATGATGATGTTCGCCATCGTCTTCGGCCTGAGCATGGACTACGAGATCTTCCTGCTGTCCCGCGTCCGGGAGGCCTGGCTCCGCACCGGTGATTCGAAGGCCAGTGTGGCCCACGCCCTGGAGATCACCGCTCGGGTCATCACCTGCGCCGCACTCATCATGGTCAGCGTCTTCGCGGCCTTCATCGTCTCGGACAACATCGTCGTCAAGATGCTCGGCCTCGGCCTCGCCGCCAGCGTCCTCATCGACGCCACGGTGGTACGGCTCCTCCTGGTGCCCGCCGTGATGACCCTCCTCGGCGAGCACGCCTGGTGGACCCCCCGCTGGCTGGACCGGATACTGCCGCACCTGGACACCGAGGGCGAGGGCGAAGTGGAACCGGCAGAACCGGCGGCGGCCGGGGCGAGGAAGGGCTGAGGCTCATCCGCGCGACAGCTCGCCGAGCAGTTTCCAGGTACGGACGCGGCCCTCCTCGCCGTTCAGTTCCGTCGCGGTGAACACCACCTCCGTCGCCCCCGCCTCGCGGTAGCGCCGCACCTCCTCGGCGACGGTCTCCTCGTCGCCGATCACGGCGAGTTCGGCCGCCCGGCCGGCGCCGGAGCGTTCGATGGCGCGCTGGTAGGAGGGAATCCGCTCGTACAGCGCGAGCGCCTCGGCCGCCTTCTCCCGTACGGCCCCGGCCTCCGCCTTCGTGGTGACCACACCCGGCACCAGGGCCACGATCCGGGGCGCGGGACGGCCGGCGGCCGCCGCGGCGGCGGTGACGGCGGGGACGATGTGCTCGGCGAGCGCCCGCGGACCCGCCAGGAACGGCAGGATTCCGTCGGCCAGTTCACCGCTGACGCGCAGCGCCTGCGGCCCCATCGCCGCGACCAGGATCGGCACCGGCGGCCGGGCGCCCGGCACCGCCGCCGAGTACGGCGTCGTCGCGGTCAGCAGCTCGCCGTGGAAGTCGGCACTGCCCGTTTCGAGCAGCGGCCGAAGCGCCGTCAGGAACTCCCTGAGCAGCCCGATGGGCCGCTCGTACGGGAGGCCGAAGCCGGTCTCGGTCAGGTGCTTGGTGCCGAGGGCCAGCCCCAGGTGGTACCGGCCTCCGGTGGCCGCCTGTGCGGTCTGCGCCTGGCTGGAGACGAGCAGCGGATGGCGGCCGAAGACCGGGATCGCGGAGGTCCCGACCTGAAGGCCGGGCACCTCGCGCCCCACGATCGCGGCGAGCGAGGGCGAGTCGTACGCGAAGGTCTGGCCGAACCACGCCGAGTGCAGGCCCGCGTCGCGCGCCTCCCGCGCGAGCCGCACCGTGCTGTCGATCGTGTGCTGGACGGCGGTCGAACCGAGCGTTACTCCGAGAGTCATGCATCTGGCAACCGGCCCCGCGGCGAACGGCATTCCCATCCATGTGTGAAGAGTGTGTTGCACCGTCACCGTCACTGGGGGTGTGGGAGCAGGAGCGGGCGCAGGGGGTAGGGGGGGGCGGCGGCCTCCGGTGCCCCGCGATGATGGGGCGATGAAGAATCTCGCCGAGGTGGACGCGCTCGCCGACCGCGCGCACGCCGGACAGACCGACCTGATCGGTGCCCCGTACGTCGAGCACGTCCGCGCCGTCGCCGCCGGCCTCGAACCCCTCGGCCCGCACCTGGCCATGGCAGGCCTCCTCCACGACGTCATCGAGGACACCGCCTGGACGGCGGAACGACTCCGCGCAGCCGGCATCCCGGACCACGTCGTCGCCCTCGTCGAGGCCGTCACCAACACGCCCGGCACGCCGTACGAGGAGAAGATCCGCCGCATCACGGAGGACCCCGACGCCACCCTCGTGAAGATCGCCGACAACGCCCACAACAGCCGCTCCGACCGGGCCGCCGCACTGCCGCCCGACAAGCGGGAGCGGCTCGCCGCCAAGTACCGTGCGGCCCGGCAGGCGCTGTGGGCCTCGGCCGACCCCGAGCACATCGCGACGATCCTGCGCGTCGTCAATCCCGAACTCCTGGAGGAACTGACCCCGCGATGTGACCCGGGTCACGGGAACCCGCTCCGGGGGCCGGACAGACGAGAGACGTGAACATCGATCTGCGCGCACGCATCCGGGACGGAGACCCCTCGGCCTTCGCCGAACTCTTCGACTCCTACGCCCGGAGCGTCTACAACCACGCCTTCCGGCTGACCGGCGACTGGTCCGTCGCCGAGGACGTGATGGCGGCGACCTTCCTGGAAGCCTGGCGGCTGCGGCAGAAGGTGGACCCCGAGGGGGGTTCGCTCCGGCCCTGGCTGCTCGGCGTCGCCACCAACGTCTCCCGCAACCACTGCCGGGGCAACCGCCGATACCGGGCCGCCGCCACCGCGTACGCCGCCGCCGGCCCGCCGGAGGCCTCGGTACCCGACCACGCCTCCGAGGTCGCCGGCCGCATCGACGACCGGCGCCGCATCGCCGCCACCCTGAAGGCGCTCGGCAGCCTCCGCCGCACCGAACGCGAAGTCCTCGTTCTCTGCCTCTGGGAGGGCCTCGCCTACACCGAGGTCGCCCGGGCCCTGCGCGTCCCCGTCGGCACCGTCCGCTCCCGGCTCTCCCGTGCCCGCGCCAAGCTCCGTACCGGCGCCGAGGAAGAACTCGCCCGGGAAAAACGGGAACCCGGCTCCCGCACCCGACAGACAACAGGTGATCGCGTGAACGCGGTCCGGCCCGCGCAGGAAGGAATCCGATGAACCCCGACCCGGACAAGACCCGTACGGCGAACCGGTACGAGACCGGAGACCTGCCGGCGATCGAGGAGCACGACCTTCCTCAGGGCCGCCACCAGTTCCACAAGGAGCGCCTGATGAGCCAGATCCACGACGACCGCCTCGCCGCCGCCGAGGCGCGCACCCGGCGCAACCCCTTCCTCCGGAAGGTGATCCTCCTGCCCGCCGCCACCGCACTCGCCGGAGCGCTTGCCGTCGGCGTCCTCGTCCTCACCCCGGGCGGCAGCGGCGACCCCGTCGAGCGTGCCACCGGTCCCGCCCTCACCACGACCATCGGCGTCGCCGACGCCAAGGGCGCGCCCCGGCTCCTCGACCGTATCTCGCTCGCCGCCGTGGAGGCCGAGGCCCCCAACGGCCGCGCCGGCCAGTACATCTACATCGAGACGCGGTCCGCGAACACCTATGTGCAGACCGTCGACGGCGAGAGCAGCCTCGTCAGCGACCCCCTGCACACCCGGCAGTCCTGGCGGTCGCCCGACGGCCTCAAGGGCTGGCTGATCGAGCCCGGCAACACCGGCCCCGAGGGCCTCACCCTCGAAGGCCGCGACGAACAGGGCAACGTGCCGAAGCCGCACCTCGGCGCTCCCTCCCACGACTACCTCGCGACCCTGCCCACCGACCCCGACGCGCTGCTGCGGAAGATCTACAAGGAGACCGAGGGGCAGGGCCGCGGGAAGGACCAGCAGGCCTTCACCACCATCGGTGACCTGCTCGGGGAGAGCTGGCCGACCCCGAAGCTGACGGCGGCCCTCTACCGGGCCGCCGCGAAGATCCCCGGTGTCGTCATGGTGGACAGCGCCACCGACGCCGCCGGCCGCAAGGGCGTCGCCGTCGCGCGGCTCGACGAGACCAGCGGGGCGCGCACCGAGTGGATCTTCGACAGCAAGACCTTCACCTTCCTGGGCGAGCGCACCGTCCAGGTCGAGGGCAACGGCGGCGAGGGCGGCCTGATCAAGCCCGGGACCGTCGTCTACACCCACGCGATCATGGTCCGGGCCTTCGTCGACGACATCAAGGTCGTGCCGTAGGCCTCAGGACACCTGTCCGGACGACCAACCGCCCAGCTCCGTCGGGCGGTTGGTGATGACCCCGTCCACGCCCAGCGTGTCCAGGGCCTTCCAGCGGGCCGGGGTGTCGACCGTCCAGACGTTCACGGCGACACCCGCCGCGTGCAGCTCGCCCACCAGCCCCGGGCGGGTGGAAAGGGCCTGGTCCGAGGTGTTGTACGCCGCGAGGTGAAGGTCCTCGGCGAGGGCGACGGGGTCGGCGTCCAGGGTGTCCCGCAGCAGGCCCAGCGGCAGTTCGGGGGCCAGCTCGTGGACGTACTGCAGATGCGTGACGTCGAAGCTCTGGACGAAGACCCGGTCGGTCATGCCCTGTTCGCGCACCACCTCGACGATCCTGCGCACCTGGGCGTAGGTGTGACGGCCCTTCACCTCAAGGAGCAGCTTCCCGCCGCGCTCGCGCAGATCGGCCAACTGGGCGGCGAGCGTGGGCACACGGGTACCCGCGTAGGCCGGGGCGAACCAGGAACCGGCGTCCAGGGCGTCCAGTTCGGCGGAGGTCAGCGAGCGGATCGGGCCGGTACCGTCCGTCGTCCGGTCGACGGTCGTGTCGTGGAGGATGTACGGCACGCCGTCCTTGCTGGGCTGGACGTCGTTCTCGATCCAGACGGCGCGGCCCCGCCGGGCCACCTCGTCGGAGACCAGGGTGTTCTCCGGGGCGGCCGAGGAGGCGCCCCGGTGGGCGATCACGGTCAGTGGCGCCCCCGCCTTGCGCATCCAGGGGCTCGCCGCCGCGGCGGCCCCGGCCGCCGGAGCCGGAGCCGGAGCCGGTCGGGGCGCGGACCGCGAGGGCGGGGCGCCGACGACGAACGCGGTCGCGAGCCCGGCGACGGTGGTGACCACGGCGACCAGGCCGGCGGTCCTGCGCCGACGGGTCCGGACGGCACTCGGGTGACGGTCTCTCATGACCGCACACCCTAAGTGGTGACGCGCCGATCGGGCCGGATCGGGGCGGCGTCTCGTGTCGTGCCGCGCGGGGCGGAGGAGGGGGCGGGAGGGAGACATGAAGGAATCCTGGAGAGGTTTCTCCGGCGTGCTCACCGGACCCCGTGCCAACTTTCACCTCCCCCTCGCCGGTCGGCGGCCGGGCCGCCCCGACGGCTGCCGTATGCGCCGAATCTCCTGAACTGCACCCCTGTGGAGTGCCGTTGGATACGGCGCGAACACGGTTACGTTTCGCTCAAACGTTCTGGAAATCTCCGTTCGACTAGCCGACACCCGGGCGACGGAGACAACCTCACATGCCCACAAGGCGCATACGCCGCGCATGGCTCACGGCCGCCGCGGCGGCCTCACTCGCGTTCATCGGACTCGCGGCGCCGGCCCAGGCGGAGGACCTTCCGCCGGACGCCCCGCAGAGCTGGATCCAGGAACCCCGCACGACCGACGGGACCGCCTCGCCGTTCGCGGCCGGAGCCTGGACCGAGCCCGGTGGCGCGGCCTCGCCCGGTGACTTCACGATGTCGCCCGGCGCGCTGAATGCCGAGACCACCACGCGCGTCACCCACCTGGACAAGGTGCTGCCGAAGTCGGGTGTGCAGAACCTGCTGGCCGGGCCAACCGCACCGTACAGCCGTGGTGTTCCCGGGACCCGTTCGGCACGGCCCCGGACCCCGACATCAAGTACTGCCTGCAGAACGACGACTCCGTCTCGCGGGAATGGGTCCCCCAGGGCATGACCGGCGTCTCCGACGCCAAGATCGACGAGCTGTGGGGCGAGGCCGGGAACATCCAGCTGTTCGCCTCCTACGACGGCTGGGACCCGGGCCGGGAGAACGACCCGCTCCCGACGGCCGGCGACTGCACCACGGCCGAGCTGGAAGCGAACGACGCCTGCAACCAGAAGGGCGTCCGCATCACGTTCGTACAGAGCCGGACCAACCCGGCCACGGGCAGCCCCGAGGTCAAGTACCGGCACGTCCTGCTGGGCTGGACCTATGTGAACTCGGCCGACCACGTCTCCTTCGACGGGCTGCACGCCGCCGAGTACCCGATCCAGAAGGGCGTGCATGCCGGCGGGATCGTCTGGTACGGCAACTACCTCTACGTCGCGGACACCCGCAACGGCCTGCGCGTCTTCGACATGCGCACCATCATGGACATGGACCCGGACGGCGACCCCGGCACGCACGACGCGATGGGGGCCGACACGGACGGCGTGAAGACCACCTCCAACGTCGAGGACAAGACGAAGGTCGGCCGGCACGACAACGTCTGGTACAGCTTCGGCTACCGCTATGTGATGCCCCAGGTGGCCGCCTGGAAGTTCAAGGCGGACCAGAAGAACCCCCAGGGCTCCTACGCCTGTGTCGACACCGGCGCGCCGAAGGCCTCCTACATCTCCCTGGACCGCAGCACCGTCCCGGACCGTCTGATCATGGGCGAGTACTGCCGTCCGAAGAGCGGCTACCCGTCCACCGGCCGCATCGCCTCCTACTGCCAGCGGGTGCTCTACGGACACAAGCTGAGCTGGCTCGACGGCCGGCCGTAGCGCAGACGGCGTGGAGGGCTCGCCCCGCGACACGACGGACAGTGCGAGCTCTTCGCCGGAATCGACCGGTCTGCGGCATGGTGGGGGACATGCCCGGAGCCGTGCCGTCGGGGGTACGCGGCCGGGCGCGGCGAGTCGGGGGGACTCATGGACGGCGGTAAGGGCAGCTCGTCGGGCAGAACCGGGCACGGACAGGTGCGCGACCAAGGGCCCGCGCCGGCCCGCGGCCGGGGCGTACTCGAAGGGGCGTTCGCCCTGCTCGACGCGCTGCGCCGGAACGGCGACGAGGCGGGAGTGACCGAACTGGCGCTCGCCTGCGGAGTACCCAAGGGCAGCGTCCACCGGCTGCTCGACCAACTGGTCACGCTCGGCGCCGTCGAACGGAAGGGCAATCGCTACCGCGTCGGCCCCCAGCTCTACCGCCTCGGCCAGGCCTGGGAGCCGCACCCCGGCCTCCGCACCGCCGCCCGGCTGCCGCTCCAGCGGCTCCGCGCCGCCACCGGCGCGAGCGTGGTCCTCGCCGTGCTGCGCGAGGACATGGCGATCACCGTCAGCTCGGTCCCGGGAGACCTCGAACCACTCCTCCCCGTACGGGACGGCATCGCGTTCCGGCTCGACACCGCCGCCGGGAAGGCCCTGCGGGGGCCCCTCCGGGGCGGCGCGGTCCTCGACCGGGAGGACGTGATGGCCGGAGTGTGCTGCGCCTCGCTCCCGGTCCGCACCCCGGACGGGCGTACGGTCGCGGCGCTCGCCGGCCTGGTGCCCGCGGGCCGCCCGCTCGACTCGCTGGCCCGGGGCGTAGCCGAGGCGGGAGCCGCGATCAGCCGCGCACTCGCCAGGGGCGGGCAGCGAAGCCCCGTCCCGAAGACCGCGCTCGTGCTCTGAGCAGGCCGCGAACCGCTCTCGCACGGCGCTGTTCCGCCCAGCGGAACGCGCGTAGAACCGGGACGGCGGGCCGGGCACAGTGGGTGTCGTGCCGAGGGGAACGGCACGCAGGCCCCGCCCCCACGAGGCGGGCCGCAACCACCGTCACGCGAGTGACCCGATGTGTGGGGGGACCACATGCGCAAGAACCGAATCGCCCGAACCGCCGCCACCGCCCTGCTCGGACTCGGCAGCGTCGCCGCCTTCGCCGGTTCCGCCCAGGCCGAGCCGATCGACTACGTGCGGATCGAACTGGTCGAGCTCCACTGCCAGAAGAACAGCGAGGGCGACCACGACGAGGCGTACCTCAAGATCACCGACGCCAACGGCAACGCCGTCAAGGTCTGGCCCGGCAACGGCGTCAAGTACCAGACCATGGGCACCGGTTACGTCCGCTCCATGGCCGACGGAAACGGCAACGCCGCCCTCATCCTCGGCAAGGAGCAGGCCCGCACCCTGACCCTGTGGGACGACGACTCGACCAGTGGCGACGACAAGCTCGGCGCCACGCTCGTCACCGGCAGCGAGGTCGGCGCCGAGACCCAGTGGCGCTCCGTGGAGGGCTCCGGCGGCGTGTACGTCATCGGCTACCGCGTGATCGACATCTGACCCACCCCCGGTACGCGAGGAAGGCCGTGCCGGAACACCGGCACGGCCTTCCTCGCATGCGGGAGATCCGCGGGGGATCAGTCGCCGTCGGGAGCCCGCAGCTCACCCGACCGGGCCACCCGCGCGTACCAGCGGGCGCTGGACTTCGGGGTCCGCTCCAGGGTGTCGTAGTCCACCCGGACCGCGCCGAAGCGCTTCGCGTAGCCGTACGCCCACTCGAAGTTGTCGAGCAGCGACCAGAGGAAGTAGCCGCGTACGTCCACCCCTTCCGTGATCGCCCGGTGCACCGCCTCCAGATGCGCGTGCACATAGGCGGCGCGCTCCGGGTCGTGCACCGAACCGTCCGGGCCGACCACGTCCTCGTACGCCGCCCCGTTCTCGCTGATGACGAGCGGGAGTTGGGGGTACGCGTCGGACACCCGGGTCAGCAGGTCGTACAGGGCGCCGGCGTCGACCGGCCAGCCCATCGCCGTCCGCTCGCCCGGCGCCCGGTGGAAGGCGACCGCGTCCGCGCCGGGCCACGGCGAGTGTTCGCTGTTGCCGTGCCCGTCGTCCTGCGGCTTCTCCGCACCTTCCTGAACCTGCGAAACGACCGTCGGCGTGTAGTAGTTGATCGCGAGCAGGTCCAGCGGCTGCCGGGCCGTCGCGGTGTCGCCGTCCTTGACGAACGACCAGTCGGTGAGCTGCGCCGTGTCGCGGATCAGGTCCTCGGGGTAGGCGCCCTCCAGCATCGGACCCAGCCAGATCCGGTTGCCGACGGCGTCGATGCGACGGGCCGCGTCCCGGTCCTCGGCGGAGGCCGTGAGCGGCCGCACCTCGTGCAGATTGAGCGAGACCGACAGCTGCCGGTCGGCGGGCAGCGAGGCCCGCAGCGCCTGGACCGCGAGCCCGTGCCCGAGGTTGAGGTGGTGGGCGGCCCGCAGCGAGGCCACCGGGTCCGTACGGCCAGGGGCGTGCACCCCGGAGCCGTACCCCAGAAAGGCGCTGCACCAGGGCTCGTTGAGGGTGGTCCAGCGGGTCACCCGGTCGCCTAGGGCGTCGGCGACGATCCCCGCGTACTCGGCGAACCGCTCGGCGGTCGCCCGCTCCGGCCAGCCGCCGGCGTCCTCCAGCTCCTGCGGCAGGTCCCAGTGGTACAGGGTGAGCGCCGGCTCGATCCCGGCGGCGAGCAGCTCGTCGACGAGCCCCCGGTAGAAGTCCAGTCCCTTCTGCACGGCCGGGCCCCGACCGGTGGGCTGCACCCGGGACCATGAGACGGAGAACCGGTAGGCGTTCAGGCCGAGTTCGGACATGATCGCGACGTCTTCGCGGAACCGGTGGTAGTGGTCCACGGCCACGTCACCGGTATGGCCCTCGAAGACCTTGCCGGGGGTGTGCGAGAAGGTGTCCCAGATGGACGGGGTACGGCCGTCCTCGGCCGCCGCTCCCTCGATCTGGTACGCGGCGGTGGCCGCGCCCCAGAGGAAGTCGGACGGGAACGAGCGGGTGGCGGTGAGCGGCCGGGTATCGGACGCGGTCATAGGAGAGCGCTCCCAACGCGGGTACGGGGTAGGTACGTTCGGTACGTGCGGTACGGAGAGGGGGTGGCCGGTCAGCTCTTGACGGCGCCGGCCGTGATGCCGCCCACGATGTGCTTGCCGAGGAAGGCGAAGACCAGGAGGAGCGGCACGGTGGAGATGAGGGCGCCGGTCAGGACGACCGCGTGGTCCACGGTGTGGTTGCCCGCGCCCAGGCCGGCGAGTGCCACCTGAAGCGTGGGGTTGCCGTCGGGGGTGAGGGCGATGAAGGGCCAGAAGAAGTCGTTCCACGACTGGACGAAGACCAGCATGCCGAGTACGGCCATGGCGGGCCTGGCTACGGGGAAGACCACGTGCCAGATGATGCGGAGGCTGTGGGCGCCGTCCATCCGGGCCGCCTCCACCAGCTCCATCGGCAGTGCCTCCACCAGGAACTGGCGCATGAAGAACACGCCGAAGGCGGCGACGAGCGAGGGCAGGACGACCGACTGGAGCTGGTCGAACCAGCCGAGGTCGGTGATGATCTGGTACAGCGGGATGACGCTGAGCTGCGGCGGGATCGTCATGGTGGCGACCACCAGGGAGAGCAGCATGCCCCGGCCCCGGAAGGGCAGCTTGGCGAAGGCGAAGCCGGCCAGCGTGGAGAACAGGACCGTGGACAGGGACACCAGGCTCGCCACGATCGTGGTGTTGATCAGCGCCTCGCCCATGTCGACCTGGTTCCAGGCGAAGGTGAGGTTGTCCAGGAGACGGTTGCCGGGCAGCAGCGGTGCCGGGGCCTCCACGACCCGCTCGCCGGTGTGCGAGGCGGCGACCACGTTCCAGTACAGCGGGAAGAGCGAGACGAAGGCGGCCGCGACGAGCAGCACGTAGGTGAGCGGTCCGGCGTGGTGCTGGCGGCCGGCGGTCTGACGGAACCGGCGTCCGGGCCGGGTCCGCGCCGGGGCGGGGGTTCCGGACTCGGCCGGGCTCCTGTCGAGTGTGTGCGCCATGAGGTCAGCCCCCCAGCTTCTTGCGGTTGTGGCGGGAGGCGAGCGCCTGGACGCCGCCGACGATCAGCAGGAGCAGCAGCATGACCCACGCGATCGCCGAAGCCTGGCCCAGTGCGCCGGTCACCCACCCCTTCTCGTACATCAGCAGGCTCAGCGTCTGGAACTGGTTGCCGCTGCCGCCGCTGATGCCGACGCTGCCGCCGAAGAGCATCGGCTCACCGAAGAGCTGGGTGGCGCCGATCGTGGACACGATGATCGTGAAGAGGATGGTGGGCCGGATCGAGGGGATCGTGACGCTGACGAACTGCCGCCAGCGCGAGGCCCCGTCGAGCGAGGCCGCCTCGTACAGGTCCTGTGGCACGGCCTGCATGGCGGCGAGGTAGATGAGCGCGTTGTAGCCGGTCCAGCGCCAGGTGACGATCACCGAGATGGCGATCTGCGCCGGCCACTTGGACGATTCCCAGTTCACCGGGTCGAAGCCGAACCAGCCCAGGACGCCGTTGATCATTCCGTAGTCGGTGTTGAACAGCTGGGCGAAGACCAGGGTCGCCGCCGCGATCGAGGTGGCGTACGGGGCGAGGATCGCCACCCGGAGGAAACCCCGGCCGCGGAGCTTGTAGTTGAGCAGATGTGCCAGGCCCAGGGCCATGAGCAGCTGGGGGACGGTCGAGATGACCCCGATGGTGAAGGTGTTGAAGAGTGCGTTCCAGAAGAACTCGCTGGTCGCGAGGTCGGTGTAGTTCTCCAGACCCTTCCAGGTCGGGTCACCGCCGAGTTCGACCCGGTTGAGCGAGAGCCAGCCCGTGTAGATCAGAGGGAAGAGACCGAAGGCGGCGAAGGTGAGGAAGAAGGGGGCGACGAAGACGTACGGGATCGCCTTGGTGTCCCAGCGGTAGAGCGTGCTGCGCCAGCCGCCGGAGGAGGAGCGGTGGCCGCGCGGGCCGGGGGAGGAGGGCGGTGCGGCGGGCGGCGGGGAGCCGTCCGGCTTCGCCCGAACGGAGGTGGCCACGGGGGCGTCCTTCCAGGGTCGATGCGTGCGGTGGTGCGGACGGTGCCGGTCCGCCGCCGACGGGCGGCGGCGGACCGGCAGGTGTCCCCGCTACTGGTCGATCTTGTCGTCGACCAGCTTCTTGACGTTCTCCCAGGCCTTGGCCGGGTCGGTGCCGCGCTGCTCGATGTCGAGGATGCCGTTGTCGGTGAGGAAGGTCTTCACCTGGCCGTCGTAGCGGCTGATGGCGGCGGGGGTGATGCCGGCCGCCGCGCTGGAGAAGATCTTGCCGACGGGGGTGTCACCGAAGTACGGCAGCTTCGCCTCCTGGACCGCCGAGGAGGTGAGCGTGTCCTTGGACGAGGGGATGTTGCCGTTGACCGCGAACACCTTGGCGTGCTGCTCGGGCGCGGTCAGCCAGGCGGCCAGTGCGGCGGCCTCCTTGGTGTGCTTGCCCGCCTTGGGCACGGCGAGGAAGGAGCCGCCCCAGTTGCCGGCGACGGGCGGCGCGGCGATGTCCCACTTGCCCTGGTTGGCGGGGCCGGCCTGGTCCTTGATGATGCCGGTCATCCAGCTGGGGCAGGCGACGGTGGCGAACTTCGAGTTCTTGAAGGCGGCGTTCCAGCTGCCCTTCTCGTCGAACTGGCGCAGCTTGGCGGTGAGTCCGCCCTGGGCGGCCTTGACCGCGGTGTCCCAGGCGTTCTTCACGCCGGGGCTGTTCTCCCAGTCGAGTTCGCCGCTGGTGTTGGCGTACTGCACCGGGTCGCTGGAGACGACGGCGTTGAAGAGACCGCTTGCCGAGTCGTGGAAGGAGGTGCCCGCGGGGGCGGCCGCCTTGTACTTCTCGCCGGTCGCGATGAACTTGGCCCAGTCGCCGGCCCACAGCTTGCCGACGGCGTCGCGGTCGGTGGGCAGCTTGGCCTTGGCGAAGAGGTCCTTGTTGTAGCAGATGGCCATGGGGCCGATGTCGGTGCCGAGGGCGATGATCTTGCCGTCGCCGGTCGTCGCCTGCTTGACCTTCCAGTCGAGGAAGGCGTCGGTCTTCGCGCCGCCCTCCTTGCTCAGGTCGACCCACTTGTTCGCCATCGTCGTGCCGGTCGCCTCGGCGATGTAGCCGACCTCGACGGCCTGGATGTCGGCGACGCCGCTGTTCTGGCCGAGGCGCAGCTTCAGCGTGTCCCAGTACTTCTGACCGTCGGAGACGTTTGACTCCTCGATCTTGATGTTCGGGTGGAGCCGCTCGTACTCGGCGTACAGCTTCGCGCCGGTCTTGTTGTCGTAGCCGAAGGAACCGAAGGTTCCGATCCGCAGCGTGATCTTCTCGGTGCTCTGGCCGCCCCCGCCGCCCGTGCCGCCGTTGTCGTCGTCGCTGCCGCAACCGGTGAGCAGGGTCGTGCCGGTCACGACGACGGCGACCGCCGCGATCGCCGCACGGCGTCCGCGTCTGCTGCTGGAAGTGCGCATTCCACTCTCCTCGTCCAAAGGTGGTGCTCGTTGTGCGCCAAGAGGTCCGGCCGGCTGATCGCGGCTCGGCGGCGCCTGCCAGGACCTGATGCAAGGCTGTGCGCATCCCGGATGGGAGCGCTCCCACGTCGTTGCCGGAAGGTTGCTGCCTGGCGGGTACGGGTGTCAAGACATGAACGCGGATTCGTTACCGGAAGGTTTTCCAGGGGTTTCGCGGGCCTGGGCAGGGATCATCGCGTCATCTCCTGAACGCACCCTCGTGGCGCGAGGGGAGGGGCTTGGACTACGGTGGGAGCGCTCCCATTGCTGCTTCCGTTCCCGGCGGGGCCGTGGTGAGCAGCGCGTTGTCCTACGAGGGGAGTTCGGGAGTTGTGAGCGGACGGCAGAGCGGCAGACCCACCCTTGAGGAGGTCGCGGCCAGAGCCGGGGTCGGCCGGGGCACGGTCTCCCGGGTGATCAACGGCTCCCCCCGGGTGAGCGAGCAGACCAGAACGGCCGTCGCCAGAGCCGTCGACGAACTCGGCTACGTACCCAACCAGGCCGCCCGCGCCCTGGCCGGCAGCCGTACGGACGCGATCGCCCTCGTCATCCCCGAGGTCGAGGCGCGGCTCTTCGCGGAGCCGTACTTCCTCGACCTCATCCGCGGGGTCAGCGCCGAACTCGCCGAGGCTGACAAGCAGTTGCTGCTCACCCTGGTCCGCAGCGAGCAGGAACGGCAGCGCTTCGAGCAGTACCTCGCCGCCCAGCGCGTCGACGGTGTCCTGCTCGCCTCCGTCCACGGCGACGACCCACTGCCCGACCGCATCAGGGAACTGGGCCTCCCGGTCGTCATGAACGGCCGCCGCTCGGAGGCCGAGCCCGTGCCGTACGTCGACTCCGACAACATCGGCGCCGGACGGGCGGCCGTCGCCCACCTCGTGGGGCGCGGTCGGAGCCGTATCGCCACCGTCACCGGGCCGCTCGACATGTACGTGGCGCGCGCCCGGCTCGGCGGCTACCGCGCCGGTCTCGCGGAGGCCGGGCTCGCGCCCGACGAGGCGCTGGTCTCGGCGGGCGACTTCACGGAGGAGGGCGGCCGCCGGGCCATGCGGCTGCTGCTCGACCGCAGCCCGGACCTGGACGCGGTCTTCGCCGCCTCCGACGTGATGGCGGCCGGGGCGCGCGCGGCCCTGCGGGAGGCGGGCCGCCGGGTGCCGGAGGACGTGGCCCTCGTCGGGGTCGACGACTCGCCGGTGGCGCGGCTGATGGACCCGCCGCTCACGAGCGTGCGTCAGCCCATCGAGGAGATGGGCCGCACGATGGCCCGGATGCTGATCCAGGAGATCCAGGAGATCCAGGGGATCGCGGAGGCACCGGAGGAGCCCCGTCGGCACGTGCTGCCGACGGAGCTGGTGGTGCGGGGCTCCTGCTGACGGCCCCCCGTTCGCGACGGGCACGTCAGGGCTGCGCGCCCGGCCCGTCGGCCACCGCCCCTGCAAGGCAAGGTCATCGTCCCCAACGCCCGGAGAGGGAACGGAGATCGGGGAAGCGGTCCGGAAGCGGAACGGGCCGGACGGGGTCTCCGGGCCCGTCCGGCCGTTTCGCGTTCCTCGCAAGGGGGTTGCCGCCACGGCCGCGCCGGGTCGGCAACCCCTTAGGAGGTCTTACAGCGCCGGGTAGGCGTTCTTCATGAGCTCCTGGAACTGGGCCGAGAACCACTGGCCCGAGATCGGGGCGTCGGGCAGCGCGCCCGACATGCTGTTCCCGTTACGGGCGTTGCCCGTGTACGTCGGGTCGCACATCCGGTCGAAGCCCTTGCCCTCGTTGTTCGGGATCTCCTTGCTGGCGCCGTCGGACTCGCCCGGGGGCTTCATCCAGACGTACGCGTCGATGCCCGCGGCGGGCGCCGCCTGGGGTCGCTCGCCGAGACCCGCGCCGGACTGGTTGCACCAGTTGCCGAGGTGGATGCGCCGGTCGTAGCGGCCGCCGTTGACGTAGGTGTCGACGTTGGTCGTGGCGCCCGCGGCGGTGGGCCGGGCGGTGCCGCCCCAGCCGTTGCGGGAGGTGTCGATCAGCATGCCGAGGTTGCTGTCGAAGCCGAGCGAGACGAGCTTGGTGCGCATCGCCTGCGCGTACGACAGTTCGTCGGTGTACCGGTTCCAGTCGACCCACTTCGACTGGCGCACGGAGACGCCGTTCACGCTGTCGTTGATGGTGAAGTGGTCCTCCTTCAGGGCGCTGTAGTTGGCCGTGTTGACGATGAAGCCGTGGACGTTGGAGACTGTGGAGCCCTCGGCCGTGGCGGCCTGCTTGAACAGCTCCGCGGAGGCGCCGAAGTTGTCGTCCCAGCCCAGCCAGCCGTGGTGGCCGGCGTCCACGTAGTTGTAGACGTTGCCGATCGAGCCAAGCTTCTTCAGCGCGTAGCCGACGCCGGTGATGTAGTTGCCGTTGGCCTTCATGACATCGCAGTTGGGCGTGGCGGTCGGGCGTCCTGAGACGTTGGTGACCAGGTTGGGCAGCGAGTCGATCTCGACCGTGGTGACGATCCGCAGGCCCGCGTACTTGGAGTCGGCGAGGATCGCGGCGATCGGGTCGATGTACTCGGTCTTGTAGCGGCCGATCTCGGTGGGGCCGAGCTCACCGTTGGAGGCGAGGGCGGCACAGTCGCGGCCCGGCAGGTTGTAGACGACCAGCTGGACGACGAGCTCACCGGTGCCCTTCTGCTTCAGGGCCTCGTCGAGGTGGGCGCGCAGGCCCATGGAGGTGGCGGAGCCGTTGATGGCGGCGATCCGGTCCAGCCAGACACCGGTCGGTTGGCCGGAGATCTTGTTGCCGCCCGGCTCGGCCGCGGCCTTCGCCGCCCACTCGGGGTTCACGTACACCTTGGCGCCGGCGTACGGGTTGTCGGCCTTGGAGCCGGCCGGCGGCGTGGTGGGCGGCGTCGTCGGCGGGGTGGTCGGGGGAGTGGTGGGCGGCGTGGTCGGCTCGGTCGCGCCGTTGCAGGTGACCCCGTTGAGCTTGAAGGTCGCGGGCACGGCGTTGGTGCCGCTGTACGAGCCGTTGAAGCCGAAGGAGGTCGAACCGCCCGTGGCCAGGGTCCCGTTGTAGGAGACGTTCTTGGCGGTGACGGCGGCACCGGACTGGGTGATGGTGGCGTTCCAGCCCTGGGTGACCTGCTGGTTGCCGGCGTAGGACCACTCGACGGTCCACGTGGCCACCGGGTCACCGGTGTTGGTGACGGTCACGTTGGCGCCGAAACCGGTGCTCCACTGGTTGGTGATCTGGTAGTCGACCTTGCAGCCGGGGGTGGCGGCGCCGGCGGTGGCGGTGCCGAAGACGGTGGCGGTGGCGCCGGTGGCCGTGATGAGGCCGAGGGCCGCCAGGAGGGCGGTGCGGCTGGTGCGGCTCATGCGGGTGGGGATTCCTTTCAGGGGGTGAGACCGCGCAGGTGATCGCGCGGTCCGATCAGGGGTTGAGACCGCGCAGGTATCGCGCGGTCCGATCAGGGGGTGAGGGCGCGCAGGTGATCGCGCAGTCCGATGCCGAATGCGGTGGGGGTGCCGTCGTACGAACTGATCAGTGCGGGACCGGAGTTGCAGTTCCAGGTGTTCCAGGTCCAGCCCAGGTACGAGAGGCCGCGGTCGTCGAACCACTTCATGACGCGGTCGATGAACGCGTGTCCGCAGGTGTTCTCACCGATCTCGCCCGCGAGGAGAGGAACCTCGGCGGCTACCGGGGCGAGGGTGTTGTTCCAGCACGTCTCGTCGGCGCAGGTGTTGAAGTTGTAGACGTGCCAGGCGGCGGCCAGATTGCCCGCCGGGTCCGTGGGGCGGTACGTGAGCCACTGGCTCAGGTCGTTGGAGTACGCGATGCCCGGGACGAGAACGAGGTTCTTCGATCCCGTGGCGCGGACCGCGTCCAGCAGGTCCTGCATGCCGGCGACCTCGTATCCGATGCCGGGGCAGGTGCCGCCGTCGCGCCAGCAGGACCAGGCCTGGGTCGCGGTGGAGGTCGCCCGGTCCGGATAAGGCTCGTTGAACAGGTCGAAGACGACCCGTTTGTCGTTCTTGAAGGTGTTCGCGACCGAGGTCCAGAACGCCGGCGTGTACTGGGCGTCGGGCATCGGCTTCTGGCAGGAGGCGTGGACGTCGGCGCAGCCCGCGGAGTTGCCCGTGTACTGGCCGTACGTCCAGTGGAGTTCGACCACCGGGGTCATGCCGTGCGCGATGACCTTGGTGACCAGGTCCTTCACGGCGTTGATGTAGTTCGTGCCCCGGTACTCGGGCTTGATGTTGTCCAGGCCGAGCCAGCACTCCTCGTTGAGGGGAATGCGGACCGTGTTGGCCTTCCAGTCGGCGATGGCCTTGACCGAGGCGTCGTCGACGGGACCGTCCCAGATGCCGTAGCCCTGGACGCACATGAACTCACCGCCGGAGCGGTTGACCCCGAGAAGGCGTCGGGTGGCGCCGTTCTGGTCGGTGAACCTGTTGCCGGACACGCTGAGTTCGGGCGCGCCGGAAACCGGGGTCGGCGTCGTCGGGGGAGTGGTGGGTGGTGTGGTCGGGGGTGTCGTGGGTGGTGTGGTCGGAGGCGTGGTGGGCGGTGTCGTCGGATCGGTGGGTGTGGGAGTCGGCGTCGTGCCCGAGTCGCACGGCGTGCCGTTGAGCGTGAACGCGGTGGGCGCCGTGTTGGCACCCGACCAGGAGGCGATGAAGCCGCCCGAGATCTTCGCGCCCGTGCCGAGCGCGGCGTTCCAACTCTCGTTCACGACCGTGACGTTCGTCCCGGATTGGGACCACTTGCCGCCCCAGCCCTGACTGACGACCTGGCCGGCCGGGAAGCCGAAGCCGAGGCTCCAGCCGTTCAGCGCGGCACTGTGGTTGGTGACGGTGACGGCACCCTGGTAGCCGCCGGCCCACTGACCGACGACCGAGTACTCCACCGTGCAAGCGGGTGCGGCCGCGGCTCCTGAGGCCGTACCCATGAGGGCGAACGCGGTGCTCGCCATCGTGAGCGCCACTCCGGAGAGCAGCGCGGACAGACGTGGGGGATGTCGCATGAGCGAGTCCTCGCAGCGAGGGCACACCCCTGACGGTGTGCCGACCGGACGGATTCGCTCCCACTGGTCGGGCAGACCGTAGCGGCAACTGCCGCCAAGGAAAAGAGGGGTTGGGTAAATTCCCCGGCTTTTGACTTCGACTTCTCACACACCTTGACGGCGTTGGGCCCCAACTGCACAGTGGGAGCGCTCCCACTGGTTCAAAGCTTGACTGTCAGGCCTTCCCGCTCTTCGCTCACCCGACCTCCCGAGCCGCGAGGAGAACCACCCGCATGCCACGCCTCCGACCAAGAACGCGACCACGCCGGCAGCTGACCGCGCTGGCCGCGGCGCTCACCCTCCCCCTCGGTCTCACGGCCGTCGGCGCCACCACGGCCCAGGCCGCCGACGTGCAGTGCAGCGTCGACTACAAGACCAACGACTGGGGTTCGGGCTTCACCGCCGAACTCACTCTCACCAACCGCGCCACCACCGCGCTCAACGGCTGGACCCTCACCTACGCCTACGCCGGTGACCAGAAGCTCACCAACGGCTGGAGCGGCGTCTGGTCCCAGTCCGGCAAGAACGTCACGGTGACCAACGCGTCCTGGAACGGCACCCTCGCCGCCGGGGCCGCCACCACCACCGGCGCCCAGTTCACCTACAGCGGTGCCAACGCCGCTCCCAGCTCCTTCGCGGTCAACGGCACCCCCTGCACGGGCGCCCATCAGCCCCCGGTCGCGGTCCTGACCAGCCCGGCCGCCGGGGCCGTGTACAGCCAGGGCGACGCGGTGCCGCTCGCCGCCACCGCCGCCGCGGCCGACAGCGCCACCGTGAGCAAGGTGGAGTTCTACAGCGACACCGCGCTCCTCGGCACCGACACCACCGCGCCCTTCACCTACAGCGCGGCCGGCCTCGCCACCGGCTCGCACTCCCTCTACGCCAAGGCCTACGACAGCCTCGGCGCCTCCGCCGAGTCGGCGCCCGTCGGCATCACCGTCGCCGCGGGCCCCGCGCTCGTCGCCGCCCCGAGCCAGCTCGGGGTACGCCAGGGCGCCAGCGGCACCTTCGACCTGAAGCTCTCCACCGCCCCCACCGCCAACGTCGCGGTGAGTGTCGCCCGTACCTCCGGCAACACCAACCTCACCGCGACCCCCGCGACCCTCACCTTCACCCCGTCGAACTGGAACACCGCCCAGAAGGTGACCGTCGCCGCCGCGGCCACCGGCACCGGCTCCGCCGTCTTCACGGCGACCGCCCCCGGCCACGCCAAGGCCGAGGTCACCGTCGCCCAGCTGGCCGCGAACTCCACGTACGACGCCCGCTTCCTCGACCTCCACGGCAAGATCACCGACCCGGCCAACGGCTACTTCTCGCCCGAGGGCATCCCGTACCACTCCGTCGAGACCCTGATCGTCGAGGCCCCCGACCACGG
This sequence comes from Streptomyces sp. NBC_00572, assembly GCF_026341815.1. Classification (GTDB taxonomy): domain Bacteria; phylum Actinomycetota; class Actinomycetes; order Streptomycetales; family Streptomycetaceae; genus Streptomyces. Next base: position 5,965,172 of record NZ_JAPENX010000001.1, read on the forward strand.
CCACGAGACGACCTCGGAGGCGTACAGCTACCTCATCTGGCTCCAGGCCATGTACGGCAAGATCACCGGCGACTGGACCAAGTTCAACGGCGCCTGGGAGACCATGGAGAAATTCATGATCCCCACCCACGCCGACACGCCCACCACCTCCTCGTACAACGCCGCCAAGCCGGCCACGTACGCGCCCGAGTGGGACCTGCCGTCCCAGTACCCGGCACGGCTCGACTCCGGGGTGACCTCCGGCTCCGACCCGATCGCCGCCGAACTCAAGAGCGCGTACGGCACCGACGACATCTACGGCATGCACTGGATCCAGGACGTCGACAACGTCTACGGCTTCGGCAACGAGCCCGGGAAGTGCTCCGCCGGACCGACCGCGACCGGCCCCTCCTACATCAACACCTTCCAGCGCGGCCCGCAGGAGTCCGTCTGGGAGACCGTCACCCACCCCACCTGCGACAACTTCTCCTACGGCGGCAGGAACGGCTACCTCGACCTCTTCACCGGGGACGCCTCCTACGCCAAGCAGTGGAAGTTCACCAACGCCCCCGACGCCGACGCCCGCGCCGTCCAGGCCGCCTACTGGGCCGACCTCTGGGCCAAGCAGCAGGGCAAGGGCACCCAGGTCTCCGCCACCGTCGGCAAGGCCGCCAAGATGGGCGACTACCTGCGGTACGCGATGTTCGACAAGTACTTCAAGAAGGCCGGGAACTGCGTCGGCCCCACCACCTGCCCGGCCGGCACCGGCAAGGACAGCGCCCACTACCTGATGTCCTGGTACTACGCCTGGGGCGGCGCCACCGACACCTCCGCCGGCTGGTCCTGGCGCATCGGCTCCAGCCACGCCCACGGCGGCTACCAGAACCCGCTCGCCGCCTACGCGCTCAGCGAGTACGCCCCGCTCAAACCCAAGTCGACGACGGGCGCGGCCGACTGGGCGACCAGCCTCGACCGGCAGCTGGAGTTCTACCGCTGGCTCCAGTCCGACGAGGGCGCCATCGCGGGCGGCGCCACCAACAGCTGGCAGGGCCGCTACGCCACCCCGCCGGCCGGCACCCCCACCTTCCACGGCCTCTTCTACGACGAGAAGCCCGTCTACCACGACCCCGCGTCCAACCAGTGGTTCGGTTTCCAGGCCTGGTCCATGGAGCGGGTCGCCGAGTACTACCAGCAGACCGGTGACGCCGGGGCGAAGACCGTCCTCGACAAGTGGGTCTCCTGGGCGCTGTCGAAGACCACGATCAACCCGGACGGCACCTTCCGCATCCCCTCCACCCTCCAGTGGTCCGGCGCGCCCGACACCTGGAACGCGGCGAACCCCGGCGCCAACGCCGGACTCCACGTCACCGTCGCCGACTACACGAACGACGTCGGTGTCGCCGCCGCCTACGCCAAGACCCTGACCTACTACGCGGCCAAGTCCGGCCACGCCGAAGCCAAGCGGGTCGCCAAGGCACTCCTCGACGGCATGTGGGACCACGACCAGGACCCGCTGGGCATAGCCGTCCCGGAGACCCGCGCCGACTACAACCGCTTCGACGACCCGGTCTACGTGCCGAGCGGCTGGACCGGCGTCATGCCGAACGGCGACGCGGTGAACTCCTCCTCGACCTTCGCCTCGATCCGTTCCTTCTACAAGAACGACCCGGCCTGGCCGAAGATCGAGGCCTATCTGGCGGGCGGGGCCGCGCCCGTCTTCACGTACCACCGGTTCTGGGCCCAGGCGGACATCGCCCTGGCCATGGGCTCGTACGCGGAGCTGCTCGAATAGCAGCCGCCCCGCACGGAGCGGCTCCACGTACGACGAGACCGGGCGGACCCCGAAGAAGGGGCCGCCCGGTCTTCCGCCGCTCCCGCCGGCCCTTTCCGTGGCCCCGCCAAGTGCTCCCTGTCGTAGGCGACTTACCTGTCCCCGAGGTGAGTACGGGTACTCAGGCCTCGTCGCCCGCGATCTTCCAGACTGAGGCGCGAACGCCGGACCGCCTCAGGGGGAGACTCATGGACCACGCTCTACAGCTGCGCGCCGCCACGCCTCGTGATCACGACTGGATCCACGAGCTGCGCCATCGTGTGTACGCCGAGGAGCTGGGACAGCATCCGGTGGATCCGTCCGGGCGGCTGAGCGACGGACTCGACGGCGACAACGTCTATCTCGTGGCCGCGCGCGGGGAGACGCGGATCGGATTCGTCAGCCTCACTCCGCCCTGGGTGGGCCGCTATGCCCTGGACAAGTACCTGACGCGTGAGGAACTGCCGCTCCTGACGGAGGAGGAGCCCTTCGAGATCCGCGTCCTGACCGTCGAGGAACGCTGGCGGTCCACCGCCGCGGCGCCGCTCCTCATGTACGCGGCGCTGCGCTGGGTCGCGGCGCGGGGAGGCCGCCGGGTGGTGGCGATGGGACGCACGGAGCTGCTCGACATGTACCTCGCCACCGGGCTACGGCCGGTGGGGCGCACGGTCCGCTCGGGTGCGGTCTCGTTCGAGGTGCTGAGCGGCTCCGTGGCCGAGCTGACGAGGACGGTCGCGGACCGCCACGGCCGGACCCTGGAGCGACTGCGGGCGGGTGTCGACTGGCGGTTGGACGTGCCGTTCGCGCCGCGCGCCGACGGCTGTGAGCACGGTGGTGCCTTCTTCTCGGCGATCGGGACGGACTTCCGGACCTTGATGCGCCGTCATGAGGTGGTCGCCGCCGATGTGTTGGATGCGTGGTTCGCGCCGGCCCCGGCGGTCCGCGCGGTCCTCTCGGAGGACCCGGGGTGGACGGCGCGGACCTCGCCGCCGACCGGCGCGGAAGGGCTGCTCGCGGAGCTTGCCGAGGTCCGCGGGCTGCCGACGGAGTCACTGGTCGTCGGCGCGGGCTCGTCCGACCTGATCTTCCGGGCCTTCGGACGGTGGCTGACGCCGGGGAGCCGGGTGCTCCTGCTGGACCCGAGCTACGGCGAGTACGCCCATGTCACCGAGCGGGTGATCGGCTGCCGGGTCGACCGGCTCCGGCTGCGCAGGGAGGACGGCTGGCTGCTCGACCCGGCCCGGCTCGCCGCCGCGACCCGGAGCGGACGGTACGACCTCGTGGTGGTGGTCAATCCGAACAACCCGACCGGCCGCCACGCTTCCGCCGACGCACTGCGCGCCGTCATCGAGGCCTCGCCCGCGCGCACCCGGTGGTGGATCGACGAGACGTACCTGGGCTACGTCGACGCGGCGGACTCGCTGGCCGGGCTCGCCGCGGTCGACCCCCGGGTCGTGGTCTGCACCTCGCTGTCGAAGATGTACGCGTTGTCGGGGATGCGGGCCGCGTATCTGGTGGCGGACCTGGACACGGCCGGGGAGCTGCGCCGATGGACGCCGCCGTGGCCCGTGAGCCTGCCGGCCCAGCTGGCCGCCGTGACGGCGCTGCGCGACCCCGCGTACTACGCGGAACGCTGGGCGCGCACCGCCGTGCTGCGCCGGGACTTGGCCGCCGGGCTCACGGAGCTCGACGGGCTGTCCTCGGTCGACGAGGGGATCGCGAACTTCCTCACCGTCATCCTGCCGCCGGACGGGCCGAGCGCGGCGCGGCTGGTGCGCGAATGCCGCCGCCACGACGTGTACCTGCGGGACCTGTCGCCGATGTCCCCGTCGTACGAGGGGCGGACCGTCCGTGTCGCCGTCCGCGACACGGCGGAGAACGCGCGGATCGTGGCGGCGTGCCGAAGCGCCCTGGACGCGCTGCGCACGCCGGTGGGGTCGGGGGCGCCGGACGGGCGGGTCTCCCTGTGATCACGGTCGCCGGCCTCGTGCCCTGTCTCGGCGGGGCACTGGCGATCGGAGGGCTCGCGGTGGCGGCGACCCGGCGGCGTGAGCTGATGGTCCGCTGGTGCGTGTGGATGCTCGGAGTGCCGCTGGTCACCGCGGCGTTCTGGCTCGGCCCGCCGGGGATCGCGGCGCTCGCGGCCGTGGTCGGGGTGGTCGCGGTGGCGGAGTTCGGCGGTCTGCTGAGGCTCGGCCCGGTGGACCGGACGGTGCTCGGCGCGGCCGTCACCGCGCTTGTCCTGACCGCCTGGCTGGCGCCCGGCGAGGTGCTCCGGGTGGCGGCGGTGGGGGCGCTCGCGATCGCCGGGGCGCCCCTGCTGGCGGGTGACGCGGAGCACGGACTCCGCCGCCTGGGGGCGGGCCTGTTCGGGCTCGTGTGGCTGGGCGCTCTGGCCGGTCTCGTGCCGGCCGGTCCCCTCGGCCTCGTTCTGTTCGTGGCCGTGTCGATCGCCGACATCGTGGCGTACGCGGCGGGCCGCCGTCTCGGCGGCCCCCGGCTCTCCCCGCTGTCGCCCGCCAAGCGGTGGAGCGGCACGCTCGCCGGGGCGGCCGCCGGTCTCTGCGCACTCGCCGTGCTGTCGTCCCTGACGTGGCAGACGGCGGTGGCCGTGGCGGTCGGCGGCCCGCTGGGCGACCTGCTCGAATCGATGGTCAAGCGGGGGGCCCGCGTGAAGGATGCCGGCCGCTGGCTGGCCGGCTCCGGCGGTCTGCTGGACCGGATCGACTCCCTCCTCGTCGCCCTGGCGGTGCTGCTGGTCCTGAGCTGAGCCACGGGGGGACAGCCGCACGCGCGCGCGTGCGGTGGCCGGAGGCGGTCCATTGACGCGGGAAGTCCCTCCTCCTACCTTCTCGTTCGGACACACGACAACTGGTCGATATTTCGAACGAGAGGGACACGCATGTCAGCCACGGAACCCGCCGCCCGCTTCACCCTCGACCCCGACTTCACCGTCGGCCCCGTCGGCCCGCGCCTCTTCGGCTCCTTCGTCGAGCACCTCGGGCGCTGCGTCTACACCGGCGTCCACGAGCCCGGCCATCCCACCGCCGACGAGGACGGACTGCGCACCGACGTCCTGGAACTCGTCCGCGAACTGGGTGTCACCGCGATCCGCTACCCCGGCGGCAACTTCGTCTCCGGATACCGCTGGGAGGACGGTGTCGGCCCGGCCGAGGAGCGCCCGCGCCGACTCGACGTCGCCTGGCGGTCCACCGAGACCAACCGCTTCGGCCTGAGCGAGTTCATCGCCTTCCTGCGGAAGGTCGGCCCGCAGGCTGAGCCGATGATGGCGCTCAACCTCGGCACCCGGGGCATCGCCGAGGCGATGGACCTCGTCGAGTACGCCAACCACCCGGGCGGCACCGAGCTTTCGGACCGTCGCATCGCCCACGGCGACAAGGACCCCTTCGGTATCCGCCTCTGGTGCCTGGGCAACGAGATGGACGGCACCTGGCAGACCGGACAGAAGACCGCCGAGGAGTACGGCAGGCTCGCCGCGCAGACCGCGCGCGCCCTGCGCCAGATCGACCCCGGCCTCGAACTCGTCGCCTGCGGCAGCTCGGCGCGCGGGCTGCCGACCTTCGCCGCCTGGGAGGCCACCGTCCTCGCGGAGACGTACGAGGTCGTCGACCACGTCTCGCTGCACGCCTACTACGAGGAGGTGGACGGCGACCGCGGTTCCTTCCTCGCCTCCGCCGTCGAGATGGAGGCCTTCATCGAGGAGGTCGTCGCCACCTGCGACCACGTCGGCGCCCGGCTGAAGTCGTCGAAGAGACTCACCCTCTCCTTCGACGAGTGGAACGTCTGGTACCAGCGCCGGCCCAATCCGCATCCCGTGCGGGACTGGCAGGAGGCCCCGCGCCTCCTGGAGGACGTCTACACCGTCACCGACGCCGTCGTGTTCGGCACCCTCCTGATCGCCCTGCTGCGCCACGCCGACCGGGTCGCGGTGGCCTGTCTCGCCCAGCTGGTCAACGTGATCGCCCCGATCATGACCGAGCCCGGCGGCCCCGCCTGGCGCCAGACCACCTTCTTCCCCTTCGCGCAGGCCTCCCGGTACGGCCGGGGGGCCGTCCTCGACGTGCGCGTGGACTCGCCCACGTATCCCACGGAGCGGTACGGGGACGTACCGCTGCTGCACGCCACGGCCGTGCGAGACGAGGACGGCCGTGTCACCGTCTTCGCGGTCAACCGTGGCCGGAACGCGCCCCTGACTCTGGAGGTCGCCCTGCGCGGTCTCGACCTGGGCCGGGTCGTCGAGCACAGCGCGCTCGCCGACGCGGACCCGGAGGCGGCCAACACGCTCGACGAGCCGGAGCGGGTCACGCCGCACGCGGTGGAAGGCGCGACGCTGGCGGACGGGACGCTGCGGGCCGTCCTGGAGCCGATGTCCTGGAACGTCATCAGGCTGGCCTGAGAGGCCCACTGTTGAATCCTTTCATCCCGATCGCCCGAGGTCATGCTTCGAAGCGCTTCGAAAGATCCTGTCCGAAGCGTTGACGTGGCTGGCGGGCGAACCTACTTTGTCCCAGCAAGCGCTTTCCTGAAACGTTCTAATCACACGCGCGGGAGGACGAACTGTGCGTACTCAAAGCACTGTCGACCGTCGGAATCTGCTGAAGTTCGCGGGCGGGTCACTGGCGGCTCTCGGCCTGACCGCCGCGGGGTGCGGCACCGGCTCCGGATCAGGGGACGGCACCGTCACCATCCGGTACGCCTGGTGGGGCTCCGACGACCGGGCCAAGCGGATCAACCAGACGATCGCCCTCTTCGAGAAGAAGTACCCGAAGATCAAGGTCAAGACCGACTTCCAGCCGTACGCCGACTTCTGGAAGAAGTTCAACACCCAGGCCTCGGGCGGCAACGCGCCCGACGTCTTCCAGAACGCCATCGGCTTCCTGCGCAAGTACGACGCGAAGAACGTCCTGCTCGACCTGCGCGAGCAGGCCGAGCAGGGCAACCTCCGCCTCGACGGCTTCCGGGCCGGCCTGGAGAAGTTCGGCGAGGTCGACGGCAAGCTCCTCGGCATACCCGTCGGCAGCAACTCGATGGCCCTGGTCGTCGACCAGACCGTCTTCGGCAAGGCCGGCGTCACTCCCAAGGCCGGCTGGACCTGGGACGAGTACCACGCCGCCCTCGCCAAGATCCGTGACACCCAGGGCCGCGCCGGAGACGCGGGCCCCTACGGGATCATGTACCTGTACGACCTCTACCTGCGCCAGCACGGCAAGGCCTTCTTCAGCACCTCCGGACTCGGCTTCACCGAGGCGGATCTGACGGACTGGTGGACCAAGGCCCACCAGGGCGTCACGTCCGGCATCTACGCCGACCCGAAGCGGACCATCCAGGCCAAGCCCAAGTCGGCGGTCACCGCCGAACTCGCCGCCTGCGAGTTCACCTGGGACAACTTCACCGTCCGCTACGCCTCCGAGGGCAAGAGCCAGTACGGTCTCGCCCCCATCCCGACCACGGACGGCCGCAAGACCGGCCAGTACCTCGGCTCGCTCATGCTGAGCGGCTCCCGGCGCACCAAGCACCCCAAGGAAGTCGCCCAGTTCATCGACTTCATGGTCCACGACCCCGAGGTCGGGAAGATCATGGGCTATGACCGCGGCGTCCCGGCCACCACCGCCCAGTACGAGGCGTACGTGCCGACCGACGCGGTCGGCAAGCAGATCGCCGCGTACGAGAAGCAGCTGGTCGAGTCCCGCGTCCTGGAGCCGATCACACCGCACCCGGCGGGCGCCGACGTCACCGAGGCCGCGTTCCTGCGGCTCGGCGAGGAGATGTCCCTGGGCACCCGGCCCGTCCCGGACGCGGTGAAGCAGTTCTTCACCGAGGCGAAGACGGCGCTCGCCTCCTGATGGACGCCGCCGTGACCTCCGTACCGAACCCCGCGCCGGCGACCCCGCCGGACGTGGCGACCGCACCCGCGGACGCCACGTCCGGCGGGGACCGCCCGCGCCGGACGCCGGGCCGCGCCGGACAGCGCGACCGGGCCCGCCGCGAGAACCTCGCCGGCTATCTCTTCATGTCCCCCTGGATCGCCGGCTTCCTCCTGCTCACCGCGGGGCCCATGGTCGCCTCGCTCTACTTCGCCTTCACCGACTACAACCTCTTCGACGCCCCGAAGTGGATCGGCTTCGACAACTTCACCGAGATGTTCGGCGACCCCCGCTGGCGCACCTCCGTCGAAGTGACCAGCTGGTACGTGGTGATCGGCACCCCGCTCAAACTGGCCGCGGCACTCGGCGTGGCACTGCTGCTCAACCAGAGCCGCCGCGGGCAGGGCTTCTACCGGGCCGCGTTCTACGCGCCTTCGCTCGTCGGGGCCAGCGTCTCCATCGCCATCGTCTGGCGGGCGCTGTTCTCCGACGGCGCCGCGATCGACCGCGGCCAGCAGTTCCTCGGCATGGAGGCCGGCGGCTGGATCGGCGACCCGGACCGCATCATCTACAGCCTCGTCGCGCTCACCGTCTGGCAGTTCGGCGCCCCCATGGTCATCTTCCTGGCCGGACTCAAGCAGGTGCCGCGCGAACTGTACGAGGCGGCCGAGGTCGACGGCGCGGGCCCGCTGCGGAGGTTCTGGAGCATCACCCTGCCGATGATCTCCCCGGTCCTCTTCTTCAACGTGCTCCTGGAGACCATCCACTCCTTCCAGATCTTCGGATCCGCCTACATCATCGGCAGCCAGGGCAACGCCTGCGGACCGGCCGACGGCACCCTCGTCTACACCTGCTACCTCTACATCCAGGGCTTCGAGAACAGCCGGATGGGACTCGCCTCCGCGATGGCCTGGATGCTGCTGCTCGCCGTCGCCCTCGTCACGGCGTTCCTTTTCTGGTCCCAGCGGCGCTGGGTGCACTACGAGGAGGGGGCCCGATGAGCCTCACACGCACAGCCACGCGCCCCGCCAGGACGCGGACGGCCGGCTCGCTCGTCTGGCACCTCGGCGCCCTCGCCGTCCTCGCCGTCATCCTCTACCCCGTGGTGTGGGTCATCGGCGGCTCCTTCAAGCCGAACGACGAGATCGTCGGCAGCCTCGCCCTCTTCCCCACCGACCCGATCACCGACAACTACCGGCGCCTCGCCGACGGGATCGCCGACATCCCCATCACCACCTTCTTCGGCAACTCCCTCTTCCTGGCCGTCGGTTCGGTCATCGGCGTGGTCCTCTCCAGCTCGCTCGCGGCCTACGCCTTCGCCAAGGTCCGCTTCGCCGGGCGCGGACTGCTCTTCACCGCGATGATCGGCACGTTGCTCCTGCCGTACCACGTGCTGCTCATCCCGCAGTACGTGCTGTTCCAGAAGCTCGAACTCATCAACACCTACACGCCGTTGCTGCTCGGCAAGTACCTGGCCACGGACGCCTTCTTCGTCTTCCTGATGCTCCAGTTCATGCGCGGGCTGCCGAAGGAACTGGACGAGGCGGCGCGACTCGACGGCTGCGGGCACCTGCGCACGTACTGGTCGATCGTGCTGCCGCTGTGCCGGCCCGCTCTCATCACCAGCGCGATCTTCACGTTCATCAACGCGTGGAACGACTTCATGGGGCCGCTGATCTACCTCAACGAACCCGAGAAGTACACGGTCTCGCTCGGCCTCAAGATGTTCGTCGACCAGGACGGCGTCGCCAACTACGGCGGCATGATCGCGATGTCGCTCGTGGCGCTGCTTCCGGTGGTCGCGTTCTTCCTCGCCTTCCAGCGGTACCTCATCGACGGCATGGCCACGTCGGGCCTCAAGGGCTGAGGGGCGGTGCCGAGATGAGAGACCGGTTCCTGGCACGGTTCGCCGTCTTCGCCGAATGCCTGCTCGTCGGGGTGTGGATCGCCGTCGCCGCGCTGCCCCTCGTCACCCTCCCGGCGGCCCTCGCGGCCGGCGCCGCGCACCTGCGGCGCTGGACCGGCGACGAGGAGACCGGACTGCGGTACTTCACCGCCGACCTGCGCGCGGCCCTGCGGGGCGGCGGCTGGTCGGCGGGTCTCGGCTACGGGACCGCGCTCGCATTGGTGGGTGCCGACCTCGCGTTCGTACGGGCGCTGCCCGTGCCCGGCGGGCGGGCGGCCGGGGCCCTCGCGATCCTCGCGGCGCTCTGGCTGACGGTCACCCTCCTGCGGGCGGCCACCGCCTGGCGCCCGGACCTGCGCTGGCGCCCCCTGCTGGGCCCCGCCGCCCGCCGCGCGCTGCGCGACCCGGCGGGCTCCCTCCTCGTCGTCTGCGGCCTGGCGGTGATCGCGGCGTCGGCCTGGTTCTCCGCCCCCCTGGCCCTACCGGCCCTCGGCATCCTCGTCGCCTCGACTCTGGCGGCGGAACGCCGCGGGGCGGCTCCGGCGACTGCCTGATCAGGGGGCCCATCCGGCCGGGGCCGCCCCCGGCACCTCCCGCCCCCGGCACCTTCCGCACCCTCCCGCTTCCGCCGGCATGCCTTCGGCATGCCCATGAAAGGAGTTCCCGTGTCTGCGATACCTCGCCGCTCCCTCCTCAAGGCCGCCGCCGTGGCCGGAGCCGCCGCACAGTTCAGCTGGGTGCTCGGGCGCGGGGACGCCCGGGCGGCCGCGCCCGCCGAGACCCCGGCGGCCGACCGGCCCGCGACCGTCACCTGGCTGGAGCCCGGTGGGCTCGGTGCCGCCGCCGGATCGACCTTCGGCGTCGCCTGGCCCAAGGGCGTCCACCCCGGGGACCGGGCCTTCGCGCTCACCGCCGCCGACGGCACCGACGTCCCCGTGCAGACCTGGACCACCGCCCGCTGGCCCGACGGCTCCCTCAAGTGGACCGCGCATGCCGTCGGACCCGAGGCCGCCGGGGTCGAGCGGTTCACCCTCGCGCCCGGGACCCCGGCGACCGTCGCGAAGACCGTCTCCGTGACCGAGACCGGCCGCCGGATCACCGTCGACACCGGCATCGTCCGGGCCGTCGTCTCCAAGGACGGCGGGAAACTCGTCGAGTCCGTCACCCGCGACGGCGTGAAGATCGCCACCGACGGCCGGCTCGTCCTGCTCCGCCAGAGCGACCTCGACGACGGCGACCACGGCAACGCCAAGTGGGACCGGTTCGACGGCGAGATCTCCGGCGCCGTCGTCGAACAGAGCGGCCCCGTCCGGGCCGTGGTCCGCATCGACGGAAAGCACCGCAAGGGGAGCCGGAGTTGGCTGCCGTTCTCGGTGCGCCTCTACTTCTACGCGGGCTCCGAGTCCTTCCGCATGGTCCACACCATCACCTACGACGGCGACCAGCAGAAGGACTTCATCCGCGGCCTCGGGGTCCGCTTCACCGTGCCCATGCGGGACGCCGCGTACGACCGGCACGTCCGCATCGCCGGTGAGGGCGCCGGGTTCCTCACCGAGGCCGTCCAGGGGATCACCGGCCTGCGCCGCGACCCCGGCGCCGCCGTCCGTACCGCCCAGGTCAAGGGTGAGAAGCTGCCCGACCCCGCCACCTGGGACCAGCGCGTCACCACCCGCATGCAGTACGTCCCCACCTGGGGCGACTACACCCTCGCCCAGCTCTCCGCCGACGGCTTCAGCCTCCGCAAGCGCACCAAGTCCGGCCACGGCTGGATCCCGGCCGGCGGCGGCCGGCGCGCCAGCGGCTTCGGCTACGTCGGCGGCGTGACCGGCGGACTCTCCTTCGGGATGCGGGACTTCTGGCAGAAGCACCCGGCCCAGCTCGACATCCGGGGCGCGGCCGGCGACGCCGCCGAGGTCACCCTCTGGCTCTGGTCGCCCGAGGCCCAGCCCATGGACCTGCGCTTCTACCACGACGGCATGGGGCAGGACACCTTCCCCGAGCAACTCGAAGGCCTCAACATCACCTACGAGGACCACGAGCCCGGCTTCGGCACCCCCTATGGCATCGCCCGCACCAGTGAGCTGATGTTCTGGGCCAACGCCGCCACCCCCACCGCCTCCACGCTCGTCGCCCAGGCGGCCGCCGTCCGTACCCCTCCGCAGCTCGCCGCCAGTCCCGAAGACCTGGTCCGCGCACGGGTGTTCGGCGGGCTGTTCTCGCCCGTCGACCGTTCCACCCCGGCGAAGGCGACGATCGAGGACCACCTCGACTACCTCTTCACGTACTACAAGGACCAGGTGGAGCAGCGCCGTTGGTACGGCTTCTGGGACTACGGCGACATCATGCACACCTACGACGAGGACCGGCACCAGTGGCGGTACGACGTCGGCGGCTATGCCTGGGACAACTCCGAGCTCTCGCCCGACCTGTGGCTCTGGTACGCGTACCTGCGCTCCGGCCGCTCCGACGTGTTCCGCTTCGCCGAGGCCATGACCCGCCACACCGGCGAGGTCGACGTCTACCACCTGGGCAAGTGGGCGGGCCTCGGCACCCGCCACGGCGTCCAGCACTTCGCCGACAGCGCGAAGCAGCAGCGCATCTCCACCGCCGTCTACCGTCGTCCCTACTACTTCCTCACCGCCGACGAACGCGTCGGCGACCTCATGCACGACCTGGTCGACTCCGACGAGACCTTCCTCGTCCTCGATCCCATCCGCAAGATCCGCACCGAGCCCTACACCCCCGACCGCCACGCCCTCTCCATCGGCTTCGGCACCGACTGGAGCGGTCTCGCCGCCGCCTGGCTCACCGAGTGGGAGCGCGGCGGCCCCAAGGCGGCCAAGGCCGAGGCCCGGTTGCGCTCCACCATGGAGACCATCGCCGCCCAGCCCAACGGCTTCGTCCAGGGCACCGGCCTCTACGACCTCGACACCGGCCGCTTCGCGATCGCCGACAAGCCCGTCGTCGGCGTCTCCCACCTCTCCGCGATGTTCGGCCTGGTCGAGATGTGCGCCGAGCTCATCGACCTCGTCGACCAGCCGAAGTTCAAGGAGGCCTGGCTCGACTACTGCCGCTACTTCAACGCCTCCAAGACCGAACAGGCCGCCCGCTACGGCCAGAACTTCGGCACCCTCCTCCTCTTCCAGGGCCACTCGCGCCAGGACGCCTACGCCGCCGCCCAGTCGAACGACACCAAGCTCGCCCAGCGCGCCTGGGCCAAGTTCGACAAGAGCGACGGCTACACCGCCGCCATGGTCTGGGACAAGACGCCGGTCCAGGGCTCCGCCGCCCTCGAACCGGGCTACGAGCACCTGTGGATCAGCACCAACACCACGGCCCTCTACGGCCTGGCCGCCATCCAGAACCTCGCCCTCGTCGGCGACCACCTGCCCAAGTGACCACCGGAGGCACCACGATGAGGAAGAGAGCGCTGCTCGCCGCCGCGGCGACCCTGCTCGGCACCCTGGCCGGCGCACCCGCCGCCCACGCCGCCCCCGCCCACGGCCCCCACGGCCAGGGGCTCGACCACTGCACCACCGCCACGACCTCGGACAACCTCTCGGACACCGCGTCCCTCAGCTGCCACTTCGCCGTCCCGCCCGGCACGTACGACGTCACCGTGACCCTCGGCGGCGACTCCGCCGGATCCACCGCCGTCAGCGGCGAGACCCGGCGCGCGCTGCTCGCCGAGACCGCCACCGAGGCCGGACAGCGCGTCCGGCGCTCGTTCACCGTGGACGTACGCGACCCGGAGGGCGAACCCACCGGACCGGCCGGAAGCCCCGGACTCGACCTGCTCCTCGGCGGCTCCGCACCCCGCGTCACCGCGCTCCGGGTCACCCCCGCCCGCGCGGCCCGCCGGCTCTTCCTCGTCGGGGACTCGACGGTCTGCGACCAGCCGGGCGACCCGTACACCGGCTGGGGTCAGCTCCTCCCCGCCCATCTGAAGCGGGGTATCGCGGTCGCCAACCACGCCGACTCCGGAGAGAGCACCGTCACGTTCCTGGAGAACCCGGCCCTCTTCGAGCGGGTCGAGGCCGCGATCCGGCCCGGCGACCCCGTCCTGATCCAGCTCGCCCACAACGACAAGCAGACGGACGCCGCCACCTACCGCGCGAACCTCACCACCCTGGTCGAGCGGGTACGAGCGCGGGGCGGCGAACCCGTCCTCGTCACCCCGATCGTCCGCCGCTGGTTCAACGCCGACGGCACCCTGAACAACGCCGTCGCCTTGCTCGTGAACGGCCTCGGCGTGGACCACCCCGCCGAGATCCGCGCCCTCGCCGCGACCCTGGGCACCCCGCTGATCGACCTCACCGCCCTCACCAGGGCGCGGGTCGAGGAGCTGGGCCCCGAGGCCTCCAAGGCGCTCTACCTGACGACGGAGAAGCGGGACAACACCCACACCTCGGTGCGCGGGGCCACGGAGTACGCGGCCCTCGTCGCGGCGGAGCTGCGGGCCCGTGGAATCGTCCCGGGGCGGCTGCTCCGCTAGGGGGTGTCTTGTCGATCAGGCCGGGCTCGCGGCGTCTGGCACGCCTTGATCCGACGCCAATGGTCAGACAGCCCCTGGGGCCGGAGGGCCGCCGCTCTTGGACGCCCTGGCCGAAACGCATCTACTATGCCGGTGATCATCGCCGCCGTGCCCTTACACGGCGGCGTCGCCGTGTCCCGGGGGGGAAACGTTTCATGGATGCGTACAACGTGCCGGTCGGACCGGCCGCCGTGCGGGGCCCGCGGTTCAGGTTCCGCAATCCGGTCGGACCGGCCCTCGTGGTCCAGTCGCTGATCGCCACCCAGGCCCTCGCCGACGTGTACATCATCGCGACCGGCGGCAAGGACTCACCCTGGCTCGCCGAGGACATGGTCCCGTTCCCGGCCGTGCTCCAGGTGGCGTGCTGGATCGCGTTCCTCTTCTGGTTCGTCCGCGTCCGCTCCAACGCCGAGGTCCTTGCCCCGGGCAGTCACAAGCACACCGTGGGCTTCGCCATCGGCGCCTGGGCCATCCCGCTCGCCATGTGGTGGATGCCGCGCCGCATCACCCTCGACATCCACCGGGCCGGCGGCCCGCCCCGCGACGCGTGGCTCATCAACGCCTGGTGGTTCGTCTGGCTCGTCGACGGCCCGTTCTCGGTCGCCTTCCACCTCGGGGTCCTCGATCAGACGGACTACCGCAACCCGGTCGACCAGGGCCTCAACATCCTGTGTGCGATCCTCGCGATCGCGGTCATCCGCCGGGTGACCGCCGCCCAGCCCGCAGGCCCCCTGCCGTACTTCAACATGACCTGAGCCCCGGCCCCCCACCGGGGGACCGGGGACGCGACGGTCAGCCGAGCGGGGTGAAGGCGAGGGAGAAGGCGGCCGGGGCCGCGTCGAGCCGGTACTCCGGCAGCACCCCCGGTCCGCAGGACTGGGAGCCGATGCCGTGCTGGGCGTGGTCCAGGTGCAGCCACAGCGTGTCGCCCGGGACCAGCTCGCCGCGGTGGGTCGCCGCGTCCAGTTGCTCGGTGGTCCAGCGGCGGGCGGTGAACGCGAACGCCGGGTCGCCCTCCACCCGTACGCCCCCCGTCGGGGACGTCAGCTCCACCCACCGCGTGTCGATCCGGGCCCCGTTCTCCTGCGGCCGCAGGTACGGGGTCTGGAGCGCGTCCACGGTCGCCTCCCAGCGGCCGAGCCGCGCCGCCGCCCGGGTGTCGGGGTACGCCTCGCCCGGCCCCGCCCCGTACCAGTCGACCCGGTCCAGGGGGGCCGGCAGACCGAGCCTCACCCCGAGCCGGGGCAGCGGCACCCGCCAGTCGCCGTCCGGGACCACCTCGACCGCGAGGCGCAGTGCCGTGCCGTCCGAGGTCCAGCGGTACGTGGTGCGGAGCCCGACGTCCGACGCGGCCGGTGCGACCCGCGACCGCACGGTCAACCCCTCCTCGTCCAGGAGGACTTCGTCCGTACGGTGCCGCATCCGGTGCAGGCCGAGCTCGCGCCAGAGCGGCCCGTGGCGCTCGTCGGGCTGCCAGGGCGCGCCGTCGTCGTTGTCCGTCGGCGCCCGCCACACGTCGAGGCGCGGGCCGGCGGTGACAGGGAGGGACCCGAGTGCCGACAGCGCACCGGTCCGGGCGTCGAAGACGCCGGGGCCGAGCGTGATCCGGTCCGAGGTGCGAGACGGGTGCGCGCGGGTCGGGGGAGCCGGGCGGACGGGTGCGGAGACCGGGATCTGTCCCCAGGCGACCTCGTGCCCGGCGGGCGCCCACGCGGTGTCCGCCGCGAGCAACGCCCGTACCGTCCACAGGGTTTCCGCACCTTCGCGATGAGCGGGCGGTACGGGAAGCGCGACCCGGGCGCTCGCCCCGGCGGCGAGCACGGGCACCTCCAGGGGGCCGGTGGCGAGCGTCTCGCCGTCGGCGAGGAAGGACCAGGTGAAGGCGAGATGTGCGAGGTCGGCGACGTCGTGGCCGTTGGTCACCAGGGCCGCGCCGGGTCCTCCGTCGGCGATGCGGACCGGCTCGACGACCTTCTTGTACTCCAGGAGTCCCGGCGACGGCGTCCGGTCGGGGAACAGCAGTCCGTCACAGACGAAGTTGCCGTCGTGCAGTTCCTCCCCGAAGTCGCCGCCGTAGCCGTACCCGTGGACCGGATGGACGAGGCCGTGGTCGATCCACTCCCAGACGAAGCCGCCCTGGCAGCGCTCGTACGTCTCGAAGAGCCGCTGGTAGTCGGCGAGTCCACCGGGGCCGTTGCCCATCGCGTGCGCGTACTCGCAGAGAATGAAGGGGAGTTGCGCGCGGGCGGCGGGTCCCCCGTCGGTGCGGCGGCCGATCTCCTCGACCTCGGCGTGCGGCGGATACATCCGCGAGTAGACGTCGGTGTCCGCGCAGGAACGGTCGCCCTCGTAGTGGACCGGGCGGGACGGGTCCCGGTCGCGGATCCACCGCGCCATCGCGGTGAGCCCCGCCCCGGTGCCGCACTCGTTGCCCAGCGACCACATCACCACCGACGGGTGGTTCTTGTCCCGCTCGACCAGGCGGGCCGCCCGGTCGAGCAGTGCCGGGGTCCAGCGGACGTCGTCGACCGGATTGCCCCGCCAGGCGAAGTCCTCGAAGCCGTGGGTCTCCAGGTCGCCCTCGTCGATCACCCAGAGCCCGTACGCGTCGCAGAGGTCGAGGAAGGCGGGGTGCGGCGGGTAGTGGGAGGTGCGGACGGCGTTGATGTTGTGCCGCTTCATCGACTCGACGTCCTCCCGCATGGTCGCGAGGTCCAGGCTGCGCCCGCGCTCCGGGTGGAACTCGTGCCGGTTCACGCCCCGGAAGAGCACCCGGCGCCCGTTCACCGTCATCACGCCGTTCTCGACCGCCACCGTCCGGAACCCGACGCGCAGCGGGACCCGCTCCCCGCCGGCCGCGAGCTCGGCCTCGTACAGTCGGGGGACCTCGGCGCTCCACGGCTCGACCGCGACCGTGACCGCCTCCCCGGTGGCGAAGTCAAGCCCGAGCTCCGGCACCGTGATCCGGCCCGCCACGTCGCCCTCGCACTCCACCCGCAGGGTGCCGGTGCCGGTGACGTGGTCGTACGAGGCACGGACGAAGAAGTCGCGGGGCGCGCCCTCCGGCCGGTGCAGCAGCGTCACGTCACGGAAGACGCCCGGCAGCCACCACTGGTCCTGGTCCTCCAGGTAGGAGCCGGAGGACCACTGGTGGACGCGGAGGGCGAGGACGTTGTCCCGGGCCTTCAGGAGGTGGCCGACGGCGAACTCGTGGGCGAGGCGCGAGCCCTTGAACTCGCCCAGCTCCGCGCCGTTGAGCCAGACCCGTGCACAGGACTCGACCCCGTCGAGGCGCAGGACCGCCCCACCGGTCGCGGGCCAGTCGGCGGGCAGGTCGAAGCGGCGCAGATGGTCACCGGTCGGGTTCTCGGCGGGGACGCGGGGTGGGTCGACGGGGAAGGGATAGCGGACATTGGTGTAGGCGGGGCCGCCGTACTCCCCGGGCGCCTCGCTCCCCTTGCCCTGGAGGACCCAGTGGCCCGGCACCGCGACCGTTCCCCAGTCGCTCGCGTCGTACTCGGGAGCCGCGAAGGCCAGGTCCTCGGCGTCGGCGGTGGGGGAGAGGCGGAACGCCCAATCGCCGTTCAGGGAGAGGGCGGGGGCGTCGGAGCGGGCGTACCAGGCGCGGGGCGGGAGCGTGCCTCGGCCGGGGGAGACGTCTTCGTACCAGGGCAGGGCGGACATGGTCCTCCTGTCGGAGAGAGGGAGAGAAAGGGGAGCTCAGTGGCTGTGAAAGCGCTTGCTGTCCCGTGTCCATCCCATCGCGTGGCACGCCCCCGCACAACCCCGCCCGGGCGTCGGACCCTTGGACTCTTCGCGACCCGCCTGGACAGCTCGACGAGCGGCCGCTTAGGGTCGGGGTCCGAATCATCGACGGGCGCCGTGCGCCCGGAACACCGGGAACACCCGAGGAGCGCGCACGTGGTCACCCTCGCCGATGTCGCCCGCCACGCCGGGGTGTCGGCCAGCACCGTCAGCTACGTGCTCAGCGGCAAACGCTCCATATCCGCCCCCACCCGCGAGCGGATCCAGCACAGCATCGACACCCTCGGCTACCGGCCGCACGCCGGCGCCCGCGCGCTCGCCAGCAGCCGCACCGACATCCTCGCCCTGATGATGCCACTGCGCACCGGCCTCTACGTGCCGGTCATGATGGAGATCGCGATGGCCGTCACCACCACGGCCCGCTCCCACGGCTACGACGTGCTGCTGCTCACCGGCGAGGAAGGCCCCGAAGCCGTCCGCCGCGTCGAGGGCAGCGCCATCGCCGACGCCATGATCGTCATGGACGTCGGACTGGACGACCCGCGGCTCCCCTGCCTCCAGGAGGCCGAACGGCCCGCCGTCCTCATCGGGCTCCCCACCGAATCCGCGGAAGCCGCCGACACCGCCGGACTCGACTGCGTCGACCTCGACTTCGAGGCCGCCGGCGCGCGCTGCGTCGAGCACCTCGCCGGACTCGGCCACACCCACGTCGCCGTCCTCGGCGAACCGCCCGCCGTCTACGAGCGGGGTACAGGCTTCGCCGCCCGCACCCTCACCGGACTGCGCGCCGCCGCCGACACCCACGGCGTCGGTCTGCTCCACCGGCCCGTCGACGGCACCTACGCGGCCGTCGCCGCCGCCGTCACCCGCGTCTTCGAGGAGCGCCCCGGCACCACGGCCCTCGTCGTCCAGAACGAGGCGGCCGTCGAACCGCTGCTCGCGCTCCTGCGCCACCAGGGCCGCGCCGTGCCCGAGGACGTCTCCGTCCTCGCCATCTGCCCCGACCAGGTCGCCGTCCACGCCTCCGTGCCGCTCACCGCCGTCTCCGTGCCCGCCCAGGAGATGGGCCGGCTCGCCGTGGAACGGCTCGTCGCGCGTCTCGCCGGGGAGGAACCCAGGGGCACGGAACTGATCCCGCCCCTGCTGACCGCCCGCGCCAGCACCGGACCGGCCACCACCTTCGGCGCCCCGTCCCCTTCCGCTTCGACCGAGGACCGTCGTGGTCTCGGCAGACACTGAGGCCGAGGGGAGCGCGGCGGAGTTCCGGGCCTTCTTCGAGCGCCACTACGCCGAACTCGCCCGTCTCGCCCATCTGCTGACGGGTGAGACCGACGCCGCCGACGACCTCGCCGCCGACGCCATGCTCGCCCTCTGGCACCGCTGGGACCGGGTCCGCGCCGCCGATCATCCCGCCGCCTACGCCCGCGGCGTCGTCACCAACCTCGTCCGCACCCGGATCCGTGGCACCGTCCGCGAGCGGCGCCGCATCGCCGCCTTCTGGGACCGGCGCCCCGACCACACCGAGGACCCGGACGTCCCCGCCGTCGTCGACGTGCGGACGGCGCTTCGCGCCCTGCCCTTCCGCAAGCGGGCCTGTGTCGTCCTCCGGCACGCCTTCGACCTCTCCGAACGCGACACCGCACTCGCGCTCGGCGTCTCGGTCGGTACGGTCAAGAGCCAGACCGCCAAGGGCATGGCCGAACTCCAGCGGCTGCTCGGCCCCCACGCCGTCACCGAACTCGCCACGGGGAGGCGCTGATGGACGAGACACGGCTCCGCCACGAGCTGCGGGAGGCAGCGCTCGCGCACCGGCCCGACCACGCCCGCATGCTCGCCCGGGTGGAACGCGGCCTGGCCGCGCCCGCCCCGGTGACCCGTCCGGTCCGGCCCGTGAATCGCTGGACCGGGCGCCGCTGGGCGGGGGTCGCGGCCGTCGCGGCGGCCGTCGCGGGAGTCGTCGGCCTCGGCGGTCTCGCGGCGACCACGCTGAACGGCCGGACCGCCACGCCCGCCACCGTGCTTCCCGCACCCGGCCCGAGCGCCCGGGCGACCGCCACGATCGACCCCGGCAGCAACCGCTGGTGGGCGCAGAGCGATCTCGGCCTGACGACCGACACCCCCGTCACCGGCCTCACCGTCGAGCTGCGGATCGTCCGCACTCCCGGCGTCGTGAGCACGGGCCACTGGCGCACCCGCCCCGCCGAGGACTTCACCGCGACGGTGGCCGAGGAGGGCAGGGAGCTGGTCTACCGATGGACGCTCAAGCCGGGCCGCACGGTCCCGCCGGGCCCCCATGTCTTCGCCGGCCAGTACAACCACGCCGAGGGGGTACGGGACGCCTCGGCCGACACGTACACCGCGGTCCTGACGGGCGCGGACGGCGGCCGCACCACCCTGGACGGCGACTTCGGCACGACGGCGGCGAAGTGACGGCACACGGGCCGCACGAGCCGTCCGCGACATCGTCTTGAAACGTTTCGAACATCCGGCAACCCCCACCCCTTCAGCGGCGACCTAGGGCTACCTGCCACCTCCGTACCGAAGGAGCCGCACCCCGATGAGCGCGTACGACACCTCCGCACAGCCCCTCCGCCGCCGCACCCTCCTCGGGGCCGCCGTCGCCGGGACGGCCGTCGCCGCCGCCGGCGGCCTCGTGCCCTCCCCGGCCACCGCCGCGGCCACCGCGTTCGGCTGGAGCGACGACGGCACCCAGTACGTCGTCGACACCGGCGCGGGACTGGTCTTCAAGGTCTCCAAGTCCACCGGCGACCTCACCTCCCTCGTCTACCAGGGCAAGGAGTACGAGGGCTACGGCGGCAAGCACTCGCACGTCGAGTCCGGCCTCGGCGCCTCCACCGTCACCCTGGCGCAGACCGGCTCCACCGTGCTGATCACCGTCGTTCACGGCACCCTCCGCCACTACCTCGCGGCCCGCTCCGGACGGAACAACGTCTACCTGTGGACCGACAAGGCCGACACGTCCTTCACGGCCACCCGCTTCATCGCCCGCCTCAAGCCCGGCGTCTTCCCCAACGAAGGCCCCGACTCCTGGGTCGAGGGCACGGACACCGTCATCGAGGCCGGGGATGTCTGGCAGCGCGCAGACGGCCACACCCGGTCCAAGCACTACTCCGGCGTCCGCGTCATGGACTACGACCACATCGGCTACACCACCGGCTCCGTCGGCCTCTGGATGATCCGCTCCAACCACGAGAAGGCCTCCGGCGGCCCCTTCTACCGCTCGCTGCTCCGGCACTCCAACGAACTGGGAGTCGGCCTGTACGAGATCCTCCACTACAACCAGTCCCAGACCGAGGCCATGCGCTTCGGCCTCCAGGGCCCCTACCTGCTGGCCTTCACCGACGGCGGCACCCCCGACCCGGCGCTCTTCGCCGCCAACCACGACACCTCATGGGTGGACGGCCTCGGCATTCCCGGCTGGGTCGGCGCAGCCGGCCGCGGACGGGTCGCCGGCGTCGGACTCCAGGGCATGGCCGCAGGCCACCCGTACACCGTCGGCTTCGCCAACGCCGACGCCCAGTACTGGGCCCGCGCCACCGCCGGAACCGGCGCCTTCTCTTGCCGGGGCATGCTCCCCGGCACGTACACCCTCACCGTGTACAAGGGTGAACTCGCCGTCCACACAAGCTCCGTGACCGTCACCGCGGGCGCCGCCACCGCCCTCCACACCCTCACCCTCACCAACGATCCGAGCACCGCCCCCGCCCTCTGGCGGATCGGCGACTGGGACGGCACCCCCGGCGCGTTCAAGAACGCCGCCCTCATGACGTACGCCCACCCCGCCGACGTCCGGGCCGCCGCCTGGACGGGGAACGTCGTCCTGGACGGGGGTGACGTGTCCGCCTCCTTCCCCTGCTATCTGTGGAAGGGCGTCAACGACGGCGTCCTCGTGTACTTCCGGCTGACCGCCGCCCAGGCCGCCGCCGCGCACACCCTGCGCATCGGGGTCACCACGGCCTTCCTCAACGGTCGCCCCCAGGTGACCGTCAACGACTGGGTCTCCGCGATCCCCTCACCGCCCACGCAGCCCTCGACCCGTTCGCTGACCAACGGCTCCTACCGGGGCACCAACCACACCTTCACGTACGTCGTCCCCGCGAGCGCCTGGAAGACCGACCCCGGCCAGTACAACGTGCTCAAGCTGAACGTCGTCAGCGGTTCCTCCGGCACCGGATTCCTGAGCCCGGGCACCGCCGTCGACTGCGTGGACCTGTTGGCCTGAGCAACGCCTGAGAGGGGAGGGGCCCCGGAGCGGGTCCCTCCCCTCGACTGCGTTGAGCAGCGGTTCAGTTCATCGTCGAACCGATCGTCGTCGAGCCGGTGGTGAGGAAGGCCGTCGACGGCAGCGAGCCGTCCGCCTTCCGCGCTCCGTACGCGCTCGCCGGATCGGTGGACAGGAACGCCGGCGTCGCGATCCCGCTGTCCCAGTTGTTGCCCGCCGAGACGACCGACGAGCCGGCGCTCACCGAGCCGGTGCCGTTGGAGACGGCCAGGTTCTTGCCGAGCCGGGCCGCGCCCGTCGCGAAGTAGTAGCCCTTCTTGCCGTTGGCGTAGGACGTCGTGCGGTTGATCTGGATCGCGCCCCGATTGCTGTTCTCGGTGAAGCCGTTGCCCGCGTTGTCCCAGGCCGCCGAGTTGTTGACGACATGCGCGACGACCTCGCCGTCGCCGCCCAGCTTGTATCCGTTGCCGTCGCCCGCGAAGGCCGAGTCCGACCAGCGGTTGCGCCCGTTGCCGTACGCCCAGCTGTGCTCGATCGTCAGCGGGCTCGACCAGGACCACAGGTCGACGCCGTCGTCGGAGTTGTTGGAGAGCCGGGCCCCGGTGATCAGGTTCCCGGTTCCGGAGCCGAACTTCACGGCCAGGCCGTCGGCGTTCTCGCCGTGGTTGGCGGCGTCGTAGTGACCGGAGGAGTCCAGGTTGCGGACGGTGTTGTCGTTGGTGTCGGCTCCGGTGAGGGTGAAGCCGGAGTCCCCGCCGTTGATCGTCCTGATCCGGTCCCAGGTGGTGCCCGTGCAGGAGGTGCAGACGACCGCGCTGTCCGGGGAGTTCTGGAAGGTGAGGTCGGCGACCGACCAGTAGTCGGCGGTGAGTTTGAAGATCCAGGAACCGGCCGGGAGTTGGGAGCCGTCGATCCGCACCGTCTCGGAGCCGTACGGTCGCAGCTGGATGCGGCTCGCGGAGGTGCCGTTGGCCGTGGACTGGAGGGTGGCCGTCGGGTAGTAGGTGCCGCCGCGGATCTGGATGACGGTGCCGGGGGTGGCGTTCTTCACGGCGGTGGCCAGGTCGGCCGCCGTCGAGACGGTGACGGTGGCGGCCTGTGCCGGACTCGCCAGGGCGCCGAGGCCGGCGCAAGCGGCCAGGACGGAGACGGCGACGAAGGTGCTCCTGGTGCGTGCGGTACGAGACATGACGTGCGGGTCCTCTCGTGTGCGGTGGGGGAGGAGCGGGTGGGTTCTTCCGGGGATCAGGGGCAGGGCGGGCGTGGGTTCCAGTCGCCGAGATACGTCGACCGGGTCGCGGACACTGCCTCGGAGGACCCGAGTTGGGGGCGGTTCTCCGGGACGGTGATCCGGGCACCAGGGCCGGAGTTGCGGTACTCGGCGAAGCGCTGCGCCTGCCATGGGTAGGCGTCGCGCATGTTCGCGTACGGGGCCACCGTGTCGACCCCCTGGCCGAGGACGGTGTCCCGGACCACGAGTGACGGCCAGGCGGTGAGGTCCGAGCCGGGGACCCAGGGGCGGGCCAGCTTGTAGTAGCCGTCCGGGGCCTCGCTGGTGACCCGGCAGCGGGCGGCGAGGAACCCGTACGGGTTCTCCCGGCCGTGGACGGGGCGAAGACGAAGCCGTGCGGGGCCGCCGCCAGATCGGGGCGGAGCAGCGTACGGAAGTGGCAGTGCTCGAAGACGGCGGTGGCCCGGCCGAAGACGAAGTCGACGTCACCCTCGACGTAGCAGTGCGCGAAGTACTGGCGGGCGAAGGCCGTCAGCGACATCGAGTCCGCGTACAGGGTGTCCTGGTGGCCGAGGAAGCGGCAGTGGAAGAAGGCCGACCGGTCGCCCTGCACCTTGAGCGCGACGGCCTGGGTACCGGGGTTGCCGGGGAGGTCCGTGCGCAGGAAGTCGTTGGCGAAGGTGACGCCGTGGGCGGTGAAGCCGGCCGCCTGGACGGTGGTGGTCGCGGAACCGGTGGTGCCGTAGGTGCCGCCCTCGGGGCGGGGCGTTCCGGCGGCGTTGGCGTACACCACGACGACGTCGCGGGGATCGCCGCTCGCGCCGATCCAGGTCATGTCGGTACGGGCCGGGCTCACGGCGACCGTCTCCCGGTACGTACCGGGGGCGAGCACCAGGGTCCGGCCGGTGCCGCTCGCGGCGGTGACCGCGGCCTGGACGCTGGTGTGGTCGCCGAGGCCGCCGGGGTGCACGTACAGGGTCCGCTCGGTGAGCCGGCGGTCGGGCGAACCGAACCGGCCGAAGGGCCGGGCACGCGACGGCGAGGTGGCCGGATCGGCGGAGACGGCCGAGGCGGGAGCGGCGGGCAGGGCCAGGGCGAGTGCGGCTCCGGCGGCGCCCAGGAGCAGGGAGCGGCGTCCCGTCGGCGCTCCGTTCGGGTGCGAGGGCATGCGGGGTCCTCCTGAAAGGGGATGGGGGATCAGCAGGACCGGCCGGCGCCCGCGCGGTGGTCGACGAGGGCGGGCACGGCCCTCGGGTGGTCGACCCGGGTGCGCAGGACGGGGGTCCAGCCCGCGTCGGCCCGCAACAGCTCCTCGGGGAACTGCGTGTTGTGGACGGCGAGGAGGTCGACGGGCTTGCCGTTCACGTAGTTGCCCACCGTGGTGACGGGCGCGTCCTTCCACTTCTTCAGGATCTTCCCGGCCGGCACGTCCCCGGCGAGCGTGAACGCGTTCTTCTCCGCGAAGAGCTGGGACTCCTGCCCGATGCCGAGGCTGTACGCGTAGGCCGAACTCGGCACGACGAAGTGGTTGTTGTACGCGTCGACCTGCCCGAACCGGACCCGCGGCGCCCGCTCGATCACGTTCTCGAAGAGGTTGTGGTGCAGGGTGACCCGCAGTTTCCCCCGGTCGGTGGCGCCCGCGCTGTCGCTGTTGCCGATCATCAGGGTCTTGTCGTGGTCGGTGAAGACGTTCCAGGAGATCGTGACGAGGTCCGCACCCCGTACGACGTCCAGCTCCCCGTCGTGCTGCTGGTAGACCTCCCCGTAGTACGAGGGCAGCGAACTGTCCGGGTGGGCCCCGTCGGTGAAGGTGTTGTGGTCGATCCACACATGGGTGGAGCCGTAGACGACGAGGCCGTCGTACTCGGAGTTCCACGCACCGGTCGCGCCGTCCGTCGGGTCCCACTGCGGGAAGCAGTCGAGCGGGCTCTCCATCGTGAGGTTGCGGATCACCACGTTGTCGACGCCCTGCACCTGGAGGCTGCCGCCGGTGATCCCGGCGTCCCTGCCGACACCGGCGATCGTGGTGTTCGCGGGGACCTTGACCTTGATGGCCTTGCCCTGGGCGGTCGCGGAGGCCGCCCGCAGGTCCTCCTGGGGGCCGCTGACCACGGTCTCGTACCCCCAGACGGCGGGGTCGTAGTCGGCGAGGTAGCGGGCGAAGTCGTAGCCGGGGGCCTCGAAGGCGGCGCAGCCGGCGGCGGTGGCGTTCAGCGTGCCGACCACCTTGACGATCCTGGGCTCGGTGCCGGGCACGGCCAGAGCGTCCCGGAACTCCTCCCAGGTGGTGACGGTGAAGACTCGGGAGGCGTCGGCGGCGGCCCCGCCGGTGGTGCCGGTCCCGTCGGACGCCCAGCCGTCACCGGCCGGCAGCGTCGCGCGGGCGGGGTCGGCGGCGGGGCGCGGGGCGGCGTGGGCGGCGGGGGCGGTGACCGCCAGGGTGAGGGCGGTCGCGGCCACCACTCCCAGTCGCGTGCGTCGGTTCATGGGCTGCTCTCCTCGGACTCGGGCCAGGTGATCCACTGGGTGGGTATCTCGTCGTCCAGGCGGCGCGTCTCGCGCGGTGCGAGGACATGGGTGCGGAGCAGCTCGGCGGCGGCGAGGCGGGCCACCTCGATCGCCCCGGGCGGGTTGAAGTGGGTGTTGTCCTGCTCGGTCGCGGTCCAGTTGAAGTACGTCTTGGTGGCCTCGGGACCGAGCCGCTGCCACAGGGCGAGCGACAGCGCCTCCAGGTCGAGGAGCGGGACGTCCGACTCGCGGGCGGTCTCCCGCATCGCCGCCGGATACGCGCCGAGCGTCCGCAGGGCGGTGCCGTCCACGTCGAACTTGCGCCGCTCGACGGAGGTGGCGAACACCGGGAGGGCGCCACGGGACCGCGCGCCCTCGACGAAGACCCGCAGATTGTCCTGGTAGGTGGTCCACGGCTCGGTGTACCGGCTCGGATCGGCGACCTTCTGGTCGTTGTGACCGAACTGGACCAGGAGCAGGTCGCCGGGGCGGAGCGCCTTCAGTACGACGTCGAGGCGCCCCTCGTCGAGGAAGCTCTTGGTGCTGCGCCCGTTGACGGCGTGGTTGGCGACCCGCACGCCGTGGTGCAGGAAGAAGGGGAGGGCCATGCCCCAGCCGGTCTCGGGAGCGGCGTCGGCGTACTTCTGGGCGGCGGTGGAGTCGCCCGCGATGAACAGGGTGCGCATTCGGGGGTGTCCTTGGGAACGGGCCGGGGGAGCCCCGGCCAGGGCGAGCGCGAGGCCCGCCCCGGCCGTGACCACCGCGCGGCGGCCTACGCTCACTGGTTCTGCTGCTTCCACTCGGCCTGCGCCGCGTTCAGCTGCTCGGCCAAGTGGTCGAGGAACTCCTTGGCGCCGGACGTACCGAGCAGGACCTTCTGGAAGCCCGGCTCGTTCTCGGCCTTGGAGATCGTGTTCCAGTCCGGCAGGTAGTACGGCAGCTCCACGATGGTGGCCTTGCCGCTGAAGAGGACCTCGGCGCCGAGCTTGGTCGGCTCCGCCTCCTGGAGCCACGGGTCCTGGGCGGCCTCCGTGTTGGCGGGGATGGCGCCGGCCGACTTGTTCCACTTGCTGTTGGAGGCGTGCGAGGCCGCGAACTCGATGAACTTCCAGGCAGCGGCCTTGTTCTTGCTGGAGGAGAAGAGCCCGAGGCCGTCGACCGGGTTGGAGACCTGCACGCGGGTGCCGTCGTCCAGAGTCGGGTTGGGGATGCCCCGGAACTTGTCGGTGCCGAGCGCCTTCACGTGGTCCTGGTAGGAGCCCAGGTTGTGGTTCAGCATGCCGATCTGGCCGCTGTCCCACTGCGCGACCATCTTGGTGAAGTCGTTGTTGACGTCGGCGGCCGGGGTGGTCTTCTTGAAGAGGCCGGCGTACTTCTCCAGCGCCGCCACGTTCTTCGGATCGTTGACGGTGGTCTTGTCGCCGTTCCAGAAGCTCGTGATGCCGCTCTGGCCGTACATGGCGTCCAGGGCCTGCGCGATCGAGCCCGCGCCGCCGCGGATCGTGTAGCCGAACCGGTTCTTGTCGGTGGCGGTCAGTTTCTCCGCCGCCGCGTAGAACGTCGACCAGGTGGTGGGTTCCTGCAGCCCGGCCGCCTTGAACAGATCGGTGCGGTAGTAGAGCACGCCGTTGCTCGCGGAGGTGGGGACGGTGAACAGCTTGTCCTGCCCGCCCGCCGCCTTCACGCTCGCGACCATGCCGGCGTTCAGCTTGCCCTTGAGCGCGCTGTCCTCGATCCGGGCGTCCAGCGGTTCCAGGGCGTTCTGCGCGGCGATCCCGGCGAGCATCGCCGCGCCGACGCCGCCCACGTCCGGCAGGCCGTCGCCCTGGATCGCGGTGTCGTACTTCGACTGGACCTCCTTGGAGGCGATCCCGACGTACTCGACGTCGATGTCGGGGTTCGCCTTCTCGAAGTCCGCGATGATCTCCTTCCAGACGTCGGTGCGGACACCGCCGTTGTTGTCCCAGAAGGTGATCTTTCCCTTGCCCGATCCCTCGGTTCCCTTGTCGCCGCCCCCGCCGCTGCCGTCGTCACCGCAGGCGGTGGCGGTCAGGGCGAGGACGGAGGACAGGGCGAGGGCGAGGGCGGCTCTGCGCCGTCCGCCGGGGAAGATGGTCATCGTCGGCTCTCTTCTCTCGGGGTGTTGCGGGGACTTTCGGGGATGGGGATGTGGGGGAGTTCAGGGGGCGCCTCGGAGCGCGCCCGGCGGGCGGGGTCCTCAGCCGGCGGTGACGCGGAAGGCGGAGAACACGGCCGTCCCGGCGTGTCCCGCACCCTCCGGCGCCCCGGCGAACAGACCGAGCAGGGCGCCGACCCAGCGCCAGGGAGTGGCGGCGAACTCCGGTCCGAGCCGGACCGGGCCGTCAGCCGTGTCGTCGGTGGCGTACGAGAAGCGGCAACGCGCGTCCGCCGTGACCTCGATCCGGAGCAGGACCCGGTCCCCGGCGACCGGCCGGGAGTGCGCCGCGTCCCGTTCGTGGTCCGCGTTGCCCGGGGCGAAACGGTGCACGAGCCGGGCCGTGCCGTCCGGGGCACGCTCCAGACCGATCCACGCGTACGCGTCCCCCAGGACCACGAGCCCGGCGCGGGCCCCGGCCGCCTCGGAGCCGAGCCGCAGCCCGACCTCGACGGTCACGGCCCCGGCGGGCAGCCGCTGGGTGAGGACGTGCGGCATGCTCCGGAGGTCGTCGAGCCGGTCCGTCCGCACACAGCCGAGCCGCAGTCCGTCGCCCGAGTGCTGACTGGCCCAGCCCTCGCCCGGGTTGGCGGTCCACTGCCACTGGCGGCCGAACCGCCCGCCGGGAAAGGTGTCGTCCACCGCCGGCCGCGCGGGCGGCTGCTCCGGCAGGTCCGGCTTGCGGTGGACCCGGACCGGGGCACCCCCGGCGCCGAGCACGGGCCAGCCGTCCGCATCCCAGCGCATCGGCTGGAGATGGACGAGCCGGCCGTGCGCGCCGGACTGCTGGAAGTGCAGGAACCAGTCCTCGCCGCGCTGGGTGCGCACCCAGCCGCCCTGGTGGGGGCCGTTGACGTCGGTGTCGCCCTGCGCGAGGACGGTCCGCTCCTCGTACGGGCCGAAGAAGGACCGCGAGCGGAACGCGCCCTGCCAGCCGGTGGCCACGCCCCCGGCCGGAGCGAGGATCCAGAACCAGCCCTCGTGCCGGTACAGCTTCGGGCCCTCCAGGGTGAACCAGCCCGGAATCCGGTCGGCGTCGACGAGGACCCGGCCCTCGTCGAGCACCTTCGTGCCGTCCGGGCTCATCCGGTGCCCGGTGAGCCGGTTGTTGAACCCCGCGCGGGACTTGGCCCAGGCGTGCACGAGATACGCCTCGCCCGACTCCTCGTCCCACAGCGGGCAGGCGTCGATCAGACCCCGGCCCGCCTTCACCAGGTGCGGGGCCGTCCACGGGCCGCGCACGGAAGGGGCGTTGACCTGGAAGATCCCGTGGTCGGGGTCGCCCCAGAAGATCCAGAACCGGCCGTCGTGGTGCCGGAACGAAGGCGCCCACACCCCCCGGTCGTGCCGGGGCTCCGTGAACGCGGCGGCCGGTTCGAGCCGCTCCAGGGCGTGGCCGACGAGCGTCCAGTTGACCAGGTCCCGGGAGTGCAGCAGCGGCAGGCCGGGCGCGCGGCCGAAGCTGGACGCCGTCAGGTGGTAGTCCTCGCCGACCCGGACCACGTCGGGGTCGGACCAGTCGGCGGCGAGGACGGGGTTGCGGTACGTGCCGTCTCCGAGGTCCCCGGTCGCCCCGACCGCACCGGGCCCCGTCACGAGGTCACCGCCTTGCGTACCAGGGCCGCCGCCTCGCCCCGGTCGAGGCGGCCGTCGGCGACCACGGTCACCACCCGCCGTACGAAGGTCTCCCCGGCCGTCACCGGAAGACGCCGGTCGTGGGCGAGCGAGGAACCGACCCCCGGGTACTCGGCCGCCCGGACGAACCAGGGGTCCTCACGGGTCCGGGCCGTCGCCCCGGCGAACACCAGGGTCCAGCCGCCGCCCACGAGCGCCACCCAGTCCGAGCGGACCCCGTGCACCGCCTCCTCGCCGTCCGCGTCCGCCGCCGGCCCGAACACCGCCGGCGCCTTCGTCTCCTTCGGCGCGCGCCAGAAGAAGCCGCCGTACGCCGCGCCCGGCCGGCCGTTCGTCGCGGGACTGCCGATCGACAGGTCACGGCCGGACACATTGGTGAGGGAGAAGGTGAGGTCGAGCGCCCAGGCCGTCTCGGTGAGCGCGGTGGCCGCCACCGTACGGTGCTCGCGGAGCAGCCGTTCGCCCCCCGCCGTCCAGGTCAGCTCCTCCACGAAGCCGTCCGGGTCGCACAGCTTGAACCCGTCGTGCCGCTGCACCCCGTGGTCGTCGAGCTGCACCGAGCCGCGGTCGCGGACGAACGTGCGCCCGCCCCAGAAGTTGTGGCCGGCGACATCGGGCACGGCGACGCCCGCGCCGAGGTGGTGCGGATGGTCCTCGGGCACCGTCTCGGTCACCGGGCGCCCGGCGAGGGTGGTCACCGGGTGCAGGTACGGCCGGGGGGAGTGGTCGAGGGCGAGGTCGGGCCGGGTCGTGCAGCGGGCGACGGTGACGCCCGCGCAGCGCAGGACCGTCGACGGCTCGGGGTTCATCGGGCCTCCGTCCGGGTCGACGGAGCCCAGGGGGCGCCGAGTTCGGAGAACAGCCTCAGCTCGTCGGCACTGGCGTCCACCAGGGCGTCGAC
The DNA here is from genome assembly GCF_026341815.1 of Streptomyces sp. NBC_00572. GTDB lineage: Bacteria > Actinomycetota > Actinomycetes > Streptomycetales > Streptomycetaceae > Streptomyces. The sequence goes on from NZ_JAPENX010000001.1 coordinate 5,995,745, forward strand.
GCCGTCGACGACCCGGCGCGGTGCGCTCTCGCCGGGCTCGGCGTGCCAGTGCGCGGCGGCTATCCCCAGCGGGTCGGGAGCCGTCCGTACGGCCTCGACGACCCGCATGAACGCGCCGGTCGCCGACGGCGGGACCCACAGCGGCTCGCCGTCCGTGACGTGCGCGACGAGGTTCTCCAGAAGGTCGGTGCGGCCGTACTCGGTCTCCACCGGGCCGTGCCCGGCGCGCTGCACGAGCACCCGGTCCTGCCGGTACCAGAAGGTGATCCGGCCCTGGCTGCCGTGGACGATGACGTACGGCTCCGAGGACTTCTCGGCACAGAGCGTCGCCGCGACCGTGACCTGGGTGCCGGCCGAGGTGACGACGCGTACCGCCGAGGTGTCGTCGGACTCGATGGCGTGGGCGTGCAGCAGCTCGGTCTCGATGTGCTCGACGTCCTCGGCCCGGGTGGAGCCGGACAGCGCGAGCGCCGTGGCGACGGCGTGGGCGAGGGGGTTGGTGAGCGCCCCGTCGACGACGTCGACCCCGTCGAGCTTCCGGTGGCCTGCCCAGGGGGCGCGCCGGAAGTAGGCCTCGTCACGGACCCAGGCGCCGGCCGCGCCGACGCCGAGGAGTTCGCCGATCGCGCCGTCCCCGACCATCCGGCGGATCGCGGGCACGGCATGCGAACCGAGCGACTGGAAGCCGATCTGGCAGGCCACCCCCGCGGCCTCGACCCCGTCGGCCATCCTGCGGAACTCGGCGAACGAGGGGGCGGGCGGCTTCTCCAGGAGGATGTGCGCCCCGTGCCGGGCGGCGGCGAGCGTCATGTCGGTGTGGGTCTGGATGGGGGTGCTGAGCACGGCGATCCGGGCGCCGGTGGAGACGAGGAGCGCCTCGAAGTCGGCGGACTGCGCCGGGTCTCCGATGCCGTCGAGCTCGTCCGCGTCGAGCGGGCGCAGCTCGCAGACCCCGGCGAGGCGGACGAGCCCCTGCTCTTCGAGGCGGCGGATGTTGAGGAGGTGGCTGCGGCCGTGGCCGCGGGCGCCGGCGAGGACGACCGGCAGCGGGGTGGTGCGTACGGTGTTCATGTCTTCCCTGTTCGTGCGTGCTGTGCTGATGCCGACGGCCCCGTTCATCCCTTCACCGCCCCGGCGCTGAAGCCGGTGACCAGCCACTTCTGGATGAAGGCGAAGACGACGACGACGGGCACGGCGGCGACGACGCCGCCCGCGGCGAGCGCCCCGAGGTCGACGCTGTCGGCGCCCATGAGGGTGTTGAGGCCGACCGGGATCGTCTGCTTGTCCTGGCTGCTGAGGAACATCAGGGCGAAGAGGAAGTGGTTCCAGGCGTGCACGAAGGCGAAGGAGCCGACGGCGACCAGACCGGGCCGGAGCAGCGGGAGGACCACGATCCGGAAGGCGGAGAAGCGGTTGCAGCCGTCCACCCAGGCCGCCTCCTCCAGGGAGTACGGCACGTTCCTGATGAAGCCGCTGATGAGGATCATCGACAGCGGGAGCTGGAAGACGGTCTCGGCGATGATCACACTGCCGAGCGAGTTGATCATCTTCAGCTCGGCGAAGATCTGGAACAGCGGGACGAGGAGCAGGGCGCCCGGCACGAACTGCGAGCAGAGCAGGGCCAGCATGAAGCCCTTCTTGATCTTGAAGTCGAAGCGGGCCAGCGCGTAACCGCCGGCCAGGGCGACGACGGTGGTGCTGATGAGCACGGCGACGCCGATGAGCAGGCTGTTCTGGAAGAAGACGCCGAAGCTCCGCTCGTTCCAGACCTTCTCGAAGTGTGCCGTCGTCATCGGCCAGGGCAGCAGCGAGGTGGAGCCGGCCGGACGTACGGCGAAGAGCAGGATCCAGTAGAAGGGGATCAGGGTGAAGAGGAGGTAGATCCCGAGGGGCAGATAGATCTGCCAGCGGGGCACCTCGTCCCAGGCCCTGCGCCTGACGCGGGCGGCGGAGGGCGGGGTCCGGTCGGGCGGCTGCGCGCCCCGGGGCGGGGTCACGTCGGCCGGGGCCGGGCTCAGGGTGGACTCGGCTGTCACTTGCCGTCGCCTCCGAACTTGCTCAGGCGCAGATAGACCATCGAGCAGAAGAGAAGGATCACGAACGCCACCGTGGTGAGGGCGGAGGCGTATCCGAAGTTGTGGGCGTCGACGCTGGTGTGGGCGATGTACAGCGGCAGGGTGGTCGTCTCGCCCGCGGGGCCGCCGCCGGTCAGCGTGTACAGCAGGTCGACGTTGTTGAACTCCCAGACCGCGCGCAGCAGCGTGGACAGGACGATCGCGTCCCGGATGTGCGGCAGGGTGATGTGGACGAACTGGCGGACCCGGCCCGCCCCGTCGACCTCGGCGGCCTCGTACAGGTCCTTCGGTACGGACTGGAGGTCGGCCAGGATGAGGATGGCGAAGAAGGGCACCCCGCGCCAGAGGTCGGCGATGATCGCCGCCGGGAAGACGGTCGCGGTGTCGGAGAGCCAGGACGTGCCGTACGTGCCGAGGCCCATGTCCGCCAGATAACGGCTGATACCGGTCTGGGAGTTGTAGAGCAGCACCCAGATCGCGGAGGTGAGCACTCCGGAGACGGCCCACGGGGAGAAGACGAGGGCCCGGCCCAGGGCGCGGCCGACGAAGGTCTGGTTCACGATGAGGGCGAGCGCGAGACCGAAGAGGAGCTGGAGCGTCACCTCGACGACGACCCACTTGAGGCTGAAGGTCAACGTGCCCCAGAACCGCGGGTCGTCCGTGAAGATCCGGGTGAAGTTGTCCAGGCCGGCGAAGCCGTTCCGCCAGGGCTTCGTGGGGTTGTAGTGCTGGAGGCTGTAGTAGAAGACGCTGAGCACCGGGTAGGCGATGAAGCCCAGCATCAGCAGTCCGGCGGGGGCGATCAGCAGGTACGGCAGTCGGCGGGGGGTCGCTCCCGTGCGGCGGCGGCTCCGTGCCGTGACGGCTCGGGGCGGTGGGGTCACAGCTGAGGCCATGACGGCGGCTCCGTTCTCGGTGAAGCGCTTCGCGAACGACGTTCGAGATTTCGGACACGATGGGGCGGGTGGAGCTGGAGGTCTGAGGAAGGGCCCGGCGGCCGGGTTTCAGGAGCGGGCTGTCAGCCCGCGTACGGATCGGGGGTGGCGCCCGGCCTGGCCAGGAACTCGAAGTCGCAGCCCGTGTCGGCCTGGGAGATCTGCTCCATGTAGAGCGCGCCGTAGCCGCGCTCGTACCGGGCCGGCGGCGGTGTCCACGCAGCCCGGCGGACGTCCAGCTCCTCGTCCGTGACGTGCAGATGGAGGGAGCGTGCCGCGACGTCGAGGGTGATCGTATCGCCCGTACGGACGAGGGCAAGTGGTCCGCCGACATGGGACTCGGGCGCCACGTGCAGCACACACGCCCCGTAACTCGTCCCGCTCATCCGCGCGTCGGAGATCCGCACCATGTCCCGAACCCCCTGCTCAAGCAGGTACCGGGGGATGGGCAGCATGCCGTACTCCGGCATCCCGGGCCCGCCCTTGGGGCCCGCGCCGCGCAGCACGAGGACGTGCTCGGGCGTGATGCCGAGCGCCGGGTCGTCGATGGTCCGCTGCATCGACCGGTAGTCCTCGAAGACGACCGCGGGACCGGTGTGCTTCAGCAGCCGCGGCTCGGCCGCGATGTGCTTGATGACCGCCCCGTCGGGGCAGAGGTTGCCGCGCAGCACCGCCACCCCTCCCTCGGCGGCCAGCGGCCTGGAACGGTCGCGGATCACCTCCTCGTCGTGGACGAGGGCCCCGTCGAGCTGCTCCCGCAGGGTGGCGTGGGAGACGGTGGGCCGGTCCAGGTGCAGGACGTCGGTCAGCCGGGAGAGGAAGCCCGGCATCCCGCCCGCGAAGTGGAAGTCCTCCATCAGGAACTGTCCGCCCGGCCGCAGGTTCGCGAGGACCGGGACCGTCCGCGCGATCCGGTCGAAGTCGTCGAGCGTCAGCTTCACCCCCGAGCGCCCGGCCATCGCGATCAGATGGATGACCGCGTTGGTCGAACCGCCGAGCGCGAGCACCGCGGCGACCGCGTCCTCGTACGCCTCCCGCGTCAGGATCCGCGACAGCCGCAGGTCCCGCCGTACGAGTTCCACGATCCGCAGCCCCGAGGCCGCGGCCATCCGGTCGTGCCCCGAGTCCACCGCCGGCACCGAGGAGGCGCCCGGCACGGTCACGCCGAGCGTCTCGGCGGCGGCGGTCAGCGTGGACGCCGTCCCCATCGTCATGCAGTGGCCCGGGGAGCGGGCGAGTCCGCTCTCCAGCTCCGCCATCTCGCAGTCGCCGAGGTTCCCGGCCCGCTTCTCGTCCCAGTACTTCCACATGTCCGTACCGGAGCCGAGGGTCTCGCCCCGCCAGTGTCCCGGCAGCATCGGCCCCGCCGGGACGAACACGGCCGGCAGGTCGACCGAGGCCGCACCCATGAGCAGCGCGGGGGTCGTCTTGTCGCAGCCGCCCATCAGCACCGCCCCGTCCACCGGGTACGAGCGCAGCAGCTCCTCCGTCTCCAGGGCGAGGAGATTGCGGTAGAGCATCGGGGTCGGCTTCTGGAAGGTCTCCGAGAGGGTGGAGACCGGGAACTCCAGCGGGAAACCGCCGGCCTGCCACACCCCCCGCTTCACGGCCTGGGCGCGGTCGCGCAGATGGACGTGACAGGGGTTGATGTCGGACCAGGTGTTGAGGATCGCGATCACCGGCTTGCCGAGGTGTTCCTCGGGCAGATAGCCGAGCTGCCGGGTGCGGGCCCGGTGGCTGAAGGAACGGAGGCCGTCGGTGCCGTACCACTGGTGACTGCGCAGGTCCTCGGGGCGTCGCCCGGCGCCGGCCGGGTCTCCGGTGCTCATATCGGCCACCCGGCGGCGATCGTGGCGACCTCGGCCCGCTCGCTCTCGGGGAGTTCGCGGCTCGGCGGGCGGACCTCGCGGCGGCAGAGGCCGAGCGAAGCGAGGGCCTCCTTGACCACGGTCACGTTGTCGGCACTGCCGTTCGCCGCGCGCAGCTCCTCGAAGCGGCGGATCCGCTCCCAGACCTTCATCGCGGTCGGGTAGTCGCCGGCCCGCAGGGCGCCCAGCATCTCCAGTGAGAGCGCGGGGGAGACATTGACCAGGCCGGAGGTGAACCCGGTGGCGCCGCTCGCGAAGTAGGCGGGGGCGTACGGCTCGGCGAGGCCCGCCACCCACACGAACCGGTCGAGGCCCGCGTCCCGCGCGAAGCCGGCGAACCGGGCCGCGTCGGGTACCGCGTACTTCACACCGACGACATTGGGGCAGACGGCGCCCAGCTCGGCGAGCCGGGCCCCGCCGATCAGCGGGTTGCGGATGTACGGGACGACGCCGAGCTCCGGGACGGCCTCGGCGATGGCCCGGTGGTAGGCGACCCAGCCGCTCTCGGAGACGTACGGGTGGACGGGCTGGTGGACCATCACCATGTGGGCGCCCGTGGCGCGGGCGTGCCGGGCCGCCTCGACCGCCGTCGGCACGTCGTGGCCGACGCCGACCAGGATCGCGGCGCGGTCGCCCGCCTCCTCGACGGTGATCTCGGTGAGGGAGCGGCGCTCCTCGGGGGTGAGGGCGTAGAACTCGCCGGTGTTGCCGTTGGGGGTGAGGGTGCGGACCCCGCTGTCCAGGAGCCGGCGCAACAGCGCCCGGTGCGTGACGGTGTCCACGGAGCCGTCCTCGGCGAACGGCGTGACCGGGATGGCCACGACGTCGGCCAGTGCGGTCCTCAGGGTGTCGAACTCGATGCTCACGTGCTGCCCGCTCATTCGTTGATCATGGGGGACTGGTTCATGGGGGACTGGTTCATCGGGGGCGGGTCCATGGGGGGCGGGTCCATGGGGGAGTGCGGGAAGGCGCGCTCGACGAACGAGGCGATGTGGTCGTGCACGGCCAGGCCCGCGCCGTCGACGTCGCCCGAGTCGGCCAGCCGCAGGATCTCCTCGTGCTCCGCGGCCTCGCGCTCCCAGGAGGGGACGGCCGCCCAGGCGACCGTGGAGACCAGCGCGGCCTGGTCGCGGACCTCGTCGAGCATCCGGCCGAGCAGCGGGTTGCCGCAGGGCAGGTAGAGCGCGCGGTGGAAGTCGCGGTTGGCCAGCGACCGTTCGGCCGGGTCGTCGGCCCCGGCCGCGCGCCGCAGCGCCTCGTGCGCCGCGTCGAGCGGGGCACCGGAGGCGACCGCCCGGCGGACCGCCTCGGGCTCCAGGAGCAGCCGCACGTCGTAGACGGCGCGGGCCATGTCCGCGTCGACCATCCGGACCGTGACGCCCTTGTACTGGCTCATCACCACGAGTCCGCTGCCCGCGAGGGTCTTCAGCGCCTCGCGGACGGGCGTCTTCGACACCCCGAAACGCGCGGCGAGTTCGGTCTCCACGAGCGCCTGCCCGGGTCTGAGTCCCCCGGTGAGGATGTCGTGCTTGATCGCTTCCAGGACGTACTGGGTGCGGGAGGGGATGGGACTGGGGGCGAAGGCCATGGCGCACTCTCAGATCTCATGTATCGCGTCTCATATATGACGTACGAAGTGCAACGGGCATGAAGCTATGGGGGCGTTCGTGTTTCGTCAATGCTTCGCGCAAGCGGTTTCTACGGCGGGATCCAGCGGCGATCACTCGGCTGTGGGGGCTGGTTCGCTGTTTTGTTTTCTGGGATAACTATTGAGGGCTCGGTGCAGCCCCTCCCCACCCCACCCCCAAGGACCAGCATGAAGTTCACCGACGGCTTCTGGCTGATGCGCGAGGGCGTCCACGCCTCGTACGCCACCGAAGTCCGCGATCTGCGCCCGGAAGCCGACCGCTTCACCGCCTACGCCTCCGTCAAGCGGGTCGAGACCCGCGGCGACACCCTGAACTCGGCCCTTCTGACCGTGGAGTGCCACGCGCCCGCCGAGGGCGTGATCGGCATACGCGTCACCCATCACGCGGGGAAGGCCCACCGCGGACCCGACTTCGACCTCGACCGCCCCGGATCGGGGGCGGGCAGGCTCCGCACGGACGGACCGGTCGTCGAGCTCGCCTCGGGGCCGCTGCGGCTGCGCCTGGACCGATCGGCGCCCTGGACCCTGGAGTTCGGCGACGCCGAGGGGCGTGCCCTCACCCAGGCCGGCCGCAAGGGCACCGCGTTCGTCACCACCCCCGACGGCGCCCACCACATGGCCGTCCAGCTCGCGCTCGGCGTCGGCGAGCAGATCTACGGCCTCGGCGAGCGCTTCACCCCCTTCGTGAAGAACGGCCAGAGCGTCGACATCTGGCAGGCCGACGGCGGCACCAGCAGCGAACAGGCCTACAAGAACATCCCGTTCTACCTCTCCTCACGCGGCTACGGCGTCTTCGTCAACCACCCCGGCCGCGTCTCCTTCGAGATCGGCTCGGAGGCCGTCGGCCAGGTCCAGTTCAGCGTCGAGGACCACACCGTCGAATACTTCGTCGTCGCGGGACCCACCCCCAAGGACGTCCTCGCCCGCTACACCGCGCTCACCGGCCGCCCCGCCCTGCCTCCGGCCTGGTCCTTCGGCCTCTGGCTGACCACCTCCTTCACCACCGACTACGACGAGGCGACCGTCACCTCCTTCGTCGACGGCATGGCCGAACGGGACATCCCGCTCTCCGTCTTCCACTTCGACTGCTTCTGGATGCGCGAGTACCAGTGGTCGGACTTCCGCTGGGACCCCGAGACCTTCCCCGACCCGGAGGGCATGCTGGCCCGGCTCAAGGCGCGCGGGCTGCGCGTCGGCATGTGGATCAACCCGTACATCGCCCAGAAGTCCCCCCTCTTCGAGGAGGGCAGGGAGCGGGGCCATCTCCTCAAGCGGCCGAACGGCGACGTCTGGCAGTGGGACCTGTGGCAGCCCGGCATGGCCCTCGTCGACTTCACGAACCCCGAGGCCAGGACCTGGTTCCAGGACAAGCTGCGACCGCTGCTCGCGCAGGGCGTCGACTGCTTCAAGACCGACTTCGGCGAGCGCGTCCCCACCGACGTCGTCTGGCACGACGGCTCGGACCCCGAGCGCATGCACAACTACTACGCCCAGCTCTACAACCGGACCGTCTTCGACCTCCTGGAGAAGGAACGAGGCACCGGCGAGGCCGTCCTCTTCGCCCGCTCCGCGACCGCCGGCGGCCAGCAGTTCCCCGTCCACTGGGGCGGCGACTGCTGGGCCTCCTTCGAGGCCATGGCCGAGTCCCTGCGCGGCGGACTCTCGCTCTCCCTGAGCGGCTTCGGCTTCTGGAGCCACGACATCGGCGGCTTCGAAGGCACACCCGAGCCCGAGGTCTTCACGCGCTGGCTCGCCTTCGGGCTGCTCTCCTCGCACAGCCGGCTGCACGGCAGCGACTCGTACCGGGTGCCCTGGGAGTTCGGCGAGGAGGCCGTGGAGGTCGCCCGGCGCTTCACCCGGCTCAAGCACCGCCTGATGCCGTACCTGTATGGGGTGGCGGCGGAGGCGCACGCGACGGGGATGCCGGTGATGCGGCCGATGCTCCTGGAGTTCCCGGAGGACCCGGCGTGCCGGACCCTGGACCGGCAGTACATGCTCGGCCCCGACCTGCTGGTGGCGCCCGTGCTCAGTCCCGGGGGCGAGGTCGAGGTCTACCTCCCGGCGGGCGACTGGACCCACCTGCTCACGGGCGAGACGGTGACCGGCCCGTGCTGGCGCCGGGAGACCCACGCCCTCGACAGCCTCCCGCTGTACGTCCGCCCCGGCGCGGTCCTCCCCCTGGGCGCCGACGACTCGCGCCCGGACGGCGACTGGCTGGACGGCCTGACGCTGCTCGTGGCACCGGGAGGTACGGGGGAGGGGCAGGGCGCGGTGACGGTCACGGTCCCCGACCACACGGGCGCCCCGGCGGCCGTCTACCGGGTGACCCGAACGCCGGAGGGGCCGCGTGCGGCGGTGACCGGGACGGATCTGCCGTACGAGGTACGGGTTCTGCGGGCGGACGGATCATGACCGGGACGCCCCTTGGGGTCGGGCCGTAGGGTCGGGCCATGACGAACACGCGGACGATACGAGATCCCGAACAGCGCAAGAAGGACCTCCTCGCGCGGCTCGCGGAGGAGGTGGACATCTGGGTGGCCTCGGCGAGTGCCGACGGGACGCCGTACCTCGTACCGCTGGCCTTCCACTGGGACGGCACGGACATCTGGCTGTGCACCCGGCTGACCAACCCCACCGGCCGCAACCTCCGTACCGGCGGACGGGCCCGGCTCTCCCTCGGGCACACCCGGGACGTCGTCCTGATCGACGGCGAGGTGACGACCCTCTCCGTCGGCGACGTACCGACCGCGGCGATCGAGGAGTTCGCCGCGAAGTGCGGCTGGGACCCCCGGAACTCGGGCCCCGCGTACGGCTGGTTCCGGGTCCGGCCCACCGCCGTGGAGGCATGGCACGAGGAGCCCGAACTCGCCGGGCGCCACCTGATGCGGGACGGTGCCTGGGTGGTCTGAGGCGGGTGGATAACGGGGTGCGCCGGGTGGTGGGAGACGGGTAACCTGCCCGCCATGTCGAGCCCCGAAGCATCCAGGGTGGGGGCTTTCGGTCACGCCGTCAGCCCCCTGATCCCCTGATTCCTGAACGTCTGAACCTGTGAGCCGGTAGTCCGCCTGCGCCCTCCCGCCGCCCCGCGCGGCCGGACGGGCCGCGCCGGTGTGCCCAGGTCGGGGGTGCTGACCGTGGTGACGAGACGTCGTTCTCGTAGCCCTCCTCACCCCGGAGCCACCCTTGACGCGTCCCTCGACGCCTTCCTCGATGCCCCTTCCCCTGTACCTGCTCGCCCTCGCGGTCTTCGCCATGGGCACCTCGGAGTTCATGCTCGCCGGGCTGCTGCCCGACATCTCCCGCGACCTCGGCGTGAGCGTCGGCGCGACCGGCGCGCTCACCTCGGCCTTCGCGATCGGCATGGTCGTCGGCGCCCCGCTGACGGCCGCGCTCGCCCGTGACCGGTCCGGCCGGGCCGGACTGCTCGGATTCGTCCTGGCCTTCCTCGCCGCCCATGCCGTGGGCGCCGTCACCGGCAGCTTCGCGGTCCTGCTCGCGACCCGTGTCGTCGCCGCCCTCGCCCACGCGGGCTTCCTCGCCGTCGCCCTGACGACAGCCGCCGCGCTCGTCCCGCCCGAGCGGAAGGGCCGTGCGCTCGCCGTGCTGCTCTCCGGCACGACCGTGGCCACGGTCGTGGGCGTGCCGGGCGGCGCGCTGCTCGGCGGCCTCTTCGGCTGGCGCGCCGCGTTCTGGGCGGTCGCCGCCCTGTGCCTGCCCGGCGCGCTCGGCGTCCTCCGGGGCGTCCCGGCCCACCCCGTACGGAAGGACGCGCACGGTCGGCGGGACGCGGACGGTCGGAGAGACGTGGATGGTCGGCCGGACGCGGACGGTCGCCGAGACATGGAGGGCAGGCGGGACGATCCCGGCGCCCGGCAGTCCACGGACGACCGGCCCGCGCTACGGGCGGAGTTCGCGCGGCTCAGGAGTCCGCGGCTCCTCCTGGTCCTGCTGTCCGGCGCCCTGATCAACGCGGCGACCTTCGGCGCCTTCACCTTCCTGGCCCCCGTGGTCACCGGATCCGCCGGACTCGCCGAACCGTGGGTCCCGGTCGCCCTGGTCCTCTTCGGAGCCGGTTCCTTCGTGGGGATCACCGCCGCCGGCCGGCTCTCCGACCGCCGCCCCGGCCTGGTCCTCGCCGTCGGAGGCCCGCTGCTGCTCCTCGGCTGGCCCGCCGTGGCGCTGTTCGCGGACCGGCCGGTGGTCCTCCTCGGGCTCGTCCTGGTGCAGGGAACGCTGTCGTTCGCGCTGGGAGGCACCCTGATCGCCCGGTCCCTGTACGCGGCGGCCGGGGCGCCCACCATGGCCGGGGCCTACGCCACCGCCGCCCTCAACGTCGGCGCGACGGTGGGACCCCTCCTCGCGGCGGCGACCCTCGGGACCTCGGCCGGACCCCTGGGACCCTTCTGGGCGGCCGCCGTGCTCGTCGCGGCCGCACTGCCCGTCGCTCTCGCGGCCGTCCCGGCACGCGGCACACGCGCCTGAGCACCCCGCGTACGACGAGAGCCCGGCACCGGAAGGCTCGGTGCCGGGCTCTCGGGTCGGTTCCGCCGGTCCCTCAGCCGACGAAACCGACGTGGGCGAGGCGCACCCGCCCGCGCAGGGCGACCCGGAGGTCCACCACGTCCTGCGTGAGCACCGGGGCGACCAGGGTGCGGTAGGCGTACGGCCCGTCCGTCGGCTCGACATCGAACCGGGCCAGGAGGGTGCCGTCGGCGAGGGACAGCTCCACCGTTCCCTCGCCCGCGACCGTCACCGCCGCCTCCGAGACGCCGTCGGCGAAGTAGCAGGCCCGGTAGACGAGGCGGCCGTCCGCGTCCGGGTCCGCCGGAGTCACCGCGTCACCCGAGACCTTCGTGCGGTCCACGATCACCGTGCCGGACTGCTCGTCGTAGTCGGCCGCGGCGAGGCCTTCCACCCGGACCGGACGCGGGCCCGGCGCCTCGCCCGCCACCTCGACGCGGACCGTGCGGCGGATGTCCGCGGCGGACGCGCCCACCTGGATCTCGTACGGGCCCGGCTCCACCGTCCACCGGCCGTGGGCCACGTCCCAGTACCCGAGCGCGGCCACCGGCACCTCGAAGGAGAGCGTGGCGGACGCGCCGGGCGCGATGCCCACGCGCGCGTGGGCGACGAGTTCCCGGTGCGGGCGCGGTACGGAGGGCGCCACTACGCGCGCGTACACCTGGATCACCTCGTCCGCGGTGACATCACCCGTGTTGGCGACCGTGCAGGAGACCGTCACGGTCCCGCCGTCGACGGCGGCCGTCAGCTCCTCGTACGCGAAGCTCGTGTACGACAGGCCGTGCCCGAACGGGAAGAGCGGTGTGCCGTCGAAGTACAGATACGTCTGCCGGCCGCCGATGACGTCGTAGTCCAGCATGTCGGGCAGGTCCTCGTCCGCCGCGTACCAGGTCTGCGGGAGCCGCCCCGCCGGGGAGACGTCACCGGCCAGGATCCGGGCGAGCGCCGTACCGGCCGCCTGCCCGCCGTGCGCGGTCCACAGCACGGCCGGGAGCGTGGCGGCGGCCTCCGGGACGGCGTACGGGTACGAGGAGACCAGGACGAGGGCGGTCCGCGGGTTCGCCGTGTGCGCGGCCCGCCACAGCCGCTCCTGGTGGGCGGGGAGGGCGAGCGTCGTACGGTCCTCGGTCTCCCGGCCGTTGATGTGCGGGTCGTTCCCGGCGACGACGATCACCGTGTCCGCCCCGGCGGCGGCCCGGGCGACCGCCTCCTCGCCCCGCTCGATCACCTCCACCGTGAAGGGTTCGGCCGATTCCCGGTCGGCGGCAACCTTCACGCCGTCGGCGGCGACAGAGACGTAGCCACCCGTACCGAGGTGCAGAAGGAGGTGTCGGTTCCCGTGTTCCTCACGCACCGCGTGTCCCTCGTGGGCTTCGAGTCGGAAGGTCTCCTGGACGACCCAGCCGCCGGGTTCGTCCGCGGAGGCGCGGACGAACCCGTCCTCGGCGACCGACAGGTACCGGCCGTCGGGTGCGCGCAGGGTCAGTACCCCGTCGCCCCAGTCGACGAGGGCGAGTTCCGAGCCCTCCGCGTCGGCGGTGAGCGGCGGAAGGTCGGTCCGGCCCGCCAGCAGGGCCGGGTCGAGCGCGACCTCGGTGCCCCGCACCGTGCCGGCCGCGCCGCCCTCCGGCACCCGCAGCACGGTGCCGGACGCGGTCCGCAGCCGTACCCGGTCCACGCCCTCGGCGAAGGTCACCCGGTCCGCGCCGAACCGCTCCCGCAGCCCGTCCAGCGGGGAGGAGCGGTGGATCGGCGAACCGCTGTACCAGTCGAGCTTGCAGGCGTCGGCGAGCAGCCCGACCACGGCGATCCGCCGCCCGCCGTCCGCGAGCGGCAGCAGCGGGCGGTCCGGCCGCTCCGGGGACCTGCCGCGCAGTTCCGGGCCGCCGGAATCCGTGCGCTCGTCGCGCGACACCGGGCCACCCGGCTCCAGGGGCTCGTTGCGCAGCAGGACGACGGCCGCCTCCGCCGCCTCGCGGGCCAGTTCCCGGTGCTCGGCCGTGTCGAACCGGTCCTCGGCCGCGTACGGACCGAGCTCCGGGTCGAACTCCCCGAGCAGACACCGCACGGTCAGCTGGCGCCGTACCGCCCGGTCCACATCGCCCTGGTCGAGGAGTCCGGCCTCCAGGGCCCGCCGCAGCCGCCCGAGGATCACCGAGGTGTCCGTGCCGTGGTCGGTGAAGGAGTCGACACCGGCGCGCAGCGACGCCGCCAGCGCCTCCTCGTGCGTCGCGAAGTACCCCTGGGAGTCGGCCAGGTTGGACGGCGCGCCCGCGTCCGAGCAGACGAGCAGCTCCTGGTCCGTCCAGGTGCGCAGCTCCTCCTCCAGGTACGGGGAGAGGTGGTTGGGCCGGCCGTTGACGAGGTTGTACGCGGGCATCACCCCCGCCACCGCGCCGGCCTCCACGGGTCCGCGGAAGGCCCGCAGGTCGTACTCGTACAGCACCCGCGGTCGTACGGAGGCCGAGGAAGTATCCCTCGCCGCCTCGTTGTTGTGGGCGAGCCAGTGCTTGAGGACCGGTGCGGTACGCCAGTACACGGGATGGTCGCCGCGCAGGCCCCGGGTGTACGCGGTGGCGATCGCGGCGGTCAGCGTCGGGTCCTCCGCGTATCCCTCCTCGCCGCGTCCCCACAGCGGGTTGCGCAGCAGGTTCACCGTCGGTGCCCAGACGTTGAGGCCGACCCGGTCGTCCTTGGTGCGCATCGCCCGCGCCTCGCGGGACACCGCCTCGCCCACCCGGCGCACCAACTCCGGGTGCCAGCTCGCCCCCAGGCCCACGGACTGGGGGAACACGGTCGCCGGCCCCATCCAGGCGACGCCGTGCAGGGCCTCCTGGCCGGTGCGGAAGGCGGCGAGACCGATCCGGTCGACACCGGGCGCGAACTGGTGGAGGAGCGCCAGGCGTTCGTCGGCGGTGAGCCGGTCGAGCAGATCGTCGACCCGGGAGGCGACGGGGAGCGCCGGGTCACGGAAGGGCGGCCGGTGTGCGGTCACGTGCGAGTCCCTTGCAGAGGAGCGTGGATGCCGACAGGGCGGAGCTTTCGAAGCGCTTCGATGCTCCGTGTGGGAGGAGTGGGTGTCAAGCGGTCGAGGGCGATCATTCACCGTGCCCTCAAGCTCACTTGAGAGGAGCGGGTCTGTCGTGGAATCCCCGGAGATTCTCGGGAACGACTCTTGCCGCGCCTGTGGCGGTCACTTAACCTCGCAGCAATATCGAAGCGCTTCGACTCGATCGTCGACAGCGCCCGGGGTACCGCCCCGCCCGCACCACCTCCACCACCGCAGCCGGCCGGCACCTCCACGGTCGCCGTATGTCCTGGCGCGTGCCATGAAGGGTTGACGCAATGACGCCGAACGCCGTCTCCACGGGCTCCCGGAGATCCGCCCCGAGCCGGAGCGACTCCGGGCAGAGCCGCAGGGGCTTCCTCGCCTCCACCGCCGTCGCCGCCGCCGCGGTCGCCGGCGGCGCACCGCTGCTCGCGGCCTGCGGTGGCGGCGGCTCGGACGGCGGGAAGAAGGACGGCACCACCACCGGCAAGGACGCGGCGAAGCTCCTCCCCGCCTTCGTTGCGAGCACCGTCGTCGCCCCCGACATCGCGCCGAAGAACGGCTCGGCCGCCGGCTTCACCCGCGCCATCCCGAGCGCCGAACTCAAGGCCTCCGTCGACGGGAAGCGGGGCAAGGGCGGCGCCCTCACGATCATGGCCCCGTTCTGGGGACCGCCGCCCGCCCCCGACAACCCGTACTACCAGGCCATGAACGACGCCATCGGCGTCCGGGCCACCTGGCAGAACCAGGACGGCAACGTCTACGACCAGAAGCTCGGCGCCGTCCTCGCCTCCAGCGAGATCCCCGACGTGGTCGTCGTCCCCGGCTGGAACCTCGGCGGCAAGATCCCCAGCGCCGTCGACGCCAAGTTCGAGGACCTCGGCCCGTACCTCTCCGGCGACAAGGTCAAGGCCTACCCCAACCTCGCGGCGATCCCCACCGACGCCTGGCAGCGCTCGATCTTCGGCGGCAAGCTGCGCGGGCTCCCCATGCCCGCCTCCTACGTCACCAACATCGCGCCCTTCTACCGCAAAGACCTCTTCGACGCGAAGGGCTGGCAACTCCCCAAGAGCGCCGACGAGTTCCTCGCCCTCGCCAAGGAGATCACCAGCGCCAAGGCGAAGGTGTGGGCCTGCGGCGACATGACCTGGACCGCGTACAACATGTTCGGCGTGCTGCTCGGCAACGACAAGGCGCTCGGCTGGAACCTGGTCGACGGCAAGCTGATCAACCGCATCGAGACGCCCGAGTACCTCGAAGCGCTCGAATGGACCCGCAAGCTCTTCGACGCCGGAGTCGTCCACCCCGACGAGAAGACCCAGAACCAGGGAGACACCGGCAACCGCTTCACCGCCGGCCAGTGCCTGATCTACAACAACGACCTCTCCCACTGGTACGCCAAGACCTCCGAACAGGCCGCGCAGAAGCCGACGTTCGCCATGGCGGCCATGGACATCCCCGGCCACGCCGGCGGCCTGCCGAAGCTGTGGGCCACCAACCCCGCCAACATCTGGGCCTTCATCAGGAAGGGCAGCTCCAAGGCCGTGATCGAGGACGCCCTCGCCGTCGCCGACTTCACCGCCGCGCCCTACGGCACCAAGGAGCGGATGCTCACTGACTACGGCGTCGAGGGCGTCCACCACACCGTCAAGAACGGCCTTCCGGTCAAGACCGACAAGGGCAACCAGGAGGTCAGCAGCTCCTGGATGTTCGTCGCGAGCCCCGCCCCGTACATCGCCCACCCCGACACCCCCGAGGTCACCCGGGCCATGATCGAGTGGCAGCAGCGCATGGGCGCCGTCACCTCCAAGTCCTCGTTCTACGGCATGACCGTCACCGAACCGTCCCGGTGGACCGGCCTCATGAACGACTTCGAGCAGCTGGAGAAGGACATCGTCCGCGGCCGCAAGAAGGTGTCCGACATGCAGCAGGCCGTCTCCGAGTGGAAGACCAAGGGCGGCGACGAGCTCCGCGACTGGTACCGGAAGCTCCTCGACACCAACGGTTCCGCGGCGAGCTGACCGTGAGCACGCTCGACACCAAGACGGCGGAGCCGCCGGCCGCGGGGCCCGCCACAGGCGGCGCCCCACGGGGCCGCCGCCGTGACCGGCGGCGGAGCCGTACGGCCGGGCACGTCCCGCTCGGCCGGCGGCTCCGCCGTGACCGGACCCTGCTCCTGATGACCGTCCCGGCGCTCGCCCTCGTCGTCGTCTTCAACTACGTCCCGATCCTGGGGAACGTGGTCGCCTTCCAGGACTACGACCCGTACATCTCGACCAACGGCGTCACCGCCATGCTGGAGAGCCCCTGGGTCGGCCTAGCCCAGTTCGAACGGGTCTTCTCCGACCCGGGGTTCTGGCACGCCGTCGAGAACACCCTCGTCCTCTTCCTCCTCCAGCTGGTGCTCTTCTTCCCCGTGCCCATCGGGCTCGCCCTGCTCGTCAACAGCGTGCTGCGGCCCCGCGTGAGAGCGGTCGTCCAGGCGATCCTGTATCTGCCGCACTTCTTCTCCTGGGTGCTCGTCATCACGGTCTTCCAGCAGATCCTCGGCGGCGCCGGCATCATCGCGCAGACCCTCCGGCAGTACGGCTACGAGGGCTTCGACCTCATGACCGACCCGGCGATCTTCAAGTTCCTCGTCACCGCCGAAGGCATCTGGAAGGACGCGGGCTGGGGCGTCATCGTCTTCCTCGCCGCGCTCGCCGCAGTCAACCAGGACCTGTACGAGGCCGCCGCCATGGACGGCGCGAACCGGTGGCGCCGGATGTGGCACGTCACCCTGCCCGCGCTGCGGCCCGTGATCGCGCTGCTCCTCGTCCTCCGCGTCGGCGACGCCCTCACCGTCGGCTTCGAACAGCTGCTGCTCCAGCGCGACGCCGTCGGCCCGGGTGCCGCCGAGGTCCTCGACACCTTCGTGTGGTGGACCGGTCTGCGCAGCCAGGACTTCAGCTACGCGGCCGCCGCAGGCCTGGTGAAGGGAGTCGTCGGCCTCGTGCTGGTGCTCTCCGCGAACAAGACCGCCCATCTCATGGGCGAGCAGGGGGTGTACCGGAAGTGACCCAGAGCCTGGAAGTGACCCGACGACCGGAAGTGACCCGACGACCCACCTCGCCGCGGTGGGCGGCGCCCGCCCGGCCCGTCTGGGAGGAGCCGCCCGGCCGGGCGGGCCTCGCCGCCAAGGGCGCGATCCTCGTCCTCGCCTGCCTCGCGGTCCTCCTCCCGCTGTGGATCGTGGTCGTCACCAGCCTCTCGTCCAAGAAGACGATCACGGAGACCGGCGGACTGGTGGTCGTCCCCAGGGACATCACCTTCATCGCCTACCAGGAACTCCTGAGCGGCGGCCAGGTCACCCGC
Source organism: Streptomyces sp. NBC_00572 (assembly GCF_026341815.1). Classification (GTDB taxonomy): domain Bacteria; phylum Actinomycetota; class Actinomycetes; order Streptomycetales; family Streptomycetaceae; genus Streptomyces. The sequence continues at coordinate 6,013,195 of NZ_JAPENX010000001.1, forward strand.
GCGGCCGTCGTCAGCGTCCTCGTCACCGTGACCGGCACGCTCTTCTCGATGGCCGTGTCGATCCTCTGCGCGTACGGACTCTCCCGGCCCGGCTCGCTCGGCCACCGCTTCATCCTGCTCGTCCTGATGGCCACCATGTTCTTCGGCGCCGGCCTGATCCCCACGTACCTCCTCGTGCAGACCCTCGGCCTCACCGACACCTATCTCGCGCTGATCCTCCCCAGCGCCGTCAGCGTCTTCAACATCCTCGTCCTGCGCGGCTTCTTCATGGGCGTCTCACCCGAACTCATCGACAGTGCGCGCATCGACGGAGCGGGAGACATGCGGATCCTCTGGCAGATCGTGATGCCGCTGTCGAGGGCGGTCATCGCCGTCATCACCCTGTTCTACGCGGTCGGTTACTGGAGCGCCTGGTTCAACGCCTCCATCTACCTCAGCGACCAGAACATGATGCCGCTGCAGAACGTCCTCATCCAGCTCGCGCAGAAGCAGGAGATCCCCGTCGGCCTCGGCCAGGCCGTCAAGGCGGGCAACCTCTCCGGCCTCGCCGTCCAGATGGCGGTCATGGTCCTCGCCCTGCTGCCCGTCGCCGTCCTCTCGCCCTTCGTCCAGAAGCACTTCAGGAAGGGCATGCTCACCGGCGCCGTCAAGGGATGAGCCCGCACCCGCCCCACACAACCCCCTCTCTCTTACGGAGCGTTGGATGCCGAGCCTCGACGACGTGACCCGGCCGCCCGGACGGCCGCCCCGGATCCTCTACGGCGGTGACTGGAACCCCGAGCAGTGGCCCGAGGAGACCTGGGCCGAGGACATCCTGCTGATGCGCCGTGCCCGAGTCGACTCGGTCACCCTCGGGGTCTTCTCCTGGGCACGCATCGAACCCACGCCGGGCGCCCGCGAGTTCGGGTGGCTCGACCGCCTCATGGACCTCACCCACGACCACGGCATCAGTGTCGTCCTCGCCACCCCCACCTCCTCGCCACCGCCCTGGATGGGGCGGCTCCACCCCGAGACACTGCCCCGCGACGAGGACGGCAGGACCGAATGGTGGGGCTCGCGCCAGCACTTCTCCCACTCCAGCGAGGTCTACCGGCAGTACGCCGCCGCGATCACCGAAGATCTCGCCGCCCGCTACGCCGGACACCCGGCCCTCACCATGTGGCACATCAACAACGAGTACTGCACCTACGACTGGGGCGACGAGGCCGCCCGTACCTTCCGCCGCTGGCTCCAGGACCGGTACGGCACCCTCGACGCGCTCAACACCGCCTGGGGCACCGCCTTCTGGAGCCAGCGGTACGGCGACTGGGCCGAGGTCCTGCCACCCCGCCGCGCCCACTACCTGAAGAACCCGGCACACGTCCTCGACTTCCGGCGCTACACCTCCGACCAGCTCCTGGAGTGCTATCGGGCCGAACGGGACATCGTCCGCCGCCACACCCCGCACCTGCCCGTGACCACCAACTTCATGCCGTTCTGGTCCGGCCAGGACGGCTGGGCCTGGGCCGCCGAGGAGGATCTCGTCTCGGTCGACGTCTACCCCGACCCACGGGACCCGGGCTCCGGCGCGTACAACGCGATGATCGGAGACCTGACCCGCTCCCAGGCCGGCGGCGGGCCGTGGATGGTCATGGAGCAGGCCGCCGGCGCCGTCAGCTGGCGGGGCGTCAACCACCCCAAACCGTATGGACTCAACCGCCTCTGGGCCCTCCAGACCGTCGCCCACGGTGCGGACGCCGTCTGCTACTTCCAGTGGCGGCAGTCCCGTCAGGGCGCGGAGAAGTTCCACTCCGGGATGCTCGGCCACGCCGGGGAACGGGGCCGTGTCTTCCAGGAGACCGTCCGCATAGGCGAAGACCTCGCCCGGCTCGGCCCCCGCGTCGCCGGCAGCCGCGTCACCACCGACATCGCCGTCCTGCACGACTGGAACTCCTGGTGGGCCGGCGCCCAGGACGGGGCGCTCTCCCGCCTGGTCGACCATGCCGAGATCGTCCGAGCCTGGCACCGGGCCCTCTGGGAGGCCCACCTCCCCGCCTCCTTCGCCCACCCCCACCACGACCTCGGCGGCCACCGGCTCGTCGTCGTCCCGCACCTCTACCTCCTCGACGACACCGCCATCGACAACCTCCTCGCGTACGTGCGCGGCGGCGGCACCCTCGTCTGCGGTTTCCTCACCGGCATCGCCGACCAGGACGACCGGGTCCGCCCCGGCGGGATGGACGCCCGCCTCCGCGAACTCCTCGGCATCGACCTGCTCCAGGAGTGGTGGCCGCTCGACGAGGGCGAACACGTCGACTGCGGCACCTTCAAGGGCTCCCTCTGGTCCGAGGAGCTGACCGCCGCCCCCGGCGCGGAGACGGTGGCCGCCTACCGGGGCGGGGAACTCGACGGCCTTCCCGCCGTGCTCCGCAACGGCCGCGCCTGGTACGTCTCCACCCTCCCCGAACCGGCAGGACTGCGGGACCTGCTCGCCGCCGTGGCCCACGAGGCCGGGGCGCACCCGCTCCTCGACGGACTGCCCGCCGACGTCGAAGCCGTCCGGCGCGGCGAACTGCTCTTCCTCCTCCACCACGGGCCCGACCCGGTCACGGTGCCGCTGCCCGGCCGCCACCGTGACCTGCTCACCGGTGCGGAGGTCGAAGGGGCGCTGAAGCTCGACCGGTACGGAGCGGCGGTCCTGGAGGAGTGCGGACCGGGCCCCGTGCCCGCGTCGGAGGGACGTCCGTGATCCACGGAACCTGGGAGCCCGCGCCCGCCACCCGCTGGGAGGACGCCTTTCTCGCCGGGAACGGCAGGCACGGCGCCCTCGTCCTCGGCGACCCCGAGGACGACCGGGTGATCGTCACCCACCACACCCTCGTACGGCCGAACAACGCGCCCGCCGACACCGCGCCACCACAGCTCGCCGCCGCGCTCCCCGCGCTGCAGGACGCCCTGCTCGCCGGGGACGCCACCGCCGCCGAACGCTTCACGGACGGGCGCCCGCTGCGCTGGGTCCGGCCCTTCCACCCCGCCTTCCAGACCCGCGTCCGGAGCCGTACGCCCGGCACCCCGGCACTCGCCGCACGCCGATCCGTGGACTTCGCCGACGGGCTGGTCACCGGGGAGTGCGGGCAGCGGCGCAGCGAGGTCCTCGTCTCCCGCGCCGACGACGTGATCGTCCAGTACGTCTCCGAGCCCGGACCCGTCGTCGAGATCGGCCTCGACCACCGGCTGCCCGGCGCCCCCACCGAGCTCGGGGCAGGCCGGGGCGTCGCCACCGCGGGCCGGGAGACCGTCCTGACCCTGCGGGCCCGCTACCCGGACAGCCCACTCGGATACACCGGCCTCACCCTTCTGCTCACCGACACCGGCCTGACCACGGTCACCTCGTCCGGTGTCCGCGTGGAGGGGGCCGGGCAGCTGCTGCTGCTCACCCGGGTGCGGCGGCACGGAGGGGATGCCGACGCGGCCCGGGAGACGGAGGAGCTGTTGCGGGAGCTGCGGGCAGTGGTCGCCGAAGCCACCCGCGCCTCCTCCTCGGACCTCGCCGCCCTCCACGGACGGCTGCGAGCCCGCCACACCGCACGGCACAGCGCCGCCTACCGGCGCGTCTCCCTCGACCTCGGCGCGGACGAGGCCGAGCGCGCCCTCCCCGGCTCCGTCCTCCTGCGCCGGCCCGGCAGCCCCGCCCTCCTGGAACGTCTCTTCGCGGCCGGCCGCTACCACCTGCTGTCCTCCTCCGGTACGCATCCGCCCCGGCTCACCGGGCTCTGGACCGGGGACTGGGACACGGCGTGGTCGGGGGCGTTCACCACCAACGCCAACCTCAACCTCCAGACCGCGTCGGCCGTCGCCGGCGACCTGCCTGAGGTGACGGAGGCTCACACCGCGTTCATCGAGGGCCAGTTAGGAGACTGGAGGGACAACGCCCGGGCGATCTTCGGGACCGGGGGCATCGTCGCCCCCTCGCACACGGACGGCGTCTCGGGGCACACGTACCACTTCAGCCGCGAATACCCCCTCCACCTGTGGACGGCGGGCGCCGACTGGCTCCTCAAACCACTCCTCGACCACGAGGAGGCGAGCGGGACACGCGACCCGAGGACCTCGGCCGCCCTCGCCGAACTCGCCCTCTTCTACACGGACTTCCTCACCCGTGCCGATCCCGACGGCCGCATCGTCGTCGTCCCCTCGTACTCCCCGGAGAACCGCCCGCGCGGTGGGAGCTGGGGCGCGGTCAACTCGACGATGGACATCGCCGCGGCCCGCCACGCCCTCCGGGCGGCAGCCGACCGGGCGCCGCTGGCGGACGCCGCCCGCCTGCGCGCGCTCGCCGACCGCCTTCCGCCCTACCGGGTCAACACCGGGGGAGCGCTCGCCGAGTGGGCGTGGCCCGGCCTCGGCGACCGCTACGACCACCGGCACCTCAGCCACCTCTACCCCGTCTGGCCGCTGGACGAGATCAACCCGTACGACACCCCCGACCTCGCGAAGGCCGCCCGGCGCGCCCTCGAACTCCGGCGCAGCGAGAACGACTCGGCCCACGGACACCTCCACCACGGCCTGGTGGCCGCCCGGTTGGGAGACGCCGCCCGCACCGAGGCCGCGCTGGACCGCGTCCTCACGGGCGACTACTTCCACGACTCCCTCATGAGCGCGCACTACCCGGCCCGCGACGTCTACAACGCCGACGCCGCGCACACGCTCCCCGCGCTCCTCATCGAGGCCCTCGTGCAGTCCACGCCCGCGCGGCTCGTGTTGCTGCCCGCGCCACCCGCCCGGTGCCCGCACGGCCGGCTCACCGGTGTACGGACCCGGTTCGGCGCCCGTGTCGACCTGACGTGGTCGCCGGGGACGTACCGCGCGGTCCTCCGCCCCGACCGGGACGCCGAGATCGACCTGAGGACCCCGGCGGGGGCCGCACGGCTCGTCCTGCGTGCGGGGGAGGAGCGGACGGTCGGTTCCTGAGCCCGGCCCGGAGGATGTCCGCAGGACCGGTGAGCACGCGGTCAGAACCAGTGCAGGCAGTGCGGGGAGCGCTCGGCGCGGAAGAGGGCGTCGGCGAGCGCGGCCGCACCCGGGCGGTGGGCCCGGATGTGTCCGGCACGCACGAGCGTGCTCGGGGCGGTGCCGCCGAGGTAGACCGAGCCCAGGTCGCGCACGTCAAGGGACAGGTCGGGCTCCCGGTCCGTCGGCACGCAGTCGGCCTTGCCGTCCCGGACGGTCAGCAGGTAGCGGCCGTGCTCGCCGAGGAACGGGTCCTCGACGTCGAGGACGAGCTCGCCGTCGGTGTACCAGCCGCGCGCGGTCAGGGCCCGTGGGACGTCGAGCAGCCGCACCCACAGCCAGTCGGTGTCGCCGCTCACCCGGCCGGCCCGGAAGTCCGCGAACTGCCAGCGCAGCGGGTGCTGGGGCGGGACGTGCTTGAACACGACCTGAGAGACCAGGTCGTGGCCGAGGACGAACCGGGCCAGGGCCGTGAAGACGGTGTCGTCGCAGGCGATGGTCTCGTCGACCGTCAGGGTCTCGGCCTCGCCGATCGAGTAGCCGGCATACCCGTCAGGGACGCCGTCGGCGTCCCTGTGCACGGCGACGTAGCGCGGCGCCGGTGAGATCGGGGGCTGCCCCGCGCGCAAGGCCCACCAGCGGTGCGGCCGGGACAGCGCGCCGGGCTGGGAGCGGCGGTACCGGTCGTAGACCGCTTCCAGGACCTCTCCGCACTCGGCACGACGCAGCACCTCGATCGAGCCGGTGGCCGGTGCGTCGGCGACTGCGTGTGTCCGGGGCGAGGCGAGGGCGGCCTCGTGGCGCTGCACCGTCAGCCGTCCCGTGTAGGTCGCCGGTCCGTAGCCGAACCTGCCGTAGATCGGGGCCTCCGAGGCGAGGAGTACGGAGAGGAACTCCCCGCGGGCCCGCAACTCGGCGAGCTGATGCCGCATCATCGCGCTGAGCACGCCCTGGCGGCGGTGCGAGGGCAGCACGCCGACGGCGGTCACCCCGGACACCGGGACGAAGGTCTCACCGGGCAGGGTGAGTTCGAAGGAGTGCGCGGCGGCGGTGCCGACGGGCCGCCCGTCCGCCGTCAGTGCGAGCAGGCAGCGGTCCGTTTCGAGCGCCGACCACCAGAGCCCGCCGCCCTCGACCGGTGTTTCCGGGAAGCGCCCGAACGCGGCATGGACAGTGTCGACGAAGGCGTCGAAGTCCTCATCGGTCGTGGAACGAATCTCCATTGCAGCCGCTGTCCCCTCGGGTCGCGGGCACCACGACGCGTGGTGCCCGGCCACAGTCCAGCGTCGACGCGTGGCCGGGGCAAGCGCATTACGGGTCCGGGGTCGTACGGGCGTTCACATCAGGGCCCTCACGGCCGGGCCCGAGGCGACGGCGGCGGGCCCGAGCTGTCCCGTACGGTCAGGGTGGGTGTGAGGAGTTCGACCCCGGTGGTGTCCGCCCCTGCCCGCCGGGCGAGGCCCGCGATGAGCCGCTCCACCGCCCTGCGGCCCAGCTCCTGCGCGGGAATCGCCACCGAGCTGAGCGGCACCGAGGCCTGGGCGGCGATCTGGTCGGCGCAGACCGCGACCACCGACACGTCCTCCGGCACGGCCCGGCCCGTGCGCCGCAGCAGGGCGAGCAGCGGCTCGACCGCCGTCTCGTTCTGCACGACGAAGGCGCTGACCCCGGGCCGCTCGTCGAGGATCCGAGCGAGCACACCGGCCACGGCGTCATGACCGCCCTCGCACGGCCGGTGCAGCAGGCGGACACCGAGCTCGGCCGCCCGGTCGCGCAGCCCGCGCAGGGTGCGCTCGGCGAAGCCCGTATGACGGGCGTAGACACCGGGGGACTCGCCGATGACCGCGATCTCCCGGTGTCCGAGGGACGCCAGATGCTCCACGCACCGCGCTCCGGCCGCCGCGAAGTCCAGATCGACGCAGCTCAGACCGGTGGGGTCGGCGGGCAGCCCGACCAGGACGGCCGGCGGGCCCGCGGCGCGCAGCACCGGAAGCCGCTCGTCGTCGAGCTGGACGTCCATCAGGATCACCGCCTCGGCGAGTCCGCTGCCGGTCACGCGGCGGAGCGCCGACGGTCCTTCCTCCCCGGTGAGGAGCAGCACGTCATAGCCGTGGGCGCGGGCGGCGGTGGCGACGGCGACCGCGATCTCCAGCATCACCGGCACGTACATGTCGGTGCGCAGGGGGACCATCAGCGCGATGATCCGGGAACGGCTGCTGGCGAGCGCGCGGGCGCCCGCGTGGGGCTGGTAGCCGAGCTGCTCGATGCTGGCCCGCACCCGCTGCCGGGTGGGGTCCGAGATGGGCCGCTTGCCGCTGAGGACGTAGCTCACCGTGCTCGCCGACACTCCGGCGTGCCGGGCGACCTCGGCAAGCGTGACCATCCGTTCTCCCCGCGGGCCGTGACTGAGGTGAAGCGAGGCGAATCGCCTCGAATCGCTTCGACGACGCCTGTCGAACGATCGCTTCGACGGCTCAGCGAGACCGTAACGCGGGCGGGTTGACGTGTCCAGAGAAGTGGGTCAAGAAGATCGAAGCGCTTCGACGGGAGACGTGTCGCAGCTGAAGCGCCGCAGTTCGCCCGGGTGCCGGTGAGGACGATGGCGAGCGCCTCGGGGCTCTCGACGGAGGGGATCTCGGTGGGCCGGAGCCCGCCGTCGGGGAAGCGGTGCGGGGAGGTGTCGGCGGGGTCCGCCGCCGGTACGGGGTGGCCGATACGGCGGAGGGCGTCGCCGCCGGGGAGCCGGGGGGCCGGTCGCGTGGTCATCGGAGTCCTCCGCTGGGGAGGGCGGACGCGGAAGGGGGGTGGCCGCGGGGTCGGGTTCAGGGGCGGAGGAGGACCTTGCCCGTGTCCGGGGAGCCGCCGCCCGCCAGGGCGAGCGCCTCGCCGAACCCTTCGAGCGGGAACTCGTGGGTGACGAGCGGGCCCGGGTCGAGCAGTCCGAGCGAGAGGGCGCGGACGGCATCGGCCCAGGCCGCGGAGGAGGCGCCGAAGACGCTGCGGACCTCCAGCTGGCTGGCGGAGAGGTGGACGGGGTCGATGCCGGTGGCCCCCGCCGTGAACATGCCGGTGAGGACGACCCGGCCGCCACGGCGGGCGAGCAGACAGGAGGACGCGGCCGTGGTGGACGCCCCTGCCGTCTCCACGACCAGGTCGAAGCGCCCGGTCTCGCCGTCCGCCTCGGCCGGGGTGAGGGCCCGGCTCGCGCCGAAGTCCAGGGCCCGTGCCGCCCGTTCCGTCCGCGGGTCCACGACGGCCAGTTCGGCGGGGGAGGAGGCGGCGAGCCACTGGACGGCGAGGAGCCCCAGCGTTCCGGCACCGACCACGGCGATCCGCTCGCCCGGGCGTGGCCGGCCCGCCCGCACCGCGGCGGCGACGACGGCGGCCGGTTCGAGCAGGGCGGCGGCACGGAGGTCCACCCCGTCCGGCAGGGAGTGCAGGAGCCGGGCGGGTACCAGGACGTGGTCGGCGAACGCGCCCGGTTCGGTGAAGCCGGTCTCGGCGTATCCGGCCGTGCACAGGCTGGTCTCGCCGTGCCGGCAGCGCTCGCACAGACCGCAGGACCGGAAGCCCTCGGCGACACACGGCCGGCCCAGGAGAGAGGGATCGACGCCGGTGCCGACGGCGTCCACGGTGCCGGACCACTCGTGGCCGGGGACGATCGGATAGCGGACGTAGCCCGGGGCGCGGCGGCCCTCGTACAGCTCGCGGTCGCTCATGCAGATCCCGGCGGCGGCGACCCTTACCCGTACCTCGTCGGGGCCCGGCTCGGGGACCTTCCGCTCGACCAGCCGGTGAGTGCCGGGCCGTTCGACGAGGACGGCGCGGCTCACGGCGGCGGATGCGGCGCGCCTCACTTCGGCTGCCTTCTCTCCCAGCCCTCGGCCCACAGGTCGAACCGGGCCCGCTGCTGCGGGAATTCGGCGGCGGCGTCCGCGTCGAACTCCACCCCGAGACCGGGCTCGTGGGAGACGGTGAAGCAACCGGTCTCCGGGTCGACCTCGGGCGCGCCGCGCACGACCTTCTTGATCTCCGCGTCCGCGAAGTCGTTGAAGTGCTCCAGGATCTTGAAGTTCGGGGTACAGGCGGCGAGTTGGAGTGACGCGGCGGTGAGGACCGAGCCGCCGACGTTGTGCGGGGCGACGAGGACGTAGTGGGTCTCGGCGGTCGCGGCGAGCTTCCTGGCCTCCAGGATGCCGCCGATGTGCCCGACGTCGGGCTGCACGATGTCGGCCGCCTGCGACTCGAAGAGTTCCCTGAACTCGATCCGGTCGTGGATCCGTTCACCCGTCGCGATCGGCAGGTCCACCTTCTCGGCCACCTTCGCCAGGGCTCTGAGGTTCTCCGGCGGCACCGGCTCCTCCAGCCACGCCGGCCGGAACGGGGCGAGTTCGCGCGCGAGCCGGACCGCGGTCGAGGGGGAGAAGCGGCCGTGCATCTCCACCATCAGCTCGGTGTCCGGGCCGACGGCGTCCCGTACCGCCTCGATCAGGGCGACGGCCTCCCGCGACCGCTCGGCGTCCAGCTCGTAGTGACCGGTGCCGAACGGGTCGATCTTCAGCGCCCGGTAGCCGCGCGCCACGACCTCACGGGCCGCCGCGTGGTACGCCTCCGGGGTGCGCTCGGTGGTGTACCAGCCGTTGGCGTACGCCTTCACCCGGTCGGTCACCTTCCCGCCGAGCAGCTGCCAGACGGGAACGCCGAGCGCCTTGCCCTTGATGTCCCAGCAGGCCATCTCCACGACCGCGATGCCGGACATCACGATCTCCCCGGCCCGTCCGAAGTCCCCGTACTTCATGCGCCGTACGAGGTCCTCGACGGCGAACGGATCCGAACCGGCGATGTGGTTGGCCTCCGCCTCGCGGAGGTAGCCGACGAGCGCGTCGGTGTGCCCGAGCATCCGGGTCTCGCCGACCCCGGTCAGACCCTCGTCCGTGTGGACCAGGACATAGGTCAGGTTGCGCCACGGCGTGCCGACGACATGAGTGGTGATTCCCGTGATGCGCACGGTGGTTGCTCCCCGGGGACGCGGAAGTGTTCTTCGAGAGGCCGAATTGTTCGAGATGCCGAATGGCGTTCGGTGGATCGGCGAGACCGTAGGCAGCGGCCCGCCGGGGTGTCAATGGGAGCACGTCCACCCGGCCCGTCCACGACGAGAGCCGTTGCCGGGCGTGGGGTGCGCCGCTAGTCTCTGTTCGCGATTTCGATCGTGGTACGGAATACCGAACGGACAGAGGCGAGGTGGGGGACCCATGGGACGACTCGTTCCGGCGGTGACCAGGGCATTCGACGTACTGGAGCTCTTCCTGGAGGGCGACGGGACACTGTCCGCCCCCGAGATCACCCGCAGGCTCCAGCTGCCCCGCACGACCACCCATGAGCTGGTCACCACCCTGACCGCCCGCAACTACCTCGTACCGGTGCCGGAACAGCCGGGCCGCTACCGGCTCGGCGTCCGTACGTACCAGCTCGGCAGCCGGTACGCGGAGCAGCTCGACCTCGCGGCCGAGGGGCACCAGGTCGCCCGCGAGGTGGCCGACACCTGCGGCGAGACCGTCCACGTGGCCGTCCTGGAGGACATGGACGTCATCTACATCGCGAAGGTCGACTCCACCCACGCGGTGCGGATGGTCTCGGCGGCCGGACGCCGACTGCCCGCCCACTGCACGGCCGTCGGCAAGATGCTGCTCGCGACCCTCCCGGAGGCGGAGCTCGGCGAGCGCCTCGAAGGGTGCGAACTCATCGGCATGACGCCCCGCAGCATCACCGACCCGGACGCGCTGCGCGCCGCGCTCGCCGAGATCCGGATCCTCGGGGTCGCCGGCGAGCAGCAGGAGTCCAACCCCGACGTCACCTGCGTCGCCGCACCGGTGCGGGACCGCACGGGCCGGGTCGTCGCCGCCCTGTCCGTCTCGGTACCGGTGCACCGCTGGAGCGAGGACCGCGAGAACGAACTCACGGCACTCGCGGTGAAGGGCGCGAACGAGCTGTCGGAGCGGCTGGGGTACGGGATCGTGCGCTGAACCCCGGCCCGCCCCCGCCCGGTCAGGCCTCCGCATCGGCGGGTCCGGCGTGTCCGCCGTCCCGTCGCTCCCGGGGCCGGCGCATCCGGCTGACCGGGCCGAAGACCTCCCGGTCGTCGAGGAAGCCCTCCAGGGCGAACGCGGCCGCGCCCCGGGTGACCGCGTTGTGCGGCACCGCGCTGCGCCGCAGGGTCGCCGCCCGGTGCGGCAACGGCAGGGCGTGCCGCGTGACCGCCTCGTACGTGGCGGTCAGCAGACGCTCTCCCAGCAGGTCGACGACCTGGTTGCCGAGGACGAGGGCCCGGGGGTTGAGCAGATTGACCAGATTGGCCACCGCCGCGCCCAGGTAGCGCCCGGTCCGGTCGATGACCTCGGCGGCCGTCGGATCCTCCTCGGCCGCCGCGCGCGCCAGGGCGGCGACCGTGGCCGCGTCGTCCGGCCCGGCGGCTCGCTCGTCGCCGGGGGCGAGCTCGCGCCAGGTCCGGGCGATCCCCCGGGTGCTGACGTACGCCTCCACGCACCCCCGGTTGCCGCAGGTGCAGAGCCGCCCGTCGATCGCGAGACAGGTGTGGCCCCATTCGCCCGCGCTGTTCGTGAACCCCCGGTAGAGCTGCCCGTCGACGGCGATCCCGGCGCCGACACCGGCCCGCAGGGTGAGCACCACCAGGTCGTCCACCTCCCGACCGGCGCCGAACCACAACTCGGCCACCGTGCTGGCCCGCAGGGGGTTGTCCAGCCGGAGCGGCAGCCCGAGGCGTTCGTCGAGCAGCGCGCGGAGCGGCACCTCGTGCCAGGACCAGTAGGGGGAGAAGGCGGAGACGCCGCCCTCGTGCTCCACCATGCCGGGCACGCTGACCCCGACCCCGAGCACGCGCGCGCGGGGGACCCCGGAGACGCGCAGCAACTCCTCGACGCACGCGGCGAGCTGCTCGACCACGTCGGCTGGACGGACGTCGTCCGGGGGGAGCGGGCGCTCGACCGAGTGCCGGACCTCCAGGGCGAGATCGAACAGCTCGGCGTGGACGGAGGTCTCGGCGATGTCGACGCCGATCAGGGCGCCCCGGTCGGCGTTGACGGCGAGCCGTGCGCGGGGCCGGCCGCCGCTGGAGTCCTCGTGGCCGGCCTCGACGAGGACGCCGGCCTCCAGGAGTTCGGAGGTCAGGTTGGCGACGGTCGCGAAGGAGAGGCCGGTCGCGGCGGCGAGGTCCTGACGGCTCATCGCACCGGACCCGGCGTAGAAGCGCCGCAGGACCTCGAAGCGGTTGAGGCGGCGAATGTCCTGGGACGTCCGCTTGATCATGGGTGCTGTCCTCCGCTCGTACGGCCCGTACGCACGACCCGCTCTGACGGCCCGTACTTCGGGATCTTATTCAAAGGGTTGGAAGAACTGGAGGGCGGGATATTTACAACCGTTAGACGAACCCGTAGTTTTTCCTTCGCCGCACCACTCCACCGCACCACTCCACTGCACCACTTCGCCGACCGAGGAGGCCAGATGCAGTACCTCAGGGCCGTGCCCTGCTCCCCCCTGCCCGGACGCCTGACGGAAGGGCCCGTCTGGGACGCCCGGCGCCGGGAACTGCTCTGGGTGGACATACCCGACGGCCTCGTCCACCGGGCCGCCCTGACCCACGAGGACGCGACGCCGGACCTGGTCGCCGTCTCCACGATCCGCCTCGACCGCCCGGTCGGTTCGGTTCAGCCCTGCGCCTCCGGGGCCCTGCTGGCCGTGGCGGGCACGTCCTTCCTGCGGTTGGAGGAGGACCGCCCGGTCGCCGAGGCGGTCGAGCTGGCAGCGCCCCTCCTGCCCGAGGACGGCCTGCCCCGCCGGATGAACGACGCCGCCGTCGACCCCGCGGGCCGGCTCCTCGCCGGAACCATGGCGTACGACGAGAGCCCCGGCGCGGGCGCGCTCTACCGCCTCGACGGCGACGGCCTCGCCACTCTCCTGGAGTCGGTCACCATCTCCAACGGCCTCGGCTGGAGCCCCGACGGCACGCTCCTCTACTACGCCGACAGCCCGACCGGCCGGGTCGACGTCTTCGCGTACGACACGGGCACCGGCACCCTGAGCGGACGACGGCCGTTCACCGTCCTCGACCGCGGGGTGCCGGACGGGCTCACGGTGGACGCCGAGGGGCGGGTGTGGGTCGCGGTGTGGGGCGGCGGGGAGGTTCTCGCCTTCACCCCCGAAGGCGGCCTCCACGCGCGCGTGGAGGTCCCCGCCTCGCACGTGACCAGCTGCGCCTTCGCCGGACCGGACCTCGACGTCCTGGTCATCACGACGGCGACGGAGGGCCTCGACGAGGACCGCCGCCGGGCGGAGCCGGATGCGGGGCGCCTGTTCGTCTGCCGCCCGGGGGCGCGGGGCCTGCCGAGTGTTCCGTACGCCGATCGCTGACCGCTGACCCCGACCACCGATTGCTGACGGCTGACCGCCGACCTGGGGAGGCGGATGGGCCTGGCGGGGGACGGCCGGGCCCGTCGGCCGCTCGGCCTGACGGTGTCCTTCGGCGCGCCCGCCGCTGAATTGCCGGAACGTCGCGCGGCCGTCGACTCCGCGCGCTCGCGCGGGTGGAGCACGGCCGCCGGTCCGCCGCCGCAGCTCCGCCGCCGAACCTCCGGCGGACTGCCTCGCCGTAGCCCGTAGCCCGGTCGCCGCGGCCCACCTGCCCGGCGGGCTGTCAGCCACGCCCGCCTGCCCGTCCCCGGATCCCGCCCGCTCGCCTGTCGGCCGGCGGACCGTCAACCGTTCCCGCCCGCCCGTCTCCCACCCCGCACCCCTGAGGAAACACCGGCCATGACCACCCCTCCCACAGCGACCACACCGCCCGACGAGCGCACCCGGCCACACGCCGTCGCCCTCCGGGCCGCCCTCGCCTCCGCGCCCGTCATCGCGATCCTTCGTTCCACCTCCGCCACCCGCTTCGCCGAAGTCACCGACACCCTCCTCGCGTCCGGCATCCGCGCCGCCGAGTTCACCCTCACCACCCCCGGCGTGCTCGACGCCCTGCGCGAGTACGCCGCCGACGCACCGCCCGGCCTCGTGCTCGGCGCCGGTACCGTGACCACGCCCGCCGAGGCGCAGGCCGCCGTCGAGGCCGGGGCGACGTACCTCATCACCCCGACCACCTCCACCGAGGTCATCGCCGAGGCGGCCCGCCTCGGCGTCCCGGTGCTCCCCGGTGCGTACACCCCCACCGAGATCCTCACCGCCTGGAGGGCCGGGGCCACCATGGTGAAGCTGTTCCCCGCCGCCACCGGCGGACCCGAGTACCTCCGCGCGATCCGCGCCCCGCTGCCCCACGTCCCCCTGGTCCCGACCGGCGGCATCGGCGTGACCGACGCCCCCGCCTATCTGGCCGCGGGCGCCACCGCCCTGGGCATCGGCGGCCCCCTCGTCGGCGACGCCTGTGAGGGCGGCTCCCTCGCCGCCCTCGGCGAGCGCGCCGCCGCCCTCCTCGACGGAACACGCCGATGACGGCGACCGGACGGCGGCCCGCCCTCGTCACCCTCGGCGAGGCCATGGCGGTGGTCGCCGCGACCGAACCCGGACCGCTCGCCACCGGCGCGCCCCTCCGCCTCGGCTGGGCGGGTGCCGAGGCGACGGTCGCCATCGGCGTCAGCCGGCTCGGCCACCGGGCCGCCTGGACCGGCCGGGTCGGCGACGACGCCGCGGGCGCGATGGTCCTGGCCGGACTCCGGGCCGAGGGCGTCGACGTCTCCACCGCCGGCACGGACCCGGCCGTGCCGACCGGTCTGCTGCTCCGCGAGCGCCGCACCGCCGACCGGCTCCGCGTCAGCTACTACCGGGCCGGGCTCGCGGGCTCCCGGCTCGCCCCCGAGGACCTCGACGAGGCACAGCTGACGGGCGCGCGGATCCTTCATGTCACCGGAATCACCCCGGCGTTGAGCGGCACGGCGCGGGCCGCCGTGGAACACGCCGTCGCCCTCGCCCGCGCCGCGGGCGTCACCGTCTCCTTCGACGTCAACCACCGCGAACGCCTCTGGAGCCGCACTGAGGCCGCCGAGGTGCTGGCCGAGCTCCTCCCGTACGCCGACATCGTCTTCGCCGGACCGGAGGAGGCCGCCCTCTTCGTACCCGAGGAGACGCCGGAGCGGATGGCCCGCGCCCTCACCCGGCTCGGCCCGGGGCAGGCCGTGCTCAAACTCGGAGCGGGGGGCGCCCTCGTAGCCACGGCGGACGGCGAACTCCACGTCCGGCCGGCCGTCCCCGTCACCGCCGTCGACCCCGTCGGCGCAGGCGACGCCTTCGTCTCCGGCTACCTCGCCGCGGCCCTCGACGGCTCCCCGGTGGAGGAACGCCTGCACCTCGCCGCACTCTGCGGTGCTTTCGCGGTCTCGGTCCCCGGCGACTGGGAAGGCCTTCCGCGCCGCGCCGAACTCGGCCTGCTCGCGGCCCAGGACATCAGTCGCTGAGCCGTCCGCGCCCCCCTCGATCACCTTCCGCACCAGCACTCAGGAACCCACACCCATGAACCGTTTCTCCGGGCAGATCGCCGTCGTCACCGGCGCGGCCTCCGGCATCGGGGCGGCCAGTGCCGTCCGGCTCGCCGCCGAGGGCGCTGCCGTGCTCGTCTCCGACATCGCCGACGGGCCCGGCGAGACCGTCGCCGCCGCGATCCGCGCCGACGGCGGCCGCGCTGCCTACGTCCGCTGCGACGTCTCCTCCGAGGAGGACTGGACCGCCCTCCGCGCCGAGGCCCACGCCCGGTTCGGCCCGGTGAGCATCCTCCACAGCAACGCCTTCACCCACACCACGGCCGCCGCCCACGAACTCCCCGTCGCTCTGTGGGACCGGGAGATGGCCGTCAACCTGCGGGCCCTCTACCTCGCCACCCGCACCTTCCTCGACGACCTGCGCGCCGAACGCGGCAGCCTCGTCGCCACCTCCAGCGTGCACGCCGACTTCGGCCTGCCCGGCTATCCCGCCTATGCCGCCGCGAAGGGCGGGATGTGCGCGCTCGTCCGCCAGTTCGCCGTCGAGTACGGGCCCGACGTCCGCTTCAACTCCGTGCTGCCCGGCCCGATCCTCACCGACGTCTGGAACGACGTCGACGAGGAAGGACGGCGGCTCTCCGCCGATGCCACCGCGCTCGCCCGGCTCGGCAGGCCCGAGGAGGTCGCCGCCGCCGTCGCCTTTCTCGCCTCCGCCGACGCCGCCTACATCACCGGAACCAACCTGGTCGTCGACGGCGGCTGGACCGTGAAGAAGGAGTCCAAGTGAAGATCACCTCCCTGCGCACCTACCTCGTCGCCCCGCGCTGGTGCTTCCTGCGCATCGACACCGACGAGGGTGTCACCGGCTGGGGCGAGCCCGTCGTCGAGGGCCGCGCCCACACCGTCGCCGCCGCCGTCGACGAGCTCTCCGACTACCTGATCGGCCAGGACCCGATGAAGATCGAGGACCACTGGCAGGTCCTCACCAAGGGCGGCTTCTACCGTGGCGGCCCCGTCCTCTCCAGCGCTGTCGCCGGCATCGACCAGGCCCTCTGGGACATCACCGGCAAGGCCCTCGGCGTCCCCGTCTGGCAGCTGCTCGGCGGCAATGTCCGCGACCGCGCCCGCGTCTACAGCTGGATCGGCGGTGACCGGCCCGACGAGGTCGCCTCCGAGGCCCTGGCCCGCAAGAACGAGGGCTTCACCGCGATCAAGATGAACGCCTCGGCGCAGCTGCGGCTCATCGACACCCCCGCCGCCGTCCACGGGATCGTGGACCGGGTCGCCTCGATCAGGGAGGCCGTCGGCGACGAGTTCGACATCGCCATCGACTTCCACGGGCGGCTCACCGCCCCGATGGCCCGCCGCGTCCTCCCGCTCCTGGAGCCGTACCTCCCCTTCTTCGTGGAGGAACCGGTCGTCCCGGAGATGAGCGACCACATCGGCGACATCGTCCGCTCGACCTCGATCCCCATCGCGACCGGCGAACGCCTCTACTCCCGCTGGGACTTCAAGAAGGTGCTCGACCAGGGCATCGCGGTCGCCCAACCGGACCTCTCGCACGCCGGCGGCATCTCGGAGGTGCGCAGGATCGCCGCCATGGCGGAGGCGTACGACGTCTCCCTCGCCCCGCACTGCCCGCTGGGTCCGATCGCGCTCGCCTCCTGCCTCCAGGTCGGCTTCGCCGCGCCGAACCTCCTGATCCAGGAGCAGAGCCTCGGCATCCACTACAACACCGGCTCCGACCTGCTCGACTATCTGGTCGACCCCTCCGTCTTCCGGTACGAGGACGGTCACGTGGGCCTGCCCACCGGGCCGGGCCTCGGGATCGAGGTCGACGCGCAGGCCGTCGAGCGGGCCGCCGAGGTCGGCCACCGCTGGCGCAACCCGGCCTGGCGCCGCGACGACGGCTCCCTGGCGGAGTGGTAGTCAGGACGCACGGAAGGGGCGGGCTCGTTCACGAGTCCGCCCCTCATCATGTGTGCGGTCGGGTCAGCGGTGCGCCAGCCAGCCGGCCGCGGGCAGCAGCTTGCTGTCGTAGTCGAACAGGGCCTGGTTCTCCCAGCCGTTGCCCGACGAGGAGTCGGCCGGGTCCCAGCCGTTGCCCGTGACGGCGGTCCAGGCGGGCTCCCAGTAGACGACGCCGAGGCCGCGGCCGTTCGGCACCGCCTCGACGACGTTCATGACGTCCCGCAGCCAGGCCGACTGGCCGGCGCTGCTCGCCGGGTAGCCGGTTACCAGCTCGCTCGACAGGTCGATGATGTTCTCGTGGGCGTCCTCGCTGTCGAGGCGGAAGGGGTACGCGGTCTCGGCGACCATGACCTTCTTGCCGTAACGGGCGGAGATGTCGTCGAGGTTGGCCTGGAGCGAGGACAGGGCGCCGTGCCAGTAGCCGTAGAACGAGAGCGCGATGACGTCGTAACTCACGCCTTGCGCCGCCGCGTTGTCGAACCAGGTGCGGTAGAGGGTGTTGTCACCGCCGTTGGCGAGGTGCAGGGCGATCTGGGTGCTGGACGAGACCGCCTTGGCTGCGGAGATACCGGAGTTGAGCAGACCGGCGAGCTGGGACCAGTTGCTCGTCGAGCCCTCGGGCCAGAGCATGCCGGTGTTGATCTCGTTGCCGATCTGCACCATGTCGGCGGTGGTGCCCTGCGCCTTCAGGGCGTTGAGGACGTCGTACGTGTGGTTGTAGACGTCCGTCTTCAGCTGCGTGTACGAGTGTCCCTGCCAGGCGGCGGGCTTGGTCTGGGCGCCCGGGTCGGCCCAGATGTCGGAGTAGTGGAAGTCCACGAGGAGCTTCATGCCCTGCGCCTTGATCTTCTGGGCGGTGGCGAGGACACGGGCCTTGTTGTTGTAGCCGTCGGCCGGGTTCACCCACACCTTGAGGCGGCCGTAGTTCGCGCCCGCGTTCTTGAGCAGGGTGACCGCGTCACCGGTGGTGCCGGAGCTCGACTTGTAGGTCCCGCCGAGGTCCTCGCTCTTCTTGAGCGCGGAGAGGTCGACGCCCTTGACCGAGAGTCCGGTCGTGCCGGAGGTGAACGTCAGGTCGTCGACGTTGAGCCAGTTCCCGGCGTTGGCGTCGGAGTTGATGCTGATCGTGCAGGTGCCTCCCGTCACCGTGATCGGGGTGACGATCCGTATCCAGGAGCTGGAGGTGACCGGTAGGTCGGTGCGCTGCTCCGCGGACCCACAGTTGCGCAGGGCCAGATAGGCGGAGTTCTGCCCGCCGCCCGAACGCACCCAGGCGCTCAGCGTGTACGTGCCGTTGGCGAGCCCGGAGAGGTACTGGTACGTCTCCACCTTGTACGCGGACGCCGACCAGTGGCTGAGGCGGTAACTGCCGCCGTGCCCCCCGGCTTCGGTGAACGAGGCGGCGTTCTGGCCGGCGGCCGAGTAGGTCGACCAGCCGGCCGGGGTGGCGGTCCCGGCGGCGTCGCTCTCGAACCCGGCGTTGGTGAGGGTGGCGGCGGCCTCGGCCCGCTGGGTGGCGGGCAGGGGAGCCAGGAGCAGGGCGCCGAGCGCGGCGGTGACGGCCGCGGCGCGCAGACGGAAGCGGCTTCTGAGGGTGGGGTGCATCGTCGAGTCCCTTCGACGGTGGCGGACAGGAGTGTGGTGCGTTTCCCAACGTGTGGTGCGGGTGGTGCGGGTGGTGCGGGTGGTGCGGCCCGTGCCGGGGGCACGGGGGTACGGCTCACCCGGGGGCGGCGCAGCGGGTACTGCCGCTCCCGGGGAGATCGGGGGCCCGCCCCGCGGAACACGGGGGCGGGTAGGGGGGCTCAGGCGTCGAGGCGTACGACCCTGACGGCCCCGGCCGGAACCGCGAGCTTGCCGGTCATGTGGGCACCGCCGAGCAGCTCCGTCCCGGCGCCTTCCAGCGGCACCTCGACGTCCTCCCCGGAGTGGTTCAGGGCGAAGACGTATTCCCCGCCCTCCCCGGCCCGCCGCACGACCTCCACGTCACGCGGCAGTCCGGCCCTTGCCGGGACCCCCGCGTCCTCGGACGCGGCGGCGACGATCGCGTCGAGCGACGTCGCGTCGAGCCGGGTGGAGACGTACCAGGCCGTGCCCTGCCCGAGCCGGTGCCGCGTCACCGCGGGGCCGCCGGCGGCCGGCCCGTCGGCGTACGTCCACACGGTCTCGGCGCCGCGCGGCCGGACGAACTCCGTCCACACGTCGCCGGTGAGCGAGGCGCCGTCGGGTCCGGTGATCCGCACGCGCTCGTCGTCCAGGAGCGGTGACCACTCCTCCACGGTGAGGCCGAGCACGTCCCGCAGCGCACCCGGGTAGGCGCCGGGGTGCACGGCGTCGTGCTCGTCGACGATCCCGGAGAAGTACGAGACGACGAGCGTGCCGCCGTTCTCGACGTACTCGCGGAGGTTCTGTCCGGCGGCCTCGGTCATGAGGTAGAGCGCGGGGACGACGACCAGCGGGTAGGCCGAGAGGTCGGCCTCGGGGTGGGCGAAGTCGACGGTGAGGTGCCGGTCGTAGAGGGTCTCGTAGAAGCTGTCGGCGCGCTCACGGGCCTCGTGGGCCTCGTTCGGCCGCCACTCCAGGTTCTGCGCCCACCAGGAGTGCCAGTCCCAGAGCACGGCCACGTCCGGGACGGTCCGGGTGCCGCGTACCTCCTCCAGGGCCTCCAGGTCGGAGCCGAGGGCGACGACCTCGCGCCAGATCCGGGTGTCGCTGCCGCCGTGCGGGACCATCGCGGAGTGGAACTTCTCGGCGCCGCGCCGGGACTGGCGCCACTGGAAGAACATGGCGCCCTCGGAGCCGCGCGCCACGTGGGCGAGCGAGTTGCGGGCCATCTCGCCGGGGCGCTTGGCCGGGTTGCGGGCCTGCCAGTTCACCCCGGACGTGGAGTGCTCCAGGAGCAGCCAGGGGGCGCCCCCCGCCACGGAGCGGGTGAGGTCGGCGGCCATGGCCAGGTTGACGTGGGTGCGGCGGCCGTCGGTCATCAGATAGTGGTCGTTGGTGACGAGGTCGACCTCGCGGCCCCAGGCCCAGTAGTCGATCGAGTCGCACTGGCTGAGCGCGGTCATGAAGTTGGTGGTGACGGGGATGCCCGGCGCGAGTTCGTGGAGGATGTCCCGTTCCGTCCGGAAGTTCTCTCGGATGGTGGCGTCGGCGAAGCGCCGGTAGTCGAGCTGCTGGGCCGGGTTTCCGACGGTGGGGGTGACGCGGGGCGGGTCGATCTCCTCGTACGAGCCGTAGCGCTGGCCCCAGAAGGCGGTGCCCCAGGCCTCGTTCACGGCGTCGACCGAGCCGTACGTCTCGTGCAGCCAGCGGCGGAAGTGGGCGGCGCAGCTGTCGCAGTAGCAGGCGCTGACGGGTACGCCGTACTCGTTGTGGACGTGCCAGAGCGCGAGCGCCGGGTGGCTGCCGTAGCGGCGGGCCAGCTCGGTGGTGATGCCTGCGGCGGCCGCGCGATAGGCGGCGGAACTGTGGCAGATCGCCCCGCGTGAGCCGTAGGAGAAGCGCACGCCCTCGGCGGTGACGGGCAGGGCCTCCGGGTGGGCGCGGTAGAACCAGGCGGGCGGTGCCACCGTCGGTGTCCCCAGGTCGACCCGGACGCCGTGCTCGTGGAGCAGGTCGAGGAGCCGGTCGAGCCAGCCGAAGTCGTACCGGCCCGGCTCCGGTTCGAGGAGGGCCCAGGAGAAGATCCCGACGCTCACCATGGTGACGCCGGCCTCCCGCATGAGCCGGACGTCCTCCTGCCAGACGCTTTCCGGCCACTGTTCGGGGTTGTAGTCCCCGCCGAACGCGAGCCGGTGCAGGCCCTTGGGAGTGGTCTGCGGCATGAGTCTCTCCTGAAACCTCGAACGATGAAAGCTGCGGAGCCTTGTGAACGTGCACACAGTCGATCTCGATGTGGCAACGCAACATAACCGCACACGAACAACCATTGACAAGTGTCCGGAACATTTCTCTACTGTGAACGCTCACAGATGCATGACCGGCCTTCCCGCTCTGGGGAGAGGCCCCTTTTTCGGTCAGGGAGAAGCACCCCATGCCTCACATCACGCGCCGCAGCCTCGCCGCCGCCACCGCCGTCCTCCTCGGCGCCACCGCGCTCACCGCCTGTGGATCCTCCGACTCCGGCGACGACTCGGCGGCGTCCGGCCCCGTCTCGCTGACCTACTGGGCCTGGGCGCCCGGTATGGACAAGGTCGTGGCCCTCTGGAACGCCGAGCACCCCGACATCAAGGTCACGGTGCAGAAGCAGGCCTCCGGCGACGACCTGGTCACCAAGATCATCACTGCCGCCAAGGCGCACAAGGCTCCCGACCTCGTCCAGGCCGAGTACCAGGCCCTGCCGACCCTGGTCTCGAACGACGCCCTCGCGGACATCGCCACCGACGTCACGGGCGTCAAGGACAAGTTCGCCCCCGGCATCTGGCAGCAGACCACTCTCGGCAGCGACGAGGCCGTCTACGCCCTGCCGCAGGACTCCGGGCCGCTGATGTTCTTCTACCGCCAGGACCTCTTCGAGAAGTACGGCCTCTCCGTCCCCAGTACCTGGGAGGAGTTCGCCGCCACCGCCCGCGACCTGAAGAAGAAGGCCCCGAAGCAGTCGCTCACCACCTTCTCCGCCAACGACTCCGGCCTCTTCGCGGGACTCGCCCAGCAGGCCGGCGCCAAGTGGTGGACCTTCGAGGGCGACACCTGGAAGGTCGGCATCGACGACGCCGCCACCAAGAAGGTCTCCGACTTCTGGGGCGGCCTGGTCGCCGAGGGCGCCATCGACAACCAGCCGATGTACACCCCCTCCTGGAACAAGGCCATGAACACCGGCGAGCAGCTCGCCTGGGTCTCCGCCGTCTGGGCCCCCGGCACCCTGACCACCGCCGCCCCCGACACCAAGGGCAAGTGGGCCATGGCCCCGCTCCCGCAGTGGACCAAGGGCGGCTCCTCCACCGGCAGCTGGGGCGGCTCCTCCACCGCCGTCACCACCGACTCCCAGCACAAGACGGCCGCCGCGCAGTTCGCCACCTGGCTGAACACCGACCCGGTCGCCCTCAGCGCCCTCGTCAAGGAGAGCGGCATCTACCCGGCCGCCACCGCCGCCCAGACCAGCGGTGCCCTGGCCAAGGCCCCCGACTACTTCGCCAACCAGCCCGACTTCTACACCCGCGCCGCCGAGATAGCGAAGACCACCGCGCCGGCCGCCTGGGGCCCCAACGTGAACGTCGCCTACACCGCCTTCAAGGACGAGTTCGGCAAGGCCGCCAAGGCCAAGTCCGGCTTCGACACCGCCCTGTCCGCCGTCCAGTCCGCCACCGTCGCGGACCTGAGCAAGCAGGGCTTCGAGGTCGCCAATTGACTCCTCCCCCTCGTGAACGAAGGGGATTCCTGACTCACTCCGCCTGGCACCTCACAGGTGGCAGGTCTTACAAGATCGGCACCAGCCGGGTTGAGACCAGCCCGGACGAGCATCACGCGTGCGGAGTTCTTGTCCCTGGGGGACACCACTCCGCACGCCGTGCACGTGAAGGTTCTCTCGGAAAGGGGAAGTGCGTGCTTGGCTCTCGCTCCGCACCGCGCGCACTCCATGGTGGTGTGCGCAGGATGGATCAGACAGATCGTGCGGCCGTGCTTGCGTGCCATCTCGACCAAGGCGGTCCTGGTGGCGGTGATCGCGGCGTCGGCGGCCTTGCGCGCCAGGGTGGACTTGGCGAGGAACCTCGGCCGGAAGTCCTCCACCGCGAGGACGTCATGATCACGGACGACCCGCTTTGCCCACTTGCGGGCCGTGTCCTGCCGCTGCCGAGCGACCTTCTTGTGGGTCTTCGCCGCTGCTTTACGGGCTCTGCGGTACCCGGCCGTGTCAGGACGGTTCTCAGGTGTCGCACGCCTGGCCATCATCCGCTGATAGCGGGTCAACCTCTGCGCCGCCGTGCGGCCGTGCTCGGGGTGGGGCAGGTCGTGGGCATCGCTGGTGGTCGTCGCGGTTTCGCGTACGCCCCAGTCGATGCCGATGACCCGGCCGGTGGTGGGCAGTGGCTCGGGCCGGACGGTCACGACGAACGAGGCATACCAGTGGCCGAGGCTGTCGCGGTACACCCGTACCGACGTGGGGACGACCGGAAGTGGACGCGACCACACGACCGTCAGGACGCTGCCGCCGGCCAGGTGCAGACGGCCGTCCTTGAGACGGAAGCCCCGCACCGTGTAGTTGAGCGACGGCAGTGCCTCGCGCTTCCGCTTCGTGCGAGGCATCCCTGCCCGCTGCCGGACCGGCAGCCGTGCCGTGACATCCTTCAGCGCCTTGACGCGGGACTTCGCGAAGTCCCGGATGGTTTGCTGCTGAGGGACGGAGGAACCCTCCCTCAGCCAGGCCATCGACCGGCGAGCGTCCGTCAGCAGCTTGTCCAGCTGTGCCGGACCACATGTGATCTTCTCGGCGACCGTCTGGTTGAAGGCGTGGACCTTGCGGGCCATCGCCACGCACTCGTTCCACACCCAGCGACACCGCGCCCATTCACCCTCCAGGGCCGCATACGCGGTGGACGACACGCGCAGCCGGTACGTGTACCGGGCGTGCCCGGCCCCGTCCGCCCCCACCGCTGTCGTCATGCGGATCAACCTAACGGCCACCACTGACAACACAGGAAAGAACAGGTCACCACAGATGCGCAGCAGAATCCGCCGCTTCGCGGCGCCGCCCCGAGGAGCCGTTCCTCCTCGGCATGAAGGCCGAAGCCTCCCGGGAGAAGTCCGGTGACGCAGCCCCCCAAGGGCGCGCGCCGGTCGTACGGGGTCAAGGCGGCCCCGTACGGCTTCCTCCTCCCCGCCGCCCTCCTCTTCGCCCTCTTCTTCGCCCTGCCCATCGGCTACGCCCTGTGGCTCAGCTTCCACAAGGTCCAGATCAAGGGCCTCGGCCTCGGCAAGGGCGCCAAGTCCGAGGTCTGGGCCGGCCTGGAGAACTACACCTCCGCGCTCACCGACTCCGAACTCGCCGCCAGCGCCCTGCGCGTCCTGGGCTACGGCGCCATCGTCGTCCCCGTGATGCTCGGCCTCGCCCTCTTCTTCGCGCTCCTGCTCGACTCCGAGCGCGTCCGGGCCCGCTCCTTCGCCCGGCTCGCGATCTTCCTGCCGTACGCCGTCCCCGGTGTCATCGCGGCCGTCCTCTGGGGCTTCCTCTACCTCCCGGACGTCAGCCCCTTCCACTTCGTCCTCGACAAGCTCGGCCTCCCGCAGCCCGACCTCATGGACGGCGGACCGCTCTACCTGGCGATGTCGAACATCGCGATCTGGGGCGGCACCGGCTTCAACATGATCGTCATCTACACCGCGCTGCGCTCGCTGCCCGTCGAGGTGTACGAGGCGGCCAAGCTCGACGGCTGCTCGGAGCTCCAGATCGCCTTGCGCATCAAGATCCCGATGGTGGTGCCCTCCCTGGTGCTCACCTTCTTCTTCTCGATCATCGCCACCCTCCAGGTCTTCAACGAGCCCATGACGCTCAAGCCGCTCACCAACGGCATCCCCTCCACCTGGAGCCCCCTCATGAAGGTCTACAGCGACGCGTTCACCGGCGGGAACATCTACGCCGCCTCGGCCACCGCCGTGGTCCTCGCCCTCGCCACCTTCGTGCTCTCCTTCGCCCTGCTCAGAATCTCCAACCGCCGCACCACGCAAGGAGCCAGCCGATGACCGGGCTCGCCTCCCCTCCGCTGCGCAAGGCAGCCCCGGCAGCCGGCAGCACCCCCGGCGTCCCCCAGGCCCCGCCGCGCCCCCGCCGCACCGCGCTGCTCCCCACGGCCGCCCTGGTCCTCGGCGCGCTCTACTGCCTGCTGCCCGTCGCCTGGGTCGTGGTCGCCGCCACCAAGCCCGACAACGAGCTCTTCTCCACCTTCACCTTCCTGCCCGGCGGCGGTCTCGCCGACAACGTCTCCGAGCTCACCGCGTACCGCGAGGGCATCTACTGGCGCTGGATGCTCAACTCCGTGTTCTACGCGGGCCTCGGCGCCGTCCTGTCCACCGTGGTCTCCGCGCTGGCCGGCTACGCCCTCGCGATCTACCGCTTCCGCGGCCGCGAGGCCTTCTTCAACGTGATGCTCACCGGCGTCCTCATGCCCCCGGTCATCCTCGCCATCCCGCAGTACCTGCTGATGGCCGAGGCCGACCTGACGGACACCTACGCCTCGGTGCTGCTGCCGCTGATCCTCTCCCCGTACGGCGTCTACCTCGGCCGTATCTACGCCGAGGCCGCCATCCCCATGGAGCTGGTCGAGGCCGGCCGCATGGACGGCGCGGGCGAGTGGCGGATCTTCGTGCGGATCGCCGTCCCCATGATGTCCCCGGGCCTGGTGACGATCTTCCTCTTCCAGTTCGTCGCCATCTGGAACAACTTCCTGCTGCCCTTCATCATGCTCGGCGACGACGAGAAGTTCCCCATGACCGTCGGCCTGTTCACCCTCCTCAAGCAGGGAGCCTCCCAACCCTCCCTCTACACCCTGGTGATCACCGGCGCGCTCCTCGCCATCGCCCCGCTCATCGCCCTGTTCCTCGTCATCCAGCGCTTCTGGAGCCTCGACCTGCTTTCCGGCGCCGTAAAGTCCTGAGCACAGGGGATCGAGGGGAAACACACAGCATGAGCACAGCAGCGAGCAGGCGCCGCCCGGCGACCATCCACGACGTGGCCCGCGAGGCCGGCGTCTCGCGCGGCACCGTCTCCCGAGTCCTCAACGGCGGCCACTACGTCAGCCCGACGGCCAAGGCGGCCGTCGACGCCGCGATCCGAAGAACGGGCTACGTCGTCAACCGGCACGCCCGCTCGCTGATCACGGGCAAGTCCGACTCGGTCGCCTTCCTCCTGACCGAACCTCAGGAGCGCTTCTTCGAGGACCCCAACTTCAACGTCCTGCTCCGCGCCTGCACCCAGGCACTCGCGGCCCAGGACATCCCGCTCCTCCTGATGATCGCGGGCACCGAGGACGAGCGCCGCCGCAACCTCCGCTACATCGAGGCCGGTCACGTCGACGGCGTCCTCCTCGTCTCCAGCCACTCCGGCGACCCCGTGGTGGCCCGGCTGCACGAGGCCGGCGTCCCCGTCGTCGCCTGCGGCAAGCCCCTCGGCCAGACCGCCAAGATCGGCTACGTCGCCGCCGACGACCGCGACGGCGCCCGTGACATGGTCCGCCACCTGTACGGCTCCGGCAGGCGCCGGATCGCCACCGTCACCGGCCCGCTCGACACCCCCGGAGGGGTGGAGCGCCTCGCCGGCTACCGCGAGACGCTCGCCGAGTACGGGCTGCCCGCCGACGAGACGCTCATCGCCACCGGCGACTACAGCCGGGCCAGCGGCGAGGACGCGGCTCGCGCCCTCCTGGAGCGCGCCCCGGACATCGACGCCGTTTTCGTCGCCTCCGATCTGATGGCCCAGGGCGTCCTCGACGCCCTCGCCCGCGTGGGCCGGAACGTTCCCGAGGACATAGCCGTCGGAGGCTTCGACGACTCCCCGGCGGCCCTGTCCTCCCGCCCCTCGCTGACCACGATCCGTCAGCCCTGGGACCGGATCAGCACCGAGATGGTACGGACGCTGCTCGCCCGGATTGCGGGGGAGGACCCGGCGACGGTGATCCTCCCGACGGAGCTGGTCCGGCGGGAGTCCGCGTAGCGAGTCCGCCCTGCGCGTACGGCACCGGAGCGGTCGCTCCCTTCGGGGAGCGGCCGCTCCTTCGTCGTGTCCGGCGCCGGACCTGGGGATCGATCCCCGTCGTGAATCGATTCATTCATGCCGAGATCCGCTCATCGTTCAGGATGTCGTCCCTACTCTTGACCGCGATCATGCGTACGCCCTAGCGTCCGAACGCACGGAAATGAATCATTTCAGTTCCGGGGAGGGAGCGATGGGGATGACGAACATGCGGCGGGTCTGTTTCCTGCTCAAGGTCCGGGCCGGGCGGGTGGAGGAGTACCGGGCGCGCCACACGGACGTCTGGGCCGACATGCTCACGGCTCTGTCCGCGGCCGGCTGGCACAACTACTCCCTCTTCCTCCGCGAGGACGGGCTGCTCGTCGGCTATCTGGAGACGCCGGACTTCGACCGGGCCCGCGCCGCGATGGAGGCCACCGAGGTCAACGCCCGCTGGCAGGAGGAGATGGCGGAGTTCTTCGAGGAGCTCGACGGGCAGGCGCCCGACGCCGCCATGCGCCCGCTCACCGAGGTCTTCCACCTCGCGTGAGAGGCGCCGGGCGGCGGCCCGCCTCGATGCGGCCGCATAGGATGAAAAGCGGGGCGGGACCTCGCCCGGCCGGGGCGGTAGGGGTAGGACGGACCAGGTGGGACGGATGACGGACACCGAGCGGAAGGTCGGGAACGTCGGCATCAAGGACGTGGCACGCGAGGCGGGAGTCTCCGTCGGCACCGTCTCGAACGTGATCAACCAGCCCGAACGGGTCTCGCCCGCGACGCTCGAACACGTACGGCGGGTCATCGCCCGCCTCGGCTACGTGCGCAGCGAGTCCGCCCGCCAGCTACGGGCCGGCCGCAGCCGGATCATGGCGTTGCTCGTCCTCGACATGGGCAACCCCTTCTTCGTCGACATCGCCCGGGGCGCCGAGCGCACGGCGCGTGCGGCCGGTCTCGGCGTCATGGT
Source organism: Streptomyces sp. NBC_00572 (assembly GCF_026341815.1). Lineage (GTDB taxonomy): Bacteria > Actinomycetota > Actinomycetes > Streptomycetales > Streptomycetaceae > Streptomyces. Next base: position 6,041,267 of record NZ_JAPENX010000001.1, read on the forward strand.
CTGCAACAGCGACCAGAACGCCGGCGAGGAGGCCGACTACCTGTCCCTCTTCGCCGAGCAGCGCGTCCGCGGCGTCCTGATCACCCCCGCCGACCCGAGCGGTGCGAACCTGCGCGAGTTCCGCCGCCACGGCATCCCGTCCGTGCTCGTCGACCGGGTGGCGGGCGACGGCGCCGGCTGCTCGGTCTCCGTCGACGACGTCGTCGGCGGCTCGCTGGCGATCCGGCACCTCACCGCGGCGGGACACCGCTCCTTCGCGTACGTCAGCGGCCCGTCCCATCTCCAGCAGATCCGCGACCGGCGCGAGGGCGCGCTGCTCGCGCTCGCGGAGGCGGGACTGCCCGCGTCGGCGCTCCGGGAACTCCCGGCGGAGCGCCTGGACGTGGCCTCGGGGCGCGACGCGGGCTCCCGTCTGCTCGGCCTCGCCGACCGCCCGACGGCCGTCTTCTGCGCCAACGACCTGCTGGCGCTCGGTGTGCTCCAGTCGCTCTACGCGGCGGGGGTCAGGGTCCCGGAGGACATGGCCATCGTCGGCTACGACGACATCGAGTTCGCCGCGGCCGCGACCGTACCCCTGACGTCCGTACGGCAGCCGGCGCTGACGCTCGGAGCCAAGGCGGCCGAACTGCTCCTGGAGGAGACCGGCGAGCGGGCGGCCGACCACCGGCACCAGCACGTGGTGCTCCAGCCGGAACTGGTCGTCCGCCGCTCGACCCTCGCCGGCCACTGACGCCCTTGGTACGAGGCCTTCGTACGACGGCCTCGTGCCAACGTCTTGTACGACGGCCTCGCGCCCAGGCTTCGTGCGGCGGCCTCGTGCGGCTGCGTTCTCAGCGGACGCCGAGCAGGTGCTCCAGGGCCAGCTGGTCGAGGTGCTCGAAGGCCATGGAGCGGGCCGCCGCCGCGTCCGGGTCGAAGGTCTCGTACGCCGTGGGGTCGGCGAGCAGCGCGGCGAGGCCGTCGGCGGCCGTGGGGACGGCGAGTTCGGGCAGCCGGGAGGCGGTCAGGGCCTGCTGGACGTCCGGGTCGGCGCGGAAGGCAGCCGCGCGCTCCTTGAGGATCAGGTAGTTCCGCATGCAGTTCTTCGCGGACTCCCACACCCCGTCCGCGCCGTCCGTCCGCACCGGCTTGAAGTCGAAGTGGCGCGGGCCCTCGTACCCGGCTGTCTCCAGGAGGTCCACCAGCCAGAACGCCTGGCGCAGATCGCCCGCGCCGAAGCGGAAGTCCTGGTCGTACTTGATGCCGGACTGGCCGTTCAGGTCGATGTGGAAGAGCTTGCCCGCCCACAGGGCCTGCGCGATGCCGTGCGGGAAGTTGAGGCCGGCCATCTGCTCGTGGCCCGTCTCCGGGTTCACGCCGACGAGTTCGGGGCGCTCCAAGCGCTCGATGAAGGCCAGGGCGTGCCCGATGGTGGGCAGCAGGATGTCGCCGCGCGGCTCGTTCGGCTTGGGCTCGATGGCGAAGCGCAGATCGTAGCCCTGCTCGGTGACGTACTCGCCGAGCAGGTCGAAGGCCTCCTTCATCCGGTCGAGGGCGACCTGGACGTCCTTCGCGGCGCCGGACTCGGCGCCCTCGCGGCCGCCCCAGGCGACGTAGGTGGTGGCTCCGAGCTCGACGGCCAGGTCGATGTTGCGAAGGGTCTTGCGCAGGGCGAAGCGGCGGACGTCCCGGTCGTTGGCGGTGAAGCCACCGTCCTTGAAGACGGGGTGGGTGAAGAGGTTCGTGGTGGCCATCGGCACCGCGAGCCCGGTGCGGTCGAGTGCGGCCCGGAAGCGCTTGACGATCGCGTCGCGCTCGGCGTCCGGGGTGCCGAAGGGGATCAGGTCGTCGTCGTGGAAGGTGACGCCGTACGCGCCGAGCGCGGCGAGCCGTTCCACCGTCTCGACCGGGTCGAGGGCCGGGCGGGTGGCCTCGCCGAACGGGTCACGGCCCTGCCAGCCGACGGTCCACAGTCCGAAGGTGAACCGGTCCTCGGGGACGGGGGAGAAGAGATCCGGCATGGTGTGTCCTTCTCTTGGGATTTGTTTTCTGAGATAACTAATACGGGACGGACGTACCGGGGCGCCAGTCCCCCGCCAGGAATCACACCCGGACGAACGACAGGAAAGAGGTGAGGGCGTGCCCACGAGCCGCTCCGTCGTGATCGGCGTGGACAGCTCCACGCAGTCCACCAAGGCCGCGGCCGTCGACGCCGACACCGGCGAGCTCCTCGCCCTCGGCCGCGCCCCGCACACCGTCACCGGCACCGCCGGCGCGCGCGAGAGCGACCCCGAGGAGTGGTGGACCGCCCTCGCCACGGCCGTCCGCGCGGCGGTACGGGACGCGGGAGTCCCGGCCGACGCCGTCACCGGCATCGCCGTCGCAGGGCAGCAGCACGGCCTCGTCACCCTCGGCGCCGACGGACGCCCCCTGCGTCCCGCGCTGCTCTGGAACGACACCCGCTCGGCGCCCCAGGCCGCCGCCCTCGCCGCCCGCCTCGGCGGTCCCGCCGCCTGGCCGGCACGCACCGGTTCGATGCCCGTCGCCTCCATGACCGCCGCCAAGTGGCAGTGGCTGCGCGCGCACGAACCGCACGTCGCGGCGGCCGTCGCCGGGGTCCGGCTCCCGCACGACCACCTCACCGAACGCCTCTGCGGCGTCGCCGTGACCGACCCCGGGGACGCCTCGGGGACCTGCTGGTACGGAACCGCCGAAGGCGCGTACGACCCCGAGATCCTGGACCTCATCGGTCTCGACCCGGCCCTGCTGCCGACCGTCGCCCCCGGCGGCGCCACCCGCGTCGGCACCCTGACCCCGGCCGCCGCCGAGGCCCTCGGGCTGCCCCGTACCGTCGTCGTCGCGGCAGGGACCGGCGACAACATGGCCGCGGCCGTCGGCCTCGGCCTCGGCGGCGCGGGCCTCCTCGACCATCCGGTCGTCAGCCTCGGCACCTCCGGCACCGTCTTCGCCGCGACCCGCGCCCGCCCGGCCGACCCCGGCCTCGCCGGCTTCGCCGCCACCGACGGCACGTACCTCCCGCTCGGCTGCACCCTCAACTGCACCCTGGCAGTGGACCGGTTCGGCACACTCCTCGGCCTGGACCGGGAGGACGCGGTGCCGGGTGGAGGCGTGGTGGTCCTGCCGTATCTCGACGGCGAACGCACCCCCGACCTGCCCCACGCCTCGGGGCTCGTCACCGGCCTCCGGCACGGCACGGACCCCCGGTCGGTCCTCGGCGCCGCCTACGAAGGCGCGGCCTTCACGGTCCTGCGCGCCCTCGACCGACTCCTCGCCGCCTGCGGCCTCGACCCGTCAGACCCCGCCGTACGGGACCGGCCGCTGCGCCTGATCGGCGGCGGCGCGCGGGGCCGCGCCTGGACCGAAACCGTCCGCAGGCTCTCCGGTCGCCCCCTGATCGTTCCGACCGCCGACGAACTCGTCGCCCTCGGTGCGGCGGCCCTCGCGGCCGGCGCGGTGACGGCTGCGGACCCGGTGGCCCTGACGACGGCCTGGGGTACGGGGTCGGGCGAGCTCCTGGACCCGGTCGCGCGTGACGAGGAGACCTGGAGCCGTATCGAGGGGGTCCTGTCCGCCGCCACGCCGACACTGCTGGGCGGCCCGGTCCCGTCGTGAGGCGACCCGGGACTCTGGCCCTGCCGCCGACCGGCCGCTTACCCTGAGGGGAACGACGGGGGAGGCGCAAGTGGTAGCGGTAATGGTTCTGTTGGGGGTCCTCGGCGGCGCGGGGATCCTGATGGTCGTCACGTTGGTACGTCGAGGAGGCGGGCGGCGGGCGGAAACGGCAGAAGGCATGCTCCTGGAGCAGGAAGCCCTGCGCCGGGCCCGCCACGACCGGGTGTCCTTCGCTTCCGCGGCCGTCCACAACTCCGTCCCCACGGCGAGCGACTCGTACCACCGCGGGAGCGGCCGCCCTTGAGGGGTGTCGCCCGGGTCGGGGTTCACCCCACGGTGGTGTCAGCGACCGTCGAAGAGGTGGGCCAGGGTCGTCGGGGCGAGGCGGAGGTCGTCGAAGTCGACGCGGCATCCCTCGCCGACGGGTGACTGGACCTCGACGCCGACCCGTACGGGACCGGGTCCGTCCAGGGCGAACTGCCGCACCAGGCGCCAGAAGTCGCCGTCGTCCGAGACGTGGAAGGCGAAGCCCTCGCCGATCCGGCTGATGCGCAGCCACAGCGCGTCTCCCGGCACCGGGCCCGCGAGCGCGTCGTCGGACCGGCCGCGGGTGACGACGGAGTAGACGCTCGGAGCGCCGTCGGGCGCCTGCTCGAAGTTGAGCTTCGCCCAGTGCTCGTCGTCGTACCGGACGATGAGCGCCCCCGCGTCCCACGCGGACCGGAAGCCGACGCGCAGCCGGCCCGAGAACTGCCAGTCGCCGTCCGGCGGAGCGGTCAGCGCCATGGCGGCGTCCCGTCGCACCGCCCCGCCGACGGGGTCCGTGAAGACGTCCGTGCGGGGAGCGGCGGAGACGGTCAGGACGCCACCGGAGAGGGACCAGGCGGCCGGGTCGGTCATCCAACGCAGGCCGAGCGGGAGCGAGTCGTCGACGTTCATGGGTTCATGATCGCGACCCGGCCGGGCGCTCGCCACGGACTCCGCCAAGGATCCAAGAGCCGGTACGAGAGTCCAACTCGGCAGATCACCCGCGCTTGGCCGCCCGGCTTCCGGCCCGGATTCCCGAGCGGCCCCGCCCGGCAGCCCTGCGGCGAGAGCCCCCCGGCCCGCGGCCCGTCAGACCCCGGCGCCCGCCGTCGCCGTGACGCGCCGCTGGTGCACCCGCAGGTGCAGGGTCGCCAGGTCGAGGAGCGGGGTCGCCACCCCCAAGGCACGCGCGCGGGTGGTCAGGTCGCCGAAGAGGTGCTCGACCTCGGTCGGGTGCCCCGCCGTGAGATCGCGGTAGAGGGACGGGACCATCGGCGAGCCCGACGCCGAGACCACGGCGAGCGTCGCCGCCCGCTCCGCCTCCGGTACGGGGTGTCCGGCCGCGGCGGCGACGGCGGCCGCCTCGTCGAGCAGCGCCGGGCCGAGTGCGGGACCGCCCGGTGCGTCGTACACATCGCCCACCGTGCCCCGCATCAGGCTCGTCACGGCGCCGAAGGTCGTGATGAACACCCACTTGTGCCACATCGCCGTGATCACGTGCTCCGGCTCCGGCGACGCGATGCCGGAGCCGTCGAGGACCGCCCTGATCTTCGCCACGCGCGCGGAGTCGGTGCCGTCCTGCTCGCCGAGCGTCAGATGGGCCAGCGGGGCGAGCCGCCGGATGTCACCCGTGTCGTCGAGCGTGGTGACCACCTTGGCCACGCCGCCGAGGACGGCCGAGGCCCCGAAGCGGGCGTTGAGGGCGTCGATGTGGGCGAGACCGTTGAGGAGCGGCACGACGGCCGTGTCCGGCCCGACGGCCGGCGCGGTGTCCTCGATCGCCCTGTCCAGGCCGGTGGACTTCACCGACAGCAGGACCAGGTCGTACGGGGAGTCGAGCGCGTCGGCCGTCACGAGGCGGGGCGCGAGGACCCACTCCTCGTCCCGGCCCACCACCCGCAGCCCGCGCTCCCGCAGCGCCGCCGCCCTGGCGGGCCGGACCAGGAAGGTGACGTCCTGTCCGGCGCGGGCGAGCAGAGCACCGAAATAGCCACCGGTGGCACCGGCGCCGACGACCAGGATCTTCATCGTTGTGGACCTCTCGTGAAGCGCCCCGAGGGCGCGGTGGTGAGCAGGGGGTGGAGCAGCCGGTGCGGCCGGGCGAGCGCGGCCGTCACCGGGTCGTCGTCAGGGGCGGACGGGGCGAGCCCGGGGCCGGGGGCGACCAGGACGTCCGCGACGGGTACGGCCGCGCCGCAGCGCGTACAGCGTCCGTCCGCGTCGAGCGGGGCCTCGTCCCCGGCGTGCAGGAAGACGCGGCGCGGGCCGCTGTCCGCCGCGTGGAACTCCTCGCCCCAGGCGGTCAGCGCGCGGACGGCCGGCCAGAGCGCGACACCCTTGGGCGTGAGCGCGTACACCTCGCGGCGGCCCGTGCCCGGCTCGGGGCGGCGCTCCAGGACGCCCGCCCCGGTGAGGGTGGTGAGCCGGTCGGTGAGGACGGCCCGGGGTACGCCCAGGTGCGCGGCGAACTCCCCGAACCTGCGCACCCCGTAGAAGGCGTCGCGCAGGATCAGCAGCGTCCAGCGCTCGCCGACGATCTCCATCGAGCGGGCGAGGGCGCAGGTCTGGCCGCGGTAGTCGCGCGGAAGGGTCATGGCGGGACCCTAGCGCAGAAGAGTTCGGTGACCGAACTGTTTTCGAGGGAACGGTTCTCCGGCGAGTGAAGGGGACCACTAGGCTTTCGCTCACCATGAACCAGCCCACGGAACCCAAGGCCGACAAGTCGGGCGTGCGTCGGCACAACCTGAGCCTCGTCCTGCGGACCGTCCACGACGCGGGCGAGACCACCAGGGCGGCCGTCGCCGGCCGCGTCGGCCTCACCCGGCCCGCCGTCTCCTCGCTCGTCGAGCAACTCCTCGACCTCGGCTTCCTCGTCGAATCGGGCAAGACGTTCAGCGGGCAGGCGGGACGGCCGGGCACCGTCCTCAAACCCGCGGACACCGGACCGGCCGGACTCGGCGTCGAGATCAACGTCGACTACGTGACGGTCTGCGTCGTCGACCTCACCGGCACCGACCGCGTCCGGCGCACCGAACGCCTCGACAACCGCGCCGTCGGCGCCCCCGAGGTCCTTGCCCGGGCCGCCCGTGTCGCCGCCGAAGTCCTGGACACCGCCGCGGAACGACGTCTCGCTCCGGCGGGCGCCGGACTCGCCCTGCCGGGCCTCGTCTCCGGCGGGACCGTCCGGCAGGCCCCCAACCTCGGCTGGTACGAGGTCGAGGCCGAGCGCCTCTTCGGCGAGGCCCTCAGCGCACTGCGTCCCGGCACCGAGGGCCTCGCCCTGACCTCCGACAACGAGGCCAACATGGCGGCCCTCGCGGAGCTGTGGTTCGGCACGCTCGGCGACCTCCGCACCTTTCTCCACCTGACCGGCGAGATCGGCGTCGGCGGCGCGATCGTCGTCCACGGCGAACTCCTGCGCGGCGCGCACGGCTTCGCCGGCGAGATCGGCCATCTCGTCGTCGACGCCGAAGGGCCCCGCTGCCGCTGCGGCTCCCGCGGCTGTCTGGAGCAGTACGCGGGCCAGGCGGCGCTCCTCCGGGCGGCGGAGGCGACCGGCGTCCCCGACCTCACGGACCGCGCCGGGGCGGGAGACCCACGGGCCCTCGCCGCGCTCGCCGAGGCGGGCAGGATGCTCGGGCGCGCCCTGTCCGGCGCCGTGAACCTCCTCGACCCCGAGGCGGTCGTCCTCGGCGGCATCTACCCGCAGCTGATGCCGTGGCTCGTCCCCGCCCTCGCCGAGGAGCTCTCCGACCGGGTCGTCTCCGGCCTCTGGGCCCCGGAAGCGGGCCGCCTCCGCCCCGCCTCCGCGGCGACCGACGCCGCCCGGGGCGCGGCGGCACTCGTCCTCCACGACGTCCTGGCCGACCCGCTGGCGTACCCGACGGCGACGGGGGCCTGACGGGAGCGGAGGTGGGACGGTCACGGGGGCCTGACGGTTACGGGGCCTGACGGGGCTCACCGGGCGTCGGCGGCCCTCCTTCCGGGCGGTCGGCCGGCGGGGGCCGTCGGCGGTTCGACGAACGGCCGCGTCAGATGGGCCGTCGCCAGCACCGCGCCGCTGTCGGCGGCGCGCGCGAGCAGCTCCTCACGCGTGGAGCGTGCGGTGGCCGGGTCGCGTTCGTGGGCGTACGCCACAGCGGGGGCGACGAGCTGCACCGCATGTACGAGGACGTCGCCGGTGACCAGGACGTCCCGGCCGTCCGGCCGTTCGACCAGGACGGACTGATGGCCGGGGGTGTGGCCGGGGGTGGGAAGCAGCGTGACGCCCGGGCGCAGCCGGTGCCTGCCGTCGACCTCGTGCAGCTGCCCGGCGGCACGGAGAGGTGCCACCACCCAGTCCCACACGGGATCCTGCCGGTCGAGGGCGGCGGTCTCCGCGCCCTGGACGACGTACCGGGCGGACGGGAAGAACGGCCGGTCGGCGGCGTCGGCGACCCAGCCGGTGTGATCCTCGTGCAGATGCGTCAGGACCACGGTGTGGACGTCCGCGCGGTCGATCCCGGCCTCCGTGAGCAGGTCCGGAAGTCGGCCGGGCACGGGACACCAGGGCGCCCCCGGCCCCTCGGCGGGGCCCACACCCGCGTCGATGAGCGTCCAGCCCGAACCGCCGGGGTCGGCCACGGCGAAACAGCGGAAGTCCAGCCGCCATGCGCCGTCGGGCCCCACCGCACCCGGGTCGAGCGCGGCGGCGGCCGCCCAGTCCGCCGGGGCCGCGCCGGGGAAGGCGTCCCGCGCCGACGTGAAGAACAGCCCGGTGGCGTCCAAGAGTGCCGTCACCGGGCCCATCCGCGTCAGTCCGCTGCTGTTCGGCATGACGCCGACCCTGCCACCGTCAGGCTCCGCACGTACAGCAGACCGATCACTCTCATCCCGCTCTCACGCCGGCCTTATCCCGTCATCACGCGCCGCCCCTAGCTTCACGCCCATGTTCTTCACCTACCTCCGGCGCGAACTGCGCCGCCGCAGAAAGGCGGCGCTCGTCGTCGCCTCCGGGCTCGCGCTCGGGATCGCGCTGGTCATCGTCGTCAACTCCGTCTCCTCCGGCATGAACCAGGCCCAGGGCAAGGTCCTTGAGTCCCTCTACGGCCTCGGTACGGACCTGACGGTGACCAAGGCGCAGGAACGGCCCGAGGGCGGCGCGCAGCCGCAGCGCCCCCGGTTCGAGTTCCAGGGCAAGGAGGACGGCGAGGAGCAGAGCAGTGACCGGCTGATGGTCCAGGGCTTCCAGACCCTCGCGGACTCCACCGTCGCCACGGTCGCCGGACAGCCCGGTGTCGACCGGGCGGTGGGCGGGCTCAGCCTCGTCAACCTGAAGATCAACGGGGAGTTCGCGCGGGGCCGGATCCAGCGCGGCCAGACCCAGCAGGTCCAGCCCGGCGAGCAGGGCGGCCAGAACGGCGGAGGCGGCAACGGCGGCGGTTCCGGGCCCGGTGACACCGTCACCGGTGGCGGCGCGGCCTTCGACGTCGACTCCTTCACGCTCTACGGCACCGACGTCACGGCGCCCGACCTCGGCCCCCTCACCACCTCCACCGTCTCCCAGGGCCGTACCTTCAAGACCACCGAGACCGACGCGAAGGTCGCCGTCGTCGACAGCGCCTACGCCCAGGAGAAGGACCTCGCGGTCGGTGACGAACTCACCGTCAAGAACGCGAAGTTCGAGATCGTCGGCATCGCGACCGCCGACCGGGGCCAGTCCGCCGCACAGGTCTACCTTCCGCTGAAGCAGGCGCAGACCCTCTCCGCCTCCGCGGCCAAGATCACCACGATCTACGTGAAGGCGACCGACTCGACGCGGATCGACGCGGTCAAGACCGCCATCCAGAAGAACGTCACCGGCACCACCGTCACCACCTCGGCCGACCTCGCCCAGACGGTCTCCGGCTCGCTCGACACCGCCGCCGACCTCGCCTCGAACGTGGGCCGGTGGCTCTCGTACGCCGTGCTGCTCGCCGCGATCCTCGTCGCGGGTCTGCTCACCTCCTCCGCCGTCACCCGCCGGGTCCGTGAGTTCGGCACGCTCAAGGCGCTCGGCTGGAAGAGCGGCCGGGTCACCCGCCAGGTCGTCGGCGAGGCGCTCGTCAACGGATTCATCGGCGGCGCCCTCGGCATCGCGATCGGCCTGGCCGGAGCGTACGCGGTGTCCGCCGTCAGCCCGACGCTCACCGCCGAACTCGGCGCCACCGGAGGCACGTTCGGAGGTGGCGGCGGACGCGGCGGCATGGCCTTCGGCGGCGGCCCCGGCGGCACGGCTGCCGGAAAGACCGTCGACATCGCCCTCACCGCACCGGTCAGCGTCACCACGGTGGGTCTCGCCGTCCTCCTCGCCCTGGGCGGCGGTCTGGTCGCGGGCGCGTTCGGCGCCTGGCGCGCCTCGCGACTGCGCCCCGCGGACGCGCTGCGCCGCGTCGAGTAGCCGCCCGAACCCACCCACGTACCACAGGAGTCCCACCATGTACGAACTCATCGGCGTCACCAAGCAGTACCGGCGGGGCCAGGAGAGAGTCGACGCCCTCGTTGGGGTCGACCTCACCCTCGCCCAGGGCGACCGGCTGGTCATCCAAGGGCCCACGGGCGGCGGCAAGTCGACGCTCCTCCAGATGCTCGGCGGCCTCGACCGCCCCACCTCCGGCCAGGTCCTGCTCGACGGCACGGACCTCGCCGCGCTGTCCGAGCGCAGGCTGACGGCCGTACGCGGCCAGAACATCGGCTTCGTCTTCCAGAGCTTCAACCTCATCCCCACGCTCACCGCGCAGGAGAACGTGGAGACCGCGCTCGTCCCGCTCGGTGTGAAGCCCGCCGAGCGGCGGAGCCGGGCCGCCGAGGCGCTGGAGTCGGTCGGACTCGGCGAACGCCGCGGGCATCTGCCGTCCGAGCTCTCCGGCGGTCAGCAGCAGCGGGTGGCCATCGCCCGCGCGCTCGTCAAGCGCCCGAAGGTGCTGCTCGCCGACGAACCGACCGGAAACCTCGACGAGTCGATGCGCGACGAGATCGTCGAACTGCTCGAAGGGCTGTGGAAGGAGCACGGGTTGACCTTCGTCATGGTCACCCACGACAGCGCGATCGCCCGCCGGGCGCCCCGCCTCGCCACGATCCGCAAGGGCCGGATCACGATCAAGGAGAACCGCCCGGCGGCGACGCCGGACCCGGTCGAGGCCTGAGCGACTGCCGTCGCCGCACGGGGTCTCGGGTGGCTAGGGCACGCCGTGGCCGCGCAGATAGGCCAACGGGTTGATGTCCGAGCCGAAGTACGGCGTGGTCCGCACCTCGAAGTGCAGATGCGGACCCGTCACCCGGCCGGTCGCGCCCGAGCGCGCGATCCGCTGCCCGGCCGACACGCTCTGGCCGGGCGACACGTCGATACGGGAGAGATGGGCGTACTGGGTGAAGCGGCCGTCCGGGTGGCGGATCACCACCTCGTAGCCGTACGAGCGTCCGTACCCGGCGGTCACCACCCGTCCGGGACCCACCGAGCGGACCGTCGTCCCCGTCGGGACGGCGAAGTCCTGCCCCGTGTGATAGCCCTTCGACCAAGAACCGCGCTGCCCGTACCATCCCGTGTAGACGTACGAGGAGACCGGCGTCGTCCAGCCCCGCGAGGAGCCGGAGGGCGCCGTCGGTCCCGAAGGCCCGGACGGTCTCGTGGAGTTGGACGTGTCGCCCGAAAGGCCCGTCCGCTGCTGGTACTTCCACGCGTGGCCGGTCCAGTACCAGTGGCCGAGGGACTTGTACCAGTAGACGCGGTCCTGGGCGTCCCAGCCCTGGCGCCCCCGGAAGACCGGCTCACCGGTCCGGCCGCCGCCCGCGGGGGAGGTGGCGGCCGAGGCTCCGGTGCGCTGCTCGTACGTCGTGGCGTGACTGGTCCAGCGCCACTCGCCGGCCGCGTTCCGGAACCAGTACTTCGAGCCGTCCCAGCCCGCGTGCGCCGGGGCGGGTTCGGCCGCGGCCGTCCCCGCCCCCGCGCCCGCCAGGGCGACCGCGCCCACGGTCGCGACGACCGCGCGGCGCACCCCGTGCAGGGGCGCCACCGCGCGCGGTCCGCCCGCCCCGGTGGGCCGGGCGGCGTCGGCGCAGCCCGCGCAGGCGCAGTCCGCGGGTATAGCGTCGGTGAATGCGGGGGTGGTGAATGCGGGGGTGTTCACAGTCCTCTTCACGGTCCTCTTCACTCCTGGTTCGGGTCGGCCGGGCCGCCACTCCGGGTGTAGAAGGCCACGGTCAAGTCCTTGACCAGGGCCTGGCGTTCGAAGTCGTCGAGCTCGACGAGTCCCCGGACGGTCAGCCGGGTCACGGTGTCGTCCACGGCGTCGATCACGCCGGTGAGGACGGAGTCCCGGTGCTTGGCGTCCAGGGCGGCGATCTGCCGTCTGCGCATGGCGGCGGCGACCTCGGGGGCGTACTCGATGCGGGTCGGCTGTGCGGAGAAGACGGCGATGCCGACCGGCCGGCACTCGGCCGCGAGCATGCGCGTGAGCGCGTCGCCGACCGCCTCCGCGTCCCGCAGGGTGGGTGTGCCGCCCCGGAAGGCATCGGCGGGCAGCTGCGAGAGCACCCGTGCGGCCGCCGCCTCCACCTGCTCACGCAGATAGCCGAGATGGTCGTCGACGGAGAGCAGCGCGCGGGCCGTGTCCCGTACCGACCAGACGACCAGGACCACCACGCGAAGCGCCGAACCTTCGGCGTCGACGACGGCGATCGGTTCACTGCGCCAGTGCCGCAGCCGTACGTCGATCCGGCGCCGCAGCACGAAGGGGCTGATCCATACGAGGCCGGTGCGGCGCACGCTGCCCCGGTAGCGGCCGAAGAGCGAGAGCACCCAGGCGGAGCCGGTCCGCCCGCGGGTCAGTCCGCCGAAGGAGACGACGGCGACGACGAGACAGCCCGCGAGCGCGGCCCATTCCCAGGGCGGCAGCTCGACTTCGCGGAGCGGGCGGGCCCGCCACAGCGCCGTGGCGATGCCGGCGAGCGCGGTCAGCCCGGTCAGCAGGGCCACCCAGCCGGGGACGGCGGGCCCGGGGCGTTCCACCAGGTCGGGGTCGACGGGCGGGGGACGGCGGGGGAGCACGGTGGCCGGGGTGCCCGCCGCGGACCGTGCGGTGGGTGTGGTGGACGGGACATGCGGCGAGGCTGCCAGGGCGGCGGTGGTGGGCTCGGTGGGTGTGGTCCCGCGCTGCCGGGCGTGCCGCTGGGGGGAGTTCGGCCCGGCGCCCGCGGTCGCCTCGACCCGGTCGGCCGCCAGCTCGGTGGGCCCCGGCAGGGCCGTGATCCTCGCCGGCGCGGTGGTCTTGGATGCGCCGGTGGCCTTCGCCAGGGCCGTGGTCTTCGACAGGGTGGTGGTCGGCTGCTGGGCGCGGTCCGACCGGAAGAGGTCGTCCATCGGTATGCCGTCCGTGTGCCAGCGCGCACGGACGGGCAGGGGCCGTTCTCGTCGCTCGGTCATGAGGCCCTTCCGGCCGTTCCTGAGGTGACGGCACGTCGGATGATCTTCACGGACCATCGTCACAGGGGTGTATGTCCGGAATGCCGCGACGAACGTCCTGAATGTCCAGGACTTAAGTCCCTTGGCCAAGGCTTCACCGGGGGCCGTTGTCAGTGGGTGCCCCTACCGTTTTCACCATGACGACGACCTACCTGGAGCTGTCGCAGGACGACGGCGCTGCCCACAAGTTCTACGAAGTGACCGTCGACGACCTCACGGTGTCGGTCCGTTACGGAAGGATCGGCGCGGCGGGCCAGACGCAGCGCTCCACGTTCCCGACGCAGGCGAAGGCACAGGCCGCCGCGGCGAAGAAGATAGGGGAGAAGGTCCGCAAGGGATACGCCCCGGCTGTCCGGGGACAGCGGGCCGCCCGCGCCGTGACGCGGCGCGCGGTGACCTCCGCGCCCTCCACCGCGCGCGCCGTCGCCCCTGTGCTCTGGCGCTTCCGGACCGGCTCGGCCGCCTTCGGCATCCATGTCGACGAGGAGCGCTGCTGGGTCGGCAACCAGGCGGGGGACGTCTTCACGCTCGACCGTTCCGGCGAGGTGCAGGCCCGGTTCAGCCTCCCGGACGGCGTCAAGTGCCTGGTCGCCGACGACTTCTGGATCTACGCCGGCTGCGACGACGGCAAGGTGTACGACCTGTCGTCCAAGCTGCCCTTCGCCGCCTACGACATCGCCACCGACGTGGACATCTTCTGGCTCGACATCCACGAGGGCGTCCTGCACGTCGCCGACCGCTCGGGCCGGCTCACCGTCATCGACCACGAGGACGAGCACCAGTGGGCGCGCGGCGGCCAGGGCGAGCACGCCTGGATGGTCCGCGCCGACGGGGAAGCCGTCTACTACGGGGACACGCGGGGCGTCGCCGCCCACGCACCGGACGGCGGCGGCGAGCTGTGGCACACGGCCACCGAGGGCGGGGTCCTCTTCGGCTGGCAGGAGGACACCGCGGTCTACGCGGGCACCGCCCGAAAGAAGGTCCAGCGGCTCGCGAAGAAGGACGGGCGGATCGAGGCGGTGTACGCCTGCGACAGCCCGGTGTACTCCTGCGCCACCTCGCCCGGCGGCCGGTTCGTCTTCGCCGCCGACTCGGCCTCCTCCGTCTACTGCTTCGCCGAGGACGGCACCCGGCTGTGGAAGCTCGGCACGGGAGGCGGCTCGGCGCTCTCCATGCAGTACCGCGACGAGCGGCTCTACCTGGTGACCACCGACGGTTCGCTGGTGTGCGTGGACGCGAGCGAGGCGGCGATCGAGGCCGCCCAGGGCGGCACGGTCCCGGTCGCCCGCGACATCAAGCTCGCGGCGGCCATGCCGGTGTACGAGCCGGCGACGACCGTCACCGCCGTGACCACGGTCAGCGACGCCCCGGTCGGCTCGGTGGTCGTGGAGTGCGTGACCGAGTCGGGCAGGACACGGGTACGGGTCGTCTCCCAGGGCTACGACTCCGCGTGGAACGTGCAGTTCCCGAGGGCGATCCGGGAGCCCGGCGCGCGGTACGTGGTCGATGCCCTGCACGCGGCCGCCGGTGGCTTCTACCGGGTGCGCGGTGACATCCGGCGGCTGCGGTGACAGCGGGCCCGGGGGGTGGCGGCACCTTCGAGGCGGCCACGGGGGACGGCCCGCCGGTGCCTCCGGCGGACGTCGAGCAGCGGTCGAGGGAGGTCCGGGCCGCCCTCGACGGGCTGCTCCAGATCAGACGGCTGACCCACCACCAGGGCGGGCGTGACCCGAAGTCCGTGCCCGCCGACTGGGAGCTCCGGCAGCCGGTCCGCGCGGTGGCGCTCGCCCTGGAGTCCAGTGGGCTCGCACCCTCGTCGGTGGACGCCGCCGGAGCGCGGATCGCCACCGGATACCGCGTCCGGGCGGGGGACCGGCCGGAGACGGCCGTGGTGGAGTGGCTGGGCCCGGCGGGCTCGGGCGCCGCCCGGGAGGAGACGACGGCCCTCGGCGCGTGCGTACCGGCCCTGGCACGGCTCGGCTGGGAGGCCCTGCTCTACAAGGGGCCGCGTGGGCGCCGCTTCCTGGAGGTGGAGCCCATGGCGGGCTGAGCGCGGGGGAAGGGGCGGCGAGCGCGGACCCGGGAAGGGTCGGGGGCGAACCCCCGGCGGGGCTCAGGCGATCGAGGCGGAGACGATCGCCGAGACCGCGATGTTGCAGGAGGCGGTCACCCAGACCGCCGGGTGCGGCTCGGGGTCGACCAGGGTGGCGCCGAGCTTGCCCGGCGTGACCAGGTCCACGACGAGGAAGGCCACGGCCATCATCACCAGGCCGAGCAGTCCGAACGCGGCCGTGGAGACGAGTCCCTTGCCGAAGTTCTCGTACGTCGTCCAGATCGAGGTGAAGACGATGCCGCCGATGCCGAGGAGGGCCGAGCTCAGCAGGATCGAGGCATTGCGGTTGCGGTCCTCCCAGATCTGCCGCCGGAGCTTCCCGGGCGTCAGTAGATCCACGAGGACTATGCCGAGGATCAGCAGGACCACGCCGAGGGCGCCGTAGGCGCCGGCCCGGCCGAGGCCGTTGACGATGTCGCTCATGGTGTGCCGGTCTCCGGGAAGTCACGATCACGGGGGATCGGTGGTCAAGGACCGGCAAAATGTAGCGCACGCGTCAACAGCGCTCGCCGCCCGCCCGGGAATCGGGCGGACGGCGAGGGGACGGGCGGGGGAGCGCGGACGCCGTCAGGCGCCCGGCGGCAGCGACTTGGCGCGTGAGCGCACCTGGAAGGCCGTCACGATTTCGACCGCGCCGACGACGAGGAGCCAGATGCCGCCCAGGACCATCAGCACCGCCGCCGACTCCAGCGGGGAGACGATGAGGACCACACCGGCGAGCGCGTTGACGATGCCGAGGAAGATGTGCCAGCCGCGCGCCGGCATCGCAGTGTCGGAGGCCGCCGCGATGGTCTCGGTGATCCCGCGGAAGAGCCAGCCGATCCCGATCCAGAGCGCGAGCAGCAGAATCGACTGCGTCGCGCCGCGGAAGCAGAGCAGGCCGAGCAGGATCGAGACGGCGCCGCTGATGAATGCCATGACACGGTGCGCGGTCGTGGTGTGCGTGCCGAAGGCTGCGACCAGCTGCAGCACACCGCTGAACAACAGGAAGAGGCCGAAGAGCAGGCCGGCCACGAACAGCGAGGCGTCCGGCCAGACCAGCACGATGACGCCGAGGGCCAGCGACGCGATTCCGGCTACGAGGAGCGCCTGCCAGGCGGCGCCCGCGAGCGCGCTCAGCGGGCCGGGCGGTATGTCCTGGTGCCTCGGGCCGTCTTGAGTCTGTGCCATGGACGGTTCCCGTCCTTCCGTGGAGGGGGTGGGCGGAGTTGGGGCCGGTCAGAGCCGGCTGGCGTAGGCGCTGAGGAAGAGCGCCTCGGCCAGCGCCATCTGCTCGATCTCGGACGGGTCGACGCTCTCGTTGGGCGCGTGGATGAGACAGCCGGGTTCCTCGACGCCGATCAGGGCGATCTCGGCGGTGGGGAAGTGGTCGGCGAGCACGTTGCAGAGCGGGATCGAACCGCCCTGTCCCGACTGGACCATGTCCTTTCTGTACGCCTCGCGGAGCGCCGCCGCGAGCGCCCGGTAGGCGGGGCCGTCGGTGCGCGCCCGGAAGGGCTGGCCGGAGCTCTCCGGCTCCACCTCCACCCGGGCGCCCCACGGTGCCGTGCCGACGAGGTGGTCGGTGAGGGCGCGCAGGGCGTCCTCGGCGTCGATCCCGGGCGGGATCCGCAGGCTGACCCTGGCGCGTACCTTCGCCTGCACGGCGGCCGAGGAGCCCACCACCGGCGGGCAGTCGATGCCGAGCACGGTGACGGCGGGCCGCGCCCACAGCTCGTCGGCGACGGTGCCCGTCCCGACGAGGGACACCCCGTCGAGGACGCCCACATCGGCGCGGAACTGTTCGGCCGGGTAGTCCACGCCGTCCCAGACGCCGTCGCCGGGCAGCCCCTTGATCGCGGTGTTGCCGTGTTCGTCGCGGAGGCCGTCGAGGATCCGGACGAGCGCGGCCATGGCGTCGGGCGCGGGGCCGCCGAACATGCCGGAGTGCATCGCCCCCTTCAGTGTGGAGACGGTGACGACGACGTTGGTGAGCCCGCGCAGCGAGGTGGTCGTGGTGGGCAGGCCGCGCGCGAAGTTTCCGGTGTCGCAGATCAACAGGGTGTCGGCGGCGAAGAGTTCGGGCTGCAGGGGGACGAGCTGCTCCAGACCGCCCGTGCCCTGTTCCTCCGAACCCTCCGCCACGAACTTGACGTTCACCGGGAAGCCCCGGCCGTCCGGACCGCCGAGCGCGCGCAGCGCCGTGAGGTGCATGGCGATGTTGCCCTTGCAGTCGGCCGAGCCGCGCCCGAACCAGCGCCCGTCGCGCTCGGTGAGCTCGAAGGGAGGCGTCTCCCAGGCGGCGTCGTCGAGCGGTGGCTGTACGTCGTAGTGGCAGTAGAGGAGCACGGTGGGCGCCCCCTCGGGGCCCGGCGCGTGTCCGACGACCGCGTCCGTGCCGTCCGGGGTCGTCACCCGGCGCATGTCGTGGAGTCCCGCCTCTGTGAAGGCCCGTACGAGGAAGTCGGCGGCCTTCGCGCATTCCTCGGGCGGGAACTGCCGCGGGTCGGCGACGGAGCGCATCGCCACGAGCGCGGCGAGGTCCTCCTTCGCCCGGGGCATCAGCGCCCGGACCTTCTTCCGCAGGGCTGCGGTCTCGGTGGACTCGGCGGTCATGCGTACCCACTTCCCTAGGGCCGCGGCGGGGGCGCGGCGTGCGAGACCCCGGACGGCGAAAGCCCTCCCACCAAAGCATCAGTGGACAAGTGCCGCAAATGTGACTCGTACGGAGTATTCGCCCGGGGTCCCGGGCGGCGCGGACCGGGGAGG
The DNA here is from genome assembly GCF_026341815.1 of Streptomyces sp. NBC_00572. Classification (GTDB taxonomy): domain Bacteria; phylum Actinomycetota; class Actinomycetes; order Streptomycetales; family Streptomycetaceae; genus Streptomyces. The sequence goes on from NZ_JAPENX010000001.1 coordinate 6,059,245, forward strand.
GCGACGACAGTGGAGGCGTACGTGTTCGCGTACGTGTCCGCCCCCTCAGCCTCCCCGCACCTGGAGAACCACATGGGCCACCTCAACCGACGCGACCTCGGGCTCCTCGTGCTGCGGGTCGGCACCGGAGCCGTACTCGCCGCCCACGGCACCCAGAAGCTCTTCGGCTGGTTCGGCGGCGGGGGCATCGAGGGCACCACCAAGGGGATGGAGGCCATGGGCTTCCACCCGGGCCGGGAGAGCGCCATCGCCGCCGGTCTCGGCGAGGCGGGCGGCGGTGCGCTGCTCGCCCTGGGCCTCGCCACCCCCGCGGCCGGAGCCGCGGCGGCCGGGGCCATGACCGGTGCCGTCGCCGTCCACGCCCCGGCCGGATTCTTCGCCCAGGCCGGCGGCTACGAGTACCCGGCGTTCCTCGGCTTCGTCGCCGCGGCCATCGGGGTCACCGGCGCGGGCCGGTACTCCCTCGACCACGCCACGGACCACGTCCTCGACCGTCCCTGGGTGGTGGCCACCGCCTTCATCGGTACGGCGATCGCCGCCGCGGCCGTGGTCAACCGGCGCGCCGACGAACAGGCCGCCGGCCGGGCCGCCGCGGAGGAGGCGGAGCCGGAAGCCCCGTGAGGCCGGACTCCGGCGGGGGTCCGCACGCGTCCGCCGCGCGGGAGGGTTAGGCTCGCCGCAGAGGAAGGGACGGTCGCCGCGCATGAAGATCGATCTGACGGACACCAACTCCAGCAAGATCAACAAGGCGATCCTGGAAGGCCGCAGGGCCGTCGGCACACCCGCCGCCGGCGCCGTGCTCACCCTTGTCGTCGTCACCGACGAGGAGAACGCCTACGACGCGGTCAAGGCCGCCAACGACGCCTCACGGGAACACCCCTCCCGTACCCTCGTGGTCATCAAGCGCCACGGCCGCACGCCCCGCGATCGCCACGAGACCCGGCTCGACGCCGAGGTGCGCCTCGGCAGCGACGCCGGTTCGGGTGAGACGGTCCTGCTGCGGTTCCACGGCGAACTCGGCGCCCGCGCCGACTCCGTGGTCCTTCCGCTGCTCCTGCCGGACGCGCCCGTCGTCGTCTGGTGGCCCGTCGACGCCCCCGACGTACCGTCCCGCGACCCGCTGGGCTCACTCGCCCAGCGCCGCATCACCGACATGTACGCGGTCGAGGACCCGCTCGCGGCCCTGGAGGCCCGGGCCGGCTCCTACGCCCCCGGCGACACGGACCTCGCCTGGACCCGGCTCACGCCCTGGCGCTCGATGCTGGCCGCCGCACTCGACCAGGCCCCGCTGGCCGTGACCTCCGCGGCCGTCGAGAGCGAGGCGGAGAACCCCAGCGCCGAACTCCTCGCCCGCTGGTTCGAGGTCAAGCTCGGCGTGCCGGTGGACCGGATCGTCACCGACGGCCCCGTCGTCACCGCCGTCCGCATGGGCACCGCGGACGGCGAGATCCGCATCGACCGGCCCGAGGGCCCGGTGGCCCGGCTCTCGATCCCCGGCCAGCCCAGCCGGGTCCTCGCCCTGAAGGTGAGGACCACCGCCGAGCTGATCGCCGAGGAACTGCGCCGCCTCGACCCCGACGAGGCCTACGCGGCAGCCCTGCGCGGCCGGGCCTGACCCGGGGCCCGGCGAGCCCGCCGCCGCGGGACCCGGAGCGGCCACCCGCTCAGGGCTTCTCGAACTCCATGACGTAGTCGGCCATTTCCCGTACGCGGGGAACGTCCGGGTCCGGGAGCGCGAGGAGCCGCTCCTGGGCCTCGGCCACCAGGCGGGTGGCATCGCCCGTGACCGGCCAGGCGCCGGTGAAGAGGCCGCCCGACACGGAGCGGGCCATCGCCCGGGGCGACACCCGGAAGGTCGTGGGCCGTTCGGAGGCCCTGCCCAGGTAGACGAGCCCCCGCGCCTCGGCGATCGGCGCGAGGATCCAGGGCCCGTCCTGGCGGGTCCTGCCCGGGTCGAGCCGGTCCTCCAACTCGCCCACCACGACCCCGATGTCGTCCGTGGGGCGGGTGCCCCCGGCCGGGATGACCAGATAGCGGCCGCCCGGGCGCAGCACCCGGGCGACCTCGTCGAAGACCTCGCCGTTGTCGGGTCCGGCGTGCAGCAGCCAGGTCGACACCGCCTGGCTCACCGAACCGGTCCGCACCGGAAGGCGGCAGGCGTCCGCCACCGCCACCCGCGGACCGAGCCGGTCCAGGGCCCGGGAGAGCATCCCGGGCGAGAGGTCCAGCCCGTACACCACGTGCCCGCGTGCTGCCAGTTCGGCCGCCACGATGCCCGTGCCCACACCGATGTCGAGCACCGGGCGGGCGGGGTCGAGCAGCGGCGCGAGCTGCTCGGCGAAGCCCGCCGCCCGCGCCGTGCCCCCGCGCGAGGCGTCGTACCCCGGGGCGATCGCGTCGAACTCCGCGGTACCGGAGGCCGATGTCATCCGTATGTCTCCGTTCGTCTCTCCGCCGTCGGTACGGTGGTTCAGGCCTCGGGCGTGAAAGCCACGGGCAGGGTCGCCATGCCGCGCAGGATGCCCTCGCGCCGGCTCAGATCCGCGTCCGGGTCGGCGAGCCGCAGGTCGGGGAAGCGGCGCAGCAGGGTGCCGATGGCGATCCTCGCCTCCGCGCGGGCCAGCGGCGCGCCCAGGCAGAAGTGCACACCGTGGCCGAAAGCGAGCTGTTGCGGAACCTCGCGGCGTGCCACGTCGAGGATGTCGGGACGGTCGTAACGGCCCGGGTCGCGGTTGGCCGCGGCGAGCCCGATGATGATCATCTCGCCCGGCGGGACGGTGACCCCGCCGATCTCGTACGCGTCGGTGGTGAAGCGGGCGACGCCCCGGCTCACCGGCCCCTCGTAGCGCAGGAGTTCCTCGATCGCGCCCGGCAGCAGCGAGGGGTCGTCGCGCAGGGCGGCGAACTGGTCCGGGTGGCGCAGCAGGGCGTGGACGCCGTTGGCGATGAGGCTCGCCGTCGTCTCGTGTCCGGCGAGCGTGAGCAGGATCGTCATCGCCGTCAGCTCGCGGTCGCTGATCCGCTCCTCCGCCTGCGCGGCACACAGCGCACTCAGCAGATCGTCCTTGGGGTCCTTCTTGCGCTCGGCGATCAACGGCTCGAAGAACTCGGTGAGTTCGGCGCGCGCCGCGGCTCCCTTGGCCAGCCGCTCCGGGGTGTTGGGAGGCATGATCAGGCCGACCGCGAGACGGGCGAAGTCCGGCTGTCCCTCGGCCGGGATGCCGATGAGTTCGCTGAGCACGGCCATCGGCAGCGGCAGGGCGAACTCCGAGACCAGATCGGCGGTTCCGCGTGCCGCGATCGCGTCGAGGAAGGCGTCGGTGTGCGCCTGGACGCGGGGCGCGAGCTGCTCCACCCGTCGGGCCGTGAAGGCCTTCGAGACGAGGTTGCGCAGCCGGGTGTGGTCCTCGCCGTTGGCGACGAGCATGCTGGCCATCAGGACGTTGGTGCGCTCCTGATGGGCCATCTCCTCCTCAAGTCCGGTCACCCCTACGGGACTACTGCTGAGCCGGGGGTCGGTGAGGGCGGCCACCGCCTCGTCGTAACCCGTGACCATCCAGACTTCAAGGGTGGGATTCAGCCGCACGCGCTGGACGACGCCGTGCTCGCGGATGCGCTCGAAGAGCGGGTAGGGGTTGGGCTGTTGAGCGACGTTTACCGGGACATCGTGAACGATTGTCTGCTCTTGACCGGTCATCTTCCGTAACTCCCCGAAGCTTTGTGAAAGATCTCTTGCAAGTAGTCATACCAGCCACCCAAGTTGCGTGGTAGCGTCACCGGCGCTCGGCTCGAATGATGTACGGCGAAGGACCGGCGAACAGTCGGTGACAAGATCGACGAGGCGCTCCACCCACCGGTGTCCGGTGCCTCGTAAGGCTCGACTCGGTAGCAGCCAAGGCCTCAACCAGGCCCTATGCGCAGGGGGAGACGTTTCGTGGAGCAAGCGGCAGCCGTGGACCCGATTCTGGATCTGGCCCGTCCGTCGATCCTGCGGAACCCCTACCCCTCGTACGCCCGGATGCGTGAGACCTCACCCGTCTTCTGGCACGAACTGCTCGGTTCCTGGGTCCTGACCCGACATGCCGACTGCCTCGCCGTGCTCACCGACAGTAACTGTTTCGCCTCCGACTGGCGCCGCGCCGGGGAGGACATTCCCGCACCGCTCCTCAGCGTGCAGACCCTCGACCCGCCCGAGCACACCGCCATCCGGCACCTGCTGCTCGACGGCTTCCGGGCGCAGGACCGCCAGGCGCTGCACGACGGCCTGGAGGGGCAGATCGACGATCTCCTCGCCGAGTTGGCCCGGCGTCCCTCCTTCGACCTCGTCGGGGAGCTCGCGGAACCGGTGGCCCTCCGCTTCGTGACCGCGTTCCTCGGCGTCCCGGCCCCCGAGCTCGACTGGTTCGTGCCCATGTCCCGTACCGTCGTCGACGGCATGGACGCCGGGCTCTGGCCCGAGAAGCACGAGCCGGCCGTAGCGGCCCGCGCCCGGCTCGCCGAGTACGCGGGCGGGTGGCTCGCCGACCCGCCCAAGGAAGGCCTCATCGCCTACGTCGCCGAGCACGCGGCGGACAGCGGCGTGGCAGAAACGGTTCTGCGCAACAGTCTGCGCGCCGTCCTCCACGCGGGCTACGAATCGGCCTCCCGGCTGCTCGGCAATGCGGCGGCCGCCCTTCTCACCACCCCCGGAGCGCTCGGCGCGTTCCGGGCGACCCCGGCCACGGCCGTGGACGAACTCATCCGGTACGACGCACCGGTCCAGGCGGACGCCCGGGTCTGCGTCACCGACACCGAACTGGGTGGCGTCACGATGAAGGCGGGTGATCCGGTCACGCTCTTCCTGGGCGCGGCCAACCACGACCCGCTCCGTTTCGACCACCCCACAGAGCTGCGACTCGACCGCGCCCCGAACCCGCACCTCGGGTTCGGCCGCGGGGCCCATGCCTGTCTGGGCGCGTCCATGGCGATCCGGCTCACCGGATCGGTCCTCGGATCCCTGGCCAGGGACTATCCCGACGCACGGGCAGTCGCGGAACCCGACCACCGGCGCAATCTGACCCTTCGCGGTCTCGACCGCTTCGAGGTCACACTGCGTCCACACACGGGGGAGGAGGTACGACCATGAAGTACTGGCACTGAAACCAGTGAGCGTGCGGCCCGTCCTGGAGGCGGGCACCACGCCCGTGCACGACACCCGTGCACCCCGCCGGAGCCCGAGCCCGCTGCACGGCTCGGGCTCCGGCCCATCCGCTGTGTGCCCCGACGAGGGCCGGGGCCGCGCGTCAGGTCGTCCTCGGCACCACGCGCGCGTCGTCGACGAACAGGCTCAGCGCGCCGTCGGCGGGACACCGCAGGCCGACCGACACGCGCCGGACGTCCCCGTCCGTGCCGAGCGTGTACGCGGCGGCCACCTGGAACAGGTCGTGTCCCGCAGGACATCTGACCATCGCCGGCGAAGGGCTCGGTTCGGGAAGGGCGGAGGGTTCGAGTTCCCAGACCGTCGTCTCGGAGCGCACGTCCCCGTCCCGCACGCCGATCGGCAGACAGCAACCGTCACAGAAGCACTCCCAGGCGGTCACCTCGAACCGGTCCGCGCCGCAGTACCGGCAGACGAGGGCGCCGGTCACGATCCTCCGATCCGCCACCCCGGGTCCTGCCCCGCCCAGCAGCCGGGACAGAACGCCGTCCGCCGCCTCGTCGCCCACCGGTCCGTCGCTCCACACACGCGCGCTGTTCACGACGGTGATCCTTTCACCCCGGAACACGGCGGCACCGCCGGGTCAGCCGCGGAGCTTCCCCGGCAGCCAGCGGAGCTGGGCCGCCTGCTGGAAGGCGCCGCCGCCCTCGTGGTCGTTGAAGTCGTACACCTCGATCGCCTTCTCGTCCCCGGCGTACGCGTTGAAGGCCGCGAACACCGTCGACGGCGGGCACGTCAGGTCCTCCAGGGCCGTCGAGAACAGGGCCGGGGCCGTGGCGCGGGCCGCGAAGTGGACCCCGTCGAAGTAGGAGAGCGTCTCCTGGACCTGCCGTACCCGGCCGCGATGCGTCTTGAGGTAGTTGCCTATCTCGCGGTACGGCGTGCGGTCCGTGATCGTCGTCGCACGCGGGAAGTCGCACAGGAACGGCACGTCCGCCGCGACCGCCACCAGGTTCCGTACGAGTCCCGCCACGGCGAGCGTGATCCCGCCGCCCTGGCTGACGCCCGTCACCGCCGTGCGGCTCGCGTCCACCAGCGGGTGCGAGCGGGCGGCCTCCACGGCGCGGACCGCGTCCGTGAACAGCCGCCGGTAGTAGTAGGTGTACGGATCCTCGACGCCCCGGGTCATGAAGCCGGGGAACGAGGGCGCGCTGCCCACCGGGTCCGGGGTGTCACCGGTGGCCCAGCCGCTGCCCTGCCCGCGCGTGTCCATCACGAAGTGCGCGAATCCGGCCGAGGCCCAGAGCAGATGGGTGTGCGGAAGGCCGCGCCCGCCGCCGTAGCCGAGGAACTCCACCACGACCGGAAGCGGTTGGGAGGTGCCGGCGGGCAGCACGAACCAGCCCTTGACCGGCTGCCCGTCGAATCCGGCGAAGGTCACGTCGAAGGCCTCCACCGTGGCGAGCCCCGTCGGGACGGCCTCGAAGCGTGCGTCCAGCTCGTGCGCGCGGGCCTCGCCGAGCGTCTTCGCCCAGAAGGCGTCGAAGTCCTCGGGCTCCACGGACGCGCTCCGGTGCGTCCGGAGTTGGTCGAGGGGCAGGTCGAACTGGGTCATGAACACCGCCTGGTGGGTCGCCCGGTGAGGGAAGGTCACGTTCGAAATACCGACCGGTTCACCCCCGGCCTGCTTCACCCTAGTCCCCGGGCCGCCCGGATTCATATACGTGAATTCGAGGCGTCCCGGGTGGACACTCCACGCCGTTGGCGTCACGAGAGCGCCACCGGCCCGGTCCCCATGACATCCTCGGACGAACCGCCCACAGCGTGTCCAGTTGTGGGCCTTCGTCGTCCTGCGCGGAGGGACACCATGCTCATCAGTCACGCCGTACGTCACCATGCCCTGCACGTGACGCTCCACCGCGACCTGGACGTCACCAACCGGGCCGCCGCCGCCCTCCAGATCCAGGCCCTGGTCCAGTCGCACCGGCCGACCCGGGTGGTCGTCGCCGTCCCCACCGCCGAGCCCACCCCGGCCACCCTCAGCGCACTCGCCCGCGCCCACCGCATGTGCGCGAGCCTGGGCATCCCGCTCGCACTCAGCGGGGCGAGCGCCCGCACCCGCCGGCTCCTGGACGTGGCCGGCGAGTGAACCGCCGCCTCGTCTTCGGCCGGGCGAACGGAGGACCCTGTCACGGAGGACCCTGTCGAGGAAGGGGGCGCGCTGCGGTGACCTCACATCGTCATCAGCATGGTGAGCATTCCGACGCCCATCGAGAGCCGGCCGGCGGACGCCAGGTCCGCCCCCACCAGCCGGAAGCCGGCCCACAGCACGTACCGGGCGTAGTAGGCCAGCAGCAGACCGGTCAACAGCGTTGCCCCGCCGGGCCCGTGCCCGGCGTGGGCGCCGCCCGCGGACGTGGCCATCACGACGGCCATGTAGACCATCGCCAGAGAGCCGACGGCATGGTGCAGATGGCGGCGCTCGCCGCGCGCCGACCACAGGGCCCTCAGTGCCGCGCCGCCGAAGACCATCCCGTACACCGTCCAGACCCACGCGGGCGGCGTGAACACCAGGGCGGGTACCGCCATGGCCGCCATCCCGAAGCCCATGAGGGCCTCGTCGCCCGCCCTCGCGGGGCTCTCCCCGCCGCCGCGCCACCGCAGCAGGCAGGCGGTGGTCCCGACCGCCACGCACAGGGCCACCAGCAGCCAGCTTGCCGTCGCCGGTCCATGCATCACGCACCTACCCGTCCGCCGACGAGCCGAGGTGTTCGGCGGCGTGCAGATCCTGGAGCAGAGAGGTGCGGGCGCGGGACACGCGGGAGCGCACCGTACCCACCGGACAGCGGCTGACCAGCGCCGCCTCGGCGTACGGCAGGCCCAGCAACTGGGTGAGGACGAACGCCTCGCGGCGTTCGTCGGGCAGCGTGGCGACCAGGGCGGAGAGCGCGACGCCGTCGTCGAATCCGGGGACGTTGCGCGGCTGGACCCGCTCGGCGGCGGACTGCCAGTCGTCGGCGGGAGAGAGGCGGGGCTGGGTGGCCGAGCGCCGGTAGCTGTCGACCACGGCGCGCCGGGCGATGGACAGCACCCAGGTCCGCGCGGACGAGCGGCCCTCGAAGCGACGCAGTCCCATGAGCGCGCGGAGAAGGGTCTCCTGAGTCAGGTCGTCGGCCGACTGGGCGTCGGCGCTCAGATGGGCCACGAAACGCCACACGTCATGGTGCACGGCGCGGAAGAAGCGGTCGACGGCTTCGGGATCGCCGCCGCGGGCGGCGAGTGCCCAGCCCGTCACCGTGGCATCGGGCGGCGCCGTGGCGGTCTCGCGCGGACCGTGGGTCACGGGCATGACAGCTCCTCGTCGTACGAACGTGCGGGAGGGGAGGCGGGAGGGGGCATGAGGGAGGCGGAAGGGTCGACGGGAAGGGCTCCCGTGCGGGGTCAGCGCTCGGGCCCCCGCGCGTACAACCGTTGCTGCAGGGAGAGCTCGACCTGGCTCAACGGCACATCGGGGGTGAGCCGTTCGGGGTGGCACGCGGGCGGTTCGGCCATGAGCACGGGTGCCGCCGACGGGGGTGGCCAGGACGGCTCCAGGAGCTCCGGCACCACCTGGGGGGTCCACAGGCTGCCGTAGCCGACCAGCGCTCGCATGACCGGCCGCCAGCAGCGGGAGAGGAGGGCCGGCAGGCGGCCCATGGCGTGATGCCTCTTCCATGTGCTCATCGACGGGGTCCCGTGGAGCCGTGGCCCGGGACGCCGCCGAACGGCGCCAGCACGCCCTCCACCCCCAGCTCCCGCAGCACCACCTCTCCCGGCGCCGTACCGCGCACCGCCGCCGCGACATGCGCGGTCCCCACCGGCAGGTCCATCAGTTGCCAGCCGGCGGGCGGGGCCGGTGCCCCCGGATCCCCGCTGGTGCAGTCGAGGTTCGGTGCCCGCCCCAGACCGCTGCCGAGGCCCTTGAGGTAGGCCTCCTTGCGCGCCCACAGCCGGGTGAAGACCGCGGCCCGCCGCTCCGGGGCGGCGGCCGTGATTCCGTCGCGCTCACAGGGGTGCAGCAGCCCGGAGACCGCGGTGACCGTATGCGCCTGGGGACGGCGTTCGACGTCCACGCCGATCGGCACCCCCGCCACCCCGATGAGCACCAGGTCACCGGCGTGGGAGAGCGAGAAGTACGGCGGGGACGAGGCGAGCAGCGTGGGCCGTCCGTGCGGGCCGCCGCAGCACGGGCACGGGTCCCTGCGATAGCGCACCGACCGGGCGGAGACGCCGAGATAGGCCCCCAGGAGCCGTCGCAGGGCGACATGGGCGGCCACGTATCCGGCCCGGTCGGCGGGGTGGATGAAGGCCGCCGCGCGCCGCCGCTCCGTCCCGTCCAGGACGGCGTCGTTCAGCGGGGTCTCCGTCAGCCAGGCCGACGGCACCCGGAGCAGCCAGATGTCCGCGTCGCTCCCCGTGGGAACGGCCAGGGCGACGGGCCACGCGGCGGGCTCGAACACGCCGACCGTCTCCTCCGCGGCCGCGCCGACGGGCGCGGCCGCGTCGACCGACGGCCCGGCCTCGAAGTTCTGCAAGGTCATCGACGGCTCCTAGGGGGTGTCTTGCGGATCGGGCCGGGCTCGCCGAGAACCCCTGGGTAGTGTCCGGAAAGTCCCGCCTGGCCCGTCGGGCAGACGGCGCTGCTTTCCGGACACCCTCTAGGCGTCCGTGCCCGGGGCGGTCGGCCACTCGCCCAGGCGCCGGCCGAGGGTCTTCTCGGAGATGCCGCTGTCGTCCAGACGGGGAGTCACGCCGCCGAGGTGGAAGGGCCAGTCCCCACAGGTGAGCAGCGCGAAGTCCACGTCCCGCGCGTCCGCGACGACGCCCTCGTCGACCAGCAGGCGGATCTCGTGGGCGAGGGCGGCCAGCGCGCCGTCCAGCGGGGCGCCGGGCGTGATTCCGCCGCCGGGAGGGTCTCCGGGCATGGTCTCCAGGAGCCGGCCCACGGTCTCCTCGCCCAGCTCCCGCAGCACGCGCGACGGCGGCACGGGCAGGGCCAGCTCCTCGCACGCCCCGTCGATCGCGGCGGCCGCGTCCCCGGCCCCGGCCGATTCCCCGGCCGCGGCGAGCAGGGTGCCGAGGAAACGGGCCCGCAGCCGGTTCACCACGAGCCCGGGGGAGTCGGCCACGGGAAGACACTGCATGCCGAGCTTGCCCGCAAGCTGCCCGGCGGTGGCCCGGGCGGCCTCGTCCACCTCCCGTGAGCCGGCCAGTTCGGCCAGCGCCCCCGTCTCACCCACGTTCGGGAAGTGCAGTCGCACCAGCCGCTCGGGGGACTTCAGCCCCGCCACCAGCTCACTGCGGGACCACACGGGTGTGGTGGACACCAGCGGACACGTCACGGGGACGGCGTTCTCGGCGCGCCGCAGCGATTCCCGTACGGCCTCCAGGTCGCCCGGCGTCGCCTCGATCACCGCGTCGGCCGCCGCCAGAGCCGTCGCAGGCTCCGTACTCACGCTGATCAGCCCGGCGCAGCTGTCGGCTCCGTCGGCGCTGATCCTGCCCTCGGCCACCAGCCGGTCCAGCTCCTTGCGGACGTGGGCGAGCGCGGCGTCCACCGTCTCCTGGCCGTCGTCGACCAGCACGACGGGGATGCGGAGCTTCGTCAGGCACAGCAGGGCGAGCCGCCGGGCCGTCGCTCCCGAGCCGAGGATCCCGATCCGCCTCACGGGTCGTGCCCGACGCGGGTCGGGCTGCCCGGGATGGCCGGCGGCGTGCGTCTGAGTGAGCCGGAGGGCGTAGAGACTCGCACGGAACTCCCGGCTCATGAACAGTTCGGTGGCCGCTTCCTCGGCCGCGGCGAACACCTCGTCCCGCTCGCCGCGGCGGGCGAGTTCCAGCAGTTCCAGCAGGTGTCGCGGCGCGGGCAGCACGCCGTGGGTGCGGGCCGCGACCACCTCGCGGCCGCGGTCGAGGGCGGTGTCCCAGGCCGCGTCGTCGAAGGTGCCCGCGCGTTCGACGACGGTGGTGCCGGACAGCACGTCCGCCGCCCACTGCAGCGAGAGCTGGAGGAACCCGCCGGGTTCCACCAGCGTGTCGGCGAGACCGAGGCCGTGTGCGGTCGGCGCGTCGAGCATCCGGCGGCCGGCCAGGGGGTGGTCGAGCATGAGCGTGACCGAGGTGTCCGGACCGACCAGCCGCGGCAGCAGCCAGGCGCCGCCCCAGGCCGGGACGAGACCGAGCGAGCACTCGGGCAGCGCGAGGGCCGGAGCGCTGCGGGACAGGGTCCGGTACGTGCAGTGCAGCGCCAGTTCGACCCCGCCGCCGATGGCCACGCCGTTGACGAACGCGAAGCTGGGCACGGGGAGTTCACCCAGCCGGCGGAAGACCCGGGTGCCCTGGCGGAGCGTCGCGGAAGCTTCCTCGCGGGAGGTGACGGCCGCCGCGAGAGCGAGATCGGCGCCGGTGCTGAACACGAACGCCTTGCCGGTGATCCCGACACCCGCGATCTCGCCCGCACGGGCCGCGGCCGCCACGGTGTCGAGCGCCGCGTCGAGGGCGGCGAGCCCTTCGGGGCCGAACGTGGCCGGCCGCATCGCGGGACCCATCGGGGGAAGACCGTTGTCGAGCGTGATCAGCGCGAAACGTCCGGCCTCCTCGGGAAGGTCCAGGAAGCGGACATGGGCCGCGGTGACGGTCTCCACCGCGGGCTGTCGCATGGTCGTCACTGATCCTCCAGAGCTGATGTGGGCGAGGACTGCGCACGTGCACCGGCCTTGAGGAACTCCTCGATCAGGGCCAGGAGTTCGATCGGGCGCTCGACCGGCGGGGTGTGACCGGTGTCCGGGAGCTCGACGAGCCGGGCGTGCGGGAGGAGCGTCGTGTAGCGGGCGGCGACCGGAGGCCGGATCGGTACGTCGCCGCTCCCGTGCACGACCAGCGTCGGGACGGTGATGCCCGGCAACAGGTCCGCGATGTCGCCGCGCGTGTAGACCGAGTTGCAGGCCTGCTCGATCCGCTCACCCGTCAGGGTGCGGAAGTGATCGATCCAGTACCGGGCGGGGTCGCTGCCCTGGAACGAGCGGTGGAAGTTCAGCCGCGCGACCATCCGGGCGAGATCCTCGCTCATCCCGTAGCTCAAGACGGTCTCGACCATCGCCAGGAACGGCCGGGCCGTCGACTCCGGCTCGGCATAGGGCTGGGTGTCGACGAGCACGAGTCCCGAGACCAGGGAGGGATGCCGCAGCGCCATCCGCAGCGCCTTCATTCCGCCCATCGAGTGGCCGACCCAGACCGTGGGGCGGCCGTCACCGAGCGCCCGGTAGGCATCGGCGAGCCGGTCCACCTCCTCCTCCAGGGTGTACGGGGTGCCACGGGCCGGGGCGAGACCGTGCCCGGGCCCGTCGACCGCGACGACGGGGTGCTCGTGACGGAGCCCGGCCATGACCGGGAGCCAGACCCTGCTGTCGGTGAGCAGCCCGTGCAGCAGCACCACGGGCGTCCCGGTGCCCTGTCGGTGGACCCCGAACGTCCAGTCGCCGGAGGTGACGACCTCGGACACCGTCTCAGGGCCGAGGGGCGCGAACGTCCCCGACGGATCAGCCGCATCCACCCGCATGGCCGATGTCACCTCCCGGGCGGACGTCCGCCTCCGCCGCGACCGACTCGGAAGCGGAAGCGGAAGCGGAACTGGGACCGGGACCGCCGCCCGCGTCAGTGTCCGGGGCCAACGAGGCGAGGAAGGCGGAGAGCCGGTCGACGCCCCAGTACTTGTCGTGACCGTTGACGAAGAACGGAACCCCGAACACGCCTTCGCGGATCGCCGACCGCAGTGCCTCGGCGCCTTCCTCGCGCAGCCCCGGATCGTCGGCGGCCCCGGTGAGGACGTCCCGGGCCAGGCCCAGCCGGTCGGCGATCCCGGCCATGGTGGCCCGGTCGCAGATGTCCAGCCCCTCCTGCCAGCGGGCCTGCTGGGCCTGCTCGACGAAGGCCGGTCCGAGCCCCCGGCGGCGGGCGGCGAGATACGCCAGGTGCGGCACCTCCCACACCGGCGCGTGATCGACCGGCCAACTGACCTTCAGGCCACGGTCGTTCGCCAGTCGACGCACATCGGCGAGGATGTAGAAATGCTTGGCGCGCGACATCTGCGTGTACACGAACGTGCTGCCCGTGTCGGAGAGCAGAGCCGTGGTCCGTTCGTCGGGCTCCCAGTACGGCACCCACTCCAGGGTGTCGGCCGGCCCGGCATGGTGGTTCATCAGATCATGGTGGGCGAGCCAGGAATAAGGGCTGCGCAAGGAGAAGTAGAAGCGGCGCTTCGGTACGGCCGTCCGGCCGGCGCCGCGGTCGGGTGGTGCCATCACCGTCCCCCTTCAGAGGTCGGAGTCGGAGGTCAGGGTCGGAGTCGGAGTAGTCAGAGAGAGATGCCGCCGTCGATCTGCACGACCTGGCCCGTGATGTACGCGGCACGGTCGGAGACCAGGAACGACACCAGGTCCGCGACCTCTTCGGGCTCGCCGAAACGGTCGAGCGCGATGCGCTCCCGCATCTGCTCGGCGACGGCACCGCTCAGTTCCGCGGTCATGTCGGTGGCGACGAACCCCGGCGCGACGACGTTCGCGCGGATGCCGTAGCGCCCCAACTCCTTGGCCACGGACCGGGTGAAGCCGATGATCCCGGCCTTGGTGGCGGCGTAGTTGGACTGCCCGACGTTGCCGTACACACCGGCCACCGAGGAGAGGGTCACCAGGGATCCGGCGCGGCGCTTCATCATCGGGAAGACCGCGGCCCGGCAGATGTTGTAGGTGCCGTTCAGATTGACGTCGACGACGTCCTGCCAGTCCTCCTGGGCCATCAGCACCAGGGGCTTGTCGCGGATGATCCCCGCGCAGCTGACCACCGTGTCGACCGGCCCCACCTCCTTCTCCGTCAGCGCGACGAAGGCCCGGGCGGCGGCCGGATCGGCGACGTCGGCCCGATGGGCGAGGACGCGCGCCCCCGTCGTACGGGCCAGCTCCGCGGTCTTCTCGGCCGACTCGGGCTGGGAGCGGTAGCAGAACGCGATGTCGTAGCCGTCCTGGGCCAGCCGTTGCACCACCGCGCGCCCGATCCCCCGGGATCCACCGGTGACCAGGGCGACGGGACGGTCCTGTCCGGGCATGCTCGTGACTCCTCAGTGAAGGGGCTGGGGCTGGGGCTGGGCGAGATCGGACAGCGGGCGGAGGGCGACGATGAAGTTCCCGACCTCCAGCGCCGTGGAGCCGCCGACCAGGGTCCGTCCGGCGAGCAGGGTGGTGTCACCGACCGCGCGGACGACGTGCACCTCGTGTTCGAGCACATCACCCGGATACACGGGGTGGCCGAACCGCATCCGGTCCAGCGCTCCGGCGAGTTCCACCTTGCCGGTGGTCACATCGGGGTTGGGGGTGTCCCAGACGGCGAGCAGGACCGCCGCCTGCGCCCAGGACTCCACGAGCAGCGGCAGCGGATAGCGGAACCCGGCCGACGTGGCACCGGCCGGCACCCTGCGGTAGTGCGGTTCGTTCACCGTGACGGCCTTGACGGCGGTGAGCCGCTCCCCGGGCACGGCGGCGGTCACCCGGTCGACGAGCAGCATCGGGTAGCGGTGCGGAATGATCCGGGTGATGCCGGCGACGTCCGCCGACTCCGGCTGCCTGGTCACACCGCACCTCCGGGCCCGGCCGCCGGCCGGTGCTCGTGGACGATCCGCAGGTCGGCGGCTCGGCCCCGCCCCGTGTCGATCGCCACCGTGGAGCGCACCCCGGAGTCGCCCGCCCGCGGTGCGTGGTACGTCACCCGGATCGTCAGTTCGTCGCCCGGGAAGACGGGTTCGCGGAACCGGCAGAGCTCCACGCCGATGAGCTCCACGGTGCGGCCCCGGCGCTCCTGGTCGGCCGTCACCGTGCCGTCGGCCAATTCGATGAGGCCGACCCCGGGGAACACGGGGAACCCCGGATAGTGCCCAGGGAACGCCTCGTACCCGGGATCGACCGTGGCCAGAGCCGTCACCGTGTCGTCCGTGAACTCCACCGTCCGCGCGGCCAGTCCGAGCAGCGAGGGCGCCGTCCCCGTCATGAGGCGGCCCGCAGCGTCTCTTCGAGGAGTGCGTGGGTCGTCGCCAGGGTGGAGATCTTCTGCAGCTCCTCCTCGGCCAGCGTGACGGAGAACTCCTGCTCCAGGCGGACGGTGATCTCCAGGGCCATGAGCGAGTCCACGCCCAGGTCGTTGACGAAGTGCGCGTCGTCGGAGACCTCCGCGACGTCGACGTCCAGGATCTCGGCGATCAGGACGCGCAGCGCTTCCAGGTCCAGTTCGGTGCCGGTCTGCTCGGACATGGGCTTCCTTTCCGGGGGAGGGACGATCGGGGGTGCGGTGGGCGGGCCACGGCACGGTCGGGGGTCACAGCAGGCGCAGGACCGTACAGGCGACGAGGCCGTCCCCGTCGAGGGAGGTCACCAGGGCGACGCCTCCGTCACCGGGTCCGGTCGGGCCGACGGCGAGCACGGCGGCGAGCTGCAGGGCGGCCGACGCGGCGGAGGCGTCCCCGAACAGGTCGCGGACCCGCACGAGTTCGGCCTCGGTGCCGTCCATCGCCTCGGCGAGGGCTTCCGCCTCGACTCCGGGCGGGCCGCCGGTGGCGTCCGAAGGAGCCGCGAGGCGTACCTCGGCGGGACTCACCCCCGCGTCCCGCAGGGCGTTGCGGATGCACCGTACGAGCGTCGGGCGCAGGTCCTCCGGAGAGTGGAACGCGGCGAACCGTGCCGAGAGGATCTCCGCGCGCGGCCGGCGGCCCTGCCGCGCGGCGGAGTCCGCGTCCTCCAGGAGGAACATGGCGCAGCCCTCGGCGAGCGGGGTCGCGCCCCTGTCGCGGGGATCGCCGGTGTGCCAGTCCAGCCAGGCGCGCTGCACCGAGAACTCCTCGACCGCGCCGCACAGCACGGCCTCGCAGTGCCCCCGCTCGCGCAGCCGTGTCGCGTAGCGCAGGGCCTGCAGTCCGGTCAGCGGGCCCCCCGCGAGGGTGGCGTTCGGTCCCTTGAATCCGTACCAGATGGCGCTCTGGCCGGCGGCCCGGTTCATCACCGTGTTCGGGAAGCGCGCCGGGTCGACGTAGAAGGGCTTGGCGCCGGTGAGGGAGTCCCGGGTGAAGTCCATGGTGCTCTGCACGCTGCCGGAGCCCGTGCCGAGGACGAGCCCGACCCTCTCGGGGGCCGCGGGGAGCGGCTTGCGCGACCCGAACGGTTCGAGGAGCGAGCCGAGCGTGGCCACCGTGATGCCGGTGAGCCGGTCCATGGAACGGGTGCCCCGGCTGCCCAGCGCCTCGACCACGTCGAAGCCGGGGACGAGGCAGACCTGGTCGGAAGGGGCCTGCCATTCCTCGCTGTTGAGCCGGGGGACGACGGTCCGTCCGGCCCGCACCCCTTCCGTGAACGCCTCGCCGCCGATGCCGTACGGCGACAGCGCGGACCAGTCCGAGATCACGGTGGACCTGCGGGCCGGTGAGATGACAGCCATCAGTGGGCGCCCCTTCCCTCGTGCGGCGCGTCGTCGCCGCGGTTCCTGTTCCAGGTGGTTCCCGCGGCGACCAGCTCCGCGCCGTCGACGCCGATGGTGTTGCCGGTGAGCCACGAGGACTCGGCGCGCGAGAGCATCACGACCACGTCGGCCACGTCCTCGGGCCTCGTCAGCCGGCCGTGCGGGTTGACCGAGGCGGACCGGTCCACGAACTCGGCGTGGCCCGGGATGCGCAGCAGCGACGGGGTGACGGTGACACCCGCCCGCAGCGCGTTCACCGAGACGCCGTGCGGCGCCAGTTCGCAGGCGAGCTGACGTACATGCGACTCCAGTGCCGCCTTGGCCGCCGACACGGCCCCGTAGCTCGGCAGCACCTGGCTCGTCCCGGCGCTGGTCATGGCGAGGATCTTCGCGCCGTGGTGCAGCAGCCCCGCCGCCATCAGATCCTGCGTCCAGTACACGAGGCTGTGCGCCATGACGTCGAGCGTCATGTCCATCTGCCGCGGGGTGAGGACGGTCTTGTCGTCGTCCCGCGGAAGGAACGGTACGAGGGACCCGAAGGCCAGCGAGTGCAGCACCGTCAGCAGACCCGCCCCGCCGGTCAACTCTGTGATGGTGGGGATGAGTTGCTGCCGGGTGCGGGCGGCGGCGGCATTGGCGTTGAACAGGTGGGCCCGGGACCCGAGCGCCCGTAGCTCGCCCTCCAGCTCCTTGGCCCGCGCCGCCGCTTCGCCGTGGTCGAAGTGCACCCCGATGATGTGGGCGCCCTCCTCGGCCAGGGCCAGGGCGGTCGCCCGGCCCATGCCGCTGGAGACTCCCAGTACCAGACACCAGCTGTCACGCAGAGACTTCGGCATCGATCCCTCCCGCCGGGTGATGGTGAGTGGCGGCGCCGCCGACGCGGGCCGCCGCGAGCTGTCCGGTCGCCGTCGCGGTGACGACGACGCAGTCCTCGGCCCCGGTGGAGAGCAGGGCCCCCGCGTGCAGCAGCGGGGCGAGGCACCCCGCGCCCGCGGTCCTCTCGTACAACGGCCGCGCCCCGCCGGTCAGCGCCGCGAGTTCCCGGGCGACGGCCCGGCCGCGCGCCGAGCCGTCGAGGACCGCGTACACCGGCAGGGGGCGCCGCTCCCACTCCGGGCACAGTGCGTGGACCAGGTCCGCCACGCGGCGGCTCAGTTCCCCGCCCGGTGCGTCCCGCCCGCCGGCCGGAGGCACGAAGGCCGAGCGGACGCGGCACACCCCCTGGATGTGCGCTCCGCGCCGCTCCGCGTGCGCCCGGGGTTCGAGGACGAGACCCACGGCGCCCTCCTCGCCGCTCCCGGCGCCGGGTTCCCCCGGCGGGACCCGGTCCTCGGCCGCGGTGACGAGCACCGTACGGGCCCGGCCGAGGCGCAGTGCGCGCGTCGCGACCTCCACCGCCTCCAGGCCGGCCACGGCCGGGGAGGTGAGCGTCAGACTGAACCCCTTGAACATCTCCTCCGAGGCGAGCCTGCTGGCGAGGACGTTGATCGCGAAGTAGGGAGCGGTCGCCGGGCTGAGGCGCTCGGCGCCGCTCTCGATCACCGTCCGGTCCATGTCCCGGAACAGCGGGGCGAGGGCGCTGTTCGTCCCGAGGACCAGGCCGCGCAGCTCCGGCGGCACCTCGTCCACCGGGCCGGCCGCCCGCAGCGCCCGACGGCCCGCGGCCAGCAGATAACGGGCCCCGGGCGGCAGGTACTTGTGGCCGCGCGGCCCCAGCTCGGCCCGCGCGTCGAACCATTCGGCGTCCGCGACCGTGGGACCGGGGTCCAGCACACCGGCCGGGGTCCGCCGGGGCGACACCAGGCCCACGCCCGTCACCACCACCTCGTCCTGGGCGACCGTCAGCACGGGACCGCCTCCCGGACCACGAACGAGGCGTTGTTGCCGCCGAACGCGTAGGCGTTCACCAGCACCGCCGGGTTCCCGAGCGGGACCGGGGCCGGGAACACCGGGACGGCGCACTCCGGGTCCTGCCGGCCCACAGGCACGTTGCCGGGTACGGACCCGTGCCGCACGACGAGTGTCGCGGCGACCGCGGCGAGCCCCGCGGCGGCGCCACCGGTGTGGCCGATGAGCGCCTTCAGACTGTAGAGCGGCGGCACCCCGCCGTCCGCGCCGGCGAACACGCTGTTCAGCGCCGCGCTCTCCACCTGGTCGTTGAGCCGGGTGCCCGTTCCGTGCGGGATGACACAGCCGATGTCGTCGGGACCGAGCCCCGACGCCCGAAGCGTCAGCCGCATCGTCCGGGTGATCTGCTCGCCGCCCGGCTCGGGCGCCGTCGGATGGTGGGCGTCGCAGCTCCAGCCGCAGTCCGCCAGTTCGGCCGACGGGCGTGCCCCGCGGGCCGCGGCGTGCGCGGCCGACTCCAGGACCACCACGGCCGCACCCTCGCCGAACACCGTCCCCGCCCGGTCCACCGCGAACGGACGGCAGCCCCTGGGGTCCACGGCTCCCATCCGGTTGAAGCTCGCCAGCGCGATGCGGGAGTAGGCGTCGGCCCCGCCGCTGATCACCACGTCGGCCTCGCCGCAGCGGATGAGGTCGGCGGCGATGCCCAGCGCGAAGCCGCTCGCCGCGCAGGCGTTGCTCACACTCGTGACGACACCGCCGACGCCGAGGGCCGCCGCGAGCCCGGAGGCGACGTCGAAGCCGGGACGCCACTCCTCCCCGTCCGACGACGCCCAGGACCGCCGTTCCTCGACCCGGTCCCGCTCCTGCTCCCCGGTGGACCCCATGCAGGTGCCGAGCACGACCGCGGTCCGGCTCGCGGGCAGGTGCCCCGGCTCGATCCCGGCCTCGGCGAGCGCCTCCCGGGCCGCGGCGAGCGCGAACGACGTCGCCCGCCCGGCCCCGTCCGCGGACCGGTGCCCGGCCCGGTCCGCCGGCCCGTCCTCGGGCACCAGGTACATCAGCGGCAGATCCATCCGGGCGTACGGATCGGGGAGCTTGTCGGGCGGCCGGGCGGCACCCGTCGTCATCGCGTCCCACAGCGCGCGCGTCCCGGGGCCGTGACAGGTCACGGCCCCGGTGCCGGTGATGAGGACGGGCTCCATCAGCCCTGCTGCCCGTTCAGGCCGCGGATCATCCGGTCGTCGAACTCCGCCAGGCTCCAGTCGTGACGGCTCTCGATCTTCGCGTACCCATGGGTGATCCGGCCCGTCGCCGTGTGCACCGGAACGCCGTCCCGCAGCACGTAGCAGTCCATCCGGGCCGTGTAGGTGAGCCGCTTGAACACGTTCTCGACAGTGAGGACCGTGTACAGCTCCTCCTCCATCCCCACCTCCTCCAGCATGGAGACCGAGTTCTGCGGCACCACCGGAATCCAGTCCTGCTCGTCGAGCAGCCGCTTGATGGAGATGCCGCGGTCCTCCAGGAACAGGTCGACCGCCTCCTCCATCAGACGCAGATAGCCCGACATCTGCAGACGCTCGGTGAAGTGGCAGTAGAAGTACGGGACCCGCCACTTCCACCCGTACGCGTTGGAGTGGCCGGTCAGCTCGGCGAGCAGCGCCTCACCGTCCTCGGCCTTGGCCGGCGGCGCCGCGGCGAGTGGCACCTGGACGAGCGCGGAGCGTGCGATCCGGTCCACGGCGAACGGTTCGACCGGGGCGGGGACCGGTGCGGCGCCGCCCCCGCGAGGGTCGACGCGCAGGGCCACCCGTACCTTCGCGGCGACGGTCTTCACCGGCGTCGGGCCGTCCACATGAAGGGTGACGGAGAGTGCCATCTCCCCGTCGACGGGCTGCTCCTCCGGCACGACCTGCGCCGTCACGTCGTCGTCGATGTGCGTGGCGGACAGGATCCGGGCGTTGATGTCCACGATGTCGACGCAGAGCCCGTAGTCCTCGTACAGCATCCCGGCGGCCCAGCCACCGCGCCGGAAGTGTTCGAGAACGGCCTCTTCCACCAGGTAGTTGACGTGCTTGAAGCCGATCCAGGTGCAGATGTTCGACCCCTCGAAACGGGGCCTGAGCCGGACCGTCGTGGTCCGCCGGGTCACCGGGGAGGCGGTGGGCAGCGGGCGGGCAGCAGAGACTGAGGCCTCTATCACGTCATCTCCAGTGAGGTGATGGCCGGCGGCGGGCCGCCGGGGGGATGGGGTGCGGCGGTGAGCGAACCGAGGAAGTCGGTGAGGAGTTCACCGAACCGGGCGGGCTGCTCGGCCATCGGGAAGTGCCCGCAGGACGGCAGGAGTTCGAGACGTCCGGCGGGCAGCGCCCGGTCGAGCGCCGCCGCGTCCGTGGGGCGCGCGGCGAAGTCGTTCTCGCCCGCGACGGTGAGCACCGGGAGGCGGACGCGGTGTACGGCGAGATGGGGGGTCCGCAGATACGCGCCGAAGAAGTCCATCCATCCGTACGGCCCGATCCGCTCCCGTACCCGGAGGGCCATGGACTCCCGGGTCGCGGGCGGCAGCCGGTCGCCGGACGAGACGCTGAGCCCTTCTTCGAGGATGAGATGGAAACGGTTGAAGTAGTAGGAGATCGCCGACCAGTCGAAGTCCCGCTGCCGGGGCCGGTAGAACGGCGACACGAGCACCGCGCCCCGCAGACCGCTGTCGTGCTCCCGGACGAGGAACTCCAGCAGGGCGTTGGCCGCGAACGAGTGCGCCACCACCACCTCGGCCCCGGTGGTGCGCACCGCCCGAGCGACCAGCTTCGCGGGATCGCCCGGCCCCTCGGGGTGCGCGGAGCCGTCGACCGGCCAGTCGATGTCGACGGGAAGCAGTTCCACCCCGTCGGGCGGCTGTGCGCACCACGGCTGCCACAGCGCGGTGCTGCCCGCGAGGCCGTGCAGCAGCGCGACCCTCAACCGCGTCACGGCGCACCCCCCGACGCGGACGAGGAGAGAAGGAGCAGCGCCGCCGCCGCGTCGTCACCCGTGCCCGGCCGCCCCGGCCCGGTGCCGTGGCCCGCCGAGGCCAGCACGGACGTGTGCCCCGTCCGGACCAGCTCGGCGGTGGCCGCCACGCACTGCAGGACGCCCAGCGCTCCCGAGCAGCGGCCGAACCGCGCACTCAGGTCGTGGGTGGGTACGGAATCCTGGTGCGGACGGGCCGGCGCGACGGCCCCGAGCGGCGGTTCGGGCAGGTACCACAGGCCCGGCGGCGCCGTCTCGTGCCGCCGGACCTCCGACACGGCCGCACCCAGGTCGGAGCGGCGCGCGTAGGGGCCGACGGCGGCGAGTGACCGGCCCCCGCGGGCCAGGACGGCCTCCTCCGCCTCGGCGACGAGCGCGACGGCGCCGTCCAGGAGCGGGACGCCGTCGTCCCCGGCCCCGCCGACGAGCCGCTCGACGGGCGCGTTCACCGGCTCGACGCCGATCACCAGGGCGCGGGTCAGACGGCCGGAGGCGATGAGGTTGCGGGCCCAGTGGACCGCGTCGAGCCCGGACGTGGGCCCGTTGCACAAGGTCACGTTGGCGCCGCGCAGCCCGTGGGTGATCGCCACCCAGGAAGCGGTGACATTGCTCGCCGTGTTCGGCAGCAGCATCGGACTCGTCGCCGCGTAGCCGCGCTCCCGGATGGTCGCCGAGGTGTCGCAGACGGTGTCCACGTTCCCCCAGTTGGTGCTGACCACGACACCGAAGTCCGGCCGGTCCGTGCCCGAGCCGTCCGCCTCCGAGCCGTCCGTCACCTTGCCGTCCGCGTCGAGCAGCCCCGCGTCGCGCAACGCCCGCTCGGCCGCGCACAGCGCGAGCTTGGTGGCACGGTCCTTGTACCGCAGGCCGGGACCCCGCAACGTGCTCACCGGGTCCGGGCCGGCCGCGGGGCCCCCGGCCCCGAGCAGCGCGCCGGGACCCGACACGCCGGCCAGAGCCGTGCCCAGCCCGCTGATCACCACGCGTGTGCGCACCTCAAGCCATCCTCTCCACCACGGCCACCGCGTTGAGGCCGCCGAACCCGAACGAGTCGACCTGCGCGAGGCGCAGCTCCGGGTCGGTCGCCGGCTCCCGGCTCAGCCGGAAGTCGGCCACCTCCTCGATGGGCAGCTCCAGACCGAGCGTCGGCGGCACCCGGCCCGAGCGCAGCGCCTGGACGGCCGTGATCAGGCTGTGCAGCCCGGACGCCCCCGCGGTGTGCCCGATCATCGACTTGATCGCCGTCATCCGCGGCGAGCGCGGCGCACCGGAGAGAACGGTCCGCAGCGCCACCGCCTCCGCCTCGTCGTTCAGCGGCGTCCCGGTACCGTGCAGCAGCACCAGATCGATGTCGCCCGCCTTGACGCCGGCCCGCCGGTACGCCTCCCGCATGGCCCGCTCGATGCTCGCGCTGTCCGGCGCGGAGGGGTGGTACGCGTCGCAGTTCAGCCCGACACCACGGACCCGGGCGTGCGCCCGCGTCCCGTACTCCCCGGACTCGCGGCGCAGCACCACCGCCGCCGCCCCGTCGCCCTGCAGCATCCCCCGCCGGTCCCGGTCGAAGGGACGCACGGACTCCGGGGCCTCCCGGTAGACCCGGTCCAGGAGCCCGTACGTGCTCTCCGTGATGGTGTCCACGCCGGCCACGACGACGGTCTCGGCCTCACCGAGCGCGAGCAGGTCCGCGCCGAGGCCCAGCGCGTACAGGGAGGCGGAGCAGGCGTTCGCCACCGTGTACGTACGGTCCGCCCCGAACCGCTCGCGCAGCGCCGTACCGAAGTGCAGCTCCGCCGGCTCGAACGGGGCGGCCTCGCACCAGCCGAGCTCGACCGACCGCAGCTCGCGCAGGGTCGTGCCCACCAGCACCGGGACGCCGGCGAGGTCCTCGGGCAGCTCCGCGTCGCGCAGCGCGGCCGCTACCGCGTCGAGCAACCAGCCCGTCGCCCGCAGCGGCACATCCGCACCCGGCGCCGGCCGGTCGTCGATCTCGTAGGCGTGCCGCGCCCGGAACTTCGTCCGGTCGAAGCCGCGCAGCTCGGCCACCCCGCTGCGCCCGGCGCACAGCGCGTCGAACGTGTCGTCCACGCCGGCACCGACGCTGGTGACCGCGCCCATGCCGGTGATCAGGACACTCATCCGCCGCCTCCGCCCGTACGGGCCGGGCCGGCCGGGTAGGCGCCGAGGATCAGCACCGCGTTGTTCCCGCCGAACGCCAGGGCGTTGTTCTGCACGACCCGCAGCTCGGCCGGCCGGGGTGCGTTGGGCACACAGTCGAGGCCGCACTCGGGATCGGTCTCGACATGGTTGATCGTCGGCGGGATGAACCCCTCCGAGATCGCGAGCGCGCACGCGGCCGAGGCCAGCGAGCTCGCGGCACCCATCGTGTGGCCGATCATCGCCTTGATGGAGATGGTGCTGGGCGGACCGTCACCGAACACCTGGCGGATCGCCGCCGCCTCCGTCACGTCGTTGGCCCTGGTGCCGGTGCCGTGCGCCGAGATGAAGTCGATCTCGTCGGGCTTCACCCCGGCGCTCGCGTGCGCCAGTTCCATGCACCGGGCGATGCTGTCCCGGTCCGGCGCCACCGGGTGATGGGCGTCGCAGTTGAGCCCGTACCCGAGCACCTCGGCGTAGATCCGGGCGCCCCGGGCCAGCGCGGAGTCCAGCGTCTCCAGGAGCAGGACGCCCGCGCCCTCACCGGTGAGGATTCCCTTGCGGTTGACGTCGAACGGCTGGCAGGCCTCCGGAGCGATGGTGCCCAGCCGGTAGAAACCGGTGAACGTCTTGCGGCACATCGCGTCGGCACCGCCGACCAGCGCCACGTCGACATCGCCGCCCCGCAGGGCGTCCAGCCCGTAGCCGATCGCGTAGTTGCCCGCGGCGCAGGCCGTCGCCAGGGTCGTGGCCTCCACGTCCACCAGCCCGAGTTCGCCCACCACCGCGGCGGTGAGCCGCCCGGCCGGCACCCGGCGGGCGACCACCGGGTCGAGCCGCTCGGGTCCGTCGGTCAGCTGGGCCTCCACCAGTCGGTCGAGATCCGCCGACTCCCCGTCGGTCGTCCCCACGCACACCAGGGCACGGCGCTCGCGCAGCTCCTCGACGGGCATCCCGGCGTCCCGTACGGCCATCACGGCCGCGGCGACCGAGAACTGCGTGGCCCGGCCGAGCGTCTCGGGAGCGACATGGGTGATCCACTCGGCGGGGTCGAAGCCGGTGACCTCGCAGCCGTTGGCGTAGTCGAAACCGGTGGTGTCGAACGCGGTGATGGGCTGAGCGCCGTTATGGCCCTCGCGCAGCCCCGCGAGGAACTCCCCGACCCCGATGCCGATGCTGGTGACGGTGCCCAGACCGGTGATGACCACCCGTACGGGCTCGTGCCGTTCCCGGTCGTTCCCGCCGGGCGGGCTGGTGGACACGGGGGTCACCGCGCCGACTGAGCCTGGTCCACGACCGACTCGACGCCTTCGAGATTGACCATGCGGCTGAGCTCGGCCTGGTCGATCGTGATGTCGAAGGTGCGCTCCAGTGCGGCGAGGATCTCGATCGCCCGGAGCGAGTCGGCCCCGTGGTCCTCCTTGAACAGACTGGTCTCGGTGATCTCCGCCGGGTCGATCTCCAGGATGTCGCAGAGCAGCTTCGTGATCTGCTCGCGGCGCTCGGAGGTGCTGGCGGCGTTGTCCGACGTGGTCATCTCATCTCCGTAAGTGAGTGGTCGAGGGGGCGGCGGGTGACGTTCACAGCTGCACGAGGACGTCTTTGACCAGCCATTCCATGGTTTCGACGATCTCCGAGGGGCGCATGGACAGGTCCAGCACCATCATCGAGACGCCGCACGAGCGATACGCGTCCAGCTGCTCGGCCACCTGCTCGGCCGTGCCCCGGATGCTGACCCGGTCGGACATGAAGTCCATGACCTCGAAGGGCGGGACGAGCGCACGGCGCACCGTGATCTCGATGGCCGCCGGGTCGCGGCCGGCCTCCTCCGCGAAGCGCGCGAGGGTGTCCCGGGCCGCCGGCAGTTCCTCCGGATAGACCTCGTGGGCGAGCCATCCCTCGCCGTACCGGGCCACGCGTCGCAGAGCGGGATCGGTGTTGCCGCCGACGTAGATCGGCGGTCCCTTCGCCGTGTACGGCCGGGAGGCCAGCCACATGTCGTCGAAATCGGTGAACCGGCCGTGGAACGAGGTCGGATGCTTGGCGGCCCACAGCGTCCGCATGACCTCGATGGCCTCGTCCGTGCGGACCCCGCGCTCCTTGCGCGGAACGCCCACGGTCCGGAACTCCTCGTCCATCCAGCCGATTCCGGCGCCCAGGATCGCCCGGCCCATCGACAGCTGGTCCAGCGAGGCGAGTTCGGAGGCCAGGATGACCGGGTTGCGGTACGGCAGTGCCAGGACGTGGGTGCCGATCCTGACGCGCTCGGTGGCACCGGCCACCAGGCCCATCACGGCGATCGGCTCCAGCCAGGCGACGCCCCAGTTGTAGGCGTCCGCGGTCTTCGCCCTCGGATACAGGCAGGTGCTCTCGCGCTGCCGGGGCAGGGCGACATGGCTGCTGACCCAGACGGAGTCGAAGCCCAGCCGGTCGGCGGCGCGCGCGACCTCGAGTACATAGCGGCGGCGGCCCGGCGGACCGACGGTGGGAAGTGCGATGCCCAGTTTCATGGCGTCCCTTCGGCGCGTGGAGTGGTACCGGGTCAGGCCGGCCGCTCGAACCAGTGCTCCAGCTTCGCGGCGTACAGCGTGTTGCCGGAGAGCTTGACCTTGCCGCCCAGGAAGGCCTGCATGCCGTTGAGCCGGCCCGTGAGCAGCTTGAGGAAGGTGTGCAGGGCGAGCGAAGTCGTCAGCTTCGGCGACTCGACCCGGCCCCGGCCGGTCTCGCAGGTGTCGCCGGAGATCTTCACGAAGTACTCGTGCACTCCGTCCGGGGTCCTGACCTCGTACTGGAAGGAGGCCTCCTGGCCCTTGGCACGATCCGCGCGGAAGGCGTCGGGCATGTTGCCGAAGACGTCGTCGAGAAGTCCGGCGATGCCGCCCTCCTGACTCCGGGCGAAGGCCAGGACGTCGTCCTCCTTCTTGCTTCCCGCGATCTCCTTGATCTGTTCGAACCTGCTGGTGTCCAGGGCCATGGCCACACTCCTCGTGATCGCCTGCGTCCGGGGCGACGGCCCCGGCCGGAGTCCCGACGCGGGTCGGACGGTCCCTCACGCTGCCGGTCGCGGGGAGCCGGTGGCAGAGCCGTCAGGGCGGTGGATCTGTGCCCCGCCGGGAGCGGCTGGTGCGCCCGACCGATGGGCCCGCCCGAGTGGGCACCCCCTTGGGGGCTGTGGGCGTGCCCCGGGCGCCGCTTTGCTGTGCGGGGCACCGGCGGTCGTCGAGCCGCCCGCGGGGCGGCCGCCGCCTGGACGTACCCGCGGAGGTTGTATGTACGACGTCATTGTCGTGGGAGCCCGCTGTGCGGGATCCCCCCTCGCGATGCTCCTCGCCCGCAAGGGGTACCGGGTCGTCGTGCTCGACCGGGCGTCCTTCCCCCGCGACACCGTGTCGACCCACTACGTACAGCCGAGCGGCCTCGCCAGGCTCCGACGCTGGGGCCTGCTCGACCGGTTGACGGCCACCGGCTGTCCACCGGTCACCGAGGCCCTGTGGTGGTTCGGGGAGACCTCGGTCCGCGGCTTCGCGCCGCCGCACGGCGACATCGCCATGGCCCTCGCACCGCGCCGTACCGTCCTCGACGCCCTGCTCGTCGACGCCGCACGGGAAGCCGGCGCGGAGGTCCGGGAGAGCTGCACCGTCCGGTCCCTCGTCCGCGCCGACGACGGGCGGGTCACCGGCGTCCGCTGCCAGGAGCAGGGCGGCGCCGAGCACACCCTGTCCGCGCCGATCGTGATCGGAGCGGACGGACGGGACTCCCTGGTCGCCCGGGAGACCGGCGCCGAGAAGTACAACAGCCGGCCGCCGCTCACCGTCGTCTACTACACCTACTGGCGGGGGCTGCGGCCCGAACGCCGCCACCGCAACGAGGTGTTCCTGGAGGGCGACAAGCAGATCGGGGTGATCCCCACCCACGACGACGCCTATCTCATCCAGGCGGCGCGCCCGCACGACTTCTTCGGCGAGTACCGCTCGGACATCGAGCGCCACTACCTCAAGGCCATCGAGGAGGCGGCTCCCGCCCTGGCGAGCGAACTCGCCGACGGCGCCGAACGCGTGGAGCGCTTCCGGGGCAGCGCGTCGCTGGAGAACTTCTACCGCAAGCCGTACGGGCCCGGCTGGGCCCTGGTCGGCGACGCCGGCTACCACAAGGACCCGCTGACGGGACAGGGCATCAGCGACGCCTGGCGCGACGCCGAGCTGCTCGCCCACGCCGTCCACGAGGTGCGCTCCGGCCACACCGACTGGGACACGGCGATGGCCGGCTACGAGCGTCTCCGCAACGCCGCCTCGGAACTCATCTACGAGTTCACCTGCGAGGCGGCGAGTTTCGAGTTCGACCCCATGACGCGACAGCTCGTCCGGGTCCTGGCCGAGAACCGCGACGAGGCCGACCGGTTCTTCGGAGTCATCGCCGGCACCGTGCCCGCCGAGGAGTTCTTCGCCCCGGACAACCTGCTGTCCATGCTCGCCCGGCTGCCGGCAGAAGCGCTGGCCGAGATCACCGGTACGGAAGGGACCCGATGACCGACCGACAGGACCACGACTTCCCGCCCTCCCTGAAGGACTTCGACCCCTACACACCGGAGTTCCGCGCCGATCCCTACCCCGAGTACGCCCGGATCCGCGAGCTGGGAGGGCCCGTCCACTGGGACTACCTCGACTCCTACGTCGTGAGCGGCCACGCGGACGCCTCCGCGGTGCTCGCGGATCCGCGGCTGCTGCTGCGGCCGCCCGCGCCGGTCGCCGAACTGCTGGCGACGATCGTGCCCGAGTCGCTGCGCTCGATGAACCAGACGCTGCTGTTCCAGGACCCGCCCGACCACACCCGGCTGCGCAACCTGACCCGCCGCCCCTTCGCGTCACCGCGGCTCCAGGGAGTCCTGGCCGACGCCCGGGAGGCGGCCGACCGCATCCTCGGCGAGGCCGTGCGCCGAGGCGGCCTCGAGGTGGTCGACGACCTGGCGTTCCCCGTCTCGCTCCAGGCGATCGGCGATCTGCTCGGCATCCCGCGCGAGGACCTGCCGCAGCTGCGGGACTGGGGCCAGGCGATGTCCCCCGCCGCCGACATCCCGGCCGACCCGGGTTCGATCGAGCGGGCCGTCGAGGCGTTCGAGGCGTTCGACGCCTACATCGGGCGACTCGCCGAGCGGCGCCGCGCCGACCCCGGTGACGACCTCTTCTCCTCGCTCCTGGAGGCCGAGCGCGAGGGACTGCTGAGCCGCGACGAGCTGCACGCCAACGTCATCCTGATCTTCATCTCGGGGCACGAGACGCTGGTGGCCTTCACCGCCAGCGCCGTCCTGACCTTCCTGCGCCATCCGGACCAGCTGGCACTGCTGCGTGCCCGGCCCGAACTCGCGGCCACCGCGGCCGAGGAGGTCATGCGGTACGAGAGCCCGCTGCAACTCGCCACGGCCGGCGGCGGGCGCTGGACGGCCGAGGACATCGAGGTGGGCGGCAGGGTCATCCCGGCCGACAGCCGGGTGCTCACCTTCATCGGCGCCGCCAACCGGGATCCGGCGGTCTACCCGGACCCGGACCGCTTCGACATCACCCGCTCGGGGGCCCGCCATCTCGCACTGGGCCACGGTCTGCACTACTGCCTCGGGGCGGCCCTGGCCAAGCAGCAGGGGACGCTGATGATGGAGGCACTCGCGGCCTGGCCCGTCGCCCTGGAGTCGGAGGCCGTCGAACGGCCCGTGTGGCTGCCGCTGTTCATGCAGCGTCGGCTGGCCGAACTGCCCGTGACGGTGGCCCCGCTCGGCTGAACCCGGGCGTTCCCGTACACCGCATCCGGACACCACGTACGCACGGCGCATCGGTACCGCGCAAGAAGGCCCCGGAATCATCCGGGGCCTTCTTCCTCGTGGTGGCCGTCAGCCGTTCTGCGGGGCGACCCCGAAGTCGGCGACCGCCGCGTAGTCCATGACGTCCCAGTGCTCGGCTATCAGCCCGTCCTGGACGCGCAGGAGATCGGCGGTGTGCAGCAGCAGTTCACGGCCGCTGGACGCCTCGTGACCCCGCCAGACGCAGAAGATGCCCACCAGGTCGTCCTGCGCGATGATCTGGGTGATCTCCCCGGTCAGATCGGGCGCCAGCGCGAACAGACCGGCGAAGAAGTCCTTCATCCCCTTCAGCCCGCCTCCCGACTGGGCGGCGAAGGCGTTGTGCTGGATGTAGTCCTGCCGGTAGTAGTCGTCCGCACGGTCGAGCAGGTGCTGCTGCATCAGCTCGTCCCAGACCTTCAGGACCAGCCGCATGTTGGCCTGCTCGGTCTCGGTGGCCGCCCAGTCGGGCTTTCCGGCGGGCTGGGTCTGATCGCCCGCCGGCATGCCGAACCGGGTGAGCCCGGACTGGTCCACCACGCTCCAGTGCTCGGCGATCTCACCGTCCCGGACGCGGTAGAGGTTGGCCGTGAAGAGCGTCATCTCCTCCTCCGAACCGGTCAGGTGCCCGGTCCAGCGCAGGAACACCAGCACCCGGTCGTTCTGGGTCACGATGTGCTCGACCTCGGCCACCGCGTCGGGGAACGCGGTGAACATCATGCCCACCCGGTTGCGCAGGGCGTCCGCGCCCACCTCGCCCTGGCCGCCGTGGTTGAGGACGTCCTTCGCGTAGAACTCGGGCATGCGGTCGAGCCGGTGCACGTTGTACACCTCGGTGTAGAGCCGCTGGATCAGCTCGGCGTTGCTGCTGCGCGTCGTATCGGTCATGTCGTCCTCCCGGCACTTGCCCGTTCGATGAGTTCAGGGGTGAAGAACGCGTCCCAGGTGAACTGGCCGGCGATCAGGCCGAAGAACCGGTCCACCTGGTCCTGGTCGCCGGAGATCACCCGCAGGATGTCCAGCAGCTCCGGCATCGGATCCAGCTGGGCCGCCTGGAGGTTGAAGAAGTACTCCGGCATGGCGTCCTCGTCGCGCTCGACGGCGAACGTCTCCAGGGCCTGGTCCAGCGGCAGTTCACCGCCCAGGGCGGGGCTCAGCAGCCCCGCGAGCAGCTCGGCGTGCCGGATGGCGTCGCTGATGCCGAAGGCCCCCACGGGGTCCTTGTGGAATCCCGAGTCGCCCACCAGCACCCAGCCCGGCCCGCTCGCCTGCCGGAAGAAGTTCGGCAGCCGGCCCGTGCCGTTGAACCGGGCCGTGCGCTCCCCGGCCCGCGCCCGCTCGGCCAGCTCCGGCGCGGTCGCCTCCAGCGCCTTGAGGTAGGAGCCCTCGACGTCCTTGCGGACCTCGTCGAACTCCGCCCGCGGCCACTGGATGCCGATCATCACGTTGTCGTCGTTGGTGGGGACGACTCCGATCGCGCGGCGACCCGTCACGTACACCTCGTAGTCGGCCTTGAGCCCGCCCCAGTACGTGTAGTAGAGGCAGTTCAGGGTCGGGGCCTCCTCGTACTTGCGGGCTCCGACCGCGCGGGCCACCGTCGAGTCGACACCGTCCGCCCCGATCACCACCCGCGCGTGCTCGGTGTACTCCCGGCCGTCCGTGCCGCGGGCCCTGACGCCCACGACCCGGTCGCCGTCCCGGAGCACCTCGGTCACCTTGGTCTGCTCCCGCAGTTCGGCGCCGGCCTCGCAGGCCGCGTTCACCAGCAGCGTGTCGAGGACGAACCGGCGCGGACCGTACGCGGTCCTGATGCCGTCCACCGGCGGCGCGCAGCCGGTGATCGTGACGTCGTTCAGGGTCCAGCGGGCGATGTCCAGCGGGGGACAGCCGGTGGCCGTGAGGCGTTCCAGCAGGCCCCAGCGGGCCAGCCGCGCGACCGTGGGCTGGTGGACGTAGTGGGTCGACATGGTGTCGCTGGGGAACTGGGCCCGGTCCAGGAGCAGAACCCGGTGGCCGGCCCTGGCCAGCAGCATGGCAGTGGTGGCTCCCGCGCACCGGGCACCGACGACTATCGCGTCGTACATCAGGTATCACGCCTCCTCGGCGTTGGTGGCGGACGGCTCCGCCGGACGGTGGGTGATGCCCTTCCGGGAGCCGGAGCTCACCGCAGCACCGCGGCGACGGACCTGCGCGGCGCGGCGGCCGCCGGCTGTGCCGGGTGGCCGATGCGGAAGGTGACGAGGGTCTGCCGGTCCGGGTCGCCGACGAGCTCGGCGAGCACGGAGTCGAACCGGGGCGGCTGCCCGGTCTGGCGCTCGCGATCGGCCCGGACCGTCATCATGTTGAGATGCCCGACGGCGAGCCCCCGGGCGGTCGCGAACAGATGGATGCGCTGGAGCAGCCGGCCGCCCTGGATCCGGTCCCGGAGGCTCGTCGCGTCCGGGACCGTGACCATCCCGAACGCGGCCGCGGTGGGCAGATGGACCTCGCGGGTCTGGCGCAGCCAGAACCGGTCGGCGGTACGCCGGGACGGCGAGGGAAGCCGCTTGCCCAGGGCGCTCAGCAGCGGCGGCATGCCCTGGGTGTCGACGGTCATCCCGTCGGGGCTGCGCTCGATGTCCCGGTCGCTCTTGCGGAACCACCGGTGTCCGGCGAGGGACTGGTCCTCGTCGGCGATGATCGCCTCCGTCGCGGCCGTCAGATGCTCGGCGACCCGCGTACGGTCCTTCTCCTCGGAGAACCAGAGCAGCGCCGGCGCGGGCAGATCGGCCCGGCCGAGACCGGCGATCTCCTGGAGCACGGGCTCGGGCAGGGCCTGCGGACGGAACGGGCCGCGGTTGGTGTGCCGGTAGGGGATGGCGTCGTACAGCTCGGACGCCGTCGCCTCACCGGGCTCCAGCCGTACGGTGGCGGCGTGTGCCGGATCCCCGTCGTCGGGGAGCAGCTCCACGTGCGGGGCGAACCCGCGGGCCCGGGCGGCCAGCACCATGTTCTCCAGGGCGCAGCCGAGGCCCACGTACAGCTCCCGGTCGAACGGATCGAGAGCACCCTGACGGCGCGACAGGTCGGCGTACAGACGCAGTCGGCCGCCGCCCTCGTCGTCCGCGTCGACGGCGAACCGCCACGGCTGTACGTTGCGGGCGTTGGCCGCCAGGATGCCGGCGGCGACGATGCCCTCGGCACCCTCGTGGTCCCGCCAGTTT
Organism: Streptomyces sp. NBC_00572; assembly: GCF_026341815.1. GTDB lineage: Bacteria > Actinomycetota > Actinomycetes > Streptomycetales > Streptomycetaceae > Streptomyces. The sequence continues at coordinate 6,091,955 of NZ_JAPENX010000001.1, forward strand.
CGCCAGGCGTCGAAGGCCGTGCCCTTCGGCGGCCTCGCTGAGTGTGTGGTCATCGCGGAACTGAGCGCAACGGATCCCATGGACGGCTACCCTGCGGCCGTCCCGGGAGCCACGGGAGTCCCCTTTGGGGGGTGCACGCGAGGTGCCCGAACGACCACGGCGTCGGTGGGTGTCTCCCGGGGCTCCCGCGAGACACCCTCGGCCTCATGACGCAGACGACCCCGGCCCAGACACCGGAAGACCACCTGGCAGCCTTCTTCGACCCGGACAACCGCGCCGACCCGTACGCCCACCTGCACCAGCTGCGCGAGGCGTCGCCGTTCCTGGCCATGGACGGGGCGCTGATGGTGCTGGGGCGGCACAAGGACGTGGACGCCATGCTGCGGCACCCGGCGGCCAGCGCCGACCGCAGCAAGTCCAAGATCCTCAGCACGGACGCCGTGGAGTCCCGCAAGGAGGTCATGACCTTCCTCGACCCGCCGGACCACACCCGGCTGCGAGGTCTGGTGACCCAGGCGTTCACCCCCCGCATGGTGCAGAGCCTGGAGACCCACATCCGCGGCATCGCCGACGACCTCGTCACCCAGGTGGCGCAGAGCGGGTCGCCGGTCGACATCCCGAGCGTCTTCTCCTACCCCGTACCGGTACGGGTCATCTGCGAGATGCTCGGCGTCCCCGCGGAGGACCACAAGGTCTTCGGCACCTGGTCGACGGTCCTCGGGCGGGCGCTCGACCCGCTGATGGCCGCCAACCGCTCGCCGGAGATCGACAAGGAGGACACCGAGACCAGGGCCGCCTTCTACCAGTACTTCCGTGACCTCATCGCCGACGGCGGGGCCGACGACGACGGCCTCCTCGCCCGGCTGGTGCGCGCCGAGGCCGAGGGCGACCGGCTCACCGAGACCGAGCTGCTCGCGACGCTCGCGCTGCTGGTGATGGCCGGCCACGAGACCACCGCGAACCTGATCACGCACGGCATCCTGCTGCTGCTGCGCCACCCGGAGCAGCTGGCCATGCTGCGGGAGGACCCCTCGCTGGCGTTCGCCGCGGTCGAGGAGATCCTGCGCTTCGAGCCGTCCGTGCAGATGCTGCACCGGATGGCGAAGGAACGCATCGTGCTGGACGACTTCGAGATCCCGGAGGGCATGGACGTCCTGCTCCTGGCGGCGGCCGCGAACCGGGACCCGGAGGTGTTCCCGGACCCCGACCGGTTCGACATCACCCGGGCCACCGGGCAGCGTCTGGACCACCTGTCGTTCTCCAGCGGTCCGCACCGCTGCCTGGGCGCCAACCTGGGCAAGCTGGAGGCCGTCATCGCCCTCCAGGCGTTCGTGACCCGGGTCGTCGACCCCAAGCTGGTCGAGGAGTCGCTCGAATACCGGCCGCACGTCATCCTGCGCGGCCCCGAGAAGATGTCGGTCTCCTTCTCCGGCATCCGCTGACCCGTCCCACCCCGGCCCGGCAGCCCGTAGGTCGTGTCCGACGACTCCCGTCGGATCAGGCCGGAGGCTGCCGGGCCCCGGCGTCCGCGCTCACCCGGGGAGATGCCCGCGCAGCCCCGGGGTCTCCACCGGAGTCGCCGCCGGGCCGTTGGCCAGCTGTTCGACCAGCTTGCGGAAGCCGGGGCACTCGGTGAAGTCCTTCGCCTTGCATTCGAGGGCGTGCTCGATCAGCGTCTTCGACGCCGCGATCTCCTCCATGCGCCGCTCCAGCTCCGCGCGCTGCTCAAGCAGCAGCACCCGCCGCTCCGCCGCGTCGGACGCGTCCAGCACGGCGCGCAGCTGCTCCAGGCTGAAGCCGGCGGCCTTGCCCCGGACGATCATCGCTACCCGGGCGATGTGGCGCGTGCTGTAACGACGGCGCCCGTTCACCCGCTCCGCGGGGGACAGCAGCCCCGTCGCCTCCCAGTGCCGCAGCACATGGGTGCGCAGGGCGAACCGGTCGGCCAGCTCGCCGATGGTCATGGATGTCTCGTCGGCACTTGACTTCATGTTGACATTAACTTGCAGAGTTGGGTCCAGGTCAAGGGGACGCATCACGTCTCCGCTGAGACAGGAGGAATCATGCTTGACGTGATCATCGTCGGCGGGGGACCCGCCGGAATGTCCGCAGCACTGACCCTGGGGCGGGCCCACCGCACGGTGCTGCTCCTGGACAGCGGACAGGGCCGCAACGCCCCGGCCGACGCCGTGCACAACTTCCTCACGCACGACGGCACGCCCCCGCAGGTCCTGCGCGACCTGGGCCACGAGAACCTGCGCCAGTATCCGACGGTCCAGTCCGTCGCCACGGCCGCGACCTCGGTCCGCCGCCTCGGCGACGACCACTTCGAGGTCCGGCTCGAAGACGGCGCGCTGCACGAATCGCGCCGGCTCCTCCTGGCCACCGGACTGCGCGACGAACTCCCCGACGTCCAGGGCGTGGACGTGCTGTGGGGCAAGAGCGCCTTCCACTGCCCGTACTGCCACGGCTTCGAGGCGAGCGGCAGCCGCATCGCCGTACTCGGCGCGGCACCGGAGCGGGTCAGGCTCGCGCTCCACCTGAGCCGCTTCACCGACGACATCGCCCTGTGCACCGGCGGAGCCTCCCTGGAACCGGTCATGCAGAGCGTCCTGGAGGCCAACGGCGTCGCCGTGCAGTGCGCCCCGGTCGCCCGGCTGGAGCACGAGGGCACCCAGCTCCGCCGCATCGTCTTCGACGACGGCACCTCGCTCGACCGGGACGCCGTGTTCATCAAGACCACGCTCCACCAGCGGTCCGACTTCGCCGAGCGACTCGGCTGCGCCGACTTCCCCGACGGCTGCGTCGAGGTGAACGAGTTCGCCCAGACCAGCGTCCCCGGCGTCTACGCCGCGGGGGACATGGCCCGACGCGCCACCGTGCCCATACCGCTCGCCGCCGTCGTCGCGGCCGCGGCCAGCGGAACCGTCGCCGGCAGCGTCATCGACCAGGACCTGGTCAGTGCCGACTTCAAACTTCCCAACCCGTTTGCGTCCGGGAGGGCGTGACCCACGATGTCAGAACGCACCACCGCCGAACCCTCCGCCGACCGGCCCGGGGACACCGGCGCCGGGGAACCGGCCCACCGCAGCATCGTGCCGCTCGCCTCCGCGGGCCTCGTACTCGGCATGCTGCTCTCCGTACTCGACCAGACGGTCGTCGCCATCGCCCTGCCCGACATCGCCGCCGACATCGGCGGCGCCGACTCCTTCAGCTGGGTCGTCACCGCGTACGTCCTCGCGTCCACCGCGACCGGCACCCTGTACGGGCGGCTGAGCGACCGATACGGGCGGCGACCCCTCTTCGTCATCGCCGTCCTCCTCTTCGTCGTCGCCTCCCTGCTGTGCGGCATGGCCCAGACCATGCCCCAGCTGATCGCGGCCCGGGTGCTCCAGGGCATCGGAGCCGGCGCCCTCTTCGTCATCCCGACCGTCACCCTCTCCGAGCTGTACCCGAAGCATCTGCGCGGCAAGGTCCAGGGCCTCACCGGAGCCGTCTTCGCCATCGCCAGTGTCGGCGGCCCCCTGGCCGGCGGAGCCATCACGGACACCGCCGGATGGCGCTGGATCTTCTACATCAACGTGCCCCTGGGCATCATCTCGGTGCTCCTGTGCGCCTTCGCGCTCCGGCTGCCGCGCGCCGCCGCGGGCGAGAAGGTCGACCTGGGCGGCTCCGCGCTGCTCATCGGCGGCGTGGTGAGCCTGCTCCTCATCACCCAGTGGGGCGGACGGGACCACGACTGGACCTCCGGGCTCATCCTCGGCCTGATCGCCGGCTGCCTCGCCCTCTTCGCCCTGTTCGTGTGGTGGGAGGGCAGGGCCGAGAACCCCCTGCTGCCGATGCGGCTGTTCACCAACCCCTCACTGCGGCTGGTACTGCCCGCCACGGCCATCCTCGGCATGCTCCTGTACGGCTCCGTCGTCTACATGCCGACCTTCCTGCAGACCGCGTACGACATGAGCGCCACCGAAGCCGGCCTCGCGCTCAACCCGTACTTCATCCCGTTCCTCGTGGTCTCCGCCGTCGCGGGCGGCAAAGCCGGCGCCAGCGGAAGGTTCAAGCCCTATCTCCTCACCGGAGCCGGGGTGCTGGCCGTCGCCTTCCTGGTGCTCGGCATGCTCGACCTCGACAGTCCGTACCTCGTGGTCGCGGGCGCCATGGTGATCCTCGGCGTCGGGTTCGGCCTCCTCATGCAGAACCTCGTGGTGGTCTCCCAGAACGCCGCCGCGCCGCCCGACCTCGCCGCCACCACCGCCGCCAACCTCTCCATCCGGGGACTCGGCATGGCGATCGGCGTCGCCCTCTTCGGCAGCCTGCTCAGCCGCGAGATCGGTGACGGCCCGGTGACCCCGGAGTCCACCGCGGCCGCCATCCCGGAAGTCTTCGTCTGGGGCGTGCCCCTGGCCCTGCTGCTCACCCTCCTCATCGGTCTGCTGCCCCGGACCGGCGCCGCCCAGCAGGGCACCGACCAGGACTCCGACGACCGGAAGCCGGCCGGCAGCACGCCCGAACCCGGCACCGCCTGACCACCAGGCAAACGGCGGACGAGAAGCCGTGCGGGCTTCTCGTCCGCCGCCCCTCCACACCGAAGGCCAACCAGATGCGTTCCCTCTTCCACGCCGCCCACCGGGGGCTCCATCGCCTCGCCGCCCGGGGCCACGACCACAGTCGACACGAGGCCGAGCCGGGGGGCATGGGCATCAGCGGCGAAGCCTACGACCGCCTCTCCGGGAGGCTGCTCAGCGGCCTGTACCGGCGAGCCGCCGACGACGTCTGCCGCGCCCCCAAGGACGCCCTGGTGGTCGACATCGGCACCGGACCCGGCAGGCTCCTCCTCGACATCGCCCGCAGGCGCCCCGACCTGCGCCCGCACGGGGTGGACGTCGCGCCGTCCATGACCGAGCGAGCCCGCCACAACGCCCGGGCGCACGGCTACGGAGACCGCATCACCGTCCACACCGCCTCGGCCGACGCCCTCCCGCTCGCCGACGCCAGCGCCGACGTCGTCGTCTCCACACTGAGCATGCACCACTGGGCCGACGTGCCCCGGGCCGTCACCGAGATGGCACGGGTCCTGCGCCCGGGAGGGCGGCTCGTCATCTACGACTTCCGCGCCACCTCGGACGCACCGCTGCACCGGACCGTCGCCGAGCGCCCCGAGTTCACCGGCAGCACCGTCGAGCGCACCCTCGTCACCGCTGCCCCCTGGATCCCCTTCCCGCTGTTCGCCCGGATGACGGTCGAACGCGCCGCGGCCCCTGCGAACCCGCCCCACGCCACGGCCGGGAACTGACCGGTCGGCCACCCCCGAAGGCCGGGCCTTTCGTGCCTGGCACCCCATCCACCCACGGAGGTTGACTCCCCGCATGGCCACTCAGGAGAACTACGGTCCGACCAGCTACGGCGACGAGCTCGCCGACATCTACGACAACTGGATCGTCCGCCTCCAGGACGACACCGAGGACACCGTCCGGGTCCTCGGCGAACTGGCGGACAGCGCGGCCCGCGCCTCGGGCGCGAAGCGGATTCTGGAACTGGGCGTCGGCACCGGCCGGGTGGCCCTCCCGCTCAGCGAGCGGGGTCTGGAGATCACCGGCATCGACGCCTCGCCCGACATGCTCGACCGGCTCCGGGAGAAGCCCGGCAGCCACCGGGTCACCCTCGTCCAGGGCGACTTCGCCGACCACACCGCCGAAGGACCTTTCGCCCTCGTCTACATCGTCTTCAACACGCTCTACAGCCTCTCCTCCCAGGAGGAGCAGCTCAACTGCCTCTCCAACGCGGCCCGGCTCCTCCCCGACGAGGGACTCTTCGTCGTTCAGGGCTTCGTGCCGGACACCGCGCGCTTCGAGATGGCCCGCCAGAGCCAACAGCTCATGGAGGTGGCCAGGTCCGAGGAGAGCAGCCTCAACCTCGGTGTGGCGCGCCACGACCCGGTGACCCAGCGGATGTGGCCCCACTACAGCCTCCGCGACTCCGCCAACTCCCGTGACCACATCGTCCAGTTCCGCTACGTGTGGCCCAGCGAGCTGGACCTCATGGCCCGGCTGGCCGGCCTCACCCTGGAACAGCGGTACGGAGGGTGGGACCGGTCGCCCTTCACCGGCGAGAGCCAGCAGCACGTCTCCGTCTACCGCAAGACGGGCGCCGCGCGGCCGTGACCAAGGAGCGGAGGCGCCACACACAGGTCGCCGTCATCGGCGCCGGGATAGCCGGGCTCGGCGCCGCGATCCAGCTCAAGCGGCGCGGCCTCGACTCCTTCACGGTCTACGAGAAGGGCGACGACCTGGGGGGTACCTGGCGCGACAACACCTATCCCGGCGCCGGCTGCGACATCCCGTCCCATCTCTACTCGTACTCCTTCGCCCCCTACCGGGACAGCTCCGTCCGCTACCCCCGGCAGCGCGAGATCCTCGCGTATCTGCACCGCTGCGCCGCGGACAGCGGACTCGCCCCGCACCTGCGGTTCGGCACCGAGATCACCGAGCTGCGGTTCGACGACGAGACCGGGCGCTGGCGGCTGCGCACGACGGGCGGGGAGGAGTACACGGCCGACGTGGTCGTGACGGCCGTGGGGCAGCTGTCCCTCCCGAAGTACCCGGCGCTCGAAGGGGTGGACGAGTTCGCCGGCAACGCCTTCCACACCGCCCGCTGGGACCACGGCCACGACCTCGCAGGCCGTGACGTGGCCGTCATCGGCACCGGATCGAGCGCCGCCCAGGTCATACCCGAAATAGCGCCACTGGTACGGAAGTTGTACGTGTACCAGCGCTCGGCGAACTGGGTGCTGCCCAAGCCCGGCGAGCGCTTCCATCCCCTGATGGCCGCGGTGCTGCGCCGGGTTCCCGGCGCCCACCGCGCGTACCGCTCACTGCTCTTCCGGCGCTCCGAGGCCGTCCTGCTGCCCGCCCTGCGACGCAGCAGGATCTCCGGCCTGTTGCGCATGATGGCCGGACGGCATCTGAAGTCCCAGGTGACCGACCCGGAGCTGCGCGCCAAGCTCACCCCGGACTCCGCCATCGGATGCAAACGGATCGTGCTCGCGGCCGACTACTACCCCGCGCTCGCCCGCGACAACGTGGAAGTCGTCACCGACCCCATCGAGCGGGTCACCGAGAAGGGCATCCAGACCCGGGACGGGACCCACCGCGAAAGCGACACCATCGTCTACGCCACCGGGTTCCGCACCACGGAGTTCCTGGCCCCCCTGAAGGTCATCGGCAGGGACGGCCAAGACCTCCACGAGACCTGGCGCGACGGCGCACGGGCCCATCTCGGCATCCACGTGCCCGGATTCCCGAACCTGTTCCTCATGTACGGCCCCAACACCAACCTCGGGCACAACTCCGTCACCCTGACCCTGGAAGCACAGGCCGGGTACATCGCCCAGTGCGTGGAGCTGATCGCGGAACGCGAGGAACGCTCGGTGCTCGACGTCGGCCGGGAAACCCTCGACGCCTGGCAGCGCCAGGTCGACGAGGGCTCCCGGCGCACGGTCTGGACCGACAGCTGCACCAACTGGTTCAAGACCGACGACGGGCTGCTCACCAACAACTGGCCCCACCCCACCACGCTCTACCAGCGCCTCACCGCCCGTCCCGATCCCACCGCCGTCCGGCTCGTCCCGGCCGGCCGGCCACTCCACCCCTGACCGTCGCGCACCCACGGACCGCACCCCGCCACACCGCCGGGGCGCGGTCCGTCCGCGGTTGCGGCCAGGACGCGGACCGCCCTGCCCGACCTACCCGATCAGGTCGCCCGAACGGATCTGGGGGCCCCCGATGACCCGCCCTAACGTGCTCTGCATGACAACTGAGCAGGCCACCAACGGCCTTGAGGCCGCACAAGCCGTCCTCGCGGACGAACAGGCCCACCTCTTCCGGGGCTGGGTGCAGCAGGGCGCCTACCGCGGAATGCCCGTACAGGGGGCGCAGGGCTCCTGGTTCTGGGACTACGCGGGCAACCGCTTCCTCGACTTCTCCTCCCAGCTCGTCTACGCCAACCTCGGCCACCAGCACCCGCGTCTGGTGGCCGCCGTCAAGGAACAGGCCGACCGGCTCTGCGTCATCGCCCCCCACTTCGCGGAGGCCAGCCGCTCCACCGCCGCCCGGAAGATCGCCGAGGTCGCCCCCGAGGGCCTCGACCGCGTCCTGTTCACCAACAGCGGCTCCGAGGCCATCGAGAACGCCGTACGCCTCGCCCGGCTGCACACCGGCCGGCACAAGCTGCTGTCCGCCTACCACTCCTTCCACGGAGCCACCTCGACGGCGATCCACCTCACCGGGGACCCGCGCCGCTGGCGCAACGACACCGGAGCGGCGGGCGTCAGCCGCTTCTTCGCCCCGTACCTCTACCGCTCCGCCTTCTACTCCGAGACCGAGGAGCAGGAGTGCGCACGCGCCCTGGACCACCTGGAGCAGGTGATCGTCCTGGAGGGCGCGCAGACCATCGCGGCCATCGTCTTCGAGCCCATCGGCGGCACCAGCAGCGGCGTCCTCATCCCCCCGGACGGCTATCTGGCGGGTGTCCGCGAACTCTGCGACCGGTACGGCATCATGCTCGTCCTCGACGAGGTCATGGTCGGCTTCGGCCGCACCGGCACCTGGTTCGCGGCCGATCACTGGGGTGTCCGCCCCGACCTCATCACCTTCGCCAAGGGCGTCAACTCCGGCTATCTGCCGCTGTCGGGCGTCATCATCTCCGACGAGATCGTGGAGACCTTCTCCAAGACCCCCTACCCGGGCGGCACCACCTACTCCGGACAGCCGATGGCCTGTGCCGTCGCGGTCGCCGCCATCGACACGATGCGCGACGAGGGCGTCCTGGAGCACGCGGCCAGGCTCGGCCGGGACGTCTTCGGCCCCGAGCTCGCCAAGATCGCCGAGCGTCACCCCTGCGTCGGCGAGGTGCGGGGCATCGGAGCCATGTGGGCGATCGAGCTGGTGAAGAACAAGGAAACCCGCGAGATGTACATCGGCTACGACGCGCCCGACCGGTTCAGCCCCCAAGGAGCTGAACTGATGGGCGCGTTCATGTCCCGCGGCCTCAACCTCATGGTGTACCTCAACCGCATCAACATCACCCCGCCGTGCAACATCAGCGAGGCGGACGCCCGCGACGGCCTCGCCCGCATCGACGACGCGCTCAGCGTCGCCGACCAGCACTGCACCTGATCCCGCCTCCCGGCGTCCCGGCGGCCACGCGGCCGGCGGGACCGCCGGGACCGCGGGACTTCAGCGATCTCTAGAACAGCGGAGTGAACAGGCCGCGGCCGGCCGCGGCCACCGTTCCGTACACCAGCAGACCGCAGACCGTACAGAGCAGCAGCACCGCCCGCCGCAGCGAATGACAGCGCAACGCCCTGGACAACGGCTTCGGCCCGTGCTCCAGCTGATGCACACGCGCCTCAAGCGTCGTCGTATCACCCATCAGCGTTCCCGCAGGCGCCACTTCGGGCTCCGCCAGGGCCTTCACCAGAGCACCCGCCAGCGTCGAGGGCGCGGCGTGGGACAGCGCGGCCCGGTCGGCCGACAGCTCCTGCCGGACCGCCGCGTGTCGGCCCACGGTGCGCAGCGCCGGCAGGAACCACAGTGCCGACGAAGCGAGTTCGGCGGCGAGGCGGCCCAGCGGATGCCGACGACGGGCATGGTGCGCCTCATGGCGGAGCACCGCCGCCAGCTCCGCGTCGGAGGTCCGCGCCACCAGCATCGAACTGATCGCGATCCGCGGGCGCCACGCGCGATGCGTCACCGCGACGGCGTGCGCCACGTCGATCTGCGCCACCCGGATGTCACCGGCGACCGACCGGGCGATCCGCGACAGCCGCTCACAGGGCGGCACCGAGTTCTCGCTCACCCACCGGGAAAGCGCCGCGGAGTCGAGCAGGCACCGCAGCATCGTCCGGGATCCGGCCAGCACGCTCACCAGTGCGACGGCGAGCCCGCCGGCGATGGCCAGCGTGTCCACCATCCCGATGAAGCCCGACTCCCCGCCGACTCGCGCATGCCGTGGAAGCTCCGCACCGATGTGCCAGGCCTCCAGACCGCAGCCGATCGTGACGCCGAGGCAAAGGACGAGCCCTACCAGACAGGCAGGGCTCCGTCGTATCTCGCCGAGGTGTTTCACCGATGAGTCCCCCTGAGAACACGCTGAGTTGGCGGAGCGACAGGTGATGATGCGTCAGCCAGGTTCGGCACCGTCCGAATCCGGCTGCATGAGGTTGAGCAGCCGGGACCGCAACTGCGGTTCCGTCCGGCACTGGTCGACGAAATGCGCCACCGCGGCAACCCCGTGATCCCTGATCACGTCCCGCACGGCCACCTCGGCGGCATCGGCGACGAGGGGCTCGTACAGGAAGCCGCGCCCGGCCGGCGTCCGCCGGAGCACGTTCCTCGTCGCGAGCCGGCTCAGCACGGTCATCACCGTGGTGTAGGCGAGCGGCTCGCGGCGGTGCCGGTTGAGCTCTTCCTGAACCTGCCGGACGCTGAGCGGCCGGCCGTTGCGCCACAGGGCCGTGAGGGCCTCGGCCCCCAGCGGCCCTAAGAGCTTGCTCAGCGTTCCGGCTGTCTTCTCGGTCATGAGAACCACGGTCCTCGGGTCAGTCCGAACGATGGGCGTCACTCACGTGGATGCGACGCATCGCCTCCATGCGCACCGTACCGACAACGACGAGGCCAAATCCATACCAGACGAGATCGTGGTAGAAGTCGACCGACGTGCCCTGCGAGTGCTTCCACATGTCGAGGAAGAATCCCGCCAGTTCCACTCCGCCACCCGCCGCGAGCAGCAGGCCGGCCACCCGGAACCCCGCGCGGAACGCCAGCGCTCCGCCGGTCGCCAGCACGATCGCGGCGCCCAGGTAGATGCCGAGATGGATCGACCACAACGCGCCAGGAGGCTCCGGGACGAAGGAGACGTTCTTGGCGTGCCAGTACGTGTCGAAGGCCTGGCCGAACAGATAGATCGCCACGGCCGCGAAGGCGACCGTACGGAGCCGGCCGGTCGGATCGGCAGGAGGTGCCGAGTTCCCCGCTTCGTGTTCCAAGGCCGACCGCGTCTCTGTGGAGTCCATGCCCCTTACGGTGCAACACGCGCGTCCACGGTGAGACCCGACTCCGGACGAGGAGAACGACCGGCTGATCGGCCACCCCGTTCAGGCCCCCCGCGTTCGTCGAAGGTACGGCCGACGGAGTCTCGCCCCGGAACCCGCCGGGCCCGATCGTGACGGGATGTCCTACGACGTCTATCTTGCCCATGTCGTCGGTCACCGCGACGGCCCCATCCCTCTCTCCTACGCCCTCGTGGCCGGAACGACTGCCCTCTACGCCTCGTTCGACGCCCTGCGGCTGCGCTGGCACGAGCGCCGCTTCGACGCCCGGCGGGTCTGGCGCGCCCTACCCCGATTCACCCAGCGACTCTGCGACCACCCCCTGCTCCGGCGCACGCTGCGGCTGTTCGGTCTCGCCCTGACCGTGCTCACCCTCACCGTGCTGACCACGGGATACGGAGGAAAGGAGCTGGGACCGGGCATGGTGTTCGTCCTGTTCTGGGTCGGACTCGTCCCTGCCTCGCTGCTGTTCGGACCGGCCTGGAGACTGCTCAACCCCCTGCGCACCCTCCACGAGCTGCTCGCCCTGCTGATGCGCACCGACCCCGACCAGGGCATCCGGCCCCTGCCCGACCGAGTAGGCCACTGGCCGGCCGCGGCCGGGCTCCTCGCCTTCGCCTGGCTCGAACTGGCCGCGCCGGCCCGTGGCTCCGCCTCGACGGTCCTGCTGGGGCTCTGGCTGTACGCCGCACTCCAGCTCACGGCGGCCGCCGTGTTCGGCTCACGCTGGTTCGAACGCGGGGACGCCTTCGAGGCGTACTCCTCCCTGATCGCCTCCCTCTCGCCGCTGGGCAGGTCGCCGGCCGACGGCCGCCTGGTGCTGCGCAACCCCTTCAACGGGCTGAGCGCGGTGCACGCCCGGCCGGGGCTGACGGCGACGGTCGCCGTGATGCTGGCGGCCACCGGCTTCGACAGCCTGGCCAACCTCGGCTGGTGGAAACGGCTCACGGAAGGCGTCCCCGAGCCGGTCGCCCGCTCGGCGGGGCTGCTGGCCACGGTGCTCTTCGTGCTGGGACTCCTGTGGGCCTCGGGCCGGGCGTCCGGACGGCTCTCCCGTGACGGCTCGTGGACGTCCGCACTGATGGCCCCCTCGCTGATCCCGATCGCCATCGGCTACGTCATCGCCCACTACTCCTCCGTCCTGGTCCTGGAGGTCCAGCGCTTCTTCGACGTCTTCTTCGTCACCGGGGAGCACGGTTCCACCCACGACGGCGGCATGGCAGCAGCGTCCTACTACGTCCCCGGAGCCACCCTGATGTCCCTCGTCCAGGTCACCGCCGTGGTCACCGGCCATGTCCTCGGGGTCATCAGCGCCCATGACTCGGCGGTGGGGGTACTGCCGCGCGGCCGCAAGGTACTCCCGCAGGTTCCGCTCTTCGCCGGCATGATCGGCCTGACACTGGGCGGCCTCGCTCTCCTCTACAGCACCTGAGAGCAGGCGGCACGGTACGAGAGGTGGGGGCCGCTCCCGGAGCGGCCCCCACCTGTGTCACGCCCGAGCCGTGCGGGCTACTCCCCGCTCTCCCGTGCCTCCGGTGTCTCCCGTGCCCAGCGGGCCAGCTCCGTCAGTTCCGCGACGAGTCCGTCGACGATCCGGCGCGTGGTCTCCGGCCGATGGCGGTTGCCGCTGAACCCGACGGTGAGATTGAGCCGCCCCGCGACGACGAAGCCGATCACGTCGACCAGCCGGAACCGGGTGCCCACATCGCTGCGCTGGCGGCCGTACGCCATCCGGGGAACGCTCAGCAGATCGCTGCGCATGAACACCTCGTCGACCTGCCCCAGATAGTTGACGCCGATCTCCGCCTGGGGAAGGGAGCGCAGCGCGGCGGCCTCCGGATCACCGGACACGTACCGCAGCAGCCCGTGTCCGGCACCGCGGCCCGGCTGCGACCGGGCCTGGTCCACGGTCCGGTGCAGCGCGTCCACCGCCGACTCCGACGGGTCGAACTCGAACAGCACGGGGACGAGCGTCGAGAACCGCCCCACGGTGCGGCTCACGTCAGCGCCCGCCACCGGCAGGTCACGTCCGTGCCGCTCCAGATCCAGCAGGACCCGCCGCGCGTCCTCCCCGCGACCCTCGTCCTCGAAGGGCAGGGACCGCAGGAGCGCGGAGCAGAGCACCTCCGACAGATCGGCCCGCACCCGCCGCGGCAGCAGCCGGACCAGCGCCTCCGTCACCTTCCGGTCGAGTCGCACGGTGTGGTTGTCCAGCGATTCGAGCGAGTTTGCCCCCTCGGTGCCGTCCAGCCTGATCACCGATGGCGACCGGCGGTCCTCGCCGGCCCAGTAGTCGAGCTCGGCCCGTACCTCCGGACCCTCCGCGTACGCGCGCAGCCCTTCGGTCCAGGACCGGAAGGACGAGGACTTCGGCGGCAGTCCGCCCTCCTCGCCCGCGGCCAGGTCCGCGTAGCAGCCGAGCAGGTCCTCAAGGACGATCCGCCCCGAATAGTGGTCGACCGCCAGCCAGTGGGCGAGGAAGAGGATGCAGTGGGGGCGGTCGCCCATGTCGAAGTAGGCCATGCGCAGCAGCGGCCCCTCGGCGAGGTCGAGGCTCGACTGGAGCGAGTCGCTGATCTCGGTGCTGCGCAGCTTCTGGGCGCGGCTGTCGAGCCCGGACAGGTCGTACGTCGTGAACGGCAGCGCCTCCGACTCCTCGTACGGAGCGACCTCGGCCTCCCAGCCGGCCCCCGGGGCGGACTCGCGGAAGCGCAGCCGCAGGGCGTCGTGGTGTTCGAGGACGCGACGCAGCGCGAGCGCCAGCCTGGCGGGCTCCAGCGGACGTTGCAGCGACAGCAGGAACGAGGCGTCGTTCCAGTGGTGACGCTGCGGCAGGTCCTGCGAGAGGAACCAGTGCTGCGAGGGCGTCATACCGGTCGGACCCACGGGGACGTCCTCGGCCGTGCGGACCACGGCGGAGCCGACGACCAGTGCTTGTTGGGTGATGGTGGGGTTTTGGAATATGTCGGGGAGTTGGAGGTGGAGTCCTTGGCGGTCGGCTGCGGCGGTGGCGCGGAGGGCGAGGAGGGAGTCGGCGCCGAGTTCGAAGAGGTTGTCGGTGGTGGAGAGGGGTTGGGTGGGGTTGAGGAGTTCGGTCCAGATGGTGGTGAGGGTGTGTTCGGTGGGTGTGTTGGGGGGTGTGTGGGTGCGGTTGGTGGGGTTGGTTGTGGGGTTGGGGAGTGCTTTGTGGTTGATTTTTCCGTTGGGTGTGAGGGGTATTTCGTTGAGGGTGATGATGGTGTTGGGGATCATGTAGTGGGGGAGTTTTTCGCGGAGCCAGTTCTGTATGTCTTGGGTGGTGGGGGGTGTTTGGGGGTTGGTGGGGACGATGTAGGTGATGAGTCGTTTGTTTTCGCGGTTGGTTGTGTGGTGGGTGGTGGTGAGGGTGGTGTGGATGTGGGGGTGGGTGGTGAGGGTGGTGTCGATTTCTCCGAGTTCTATGCGGTAGCCGTTGATTTTGACTTGGTGGTCTTCGCGGCCGAGGAATTCGATGGTTCCGTCGGGCCAGTAGCGTCCGAGGTCGCCTGTTTTGTAGAGGCGTTGTTTGGTGTGGGGGTGGGTGGTGAAGGCGTTGCTGGTTTTCTGGGGGTCTTTCCAGTAGCCGAGTGCGACGCCGGTGCCGCCGATGTGGATGTGTCCGGTGGTGTAGGGGGGTCGGGGGTTTTGGTGGTGGTCGAGGATGTGCATGGTTTGGTTGGTGAGGGGTTTTCCGTAGGGGATGCTGGTCCATTCTTCTGGGGTGGTGGTGATGGGGTGGTGGATGGACCAGATGGAGGCTTCGGTGGCGCCGCCGAGGCTGTGGAGTTGGAGGTGGGGGAAGGTGTTTTTGGCGCGTTGGGGGAGGGTGAGGGGGATCCAGTCTCCGGAGAGGAGGGCTGTTTTGAGGGTGGTGTTGGTGGGGGTGTTGTTTTGGTTTCGGTGTTCGGTGAGGAGTTCGAAGAGGGCGGGGACGGAGTTCCAGGTGGTGATGTGGTGGGTGGTGAGGAGGTGGTTCCAGTGGTGGGGGTCGCGTTGGGTTCCGGGGTTGGGCAGGACGAGGGTGGCGCCGGCGGTGAGGGTGCCGAAGATGTCCCAGACGGAGAGGTCGAAGGAGAGGCTGGAGATTCCGAGGATGGTGTCGTGGGGGGTGAGTTGGGTGCGGTTGTTGATGTCGTGGATGGTGTTGAGGGCGCCGCGGTGGTCGATCATGACGCCTTTTGGCTGGCCGGTTGAGCCGGAGGTGAAGATGACGTAGGCGAGGTCGGTGGGGGTGCGGGTGGGTTGGTGTGGGGTGGGGGTGTGGTACCAGGGGGCGTTGTTTTCGATGGTGAGGGGGGTGATGGTGGTGGGCCAGTCGATGTCGGCGGTGTCGGGTTGGGTGAGGACGGTGCGGGTGTCTGTGTGGGTGAGGAGGTAGGTGATGCGTTCGTGGGGGAGTTCGGGGTCGATGGGGAGGTAGGCGGCGTCGGCGTGGAGGATGCCGAGGACGGCTGCGATCTGTTCCCAGCCTTTGTGCATGCTGATGGCGACGAGTTCGCCGGGTCGGACGCCGTGGGCGCGTAGTCCTTGTGCGATGTGGAGTGCGTGGTCGGTGAGTTCGGCGTAGGTCAGGGTGCGGGTGGGGGTGATGACGGCGGTGGCGTCGGGAGTCCGGGCGGCCTGGGCGAACACCGGCTCATGCAACAAACCCTCGGGAAGGGACGCGACCGTGTCGTTCACCCGGGAGACGACCTCCAGGTGCGAGGCCGGCGCACGGACCGGAGCGGGCTGTGCCCAGGCCTCCGAAGCGTCGACCAGCGTCTCCAGGAACGATGTGTAGGCCGAGAACGCGTCGTCGAGCACGCCGGCCGGGAACAGTCCCTCCACCGCGTCCCAGGTGAGCAGGAGTTCACCCGCGATCTCCACCACCTGGTGGTCGAGATGGACCTGTGGCGTCTGTGAGATTCCGTCCAGCAGCCTGCCCAGTCCGGGCAGCGTGCCGTCGGAGTCGCCCGGCATGTCATGGCCGAGGACGCTGGTGAAGACGACGGGCATCGCGGCCCGCGCGGGCCCGTGCTCCCGGGCCAGTTCGCGGATCAGACGCACCCCGCCGAACGCACGGTGCTCCAGATCCCGCATCAGCCGGCTCTGCAGGGCGCGCGCACGGTACTCGAAGCCCTGGTCCGTGTCCCGGTGATCGGATTCCAGGAGGATGAGGTTGGTGAAGTCGCCGATGAGGTGTTCGGTGTCGGGGTGCAGGGGGAGGCGGTCGCCGATGGTGACGTTGAGGGTGAAGTGCGGTTCTTTCGCCCAGGTGGCGAGGGTCTCGGCATAGGCGGCACACAGCAGGGTGGACGGGGTGAGGCCCCGCTGGTGTGCCTGCTTCTTCAGGCGGGTCCACTGGTCGGCGGGCAGGGTGTGGGTGCGGCGGGTGAAGCGGGTCGGGGTGCCCGGGGGGATCGGGAGGGTGGGCAGTTCCGGTGCGGGCGGGAGGGTGTGGAGACGTTGGGTCCAGTAGTCGCGGGCGGTGGTGTTCTCCAGGCCGGTGGTGGCGGTGCAGTAGTCGCGGAAGGACAGGCCGATCGGGGGAAGGACCGTGTCGGGGTCGGCGTAGAGGGCTGCCCATTCGGTGAGCAGGATGCGGACCGACGCGGCGTCGGCGATGAGCATGTCCAGGCTGAGGTGGAGGCGGGTGGTGCCGCCGGGCAGGCGCTGTGCGCGTAGCTCGAACAGTGGCCACTGGTCCGCGGGCCGTACCTCGTGGGACAGGGCGTCCCGTACGGCGGTGATCTCGGCTTCGGCCTCTTCGTCGCTCAGCTGTGAGAGGTCCTGGTAGGCGATGGACGCCTCGGGGACGGTGTCGAGGATCTGCTGGCGTCCGTCCGGGCGGACGATCGCGCGGAGCATGTCGTGACGTGCGACCAGCCGGCGCAGGACCGTGTTGCCGCGTTCGGGCTCGAAGTCCCCTGACTCCAGTTCCAGATAGAGATGCGTCGACACATCGCCCAGCTCGAACAGACCCGAGCGGCCCAGCCAGTACGCGTGCTGCACATCCGTCAGCCCGAACGGCTCGTGCAACCCACCGGGATCGGGCACGAGGACGACCGCGGCCGCCGAGGATCCCGCTGCCTGAATCACCAGTGCTTGTTGGGTGATGGTGGGGTTTTGGAATATGTCGGGGAGTTGGAGGTGGAGTCCTTGGCGGTCGGCTGCGGCGGTGGCGCGGAGGGCGAGGAGGGAGTCGGCGCCGAGTTCGAAGAGGTTGTCGGTGGTGGAGAGGGGTTGGGTGGGGTTGAGGAGTTCGGTCCAGATGGTGGTGAGGGTGTGTTCGGTGGGTGTGTTGGGGGGTGTGTGGGTGCGGTTGGTGGGGTTGGTTGTGGGGTTGGGGAGTGCTTTGTGGTTGATTTTTCCGTTGGGTGTGAGGGGTATTTCGTTGAGGGTGATGATGGTGTTGGGGATCATGTAGTGGGGGAGTTTTTCGCGGAGCCAGTTCTGTATGTCTTGGGTGGTGGGGGGTGTTTGGGGGTTGGTGGGGACGATGTAGGTGATGAGTCGTTTGTTTTCGCGGTTGGTGGTGTGGTGGGTGGTGGTGAGGGTGGTGTGGATGTGGGGGTGGGTGGTGAGGGTGGTGTCGATTTCTCCGAGTTCTATGCGGTAGCCGTTGATTTTGACTTGGTGGTCTTCGCGGCCGAGGAATTCGATGGTTCCGTCGGGCCAGTAGCGTCCGAGGTCGCCTGTTTTGTAGAGGCGTTGTTTGGTGTGGGGGTGGGTGGTGAAGGCGTTGCTGGTTTTCTGGGGGTCTTTCCAGTAGCCGAGTGCGACGCCGGTGCCGCCGATGTGGATGTGTCCGGTGGTGTAGGGGGGTCGGGGGTTTTGGTGGTGGTCGAGGATGTGCATGGTTTGGTTGGTGAGGGGTTTTCCGTAGGGGATGCTGGTCCATTCTTCTGGGGTGGTGGTGATGGGGTGGTGGATGGACCAGATGGAGGCTTCGGTGGCGCCGCCGAGGCTGTGGAGTTGGAGGTGGGGGAAGGTGTTTTTGGCGCGTTGGGGGAGGGTGAGGGGGATCCAGTCTCCGGAGAGGAGGGCTGTTTTGAGGGTGGTGTTGGTGGGGGTGTTGTTTTGGTTTCGGTGTTCGGTGAGGAGTTCGAAGAGGGCGGGGACGGAGTTCCAGGTGGTGATGTGGTGGGTGGTGAGGAGGTGGTTCCAGTGGTGGGGGTCGCGTTGGGTTCCGGGGTTGGGCAGGACGAGGGTGGCGCCGGCGGTGAGGGTGCCGAAGATGTCCCAGACGGAGAGGTCGAAGGAGAGGCTGGAGATTCCGAGGATGGTGTCGTGGGGGGTGAGTTGGGTGCGGTTGTTGATGTCGTGGATGGTGTTGAGGGCGCCGCGGTGGTCGATCATGACGCCTTTTGGCTGGCCGGTTGAGCCGGAGGTGAAGATGACGTAGGCGAGGTCGGTGGGGGTGCGGGTGGGTTGGTGTGGGGTGGGGGTGTGGTACCAGGGGGCGTTGTTTTCGATGGTGAGGGGGGTGATGGTGGTGGGCCAGTCGATGTCGGCGGTGTCGGGTTGGGTGAGGACGGTGCGGGTGTCTGTGTGGGTGAGGAGGTAGGTGATGCGTTCGTGGGGGAGTTCGGGGTCGATGGGGAGGTAGGCGGCGTCGGCGTGGAGGATGCCGAGGACGGCTGCGATCTGTTCCCAGCCTTTGTGCATGCTGATGGCGACGAGTTCGCCGGGTCGGACGCCGTGGGCGCGTAGTCCTTGTGCGATGTGGAGTGCGTGGTCGGTGAGTTCGGCGTAGGTCAGGGTGCGGGTGGGGGTGATGACGGCGGTGGCGTCGGGGGTCCGGGCGGCCTGGGCGAACACCGGCTCATGCAACAAACCCTCAGGCACAGGAGCCACGACGCTGTTGACCGCCTCGACGACCCGCAGATGAGCCGCGGGAGCGGAGACCGGATGCGTCAGATCCCAGGTGTCCGGCGTTTCGGCGAGAGCATCGAGCAGGGCCGTGTACGCGGAGAACGCGTCGTCGAGCACACCTGCCGGGAACAGCTTCTCGACCGCGTCCCAACTCACGACCAGGGCCTCGTCCTGCTCCACGACCTGGCAGTCGAGATGGACCTGCGGCGTCTGCGACAGCGCGCCGACCGCGTGACCGAGACCCCGAACCGGCCGGCCCGGTGACCCCGGCATCTCGTATCCGAGGATGCTGGTGAAGACGACGGGCATCGCGGCCCGCGCGGGCCCGTGCTCCCGGGCCAGTTCGCGGATCAGACGCACCCCGCCGAACGCACGGTGCTCCAGATCCCGCCAGAGCTGACGCTGCAACATCCCCGCCCGCTCGGTGTACGAGCCCTCCGTCCGGTGATCGGTCTCCAGGAGGACGAGGTTGGTGAAGTCGCCGATGAGGTGTTCGGTGTCGGGGTGCAGGGGGAGGCGGTCGCCGATGGTGACGTTGAGGGTGAAGTGCGGTTCCTTCGCCCAGGTGGCGAGGGTCTCGGCATAGGCGGCGCAGAGGAGCGCGGAGGGGGTGAGTCCGCGCTGGTGTGCCTGCTTCTTCAGGCGGGTCCACTGGTCGGCGGGCAGGGTGTGGGTGCGGCGGGTGAAGCGGGTCGGGGTGCCCGGGGGGATCGGGAGGGTGGGCAGTTCCGGTGCGGGCGGGAGGGTGTGGAGACGTTGGGTCCAGTAGTCGCGGGCGGTGGTGTTCTCCAGGCCGGTGGTGGCGGTGCAGTAGTCGCGGAAGGACAGGCCGATCGGGGGAAGGACCGTGTCGGGGTCGGCGTAGAGGGCTGCCCATTCGGTGAGCAGGATGCGGACCGACGCGGCGTCGGCGATGAGCATGTCCAGGCTGAGGTGGAGGCGGGTGGTGCCGCCGGGCAGGCGCTGTGCGCGTAGCTCGAACAGTGGCCACTGGTCCGCGGGCCGTACCTCGTGGGACAGGGCGTCCCGTACGGCGGTGATCTCGGCTTCGGCCTCTTCGTCGCTCAGCTGTGAGAGGTCCTGGTAGGCGATGGACGCCTCGGGGACGGTGTCGAGGATCTGCTGGCGTCCGTCCGGGCGGACGATCGCGCGGAGCATGTCGTGACGTGCGACCAGCCGGCGCAGGACCGTGTTGCCGCGTTCGGGCTCGAAGTCCCCTGACTCCAGCTCCAGATAGAGATGCGTCGACACATCGCCCAGCTCGAACAGACCCGAGCGGCCCAGCCAGTACGCGTGCTGCACATCCGTCAGCCCGAACGGCTCGTGCAACCCACCGGGGTCCGGAACCAGCGCCGGACCGTCAGCCCCTTCCACGAGGGCCTCGTCGGGGGAGGTCAGCCGCAGATCGATCGCCTCCGCGAGCGCACGCGGGCTCGGTGCCTCGACGAGATCGGCGAGCGAGACCGACACACCCAGCTCGGACTCGACCGTGATCTGGAACTCGGTCGCGTGGAGCGACTCCAGGAAGAGCTGCTCGTCCGGGTCCGACGGCCGCTCCCTCCCGGTGATCGCCGCATAGCGATCGCAGAGGTAGTCGCTGATCGTGCCGAGCCGTTGTGCGGGTTCAAGGGAGAGCAGGACCGTACGGTCCACCACGCCGATGCCGACGTGTCCGCTGCTGGTCGGATTCACTGGATCCCCTTCGGAGTGCCGTTCGGCGAAGCGTCCCTGCACGTGCCTGTCGCGGGCCACCCTCCCTGTCCGGGAGCAGGCCCACGAGACCCGAAGGACACCCGGGTCGGCCGGGCAGCTGGTGACGTGGAGCAGTGTCCGTTCGAGGGGGACGTGAGGTGGGGCCCTTCGGCTGCGCCCTGCTGGGCTGTGCGGCACCGGGAACGCCCGCGAGTGTGCAGGGGAATACCGTCTGCCAAAGGAGCGACTGTGACAGGGCCCTCACCGAAGCGGAGTTTCGGCCGGACACTGCTTCGGATCATTCCCATCCTGGCCGTTCTCATCGCGGCCGGTGCCTTCATCATCGCGAACCGCACGGAGGCCATCAGCCCGGAAGGGACACCGGTGTCGCTGAGCAAGGCGCTGAGCATCTACCGGGAGCATCCGAAGGCTTTCCGCGACGAACTCGGCCAGATCAAGGCCCCGGTGTCCCCGAACAAGGCGATCAAGGGGTTCACGGTGCCGGCCGCCGGTGTCTACACGTACAAGACGGACGGCAAGGACTCCATCATCTACGCGGGGGACAGCTATGAACGCCCCTTCCCCAAGGAGAGCTACGCGCGGGTGCACCATGGCGGCGGCTGCGTATGGGAGCTGTACTTCGCCCCGATCGAGGAACACGTCGACGCGCACCGCCAGTGCAGTGGGAAGAACGAGTACCTGTGTCTCGCGCACATGCAGAAGGTGAGCTTCGCCGGCATCGAGGGCGACGAGGCCCACAAGTGCAATCCCGCGATGGTCCAGGTCGGCGGTGCCGCGGTGAAGCCCGGCGGGAAGGAGGAGACGATCTGCGTCGCCCACGGCAACCGCGCGCGGATCGTGATCAAATACGTCGGCGACGAGACGGTGGACGTCGGCGGCGAGAAGCGCGGCGCCCATCACGTCCGTATCGACAGCTACGTCAAGGGCGACGGTCTCGACGGTGACGCCGTCGCCGACGTGTGGTTCGACAAGGAGGACGGCCTCTACCTGAAGGTCGTACGGTCCGCGGACGTCAACGTCGACCGAGGCGGCGGCAACAAGGGCACGTACCGTGTCGAGGCCTCCTACGCCCTGACCTCGCGCACCCCGCAGATCTGATTCCTGTCGCCGGGAACGCACCAGCCGGAGCACCGGAAGAGGCCCTGTCTCCTCGGAGGGAGACAGGGCCTCTTCGTGCGTCGGCGACGCCGGTGGCGCCGGATCAGCGCACGGCGGCCGTCAGCCGGGAGCGGACGGAATCCAGGACGCGTGCGGTGTTCTCTGCGATGAAGAAGTGCCCGCCCGGGACCGGTTGGAGCTCGAAGTCGCCCGTCGTGTGCATCCGCCAGGGGGCCATCAGCTCCGCGGGCGCCCGGTCGTCCTCGGTGCCGGCCAGGGCCAGGACCGGGCAGTCCAGCGGCAACCCGGGGGAGTAGCGGTAGCCCTCGGCCGCCCGGAACTCGGCCCGGAGACCGGGCTCGGCGACCTCGCGCAGCGCCTCGCTCTCCATCAGCTCCGGCGGCGTTCCGCCGAGGAGCCGTACCTCCTCCCAGAACTTCTCGGTCGGCAGTTCGGCCAACTCCGGCCCCGGGGAGGGGAGATGAGGTGCCACGTGACCGGAGGCGATGAGAGTGTGCGGTCCGGGCGCGCCCTTCGCGCGCAGCTCCCTGGCCGTCTCGAAGGCGATCAGGGCACCGAGGCTGTGGCCGAGGAACGCGAAGGGGCCGTTCTCCGCCCTCAGCCGGTCGGCGAGGGCGGAGGCGAGCGCGGTCACCGGAGCCGCGGGCGCGACCGTGCTCGGCCGGCTGCCGCGCCCGAGAACCCGGACCTCGGCGTCCGGGGCCAGCTCCTCCGCCCACGCGCGGTACAGCGACTCGGCGCCCCCGGCGTGCGGGAAGCAGTACAACAGCATGTGCGCACAACTCCTCTCGAATCTCGGTGCGCGGTCCCGGCGCTCAGCACACCGGGTCAGTCCTCCACCAGGCGGGCGAACGCGGGGATGACGAACAGCTGGGTGACGAGCGTCATGCCGATCAGGACCGCGACCGCCTTGAGCAGGGCCTCGGTGACCGTGCCGCTCGTGGGACCGGTCATCAGCGCACGGACGCCCTCGATGACATAGGTGAAGGGGTTCCACCGGGTCAGCGCGGCGAGCCAGTCCTGGAGCAGGAGCGGCGGAGCCGCCGCCGGGCTGGCGAACAGCAGGAGGACCGAGAGCGGAGCCATCGCCAGCGGGGCCTGCGGATTGCGGGTGCGCAAGGCCACGATGTAGAAGAAACCGCCGTACGCCACCGACCACAGCGAGCACAGCAGCAGAAGACCCAGCACGCCCAAGGCACCCTGCTCGATCCGGGCGCCGAGCAGCACACTGACGACGAGGACGACGAGGACGGCGGGCACGACGCGGATCGCGTCGAAGAGCAGCCGGGACAGCAGCAGCGCGGTGGGGCGCACCGGTTGCAGACGCAGCCGGTCCAGGAACCCGCTCTGGGCGTCGAGCACCAGCGCCGTCGCCGAGTATCCGGACCCCATCATGCCGGTGAACAGCAGCAGCCCCGGAGCCATGTAGGCCGCGTACGGCGTGACCGGGAAGCCGGGGATGAAGGCCATCCGCTCGTAGCTCGACGCGACCAGCGTGATGAGGAACAGCGGGAAGACCACGGGGAAGACGAACGCGATGACGGGGCTCCGTACCCCTTCGCGCAGATTGCGGACGAGCAGTGTCGTCGTACCGGAGGCGGCGGACATCACATTCCTCCCTGCTGGGTGCCGATGGTCCGGCCGAGTGCCGCCGCCGAGACCGCGCTCTCGTGTGCGACCTTGCTGTCCAGGGACTCACCCGTGAGCCGGACGAAGACGTCCTCGATGGTCGGGTCGGCGACCGTCGTCCCGTCCAGCGGAACCCCGGCGTCGCGCAGCCGGGCCAGTAGTTCGGGCATCAGATCCTCCTTGCCGGACAGGTCGATGCTCAGGACGCCGTCGTCCTCGTGGCAGGCCGCCTCGCCGACCACGGTGGCCGCTGTCCCGCGGGCCTCGGGCGAGGCCGCGGTGAGCTGGAGGACCTTGCCGCCGATGCCCTTCTTGAGCCCTTCCGGAGTGTCGGTGACCGCGACCCTTCCCTTGTCCAGGATCGCTATCCGGTCGCACAGCTCGTCGGCCTCGTCGAGATACTGCGTGGTGAGGAACACCGTGCCGCCGTCCGCGCGGTACTGCCGGACGAAGGCCCACAACGCCCGCCGGCTCTGTGGGTCGAGCCCGGTGGTGGGCTCGTCCAGGAAGAGCAGTTCGGGCCGGTGGACCAGGGCGAGCGTGGCGTCCAGCCGACGTCGCATGCCGACGGTGTACGCGGCGACGAGCCGGTCCGCCACGTCGGTCAGGCCGAAGGAGGCCAGCAGCTCGTCGACCCGTGCCTTGCGTTCCTTGCTGCTCATGCGGCGCAGCGAGGCGATGAGGTGCAGATGCTCGCGCCCGGTCATCAGCGGGTCGAGTGCCGCCTGCTGGAGCGAGAGACCGATCCGGTCGCGCACCTCGGACCGCTGTCTGACGACATCGAGCCCGAGCACGCGGGCCTCGCCGGATGTCGGCCTGATGAGAGTGGCCAGGACTCTGACCGTGGTGGTCTTGCCGGCACCGTTGCGGCCGAGGAAGCCGAACACCTCGCCGGCACTTACCTCGAGATCGACGTGGTCGAGTGCGACCGTGCCGTCGTCGAACGCCTTGTAGAGGCCTTGGACCTCGATGGTGGACATGGAGTCACTCTGGGAGCAGCGGCCCTCCGTGCACAGCGCTGATTCGGAGCGTCGTTCGTGCCTCGCCGGACGTCCGTTCGGAGTGGCCGATCGGCGTCGCCGGTGGTGCTGTGGCACGGACGTCCCGTTGGCCCTGTGGACGGAGCACGCGCCGGCGCTAGAAACGACACCGAGACCGTACGGGACCGTGCGAGACCGAGGGGACTTCGTGAGCGTCTTTCCCAGCACCGAATGGCTGCAGTCATATGTCCAGCGCATCAACGGTTCGGAGGAGTTCGAGGAGGCGGCGAGCACCTTCGACGCCGAGATCGCCTTCGTCTTCGAGGCCGAACCGGAGAGCGGGGTTCCCGCCGACGTCTGGTGTCACACCGAGTTCGGCGGCGGCAAGTGCAAGTGGGCCGAGTACGACACGGGCGAGGAGAAGGCCAAGAACTCGACCTTCGTGATCCGGGCCCCGTACTCCTCCTGGAAGGGGGTCATCCAGGGCGAGATCGATCCGATCGAGGGCATGCTCGACGGCGATCTGATGGTGACCGGGCATCTGCCGACGCTGCTGCGCTACGTCCGGGCGACGGATGAGCTGGTCTCGCTCGCCGCCCATGTCGCCAGCACGTTCGTGGACGATCCGCGCTGACCCGGCGCGTCCACGGACACGGCCCGGCGGGGCGCCGTCCTCCTCGGACGGCGCCCCGCCGGTTTCGTACGTACGGATCTGCCGGGGTCGGACTCTGGTGGGCCGGACAGGATGGGACCAGACCCCGGGGGCTGATCGGCCGGGGCCGGGCCCCGGCCGGCTCGGTCGGGCCGGGTCAGCGGACTTTGCGGACGACCTCCAGATCACCGGCCAGATACAGCTCCCGGCACACCCCGCGCTGCTTCTTGCCCGAGGAGGTCTTCGGGAGCGTCGCCGGGCGCACGATCAGCACCTCGGCGGGTGCGTGCTGGGCGGTGGTGCGCAGCACGTCGAAGAGCTCGCGCCCCAGCCGGTCCAGGGACTCCTCGCCGCCGACGCCCTCCGCGACGACGACCATCCGCTCCGTGTCCGGCAGCGAGAACGCGATCACATGACCCGCCCGTACGCCGGGGACCGCCTCGGCGGCGATCTCGTAGTCCTCCGGGTAGAGGTTGCGACCAGCCACGATGATCATGTCCTTGGCGCGGCCGCAGATGTACAGCTCCCCTTCGTGCAGGAACCCGAGGTCGCCCGTGCGCATCCGCCCGTCGGCCAGCTTTCCCTGGCCGTCGAGGGGCTGGTCGGGGCCCGTCCAGTAGCCGTCGGTCACGCCGGGGCCGCGCACCTGGACCTCGCCCACGTGCCCGTCGGGAAGCTCCTGGTCCGTCGGTCCGTGAATGGTGACGGTCGTCCCGGCGAGCGGCCGCCCGCAGGACACCAGCGGCCGGGCGGGCAACGGATGGTCGCCGCCGTTCGGCACCTCCTCGGGATCCAGGACGCGAGGTGCGGAGCCGGCGGAGTCGGCGCTGACGACCAGCGTGGTCTCGGCCATGCCGTAGGTCGGGCAGAGGCTTCCGGCGGGCATTCCGCTCTTGCCCAGGATCTGAAGGGTCTCCTCGACGATGTCGGCCGTGACCGGTTCCGCTCCGTTGATGGCGACCTTCAGACACGACAGGTCCAGCTCCGCGGGCCGCAGCTGCTGGGCCCTGGCCGCGAGCCGGTAGGCGGAGTTGGGCGCGGCGGTGATCTCCGCACGCCACGCGCTCACCGTCGCCAGCCAGGACGACGGCCGGCCGAGGAAGTTCTCGGTGGGCATGACCACGGTGTGCACACCCTGCGAGACCAGTCCGACGACGGAGACGATCCCCATGTCGTGGTAGAAGGGCAGCCAGCTCACATAGGTGTGGCCCGGGCGCATCTCCAGCGTCTCCATGCACGACCGCACGTTCTCGATCAACTGCCCCTGCCGGACCGGTACCGCCTTGGACGTGCTGCTCGTGCCCGAGGTGAACTGCAGCATGCCGAGCTGATCGGCCTCCGGCATCGGCGGTGCGGGAGCGGGACCGCCGGCCGAGGCTGCGTCGAGGGTGAGCACCCGGACGTCCGGCAGCCCCACGCCCCGTACGAACTCGGGGCGGTCGGTGATCACCGCGGTGGCCCCGGCGACGGCCGACCGGCCGACGAGCAGACCGCGTGCCTGAGCGCCGTCGCCGCGCTGTTCGTGCGGCAGGACGACCGGCACGGCACCGAGCCGCCAGAGGCCGAACAGATTGATCAGCATCATCGGGGAGGTCGGGGCCATGACGCAGACCCGGTCGCCGGGGGCGACACCCGCGTGCCGCAGACCCACGGCGGCCCGGGTCGAGCGTTCGTGAAGTTCCTGTAAGGAAAACCGGGTGACGCGCATGGAACCGTCCAGGATGGAAAGCGACCCGCCGTGTTCGGCCGCCCGGCTCATGGCTTGGGGGATTGATGTCTGAATATTCCCCTCATGGCGGACTGTCATAGCGGCGTTTCCTTCCCTGTGAATTCAGGCATACTGCGACAGGCTAGGCGGATGATCCCGGCCCCGGCAGTTCCTCCGGGGGGCTCGTGTGGGGGTGCCCGATCGGTGCGGCCGCGAGCGTGGCCTTCTGTCGTGGCGAGAAGAGGGGCCGCTTCGGCGCGGCCGGACGAAGGTGGCGAAAACCAATCGCTCGGCTCCGGAAGTCCGTTGGCGGCGTTGCTAGGCAGTGCTTTCGTGGCTACTGTCGTCCGCGTCTACTAGCACCGCGTAGTAGGAGACCGGATTGGCGAATCGCAGCGCACCGGGGGCGAATCCCCGGGTGCATGCGTTTCGCCGTCGTGCCGTCTCGGAGGCTCCACCCCGCCCTCCACGCGAACGACGGCTCTCCAGAACTGCCATACAACCGCCCACCCCCGGCGGCACCGCAGCCGGTAAGTAGCCAAGGAGTCAGAGCCGTGACGCAGGCAACTCACACCACCGCCCAGGACTACCGGCACAATTCCACGAAGACGCCCGACATCGCGCTCGTCGTCCCCAACGAGATGGCCCGGCTGGGTCTCAAGACCATGCTCTCGGCAATCGACATGCGATGTCTGGTCGAAGCCGATTCATTTGACGCACTGTCGAATAGCCTCGACCGAATACCGGTCGACGTGATCATCATGTCCTGTACGGAGTGTGATCTGGACGTACATGAGGAGTCGCTTCGAGAAGTGGCCGGACGTGGCGTGAAGGTTTTGTTTCTGCTGGAGAGCGCCGCGCAGCACATGATTGCCAGGGCCGCGTGTCTCCCGGTGGACGGATTTCTCATCCAGTCGGAGCTGACCGGAAATACCCTCGACGACGCCATCCGCCGCATTTCCGACGGAGAGATCTCCATGCCGTCCACCCTCGCCCGGGAACTGCTGTCCCAGGTACGGGACCGGGGCACGGTGAAATCACCGCGCCCCGTCTCCCTGACACCCCGGGAGCAGCAGGTGCTCTCCCTCGTCGCGGACGGTCTGAGCAATAAACAGATCGCCCGCCGGCTCGGCATCTCCGAGCACGGCGCCAAACGGCACGTGGCGAACGTGCTGGCCAAGCTCAACAGTCCCAACCGGACCCTGGCGGTGGTCACCGCGCTGAAGGAGGGGCTCCTTCCCGAGCAGGCCTGAGGGCAGGAGACGCCGTCCCGGCCGGTACCGCCCCGCTCGGCACCGTCCCGGCCGCCACCGACACGGCCGACACCGTCTCGCCCGGCACCGTCCCGGTCTCGTCGCGGCCCTCCGCCGAGGGGCGCCATGTCCGCAGCCGCAGGCTGTTGGCGACGACGAGGAGCGAACTGGCCGACATGGCCAGCGCGGCCAGCATCGGATTGAGCAGTCCGACCGCCGCGACGGGGATCAGCAGACCGTTGTAGGCGAAGGCCCAGGTGAGGTTGGAGTGGATGACGGCCAGGGCCCGCCTGGCCAGGTGCAGCGCGTCCACCACGACCTCGATGTCGTCCTTCACCAGCGTCACACCGGCCGCACCGATCGCGGTGTCCGTGCCCGTGCCGAGCGCGATGCCCAACTCGGCACGGGCCAGCGCCACCGCGTCGTTGACCCCGTCACCCACCACGGCGGCGGTACGTCCGGCCCTGCGCAACTCCTCCACCACCTCGGCCTTGCGCTCCGGCGAGGCCGAGAAGTGGACCTCCTCGATGCCCAGTTCACCGGCGACCGCGTAGGCGGCCCCCCGTCCGTCACCGGTGAGGAGCACCGTGCTGACGCCCATCGCGCGCAGCCGCCGCACCGTCCGGAGACTGCCCGGACGCACCGTGTCGCCGAGGACGAGTACGGCGGCGACGGCGCCGTCCACCTCCACCACCACGCCCGTACGGCCCATGGAGTCGGCCCGGTCCAGCTCGGTCCGCAGTACGGCCGGCAGGTCCCCGGCCGCCTGCGGGCGCAGCACCCGCACCAGACGCCCGTCCACCACGCCCTCCACGCCCGTCCCGGTGGTCGCGAGGAAGGACGTGGCCGGCAGGGGAGCGTCGTCGCGCTCCAGGGCCGCCGCCGTCACCGCGCGGCCGATCGGATGCTCGGAGAGCCGCTCGACGGACGCGGCCGACCGCAGCACCTCGTCCTCGTCCCGTCCGGGCACCGTGACGACCGAGAGCAGCCGCATCCGTCCGGTGGTGAGCGTGCCGGTCTTGTCCATCACCACGGTGTCGATCTGCCGCAGCCGTTCCAGCACCTCCGGCCCCTTGAACAGCACCCCCAGCTGCGCCCCGCGGCCCGTCGCGGCGAGCAGCGCCATGGGCGTGGCCAGCCCCAGCGCACACGGGCAGGCGACCACCAGGATGGCCACGGCGGTGGTGACCGCCCCCAGCGCGGTGGCGCCGGCACCGAGCCAGAACGCGAGGACGGCGCCGGCCAGCGCCATGACGGCGGGTACGAAGACTCCCGCGACCCGGTCCGCGAGGCGCTGCGCCCGTGCCTTGCCCGCCTGGGCGTCGGCGACCAGCGAGGTGATCCGGGCCAGCTGGGTGTCGGCCCCGACGGCGGTGGCGCGCACCACCAGGCTGCCGCCGATGTCGAGGGTCCCGCCCATCACCCGGTCACCGGGGCCCACGTCCACGGGAACGCTCTCCCCGGTGAGCATGGACAGGTCGAGGGCGGCGCGGCCGCGGACCACCACCCCGTCGGTGGCGACCCGTTCGCCCGGCCGCACCAGGAACCGCTGCTCCGGAAGGAGCTGTTCGATCGGGATCAGGCGCTCCCGTTCGAGGGCGCCGTCCGCCGGGGACGGCGGCTCGTCGAGGACGGTGACGTCCTTGACGGCGAGTTCGGCCAGGGCCCGCAGAGCGGATCCGGTCCACCGCCGTGCCCGGTCCTCCAGGAGCCGCCCGGTGAGGACGAACAGCGGTACTCCGACCGCCGCTTCGAGGTAGATGTGATCGTCGCCCGCATCCGCCGTGAGCGAGAACGGCATCCGCATCCCGGGTTCTCCGGCGTCCCCCAGGAACAGCGCGTACACGGACCAGGTGTAGGAGGCGACGATGCCCAGACTGACGAGCGTGTCCATGGTCGCCGTGCCGTGCCTGAGCGCCCGCAGGGCGTTGCGGTGGAAGGACTCGGCTCCCCACAGCGCCACCGCCGTGGCCAGCAGGAAGCAGACCCACTGCCAGTTGTGGAACTGCGAGGACGGCACCATCGAAAGCACCAGGACCGGCAAGGAGAGCGCGGCCACGATCACGAGCCGGACGAGCCGGTCGCCGTCGTCCGCGGCTTCGGCGTCCTGCGAGGCCGTCGTCCCCTCGCCGACCGGTTCCGCCGTGTACCCGGCCTTCTCGACCGCGGCCACCAGCTCGGTGACCTCCACGAGCGGCGGATGCAACACGCGGGCGCGGCCGGTGGCGAAGTTGACCCCCGCTCTCACTCCCTCGATGCGGCTCAGCCGCTTCTCCACCCTGGCCACGCAGGCCGCGCACGTCATGCCGCCGATGGCGAGGTCCGTCGCCACCAACTCCGCGGTGTCGGTGCTCATTTCCGCTCCAGTCCCGCGCCGTGCTGCCCCGTCTCGTCCTGCGGAGGACTCCAGCCGGGCCGCAACTCGGGCGGGACCGGCCCCACGAGCCGGCCGGCCGCGTAGGAGACGGCGAAGAGCAGCGCGAGCAGAAGGAGGAAGCCGGACGACTTCACCAGGACGCCGTTCCCTCCCCGCCGAGCTGTCGTGGTGCGCAGGAGCTGTCCTTGCCGATGGTCTGCATCCATGACAAGTCAGTCGTGATCCGGGTCCCCGGAGTTCCGGACCCGAACGGACTGATGGGGAGCGAGTGCCCGTGACGTGGCGATCAGATCCAACCGCGGCGTGCCGCGACGACACCGGCCTGGAAGCGGTTCACCGCGCCCAGAAGTTCGTGGAGGCGGCTGATGCGCCGGCGCATCGTGCGGACCGACCAGCCGAGCTGGCGGGCTATGGCCTCGTCCTTGAGGCCGCTGACCAGCAGGGTGAGCACCAGGCGATCCTCCTCGCCGAGCGGGTCCTCGGCGGGGACATCGAGCGGCAGGGCCTGTTTCCAGCACAGTTCCCAGTAGTCGGTTAGAGCGTCGAGCAGCGAGGAGGGGCGGATGACCGCAGCGCGCACGCCGTCTAGGTCCAGAGAGAGCGGCATCAGCGCCAGCCGGCGGTCCGCGATGGCCAGTTTGATCCGCAGGCCCGGCATCACCCGGGCCTGCTCGCCACGGCGCACGAGTCCGCGGATGTCCTCGAGCACCCCTGGCCACTCCAGCGCTTCGGGGGCGTAGACCGCGCGGTAGCGCACGCCGCGCCCCAGCGCCGTGCTCTCCACCGGGTTGGAGGTGGTCAGTGCGTACGGCGGTCGGTCCAGTGTCATGACGTCCTCGCGCGCCTCCTGCTGGAGGCGGACGAACCAACGGCCGAGCGCCTCACGGCCGGTGGCGATCTCCACCTCGTCCTCCCCGGCGGTACCGGCCTGGGCCGCGGCGAAGAGGCGGGACAGCTCGCCCGCCGCCGAACGGACCCGGTCCAACTCCGCCGTCCTGTTCCGTACCAGGGACTCGACCGCGGCCCCCGGCTCGATCGCCGCGTACCGGCGGCGGACCCCCGCGAGGCGCCCCACCAGGCCGTGGTCGTGCAGCCGGTCCAGCGCCCTGGCGGCGCGGAGGGGGGAGCAGTCGAGGTCGGCGGCGAGCTCGGCCGGGGCCGCCGTACGCCGGGTCAACACGGCCCGGTAGACGCTCTCGTCGAACGGATCGATGCCTGCCGCGGTGAGCTCGTTCGTCATATGCGGATCCTGGCCCACTTGTGCCAGGTGCAGCAATGGGCCGCCACGATCCGTTGTACGGAGAGTGACTTCGGCGCTAGGACTTCTCCCCATGGCCAAGAACCCACGAAGAAGCCGACGTCTGGTGGCCGCCACGGTCACCACCGTGGCGCTGGCCGGGACGCTCACCGCGACACCCGGCACCGCGACCGCGAAGTCACCCGACCCGAACCAGCGGGTCATCGTCGAACTGTCCGGGGATGCCGCCGTCGCAGCCGCCCCCGGCGGCTCGCTCACATCCCAGGCCGCCGGCACCACCTCCGCCGTCGGCGACGCCCGGCGGGCCCTGGCGGCACGGCAGGACGCCTTCGTCGGGACGGTGCGGAATGCCGGACTGCACCCCGCCGCACCCCGCAAACTCGGCCTGCTCGTCAACGCCGTGGCCATGACGGTGCCCGCCTCCGAGACGGCACGGCTGGCCGCGCTGCCGGGCGTCATCACCGTCCGGCCCGACACCCGGATACAGGTGCGCACGGACACCAGCGTCCCGCTGACCGGCGCGCCCGACGTCTGGAAGCGCGAGGACCCGGCCGGGGTGAAGGCCACCGGCGAGGGCACCGTCGTGGCGGTCCTGGACAGCGGCGTGGACTACGGCCACCCCGACCTGGGCGGCGGCTTCGGCGAGGGCCACAAGGTCGTCGGCGGCTTCGACTTCGCCAACGGCGACGACGACCCGATGGACGACAACGGCCACGGCACCCACGTCGCGGGCATCATCGCGGGCAAGGCGGCCAGGGAAGGCGGCGTCACCGGCATGGCGCCCGACGCCCGCCTGCTCGCCTACAAGGTCATCGGCGCCGACGGCAGCGGCTACACCTCCGACATCATCGCCGGCATCGAGGCCGCGTCCGATCCGAGCAATCCCCACCCGGCCGACGTCATCAACATGAGCCTCGGCGGCCCCGGTGACGGCACCGACCCGCTGGGCCGTGCTGCGACCGCCGCCGTGCGGGCCGGAGTGGTCGTCGTCGCGGCGGCGGGCAACGACGGACCCGGCAGCGGCACCGTCGGTACACCGGCGTCGGCCGACGGCGTCATCGCGGTCGGCGCCTCCACCAGCGGGCTGCGGATCCCCAGCGCGTACCTGGCGGGCAAGGAGCCCGAACTGATCCAGACGTACCGAGGCGTCCTGTCCGCGAACCCGCCCCTGAAGCCGGTCACCGCGCCGCTCGTGGACGTCGGCGCGGGCACCGCCGAGGACTGGGAGCGGATCGGTGACGTACGGGGCAAGATCGTGCGGGCCGACATGCTCGTCGCCCCCAGTACGGACGTCCTGAGCCAGAGCGACATCGACTGGGCGCGCGAAGCCGAGCGACGCGGCGCGGTCGCCGTGCTCGGCGGCCTCCCGACCCACGACGGACCCGTGCTCGCCGCCACCCGGGGAACGGTCGAGGCCCGGGAGACCCCCGCCCGCCCCGACCTCGCCCGGACCGCCGCCTCCGGCGACTCGTTGCGCATGGACCGCCTGGTCGTCATGGGCATCGACACGACCCAGTACGCCCAGCTGAGCCGTGAACTGGCCGCAGGAAAGGTGTCCGTCACCTTGCGCGGCACCGACTCCACTGACGAGATCG
Source organism: Streptomyces sp. NBC_00572 (assembly GCF_026341815.1). Lineage (GTDB taxonomy): Bacteria > Actinomycetota > Actinomycetes > Streptomycetales > Streptomycetaceae > Streptomyces. The sequence continues at coordinate 6,125,218 of NZ_JAPENX010000001.1, forward strand.
CCTCGTTCTCGTCGCGCGGACCCGGCACCGGCTTCGGGCTCAAACCCGACCTGGTCGCACCCGGCGTGGAGATCCGCTCCTCGATCCCCACCTCGATGTACGAACCCGGTGTCTACCGCATGTCGGGCACCTCTATGGCGAGCCCGCACGTCGCCGGAGCCGCCGCCCTGCTGCGCCAACTGCGCCCCGAACAGGACCCCGACGAGGTCAGGTCCGCACTGGTCGGCACCGCGAAGCAGCTCGCCGGCACCGGCCCCACCGTCCAGGGCAACGGACGGCTCGACGTGGCCGCCGCGGCGTCGGCCACCCTCACCGCCTTCCCGACGAGTGTGTCGTTCGGCCTCGCCGACCTGGCGGACCGGACCGTCGGCGGCACCGCGAAGGTACGCCTGGCCAACCCCGACAAGAAGCCGCTGACCGTCACCCTCGGCAGTACCGGGCCCACCACCGTGTCCCCGGCGCGGGTCACCGTCCCCGCCGGGGGGTCCGCGACCGTCACCGTCACCCTGCGCGCCGACCGCCCGGCCGGCGACACGGAGATCAGCGGCCGGATCACGGCAACCCCCGCGCGGGGCCCGGCCCTCCGGGTGCCGTACCTGCTCGTCGTCCGGCATCTGGTCGTCCAGGCGTCCCCCGACCCGAGCGACGGCCGCTCCACCGTGCACATCGCCGCCCCGGCCGCCCTGAACGCGCCGCCGGAGATCAGGGTCACGCCGCCGCACGGCAAGGCCTTCACGCTGCCCACCACCATGAACGGCGCCGGCTACTACCAGGCCGACGTGACCGGGAAGGCGGCCGGCGCCTACCGGTTGGCCGTGCGGGCCACGACCACCGACGGCCGGCGGATCACCGGAACCGGTGCCTTCGAGGTCACCCCCGCCGGTAGCCGCGGCGACCGCTGGGAGCCCATCGGCCCGAACAGCGAGGCCGGTCACGTCGCTCTCTCGCCCGCCCGGCCGAAGCAGGCCGTCGTGACCCAGTTCCGCAAGGCCGCCCCCTGGCTGACCACCGACGGCGGCGCCCACTGGCGCCAGGTGGGCAGGCTGCCGATCGCCGACGGCAACGGCACCGGAGCGGTCGTGGTCGACGCCCGCCGCCCCGATCGTTGGTGGTACGCAGTGAACACGGCGGCCGATCCCACCCGCCGGGGCACGATCCTGCGCACCGACGACAACGGCCGCACCTGGCGGAAGCTCGACGTGCCCGACGCGCACATCGACGAGTTCGTCGCGGACGAGCAGACCCGTACCCTCGCCGCGATCGTCGACGGCATGCTGCTGGTCAGCACCGACGCGGGCGACAGCTGGGCGACGTACCCCACCGGCGTGACCGGTGACGTCCGCGACGCCACCCTCGTCGGCGACACCCTGTATCTGGCGACCTTCGAGAGCGTCTGGCGGATCGACGGCGTCGGCAAGGGCGACCCCGGTACGGCGCACCTCGTCCTCGACGAGCCGGTGAACACCATCCGCGGCATGACGGCCGACTCCACCGTGGTGGCGGCCTACGTCCCCGGTACGGGCGTCCGCGGCTCCTACGACAAGGGCCGCACCTGGTCCACCCTGTTGCCCCTGGCGGAGGGCGGCAACGGACTGTCCGCCTCCGGCGGCGACCTGTACCTGCGCGCGCTGTTCGGCGCCGGGCAGGTGAGCCGTGACCACGGCAGGACCTGGAAGGCCGTGCCCGCCCCCTCGAAGGCCGCCATCGCGATGGACTACGACCGCTGGGCCGACGGCTCGGTGACCGTGTCCAGCGAACAGGACGGCCTGTACCGCGGCTCGGCCGACGGCACCGGTTACCGGAGGATCGGCGTCCAGGGCCTGACCACCTTCGCCCTCGCGGCCAGCGGCGACCGGCTGCTCGCCGGAACGGTGAGCGGCACCTACCGCACCGCGATCCCCGTCACCGGCCCCGAGTGGGGCCAGACCGGGGCGGAGGGCATGACCGGTCGTCTCACCTCGCACATCGCCGTCTCGCCCCAGGACACCAAGGTGGTGTGGCAGGTCCGGCGTACCGCGACCGGCCTCTTCGAGGTCTCCCGCAGCGGTGACGCCGGCCGGACCTGGCAGGTGAAGGGCACGTCGTCGGAGATCCCGACCTCGATCCTGGTACACCCCGCCGACCCGGACCGGGTGGCGATCAGCTTCAGGAGCATCTTCGGCGACGGGCTCTTCTCGACGTCCGACGGCGGCAGGACGTGGAAGAACCTCTTCCACGAGAGGTCCTTCGATGTCATGGCCGGTGACCCGCGCGACCCGCGGCGCCTCTGGCTCGGCAACGCCTCGGGCCTCTACCGCTCGGACGACGGCGGCGTCACCAAGACCAAGGTCGCCGAAGGCCCCGTCTCCGCGATCGTGGCGGAAGGCCGACGCCTGGTCGTCGGCGGATCGTCCGTCCGGGTCAGCACCGATGACGGCAGGACCTTCCACACCGCCGACACCGGCCCGCTCGCGGTCCACGTCTCGGACCTGCTGCGGGTGAACGGAGCGCTCTACGCGGCCACCGCCCGCTCGACCGCGTCCGGACTCGTCCAGGGCGGCCGGGGCGTACTGCGCAGCACCGACAATGGCCTCACCTGGGAGAACATCTCGAGCGGTCTGCAGAACACCGACACCACCAAGCTGGCCGCCGCCCCCGACGGCCGCACGCTCTACGTCGGCGCGGTCGACGGCGGGGTACACCGCCTGAAACTGCGCCGCTGACCCACTCCGAGCATGACGAGTGTGACCGTATGACCGGCGCGAGCGCCGACCCGGCCCGGAGGTCCCGGGTCCGGTACCCACGCTGACCAGCGCCCTCGGCTTGGCCGCCCCCCTCGTCCTTCGGACGAAGGGGGCGGTCTTCTCATGCAGGAGACCGTCTGCTGCCCATGGGGTGCTGTTGATCCTCGGACCGACGTCGATCCGTCCGGCGGCGGCCAGGCCGACGAGCGCCCCGACCTTCTCGTCGGGGTCCTGGACGTGACGGTGAAGTCGCTGGTGCAGTACGCCCTCGACGCGGTCGCGACCCTGCGCCAAGCCGGCCTCGCCGCGGCGATGGGCAATACGGACGCCGAGGGGATCGCACTGATCCAGCTGATCGCCAGTGGGGCACCGATGGCGGAGGACCTCGTCGAAGGGCGCCTGCGCTACCGGATGGCGCGGTGGCACGTGGGCCTCGTGTTGTGGATCGAAGTTCCCGAGCAGGCCGATGCCCTGGACCGGGCGATCTCTGCCGTGCGCTCCGCCGCCGGCGGCGGCCGGAGCGCCCTGGTGGCGCGCGCCAGCGCCACGTCGCGGTGGATCTGGCTCTCGGGGGAGGCCGTCCCGGACCTTCACCACGTGGAGAAGGACCTCGCGACGACCGACGAGGTCCGCGCGGCGGTGGGAAGGCCGGGGCGCGGACTCGAAGGGTTCCGGTCCAGCCACCAGGACGCCCTCGCGGCGCAGGCGCTGGTGGCCCGGCTCGGGTCCGACCGGCGATTCACCGCCTACGCCGACGTCGAGTTGATCGACGCGCTCACGAAGGACGGTGTCGGCGCACGTCGGTTCGTCATCAACACCCTCGGGCCGTTGGCCGAAGCCGACACCGCCCTTCGGCAGGCCCTCCTCACCTACGTGCAGTGCGGCTTCAACACCACCCGGGCGGCCGCCAACCTCTACGCGCACCGCAACACCGTCGAACGGCGGGACACTCAGGCCCGTTCACGGCCCCGCGAGGGCCTGTGGGAGGGCGCTGCGAATGGCGGTGATCAGGGTGTGGCTCGCGTCGAAGGCGGCGGCCATGGCCTGGGTGGGGTTGGTGCCGGCCTGCTGGTGGAGGACGACACCGAGGATGAGGTGGGAGGTTCCTTCGATCTCCTTGGTGGCGGCCCACATGAGGTTGCCGCCGGCCGGGGTGGAGGAGCCGGTCTTCAGACCGATCACTCCGTCTTGGCCGAGGAGTCGGTTGCTGTTGTTGATCTGCACGCCGACGCCGGGGGCTGTGACGGTGGGTGTGGCGACGATCTGGCGGAAGGCTTCGTTCTTCATGACGGCGCGGGCCAGCTTCAGCTGGTCGGTTGCCGTGCTCTGCGTGCTGGGCTCCATGCCCGAGGCTCCCGTGTAGACCGTGCGGTCCATTCCGAGCTTCGAGGCGGCCTTGTTCATCTTCTTGGCGAACTCTTCCTGGCTTCCGGCATCCCAGCGGGCCAGAAGCCGGGCGACGTTGTTGCCGGACGGCAGCATCATGAGCTCCAGGAGCTGGCGCTGGGTGTATTCGCGGTCAGCCACGAGGGGTGCGGTCGATTCGCTTGAGGAGTACGACTCGTCGGCGGCTTGCTGGTCGGCGGTCACCGTCTTGCCCTGCTTCCCCGCCGGCATCGGGTGGTCGGTGAGGATCACGTACGCGGTCATGACCTTGGTGATGCTGGCGATCGGCACGGGTGTCTGTTCGCCTTGGGTCCCGAGGCTTCCGACGCCTTCGACCTCCGCGCTCGCCTGGCCTTCTGTCGGCCACGGCAGGTCCATCGCCCGGCTCAGGGCGGCATCCGGTTCGGTGCCTGCGACGCCGAGGCTGGAGGACTCTTCTCCGCCGAGGCTGGTGAGGTCCTTGCCCCCGAAGGTGTAACAGCCGGCCGTGCCGCTCATGAGGAGGGCGGCGGACAAGTACAGGGCGGCGGGCCGGCGGAGACGGGGGCGGTAACGGCAGGGGCTGTCGGACATGGGGTACCTCCCAGGCGGGTCTGGTGCGGATCCCGCACCTGAATTCACCTTCGAGGGCCCGTGCTTCCGGTCTCGTGCGCCCCTGTTTCCGTCGCCGCGGGGTCGTATTGCGGTTACGTTTCAGACTGGATCGAGGCCAGGTCGAGGGTGGCGGTCGCGCCTCCGTCGGGGGCGTTGATGAAGGTCAGCCGCGCTCCGAGGACATCGGCCTGCCCCAGCGCGATGGTGAGTCCGAGGCCGTGGCCGCGTCCCCGCTCGGAGGTTCCCGTACGGAAGCGCTGCGGTCCTTCGGCGAGGAGCGTGGCGGGCAAGCCGGGTCCGTGGTCCCGTACGACGATCCGCGTGCCGGTGACGGTGACCTCGACAGGGGTGGCTCCGTGCCGGTGTGCGTTGGTCACCAGGTTGACCACGATCCGCTCCACCCTTCGTGGGTCGGTCTCCACGACCTGGGCGTCCCTGGTCGTGACGACGGTCTGCGTCCCGGTCCGGCGCACGACGTCGGCGACCAGGTCCCCCAGGGGTACGACGTCGGTCCGGGCCCGTTCGGCGCCCGCGTCGAGCCGGGAGATTTCCAGGAGGTCCTCGACCAGGCCGTTCAGTGCCAGGGCCCGGTCGCGTACGAGTTCCGCCGCTTCGTCGTCCTGCGGGAGCAGTCCTGCGGCGGTGGACAGGCCCATCAAAGGGGTGCGCAGTTCATGGGCGACGTCCGCGGTGAACCGCCGCTCGTTCTCCAGCTTGCGCTGCAGGGCTCCGGCCATCACGTCCACGGCGGCCGACATCTCGGTGATCTCGTCACGGGCTCGGCCGCGGGAGCCGATCCGGGCGTCGAGGTCGCCGTCGGCGATGGCCCGGGCGGTGCGGGAACCATGGCGCAGTCGGCGGTTCATCGGTTCGGTGGCCAGCGCGGCGAGCGGCACGACGACGGCGAGGGCGGCGAGCACGGCTTTGATGATGCTGCGGTCCAGGAGCTGGAGGCTGCGTACCTCGGTACTCATGTCCGTCCGCGCGACGAGTACCCGGTTGCCGGCGACGGGCTGGGCTGCCCACAGCCAGTACCAGTTGGGGGGTTTCCGGTCGTACCAGGTCACGTACAGATCGTTCGGGTTCTTGGCTGCCAGTGCGTGTGCGAGGGGCGCTTCCAGCTGTTGGGGGGAACTGATCTCGACGTCGAGAGGTGTCGTGCCCGTGCGGGTGTACTCCCGCTCCGCGGCGGTCAGGCGGGCGGCGACGCGCTGCTCGCCGGTGCGGTCGCCGCGTTCGGATATGGCTTGGTGGACGAGTACGCCGATCACTGCGGCCACCGCGCAGCAGGCGGCCGCGGTCAAGGCCGCGATCTTCCAGCGCAGGGCGCGTGGGTTGAGGAGTGCCATGGGCCGGTTCGGTCTCTCAGTCGCGGACGAGTTTGTAGCCGAAGCCGCGGATGGTCTCGATCCGGCCGGTTCCGATCTTCTTGCGCAGGCGCAGGACGCACAGGTCCACGACCCGGGAGTCTCCTTCCCAGCCGTAGTCCCAGACATCGCGGAGCAGACGTCGGCGGTCCAGCACGATGCCGGGTGCCGCGGCGAACTCCAGGAGGAGGCGTAGTTCGGTGGGGGTCAGCGGGACGGGCCGGCCGTCGCGGTGCACTTCCAGACCGACGGTGTTCACGGTCAGGTCGCCGAAGACCAGCACTCCGGGGGTCACCGCACTGGCTTGGGCCGCGCGTACGTGAGTGTCCGGGGAGCGGGTTGGCGGCTTCTCGGCCTCTTCGGGTCGTCTGAAGCTCGCGCGGCGCAGCAGCATGCGGATGCGGGCGACGAGGACGGCGGTGTCGACGGGTTTGACGACGTAGTCGTCGGCGCCTGCTTCCAGGCCTGCGACGACGTCGAGGGCGTCGCCGCGGGCGGACATCATCAGGATCGGTACCAGGCTCTCCTCCCGGATGCGCTGGCACAGCCCGATGCCGTCGAGCTCGGGCAGCATGACGTCCAGGATCAGCAGATCATGGGCGTCCGCTCGGAATGCCTCCAGGCCGGCGAGGCCGTCCCCGGCCACTGCGACCTGATAGCCGTAGCGCTCCAGGAAGAGCTGGACGGCGCGGCGGATGACGGCGTCGTCCTCGACGACGAGGACGCTGACGGGGCCTGGTACTCGGATGGCCGACATACCACCAATCTGCTCATGGGTGGGCATATGTTCCTGGTCATCGTAGTCAGAGGGTCGGGTGGCGTGGTCACAGCCGCAGCGAGGCCGCGATGGGGAGGTGGTCGCTGCCCGTGGCCGGGAGCGACCAGGAGGAGGCAGGGCTGACTCCCCGGACGAGGATCTGGTCGATGCGCACCAACGGGAACGATGCCGGCCAGGTGAGGCCGAAGCCCGCGCCCGCTTCGCTGTGTGCGGAGCGCAACTGTGAGGTCAGCGAGCTGAGCGCAGTGTCCTCGTTCGTCCCGTTGAAGTCGCCCATCACGATGACTCGGGGGAGTCGTTCGGCCCGCACGGCCTCGGCGAGATTCCTTCCCGCCTCGTTGCGGCGGGCTGTGGCGAAGCCGAGGGGGGTTACCCGTACCGACGCGAGGTGAGCGGCGAATACGGCAACGGGTCCTTGGGGGGTGTCGACCGTGGCCCGTACCGCACGGGTCCAGGGCATGATCGGTACGGGTTCCACCCGGCGCAGCGGGTGCGTGCTCCACAGCCCGATGCCGAGGTGTACCGAGTGGTACGGGTAGGCCTCGGCCAGCTCACGCTCGTACGCGGGTGTGCTCTTGGAGGACAGCTCTTCCAGGGCGAGTACGTGTGCCCCGGACCGGGCGAGGGCACGGGCGGTGCCTTCGGGATCAGGGTTCGCCTCGTCCACGTTGTGAGTGACCACGATCAGGTCTCCGCCCTCGGAGCTCTTGTCGGCCACCACACCGTGGAAGAGTGAGCCCCAGACGACCGCGGGCGCGATCACGGCGACGGCCGCGATCCGAGAGCGTCGAACCGCCGCGAAGGTGAGCAGCACCGGAACGCTCAGCCCAGCCCACGGCAGGAAGGTCTCGAACAGACTGCCGAGCTGGCCGACCCCGTTGGGGATCTGGGCGTGCAGCGCCATCAGCAGGGCTGCGCAGAGCGCGAAGCAGGCGATCAGCCGTCCGCGACGGCCCGCGCGTGCGCGGGCTTCACGCGACCCGGCACCATCCTGGGGCGGGTCGGCGGGCCCCGTTCGGGTGGCGGGACTGGGGCGGTGGGGAGTGCTCAACATGACAAAGGCCTCCGGCATCACGTACACCGGGAATCGGGTACGGGCACAGAGTCGCGTGGGCACGCTTCCAGCCGACCCGATCACTGCTTCGAGCGCCCCACGGCTTTGTTTCAGGTACGTATCGACCCGAGCTGATTCCTGGGAAGTCGTCTACGTCGGTTCGGCGGCGTGCCTCGCCCTGGCCGTGGTGGTGCTGATGTCGCGGGTGCCCGAGATCCGCGGACGCGGCGGGCGCGCAGGACGGGGCCGAGGAGGAGCCGGTGAGGGTTCCGGGATGCGCTCGTGTAATCCGCCCGGAGGGCTCACGCGGACCCCTCGGAGTACGGCAGGAGGGCCGCGCTGCCTTCCATGACGACGCCGTACACGTCGTCCGTGGTGAGCTTCTGCTGCGTACGGTCTCCCTCGAAGAACACGACGCGGCGGCGCCGCGGCATGTCGGCGAAGCGGTCGATGACTTCCTGGGCGATGTCGGGCAGCATCTCGACCGGTGCCGAGACGGCGCCGAGAACGCCGTCGAAGGGCTTGCCGGTGTGCGGGTCGAGGAGCAGGCTCCAGACACCGTTGTCGGCGAGAACCTGCAGTAGGTACGTGTACACGTTCCAGCGGGCGCCGCCCTGCGAGGCAGTCGGCGACGGGAGCCGGTTTCCTTTGCACACCACGTTGATCAGGTAGTTGGCGTCCCCCGCGGGGCCGGCCAGGACGTGCATGTGCCTGGAGCGTCCCCAGGCGGCGGGGACCAGCACGCCTTCGCGTTCCAGGTCGAGCAGCAGGGACTGGACGAGTCCGTCGCGGGTCGAGTCGTCGCTCATGGTGCCGGGACCGGCCCTGCGGATGTGGAGGAGGGGCGCGTCATCAGGGATGAGGGGCAGGAACTTGGTCACTACGGCGAGGGCTTCGTCCGTCGTCGGGCGGATGGGGCCGTCCCGGACGACGACTACGCCTTCGATGGTGTCGGGATCCATCGGTGTCACGTCATGGCGCCCAGTGGGCAGTACGGGCGTCTTCAGGAGTTCGGCACCGCAGCCGGCGTTGGCGCAGAAGCCGCCGACCGGTTCCGCCACGTCGACGGGGTTCGTGTATGAGGGCGGCCGCTTCCCCTTCAAACAGTCCCTGCACAGCGTGTACCGGCAGTTCTGGCATTGAAGGCCAAGGGGATTCGTGACGTCGATACGCACGCCTTTGGTGGCATACAGGACCGTGTGAGTCGAGTACCAGCGGCCGTCACAGGACGAGCACTCCGTCGTGATCGGCGCCAGCAGCGCGCTCTGCCACTGCATGTCGGTCGGTGGCTCGGGAGATGTGAGGCGTGCCGTGCGGCTTTGGCCCAGGACCGTGAGCGCCACGAACAGCCCGTCGGTGCTTTCCGGGTCATGGCGCAGACGGCGCAGGACCTCGTCCAGCGCCGTACGGTGTCGTCCCTCCCTCAGGAGTCCCGCCACCGTGTGCCGCAGGTCCGTGAGGTGCGGGCCTCGCTTCCATTCCGACAGTTCGAATCGCCGCATGGAGATCACCGCCAATCCGCTAGTTCGGCCGCTTCGGCATGCCGCCCGGCCCTGGTCAGCGCCTGCACAGCGGTCTGACGTACCGTCTCGAAGAGCGCCAGGGGCAGTGGCGTGGCCAGCAGCCGGTTGAGTTGGTTGATGGCCTCGCCGAGCCGGCCGAGCCGGATCAGCACCTGGGCCAGCGAGAGCGCCCTGCGCTGCTGGTCGATCTGGGGCAGGGGAATCCGCGGGGAGTCGACCGGCGGGCTCTGGACCGCTCTGGCGAGCATCTCGGCGAGCATGCGGAACGACTGAGGACGTTCTGACAGGTGTGGCTGCAGGCAGCTCGACACGAGGATGCTGATGCCCTCCCCGGGTGGGGTGACGGGTACCTCGGTCGGCTCGGACTGCCCCCAGTAATAGAGCTCCTCTTGACGACGTTCCGGGCCTGGAGACGCGTAGTAGTCCAGCAGTTGCGCCTGCTGGGTGACCGGGTCGGATGCCGGGGCGAACGAGTAGGGGAGCCTGCCCGTGCACGCTTCGTAGAGGAGCACGCCGAAGGAGAAGATGTCGGCGCGGGTGTCGCAGGGTTCCCGCCGCAGCACCTCGGGCGCGGCGTACGCCCAGGTGCCGCCCCGCGCGCTCGCGAAGCGTCCGTCCTGGATACGCACCTGCCGGGCCAGGCCGAAGTCGGCGACCTTGGCCCGACCTGTGTCGTCGATGAGTACGTTCGACGGTTTGAGGTCGAGGTGAGCGACCTCGACGACGTTGGACAGGTGAGCCATGCCGTCGCACACTTGCTGCAGGATTCCGGCGAGTCCGGGCCCGTGCCGCAGCCGGATCAGGTCGGTCAGGGTCGAGGGCGCGTAGTCGAAGACGATGCCCGACCGCCCACGCACATCGATGACGTCGAGCGTGGTGACGATGTGCCGGTGCGGTTCGAGCGCGAGCAACATCGCGAGTTCGCCGTCGCCGACGAGTGCGTCGGACAGCGGGGTCTTGATCGCGCGGCGGCCTCCGCGCTCAAGGTCGTCGACGATAAGTACCCATGCCTGCCCGCCGCGGCGGATCTCCGCCACCGACCAGCGGCCGGACAGCACCTCGCCGATGGCGGCAGGTGCTCCCGCGGGCGGTGGCGGCGGTTCGTACGGTCCATCGGCCGTGAGGTCGGTGTCGGGGTCCACCTGATGATTCCTCCCTTTCACTCGGGTGCCTCAGGCGTCACGCTCGCATTCGGGTCGAAAAGGTCGGGCGCGGAGAACTCCACCAGCATCGTTCCACTCGCGACGCTCAGCCGGTCCTTGTCCCCGACCGGACAGGTGTCCCCCTTGGCCAGCCTCAACTGGCGTGTGGCGCCGGCCAGGAACGCGGGGTGGGAACCCAAGTGCCGGTAGGTCAAGGTCGTACCGATCAGGGTGAGATGGCCGTGGAAGCGGCTGTCGCGGTGGTCCGGCAGGCACACGCGATTGTGTGCGTTGCGGCCGAGCGAGACGGTGAAGTCGTCGGTTTCCAGGATGAGTTCCTTCGCACCGTCGCGCAGCCACGACAACCGAAGGGTGCCATCGGCGAACCGGTGGACCGGTGCGGCGAGACGCAGGCGCTCGGGGGCGAGCGCGACGAGCTGCTCGGCGGGGGCGAGCAGCACGCTGTCGCGGTTCCAGTGCCCCGAGTTGAGGCGCGCCGACACGATGCCGATGACGCTGCCCGTCCCAGTGAGCAGTACCGGTGCGCCGCTCATGCCCGGCTGGGCGTGTCGGCAGCTCACCTTCACCCAGGACCTGCCGTCTTGCGCCGTGGCGCCGACGTAGTGGCCGACACCGGAGTCGTAGTCGCGGGACGTGGCGAATCCGCGCAGGTGGACCGGGGCGCCGGGGGTGGCGCTCGTATGCGAGGCGAGCGTCATCGGCTTCCAGTCGTCGGCTTCGCGTACGTGGATGAGCGCCACGTCGGTCGCGCGGTCCGAGGGCAGCGAGCAGTCGACGGGGAGCGAGATTCCGGGCGCGGCGATGGGCTCGAAGGTCCATTGCGCGGCGGGGTGCGGCGCAAGGACATGAGCGGCGGTCGCGGCGAGCCCGTCGGCGGTGAGGACGAAGGCGGTTCCGACGGGCTCACCATCGCGTACCAGCCTTCCGATGGTGTCCACTGCGACGCCTCAGTCCGGGAACAGCCGGTTGGCCAGTTCGAGCAGGGGATCCTTGCCGGATCGGCCCTCGGCCGACAGCTGTTCCGTGTCTGACCCGCTCCCGGGGGCGCGGGTTGCCTGGACCGCCGCCGCCAGTCGGTGGCCGTTGAGGGCCGCTGTCGCGTTGGCGTCCGCGCGGGACTCGGCTGCCTCGGTTCGGGCGGTCAGGTCCGCCACCCGCTGCCGCTGCATCGTCGTACCGAGCAAGGCGCCGATGGCCGCGAACGCGACGGCCTCCACGGACCCGAGGACGACAAGCAGACGTGACCAGGTGACGTCGCTCGCGTCGGCGTTGAAGGCCAGCCAGGCGAGGAGCCCGATCCACAGCGCGATGACCGTGACCGCGACGACGAGCGCCGTCCCGGCGAGTGGCGCGCCCGCCGCCGCCGCATCCCCAGGCTCCTCGCCCGCCTCGTCACCCGTGTTCCCGATTCCAGGCACAAGCCCCCCTCGCATGCTGCAACTGCCCGAACCCGCCTCAGTGTCGGGAAGTCGGCCGTACGACCGCTGACCGCTCTCCTTGTTGTTCCCTCTACCCCGTCGGGTCCTCCCTGTCCCCTGGACGCCCGGTTGCTGTCTGGTCGTCACCATGGCGCTCAAGTGGCCTGCGGTGAATGAGCCCTTCGCGGAGCGGAAACTCGGAGAGTCAGGCCATCCGGTTCGTGGGGACCGAGAAGCATCCCCAAGCCATTTACCACGTCTACCGCGGTCCGGACCGGGCGCAGGCTCTGGCGTTCCTCCGGCGGACTCCGGTCCGGGAGCCTCATGTGTACGTCGTCGTCGAGACGCCGCAGGGCAATGTCGGCCGCGACCTGATCTACCTCTTCGAGGAGGGCAATGGGCAGCTGATCGAGTTCGGTTCACGTACGCAGTCGGAAGTCCCCGTGCCGTCGGCCACGCACTGCGCGTGGTGCGGGTTCTACATGGTTCCGTTCGTTCTGCCCCAAGAGGCACGCCTCGCCTCAACTCTCAGCAGCAGGTCCAGGTCGTGGGCCACCGCAGGAGTGCGGGAGGGCGTCGTGGGTCCACGTGCGCGACGGGGGCGCTTCGTCTTCGGTGTTACGGCGGACGTACCGCCGTGTGCGGTGGCCATCACGGTTCCTTCTCGGAGAGCTCGGCCGTCCCGGCCGGTTCGGGTGTCTCCAGGGTCGACACGTCGCCCTCGGGCAGGCCCAGTTCGCGGGCCCGCAGCAGGCGGCGCATCACCTTTCCGCTGCGGGTGTGGGGCAGATCCTCGACGAACTCGATCTCCCGGGGGGCCACAGCCGGGCCGAGGCGCCGGCGGGCGAATGCCAAGACGTCGCGCCGTAGTTCGGTGTCGGGCGGATACTCGGGGCGCGGCAGCACGAACGCCTTGACGATCGCGCCTGCCAGCGGGTCGGGGCGTCCGATGACACCGGCCTCGGCGACCGCCGGATGCTCCATGAGCGCGCTCTCCACCTCGAATGGTCCGATGAGGTGCCCCGCGGACTTGATGACGTCGTCGGCGCGGCCCACGAACCAGTACCAGCCGTCGGCGTCGCGGCTGACGAGGTCGCCGGTCAGGTACCAGCCGGCCGCGAAGCACGCCTCGTAACGGTGCGGCTCGTGGAGGTAGGCCCGGAACATCGAGGGCCAGCCCGCCCGTAGGGCGAGCTCGCCCTGGGCGCCGGGTTCTTGGAGGATCTGGACGTGCCCGCCGGTGATGGCCGCCCGGCCGTCCTCGCCGCATGCCAGGACGGCGGCCTCGATACCGGGAAGGGGTCGGCCCATCGAACCGGGCCGCACCGGGTCGGCCGCGAAGTTGGCGATCATGATGGCACCGGTCTCGGTCTGCCACCAGGTGTCGTGGACCGGTTGCCCGAGCGCCTCCCGGCCCCAGTGCACAGCCTCGGGGTTCAATGGCTCCCCGACGCTCGCGACGAACCGGAGCGCGGAGAGGTCGTGCCGCGCGGCGGGCGTCGGCTCGCCGCTGCGTGGTGTGGCCCGCATGAGCATGCGGAGCGCGGTGGGCGCGGTGTACCAGACGGTGACGTGCTGGTCGGCGAGTATCCGGTACCAGCGAGCGGGGGCGAAGTCCCCTTCGTCGACGACGGTCGTCACACCGTGGGTGAGCGGGGCGATGATGCCGTACGACATGCCGGTGACCCAGCCGGGGTCGGCGGTGCACCAGAAGACGTCGCCCTCGTGCAGGTCCAGGGCGTAGGCGGCGGTGACGTGATGGGCGAGGACCGCCTCGTGCACGTGTACCGCGCCCTTGGGGGTCCCTGTCGTGCCGCTGGTGAAGTGCAGCAGTGCCGGTTCCGCCGGATCGGTCGGTCCCACTGTGTACGCGTCCGGCGCGGAGGCCGTGAGGGCGGGGAAGGACAGGGTGTCGGGGGGCGGGTCGGCCCCGGGGTCGAGAAGCAGGACGTGCCGCAGGTGCGGAAGACGGGACCGTACCGGGGCCACCTTGCGTTCGTACAGCTCCTGGGTCGTGACCAGCGCCCGGGCGTTGCCCAGCTTCATGCGCAGTGCGACGGGTTCGGGCCCGAAGGCGCTGAACAGGGGGCACACGACCCGGCCGGCCCGCAGCGTTCCGAGGACGGTGCTGTACAGCTCGAACCGGCGGCCGAGGAGGGTGAACACCCGCTCGCCGCGTTCCAGTCCGAGCGTCTCCAGAACGTGCGCGAAGCGGGAGCTCTCGGCTGCGAGCGCGGCGAAGCTGACCGTCCGGACGGATCCGTCGCGGGCGATGCAGCGCAACGCGACCTGTTCGCCGTGGCCCTCGCGCAGGTGCCGGTCGACCGCCTCGTATCCGATGTTGATGCCGCCGTCCGGCAGCCCGGCGAGCCGGGACCGCTCCCGTCGCCAGGAGAAGACGGCCCGGGCGCTGTCGTAGTCGGGCATCACCGGTGCCACCCACAGGGCGTTCATCGCGGTGGCTCCACGTCGAGCGCGAGGTTGTCGTAGGCGTACTCGATCGATTCGTGCAGGGCGACGACTCCGTCGACCGAACGGCAGAGCCGCACGATCACGCGGATGTCGGCCCGCTCGGCGACCCGGCCCGTCAGCCCGACGACTCCGTCGTCGACGGTCACGCGGATCGTGTCGGGGGCGAGGCGCAGAGTGTCGGCCAGGACGTCGTGCTCGATCTCGTCACGGATCGCCGTGTCACTGCGTAGGAAGGGCCGCAGCAGGTCGCTGCGGCTGATGATCCCGACGAGGCGACCGGTCTCGTCGGTCACGGGCAGTCTCTTCACAGCCTTGCGCTGCATCGTCCGGGCCGTCTCGACGAGATTCCAGTTCGCCTGTGCCGTGACGGCCGGCGAGGTCATCAGCTGGGCGGCCGTCTCCGCATCGGGCAGCCCTCGCTCCTGGGATAGGAGTCGGACGCCGGTCCAACGGCCCTCCAGGTCGGGGAGCTCGGCGGTGGAACGCAGCAGGTCGGCCTCCGAGACCACGCCGAGCAGGCGTCGGTCGGCGTCGACGACCGGGACCGCCGAGACGTCGTGGTCGGCGAAGAGCCGGGCGATCTCCTTGAACGGGGTCTCTGGGGCTGCGGTGACCACGTCGTGGGTCATCACCTCGGAAACCGTGCGGTGCTGCATGACGGTCCTCCTTCAGGGGACACGGCCGCCCCAGTTCTCACTCTGCTGCGCGAAGCGCACCCGGGGCAGTGCCGAATGGTCCCCTTCCGGGACTGTTGGCCCCTATGGCGGCGGGCCCGCCGGGACGCACGGTGGAGACGGCGAGAGAGCCCGTCTCGGGAGGACCGCGGCCGGGCGCTCGTGCCGGGAGGCGAGAAGCATGACCGGGACCGGAGCAGGACAAGGCCAGGAGAAGCCTCGCGCCGGGTTGTGGGCTCGCGTCGGCGACCGGCTGATCGTGGGTGGTGCCACGGTCGGGGACGAGGGGCGAGACGGTGAGATCGTCGGGCTCCACCATCCGGACGGCACTCCGCCCTTCGATGTCCGATGGGCGGACACGGGCCGGGTCACCGAGGTGTTCCCGGGCCCGGACGCGCGCGTCCAGCACTTTCCGCCGCACGGCACGAGAGAGGCCGGACCCGGGAAGGCTGCTACGAGGTCGTGAATTCCGCCGTCGCGGCCACCACACCGGGCACCGCCCGGGTCAGGCGCAGGGCCAGATCCGCCGGAACGGACTGTGGCAGGCGTCCGGCGAGCGTCACCGCGCCGTTCTCGACCCGTACAGTCAGTGCCGCGTCACCTTCGGGGATCAGGTGCGTGAGGAGCTCGTGGCGCACGTCCTCGGCGAGTTCGGAGTCGGAGCGAAGGTAGACCTTGAGCAGATCGCCCCGGCTGACGACACCCACCGGGCGGCCGTCCTCGTCCACCACGGGAAGCCGCTTGAGGTGGCCCTGCGCCATCAGCCGCGCGGCCCCGGCGATCGTGGCATCGCGCGGAACGGTGACGGGCGGAGCCGACATCAGGCTGCCCGCCGTCACCGATCCCGCGTCGTCCCGGGCCTCTCCCGGAACCTTGCCGAGTACGTCCGCCTCGGACACCACGCCGACCACTCGTCCCTGGGCCGACAGCACGGGGACCGCGCTCACGCCCCAGCGCCGCATGGACCGGACGATCTCCTTGACCGGTGCGTCGAGCCTGGCGGAGACCACCGCATGGGTCATCACGTCGTCGACGGTACGAGGGTGCTTCATGACCGGCCTCCGGTACGTCTGCGCCCCGAGTCCTGTTGCTGCGAGGGTTTCGCCGCCGGGCGGCGGACGGCAAGGGCCGAAAGGGGCACGTCGGGACCCGGGCAGCACTGGCACGGACCGCCTGCCGATGCTTTCCTGAAAGTGAGGAGGGGGCCCGCCAGAGGGACGCGGGGAAGCGGCTTCGAGCCGCGCACCGCGCGATCAGGATCCGCGAGAAGCGGATGGGCCCCTCCTCCCGTCGTGTCGCCGCGCCGCCTCCGCATGCGGACCGGGCGGTCCGGGCCTGGGACCGACCGGCCCTACCTCGTCACTCCAGTGCGGTGCGAGCGTGGCAGCAGGCCACCTCACGACCCGGAAAGGCGGTGGGCACGATGGAATCACCCCTGGTGGTAGGAGTGGACGGGTCCGACGCGAGTCTCACGGCCTTGGACTGGGCCGTCGACGAAGCGGTACGGCACGGGCTTCCGCTGCGCATCGTCCATGCCTCCCTGTGGGAACGGTACGAGGGTGTCGTGCCGGCCCGGACGAAGGACCGGCCCTCGGGCCAGGTCCTCGCCGAGAACATCGTCGGCACCGCGGCCGAAC
The DNA here is from genome assembly GCF_026341815.1 of Streptomyces sp. NBC_00572. Lineage (GTDB taxonomy): Bacteria > Actinomycetota > Actinomycetes > Streptomycetales > Streptomycetaceae > Streptomyces. Next base: position 6,142,007 of record NZ_JAPENX010000001.1, read on the forward strand.
GCGCCCGGCGCCGCGCACCGGGCCTCCCCGTCACCACGGACGTCCTCGCCCAGGACGCGTCCACCGCGCTGCTCGGGGAGGGCCGGGAGGGCACGATCCTCGTCGTCGGATCCCGCGGGCGCGGCGAACTCGCCGACCTTCTGCTCGGATCCGTCGGCCTCGTCGTGGCAGCCCGGGCCCACTGCCCGGTCGTCGTCGTCCGGGGGCACCGGCAAGCCCTCGAAGCACGCCACGGGCGTGTCCTGCTCGGCATCGGAGAGTACGACGTCGACTCGCCGGCCGTGCGCTTCGCCTTCCGCGAGGCAGCCGTCCGGGACGCGGAACTCGACGTCGTCCGCACCTGGCAACGGCCGGCCCATGAACCGGCCGACCACCTGCTGATGAGGCGCGCCGGGGCGGCCTACTTCACGGAAGGGTCCTCCGAACTGCTCGACAAGGCCCTTGAGACCGCGGCGTCCGAACATCCCCAAGTGCGCCTGCGCAGGAGCACGGTGGAGGGCCCCGCCCACAAGGTCCTGACCGAGCGCTCCGCCGCCGCCGACCTGCTGGTCGTCGGTGCGCGGCGCCGTGACGGCCTCGTCGGCCTGGAGCTCGGCAGGGTCGCCCACCGCGCCCTGCACCACGCTTCGTGTCCGGTCGCCGTCGTACCCCAGCGGCGTCCGGAGACCACGGAAGGAGACGTGTGATGAACACGAACGGTGACCCGCGTGCCTCGCACGCCACGAGCGACCTCGGCCGCCGCGTCGAGGCCAGGCGCACCCGACTCGGCCTGTCCTGGGAGGACGTGGCCGAACGGGCCGGCTCGACGCCCGGCTACATCGCCTACGTGGAGGAGCAGGTGCCCACCCCGGGGATCGAGTTCCTGGTCCGGCTCGCGAACGCACTGGAGACCACCGTCCAGGATCTCACCGGGTACACGGCGGACCTCGCACCCGGAGGAGCCCGCGCCGGGTACCGGGCACGGATGGAGGAGATCGGCGAGGCCGGGTGTTGGGAGCTGCTCGACGGGCACGGCGTCGGCCGGGTCGCCGTCGAAGGACGGGACGGGCTGATGGTGTTCCCCGTGAACTACCAGGTCGTCGACGGGAGTGTGGTCTTCATGACTGCTGCGGACTCGACCCTCGCGCGCGCCTCGGCGTCCGGGGTGGAGATCGCCTTCGAGGAGGACCACCTGGACGAAGCCTTCAGTCAGGGCTGGAGCGTCCTCCTTGTCGGTCAGGCACGCACGGTGTCGGAGGAGACCGAGGTGCGGAGGATCAAGGATGCCGTCCACTCGGCGCCGTGGGCTGGGGAAGGGCGGGACACCGTGGTGACGCTCTCGCCGCGCCGGGTGACCGGAAGGCGCATCCAGGTGCCGGGCGCGCCCGGCGCGCCGTCAGGGGCCGCTGAGTGAGCGGGCGTCGGCGATCGCGTTCGTCGGCTCGGAGGACCTGAACGCGCCCCGGGCTCACCGTGGAGTCGGGGATTCTCTTCACGGAGGGGGAGGGGGGAGCCGGCCGAAGTGCAGAGGCTGAAGCGTGAGGTCGGCAGCTGGCGGACGACCTTGCGTAGACAGGTGTCTGGCTGGCCGGGGCGATGGAGCAAGCGTGGGACATGGCTGGGCCTGGCTGCCGACCCTGCCCGGCCGACCTGCTCGGGGAGCGGCGCCGGACCGTCGCCAACGACGGGTACCGTCCCAACTCATGCGCGACGGTGGCGCGTCTTCCGCGCCCGGGTTCGCGAGTCGCAGTCCGAGTAGGCGCCGCCGTCGTCCTCTCACATCAAGGGGACGACGGCGACCGGCGCGGGGCTGTGGTGGATGACCGCGTGGGCGACATGGCCCAGATGCGGGCCGAGGGGGACGTTCCGACTCCGGCGTCCCACGATGACGAGTTGCGCGGTCTGTGACGCCTCGACCAGCTGGTACGCGGGCGAGCCCACCACCGTTTCGGCCTCCACTTCCACGCCCGCGTACCGCTTCCGCCACGGCTCCAGCAGGTCGTCCAGCCCCCCGAGGAGGTGGCGGCCCAGCTCCTTGCCGATCCCCGGGTCCATGACGGCCGCGTAGCCGTACGAAGCGGGAAGCGTCCAGCTGTGGAGGAAGCGCAGCGGCGTGCCCTTTCGGGCGGCTTCGGCGAAGGAGAACGCGAGCAGGGCTTCGCACGGGTGGTGGATGTCGACGCCCACCACGATGCCGCCTTCGGGAGCTTCCCGTTCGTCCATCGCGCGTACGAGGACGACCGGCTGTCGCGCCGCGCCGACGACGGCGAGGGAGACCGAGCCGACGAGGAAGCCGCGGACGCCGCCGAGCCTGCGCGAACCGAGAACCGTCAGATCCGCCTCGTTCGCGGCGACCCTCAGCTCCTCGGCTGCCCGGCCATGCGCACGCTCCGCGATGACCTCGAGGTCGGGATGGTTCTTCCGCGCTCGGTCCGTCTCCTCTCGCATCAACCTCTCGGTCCGCTCGTCCAGGGCGAGGGTGCGGGCATACGCAAGGGGCACTTCCGGCAGGGCCGGCCACTCCTCCACGTGCACCAGCCTGAGGGGCACTTCCCGCAGCGCCGCTTGCGTCGCGGCCCAACGGGCGGCGGCGAGGCTTTCATCAGAGCCGTCCAGACCGACGGTGACCTGGGCTGTCATGGCGTGCCTCCCTCATCGAGTCCTTTCCGCCCCTATCCGGGCCCGGATCGGACAGGACATCTCGCATTTCAGGTTGGTGCCACGTCGCTTCCGGCAGCAGGGCCGGGAAGGGCTCGATCGGGGCCGAACGGCCCATCCCGAGGAGGCCGCCACGATGTCAGCGTGGGAGGTGTCGCCCTTCGGGACATGCTCCCGAGCCCGGGGCGCACGCCGGAGGAGGAACCATGACCAGCGCGATCCCGGCCCGACCGGAGTTCGGCAACGTCGTCGTGGGAGTGGACGGGTCCCCCTCCGCGCGCGCGGCCGTGCTGTGGGCCGCTGACGAGGCGGACCGACGGGGGCGGTCCCTGCATCTCGTGCACGCCGCCGACACCGACCGTCGGGCCATCTTTTCCAATGCCGAGACGATCCAGTCGGTGCGTGAAGCGGGTCGCGACCTGCTGACCGAGACCGCGAGCGTGGTCCGTGACCTCTTTCCGGAGCTCGCCGTCACGAAGGAGCTGAGTCGCCAGGAGCCGGTCGCCGGTCTCCGGGCGGCCGCCGGGAACCGAGGCACGATCGTGGTGGGCAGCCGGGGGCTCGGAGGCTTCTCCGCGCTCATGCTCGGATCCGTCGGTCTGGGTGTGGCGGCCCGCGCCGAAGTGCCCGTGATCGTGGTCCGTGGCGACCGTGACCGGCCGGCGTCGGGCTCGGTGACAGCGGCCGTGCACGGTGCTTCGGATCTGGGCTGGCTGCTCGTCGCGGCTGCCGAGGCGGAGGCCCGCAAGGCGGCGTTGCGGCTGGTGAGCGTCTGGAACGTGCTCACCCATGTCGGCAGCGTCGCGACCATGCTGGACGACCTCGACGAGATCGCGCGGCAGCGCGTGCACGAGATCAAGGCGCTCGCCGACCTCGTGCAGGAGTTCTACCCCACCCTGACCGTCGGCCATCACGTCGAGACGGGCACGAGCACGCCCGGGATCCTGGTGGAGGCGAGTGCCCACACCGATCTGCTGGTGATGGGCAGACAACACCGCGCCCTGGGCGTGGGCCCCTCCCTGGGGCGAGTCGCCCACACCCTGCTCCACCACGCCCACTGCCCGGTGGAGATCGTCCCACCTGCCTTCGCCACCCGGGTCGAGGAGACATGAACGAGATAGTGCTCGGAGTCGACCCCCGGGAGCAGTCGGTCCCCGCTCTCGTCTGGGCCGCCGACGAGGCCGTACGGAGAGGACTGGTGCTCCGGCTGGTCGTCGCCGTACCGCCTGCCCACGATGCCCTCCGGTACGACGCGATCGCCCACCAGAGCGCCCTGCGCACCCGTGCGGAGGCGGCGCTCGCCAACGCGGAGGACCTTGTCCGGGAACTGCACAACGGTCTGCGGATCGCGACGGAACGCGTGAACGGTGTGCCGGCGGTCGTGCTGCTCGACATGGCAGAGCACACCGCAGTCCTCGTCGTGGGCTCGCGTCGTCTCGGCAGGCCGGCCGAGATGTTCAGCGAGAGCTCCGTGGTCGCCCCGCTCACGGCGCGGGCCGACTGTCCCGTCGTCGTGATCCGCGCACCTGAGCACACCACCGTGCACCCACCGACCGTCGTCGTCGGCGTGGACGGAAGCGAGTCCTCCCAGGCCGCGGTCACCTTTGCCGTCGAGGAGGCGAGCCTTCGCCAGGCACGGCTGCGGGCCGTCTGGGTCTGGCCCCGTTCGGTACTCGCCCACGACGACGGTGAAGAGGGTCTGACCGAGCGGCGTCGGCTGCTCGCCGAATCGATGGCGGGCTCGGCGGAGAGGTATCCGGACGTCGCCGTCTCCGAAGAGATCCTGCGGGGACACCCGGTCGAACAACTTGCTCTGACGTCCCAGGAAGCCCTCTCTCTGGTGGTCGGCCGCCGAGGCCGCGGAGGCTACTCCGGCATGCGGTTGGGTTCGACGGCTCACGGCCTGCTGCGCCGTGCCCCGTGTCCGTTGATCACCGTCCCTCTTCCGCAATGCGAGCGCCGGACCGGCGACCCGGCGTGGGCCGACCGGTCCCGTTCCGGTAGGACCGACCGGCCTGTGCCCGCTGCCCCGCTCGGCACTGGGGCTCGACGACCTCCACGCGGGACGGTGGGGCGAGAGGGCGCCCCCGGTCCGTCGGAGGGTTCTGCGGAGAGGTGAGCATCATGCGGCGCATCCTGATCAGCCCCCCGCCCCAACGTCCCTGCAGGCCCGCCCCCCTCGACCTGCGCACGCCGTCCGGCCGTCCCCTGCCGTACTGAGGAGGCCGGAGAGCCGTGGAGGAGACCATGGGACCGATACGACACGTCGTACCGTTCACGGAACTGGGGCGGCACGATGTCAGCCGAGCGGGTGGCAAGAACGCCTCGCTGGGCGAGATGACCACCCGGCTCGGGGGCGCGGGCATCCGTGTCCCACCGGGATTCGCCACCACCGCCGAAGCGTACGAGGAACTGCTCGGTTCCCGAGACCTCCGCCGTCGCGTGGAGGCGCAGATCGACAGACTGCATGAGGGTGCCCCCCTCGATGAGGTCGGCGCGGCCATCCGGTCCCTCTTCCTGGTGGAGCCGTTGCCCGTGCCTCTGCGGGATGCCGTGCTCGCGGCGTACGAGCAGCTGGCCGAGGAGATCGGCCGGGAGTCGCCCGAGATGGCGGTGCGCAGCAGCGCGACGGCGGAGGACCTGCCCGAAGCGAGGGGGGAGACCGTCGTCAGCGGCCAGGTCGATCCGGACGAGTACACGGTGTTCAAGCCGAGCATGAAGGACCCGGCGCTGGACCCCGTCATCGACGTGCGGATCGGAGCCAAGCGGCTGAAGGCCGTGTACGCGGACACCGGGCTGACCCGCACGGTCGACACGCCCGACGGTGAGCGGAACCAGCGGGTCCTCGACGACGCGGAGATCCGCACGCTCGCCGGCTGGGCGGCGGCCGTGGAGGAGCACTACGGCTGCCCCATGGACATCGAATGGGCCAAGGACGGCCTCACCGGCGAGCTCTGGATCGTCCAGGCCCGCCCCGAGACGGTGCAGTCGCGTCGGCGCACCACCACCCTGACCCGCCGCCGGCTCACCGCCAGTCCCGGCGAACCGCTCGTCGAAGGCATCGCCGTCGGCGAGGCCATCGGCCAGGGCCGTGTCGTGGCGCTCGACGCACCCGTCGACCTCGACCGCTTCCCCCAGGGCGGCGTCCTCGTCACCGGCGTCACCGACCCTGACTGGGAACCCGTGATGAAGAGGGCCTCGGCCATCGTCACCGACCACGGGGGGCGCACCTCACACGCCGCCATCGTCAGCCGCGAACTCGGCGTCCCGGCCGTCGTCGGAACCGGAAACGGGACACGGATCCTGCGTGACGGGGGTTCCGTCACGGTCTCCTGCGCCGAGGGAGGGAGCGGACGTGTCTACCAAGGGCTGCTCCCGTACGAGGAGACCCAGACCGACCTCGCGGAACTGCCCGCCACCCGAACCCGGGTGATGCTGAACCTGGCCGATCCATCAGCCGCGTTCCGCTGGTGGCGGCTCCCTGCGGACGGAGTGGGACTGGCGCGCCTGGAGTTCATCGTCGCCCTCCAGGTGAAGGTCCACCCCATGGCCCTGCTGCGTCCGGAGCGGCTCGACGCCCACGACCGGCATGTCATCGAGCGGCTCACCGAGGGCTACCTCGACCGAGGTGACTACTTCGTCGACCGAGTGGCCCACGGCATCGCCCGGATAGCAGCCTCGCGCTGGCCGGCGCCCGTCGTCGTGCGCACCAGCGACTTCAAGACCAACGAGTACGCCAAGCTCCTTGGCGGCCGACCCTTCGAACCGAACGAGGCCAACCCCATGATCGGCTGGCGCGGTGCGAGCCGGTACTACAGCGACGGCTACCGCGAGGGCTTCGCCCTCGAATGCCGCGCGCTGCGCCGCGTGCGCGAGGGGATGGGGCTGACGAACGTGGTCGTCATGATCCCCTTCTGCCGCACCCTCGGCGAGGCCGATCAGGTGCTCGCGGTGATGGCGGACGAGGGACTGGTACGGGGCGAGAACGGGCTGCAGGTGTACGTCATGGCGGAGATACCGGCCAACATCATCCTGGCCAGGGAGTTCGCGGAACGCTTCGACGGATTCTCGATCGGCAGCAACGACCTCACTCAGCTCACCCTCGGCGTCGACCGCGACTCCGAGGCCCTCGCCCATGTCTTCGACGAGCGGGACGCCGCCGTCGTCCGCAGCATTCAGACCCTTGCCGCCCGCGCCCACGCGGCAGGCCGCCCTGTCGGACTGTGCGGGCAGCGGCCCAGCGACGATCCGGGTTTCACCGCGATCCTGGTCGACGCGGGCCTCGACTCGATATCCGTGGCGCCGGACAGCTTCGCGGCGGTCAAACAGCACGTGGCCCACGCGGAGACGACGCTCAAGAACGGCACCGGGCGAAGGGAGGAGTGACCATGCCAAGGAAGGCACGACATCGAGTCGCTGCGGACACCGGGCTGCCGGCCCGGCGCGGTCTACGGGCGGCCACGGGAGACGCGCTGCCCGGTCGGCCCAGGAACCACCAGCTGCCCACGGAGGGAGCGATGGGACGTCCCTGGCGCCCGATTCACACGATCAAGGTGTCGACGTTCTTCCTCTGAACCGAGGGTTGATCGGCCGGACCGTGAGCAGGGGACCAGAAAGGAGGACGCGGCCATGACGACCGCAAGGGAAATCATGCACGCCGGTGCAAGCTGCGTGCAGGAGAACGAGAACCTCATGCACGCCGCACGCCGCATGAGCGAACTGGATGTCGGCGCGCTGCCCATCTGCGGGCCGGACGACCGGCTGCACGGCATCATCACCGACCGGGACATCGTGGTGAAGTGCCTCGCCAAAGGCAAGGACCCCCACCGGATGACGGCCGGAGACCTCGCCCAAGGCAAGCCGGTCACCGTGGACGCGGGCGCCGACAGCGAAGTGGTGCTCCGCACGATGCAGCACCACCGTGTCCGCCGCGTGCCAGTGATCGACGACCATCGCCTGGTCGGCATGATCAGTGAGGCGGACCTGGCGCGGCACCTGCCGGAGGAACGGGTGGGCCATTTCGTCGAGGAGATCTGCCGCTGACAGCACCAGCGCTGTGGCGCCATGGGCCGGTCGGTCCCCTCCTGGTGCGGCCCGTTCGGCCCCGTCGGACAGCCCCCTTGGACACTGCGCCACGCGACCTCGTGGGTGGAAGAGTGGGTTACGGAGTCGGACCGGGCTCCGCAACCCGATCCGCCGCCTGTCCGCACCTACTCGGGTCCACGGCGACCGTCCTGGGCCCCGTACATGAGGAGCAGAGCAATGGCCGGAAGCAAGGTGGAACGCAGGCACAGCCTCTTCCCCGACTTCAACGACTGGTTCAACCGGGAGTTCCCAGGGCTGCCCGGGTGGCGCCCCGCGACGGCTGCTCACTCCATTCCCGTGGAGGTGACCAGCGGTGACGGCGTGTACGTGCTGCGGGCCGAGCTGCCGGGGATGGACCCGGACGACGACATCGGCATCACCGTCGACGACAACCTCATCACGGTGAGTGCGGAGCACAGCGAGAGCACGGAGGACAAGGAGCATTCAGAGTTCCGCTACGGATCGTTCCGCAGGACCGTGCGCCTCCCGGCCACGATCCGCGCCGACGACGTCGAGGCGTCGTACGCGGACGGCATTCTCACCATTCGTGTCCCGATGCCCGACGAGGAGACCACGTCCGTTCGGACCGTTCCGGTGAAGCGGACCGACAAGCCGGCCGATGGCGCGGAGTCATGAACGCCAAACGCGTCCTGGTCGCATACGGCAGCAAGGCCGGCGCGACCGCCGGGATCGCCGAAGAGATCGGCAAGACGCTCCGGGACGACGGCTTCGACGCCGTCGTCCTGCCGGCCGACACCGTCACCGACGTCAGCGGCTACGCCGGAGTCGTTCTCGGCGGAGCCCTCTACGCCGGGCACTGGACCGGCAAGGCACGACGGTGCGCCCGGCGCAACGCCGAACAGCTCAGCCACCAACCTCTCTGGCTGTTCAGCAGCGGTCCCGTCGACAGTTCCGCGGAACAGCACGACATCCCGCCCGTACGAGGAGTCGCCCGGCGCATGAAGAAGCTCGGTGCGCGCGAGCACATGACCTTCGGTGGCGCCGTGACCGCCGAGACGTCGGACCCGGTCGCCCGGGCCATGGTGAAACGGGGCAAGGGCGGCGACTTCCGCAATCCGGAACGGATCCGGGCATGGGCCCACCACATCGGAACGGAACTCGGCGCCACCCCCTGAACCGGGCCGCCGACAGGTTGGCGAGGCCACCCCAACGGGAGGTGTGGCATGCTCCACCACGAGCCGGGGGGCGAGGCCACCTCGTCCAGGAGACCCGCACGGCGCGCCGCCCTGGTCTTCGTGCTGTTGATCGCTGTGATCTGCGGTGCTGTGGCGGCCGGGAGTCTGTGGTCGGCGGGAGCCAGGGCCGACCGTGAACTTGCCGCTCACCGGCATCAGGTGACCGCGACCACCACCGGGCCGGCGAAGGACCCGAACGTCGCCACCCGGTACGGCACGAAGCCGCAGGCCGTCGCACCGGCGGTGTGGGAACAGCCCGAGCACGTCCGCCGGTCCGGGAACATTCACGTCCCGACCCGGACGCCGGAGGGACGCGCCGTGACGATCTGGGTGGACGACGCAGGGTCCCCCGCCCGGCCTCCCGGCAGTGCTGCCGACCGCGCCCTGACCTCGATGTCGGGCGGAGTGGCGGCGGCAGGCGTCACAGGGGTGACGGGCGCCGCCTTGGTCCTCCTCGTACGACGGCGGACCGAAGGTCACCGGCTCGCGGCCTGGGAACGCGAGTGGGAGCAGGTGGAACCCGTATGGTCCGGCCGACTCCACCGGGACAGCGGTGCGGGGGACGACGATGACTGACCGTGCCGGCAGCCGTGCCGGCCCGGATCGGACCTCTTCCTCCACCCAGGCGCTGCCCTTCGACCCCAGTGAACCGCTGCCCCGGCTGCGTCGTGAACTCGCCACGGGCCCGGACGGTCTCTCGGCCCGCGAGGCCGCCCGGCGCCTCGCCGTCCACGGACCGAACGAGGTACGGCGAAGGGTGCGCTCCTCCTTCGTGCGCGAGCTGGTCGGACAGCTGGTCCATCCCCTGGCCCTGTTGTTGTGGGCTGCCGCCGTCCTCGCCTTCGTCGCGGACCTGGCGGTCCTCGGGTGGGCGATCCTCGCGGTCATCGCCGTCAACGCGGCTTTCGCCCTGCTCCAGGAACGTCAGGCGGAGCGGGCCGTGGAGACGCTCGCCCGCTATCTGCCCGAGCACGCCCTCGCCGTACGCGACGGGCAGCCGCGCGTCGTGGAGGCCCGTGACCTCGTACCGGGCGATCTGATCCTCCTGGAGGAGGGCGACAAGGTCCCCGCCGACGCGCACGTCACCGAGGGCGGGGTCGAGGTCGATCTGTCGATGCTCACGGGCGAGTCCGTGCCGGTGGAACGGATCGCCTCGGCCGGGATCCTCGGTGCCCCGCTGCTGGAGGAGCCGAACCTCGTCTTCAGCGGGACGACCTGTGCCGGGGGGGCAGGCGCGTGCCATCGTGTTCGCCACCGGAAACCACACCGAACTCGGTCGGATCGCCGCGCTCAGCCAGCGGACGCGGCGTGAGGCGAGCCCTCTGGAACGGCAGGTCAAGCGGGTCGCGTGGCTCATCGCCGGCGTCGCGACCGGCATGGGCGTGGTGTTTCTCGTCCTCGGGGTGGCGGTCGGACTTCCGGTCACCGACTCCCTGACGTTCGCCATCGGGCTCCTCGTCGCCAATGTCCCCGAGGGACTTCTTCCGACCATCACGCTGGCCCTAGCCGTCGGCGTCCGTGCCCTTGCCCGCCGGGGTGCCCTGGTCAAACGGCTCAGCGCCGTGGAGACCCTCGGTTCCACGAGCGTCATCTGCACGGACAAGACGGGCACGCTCACCCGCAACAGCATGCGTCTCAGGGCGCTGTGGACGGTCGACCACGGGTCGGAGCCGGGCCCCTGGGCAGAGGAGTTGGCGAGGGCGGGCGCCCTGTGCACCACCGTCACGCGAGAAGCCGACGGCGAACTGCACGGCGACCCCACCGAGGCCGCCCTTGTCGCAGGGGCCGCCGACCACGGGGCTCCGGTGGATCTGCGTCGGCGCGACGCGGGACGGCGGGCGCTGTTCCGCTTCGATCCGCGGCTGCGCCTGATGTCGGTCGTGCAGGACGGGGAGGCGAAGGGCTCCATGCGGATCGTGGTCAAGGGTGCGCCCGAGGCGGTGCTGGACCGCCTCCTGCCCGGAACCGCGGCGGACTCGGCCCGCGCCGCGGCCGAGGACCTGGCCCGGGGCGGCATGCGGGTCCTGGCCGTCGCCGTACGCGACGTGCCGAGTGGCGCGGAGCTGCCGTCACGCCGCCAGGACGTCGAGTCGGGGTTGGCCCTGCTCGGGCTCCTCGGGTTGTACGACCCGCCGCGCTCCGAGGTGGCGGAGGCCGTCCGCCGCTGCCACGAGGCTGGGATCCGGGTACACGTCGTCACGGGCGACAACGGCGCCACCGCCGCGGCCGTCGCCCGGGAGGTCGGCATCGGAGTACCTCGTCTGCACGTGGTCGCGGCGTCGGAGGCGCTGGGCGACGACGAGCTGGACCGCCTTCTCGTGGAAGGCGACGACGAGATCGTCTTCGCCCGCTCCTCGCCCGAGACGAAGCTCAAGGTGGCGGACACCCTGCGGGAGCACGGCCGGATCGTCGCCATGACGGGTGACGGCGTCAACGACGCCCCTGCACTGCACCGCGCGCACATCGGGGTGGCCATGGGGCTCTCGGGCACTGACGTGGCCCGGGAGGCCGCCACGATGGTGCTCACGGACGACGACTTCGCCACCATCGTGACCGCGGTCGAAGCCGGGCGCCGGGTCTACGACAACGTACGCAAGTTCATCGTCTACATCTTCGCCCACGCGACGCCGGAGATCGTGCCCTTCCTCGTCTTCGCGCTCTCCGCCGGCGCGATACCGCTTCCCCTGACCGTGCTGCAGATCCTCGCCATCGACCTCGGCACCGAGACCCTGCCGGCCCTCGCGCTCGGCAGGGAACGCTCCGAGCCCGGCATCATGCAGCGGCCTCCGCGGCCGCGGCACCAGGGCGTGATCTCCCGAGACATGCTCATACGGAGCTGGGGATACCTGGGGCTCACGTCTGCGATCCTCGTCATGGCGGGCTACTTCTACGTGCTGTGGCGCGCGGGCTGGCAGCCGGGCGACCCCACGGGGACCGGCAGCCCCATGCACCACGCCTACGTGACGGCCACCACGGCCACCTTCGCCGGCATCGTCACCTGCCAGGTCGGCACGGCGTTCGCGGCCCGCACCGACCACGCGGCGCTGCGCGACATCGGAGTGTTCACCAACCCGCTGCTGCTCGCCGGCATCGCCTTCGAGCTCGCGTTCACGGCCGCCCTCGTCTACGCGCCCCCGCTCCAGCATCTCTTCGGCACGGCCGCCCTTCCTCTGGACGTCGTCCTGCTCGTCGCGACGTTCCCGGTGCTGGTGTGGGGCACCGACGAGCTGCGGCGTGCCAGGCGGCGCCGTCAGCGGACGTCGGCCTTCCCCGGTTCGTGACCGCCCTGGTCGAGTCGGAAGGGCGGGTAGGCGTCCGTCATGAGGCTCGCGTAGGCGACGACGCGCAGGACCCAGCGGTTCAGTCCGACGGTCAGGGCGAACAGGTCACGCGGATACCGGTCGGTGAAGGCCACGGCGAAGCCCGCGATGAGCGCCAGCAGGGTGATCAGGCCGCTGCTCCACCATCCCGCGTGCACGCCGCTGGTGAAGAAGGCGATCACGAGGTACTGGGGGATGGCGAGCAGCCACCAGGCCGGCTGTCGAGTTCGGCGGATACCGCCACGGGACCATACGGGGCGCCAGGGGTGTCCACGATCGTCACTTCCTCGACAGGTCGTCGTCTTCGTAGGTGAGCCGGTCGACGACCCCCACGACGCCGTCGACGCTGTTGCAGAGCCTGAGGAGCACCGGCACGAGGCTGCGGCGGCGGACCGTGCCACTGAGGGTGACCTTGCCGTCCTCGACCTCCACCGAGAGGGCCGACGGGCTCAGCCCCAGGGTGTGGGTGACCACGTCTTCGACGATCTCCTCCTGGATCGCCCGGTCGCGGCGCAGGAAGAGCTGGACGAGGTCGCTGCGGCTGAGTACGCCTACGAGGCGCCCGCCGTCGTCGACCACGGGCAGGCGCTTGACCCTGGCCCGGTCCATCACACGGGCGGCCCGCACCACGCTCCACTCGGGTCGGGCGACGACGGCGGGGCTCGACATGAGCGCGCCCGCGGAGTCGAGCCCGGCCCCGGCGGCACGGCGGCGTATCAGGTCCGCTTCCGAGACCACGCCCAGTGGCCGGTTCGCCTCGTCCACCACGCACACCGCGGTGATGTCGAACTCGTTCAGGAGCCGTGCGATCTCCTTGAACGTCGTGCCCGGAACGACGCTGACGGCCGTGGGGGTCATCAGATCCGCGACGCTGCGGTGCCTCATCGCTCGTCACCTTCTCGCGCGTTCGACCGGTGGCCCCCTCCCATCTCTCAGGATCGCCCGCTTCCGCCGTCCTGGGGAGGGCCGTCCGGTCCCTGGGGTTGCCCGTGGGCGTCGTCGTAGGCCGCGAAGACCCGCTCGGGTCCCTCGCCTGTGCGCAGGAAGCGCTCGTCGAGCACGACGGCCAGGTCTTCCAGTGCCCTGCGCAGTACCGACGCGGAGAGCCGGACGTCCGGGTGATGCGCCCCGGTGGCTCGGTCCGCGAGGCCGACGGCGTAGCGGAGCTGCCGGGGCAGGGACGTGTTCTCGTCCCCGTCGTGGAAGTAGTACGACTCGGCGTACTGCAGGAAGTCGACCGTGATGGTGCAGAGGGCGGAGGCGAGTCCGTCGAGGAGCGCCGCGCCCCCGTCGGAGTCGAGCGCCTGGGCGGTGGCGCGGCTGCGGCGCACGTGCGACAGCCGCAGGGCCAGCGCTCTGCGGCGGGCCAGCGCCGGGTAGATACCGAGGATCCAGGCGACGGTCGCCGACAGCAGGACGAAGCCCACGAGGGCCTCCATGGGGGCGAGTACGCGCAGCCATCCGGAAGTCGGCGCGATGTCGCCGAGGCCGAGCGTAGCCAGGGTGACCAGGGAGATGTAGAGGGCGTCGAGCGGGCCCGCGTGTTCGGAGGGGACGAGCCCTGCCGCGTAGGAGAACTCTTCCGGCATGTGGGGCCAGTAGATGAGCCCCCATCCCACGGCCACGGTCAGTGCCCACGTGGCGACGACCGTCACCATGCCGAGCGGGCCCGAGAGCCCCGCCGACCGCCGGCGCTTGCCGAGGCGCGGGGACAGCCACCACAGCGACACCATCACGAGCCTGCTCAGACCTCCGTGGCGGGTCGGGTGCCAAAGGGTGTGGAACACGTCCCGGAGGATGAACAGCACCAGGACAGCGCCCGCGGGCGTCGCAAGCCAGGTCATCCAGGCAGCCTTCCCACGAGCGGCGATGGAGTCCCGCCCTCCGCCTTCGATCTCAGCCCCCTGGCGGCGCCCGCTCGCCCCATCGGGCGCAGCCTCCGCCGCGTGCCCCCGGTGCTACCGCCCGGCTCGCGTCCGCGCCTCGATCCGGTGTCGTACGACGGTCTTCAGAGCCGACAGCCGGGTCGACACGACGGGTACCGGTGGCACAGGGCCCTCGATGCGGCCCGCGGCCTCCGGCAGTGCGGCGACGTCGGCCTCGAAGCGGGCGCGGGCGGCGGCCAGAGTGTCGGGCCGTTCCGTGCGGAGCCCGCCGCTCATCACGGTCCGCAGCAGCGGCTCCGTGCCCTCGGGCGGCTCCTCGTTCGCCAGGCCGATGACGTCGCGGAGGCCGGGTCCGCGGAACACCTGCTTCGGGGCCGGAGCCGTCACCTTCGCCGACGAGAGCTTCATGACGGGCCGGCCGTCGTACTCGACCAGTTTGTACGCCGCGTCCAGATACGGGGCGTCGGCGGCCGTGCCGACCTTCGTCCCCACGGCGAAGACGTCGACGGGTGCCCCGTCCCGTACCAGCGTGGCGACGGCGTACTCGTCGAGGCCGCCGCTCGCGATGATCTGCACGTCTCTCAGCCCCGCCGCGTCGAGTGCGGTGCGGGCGCGTCGGGCGAGCGCTCCGAGGTCGCCGCTGTCGAGGCGGATTCCGCAGCCCGGGCCGAGTCCCAAGTCGCCGAGGACGCGCGCGGCCGTCGCGACCCCGCGGTCGGTGTCGTACGTGTCGACCAGGAAGGTCACAGGTCCCGGATGGGTTCGGGCGAAGGCGCGGAAGGCGTCCTCCTCCGAGGCGAAGGCCTCGATGTAGGAGTGGGCCATGGTGCCGGAGGCGGGAATGCCGTACCGGGTCGCGGCGGCGACGTTGCTGGTGCCCGCGAACCCGACCAGGGCGCAGAGCCGCGCCGCCTGCATGCCGGCCTCGGGTCCGTGGTTCCGGCGCAGGGAGAAGTCCACCAGGGGCCGCCCGGCGGCGGCGAGCACACACCGCGCCGCCTTGGAGGCGACCGCCGTCTGGTGGCAGACGAGGGACAGCAGGTACGTCTCCACGAGCTGTGCCTGCGGCAGGGGCGCGGTGACTTCCAGGAGCGGCTCACCTGCGAGGACGAGCCGCCCTTCGGGCACGGCGCGGACCTGGCCGTCGAACGACAGGCCGTGCAGCGGTTCCAGGTCCTCGATCGGCCGACGCAGCGCCTCGGCGAATTCCAGGACGTCGGAGCGGCCCACCCGGAACCGGGAAAGGTAGTCGAGGGCCGGCTCAAGCCCCGCCGCGACGAGGAATCCGCGGCCCGGGGGGAGGTCGCGGACGAAGAGGCTGAAGGTGGCAGGGGCCCGCATGTCCTCCCGCAGGTACGAGAGCACCATCGTGACCTCGTACAGGTCGGTGCTGGTCACCTGGGACATGCTTCGAGCATGTCGGGTGGCCTCGTGACCCGCACCGGAACGGCCGGACATGGCTACGTCCGGCCCTGGGCGGTGAGCTCGCACTGTACGTCCACCACGCCTTCGACAGCGCGGGTCAGGCGGGCTGCGAGCGGGATGAGCGCGCTGTCGCGGACCTCGCCCGACAGCGTCACCACGCCGGCGTCGACACGCACGTCGACCCGGCTCTGAGAGAGCGGGAAAAGGTGCTCGACCACGTCGCGGCGCACTTCGGCGGCGAGATCCTCGTCCGGGCGGAGGAAGACCTTGAGGAGGTCGGACCGGCTCACGATTCCCTGGATCGTTCCGTTCGTGCCGACGACCGGCAGCCGTTTGACGTGATGGGAGGCCATGAGGCGGGCGGCCCGGGGCAGGGACGCCTCGGGAGCAACGGAGACCGCGGGCGAGGTCATCAGGTCCTCGGCCCGGCGAGAACCGGCCTTGGCCGTGGCGTCCAGCCGTCGCATCTGTTCGACTAGACCGAGGCGGTGGTCGTGGAACTCCTCCTTGAGGAGCAGATCGGCCTCGGAAACCACCCCGACCACGCGGCCCTCGCCCTCGACGACCGGTACGGCCGTCACCTTCCACCGCTCCATGGCGGCGACGATCTCCTTGAACTCCGCGCCTGGCTGGACGGCGACGACCTTCTTGGTCATCACGTCGGCGACGGTGAACGGCTGAGGTGTCATCGCTCTTTCCTTACCTGAGGGATCGGCGCACCAGTGCTGCCGCAGGGCACAGCCGGGGACCGGTGGGACCGGGTCAGCGGACCAGGACGGCCTCCCCGGAGCGGGGCACGACGGCCGTCCAGCCCAGTTCGCGGTCGATGCGATCGCGCAGCGCCTCGGACGAGGCCGGTTCGCCGTGGACGAGGTAGGTGGTGTGCGGGGGAGGAGCGCCGCGGAGCCAGTCGATGATCTGGCCGGCGTCGGCATGGGCCGAGAAGTGGGGCACGTCGGCGATCTCGGCCCGTACGGGCACGTACTCGCCGAACATCTTGAGCGTCCGGGCTCCGTCCACCAGGTCCCGCGCCCGGGTGCCGGCCGCGGCGAAGCCGACCACGACCACGGCGTTGCGCGGGTCGGGCAGGAGCCGGTGGAGGTGGTGCAGGACCCGGCCTCCGGTGGCCATGCCGGCCGAGGAGACGATCACGGAGGGCCCGTGCGTCGTGTTGATGTCGATGGACTCCTGCACGGTGCGCGCCGCGAGGAACGGTTCCGGGCTCAGCGCGCCCTCGCCCCGTGCGAGGATCTCGGGTCGCAGCTCGGCGGAGTGCTCGCGTACGGCGTCCTGGTAGACGTCCAGCGCGGCGAGGGCCATGGGGCTGTCCACGTACACGGGGACCGAGCGGGGCAGGACGCCCGTGTCGCGCAGGCGGCCCAGTTCGTGCAGGACGACCTCGGTCCGGTCGATCGCGAAGGCTGGGATGACGACGGTGCCGTTCCGCGCGAGGGCGCGTGCGATGACGGCGGCGAACTCCGACCGGGCGGACTCCTGGTCGTGGTGGCGGTCGCCGTAGGTGGACTCCATGAGGAGTACGTCTGCACCCGTGAACGGCTCCGGCGGCAGCAGCAGCGGGTGCCCTGGGCGGCCCAGGTCCCCGGAGGTGGCCAGGGTGTGGCCGTCCTCCAGCGTGAGGTGGGCCCATGCAGAGCCGAGGATGTGTCCGCCGTGGTGGAGCGTGAGCCGGGTGCCTGCCGTGATCTCCACGTCCTCGCCGACGGTCACGGGGTCGAAGAACGCGAGGGTCTTCTCGACGTCCGAGTCGTCGTAGAGCGGCTTGGCCGGGCGGTGTTTGGACCAGCCGTGTTCGTTGGCGTGCCGGGCCGCCTCCATCTGGAGCCGGGCGCTGTCGCGCAGCACGATCCCGGCGAGCCGGGCGGTGTGGGCGCTGGTCAGGATCGGTCCCCGGAATCCCTGCCGTACCAGGCGGGGCAGATAGCCGCAGTGGTCCAGGTGGGCATGGGTGACGACCACGGCGTCCACATCCGCGGCGTCGCGGGCGAACCGCTCCCAGTTGCGGTGCCGCAGCTTCGCGAAACCCTGGAAGAGACCGCAGTCGAGGAGGATCCGAGCGTGGTCGCTCTCGACCAGGAACTTGCTGCCGGTGACCGTCCCCACTCCACCGAGGAAACTGAGCAGGGACGGCCGCAGGGGCGTGGGAGCGGGATTCGGGTCTGCCTCGGACATGGCCGTCCCTCCTTCGGAACGTGTACCGGCCTCCACCCTCGCATCCGGACCTGGACGCCCCGAGAGTCCGTACGGGCACATCGAGGGCCCGACCGGCCCATGCGCCGCCCGAGTCCCGGACGGAGCCTGATGGACGAGGACCGCGGCGAAGCACGACAGGAAGTGGGTGGGCGCCATGAAGGCACTCGTTTTCCAGGGCCCGGGACGAATCGCCTGGCAGGACGTACCCGACCCGGTCATCGAGGAGCCAGCCGACGCGATCGTGCGGGTCGATGCCGTCACCATCTGCGGTACAGACCTGCACATCCTGAAGGGCGACGTCCCCGAGGTGACGCCCGGCCGGGTCCTCGGACACGAGGCGGTCGGCACGGTGGTGGAGACCGGGGGCGACGTCCGCACGGTTCGGCCGGGGGACCGCGTCCTGGTCTCCTGCATCACGGCCTGCGGAAGGTGTCGCTTCTGCCGTGAGAGCCGTTACGGACAGTGCCGGGGCGGAGGCGGCTGGATTCTCGGCCACACCGTCGACGGCACACAGGCCGAATACGTCCGCGTGCCCTTCGCTGACCTGTCCGTCCACCCGCTGCCGGACTCGATCGACAGCGCCGATGCCGTCCTGCTCGCCGACATCTTCCCCACCTCCTACGAGGTGGGTGTCCTGAACGGCGCCGTGCGTCCCGCCGACACGGTGGTCGTGGTCGGCGCAGGCCCCATCGGCCTCGCCACCGTCATCACGGCGGGCCTGTACAGTCCCGGCCGTATCGTCGTCGTCGACCTCGCCGAGTCCCGGCTGGCTGCCGCCCGTGCCCTGGGCGCGGACGCCACAGTGAACGCAGGGGAAGGCCCCGAACAGCTCGTCGCGGATCTGACCGACGGCCTCGGCGCCGACGTCGTCATGGAGGCCGTCGGTGTCCCGGAGGCGTTCGAGATGTGCACGCGCATGGTCCGGCCAGGCGGCAGGGTCGCCAACATCGGAGTCCACGGCAAGCCGGCGACCCTTCACCTCGAAGACCTGTGGATCAAGGACGTCACGATCACCACCGGGCTGGTGGACACCTCGTCCACGCCCATGTTGCTGCGCATGATGGCCGCGGGGCGGCTGCCGTCGGCAGAACTGCTCACCCACCGGTTCGAGCTGGGGGAGATGGAGGAGGCCTACGACGTTTTCGGCCGCGCGGCCCAGACCGGCGCCATCAAAGTCGCGCTGGGCGGCCCGCAGCACACGGTCGTGAGCCTCCCCGACACGTCGGTGGCCTGATGAACGGCCGAGGCCCGGGCTCTCGGCCGCCGGAGAGCGTTGTCCTCGACACCGACGGTGTTCTGCTCGACTCCGCCGTTGTGCACGCGGCGGCATGGAAGATCGCCTTCGACGCCTGCCTCGACCGACTCGCGCCCGACAGCGGGACACAGCCACCTTCGACGCGGACGCCGAGTACCGCCGACTCGTCGACGGAAGGTCTCGGTACGACGGCGCCGTGGCCTTCCTCGCCGCCCGCGGCCTTCACCTCCCACCGGGAGAGCCCCACGACGCCCCCGGCTGCGGCACGATGTGGGGCGTCGCAGCACACGAGGAACAGGCGTTCGTCGATCTGCTTCGTACGGAAGGCGTCACGGCCTTCGCCGACGTAGGGCCCGCCCTCACGGCCCTGCGCACGGCGGAAGTGCCGTGCGCTGCCGTCTCCGCCTCCCGGCACGCCCGGACACTGATCCGCGCCGCCGGGCTCGCCGGTCGCCGGCAAGCCGGACCCCGCGCTCTTCCTGCGGGCGGCCGCCCTCCTGGGCAGCCGCCCCCAGGAGACCGCGGTCGCCGAGGACGCCCTCGCCGGAGTCGAGGCCGCGCGAAGCGGCGGCTTCGGTCTTGTCGTCGGTGTTGACCGCACACCGCTGGGGCGCGCAGCGGCCCTCCTGCGGGAGCAGGGTGCCGACCTGGTGGTTCCCGACCTGACAACGCTGGTCCGGAGCGTATGGGGTGAGCGCGGATGACCACCGGCTGGACGTGGCACTACGACCGGTACGACACGGAACGCGAGCCGCTGGTCGAAGCGCTCTGCACCCTGGGTAACGGCCGGTTCGCCACTCGGGGCTCTGCTCCCGAGTGCACTGCCGGGGGTGCGCACTACCCGGGCACTTATATGGCCGGCTGTTACGACCGGCTCACCTCGACTGTCGCAGGGCAGCAGGTCGAGAACGAGGATCTCGTCAACCTTCCGAACTGGACGCTGCTGCGCTACCGCTGCCTGCCGGACGACGGTCCGCCGGGCGACTGGCTCACCCCCGACGCCGGCGAACTGCGCCACTACGACGTGCAGCTCGACCTACGCGCGGGGGTTCTTACGCGACGTCTGTTCTTCGAGGACGCCCACAGGCGCGGCCTGCGCGTCAGCCACATCCGCCTCGTTCACATGGGGGAACCCGGACTGGCGGCCCAGTGCACGCTGTTCCGCGCCTACGGCTGGAGCGGTTCCGTCGAGGTGCAATCGGTTCTCGACGGCGCCGTCACCAACGCCGGAATCGAGCGCTATCGGCACCTGGACGGGCGCCATCTCACCGATCACCGGACCGGATTCGCGCCCGACGGCGTCGCCTGGATCTCTTGCCGTACCGTCGACCCAGGCATCCGGATCGCCATGGCCGTGCGTACGGTGACCCGCCCCGCGCGGTCCGCGCGGGAAGCGGCCACCTCCGCCGACACCGTGCAGACGTACCGCCTGCCAGTCGTTCCCCGCCGCTCGGCGATGGTTCTGAAGACTCTGGCGCTGCACACCTCGATGGACTGGCCCGCCGCCGACCCGCTCACGGCAGCCACCGCTGTGAGCGCTCGTGCTCCGGCCTTCCCCCAGCTGCTCGCCACACACAAGGCGGCTTGGCAGCGCGAATGGGAGCAGGGGGAGCTTCATGCGCCCGGGGAGGCGGGCCGCATCCTGAGGCTGCACGTGTTCCATCTGCTGCAGACGCTGTCCCCGCACACGGCGGACCTCGACGTGGGCGTGCCCGCTCGCGGACTGCACGGTGAGGCGTACCGGGGGCACGTCTTCTGGGACGAGCTCTTCGTCCTGCCCTACCTCGACCTCCACTTCCCCGAGGCGGCCCGGGCGCTGCTCATGTACCGGCACCGTCGGCTGCCGACCGCTCGCGAGGCCGCCCGCCTCGCCGGTCAGCAAGGAGCCATGTATCCCTGGCAGAGCGCGAGTTCGGGCCGGGAGGAGACACAGGCCCTGCACCTCAACCCGCGCTCAGGACTGTGGTTGGCCGACCACTCCCGTCTCCGGCGTCATGTGGGGTCAGCTGTCGCGTACAACGTCTGGAAGTACGCCCAGGCCACCGGCGACCGAGGATTCCTCCATTCCGCCGGCGCGGAGATCCTCCTTGAGGTGGCCCGCTTCTGGGCCGGGGCCGCCACGTTCGACCCGGCGCTCGGCCGCTACCGCATCCGTGGCGTCGTGGGACCGGACGAGTACCACGACGCCTATCCCGATGCCACGGCGCCCGGGATCGACGACAACGCCTACACCAACGCAACCGCCGCCTGGGTGCTCGCCCGTGGCCTCGACCTGCTTGGCTGGCGGAACTCGACTGGGATCTCTATCGGGCTCGTTACGGCGACATCCGCAGACTAGACCGGATCCTCGAGTACGAGGGCGACACGGTCAACCGCTACCAGGCGTCGAAGCAGGCCGACACCCTCATGCTCGGCTACCTCTTCCGGCCCGAGGAGCTGTACGGGCTGTTCGGCCGGCTCGGCTACGCGCTGGACGACGAGACGTGGCGTGCGACCGTCTCGTACCACCTGCGGCGCACCAGCCACGGCTCGACGCTGAGCAGTCTCGTCCACGGGTGGGTGCTGGCCCGGCAGAAGGGAGCCGACGCGTGGCGGTACTGCGAGGAGGCCCTGCTCGCCGATGTGGCCGACGTCCAGGGCGGAACGACCGGTGAGGGTATTCATCTCGGCGCGATGGCCGGCACGATCGACCTCGTCGAACGCGGGATCACCGGCCTGGAAACAGGACCGGAAGGGCTTCGAGTGGCTCCGGTGACGCTCGCGGAGATCCCACGGTTCACCTTCACTCTGTGCTGTGGCCGTCATCGAGGGGTGCGCCTGCGGATCCTCCCCGGACGGTTGGCCATCCGGGTTCCCGCCTCGCCCGAGGGCCCGCTCGCCGTCGTGCTCCCTGGCGGACGGCGGGTGACCGTCGTACCCGGCCAGGAGCGTTGGTTCCGTCTGTGAGGGGCGGTTCAGTCGAAGGTGAGCATCTCGGCGACGGGCCGGCGAGGCGTGGCCCGCCCCTGGGGGCCGTAGCCCAGGCGGATGATCATGTGGACGAAGCCCGTCGTGGAAGCCGGATCCCGCACGACGGACCGGAGTTCGGACCACTCCAGGGGCTGAGACATGAGGGAGGTCGACAGACCGTCGAGGGTGGCCCGGAGCAGGACCCGGTGCAGCGCCTGGCCTGCCATCAGCCACTGCTGCGGATTGTCCTCGACCGTGCCGAGGAGGGCGATCTGCGGCCGCTTCTCGAAGCGTGCCGAAGCACGGTCCGGGACGTGCCGGGGTGAGTCGAAGTCCCGGACCGGAGAGGTGACGTCGTACTGCCGAGGGCCGAAGGCGTACGAAGGGATGCCCTCGGTCTCGGAGCCCTCGCCGGACGCACCCGTGCGCGTCCATGCAGCGATCTCCGCGCGAACCGCCGCGTCAGCGGCCTCGAACCTTTCGGAGTCGTGGACGATCTCGAGGACGGCGTCGGTGTGCCAGTCGCCCGGCACGACCAGCCGGCAGCCCTCCAGGAGGGCCGCGGATCGCAGACCGTCGATGACCTCGGAGGGGATTCGCTCCTCGGTGAAGGGGAATCGGCTGGTGTGGCGCCGCGACAGGGCGGCGTGGAGCGCGACGAGACCGCGGTCGACGTCGTCCGCACCATGGAGTTCCACGTCGGCGAAGTGCCAGCGGTCCTCGGGGCGGGGCAGCAGCCGGACCGCGGCATGCGGGCCTCTGTACGCGGCGGCGACCCGCAGACCGAACAGGGCGGCGCCGCAGCCGAGGTGGAGGGCACGGTGGTCCGGGTCCTCCACCGGCATGCCGCGCAACGGATCGCCGTGCAGCTCGATGACGCCGGTACCCGTCCTGCAGACGAACTTCCACGGCTGTGCGTTGTGCATCGAGGGAGCCGTGACGGCGTCTTCGATCAGCGACGTCACGAGTGATCGGGTCAGAGCGGTGGTAGACACGGTTCGTCCTGTCTGCGCTGAGTCACAAAGAGATGTCGTACGGAGTCCGGGTGGAGGACGTGAGACGCATGTCGTCCTCGTGGAAGGACAGTCGGTCCACGACGGCGACGACGCCGTCGACGCTCTCGGCGAGTCCGACGAGCATGAGGGCCTGACTCCGCCGTCGGACGCGGCCCCCCAGCGTCACCACGCCGTCCAAGACGTGCACGTCCACCACGTCCGCGGGAAGATCCATGGCATCCGTGAGGACGTCCTCATGGATGCGGCGCCGTATCTCCGAGTCCGGGCGGAGGTAGACACAGAGCAGATCGCGGCGGGTCACGATGCCGACCAGTCGTTCCTCCTCGTCGACCACGGGCAGGCGCTCGACTCCGCGGCGCACCATCAGCCGTGCCGCGTCCGCCACCGTCTCCTCGGCGTGGATCGTGACGGCCGGGGTGTTCATGAGCTCCCGCGCGGTCAGTTCGTGGCGGGCCAGGAGATCGCTCTCGGAGACGACTCCGACGACATGGTCGTCCTCGTCCACGACGGGAACCCCGCTGATGTCGTGTTCGGCGAGCATCTTCGCCACCTCCCTGAACGACGCCGCAGGGACGGTGGAGACCACCTCGTCGGTCATCAGGCCCCCGACCTTCATGTGCTTCATCACCGCGCCTCCTGTTCGAGGGTCCGGCCGGTGTGCTGTCCCGTGACACCACCCTCCACCGCACGCTCGGGGCCGGCGAGGGCCGAATGGTCCACCCTCGGGCCCGAACGGGCTCGTCGCTGCCAGTCCGCGCTCTGCCCCGCCCGGGTAGGACCTTTGGTCCCGTCATTGGCCCCAGCGGCCCTCCGGCTGCCCGGGACCGGCTGCCAGGGTGGAAGGAAGTGCCCCGGACCGCGTGAGGAGGAGCAATGGACGGAGCCACAACCCGCCCCGGCCCCAGCAGGGTCGTCGTCGGCGTCGACGGATCACTGTCCGCACGCTCGGCGGTGATGTGGGCGGCAGCGGAGGCGGCGCTGCGGGGCAGCACTCTCTTCCTCGTCCATGCAGCTGACACGGACAGACAGGCCCAGTCTCTGTCCCAGGTGGAGATCGTCAGGAGTCGGCAGGCGGGAAGGGAACTACTCGACCGGACCGCCGAGGCGATCACGGCGCGCCACCCCGAGCTGACGGTCGTCACGGAACTCACCGATGGTGGGGCCCCCGACGGTCTGCGTCGCGCCGCCGCCCAGACCGGCACGATCGTCGTCGGACACCGGGGCCTCGGCGGGTTCACCTCACTGTTGCTCGGATCGGTCGGTCTTGAGGTCGCGGCCGGCGCCACCACGCCCGTGGTCGTGGTGCGCGGTACCGCGGAGCCCGTCGAGGCCGGCGTGGTTCTCGCGGCGGTGCGGGACGAGGCCGACGTGGGATGTGCCCGCGTGGGGGCACGCGAAGCCCTGCTGCGCAAGGTACCCCGGCGGCTCCTGCACATCCGGAGTGCCGGGCTGTCCGCCCGCTCACGGGCCGCGCTGCCCCACGGTGACGACGAGATAGCCCGCGATCACGTACGCGTACTGTCCTCGCTCTCGGAACGGGTCCGGGAGGAGTTCCCGGGACTCACCGTGCACGCCGACGGACAGAAGGGCCGCGGTGTGCCCGGGGCCCTCGTGGACGCGTCGCACCACGCAGACCTTCTGGTCGTCGGTGGCCGGCGTTCGCCCGGATACCTCGGACCGACCATCGGCCGGACCACGCTGAGCCTGCTGCAGCACGCCCACTGCCCCGTGGAGCTCATCCCCCGGCAAGGGCCCGGACACGGGAGCACGTCACGCAGGAGACGCCCTACCTCGTGGTCGGCGTCGACGGCAGCGAGTCCTCACGGGCCGCCCTGACCTGGTCCTTCGAGGAGGCGGACCTCCGGCGTTGCGCCCTGCGGGCCGTCGCCGTCTGGCAGCCCCCCGTCTTCACCCTGCACAGCGGTGACACGCTGTTCTCCGCCGAACGCCGCCTGCTCTCGGAGACCACCGCTGGCTGGGCGGAGAAACACCCCGACGTCCGGCTCACCCACGAGGTGCGCGTCGGTTCGCCCGTCGAGACGCTCGCGGACGCCGCCGAACACGCACTGGGCGGGCGCTGGGATCGCTCTCGCGTGCGCGACCGCCGGATTCGTCGCGGCCCGCGTCGTGCGGACCGTCTTCCACCCAGGCGGCCCGACAGGAACGGGTGGTTCATCCGGACTACGGTGAAAGTGCGCGCTTCGGGTGCAGCCCGTGCGCTCGATGCAGCCGGAGGTCTCGATGGGCCGGGAGGACACCAAGTCCGCAGGTGCACGGCTGCGACTGGACGAGCTGCTCGACGAGGTCCAGGTGCGTATCGACGAGGTGCGTGGCACCAGGGACCGGCTCAACGGGCTCCTCGAAGCCGTCATGTCCGTGGGCCGTGAACTGGAGCTGCCGCAGGTGCTGCGCGGCATCGTGGAGTCCGCCGTGACTCTGGTGGATGCCGAGTACGGAGCCCTGGGCGTCATCGGTGACGACCGGAAGCTCTCCGAATTCCTCCCCATCGGCATCGACGACGAACTCCGTGAGCGGATCGGCGCGCTACCGTCCGGACACGGCATCCTCGGCGAGCTGATCCGCAACCCGAAGGCGCTGCGCCTCGCCGCGCTGTCCGAGCACCCGGCCTCGTACGGCTTCCCGGCCCATCATCCGCCGATGCACACGTTCCTGGGCGTCCCCATCCGGGTCCGCGACGAAGTGTTCGGCAACCTCTACCTCACGGAGAAGCGCGGAGGAGCCGACTTCGACGCCGAGGACGAGGCCGTCGTGACGACCCTGGCCGTGGCGGCCGGCATCGCCATCGAGAACGCCCGCCTCTACGAGGAGGGCCGCCTGCGCCAGCGCTGGCTGGCCGCCAGCTCCGACTTCACCAGTGCCCTCCTGTCCGGTGCGGAGGAGAGCGAGGTCCTCGGCGGGATGCTGGAGCAGGCGGTGGACATCGCGGGGGCCGACATGGGGGTCTTCTACCTGGTCGGACCGGGCGGCGAGCTGCGGGGCTCGCTGGCCAGCGGCGAGGGCGCCGAAACGCACCGGGGTGTCGTCCTCCCGAACACCGAAGGAACCCTGGTCGAGGCCGCCCTCGCGCAGGACGGTCTGGTCACGGTCGCCGACGTCGAGAACGAACCGACCATCACGATGCAGACCGAACGGTGGAAGGGGTACGGACCGGCAGTGGCCGTCGCGGTCGGCACCAAGGAGCAACTTAGAGGGGTGCTGATCCTCGCGCGGTGTCACGGGCGGCCCGCCTTCACGACGGCCGAGGTCACCGCGCTTCCCGGATTCGCGGGCCAGGCGGCCCTGGCGCTCGAACTGGCCGACGGCCGTCGTGACGCCGAACAGGTGAGCCTTCTGGAGGACCGCGACCGGATCGCCCGAGACCTCCACGATCTGGCGATCCAGCGCTTGTTCGCCACGGGGATGACGCTGCAGAGCGCCCGGCGCTTCGTCGAGCACCCGGAGGCCGTGGACCGATTGACCCGGGCCATCGACGACCTCGACGCCACCATCAAGATCATCCGATCGACCATCTTCGGCCTCCGGGAACACGACACTCCGGGAAGTGCCCCGAGACTGCGAAACCGCGTGGTCAAGGCCGTGGACTCGGCTGCGTCGATGCTCGGATTCGCTCCGGCGCTGCGTATGGAGGGCCTGATCGACACCGACGTACCGACGGAAGCGGCCGAGGAGGTGCTCGCAGTCCTCGGGGAAGCGCTCACCAATGTGGCACGGCACGCCCGGGCCCGAAGGGCGGAGGTGTCGGTCGTGGCCGACGAGGGCGTGCTGGCGGTGACGGTGAGAGACGACGGCGTCGGCATACCGCACGGTGGCAGCCGCAGCGGACTGCAGAACCTGTCCGAACGGGCCGAGCGGCTGGGCGGCACGCTTTCGGTCCACGCGCGAGCGGCGCCGGGCAGCGGCACGGTCCTCGAGTGGAGGATCCCACTCCCGACCGAGCGGGAATGAGGGCTTCTACGTCCCCTCGCGGTCGTGCTCGTGGACCTGCGCGGCGATGACGGCCGCTTGTACGCGGCGCTCCACGCCGAGCTTGCCGAGCAGCCGGGAGATGTGGTTCTTGACGGTCTTCTCGGACAGATAGAGCCGCTTTGCGATCTGCCGGTTGGTGAGCCCCTCGCCGATGAGGTCGAGTACGGACCGCTCCCGCTCGGACAGCACCGCAAGCCGCGCGTCCTCCGGCGGCTTCGCCGTCTCGGGGTCCCTGAGCGAGTGCATCAGCCGGGCGGTGGTGGCCGGGTCGAGCATCGACTGACCGGTGGCCACGGTCCGTACCGCCGACACCAGATCCGACCCCTTGATCTGCTTGAGGACGTACCCCGAGGCCCCCGCCATGATCGCGTCCAGAAGAGCGTCCTCGTCGTCGAACGACGTCAGCATCAGGCAGGCCACCTCAGGCATCCGTGAGCGCAGCTCCCGGCACACCGAGATGCCGTCTCCGTCGGGCAGGCGCACGTCGAGGACCGCCACGTCCGGCCGAAGGGCGGGGCCCCTGGCCAGCGCCTGCTCCGCCGTCGCCGCCTCGCCGACCACTTCCATGTCGGGCTCGTCGTCGATCAGGTCGCGAAGGCCCCGGCGGACGACCTCGTGGTCGTCGACGAGGAAGACCCGCGTGGGTGCGGTGGCTGTCGGCAGATCGGACATGGCGATCCCTGCGGTCGGTGGGCTCGTATCCGCCCCCACAAGGATTGTCCGTCATGCAGCGTCTTCGTGGGCGCCGAGATCCATCCGTACGTCGACGACACCCTCCACCGTTCGCACGGCGCGGGCGAGCAGCGGAACCAGCGACCGGTCGGCGAGCGCACCGTGAAGGGTGGCCACGCCCTCCCGTACGGAGACGTCCAGCCCTGCCGGGGCAGGGCGCTCACCCAGGACGGAACGGCGGATCTCCTCCTCGATCTCGCCGTCCGTACGGAGGAACACCTTGAGCAGGTCGCTCCGGCTGACGACCCCCTCCAGCATCCCGATGTCGTTCACCACCGGCAGCCGCTTCACCTTCCGCGTGGCCATGATCCGTGCCGCCTCAGCGAGCGTGGCGTCCGCGTGAACGGTCACGGCCGGGCTCGACATGAGCTCCCCAGCCCGCAGGGCTCCGGCCTTGGCCGCCTCGCCGAATTCGCCCGGGCGAGGCTCGTCGAGCCGGAACTCCTCCTTCGGCAGAAGATCCGCCTCCGACACGACTCCGACGACACGGCCCTCTCCCTCGAGGACAGGAAGGGCACTCACCTTCCACTGGTCCAAGAGCGCGACGATCTCTTTGTAGGGCGCGTCACGGCCGATCGCGATGGCGGTGTGGGTCATGACGTCGCTGACGGTGTAGCGCGAGGCAGGCATGACGTTCTCCGGGATGTGGACGAGGGCCTACAGGCCGCTGCCGTGCGGGGCATACAGATCGAGCAGCCGCACTCGGGCGGAGACGAGGCGACGAGCGAGGGTCTGCCCGACGAGGTGCCCGAGGGCGGAGCCAAGGCCCGGATCGGCGTCCATCATCATGCGCACGGCCACCGCGTCGAACTCGTACGCCCGCACTCGTGTCATGGCCTCCGCCCCGGAGTGCCAGCGATAGGGGGCGAACAGCCATGACCATCCGAGCAGCTCACCCGCGTTCACGGTGTCGATCACCGCCGGCTGTGTGCCAGGCACCGAGACGTCCAAGGTGACCGTGCCCGTCCGCAGGATCCAGAAGCGCTGGGCGGGATCGCCCTCCTCGAACAGCCGGGTGCTTTCAGGGAGGTCCACCGGGCGGGCGCATGCCATCAGGCGGTCATGTGGGTCGGCGGACAGAGCCGTCGCGAGCCGAGGGGAAGGAACAGAGTTCATCGGGGACCTCCTCGTCGGTGTCCGCATCCAGTTTCCGCTCCACTTCACGGGGAGAGGGAGGGCCGGATGGCCCCCTCTTCGTACCTCGTGGCGTGGGAGCTTCTGCGGCTGTCGATCTGATGCCGTACACCGAGGCCGACGCACTCGGGTGGCGCGGTCGTCGAGGCCGGCGCCGATGCCCGGGCGCTTGTCGATCAGTCGGGTGGTGGCGTGGCCGATAACGTTGACGTGTGGGGGAGTGCTCCAAGGTCACGCAGCGGTCGAAGGCGTCGATGAACATGCTGGGTCAGTCTCAGATCGCGGCCGGTGCTCAATTCGGTGCCGCGCAGCAGCCGCATCGGGTGGTGCATGCCGTCCTGCACGGGCCGGCCGGTGCATGGTCGACGGCCGCTTGGTCCGGCCGCTGGGCGCCCGCTGTCATGCCCCGCGTGAACGGCTGCCCGCGGAGGGCGGCCCGGGGGGTTCCTCGAGGATGCTCCAGGCGACCGGCCCCAACAGGTCGGCCAGCCGCTGGAACACGTCGATGAGCATGTCGTCGACGGTCAGCATGCCCACGACCCGCTGACCGTCGAGTACGGGCAGACGCCGGAACCCGGATCCACGGAAGGTCCGGTAGGCCGCGTGGATGTCGTCCGTGACGCTTACGGTGACGACGGGCGAGGTCATCAGCGAATCCACCGCGTCGTTCGCGTCCAGGCCCCCGGCGAGGGCACCCAGCGCGAGGTCGCGGTCGGTGACGATGCCGCGGAGGGTCCCGCCCTCGGTCACCAGTACGGAGCCGACTCCGTACTCGGCCATCTCACGGGCCACATGGCGCAGCGGTGTTCCTGTCGTTACGGACACCGCCGGATGGCTCATCGCCTCGGATACTCACGAACTCCTGCTGTCCCAGGGATTGTAGGCGCCGGCCGATGACGGGCCCGGGCGATGGGTGAGTCGTGGCGTGGGCCTGGTCGTGGACGGCCGCATCCGCGTCGTCCTAGTCCGCCGTCATGTAAGGCCGCCGGAAGACCAAGGGGCTGGAGCCGAAAGGGCGTACCGCCGACAGCGCTTGGGCGACAGCGGCCTCCAGGGGACCGCTCGTGTCGATCGCGACAGCCTCTGCCCAGGGCGGCTCCCGCTCGGCCATGGCGGTGGCTACGCCGAGGTCGGCGTCTGACGGTCCGGCGGCCCGTGTGCCGAGGCGGGCTGCCGTCGTGTCGTACGGGACCTGGCAGTGCAGGGCTACGAGGTCGGCGCTCGTTCGTTCGGCCACGAGCCGGGCGGCTTCGCGCTGCCTCCCGTCCGACCAGCTGGCGTCCAGGACGACGGATTCGCCACGGGACAGCAGGGTGGATGCGCGCTCGAGCAGGGCCGCGTAGGTGTGGTCGCTCCATTCGGGTGTGTAGAGGCCCTCGCCGTACGGAGCGGGAGCGGGCCGGTCGACAGGGATGCCCGCGAGTTCCTTGCGGAGACGGTCGCTGCTGAGCAGGGTGACGCCCAAGCGGTCGGCCAGCGCGCCGGAGAGCGTGGATTTGCCGCTGCCGGGGAGCCCTCCCACGAGCGTGAGGCTGATGACGGAGGCCCGCAGGTGACGCAGAGTCGTCGTGATGAGGTGCTGTGCGGCTGGGGCGGCACCGGGCGCGCCTTGGCCTGCTTGGATCAAGGCCACCTTGGCGCGGACGAAGGCGCGGTAGGCGACGTAGTGGTGGTGCAGTGAGGGGGGTGAGGGGTCCCCGGAGTACTCGCTGTAGCGGGCGAGGAAGAATGCCGCGGCTTCTGGTGCGTCGAGCTGTTCGAGGTCCATGGCGAGGAAGGCGGCGTCGTCGAGGGCGTCGACGTAGCGGAGGTGGTCGTCGAACTCCAGGCAGTCCAGCACCCGGGGGCCGTCGTCGAGGCAGAAGATGTCGTCGGCGAGTAGGTCGCCGTGTCCGTCGACGATCCGGCCCTCTTCGATGCGCATGTCGAACAACGACTCGCGGCCGGCGAGGTAGCGGCGGACCAGTTCCTCGATCTCCTCCACGCCCTCGGGCGCGTGGCCATCCGCATCGAGCGCACGGACCTGTGCGAAGCTCGCCTCCCAGCGGGAGGACAATGCGTCCCGCGTGCCCTGCGCGTCCACGTCCGGAGTGCGGACCGCCTTCGCGTGGTGCGTGGCGAGCAGCCGGGCGACGGCCCGCAGCGCATCCTCGACAACAGCACCCTCCCGTACGAGCCGGGCCAGGCGGCGCTCCGCCGGCATGCGGCGCATCACCACGAGAGGTTCGGGTGATGCCGAGTGCGGGACACTCAACTCGCCCACGCCCAGGTAGACGTCGGGGGCGAAGCGACGGTTGAGAGCGACCTCCCGCTCGCACGCCACCCGCCGCGCCTCAACGGTGGTGTAGTCCAGGAACGTCAGGTCCACCGGCTTCTTGAGCTTGTAGGCCCGCTCGCCGACGAAGAACACCACTGCGGTGTGGGTCTCGCATACCTCCGCCCGCGGAAGCGAGCCGGCGCCGGTGCCGGAGGCGGCGGTCCGTAGCACGGACGCGTCGTCCTGACGCGCTGACGTGATCGCCTCCCCGAGGCGGTTCGACTCAGCCATGGGGACGGCTGAATGAACCGAACACTGTCGGCGCGAACTCCGAGGCCGCCCTGAGCAGGGCGTGCCGGGCGTCGTCGGCAATCGGGTTGCCGGCGATCACGAGGCCCGGGTGGAGCTCCTGGTCGGCGGCCCAGCGAGCGGCGGCCATGCTTTCGGGTGAGCCGTCGAGGCCGACCGTGACGAATGGATCCATGGCGACTGTCTCCGTCTCGTACGACTCCGGGATGGACGGACGGGTGGACATCGGCAGCCCACGGCCGACGCTCACGTCCCTCACCCCCGAGGAGTACCGCACATCGTCGTGCCGCGCATGCGGGCGGCGTGGAGACCCGGCTCGGAAGCGGGGTGGGCCTGGTCCCGGGCGCTGCCGTGCGAGCCCTTGTCCGGGGCAGGCGAGGCCGGGCACTCCACGGTCGGCATCGTCCTCGCAGCCGTCGCCCTGGCCCTGATGCCGTTCCTGTCCGCCGCCCCGCGCCGCCCCGCGCCGCGCCGGACGCGAACGGCCCGGCGCCTGGTCCTCTGGGCGCTGCCCGGCGTCATTGCCGGTACCCGCCTTCCGGGTCCTCGCCCTCCCCGGCCCTGTTCGCCGCGCGGGGCGACGGTGAACAGGGCGGGGGACGGGTGCGCTGATGGCGCCCCTGTGGGCCGTTGGCTGCCTGTTCCTACTCGCGGGAAGGGAGCTGCGCCGGGACGTCGCCGGGCGCAACGCGCTCCTCGGGTGCGTCCTCCTTGTCGAACTGGCGGGCGGCGCGGTCGAAGTAGCGGAGAAGTTCCACCGGGAAGGGCATGACGAGCGTGGAGTTCTTCTCCGCGGCGACCTCGACGACTGTCTGCAGCAGGCGCAACTGCATGGCCTCCGGGGTGTCGGCCATGATCCGCGACGCGTTCGCCAGCTGCTGAGCGGCCTGGAACTCGCCGTCCGCGGTGATCACTCGGGCCCGCCGCTCTCGCTCCGCCTCGGCCTGCCGGGACATCGATCGCTTGAGCGACTCCGGCAGCTGTACGTCCTTGATCTCGACCCGGTCGATGTGGACGCCCCAGCCGGCCGCCGGGCTGTCGATCATCAACGCGAGGCCCTCGTGAAGCCGTTCCCGGTCGGAGAGAAGGTCGTCCAGGTCGCTCTTGCCGATGATCGAGCGGAGGGAGGACTGCGCGACCTGGCCGACGGCGAAGACGTAGTCCTGTACCTCGATCGTGGCCTGTGCCGGATCGACGACCCGGAAGTAGACGACCGCGTCGACCTTGACCGAGACGTTGTCCCGGGTGATGCCCTCCTGCGTCGGGATCGGCAGGGTCACGATCTGGACGTTCACCTTCCGCATCCGGTCGGCGAAGGGGACCAGGAAGGTGATGCCGGGCTTTCGATGGCCAGGCAGTGCCTTGCCGAAGCGGAACACGACGCCCCGCTCGACCTGATTGACCACGCGCAACCCACTGCGCATCAACAGCAGGATGAAGACGACGGTGATCACGGCTCCGACGACTGCGCCATCCATGACGGCTCACTCCCTCTTGATTCGTTCTCGACGTTCGGCAGGACGTCCGTGGGGGAGCGCCGGATGCATGCGAGACGTCAGGAACGCGTCAAAGTCTGCGTGCTCGTCGATCCGTTCCTCGCATGTCCAGAAGGAGACGCTGCCGGTTCCGCCTTCATGGCCCGGGCCGGCCCGGCCCGTACCGGCCGTGCGAGCGAGGAGGCCACGCTGTGCTGATCCGGCTTCGCAGAGCGTGGCGGAGGTCGGCGCGCATGATGGAAGGAGAGTGCGTGGGTGCGACAGACCGGCAGGAGCCCGCCGATGCCGCGTGGACGGTTGCGGATCTACCTAGGGGGTGTCTTGTCGATCAGGCCGGGCTCGCGACGCCTGGCACCGCGCCTCGCCGCGTTGTCGTCGGTCGGCATGGCTCCGCCATGCCTCCCTCCTCCGCCTTGCGATGCGTCCCCTCGGCCCCTGCGGGCCTGGGGAGACCCCATGCACCAGCCGCCGCTCCCTGATCCGGCCTGATCGACAAGACACCCCCTAGGCGCAGTGATGGGCTGCGTTCTGCTCTGGCCGGATTTCGAAGATTTTGGACACTCGCCTTGCGCTGCTCCAGGGAGGCGCCGGACGAGCCATGGGCATGGTCGCGAGAGTCGTCGGCTTTGCTGAACCGGGATTCACTGCTAGGTAGCCGTGCTGCTTCGAGGGTTCTTGCGGTGACAGGGCCCTCGTGCACATCGGGGCCGTCGTCGCGCTCTCGGGGTGACGACGATCACGAGGGCTCTTGGAGGGGAGCTGCGTAGGCTTGCGGGGTCGTCTCGGTGGGGTCAGGGAGAGCGGGCTAAGCCTTCCAGCGTTGCCTGATGATGTGTCAGGAAAGTTAGCAAGTGGTCAGCATGAGTCCTGAAGAACCTGGGGAATGCTGCCCGAACTTGCGACTCGTTGTAGGGTGTGCAAACAGCCCTTGACCTGCAAAAACGCAGGCAGGGAGCCTATGTCCAGGAGTACCTCGATGATGCGTACGATGTTCAAGTCCAAGATCCACCGGGCGACCGTGACCCAGGCGGACCTGCACTACGTCGGTTCGGTCACCGTCGACGCCGATCTGATGGAGGCGGCCGACCTGCTGCCCGGCGAACTCGTGCACATCGTCGACATCGACAACGGGGCCCGCCTGGAGACCTACGTCATCGAGGGTGAGCGCGGTTCCGGTGTCATCGGGATCAACGGCGCCGCCGCCCATCTGGTGCACCCCGGCGATCTGGTGATCCTCATCAGCTACGCGCAGATCGAGGACGCGGAGGCCCGGACGTTCGCCCCCCGCGTCGTGCACGTCGACGGCGGCAACCGCATCGTGGAGCTGGGGACCGACGCGTCCGCGCCGGTCCCCGGGAGCGACACGGTGCGCGCCCCGCACGCCGTGCCCGAGTCCGTACCCGCGCCGGTGCGGGGCTGACCGGTCCGAGTCGAGGGAGCGCCGCCGCATGGCCGAACTGAAGACGCGTGACGACCGGGCGAACGGACGCCTTGAGGCGTTCGAGGGCGACACCCATGTAGGCGTGATCGTCTACTTCGTCCTGGACGCCGAGCCGCACGCGCTGGTCGCGGTGCACACCGTCGTCGAGGACGGCCACGAGGGGAAGGGCATCGCCGGAGCGCTCGTGCGCGAGTTCTACACGATCGCCGCCGGTACGGGTGTACCCGTCGTGCCGCTCTGCCCGTACGCCGCCAAGTGGGCCGAGCGTCACCCGGACGAGGCCCCGGCCGCCCCGTCCGAGGTGGTCCGCGCGGCGAAGCTCCAGCTGAAGGCCACGCCCGGCCTGTGGTGACCGCCGCCCGCCGGCCGCGGAGGGGACCGGCCCTGTGCGCGCGGCGGATCATGGTCCGGGCCGCATCGTCGGGGGACTGACCCGAACGACGGGGTCCGGCGGGCGCCGCAGGGCCCGCCGGGCCACCCTGGAGGGGGACGAACCCGTCGACCGAGAGGTCCGTGATGACCCACCCGTACCCCGATCCGCTGCCCCCTTCGCCCATTCCGCCGCCGGTGCCGTCACCGCCGCCCGTACCCCCGCCCAATCCGGTACCCGTGCCTCCGGACCCCGATCCGAGTCCGGCACCGGGGCCCGGCGGACCCGTACCGGAACCCGAGCCTCAGCCTCAGCCGGGTCCCGCCGGCCGCCGCGCGGCGTCAACGGGAAGGTGACAGACGGGCCTTGAGCTTTCGCGTATCCCTTGTCACGGAGCGTGCGCCACCCCTAACTTGGACGGCTGCTGCTGTGTTCAAGGGGGGCCCATGGCCGTACGCGGACGTCACCGCCGCCACCAGCCGAGCCGGATCAACCGTGCCTCGCTCACCGTCACCGCGGGAGGCGCCGGAATGGCGCTGCCGCTGATCGGCGCGGGCGCCGTGCAAGCCGCCTCGCTCGACGTCTGGGAGAAGGTCGCGGCCTGCGAGTCGACCTCCAACTGGCACATCAACACCGGCAACGGCTACTTCGGCGGACTGCAGTTCAGCCAGTCCACCTGGGAGGCCTACGGCGGCCGGCACTACGCACCGCGTGCCGACCTCGCCTCCAAGGACCAGCAGATCGTGATCGCCGAGCGGGTCCTGAAGGGCCAGGGGCCCGGCGCGTGGCCCGGCTGCGGCCCCCGTGCGGGCCTCGCGCGGGGCGGGGAGGCGCCGGACGTCACCCCCGGCGGTACGGCGACGACGAAGGCGTCCGGCGGCGGGAACGCGGCCAGGACCGCCTCCCTGCCCGGGCAGCGCGTCTTACCCGAGCAGCCGGCCAGGAACGTGGGCCCGACCGCCGTCCCCACCGTCCGCGAGATGTACACGGTGACGCCTGGCGACTCCCTGTCGAAGATCGCCCGCGAGGAACGGGTCCAGGGTGGCTGGAAGCGCCTGTACGACACGAACCGCCCCGTCGTCGGCGACGACCCCGACCTCATCCACCCCGGCCAGCGCCTGACCCTGCGCATCGCCGCCCCGCAGAAGCCTCCGACGAAGGCCCCGACGGCCCCGACGAAGGCCCCTTCGGCCACGGTGCCCCCGGCGAAGCCCTCCGCACAGGCCGCCGTGCCCCGCACCCGGCCCGGCGCGCAGCCGCCGACGAAGGCGGCCGCGAAGCCCGTGACACGGCCTGTCGCCACGTCCGTGCCCAAGCCCGTGACCAAGCCGGGGTCGAAACCGTCCGCCCGGCCCGAGTCGCGTCCGACGACCACGCCCAGCACAAAGCCCAGCACAAAGCCCAGCACCAAGCCGAGCGGCAAACCCGCGGCGAAGCCCACGCCCAGGCCCGCCGCGAAGGAGACGTCCAAGCCCCGGACGAAGCCCGCTCCCCGGCCCGCCTCCAAGCCCCGGCCGCCCGCCGCGGAGGAGAAGCGCTACGCCGCCCCGGTCTCCGCGGACATCGGCACCCGCTACGGCAAGCCCGGCTCCTCCTGGTCCAGCGGCTACCACACCGGCGTCGACTTCCCCGTGCCCACGGGCACCTCCGTCCGGGCCGTGGCCGGGGGCCGGATCGTCTCCGCCGGGTGGGGCGGAGCGTACGGCTACCAGATCGTCCTCCGCCACGACGACGGCCGCTACAGCCAGTACGCCCACCTGTCCGCGCTCGCCGTCCGCGACGGCCAGCGGGTCACCGCCGGCCAGCGCATCGGCCGCTCAGGATCGACCGGCAACAGCTCGGGACCGCACCTCCACTTCGAGGTACGGACGGGTCCCGGGTACGGCTCCGACATCGACCCCCTGGCCTACCTCAGGGCGCGCGGGGTCTCCCTCTGACCCCGCTCCTGGTCCGGACACCGGATCACGCCCCGGATCTGACGCCGAAGGCGACCCGGCCGGGACCGTCATCCGGTCGAGCGTGAGCTGGACCAGGCCGCCCGCGGCCACCGCGCCGCTGATCAGCGCTGCGACGGTGCCCGCCGTGCCGTAGCGGAAGCTTTCGCCGAACAGGGTCAGGCCCACGGCGGCGGCGACCACCGGGTTGACCACCGTGACGGTGGCCAGCGGCGCGGCGAGTCCCGCGCCCCGGTAGGAGGCCTGGGAGAGGAGCAGCCCGGTCACGGCGAGGGCCGAGAGCACCAGCAGCCCGGTCCACTCGGCGAGGGGCGCGCCGGGCGTCCACTCCTCGGCCACCGCCTTGGTGAAGACCGAGGCGATGCCGAAGGAGACGCCCGCCGCGGCGGCCAGGACGACGCTGCGCAGCACCGACCTGCCCACCGCGTGCGCGGCCGTGAACAGCGCGGCCACCACGCCGAACGTGCAGCCCGCGAGCAGCCAGCGGTCGCCGTCGGCCAGGGACCGCGCCTCGGCGCCGGTCGTGAGGCTGAGCAGCCCGGCCAGGCCCACCGTGGCCATCAGGGCGCCGCGCCAGGCCCGCGATCCGGCCCTGCGGCCGACGAAGAGGGCCGCCATGGGCAGCGCGAACACGATCGTGAGGGCACCCAGCGGCTGGACCAGGCTGAGCGGCCCGTACGCGAGGGCCGCGACGTGCAGGGTCGCGCCGACGCCGTTGAGCAGGACGGACCCCCACCAGGCAGGGCTGCGCAGCGGCGCGTAGCGCGGACCGGTGGCGGAGGCCGCGACCCGTTCCTGCACGATCGCCGCGGCCGCGTAGGCGACCGCCGAGACCAGGGCCAGGAGGACGGACAGCAGGAGGGGACTCATACCTTCCACGATCTCTCTTCCCGGCCGATCGCGTCGTCGTACCAGGGGACGTCTTCGCGGGTACACCCCTCGCAGTACGTGAGCCCCACGTACGCCTGTAGATGTACACCCGTGCAGGTCAGAACGGGTACAAAGCGACTTTTTCGAGCCGTTCCGAGGAGTCGCGCACAGCGGTTACGGTGGTCGGAATCCGTGCCCGGAAGACCTCGGCACGCGACCGGTACCGGATCGAGGGGGAGCTCGGGTGGATCTCGTGGAGAGCGGATCGGTGGGCGGGTTCTTCGCCCTGCGCACCACAGCGCCGGAGACCGGCGGGGCACACCGCCCGCTCGCGCGCCTGTACGCGGGCGACGACGGCCCCCTCCACGCGCGCGTGGACCGGGTCGCCACCCGGCTCGGCGCCCCCGAGCGGCGCGTCGGGGCCTCCGTCGCCCACCTCGGACTCGCGGCCCGGCTCTGGTCGACCGCACTCGGGCCCGCCGCCCTGCACGGCCGCTTCCCCGCCCTCGACCCCGCCGAGCTGTACTGGGACGGGGCACTGACCTCCCCCGACGACCTGTGGTGGGCCGGCTCCGAGACCCGCCTCGCGACCGTCGACGAGATCCGCGGGGCCGTCCAGGAGGCCCACCTCGTGCCGCTCCACGCGGCCCTGCGCCGCGACGGGAACATCTCCCCGCGCCTGCTCTGGGGCAACGCGGGCTCCGCCCTCGCCGGCGCGCTGCGCGAGCTGACCCGCTGGGCGCACGCCCATGGCCGCCCGGAGGTGGCCGAACGGGCCGCCGTCCTGGTCTCCGGACTCCTCGACCACCCCGACCTCGCCGGTACGGTCCGCGGCCCCCGGCTGCGCCGCGCCAGCTGCTGTCTCTACTACCGCTGCCCCGGCGCGGGACTGTGCGGCGACTGTGTCTTCGACCACGCCCCCCGAACGGGTTTGGAGGCGCGGCCCCCCGCTCCGTAAAGTTGCTGAGGTTGCCGTCTCTCAAGCCCACGGACGGTGACGGCCCACGAACGGCGACGAACGAGCGAACGAGGAACCCGAAGGCCATGACGGTGACCGAAGAAAACCAGGACTACGGGCCGGGTATCGACCCCGATCGCCTGGCCGTCTGCCTCGGCGTCCTCGACGAGCTCGACAAGCTGGACGTCGACCACCCGGACGCGATCCTCGTCCGGCGTGCCACGGCCGGGATCTACCGGACCGTGAAGCAGCGCCGCCGCCAGGAGCGCCGGGCGTCCAAGACCGCAAACGACAAGGCGGTCACGGAGGCCACGGCCACCGGCTCCGCGCAGCGCATCGACGACGAGACCGAGGGCATCCTGCCCTCCTCCGTCACCGAGGAAGGCCGGATCGCCGGGATACTCCAGCGCCCGCGCTCCTGCTACGTCTGCAAGACGCGGTTCGTCGAGGTCGACTACTTCTACCACCAGCTCTGCCAGGAGTGCGCGGCCGAGAACCGGGCCAAGCGCGAGGCCCGCGCCGACCTCACCGGCAAGCGCGCGCTGCTCACCGGCGGCCGGGCCAAGATCGGCATGTACATCGCGCTGCGACTGCTGCGCGACGGCGCCCACACGACCATCACGACCCGCTTCCCCAAGGACGCCATCCGCCGCTTCAAGGCGATGGAGGACTCCGGTGACTGGATGCACCGCCTTGAGGTCGTCGGCATCGACCTGCGCGACCCGGCGCAGGCCGTGGCCCTCGCCGACCAGATGGCCGAGGCCGGGTCGCTGGACATCCTCATCAACAACGCGACGCAGACCGTGCGCCGGCTGCCGTCCGCGTACGCCGCCCTGGTCGACGGCGAGAGCGCCGCGCTTCCGGCGGGCGAGCTGCCCGCCCACCACGTGATCGGCGCCTTCAACTCCGGCGCGGTCGGCGAGCTCGTCGGATCCTCCGAGCTTCCCGTCGGCGTGCGCGACCTGGAGGCCCAGCAGGTCGCCGACCTCGCGCTCGTCGCCGGCAACGCCACCATCGCCAAGCACCTCGACGGCACCGCCATCGACGCGGGCGGCCTGGTGCCGGACGTCGTCGACTCCAACACCTGGGTGCAGAGCATCGAGCAGATCTCCCCGGTGGAGCTGCTTGAGACCCAGCTGTGCAACTACACGGCGCCGTTCATCCTCATCAGCAAGCTGCGTCCGGTGATGGCCGAGGCGGCGAAGAAGGCGGCCAGCGGCCGCTCCTACGTCGTGAACGTCTCCGCGATGGAAGGCGTCTTCAGCCGTGGCTACAAGGGCGCGGGGCACCCGAACACCAACGCGGCCAAGGCCGCGATGAACATGGTGACCCGGACGAGCGGCGAGGAGATGTTCAAGACCGACGGCATCCTCATGACCTCGGTCGACACCGGCTGGATCACCGACGAGCGTCCGCACTTCGACAAGCTGCGCCTCGCCGAGGCCGGCTTCCACGCCCCGCTCGACCTGGTCGACGGCGCGGCCCGGGTCTACGACCCGATCGTGCGCGGCGAGGACGGAGTGGACCTCTACGGCTGCTTCCTGAAGGACTACGCCCAGGCCAACTGGTAGGAACCGATCCAAAGCGGCGAAAAAGCGGTTCCCGCAGTCCTGACAAGAGCGCCCCACCGGCCCGGTGGGGCGCTTTTCCGGCTCGATTCACCCGATCGCATCACACTTGGGAGCCCGGTAGAGCGCGGACGTGCTCATTTGGTTACTCTGATGCTCACGGTCGGCCACCGAGGAGACACACCGTCCTCACGGCCTTCCAGGGGCAGGCCTGCCACCAAGGCCGCGGTCCCGCCCGACGACCGGCGCCACCGCGACCGACCGGCACTTGTCCTACAGGTACGCGACACAGAGGAGTGCGCGGTGACATCCGAACTGACGAAGCAGGAACCGCGACCGGCCGAACCCAAGGACCGGCCGCGCAGGAACGGCGAGCTGGGGAGCCTCGAAGTGTGGGCCCACGCGGCCCCGATCCGGCTGGCGGGCTACGAGGACGACCTCGCCGAGCCCCACATCCTGCCCGGTATCGACTGATCCCTTGCTTCACCCCGGTGCCCCCGGCCGTCCGCGGCCGGGGGCACCGGTGCGTTCACGGCGCGTCCGGGCGTCACCGGGGGTCCTCCGCCGGTTCCCGCAGCCGGATCGGCGGCAGGTACTCCCGGAGCAGTGTCCGGTGCCACCAGGCCCCGGTCGCGCGGAGCTCGCGCCAGGTCGTGTACCGGTACCGGTAGAGCCGGGCGCGGACGAAGGCCGGCGGAGCCTCCGGGAAGGGGTTGTGGGCGAGTAGCCGCAGGGTGTCCCGGTCGCCGTCGAGAAGCCGCTCGACGAACGGACCGAACCAATCGCGCGCGTACCCGGGACTGAGCGCCGCGAACCACATCAGCCAGTCGAGCCGCAGATGGTACGGGGCGAACTGCCGGGGCAGCCGGCGCGGATCACCGGGCTTGCCCTTGAAGCCGTACTCCTTCCACACCGTGCCCGCGTGCGGCACCGGGTCGTCCGTGCCCTCGACGACGATCTCGTCCCTGATCCGGCCGACCGTGCCGAACGCCCCGTACGTGTTGACCAGGTGGAACGGGTCGTACGAGCGGTTCATCGCCTGGTTCCGGGAGAGCAGGTTGCGCACCGGGCGGTAGCTCCGTACGAGGACGAAGGCGGTCACGGCGACGACCACGACCACGTACCAGAGCGGCGGGTCCGGCCGGGCGTGCTCGCCGGTGACGGGGGAGGCGTCCACGACGGAGAGGGCGAGCACGATGGTGATCCAGTTCAGCCAGGCGAAGTTGCCGGACAGCACCAGCCACAGCTGGGTCGCGATCATCAGCCCGGCCGCGATCGTCGCCACCGGCTGCGGGGTGAACAGCAGGAACGGTACGAAGAGCTGGACCACGTGGTTGGCCGCCGCCTCCACCCGGTGCAGGGGGCGCGGGAGGTGGTGGAAGAACCAGCTCAGCGGGCCGGGCATCGGCTGGGTCTCGTGGTGGTGGTAGAGGCAGGTCAGATCGCGCCAGCAGGGGTCGCCGCGGATCTTGATGAGCCCGGCGCCGAACTCGACCCGGAAGAGCAGCCAGCGCAGCAGGAAGAGCACGAGGACGGGCGGACCGGTGTCGTCGTTGCCGAGGAAGACCGCCAGGAACCCGGTCTCCAGGAGCAGCGACTCCCAGCCGAAGGCGTACCAGGTCTGGCCCACGTTCACGATCGACAGGTACATCGCCCAGAGCAGCAGCCACAGCAGCATCGACACCGGCAGCGGTACGGCGTCCCCCGCGCCCGCCACGAGCGCGAGGGCGAGCGTGGCACCGGACCAGGCGACGGCCGCGAAGAGCCGGTCGGAATAGCGCCAGTGGAAGAGCGACGGGGTGTGCCGGGGCGCGGTCCTGCGCACGTACTCCGGTACGGGGAGCATGCCGCGCTCGCCGATCAGCGCCCGGAACTGGAGGGCTGCCGATAGGAACGCCACGCAGTACAGCCCGGCGAGGCCCCGCTGGAAGACGATCCGGCTCAGCCAGTGGTCGGGTGCGGTGAACCACTCCATCTCTTCCAGTATCGGCCCGCGGTCAGGTCCTGACGAGGCGCCGCAGGGTCCGGCCCAGGTGCTGCGCGTACGCCCGCTGGAAGAGGGGGATCACAGGGCCGCCGAGCCGGGTGTACCAGGCGGAGGGGCGGCTGAACGCGGTGACCGCGAACCGGACCGTGCCGTCGGGCTCCAGGTGGACGATGAAGGACTCCTCGCCGCACTCGGGGTGCCCGGTGAGCGTTCCGTACGCGAAGCCGATGCGGTCGTCCTCGTACGCCGTCCAGATCACCGTGCAGGGGGCGCCGAGCCGGAGCCGGCCGATGCCCGTCGAGATCTCGACGACCACGCCGGACGCGGCGCGGTCGGCGTCGGCGAGGAAGCGCGCCCCGGTGGCGCGGTG
The DNA here is from genome assembly GCF_026341815.1 of Streptomyces sp. NBC_00572. Taxonomy (GTDB): domain Bacteria; phylum Actinomycetota; class Actinomycetes; order Streptomycetales; family Streptomycetaceae; genus Streptomyces. The sequence continues at coordinate 6,184,421 of NZ_JAPENX010000001.1, forward strand.
CATCCGCCAGGTGGTGACGGCCGCCCCGGCGGCCTCGAAGGCGGCGCGGCCGTGGCCGACGACCGCGCTGTGCCGGAGGTGGTGATAGCCCTCCGGGAGGGTTTCCGGGGTCCGGGTGGCGCCGACCTCGCGGTAGGTGAGGGCGGGGCGGGGGCGGTCGGGCCGGGACAGGCTGTTCATGAGGCGGGTCATGCCGGGAGCTCCGTTCGCGGGCGGGCCGGGAGGTGCGTCGGGGAGGTCGGGGAGGTCGGGAGGTCCGTCGGGGGTCGGTCGTACGGGAAGAGCGTCGTGATCCGGTCGTTCGGGAGCGTCGGCGGAGGAGCGGCCGGAGGCGTGCGGTCCTGCCGGACGCGGCGGTGGGCGAGCAGCGCGCAGACCGCGAAGCCGAGGGCGTTGCCCAGGCCGTGGGTCGCGGCCGTCCAGGTCAGGTCGAGGTGCGGAAGACCGGTCGCCTCGCCGAGCGCCCAGCTCAGGGCGAGCAGCATGGTGACGAAGAGGACCAGGGCCGAGACGGCGAGCAGTCCCCGGGTGAGCCGGTCGGCCGCCAGGATGCGGCGCTCGCGCAGGGTCAGGACCGCGACGGCCGTCATGCCGGCCGTCAGGACGACGGCCCCGGCGAGCTCGGCCCAGTCGTCGACGAAGTAGCCGAGCAGCACGAGCAGGGTGCCGGCCGGGACGCTGAGCGCGGCGAAGCGGGCGGTGGGGCCCTCGGAGACGCGGCAGAGGAGTCCGGCGACCAGGGCGGCGGCGAAGCCCGCGAAGTGGAAGTGCGGCACGGTCAGCGCCAGGATGTCCAGGTCGAAGCCGAAGAGCGGGTACGAGGCCCGTTCGGCGACGAGTGCGAGCCCGGCGACGGAGGGTGCGACCAGGGCGGTGAGCGCGGCGACCTCGCCCGGCCGGAGGGACCGGGTCAGGAACAGCCGGGCCGGGGCCTGGAGTGCGAGCGCGACCGTGGCCAGCGCGTAGACGGCGGCGAGCGCGGTCGAGAGACCCGAGCGGGGCAGCCACAGGGCGAGCGCGCCGGGGACGGCGAACAGGGGCCAGGCGCGCCGGAGCGGGTCCCACCCCGGTGGCCGGGGGCCGTCGAGGAGTGCCAGCCCCGTCGGGACCACCCAGAACATGCCGATCGTCACGACCGAGCCCACGAGGACCGACAGTGCGGTCATGCGCCACCACCCCCACTTGAACGTGTTCAATCAGCGACTCCGAGCGTAGGGCTTCTCTTGAACGTGTTCAAGTGTGGCGTGTCACCCCGGTCGGCCGCCCTTGGCTTGCGGGCCCCCGCCCACTGCGACAGACATGAAGGACTGGCCGGAACCGGGCGCCGTGGCCCGGGGGAGAGAAAGCGGGAGAACCAGGTGCGCTCAGCCCTCTGCCGGACGTGGCGGACCCCCACCGCTCCCACCACGACCCACCCGGTCGCCCCCCGCGTGACTCCGCGCGCCGCGGCCCGCTCCGCGCTCGCGACGCTCACCGTCTCCCTCCTGCTCACGGGGTGCACATCCGTCTGGGAAGGGTCCCGTGGCGGCTCCCAGCCCGCCGCCGCCGGGTCGGTGCAGGACGTCTTCCTCCAGCCCGTCGCCGCACAGGGCCCCGACCCCTTCACCGAGTCCACGGCCCGGACCACCCGGCAAGTCTTTTCCCCGGACCGCGACCAGGACCCCGGCGGCGAACAGGTCCGTGAGGTCACCGGCTCCACCCCCGGTCTCTACGGCGGCACGCGCGCGGAGGGCAGCTGTGACGTCGAGCGGCAGGTCTCCTTCCTCGCCGCCGACCAGGACAGGACACGCGCCTTCGCCGAGGCCTCCGGAATCCCCGAGACCAACGTCGGCGACTGGCTGCGCGGGCTGACCCCGGTCGTCCTGCGCGCCGACACCCGGGTCACCAACCACGGCTACCTCCAGGGCAGGGCCAACGGCTATCAGGCCGTCCTCCAGACCGGTACGGCGGTCCTCGTCGACCAGTACGGCTCCCCGCGCGTCCGCTGCGCCTGCGGCAACCCGCTCCGCACCCCCGCCGCGGTCCGGGACGGCGTCCACCAGGGCGAGCCCTGGGACGGCTTCGACCCCGACCGGGTGATCGTCGTCCGGCCGACCACCACCGTCGTCACCAGCCTGTTCATCGTGAACGCCGCCGACCGCAGCTGGATCGAACGGCGGACCGGCAGCGACGGCGGCGAGGACCGCAAGCCGGCCGTGGAGCCCGCCTGCGACCCGGACGAATGCGCCCTGACCGGCTCCGGCACGCCCGACCCGGCCACACCGGACGGCACCACGCCCGACCCGAGCGCCCCGGACCGCCGTACCTCCCCGGACGCCCCCTCCAGGGTGCCCGCCCCGGTCCCCCCGGCCCCGACGGACCCGCTGCCCGTGAGCCCCGACGCCTCCGGGACCGGCGGCACCGGCACCGACCGGACCCCGGCGGACCCCGACCCGTATCCCGTACCGGACGCGGAGCCGTACCCGGACCCCTACACCGATCCCTACGCGGACCCGTACGCCGAACCCCCGGGCGTGCCGGACGGCGAGCTGCCGCCCGGGGAGCTGTTCCCCGCCGAATCGGTCCCGGAGCAGCCCGAGACATTCGAGGGGTGAAACGGATCTTCATGGTGCGCACGGGCGGGGCTGCGCCTAGCGTGGCCCCATGAACGCGGGCAACGGGGGCGGGGAGGCGGGCGAGCGGTTCCGCCGTGCCCCGGAGGGACAGGGTGACGGGGCGCGGATCCTCGCCGATTTCGGCTCCGTCTTCCGGATGGGCGGCTTCGACTGGGATCTCGCCGCGGGGACGATGATCATGGACGAGGCGGCCCTCGGCGTCTTCGACATGGACCGCGCGGAGTACGACGACCGCCCCGAGTCGCTGGGCTCGCGGGTGTTGCCGGACGAGGGCCGCCGCCTCGACACGCTGGTCGCCCAGGCGCTCAAGGACGGCAGTGAGCAGTACGGCGCGTATTTCCGCATCCGCAGGCGCGACGGCAGCCACCAGTGGACCCATACCCAGGGACTCGTCCACCGCGACGACACCGGCCGCCCGGTGCGCATCGTCGGCGTCGTCCGCGACGCCACCCATGAACTGACCGAGTCCGCCGCCCGGCTCGGCCTCGACGAGGGGCGGCGCCGACGCGCCGGAGTCGTGGAGGGCACCACGGCCGCCCTCGCCTACGCGCGGACCGTGCAGGACGTCATCGACCTGCTCAACGACTCCCACGCGCTCGAACACTTCGGCGCCGCGAGTCTCGTCGTGGGCCTCCTCGACGCCGGCCGCATCCAGCTGGTCGCGGAGGGCCCCGAGGGCGCCTTCGTGCCGGGCACCCGTTTCACCCGGGTGGACGAGCCGTACCCGATGGGCGAGGTGATCCGCACGCTGCAGCCCCGGTTCATCGAGTCGGCCCGGGACTTCGCCGACTCCTTCCCGGTGCTCTGGCCGCACATCAGCGGACTCGGGATCACCGCCGCCGCCTATCTGCCGCTCATCGCCCAGGCCCGGCCCATCGGCGCGCTCGGGCTGCTCTACAGCGACAAGACCGGCTTCAGCGAGGACGAACGGACCCTGCTCGTCGCCCTCGGCAGCAGCATCGCCCAGAGCCTCCAGCGGGCCATGCTCTACGAGCAGGAGCACGACCTCGCCGAGGGGCTCCAGCAGGCGATGCTCCCGCGCCGGATCCCCGAGGTGCCCGGCGCCCAGACCGCCGTCCGCTACCGCTCCGCCCGCCTCGGCCGGGACATCGGCGGCGACTGGTACGACATCATCCCGCTGCCCGGCGGACGGGTCGGCGCCGTCATCGGAGACGTCCAGGGCCACGACACCCACGCGGCCGCCGTCATGGGCCAGCTGCGCATCGTGCTGCGCGCCTACGCCGCCGAGGGGCACACGCCCGCCACGGTGATGGCCCGCGCCTCCGTCTTCCTGCACGAACTCGACACCGAACGCTTCGCCACCTGCACGTACGCGGAGGTCGACCTCGGCACCGGAGTCGTCCAGGTGGTGCGTGCCGGCCATGTCGACCCGCTGATCCGGGAGAAGGACGGTCGCTGCCGCAGGGTCCCGGTGGAGGGCGGGCTGCCGCTCGGGCTCTCCGCCGAGTTCGGTCGGCTCGACTACCCGGTGACCACCCTGGAGCTGGACCCCGGCCAGACCCTGATGCTCTACACGGACGGGCTGGTGGAGAAGCCCGGTTCCGACCTCGACGAGGGTCTGCAATGGCTGTCCGGGCTCGTCCGGCGCGGCCCCGCCGACCTCCAGGAGCTCGCCGACCACCTGTGCGACGTGGTCGCCGACCGGGGTGGCGAGGACGACGTCGCGATCCTGCTCCTGCGCCGCCAGAGCGCGTCCGCCGCCCATGGCGCCGGGCGGTTCCAGCAGCACGTGGCCCAGAGCGACCCCGAGGCGCTGAGCTCGGCCCGGCACATGATCAGGGCCGCCGTCCGGGCCTGGGGAGCCGAGGAGAGCGCGGACGAGATCGAGCTGGTCGCCGACGAACTGATGACCAACGCGCTGATGCACACCGACGGCGGGGCGATCGTGACCCTGCGGATCCTCGGCGGGGCCGAGAAGCGGCTCCGGGTCGAGGTCGAGGACCGGTCCAGCGCCCTGCCCAGGCGCCGCGAGGCGGGCGAGGCGGGCGTGTCCGGGCGGGGGCTGCTGCTCGTCGACCAGATCTCCGACGTGTGGGGCGTGGAGCCGCGGGGGAGCGGCAAGTGCGTGTGGTGTGAGTTCACTGTGGAGAACTGAGCGCGCCACATGGGTGCGGGACCGTTCACCGTGGAGAACTGAGCGCGACACACGGGTGTGGGACCGTTCACCGAAGAGCGCGCTTGTTAACTGAGCGTGAACTGATCATACTTGACCGTAACTGTCGGTACGCGATTGACTGCGTTCACCCGGCTCTTCGTGCAGGACGTGAGGACACCCGTGAGCAGCGAGCTACTGGCACCCCTGGACCTGGCCTTCTGGCACCTCGAATCCCCCGCGCACCCCCTGCACCTCGGGGCACTCGCCCACTTCGGCCCCGTACCCACGGGCGGAGACCACGACGGCGGCCACGAGGTCCCGGACATCCTCGACCTGCTCGCCCGCCGCGCCGCCGCCGTTCCCCGGCTCCGTATGCGCGTCCGCGACGTCCTGCTGCCCGTCGGCGGCGCCGCCTGGAGCGCCGACCCGGACTTCGACGTACGCGACCACGTCCACGAGATCACCCTCCCCGGCGCAGACTTCCCCGCCGAGGCCGCCCGCCTCGCCGCCGAACTCATGGAGCGGCCCGTCGCCCGGGGCCTCCCGCCCTGGGAGATGTACCTGTTCAGCGGCGCCCCCGACGGCTCCTTCGCCGTCCTCGTCAAACTCCACCACGCCCTCGCCGACGGCATGCGGGCGGTCGCCATCGGCGCCGGCATCTTCGACGAGATCGCCGCCGGCCGCCGCCTCGCGGACCGGAGCGCCGCAGGACGTCCCCGGCCGGTGCCCCCGCGCTCCTGGCTCCCCGGCCCCGGACGGCTGCTCGGCATGGCCCGCGACCGGCTCGGCGACCTCGGCCGGGCCGTCGAGGTCGGCGCCTCCGTCGTCCGCGCCAGCCGTCTCGACGGACGCCCCACCGCCGCACTCGCCGCCGAGTCCAGCGGGACCCGCCGGATCGCCACCGCCTCCCTGCCCCTCGACCGCGTCCACCGGATCCGCCGCACCACGGGCGGTACCGCCAACGACGTCCTCCTCGCCGTCGTCGCCGGGGCCCTCCGCCGCTGGTTCGACGGACGAGGGCTGCCCCTCCCCGGAGCCGACCCCCGGGCCCTCGTCCCCGTCTCCCGGCGCCGCCCCGGCGGTCCTGCCGGTCCCGGCAACAGCCTCTCCGGCTACCTCCTCGACCTGCCCGTCACCGAGTCCGACCCGGCCGCCCGGCTCGCCGCCGTCCGGACCGCCATGGACCGCAACAAGGCGGCCGGCCCCCTCAGGGGTGCCGGGGCCGTCGCCCTCCTCGCCGACCAACTGCCCCCGCTCGCGCACCGCTTCGGCGCCCCCTTCGCCGCCGGTGCCGCCAGGCTGCTCTTCGACCTCCTGGTCACCCAGGTGCCGCTTCCCCGCTCCGCGCTCTCGCTCGGCGGCGCCCCGCTGCGCGCACTCTTCCCCATGGCCCCGCTCGCCTGCGGCCAGTCCCTCGCCGTCGCCATGTCCCCGTACGGCGGCCACGTCCACATCGGCCTCGTCGCCGACGGCGAGGCCGTCCCCGACGTCGACGCGCTGGCGGCCGCCCTGACGGCCGAACTCGACCTGCTGGACCCGCCGGACACGCCGTAGGGCGTGTGTCTCAGGCCGTACACGTGGTGCCGGGGCGGACCTTCGCGAGACCGATCAGGTACTCCTCGACCTTCTTGTCGACGCAGGGGTTGCGGCCGTAGCCGGTGTGGCCGGGGGCATCGAACGAGAGCAGCATGCCGCCGGGGAACTGGCGCGCCAGGGCCACCGCCTCCCCGTACGGTGTCGCCGGGTCGCCCGCCGTACCCACGACGAGGACCGGCGGAACGCCCGCGGCCCTCACCCGGTGCGGACGCTGGGGACCGGCGGGCCAGTCCTTGCAGACCAGCTCGTTCGTCACGGCGGTCGTGCCGTGCACGCCCGCGGCCTTCTCGGCGGGGGCGAGCGCGTCCCAGTAGGCCTGGGCGTCGCGCGGGTGGGGGACGTCGAGGCAGTTGATCGCGATGAGGGCGGCCTCGCTGTTGTCCTCGGGCACGGTGACGGAGGGCTCGGTCTCGTCGTCGGGCCCGTTGGCCTCGGTCTTGTCGGTGTCGGCGTCGGCCTCGGCCCCGGTCCTGTCGTCGTCGGCCTCGGCGGGGCCGGTCCCGGTGGGTTCGGACTCTTCGGCTTCGGCGTCGGTGCCCGCCTCACCGTCCCCCGGCTGCTCCTCTCCCGTCGCGAGGGCCGCCAGCTTCGTCCCGTTCCCCGCGTCCGCCGCGCTCAGCGCCTCGGACAGGGCTTCCCACTGGGCTTCCGGCGTGTACATGGACAGGCCGAGCGCGGAGACCACGGCCGCGGCGTCGAGACCGGATTCGGAGTCGTCGACCGGCAGCGGCTCGCGCTGCGTCCGCTCGACGAGGCGGTCGATCAGCGCGCGTATCTCCTCGGGCGTCTCGCCGGGACAGGCGTCACCGACGGCGTCGGCGCAGGTCTCGGCGTAATCCTCCACCGCCTTCCGGAATCCGGTGGCCTGGCCCAGCATCCGCTGCCGCCAGTCGAGCGACGGATCGACCGCCCCGTCCAGGACCATCGCCCGTACACGGCGCGGGAACTGCTCGGCGTACGACGTGCCCAGGCTCGTGCCGTACGACCAGCCGACGTACGTCAGCCGCCGTTCGCCGAGCGCGGACCGCAGCACGTCCAGGTCCCGGGCGGCGTCGTCCGTGCCGACGTGCGCGAGCAGCGGACCGCCGGCCTTCCGGCAGTCGGCGGCCGTCGCCCGTGCCGCGGCGAGGGCGTCGGCGCGCTCGGCGTCGGTGCGGGGGTGGAGGGGTACGGCGGCCGGGGCGTCCGTCGAGTCCTCGGCCGGGGTCTCCGAGGGTCCCGACGGGGTGCAGGTCAGGGCCGGCCTGCTCTCCCCGACGCCGCGCGGGTCGAAGGACACGACGTCGAACCGCTCGCGCACGTCCCGGCCGATGGCGTCGGCACCGCCGTCCTTGATGAGCCGCACACCGCGCTCGCCCGGGCCCCCCGGGTTGAGGACGACCGACCCGACGCGCTTGCCCGGGACCGCGGTGACCGCCTTCGCGACCGGCAGCACGAAGGTCTTGCCGTCGGCCGGGCGGGAGTAGTCCATCGGAACGGTGAGCGAGGCGCACCTGTGGTCGCCGCAGGGCTTCCAGGCGAGCTTCTGGGCGTAGAAGCGCCGCAGGTCGGGGCGGTCGGCGGGGTCGGCCGGCCCGGCCGACGACCCCGGTCGACCGCCGTCCGGGCCGGACCCGACGCTGCAGGCGGCGAGGGACGTGGCGCCGAGCACGGCGAGAGCGAGAGCCAGGGCCCGACGGCGTCGGGTGGGGGCGGTGATCACGAGGTACTCCCATGGATGGACGGTCCAGGGAAGGATCACGCGCGGATGCTGAGGATTTCCTGAGGACCGGCTCGGCCCGGCTGCTCGGTCGGCCCGGCTACTGGCTCGCTTCGGCTGCTCGGTCGGCCCGCGCCAATCGGTTCAGCTCGCCTGCCCGGTTCAGTCCGGTGTCGGCAACGTCAGTACGAACCTGGCGCCGCCCGCTTCCCCCGGCCCCGCCGTGAGCGTGCCCCCGTGCGCGTGCGCCACCCAGGACGCGATCGACAGACCCAGGCCGGTCGATCCGGATCCGCTGCGGAAGCGTTCGAACAGGGCGTTCGCGACCTCCGGTGGCAGTCCCGGACCCGCGTCCTCGACCGTCAGCGTGCCGTCCCGGGTCACCGTGATCCGTACGTCCGCCGGAACACCCGGCGCGTGGCCGTGCGTGAGCGCGTTGCCCAGCAGGTTCCCGACGGCCCGGCGTACGAGATCGGGGTCGGCGACCACGACCGTGTCCTCGGCCTCCACCCGGACGCGATGTCCCTCCGCGGGCGCCTCGTCGACGACCGCCTCCACCAACTGGTCCAGACGCAGCGGCTGACGCGTCACCGTGGCCGTACCGGACATGAGGCGGGCCCGGGTGAGCAGCCCGTCGACCAGTCGGCCCATGCCTTCCGCCAGGCGCAGCGTGCGCCGGTGCACGTCCGTGCTGTCCGTCTCGCCGCGCAGCGCCGTCTCCGCGAGGGTCCGGAGCGAGGCCGCCGGGGTCCGCAGATCGTGCGCCGCGTCCGCGAGGAACGCCTCCTGCTGACCGAGCACCGTGAGCGCCGGCCGGACCGCCCGCCCCGACAGGACGTGCCCGACCGCCGCCGAGAGCAGGACGAGGACCGCGCAGCCGCCGGTCACCACCCACACCAACCGTCGGTGGTCGTCCCGCTGTGCCCTCGCGTCGGTGAGGGTCACCAGGACGCCCTGCGGTCCCTCACCCTCCGCGGCTTCCGGCGGATAGAAGGGCAGCGCGAACACGCGCACCGGTTCACCGTTCGTCGTGCGCCGGTCGAAGCCCCGCGCCTCCCCGTCCCGCGCCGCCGCCCGCCCGGCCTCCAGGACCACGTCGGGACTCACCGTCAGGCACGGCGCGGCGGGCGCGTGCTGGACGGTCAGGCCGCCGGTGTCGCCGGGGCCGGTGGGGCTAGTGGGGTCGGTGGGATCGCTCCCGCCCTCCGCGGTCACGAGGAGCACGGTCAGCGGCGGGCAGTCGGTGTTCATCGTGTCCGCCAGGACGTCCGTGGCCAGCAGACCGTTCTCGTCGGTCTCCAGGAGACCGAGGGCCCAGCTGGTGTCCACGTCCATCGAGTGGTCGAGCTGCTCACGCCAGCGGGCGCTGTCGCTGCGCACCGCGAGCGCGGCCATCGCGATCAGCCCCACGGCGCTGGTCAGCGCGAACAACAGGCTGATCCGGCGGCGCAGCCGCAGTACCCGCGCCGTCGGCGTGAGCGAGGACGAGGCGGAGGACGACCGGCGGAGGAACGCGGGCCTCACCGCGTGCCGTCGGGCGCGAGCCGGTAGCCGACCCCGCGCACGGTGTGGATCAGCGGCGGATCCCCGAGCTTGCGGCGGAGCTGGGAGACCAGCACCTCCAGGACGTTGGACTGCGGCTCGGCCATCTCGTCCCAGCAGCTCTCGATCAGCTCGGCGCGCGGGACCGCCTGGTCGACGCGGGCCGCGAGGACCTCAAGGACCGCGAACTCCCTGGTGGTGAGCGTGAGAAGCACCCCGGCCCGGCGGACGAGCCGGCGGGCGGTGTCGATCTCCAGGTCGCCGACGCGGTGCACGGGGGGACGGACGACGGCCGAGCGCCGGCACAGGCTCCGCACCCGGGCGACCAGCTCGGGCACGGCGAACGGCTTCACCAGATAGTCGTCACCGCCGCTCGCGAAGCCCTCCACCCGGTCCGCCACCGTGTCCCGCGCGGTCAGGAAGAGAACGGGCACGTCGCGGCCGTCGCGCCGCAGCCCCTCGACGTAGGCGGCGGCGTCCCCGGACGGCAGCATCCGGTCGAAGACCGCGCAGTCGTACGCGGTCACGAACAGGGCCTCGTCGGCCCGGGGCAGGTCGGCCGCCTCGTCGACGGCGAGCCCCGCGGCCCGCAGAGCGGCGGCCACCCCGAACCGGAGGTCTTCGTCGTCCTCGACGAGCAGTACGCGCACGTCACCCACCCTAGGGGGTGCCTTGCCGGTCATGCCGTGCTCGCGACGCCTGGCACCGCGCCTCGCCGCGTTGTCGTCGGTCGGCACGTAGGTCGTGTCAGGAAGGTCCCGCCCGGCCCGCGCCACCCGGCACGATCCGGGCGTCGCCGATCGGGCGGCGATCGCGACGTCCCGCGCGCGGCCCCGACACCCGTGCGGCAGGGTGGAACCATGCCCGAACTCCCCGAGGTGGAAGCGCTCCGCGCCTTCCTGGACACACACCTGGTGGGCAAGGAGATCGCCCGCGTGCTGCCCGTCGCGATCAGCGTCCTCAAGACGTACGACCCGCCCTTGAACGCCGTCGAGGGCGCCGAGGTCACCGCGGTCGGGCGGCACGGGAAGTTCCTCGACCTCACCGTCACGGGACCGGCCGGCGAGCTCCACCTCCTGTTCCATCTCGCCCGCGCGGGCTGGCTGCGCTGGCAGGACCCGCTGCCCTCCGGACCGCCCAAGCCCGGCAAGGGCCCGCTGGCGCTGCGGACCGCGCTCACCGGCGGCGACGGCTTCGACCTCACCGAAGCGGGCACCACCAAGCGCCTCGCCGTGTACGTGGTGCACGACCCGCAGGAGGTGCCGGGCGTCGCGCGCCTCGGACCCGACCCGCTCGGAGAGGACTTCGGCCCCGAGGAGTTCGCCGCGCTGCTCTCCGGCGAGCGGCGCCAGATCAAGGGCGCCCTGCGCGACCAGAGCCTCATCGCCGGCATCGGCAACGCGTACAGCGACGAGATCCTCCACGCCGCGAAGATGTCCCCCTTCAAACCCACCCAGAACCTCACCCCGGAGGAGACCGCCGCCCTCTACACGGCGATGCGGACCACCCTCCACGAGGCCGTCGACCGCTCCCACGGCCTCGCCGCCGGCAGACTCAAGGCCGAGAAGAAGAGCGGCCTGCGCGTCCACGGCCGCACCGGCGAACCCTGCCCCGTGTGCGGGGACACCATCCGTGAGGTCTCCTTCAGCGACTCCTCCCTCCAGTACTGCCCCACCTGCCAGACCGGTGGCAAACCGCTCGCCGACCGCCGCCTGTCGAAGCTCCTCAAGTAGGCCCCGGGGCTTCTCGACCAGGCCCTGGGGCCGCCCGTTACACTCCGCCGCATGCTGCGCGTACTGGCCGTCGACGACGAGGAACCCGCCCTCGGGGAGCTGCTCTACCTGCTGCGCGCCGACCCCCGCGTCCGCTCCGCCGAGGGCGCCGGCGACGCCAACGCCGCCCTCCGCAGGATCGGGCGCGCCCTGGAGACCGGGCCGGACGGCGACGACGCGATCGACGTCGTCTTCCTCGACATCCACATGCCCGGTCTCACCGGACTCGACGTGGCCCGGCTGCTCGCCGGCTTCGCCCGCCCGCCGCTCGTCGTCTTCGTCACCGCCCACGAGGGCTTCGCACTCCAGGCCTTCGACCTGAAGGCGGTCGACTACGTCCTGAAGCCGGTCCGCCGCGAGCGCCTCGCCGAGGCCGTCCGACGCGTCCACGACCTGGTGCACGCGACCGCCGCCCCCGCCCCGGCCGCGCCCACCGCGCCCGCCGTGCCCGAGCAGGTCCCCGTCGAGCTGGGCGGGATCACGCGGTTCGTCTCCGTCGACGACATCGCGTACGTGGAGGCGCACGGCGACTACGCCCGTCTGCACACCGACCACGGCAGCCATCTCGTCCGCATCCCGCTCTCCACCCTTGAAGAGCGGTGGGCCGCGCGCGGCTTCGTCCGCATCCACCGCAGCCATCTCGTCGCCCTCGCCCGGATCGCCGAGCTCCGCCTCGACGGCGGCGCCATGTCGGTACGGGTCGGCGACACCGACCTGGCGGTCAGCCGGCGCCACGCCCGCCACCTGCGGGACCTGCTGATGCGGCGGGCCGGGGGCTGACCGAACCCGTTCCGTCCACCCCTACCGCAGGTGCTCCCACCTGCGTAGACTCCACGCGTCCCGGGCCCGAGGGCCGCCACTTCCGACGGAGGCGGACGCCGATGTCCGAGCAGCACCCTCTCCCGCCCTCCGGTCGAGGGGACCCTCAGCGCAGACCACGCCGCGAGACCGTCACGTACGCCTCCGCCCACGGCGACGGGACCGTGCCGGGCCCCGCGCGGCGGCGCCCCGTGCACCCGCCGGCCCGCTCGGAGATCGACGAGCAGACCACCCTCGGCCACACCTACGTCCGCTCCCTGATGCGCAGCCAGCTGCGGGCCGCCCTCACCGCCCTCGGTGCGCTCGCCCTGCTCGTCGGCTCGCTGCCGCTGCTCCTCGCCCTGCCCGCCCCCGAGATCTACGTCTGGGTCGTCCTCGGCGTCGGCGTGTACCCCGTCGTCTGGGGCATCGCCCACTGGTATGTGCGGCGCGCCGAACGCAACGAGCGCGACTTCACCGGCCTCGTCGAACGGTGAACCGCCCCGCATGAACGACCGCCGCACGAACGGCCACCGCACGAGCGTCGTCCGTCCGCCCGCCCGCCGCACCGACGCGCCCCACCCGGCCGTCGCGTGAACCAGACCTACGCCGTCGCGGCCGTCACCGCCGTCGTCCTCGCCACCGTCCTCATCGGCGCCCTCGGCCTGCGCATCTCCCGTACGACCTCCGACTTCTACGTCGCCTCGCGCACCGTCCGGCCCGGCCTCAACGCGGCCGCGATCAGCGGCGAGTACCTCTCCGCCGCCTCCTTCCTCGGTATCGCCGGACTCGTCCTCGTCCAGGGCCCCGCCATGCTCTGGTACCCGGTCGGCTACACCGCCGGCTACCTCGTCCTGCTCGTCCTCGTCGCCGCCCCGCTGCGCCGCTCGGGGGCGTACACCCTCTCCGACTTCGCCGAGGCCCGCCTCGAATCCCCGGGGGCCCGCCGACTCGCCAGCCTCTTCGTCGTCGGCATCGGCTGGCTCTATCTGCTGCCGCAGCTCCAGGGCGCCGGGCTCACCCTGGAGATCCTCACCGGCGCCCCCGACTGGGTCGGCGGGCTGCTCGTCGCCCTCGTCGTCACGGGGACGGTCGCCGCGGGAGGGATGCGCAGCATCACCTTCGTGCAGGCCTTCCAGTACTGGCTGAAACTCACGGCCCTGCTCGTCCCCGTCCTCTTCCTGCTCGCCGCCTGGTACGGGGACGGGGCGCCCAGGGCCCGTTTCGACGCCCCCGCCGTCCTGCGCGGGCACACCGTCGTCAAGGTCGCCGACACGGTACGGATCGGGCTCGACGATCCGCTCACCCTCACCGTCACCGGCAGCGTCGACTCGGTCCCGTACGAGCAGCGGACCGTGACCCTCGCACCCGGCACCCATCACGTCCTCGGCGGCACCACGCTCGCCTTCGCTCCGGGAGCGGAACTGCCCGGGAGGGTCGCCAGCGGCACGGACCCTCCCCCAGCCTCCGGCTGGGGGGACCCCCATCTCGCTCCGCTCGGCTGGTCCCAGCCGCTCGCCGGGGGCCGCGACGGGCACCAGCTGTACGCCACGTACGGACTGATCCTCGCCACCTTCCTCGGCACCATGGGCCTGCCGCACGTCGCCGTCCGCTTCTACACCAGCCCGCACGGCCGCGCCGCCCGCCGCACCACCCTCGTCGTCCTCGGACTGGTCGGTTCCTTCTACCTGTTGCCGCCGTTGTACGGCGCCCTCGGCCGGATCTACGCCCCCGAGCTCGCCCTCACCGGCTCCGCCGACGCCGCCGTGCTCGTACTGCCCGACCGGATCCTGGGCGGACTGCTCGGCGAGCTCCTCGGGGCGGTTCTCGCGGGCGGAGCCTTCGCCGCCTTCCTCTCCACCGCCTCGGGGCTCACCATGTCCGTCGCCGGAGTCCTCACCCAGGACGTGCTGCCCTCCCGGGGCGTACGGCACTTCCGTCTGGCGACCCTGCTCGCCACCGCCGTACCGCTCGCGGTGGGGGTGTTCGCCTCGAAGGTCCCGGTCGCCGACGCCGTCGGCCTCGCCTTCGCCGTCTCCGCCTCCTCCTTCTGCCCGCTGCTCGTCCTCGGCATCTGGTGGCGTCGGCTCACCCCGCCCGGTGCCATGGCCGGGCTGCTGCTCGGCGGCGGCTCCGCCCTCGCGGCCGTGATGGCGACCCGGGCCGGGCTCGCCCCCGAGGGGTGGCCGCACACCCTGATGGCCTGGCCGGCGGTCTGGTCGGTCCCGCTCGGCTTCCTCACCATGGTCCTCGTCTCGCTGGCCACACCCCGCCGGGTCCCGCCCGGCACCCCTGCCCTCCTCGCCCGCCTCCATCTGCCCGAGGAGATCACCGGCACCGTCTCCGCTCCCGCCCAGGAGGTCCGCCGATGAGCGGCATCGCGCTCGCCGCCGCGGCCGCCGCCGGGGCCGTGCTGCTCGCCGCGGGCTTCGTCCTGGGGCGGTTCGCCGCCCGGCGCGGGGGCCGCACCGCCGATCCCGACCTCGGCACGCCCGTCGAGCGGGCCACCTTCCACACCCTGCACACCGCCTCCCTGGCGGCCCCGCCGCTGCGTGCCGGACTCACCGAGGAGACCGCCCGCAGGGCGGCCGGCACCCTTCGCTCGTTGCTCGGCACGGAGGCGCTCTGCCTCACCGACCGGGGTGCCGTCCTCGCCTGGGACGGACCGGGCGAGGACCATCACCGCGCGCACGCCCCGGAGCAGGTCGCCGAGACCCTGGAGACCGGCCGCAGCCGGTCCGCGCACACCGGCTGCGCCGACCCCGTGTGCCCGCTGCGCTGGGCGGTGATCGCCCCGCTGACCGGTGAGGACGGGGTCCTCGGCGCGCTCGTCGCCTACGGTTCGCGGGAGTCGGCCGTCCTGGTGCGGGCCGCGACCGAGGTGGCCCGCTGGGCCTCCGTGCAGCTGGAGCTCGCCGAGCTCGACCGCTCGCGCACACGGATCGTGGAGGCCGAGATCCGCGCCCTGCGGGCCCAGATCTCCCCGCACTTCATCTTCAACTCGCTCGCCGCCATCGCCTCGTTCGTCCGCACCGACCCGGAGCAGGCGCGTGAACTCCTCCTGGAATTCGCCGATTTCACCCGCTACTCGTTCCGCAAGCACGGTGAGTTCGCCCAGCTCGCCGACGAACTGCGCTCCATCGAGCAGTACTTGGCGCTCGCGGGCGCGCGCTTCGGGGACAGGCTGAAGGTGAGGCTGCAGATCGCCCCCGAGGTGCTGCCGGTCACCCTGCCCTTCCTCTGTCTCCAACCCCTCGTGGAGAACGCCGTGAAGCACGGTCTGGAGGACCGGGAGCGGGGCTGCCGCGTCACGATCGCGGCCCGCGACGCGGGCGCGGAGGCCGTGGTGACCGTCGAGGACGACGGCATCGGCATGGACCCGGAGCTGCTGCGCGCGGTCCTGCGCGGCGAGCACCCCGCCGGCTCCGGCATCGGTCTCTCCAACGTGGACGAGCGGCTGCGTCAGGTGTACGGGGCGGAGTACGGGCTCGTCATCGAGACCGGGGTCGGTGCGGGGATGAAGGTGACGGTACGCATCCCCAAGTACCGGCAGGGAGTGCACCGTTCGCCGCCGTGAACCGGTGACGCCGCCGTCCTGACCCCGCTCAGCGCAGATGCAGCGAGAGATGGGCGAGCGGCAGGCCCAGCTTCCAGGCCGGCAGCCAGATCCGCTCCTCCTCGTCGACCGGGCAGCCGGGGTCGTCGCCCGTCCGGCCGTCGAGGTCGGCGGCGAGCACCCAGGTGTCCCGCAGGTGCCGCCAGGCGGTCTCCGCGAGCGCCAGGTCGGGGCTGTCGCCGCCGTCCGTGCGCCGCGCGGCGAGCCGCTCCTCGACCCAGGGCGGCCAGGGCCGGTCGTACGCCGTGTGGTGCAGCCAGTCGTCGATCCGGCCGACCGGCCGGCCGGCCGCCGCTCCGTCCGGCTCCTCCGAGAGGTGGACGGTGAGGGCGAGCGCCTGGAGGCCCGCCCGGTACTCCAGTGAGCCGGGCGCCACGAGTGCGGCGGCCCGCAGCACCTCGTCGGCCAGGTACTCGGCGCACAGCCAGGCCATCGGGACGGCGAGTCCGCCGCCACTCGTGCCGCCGGCGCCGTTCGTGCTCTCGGGGCGCAACGCTCCCACCTTCTCCCGGACATCGGGGACCCGGACGTGTGGGACCCGGGGAGAGCCTCCTCCGTGAAGGGCGCCCGCGTGTCCCGCTTTGCTCAACTCGCCCATGTGGTTTCGGATACGTTTCCCGGCCGGATCGGTGCCGGTGGGATTCCTGATGACACGGGAGGCGTACGAGGTGGGGGAGGCGTCTCGGGCAGGGGCGACCGGTCGTCGCGGCGGCTCACCCGAGGAGCGCGTACACCGCGGTCGCGTGGGCCGCGGTCTCCTCCGTGCCCTCGGCCGTCATGGTGATGTCGGCGAAGGCCATCCGCTTTCCCGCCTTGGTGAGCCGGGCACGCACGAGGACGTCGGCGCCGACGACCGCCCGCTGGAAGCTGATCGACTGCTGGACGGTGGTCATCGGCACGAAGCCGCCCCGGGCCGCGGCGACCGCGATCACCGTCGCCGTGTCGGCGGCGGCCATCAGGGCCTGGCCGGAGAGGCCGCCGCCCTCCCGGGCGAGCCGGTCCGACCACGGGAGCCGGAGCACGGCCTCGTGGCCGTCGACCGAGGCGACGGTGAGTCCCAGATCGAGCACCCAGGGCGCGAAGTTGTCGGAGAGGATCTTTTCGGCGGCGGCGAGTGTCAGCGTCACGGCGTCATTGTGGGGCCGCGACGCGGGACCGGGCAACGGCCGGCCGCCCGGTGGCCGTGCGGTGCGGCCGGTAGCCGGGCAGTGAGCGGCCCAGCTGCCGCAGCGCGTAATGCGAGCGGGACTTGACCGTCCCGGCGGGGATGCCGAGTTCGACGGCGGCCTCGTTGACGGTCAGACCGTGGAAGTAGAGCCGGACGAGCACCGCGCGGTGCTCGGGGCTCAGCTCGCGGACGGCCGCCCGTACGTCGAGCGCGGCCTCGGCCGAGGCGGTGGCGTCGGCCGGGTCGGGCGTCACCGCGAGGACGCCGTCCCCGATTTCGGCGGGCCGGGCGAGGCGCGAGCGGCGGGCGTCGATGGCGAGCCGGCGGGCCACGGTGAAGAGCCAGGGGCGCATCGACTCGTAGGGGCCGTCGAAGGCCTCGGGGTGGAGCCAGGCGCGTACCAGGGTCTCCTGGGCGAGGTCCTCGGCCCGCTGGCGGTCCCCGTAGGTGAGCCCGAGCAGGAAGGAGAGGAGAGCGGGGCCGTGGTCCCGCTGCAGCTCCTCAAGGGTCCGTTCGTCGGTGGTCGCCGTTGTCATGCTCCCCGCCTCTCTGCGGCTCGTCGTCCGGGGCGTATCGGAACGCATCCGGACGGCGAGGGACAGGGAACGGACATCGGTCTGCGACGAACGGTCGCACCGAGCGGCGAATGGTACGGCGAGCGGTCACGGAGCGGTCTACCGGAGGCACTGCGTCCGTTTCAGCGGGGTTCATGAGGCTCTGCGGCCTTGACCCTTGACTGCGGCTTTCCCGCGAGATCAATTCGTGTGAACAGATGTTCATCCCACGAATCGGGCGGAGTGCCGTACATGACCTCACGCACCAGACCCGCGGGAGCGGCGGCGCTCGCCGCCGTCCTGCTCGCGGTGGCGACCGGCTGCACCGACGGGAGCGGCCCGACCGGCGGAGCGCCCACCCCCGAGGCCACGTCCGGTCGGCCGGGGTCCGCACTGCCCGCCGCCCCGTCCGCCGCCCCCGGCGGCGCCTCCGCGCCCGCCGGTTTCACCCTCGTCGCCTCCGGAGACGTCCTCCCGCACGACTCGATCATCCGCCGCGCGGCCCAGGACTCGGGCGGCGACGGCTACGACTTCACGCCCATGTTCTCCGGGGCGAAGTCCGTCGTCTCCACGGCCGACCTGGCCATCTGCCACATGGAGACCGTGTACGGCAGGGACGGCGGGCCCTACACCGGCTATCCCGCCTTCAAGTCGCCGCCCGAGGTCGCCGCGGCGCTCAAGGCCACCGGTTACGACTCCTGCTCCACCGCCTCCAACCACACCCTCGACGACGGCGCCGAGGGCCTCGGCCGCACCCTCGACGCCCTGGACCGGGCCGGTGTCCGCCACGCCGGGTCGGCCCGTACGGCGGAGGAGGCCGCGAAGCCCACCCTGCTCACGGCGGGCGGCGCCACCGTGGCCCAGCTGGCCTACACGTACGACACCAACGGCTATCCGATGCCCGAGGGGCAGCCCTGGGCCGTGCGGACGCTCGACGAGCGGAAGGTGATCGCCGACGCCCGTGCCGCCCGCGCGGCCGGCGCCGACGTCGTGGTGATCAGCGTCCACTGGGGCAGCGAGTGGCAGACCGACCCCGACGAGCGGCAGCTCACGCTCGGCCGGGCGCTCACCGCCTCGCGGAGCGGCGGCCGCCCCGACATCGACCTGATCCTCGGCACCCATGCCCACGTCCCGCAGGCGTACGAGAAGGTCAACGGCACCTGGATCGTCTACGGGATGGGGGACCAGATCGCCGGAGACATGATCAACCACGAAGGTGCCTACGACCCCCGCGGCAACCAGGGCAGCATCGGCCGCTTCACCTTCGGGCCGCCCCGCGCCCCCGGCGGGCGATGGGAGGTCACCAAGGCCGAGTTCATCCCCCAGTGGTTCGACACCGCGCGCGGTCGGGTCGTCAACCTCGGCGCCGCCGACGGCTCCGACCCGCGCCATGCCGACATCCGCGACACGATCCGCCAGGTGGTGCTCAGCCGCGGCGCCGACCGGGACGGTCTGGTGATGGGCAAGTAGTCCGTCCCCCACCGGGAGGGCCGGTCACGGTACGACGGTGACCGGCCAGCGGCCCGCCTTCACGAGCCGGACCGCCACCGAGCCCACGAACCGGTGGCCGGCCGACTCGGAGGCGCCCACCACCACGGCGTCGGCCGTCAGCTCCTCCGCGGCCTGGACCAGACCCGCGTAGGCGTCGCCCCGGAAGGTGTGGAACTCCCACCGAATCCGCCAGAGGTCCTTCACCCGCTCGGCCGACGTGCGGATCTCCTCGACCAGCTCCCGGGCGATCTCCTCGGTGGTCCCCGCCGTCGGCGCGCCCATGGCGGCGCCCGCGGTGATCAGCGGCTGTACGTACACGAGTGCCAGCAGCGCGTTCTGGCGCCGGGCGAGCCCTGCCGCGTACGCCGCCGCGCGCAGCGAGGAGTCGGAGCCGTCGACTCCCGCCATGATCACCTTCGGACCGTCGGTACCGCGTTCGAACCGACCGGGCTGCTGTTCGCTCACCCTTGGAGGCTATCGGCCCATCGGGTGCTTTCGGACAGGGGGCCGGTGTCGATGAGCTGCGCGGGCCCTCATCCGTATGAACCATTGGTCATGAAAAAGGATCAGATGCCCAACGGGCGCCGGACGGTGCTGCGGCTCGCCGCCGCCCTCGGGGCCACCGCCACCGTCGGCGCCATCGCGGCGGACCGGTTCGCGCCGTCTGAAGGGGCCTCCGGAGCCGCCGCACCTCCGGCCCCGCCCGGGCGGGGAGGTGTCGGAGCGGGCCCGGCCGCCGGCCCGCAGGCCCAGGCCGCCCGGCTGCGGCCCACCTCGTACCGGCTCCAGCCGATGACCGCGTACGCGCCTCCGGCCTTCCGGCACGCGGTCCCGCCGGTGCGGCAGCGGCCCTTCCTCAGCATGTCCGGCGTCGGCCGCTCGATGGTGCTGAGCTTCGACGACGGCCCGGACCCCCGCTACACCCCGGGCATCCTGGAGACCCTGCGCCACTACGACTGCCGCGCCATGTTCTTCGTCTGCGGCGAGATGGCGGTCGAGAACCCGGACCTGCTGCGGGAGATGGCCGACGACGGTCATGTCGTCGGCAACCACTCCTGGTCCCATCCGCTCATCCCGAAGCTGCGGCCCTCCCGGATCCGCGACGAGCTCGGATCCACCAGCGAGGTCGTCGAACGGACCCTCGGCACGGCCCCGCTCTGGTACCGCGCGCCCTACGGGGCCTGGAACCGG
This sequence comes from Streptomyces sp. NBC_00572, assembly GCF_026341815.1. Taxonomy (GTDB): domain Bacteria; phylum Actinomycetota; class Actinomycetes; order Streptomycetales; family Streptomycetaceae; genus Streptomyces. The sequence goes on from NZ_JAPENX010000001.1 coordinate 6,204,579, forward strand.
CACTCCTTCGAGATCGGGGCCGCACTCGGCATGGAGCCGCTCGCCTGGACCGTCGACACCCTGGACTGGAAGGAACCCGCCGCCGCCGGCGCCATCGTCCGCCGGGTCCTCGGCGGCGCCGCCCCCGGCGCCGTCGTCCTCTCCCACGACGCCGGCGGCAACCGCGCCCAGACCGTGACCGCGCTCCGCCGCTATCTGCCCGAACTCCTCGACTCCGGCTACCACATCACCGTGCCCCGGCGCTGACCGTGCCACGGCGAAGAGCCCCGGCACCTCAGGTGCCGGGGCTCTTCGCCGTGGCGCGGTCAGCGAGAGCCGACCATGCGCGCGTACACGACGACGTTCCCGTCGTACCCACGCGCGCGCGTGTAGCCGCCGCCGCAGGTGATGACCCGCAGTTCGGGCTCACCGGTGTCGGCGTACACCTGCACGCCCGGGAAGTTGTCCTTCGAGTACACCTCGAGCCCGTAGATCTCGAAGACCGCGACCCGGCCGTCGTAGCGCTCGACCTCGATGTGCTGGCCCTTCTCCAGGGAGCCCAGGCCGTAGAAGACCGCGGGGCCCTGCGCGTTGTCGACATGACCGACGACGACCGCGGTGCCGCGCTGGCCGGGGGAGATGCCGTTCTGGTACCAGCCGGCGAGGTTGGTGTCCTGGGGCGGCGGGGCCGCCACCCAGCCGTCCGGGTCGAGGCCCACGTCCATGATCGGGGCCGCGACCTGGATCGCGGGGATCTTGATGCGGGAGGCGGGGGCGAAGGGCAGCGGCTCCAGCCCCTCGGTCGCCGCGTCCTGCGGCGGCGCGACGGGGCGCGCCACCGGACGGGCCGCCGCGGCGGGCTGCGGGGGCCCCAGCGCGACGTCCACTCCGTTGCGCATCATCGCGATCCCGGACAGCATGGCGAGGGCCAGGACGCCCCAGGGTTGGCGTCTCCTACGCTCGAAGACGCGGAAGTCCTTCGGGGGCATGGTTCTCCCTTCGTGGCGTCGTCAGAACGGTAAGGGCGACCTGACGGACCGTCGCGCCGGGCGGTGCGAACGGGTGGGGGCCGCCGCCGGACGGGTGTCGGAGCGCGGGTACGGGGGTGCGCCCCGTCCCCTGCCCCCGGGGCAGCGGGGAGCGCGCCCGGTGAGGCGGGCTGCCGACAGGTGGGTGACACGGGGCTGACCCATCCGAGTAATCGTCAGATAAGCGGCCCAGTCGGCTCTGACCTGCGGTTCTTCCTCCTCCAAGGGTCCGATTCCGGGCGTGTCGCCTCACCGGGGTGGACCAGTGCCGAAATGCACAGCTGGCCATGACTTGTGATGGTTCGTCATGGAAGGCGTACTCGTCGAAACTCCCGGAGCACCGCTTTGGGGCGTCTTCCACTGGAGGTTCAACCATGCGTGCTGCACGCACTCTGGCGGTGACCGCCACCGCGATCGCGGCGGTCGGCCTTGCGGCCCCCCTCGCCGCCGCCACCTACGGTCCGGGCAATGTGCTCAGCGGTGGCTCGAACAACACCCCGAGCAACGTCACCGTCAGCCCCTTCGAGGTCCACCCCGGGTCGACGCTCACCATCACCGCCAGGGGCTGCAACCGTGGTGGCACGGTCACGTCCAACGCCTTCCCGGACGCCACCCTCTCGGGCGGCAACGGCGTTTCCACCGCCGTCGCCCGCGTCTACAACAACGCCACTCCCGGCAACTACAACCTGGCCGTCAGGTGCAACGGCGGCTCCAACGTGGTCACGGAGCCGTTCCGGGTCCTCCCGGGCCGCGGCGCCCAGGGCGGCCTCGGCGGCTCGCTGGCCCCCAGCTCTACGGAGATGGCCGTCGGCGGCAGCCTGGTCGCCGCCGCCGCGCTCGGCGGCGGGCTCTTCATCGTCCGCCGTCGCCGTATGACCGGTGCGGGGGTCTGACCGGTCGAACCTCCCGGTCGGCCCACCCCGCCCGTCGCCCCCGGGTCCCTGCAGGGACCCGGGGGCGACGGGCGTCCGTGGACGACGGGCACCCGCACCGGACCGGGCCACGACGGCCGCTCAGTGGCGACGGGTCGAGCCGGAGCGGCGACGGACCACGTACACGCCTCCGAGGACCGCGGCGAGCACCAGCGCACCGCCGCCGGCCAGTTCGAGCGGCTCCAAGCCGCCCACCGAACCGCCCAGACCACCCTGTACCCCGCGCGGGGGAGTGAGGATGGTGGAGCTGATCGTCGGGGTGGCGGTCGGAACGCCGCTGATCGTCAGATCGACGGTGTCCGAGATCCCGCCGGTGCAGTTGAACGACACGGTGTACACGGCGCCTCGTCGGGCGTCCGCGTCCACGGTGGCGATGGCCGCCGAGCCCGGTGCGATGGTGACGGTGTCGAAGATGCCGGCCGAGGCCCTCGCCGTACTGGCGCAGCCGGGGGCACTGAGCGTCACCCGTCCGCCCGGGGAGACGAGCGAGGGCGACACGACGAAATCGCCCGGTGCCTTGGCTCGCGCTGCCCGCGGGTTCGGTGCGGGAGCGCCGTCCGCCGCGACGGCGGCGGGGGCGGCCAGGGCGAGGGCGGCCGCCCCCAGCAGGGCAGTGGTCGCGGCACGTATCGCGCGCATGGTGAATCCTCCGGGTCCCGAGGGGCAGCCGCGGAAGGGGGCTTCCGCGAAAGACCGTGCGTGCACCTCGATGTCCGAAACGCTAGGAGCGCACTACCACAGCCGCGATTCCAGACGTGCGAATGGGGCATGGATGTCCCCCGACCGGCCTACACGGGCGTGTCGCCTCACGGTGTGAGCTGCGGAAACAGATCGGTGAACGGCGCGGCGGTGGCCGAGATGCCCCGGCCGAACGGCGCGTCGAAGTCCCAGATGAGGAACAGCAGGAACGCGATCAGCACACTGAAGAGTCCGGCGAGCAGCAGTTCGCGCCCGGTTCTGCGGATCTGCAGGGTGAAGATCAGGCCGACCGTCACCAGGGCGCCGATGATCAGGCCGAACCACACCACCCCCGGCATGGTCGCCCCCGCGTTCTGCCCCCGGGACCCCCGGGCGTCGTCGGCCACGGCCACCTGGTCGACCAGCGGCTGGTACGCCTGCCCCTCGAAGTCGTTGGCCGGCTGGTAGTCGGTGACGCTGCGCCGCACCTTCTCCAGGAGCGCGGTGCCCTCCTCGCTCAGCTCGCCGTGCTCCGCCATGTACGTCCACTCGTCGTTGACCACATAGGCGACGTAGGCGTCGACATCGGCGCGGATGCGCTCGCGGACCACCTGCGGGTACACCTCGACGCGGGCCGAGATCTCGTGCATCGCCTGGGCCTCCTGCCGCACGGTCTCCTGGGCGGCCCCGCGGGCCTCCCAGACACCGGCGATGGCGAGACCGAGGACGATCGCGTAGATCACGCCGATCATCATCGTCATGTATTCGATGACGTCCGGGGTCTCGCTGGGGTCGTCGTCCTCGGGGATCCGGCGGTTGTTGATGACGACGATCGTGAGCACGACAGCGCACGCGGCAGCCATCGCAAGGGTGAGAACAAGCCATTCAGACATGGATTCCTCTTGCGGGATTCGGAGAGACGAAGGGGCCGATGGGTCGGCGGGTCACTTGGACCGGGGGCGCAGGATCGCCGTCGCGAGCACCGCGGGCGCGGTGATCATGAGGGTCGCGGTGACGACGGAGGTGCCGTTCTTCGGCTTGGTGTGCGTGGCGCGGCGGTAGTGGGGCAGTGCCACGGGGCCGGGTGCCGGGGTCCGTGGCCGCACGGTGGGCGGCGGCGTCGGGCTCGGGCTCGGCGGCGGGGGAGGCGGGGGCGGCGCGGGCGCGGGCTCCGGCGGCCTCGTGGTCGGAGGGGCGGGCGGCGGCGGCTCCGGGCGGGGTGCCGGCTTGGTGGCCGGTGGCTTCGGCGCGGGCCGGGGCGGGAGAGGGGTGGGCGGAGGCGGCTTCGGTGACGGCGAGGGCGTCGGGGACGGGGACGGGGAGGGGGACGGCGGTTCGGGCGTCGGCGTCGGCGTGGGAGTAGGCGTGGGCGTCGGCTCGGGCGTGGGGGACGGGCACGGCGGGGGCGGCTCGGTGGGGCAGGGCTTCGGGTGGTGATGGCCGTGCCCCTTTCCCTTGCCGTGGCCCTTCCCGTGACCCTTGCCCTTCCCTGAGCTGCCGTCGCCGTCGTGGTGGCCGTCGCCGGCGATCGCCACCGCGACGTGGGAACCGCCCGGGCCGGTCGAGGCGTAGGCGCAGGCGTCCGCGGCGGCGGGCACCGGGGTGGCGAGCAGCCACACCAGTCCGAGGGCCGCCAGCGGCCGCGCGAGGAGTGATCCGTACAGAGACACGCCGTCGAGCTTGATCACAGACGCGGCGCGCCGGGGCGGAATCGAGCGGGATTCGCCGGATGGAGCGGATCTCCGGAGGCGCCGGTTTGACGTTTCGCCACGATCGAAGGCGGCGGGGGCGACTCGACCGTCTCCATGCCCGCGTATCGCGGGGTAGATGGATTCCGGAAGGCGGCGGACCGGGTCCGTTCCGGCCTCGGATCGATAACTGTCCGGTTGTCGCCCTGTCGGACGGGAAGGTGAACGGGGCATCCTGCACCGGCGACCAGGCCCCTCCGGCAGTAACAGCCGAGGTACGGGCGGGACCTGGGCGTCCTTCGCGGGGAACCGCGCTCGGCCGAAAGAGCCGACGCACACTCATATGCACGTGAATTTGCACAGCCTGAAGGCGTGAACTCTTCGTTCCGGGAGCACGTGCCAATGGCGTGTGACCAAGAACGGACCGCGAATTTCCGTTTCTACTCGCTCTCTCGGCGGGCGATCAGTAGCCTCACCTCGAACACCGGCCGCGAACACCTGGCCGCATCCCCCATGGCGACTTGTTGGAGACATTGATGGAGCGTCCCGCCTGGGCTCCGCCTGGTATCGACATTTCGGTGCCGAGCGTGTCCCGTATGTACGACTTCTATCTGGGCGGCTCGCACAATTTCGAAGTGGACCGGGAAGCGGCGCGCAAGGCCATGGAGTTCATGCCTGGCCTGCCCAAGGTCATGCAGGCGAACCGTGCCTTCATGCGGCGCGCCGTCCGCCACGCCGTTGACAACGACGTCACCCAGTTCCTGGACATCGGCTCCGGCATACCCACCTTCGGCAATGTGCACGAGGTCGCCCGGACCGCCGACCCCTCCGCGCGCGTGGTCTACGTCGACCACGACCCGGTCGCCGTGGCCCACAGCCGCGCCGTCCTGGAGGGTGACGAGGGAGCCGCGGTCGTCGCCGCCGACCTGCGCAAGCCGGCCGACATCCTGTACAGCCCCGAGGTGTCCCGACTCCTCGACCTGGAGCGGCCGGTGGCGCTGCTCCTCGTCGCCGTCCTGCACTTCCTGGAGGACGAGGACCGGCCGTACGCGGCCGTCACCGAACTGCTCGATGCCCTCGCGCCCGGCAGCCTCCTCGTCCTCACCCACGCCTCGTACGAGGGCATCCCGCTCTCCGAGGAACAGGCCGGCGGCACCGTCGGGGTCTACCGGAACATCCGCAGCCCCCTGGTGATGCGCTCCGGCGCCGAGATCACCCGCTTCTTCGAGGGCACCGAACTGATCGAGCCCGGCCTCGTCCCGATGCCCCTCTGGCGTCCGGACAGCCCGGCCGAGGAGGAGGATCCCTACGCCTTCTCCGGTTTCGCAGGGGTGGGGCGCAAGGCGTGAAGGTCCCGTCTCAGCCGTCCGGCAGCGTTGCCGAAGCCGACGGCCCGGAGGACAGACTCAGGCGGTTCGTCACCATCTGGAGCCGTGCGATCTTCCCGGTGACCGCCACCTCGCTGACCCGCGCCGAGTTCGAGGGTCATCTGCTGCCGCTGGCCCGCACCCTGTACGACGCGCTGCACGCCCGGCCCTTCGACACGGCCCCGGCCCACCGCACCGGCGTGGCCCTCGTCGCCGCCCACTGCACCGACCCGGACGCCCTCGGCCGCAGCCTCGGGGTCGTCGACTCCTACCTGGTGCTCTACTGCGGTACGGAGTCGGACCTGCCGGCCGAGGAGCTCCGGGCCCGCTGCGCCCGGCTCCAGCACGCCATGGCCACCGGCTACGCCCAGGCCCTGCGCGAGCGGACCCGCGCCGAGCAGGAGGCCATCGCACGCTCCGCGCTCTCCGCCCGCAGCGCCGCCGAGATCGCCCTGCACGCCACCGAGAGCCGCTTCCGGGCGGTCTTCGACGGGGCGGCGATCGGCATCGGCATCGCCGACCTCGACGGCAACGTCCTGGAGGTCAACGAGACCCTCACCCGCATGTTCGGCGGGATGGAGGGCCCGCTGCGCAGCCGGAAGGTCAGCGAGTGGGTCCACCCGGAGGACGGCCCGCACGTCTGGAAGCTGTACGAGGAGCTCGTCCGCGGCGACCGCGAGCACTACCGGGTGGAGAAGCCCTACTACCGCGGTGACGGAACGGTTCTCTGGACCAACCTCACCGTCTCGCTCCTCCGCGACGCCGAGGGCAACCCCCAGTACCAGCTGGCCCTCATGGAGGACACCACCGAGCGGCGCCTGCTCCATCTGCGCCTGCGGTACGAGGCCACCCACGACGCGCTGACGGGACTGCCCAACCGCACCCTGTTCTTCGAGCGTCTGGAGAAGGCCCTCGCGCCCGGCGACAACGCCCGCTTCGGCCTCTGCTACCTGGACCTCGACGGCTTCAAGGTCATCAACGACAGCCTCGGCCACTCCACCGGAGACCGGCTGCTCGTCGAGGTCGCCGACCGGCTGCAGACCTGTGTCACCGGGGCCGGCGAGATGGTGGCCCGGCTCGGCGGGGACGAGTTCGTCGCCCTCACCACCGGCGCCGGCGGTGAGCGCGACGTCACCGAACTCGCCGACCGCATCCTCGCGGCCCTCTCCACCCCCCTCCGCATCGACGGCCGCGAACTGACCGTCCGCGGCAGCCTCGGCGTCGTCGAGGGGCCGGCCGGCGAGCGGACCCCGGCCGAGGTGCTGAGGAGCGCCGACATCACCATGTACCGGGCCAAGTCCGCGGGCGGCAACCGCTTCGAGCTCGCCGACGCGGAGGCCGACGCCCGCGCCATCACCCGGCACGGCCTCACCACGGCCCTGCCGACCGCCCTGGAACGCGGCGAGTTCTTCATCGAGTACCAGCCGCTCGTCCACCTCGACGACGGCAGCGTCCACGGCGCCGAGGCACTCGTACGGTGGTGCCACCCGCAGCACGGCGTCCTCGGCCCCGACCGCTTCATCCCGCTCGCCGAGGACACCGGCCTCATCGTGCCGCTCGGCCGCTGGGTGCTCCAGGAGGCCGTGCGCCAGGCCCGCTTCTGGCAGACCCGGCACTCCGACGGCGGCCCGCTGCGGATCAACGTCAACCTCTCCCCGACCCAGCTCCACCACCCGCGCCTGGTCGCCGACACCGTCGACGTCCTGGAACGGTCGGGGCTCGAACCGGGCGCGCTCTGCCTGGAGGTGACCGAATCGGCGCTCATCGGCGCCGACGAGGACCTTCTCAAGCCGCTGCGGCAGCTCGCCGAGATGGGCGTGGACATCGCGCTCGACGACTTCGGCACCGGCTACTCGAACCTGGCCAACCTGCGCCGGCTGCCGGTGAGCGTCCTCAAGCTCGACCGCTCCTTCACCCGGGGCATGCAGCAGCACCCGGTGGACCCGGTCGACCTCAAGATCGTCGAGGGGATCGTCTCCCTGGCGCACAGTCTTGAACTCGCCGTCACCGTCGAGGGCGTGGAGACCGGAGCCCAGGCCCGCCAGCTCCGCGACCTCGGCTGCGACACGGCCCAGGGCTGGTACTACGCCCGCCCCGGCGCCCCCGACCGCATCCACTCGCTGCTCCTGGCGGACGCGGTCTGAGACCCGAACGTACGAAACCGGCCTCCCCGCGCGAAGCGGGGAGGCCGGGAAGAGTGCGGGGGAGGAAAGCGGAGAGGCTAATTCATTGGAGTATGAGAAGGAAGCCTCTCCATGGCCTCGCCCCGGAACGACCGTAACACTCAGGCGGGCAGCAGGTCGCGCAGATTTTCCGGGGTGATCACGGACGAACCGGGAGCGAGGCCGTCCGGCCGCTCCAGGCCGATGTACGTCACCGGGGCGTCCGGCACCGTCCGGCCGTCCCACAGGGTCGTCGACGCCCCCGACTCCTCCATCAGCGCCACCAGGTGACGAACCGTCAGTGGCGTCCGGGCGAAGAGCCCGCGCAACAGGACCGCGATCGACACCCGGTGCTCCTCTACCCGGTTCCCCGACGGCGCCCCCCGCAGATACAGATGCAGCCAGTGCGCGTGCCAGCGGCCCTCCTCGTCCCGCCGGAAGGCGAGCGGCAGTGCCACCCGGCCGGGGCCGCGCAGATCCGACTTCATCCGCACGGTACGCGGCTCGAACGGCCGGCCGCCCTGCTCGCCCTCGCGCAGCATGAACCCGAAGAAGCCCTCCGCCACCTGGTCGAAGCCCTCACCCGAGAAGACGTGCACCTGCGGGACGATGAACGTGCCCCGCACCGCGCCGAGCCGCAGATCGATGAACTCCGATGCCCCGTCCGGGGCTTCGGTGATGTCACCCGAGTGCCGGCCCTCGACGTCGGTCAGCGCCGTGTACGACAGCCAGGTGATCGTCGCGTAGTTCTCGTCCAGGACGGCCGCCGACAGGTCCAGGTCGGTCGTGTGTCGCGCCTCCCGCCAGTACGTGAAGAAGCGCAGCAGCTCCCCCTCGACCGGCGAGACCGAGCCGCGCGGCAGCACGCCGAGCCCCGCCGAGGCGGCCCGGCCGCTCAACGGCAGCGCGACGTCCAGCACGTCGGGGTCGATCAACAGGTGCCCCGGGGCCGGGAGTCGGCGCCGGGTCTCGGCATCGAGGACCGCGATGAGGCGCTCGCGGTCGGTGTCCGCCAGCGCCGGACGCGTGTCGGCGGTGACCCAGGCCTTGCCCTCCCGGTTCACGAACACCCGGCGCTCCCCACCGCTCGCGCCCGCGCGGTTCTGCAGGTGCTCGCGCACCGACAGGACGACCCGGCCCGACACCTCCGGCGCGGCCCGCTCGACGGCCGCGAGGACCGCTTCCCGCTCCTTGCCGTCCGCCGCACCGCGAAGGAGCCGGTCCAGGGCGCGGAACAGGCGACCCGGTGCGTGGGACGCCAGCAGCTCCGCGGCGGCCGTGACATCACTCCGACCGAGCATCTCCTCCATTCGGCTGTCGAACGACGGCACCTTCCGCTCGCCCCGGGCCACGGCGAACACCTCTGCCGCGTGCGGCCAGTGCGGGTACTCGTGGGGGTGCAGCCGCTCCCCGAGCCGCTTCCACGCCTCGGCGTGCGCGGACACGTCCGCGAGCTTGGCCGGGGACGCCGCCACGACCGCGTCGAGGCCCGCGAGCAAGGCGCGGCGGTACGGGCGGGACAGCGCGCGGAAACGGGTCGGCTCGCGCAGGGTGACATCGCCCTCCGCGAGGGCGCAGGCCAGCCGCAGGACATCGGTCACGGTGTCGAGCAACGGAGCCGCGCCCGCCCGCAGCCGGGCGTGGTTGACGACGGCGCGGTTCTCCCGGACCGTGATCGTCTCGGGCTGGGGACCGTCCGCGCAGTGCTCGGCGAGCACGGCCAGATCGCGCAGATGCTCCTCGCCGAGCGGGGTCGTGCTGCCGGCCAGGGCCAGATAGACCCCGGTGACCTCGGCGTCGCCGTCCGCGCCCGGGTGGAGCACCGTCAGCCGGTCACCGGCCGTCGCGATCAGCTCGTCGTGGGCGGCGAGCATCTCCTCGTACGTGTGCCGGTAGCGGCCGTACGACGGGAGGGTCAGCAGGTCGAGGACGCCGGCGCGCAGCCGGTCGACCGCGCCCGCGCGGGCATCGACGTCGTCGAGCGCCTCGGCCACGCACGCCATCCAGAAGTCGAGCGTGTCCGGCACGTTGGCCGGGAAGTCGACGAAGTAGACGTTGTGCCGCACATGGTCGCCGACGAGTTCGCGGACCGTGGCCAGGGTGCGTACCGCGGTCTCGACGACCGTCGGCTCGGCGAATCCCGACAGGCGCTCGATCAGCTCGGCCGAGAGCTTGAAGCCGGCGGTCATCAGGGCCGCGTCGAACCTGCGAACGGCGGCTGCCCCGTCCCCGGCCGGACCGGTGGGGGAGGGGAGACGGTGGGTGTGCCGGACGACCAGGTGTTCGAGAGCGTGGACCATAGGGGCATGTTCGCAGTCGCCCGACGTCGGTCGCACGCGGATTTACGGCGGTTCAGGAGAGGCGGGCCACTCGGGCGACGGCCGTCTCAGCCGACGTCCATCGCCCGTTCGGGGCCACCCCGGCGCGCGGCGAGCAGCATCCGCTGGAGTTCCCGCGCCGCCCGTGGAGGCGCCACATCGCTCCGGTGTGCCAGAGCGATCGTCCGGCGCAGGCCCGGCCGGGCGAGGGCGGTCACGCGGAGGTCCCGGCCGGCGCGTGCTGCCACCATCGCGGGGACGACCGCGAGCCCGAGCCCGGCCCGTACGAAACCGAGGACCGCGTCCAGCTCGCCGCCCTCGACCGTGAAGGTCGGCTCGAAGCCCTCCGCCCGGCAGGCCGCCACGGTCAGTTCCCGCAGGTCGTAGCCGTGCCGGAACATCACGAGCGGCTGGTCCCGCAGGTCCGTGATGCGCACCGGGCGGCGTGGCGCCGGGGCCGACGCCGAGGAGACCACCACCAGGTCCTCCCGGAGCAGCTCGACCGTGGTCAGGGCCGGTGACGGGGTCGGCAGCGGCAGGACGACCAGCGCCAGGTCGAGGGCCCCGCGTGCCAGCTCCCGTACGAGATCGTGCGAGCCGCCCTCCTCGATGAGGAGCTCGATGCCCGGGTGCAGGTCGTGGAAGGCCCGCAGAACGTCCGGCAGCAGCCCCGTGCACAGGCTCGGGGTCGCGCCGAGCCGCACCCGGCCCCGCTTCAACTGGGCCAGCTCCTGCACCTCGATCCGGGCCGTCTCGGTGTCGGCGAGGATGCGTCGGGCGAGCGGCAGCAGGGCCTCGCCCGCGTCCGTGAGCGTGATGTTGCCCCGGGCGCGGCTGAACAGCTCGGCGCCCAACTCCTGTTCCAGGGCCTTGATCTGCTGGGAGAGCGAGGGCTGCGAGACATGGACGCGCTCGGCGGCCCGGGTGAAGTGACGGGTCTCGGCCACGGCGACGAAGTAGAGGAGCTGCTGGAACTGCATGAACACCAGAGTAGGCGACTTTCATAGGGGAGGCCTATCGAGATCAGCCGGACCATGTCTTGGACCTCTCGGGGTCTTCGGCCCTAGCGTCATGAGCATGGCTCTGGCACCCACGAGGGACCGGACGACGGGCCGCCCGCCGTCCCCCACACCGTCACGCGGATTCCTGTCATCGACCCTCGGCAAGAAGACGGTCATGGCCGTCAGCGGGCTGCTCATGCTCGGCTATCTCGTCGCCCATGTCGCAGGCAATCTGAAGGTCTTCTTCGGCCCCGAGGAGTTCAACGCCTACGGCCACTGGCTGCGGGTCATGGGCGCCCCCGTCCTGCACCACGAGTGGGCCCTCTGGCTCGTCCGGATCGTGCTCCTCGCCGCTGTCGTGGCCCACGCCGTCTCGGCGTACCAGCTCAGCCGCCGTGACGTGAAGGCCCGCCCCACCGCGTACGTCCACCGCCGCAAGCGCTCCTCGTACGCCACCCGCACCATGCGCTGGGGCGGGATCATCCTCGCCCTCTTCATCGTCTGGCACGTCCTCGACCTGACCACCGGCACCGTCCACCCCGGCGGCTTCGAGGAGGGCAAGCCCTACCAGAACGTCGTCGACACCTTCTCCACCTGGTACGGCAACGTCATCTACATCGTCGCCATGCTCGCCGTCGGCCTCCACGTCCGGCACGGCTTCTGGAGCGCCGCCCAGACCCTCGGCATCGGCAGCGCCCGCCGCGAGCGCCTCCTGCGAGGTCTCGCCGACGCCCTCGCGCTCGTTCTGACCGCGGGCTTCATCTCCGTCCCCGTCGCCGTCATGACCGGAGTGGTGAGCTGACATGAGCTTCCTCGACTTCACGACCGGTGAGCCGGTCGTCGATCACAAGGCCCCCGCGGGACCCGTCGCCGAACGCTGGGACACCCGCCGCTTCCAGGCCAAGCTGGTCAACCCCGCCAACCGCCGCAAGCACCGCGTCATCGTCGTCGGTACCGGTCTCGCCGGCGGCTCGGCCGGCGCCACCCTCGCCGAACAGGGCTACCACGTCGTCCAGTTCTGCTTCCAGGACTCCCCGCGCCGCGCCCACTCCATCGCCGCCCAGGGTGGCATCAACGCCGCCAAGAACTACCGCAACGACGGCGACTCCATCCACCGCCTCTTCTACGACACCGTCAAGGGCGGCGACTTCCGGGCCCGCGAGTCCAACGTCCACCGCCTCGCCCAGATCTCCGTCGAGATCATCGACCAGTGCGTCGCCCAGGGCGTCCCCTTCGCCCGCGAGTACGGCGGACTCCTCGACACCCGCTCCTTCGGCGGCGTCCAGGTCTCCCGCACCTTCTACGCCCGCGGCCAGACCGGCCAGCAGCTCCTCCTCGGCGCCTACCAGGCACTGTCCCGGCAGATCGCCGCCGGAAACGTCGAGATGCACGCCCGTACGGAGATGCTCGACCTGGTCGTCGTCGACGGGCGGGCCCGGGGCATCGTCGCCCGCGACCTGATCACCGGCGAGATCTCCACCCACTACGCGGACGCGGTCGTCCTCGCCAGCGGCGGCTACGGCAACGTCTTCCACCTGTCGACGAACGCCATGAACTCCAACGCCACCGCCGTCTGGCGGGCCCACCGGCGCGGTGCGTACTTCGCCAATCCCTGCTTCACCCAGATCCACCCCACCTGCATCCCGCGCACCGGCGACCACCAGTCCAAGCTGACGCTGATGAGCGAGTCGCTGCGCAACGACGGCCGCATCTGGGTCCCCAAGGCCAAGGGCGACGCCCGCCCCGCCGCCGACATCCCCGAGGAGGAGCGCGACTACTACCTGGAGCGCATCTACCCCTCCTTCGGCAACCTCGTCCCCCGTGACATCGCCTCCCGCGCCGCCAAGAACGTCTGTGACGAGGGCCGCGGCGTCGGGCCCGGCGGCCAGGGGGTCTACCTCGACTTCGCCGACGCGATCCGCCGCATGGGCCGGGCGGCCGTCGAGGAGAAGTACGGCAACCTCTTCGACATGTACGCGCGGATCACCGCGGAGAACCCGTACGAGGTCCCCATGCGGATCTACCCCGCCGTCCACTACACGATGGGCGGACTCTGGGTCGACTACGACCTGCAGACCACCGTCCCCGGCCTCTTCGCCATCGGCGAGGCCAACTTCTCCGACCACGGAGCCAACCGGCTCGGCGCCTCCGCCCTCATGCAGGGCCTCGCCGACGGCTACTTCGTCCTCCCGGCCACCATCAACGACTACCTCGCCCGGCACCCCCGCACGGAGCCCGTCACCGACGACCACCCGGCCGTACGGGAGGTGCTCGCCGAGACCGAGGACCGGCTGAACCTCCTCCTGGCCGTCGACGGCGACCGCACCCCCGACTCCTTCCACCGCGAACTCGGCGAACTCATGTGGGAGTACTGCGGGATGGCGCGCACGGAAGCGGGCCTGCGGACTGCGCTGGCCCGCATCCCGGAGATCCGTGAGGAGTTCTGGAGCCGGATCAAGGTCCCCGGAACGGGCCGGGAGTTCAACCAGTCCCTGGAGAAGGCCAACCGCGTCGTCGACTACCTGGAACTCGCCGAGCTCATGTGCCTCGACGCGCTGAACCGGGCCGAGTCCTGTGGCGGCCACTTCCGGGAGGAGTCCCAGACGCCGGACGGCGAGGCGGCCCGACGCGACGAGGAGTTCTCCTACGCCGCGGCCTGGGAGTTCAACGAGGGAGCCGCCCCCGTCCTCCACAAGGAAGACCTCGTCTTCGAGTACGTCCACCCCACCCAGCGGAGCTACGCATGAAGCTCACCCTGCGCGTCTGGCGCCAGAAGAACGCCGACGCCGTCGGCGCCATGTCCACGTACGACGTCGACGGCATCTCCGCCGACATGTCCTTCCTGGAGATGCTCGACACCCTCAACGAAGCTCTCATCCTGCGGGGCGAGGACCCCGTCGCCTTCGACCACGACTGCCGCGAGGGCATCTGCGGCGCGTGCAGCCTCGTCATCAACGGCGACGCCCACGGTCCGGAGCGCACCACGACCTGTCAGCTCCACATGCGGTCCTTCTACGACGGCGACACCATCGACATCGAGCCGTGGCGCGCCTCCGCCTTCCCGGTCGTCAAGGACCTGGTCGTCGACCGCTCCGCCTTCGACCGCATCATCCAGGCCGGCGGCTACGTCAGCGCCCCGACGGGCTCGGCCCCCGAGGCCCACGCCACACCGGTCCCGAAGGCCGACGCCGACTTCGCGTTCGAGCACGCCGAATGCATCGGCTGCGGAGCCTGTGTGGCGGCCTGCCCGAACGGCTCGGCGATGCTCTTCACCTCGGCCAAGGTCAACCATCTCAACGTCCTGCCCCAGGGCGCCCCGGAGCGCGAGACACGCGTCCTGGACATGGTGGGCCAGATGGACGCGGAAGGCTTCGGCGGCTGCACCCTGACGGGCGAGTGCGCGACGGCCTGCCCGAAGGGGATCCCGTTGCCGTCGATCGCGGCGATGAACAGGGAGTGGTTGCGGGCGCAGCGAAAGGTGAAGGGGTAGAGAGGCGTCGACTCGGGGCGGAGTCCGGATCAGGACAGTCTTCGGGCGTGGGCTCCGCCACACGGCGCACCCCGAGTCGAAAGATCATTCACGAAATGATCACTTTCTCCGTAAGATCTTCGCCCCGGGGCCCTGTCGACCATGCGGACAGCAAGATCAACTCCGTTCAACTCTGTACATTTCATGGCACGTTGTCCACTTCGCGGCCAACCGACTTCCGGCGATTTCCACCCCACCCTCACCCCCGGGTACTGATGAGGACTGCCGGGGGCATATGACCAAACCCCCGGTCGCACAGACCATTTGGGGGTTTCATGTCCAGCATCACCCGCCGCCGGGTTCTCGGCGTCGCGGCAGGAGCCGCAGGGGCCGCCGCGGGCCTCGCCCTGGCCGGCTCCGCCGTCGCCGACGCTCCCCGAGCCACCGCTCCCGCGGCCGGCCCGGCCCCGGCGTCCTTCGACGAGGTCTACCAGGGCCGCCGCATCCAGGGCGGGCCCGCCCACGGCGGAGGCCACCACGGGGGGCACCACGGAAGCGGCTACTCCGTGACGATCGACGGCGAGGAACTGCACGTCATGCAGAACGCCGACGGCACCTGGATCAGCGTGATCAACCACTACGAGCCCGTCGCCACGCCCAAATCGCTGGCCCGCGCGGCCGTCCGCGAACTCCAGGGCGCCCCGCTCGTACCCCTCACCCTCGGCTGATCGATCCAGGAGCGGCACGCACCATGACCGTACGCAAGAACCAGGCCTCCCTCACCGCCGACGAGAAGCGGCGCTTCGTCAGCGCCCTCGTGGAGCTCAAGCGCTCCGGGCGGTACGACACCTTCGTCACCACGCACAACGCCTTCATCATGAGCGACACCGACAACGGCGACCGCGTCGGCCACCGGTCGCCGTCGTTCCTGCCCTGGCACCGGCGCTTCCTCATAGAGTTCGAGCAGGCGCTGCAGTCCGTCGACCCGACGGTCAACCTCCCCTACTGGGACTGGACGGCCGACCGGACCTCCCGCTCCTCGCTCTGGGCGCCCGACTTCCTCGGCGGCACCGGGCGCGCCCGCGACGGCCAGGTGCTCGACGGCCCGTTCGCCCGCAGCGGCAACCGCTGGACGATCAACGTCCGCGTCGACGGCCGCGACTACCTTCGGCGCGACCTCGGCGCCGCCGGCCGCCAGCTCCCCACCCGCGCCGAGGTGGACTCCGTCCTCGCCATGGAGACCTACGACACGGCCCCGTGGAACAGCTCGTCGGACGGCTTCCGCAACCACCTCGAAGGGTGGCGCGGTGTGAACCTCCACAACCGAGTCCATGTCTGGGTCGGCGGTCAGATGGGCACCGGAGTCTCCCCGAACGACCCCGTGTTCTGGCTGCACCACGCCTTCATCGACAAGCTGTGGGCCGACTGGCAGGCCCGCCACCCCCGGTCCCCGTACCTGCCGGCCGCGGGCACCGCGAACGTCGTCGACCTCGGCGACACCATGCGCCCGTGGAACGACGTGACCCCGGCGGACATGCTGGACCACACCCGCCACTACACGTTCGACACGGCGGCCTGACCTCGCCGGACGGACCTCAGCTCCGTCCGGCAGGACCCAGGGCCCGGAGCAGATACGGCGCGGTGCGGCTCTCCGCCGCCCGCGCCACCCGCTCCGGGGGGCCCGTGGCCACGATCCGGCCGCCCTCCTCGCCGCCGCCCGGCCCGAGGTCGAGCACCCAGTCCGCGGTGGCGACCACGTCCATGTCGTGTTCGACGACGACCACCGAATGCCCGGCGTCGACGAGCCCGTGCAACTGGCTCATCAACACCTCGACATCGGCCGGGTGGAGGCCGGTCGTCGGCTCGTCCAGGACGTAGAGGGTGTGGCCACGGCGCAGCCGCTGGAGCTCGGAGGCGAGTTTGATGCGCTGCGCCTCGCCGCCGGAGAGCTCCGTCGCGGGCTGACCGAGCCGCAGGTAGCCGAGGCCCACATCGAGCAGGGTGCGCAGACTGCGCGCGGCGGCCGGGGTGTCGGCGAAGAACCCGGCCGCGGCCTCGACCGTGAGGTCGAGCACCTCGGCGATGGTGAGCCCCCGCAGCCGGACCTCCAGGGTCTCCGGGTTGTACCGGGCCCCGTGGCAGTCGGGGCAGGGTGCGTACGTACTGGGCAGGAAGAGGAGCTCCACGGAGACGAAGCCCTCGCCCTGGCAGGTCTCGCAGCGCCCGCCCGGCACGTTGAACGAGAAGCGGCCGGCCTTGTAGCCGCGCGCCCCGGCCTCCTCCGTCTCGGTGAAGAGCTTCCGTACGACGTCGAAGAGGCCGGTGTACGTGGCCAGGTTGGAGCGGGGTGTGCGGCCGATGGGTCGCTGGTCCACCGTCACGAGCCGTCCCACTCCGGAGAGTTCCTCGGTCAGCGCGCCGACGAGCGTCGACTTTCCGGAACCCGACACACCCGTGACGGCCGTGAGGACCCCGACCGGGAAGGCCGCGTCGACCGCGCGCAGGTTGTGCCGGGTGATCGGACCCGTACGCAGCCAGCCGACCGGCGCCCGCACCTCCCGCTCGGGCACGGGCTTCCGGTCGAAGAGGAACCGCCGCGTGGCGGACGCCTCGACGTCCGCCAGTCCGCGCGGTGGTCCGCTGTGCAGCACCCGCCCGCCGTGCACCCCGGCGAGGGGGCCGACGTCCACGAGCCAGTCGGCGTGCCGGACCACGTCGAGGTGGTGCTCGACGACGAAGACGGAGTTCCCGGCGGCCTTGAGCCGGTCGAGGACCACGAGCAGGGCCTCGGTGTCGGCCGGGTGCAGCCCGGCGGACGGCTCGTCGAGGACGTACACCACACCGAAGAGCCCTGACCGCAGCTGGGTGGCGAGCCGCAGCCGCTGGAGTTCGCCGTTGGACAGGGTGGGGGTGGCGCGGTCCAGGCCGAGGTAGCCGAGACCCAGTTCGGTCACGGTCGCGATCCGGGCGACGAGGTCCTCGGTGAGGACGCGCGCGGTCTCCCCGTCCCCGGACCTCGTGGTGGAGAGCAGCCCGGACAGTTCCGTCAGCGGCAGCGACGCGAGCTCGGCGATGGTCCGGCCCGCGAAGGTCACCGCGAGTGCCTCCGGCCGCAGGCGCCCGCCCCCGCACACCGGGCAGGGAGCGCTGGTGAGGAACCGCTCGGCCTTGGCCCGCAGCGTCGGGCTCTTCGAGTCGGAGAAGGTGCGCAGGACATAACGCCGGGCACTCATGTACGTGCCCTGGTAGGGGCGTTGGATGCGATCGGCATCCCGCACCGGATGGACGGTGACGACCGGCTGCTCGTCCGTGAAGAGGATCCACTCCCGGTCCTTCGCGTCCAGCTCGCGCCAGGGCCGGTCGACGTCGTACCCGAGGGCGTCGAGGACGTCCCGCAGGTTCTTCCCCTGCCAGGCGCCGGGCCAGGCGGCGATCGCGCCCTGACGGATCGACAGCTCAGGCTCCGGTACGAGGAGTTCCTCGCCGGTCTCGTGAACCCGCCCGAGTCCGTGACACGAAGGGCAGGCCCCCGCAGCCGTATTGGGGGAGAAGGCGTCGGAGTCGAGCCGCTCGGCACCCTCCGGATAGCGGCCGGCCCGCGAGAACAGCATCCGGAGGGAGTTGGAGAGGGTGGTGACCGTGCCGACGGAGGAGCGGGCGTTCGGCGAGGACCTGCGCTGCTCCAGGGACACGGCCGGCGGCAGCCCCGTGATCTCGCCGACCGCGGGCGCCCCCACCTGGTGGATCAGCCGCCGCGCGTACGGCGCGACCGACTCGAAGTAGCGCCGCTGGGCCTCCGCGTAGATCGTGCCGAAGGCCAGCGACGACTTGCCGGATCCGGAGACCCCGGTGAAGACGACGAGCGCGTCGCGGGGGATGTCGACGTCCACCCCGGCGAGGTTGTGCTCACGGGCACCGCGGACGCGGACGTACGGATCATGCGGACTGTCGTGCATAGGGGGATGTTATCCATTGGTCCGCATCTGTCCTGGTCAGGAGGACGGCGCGGGTGCCGTCAGACCGACGGCGTGCGCGAGCCTGCGGTACGACCCGCTCAGCGCGGCCCGGTCGTACGTGCTCGTGGTGACCAGGACCTCCTGTGCCCCGGTCTCCTTCACGGCCCGCTCCAGGGCCTCGGCCACCTGCTCCTCCGTGCCGTGCACATGGCCGTCGAGCCCCGACTCGTAGAAACCGCGCTGCTTCTCCGTCATCGTGAGTCCCTCGATCGCCTCGGGTGCGACGAGCGGCGGGAAGACGCCCTGGGTGCGCGAGTACGCCAGGGACCAGGCCTCCGGCATCAGCAGCCGCCGGGCCTCGGACTCGGTCGCGGCCACCGCGACCGTCCCGGCGATGATCACGTACGGCTCGGCGGCCCACGGGGAGGGGCGGAAGCCGGAGCGGTAGGTGTCGACGGCGGCGAGCAGCCGGTCACGGCCGCGCAGGTCGCCGATGACCAGCGGCAGCCCGGCCTTGGCGGCGATCGTCGCGCCCTCGCCGGTCGCCAGGACGAACGGCGGGACCCGCAGCCCCTCGGCGGGCCGTGCGTGCACCTGCGGGTGGGCGGTCTGCTCGCCGGTGAACCAGCCGAGCAGTTCGGAGAGCTGCTCGCCGAAGCGGTCGGCGTCGTCCTTGTCACGGCCGAGCGCCCGGCGGATGCCGTCGGTGAAGCCGACCGAACGGCCGACGCCCATGTCGATCCGGCCGGGGAACAGGGACTCCAGCACACCGAACTGTTCGGCCACGACCATGGGTTGGTGATTGGGGAGCATCACACCACCCGTGCCGACCCGGATGCCCGACGTGGCGGCGGCCACGGCGGCGGCGAGGATCGTCGGCGCCGATCCGGCGACCCCGGGCACGCTGTGGTGCTCCGACACCCAGAAGCGGTGGTAGCCGAGGGCCTCCACCTCCTGGGCGAGGCGCACGGTGTCGCGCAGGGCCTGGGGGGCGTCCTCGCCGTCCCGGGTGCGCGAGCGGTCGAGGACGGAGAAGCGGATGTCGGCGGGAAAGGTGCTCACAAGGGCTTCAACGTTCGAGGCGGGGAGGGATTCCCGAATCGCCGACCCGGCATCGCACACGTGATCCACCGGGGCGAGGTGCTCCTGTCGCCCGCCTCCTAGGCTGGGGCCCGTGACAGCCGACAACCGGCCTCTGGCCGTCTTCGACCTCGACAACACGCTCGCGGCGACCGCCCACCGTGAGCACTTCCTGGAGCGGCGCCCGAAGGACTGGGACGCCTTCTTCGCCGCGGCGCCCGACGATCCGCCGCTCGACGAGGGGATCGCCCTGTGCCGGGAGGCGGCCGAGGAGTGCGACGTCGTCTACCTCACCGGGCGGCCGGAGCGCTGCCGCCGGGACACCCTGGCCTGGCTGGCCGCGCAGGGGCTCCCGGAGGGGCCGATCCACATGCGCCGCAACCGGGACTTCCGGCCCGCCCGGGTGACCAAGGTGGAGATCCTGCGCCGACTGGGCGCCGACCGCGCGATCAGGATGCTCGTCGACGACGACCTGCTGGTCTGCGACGCGGCCGAGGAGGCCGGGTTTCCCGTCGTGCGCGCCCTCTGGGCGACCCCGTCCGAGGAGCTGAGGGACGCCCAGGAGAAGGAGGGCCGGACCTGATGAGCGTGGATCGGTATGCCGCGGCGCCGGCCGTGGTCCGGCTGGAGAGCTACGAGCAGTCCGAGATCTTCGGGGACACCGTCGATCCGTTCGGGGTGGCCGAGTGGGGTCTGGTCTGGCGGCTCAAGGAGCACCACTTCGGGATCAGGGAGGACGACCGGCTCGTCGCCCACGCGGGGCTGCTCGTCCTGCCGCTGTCGGCCGGCGGGATCCGGATGGATGTGGCGGGCCTCGGAGGCGTCGCCGTCGCGCCGGACCAGCGGGGCCGCGGGCTGGCCGCTCGGGTCGTGAGCGGGGCCCTCGAACACGCCCGAACGCTGGGGCCCGAGTTCGCGCTGCTGTTCTGCCGGCCGGACGTGGCCGGTCTCTACGCCCGGCTCGGCTGGCGGGAGGTGGCCGGCGAGGTGGAGGTGGAGCAGCCCGACGGTCCGGCGGGGATGCCCCTGCGGACGATGTGGTTCCCGCTACGGGAGGGAAGCCGCTGGCCCGAGGGGCCGGTTCGGCTGCATTCCCGTCCGATGTGACGGCAGGTGGGTGACCCACCTCGACTCGCGGCGGTCCCCGGTTCCGTGCAGTGTGGATGGAGTCGGAACGCGAAGGAGAGGCCGCCATGGGAGACCACGTTTACCGCGTCACGGAGATCGTCGGATCGTCCTCGGAAGGCGTGGACACCGCCATCCAGAACGGGATCACTCGCGCCTGCGAAACACTCCGTGCGGTGGATTGGTTCGAGGTCACGGAAGTCCGCGGTCATGTCGAGAACGGCCGGATCGCGCACTACCAGGTCGGCATGAAGATCGGCTTCCGGCTGGAAGAGCCGGGCGCCTAGAGACTTTCCGGCGGACCAACCGCATCGGCCGGGACCGGCCCCCGGGCACGCTCGGTGCCGGGGGCCGGTCCGGGGTGCGGGCGCGCGGCAGGTGCTGTCAGAGCATGAGCAGCAGCCGCGTGTTCGGTACCAGCTTCCGGTTCACGCTCGTGCTCTGTACGAAGATCGTGAAGTCGTCGTTGTGGTCCGGCCTGACGCGGGCCTCCACGTCCGGCAGACCGAGCAGGGCCCGGGCCTCGGGCCCCGTGAACACCCGGTCCGTCTTCTTCTCCAGGACCGCGATCCGCTTCCGCGCCTGGATCTTCTCCGACTTGCTCAGCTGGTAGAACGCGCCGCCGGTACGGTAGGTGTGCCCGGATTCGACGACCCAGTCCCGGATGGCCGCGTCACGTGCCACCGGGATCAGCTGGTACCCCGACGGATCCACCGGAGCGAGGCCGGCCGCCTTGACGGTGTCCGAGTTCACCGTGTCCGCGCCCGTGGAGAACACCGCCCGCGATCCCCGGATGCCCTTGGTGCGGCCCACCATGAACTTCTCGGTGGCCTCCTGGATGACCTGCCCGGCCTCCTCCAGGCCCTGGGTGCTGGTGGCGTCCCAGATGGCGACGTTGTCCTTCGGGAAGCCGCTCTGCATGGCCTCGCGCTTGCCCATCTGGTCCGGCACGAGGACGGCCAGCGTCCAGTTGTCCTCCTGCGTCTCGATCATCCGGGCCACGGCCCCGACGAGCTCGCGCGCGTTCTTGGTGGGGGCGTCGGGGCAGCGATGGCTCGCGTTCTCCTGACCGTCGGTGAGCACGAAGGTCAGGAAGCTGTGGTCGCCGTACAGCTGGGCCGTCTGCGCGAGTTCCCGCTGCGACTTCAGCGCGGCCGCCAGCAGGGCCGTCATGCCGCCGACCCGGTACAGCTGCTTCAGCGACGGCATCCGCAGCACGTCCTTGTCGTAGATGACGCACTCCACCTTGTCGGCGAAGACGTACACCGTGACGCGGGTCTCCTGGTCCAGCTCCCTCGACCGGCGGGCGAGATACGCGATCTGCTGGTCGGCGACGTCGACGACCTTGCGGCTCAGATGCGACATGGACGAACTGGCATCCAGCACGAGAGCGACGTGATTGATGTAGTTCTGGGTTCCGGACATGGCAACTCCCCCTGTTTTCCGAGCTTTCCGACCCGATGCGCCTACCGTCTCACCCACCACTGACAATCGAACTCTTGTCGGTTCGGTGCGCTTCACTGTCCGTCATGGAGCTCACGCAGATGACCATCAACGACCTGCTGGACCGGATCGGGCCGGGCGACGGCTACGTGTACCTGCCCGGCGACGTGCCCCCGCGGGAGCTGGCCAACCTGCTCGACGGCAGGTACGGCGCCCCACGCACTCTGGTCCTGGACGGCTTCACCGATCCGACCGCCGACGAGTCCAGGGGTGCTGCTCTCCTCGCCCCCTTCGAGGGCCGTGTCGTGATGATGCGGGCGTGGGCGTACGGGGATCAGTGGGTCGGCACGGGCGCGGTGCGGGACTCCGAGGGGACCGAGCGGCCGGTACTGGTGGTCGCTCGCAGGGCGGTGCCGGAACCCTTGCCGGTCGCGCCGGCCCCGGGCTCGGGTGAGGGCCCGGGTGACTGCTCGGGTGAGGGCTTCGACTGGAACGAGCGGCTCGAACGGGTCACCGGCTGGACGGGGCCCGCCCGGCGGCCGGACGTGGACTGGGCTGATGTGGAGGCGCGCCTGGGCGGCGCGCTGCCGGGCGACTACAAGCGCATGGTCGAGACCTTCGGCGAGGGCGCGTTCGACGGATTCCTCGGCCTGAACCAGGAGCCGTGGACCGATCTCAGGAAGGAGGGTCTGCTGATCTGGGCGGGAACGGAGCACGAAGACCTGTACTGCTGGAGGGTCGACGGTGACGACCCCGACCGGTGGCCCGTCGTGGTCCGGTCCTTCGACGGCGGGGACGTCCCCTTCGGCTGCGGGGCCGCGGAGTTCGTCTGCCGCGTCCTCACCGACACGCGGCACCCGTTCACGATGGCCCGCTATTTCGACACGCACTGGTTCATGAGCTACCGGGAACCGGTCGACTAAAAGTGACCGACGGGTAGTTACCGTCGGTAACGGAACAGATGGTGCGTCCACGGCGCGGAACGGGATGGTCAAGGACTTGACCATCCCGTTGGTCCAGACCAGAATCCAGGCCACATACCCGCGCGAACACCCCGTTCGGTCCCCCCATGTCGGGTCAGCCCCCCCCATGCCGCACGACCCTGTGCTGAACCGCAGAAGGTGACCTACGTGAAGAACCGCCATCTCGCCTGCCCCCTGGCAGCCGCCACCGCGCTCGCCCTCGCCGGCTGCGGGATGCTGCCGGGCGGGGGCGGCGGGACGAAGACCGTCAATATCTGGCTCATGCGGGACAGCGCCAGCGAGGACTTCCTCACCCGCTTCACCGAGGCGTACGAGGAGGAGCACGACGGCGTCGAACTCCAGATCACCATCCAGGACTGGACGGGCATCGGGAAGAAGGTCACCGAGGCGATCCAGGGCTCCGGCGGACCGGACGTCATCGAGGTCGGCAACACCCAGGTCGCCCAGTACGCCGACACCGAGAAGCTGTTCGACCTCACCCTGGAGTCGGTCCGCGACCTCGGCAGCGAGGACTGGCTGCCCGGTCTCGCCGAGCCCGGCAGCATCGGCGGAGCCCAGTACGGCATCCCCTGGTACGCGGCCAACCGCATCGTCATCTACAACAAGGACCTGTTCGCCGACGCAGGCATCGACAAGCCCCCGGCCACCCGCGCCGAGTGGCTCGCCGACACCGAGAAGCTCAACAGCAAGGGCTCACAGGGCATCTACCTGGCCGGACAGGACTGGTACACCCTCGCCGGCTTCATCTGGGACGAGGGCGGTGAACTCGCCACCGACAGGGGCGGAGAGTGGACCGGCGCGCTGCACAGCCCGGCCGCCCAGCGCGGCATGGCCTACTACAAGGAGCTCCAGTCCCTCGGCTCGGGACCGAAGGACGCCGACGAGCAGAACCCGCCGCAGGCCGAGGTCTTCGCCAAGGGCGACGTGGCCCAGCTCGTCGCCGTGCCCAACACCATCGCCACCATCCTCAAGGCCAACCCGGGACTCAAGGACAAGCTCGGCTACTTCCCGGTACCCGGTTCGAAGCCGGGTCAGCCCTGCGCCGTGTTCACGGGTGGTTCCGACCTCATCATCCCGGAGAACGCACCCCAGCGCGGGGCCGCCCTGGAGGTCGTCAAGGAGCTCGCCGGCGAGAAGTGGCAGTCCGAACTCGCCCGCGCCATGGGCTACGTGCCCAACAAGAAGGGCCTCGCCTCCGTCGTCGCCGGCCAGGAGGCCACCGCCGTCATGGCCAAGGGCGCCGTGCGCGGCCGGGCCACCCCGAACTCCCCCCAATGGGCCGACGTGGAGGGCGACAACCCCATCAAGCCCTACATGACCGCCGTCCTCCGGGGCGAGGACCCCTTGAAGGCCGCCAAGAAGGCCTCGGCCGCGATCACGGACACCCTCGCCGAATAGCATTCAGCGCCTCCACACCCGCGAGCCCCCGGACGGTCATGTCGAATCCAGCCGGTCACGGAAGAAGTAAGGAGCCGGGCCGCCGCTCACACGGCCCGGCGCCGCCCCTTCCCCTTCCGTACGCCGGAGGAGCCCGACATGGCCGCACCGACCCCCACGCTCGCCGTCCCCGGGCAGCCGCTCGCCACCCCCGGGCAGCCGCTCGCCGTTCCCGCCCAGCCCCAGGCCCCCGCCGCGCCGCCGGTGCCCCGGGCCCTCGTCGAGCCGCCCACGCCGCAGGCCCCCGCCGAGGAGCCCACACCCCGGTACCTCGTCGGACTCGCCCGCGACCAGGAGGATGTCCGCGCCGCCCAGCGGCTGCGCCACCAGGTCTTCGCCGGTGAACTCGGCGCCCGGCTCGACGGCCCCGAGCCCGGCCTCGACACCGACGCCTTCGACGCGTACTGCGACCACCTCCTCGTACGGGAGGAGACCACCGGCGAGATCGTCGGCACCTACCGCATCCTGCCGCCCGACCGGGCCGCCGTCGCCGGGCGCCTCTACTCCGAGAGCGAGTTCGACCTCACCCGGCTCGCCCCGATCCGCCACGACCTGGTCGAGGTCGGCCGCTCCTGCGTCCACCCCGCCCACCGCAACGGCGCCGTCATCGCCCTCATCTGGGCCGGGCTCGCCCGCTACATGACGAGCACCGGGCACAACTGGCTCGCCGGCTGCTGCTCCCTCCCGCTCGCCGACGGCGGCACCCTCGCCGCCGCCACCTGGGACACGGTCAAGACCAAGCACCTCGCCCCGGAGGAGTACTGGGTCACCCCGCACAAGCTCTGGAGCCCCGAGGGCATCACCCGCCCCGAGGGCCGCACCGAGCTGCCGCCGCTGCTCCGCGGCTACCTCCGGCTCGGCGCCTGGGTCTGCGGCGCCCCCGCGCACGACCCCGACTTCGGTGTCGCCGACCTCTACGTCCTGCTCTCGCTGCGCCGGACCAATCCCCGCTACCTCAACCACTTCCTCTCGCTCGCCCCGACCGGGTGAACGGGACCACGGCCCCCTCGCCGTGGCTCCCCACGGCGCCCTGCACCCCGGGCCACTGCGCCACCCACCCCGAGTCCGCCCGGCGTCGGCGCGGCGCCGAAGCGGACCGGGCCGGGGCCGTCCGGGCCGTGGTCCGGCTGGTCGCCGGACTCGGCACCGTCCTCCTCGGCCTCCTGCTCGCCCCCGCCACCGGCCTCCTCCCGGCCGCAACCCGACTCGCCCTCGTCCGCACCTGGATGCGGGCGGTGGTCCGCGCCTTCGGCGTCCACGTCCGGTACGAGGGAGCGGCCGCCCCGGCCGACGGCCCGCTCCTCGTCGTCGCCAACCACGTCTCCTGGCTCGACATACCGCTGATCGCGGCCGCCCTGCCCGGCCGGATGGTCGCCAAGTCGGAGGTGCGCCGCTGGCCCGTCCTCGGCACGCTCGCCGCCCTCGGCGGCACTCTCTTCATCGACCGGGACGGCCTGAGGGCCTTGCCCGGCACGGTGCGGACGATGGCGGGGGTGCTCGCGGGCGGCGGCCGGGTGGTCGTCTTCCCCGAGGGCTCGACCTGGTGTGGGCGGGAACGCGGCCGGTTCCGCCCGGCCGCGTTCCAGGCCGCCCTCGACGCCGGCTGCGCCGTGCAGCCGGTACGGATCGACTACCGGCCCACGGACGCCGCCGCGTACGTCGGGGACGATCCGCTCGGCTCATCCCTGTGGCGGGTCGTCTCCACCCGTCGGCTCACCGCCGTCGTCCGACTCCGGGAGCCCCTTCCCGGCGCCCTGTACCCGGACCGCCGGGCCCTGGCTGCCGCCGCTCAGCGGGCCGTCGCGAGGGACAGCGCGAACCTGCCCTCGCTGTCGGTCCACCAGCGGTCCAGGTCGAGCTCCGCCTCCGCGAGCTCGGCCCGGACGCCCGCCTGACGGAACTTCGCGGACACCTCCGTCCGCATCTCCTCGCCCGCCGCGAAGGGCACCACGAGATCCAGCTCCGGGATCTTCACGGTCAGCGCGCGGCGGGCCCGCAGCCGCATCTCGATCCACTCCCGCTCGCGGTCCCACACCGCCACGTGGTCGAAGGCGTCCGGGTCGAAGTCCGCGCCCAGCTCCCGGTCGATCACCGCGAGCACGTTCTTGTTGAAGGCGGTCGTCACCCCGGCCGAGTCGTCGTAGGCGGCCACGAGCGTCGCCTCGTCCTTCACCAGGTCCGTGCCGAGCAGCAGCGCGTCGCCCGGCGTGAGCATCGCCCGTACGGAGCTGAGGAAGGTCCGCCGCTCGTCGGGCAGCAGATTGCCGATGGTGCCGCCGAGGAAGGCCACCAGACGCGGCCCCGGCGTCCCGGGCAGCGCGAGCCCCCGGGTGAAGTCGGCCACGAGCGCGTGCACGTGCAGACCGGGGCGCTCGGCCAGCAGCGACTCGGCCGCCCCGGTCAGCGCGGACTCGCTCACGTCGACAGGCACATAGGCGTCCAGACCGGGCAGCAGCGCGTCGATCAGGAACCGGGTCTTCTCGGAGGAACCGGAGCCCAGCTCCACCAGGGTCCTGGCCCCGGTGGCGGCGGCGATCTCCGGCGCCCGCTTCTTCAGGATCTCCCGCTCGGCGCGCGTCGGGTAGTACTCGGGCAGCCGGGTGATCTCCTCGAACAGCTCGCTGCCCCGGGCGTCGTAGAACCACTTCGGGGGCAGCTCCTTGGGGGAGCGGTTGAGCCCGTGGAGGACGTCGGCGCGCAGATCGGCGCCGGCGGCGTCCGGGGCGAGGGTACGGGTCAGCTGGAACGGGCTCACGCGGAGGGCTCCTTGAGCGGGGTGAGGGTGACGTCGGCGCGGGTGGCGGTCACGAGCGTGCGCTCGGGGACCTCCTGCCAGCGCGGATCGTCGTCGTACGGTTCGGAGGCCACGACCACCCGGTCGGGGCCCGTCAGGTACCAGAGGCTGTTCTCCCAGGCGGTCGCGGCGATCAGCGCCCCGTCGGTGAGCAGCAGGTTGAGGCCGGAGCCGGGGGCCGCCTCGGCGGCCTCCCGCACCGTGTCGGCGAGGGCGGGGCCCGGCGCGTCACCGGCCCGCAGCCGGTGCAGGACGAGCGCCCAGAGCAGCGCCGAGTCGGTACGGGCCTCAAGGCCGAGCAGCTCGCCGGCCGGGAGGGTCGCGGCGAGCGGCGTGAGCGAGCCCGGCCAGCCCCTGACGGCGCCGTTGTGGCTGAACAGCCAGGGCCCGGCGGCGAACGGCGCGGCCGCGGCCTCCCCGTCCGCGCCCGGCAGCGTCGCCCCCCGGACCGCCGCGAGCAGCGCCCCGGAGCGCACCACCCGCGCGAGGTCCGCGAAGGAGAGGTCGCCCCAGATGGGGCCGGAGCGCCGGTAGCGGGCCGGCACCGGATCGCCCTCGGCGTACCACCCCACCCCGAAGCCGTCGGCGTTCACCACACCGCTGGTCTGTGTACGGGGCTCCCAGGACTGGCGCAGCAGAGCGTGCTCCGGCCGGACGATCAGCTCTCCGAGGGCCACCGGTTCGCCCACGTAGGCGATATGACGGCACATCAGTCGAACTCCGCGTTCCGGGCGGTACGGAAGCCGGCGAAGATCTGGCGCCGCACCGGCAGGTCCCAGTTGCGGAAGGTGCCCCGGCAGGCCACCGGGTCGACGGCGAAGGAGCCACCGCGCAGCACCTTGTGGTCGGGCCCGAAGAAGACCTCCGAGTACTCCTTGTACGGGAAGACG
Source organism: Streptomyces sp. NBC_00572 (assembly GCF_026341815.1). Classification (GTDB taxonomy): domain Bacteria; phylum Actinomycetota; class Actinomycetes; order Streptomycetales; family Streptomycetaceae; genus Streptomyces. The sequence goes on from NZ_JAPENX010000001.1 coordinate 6,232,909, forward strand.
GTGAACCCCGGGTACGGCAGGAAGTCGCTGGCCGTCCACTCCCACACGTCACCGATCAACTGCCGTACGCCTTGCGGCGAGGCGCCCTCCGGATAGCTGCCCGCGGCCGCCGGGCGCAGGTGGCGCTGCCCGAGGTTGGCGTGCTCGGGACCCGGATCGGCGTCACCCCACGGATAGCGGCGCGAGCGCCCCGAGTCCGGGTCGTACCGGGCGGCCTTCTCCCACTCGGCCTCGGTGGGCAGCCGCCGCCCCGCCCAGCGCGCGTAGGCGTCCGCCTCGTACCAGCTCACGTGCAGGACCGGCTCGTCCTCGGGCACCGGCTCCGTCACCCCGAACCGGCGGCGCAGCCACTGGCCGCCGTCCCGGCGCCAGAACAGCGGGGCCACGATGCCGTGCTCCCTGATCTGCGCCCAGCCCTCGGGCCGCCACCAGCGCGGATCGGTGTAGCCGCCGTCGGCCATGAAGGCCAGATAGGCCCCGTTGGTGACCGGAACGGTGTCGATGTGGAAGGCGGGCACGACCCGGGTGTGTGCCGGACGCTCGTTGTCCAGGGCCCACGGCTCGTCCGAGGTCCCCATGGTGAACGGGCCGCCGGGGACCAGGACTTCGGCGGGCAACGGGGCGCTCCGCAGGGGCGGCGGCGGGGGAGCGGTGAGCGCGGCGGGCCCCTTCCGCAGCTGATGGGTGATCAGCATCGTCTCGTCGTGCTGCTGTTCGTGCTGGGCGACCAGACCGAAGGCGAAGCCGGCGTGGAGCAGCGGCCGCCCGTCGAACTCGGCGTGCTCCAGCACGTCGAGGACCCGCAGTCGCACGTCCGCCGCGTAGGTCCGGGCCTCGCCCGGCGCCAGCAGCGGAAGCGACGGGCGGGTGGCCCGGGGATGCTCGAAGGCGTCGTAGAGCGAGTCGATCTCGGGTCGCAGTGCGTCCTTCCCCGCGACGGCCCGCCAGAGCCACAGCTCCTCCTGGTTCCCGATGTGAGCCAGGTCCCAGACCAGCGGCGACATCAAGGGGGAGTGCTGGGCGGTGAGTTCGCCGTCCTCGACGCAGGAGGTGAGCAGCGCCGTACGGGCCCGCGCGGCGGTGAGCGTCTCCAGAGCCTTCCGGCGCAGGGCCTCGGGGCCGAGTTCCGTCCGGGTCTCCGTCATGACGTCACCACCTCCAGCTCGTCGGCCGGGCAGCTCCCGGGGATCACGTACCGCTCGTGGAAGGCGGCGACCGCCCGCCGCACCTCCTCGCTCGCCCCGATCCGGGGCAGCGCCTCCATCGCCGTGGCGAACACCGCGAGGGCCGCGGAGTGGAGCTCGGGGTCGGTGAGCCCGTCACGGGCGGCCGCGAGCCAGAGCGGATTGCGCGGGGCGGGAGCGACGCCGGCCCGTTCCGCGAGCGGCTTCATCGCCCGGTACACGGTCTCCGCGGCCGCCGGGTCGTCGAACACCGCCGTCGTCACGGCCACCGGCACCATCCAGCCGTCCGCGCCCGGCTGCGCGTCGACCATCCGTAGCTCCAGATGGCCGCGCGGCCGCACCGGAGGGAAGAGCGTCGTCATGTGATAGCGCAGGTCGTCGGCGTCGGCCGGCCGGGGCAGACCCGTGCGCAGCCAGTCGCGGAAGGTCAGCCCCTCCGGTACGTCCCACGGCCCCTCGTCGGCCCGTACGCACATCACCGGGGTGTCCAGGACGTGCGCCGCGTACTCCGCGCGCGGGTCCCCGTCCGGCGTGGGCGCGAGGGCCCGTCGGGGGTCCAGGTCCGTCCACAGCGCCTGCCGCGTCGAGCGCCAGCCGGTACGACGGCCGCCGTGCAGCGGGGAGTTGGCGAAGACGGCCACCAGTACCGCGCCCAGGAGATGGGCGAGCCGCCAGCGCCGGTGGTAGCCGAGCGGCCCCGGCTCCTCATGACCGGCGTCGAGACAGATCTGCACCGAGGCCGAGTCGCACATCATCGCCCGGCCGGCCGGGCCCGTGCGGTCGAGCGCGGCCTCCATGGCGTCGTACCGCGGCTCGTGGAGCACCCGGCCGCGCGGCGCGTGCCAGGGGTCCACCCCGTATCCGCTGAGGGCGAGGCCGAGCGGTCCGAGCGCCGACCGCACCGCCCTGAGGTCGGCGGCGACGGAGTCGAGACATTCCATGAGCGATCCGGCGGGGCGCGAGCTGAGCTCCAGCTGCCCGCCGGGTTCGAACGTCAGGGCCGACACCAGCGGCAGCGACCGCACGGTGTCCAGGGCCGCCGCGAGCCGCGGCGGCCTCACGGGGAGCCGGGGGTCACGCAGCTCGTGCACGAGCCATTCCAGCTCCACCCCCACGGTGCGGGGCGGGCCGGTCTTGAAGCAGATACATCGCAGCAGGTCCTCTGCCTCCGCCTCGGTGAGAGCGGGTCCGCCGCGCGGTATGCCGCTGGACGACATCCGTACACCTCCTGGTCGTCGGGCCGGTCGTCGGGGCCGGTCCCGGGGAGTTGCTGCTTCCACCTAAAGCCACCTCCGAGCGGCGTGCAAGAGCGCCCCGGACCGACCGAACGCGCCCCGTGTGCCCCCGCCCGGCCGAAACTGCCCGCTCCCACGCCGTCCCCGGAAGCCCGCCGGCGCATCCCGGGAGGTCCCGTCCGTGTCCCGGGAAATCCTGTTGTCCCGACCGGGACGAAACGATCATCCTGAGGTCATGAGTGCACGACTGCGCGCGATCGCGCGGCAGACCGAGGAGATCGTTGCCGCAGGCCACTACCAGGCACCCGACGGCCGGACCGTCTCCGTCGCCGACGACCTGACCGCCGCCCTGGCCGGAACGCGCCTCCACGGCCCCGAACCCGTCACCGTCATCCCCGACACCGACCGGACGCCCACCGTCGTCGTCACCGGCGAGAGCAGCCTCGCCGCGGCCCGGCGCATGACCGCGGCCGACGCGACCCGCCCCGTGGCCGTCCTGAACTTCGCCTCCGCCCGCAACCCCGGCGGCGGTTACCTCAACGGCGCCCAGGCCCAGGAAGAGGCGCTCTGCCGCTCCTCCGCCCTCCACGCCACCCTGCTGCGCGCCCCCGACTTCTACGCCCACCACCGTGAGGACCGGGACGTCTTCTACACCGACCGGGTCATCCACTCGCCCCGCGTCCCCGTCTTCCGCGACGACCGGGGCGTCCTCCTCGCCGAGCCCTTCACCGTCGGCTTCCTCACCTCGCCCGCGCCCAACGCCGGTGTCGTCCGCCGCCGCACCCCCGAGCACACCGGTCGCCTGCCGGCCGCCCTCGCCTCCCGCGCCGAGCGGGTCCTGGAGACGGCCGCCGCGGCCGGCTACCGACGGCTGGTGCTCGGTGCCTGGGGCTGCGGGGTCTTCCAGAACGACCCCGAGCAGGTCGCCGGCGCGTTCACGGCGCTGCTCACCGGGGACGGCCGCTTCGCCGGCCACTTCGAGGAGATCGTCTTCGCCGTGCTGGACCGCGCCGCGGGCACGCCGACGCTGACCGCCTTCGCCCGGGTCGTCGGGCCGGCCGCCGTCTGACATGCGGTGCCCGCACCCCCGTGCCAGGCTGAGGGGATACGGACCACAGTCCGACACCCGTCACGGGAGGCACGATCGTGGGCAAGAAACAGACCCGGACGAACCGGGGAGCCCGTACCGGCGGCCATGAACACCGCGCCGAGGCAGCCACGAAGGAACAGACCTCGGCGGCTCCCAAGAGCGAGACGTCGATGCCCCTCGTGGAGCACGCGTCGCACCGCAAGGAACGGAAGTTCGGCCACAACTGAGGCAGAGCCGAACGGAATCGAGCTGAGCCGAGGCGAACCGAGCAGACCCGGGCCGAGCAGAACCGAGCCCGAGCGTGGCGGCCCGGCGGAGTACGGAGCGAGGCGGGGAGCCGACGGGGGTACGAGGCCGGGGCCCGGCGCCGTCACGGCGCCGGGCCCCGGCCCGTACCCCTCGCTGCCGCTACCCGTCTACTCCTCGTCGCCGACGGTGATCCGAACGCTCTCCTCCGACGCCCTGGGTGCCGGAGGCACCACCGTGGTGCCCAGCCGCTCCTGAGTACCCGGATTCATCGTGGAGAGCAGCTGCCTGGCCAGACCGAGCCCGGTCCCGCCCATGGTCAGCGCCTTGGCGAACACGTCCGCCATGCCGTCGGCGCCGTTGAGCAGCACCATCTGGTCCACGTTCCCGAACGCCGACGCGCCCGCGGAGACGATCTCCGGCCATTTCTCGGCCAGCTGCTGGGCGACCACGGCCTCCTGGTTCTCCGCGAGCGCCGCCGCACGGGCCTTGATCGACTCGGCCTCCGCCAGACCCTTCGCCCGGGTCGCCTCGGCGACCGCGAGCCCCTTGGCGTGCTGCGCCGCCGCCTCCGCCTCACCGGTGAGCCGGGTCGCCGTGGCCTTGGCCGCGCTCGCCAGCTCGGTCTCCTTCGCGTCGGCCTCGGCCGCCGAGATCCGGGCGTCACGCTCGGCCGCGGCCAGCGTCCGGGTCTCGTACGCCAGCGCGTCCGCCGGCTTGCGGACCTCCGCCTGGAGCTGCTGCTCCTTGCGGTGTCCCTCCAGCTCGGCGACCCGGGTCTCCTGGACGACGACCTCCTGGCGCGAGGCCGCCTCGGCCAGCGGACCGGCCTGCCGGGCTGTCGCGGAGGCCTGGTCCCGCTCGGCCTGGTAACCGGCCTGGAGGATCTCGCTGTCGCGGGTCGCCTCCGACATGCGCGCCGCGGCCTGCTGCTCGGCCTCGGTCGCCCGGCGGTTCGCCTCCGCCTGCGCGATCCGCGCGTCCCGCTGGACGGCGGCGGCGTGCGGGGCGGCCAGGTTCTTGATGTACCCGGTCGGGTCCTCGATCTCGTGGATCTGCAGCGAGTCGACGATCAGACCGAGCTTCTCCATCTCCGTGCCACAGGCCGAACGCGCCTGCCCGGTCAGCTTCTCCCGGTCACGGATCATGTCCTCCACGGTCAACCCGCCCACGATGGCGCGGAGATGACCGGCGAAGACGATGTGCACCCGCTCGCTCATCAGCTTCTGCTGATCGAGGAAGCGGCGGGCGGCGTTGGCGATCGACACGAAGTCGTCACCGACCTTGAAGATCACCACACCGCGAACCTTGAGCGGAATGCCCTGGTGGGTGACGCACTCGACGGACAGCTGAGTCTCGTTGAGGTCGAGCGAGAGCTTGCGGACCGCCTGCACGCCCGGCAGGACGAGCGTGCCGCGGCCGGTCACGATGCGGAACCCCATGCCCGCGCCGAGACCCTCGTTCTTGTGGTTGGAACCGGAGATGATCAGCGCCTCGTTGGGTTCCGCGACGCGCCACATCGACTTGAAGACAGCGATGAGAACGGCGAAGGCGCCGACGACGACGCCCGCGAGAATGCCGATGCCCATGGACAAGGTCCCCCTTCACCGGATCCGGTGCGGATCCGGTGAAGGGAGTGTGCGCCTGTGGCGGGCGCCACTCAACGGTTGCGTCAACTGTCGTACGCGGCTGTGACATAGACGGTGCGTGGAGGGAGATGTTCCATGACCATCACCACCGTTCCGACGTCGATCCGCTCCTTCGAGGAGGCCGGATGGGCGAGGAAGTGCTCGGCACCGCCCCGGATCCGGACGATCACCTCACCGACGAGACCGGGCCCGATCGTGCCGGTCACCCGGCCGAGCAGTCCCACCATCGAGGAGTCCATCGACGCGTCGTCCATGCCTGAACGGTACGTCAGATCCAGTCGTCCAGCGCGGACATGAACCCGTCGAAGTCGTCCCGGTGGACCGTATGACCCGCCTTCGCCACCGAACGGACCGTGAATCCGCGGCCCGACAGCATCCGGGCGTCCTCGGGCCAGACCAGCGCGCTCGGGTCGGCCCGGACGATCAGCGACGGGACGGTGGCACGGGCGGGCCACAGATCGGCCCCCACGAAGTCCTGCAGACCGTACGCAGACCGCTCGTCCCAGCCCCGTACCGACGCCATCTCGGTGTCCAGGTCCTCGTCCGACCAGTCCGGGTTGAAGCCGCGGATCTGCTCCCGGGTCATCGTCGTGCCCCGGACGAAGGCCTCGGCACGATAACCGGCGGGCCCCGCCCTCAGGTGCCAGGCCGGGTCGGAGTAGACCGCGCGGGCCGGCTTCAGGCGTTCGAGCGCGAGGGCCAGGACCAGCCCGCCGAGCGAGTGCCCGACGGCCAGCTCCACTCCGGCCGGGAGGGTCTCGACGAGATCGTCGGCGTAGTCCTCCGGCCGGTACTCCCCGGGCCCCGCGGCCCGCCCGCTGGCCCCGTGCCCCCGCAGATCCACCGCGACCACCCGGTAACCGCGGTCCGCGAGCGCCGGGCCGACCCGCCGCCAGGTGCGGTGGTCGGCCATGAGTCCGTGGACGAGCAGGGCGATCCGGTCACCCGAACCCCACGTGGTCGTGTGCAGGCGCACGGTGCTGCCTCTCTGACGGTGCTCGGCGGACGCCGACCGGGGTCAGCGCACGCTGCGGATGGGGCGCACGGCGAGCGCGCCGAGTACCGACAGTACGGCGGCGATCAAGAACAGTGCCGTGTACCCACCGCTCAGGGAGACGATCAGCGAGGCCACGAACGGGGCGACGATCTGCGGCCCCGCGTTGGCGACGTTGAGGACACCCATGTCACGGGCCGCGTCCTCGGCCTTCGGCAGCACCATGGTCACCAGGGCGGTGTCCACCGCCATGTAGCAGCCGAAACCGAGGCCGTTGACGGCGGAGAAGGCGAGCATCGCCGTCCAGCTCGTCGAGGCGGCCGGGATGAGCAGGGCCAGGGCGGCGAGCACGGCGGAGGCGCCGACGAAGAGCTTGCGTCGGTCGTAGCGGTCCGACAGCCAGCCGCCGAGCACGGTGGAGACCACCATGGCGACGGCGTTGAGCGGCATGAGGATCGCCACCGCGTCCTCGGGGCTCAGTCCGGCGGGCAGCTCGGTGTGGTCCTTGAGGATGTACAGCTGGAATCCGGCGACGGCGAAGTAGCCGAGGATCAGCAGGGCGCGGCCGATGAAGGCCCAGCGGAAGTCGTGGTTCTTGAGGGCGCTGCCGAAGGCCGCGAGCTGCTCCTTGACCGGCAGCGGGGCCTTCGGAGGCATGCGTCGTTCGCGGGCGCAGGCCGTGAACAGCACGGCGGTGGCCGCGACGATCGCGCCGAAGACGAGGTAGCCGGTCCGGTAGTCCTCGGAGAAGGCGGCGCCGACGAGGGCGCCGATCGTCGAGCCGATGGGGAGACCGAGGCCGACGGCCGCCGAGGCCTTGCCCCGGGCAGCCATGGGCACCCGGTCGGGCACCACGGAGGTGAGGGCCGCCTGGTAGACGTTCATGACGGCCTGGCCGAGGCACCAGGCGATGGTCACCAGCAGGATCGTGTGGACGCTGCCGAGGAGCAGCATCACCGGCAGGGCGAGGAGGCCGCCGGCGAGGATCCACGGGTTGCGGCGGCCCGAGCGGTCCGAGAGGGCACCCGCGACCGGGTTGAAGACGGTGGCGAAGATCGCCGATATGCCGGAGACGAGGCCGAAGTTCGCCACCTTGTCGGCGGGGTCGATGTCCTCGATCTGGAGTGCGAGGAGCATCCCGGGAACGCCGACGTACAAGGCGTACATCGCGGTGTTCCCGCCGAGGAGCAGGGGCAGCAGGCCGCGCGTCGGCCGACCGGCGGGGGAGCCGGGGCCCGGAGCACCGGTCTCCGAGGTGGTGGAGCCGGACGGGTCGGCGGGAGTACCGGACGAGCCGGTCTCGGAGCCGGTCCCGGCGGAGGAAAGGGCCACGGTGCCCTCCTGGGGAGATCGCCCGACGAGCGGGCGAGAAGCGGATCGAACGAGGTAGTGACACGTGTCAATGACACGTGTGAGCATTGTGTAGCACTCGTTTCCGGCCATCCGCCAGACCCCGGGCCGGATTGTTCTGGAAAGATGCCGGAGCGATGAGCCAGCCAACCGAACGCACTCCCGAACGCCCCACCGGGCGCGCGGTCCCGACCAGCGCCGATGTCGCCCGCCTCGCGGGCGTCTCCCGGGCCACCGTCTCGTACGTCCTGAACAACACCTCGGCCGTCCGCATCAGCGAGCCCACCCGCCGCCGGGTGCGCGAGGCGGCCGAGGAACTGGGGTACGTGCCGCACGCCGCCGCCCGCAGCCTGCGCGCCGGCCACAGCCGGATGGTGCTGCTGCCGACCTCGCACGTCCCGGTCGGGCCCCTCTACAGCCAGTTCTTCAACGAGTTCCAGTGGGCCCTGCGACGCCTGGACTACACGGTGGTCCAGTACGGCAGCGTCGGCCTCGAAGGCGAGGAGGCCGCCCGCGCCTGGGCCGAGCTCCGCCCGGTGGCCGTGGTCTCGCTCGGCGAGGTCCGGCTCACCGGCCAGGGCGTCGAGATCCTCAAGCGGTCCGGGGCACGGGCGGTGATCACCCTCGGCACCCAGGGCGTCGAGGGCACCCACGCCCTCGTCATGGACCAGGGACGGGTCGGCGAGGTGGCCACCGCCCACCTCGTGGAGAGCGGGCGGCGCCGGATCGGGGTCGTCATCCCCGAGGAGCCGGGCCTGGCGATGTTCTCCGGTCCCCGCCTCGAAGGCGCGCGGCGCGCCGTCGAGGGCACCGGCGCCGGCGTCGTACCCCTGCCGCTGCGGTACGAGGAGGAGTCGGCGAACGCCCTCGCGGCGCGCTGGCGCGAGCTGGGCCTCGACGCGGTCTTCGCGTACAACGACGAGTACGCGATGCTCCTCATGCGGGCGCTCCAGGACGCGGGCGTCGCCGTGCCGGAGGACACCGCCGTCGTCGGCGCGGACGACCTGCTCCTGGGCCGGCTGCTCCGGCCCCGGCTCAGTACCGTACGGATCGACATGGTGCTCGGACGCGAACTGGCGGAGCTGGTCGACCGGGCCGTACGGGAACCGGAGGTCCCGCCCCGCACCCGCGCCCTCCTCGCCTCGGAGGTCGTCCGGCGGGAGTCGAGCTGACCGGTCGTCCGGCAGGTTCACCGGCCGGGCGCCCGTCCGGTGAAGGGCCTCCGGTCCGGTCGTCCCGCGGTACGTTCCGGGCCGTTCGCCGGGCGGAACGCGCGGGGAGACCTCGTCCGGCGGGGCCGCCGGACCGGTCGTCCGGCGGGAGGCCCGTCGAGCGCTTAGCGTCGGTGCATGAGCACAGTTCCGCAGCGTTTCGAGATCCTGCTGGTACCGGCGCACGTCGAGGACCGGGGCGGCGCCTCCGTCACGGACAGCGCGGTCCGTACGGCCGTCGTCGAAGCCACCGGACGGCACGGCGAGTCGGGCTATCCGATCTACGAGGGCCACGGAATGAGGGCCGACATCGACCCCGAGACGCGCACGGTGGAGGCGCTGCTCGTCGACGGACGCGAGCTCGACTACGGCCTCACGGCCCTCGCCCGCCCGGCGGCACGCGACTGACCTGGGGCGCCTCCTCGCGTCATCCCCTCGGCTCCCTCCCGGGCTCCCACGGCCGTGTCCCGAAACGGCCCGTTGACATGGCGGTTTTTCGGGCAGAGACTCTGCGCGCGCGCCAAGACGAAAGTCTTTAGGGCGAAAGTCCTTTCACCAGGCGAACAGAGTCGTTCCGAAGGTCACGTGGGAGAGAACCGATGAGCATCCGCGACGTCTACATCGTCGACGCCGTCCGCACCCCGATCGGGAAGTTCGGGGGCTCGCTCGCCCCGGTCCGCCCGGACGACCTCGCGGCGCACGTCGTCCGGGCCCTCGTGGACCGCTCGCCCGCGCTCGACCCGGCGCGCGTCGACGACGTCTACTTCGGCGACGCCAACGGCGCCGGCGAGGACAACCGCGACGTGGCACGGATGGCCGTCCTGCTCGCCGGGCTGCCCGTCTCCGTGCCCGGCGTCACCGTCAACCGCCTCTGCGGCTCCGGTCTCGAGGCCGTCGTCCAGGCGGCCCGCGCCATCGCCCTCGGCGACGCCTCCGTGGCCATCGCCGGGGGCGTCGAGTCGATGTCCCGCGCCCCCTGGGTCCTGCAGAAGCCCGAGCGGGCCTTCCCCGCCGGCCATCAGCAGCTCCACTCGACGACCCTCGGCTGGCGCATGACGAACCCGCGCATGCCCGCCGAGTGGACGGTCGCCCTCGGCGAGGGCGCGGAACTCGTCGCCGACAAGCACGGCATCACCCGCGAGCAGCAGGACGCCTTCGCCCTCGCCAGCCACCGCAAGGCGGCCGAGGCCTGGGCGAAGGGTCTGTACGACGACGAGGTCGTCCCCTACCCGTCGGTGGACCTCGCCCGCGACGAGTGCATCCGCGACTCGACGTCCATGGAGGCCCTCGCCAAGCTGAAGCCCTCCTTCCGACCCGAGGGAGGCACCGTCACGGCGGGCAACTCCTCCCCGCTCAACGACGGCGCGGCGGCCCTGCTGCTCGTCGACGAGGACGGACTGCGCGAGACCGGCCGGGAGCCGCTCGCCCGGATCCGCACCTCCGCCGTCACCGGCATCGAACCGCAGCTCTTCGGTCTCGGACCGGTCGAGGCGGTCCGCCGGGCCCTGGAGAAGGCGGGGCGCTCCTTCGCCGACCTACGGACCTTCGAGCTCAACGAGGCCTTCGCGGCCCAGTCGCTCGGCTGCCTCGCGGAATGGCCGGAACTCGACCCCGAGATCGTGAACCCGCGCGGCGGCGCCCTCGCCATCGGCCACCCGCTGGGTGCCTCGGGCGCCCGCCTCGCCGGATCGGTGGCCCACCAGCTGGCGGCGGCCGGCTCGGGCACCGGCCTCGCCGCCCTCTGCATCGGTGTCGGTCAGGGGCTCGCCCTGGTCCTGGAGCGCTGAGGCCCCACTCGCCCGCGCCGCACGCCGGTGCGCGACGCGGGAACACACCCGGACAGCACGCGAGGGGGCGCGGCAGCCGAGCCCCCGGGGACAGCACGCGAGGGGGGTACGGGAGCGACTCCCGTACCCCCCTCGCGGTGGGTCACTGCTGCTTGGCGTCCTCGACGGACTTGCGGACCTCGTCCATGTCCAGCTTCCGGGCCTGGCCGATGACGTCCTCGAGCGCGGCCTCGGGCAGCGCGCCGGGCTGCGAGAAGATCGCCACGTTGTCGCGCACGATCATCAGCGTCGGGATCGAGCGGATCTCGAACGCCGCCGCCAGCTCCGGCTGGGCCTCGGTGTCCACCTTGGCGAAGACCAGGTCCTCGTGACGCTTCGAGGCGGCCTCGTAGACCGGACCGAACTGACGGCAGGGACCGCACCAGGAAGCCCAGAAGTCGATCAGGACGAATTCGTTGCCGCTCACGACCTCGTCGAAGTTGTCCTTGGTGAGCTCTACGGTGCTCATGCTTCCTACCTTTCGGGGATCTCCTGGCGGTGTCCTCACGGTCCCCTGGGGACTCGCCCGGCACAACGGCGTATCGAGCCGCGCTATTCCGCACCGCTGAGCCAGACTGTTACCCATGACGCGAACGGTGGAAAGCGAGCACGAGTACGAGTACGACGTGGTGGTCCTGGGCGCGGGTCCGGTGGGGGAGAACGTCGTCGACCGGGTACGGGCCGCCGGCCTCAGCGCCGCGATCGTCGAGAGCGAGCTGATCGGCGGCGAGTGCTCGTACTGGGCCTGCATGCCCAGCAAGGCGCTCCTCCGCCCCGTGCTCGCCCGCTCCGACGCCCGAAAGGTCGCCGGCCTGCGCGAGTCGGTCTACGGTCCGCTCGACGCCCTTGAGGTCTTCGCCCACCGGGACGCCGTCGTCGGCGACTGGACCGACGACGGCCAGGTGGACTGGCTGGACTCGATCGGCGTACGGATCTTCCGGGGCCACGGCCGCCTCCTCGGGCCGCGCCGGGTCGAGGTCGCGGGGCCGGAGGGCGAGCGCCATGTCCTGACCGCCCGGCACGCGGTCGTCGTCTGCACCGGCAGCCGCGCCGTCCTTCCCGACCTGCCGGGCCTGACCGGGGCACGGCCCTGGACCAGCCGCGAGGCGACCAGCTCCGACCGGGTGCCCGGGCGGCTGATCGTGGTCGGCGGGGGAGTGGTGGGCGTGGAGATGGCCACCGCCTGGCACGCCCTCGGTGCCAAGGTCACGATGCTCGTACGGGGCGAGCGACTGCTGCCCCGGATGGAACCCTTCGTCGGCGAGCACGTGGCCGCAGCGCTCACCGCGCGCGGCGCGGACGTCCGTACCGGCGTCACGGTCAGCGCGGTGGTACGCGACGGGGGTACCGGACCGGTCACCGTCGTCCTGGAGGGCGGCGACCACGTCGAGGGCGACCAGGTGCTCTTCGCGACCGGCCGGGCCCCTCGCACCGAGGACATCGGCCTGGAGAAGGTCGGTCTGAAGCCGGGCTCCTGGCTCGACGTCGACGACAGCCTCAAGGTGACCGGCAGCGACTGGCTCTACGCCGTCGGGGACGTCAACCACCGAGCGCTCCTGACCCACCAGGGCAAGTACCAGGCCCGGATCGCCGGTGCCGCGATCGCCGCCCGCGCCGGGAACACCGAGCCCCTGGACGGGGCGAGCTGGGGTCCGCACGCGGCCACCGCCGACCACACCGCCGTACCGCAGGTGGTGTTCAGCGACCCCGAGGCGGCCGCCGTCGGCCTCTCGCTGGCCGAGGCCGAGCGTGCCGGGTACCGGGTCCGGGCCGTGGACCTCGACATGCGTCAGGTCGCCGGGGCAGGGCTCTACGCCCAGGGCTACCGCGGGCACGCCCGGATGGTCGTCGACCTCGACCGGGAGGTAGTCCTGGGCGTGTCCTTCGTCGGCCCGGGCATCGGCGAGCTGCTCCACTCGGCGACGGTCGCGGTCGTCGGCGAGGTCCCGATCGCCCGCCTGTGGCACGCCGTTCCGTCGTACCCGACCCTGAGCGAGGCGTGGCTGCGTCTGCTTGAGGCCTACCGGGGCTGACGCGCCGTCAATCCGTGGTGCCGCCCGGGGCGCCGTCCGCATCGGAGGCACGGGAGGCGTACGGGGCGACGAGCGCCCGTGCGGCCGACCGGGCGGCCTCCAGGGCGGGCCGAGGATCGCGGCCGGACTCCTGGCCCAGGACGACCCGGGTGCTCAACCCGTCGAGCAGGGCCAGGAGTTCGGAGGCGCGGGCACGGACGTCGAGCGGGGCGAAACGCCGTCGGGCGACCCCCGCCGCGAGCAGGGCCTCCAGGTCCTCCTGCCAGCCCCGGTCCAGTTCTTCCTGTGCCTCGCCGAGCGCGCTGTTGCCGGGGGTGCGCGCCCACAGCTCGATCCACAGGGTCCAGCGCGGATCGCGCGGGCCGTGCGGCAGATAGAGCCGGAGGAACTGGTCGAGCTTGCGCTCGGCCGTGGTCCGCCGCGACAGCAGCGCGCGGCGCTCCTCGGCGAGCGCGGCCTCGCTCCACCGGAGCGCGGCGAGCAGCAGCAGGTCCTTGCTGCCGAAGTAGTACAGGATGTGGCCGCCGCTGGTGCCCAGCCGTTCCGCGAGGGCCGACATCGTGAGCGAGGAGAGGCCGTCCTCGGCGATCGCCGTCATGGCCTCCTCCAGCATCCGTTCCTGGGTGACGTGCCCGTCCCGCCGTCGTGCCGACCCTGCCACCGCCACAGTCCCCGTTCCGCCGATCCGCCGGTGCGTTCGCTCCGGGTCGACCCTAATCGCAACCCCCGAAGGTCTTGACGTGGCCGGAACCCATCGCACATCTTGAATGCCATTCTAAAACTTAGAACGGCATTCAAGATCAGGAGGTGCGGTGTGCTCGGACACGAGACGGCGCCGGCGACCACGGGGGCCACGGCGACCACGGCCCGGGACGAGGTGTTCCAGGTCGAGGAGCACGGGATCGACCCCATACCCGACGCCGAACGCCACGGCAGCGCCAAGGACGTCTTCTGGCTCTGGTTCGGCTCCAACCTCACCTTCACCTACGTGATCAACGGCGCCCTCGCCGTCGCCTTCGGCCTTTCCTTCTGGCAGGCCACCGCCGTCGTCGTGATCGGCGGCCTCTCCTTCCTCGCCATCGGCGCGGCCGGACTCAGCGGCGTCCGCACCGGCACCGCCACCCTCGTCATCTCCCGCGCGGCCTTCGGCCGACGCGGCAACTGGCCGGCCGGCCTGCTCAACTGGATCGTCAGCATCGGCTACACGATCGTGAACACCGTGGTGGGCACCCTCGCCCTCGAAGCCTTCTTCGCCGACCTCGGCTGGAGCGGCGGATCCGCCGCCCGGGCGCTCGCCCTCGGCGTCACCCTCGCGCTGACCTTCGCCGTCGCCCTCTGGGGCCACGCCACCGTCCAGTTCGCCGAACGCTGGATGGCCTACGTCCTGGCCGCGGGATTCGCCGCCCTGCTCGTCCTCGTACTGCCCGGCGCCGACACCTCCGCCCCCTCCGCCGCGCCCGGCGCCGCCGGCTGGAGCCTCGCCTTCGTGGTGATGCTCGCGGGCCCCTTCTCCTACCTCCCCATGCCCGCCGACTACACCCGCTATCTGCCCCGCACGACCTCCCTCAAGGCCGTGACCTGGAGCGGAGCCCTCGGCGGCTTCGTCTCCTCCGTCGCCCTGGGCGTCGCCGGGGTGGCCGCGGCGACGCAGGTCGACATGACCGACGCCGTCGCCGGCACCGAGAGCCTGCTCCCCGGCTGGTTCCAGCCGCTCTTCCTGGCCCTGGTCCTCGGCGGGTCGGTCACCAACTCGATCATCACGCTCTACTCGTCGAGCCTGAACCTCCAGGTCCTCGGCATCCCCTGGAGCCGGGCCCGCGCCATCGTCATCAGTGCCGCCGTGACGGCCGTCGGCTCCCTCGGCGCCCTCTTCCTCACCGACTTCACCACCTCGCTCCTCTCCTTCCTCTCCCTCCTGATCATCGTCTTCGCCCCCTGGGGCGGCGTCTTCCTCGCCGACATGGTGCTCCGCCGCTGCACGTACGACTCCGCCGGACTGCACGCGAGCACCGGCGGGACGTACTGGTACCGCTCCGGCTGGCACCCGGCGGGCCTGATCGCGCTCGCCTCCGGCCTCCTCTTCTCGGCGCTCACCTGCGACTCCGAGCTGTGGACCGGCCCGCTCGTCACCCCGCTCGGCGGCGCGGACCTCACGCTGCTCGGTGCGGGAGTCTCGGCCCTGGTGTACGTGCTCCTCGCCCGACGGACCGTGGCGCCGGTACGCGGCTGAGGCCCCCCACTCCGCCCCGGCAACCCCTTCACCACCCCTCGTACGCACGTCACGGAGTCACCCCGCATGAACAGCACCACCCCCGCCACCGCGAACACTCCCGTCCCCGCCGACCTCCTCCTCACCGGCGCCCGGATCCACACCGTCGACCCCGCGCTCCCCGAGGCCGAGGCCCTCGCGGTACGTGACGGCCGGATCGTCTGGATCGGCTCCGACGCCGAGGCCGGCGCCTGGGCCGGGCCCGGCACCCGGGTCCTCGACGGCGGCGGACGGCTCGTCCTGCCCGGCTTCGTCGACGCCCACAACCACGTCCGCCTCGGCTCCGACGACGCCTGCGTCCAACTCGCCGGCGCCCGCACCCTCGACGCGATCCACGACCGCATCCGCACCTGGCACACCGCACACCCGGACGCCGAGTGGATCGAGGCCGAGGCCTTCGACTACTCCGCCGTCCCCGACGGTCGCATGCCCACCGCCGCCGACCTCGACCCGGCCACCGGCGACACCCCCGCCCTCGTGCTCAGCTACGACGTCCACACCGCCTGGCTCAACACCGCCGCCCTCCGGCGGCTCGGCGTCGACCGCGACCACACCGACCTCCCCTTCGGGCGGGCCGTCACGGACCCGACGACCGGCGAACCCACCGGTTTCGTCAAGGACTTCGCGGTCAGGGGACTCTCCCGCGACGGCCACCGCTCCCTTCGTGAACTCGGCGTCCCGTGGGCCTCCCCGGACCGGCAGTACGGCCGCCTCGCCAAGAGCCTCGACGACGCCATCGCCTTCGGCATCACCACCGTCGTCGAACCCCAGAACTCGCTCGACGACCTCGCCCTCTTCCAGCGCGCCCGTGCCGAGGGCCGTCTGCGCTCCCGGATCGTCGCCGCGCTGTTCCACCCCCGCGGCACGACCGACACCGACCTGGACGAATTCCAGTCCGTGGCAAAGGAGTTCGCGGACGACCGGCTGCGGGTCGGCCCGCTCAAGCTGTACATCGACGACGTCGTGGAACCCCGTACGGCCGCCCTCCTGGAACCGTACGCCGGCTGCTCCCACCACCGCGGCGACACCTTCTACCCGCCCGAGGAGTTCGCCGACCTGCTCACCCGGCTCGACGCGCGCGGCTTCCAGTGCTTCGTCCACGCCACCGGCGACCGGGGCATCCGTACCGTCCTCGACGCCGTCGAGCGGGCCCGGGCCGCCAACGGGCCGCGTGACGCCCGCCACCAGATCGTCCACGTGGAGTGCCTCGACCCGGCCGACACCCCGCGCTTCGCCGCACTCGGCGTCGTCGCCTGCATGCAGCCCCGGCACGCCGCCCCGGACATCGCGGGACCGGGCCAGGACTGGGCCGAGAACGTCGGCCCCGGCCGCTGGCACAAGGCCTGGCCGCTGCGCAGCCTGAGCGAGGCGGGCGCCGTCCTCGCCCTCTCCAGCGACTGGAACGTGGCCGAGATGGACCCCATGGTCGGTATCCACGCCGCCGTGACCCGTCGCCCGCCCGGTGGCGGGGAGGCCTGGACGGCGGGCGAGACGATCGACGTCGTCGCCGCCGTCGAGGGTTACACGATGGGCTCCGCGTACGCCAACTTCCTGGAGCATGAGCGAGGTTCGCTGACGGTCGGCAAGCTGGCCGACTTCGTCGTCCTTTCCCGCGACATCCTGCGCATCGCCCCGGAGGAGATCCCGGGCACGGTGGCGGAGACGGTCGTGGTGGGCGGGGAAGTGGTCGTGGAGCACTGAGCCGGGGAGGCGGCGCGGAGCACCCGTGGGGGTGAACGGCCGCCGGGTCCGGGTGACCCGGCGGCCTCCGCCGTGAGGATGCCGGTGTCGTGCGACGCCGATGCCGCCGTCGGTCAGTGGCCGTCGTTCCCGGACTTCACCACCATCCGCCGATCGAAGGTGAGGCCCGCGTTCCGGGACTCGTACACGCCGTCCTGAGTCGCGACGAGCAGACGGCGGGCGTCCACGACCGTGAGCGCCTGCGGGCCTCCGCCCGGGACGGTGGAGACGCGCGTCCATCCGGTGCCGCCGCCCGTACCGCGGAAGAGGACGCCGTTCGGATCGATGCCGAAGAGGGCGTCGGGGGCACCCCAGGAGACGTGCGCGAGGACCCGGCCCGCACCCGGGGCGAAGCTCCGGCCGCCGTCCGTGCTGCGGGCCACTCCGGTTTCGGTGGTCGCGAGGACGGTGCCCGGGGCGGTGGGGGAGACGGCGATGTCGACGGCGCGCAGCGTGGCACGGTCGCCCCAGGTGACGCCGTCCGCGCTGACCCGCAACAGGCCGTTGGTGCTGTCGTACCCGTAGACGGTGGAGTCGGCTGCGGTGTCCAGGGCGTGGAAGTCGACCTTCCCGGCGAGTGACTTCTCCTGCCAGGTGCGTCCGGAGTCCGTCGACGCGATGAGACCGAGGTCGGCGGGCCCGTCGCCGCCGGGGGCGGGGTGGCCGCTTGCGAGGAAGGCTCCCCCGGCCGTGACGGTGAAACCCATGAAGTCGTCGCGGCGGTCGCCGACCGGGGTCGGCCGGCCGTCGGCGTCCGGGGTGTGGAGCCCTTGGTGGGTGGCTACGTAGAGGGTTTCGCCGCGGACGCCGAGGCCGTGGATGTGACTGAGGGCCGCACCGGACCCGCCCTCGGGGGCCGGGTCCCCGGACGACGAACACGCGGTGAGGGCCAGGGCCATGGTGACGGCGGTGGCAGCGGCGGTGAGGGTGGGGGTGCGGCGGAGGGGAAGGGGGAGAGTGAGGGCCGAGAGGCCGGAGAAAGGCTTCTTCATCGTTCTTTCGCCTGTGGATCAGGGGAGGCGGCGGGGGGCGGCCCGCCCCGGGGAGGGACGGGCCGCCTGCGCCACGCGCGCGTGTACGGGAAGGGTGGAGCCGGGCCGGGTCAGAGGCGGGCGAGGACCTTCTTCAAGGTGGCGACCTCGGCGGACTGGGTCCGTACGACGTCGTCGGCGAGCGCCTTGGCCGTGGCGTTCCGGCCGTTCTTCTGTTCGTCCTCGGCCATGTCGACGGCGCCGTCGTGGTGGGCGATCATCAGCTCGGCGAACGTGCGGTCGAAGGCCTTGCCCTTGACGGCGGCCAGATCCTTCATGTCCTGCTCGGACATCATCCCGGCCATGCCGTGACCGCCCCCGCCGCCGGAGCCGTGACCGGCGGACTCGGGCTTGCCCCAGCCCTTGAGCCATGCCTTCATCTTCTGGATCTCCGGGTCCTGGGCCTGCTCGATGGCGGTGACCAGCTTCTTGACCTCGGGGTCCTCGGCCCGGCCCTCGGCGAGCTTCGCCATCTCCAGGGCCTGCTCGTGGTGGGGGATCATCATCTGCGCGAACATGGCGTCCGCGTCGTTGAAGGCGCCGGGGGCGGCGGCCGCGGTGGCGGAAGCCGAGGCGGAACCGGGGGTGGAAGCCGCTGCGGACGGGGACGGGGACGCGGACGAGGACGCGCCGTGGTCCATTCCGGTCTTGCCGTCGTCGGTGCCGCAGGCGGTGAGCAGGAGCCCGGTCGCGGTGGCGGCGCCGAGGAGGGCGAGCTTCCTGGCGCTGCGGTGGGTGAAGGAACGCATGGGTGATACCTCGGGTGCTGGTCGTACAGACGGAAATGGGCAGGCCGAAGGCGTTCACGGGCAGCGCGAGGCGCCCGCGGTGGCGGTACGGCCTAGATCCGCAGGACGGACAGCCGGGCGAGGTCGGGAGGTCGGGGCGGGGGTGCGTGCGGCCCCAGTGCGGGGGTGAGCCGCGCGAGGAGGAGGGCCATCCAGTCGGGGCGTCGTCCGAGCGCGGCTCTGACGAGCCCCATGAGCAGCCAGCCGGTGAGGACGGCCACGCACAGCGTGGTCATGTCCATCCCCGTGCCCGGTTCGTGCCGGGCGTCGGAGTCGTCGCCGTCGTGGGAGGCGGCGCCGGAGTGGTGGGCGGACGCGGAAGGGGGCTCCATGCCGCCGCCGGACCCCTCGGGGTGGCCGACGGCATGCATCAGGAACACCCCGAGCGCGAGCACGACGACGAGCAGAAGGTGCGCCAGGGCGCCTTCTGCTCGTCGACGGCGTTCTGCTCGGTGTGTACCCACGGCCAGGACCTCCTGGCCGCCGAATATACCGGACGGGGGTATCGGGACCGCGTCAGGAGGCGCGTGGCGGATGCCCGCGCCGGAGCGGCGGTGTCACGCGCCGCGTCAGCGCGGCGGTGTCACGCGCCACGCCGAGTCGACGGTGTCACGCGCCGCGTCGGACCGGCCGCGTCAGGCCGGGGGAGTCTCGCCGGTCATCGCGGCGGCCATCCGCAGGTGCGGCGCGGCCTCGTCCGTGCGTCCCAGGCGCTCCAGGGTGCGACCCAGCATCAGCCGGGCGTAGTGCTCGACCGGGTCGCGCTCCAGGATCTCCCGCAGTTCCGCCTCGGCGCGGGAGAGCTGGGCGGAGTGGTAGTAGGCCCGTGCGAGGAGGAGTCGCTGGGCCGTCTGCTCCGGGTGCTCGGCGACCAGGCCGCGCAGGACGCGCACGGCGGTTCCGTACTCCTTCGCGTCGAAGAAGAACCGGGCCCGGTCCCAGCGTTCGCCGGCTGTTCCGAACTCGTAGTACGTGTCGCTCACTTGCTCGCCCTTTCCAGAGGCCCGGATCTGCCACCCTGTGGGGTGGTCGACCAGGTCAACAAACCGAGATGGTTGAACATTCCACTATGGTCACTCTCTCCGGACAGGAACAGGTTGAGCATGAGCAATCTTGATCGTCAGGCCGCGCTGACCGTGTGCGGCGGTCGCGGATTCGTCGTCGCCGAGCCGGTACGGGAACTCCTCAGCCCCCGCCACGTTCAGCTCGGGGAGTCGACCGAGGTCCGCCGACTGCTCCCCAACCTGGGCCGCCGGATGGTCGGAGCCTGGGCCTTCGTGGATCACTACGGGCCGGACGACATCGCCGACGAACCGGGCATGCAGGTTCCGCCGCACCCGCACATGGGACTCCAGACCGTCAGCTGGCTCCACGACGGAGAGGTCCTGCACCGGGACTCCACCGGCAGCCTCCAGACCGTCCGGCCGCGCGAACTGGGCCTCATGACCTCGGGCCGGGGCATCTCCCACTCGGAGGAGAGCCCCACGTCGCACGCCCGCTTCCTCCACGGCGCCCAGCTCTGGGTGGCCCTCCCCGACACCCACCGCCATGTGGAGCCGCACTTCCAGCACCATGCCGATCTGCCCCGGGTCACCACCCCGGGCCTCACGGCCACGGTCATCCTCGGCGAGCTCGACGGCGCCGTCTCGCCCGGCACGACGTACACCCCGATCGTCGGCGCCGATCTCGCGCTCACGGCCGGCGCCGAGACGAACCTCCCCCTGGACCCCGACTTCGAGTACGCCGTCCTGGCCATGTCCGGTGAGGCCCATGTCGACGGCGTCCCGGTCCTCCCCGGCTCCATGCTCTACCTGGGCTGCGGCCGCACCGAGCTGCCCCTCCGCGCGGTCTCCGACGCCGGCCTGATGCTCCTCGGCGGCGAGCCCTTCGAGGAGGAGATCGTCATGTGGTGGAACTTCGTGGGTCGCACGGACGAGGAGATCCGCGAGGCGCGGGAGGCCTGGACGGCGAGCGACCGCTTCGGCGAGGTCAAGGGCTACGACGGCGACCGCCTGGACGCCCCGGAGGTCCCCCCGACCCCGCTCAAGGCCCGGGGGCGGGTGCGCTGACCTGGTCCTTCCGCTGCCGGCTGATGTCCTTCTGCCGGCCGATACCCGAACGGGGTGTGCGGGGCCGGGCTGCCCTTCGCCGCCTTGCCGACTGATCGTCAACTCTGTGCTGGGCTCAGAAGCTTCCACCAAGACGAAGATGGACCCGCCGCCGACGAGGCCGGTCCTCTCCGCGTGAGCGGAGGTGGACCGGAGAACCCGCACACGCGAGGCGGCGGTGGTCCCGGCCTTTGCCGTGGGGGCCGCAGGCGGGTCGTTGCGAGCGGCCCCTCCTCGCAACGACCCACCTGAACCGTCATTGAATCCGCGGGTGGCGACGTTTCCGCTGCTGAGACGACGCCCTCGTGCGCGTGAGCACGTTACGCCCCCGCAGTCGAAACCAGCGGCCACGGGTGGCCCTCCACGGAAACCCCCGGTCGGCAGGAGCGCGTCGACACCCGGCCGGATGCCTCCCGTCGCGCCCGGCTGCTCCGGGTGGACCCCACGAGTGGTGGACCTCCCGCCGCGAATTCAGGCTGGTCCACGGCGGTGCCCGCCCGAACCACGCGGCAGCGGGCCGAGCCGGACGGCATCGTCCCAGCCGGGACAGTCGAGAGGGTCAACCACGCGGGAGAGACGGGATCATGACGGAACAGGACGACAGGACGGGCTGCCTACCGGCCGTTCGGGGGAGCGGCTGGTTCGTACGGAAACGGGGGGAACACCACCACGCGCGGCGAACCCCCGGGGACGCGCGCACCAAGGCGGCGGTGGCCGCAGCGGGCCTCGCCTTCCTGGGCGCCGTCGCCCCGACACCGAGCAGCGCCGGGTCGTCAGACCTCCCATGGCCCCCGCCGGGTGGTGCTCCGGCGCGGTTCGTGCCCGGTCCCTGCCCGGACACGCCCGAGCCGATCCCCGGCCGGTGCGGGCTCCTGGAGGTGCCCGAGAACCGGGCCCATCGTGGCGGACGGACCATCAAGCTGACCGTGGCCATCATTCCGGCCACGTCGACCAAGCCCGCCGGAGACCCGGTGGTGTTCATGGAAGGGGGGCCCGGCGGCGACGCGATCGGGGCCATCCCCTTCCTGATCGACTCCAAGGTCAACCGCGACCGCGACCTGATCGTCATGACCCAGCGCGGAGGGCTCCACTCGCGTCCGAACCTCGCCTGCCCGGAGATCGACCGGTTCTACGGGGAGGCCGTCGGGCTGCGCTACGACGCGCCCTCGACCGGACGGCGGCTCGTACGGGCGGCGAAGGAGTGCCGGGACCGGTTGACGGCCGAAGGCGTCGATCTGCGCGCCTACAACACCACCGAGAACGCCGCCGACTTCGCCGACCTGCGCAGGACGCTGGGCGTCGAGCGGTGGAACGTATACGGCTACTCCTACGGCACCGACCTGGCCCTCACCTTGCTGCGCCGGCACCCCCAGGGGATCAGTTCGGTGGCGATCGACTCGGTCGTACCCCCGCAGATCGTCAGCCTGCCGTGGACCTGGGACAGCGCCCGGGAGGGAATCGGTGCGATCTTCGACGCGTGCGCGGCCCAGCCGAGCTGCAAGAGCCGCTACCCGGACCTCCCGCGGACACTGACCGAACAGGTCCGGCGCCTGGAGGCGAACCCCCTGACGCTGACGGTGGAGCCGCCCGGGGGAGGGAACCCGGTGAAGGTCGTCCTCGACGGGGGAACCCTGGTGAACATCCTGGTCACCAACGGCCGCGCCATGCCGGCCGTGGACGTCCCCGCGGCACTCGACGAACTCGCCCGCGGCAACCCCGAGCGCCTCGCGAAGGTACAAGCCGCCGGCGCGACGCCCGTCATCGGC
This sequence comes from Streptomyces sp. NBC_00572, assembly GCF_026341815.1. Classification (GTDB taxonomy): domain Bacteria; phylum Actinomycetota; class Actinomycetes; order Streptomycetales; family Streptomycetaceae; genus Streptomyces. Next base: position 6,255,429 of record NZ_JAPENX010000001.1, read on the forward strand.
GAGATGGCCCACGGTCTGACGCATTCGGTGGCGTGCAGCGAATGGGTGCCGGGCCATTCGAAGTCCGACCTCCTGGCGGCGGGGCGCCGGGCCTTCCCCGGGTGGCCGGACACGGTCCTCGCCCAAGCACCGCAGCTGCCCTTCGAGCACGACCTGTGCCGCGTCTGGAACGTCCCGGACCGCACCGCGATCCAGCGGGTGGCCACCTTCAGCAAGGTGCCGACGCTCATCGTCTCCGGAACCTTCGACGCCAAGACCGGAGCGAAGTGGGGGCCGTACACGGGACGCACGCTGCCCCGCTCGACCGCCGTGCGGATTCCCGGGATCGGCCACTTCGTGGTTCCCCAGTCGCCCTGCGCGCAGAGCGTCCTGGCGTCCTTCCTCGCGCGTCCGACCGCGCCCGACACCGGTTGCGTCGCAGGACTCGCACCGGCACCGTTCACCATCACCCCCCTCCCGGAGCGAACATGACGTCCCTCTGCCCACCCCCTCGCCGGCGCACGTCGCGCCGCCTCGCGGCCCTGCTCGCCGGGGCCACCGCGAGTGTCCTCGTCGCCGGCCTCGCCGCGATGCCCGCACAAGCCGAGTCCGGCGTCGCGGAGCCGCTCGGCACGGTCGCCCGGACGGCGGGCGACGCCCGCTTCGAGCCCGGCCCCTGCCCGAGGACGGCGGACCCCATCCCCGACCTGGAGCGCGCCCGCTGCGGAACGCTCACCGTGCCCGAGAAGCGTTCCCGCCACAAGGCGCGGAAGAAGATCACCCTCGGTGTCGCGATCATCCCCGCGGCCACCAGCAGACGGGCGTCCGACCCGATCGTGTGGCTCGCCGGCGGGCCCGGCGACGACGCGGTGTCCGAGATCCCGATGGCCGTCGCCGGTGGGCTCAACCGCGACCGTGACGTGATCTTCATGTCCCAGCGGGGGACGTACTCCGCCGACCCGGAGCTCACCTGCCCGAACGTGGACGCGTTCGCCGCGCGTGCCCTCGGTCTCGTCTTCGGCGCGCCGTCCACCGGACGTCTGCACGTCGAGGAGACGCGGGAATGCCGCGACCGGCTGGTGAGCCGCGGAGCCGACCTCAGCGCCTACAACGGCACCGAGAGCGCCGCCGACTACGACGGCCTGCGCAAGGCGCTGGGCATCAAGCAGTGGAACGTCTTCGGCATCTCCTACGGCACCGACCTGGCGCTCCAGTACATGCGCCTGCACCCGAAGGGCATCCGGTCGGTCGGCATCGACGGCGTCCTGCCGCCGTCCCTCGCCGGAGGGGCCGTGACCTGGAAGGCCGCACGAGAGGGCTTCGACGGTATCTTCAAGGCCTGCGCGGAGCAGGCCGCATGCAACGCCCGCTATCCGAACCTCAAGGCCACCTTCGAGCGCCTCGTCCGCGAGCTGGAGGCCCGACCGGTCACCACCACCGTCACGGTCCCGGACCACCCGGAGCCGGTGAAGGTCGTGCTGGACGGCGGACTGCTGGTGAACTGGCTGACCTTCGCCAGTCATCTCGCGGCCGGAGTGCCCCGCTCCCTCGACGAGCTGGCGCACGGCAACCCGCAGCGGATCGCCGAGCAGTTGGCGGGCGGGAGGCTCAGCCCGCAGGCCAACGGGAGGGTTTCCCACGGCCTCGCCTTCGGCGTCTTCTGCAGCGAGTGGACACCGTACGAGAGCGAGGAGGACGTGCTCAGGGCAGGGCGGCAGCTCTTCCCGTCGTTCCCCCGCTCGGTGCTGGCCAACGCTCCGCTGCTCAGCTGGCTCCACGCGGACTGCCGCGCCTGGGACGTCCCCGCGGCACCGCGCTCGATCCGGAAGGTGACGCGCAGCGACATCCCGACGCTCGTCCTGTCCGGCGGGTTCGACGCCCAGACCGCGCCGAGCAGCGGGGCGTACGCCGCCCGTACGCTGAGCCGCTCCACGGCCGTCACGGTCCCCTACGTCGCCCACGTGGTCTTCGCGGACTCTCGGTGCGCGCAGGAGATCACCACCTCCTTCTTCGCCACCCCGAACGCGCCGAACACCGGATGCCTCGCAGGCCTCCAGCCGCCTCAGTTCGAGATCACACCGTAGAAGCCGAGCACCGGCTCCCCTGCCCGGCCCGCTCCCTCGAACCAGAGGGGCGCGGGCCGGGCTCCGTGTCGCGGTGGACGGTGATCGGTGGCTCAGGTGGGGTGGGTGTCGTCCGAGCGGAGGGCGGTGCGGACGCCTGAACGACCACGGTGATCAGGCACAGGGCGATGACGGTCTCGGCCCACAGGAAGGCGAACCAGTCGATCACACAACCGATCGGGGGTGTGCCGGGAGCGGTGTTGCGGAACGCCGCAAGGGCGAACAGCGTGGCGGCCATCCAGGCCATGGCAGGCCAGACCAGGCCCTTGGCGCGGGTCGTCAGGTACCAGGCCCCGAGGAGCACGGACGCCGCCAGCGCCCACATCACGACCATCATGAAGATCGCGAAGACGAGCAGGCTGGGCGATCGGGACAGCCTCAGCGCCACGACGGCCTCCTGCCCGGAGGGCGGGGGCGTCGCCGAGACGGAGAAGAGCGTGCTGTTGTTCGTGAGGAGCATCCGCACCGGCACCTCCTTGCCACCCAGCAGCGCCCAGAACTCGATGTCGGTCTCGTAGGTGTCGAACGGGTAGTCGCCGACCGAACCACCCGTCGTCGCGACCTGCACGTCCTTGGGCGCGAGCCGCTCGTGCGCCTTGAACGCCAGGTCGCTGAGGGTCGCCACGGAGGTCTGGAGGCTGAGATCGGCCACCGGGGCGGTCCCGTCCTCCTCACCGAGGGCCCCGCGCGGGGTGACCCGGACCCGCAGGACGAGCTCTCTGGCCGCGGCGTCGACGCTCTGGACGGTGGCCTCCACATCCACCCGGTCGGCGGCCTGGGATCCGATCGCGTGGACCGTGTCGTTCGCCTCCCGCTCGCTGACCTGCAGCCACGACCCGACGGACACGGCCACCAGGATCAGGACCGCGAGCGGCAGCAGGACCGGCAGGATCGACGTCCCGAAGCGTCGTGGGCGGGGCGATGGCGGGGGTGGGGCCATGGTGACTCCGACGAGGTGAGAAGGGCAACGGGCTCGTCCCGACCGTCGAGTCCGAGCCGGGCAGGCGGGACATTCCCGGTGAGTCGGAGGAGCATCTATGGGTGTGAGGTCGGTACGGCGCACGCGCCGCCGATGGCAGGAGGCGGCGCACGTCGGCCGGCCGAGAGGAGGCGGCCATGATCGTCGACTGCGCTCATTACCGGGACGGGCGTCGGCAGCACGAGGGTGCGATGCCGCTGGAGCAGGCGGCCGCGCGCTGCAGGCTGGGCGGATTCGTCTGGCTGGGCATGTTCGAACCGAGCCCCGAGGAGCTGAGCCGGGTCCGTGAGGTCTTCGGACTGCATGAGCTGGCCGTCGAGGACGCCCGGACGTTCCACCTGCGGCCGAAGGCGGAGCAGTACGAGGACGGCACCGAACTGATCATCCTGCGCACGGCACGCTACGACGACGAGCGGGAGGAGATCGACACCGGCGAGATCAGCATCTTCCTCGCCGAACACTTCGTGATCACGGTTCGCCAGGGCATCGCGAGCGAGCTGAGCGAAGCCCGGAGCCGTCTGGAGAGCCGACCCGAGCTGCTGAAGTCCGGCAGCGCCTCCACGCTGTGGGCCATCTTCGACCAGGTGGTCGACAGCTACGCGCCGGTCGTCGAGGAGCTCGAACGCGACATCGAGCAGATCGAGGCCACCGTGTTCTCCGGGGCGGTCGCCCCGACCCAACGGATCTACTTCCTGCGCCGTGAGGCGACCGACTTCTACCGTGCCGTGCACCCGCTGCTCGCGGTGCTCGGGCGGCGCCTGCAGTCCGGCAAGTCGCCCCCCGCGCTCCTGCCGTACATCCGCGACGTCCACGACCACCTGCTGCTGGTCAACGAGGAGGTCGCGGCCCAGCGCGACCTTCTGACCACCGTCCTGGAGGCGAACATCGCGGTGATCTCCGTCGAGCAGAACAAGATCAATCTCCGGCAGAGCGCCACGATGGAACGGCTCACCATCCTCGCCAGCGTGTTCCTCCCGCTGTCCTTCGTCGTCGGCTACTTCGGGCAGAACTTCGACTGGCTGGTCAGCCACATCAGCGGCTTCCCGGCCTTCCTCGCCCTCACCGTCGGCGGAGTGCTCCTGCCCTGCCTGATGCTCTACGTCTGGCTGCGCCGCCGCCGCGGCCCCCTGCCACAGCCGACGCCGGAGGTGACCAACCCGGTCCAGCGGGACGCGCCGGCCTCCACCGAGTGAGGACGGCGCGGGCGAAACCCGCTCGCCCACCGGCCGGACGTCGCCGTTCCCGTGCGGGGATATTCAGTGGGGTCACGGAGCCCCGTCAGGCACAATGCCCGCGATGATCTCCACTGCCGACCAGCTGCTCGCCGCCCTCGAACCCCTGCCGCACGCCGCCCGGCTCCGGTTCACCGCCGTCACCGCTCACCGGCTCGCCGCCGGAGGCGGACTGCGGCCCCTGCTCACCGCTCTGGCCGCGGGAAGCCCGTACGAACGCCGCCTCGCCGCGCTGGCGGCCCTGACCGGCGGAGAGCCGGATCACCTGGTGGCCCGGCTCGGCGACCCGGACCCCGTGGTCCGTCGGTACGCGCTGCGCGGCGCCCGGCGACTGTCCGTCCCGGACGCCGCTGTCGAGGCCGCCTACGACGACGCGCCCGCCGTGGTCCGCGCCGACCTCGCGCGGCTGTTGCGTGACGGGCGAAGGCCCGGACTCGCCGAGCGGCTCGTGCTCCGGGTGCGCGGCGAGTACGGCGACCGGGACGCGGCACGCCTGCTGCCGGGTTGCTCGACGGAGTTCACGGCACGGCTGCTGCCCGAACTCGCCGGGGCGCTCGCCTTCGAGGGCTGGAGCACACTGGCCGTACGCCATCCCGCCGCCGTCCTCGACCATGCGGAGCGGGAACTCGGGGGCATACCGCAGCGGTTGCGCGACCTCTGGTGGAGGCGGCACGCCGCAGGAATCGCCGCAGCGCTGCCCGCCGCACCGGGTCGCGTCCTGGACCTGCTGGAGCGGTACGGCCCCGACAACCTGCCCGGTCCGCTGCACGACCGGCTGGGCGACCTCGTCGCGGTCGACGCCGAGCGCGTCGTGCGCTGGTTCGCCGCCCCCGACCGGACGGCCGCACGGTGGGAACGGACCCCGGGCCGAGCCGTCATGCGGCAACTGGTGGCGGCGGACCCGCCCTCCCTGCCGACGCTGGGGGCCCGGTGGTTCCACCGGGAGGCCTTCGGCGTGCTGCTGCGATCGATGCCGCCGGGGCGCCGGGCCCGTTTCGTCGACGCGGTCGTCGCCGCGGGTGATCCGCGTGGGAACGTCCGCGCGCACGCGGGGGTGATCGCCCCGCTGCCGCCCTCCGAGCGGCACGCCCGGGCCCGTGCCGCGATCGACGCGGTCCGCGCCGAACCCCATGCGGGATGGGACCTCTGGGGCCTCCTCGCCCTGTTGCCGGCCGCCGAGGCCCGCCCGGAGCTGCTGGCCGGCCTCGGTACCGATGACGCCGACGAGCGCGGGACGATCTGGTACCAGCTGATCGCCAACGCCGGCCACAGCCGTGATCCGGGACAGATCGCGGAGGTCCTCGCGCTGGCCTCCGGACGACTCACGAACGAGCGCGACCCCGTACGCGAGGAAGCCCTGTCCGCCGTCGCCGACCTCCCGGCTCCCGCGCTCGTGGCAGCCCTCGCGATCCGCGCGTCCGCCGGGGGCCGCGCCGGGTCCGCGTCCCTGGAACGGCTGTGCCTCGACGGCCTGAGGGCCCGGGACTGCTCGCACGCGACCCGGGACACGATCCGGACGCTGGCCGTGACGCTCCTCTCCAGCGCCACGGACGAGCGCGCCGCCGACGGCGCGGCCACCACGGACGTGCCCGCCGACGCTGTCGGTGCCACCGCCCTGCGGACCGCCGTCCACCTCGTCGAAGCCCTGACCGCGCACACCGGAGCGGTACGGCTCGGAGGCCTGGGCACCCTGTTGCGCGGCGGCGGAGCGGGCGCCGTGCTCGGCGCGATCGGACCGTGGCTGGACAGGGCCGCCGCCTCCGGAGACGTCGCGCCGCTGCTCGCGCTGGTCAGGTCCGCCGGACGTCGCGCGTACCGGATCCCGGACCTCCAGAAGCGTCTCGAACAGGCCCTGAGCGACTGCCCCGACGGGGTCTTCGGCGAGGTCGCCGTGGCCTGGCTGGCCGACCCGGCGTCGCGGGGCGACCGCGTGGCCCAGTTGCTGGCGCGGGAGCCGTCCGCGGCCTTCGTGCCCCAGGTGCTGGCCGTCCTCGCCGCGGAACGCACCGACCTGCTGGACCGCGCCCTGCTCGGGACACCTCTTCCGGGCGGCAGGTTCCCGGCGGCCGGCGCTCCCCGGCCCTTGCCCCCGTTCCGGTACGCCGACCGGTGGCTGCCCCGGCAGCAGGAGGCCGCGGTCCGGCTGGCCGCGACCGTCATCGCCGATCCCGGCCGGGGCCTTGACGAACGCGCGGCGCTGCTCCGCGCGGTGGCCCCGGTGCCGGAGCACGGCAGGGCCCTCCTCCAGCGGTACACCGCCCCGGTGCCGAGCACGCCCGGGCGCGAGAGGGCGGCGGATCCTTCGACCGACGACGTCGGGTCCCCCTTGACGGCGGCGGCCCTGGACGCGGCCGCCCACACCGACGACCCGGCCTCGGCCCTCGGCGCCCTTCTCGACCACGCGGGCGACGACCGGGCGGCGGCCGCCTGGTCCGCGGCCGCCCGCGCCGCGGCCCACGCCCGGCCCACCCGGGTGGCCGCCCTGCTCCATGATGCCCTGACCCGCGAGACCGGGGTGAAGGTCACCGTCAGGAAGGCGGCCGCCAGGCTCGCCGCCCGTCATCTGCCCCCGGGGGCCGCCACCGCGCTCCTGTCCACCGTCGGCCGTACCCCGGGCATCCACCGGGACGTGCACGCCACCGTCGTCGGCCTGGCCGCGACGCTGCTGCCGGACGAGCGGATGTGGGCCCTGCTGGAGTCGGCGGTCGCCGACGGCCCCGAGGCCGCCCGGAACGCGGTCCTGGACCTGAGCCCGGCGGAACTGGCCCCCGCCCACCGGTCGCGGTACGGGGAGCTCGTCGCCCGGCTGGCCTTCGCCCCCGAGGAACTGACGGCGAACCAAGCCTTGTACGGCCTCCGCGACTGGGCGCCGTACACGCCCGCCGCCGGCAGCGCCCTGGCGGACGTCTACACCGACCTCGCCTCGCCCCTGAGCGTCTATCGGGCGGGGTACGCACTGACGGAGCTCGCCCAGTCCGGACTGCCCCATCCGATCGGTGGTGCGGCGCCCGGCAGCTTTCTGCACGACGTCGTGGACCGTCTGCTGGCGCTCATCGCGGCCGGCGAACCGGAGGGCGGCGGACGCGACGGTGATCTTCCGGCGCGGCGTCGCCTCGACTCCCTCTTCAGCTCGACGATCCGGGACCCTCGGACGTGCGCGGTCCTGGCCCGGCAGCTGGCCGCCGAACCGGCGGTCACCGCCACCCGCACCGCCCTCCTCGTACGGGCGGTCGACCTGGCGGCGGCAGAACCCGAACTGCTGCTCTCTCTGCGTGAGTTGACCGCCGCGATCGAGGGTCGACCCGTCCTCGCGGCTCGGGTGGCCGAGGATGTGGAGGAGGCACACCGGTACGGCAGGCCGCTCGCCGACCCCGCCGCCGTTCTGACCGCGATCAGCGTTCTGAGCGGCGACGGCGGCCTGGTGGAGGGCCTCCTTGCCGTCGGCCTCGCCGCGGCCCTCGGCGCCCGCCTGGACTGGCCGGAGCGTTGCCGAACGGCCCTCGTGGAACTGCGCCGCCACCCGGAGTTGGAGGTCCGGGAGGCCGCGTACGCCACGGTCCTGGGAGGCGGCTGAACCCGCCGCGGGCGCCGGCCGGAAAAAGATTCGATCAGCCGTGGCCTCGCGGTCTAGGGTCAGCGACGTGGCAACGAAACTCAATCAGATCATCGCAGTGGAAAAGGGCGTCAAGTCCCGGGCGCATCAGGACCTGACGGCAGCTCATCACGGACTGCAGAAGCCCGCGTTGCTCGCCGGCATCTCCCGCACCTACCAGCCGAAGGACGAGGAGGGTGAGCAACTGCCGCCCGAGTCCACGCTGGTGCAGGTGAAGGCCGAGGACGTCCTGCGCGACACCGCGCGGGCCCTGACCCGCCTGTTCGATGTGACGGCCACCAAGGACTGGGCGAACTGCGAGGCACGCGCCGACATCACGGTCGACGGGCGTGTGCTCGTGGAGCGGGTGCCCGTGGGGTACCTCCTGTTCCTGGAGAAGCAGCTCACGGACATCAACACCTTCGTGCGCAAGCTTCCGGTGCTGGACGCGGCGGAGTCGTGGACGCAGGACCCGTCGACCGATGCGTGGAAGACCGAGGTCGTGCGCACGGTCCGTACGAAGAAGGTGCCGCGCAACCACGTGAAGGCGGAGGCGACGGACAAGCACCCGGCGCAGGTCGATGTGTACTACGAGGACGTGCCGGTCGGTTACTGGACCACCGTGAAGTTCTCCGGTGCGCTGCCGGCCCGGCGGGTCAACGAACTGCTGGAGCGGGTGGAGAAGCTCCAGCAGGCGGTGAAGTTCGCCCGCGAGGAGGCGAACAGCGCCGAGGTCACCGACCAGCGGGTCGGCGACGCCGTCTTCGGCTACCTCTTCGGGTAGCCGGGACACCACAGACTCCCCGGCCACAGAACACGGCCGGGGTGCGCGAGGAGCGCAAAGCTGAAGCTGAGCCTTGTCGTGACATCCGCGGTTCCAGTGGAGGTTCGAGTCCTCCTCCCGGCACTTCACGCCGGGATGGCCCAACCAGGCAGAGGCAGACCGCGGTCAATCTCAGACTATTGCTCCAGACTCAGCATTCGCCGCTCATCGCCGGATCGACCGGGCCCGGGCCCAGGTGCGTCGAAATGCCAGTTCGAATCTGGTCCGCCGAGCTCGATCGGCGGTGGTCCAAAGGCAGGACGCGACGCAATGACGAATGACCCGGGTTCTCAAGTGTGCCGGCGTGTGATGTGAGTGGCATTGACAGGGTCCGGGGGCAGGCTACGCCCTCGGACCCGCTCCTTTTCCAGACCTGCGGCTCTCGTGGTCGGCGCCGTTGCGCGGGCACGTGCTCCGGACCCCTGTGGTGCGTGCAGCCCTGTGAGGGGTACGGCGTACGAATTCTGGCGCAGAAAAGACTGGAGAATTGACTGGGGGGAATCGTCGGACAGAGAAAAGCGTCCGAATCATCGTCTCCCGGTTCTGATGTCTCAGAACTTCGTGCTGCACTTCATCGGGTACTCGTTGCCGACGAAGGAGACGCAGACGCGGTAGTAGTAGCCGCCCCCGCCCAGCATGTTCGACCAGTCCGAGCCACCCGTGGTGGACGGGACCCGGATGCTGAGCGAACGGATCAGCTTGCCGGACACGTCGTACTTCTCGATGTACCCGAAGGAGTTGTAGAGCGAGTTCGAGGAGTTGTTCGTCACGCGGACCCAGGCCGCGGTGCACCCCATCGACCAGCGCAGTTCGGCCTTGCGGCCGTTGTTGTCGATGGTCCGTTCCGTGGAGACGTTCGCCGTCTCGCAGGCCGTAGCCCTCGGGCCCTGGTTGTCGCAGCCCGCCCCGCTACAGCTCGCGGCGAAGGAGGTGCCGGCCAGGGGAACCATGCTCATCGCGATGACGGCAGAAGAGACGGTCGCGGCACGGGTCAATATCTTGTTCACGAGGACTCCGATTTTAAATCAAGCCATGCGGGCACTTATGTGCGGCGCCGGATGATCATAGGAGCGGAGCGTCGGGCTGGCAATCCTATCCGATGGCGAAAGCGAGATTTTCGGTCGAAGTTCGAGTGGAGGTCATGCGAGTAGATGGCAAATTAAGTCAGCCTTTGCGTTATTTCCACGTTTCCTACCCTTGCTCCGGTATGGCACCTCATGCTGCGGCTCGCCTTTATGGGGTGGAGGCGAACACATCCGTTGACCCGAGGCTTCCTCGGTCAGGCGGGATCGCAGCCACGGCAGGCGGCGCGGTGAACCGCGTGCGCGCCGCTGATGACGTCCAGGTAGGTCTGCGTGGCGCGGGGGGAGTAAGAGGAAATGGCCGGGAGCGGTACCTCGGTCCCGTCGCGCAGGACGAGTGAAGGAGCGCCCGTCCCGGCCGGGCCCGTCCCCCGAAGGCTGGTGGTCACCTCACGCAGCGAGCACCAGGAGACGGTGCGCGAGCGCCCGAGGCCGCGCTCGGTGATCCCGGCCGCGTCGACCCGTACGCCGACGACCGCGCCCCGGACGGCGATCCAGGCGCCGGCGACGCCGATCACCAGGAGCAGGACGATGCCGAACGGGCCATCCGCCTTGAAGAACGCCAGCACGCCGACCAGCGCGAACACGCCCCCCACCGTCGTCAGTACGACTTGCTGCGCGGTGCTGCCCAAGTGGTGCGTGGGTATCGGAAGGTCCGAAGTGGGTTGCATGGTGAGGGACTTTACGTGGACTCTCCCCGTCCGGCCGAGCGATCACCGGATCCGTCGGCGGGTCGGCGGGCCGACGCCGGGAAGGCGGCGGCCCGTGCCGCGGGGCACGGCGGCGACGGTACCGACCACCTTCCGGTCGCTCACGAAGTGCGTCGCTTCATCTCGTCCTGCGCCCTCTGCGCGCTCCGGTGCACCTTCTCGATCCCCTCGCGGGCCGCGGCCGCCATCCGGTCGGCCTTTCCCTCCCACTCCAGGCGTGAGTCGCCGGTCGCCTTGCCCGTGGCCTCCTTGATCTCGCCCTTGACCTTCCCCACGGTGCTCTTGCGCATGATCGGGTTCCTCTCTCGTGGTGCTCAGCCGGCCCGGCCCTCCAGGGTGCGGACGATCGCCGTCGAGAAGGCGTCGAGGTCGCGAGGCCTGCGGGAGGTGATCAGCGGATGGCCGCCGGAGGTGTCGACGACGACCTCCCGGTCCACCCAACCGGCGCCCGCGTTCTCCAGGTCCGGGCGGAGCGACGGATAGGAGGTGAGCTCACGACCCCGGGCCAGACCGCTGTCCACCAGGAGCCAGGGGCCGTGACAGATCGCCGCGACGGGCTTGCCGGCGGCGGCGAAGGCCGCCAGCAGATGCCGCGCCCGGTCGTCGGTGCGCAGCCGGTCGGCGTTCACCGTGCCGCCCGGCACGACGACGGCGTCGTACTCCTCCGCGTCGCCGACATCGGCGAGGGTCGTGTCCGGCATGACGTCGGCGCCCGGCCGCCGGTCCGACACGAGGGTGTGGACGGGTTCGTGCCGCTGGGCGGCGACCGTCACGCGGGCGCCCGCCCCGCGCAGCACCGCGACCGGCCTGTTCAGCTCGTCCTGCTCAGTCCCGTAGTTCGTGGTGAGGACGAGAACGCTCATTCCGTCGAGTGTCACGTCGTCGCTCCTCGGCGCCCGGCACGGTGCCGGGCCTTCTCCCGGCTGCTGCCCCCGTCGCCGTGGTTCATGCGACGGGCCCGGTCCCACCCGGCTGTGCCATGCCCAGGACACGCCGTGCCGGGTGGCCGAGCAGGAGGACGGGGCTGCCGGCTCGGCGATGAGCCAAGCGGGAAGGGGCCTGGTCATGAACATCAGCGAGAGGGCGCCCCGCGTGGTCGTGGGCGTCGACGGCTCGGAGGCGTCGCTGAGGATCGCCGGTCGAGGCCGAGGAGTGATGTCGCGGAGTGAGCGAGTCAGTCCGTTCCCCGTCGTGCCGATACGTTCCTGCGGCGTTCGACCGCGCGCTGCAGGAGCCGTATCAGACATACCGCGGTGACCACCCACACAGCGGCGAAGCACCAGATCGGTGCGGGCGAAGAGGACGCGGCGGCGAGGCCGAACAGGGCCACGCAGGCGATGCCGAGGACGATGGTGCACCAGCCCAGCCGGTTCCGCAGGACCGCGCCCCAGGCGCCTCCCGCACCCTCGTGCCGCCGTGCGTGCGCGAGACCGAGCGTACGCAGCCGGCGGTTGAGGGATTCATCGCCTCGAAGGCCCTCTTCGATGCCTTCGAGGATCATCCGTTCCTGGTGGGTGAGCTTGGGATCGTGCATGACGAACTCCCGTCGAGCGGTCCGGTCACGGTCACGTCCAGGTGGCACGCGGACTGAGTACCGGACCATGTTCCCCGACTCGCCCGCGCCCGGGAATCCCCGCGCACGATTGTTCCCGTTCATGCGTGACCCACAGGACAGCGACTAGGCGTCCGCGACCACCACAGGTGTCTCCTTCGGCGACTCCTCCTTCGGTGAGCGTCCCAGCGCACGGATCGCGGGTAGGGCGAGCATGACGCCGATCAGGGCGATGCCCATGACCGAGGAGAACAGCAGCACCCGGTCCGCGCCGAAGGCGTCCGCCGCCGGGCCGGCCAGGGCTCGCCCCAGGGGGATGACCATGATGGAACCGGCCACGTCGTAGGCCGAGACACGGCTCAGGACCGCGAGGGGAATGTGGGACTGCACGCTCGTCGCCCACATGACGCCCCAGAACGCGAAGCCGCAACCCGCCACGACCCCGGTCAGCGCGGTCACCGTGAACGACCAACCGAGGGCCGGTGCCAGGGGGTTGAGGGCGAAGAAGAACATCGCGCAGGCCCCCGCGACGAGCGGGCGGCGCGGGCGGACCCGCATGCCGAGCAGGCCGCCGATGATGGTTCCGGCGCCGTCGGCCGAGGCGATCCAGCCGTAGCCGCCGGCACCGTGCTGTTCGGTGAGCAGTGCCGCGCCCAGCGGCAGGGCCGGGCCGAAGACGAAGAGGCCGTACACCGCCCATACGGCGATGACCCCCCACAGCCAGGAACGCGACCGGAACTCGTGCCATCCCGTGGCCAGCCGCTGCCACATCGGGTCGTCGCTCTCGTCCTTGGCGGTGCTCAGCTTGCGCAGCGGCGCGAGGCCGAGCGCGCTCAGCGCGTACGCCGCCGCGATGACCACGAAGGAGCCCGCCACGTCCCAGTAGGCCACGAGGAGACCGGCGACGCCCGGACCCAGCAGGGTGCAGATCGCCTCGGAGATCCGCAGCAGCGCGTTGGCCCGCTGGATGTCCTCGGCGACCTGGGGGACCAGGCTCGCCAGACCCGGTTGGAACATCGCGGTCGCGGCGCCGCTGAGCGCCAACAGCGCCATGATCTGCCAGAGTCGTATGTCCGTGGCGATCAGCAGTACCGCGAGCACGAGCATGGCCACCATGCGCACCACATCGGCGCCGACCATCATCACCTGCGGGGTGAACCGGTCGGCGAGCACGCCGCCGAACAGCACGAGCAGCACGATCGGCGCCATCCACGCGGCCAGCGCGTACCCCACCCCCGCAGCCCCGTAGCCCGCGCCGAGGACGGCGGTCGTGAGCGACACCATCAGCATGCCGTCGGCCAGCAGCGAGGTGCTGCGGGCCGTGAAGAACAGCCGGAAGCGACTCGACCGCCACGGGCTGGGGGGAGAGCCCTGCTCCTGCTGCGCGGTTACCTCATCCATCGTCATGTCACATCCGCCGGTCCCGGCCGGTCCCTTCCCTGAGAATCTCCTGCCGGAGCCAGGCGCTGCTCCGGTCCGCCTCCGCCGGCGGGTCCTGGACGATCACGTACCGGCGCGGTGCCAGTACCCCGGGGCGGCCGGGGAGCGCGTCCATGAGTGCGGTGTGGGCCTCTGCCGGTGTCAGCGGGGTGTCACCGGCGGCGATGTACGCCGTCAGGGCGCGCTCCTGCGGCACGCTCTCGTTCGGCGCGTCCACGGTGACGTGGACGGGCAGGCCCTTCAGCGCCTCGCTCAGCGTCTCCGCCACGAGCGGCGGCGAGGTCCAGCAGCCGTCCACCCGGCACCATCGCGGCCCGCGCTCGACCGGACGTACGCCGGTCACCGCGGTGAGCGAAGCGAGGGGTACGTCGTCCGTGGCGGCCGCCTCCAGGAGCCGTACCAGCCCGGTGAGGAAGCCCTCCGCCTCGTCCCGCTTGAACAGCGCGGGATCCACCCACGTGCTCAGATGGATCAGCGGCTCCGTCGCGTAGACGAAGGTCAGGACGCGGGTCGGCAGCACTTGCTCCGGGCCCCACGTCAGTTCCAGTCCGGGGCTGTCGGCCCCCTCCGGTCGCGGGACGGCGGCCCCTTCAGGCTCCGGGCCCGTGCCCCTCTCCGGTTCCGCGTCCGACGACTTCTCCTCGCTCGCGGACGTGACCGAGGCGACGGTCGCGGGCAGGGTGCTGACGTCGTTGAAGACGACATCGCGCGCGAACCGGCTGCCGCGCTCGAAGGTGGCCTCCCCGATCATGTCCCAGAGGCGGACCGCGTCGAACTGGCTGTGCCGGTACGCGTTGAGCGCGGCCCCCCAGGCCTTCTTGAGCAGTGCGTCGAAGGTCGGCACCCGGACGTCGAGGGAGAGCAGCGCGTCCTGGGACAGGGTGTTCACCGAACGGGCGAGCCGGGAGTGGTAGCGGTTGGCGGTGGGGGCGGCGGCCACGCACGTGGTCTGCTCCGTACGGTGGGCGACGAGTACGCACCACACGGTCAGGAGCACGGTGGACGGCATGGCGCCGGTGCGTTCGGCCACGAGCGCGAGCGCACGTGCCGCCCGCCGGGACCGGAGGGTGAGCTGCGGTGCCCGCACCTCGGTACCCTCGGCGCCCGGTTCCGCGAACATGGCCTGGGGCCCGGTGCGGATGATCCGCTCCCAGTACCGCAGTGAGGCCTCGGACTTGCGGAGCCCGGCTGGGGCCGCCTCCTCGGTGGCGAGGTCGAGCGGGGTGAGGGACGTCGGCGGGGGGAGCGTGCCACCGGCGAGCAGGGTCAGCCACTCCTCCTTGAGGACCGCGAGGGCGCTGACGTCGGCCACGGCGTGGCTCGCCGCCATGGCCACGAAGACGGGTGCCCCGGACACGGCGACGAGGGAGATGCGGAGGGGGAAGTCCCGGTCCAGGTGGAAGCGTTCGGCGCGGGCCCTGCGGGCCAGCGACTCGGCGTACCCCGCGGCGTCTCCGGGCAGCTCCTCGTGGTCGAGGACCGTGACCGTGAACACCCCCTCGGTCGCGACCACTTGTTCTCGGGGAGGGCTTCCGGGGGCGCTTCCGGAAGCCTTGCCGGAAGCGCTGCCGGGGGCATGCGGGAAGGTCGTACGCAGTGCTTCGTGCCGTACCGCGAGCGCACGCAGGGCGTCGAGCGCCGCCTCCGTGCGGGTGCCTTCGGGCACCGGCCACACGTCGTGGATGTTGATGTGCTCGGGCTCGTCCCGCAGCATGCAGCGGATCATGTTGGCCTGCCCCATGGTGACGGGGCCCCGGCGCTCCTCGCCGCCCGCGTAGGCGACCGTCAGCGTGTGCGTGCTGTCCGGGGGGCGGTGACGGTGCGGGCTCATGCGGTGCCTCTCGCGGACTCGTGAAGCGGCTCGGGGCGGGAGTGCGGCCGGCTCGCGCGGGTCAAGGCCTCCCAGGCCTCGGTCAGGAGGGCGAACTCCTCCATGTCCTGCCGGGCCTCGTCGAGGAGCTGCTCACGGAGGGAGGCCAGGGCGTCGGCGGCCGTGGTGTAGCGGCCGCCGAGCGTGCGGTACGAGCGGTCGAGGACGGCGAGCCGGTCGGCGTTCTCCGACCGGTCGACGGCGGTGCCGTCCCTGACGAACCCGGCGACGGCGGACGCCCGGATGTGACCCCCGGTGTCCAGCAGCGCGTCACCGGCCTCCTTCATCGCGGCGTACACGGCGTTGAAGTGGGGCGCGGAGAGGAGGAACTTGGCGAAGCGCACCTGGTAGGCGAGGAATCCGGCCTCGGAACGGCGTTCGCCTGTATGGAAGTTGACGATGTGCCGGTTGTGGAGGACCCCTGGCAGCCCGGCGTCCTGGACCAGGTGGATGAGGAAGTAGTCACTGCCGATGGTGTCGGTGGCGGGCGGCAGGGGAACCCGGCCGTACACCTCGCGGTCGAAGGCGATGTTGCACATGTCCACGCGCATCGGGCTGACGCTCATGAGCGTGGTCCGGTCCCCGGTGTACGCGGCGGTCCCGGCGCCCCGGAAGGACTCCGCGATCAGGTTCCTGCGCCAGATCTCGGGGTAGCCGTCCGGGATCGACAGGCCGACGACGTCCTCGTAGACGACGGGATCGAGGCGGCGGATCTCCTCGACGTCCACGGACATCTCGCCGACGAAGGAGCCGCCGACCAGGGCCACCGGCCGGTCCGCGTACGCGGGGTCGAGCCTGCTGCGGGACACCAGACCGGCCACGTCGGCGGCCCGCAGCCCCAGCGTCGACAGTTCGTGGTGGAGCGGGAAGACCGGTTCGCCGTCCAGGTACTGGTAGCGGCTGTCCGAGTCCCGGCGGTGGACCGACGTGCAGCCGAGTGCCTCCGCGATGAGGAAGGCACGGTTGGTGCACGCTCCGTAGGAGACCCGGTCCGGCAGCATCAGAGCGAGCACACGGTCGGGCTCGGCGACGCCGGACCGGGCGATCACGTCCCGCAGCAAGGTCCGCTGCTCGTCCTCGTCGAGGTGGTGCACGGTCACGCCGGGGACCGCGGGCAGCGAGGCCACCGCCTTCCGGTGTGCGGCGAGCACCGTCGCGTCGGAGGAGTCCAGGACGAGGAGACGTACCTCGACGCCGAACCGGCGGGCACCGTACGCGGCCTCCTCGGCCACGGCCCGGATGGTGTCGGCGCAGGACCGGTTGGTGGGGAGGGTCAGACAGACACGGCGCACGTCGGCTCCCCGCCCTGGCCGGGGACGTCCGACCCCTCGGCGCTGCCCCGGTCCTTCCACGAGGTGAGTCCGAGCAGTCGGCTGCCGAGTTCGTTCAGGTCGGCCGTGGGGTACCGCTCGGACTCGTGGCGTACGGGGTCCCCGACCAGCGTGCGGTTCCAGCGAGGGGTCCGCAGGTGGCGCCAGGAGTCGACGCGGGAGCGCTTCAGGCGGTCGTGCTCCTCAAGGGCCGGCATCATCGACAGGTACTGGACCGCCCGCACCTGGTCCCGGGAGACGTTGCGCGCCACGCCGTGGGCGAGGAGGCCGTTCCAGATCAGCAGGTCACCGGGGTGCAGGTCGGGGCGTACGACGGGGTACTCGGTGCGGTCCACGGCGGGGCGGAGGGGGTCACGGTCGGCCGGCTGGTCGATCTTCCATTCCTCGAACCTGCGGAACAGCTCCGGGTTGCACTGGAAACCGCCTGATTCCGGCCGGGTGTCGTTGAGCGCGATGATCCCCTGCACCCGCTGCGGCGGGACCCCGAGCGTGGTGTCGATGTCCCAGTGGAGCTCGATGTCGAAGCCGCGGTCGGTGGGTTCGATCAGGGCGCGGTCACGGTTCCCGACGTTGGGCGGGTTGAGGTTGAGCCGGTCCTGGGTGACCCACAGCTCCTCGCAGTCCCACACGTCCACGAAGGCGTCGTACACGCGCTGGGCCTGCCGGTTGTCCCAGAGGAGCTGGTGGTGGTACGCCTCGACGAAGCCGTAGACGTGCAGCTGCTGGTCCAGTTCGGAGCGGAACGGCCGGTCCTCGTACCAGCTCTCCGGCCTGTCCGGATCGAGGCCCTGGAAGTCCCAGGTGAAGTCGAGGAGGCGCTTCGCCGCCTCCGCGGGGATCGCCTCCCGGACGATCACATAGCCGTACGTCTGCCAGTGGGTGAAGTCCTCCTCGGACAGCACCCGCAGCGGCTGGGACTTCTTCAGCTCCCTCAGGGTGGTCTGGGCGAGATAGGACTCGCCGTCCGCGCTGAAGTACGGCAGGTCCGAGGCCGCCCGGTGGAGATGGGGGCGGCGGCGGGGGCGATGGGGTGCGGGTGTCGTCATGCGGTCCCTCCAGCGGGAGTCGGGGGAGGCGGTTCGGCTCGGCGGCAGCGCGGGCCGGGCCCGGAGCGCGAGGAACCCCTCGTGGAGCACCCGCGGGGCGAGGGGCCGGGCGTCGTCGGTGGCCACGTCGTTCAGAAGAATTGGTTTAGACCATAGCCGCTGTCAAGTGTCATCTCAATATGCGGAGTTGTGACGTCTTCGCGATCCGGATGTGACTCGGACATACTCCCCGCCCCGGCTGCTTTGGTCTAGACAACAGTCGCGTGGCTGGCTTACTGTCCCCCTGCGCAGTCCCGTCCCTGACGGGACATCAGCCGGTTGTTCGCTGCTGCGCGCTGCGGTCAACGGCGACCACATTCAGGGACGTTCGTACGTACCCGCGTACGCGAAGAAGCGCGCACGCGGCACCACGACGACGCCGCAGCGAATTCGTTCCGACCGTCCGGCCGACACCCTTGACTGTTCACCCACGCCCAGAGGGAGCGGTTTCCATGAGCACACCCAGCACCACGGCCCTGCCGGACGGTGGCCTGAAGAGCCCCGGCCCGGGCCTGATCACGCTGGACCCGGTCCGCACCGCGCTCCTGCGCGGTCTGGACGACCTGCTCACCGGACTCGCCGCACGGCTCTCCGCGCCCGAGGTCGTCGGCCCGCCGCTGCTGTCCGTGGACGGCCTGTCCCGGCTCGACTTCTTCCGCAACTTCCCCCATCTCGGCGTCTCCGCAGGGCGGTTCGCCCCGGACGCGCTCGACGGACTCGCGGCCGGAGAGACGCCGGGGGAGCTGCCGCTGCAGCCGACCGGCTACCTGCTGCCGTCCGCCACCTGCTACGGACTGCTCCTCTCCCTCGAAGGCCGTGACGTCGGCGAGGCCGGCCTCCGCCTCTCCGCCGCCGGACGCTGCTTCCGCAACGAGACCCACTACGACGGGCTGCGCCGCCTGTGGGGCTTCCACATGCGCGAGGTCCTGTACCTCGGCACCAAGGAGGGCTCGCTCGAACACCTGGAGAGCGGCGCCGAGTTCATCCTTGAGGCGGCGGCCCTCCTCGGTCTGGAACTGAACAGGGCCGTGGCCGACGACCCGTTCTACGACAAGGGCGGCTCCCGGGCCCGGCTGATGGCACTCGACCCGGTCAAGCACGAGTTCTGCGCCCCCGACGGCACGGCCATCGCCTCCGTGAACCGGCACCGCAACTTCTTCGGCGAACGGCTGGACATCCGCGCCGGCACGCAGGGCCCGGCGTACAGCGCGTGCGTCGCCTTCGGAATCGAGCGCTGGGTCCACGCCATGATCCTCACCCACGGCAGCCCCGAGCGGGCCCTGGACCGGCTCCACGACGCCCGCCGGTGACCCGGCTGCCCGGCACGCCCACCCACCCGCACCCTCACGTGACCCCGCACCACCAGTAAGGAGCGACCCCTCCCCATGGAACGCATCGCCGAGTGGCTTCACGAGAAGAACCCCGGCCTCGACGGCCCGATCGCCAACGACGAGGACCTCATCGAGGCGCGTCTCATCGACTCGATGGACTTCCTGGAGTTCATCGACCTCCTGGAGGAACTCTCCGGGAACACCATCGACCTCCAGGAAGTCACCATCGACGACTTCCGCACCCTCGGCCGCGTCCAGGAACGCTTCCTGAGCGCCGCCGCCGGCTGACCGCCCGCCGGCGGTGACGGACGGTCCGGGGCCCGCCCGGGACACGGCCCTCGCGGTGGTGGCCACCACCCGGGAAGTACTGGCCCGTCCGGACCTTGACGAGGGCCTGCTGACGTCCTGGGAACGGAGCCGCCTCGCGGGGATACGAGTCCCGCGCCGCCGTGACGACGTGATGGCGGCGCGACTCCTCGTCCGCCTGTGCGTCGCCCGCTACACCGGCCTGCCGCCGGCCGCGGCGGACCTCGCCCAACTGTGCCCCGAGTGCGGTCGGCACGGCCACGGACGCCCGTATCTGCGCGACCGCCCCGGGGTGGGCGTCAGCCTCAGCCACGCCGACGGCCTGGTCGCGGCGGCCGTCGGCCCGGACGCGATCGGCATCGACGTCGAGCCCTCGACGCGCCGACCGGGCCCCCTGCGCGTCCTCCGTCGTCTGCTGCCCGAAGCGGAACTCGCCGAGGCCACCGCCCACCCCGACCCCGGCCCGGCGCTGCTCCGCCTCTGGGTCCGCGGAGAAGCCCGACTGAAGGCCGGCCACGACGCCGGCCTCAGGCTGCTGGAGTGGACCGACGGGGACCGCGGGGCCGTCGCGGCGGTGGCCTCCACGACGAGGACCGCGATCTTCTCGGTCTGATGCGGCCCGCTCGGCTGCCCCGGCCTTCCCAGGCTTCCCCGCCTCCCGGCCCACTCGGCCCGGGCGCCCCCGCTTCAGCCTCTACCCCAGTGAGCCCCTCCCTGTCCCTCCGGAAGGTTCCGGGTGCTCCGGCCCGTGGCCCGGTCGCTAACTTCCAAGCGGCCGGAAACCACGTTCGTCACGCTCCCCACCCGGAGGTCACGTTGACCGCGCAGCGCCCCACCCGCAGAAGCATCCTCAAGTCCGCCGGAGGACTCACGGCCGCGATGGCCCTGGGCGCCGGAGGCGTCCTCGCGGGGGCTTCGGCGGCCTCGGCGGCCGGCGACGGCTTCGGTCTGCGCATCGTGGACCGCAACGAGAGCGACCACCGGATGTGGTACTACCGCTTCGCGACCGACGCGATCGGCTGGAACCCCGCCGTGAACGTGCTGCTCCCCGACGACTACCACTGGAGCGGCCGCACGTACCCCGTCCTCTACCTCTTCCACGGCGGCGGCACGGACCAGGACTTCATCACCTTCGACCGCGAGGGCATCCGCGCCTGGACGGCCGGCAAGCCGATCATCGTGGTCATGCCCGACGGCGGTCACGCCGGCTGGTACTCCAACCCCGTCAGCTCCAACGTCGGCCCCCGGAACTGGGAGCACTTCCACATCGCCCAGCTGCTCCCCTGGGTGGAGGCGAACTTCCGTACCTTCGCGGAGTACGACGGCCGCGCGGTGTCGGGGTTCTCGATGGGCGGCTTCGGCGCCCTGAAGTACGCGGCCAAGTACTACGGCCACTTCGCCTCGGTCAGCGCCCACTCCGGCCCCGCCAGCCTGCGCAGGGACAACGGCCTCGTGGGCCACTGGGCCAATGCCTCGGCCGCCGCCCTCGACCTGAACGGCGGCACGATCTACGGGGCCCCGTTCTGGGACGAGGCCCGGGTCAGCGCCGACAACCCGGTGCAGCGGATCGAGAGCTACCGCCACAAGCGCGTCTTCCTCGTGGCCGGCACCAGCCCGGACCCGATCAACTGGTTCGACACCGCGAACGAGACCCAAGTGCTCGCGGGACAGCGTGAGTTCCGTTCCCTGCTCGGCAACGCGGGGATTCCCCACGAGTGGTACGAGCTGCCCGGCGGTCACTTCATCCGCCACGACATGATGCAGCGCGACATCGACGGCATCATCGGCCGACTCCGCAAGGCGTGACCCGCGCGCGCTCCTCGTGCCGCCACCGCGACCATCCCACCCACCCCGAGCCGACCAAGGGGAGGAGCGTCCCGTGCTTCTCGGACTGCCCCCACTGACCCGCCTGTCCCCACCACCCCGCTCATCACTGCCGACCCGCCTGTCACCGCTGTCCCGACGTGCCGTGATCTGCGTTCTCGTGGTGGTCGTCGCCGCACTTCTGCCGGGCCTGGTGGCCACGACTCCCGCCGCCGCCCGGACCGCTACTTCCGCCGCCGCCTGCCCGACCACCGGAGTGGTCACCCAGCCCTATCACAGCGGTCACAACGGCGTGGACATCGGCGACGACCTCGGCACACCGATCTACGCCGTGGGCGACGGCGAAGTGACCATCTCCGGCTACGTCGGCGACTACGGCCAGTGGATCCGCATTCAGCACGCCGACGGGAGGATCTCCGAGTACGGGCACATGTACCAGCGGGACGTCTCCGCCGGCGACCACGTCGTGGCCGGCCAGCGGATCGCCCTGATGGGCTCCGAGGGCAACTCGTCCGGCTCCCACCTGCACCTGCGGATCTGGGGAGACCCGTCCGCCTCGTACGGCATCGACCCCGAGCTCTACCTCGCCGAGGGCGGCATCACCCTGCCGTGCGTCCCGGGTACCGGCGGGCCGCCGCCCAGGCCGCCGCTGGTGTACCCGGCGGAGTCGGGCCGGGTGGTGTCCGCGAGGTCTGCGGACGGGCGCCTTGAGGTGTTCGCCGCGGCTGCCGACGGTGTGCACCACGCCTGGCAGATGCAGTCCAACGGCAACTGGTCCGCGTGGGAGTCGCTCGGCGGTCCGGGCAACGCGGAACTCGCCATCGCCCCCAATGCCGACGGTCGTCTGGAGGTGTTCGCGTTGAACGGGAGCACGTTCCAGCATCGCTATCAGTTGTCTCCGTCGGGTGGTTGGTCGAGTTGGGAGACCTTCGGCGGTGGCGGGCGTGATGTGGCGGCGGGTGTGAACGCGGACGGGCGGATCGAGGTCTATGCCTCGGGTCCGGTCGGGTTGTTCCATCGGTATCAGGCGGCGCCGAACGGCGGTTGGTCTAAGTGGGAGTCCGCTGGTGGTGGGCCTGCCGACAGTCGGGTGGAGATGGAGAAGTCTCCGGACGGTCGTCTGGAGGTGTTCGCCATGAACGGGAGCACGTTCCAGCATCAGTATCAGACGGCCCCGAACGGTGGCTGGTCGCAGTGGGACACCTTCGGGGGCGGTGGGCACGACCTGACTGTCGACCACAACGCCGATGGTCGTCTGGAGGTCTTCGCGTCCGGCCCGGTGGGTGTGTTCCACAAGTATCAGACGAGCCCGACGAGTTGGTCGGAGTGGGAGCCGACCGGGGGTCCCGCGAACGCGCAGCTCAGCAGTGAGCGTACGCCGGACGGTCGTGTCGAGGTCTTCGCCATGAACGGTGAGACGGCGATGCACGCCTGGCAGACCGGGGTCAACGCGCCGTACGGCGACTGGGCCACGTTCGGCACCGGCGGCACGGAGGTCACCGCGACCACCAACGCGGACGGCCGCATCGAGGTCTTCGGGACGAGTCACGCCGGTACGTTCCACCGCTGGCAGACCGGTCCCGCCACCTGGTCCGAATGGGCCTGGGTCAGCAACACCGCGGGCCCTGTCCTCAATTGATCCACCACGCCATCCGAAGGAGGCAGTAGGTGACCAGCGTCCAGCGCTCCTCGCCGACGAGACCCACGTCGTCCCGGCGCGGTGCTCCGCACCGGATCGTCCTGTCGCTGCTGACGTCGCTGCTCGTCGCCGGAGGCCTCCTCGTCGGGGCCTCGCCGGCGCAGGCCGCAGCCAGTGATCTCTGCGCCCGGACCGGCTACGACGCCGGCTTCAGGGGCGACGGCCTGGTGACCGCCGTCGCCGTCGCACTCGCGGAGTCCAGCTGCAACCCGTCGGCGACCAACGTCCAGAACAACACGCCCCCCTCCAGGGACCGCGGCCTGTGGCAGATCAACGACTACTGGCATCCCGAGGTCGACGACGCCTGCGCCTACGACGCCCAGTGCAACGCGAACGCGGCCTTCGAGATCTCGAACGGCGGTACGGACTGGACGCCCTGGTCCACCTTCAACCAGGGCCATCACTGGCGGCACATGGACGAGGCGCAGGCCGCTGTGGACCGCCTCGGGCACCATGAACCGGGGCCCGGCCCGCTGGTGTACCCGGCGGAGTCCGGTCGGGTGGTGTCGGCGCGGGGCGCGGACGGGCGCCTTGAGGTGTTCGCGGCGGCTGCGGACGGTGTGCACCACGCCTGGCAGCTCCAGGCGAACGGTGAGTGGTCGGCTTGGGAGTCCCTGGGTGGTCCGGGCAACGCGGAACTCGCGATCGCGCCGAACGCCGACGGTCGTCTGGAGGTGTTCGCGTTGAACGGGAGCACGTTCCAGCATCGCTATCAGTTGTCTCCGTCGGGTGGTTGGTCGAGTTGGGAGACCTTCGGCGGTGGCGGGCGTGATGTGGCGGCGGGTGTGAACGCGGACGGGCGGATCGAGGTCTATGCCTCGGGTCCGGTCGGGTTGTTCCATCGGTATCAGGCGGCGCCGAACGGCGGTTGGTCTGAGTGGGAGTCCGCTGGTGGTGGGCCTGCCGACAGTCGGGTGGAGATGGAGAAGTCTCCGGACGGTCGTCTGGAGGTGTTCGCCATGAACGGGAGCACGTTCCAGCATCAGTATCAGACGGCCCCGAACGGTGGCTGGTCGCAGTGGGACACCTTCGGGGGCGGTGGGCACGACCTGACTGTCGACCACAACGCCGATGGTCGTCTGGAGGTCTTCGCGTCCGGCCCGGTGGGTGTGTTCCACAAGTATCAGACGAGCCCGACGAGTTGGTCGGAGTGGGAGCCGACCGGGGGTCCCGCGAACGCGCAGCTCAGCAGTGAGCGTACGCCGGACGGTCGTGTCGAGGTCTTCGCCATGAACGGTGAGACGGCGATGCACGCCTGGCAGACCGGGGTCAACGCGCCGTACGGCGACTGGGCCACGTTCGGCACCGGCGGCACGGAGGTCACCACGACCACCAACGCGGACGGCCGCATCGAGGTCTTCGGCACCAACCCGACCGGCACGTACCACCGGTGGCAGACCGGATTCTCGTCCTGGTCCGAGTGGGGCTGGGTGAACAACACCGCTGGTCCTCCCATGAACTGACCCGTCGTCCGACCGCCGCCGAAAGCCCGACCCGTGGCCGGCCGCGCCCCTGTGACGCGGCCGGCCACGAGGGCCCTCTGGAGAGACGAGCATGCATCCGATCAGCCGACGGAACCTGTTGCGCGGCGCCGCAGGGGCGGGCGCGCTCCCTCTGCTGCTCCCCGGCCGAGCCGCCGCGACCACGGCCGGCATCGCGGCCCGCACCCCCGCTGTACCGCCCGCTTCATGGATCGGCGCGGCCGCACCCTTCACCCACGTCTACGACCCGTCCACCCCCACCCGTCCGCGCTATCTCAACGACCACACGGTGATCAAGGCCCAGGGCCGCTGGCACCTGTTCAGCATCGTCGGGGACAGCGCCCCGCCCGGCGAGTCCCCCGACAGCTCGGGGGAGATCGCCTTCGCCCATGCCTCCGCGGCGACTCCGCACGGGCCGTGGACCAGCCACGCCGACGCCCTCACCGTCGACCCCTCCTACTTCGGGGAGGAACATCTGTGGGCGCCGCATGTCGTCGAGGCGGGTGGCACGTTCTGGATGTTCTACGCCGCGGGTGGCGCCGGCGGTGCCGCGATCAACCTCGCGACCTCGACCGACCTGGTCACCTGGACCCGTGAACCGTCCGGTCCCCTCTTCCGGGGGCTCGCGGCCCGCGACCCGATGGTCGTCCGGATCGGCGGCGAGTGGGTCATGTACTACACCGAACTGTCCGGCCCGGGCGGCCACCATGTCGTGTCCCACCGGCGGTCCGCCGACCTGGTCCACTGGAGCGCGCCGGGCGTCGCGTTCACCGACGCGAGCTCGGACGCGACCGTCTCGGTGACCGAGTCGCCGTTCGTCGTCGAACGGGACGGCTGGTACTACCTGTTCATCGGTCCGCGCAACGGCTACGAGGGCACCGACGTGCTGGCCTCGCGCGACCCCTTCCACTTCGACCTGACCGGGTACGCGGGTCACCTCGCCGGTCATGCCGTCGAGGTCTTCGCCGACGGGGAAGCCTGGTACGCGAGCGCCGCCGGATGGTTCCGGCGCGGGCTGTACGTGGCTCCGCTGGCCTGGCGGGACACACCACCGTCGTGGCAGAGCCCGGACAACCCCGTCGCCGGGCTCGACGTCGACGGCCGCCTGACCGTCTTCGCGCTCGACGCCGGTGACCGCTCGATGCTGCGGCGCGTCCAGCTCGACCCGTCCACCGACACGTGGGCGGAGTGGGAGGCCTTCGGCGGGCCGGCCGGGGCCGTGCCCACGCTGGGCCGTGACGCCGACGGCCGTCTGGAGGTCTTCTCGCTCGCCCCGGGTGGCGTCAACCTGCACCACCGGGCGCAGCGCCCGGACGGCGGCTGGCGGGACTGGGAGGAGTTCGGCGGTCCGGCGGGCGCGGCCCCCGCCGTCGCCCGCAACGCCGACGGCCGCCTCGAGGTCTTCGCCCTCGGCCCGGGAGGCGCCTCCGTCGCGCGACGGAGGCAGTCGTCCCCGGGGTCGTCGGTCTGGGAGCCCTGGGCCGCCGGATTCGGCGGTCCGGCCGGTGCGCCGCCCGTTGTCGCGGCCAACGACGACGGCCGCCTGGAGGTGTTCGTCCTGGCGCCGGGCGGGGCGGCGCTCCACCACCGGTGGCAGACGTCGGCCAACGGCCCCTGGGCCGAGTGGAACGCGTTCGGGACCGCGGCCGGCGCCGCGCCCCGCGTGGCCCGTGACGGCAGCGGCAGGCTCGCCGTCGTCGCGATCGGCCCGTCGGGCGTGGGGGCCTTCCACCGCCGCCAGTCCGTGCCCAGCGGCGGCTGGGACGCCTGGCAATCGCTGTTCGGCTGGACGGAGGCGGCCCCGCTGCTCGCGCCCAGCGCCGACGGGCGCCTGGAGGCCTTCGCGCTGTCCCCAGGGGGCGCGCGAATCAGCCACCGGTGGCACCGCACGCCCGGTGGCCCCTGGGATCCCGGCGACGACTTCGGCGAGCCGGGCGTCCTGCTCGCCGGCACGCCGTCGGCCGCGGCCGACGCCACCGGTCGGCTGCACGTCTTCGCGGTGACGGCGGACGGCCGGATCCGTACCCGCGTACAGGACCGGCCCAGCGGCGGCTGGCGCCCCTGGACCTCGTTCGGCGACCGGGCGGTCGCCCCGCTCCGGCCGGGCGTCCCCGCCTACTGACGCCGATGTCTCCCGGCCCGAAGGAGTGCGTTCGACGAAACCGAAACGCCTTCGGCTCTCGTTCGTCCTCGGTGTGGCCGCCGCGCTGCTCGCCGTACCCACGGCCGCCCAGGCCCTGGAGACCGCCGCCCCCGCGCCCACCCTCGCGGCCCTAGAGGAACCCAACGGGAGCGGCGGTCCCGACATCCCCCGTCCGGCGGACGAGTTCGCCCAGGCGGACCGAGCGGAGCCGCTCACCCTTCTCCCGCTTGCGCACGGTTCGGCCGGGGCACGGAAGTGGCCGATGCCATACGGTGAACCTCCGCGTACTACCGGTAGCGTTCTGTGTGCATGACAGCTGTCAACGCGCGGGACGGGGGATCGGTGAGCGGCATAGTCGTCCATCTGCCGCAGGGGAGCGGCGGCGTCGTCGACGGAGAGCCGTACGGTGAGGCGGTGACCCTCAGGCTGGGCCCTGGGGAGCGGGCGCGCTTCGGGCGCGGCTCGTCGCGGACCCCGGTCGAGCTCCGTCTCGCCGACGAGGCGATCTCCCGCCTCGCGGGCGAGATCCGCGTCACGGACGACCACTGGCAGTTGAGCAACCACAGCACGACCCACAGCTATCTCGTGGAGAACCCGGAAGGCGCGGGCGAGTACCTGCGGGTGCCTCCCCGTCGGGCCGGTGCGCCGATCCCGTTCGAGTTCTCCCGGGTGGTGCTGCCCACGCGCCGTGACACCACCGTCTCCTTCCAGGTGTTCGCTCCCGACCACGTCTACCTCGATCCGCACGGCATGAGCGGCTCCTGGGAGAGTCGTACGGTCACGGCGTACTCGCTCGACGAGACGGCCACGTACTTCCTGGTCCTCGCCGCGCTCTGCGAACCCTGGTTACGCGACCAGTCCCCGGTGGCGGTGCCGACGACCCCGCAGGTCGTCGAACGGCTCAGAGGGCACTCCGCCTGCGCCAAGCTCACTCCCCGGGCGGTGAGTTCGCACATCGACTACCTCGCCGAGGAGAAGCTGAGGGTCGGTGGCGGCCCGGTCTCCGACGCGGGCCGGGGGGACCGTCGGCACGGCAAGCGCGAGGCCGTGGTCGGCGTCGCGCTGAGATTCGGGATCGTACGGGAGGAACACCTCGCACTGCTGCCGCCCCGGGCCGAACCGGCCGCACGGGGACGGTAGGGGCGGTGGTGCCGGTGGGGGGCCGGAGCACGTCGTGGGGGAGTGAACGCACGGAACTCCTGCCCGAGGGATACCGGTTGGGGAACTGGCTGGTCGCCGAGCCGATCGGGTCAGGCGGCTGGGCGACCGTGTACGCGGGCCGGCCGGCGGCCGAAGGGGAAGGGCCCGCGGCGCGGGACGAGGTCGCGCTCAAGGTCATGCCGACCGCGGGACTCGCACCCCGCCAAGCGGCTCGCGTGGCCGAAGCGGCCCGGCGTGAGGTCGAACTCGGCCGCGGGGCAGCCCATCCGAGGCTCGTGCGACTGATCGACTCGTTCGTGCTCACCTCACCCGGTCATCCGGCACTGGACGGCGCGATCGTCCTGGTCATGGAGCGCGCCCGCTGCACTCTGCGGGACCTGATCGGCGCCGGGCTGGCCGAGGCCGAGGGCGGTCGGCTGATCGCCGGGATCTGCGAGGGTCTCGCCCATCTGCACGCGGCCGGCTGGGTGCACGCCGACCTCAAGCCGGAGAACGTCCTGATCGGCCAGGACGGTGCGGTGAGGCTCTCGGACTTCGGGCTCGCCACCGAGCTGACGGGAACGCACGGGTACGCACCCCCGATGGGCACCCTGGACTACCTCCCGCCCGAGCGGTGGAAGGGCCCACTGGGAGAGCTGGGCGTGGAGGTCCGGCCGAGCGCCGACATCTGGGCCCTGGGCATCGTGATCCACGAGGTCTTCGCGTCCGGTGCCCCGCCGTTCACCGGCGCCACGCCGATGGCGCGGGGAGCTGCCGTACAGGAGTACGCGCAGGGGCGCGCGCCGCTCCGGATGGACCAGTCGGTCCCGGAGTTCTGGCGGGCCCTGGCCGCCGACTGCCTCGCCCCCACCCACGCCGACCGCGCCGCGCACACGGCCGAGAGTCTGCGCGGGCGGATCGCCGCCCACGAGGCACGAGAGCTCGCGCCGGCGCTCCGTACCGTTCGACGGGGGCGGCGGGCCCGGTCCGTGCTCCTCGCCGCCACGGTGTGCGGGGCGGTCGCCGCGGCGACGTGGACGTACGCGGGACGGGACGGAGGGCCCGGGCGGGGGGACGGTTCTGCCGGATCCCCGGTCCGGATCCGGGTGTTCAACGCCGAGCGGGGCTGCCAGGACCGCGCCGACCGGGACCCACAGTGCAGTCTGGGCCTGGCGATCGACCCCCTGCGGCCGTACACCGCCGAGAACGTCGTCCCCACCCGGGTCTGGCACGGCGACCTCCTCGACGCCGACTGCGAGGTCCCCCGCGGCCGGGCGATCATCGACGAGGAGGACCTGGAGTCGACCCGTTGGTTCCGCGTCCGCCTGCCGGGCGGGCCCGCCCGGCAGGCCTGGCTGCCGGCGGTCCGGACGAAGGACCGCCCGGTGCTCCCGCGATGCGCGCACCCCGCCTCCTGACGGACGGACGGCGCGGAGGCCACGGAAGGCGTGGAGCGCTAGGGCGTGTCTTGCCGATCAGGCCGGATCGGCAAGACACCCCCTAGGGAATGCGGGCGCTGACCGTCCGTGCGACGTGGGTGAGGACCTTGTCGCTCCAGCTCTTCTTCGACTCCGGGTACTCCCCGACGCCGTCCGCCGTGGACATGCCGTCCACCTCGAACTTGTACGGCCCCCGGAAGCAGGTCGGTCCCTCCGAGAGGTCCGGCAGGAAGCAGCCCTCCGCACCCAGCGCGGCCCCGAGGTCGCGGAACTCCTTCTTGAGCCGGGTCGCCTGCTCGCGCGCGTCCTTCATGTCCTCCCCGTAGCTCTCCCGTACGAGGGCGGGGTCGGCGATGGCCGTGAAGGTCAGCTTGATGCTGCTGTTGCGCTTGCTCTCGTACTCGGAGGGAAGCCCGAACTTGTACGAGCAGCCGCCGGCGGCCACGTCGCCGGTCGTGCCGGGAGCGGACTCGGTCAGCGGGTTGAAGTTCATGATGGTGACCTTCAGGGGCTCGCGCTCGAAGTCGGTCGCCTGCGGCAGGATCGCGTGGATCTCCGTGTCGCTCAGCACCTCGCAGGCGTTCGGCCACTGGGCCACGGGCAGCGAGCCGTTGGCCGCGGGCTGCGCGGCGAGCCGGGGGCCCGACGGCTCGGCCGTCCCGAACTCCAGTGCGGGCGGTGGGCTGCTGCAGCCGGCGAGCGCCAGCGGGGCGGTCACGGCAAGGACGACACACCATCGGTTCAGCCTGGACACGTCACATTCCCCCGAGCGTGAGGACTCCGATCGAGTGCCCATTCTTCCCGGGGCCGCACCGCCGATCGGCGGAGTTCCCGGCATCGGACCTGTGATCCTCACGACAGGTGGTCGCCGTGGGTGGTAGGTCGGTGGGATGCAGCCAGGCACAGCACCGACGGTCACCCCCTTCCTTCGTACGGCCGCCGCCTACGCGTGGCGACTGCTCGTCGTCGGCGCGCTCGTGTACAGCCTGTTCGCGGTGCTCGGGCGCTTCCACGAGATCGGCGTGGCCGTGTTCCTGGGGCTCGTGATCACCGCACTGCTCCGCCCCGTGGCCGACGTGGTCGCCCGGGGGCTGCCCCGGCCGCTCGCGGTCGCCCTCACCGTGCTGGGAAGCATCGCGCTCGTCCTCGGCGTGCTGACGCTGGTGGGCGAGGCGGTGGCGGGGGAGCGGACGACCCTCGTGCGCGAGTTCCGTACGGGGATCATCCGGATCGAGGACTGGCTGGAGCGGCCGCCGTTCCGGCTGGAGCCGGGGGCGCTGTCCGACCTCCAGGCCAGGATCGGACAGTTCCTCTCCAGCCACCGCTCGATCCTGGTCAGTACGGCTCTGAGCGGCGCCCATCATGTGGTGGCCGTGCTGACGACGCTGGCCCTCGCGCTGTTCTCCGCGGTGTTCTTCATCCACTCGGGCGACCGGCAGTGGGCCTGGTTCAAGGAACAGCTCCCCGCGTCGGTCCGTGACCGGGTGGCCGTCGGCGGGGGCGCGGCCTGGCGGACCTTCACCGGCTACACCCACGGGATCGTCCTGGTGGCGGCCGTGAACGCGGTGCTCGTCGGGATCGCCCTGTGGCTCCTCGGCGTTCCGCTGGCGGTTCCGCTGGCCCTCCTGGAGTTCCTGGCCGCGTTCGTGCCCCTGATCGGCTCGCCGATCGCCCTCGCGGTCGCCGCCGTCGTGGCGCTGGCCTCGCAGGGGCCGCTGGTGGCCGGGATCGTGGTCGGCCTGATCGTGGTGATCGGTCAGATCGAGGGCCATCTGCTGCACCCGATCGTCATGAGCTGGGCCGTACGGCTCCATCCGCTGGTCGTGGCGATCACGGTGATCGCGGGCTCGATCGCCGCCGGCATCGTGGGCGCCGTGGTGGCCGTACCGCTGGTCTCGGTGGTCTGGTCGGTCCACACGGCGCTGCGGGAGGCCCGTGCGGCGGCGGCGCCGGAGAGCTGATGCGGGGTGGTGAGGGGCGCGGAGCCCCTCACCACCCCCCTTCGGTGCCGACCGGTCAGATGTGGACCTGACTGCCGGGCACCCCCACACCGGAGGCGATCGTGCCGACGGTGGACCAACCGCCGCTGATCGCGGCGCCGTCGTTGATCCAGGCCCGGACGGATCCGTCCGCCCCGACCGTCAGGTAGTCCGTCCGGCCGTCGCCGTTGGCCTCGGCGAACAGCACCTGCGCACCCGGTGCGCCGAGGGCCGGCGCGTACCCGCCGAGGGCCGTCCAGTTGCCGGCCCCGTCCTTGTTGAGCCAGGCCTTCGCGGAGCCGTCGGCGGCGAGGGTGAGGTAGTCGGCCCGCCCGTCCGCGTTGAGGTCCACGAAGCGGACGGTGCTGCCCGCGGCGCCCGTACCGGACGCGATCTGGCCGGCGGCGGTCCAGCCGCCGTTGCCGTTGCCGCCCTGGTTGAGCCAGGCCCGCACCGAGCCGTCGGCGGCGACGGTGAGGTAGTCCGCGCGGCCGTCCGCGTCGATGTCGGCGAGCCGGACCTGGTCACCGGGGGCGCCCGTACCGGAGGCGTACGCCCCCAGGGACGTCCACCCCGCGCCGACGCCGTTGTTGAGCCAGGCACGCAGGGAGCCGTCGGCGGCGACGGTCAGGTAGTCGGCCCGGCCGTCCGCGTTGAGGTCGGCGAAGCGGACCTGGTCGCCGGGGGCGCCCATGGCCGCGATGATCTGGCCGAGCGAGGTCCAGCTCCCGGCGACGCCGTTGTTGAGCCAGGCGCGTACGGAGCCGTCGGCGGCCACGACGAGGTAGTCGTCCCTGCGGTCCGCGTTGACGTCCGCGAACCGCACCTGCGCGGCGGGCACTCCGGCGCCGGTCGCGAGGGTTCCGGCGGCCGTCCAGCCGCCTCCGCCGACACCGCCGCCGTCGCCGCCCTTGTTGAGCCAGGCGCGGACGGCGCCGCCGGCGTCGACGACCAGGTAGTCGGCGCGCCGGTCGGCGTCGATGTCCGCGAACCGCACGGAGGAGCCGGGGGCGTCCGCGCCGGAGGCGATCTGCCCGGCGCTGGTCCAGCCGGCGGTGCCGGTGCCGCCCTTGTTGAGCCAGGCGCGCACGGCGCCGCCGGCGTCGACGACCAGGTAGTCCGCGTACCCGTCGGCGTTGACGTCGGCGAACCGCACCTGGTCGGACGGAACGCCGACGCCGGAGGCGATCTGCCCGGCGGCCGTCCAGCCCGTGATGCCCGTACCGCCCTTGTTGAGCCAGGCGCGCACCGCCCCGTCGGGATCGACGACCACGTAGTCCGCGTACCGGTCCCCGTTGATGTCGGCGAACCGCACCTGACCACCCGCCAGGGTCACGCCCGAGGCGATCTGCCCGGCGGCCGTCCAACCCGCGACGCCCGTACCGCCCTTGTTGAGCCAGGCGCGCACGGCCCCGTTGGGGTCGACGACGAGATAGTCCGCGTATCCGTCGCCGCTGACGTCGGCGAACCGGACCTGGCCGCCCGCCAGCGGCACCCCGGACGCGATCTGCCCCGCGTCGGTCCAGCCGCCGCGGCCGTCACCGCCCTTGTTGAGCCACGCCCGTACGGCGCCGGCGGCGTCGACCGTCAGATAGTCGGCGCGCCCGTCGGCGTTCAGGTCGACCTGGTAGTCACCGAGACCGGCGCGCGGCGGCGCGGGCCGCACCGTCACCTGCGGGCTGATCCAGCCGCCGCGGGCCACCTGTGCGATGCCCTCGGCGAAGACGCCGGCCATCTTCACGTAGCCGCCGTCGTTGGGGTGCAGCCGGTCCCGCAGGTCGCCCACGTTCAGCGACCCCATGCTGACGAGACCGACCTTGTGGCCCTGGGCCTGCCGGGCCGCGACGATCCCGGGGATCTGCGCGTTGTACGCGTCGATCCGGGCCTGCACGGCCGGTGAGGACGAGGGGACGAGGGTGGCGACGACGATCGTGGTCTGCGGGGACGCGGCGATCATCTGGTCGACGAGGGAGGCGAGCCGCGCCGGGGCGGTGGCGACCTGGTGGTCGCGGTCCATGTCGTTCGTGCCGATGTGCAGCAGGACGACATTGGGCTTCGCCGCCTCCAGCCACGTGTCGATGTTCGCGGCGAGGCCCTCGATGAGCCAGCCCGAATGACCTTCGTGGTCGGTGTCCGGCAGCACACCGTGCTTCTGCGAACCGACGAAGTCGAGCAGGTCCGCGCGGGGCACGAGCTGCGGCCAGAGGGCGGCGCGGTAGCTGGACCGGGTGCTGCTTCCGGCGCCTTCGGTGATGGAGTCGCCGAGCGGCATCACGGTCAGGTTCGGGACGTGCCAGTTCTCGCTCTGCACGTCGGGGGTTCCGCCGAAGCCGGGGGTGTCGCTGTGGTCCTCGTACTGGTTGAGCGTTTCGACCGCGCTCATCGGATTGCCGGCGGTGACGGCGTCGACGGCCAGGAAGTTCGGCTTCCTGCGTGCGGCCGGCGTGCAGAACCGCTGTGCCCGGTTCAGTATCTTCTCGTTGTCGTTGCCCGGGGTCACCCCGATGGCGGCGTCACGGAAGTGGTTCATGACGAACAGACGACGGAACTTCGGCTCCTCCCTGGACAGCGGGACGTCGTCCCAGCGGGTGACGCAGGTCCAGTCGGAGTTGCCGGTGGGGGCGCCCATCGACCAGTAGTTCTCGGCCGTCCACGTCTTCTGGTGCATGATCCCCAGGCCGGTCTTGTCGCCCGAGCTGGAGAAGAGCAGCAGCCGGTCGTTCTCCGCGACGAGTTGGGAGATCCGGGGCCAACCCTTGCTCTGGACGTCCCACGGGGTGGCGGAGGGGTTGAACACCAGACCGTCGAGCTGACCGCCGGGGCCGAGGTCGTCGCCGACCTCGGCGGTCATGTCCGCGGCCGAGGTGTAGTCCTCGAAGAAGACCGTGACGATCTCCCGTTCGTTGCCCGGGGCCTTGAGGAAGTCGGCGATCGTGGTGAACACCTCGGACAGGGGCTGGGACGTCGGCGGGCACAGATCCGCGTTCTGGCCCGGGGGGTGGCAGAGCCTGACCCTGCCGTTGCGCTGGTAGGTGTCGAGCATCAGGGCCCGTACGCCCATGTTCAGCTGGGCCCCGACGGGAATCCCCTGGTTCTGGGTCGGGAACATCACACCCATGTCGCCGGGGTTGTTGAAGGCGTTGTGCGCGGTCAGGTACGTCACCTGGTCGAACGTCGGGTCGGCGGGCAGGGCCCGGCGGGTGGGCTCCGCCCGGGAGACGTACCAGAGCTGCCGCTCGCCGGTCGCCTGCGCGGTCGGGAACGTGACATCACTGCTGACCGACCGGTCCAGGGGCGTCTGCAGGAACTCCTGGTAACCGAACGGGCGGATCCGGTACCGCTCGCCCTTCACCTGTTCGAACACCCAGTCCGTGCCGGACCCGGCGCAGTCCCGGAACGCGAGACGCGCCTCGCCCTCGGCGTTGGAGTCCCGTCCCATGCAACGGTCGTCCTTGGTACGGCTCTTCACCTTGTAGGTGCCGTTGCTGTTCGGCGACGTCTGGAGGTACCACCACTGGTCCGACTCGTCCCCCTTGGGAGGCGAGGCCCGGAAGAGGAGTTCGGTCCCCGAGATCTGGTGGCCGCCGCCTCCCCGGCCGTTCTCGGTGTCGTCGCCGACGCTCTGGATCACGACGGTGGTGTCGGTGGGAGGTCCGCCGGCGGCGGGCGCGGCGACCGCGACCGAGGGCGCCACCGAGGCCGCCACTCCGCCGGCGAGCAGCGCACCGGCCAGGGACAGGGCTGTCGCCCTGAGGAAACGTCGCATGAAGGCCCTTTGCGTGGGGGTGGAGTCGGGTCCGTTGGGCACGGTCGGCCACCAGCCTCGCGATCCACGCTGACGTTTCACTGTCGTTCCGCTAACGGCTCCCGGGAGGGAACGGAGGGGCGGGCGTCCAGCCCCCGCGGGGGCGTGGGGTTGTCCCCAGGGAGGATGCAGGAGCTGGCTGGTTGGTTCCGTTGATCTTGGACGGCGAGGCTTGGCGGAGCCGGTGCAGCGAGGTGACCGGCCTGTCGAGCAGGGGAGTTCACCCATGTCCATGCGTACGCGGAAGAGCCGGCCCACAGACGGAACGGGGCCGTCCGGACGCCGCGGGCGGGCGGGCGCCGTGGCCGCGATCGCCGCCGCGCTGGCCGTCGCCGTCTCGGTGCCCGCGACGGCCGCCTCGTCCGCCCCGGCGCACGGGCCGCGCGACGCCGTCCGTGCGGGTCTGGAGCGCGTGGTGACCGAGGACGGCTTCCCCGCCGCACTCCTCGCCACCACCGGGCGCGACGGCCGGACCCGGAACCACACCGCCGGAGTCGGGGACCTCAGGACCGGGGCGAAAGTGCCGGTCGACGGGCAGGTGCGGGTGGGCAGCAACACCAAGACCTTCACGGCCGTGGTGGTCCTGCAGCTGGTGGGTGAGGGGAAGGTCGCGCTCGACGCCCCCGTCGAGCGCTATCTGCCGGGACTGCTGCGCGGTGACGGCATCGACGGCCGGCGCATCACCGTCCGCCAACTGCTGCAGCACACCAGCGGTCTGCCCGAGTACACGAGCGTCCTGATGGACCGGGTCTTCGGCGAGCAGCGGCACACCTACTACCAGCCCCGCACTCTGCTCGACGTGGCCCTGGAGCGCAGGGCCGAGTTCGCCCCCGGGGCGCGCTGGTCGTACAGCAACACCAACTACGTCGTCGCCGGGCTGCTCGTCGAGAAGGTCACCGGTCGCCCGATCGCCGAGCAGATCACGAAGCGGGTCGTCGATCGCGTCGGGCTGCGGCACACCTACTTCCCCGATGTGGGCGAGGAGGGCATCCGGGAGGCGCACCCGCGCGGTTACCACGCGAGCGGGCCCGGGGCGCCGCCGACCGACATCACCAGGATCGACCCGTCGTGGGGATGGGCGGCGGGGCAGCTGGTCTCCACCCCGGGCGACCTCAACCGCTTCTTCTCCGCCCTGATCGGCGGCGAGCTCCTGAAGCCCGCGCAGCTCGCCCAGATGCGTACCACCGTGGAGATCCCGGACGACGGCTCCGGATCCACGCCCGGCAGCCGATACGGCCTCGGGCTCATCAGTACGCCGCTCAGTTGTGGCGGTGTGATGTGGGGACACGGCGGCAACATTCCCGGCTATCACACCTACCCCGGAGTCACCGACCGAGGGCGCGCCGCCACCATCGCCGTCACCGCTCTCCGGCCGCCCACGGCGAAGGGCTTCACCAGCGCGGACGCGGTCGTCGACACGGCGCTGTGCGCGAAGTGACGGACCGTCAAAGGTAGTGCCCGCACCGGAGGGTGGGTCCCGGTTGTCGTGCGGGGTCTTGCGCAGGACTGCCGGTCTCTCTACTCTCCCGGCCAATGGTTAGGAATATTTCCTAACCATTGGCCATGGAGGGAAAGGGAGTTGTCATGCGTCGACGAAGCGTCTCGCTTCTCGGGCTCGCAGGTCTGCTGGCGTTGCCCCTGACGGTGCTGCCACAGGCACAGGCCGCCGACGGTCTGGTGTCCACCGGCAAGACGGTGACGGCCTCGTCCGTCGAGACCTCGGCCTTCGGGCCCGGTCTCGCGGTGGACGGAAACACGGGCACTCGTTGGGCGAGCCTCGAAGGGGTCGACCCGCAGTGGATCCGCATCGACCTCGGGGCCAACCACACGATCTCCCGCATCAAGCTCAACTGGGAGGACGCGTACGGGAAGACCTACCGGATACAGACCTCGGCCGACGGGTCGACCTGGTCGGACGTCTACTCCACCACCGCGGGTGACGGCGCGACCGATGACCTGACGGTCTCCGGCAGCGGCCGCTACGTCCGCATGTACGGCACCGGCCGCGGCACGGCGTACGGCTACTCCCTCTGGGAGTTCGAGGTGTACGGCGCGCCCACCGGCGGCGGCGGGGGCGGCGGGACGGCCGTCCCCTTCGGCAGTCACCTCAAGCCCTACACCGCCGGCATGCTGAAGCCCTCAGGCTCTCAGGCCACGACCGACCAGAAGGTCGTCGAGTACTACAACAAGTGGAAGTCGGCCTTCGTCCGGCAGAACTGCGGCAACGGCTGGTACCAGATCATCTCGCCCGACGCCGATCACCCGTACGTCGCCGAGGCGCAGGGGTACGGCATGGTCGTCACCGCGACCATGGCCGGTGCCGACCCCGACGCGAAGAAGATCTTCGACGGCCTCGTGAAGTGGAAGATCGACCACCCGTCCTCCGTCAACCCGAACCTGCTCGCCGCCGAACAGGACGTCGCCTGCAAGAGCGTCAACGGCGGTGACGGCGCCACCGACGGCGACATGGACGTGGCCTACGGCCTGCTCCTCGCCGACAAGCAGTGGGGCAGCACCGGCACCTACAACTACAAGGACCTCGCGCTCAAGCACATCGCCGCGATCAAGAAGGACGAACTCAACCCCACGACCAAGCTCCTGAAGCTCGGAGACTGGAGCAGCTCCGGCGACCAGTACTACTACATCACCCGTACTTCGGACTGGATGGTCGACCACTTCCGCGCCTTCCGCACGGCCTCGGGCGACACGACCTGGGACGCCGTGCGCACCGCGCACCAGACCCAGATCTCCCGCCTCCAGTCGACCTACGCCTCCGGCACCGGACTCCTCCCCGACTTCGTGGTCGACACCAACACCACGCCCAAGCCCGCACCCGGCCAGGTCCTGGAGGACCCCAACGACGGCGCCTTCTGGTGGAACGCCTGTCGCACCCCCTGGCGCATCGCCGACGACGCGGTGACCAGCGGTGACGCCACCTCGCTGGCGGCCGCCCGGAAGCTCAACAGCTGGATCAAGACCAAGACGGGCGGCGACCCGAACAAGATCGCCATCGGCTACAAGCTCAACGGCACCCAGATCTCCGCGGGCAGCGAGGCCGCCTTCTTCGCCCCGTTCGCTGTGGCGGCCATGACCGACTCGGGCAGCCAGGCCTGGCTGGACGCGCTGTGGAACAAGATGCTGGCCACCCCGATCGACACCAGCAGCTACTTCTCCGCGAGCATCCAGCTCCAGGTCATGATCACGGCCTCGGGCAACCACTGGGTCCCGTAGGGACCGTCAGACAGGACCCAGCGGCACGGGCAGCGCCCTGAGGTAGCCGGACAGGGCCGCCGCGGTCCCGCCGAGCGGGAACCGGGCGGCGAGCTGCCCGTCGGGGCGTACGACGAAGCCGGTGGCGCCGTCGGGGAGATAGAGCCGAGCGAACTCCCCGGCGGCGTCGCGGTACGCCGGAACGCCGAGGGAAACGGGATCCTGTGGATCGCCGGCCGGGGGGAGTACGGCGAGGACGTCGAGGGGAAGCAGCCCACAGCAGGCCCTCGCCTCCGACGCCGCGGCGGCCAGCTCGGGGCCCTCGGCTCCGTACAGCACGACCACATGCCCCGGGCGGCGGCGCAGCACGTCGAGCAGTCGCAGCGGGTAGGCGGCGATCGGCGTGGTCAGCCCGGTGCAGTCAGGGGCCCGGTCGCCGGGCTGCGGCGCGTCGACCGGGCCGTACGGCACGTCGGCGAGCGGACCGTCGCGGTAGCCGACGAGCAGCTGGGCCTCGCGGAGGATCAGGGTCCGCCGGTCGGCCGGGTCGTTCTCGAACCCCCGGGTGGAGTGCCGCACGGTACGGCCCACGACCTCCTCGCCCACCGGCCGGCGCTCGGCGTCATAGCTGCCGAGCAGCGCAGGCCCGGCCTCGCCCCGCACCACGAGGGCGAGCTTCCAGGCCAGATTGGCGGCGTCCTGGACACCGGTGTTCATGCCCTGGGCGCCGGTGGGCGGGTGGATGTGGGCGGCGTCGCCCGCGACGAACACCCGCCCCTCGCCGTAGCGGTCGACGATGCGGTGGCTGACGCGGAAGACCGAGGACCAGCGGAGACCGGAGAGCCGGGTGGGGCGCGGCGCCAGCCGGTCGACGACCGCCTGCAGGTGCGAAAGCTCCGGACCGTCTCCGTCGTCGAGACCGTGGGCGACACCGTCCGACGCCGCCACCGGTGCCGCCAGTTCGGGCGGGACGTTCATGGACATCCGATAGCGGCCTGCTCCCGGCAGCGGGATGCAGACCAGCACGTCGTCGAGGGAACCGTCGTCGGCGCGGTGCTCGGAGCGGAGTGCGTACCCCTGGGGCAGGTCCCAGTCCGCATCGGTCTCGACGTCGCCGAGCATGTACGTGTCCGGGAACGCGCCGCCCTCGTACGACAGGCCGAGCGTCTTGCGGACGATGCTGTGCGCCCCGTCGCAACCGACCAGATACCGGACCCGCAGCTCTTCGGCCGCCCCCGACGCGGTGCGCAACCGTGCGGTGACCCCGTCCGGGTCCTGGGTGAACGAGACCAGCTCGGTGTCGCGTTCGATGACCGTCCCGAGCCCGGCGAGGTACTCCTCCAGGAGCCGCTCGGTCTCGTACTGCGGCAACGCGGCGAAGCCGTACGGCACCTCCGGAGGCAGCTCCAGGTCGAGGCGCGCCGCCTCCCTGCCGTTGACATAGGTCAGTTGGCCGCGCATCGGGACGGCGGCCTCCAGGACGGCACGGACCAGGCCCATCCGGTCCCATACCTCCAGGGTGCGCGGCTGGATCCCGACCGCCTTCGCGTACGGGAGCCGGGCCGGCAACCGGTCGACGAGCCGGCAGCGCACGCCGTGGCGGCGCAGCTCGGCGGCGGCGCTCAGGCCTACCGGCCCCGCGCCCACGATCAGTACGTCGGTGGTGGTGCCGGAGTGCGCCACGGGTTCCTCCAGTGCTGGCCGGCTTCCGGGCAGGGCCCGCATTCCATGGTCACCCGGGTCCGCCCGTTCGGCGAGCCGTGCGGCGGGGCGGCCGCACGCGCGCGTAGGACTGCCGTACCGGTCGGTGATGCCGTACCGAACCGGTGTACGGAACCGGATGGGCATGCCCGGCGTCCCTCCCGGGCATGAGCGAGAACCCCGACCCCGATGCGGACGGCGACGGCCGGACGGAGAGCGCCGTCGGCTGTCTGCTCGCCCTCGCCGGGGCTGTCGCCGCGGCGGTCTTCGCACTGCCCCGGGCCGCGTACAGCGTCGAGGGAGGGTTCGAGGCACACGCACGGGACTGGAGTGTCATCCTCGTCGAGGTACCGCTGATCCTCCTCGCGGGCCTCCTCGTCCCGCCCATGACCTGGGCGGCCGCGACGCGGTGGCTGCGCCCCTGGGCGGCGTTCCTCGTCTGCGCGGCCGTCGTCGCGCTCGGCCTGTGGGCCGTCGCGGCCGTGTGGCATCCGCGCCAGGGCCCCGATCCGGGGTACGGGCCCGGCATCTGACGGCCGTTCGAGGAACGGTACGGTGCCGGTCGGGCACCCCTCGGGGTCGGAGGAAGGACGAGAAACCCATGACACAGGAGCACACCCGGCACGCCCTGCCGACAGTCGTCTCCCACCCGGTGGGCCATGTGGTCGGAGGACGCGACGAGGTACGGGACGACGAGTGGGGCGACGTCGTGTCGGTCATCCGGCTGGACGCGGAGGCCTTCGGCCCCGAGGCGCTCGCCGGTCTCGACGCCTTCTCGCACCTGGAGGTGGTCTACCACTTCGACCGCGTACGACCGGACGCCGTGCAGACCGGCGCCCGCCACCCGCGCGGAAACACGGAGTGGCCGCTGGTCGGGATCTTCGCCCAGCGCGGCAAGAACCGCCCCAACCGCATCGGCGTCTCCCGCTGCCGGCTGCTCCGCACGGAAGGGCTCGACCTTCATGTGCGGGGCCTGGACGCGGTCGCCGGCACGCCGGTCCTCGACATCAAGCCGTACATGACGGAGTTCGGCCCCCAGGGCCCGACCACCCAGCCCGCCTGGGCGGACGAGATCATGCGTCACTACTACTGAGCCGGGAGCCGGGAGCCGGGAGCGGGGAGCGGGGCGAGTCGGACCGCCGAGCCCCCGCTCCCCGGTGGTGAATGTGCGTACGGAACTCGAACTAGGGTTTCCCCGTGCGTGTACTCCTGGTGGAAGACGACGAGCCGGTCGCGGAGTCCCTGCGGCGAGGGCTGCTGCGCTACGGGTTCGAGGTGGAGTGGGTCACCACGGGAGCGGCGGGGCTCGCCGTCACCACGCCGTACGACCTGGTGCTGCTCGATCTCGGCCTGCCCGACACCGACGGGCTCGACGTCTGCCGGGCGCTTCGGCGGCGCGGAGACGTACCCATCATCGTGATCAGCGCCCGCAGCGACGAGACCGATCGGGTCGTCGGCCTGGAGATCGGGGCCGACGACTACGTCTCCAAGCCCTTCGGGGTGCGCGAGGTGATCGCCCGGATCCGGGCCGTGATGCGACGTGTGCGGCCGGCGGACCGGCCCGCGGGGCCCCAGTACTACGGGACCCGGCTGAGCGTCGACCGCAAGGCGGCGCGAGTCCGGCTCGACGGCGCCGAGGTGGCGCTGACGCCCAAGGAGTACGACCTGCTGTCGTTCCTCACCGAGGAACCGGGCGCCTTGATGTCCCGTGAGCAGATCATGGAGGCCGTCTGGGACGCCAACTGGTTCGGCCCGACCAAGACGTTGGACGTGCACGTG
Source organism: Streptomyces sp. NBC_00572 (assembly GCF_026341815.1). Taxonomy (GTDB): domain Bacteria; phylum Actinomycetota; class Actinomycetes; order Streptomycetales; family Streptomycetaceae; genus Streptomyces. The sequence goes on from NZ_JAPENX010000001.1 coordinate 6,297,064, forward strand.
GCGGGGCTGCGGCGCAAGCTGGCCGGGGCGGTGTCCATCGAGGCCGTCCGCGGAGTCGGCTTCAGACTGGTCGTCGAGGCCGTCGAGGCCGTCGAGGCCGTCGAGGCCGTCGAGGCCGTCGAGGCCGTCGAGGCCGTCGAGGCCGTCGAGGCCGTCGAATCGGCCCGACCGGATCCGGCGTGATCAAGCGGCTGATCGTCAGCTACGTGGCGCTCGTCGCGGTCGCCCTCGCCGCCTTCACCGTGCCGGTCGCCTTCACGCTCACCGCGCAACTGCGGGGGGACACCGAGGAGTCCGTGCGCCGTGAGGCCACCACGATGGCGCTGCTGCTCGGGGACGGCGACGAGCCCGCCCGGCAGGCGCTGGCCCGGATGGCGGGGGCGTACGCCGACGAGACTCCCGGCACCGTCGAGGTGGTCGCGGCCGACGGCACGAGCGCCGTACCCACGCTGCCCCTGCCGGCGGACCCGGACGACCCCGCGTTCGGCGAGGCGCTCGGGCGGGGGAGGACCACCGTCGACTGGGGTTCGCGGCTCGTGTGGGGGCCCGAGCTGGTGGTCACCGTGCCCGTGTACGCGCGCGGGGAGGCCGTGACGCGGGAGGAACGGATCGTCGGCGCGGTGCGCATCCGGTACGAGACCGCCGACCTCACCGGCCGGCTCTGGCGGATCTGGGGCTTCCGGGCCATCCTCGCGGTCGGCGTGCTCGCGGTCGCGGCCGGGCTCGGCGCGATCGTGGCCCGGTTGCTCACCAAGCCGCTGCGCCAGCTCAACGACATGGCCAGCCGCTTCGGCGACGGCGATCTCACCGCCCGCTCACCCGTGACCGGTCCCCAGGAGACGCAGACCCTGGCCCGTACGCTCAACCAGGGCGCCGAGCGGCTCGACACCCTGGTCGCCTCGCAGCGCATCTTCGTCGCGGACGCCTCGCACCAGCTGCGTACGCCGCTGACGGCGCTGCGGCTCTCGCTCGACAACATCGCGGACGGGGTCGACGACGAGTTCGTCCGCGAGGACGTCGACCAGGCCACCGCCGAGGTCGTGCGGATGAGCCGTCTGGTCAGCGGCCTGCTCGTGCTCGCCCGTGCCGAGGCGAAGGTGTCGGCGCCCGAACCGCTGCCCCTGCGCGAGCTGGTCGAGGAACGGCTGGACGTCTGGCGCCCGGCGGCCGACGAGCGCGGCGTGACCATCGTCCTCACCGGCGACGCCGACGACCGGCTCCGGGTGCTCGCGGGGCCCGGCAACCTCGACCAGGTCCTCGACAACGTCCTCTCCAACGCCCTGGAGGTCTCTCCCGACCGGGGGACGATCACCGTACGGGTGGACGTCGGCGGTCAGGACGAGGCCGTCCTGGAGGTCCTCGACCAGGGCCCCGGCATGTCCGCCGCCGAACAGGCCCGCGCCTTCGACCGGTTCTGGCGCGGCCAGGGGCTGACCGGCCGTACCGGATCCGGTCTCGGCCTCGCCATCGTCAAGCAGCTGGTCACGGACGACGGCGGCGGGGTGGCCCTCCGGGACGCGCCCGGCGGCGGACTGTGCGTACGGATCGGGTTGCGGACGCCGGCCGAGGCGCCCCGGTGGATCAGCCCTCGGCCGGCAGCACCGAGGAGTGGTGGTTGACGATCAGCCACCGGCCGTCCCGCTTCTCGTACGCGTAGGAGTAGCGGGCCTCGACGGCCTGGGTGGCGCCGGTCCTCGGGTCGGTGAGGTGGAAGCGGTAGAGGCCTGCGTCGATCGCCGAGTTCTCGTCCAGGACGGTGATCACCGAGCGGATCTTCTCACCCCGCGGCTTCTTCTGGAGGAAGTGCTCGAAGTAGTCGGCGATGTCCGCGTGGTCGGTACGGATCCGGGGCGAGGCGGTCGGCAGCAGGACGGCGTCCTCGGCGTACCGGTCGGTGACCTTCTCCGCGTCCCCGGTCCGCAGCGCCGCGTTCCACCGGTCGAAGAGGCCGGCGATCTCCCGCTCACCGACCTTGCCGCGCCTGCCGTCCTTCTCGCCCGCCTGGGCGATGCCGACCCCGGCGGTGAGGGTGCCGAGGGTCGCCACGGCGAGTCCGGCGGCCAGGACGGCACGGGTACGGGATATGGGCTTCATCGGGACTCCTGCGTCAGGTGAACGTCCGCCGAACGCCGTTGCGTTCGCGTGCGGCCACTCTCGCGTCGCCCGGTACAGCGCCCGTACAACCCCCGTACAGCACACGGCAAAGGTACGGACAGGACACGCGCAGGCGGCCGCCCGTGGGATCGCCGCCGGGCGGGCCCTACGGCTCCACGACGCCCCGGACGACGCCGAGGTCCAGGAGGTCCCGTGGGCGCAGACGGAGTTGGTCCGCCGTGGTGTCGGACTCCTCCGGCGGGCGCTTGAGGATGGACGCGGCCGCCTCCGGGGCGATCACCGAGAAGTAACTGTCGGGCGTGGCCCAGAGGTTGTCGGGGGCGGCGAGGGCGAGCGCGCCGCCGGAGCCGCCCTCGCCGATGAGGAGGGAGGTGACGGGGACGCGGGCGGAGACCACGGCGGCGAACAGGTCGGCGATCGCGGGGCCCGCTCCGGCGCGCTCCGCCGCCGGGTCGTTGGCCGCCCCCGGCGTGTCGATGAGGGTGAGGACCGGGATCCCCAGCCGGTCGGCGAGCCTCACGAGCCGGGCGGCCGTACGGAAGCCGGCCGGGCGGGTCGCGGTCCCGCACTGCGCGGCGTACGCGACCGTACGGCCGTCGGGGAGCCGCCCGAAGCCGCACCGCATGCCCGGGTCGACGCCCCCGGAGCGGTCGCCCGAGATCTCCTCGCGGACGGAGAAGTGCGCGTCGAGGTACGTGGCGGCCCGGGGCCGCTCGGGGTGCCGGGCGCGGGCCACCGCTTCCCGGCCGCTCGCGGCGGGTGGCGTGACCGGGTCGCCGAGCGCACGCGGCGGAGCGACCGGGCCCTGCGCGGGGCGGGTGAGCAGGGAGAGCCAGCGCCCGAGGGTGCCGGGGAGTGCGTCGGGAGTCACGATCGCGTCGACGTGGCCATGGGCGAGCTGTGCCTCCGCCGTGTACGCGGCAGGGTCCGCGTCCGGCGGGCGGACGCGGGAACCGGCGAAGCCGACCTGGGCTCCGGGCAGCGCGAGGACCACATCCGATCCGGCGCCGAGCGTGGCCCAGCCGCCGCCCGTCGTCGGATCCCTCAGGACGGCGATCTGCGGCAGTCCGGCGGCCCGGGTGAGAGCGGACTCGCGGGCCAGGAACTGGAGTTGGAGAAGGGCGCGCATCCCTTCGTGCATCCGGCTGCCGCCGGTGGCCGGCAGCACGACCACGGGCAGTCGTCGCGCGCGGGCCAGTGCGTGGGCGGCGGCGGCCCGCGCGCCGGTCCGCTCCCCGAGGGAGCCGCCGAGGAACCGGAACTCGAAGGAGATCAGGACCACTTGTACGCCGCCGATCCCGCCCGTCCCGCAGACCACCGACTCGGTCTCGCCGGTGCGGGCGGAGGCACGCGCGTGCGTGTCGGAGTAGCCGGGCCACCCGATCGGCCCGTCGCCGGTCAAAGGGCCCTCGGTGAAGGGGAGTTCGGTGAAGTCGTCGCCGGTGACGAGACTGATCGCCTCGCGTGCCGTCGTCGGGTCGCTCATCCGGGCCTCGCAGCTCGTCGACGGGGTGTGGGGGAGGGGCGGACCGGGGGCGTGGAGCCTCCCGGATCTTGCCCTCCCACCGTACCGTCCTACCGCGCGCCGCCCCCGCCGCCCCGCGCCGCACGGGCGTCCATCGCGTCGAACCATTCCGCGATCCGCGGTACGGACGTCCCGAACGCCCCGAAGTGGTTCACCGCCCCCTGGTCGACGACGGTCGCCTTCCGCCCGTGCCGGGCCAGGTCCGCCGCGCAGGCCCGGGAGTTGGCGATCGGCACGTCCCGGTCGCCGGTGGCCGTGTACAGGCGTACGGGCGCCTCCGGTCGCCAGTCGCAGGTGCCGTCGTTGGCGCGGAACGTGCGCAGCAGCTCGCCCGAGGGGTGCCGCAGCTTCTCCAGGAAGTCCGCGGTGAACAGCTCCTCCAGCGTGCCCGGCAGCCGTTCGGTGATCTCCTCCTCGCCGTGTGCGCCGTCGAAGAGGTCCTCGACGAACCCGGCGTACGGCGCCCGGAACACCTCGGCCGGGTCCCGGTAGAGCGGCCGGAGCCGGTTCTGGGCGGTGAGGAAGTAGGAGAAGTAGAAGACGGCGCTCCGGGGCTCCACGCGCCCGTCGAGGGCTCCGGGGGTCTCGCTGCCCTCGATGTCGTACGGTCCGCTGATCGGGGCGAGGGCCCGCAGCCGGAACCCGCGGTCGGCCCCGCCGGCCAGCTCGCGGCCGAGTCCCATCGCCACCTGCCCGCCCTGGGAGAAGCCCGTCGCGTACACGTCGCCGGTGAGCGGCCGGTCGAGCCGCCGGGCGGCCTGCCGGGCCGCGCGCAGCATGTCGAGCGAGGCGGAGACGGAGGAGCGGGTGTCCATGTACGGGTGGCGGCCGGGGCCCCGGCCGAGCCCCAGGTAGTCGGGAGCGGCGACGGCGCGGCCCCCGGCGGCGTACAGATAGGGGGAGAGCCGGCCGAAGCCCTCGCCCACCGACGGCGCGTAGTCGCGGTGCACCATCGTGCCGTGCGTGTCGGAGACCAGGGAGAGCCGGTGCGGGCCGCCCCGGGGCAGGACGAGGAGACCGGTGGCCGTGGTCGGCGCCCCCGTGGGGGTGACGGTGCGGTAGGTGAGCCGGTGGGCCGTCACCCCGTACCGCACGCCGCGTGCGTCGATCCCGGGCCCGGAGACGAACGCGGCCACCTCTTCCCGGTCGAGGGCGGCGACCGGGGTGATGTCGAGGAGGGTGCCGCGGCGGGTTTCGCCCTGCCGGTCCGCCGTGATCGCGGTGGCTGCCCCGGCGGGGCCGGACGCGGTGGCGGCGGGGGCGGCCGCGAGCAGGGTCATGACCAGGAGGGTTCCGGCGGCGACGGTACGCCGGGCGGTACGGCGCCGCCCCGCCCGGACCGGAGAACGTGTGTCGGTTGTCATGGCGACGACGCTAGGGGTCGCCACCGCGTCGCGGACATCCCGTGGGCCCCCGGACGAGGGGTGGGGTTGGCCTCAACGGCCGGAGGGGGCAGGCAGGTTCAGCCGGAACCCCGCTACCGGTGTTCGGAACCCCCGTACTCCAGGGGGCCGTTGCCCGGCAGCGGCGGTTTCGGGGGCGTCGGCCGTCAACCGGCCGTCGCCGGCGTCTCCGTGCCGGTGTGTCGCCCGGCCGTCCCCGTCTTGCGGCGCCAGGGGCGCCACCCGCCGCGCGGGGGCCGGTCTGGCAGCCAGCCGAAGGCGAGCGAGCTGCCGATCAGCCCCAGCATCATCCCCACGAAGAATCCGCCCAGGTTGGACGTCACCCAGCTCCCCAGGGACGCCAGCACGCCGACGACCGAGTAGAAGAGCCGCTGGCGCGGATTGAGGACGACGAGCAGTCCACAGATGACCATGAGCACGGGCAGGACGTAGCCGACCAGGCTGTCGGCCCCCGCCGTGAGGATCACGTTGATGCTCGCCCGCTGGGTCAGCAGGATCTCGCCTCCGCCCAGGGCGAGGGCGAGACCGGCGCCGAAGGGCCGCCGGTGCCGCCAGCGCCGGAAGGTCCGCCAGAGCTGCCGGGGACGGCCGGGCGCCATGCTCAGCAGCCCTTCGAGCTGAAGCTCATGTGCAGGTCGGGGAGGGTGAACCGGACGGCGGTCGTGGCGTAGTTGGTCTGCCGCAGGTCCTTGATGGTGACGGTGTCGGCCTGCTGCCCGAAGGAGCCGAGCGGGCCCTTGACCGGCGGTTTCTCGAAGGTGCTGGCGTCGCCGCCGATCTCGATGTTGTCGAAGTCGGCGAGCTTGCCGGAGATGTCGGTGGAGTCGGTGGTGAGCCCCGTGGCCTTCACGGGGGTGCCCTTGCCGCCCGCCGTGATGTGCAGGAACGTGCCGCCGAGTTCCACGCTCTGGCAGAGTTTGGTGAGTTCGGCCTCGCGGATCGCGGTGACGATGACGAGCACCTGACCGCCGGTGTCGCCGGCGTTGGGGCTGCCCTCCGCCATGTTGTCGAGGGCTCCGAACTGTCCGAAGCCCCTGCCCTCCATGGAGTCGGCGGTGACCGTGAACGGCATGCCGGAGATGGCGAACTGGGCGGCGAGCGCTCCTTGCGCGGTCAGCACCACGAGGGTGGCGGCCGCGGCCAGGGCGGGGACGCCCATCAGGGCGGCACGGCGGAAGCGGACCCGGCCGCGTCTGCCCGAACCGCCTTCGGGTAACGAGGTGTTCGTGTTCTCTTCGGGGGTGTCTTCGGACAGGGCCATGCGGTGCTCCTGACGTGAGTGAGGAAACAGACCTGCGCGGCGACGTCCTGGCGCGGACAGTTCCCCAACCTGCCTGGGTCTTCCTCGCGTGGTGCGGAGGCAGACGTGCCGCAGGGAACCTTTCGGACCGTAAGGCTTGCTGTTACCCGGGGTCAACCACCGTGCATCGGTGGTGTGCCGGGGCCCTGACGATCGATCATTCGGAGGTGAAGGGGGCCACCACGACATGCACGAGACTGTCCAGGAGCAGGGGAAGATCGGCGGTCCGCCCCTCGTCGACCGCCCGGTGCACCGCGGCGTGGACGGCACCCACCACGGTGTCCACCAGCTCGCCCCTCGCGACCCACGGCGGCCCCGGCGGGGCATCCGTGAAGAACCGTCGAAAACTGGCCAGAAGTTCGGCGCGGGCCCGGCGCCCCGCGGGCCCCAGCGACTCGATCTCGACCACCATCGTGGCGAACGCCGGCGTCTGGGTGAGGAGGGTCAGTAACACCCGCAGCCCGGCCCGTACCGAGCTCGGCCAGTCCGTCGCCCCGCCCGTCTCGTCGTACGCCCGCTGCATGGCCCGCACCACCTGCTGCGTGCCGCCCCGGTACGCGGCGATGACGGCGTCCTCCTTGCCGGAGAACAGCTCGTAGAAGACGGGGCGGGTCACTCCGGCGGCCCGGCAGATGTCACTGATCCGTGCTCCCGCGTAGCCGTTCTCCGCGACCGTCCTGGCGACGCCGTCCAGCAGCCGCTCCCGCTGCCGGGAGGCCACCTGCTCGGGCGTGAGCCGGCGCGGCCCGGGGCGCAGCGAGCGCTCCGGCTCACGTCCTGAGCGGGCCCCCGGCAGGACGAGCCCCTCCTCGGTTCCGTGAGCACTCGTCATCGGCCACATCCTCCGCGGGTTGTTGACGTCACATACTCGACAGGATTACAACCCTGATGGGTTTTCCTCTCGGCGCGTCCCCACCGCGCACCGCACCGAGTATCACGCTCCCGCACCTCTCGCGTCACCGCTGCCGGACATCCGTGGCGCCGGATCGTTCCGGCGGTGGTCGCGCACCGCCCGTACCGCCGCTCACCCCTGCGCGGAGCCGCTCGACCCGACACGGATCCGTACCTGGATCCGACACACGGATCCGGATGCGGATCCGGCACACGGATCCGCATCCGGATCCGCTCGCTCCCCGTGGGAGCCGCTCGACCCCAGGCGGAGCCGTTCACCCCTGTCGCTCACCCCTGCGCACAGCTGCCCGTCCTCGCCTGCCGCTCCTGGCTCCCGCAGATCCCCGTACTCCCCGCCGGACCCACGCACACCGCCGAGTACGGCAGCCGTACGGCCGCACACAACCTCGTACGGCAGCAGCACCGTCGCAGTACAGCCGAGTTCCGCACCCCCACCTCCGTACGGAAGGAAGCACCCTCATGCGCAAGCGCGCTCTCCTCCTCACCCTCGGCCTCGCCGTCACCGCCGGCCTGGCCGCGACCACCCAGGCCGGCGCCACCGCCGCCGCCGGCAACGTCCTCACCACCGGCGGCCCGGGCGGCACCGCCGTCGCCGTCGGCGACGTCCTCAACGCCACGCTCCCCGCCGGGACGCAGGCCCGGATCGCCACCACCTCCGGCGGCAGCACCGGCATCACCTGCAACACCTCGGCGTTCACCGCCACCGTCACCGGCAACCCCGCCGCGCCCGGCACCGCCACCGAGTCCGCCACGGCCCACACGCTGAGCAGCTGCACCACCAACATCATCGGAGCGACGGGCGTCCAGAGCATCACGGTGAACAACCTGCCGTTCGCCACCGCCGTCGTGTCCGGCGGCGCGCTCACCGTCACCGCGGGTGCCACCGGCCCGATCCAGACCACCCTGAAGATCAACACCATCCTCGGTGTGACGACCTGCGTCTACCGGGCCACCAGCCTCACGGCCACACCGTCGAACACCGACAACTCGCTCACCTTCACCAACCAGCAGTTCACCAAGTTCAGCGGCCCCGGCACCTGCCCGGCCAACGGCTTCTTCTCCGCCAAGTACGGACCCGTCCGGGACACCAGCCAGGCCGGCAGCCCCGCCGTCTTCGTGAACTGACCCCCGAGCTCCGGCCCCCTCGTACTCGGGTACGAGAGGGCCGGAGCGCTCACGCCAGGATGCCGCTCCCGTGCGGGGCGTACAGATCGAGGAGCCGGACCCGGGTCACATGGAGGCGATGGGCCAGGATCGCGCCCACCCAGAACATGACCGAGGCCCCGAACTCCATGTCCGTATGGCACATCGAGCGGACGGCGGGGGCGTCGAACTCGTGCGCCCGGACCGGCGTCATCGCCTCGGCACCCGACTGGCACAGATACGGCGGGAACAGCCACGACAGGCCGACCAGCTCACCGTGGCGCAAGGTCTCGATCACGGGCGCCCCGCGCCCCGGCACCTTCGCGTCGAGCGTCACCGCGCCCGTCTTCACGATCCAGAACCGGTCGGCGTGCTGCTGTTCCTCGAACAGCCGGTGACCGGATTCGAAGTGCACGTCCTCGGCGAAGGCCATCAGCCGCTCCCGGTGCTCCGGCGGCAACGTGCTGACCTTGGGTGCGGCACTGCTCATGGCGGACCCTCCTCGCACAGTCGGCTCCCACCCCCAGTGTCCGCCAGGCCGCCCCCACGCGCGCCTGCTCCGGTCGTCCGCGTGCGCTGCCGCTGTACGCGCGCGTGCTTCGGCCGGACGAGGTGCGGGCGCTGCCGCCGTACCCGCGCGTGCTCCGGTCGGAGGTGCGGGCCCGGCACCCCTCCCGTAGCGTGACGGCGGGGTTACGGGGCGGGAGCAGGGGCGGGATTCATTCCTCACGCAGATCGGTACGGAACCCATGGCAGACAAGCCCGCGATCGTCCTTGTCCACGGCTTCTGGGGCGGCGCCGCCCACTGGTCGAAGGTGATCACCGAACTCCACCGGCGCGGCCACGACCGCCTCCACGCCGTCGAGAACCCGCTGACCTCGCTCGCCCACGACGCCGAGCGCACCCGGAAGATGGTCAAGCAGGTCGACGGGCCCGTGCTGCTCGTCGGCCACTCCTACGGCGGCGCCGTCATCACCGAGGCGGGCGACCTGCCGAACGTGACCGGCCTCGTCTACATCGCGGCGTTCGCCCCGGATGCCGGGGAGAGCCCCGGACAGATCAGCGAGGAGCACCCGTCGGCCGCCTTCGAGAACATCGTCCCCGACTCCGACGGCTATCTCTGGGTCAAGCAGGACAAGTTCCACGACAGCTTCGCCCAGGACCTGAGCCAGGATGAGGCCCTGGTCATGGCCGTCACCCAGAAGGCACCGCTCGCCTCCACCTTCGGCGACAACGTCGCCGCCCCGGCCTGGCGGGCCAAGCCCACGTACTACCAGGTCTCCACCGAGGACCGCATGATCCACCCGGACAACGAGCGCCGCATGGCCGCGCGCATGAACCCGCGCAAGACCATCGAGCTCGACGCGAGCCACGCCTCGCTCGCCTCCCGGCCCGCCGAGGTCTGCGACCTGATCGAGCTGGCCGTACGCGAGACCGGGGCCTGACCGCCCGGCCGGTCCTCCCTTCCGCGACGTGACCCCCGGCCCCGGCCGGGGGTCACGTCGCGGCGTACCCGCTCACCCTCCGTGCACCCCCTCCGGCGTGCGGGGGCAGGGCGGAGGGCGGAGCATGAACGTGAGGAGGAAGCGGCAAGCGGGGGCGTGAGCGAACGACAGCGCGAGCCAGGAGGGTGCCATGCCCGTCCCGGAAGGCGGAGACGCGCTCGTCGTGCTGCGCGGGGTCGACAAGCACTTCGGCGCCCTGCACGTCCTCCAGTCCATCGACCTGACGATCCACCGCGGCGAGGTCGTGGTCGTCATCGGGCCGTCCGGATCGGGGAAGTCGACGCTCTGCCGCGCGATCAACCGCCTGGAGACCATCGACAACGGCGAGATCGTCGTCGACGGACGCCCCCTGCCGGCCGAGGGGCGTGAACTCGCGGCCCTGCGGGCCGACGTCGGCATGGTCTTCCAGTCCTTCAACCTCTTCGCGCACAAGACGGTGCTCGGCAACGTCACCCTGGGCCAGATCAAGGTCCGTAAGAAGGACAAGAAGGCGGCCGAGGAACGCGCCCGCGCGCTCCTCGACCGGGTCGGTGTCGCCTCGCAGGCGGACAAGTACCCGGCCCAGCTCTCCGGCGGCCAGCAACAGCGTGTGGCGATCGCCCGCGCCCTCGCCATGGATCCGAAAGTGATGCTCTTCGACGAGCCGACCTCCGCGCTCGACCCCGAGATGATCAACGAGGTCTTGGAGGTCATGCAGCAACTCGCCCGGGACGGCATGACGATGGTGGTCGTCACCCATGAGATGGGCTTCGCCCGTTCCGCCGCCAACCGCGTCGTCTTCATGGCCGACGGACGGATCGTCGAGGAGACGACCCCGGACGAGTTCTTCAGCAACCCGCGCAGCGACCGTGCCAAGGACTTCCTGTCCAAGATCCTCCACCACTGAGCCCGCCCGGCACGGCCGTCGCCCGACCAGCAGCCCCCAGGGGTGATCCTCATGAACACGACCAGGACCCGCAGGGCCACCGTCCGGACCGGCAGGGCCACCGTGGCCGTCGCCGCGGCCGTCGTCCTCTCCTTCACCTCCGCCGGATTCGCGAACGGCGCGACCGGTGCCGTGCCACGCGACCACGGCGGCGACGAGATCACCGTCGGCATCAAGTACGACCAGCCCGGCATCGGCCTGAAGACCCCCGACGGCACCTACACCGGCTTCGACGTCGACGTGGCCACGTACATCGCCAAGGAGCTCGGCCACGACCCGTCCGACATCGTGTGGAAGGAGGCCAAGAGCGCCGACCGGGAGACGCTGCTCCAGCGCGGTGACGTGGACTTCATCGCGGCCTCCTACTCGATCAACGACAAGCGGGCCGAGAAGGTCGACTTCGCCGGCCCCTACCTCCTCGCCCACCAGGACGTGCTGATCCGCGCCGACGACGACTCGATCAAGCAGCCGTCCGACCTGAACAACAAGAAGCTCTGCTCGGTCACCGGCTCGACGTCCGCGCAGAACGTCAAGGACAAGATCGCCCCGGACGCCCAACTCCAGGAGTACGGCGGCTACTCCGAGTGCCTGACCGGTCTGGAGAACGGTGTCATCGACGCCCTCACCACCGACGACTCGATCCTCGCCGGGTACGCGTCGCAGGACGAGTTCAAGGGCAAGTTCAAGCTCGGCGGATTCAAGCTGAGCAACGAGAACTACGGCATCGGCGTCCAGAAGGGCAGCGACCTCAAGGCCAAGATCAACACAGCCCTGGAGAAGATGGTCGCCGACGGTTCCTGGGACGCGGCGGTGAAGAAGAACTTCGGCCCCGCCAACTACCAGAACGAACCCGCCCCCGAGATCGGCGTCATCGTGAAGTGAGCGGGCCGTCGTGTTCGACTTCCTCCAGGGGTACGACCTGCTCGGAGCCTTCTGGGTGACGGTGCAGCTCACCGTCTACTCGGCGATCGGCTCCCTCGTCTGGGGGACGCTGCTGGCCGCGATGCGCGTCAGCCCCGTCCCCCTCATGCGGGGCTTCGGCACCGCCTACATCAACATCGTCCGCAACATCCCCCTCACCGTCATCATCGTCTTCACCTCGCTCGGCCTCTTCCAGACCCTCGGCGTCGACATGGGCGCCGACCGCTTCACCACGATCAACTTCCGGCTCGCCGTCCTCGGTCTCACCGCGTACACCAGCGCCTTCGTCTGCGAGGCACTGCGCTCCGGCATCAACACCGTCCCCCTCGGGCAGGTCGAGGCCGCCCGCGCCATCGGCCTCAGCTTCCCCCAGGTCCTCCGCATCGTCGTGCTCCCGCAGGCCTTCCGCTCCGTCGTCGGCCCCCTCGCCAACGTCCTCATCGCCCTCACCAAGAACACCACCGTGGCCGCCGCCATCGGAGTCGCCGAAGCGGCCCTGCTGATGCGGGAGATGATCGAGAACGAGGCCCAGCTCATCCTCATCTCCGCGATCTTCGCCGTCGGCTTCATCTGTCTGACCCTGCCCACCGGACTCTTCCTCGGCTGGGTGGCCAAGAAGGTGGCGGTGAAACGGTGAAGACCAAGCCCACCGTCCTCTACGACGTCCCCGGGCCCCGCGCCCGGCGGCGCAACCTCCTGTGGACGCTGCTGTTCCTGGTCGCGCTGGCCGCGGTCGCGTGGTGGGTCGTGGCGAGCCTCGCCGACAAGGGCCAGCTCGAATGGTCCAAGTGGGCCCCCTTCTTCACCGACGCCCGCGTCTGGGAGACGTACATCCTCCCCGCGCTCAAGAACACCGTGATCGCCGCCGGACTCGCCATGGTGATCGCCCTGCCCCTCGGCGCCCTCCTCGGCATCTCCCGCCTCTCCGACCACCGGGCCGTCCGCGGCACGGCGGGAACCGTCGTCGAGTTCTTCCGCGCGATCCCCGTCCTGATCCTCATGCTCTTCGCCAACGCGGCCTACTCCGAGTTCTTCGACATCAGCCCGGACGTCCGCCCGCTGTACGCCGTCGTCACCGGCCTCGTCCTCTACAACGCCTCCGTTCTCGCCGAGGTCGTCCGCGCCGGCATCCTCGCTCTCCCCGCCGGCCAGACCGACGCGGCGAAGGCCATCGGCATGCGCAAGGGCCAGACCATGACGTACGTGCTCCTCCCGCAGTCGGTCACGGCCATGCTGCCCGCGCTCGTCAGCCAGCTCGTCGTCATCGTCAAGGACACCGCGCTCGGCGGCGCGATGCTCGGCTTCTCCGAACTCCTCGCCTCCGTCCGACCGATGAGCGCCAACTACGGGGCCAACGCGATCGCCTGCTTCACCGTCGTCGCCGTGCTCTTCGTCATCCTCAACTTCGCGCTCACCACCTTCGCCTCCTGGCTCGAAGGCCGGCTGCGGCGCGGCAAGAAGTCCACGGGCGCGGTCGTCGGCGTGGGCGCGGTCGAGGAACTGGCCACGCCGGGCGAACACATGGGTCCGACCGACGAGACCAAATGATCCTCAGGGCAGGCAGGCAGGCAGGGCAGGGGGAGGCCAAGGCGGAGCGGAGTGGGAGCACGCGTGCGCGTGCCCCCACTCCGCGTGCCACCGGTCAGGTCCGGGGGAGGGCGAGCACCGCCACCGGTGCGGAGGTCGGACTCGGCGAGCCACCGGCCGGCTCGACGGTGACCCCCACCCCGGACGCCCGGTTCACCGGACCGTCGAGGAGGGTCGCCTCGGCGGTGGCACCCGGGTCCATCAGCCCTGCGGACCGCATGGTGCCCCCGTCGTCGTACCAGAGCTGGTAGACCTTGCCGGCCGGTGGCGGCGCCATGCCGGAGGCGGCGAACACCGCCCGGTCGAGCGAGGCCGAGACGACGACCGTGCCCACCGCGCCTCCCCCGAGCCGGCTGGTGGAGACGCGGGCGTCCGGGGCCGCGAGGACCTCGGCGACGGCGTCGTTCGCCTCGCGTGCGCGGGCCGTCTCCTGCCGGGCGTCCTCGGCCAGTCCGTGCTGCCAGACCGCGGCCCCGCCGAGTCCGACGGCTCCGGCGAGACAGGCCGCCAGCGCCCAGTGCGACCACCGGCGCAGGCCGCGCCGCCCGCGCGGGGCCCGCGAGGCCCTCGCGGTCTCCGGCGGCTCCTGGCGTACGGTCGCGATCCGCTCCAGGACGCCCGTCCGCAGCGTGGCGGTCGGCGTCACGGCGACGGCGAGACCGAGCCGGACGACGGTCTCGGAGAACTCCCGGACCTCCTGGGCGCACGACGGACACTCCGCCAGATGACGCCGTACGGCCTCGTGCTCCTCGGGGTCCAGCGCGTCGAGCGCATACGCGCCGGTCATCGTGTGCGGATCCGCGGCGTTCACACGCCCACCCCCAGACAGTCCCTGAGCCGGATGAGCCCGTCGCGCATCCGCGCCTTGACCGTGCCCAGCGGCACGGCCAGCAGTTCGGCGACCTCGCGATAGGTGAGGCCCCGGTAGTACGCCAGGTTCACCGACTGGCGCTGCAACTCGGTGAGGCCCCGCAGACAGCGCCGGACCTGCTCCCGCTCCAGCCGGCCCTCCACCTGCTCCACCACCTCGTCGTAGGCGGCCGTGTGCTCCAGCAGAGCCACCCGCTTCTCCCGGTTCGACGCCGCCTGTTCGGACCGCACACGGTCGACGGCCCTGCGGTGCGCGAGCGTCATGACCCAGGCCAGGACCGACCCCCGGGCGGGCTCGTAGCGGGCCGCGGTCCGCCACACCTCGACCAGCACCTCCTGGGCGACCTCCTCCGACTGGGCGGGGTCCCGCAGCACGGTGCGGACGAGGCCGAGCACCGGCCCTGAGACGGCCTCGAAGACGGCCGTGAAGGCCTGCTGGTCGCCGAGTGCCACGCGCCCCATCAGCTCGGGAAGGTCCGGAGCCGCTGGTCGGACGTCGCCGATCCACACGTTCTCTCTCACCGGCGGTTTCCTCCAGGAATCACTTGAGTACAGGAGGTGTTCGGAGCCGACGGCCCGGCGGACGGGTCGCGCCGGGGGCTTTTCCGCACAGCTCCGCCGGCCGAGGCGCGCCAGCCGATCCTCATCACTCATTCGGGTGAGGGGAGCCATCCGGACGCGGCCGCGCACCGAATGACCGGTGAGGGGCCGCCGACCGGTGGACCCGAAGCCCCAGGAGTGATCATGAACACCCAGACCTTCCGTCGCGCCACCGTCGCCGTGACCGCCGCCGTGCTGTTGCCGCTGGGCCTGACCGCCTGTTCGGCCGAGGCGAGCGGTGACGGAGCGGCCGCCCCCGCGGCGGCGCCCTCGCAGTCCACGGCGACCGCCATCACGGGCGACGGTCCCTTCGGACCCGGGTGCGCCTCGGTGCCGAAGGACGGCGCCGGTTCCTTCGACGGCATGGCCAAGGACCCGGTGGCCACGGCCGCCTCGAACAACCCCGAGCTGTCGACGCTGGTCACCGCCGTGAAGCAGGCAGGGCTTGTCGACACGCTGAACAACGCCGCGAACATCACGGTGTTCGCGCCGACCAACGCCGCCTTCGCCAAGATCCCGAAGGCGGACCTGGACAAGGTCCTCGCCGACAAGGCGATGCTGACGGACATCCTCACGTACCACGTCGTGGGCCAGAAGCTGACCCCGAAGCAGCTGGAGAACGGCTCCTTCGAGACCCTCCAGAAGGGCAGGCTGACCACCCGGGGCTCCGGCGAGTCCTTCACGGTCAACGACTCCGCGAAGGTGGTCTGCGGCAACGTTCCCACCGCCAACGCCACCGTCTACATCATCGACACGGTGCTGACGCCTAAGTAGCGGAGGCGTTCTTCCGGGAGGCACCGCCCTCCGGCCCCGTCGCCTTCCGGCTGAGCGCACCCGGCCACCATGCGACGGGGCCGAGGTCCCGTACGAGGGCGGGCACGAGCAGCGAGCGGACGACGAGGGTGTCCAGGAGGACGCCGAACGCCACGATGAAGGCGATCTGCACCAGGAAGGCGAGCGGAATGACGCCCAGCGCCGCGAACGTGGCGGCGAGCACCACACCGGCGGACGTGATGACACCGCCGGTGGCGGTCAGCCCGCGCAGCACGCCTTCGCGGACCCCGTGCCGCAGCGACTCCTCCCGCACGCGGGACATCAGGAAGATGTTGTAGTCCACGCCGAGCGCGACCAGGAACACGAATCCGTAGAGCGGAACCGAGGAGTCCGTGCCGCTGAAGCCGAAGACGTACCTGAAGACCAGGGCCGAGACCCCGAGGGTGGCGAGGAAGTTCAGCGCCACCGTGGCCACGAGCAGCAGCGGCATCAGGACCGAGCGGAGGAGGAGCACGAGGATGGCCAGAATGACGGCGAGCACCACCGGCACGATCAGCATCCGGTCGCGCTCGGCGGTCCGCTGGGTGTCGTACCGCTGCGCCGTGTAGCCGCCGACGAGGGCGTCCGCCCCCGGCACCGCGTGCACGGATGTGCGGAGCCGGGCCACCGCCGCCTTGGCCGCGTCGCTGTCGGCGGCGTCGGTCAGGGTGACGTCGATCCGGACCCGTCCGTCGACGACCAGCGGTGCTCCGGCCCCCGGCCGGCCGGAGGCGGTGACGGCCGCGGCCGAGTCCACACCCTCGACCCGCTCCGCGGCCGCGGTCACCCGGGCCGCCGCGTCCGCGTCGGCGATGACGATCGCCGGGTTGCCGGCTCCACCGGGGAAGTGCCGTCCGAGTTGCTCCTGCGCGGCGACGGACGGGGCGTCGTTCACGAAGATCTCGTCGAGGGGAACCCCCTTGGACTCCAGGACCGGCGCGAAGGCGGCACAGGCGAGGAGCCCGGCGAGCGTCACCGCCCACACCTTGCGGGGAGCACGGTCCACCAGTGCGGCCACGCGGCGCCAGATCCCGTGGCCGCCGCCCTCGGACTCGGACGGGCGGGGCCGGGAGGGCCAGTACGCGGCGCGGCCGAGCAGGACCAGGACGGCGGGCAGGAAGGTCAGCGTGCTCAGCACGGCGCAGACGATGCCGATGGCTCCCACCGGGCCGAGGGCCCGGTTGTTGGTCAGATCGCTGAACAGCAGGGCGAGCAGGGCGAGCGCGACGGTGGCCGCGCTGGCCGTGATGGGGCCGGCGGACTGGCGCAGCGCCGCGCGCATGGCGGGGACGCGTTCTCCGCCGAGCCGGGCGAGCTCCTCGCGGTAGCGGGCGGCGAGGAGCAGCGCGTAGTCGGTCGCGGCGCCGATGACCAGGATCGACAGGATGCCCTGGACCTGTCCGTCGACCCGGACGACGTCGTGGTCGGCGAGCACGTACACCACGGCGCAGGCGAGGGCGAGCGCGAGCACCGCGCCGACGATGATGATCAGGGGCAACAGCACGCTGCGGTACACGAGCAGCAGGATGAGCAGCACCGTGACCAGGGCGACCGCGAGCAGCAGCCCGTCGATGCCGGCGAAGGCGTCCGACAGATCGGCCTGGGTGGCGGCGGGACCGGCGAGCCACACGGTCGTCCCGGGCACCGCGGAGGCCGCCCGGTCGATCTCCTCCAGCGTGGGCGTGAGCTCGTCAGCGAGGTCGGGGCGGAGCTGAACGACTCCGCGCAGCGCCTTCCCGTCCTCGGAGGGCAGTGCCGGGGTCGGGGTGCCGACGACACCGGGCTGTCCGGTGAGCGTCGCCAGCGCGCGGGTGGCGGCGGCCCGGGTCCCGGGGTCGATCGGTCCGCCGCCCGGTGAGGTCCAGACGACGAGCGCGGGGAGCGTCTCGTCCTGGCGGAAGGCCCGCTGGGCCTCGATCACCCGGGTGGACTCGGCGCTTCGGGGGAGGAAGGCGGCCTGGTCGTTGGTGGCCACCTCGCCGAGCTTGCCCGCGTAAGGGCCGAGCCCGCCGCCGACGGCGAGCCAGAGGACGAGCAGGACGAGGGGCAACAGACGGGCGGCCCATCGTGTGGGGCGGGGCATGCGGACTCCAGGGCAGGGGTCTCTCGACACGGAAGGAAGTGTCTCAAGGAGAAAGAATCTCAATGATTGAGAGAGATTGAAGCACGGGGAGACCGAGCGAGCGGCATGGGGTGCCCAGGGCTCGCCGGGGGAGAGAGGGCCGGAGGAGAGAGACGAGGGCTCTCCGGTGGAGAGAAGGCGGGAGGCGAGGGCTCGCCGGGGGGGAGCGCGTGGGAGGCGAGGGCTCGCCGGGGCGGCGGCTGCTTCGGTCAGCGGCGCGGGACGTGCAGGTCGCCGAGTTCCTCGTTCAACGCATCCAGGAAGCGCACGGCCACGGCCAGCTCCTCCGTGTCGAACCGCAGCCGGGCCCGCTCCGCCGCCTGCGCCAGCGGCATGAAGTAGCTGCGTGCGGCGGCCTTCGCCCCCTCCACGTAATGCACATGGACGACCCTGCGATCGGCGCTCTCCCGGGAGCGGCGGATGTGCCCGGCCCGTTCGAGCCGGTCGAGACAGGCTGTGACCGCCCCCGAGGTCAACCCCAGGTGCTCCCTCAGACGACCCGGCGTCAGCGGCTCCGGACTGTCCAGGACGACCGAGAGCGCCTGCACGTCCGTGGGATGCAGTCCCTGCGCGAGCGCGAAACCATGGACCAGCCGATTGATCTCACCGTTCGTCCGCCGCAGCGCGCGGGCGAAGCTCTGCGCATCACCCGGCACGCGCCCGGGGGCGGTCCCACCGGTCTCGGGTTCCTCTGTACTGGCCACACGATCAGCCTATAGAAACCGGCCCCGTGCATCCGCGGCGGCCGCACCTCCGGAAGGGAACAGGAGGAAGCCGCACCCCCGGCCGATGGGGGAGCGCGGCACCCCCACCGACGGCGGACCTCCACCGACAACGGAACGGAGCAGATCCATGAGCGACGCGTCAGGGCACGAGACCCCGGGACCGCTGTGCCTGGTCACCGGCGCCAGCGGCTACATCGGCGGCCGCCTCGTCCCCGAACTCCTGGAGGCGGGTTTCCGGGTGCGGTGCCTGGCCCGCACCCCCGCGAAACTGCGCGACCACCCCTGGGCCGGGGAAGTGGAGATCGTCCGGGGTGACGTCACCGACGCCGACACCCTCGCGCCCGCCTTCCGCGGCGTCGACGTCGCGTACTACCTGGTGCACGCCCTGGGCGCCGGGCACGGCTTCGAGCGCACCGACCGTACGGCGGCCGAGAACTTCGCCCGAGAGGCCCGTGCCGCCGGTGTCGGCCGCATCGTCTACCTCGGCGGTCTCACCCCTCGTGGCGTGCCCGACCAGGAGTTGTCGCCGCATCTGCGTTCACGCGCCGAGGTGGGCCGCATCCTCCTGGAATCCGGGGTTCCCACCACGGTGCTCCGCGCCGCCGTCATCATCGGATCCGGCTCTGCCTCGTTCGAGATGCTCCGGTACCTCACGGAACGCCTGCCCGTGATGGTCACCCCGAGCTGGGTCCGTACCCGCATCCAGCCGATCGCCGTCCGGGACGTCCTGCGCTATCTGGTCGGCAGCGCGCGGATGCCCGCGGAGGTCAGCCGGACCTTCGACATCGGCGGCCCCGACGTCCTCACGTACCTCGGGATGATGCGCCGCTACGCCGCCGTCGCCGGACTGCCCCGGCGGCTCATCTTCCCCGTGCCGGTCCTCACGCCCCGGCTGTCCAGCCACTGGATCGGCCTTGTCACCCCGGTGCCCCGGTCCATCGCCCGCCCGCTCGCGGAGTCGCTGCGGTACGAGGTCGTCTGCGACGAGCACGACATCGCCGACCTGGTGCCGGACCCGCCCGGCGCCCCTCTCGGATTCGACCGAGCGCTGTCCCTGGCCCTCCAACGGGTCCGCGAGGCCCGGACCACCACCCGTTGGTCCTCCGCCTCCGTACCGGGCGCGCCGAGCGACCCGCTGCCCACCGACCCCGACTGGGCGGGCGGCAGCCTGTACACCGACGAGCGCGAACTCACCGTCGGTGCGTCACCGCAGGCGCTGTGGCGGGTCGTCGAGGGCGTCGGAGGCGAGAACGGCTGGTACTCCTTCCCCCTCGCCTGGGCCGTCCGGGGCTGGCTCGACCGGCTCGTCGGAGGCGTCGGTCTGCGCCGGGGCCGGCGCGACGCCCTGCATCTGAGAGCCGGGGACTCGCTGGACTTCTGGCGGGTGGAGGAGATCGAACGGGGCCGGCTGCTGCGGCTGCGCGCCGAGATGAGGCTCCCCGGCCTCGCCTGGCTGGAGATGTACGCCGAGCGCGACGGTGGCGGGGTGACCCGCTACCGCCAGCGCGCCCTGTTCCATCCCCACGGCCTGGCCGGCCACGCGTACTGGTGGAGCGTCGCGCCGTTCCACGCCGTGGTCTTCGGCGGTATGGCCCGCAACATCGCGCTGACGGCGGAGGCGAGCGAGGCGGCGGGGACGGCGGGCCCGTCGCCGGTGCCCGGCTCGTCGTCCGCATCCGGATCGCCCCCGCAGGGCGAATGACCTCCGCACGCACGTCACCACAGCGACCACCGGGCCGGAGCCTCGCCGTCACGGTCGGTGGCCCCATGCCAGGAGCGGTGCCATGAACGTCTCGGTCGTCCTGTTCACCTCGGACCTCCGTGTCCACGACCATCCGCCCCTGCGTGCCGCGCTGGGCCGGGGGAACGAGGTCGTCCCGCTGTTCGTACGAGATCCGGCCGTGGCCCGCGCGGGCCACTCGGCGCCGAACCGGAACGCCTTCCTCGCGGACTGCCTCGCCGGTCTCGACGACGAACTGCGCGAGCGCGGCGGCCGCCTCGTGGTGCGCTCGGGCGACCCCGTCGCCGAGGTGTGCGCCGTCGTGCGGGAGGCCGACGCCGACGACGTCCACATGGCGGCCGGCTGCAGTGGGTTCGCCCGGCGCCGTGAGGACCGGCTGCGCCGCGCCCTGGAGGCGGACGGGCGGCGCCTGTACGTCCACGACGCCGTCGTCACCGCGCTGCCCACGGGCGCGGTGACACCGAGCGGATCGGACCACTACGCGGTCTTCACCCCCTATTTCCGGCGCTGGTCGCGCGAGCGGCTGCGCGAGCCGCTGGCGGCGCCGCGAGCGGTCCGGACACCCCCGGAGATCGGCTCCGAGGACCTTCCGTCCCGCACGGACGTCCCGTACGTCTCCGAGGGCCTCGCCACCGGAGGGGAGAAGGAGGGCAGGAGACGGCTCACCGCCTGGCTGACGCGGGGCGCGGACACGTACGAGGAAGGCCATGACGACCTCGCGGGCGACGCGACGTCCCGCCTCTCGCCGTACCTCCACTTCGGCGCCGTCTCGGCGGCCGAGGCGGTCCACCGGGCCCGGTCGCGCGGCGGGGCGGGCGCGGAGGCGTTCGTACGCCAGCTCTGCTGGCGAGACTTCCACCACCAGGTCCTCGCCGCGCGCCCCGACGCCGCCGCCGCCGACTACCGCCCCCGGCACGACCACTGGCGGCACGGGAAGCACGCGGACGCCGACCTCGCGGCGTGGCGGGACGGCCGCACCGGCTACCCCGTCGTCGACGCGGCGATGCGCCAGCTCGCCCACGAGGGCTGGATGCACAACCGCGGGCGGCTGCTCGCCGCCTCGTTCCTGACCAAGACCCTGTACATCGACTGGCGCGAGGGGGCGAGGCACTTCCTGGACCTGCTGATCGACGGCGATGTCGCCAACAACCAGCTCAACTGGCAGTGGATGGCCGGCACCGGCACCGACAGCCGCCCCAACCGGGTGCTCAACCCGGTGATCCAGGGCAGGCGGTACGACCCCGACGGCGCGTACGTGCGGCGTTGGGTGCCGGAACTCGCCGGGCTCCGAGGCCCCGCGGTCCACGAGCCGTGGAAGCTGCCCGGTCTCGAACGGGCCCGGTACGACTACCCCGACCCCGTGGTCGAACTCGCCGACGGCCTCGCCCGCTTCCGGCACGCCCGGGGACAGGACTAGGGGGTGTCTTGGGCCTGTTTGGCGGACCGCGCGACGGATCTCGGGAGCGCGCCGAACGGTGACCGCTCAGGGCCCTCCCGAAGGGGCGGCGGTCCCCTCGCCGTCCCGTGCCGCGGCGCAGAGACCGTGCAGGAGGGACAGGGCGTCCCGCAGACCGACGGGGCGCAGCATCCCCGGCCCGGGAGTCCGGCCCGCCCAGCCGGGACCCGCGAGGAGGACCGCCGTCCGCGTCCGGGCGCCTCTGACGCCCCAGGAGGCGTCGGCGACGTGGCGGGCCAGGGGGTGATGGGCCGTCGACCGTGCCTGGGCCCACAGCACGACAGCGGCGGGTCCGGTCCTCCGTACCGCCTGGTCGAGCGCCTCCGGCGGCACGGCCGCCCCGAACATCAGGGTGGGCACCCCGAGTTCGGCAAGCCCCGCGGCGAGTGCCTCCAGCGGGAGCGTGTGCTGCTCGTTGGGCACGCAGGCGAGCAGCACCGGGGGAGTGCCGGCCTCCGGGGGCCCGGTACGCCCCGCCGCGCCGACCCGGCGCAACGCCGTCGACACGTGCCAGGACAACAGGTGCTCCACCTCGACGTAGCGGTCCTCCGAGGTCTCCCACTTGCGGCCCACGGCATGCAGGGCCGGCGCCAGCACCTCCTCCCAGGCGGCGACCAGACCGTGCCGCGCGATCACGGACTCCAGCAGCTCGTCCATGGCCCCGGAGTCGAGCCGGACGGCCGCGCGGCCCAGGCCCCGCAGTTCTCGTCGTACGTCGCCCGGGGGCTGTCCACGGGCAGGCGGCGCCGTAGGTGCCTCCCGGGCGGGGAGCGCGGCCGGCGCGGCTCCGGACCGGGCGGTCCGGGCGGTCCGGGCCGCTCGGGCCGCCTCCGCCGGAGGGACTCCGGACGCCGTCAGACGGCACATCTCCTGAAGCACGGCGATGTCACCCGGAGTCCACCGTCGGTGCCGGCCGCTCTCGTGGGCGGCGGGGCCGATGCCGTAGCGCCGGTCCCATGAGCGCAGGGTCGTGGGCGCGACGCCCAGGCGCCGCGCGACCGCGCCGCTGGTGAGCCCCGGCGAGGGTTCGGTCATGAAGCCACGATACGACGCACGACCGATGCGAATGGTGCGGTTGCCGTGCCGGGACGGAGCCTTGGGATGCCCCGCTAGGGGGTGTCTTGCCGATCAGGCCGGGCTCGCGGCGGCTGGTGCCGCGCCTCGCCGCGTTGTCGTCGGTCGGCATGGCTCCGCCATGCCTCCCTCCTCCGCCTTGCGATGCGT
Organism: Streptomyces sp. NBC_00572; assembly: GCF_026341815.1. Taxonomy (GTDB): domain Bacteria; phylum Actinomycetota; class Actinomycetes; order Streptomycetales; family Streptomycetaceae; genus Streptomyces. The sequence continues at coordinate 6,319,951 of NZ_JAPENX010000001.1, forward strand.
CCCCTCGGCCCCTGCGGGCCTGGGGAGACCCCATGCACCAGCCGCCGCTCCCTGATCCGGCCTGATCGGCAAGACACCCCCTAGGGGACCCCCGCCCGCCGACCGGTCGCCGCCGGTCCCGGCCAGAGGAGCAGTCGTCGTCATGACCGCACCGAGTGTCGCCGCCCAGCCGTCGCTCCGCAGCGAGACGCGGTCCCTGTCCGACCGAGAGGTCGCCGACGGGTTCGTGCGCGGCGACGAGCGCTGTCTGGCCGTCGCCTACGCCCGGTGGCACGGCCTCGTGCACACCCTCGCCGCCCGCACCCTCGGCGACGCCCGGGAGGCCGAGGACGTCGGCCAGCAGGTCTTCCTCGCCGCCTGGCGGGGCCGGGCCGGCTATCGGCCGGAGCGCGGTCCGTTCCCCGGCTGGCTCGTCGGCATCACCCGGCGGAAGATCGCCGACGCCCTCGCGGCACGCACCCGCCGCCGTGACCTGGTGGTCGCGGCCGGGACACGGCTGCCTCCCGACGGCGTGTCCGCCCCGGATCACGACAGAGTCGTCGACCGGCTCGTGGTCACCGGCGAACTGGCGAAACTACCCGCCGCGCAACGCGAGGTACTCGCCATGGCCTTCTACGGGGACCTCACCCAGGTCCAGATCGCCGAGCGCACCGGAATGCCGCTCGGCACCGTGAAGAGCCACGCGCGGCGCGGCCTCGACCGGATGCGCCGTTCGCTGGGCGGGACGTCGGGTCCGTACGTCACGGACACCGCGGGCTGAGAAACGGTCCACTGCCCCGGCGGGCTGAAAAGCGTGCCCCTCGCGAGACGGCAACGACGCACGGGCGACGCACGCGACGTACAGTCGACGCACGCCCGGAGCGGCGGTCCGAGGACGGCACACCGGGACCCCACGACTGTCCACCTTCCAGGTGAATCGGCCCATCCGGAGCGCCGTCGATGCCGAATGAGGAGCATGACCCTCTCCGAGCCACCACCCGAGCCGACCCGCACGGACCGACTCCTGGCCGCCGTCGGCGGCCTGCTCGCCGCGTACGTCTCGCTGGCCGTCGCGGACGTCGCCGCCTTCTGGGTGCGGCCCGAAGCGAGCCCCGTGCCCGCCGTCGGCGGTGCCGTCGTCGACCGGACCCCGGCGGCCGTCAAGGAATGGGCGATCCGCGAGTTCGGCGAGAGCGACAAGGCCGTCCTCCAGCTCGGCATCCTGATCCTCCTCGGACTCCTCGCCGTAGGGATCGGGCTCCTCGCCCTGCGCCGCCGCCTGCTCGGCTCGGCGATGGTCGGTGCCTTCGGCGTCCTCGGGGCCCTGGCCGCCGTCACCCGCCCCGACTCGGACTCCGCCCTCGACGCCGTGCCCTCCCTGGTGGGGGCCGTCGTCGGCGCGCTCCTGCTCTACGGCCTGATCGGCCTCCTCTTCGCCCGGAGGAGCCGCGCCGGATCCGGGGGCGCCCGTGCCGACCGCCGGAGCTTCCTGGTCGTGGCCGCGTCCGCAGGCCTCGCCGCGACCGGCGCCGCCGCCGTCGCAAGGGCGATCGGCAGCCCCGTCGAGGAGAACGCCGCCGCTTCCCGCGCGGCCCTGCGGCTGCCCCGGCCCGCGTCCCCCGCCCCCGCCGTCCCCGCCGGAGCGCAGCTGCGCGTCCCCGGCATCAGTCCCTTCGTCACCCCCAACCGTGACTTCTACCGGGTCGACACGGCGCTCGTCGTGCCCCGGGTCGACGCCGACCGCTGGAGGCTGCGCGTCCACGGCAGCGGCGTACGCGAGGAACTCACCCTCACACTGCCGGAGCTCATGACCCGGCGGATCGTGGAGCGGGACATCACGCTCGCCTGCGTCTCCAACGAGGTCGGTGGCCCGTACGTCGGCAACGCCCGCTGGCTCGGCGTCTCGCTGGCCGACCTCCTCCGCGAGGCCGGCGTCCGCCCGCCCTCCGCAGGCGGCCCCGCCGACCAGCTGGTCGCCCGCTCCGTCGACGGCATGACCATCGGCACCCCCGTCGAGCAGGTCATGGACGGCCGTGACGCCCTCCTGGCCTTCGGCATGAACGGCGAACCCCTGCCCTTCACCCACGGCTTCCCCGTCCGCATGCTGGTCCCCGGCCTCTACGGATACGTCTCCGCCTGCAAGTGGATCGCGTCGATCGAGCTCACCACCTTCGCCGCCTACGACGCCTACTGGGTGCCGCGCGGCTGGGCCGCCCAGGCCCCCGTCAAGACCCAGTCCCGCATCGACACCCCCCGCTCCTTCGCCCGCCCCGCCGCCGGCACCGTGATGATCGCCGGGGTCGCCTGGGCGCAGCACCGGGGGATCCGCCGGGTCGAGGTACGGATCGACGACGGCCCCTGGCAGGAGGCACGCCTCGCCGCCGAGGACAGCAGCGACACCTGGCGCCAGTGGCTGTACCCCTGGGCGGCGCCCCCCGGCCGGCACACCCTCACCGTCCGCGCCACCGACGGCACCGGCGCCACCCAGCCCGAAGAGCGCACCGGCACGATGCCCGACGGGGCACAGGGCTGGCACTCGGTCGTCGTGACCGTCGAAGAGGGGTAGCCGTGGCGGGCGGGGTGCGGCATCGTGACGGGCGGGAAGGCGTCGCCGACTCGGTCCGCGGACCGTAACGAACCGGTGCCGCCCGCCCGTTCGTCGCTCTCATGAGGGAGACTGCTCCCGTGCGTGGACATCTGCCGGACGAGAACCCCGGTTTCGTGGGACGCCGCACGGAACTGGAGCGAATATCCGCCGCGTTGGCGGAGCACCGCCTCGTCACCGTGACCGGCGTCGGGGGCGTGGGAAAGACCCGGCTGGCGCTGCGCGCCGCGCACCGCGCCGCCGGCCTGTACCCCGACGGCGCCTGGTGGACCGACCTCACCCCGCTCGACGGCGACCGGCTCCTCGTCGCCCTCGTCGCCGACTCCGTCGACCTCGCCGACCACACCCCCGGCATGGTGACCACCGGGCTCTGCCGCCGGCTCGCCGACGACCGGCTGCTGCTCGTCCTCGACTCCTGCGAGCACCTCGCCGAACCCTGCGCCCGGCTCGTCACCGAACTCCTCGCCGCCGCCCCCGGACTCACCGTCCTCGCCACCAGCCGCCGGCCCCTCGGCGTCGAAGGGGAGCAGGTCGTGGCCCTCGACCCGCTGCCGCCCGCCGGAGGCGACGCCCTGGAGCTGCTCCGCCGGGCCGCCGGGGAGGAGTTCCCCGCCGCCGGTCCGGCCGGCGAGATCTGCGTACGCCTGGAGGGCATCCCGCTCGCCCTGGAACTGGCCGCCGCCCAGATCCGCCTCCAGGGCGCCGAAGCCGTCCGGGACCAGCTCGGCAGCCGCTTCGACGCCCCGCCCGCCGCCCGCTTCGACCTCCTCGCCCACACCGAACGGGTGTGGCCGAGCCGCCATCAGACCCTGCGCGCCGCCATCGGCTGGAGCCACGAGCTGAGCGCTCCGCTCGAACGCCTCCTCTGGGCCCGGCTCTCCGTCTTCCGCGGCCCCTTCGACCTCGCGTCGGCGACCGCCGTCTGCAGCGGCGGCCCGCTCGACCGGGCCACCCTCCCGGACGCCCTCGACGGGCTCGTCCGTGCCTCACTGGTCCGCCCGCCGGACGCGGGCGGCCGACTGCGGATGCTCGACACGATCCGCGCGTACGGGGCGATGTGGCTGGACCGCACCGGAGAGACCGCCACCGTCGCAGACCGGCACGCCGCCCACTTCCGGGGCCTGGCGCGCCGGGGCGAGACCGCATGGCACGGCAGCCGCCAACTGCGCTGGTACCGGAGCGTCGACGCCCACCACACCGACCTGCGCACCGCCCTCGACCGGCTGCTGCGGACCGACCCCGACGCAGCCCTCGACCTCGTCGGCTCCGTCGCCTTCGCCTGGTCCTGCAGGGGGCGCCTCCGCGAGGCCCGCGACGGCCTCGAACAGGCCCTGCTGCTGAGCGGCGCGCGCGGTCGCCCCAGGGCCCGCGCCCTGTGGGCGCTGGGCGTCACCCTCGTACTCCAGGGCGAGTTCGGCCCCGCGCAGGAGGTGAGCGAGCGCTGCGCCCGGGAGGCCAGGTACACCGAGTACACGGAGGACCCGTCCACGGGGTACGAGGAGAGCCACCGTCCGGCAGACGGCCGGGCACGGCCCCGGCCCGGCGACCTGACCCTCGACGCCGCCGCTCTTGCCGGGCTCCTCGCCCTGACCACCGGCCGGCCGATGGCCGCGTACGTCGTCGTGAGCCATGTACTCGACGCCGCCCGGGGCGGCCCCGCCGACTCCGCCGCCCAACTGCGCTGCCACCTCGTGCGGGTCTTCGCCCTCACGGGCCTCGGCCGGCTCGCCGAGGCCCGGGACCGGGCGACGGCCCTGCGCACCCTGTGCGAGGGGCTGGACGAGCACTGGACCCGGACGGCCCTGGAGTACCAGCTCGCCCTCACGGGTCTCCTGGAGGGTGACCCGGCGGCGGCCGCCGGGCACGCGCGCGCGATGCTCGAAGGCACCAGGGGACTCGGCGCGAGCCTCGGTGTCGCCCTCGGGCTCGACGTCCTCGCCACCGCTCTCGCCGCGGCCGGGGACGGCGAGCGCGCGGCCGACGTCTCGGGCACGGGGGAGGCGTTCTGGCGCTCCACGGGCCAGCCCCGGCGCGGTCTGCCGGGCCTGCGCGCCATGCACGAGAAGTACACGGACACCGTCCGCGCGACGATCGGCGAACCGGCCTACGAGGAGATCTTCGTACGCGCCCTCACCGGCCTCCCCCAGGACGGCCTCGACCGGGCACTGCGCGGTTCCCGGCACTCCTAGGTCGTGTCCGGAGAGTCCCGCCTGGCCCGCGGCGCCTGGCAACGACGTAGGGGTGTCTTGTCGATCAGGCCCGATCAGGGCTACCTGATCGGGCCTGATCGACAAGACACCCCTGGGCCCGGGCCGGCTTCGAAGCCTAGGCCTGGAGAATCCTGCGCTTCTGTTCCTCGAACTCACTGTCGGTGAGTACGCCCTGGTCCCTGAGCTCGCCGAGCTGCTTGAGCTGGTCGATCTTGCTCGTCATGTCGGAGCCCGCCGGAGGGGGCGCGGCCGCGGGCGGCGGTGGCGGAGCTGCGTATTCCTGTTCCTGCTGTGCCGCCCACCGCCCCTGCTGGCGGCGGCTCACCCGGTTCGACACGGCGGTTGCGGTTCCGGCGACGACGGCCGTACGCGCGACGCCGCGGAGGAGGCCTGGCATGGAGGTTCCCTTCTGTTCCTCGACTGACGTCGGCCGACGTCAGCGAGCGTCGTCCGTGATGTCGAGCGCGGCCATGACGGCGGGGACCGGGATCCGCCCGGAGGCGACCACCTGGGCACCGCCGCGGGACAGGGCCGCCGCGAAGGGCGCGGCCCAACGGTTCTCGTAGACCAGAATGCCGGCGGAACTGCCCGGCTGCAGGGCGGCTGCGGCCTCTTCGAGGTCGTCCTGACCGAGGAGTCCGGAGGAGGCGCCCTCGAAGACCGCCAGGTCGAGCTCGCCGTCGCCGGTGAGGTCGGCGATCTCCAGGCCGCTCACGGAGCCGTCCTCCTCCTTCCTGACGAAAGTCAGGTCGAGGATGCGAATGAGGCCACGGTCCACGAGATCGACCAGGAGGGGCAGGCCCTCGCCCGTCATTCGGTTGCCTGGGAACTCCACGATCAGATAGTCGATCGGTCCCAGCTCTTCGGCTTCGTCGTTCACGGCGCAACCCCTGGTGTCGTGGCTTTCAGTGGATCCATTGCATCACCGGGCCGGTTCCCGCGCATGTTGGTACGGCGCGGACCACCTCCGCGGCGAGGCGGGACCGCCTCGCCGCGGAGGTGCGCTGTCGGTGCCGTCCCCTACGCTCCCGGTTGGAGTATCCGGATCGCGCCCAGGGCAACTGCACCGTGCTCTCTCGCGACGGCGAGCCCGCTGGGATCGGCTCCTGGGGAGTGACCGCCGACCAGGGGGTGTCGTGTCGTTCACGATCACTCCTAGGCCCGGCCCGTGCCGAGGTGCCACGCCCCCGCCCGCGGCGCACCATGAGGGCATGGACGGATCCCTGAGTGGTCTGAGCGACATCAGCACACCAGGACGCGTGGCCGGCCCGGACGAGGGCGTCACCGCGCAGGAGCTGGCCCTTGCCGCCCGCAACCACGGACTGCCCCTGGAAGCCCTGCGGTACGACGTCACCCCGCCCGGACTCCACTACGTCCTCGTGCACTACGACATCCCCGACACCGCCGCCGACGGCTGGCGGCTCACCGTCGGAGGCCGGGTCCTCCGGAGCCTCGCCCTGGACCTGGACGCACTCCGCTCCCGGCCCTCCGTCACCCGCCGGGTGACCCTGGAGTGCGCGGGGAACGGGCGCGCCCGGCTGTCGCCCCGCCCCGTCAGCCAGCCCTGGCTGGTCGAGGCCGTCGGGACCGCCGACTGGACCGGCGTCCCCCTCGCGACACTGCTCGCGGAGGCGGGGATCGCTGAGGACGCCGTCGAGGCGGTCTTCACGGGCGCCGACCACGGTGTGGAGCGGGGCGTCGAGCAGGACTACCGGCGGAGCCTCCCGCTGACGACGGCCGCCGACCCGGCCCGGGACGTCCTCGTCGCGTACGCCATGAACGGGGCGCCCCTGCCCCCGCAGCACGGCAGCCCGCTCCGGCTCGTCGTCCCCGGCTGGTACGGCATGGCCCATGTGAAGTGGCTCCACGACATCACGCTCACCGACGCCCCGTACACCGGCTTCCAGCAGCACGTGGCCTATCGCCTGCGGCAGGGGCCCGAGGACCCGGGAGAGCCGGTCACCCTCATCGCGCCCCGGGCCCTGATGGCGCCGCCCGGGTTCCCCGACTTCATGTCCAGGACCCGGGTGGTCCGCCCGGGGCCCGTTCCGCTCGCCGGGCGCGCCTGGTCGGGCCACGGTCCGGTCACCCGCGTCGAGGTGAGCGAGGACGGCGGGGCGGCCTGGACCGAGGCCGAGGTCGTACGGGACCCGGCGCACCCCTGGGCCTGGTCCGCCTGGCGGACCACCTGGACGGCGACACCGGGCCTGCGCCATCTGACCGTGCGGGCCACCGACGCCGAGGGCAACGTCCAGCCGCTGGTCGAACCCTGGAACCGCGGCGGCTTCGCCAACAACCTCGTGCAGCGCGTCGAGGTTCTCTGCACCCCTGACGCGACCGCGGCCCGAGAGACGGCGTAGCCACCGCCGGGCCCGGCCCTGCGGGCAGACGGCGCTACTTTCCGGACACGACCCGGGCCGTGTCCGCCCGGCGGGCCGCGCCGACCAGGGCTGACCGACCCGTCACGTGAGGACGGCGGCCGGGCACACATGCGTCCGGCCACCGCCGCGCGGCCCCTTCCGGAGCCTGACCTGCCTTTTCGGGTACGGGGCAGGGCGACGGGCCCCGGCCCGGGTGCGTAAAGTCGACCCCCGTAGCCCCTGACCTGACGAGGAGACCTCCGTGACCGACCCGGCGTCCACCGCCCTCCAGCAGCAGATCGCCCGGGACCTCCAGGTGGCCGAGACCTTCGACCCGCGGGCCGAGATCGAGCGCCGCGTGGCCTTCCTCACCGAGCGGCTCACCTCCACCGGGCTCCGCTCCCTCGTCCTCGGCATCAGCGGCGGCGTCGACTCCACCACCGCCGGACGGCTCTGCCAGCTCGCCGTGGAGCGGGCCCGCGCCGCCGGCCACGAGGCCACCTTCTACGCGATGCGCCTGCCGTACGGCGTCCAGGCCGACGAGAAGGACGCGCAGACCGCCCTCGACTTCATCCGCGCCGACGAGGTCCTCACCGTGGACGTCAAGGCGGCCAGCGACGCGGCCCTCGACGCCGGTCTCGCCGGCGGCGTGACCTTCCGCGACGCACACCACCAGGACTTCGTGCAGGGCAACATCAAGGCCCGCCAGCGGATGATCGCCCAGTACACGGTCGCCGGGGCGAACGACGGACTCGTCGTCGGCACCGACCACGCCGCGGAGGCCGTCTCCGGCTTCTTCACCAAGTTCGGCGACGGCGCCGCCGACGTCGTCCCGCTCACCGGTCTGACCAAGCGGCGCGTCCGCGCCGTCGCGGCCGAGCTCGGCGCCCCGGCCGAGCTGGTGTGGAAGACCCCCACGGCCGACCTGGAGACCCTCGACCCGGGCAAGCCCGACGAGGACGCGCTCGGCGTCACCTACGACGACATCGACGACTTCCTGGAGGGGAAGCCGGTCGCCGAGGCCGCCTTCGCCACGATCGTGCGCCGCTACGAGCTCACCGAGCACAAGAGGCAGCTGCCGATCGCTCCCTGAGCCACCCGGCCGCACCCTGAGCGGCGGGCGGCGGACACCCGGCGGATCCTGGAGGGGGTGCCTCGCAACGAGCCCCCGGAAAGGAGCACGCCATGTTCGGCGAAACCTCGGCATTCAGCGGTTTCTCGGTCGACGACCTGGACGCCGCCCGGCGCTTCTACGGAGAGACCCTTGGCCTGAAGGTGGGCGAGGAGGGGCAGGGCGACATGCGGATGCTCTTCCTCACCCTGGGCGGCGGGGCGCGGGTCTTCGTCTACCCGAAGGACAATCACGCCCCGGCGACCTTCACGATCCTCAACTTCGAGGTCGACGACATCGACCGGGCCGTGGACGAGCTGACGGGGCGCGGAGTGACCCTGGAGCGGTACGACGGCTTCGAGGCCGACGCCAAGGGCATCGTGCGGGTCGAGGGCGGACCGGCCATCGCGTGGTTCACGGACCCGGCGGGCAACGTCCTGTCGGTCATCCAGGAGAACAGCTGACCGGTCCTCCGGGAGAACAGCTGACCGGTCCTCACGGAAGACCGCTGACCGCAATCGCCCGGACGTCGGCGTAGCTCACCGGCGCGGTCCCCGCCCCCGAACGGACCGGCCCGCGTGCGCGGCAGCCGCGTACCGCCTCGAATGGGAGGGTGATCGCGCCGCCCGACGACTGCCTCGCCCGCAACGAGTGGATCTGCGGCGCCTATGTCTCCACCCGGAGCGAGATCCTCACCGACGCCGTCGTCCAGCACCTCCAGCTGGCGGGCATCTCCGTTGCCCTCGCCCTGGTGCTCGCCCTGCCCCTCGCGGTCGCCGCCCGCCGCTGGCGCTGGGCGTCCGGGCCGATCCTGGGCGTCACCACGCTCCTGTACACGATTCCGGCGCTCGCGATGTTCTCGCTGCTCCTGCCCGTGTACGGACTCTCCGCCGCGCTGGTCGTGGCCGGCCTCGTCCTGTACTCGCTCACCCTCCTCGTCCGGAACACCCTCGCCGGGCTCCGCGCCGTCCCCGAGGAGACCCGCCAGGCCGCCCGCGGCCTCGGGTACGGCCCGGTCCGGCTCCTTGTCGCCGTCGAGCTGCCGCTCGCCGTGCCCGCCGCCATGGCGGGGCTGCGGATCGCCACCGTCTCCGCCGTCTCCCTGGTCACGATCGGCGCGATCGTCGGCCACGGCGGTCTCGGCAACCTCATCTACTCCGGGATGAACACCTACTTCAAGGCCCAGGTCCTCACCGCGTCGGTGCTGTGCGTCCTGATCGCGATCGCCGCCGACCTGCTCCTCCTCGGCACGCAACGCCTGCTCACGCCATGGACGCGCGGGCAGGCGGCATGACCGGCTCACGGGCCTGCGGGACCATCCCCTCGACCCGCGGGACGGCCGTATGACCACCCTCGCCGACGCCTGGTCCTGGCTCACCACCTCCGCGCACTGGTCCGGGGAGAACGGCATCTGGCACCGGCTCGCCGAGCACCTCTTCCTCACGGTCGTCAGCCTCGTCATCAGCTGTGCGATCGCCCTGCCGGTCGCCCTCGTCCTCGGGCACCTCGGCAAGGGCGGCGCGCTCGCCGTGAACCTCTCCAACGTCGGCCGGGCCGTCCCCACCTTCGCCGTCCTCGTCCTGCTCCTCCTCAGCCCGATCGGCTCGTACGGCGAGTGGCCGACGATCATCGCCCTCGTCCTGTTCGCCGTACCCCCGCTGCTGACCAACGCCTACGTGGGGATGCGGGGCGTCGACCCCGATGTCGTACGGGCCGCCCGGGGCATGGGCATGACCGGCGGCCAGACCCTCGCCCGGGTCGAACTGCCGCTCGCACTGCCGCTGATTCTCACCGGCGTACGGATCGCCGCCGTCCAGCTCGTCGCCACCGCGACCGTGGCCGCGCTCGCGGGTGGCGGCGGGCTCGGCCGGATCATCACGGCCGGGTTCAATCTCGCCTCCACCCCGCAGGTCGTCGCCGGAGCCTGTCTCGTCGCGGTGCTCGCGCTGCTCGTGGAGGGGGTCTTCGAGGCCGTCCAGCGCCTCGCCCCCGCAGGCGCACGGGGGAGCGGCGGGTGACCGGAGCGCCCCGACGGCCCGGAGCCGCCGCCCTCGGAGTCCTCCTGGCGGCCTGCGCCGCCCTCGGCGGCTGCTCCACGGGCCCGTCCCTTGAGGACCAGGGCGAGGTCACCGCCCCACCGGGGGACAGCCGCCGGCTCATCGTCGGCTCGGCCGGTTTCACCGAGAGCGACCTGCTGGCCCAGATGTACGCCCTGCTGCTGGAAGAGGCCGGGTACGGCACGAAGATCCTCTCCGTCACCAACCGTGAGCTGTACGAACCGGCTCTGGAACGTGGTCAGATCGACGTCGTACCGGAGTACGCGGCGACGTTCGCCGACTGGCTGAACGCCAAGGCCAACGGGGCCGACGCACCGACCGTCGGCTCGCCCGACCGGGGCGCCACCATGACCGCGCTCCGCGCGCTCGCCGCCCCGCGCGGGCTCAACGTCCTCGACGCGGGCCGCGCCGTCGACCAGAACGCCTTCGCGGTCACCGCCGCCTTCGCGGCCGAGCACCGTCTGAAGACCCTCAGCGACCTCGGTGCCACCGGCCTCCCCGTCCGGCTCGCCGCCGGTGACGAATGCGTCCGACGGCCGTACTGCGCCCCCGGTCTGAGGGAGGTCTACGGCATCGACGTGACCGCCGTCGACCCCAAGGGAGTCGGTACGACCCCGGCCAAGCAGGCCGTCCAGAACGGCGAGGACCAGCTGGTGCTGACCACGACCACCGATGCCACGCTCGACGAGTTCGGGCTCGTGCTCCTCGCCGACGACAGACGTCTGCAGAACGCCGACCACATCGTCCCCGTCGTCAACCGCGCCCGCGCCGGGAGCGAGGGTGTCGTCCGGGCGCTCTCCCGCCTCAACACGGTCCTGACCACGGCCGATCTGGCCCGGCTCAACGAGGAGGTGGACAGCTGGCGGCGCCTCCCGGAGGACGTGGCGCGGAACTATCTCGCGGGGAAGGGGCTCGTCCCGCGCTGAGGTCACGAGCCCCTGCAGGCAGGCTCCGCCGCCGGGCCCCGCTGTCAGCCCGCTGAACAGTGTCTCTTGTCATGACCCTTGCGAGCGGGTCCACGGCCCTGCTATTCATCCGTTAGGAAAGTTTCCTTCCAGTCCAGTTGTCCAACTGGGCAGTCCCCCCGACCTCGTTCGTCGTACCGTGGAGACCCCCATGACTTCGGCACGATCCGTACGACCCCGCATCAGAATCGCCCAGCGGCCCGGCCTCCGGCGCCTCGGCGTCGCCGGAACCGCCCTCGGCGCCCTCCTCCTCGGCCTCGCCACCGCCCCGCCCACCGCGACCGCCGCCCCCGTCACCCACGAGGCCGAGGCGGCCACCGTCTCCCAGGGTGCGGTCGAGTCCAACCACACCGGATTCACCGGCAACGGATTCGTCAACTACGACAACGCCACCGGCAGTTACGTCCAGTGGAACGTCAACGCCGCCCAAGCGGGCCCCGCGACCCTCACCCTGCGCTACGCCAACGGCACCACCACCAACCGCCCCATGGACATAGCCGTCAACGGCGCCGTCGCCGCCTCCGGCAAGTCCTTCGCCGGCACCGGCGCCTGGACCAGCTGGGCGACCACCACCGTCACCACCACCCTGAAGGCCGGCGCCAACACGATCCGCGCCACCGCCACCACCGCCAACGGCGGCCCCAACGTCGACCACCTCACCGTCGACAACGGCACCACCACGCCGCCCGCCGGCACCACCCCCGCCGCGATCAACGGCCAGCTGGAGGTCTGCGGCACCAAGCTCTGCAACCAGTACGACAAGCCGATCCAGCTCCGAGGCATGTCCAGCCACGGCACCCAGTGGTACAGCCAGTGCCTGACCGGCGGCTCGCTCGACGCCCTCGCCAAGGACTGGAACGCCGACGTCCTGCGCGTCTCCACCTACGTCCAGGAGGAGGGCTACGAGACCGACCCCCGCAAGTACACCGACCTCGCCCACTCCCTCATCGAGCAGGCCACCGCACGCGGGATGTACGTGATCGTCGACTGGCACATGCTCGACCCGGGCGACCCGCACTACAACCTGGCCCGCGCCAAGACCTTCTTCACCGAGATCGCCCAGCGCCACGGCTCCAAGACCAACCTGCTGTACGAGATCGCCAACGAGCCCAGCGGCGTCGCCTGGTCCCGCGTCAAGAGCTACGCCGAGCAGCTCATCCCGGTCATCCGCGCCAAGGACGCCGAGACCCCGATCCTCGTCGGCACGCGCGCCTGGTCCTCGTTCGGAGTCTCCGACGGCGCGAACGAGTCCGAGGTCGTGTCCAACCCGGTGAACGCCACCAACATCATGTACACCTTCCACTTCTACGCCTACTCGCACCGCGACGAGTACCTGAACACCCTGTCCCGCGCCGCCGACAAGCTGCCCGTCTTCGTCACCGAGTTCGGCACCCAGAACTACGCCGGCGAGGGCAGCAACGACTTCGCGATGTCGCAGCGCTTCCTCGACCTCATGGCCGCGAAGAAGATCAGCTGGGTCAACTGGAACTTCTCCGACGACGAGCGCAGCGGCGCCGTCTTCAAGACGGGCACCTGTGACGCCGGCGGACCGTGGGCCGGCACCGGCTCGCTGAAGCCCGCCGGAGTCTGGATCCGTGACCGCGTCAGGACGGCGGACGACTTCCCGACCTCCTGACCATCGCGGCCTGACACGTCCGGCCTCCCTGTCTCCGGTACGCCCCCGCCATGTGATCCACTGTCCTGGCGGGGGCGTACCGAACAGGAGCAGCGACAGCGTGACCACCTACCGGCAGCCGGGACTCGTCCTCACCGACCACCGCTTCCCCGTCCCCCTCGACCACTCCCGCCCCGACGGCGAGCGGATCGAGGTCTTCGGCCGTGAGGTCGTCGCGAGCGCCCACGCCGGAGCGGACCGGGAACGGCTCCCCTGGCTGGTCTACCTGGAGGGCGGACCCGGCTTCGGCGCCCGCCGCTTCATCGGCCCGCAGGCCTGGCTCGGCCGGGCCGTCAAGGAGTTCCGCGTCCTCCTCCTCGACCAGCGGGGCACCGGCCGCTCCACCCCCGCGAACCGCCAGACCCTGCCGCTCCGCGGCACCCCGGCCGAGCAGGCCGACTACCTCGCCCACTTCCGCGCCGACTCCATCGTCAAGGACTGCGAGACCATCCGCCGCAGGCTCACCGGCGGCGCCCCCTGGACCGTCCTCGGCCAGAGCTTCGGCGGCTTCTGCGCCACCCACTACCTCTCCACCGCCCCCGAGGGCCTGGAGCGGGTGCTGATCACCGGCGGCCTGCCCTCCCTGCACGCCACCGCCGACGAGGTCTACCGCGCCGCCTACCCCCGTATCCGGCGCAAGAACGAAGCCCACTTCGCCCGCTACCCGCAGGACGCCGAACGGGCCCGTGCCGTCGTCGCCCACCTCCTCGGCCACGAGGTCACCCTCCCCGGCGGCGGACACCTCACCCCCGAGGCCTTCCAGTCCCTCGGCATCCTCCTCGGCTCCGGCGACGGCACCCACCAGCTCCATCTGCTCCTGGAAGGCGCCTTCGTCCCCACCCCCGGCGGACCCGCCCTCTCCGACGCCTTCCTGGAACAGGTCCAGGCCCACCTCTCGTACGCCGGACACCCGCTGTACGCCGTGCTGCACGAGGCCATCTACGCCCAGGGGCAGGATCCCACCGACTGGGCGGCCGAGCGGGTGCGCGCCGAGTACCCCGAGTTCGACGCCCGTGCCGCGCTCGCCGAGGGCCGGCCGCTCCTCTTCACCGGCGAGACCGTCCACCCCTGGCACTTCACCGCCGACCCCGCCCTGCGCCCGCTCCGCGAGACCGCGGAACTGCTCGCCGCCCGCACCGACTGGGCCCCGCTCTACGACCCCGAGCGCCTCGCCGCCAACAAGGTCCCGGTCGCCGCCGCCGTCTACCACGACGACATGTACGTGGACACGTACCACTCCCTCGACACCGCGCGCACGATCCGCGGCCTGCGCACCTGGGTGACGGACGAGTTCGAGCACGACGGGGTACGAGCCGGGGGACCGCGCGTCCTGGACCGGCTGCTCGCGCTCGCCCGGGACGAGGTCTGATCGCATACGGCCGCGCGGCGGGCGGTGTGCAAAAGTCCAAGCGGTGAGCCGACATTGCTCATGGATTGCTCCGGGCGGTGCCGGTAGAACTCGGTCCGGGCCCCGCGGGGGGACCCTGCGAGGAGAGGACCCGGACATGAGCACCCACGTCAGTGCGGAGATCGCCGGCCAGCCCGACTGCTGGCGGCGCGCCGCGGAGATCGCCGACCGCGACGCCGGCCTGCTGCCGGCCCGTGGCGAGCGCGTGGCGGTGGTCGGCTGCGGCACCTCGTACTTCATCGCCCGCGCCTACGCGGCCCTGCGCGAGTCCCTCGGCGCGGGCGAGACCGACGCCTTCCCCGCCTCCGACTCCACACCGCTCGGCCGTGGTTACGACCGGATCGTGGCCCTCACCCGCTCCGGCACCACCACGGAGGTCGTGCACCTCCTCGGCGGAGCGGCGGGGCGCATCCCGACCCTCGTCCTCACCGGCGCACCCGACAGCCCCGCCGGGCAGCTCGCCGACCGCGTCGTCGACCTCTCCTTCGCCGACGAACGCTCCGTCGTCCAGACCCGGTTCGCGACCACGGCACTCCAACTCCTGCGCGCGGGGCTCGGGGTGGACCTCGGATCCGCGATCGCCGACGCCGAACTCGTCCTGTACGAGCGGCTGCCCGCCGCCTGGGAGCGGCGCGGCCAGTTCACCTTCCTCGGCACCGGCTGGACCGTCGGACTCGCCGACGACGCGGCCCTCAAACTGCGCGAGGTGGCCCGCGCCTGGACGGAGTCGTACGCGGCGATGGAGTACCGCCACGGCCCGATCAGCATCAGCGACCGGTCCAGCCTCGTCTGGTGCCTCGGCCCCGCCCCTTCGGGCCTCAAGGACGAAGTGGAGTCCACCGGCGCCCTGTTCGCCGCCGACGCGATCGACCCGGTCGCCGCGCTCGTCCGCGCCCAGCGGCTCGCGGTCGCCCTCGCCGTCCGGCGCGGCCTCAACCCGGACCGGCCCCGGAACGTCTCGCGTTCGGTGATCCTTTCCGGAGCGTTCCGCCCGACGGCCTCGGACGCGGCCCGTATCCTGCGCTCATGACCGGAACCGAAGTCACGGACCTCGCGGAGATGCCCGGCGACTGGCAGCGCGCCCTCGCCGTCGTCGCCCACCCCGACGACCTGGAGTACGGCTGCGCGGCGGCCGTCGCCGGCTGGACGGACGCCGGGAAGGAGGTGGTCTACGTCCTCGCCACCCGCGGTGAGGCCGGCATCGACACCCTCGCCCCGGACGTCTGCGGCCCGGTGCGCGAGCAGGAGCAGCGGGACAGTGCCGCCGTCGTCGGCGTGGACACCGTCGAGTTCCTCGACCACCGCGACGGCGTGATCGAGTACGGGATCGGGCTGCGCCGCGACATCGCGGCCGCGATCCGCCGACACCGCCCGGAGCTGGTCGTCACCCTCAACCACCGTGACACCTGGGGCGGGGGCCCCGGCGCCCCCTGGAACACGCCGGACCACCTGGCGGTCGGCCGCGCCACCCTGGACGCGGCGGCGGACGCCGGAAACCGCTGGATCTTCCCCGAACTCGCCGACCAGGGCCTGGAGCCCTGGAGCGGGGTGCGATGGGTGGCGGTCGCCGCCTCCAGCACCCCGACCCACGCGGTCGACGCGGGCCCGGGCCTGGACCGCGCGATGCGTTCGCTGCTCTGTCACCGCGCCTACATCGAGGCCCTGACGGACGAGGACCCGGAGCAGTACGTCCGCTCCTTCCTCACCGGGGCGACGAGCCACGCGTCGGCCCGCTTCGGCGACCGCCCGGCGGTGACCTTCGAACTCTTCGCGCGCTGACCTTCTTGCACCGCGCGGACTTCCCGCACGCTGAAGGAGCGCGGCCGGGGTGCGGTCGTCAGGGGCGACGGGTCAGCACGTGGGTGGTGCTGCCGTCCTCCTCGGTGAGGTCCCGGACGTGCTCGAAGCCGATCCTGCCGAGCAACTTCAGCGAAGCGACGTTGGGCTCGGCCACGGTGGCGTGCACCTCGGACAGCCCGAGCGTGCCGAAGCCATAGGCCACGAGGGCCTCGGCGACCTCCGTCCCGAGGCCCGAACCCCAGGCCGCCGGGGCGAGCGCGTAGACGATCTCGTGACCCCCGACGTCCTCGGTCGGCTTGATCTCGGCGTGCCCGACCAGCAGACCGTCCCTGCGAACGGCCCAGACGGCGAACAGCTCCCGGGCATAGACCTTCGTGAAGATCCGCCAGAACAACGCCCGGTCGTCCGCCTCGGCAACCGGCCCGTCCCCCATCCACGCCGACACCCGCGGATCCTGGAAGAGGGCGACGAAGTCCTCCTCGTCCGCGGGGACGTAGGGCTCCAGCAGAAGGCGCTCGGTGCGCAGCGTCGGAATCACGAACGGCGACGCTACGCACCGCCCGCCGCCCCGGCAATCGACTTTCACCGGCGGGACGGAGGGCTGTCCGGTCAGCCCATCGGGGCCGGCTTCAGGACTGCGAAGGTCGCGCCGAAGGGGTCGGTGAGCCAGGCGATGCGGCCGACGTCGGGGACGTCGGCGGCGGGCATCACGACCGTGCCGCCGTTGCCCTGGGTCGAGAGGGCGATCGCGTCGGCGTCCTCGACGTCGAAGTACGGGACCCAGCGCGCGGTTTCGCTGGTGTCCTGCAGTTCGGCCGCGCCGCCGAAGGAGGCGTCCTCCTGGTCGCCGTCGGCGGTGGAGATGACCCGGTACATCATCCCGGGGGCCTCCATCTCCGCCCACCGCCAGTCGAACAGGGTCCGGTAGAAGCCGAGTACGGTCTCCGGGTCGGCGACGTGCAGTTCCGCCCAGACGAGGGTGTTCGTCGACGAGGTCCGATCGAGGCCCTTGGTGGTGCCGGGCTGCCAGATGGCGAACTGGGCGCCGCCCGGGTCGGTGAGGGCGGCCATGCGGCCCGCCTCCATGACGTCGAAGGCCGGGGCGCGCACGGTGCCGCCCGCGGACTCGGCGGCCTTCTGGGTCGCGTCGGCGTCCGGGGTCTGGAAGTAGACGGTCCAGGCGCTGCTGGCGCCCTCCTCGGTGAGCGGCCCGAGCGCGGCGACCGTGCGGCCCTCCTGCTGGAAGAAGCCGTAGCCGCCGGCATCGGGACCCGCGGAGCGGAAATCCCAGCCGAGGACGGCGCCGTAGAAGGCGGCGGCCGCCTGCGTGTCGGGGCTGCCGAGATCGATCCAGCAGGGAGAGCCCTTGGTGAACTGCGTACCGAGCATGGGAGGTGTCCCGTCCTTCCGTGATCCGCGAGGGGTGTTCCGTTTCCGGTCACCATGACCGATCCTCGCCCCTCGGTCGGCGCGGCGCAGCCCCAGCCACCCGGGTTCATCCGACCGGCCGACCGGCCACCTTCTCCTCAAGGGCGCCGAAGACCAGCTCGCCGTTGAGCGCGGCACCCGCCCGGTATCCCCGGCTCACCGCGTTGACCACCTGTTCCTGCGGACCCGTCACGTTCCCGGCCGCCCACACGCCCGGCACGCTCGTCCGGCCCACCTCGTCGACGACCACGAACTCCCCGAACGGGGTCGCGCGCAGCTCCGCCCCGAGCTGCCGCAGCACCCCGTCCCGGGCCGCGAGGCGCGACGCCGCGGCGAAGACCACCGAGCGGTCCACGGTCCGGCCGTCGGCGAGCCGCACCCCGGTCAGCCGGTCGTCCTCCACCGCGAGGCCCACCACCTCACCCCGCTCGACACGGACTCCCGCCGCGTCGAGGAGGGCCGCCTCGTGCTCCGACGGCTCGGCGGAGGTGTGCAGGAACAAGGTCACGTCCTTCGACCAGTGCGCGACCATCAGTGCCTGGTGCGCGGGCATCGTCGGGTGCGCGATGACCCCGAAGGCCTCGTCGCGGACCTCCCAGCCGTGGCAGTACGGGCAGTGCAGCACGTCCCGCCCCCACCGCTCGGCGAGCCCGTCGATCAGGGGCAGCTCGTCGACGAGCCCGGTGGTGACGACGAGCCGCCGCGCGCCGACCGTGCCGCCGTCCGCCAGCGTCAGGACGAATCCGCCGTCCCCGTCCGGCGCCGCGCCCGTCACCTCACCGGCCCGCAGCTCGACCCCGTACCCGGCGATCTCGGCCCGCCCGGCGGCCAGGTAGTCGGCCGGGCTGATGCCGTCCCGGGACAGGACGCCCTGCATGTGCGCGGTGGGGGCGTTGCGCGGTGCGCCGGCGTCGACGACCAGGGTCCGGCGCCGCGACCGGCCCAGGATCAGGGCGGCGCTGAGCCCCGCCGCGCCCCCGCCGACCACCACTGCCTCGTACGTGTTCTCCAGGTGTGCGTTCATGCGGCGAGGGTCACCCGGATCGGGTGCGACCGGCAAGTGAAGTTGCTGTTTCTGCAACACTGGACCCATGACCGAAGACGATCGCATCGACGCCGTGCTGAACGAGGTGGGCCCCCGGCTCCGCCGGGTCCGCCGCGACCGCGGGGTGACCCTGGCCGAGCTCTCCGCCGACACCGGCATCTCCGTGAGCACCCTCTCCCGGCTGGAGTCCGGGCAGCGCAGGCCCAGCCTCGAACTGCTCCTGCCGCTCGCCCGCGCCCATCAGGTCGCGCTCGACGAGCTGGTCGGCGCCCCGGCGACGGGCGACCCCAGGATCCGGGCGAAGCCCATCGTCCGGCACGGCCGCACGATGTTCCCGCTGACCCGGCAGCCCGGCGGCCTCCAGGCCTACAAGGTCATCCAGGAGAAGCCGCAGGAGGAGGAGCCGGAGCCGCGCGTCCACGAGGGCTACGAGTGGTTGTACGTGCTCTCGGGCAAGCTCCGGCTGGTCCTCGGCGAGCACGATGTCGTCCTCGGTGCGGGAGAGGCGGCCGAGTTCGACACGCGCGTCCCGCACTGGTTCGGGCCGACGCCCGAAGGCCCGGTGGAGTTCCTGAGCCTGTACGGACCGCAGGGGGAGCGGATGCACGTCAGGGCCCGCCCGAAGAAGTCCGACTGAGTGGTTCCCCTCGCATCAAGCGACCGCTTAGTATGCGACCGACCGCTCGGTACGGAGGAGGCTTCCGGATGCAGGCATGGCGTGTGTACGAGAACGGGGAACCGCGCGCGGTGATGCGCCGCGAGGAGGTGGCACCGCCCACACCCGGCGACGGCCAGGTCCTCCTCAAGGTGCGCGCGGCCAACGTCAACTTCCCCGACGCGCTGCTCTGCCGCGGCCACTACCAGATCCGCCCCCCGCTGCCCTTCACCCCCGGCGTGGAGGTCTGCGCCGAGACCGAGGACGGCCGCAGGGTCATCACCACCGCCGCCCTTCCGCACGGCGGTTTCGCGGACCACGTCCTCGCCGACGCCGCCGGGCTGCTCCCGGCCCCCGAGTCGCTCGACGACGCCGAGGCCGCCGCGCTCCACATCGGCTACCAGACCGGCTGGTTCGGCCTGCACCGCCGTGCCGCCCTCCAGGAGGGCGAGACCCTCCTGGTCCACGCGGCCGCCGGCGGCGTCGGCAGCGCCGCCGTCCAGCTCGGCAAAGCGGCCGGCGCCACCGTCATCGGCGTCGTCGGCGGACCCGAGAAGGCCGCCGTCGCCCGCGCCCTCGGCTGCGACGTCGTGATCGACCGGCGCTCCGAGGACGTCGTCGCCGCCGTCAAGGCGGCGACCGGCGGCCGCGGCGCCGACGTCATCTACGACCCGGTGGGCGGCGACGCCTACCAGCAGTCCGCGAAGTGCGTCGCGTTCGAGGGACGGATCGTCGTCGTCGGCTTCGCGAGCGGCACCGTCCCGACGCCCGCCCTCAACCACGCCCTGGTGAAGAACTATTCGATCCTCGGCCTCCACTGGGGCCTGTACGCGGCGAAGGACCCGGCGTCCATCGGCCGCTGCCACGAGACCCTCACGGCCTACGCGGCCAAGGGCCTCATCAAGCCCCTCATCGGCGAACGCGTCCCCTTCGCGGGCGCGGCCGACGCCGTCCAGCGGGTCGCCGACGGCACCACCACCGGCCGCCTGGTCGTCCTCCCGGAAGGAGCCCACGCATGACCGACGCCGAGGAACTGCGCGTACTCACCCGGAAGCTGCTCGAAGAGCACCCGCCCGCCACCACCGACCGCACCGACTTCCTGCGCGCCCGCTTCGACGCCGGACTCGCCTGGGTGCACTACCCGGTCGGCCTCGGCGGACTCGACGCGCCCCGCGCGCTCCAGGCCGTCGTCGACGCCGAACTCGCCGCCGCGGGCGCCCCCGACAACGACCCGCGCAAGATCGGCATCGGCCTGGGCATGGCGGCCCCCACCGTCCTCGCCCACGGCACCGACGAGGTCAAGCGGCGCTTCCTCCGCCCGCTGTGGGTCGGCGAGGAGGTCTGGTGCCAGCTCTTCAGCGAGCCCGGGGCCGGATCCGACCTGGCCGCCCTCGCCACCCGGGCCGTCCGGGACGACGGGGGAGACTGGGTGGTGGACGGGCAGAAGGTATGGACCTCCAGCGCGCACACGGCCCGCTGGGCCATCCTCATCGCCCGCACCGACCCGGACGCGCCCAAGCACCGGGGCATCACCTACTTCGTCTGCGACATGACCGACCCCGGTGTGGAGGTCCGGCCGCTGCGCCAGATCACCGGCGAGGCCGAGTTCAACGAGGTCTTCCTCACCGGCGTCCGCATCCCCGACGCCCACCGCCTCGGAGAGGTCGGCGACGGCTGGCGGGTCGCCCAGACCACCCTCATGAACGAGCGCGTCTCCATCGGCGGAGCCCGTATCCCCCGCGAGGGCGGCATGATCGGGAAGGTCGCCACGACCTGGCGCGAGCGCCCCGAGCTGCGCACCCACGAGCTGCACCGGCGCCTCCTCGACCACTGGGTCGACGCCGAGGTCGCCAGGCTCGCCGGTGAACGGCTCCGTCAGCAGCTCGTCGCGGGCCGCCCCGGCCCCGAGGGCAGCGCCATGAAACTCGCCTTCGCCCGCCTCAATCAGGTCATCAGCGGCCTGGAGGTCGAACTCCTCGGCGACGAGGGCCTGTTGTACGGGGAATGGGAGATGCGCCGCCCCGAACTCGTCGACTTCACCGGCCGCGACGCCGGCTACCGCTATCTGCGGTCCAAGGGCAACTCGATCGAGGGCGGCACCAGCGAGGTGCTGCTCAACATCGTCGCCGAGCGGGTCCTGGGCCTGCCTCCGGAGCCCCGTAACGACAAGGACGTCGCCTGGAAGGACCTCGCCCGATGACGGAATCGTCAGAACTGACGGAACAGCCGCTCGACCTCCTCTACTCCGAGACCGAGGACGACCTGCGGGCCGCGGTCCGCGCCCTGCTCGCCGACCGGGCCGACCACCAGACCCTCCTCGGCCGGATCGAGACGGGCAGCCCGTACGTCCCCGGCCTGTGGAAGTCCCTCGCGGGCGACATCGGCGCCGCCGGACTCCTCGTCCCCGAGAAGCTCGGCGGCCAGGGCGCGAGCCACCGGGAGGCCGCCGTCGTCCTGGAGGAGCTGGGCCGCGCGGTGATCCCGCTGCCGTACCTCACGAGTGCGGTGGTGGCCACCGAGACCCTGCTGGCTCTGGCGGGGGAGGGCGAGGCGGCGGCGGGGCTGCTCGCCGAACTCGCGGGCGGCCGCACGGTCGCGGTCCTCGCCGTGCCGCTGTCGACCGCGCCCGGAGCGGAGTTCCCGCTCGCCGAATCGGTCGCCGGTGTCCCCGACGCCGCCGCGGCCGACGTGTTCCTCGTCCCCCGCGCCGACGGTCTGTACGCCGTACCCGCCAAGGAGGCGACCGTCGAGCCGCAGACCCCGCTCGACCTCACCCGCCCGCTCGCCCGGGTCACCACCGAGGGCGGGAGCGGCACTCGGCTCGCGGGCCCCGACGCGGCCCGTACGGCGGTCCGGCGCGGACTCCTCGCGGGGGCCGGACTCCTCGCCTCCGAGCAGCTCGGTCTCGCCGAGTGGTGCCTGGAGGAGACCGTCCGGTACACCCGCGAGCGCCATCAGTTCAACCGGCCGGTCGGCTCCTTCCAGGCTCTCAAGCACCGCATGGCCCAGCTCTGGCTGGACCTCGTCGGGGCCAGGGCGGCGGCCCGCGCCGCGGCCGACGCCCTCGCCACCGACAGTGCGGACGCCCCGCTGACCGTGGCCGTCGCGCAGGCGTACTGCTCCAAGGTCGCCGTCCGGGCCGCCGAGGAGTGCGTCCAGCTGCACGGCGGCATCGGGATGACCTGGGAGCACCCCGCGCACCTGGCGCTCAAGCGGGCCAAGTCCGACCAGATCGCCCTGGGTTCGGCGGGCCGGCACCAGGACGCGATCGCCGCCCTGGTCGGCCTGGAGCCTCCCGCGTAGTCGGCCCGGCGTCCCCTTGTAAGGGGCCCCTGTGCCCACACCCCTTTACATACTGTTTAATTGCGAGCTGTTCGCAATAACAGTTGATCTCCAAAAAGGGGTGTGGACACGATGACCGCCCGATTCCTCCGCGGCACGGCCGCCGCGACGCTCGCGGGGGCCCTGGCCCTCACCGCGGCGGCCTGCTCGAACCCCGGCTCCACGGCCGACGGCTCCGGCGGACCCAAGGATTCCGCGGTCGTCGGCATCGCCTACGAGCCCGAGACGCTCAGCCCCCTCCTCGGCTACGGCAAGGACGGCAACTCCAAGATCTTCGACGGGCTGCTCGCCTTCGACGCCGACATGAAGCTCAAGCCGGCGCTCGCCACCGCGCTGCCCCGCATCGGGGACGGCGGGCTCACCTACACGTACACCCTCCGCGACGGGGTCACCTTCAGCGACGGTGTCCCCTTCACGGCGAAGGACGTCGTCTTCACCTACCGGACGATCCTCGACCCGAAGACGAACAACGCCTCCCGCACCGAACTCGACGCCCTCAAGAGCGTCGAGGCGATCGGCGACGACACCGTCGTCTTCCGGCTGAAGTACCCCTACGCGCCCTTCGCCGAGCGCACCGTCCACGCCATCGCCCCCGAGCACGTCGCGGCGAAGCAGGACGTCAACACCGGCGCCTTCACCACCAAGCCGATCGGCACCGGGCCGTACGTCCTCACCGGCTGGTCCAAGGGCGAGAAGCTCACCTTCAAGGCCAACCCGGCCTACTGGAACGGCGCGCCCGCGGTGAAGAAGTTCACCATGGCGATCATCAAGGACGACGACGTCCGCGCCACCCGGCTCCGCGCCGGCGACCTCGACGGAGCCGTCCTGCCGCCGAACCTCGCCGCCGGATTCAAGGGCGACAAGGCGAAGAAGACCTGGACGGCGAAGACGTACGACTACCGCACGGTCACCCTCCCCACCCACAACCAGGTCGCCGGCGACACCGCCGTCCGCCGCGCCCTCGACCTCGGCGTCGACCGGCAGGCCATGGTCGACAAGATCCTCGAAGGGGCCGGAAAGCCCGCCTACGGGCCCGTCCCCACCGACAGCCCCTGGTTCGCCAAGGGCACGGAGCGCCGCCACGACCTCGCCGGCGCCCAGAAGATCCTCGACGAGGCGGGCTGGAAGCCCGGCCCCGACGGCATCCGCGTCAAGAACGGCGTCCGCGCCGCCTTCCCGCTCTGGTACCTCTCCGGCGACAAGCTCCGCCAGGACCACGCCCTCGCGTACGTCTCCGACGCCAAGAAGGCCGGCATCGACATCACCGCCCAGGCCGGCACGTGGGAGGTCATCGAGCCGCGGATGAAGACCGACGCCGTCCTCGCGGGCGGCGGCGCGCCCGGCGACCCCGACTTCGACCAGTACCTGCTCCTGAAGTCGGGCCTCGCAGGCGACGGCTTCAACAACATGGCCTGGTACGACAACAAGACCGTCGACCGCGCCCTGGACGACGGCCGCCGCACGAACGACCTGACCGAGCGCCGCGCCGCGTACGACACCGTCCAGCGTGAACTGGTGAAGAACCCCGGCTACACCTTCCTCACCCACATCGACCACCTCTACGTCGTCGACGACGCCTGGGACGGGCCGAGCACCCAGACCGAGCCGCACGACCACGGCCTCGCCTCCGGCCCCTGGTGGAACGTCGAGGCCTGGACGCCCAAGAAGGCCGGAGCGGCGAAGAAGTGAAGCGCCGCCTCCCCTGGGGGGCCATGGCGCGGATGACGGGACGGCGCGCCCTGGCCGCCGTCCCGGTCCTCCTCGCCGTCACCTTCGCGGTGTTCGCCGTCGCCGAAGCCTCCCCCTTCGACCCCGTCAAGGCCTACGCCGGCACCGCCGGACTCAGCGCCTCGCAGGAGAACCTCGACCAGCTCCGCGCCAACCTCGGCGTCGACCGGCCCCTCCTCACCCGCTGGTGGGAGTGGCTCACCTCCGCCCTCACCGGCGACCTCGGCGACTCCGCCGTCATGCGCCGGCCCGTCGCCGAGGTCATCGGCGAACGCCTCGGCTGGTCCGTCCTCCTCGCCGTCACCGCCTTCCTGATCGCGATCGCCCTCGGGACCCTCCTCGGCGTGCTCGCCGGGCGCCGCCGGGGCGGCCTGATCGACCGGGCCGTCAGCTCCGTCGCGTACACCCTGGAAGCCGCCCCCGCCTTCTGGCTCGGCCTCCTCGCCATCTGGTTCTTCGCCCTGAAGCTCGGCGCCCTGCCCGCCGGCGGACTCACCGACACCGCCAGCGACACCGTCACCGCCGACCAGGTCGCCCGCCACCTCGTGCTGCCCGCGCTCGTCCTCGGCGTCTCCCAGCTGCCCTGGTTCTTCCTGTACGTCCGCCAGGGCGTCGGCGACGCCCTCGACGAGGACCCCGTGCGCGGCGCCCGCGCCCGCGGCCTGCGCGAACGCACCGTCCTCACCGGCCACGCCCTCCGCTCCGGAATGCTGCCCATGCTCACCCTCATCGGCTCCCGCGTGCCCGAGCTGATCACCGGCGCCCTGCTCGTCGAGACCGTCTTCAGCTGGCCCGGCATCGCCGCCGCCACCGTCCAGGCCGCCACCTCCGTGGACTTCCCGCTGCTCGCCGCCCTGACGGTCCTCGCCACCGCCGCCGTCCTCCTCGGCAACCTGCTCTCCGACCTCCTCTACGGACTGGCCGACCCGAGGGTGGGCTTCGATGGCTGACCCGCGCACCCACCGCCTGCGGCTCTGGAGCTCCGCCCTCGTCGTCGGCGTCGCCCTCCTCGCCGTCCTCCTCGTGCCCCCGCTCGTCCAGCTCGACGAAGAGGCCGTCGACCTCTCCGCCAAGCTCCTCCCGCCGTCCTGGGACCACCCCTTCGGCACCGACGACCTCGGCCGCGACCTCCTCCTGCGGTGCGTCTACGGCCTGCGGATCTCGCTCCTCGTCGGACTCGTCGCCGCGCTCGTCGCCACCGTCGTCGGCACCGCGGTCGGAGCGGCCGCCGGAGCCCTCGGCGGCTGGGCCGACCGCACCCTCATGCGGCTCGTCGACGCCTTCTCCTCCGTACCGCACCTGCTGCTCGGCATCTTCGTCGTCGCCCTCTTCCGACCCGGTGTCTGGCCCGTGATCGCCTCCGTCGCCGTCACCCACTGGCTCTCCACCGCCCGCATCGTGCGCTCCGAAGTCCTCTCCCTGCGCACCCGGCCGTTCGTCGACGCCGCCGTCTCCGGCGGCGCCACCCGGTGGCGCGTCGCCGTCCGCCACCTGCTCCCCGCCGTGCTGCCGCAGGCGGGCCTGGCCGCCGTCCTGATGATCCCGCACGCCATGTGGCACGAGTCCGCGCTCTCCTTCCTCGGCCTCGGCCTACCCAGCCACCAGGCGAGCCTCGGCAACCTCGTGCAGAACGCGCGCTCCTCGCTCCTCGCCGGACACGGCTGGCCCACCCTCTTCCCCGGCCTCCTCCTCATCGTGCCGACCCTCGCCATCGCCGGCCTGGCCGGTGTCTGGCGCGACCGGCTCAACCCGCGCCGCCGATCGGAGCTCATGCTGTGACCGCCGAGAACGTGCTCCGCGCCCTTGAGGCCGTCTCCGCCGAGCGGGCCGACGACGCCGTCCTCAGCGTCCGCGGCCTCACCGTCCGCTTCCGGCTGCGCGGCGGGCGGACCGTCGCCGCCGTCAGCGACGCCGACTTCGACCTCGGCGCGGGGGAGTGCCTCGCCCTCGTCGGCGAGAGCGGCTGCGGCAAGTCCGTCCTCGCCTCCGCCCTCCTCGGTCTGCTCCCCGCCAACGCCGAGACCTCGGGTACGGCCCTGCTCGCCGGCCCCGACGGCGGGCAGGCGACCGACCTGCTCGCCGCCGACGAGAAGACCCTCGCCCGCTCCGTACGGGGCCGCCGCGTCGGCCTCGTCCCGCAGAGCCCCGCCGCCCACCTCACCCCCGTCCGCACCGTGCGGTCCCAGCTGGAGGAGACCGTCCGGGCGCTCACCGGAGCCGGCCGCCGCGCCCGCCGCAAGGCCGCCGAGGACGCCGCAGCGCGCGCCGCCTTCCCGGCCGGCCACCTCGACCGCTACCCGCACGAACTCTCGGGTGGACTCGCCCAGCGCGCCGCGACCGCCCTCGCCCTCATCGGCGACGCCCGCCTGCTGCTCGCCGACGAGCCGACCACCGGCCTCGACCGCGACCTCGTCGACCGCACCGCCGACGAACTGCGCCGCCACGCCGACGACGGCCGCGCCCTGCTCCTCATCACCCACGACCTGGCCGCCGCCGCACGCATCGCCGACCGCGTCGCCGTCATGTACGCGGGCCGCATCGTCGAAATCACCCCCGCCCAGCGCTTCTTCGGGCCCACGGGACCCCGCCACCCCTACGCCCGAGGTCTCCTGAACGCCCTGCCCGACCGGGCGTTCACCCCGATCCCCGGCATGCCGCCGGAACTCTCGGCCCTGCCGGAGGGCTGCGCCTTCGCCCCGCGCTGCCCCCGCGCCACCGAACTCTGCGCCGACCGCCCCGCGTTCACTGCCGGACTCGCCTGCCACCACCCGGAGCACCCCCGTGCTTGAACTCGACGCCGTCACCGCCGGATACGACCGCCGCAACCCCGTCTTCCGGGGCGCCTCGCTCACCGTCGCCCCCGGCGAGTCCGTCGGACTCCTCGGCCCCAGCGGCTGCGGCAAGTCCACCCTCGCCCGGGTCGCCGCCCTCCTCCACCGCCCCGACGCGGGCCGCCTCGTCCTCGACGGCACCGAGGTCCGGGCCTGGCGCCACCGCGCCCCGCGCGAACTCCGCACCGCCGTCGGCGTCGTGTTCCAGCAGCCGCGGATGGCCGCCGACCCCCGGCTCACCCTCGCCGACCTCCTCGTCGAACCCCTCCGCGCCACCGGCCGCCGCGCCGAGGCGCACGACCGCCTCGCCGAACTCGCCCCGGCCGTCGGCCTCACCCCCGACCTGCTCGGCCGCCGCCCGCACGAGGTCAGCGACGGTCAGCTCCAACGCGCCTGCCTGGGACGCGCCCTGGCCCTGCGCCCCCGCTGGCTGATCTGCGACGAGATGACCGCGATGCTCGACGCCTCCACCACGGCGGCCCTGGTCGCCGCCGTCGAGACCTACCGCGAGGAGACCGGCGCGGGCCTCCTCGCCGTGGGCCACGACCGCGTGCTGCTGCACCGCTGGTGCGACCGTACGGTGGAGTGGAAGGACTGCCTGCCCGCCGAGGAGCGCCCATGACCGCACCGTGGACCCGCGCCGCCGAGGACGACCCCCTCGACGGACTGCGCGCCGCGCTCACCGCCGCCGACTGCGGGTACGAGCCCCGGGGCGGTTACGAGGACCGCTGCTGGCTCCTCCACGCCATCCACGACGGTCCTGTACGGCTCCGCTGGGACGAGGTGCTGTCCCGGGAGGGCCGACGGCTCGCCGACTGGCCGGGCACCCTCTCGTACCTGGTGTTCGAAGGCGTGGCGGGGGCCGAGGAGCTCGAAGGGCCCGATCCGGCGGAGCTGGACCGGATGTCCCTGGCCCGGCTCGTGGAGCACCTGATCCGGCACAGCCCCAAGGGGCCGGACACCTCCTGCGGAGCCGCCCAGGCGCCCGTCGCCACGCTGCCCGGCGAACCGCTCGTCGCCCGGCGCGGCCGGCTCGGCGACGCGCTCGCCCACCACGACGCCATGCCCGACTTCCGCTTTCCCGCCACCTGGTGGGCCGCCGACGGCCGATGGCTCGTCCTCACCGACTGGGATCTCAGCGCGACCGAGATCTTCGGTGACGCCGCTCTGATCGCGGCACTGATCGCCGATCCGGAGCTCGACGCGGTCCGCCGACCGGGCATCGCCGAGGCCCTCGGGATCTGAAGCGACCGAATCTCACCCGTATGGCCGCCCCGCCATTCGCCCGGACGGACCGCGCATTCCGCCACACTGTCCGCCGAACGCCGCAATTCCGGTGCGGCGCAAGGAGGACGTGAGAGCGATGGCCGTTTCCATTTCTGTCGTGGTGCTGCTGCTGGTCCTGGCCGTGATCTTCCTGCGGAGCGGCGGGCTCAAGGTCACCCATGCCCTCGTCTGCGCCCTGCTCGGCTTCTTCCTCGCCGGCACGAGCATGGCACCCACCATCCACAACGGCGTCGCCGCGACCGCCAACGTGGTCTCCAGCCTCAGACCGTGAGCATGATCGTTACTGCGCTGTGAACTGCCCGTGAAACGAGGGGCGGTTCCATGTACATCTCATGCACTCGGGCCTAGCGTCGGCCGCCGGCGCGACTGACGCACGGACCCCGAGGAGCCGCCTTGACCACGCATCACCCGCCCCGAGGGCGAGGCCGCGCGCTCGCGCTCATCGCGCTCGCCGTCACCGTCCTGGTGGGCGCAGCCCCCGTCGCCCGGGCCGAGGAGATCCCCCTCGGCCTCGGTCACCGCCTCGTGGAGCACTACGAGGGCGCCCCCGCCACCGCACGGCCCGTGCCCGGCAAGGGCACCGCCCAGCACCCGTACCTCGCCCCCAACGGGCGCAGCGGTATGCACGCCGACGGTGCGGGCAGCGGCACCCACCCCTACCCCGGGCCGCTCGGTCGCGCGCCGCGCGTCGACAGCGAGAAGATCGCTCCCGTCGGCGGCGAGTGCGCCACCGTCACCTTCGACTCCGGCGGCCGGCTTGTCACCGTGTGCGGCACCTTCAACGGCTTCCTGCTGAAGCTGCTCGACCCGCGCACCCTGGACACCCTCGCCGAGTACAAGCTGCCGCAGCGGTCCTCCACCGTCGAGGCCATCACCCGCCTCGACTTCGAGAAGATCTTCAAGGACACCTCGGGCGGTGCCTACTTCTACCTCGACCATCAGGACCGGGTCGTCCTCGCCGACTCCCGGCAGCACATCCAGCGCATCGCGCACCGTCAGAAGGCCGACGGAGCCTGGGAGTTCGTCGTCGAGAACGACTGGGACCTCACCTCCCTCGTTCCCCACGACTGCGTCACCTGGACCAACCTCTTCCCCAGCGGCGTCTGCGATCCCGTCACCTCCGTCATGCCGGACTGGGACGGCCGCGTCTGGTGGGTCACCCGCCTCGGCCGCGTCGGCACCGTCGACCCCGCCACGGGCGCGCTGCGCGCGATCCGCCTCGAAGGGGAGGAGATCCAGAACTCCTTCTCCGTCGCGGAGGACGGCGTCTCCCTCGTCACCGACCACGCCCTGTACGGCTTCGAGGCTGACGCGGACGGCGTCCCGCGCGTGCGCTGGCGCGAGACGTACGACCGGGGGACCGGCACCAAGCCCGGTTCGGTGAACCAGGGTTCGGGCACCACCCCCGACCTGTTCGGCACCCGCGACGAGTACGTGGCCATCACCGACAACGCCGACGACCGCATGAACGTACTCGTCTACCGCCGGGGCGCCGACGTCCCCGCGTCCGAGCGCCTCGTCTGCAAGGTGCCGGTCTTCGGGGCGGGGGCGTCGACGACCGACAACTCCCTGATCAGCTGGGGCAACAGCCTCGTCGTCGAGAACAACTACGGCTACGAGAACCCGAGTACGCTCAGCCTCGGCCGGAGCGTGGTCGGCGGCGCCACCCGGATCGACGTCCGTGCCGACGGCAGCGGCTGCGACACCGTGTGGGAGAGCGACGTCCGTTCGCCCTCGACCGTCCCGAAGCTCTCCACCGCCAACGGGCTGCTCTACTTCTACGAGAAGCGCCCCAACGCCTGGGGCATCGACGCCTGGTACCTCACGGCCGTCGACTTCCGCACCGGCAAGCGGGCCTTCAGCCGCTTCACCGGCACCGGCCTCGCCTACGACAACAACTGGGCCCCGATCACCCTCGGCCCCGACGGCACCGCGTACGTCGGCGTCTTCAACGGCATCGTCGCCGTCCGCGACACCGCCTGACCCGCCCGGACACACGGAACCGCCCCGGGACACCCGTCCCGGGGCGGTCACCCGTACCACTCACTCCATCTCGGGCATCTCGCCGACGGTCGTCTTCAGGTCGATCACGGCGAAGGCGGCACCCTGCGGGTCCAGGATCGCCGCGAAGCGGCCGAACGGGCTGTCCATCGGCCCGAACACCTTCCGTCCGTTGAGGCGTTCGGCCGCCTCGACGGCCTTGTCGCAGTTGTCGACGGCGAAGTACAGCTGGATGTACGACGGGATCTCCGGCGGGAAGTCCTCCGCCGTCATCACCATCCGCCCGAGCACCGGCTGGGGACCACCGAGGTCGAAGACCCGGTAGTCCATGTGCTCGTCCTTCATCTTCTTCGAGCCGTAGCCGAAGACGTCGGTGAAGAACTTGTCCGCCTTCGCCGGCTCCCGGGTGAAGACCTCGGCCCAGGCGAACGAGCCGCTCTCGCCCTCCAGCTCGAAGCCCTCGTGCTGACCCGCCTGCCAGACGCCGAAGACGGCACCCGACGGTTCCTTCGCGATGCACATCGACCCGAAGTCGCCGACCTGCATCGGCTCCATGACGACGGTGCCGCCCGCGCTCCGGATCTTCTCCGCCGTGGCGGCGACGTCGGGCGAGGCGAAGTACAGACACCAGGCCGACTGCGGTTCGCCGTCCTGCCCCGGCATCGGTGGCACGACGGCCGCCACCGCCTTGCCGCCCTTGTACGCCTGCGTGTAGTTGCCGTATTCCGAGGAGGACTCGCCGAAGGTCCAGCCGAGCACGTCGCCGTAGAACGTCTTGGCGCCCTCGACGTCGGTGAACATCGCGTCGGTCCAGACCGGCGTGCCTTCAGGTCGTGCGGCCATGACGGTGACTCCCACTTCCGATTCGATGACGTGTTCCTGTGAGCCACGCTAGCCACGCTCGCCGTGGCCCGCTCGGTGACACGTCGTGACCGGTCGGGAATGCTGCGATCATCCGGTCATGGGGACACAGGGGGACAACGCGATGATCGAGGTACCCGCGGGGCGGGTCACGCTGTCGGACCGGCGCACCGAGCGCAGCTGGACGGTCGACGTCGGCCCGTACGTCCTGAGCGCCGTCCCGGTCACACAGGAGCTGTACGAGCGGGTCACGGGGGAGCGGCCGAGCACCGCACGGGGCGACCGGCTGCCCGTGGAAGGGGTGTCCTGGCAGGACGCGGTCCGCTTCTGCAACGCGCTCTCCGCCCGCGAGGGGCTGAGCCCGGCGTACCGCGTCGCGCAGGACGGGCCCGAGTGGGACAGGACCGCCGACGGGTACCGCCTGCCCACCGAGGCCGAATGGGAACACGCCTGCCGCGCCGGCACCACGGAGGCGCGCTACGGTCCGCTCGACGAGATCGCCTGGCATCGCGGCAACTCCGGCGAGCGCCTCCACGAGGCCGGCGGACGCCGCCCCAACGCCTGGGGCCTCCACGACATGCTGGGCAACGTCTGGGAGTGGTGCTGGGACATGTACGACGCGGAGGTCTACGGCAGCTACCGGGTGCTGCGCGGCGGCGGCTGGTTCGACGAGCACTGGAGCTGCCGCGCCTCGGTCCGCCGCCGCAGCCACCCCACCCTGCGCATCGACGACGTGGGCTTCCGCCTCGCCCGCACCCTCCCGGGCTGAGCGACCCGCAGGGTCAGCCCGACAGCCGACCCAGGGTGTAGCGGTGGAAGGGACCGTCGGGCAGGGGCAGCTCCGGCCGCCACATCCGCAGCACCTGGGCGGAGGGCAGGAACAGCGCCTCCGGCAGACGGTCGGTCTCCGTCCACTCCCAGCGCTCGATCTTGTCCGGCTCGGCCACGGCGGGCACGCCCCGGAAGCCCCGTACCGCCGTGGCGGCGGTCATCCGGGTCATCCGGGCGGAGGTGACCGAGTCCAGGATCAGCCCGATGACCTCCACGTCGGCGGCGTCCGCGACGAGCGTCGTCTCCTCGGCCAGCTCGCGGACCGCCGCTTCCTCCACGGACTCACCGGGCTCCACCTTCCCGCCGGGCAGCTCCCACACCCCGGAGCGATGCAGCCCGAGGAGCACCCGTCCGGCCTCGTCGGTCACCACGACCCCCGCGCCGAGAGAGGCCTGGGCGGGCGGCGGCTGGACATTGCGCTGGGCGGCGGCGGCCCCTTCGGCGGTGGTCATGACTCCCCTTCTACCAGCAGCCTTCCCCGCGCCACAAAGCCCCGCGTAACAAATGTCCATACCCCCTTGAATCGGGCCGGAAAAGGAGGAAACTCGTCTTTACACCGGACAACCGGAGAGAGCCGCACCCGCCGACGGAGACGTCCGAAGGCCCGCGTGACCCTTGCATCGGCTCTGGCCAGGCCCCCGGCGGGGCCGGTCGGGCACGGAGCCGTCGGCGACGGCCGACGACCGCGCGAACCGACCAGGACCGCCGGGGACTGTCATGCCCGGGGCCGGCTCGCACGCCCGGGTCTTCCGCCAGTCCCAGGTCTTCCGCCAGTCCCAGGTCTTCCGTCAGTCCCGGGTCTTCCGTCAGTCCCGGGATACAGGCGGAATCACGGCGACCGGGCAGTGCGCGTGGTGCAGCACCGCATGGGCGACCGAACCGATGAGCAGCGAGCCGAAGCGGTGCCGGTGGTGACGGCCCACGACCAGCAGACCGGCATCCCGCGAGCCCTCCACCAGCAGGCCCGCCGCGTCCGCGGGCACCACCGTCGGGACGAGCTCGACCCCCGGCCAGCGCGCGACGAACGGCCGCAGCCGTGCCTCCTGCTCCCGCTCCGCCTCCCGTACGAATTCCTCCGCGGTGTCCGCGAGAGGCATCGGCGGAGGGACTTGCAGCGCCGGGGCCGGGGCGACGACGAGGCTGGTCGGCTGGGGAGGCAGCCGGAACGCCGTCACGGCCTCCAGCGGCACGCCCCGGTGGTGCGCCGCCTCGAAGGCGAAGGTCACCACCTCGTCCGGCGTCTCCTCCGGGTGCAGGCCGAGCAGCACCCGGCCGGCCTCCGCCCCGCCCTCCAGGGCGGCCGCGCGCGCCTCGTGCGGGACGACGACGAGCGGACAGGGCGAGGTCGCGGCGAGTGTCCGGCTGGTCGAGCCGAGCAGCAGACTGGCGAAGCCGCCGTGCCCGCGGGAACCGGTCACCAGGAGCCGTGCGCCCCGGGCCGCCGCCGGCAGAGCGTCGGTCACCGATCCGTCGAGGGACTCGTACCGCGCGGGAATCCGGTGTCCGCGCTCCTCGACCACCGTCCGCACGGCCGTCACGACCGAGTCGGGAATCTCCGGCGACGGTCCCAGGGAGGCGATGCGGGCGGCGCCGAGCTGGAGGGCGTCGGAGCGTACGTGGGCCACGACCAGCGGCGCTCCCAGGCGCTCGGCGGCGCTCACGGCCCACTCCAGGGCCCGGAGACTGTGCTCGGACCCGTCCACGCCGACGACGACCGGCGGCTCGGACGCGGTGTTCGTGTCACTCATGAGGGAATGACTCCCGCGCCCGGGCGCGCGCCACACCGGTCAGGACCGGTCACGATCGGCCCGGTGGGCAAACGACACGGGAGGCGACAAAGGGGAGCGACACGGGAAGTGATCGGCACAGGATCGACGGCGAAACGACACCGGACCGGTCCGATGGCGAAACCATCAGGACCGGTCCGGCGGTGAAAGCGATCAGGCGCCCTGGTCGCGGCGCGCGGCACGCTCCGCGTCGCGCTCCTTGATGCGGACGGTCTCCTTGCGGACCTCCGCCTGCGTGGCGCGCTCCTTCTGCAGCCACTCCGGCAGCTCCTGCCGGAGCGCCTCGATCTGCTCCGTGGTGAGCGGGTCGGTGATGCCACCGCGCGCGAGACCGGCGATGGAGATCCCGAGCCGCTGCGCGACCACCGGGCGGGGGTGCGGACCGTTCTTCCGGAGCTCCTGGAGCCACTCGGGCGGGTTGGCCTGGAGTTCGTTCAGCTCGGTGCGCGAGACGACACCCTCCTGGAACTCTGCGGGGGTGGCCTCGAGGTACACACCCAGCTTCTTCGCCGCGGTGGCGGGCTTCATCGTCTGGGTGCTCTGGTGCGACGTCATGAGGTCAAGGGTATCGAGCGTGCGGGCGAGTTCCGACCACGGCAGCTACCGGTAACCTGGCGGGGTGACAGGCTCGGACGCTTCCCCCTCGCTCTCTTCCCCTCCGTTCCGGCTCGCGTACGTCCCCGGAGTGACGCCCTCGAAGTGGGTGCGGGTCTGGAACGAGCGCCTGCCCGACGTACCCCTGACGCTGCTCGCCTTGACGCCCGCCGAGGCCTTCGGTGCGCTCCGGGAGGGCGCGGCCGACGCCGGCCTGGTGCGGCTGCCCGTCGACAAGGACGACCTGAGCGCCATCCCGCTCTACACGGAGACGACCGTCGTCGTCATCCCCAAGGACCACCTGCTCGCGGCGGCCGAGGAGGTGTCGGCCGAGGACCTCGCCGAGGAACTCGTCCTGCACCCGCTCGACGACACCCTCGGCTGGGAGCGGCTGCCGGGCCGCGCGGCGAACGAGCGCCCCGAGACGACCGCCGACGCGATCGAGCTGGTCGCGGCGGGCGTCGGCGTGCTCGCGGTGCCCCAGTCCCTCGCCCGGCTGCACCACCGCAAGGACCTCACCTACCGGACGCTGACGGACGTCCCGCAGTCGCGGGTGGCCCTGTCGTGGCCGGCCGCCGACGAGGCCCCCGACCTGGTGGAGGAGTTCATCGGGATCGTGCGCGGCCGCACGGTGAACAGCACCCGGGGCCGCCGCGCCGAGGCCCAGAAGGGCCAGAAGCAGGCGAAGGACCAGAAGGGCGGCCAGAAGTCGGCGAAGCCGGGCAGGTCCGGGAAGCCGGGTGCCGGTTCGCGTACGACGGGCAAGCCCGCGGCCCGCAAGTCCGCCGGCGCCGGTGGCTCCGGCCGGGGTCGCACGGGCGGAAAGCCCCGCAAGAGGTCCTGAGCCGCCCGAGCGGTCGTGAGCCGTTCCCCGTCCGTACGGCGGACGCCGCTCCCTCGGGCGGACGGGCGCTCGGCATACTGACCCCTCCTGATCATCGAGATCACACAGGAGGAGCTTTGGCCGCCAGTTTCAGGACCGTCGTCGAGGTGGGAGCGGACCACCTCGCGCAGGCCCGGTCCATCGACCGGGTGTTCCAGGAGGCGATCGCCCCGGCGACCGTCAACTTCGACTTCGAGGCGATACGGGAGGCCGCCGCGGCCGTTCCGGACAGCACCGTGGTGAAGATGGTCCGGGGCTGGGGGCTCCAGGAGTACGCCCCCGTCCTGGTCATGGTCCTCTCCCTCAAGGAGGCCGTCCGGCAGGCGCTTCCGCCGGAGTGCGCGGAGGCAGGGTTCTGGGCCACCGTCGAGCGGGAGCTCGTCCGGGCCTTCACCGGTCTCGCCGCGCAGGAGGGGCAGCCCGGTCTCTCCTTCTACGAGGAGTCGGGGGAGCGGACCCGTTTCTACCGGGACCTGTTCTTCGCCCTCCAGGACGAGGAGACCGGGGAGCACATGTACGCCCTGGCCTTCTGCATCGACGTGACCGTCGAGCTGCCGAAGGCGGAGGCCGTCGCCCTGGAGCTGACGGACGTCGTGCCGTTCGCGGTGCGGCTCAACGCGATCGTGGTCCGCCAGGCCCTGGGCCTCGCGGCCTGACGTCCCACGTCGCCGTACACCGCCGGCCCGCCGTCCCGGGCCGGACCCCTGTCTCCCCGATTCCCTTCAGTCCTTCGTCCCCTTCGTCCCCTTCGGTCCTTCGGTCCTTCAGACTTTCAGGCGCCAGCGGCCGCCCCGCGCCGCGGCGACGAGCTCCGGCACCGTGGCGAGCTTGACCCGGGGACGCCCCGCGTCCTGCCCCCTGGCCCGCTCGGTCCGGTCGATGGCCGCGAGACCGCGCGCGTCGACGAGATGCCGACTGCGGCTCCGCGCCAGTCGGTGAAAGTCCTGCGCCGTGCCCGTCGGCGTCGGCAGCTCCCCGGCGACCGCGTCCGCGAGCAGCGTCCCGACCGTCTCCTCCGCACAGGCCCGGTTGACCCCGATGCCCCCGGACGGTCCGCGCTTGATCCAGCCGACGACGTAGCCCCCGGGCAGCCCGGCCACCCGCCCGGCCTCGTGCGGCACCGTGCCCGTCGCCTCGTCGAAGGGCAGACCCGGCAGCGGGACGCCCCGGTAGCCGATCGCCCGGACGAGGAGTCCCGCCTCGATCTCCG
Source organism: Streptomyces sp. NBC_00572 (assembly GCF_026341815.1). Classification (GTDB taxonomy): domain Bacteria; phylum Actinomycetota; class Actinomycetes; order Streptomycetales; family Streptomycetaceae; genus Streptomyces. The sequence goes on from NZ_JAPENX010000001.1 coordinate 6,356,604, forward strand.
TACCGGACGGCGCTCCGGCCTCCGTCACCCTGACAGCGCGGACGGAGTCGGTGCCGACGGCCTCGACCGGGGCCGAGTGGAAACGCAGCACGATCCGGCGCCGGTCCGGTGCGGGAGCACGCGTCCAGTCCACCGCCTCCCGTGCCACGCCCCGGAGCAGCGCGGCCTTCTCCCCGTCCGCCGCCGCGTCCACGGCGGCGCCGGTGCGCGGGTCCCGGTCGTCGACGACCAGGTCGACGCCGGGCAGGTGCTTGAGGGCGAGGAGTTCGGATCTCGTGTACGCCGCGTCCTCGGGGCCCCGGCGGCCGAGCAGCACCACCTCGCGGACCCGGGTGTCGCGCAGGGCGGCGAGGGCGTGGTCGGCGATGTCTGTACCGGCGAGGGCGTCGGGGTCCGTGACGAGGACGCGGGCGACGTCGAGGGCGACGTTGCCGTTGCCCACCACGACGACCCGCTCGGCGGAGAGCGGGACGGCCTCCGCTCCGGTCTCGGGATGCGCGTTGTACCAGGAAACGACGGAGGTCGCCGAGACGCTGCCGGGCAACTCCTCGCCGGGGATGCCCAGTCGGCGGTCGGAGGGCGCGCCCACCGCGTAGACCACCGCGTCGTGGTGCGCGGCGAGCTCCTCGACGGTGACGTCCTTGCCGATCTCCACGCCCAGCCGCATCCGGACCCGGGGATGGGTGTGGAAGCGGGCGAAGGTGTCCCCGGCACCCTTGGTCGCGGGGTGGTCCGGTGCCACGCCGTACCGGAGGAGTCCACCGGCCACCGGCAGCCGGTCGACCAGGGTGACCTCGGCGTTGGTGTGCAGGAGCAGGTCCTCGGCGGCGTACATGCCGGCGGGTCCCGTGCCGACGACCGCGATCCGCAGCGGGGCGAAGTCGGCGGGCAGGGAGCGGCGGAACGAGGGCTCGCTCCAGCTGTGGAAGTTGGGCGAGGCGAGCGCCGGCGTGGGGGTGCGGTCCGCGTAGTACTCCGCGTTGATCGCCTCGTACTCCCGCAGTCGTCCGGTGAGCCGGTCCGCCGGGAAGATCGCGTCGACGGGGCAGGCGTCGGCGCAGGCGCCGCAGTCGATGCAGGCCTTGGGGTCGATGTACAGCATCTCCGTGGTGCCGAAGTCCGGCTCCTCGGGCGTCGGATGGATGCAGTTGACCGGGCAGACGGCGACGCAGGTGGCGTCGTTGCAGCAGGTCTGGGTGATCGCGTAGGTCATGTCGTCGGCTCTGCTCTGCTCGGCTCGGAGGGGTCAGACGAGGTGGGCGCGCTGGTAGAAGAAGAGCGCGGGCCGGGTCAGCATCCCGACGTCGGCCAGGAACTCCATCAGCCCGGAGCAACTGGCGCGCAGTTGCGCCTTGTAGTGCTCGTTGGCGGCCGCCTCGCGGCGGGCGCGCTCGGGGTCGAGTCCGGCCCGCACGTACACCTCCGGGTTCACCAGGCTGGTGATGATGTAGTACGCGGCGATGGCGACCACGAGGGCCTGGAAGTGACGGCGGGCCCTGCTCGCGCGTGCGAGGTTGCGGCGCGTCTCGTCCCGGGCGAACTTCATGTGCCGGGACTCCTCCACGACATGGATGTTGCTGATGGTGCGGACGAAGGGGACGACCCGCTCGTCGCGCATCCAGTCGCGCTGCATGACGTCGAGGACCTCCTCGGCGACGAGGATGCCGGCGTACGCGGCTTCGCCGAAGCCGACGGTCTTCATGAAGCGCCCGAGTTCCAGCACGGCCCGCTTGGGCCGGTACGCGGGGGCGCCGAGCTTCTGGGAGCCCCGGGCGAACATGATGGAGTGCCGGCATTCGTCGGCGATCTCGGTGAGGGCCCACTGGAACCGGGGGTCGGTGTGGTCCATGCGGTAGATGTCGCGGAGCACCATCTGCTGGAGGATCATCTCGAACCAGATGCCGGTGCTGGCCACCGAGGCGGTCTCCTGCCGGGTCAGCTCCTTGCGCTGCTCCTCGGTCATCTCGTTCCAGTACGGGGTGCCGTAGAGGGAGTTCCACTCGGGGCTCTGGCCGTGGAAGTCCTTGTCGAGGGGGGTGTCCCAGTCGACGTCGACGGCGGGGTCGTACGACAGCTTCGCCGCCGACCGGAGCAGCCGCTCGGCGACGTCCGACTCGGTGACGTCACGGTCCTCGTGGTCCGGGCGAACGGTGCTGCTTGCCATGGTGCGGCTCCTTGGATCGCGCGATCGGCGGCTCGGGCGCTTATTAGACATCACGTCTAGCAAGCTTGTTAGACGGAACGTATAGCAAGGGTCCGGGGCGGGCCTACCCCTCGGTACGGACTTTTTCCCGCGGGCACGCGAACGGGGCCGGAGCCCAGTCGGCTCCGGCCCCGTCACAGGGTCGCGTGAAGGCGTTGCCTCAGCGTCAGAAGGTCAGGTTCCAGGCGTCGATCTTGCCCGTGTCCTGGCTCGCGTTGTCGTTCACGCGGAGCTTCCAGACCCCGTTCGCGACCTCCGCCGAGGCGTTGACCGTGAACGTCTGGACGATGTTGTCCGTGCCGCTGCCGGTCCGGTTGTGGACCGTGTACACGGTGCCGTCCGGGGCCACCAGATCGACCTTCAGATCACCGATGTAGGTGTGCTTGACGTCCACGCCCACCTTGAGGGTGGCCGGGGCGTTGCCCGTCACGCCGCTGACCGTGATGGAGCTCTCCACGGTGGCGTTGTCGGTGATCGTGACGTCGGTGAGGTTCTCGAAGTACGCGCCGGGCGGCGGGGTGCTGCCGCCGACGGCCTTCAGGGCGTCGACCGCGCCCTCACCGAAGAAGCCGTTCTTGGTCGTGGTGCCCTTGCAACGGGTGTCCGAGGGGCAGGCCCTGTCCGTGGCCTGGACGCCCAGCTGGTCCCGGATCTGCGCCGGGGTGAACGTCGGGTTGGTGCTCGCGATCAGCGCGGCGACGCCGGTGACGTGCGGGGAGGCCATCGAGGTGCCGCTCATGTTGCCGTACTTGCCGCCCGGCAGCGTCGAGTACACCTGGGTGGAGCCGTCACCGCCCGGCGCGGCGATGTCGACGACGCCGTTGCCGAAGTTCGAGTACGAGGCCTTCGCGCCGCCGCTCGCCTGCGCGGCGACGGTCACGACGCCCGGCAGCTCGGTCGGGATGTCGATGCAGGCGTTGGTGATGGTGCGGGTGACCGGCGTCGAGTCGTTGGGGCTCTCGGAGTCGGTCGTCTTGTTCGCCAGGTCGTAGTTGGAGTTGCCGGCGGCGGCCACCTGGAGCGAACCCTTGCCCTCGGCGTACTCCTGCGCCCGGCGGACACCCTCGATGATGGCGGCCTGGTCCACGTTGTCCGGGCAGTTGAACTGCCACGGGTCGGTGTAGTAGCTGTTGTTGGTGACCTTGAAGCCGTGGTCACCGGCCCACATGAAGCCGCAGACGGTGTTCTCCGCGAAGAACAGGCTGCTGGTCGGCTCCGCGATGCGGACGGAGGAGATCTTCACGCCCGGCGCGACGCCGATGACGCCCTTGCCGTTCTTGGCGGCCGCGATCGTGCCCGCGACGTGCGTGCCGTGGGTGCCGACGTCACGCCAGGCACCCGCGCGGGTGTCCGCCTTGCCGTAGGCGCAGGAGGCCGAGTCGGCGGCGTTGAAGTTGGGCGCGATGTCCTGGTGCTGGTCGTCCACGCCGGTGTCGAGGACACCGACCTTCACCGTCGCCGAACCGGTGGTGACCGCCCAGGCCTGCTCGGCCTTGATCTGCGTCATGTCCCAGCGGTTCGACTCCGTCAGCGTGGTCGTCGACTGCGCGGGGTTCGCCGGGAGCGCCGGGTTGTAGGCGTCGGCGGGGACGTCGGACGTACGGGTCGCACCGACCTGCTGGACGCCGCCGACCGTGCGCATCGCCGAGGCGAACGACGAGGACGTCGAGTGCGCCACGATCACGCCGATCGCGTCATACGTCGCGAAGGCCGAACCGCCGTTGCTCGCGACCGCGCCGCTGACCGCGGAGGTGCCGCCAGGTGCCGTGATCACCAGGTACGCGCGGGTGCCCGCGGCCCATGCGGCCGGAGCCGCCGCCGGCGTCGTGATGCTCTGCGTCGCCCCCGCCGAACGGGCCGCGACGGGCGCCGTGTCGGTCGGTGCTGCCTGGGCGAATCCCGCGGGAGCGGCGAGCGCGACGGTCGTACCGAGCGCTGCGACGGCTATCGCCGACGATCTCAACCGGCTGGATATGAGGGAAAACAATGCGTCCTCCGATGACCCGGTGGCGCGGGTGGCGCCCGCCGGGCCGTGTGATGTGTGGGGTGGACGCAAGATCCCAGAGTCGCGAGTCGGAAGGAAGCATTCCGTACGAGAAGTCCGTTCGTGTTACGCACTGTTGACCGAGGGTGGCGATTTCCTGGACATCTGTCCATGTATAGTGGACATCTGTCCAGGAAATCCGGGGCAGGTGAAAGCGGAGGAGACGACGGTGGAGACGACAGCGAACGTGCTGGTGGGCCTGGTGGCGGCCCTGCACGCGTACATCCTGGTTCTGGAGATGTTCCTCTGGGAGAAGAAGCCGGGGCGCGGCCTCTCCGGCTTCGACGCCGACATGGCCCGCGCGACCGCGCCGCTCGCCGCGAACCAGGGCCTCTACAACGGCTTCCTGGCCGCCGGACTCGTCTGGGGCCTGATCGCCGACGACCCGACCGGCTTCCGGGTCCAGGTCTTCTTCCTCAGCTGTGTCGTCATCGCCGGTCTGTACGGCGGAGTCACCGCCAACCGCCGCATCCTGGTCGCCCAGGCGCTTCCCGGGGCGCTCGCCCTCGGCGCCGTATTGTGGAGCCGGTGAGGGAAGCGAAGAACGGGCCGAAGAACGGGCCGGTGAACGGGCCTGCGGCCGGGCCGGTGGCCGCGACGCAGGGCGACCCCCGCGCGGCCAGGACGCGCGGCAAACTGCGACAGGCACTGTTCGACGAGTGCGCCGAGCGCCCGCTGGCCGAGGTCACCATCGCCACGCTCGTACGCCGGGCCGGCGTCGGCCGCGCCACCTTCTACGTCCACTACAGCGACCTGGAGGCCCTCGCGGTCGACGCCTGCGCCGACGTGGTCCGGGACGCGGTGGACGCCCTGCACGCCTGGCGGGGCACTCCCGACCCTGCGTCCCCGCCGCCCGCACTGCTCGACTTCCTCGCCGAACTCGCCCCGCACGCGGGCCTCTACCGCGCCCTGCTGCGCCCGGGCGGCGGCGGACCGCTCGGTCTCGTGCTCCACGAGGACCTGCGGGCCCGCAGCTTCCACGAGCGCAGCCTGGCCGGGGCCCCCGAGCCGGAACTGATCGCCTCAGCGGTGGCCGCGACCTTCGCCGGAGTGCTCGCCGACTGGCTGCACGGCCTCGTGGAGGGCGACTCGGACCGGATCGCCCACCAGATCTGGCGCCTGCTCGTCACCCTGCACCGCACGCCGTCGGGGTAGTACGGGCCTGCCCGTACTACCCCGAGAGTCAGGCGTTCCGGCTACTTCAGGTACGGGCCCGCGGCGCCGATCCTGCCGGGGCCGTTCAGGACGTACACCCGAAGGTTGCCCTTGCCCGGCGCGCCGACCGTGAGCGTGCCGTTGGTGACGGTCTTCACGTCGCCGGTGACCGCGTCGGTGTACGTGCCGTTCGGGATGCCCGTGTACGTGGCACCGCCCGTGACCGTGACCAGGGCGAAGCTGTCCGTACTCCCGCTGGTGTAGCGGCGCTTGAACGCCATGCCGCCCGAGATGCCCTCCGTGGAGTACTGCCCCATCTGGAGCGCGGGGATGGCGCGGCGGATCTGGTTGAGCCGCTGCACGTGCTTCACCAGGGGCTGCTCCAGCGTGGTCGCGACCGCCCCGGAGGCCGAGGAGACCTGGGAGAAGTCGGAGGCCGTGACGGATCCGGCGACGTGGTCGCCGAAGTACGCGCGCCCGGTCGTGGCGAGCGGGCAGGACGGCCCGCAGTCGATCTTCTTCCCCTTCTGGAACTCGATCTCGGAGCCGTAGTACAGCGTCGGGATGCCGCGGAAGGTCCACATCAGGGACATGTTCTCCGCCCAGGCGTCGGTGCCGCCCGTGTACCGCTCGCTCGACTTGTTGGGGCCGTAGTCGTGGCTGTCGACGTAGACGACGTTGTACGTGGCGTCGTTGTAACTGTCGTCCGAGTCCTTGCCGTTGTAGAAGGCGTTCGACGCGTCACCGAAGTTCATGTGCATGCGCATGTCGATGACGTTCATGCCGGAGAAGCGGCTGTGGTCGGGGGAGTGGTAGTTGTTCCCGTTCAGGAAGGCGTTGGTGGAGGTGGGCTGGCTGCCGGTGCCCTGCTGCTGCTCGTAGTCGTACATCTCCAGTGCGGCCTTGGTGTCGTCGGCGTCGTACTCCTTGCGCTCCTTCCAGGTGTAGAACTGCGCCGAGTGGTTCACCGAGCCGCGGTTCCACTTGTCGTTCACGAAGGCCGCGACCTCGCCGAAGACGAAGAAGTTCTTCGCGGCCTCGACGCCGTGGCTCTGGGTGACCCGCTCCTGGATGGCGGGCAGGAAGCGGCGGTTCCAGGTGGTGCGCGGGATGTGCACGGCCGTGTCCACGCGGAAGCCGTCGACGCCCATGTCGATGTACTTGTTGTAGGCGCCGATCAGATAGTTCTGCACGGTCGGGTTCTCGGTGTTGAAGTCGGCGAGGTCCTCGTGCAGCCAGCACGAGCGGGAGTCCTCACCCTCCCAGTTGCCGATCCAGCACTGGTGGAAGAGTGCCTTCGGGAACATCCCGGACGTCGGGCTCGGCCACTGGCAGTTGTAGACGGTGTAGCCCTCGGCGCTCTTGCCGCCGGTGGGCTTTCCCCAGTTGAGGCAGGTGTTGCCGGCCGGCTCGGCCGTCGACCACAGGTCGCCGTTGTAGTAGGACTTCCCGGACTTGGCGTCGACCGTCAGGCCGTCGTACTCGAAACCGGGCTGCTTCTCGTCGTAGTACCAGCTCCACTGGCTGTCCCGGACGCCGTACACGGTGGGCGTGAACAGGCCCTTGGCGCCCCAGCGCGAGGAGTGGTTGTAGACGACGTCCTGGTAGATCTTCATGCCCTTGGCGTGGGCGGCGTCGATCAGGTCCTGGTAGGAGGCGCCGGCCGACTCCAGGCGCGGGTCGACCTTGTAGAAGTCGTAGCCGTGGTACCCGTGGTAGTCGTAGTCGGACCGGTTGAGGACCACCGGGGTCACCCATATCGCCGAGAAGCCGAGGCCCTTGACGTAGTCGAGCTTCTGGACGAGACCCTTGAAGTCGCCCCGGAACATGGGGTCGTCGTTGGCCGCGTTGCCCGACTTGGTGTGCTGGCTGCCGCCTCGGTTGTTCGACGCGTCGCCGTCGTAGAAGCGAGCGGTCAGGACGAAGTAGATCGGGTCCTTGCGCGGGTCGGTGCCGAGCGGCTTCCCGGTGCCGGGGTTCGCCGGCTTGTCCCCGGTGGTCGCGGTCGCGGGCGCCGAGGCGGCGGAGACGTTGCCCGCCGCGTCCACGGCCTTCACCGTGTAGGTGTACGCGGTCCGCTCGGCGAGGCCCGTGTCGGAGAACACGGTGGAGCCGACGTCCGTGACGACCGTCCCGCCGCTGCCACCGACCCGGGTGACCTGGTACTTCGTCACGCCCTTGTCGTCGGTGGCGGGGTCCCAGGTGAGCAGCACCGAGACGCCGTCCGCCGCGGCGGTGACCTTCGTGGGCGCGGTCGGGGCCTGGGTGTCGGGCACCTCGGCGGCGCACGGATCGGCCGCGTTCCCCGTCACCGCGTTGTTCCGTACGGTGCTGACGCCCGCGCCGATGGCGTAGTCGGCGCCCCCGTTGTTGTCCCAGGTGCCGTTGCCGTTGTTGAAGGCGGCCTTGAGCGAGGCGGCCGTCCCGAGGTCGACCTCCCGCTTCCACCAGCCGGTGCACGCGGCCTGCATGCCGACGCCGGGGACGGTGGTCCAGGCGCCGCCCGCGGGCTGGTAGTGGATGTTGACGGTCGACCAGCCGAGGGCCTCGGTGGAGTAGTAGACGGTGGCCTTGGCGCCCGCGGTGGGGGTGGGGGTCGGCGTGGGTTCGGTTCCGGCGCAGGGGTCCGAGTGGGCGATCACCCCGTCCTTGACGGTGATGGCGCCGGTGCCCAGGGCGTAGTTCTTGCCGCCGTTGTTGTCCCAGGTCCCGCTGCCGTTGTTGAAGGTGGCCTGGAGTCCGGTGGCCGTGCCGAGGGTGACGGTCTTCTTCACCCAGTCGGTACAGCCGGCCTCCATGGCCACGCCGGGGACCGTGGTCCAGGAACCGCCGTCGGGCGCCCAATGAAGGTTGTACTGCGCCCAGTTCTTCGTCTTCGTCCAGTAGAAGACGGTCGCGGTGTTCTCGGCGGTGGCCGCGACCGGGGCGGTGCGCGGGTCGCCGTCCAGAGAGGGTCCGCCGGACGGTGCGGTCACCAGACCGAGGATGCCGGCGGCGACCGCCAGGGCGGCCAACGGCCCAAGGGGGAGCCGTCTGTGAGGGGGTGTCAGTCCGCGGGTGCGTGTCATCCGAATCTCCAGGCAGGTCCGTGCGTCACCGGGCAGACCTCTGCCCCGGACGGGAATCGAAGCCCTTTGGAAACGCTGTCGGAAACTTGCAGAAACATCTTGCGTGGCCGGAACGTATCGCCGCGCGACTGCCGCGTAAAGAGGTTCGACAGAAGTGCGGACGTACGGAGGTGTGGAAAAGTGGGCGTCTCTGTTGATCGCGCCCCCGCCGAAGGAAGGCATCCGATGAAGCTCCCCACGCCCTTGTACGTGCTCAACGAAGGGCTGGCGTTCCTCCTGGAGTTGGCGGCGCTGGCCCTGCTCGCGTGGTGGGGCTGGGAGAGCGCGGAGGCCTGGGCCCCGCGCCTCCTGCTCGCCGTCGCCGCGCCCGTGGCGGCGGCCGTCCTGTGGGGGCTCTTCGCCGCCCCGAAGGCGCGGGTACGGCTACCGGTGGCGGGTGTTCTGGCCGTGAAGGCGCTGGTGTTCGGCGCCGCCGCGGCCGCGCTCTACGCGCTGGGGCGGCATGGCGGGGCGGTCGTCTTCGCCGTCGTGGCCGTGGTCAACACCGCCCTGGCGACGGTGGACCGCCGGGCTCGCGCGGCGGCCTGAAGTGGTCGGTGACGCTCCCTCAGGGGCGCGGCCAGGGCCGTCCCTCCAGGCGCTCGATGTCCCGATTGAAGCGTTCGAGGAAGGCCGCGAAGCGGGCCACGTCCTCGGGTGACCAGTGCTCCATGACCCGGTCGAGTCCCTCGATGTTCGAGGTCCGGTCCGCCTCCAGGCGTCGCTCGCCCTCCTCGGTGATGCGGAACTTGCGGGCGATCCCGCCCTGTGGGTCGGGGATGCGCTCCACGACCCCGGCGCGCAGCATCGCCGCGGTCTGCCGGTTGAGCGTGGAGGCGTCGAGCCCGAAGGCCTCGCTGAGCTGCCCGATGGACATCGGCCCGTGCATGCGGATGCGGCTCAGCAGGACGTATGCGCTGCGGTCCAGGTGGCCACCGGCGGCCCGGGAGCGGGGTGCGTACAGATGGGCGTGCCGACCGAGCAGCATCGTCTCGAACTCGACCAGGTGAAGGGGTTTGTCCACGGGCTTGTCCATGAGGACATTGTCCCTCGCGATGATCGTATGTGCATCATGCACGCCTTGTGTATGGGACCATCAATGTGCACTATGCATATTGACCCGTGGTGGACGACCGCCGTGGAAGATCGAGGGAGAACACGTGGACGGCTCCAAGCCCGACGCCCGACCCGGAGGCGTCGTCGGCGTCCTCGCGCTCGCGGGCATCGTGGCCGCACTCATGCAGACCCTGGTGGTGCCGCTCATCGGCGACCTCCCCAAGCTGCTCGACACCACCGCGTCCAACGCCTCCTGGGTGATCACCGCCACCCTGCTCGCGGGCGCCGTCGCCACCCCCGTGGCCGGCCGGCTCGGCGACACCCTCGGCAAGCGCCGGGTCCTGCTCGTCTCCGTGATCCCGCTCGTCGTCGGCTCGGTGGTCTGCGCGCTCGCCTCCTCCGTCGTCCCGATGATCGTCGGACGCGGTCTCCAGGGCCTCGGCATGGGCGTCGTACCGCTCGGCATCAGCCTGCTGCGCGACATCCTCCCGCCCGAGAAGCTCGGCGGCTCCATCGCCCTGATGAGCGCCTCCATGGGCGTCGGCGGCGCCCTGGGCCTGCCCTTCTCCGCCGCTGTCGCCGAGAACGCCAGCTGGCGCGTGCTCTTCTGGGTCGCCGCCGCGCTCAGCGTCGTGGTGGGCCTCCTGATCTGGCGCGTCGCCCCCGCGGGACGGCGCGCCGCCGCCCCCGGCCGCTTCGACGTGCCGGGAGCGCTGGGCCTCGGCGTCGGGCTCGTCGCCCTGCTGCTCGCCGTCTCCAAGGGCGCGACCTGGGGCTGGGGCAGCGGCACCACCCTCGGCCTCTTCGCCGTCGCGGTGGTCGTGCTGCTCGCCTGGGGCCGGTGGGAGCTGCGTACCCGCGACCCCCTCGTCGACCTGCGCCTCACCGCCCGCCCGGTCGTCCTGATGACCAACATGGCGTCGGTCCTCGTCGGATTCGCCATGTACGCGCAGTCCCTCGTCGTCCCGCAGCTCTTTCAGTTGCCCGAGGCGACCGGCTACGGACTCGGCCAGTCGATGATGGCCATGGGCCTCTGGATGGCCCCTGCGGGTCTGATGATGATGGTCCTGGCCCCGCTCGGCGCCAAGCTCTCGGCCGCCCGCGGTCCCAAGGTCACGCTCTCCGTCGGCGCCCTCGTGATCGCCGTCGGATACGGATCCTCCCTCGCCCTGATGGGCACCACCTGGGGCCTGCTCGTCGTGACCCTCATCTGCAACACGGGTGTGGGACTCGCCTACGGAGCCATGCCGGCCCTCATCATGGGCGCGGTCCCCCCGGAGGAGACCGCGTCGGCCAACAGCTTCAACACCCTGATGCGATCCATCGGCACCTCCGTCTCGGCCGCCGTGATCGGTGTCGTCCTCGCCCAGATGACCACCACCCTCGGCGGTCACGCACTGCCCTCCGAGGACGGCTTCCGCGTCGCCATGCTCATCGGCTGCGGCGTCGGACTCGCCGCTGCCGCCGTCGCGGCCCTGATCCCGGCCCGGCACTCGACGCCGACGGCCGACGCGTCCGGCGCCGGCACCGAGCCGGGGACCACCCCGCGCACCGCCTCGGAAGCCACCGCCTGAGCCCCGCGGCGCGTCGCCTCCGAGGCGACCACCGCGCGCGCGAGCCCGGCGCCACCAAGCCCGTCATCGGGCGGGGCGCCGGGCTCGCCCTCGACGGCGGTGCGGCGTCCGTCGCCGCCGGCCTCGCCATGGCGTGGGCCGCCGTCGGCCTGGCGACCGACCGGGGCCGGCGGGCCCGGCTCCTCGCCCGTCGTCAGTCCTTCCGTTCCTCCGCCGCCTCCAGGGTGAAGAGCGCCCCCTCCGGGTCCCGGACCACCACCGCCCGGCGCCCGTCGGCCGCTTCCGGGCCGCGTACCCCGCCCCAGTCCCCGCCGGGCACCACCGACCCGCCGTTGGCCACGACGGCCACCGCGGCGGCCTCGGGGTCCGGCACCCGGAAGCGCACCAGCCAGCGCGGGCGCAGTTGCGGCTGGGGCGAGGTGACCTCGACCGGCCCGCTGTTCAGCCGGGCGACCGCCTCGCCGCCACGCCGCAGCACCACCCTGTCCTGCTCGTACGACACCTCGAAGCTGCCGGGGCCGCCGTCCGCCCAGCGGAGCACCTCGCCGTAGAACACGGCCGCCTCGAAGGCGTCCCGCGTGTGCAGCTCCAGCCAGGCGGGCGCCGACTGCTCGCCGATGTGCCAGCGGGTCTCCGTCCGCCCCTCCCAGACGCCGAACGTCGCACCCTCCCGGTCGGTGGCGAGCGCCGCCCGACCGTGCGGCGGATAGGACACCGGACCCACCCCGACGGTGCCGCCGCGCTCCCGGATCCGCGCCACCGCCTCGTCGGCGTCGTCCACGGCGAAGAACGCCGTCCAGGCCACCCGCACGGACAGCTCGGCCGCCACCGCCGCGATCCCGGCCACGGGCACCTCACCCAGCTGCCCCACCGAGAACTCCCGCTCCCCGCCGCCGCGCCGGAACGTCCAGCCAAGGACTGCCCCGTAGAAGCGCTCCGCCGCGTCGAGATCGCGTGCGGCCAGACTCAGCCAGCACGGTTCTCCCACCGCCTCTCCGGTCGTCGGCCCCGACACCGGCACCACCTCCTCGTCGTCCTGCTCGCTGCGTGCGTCGTGCGCCCCTTCCCCGCTCCACGACCCGGCATGCGCGCACTCACCCGAGTGCCGCCGATCACCACCCGCCCGGGTGCGCCGCCCGCGGGGCGCGGGAGATAACGTCCGGTCATGAGCCGCCCGTACCCACAGCTCCGAGAGGCCTCCGACGCAGGTCCGGGCCCGTCCGCCGCGCCCCTGCTGCTGCGCCCCTGGGCGTACGAGGACGCCGAAGCGCTCGTGCGCCATCACCGGGACCCGCAACTGCGGGCATGGCTCGCCACCCATCTGGACACCGAACGGCAGGCACGCGCGTGGGTGGCTGCCCAGAGCGAGGGCCGGGCCGCCGGGACGAGGGTGGCGTTCGCCGTCGTCGAGGAGACGACGGCCGGGCTCACGGCGCCGCTCGGCCACATCGCCCTCACCGGTGAGGGCGACGCGGCCGCACGCATCGGCTACTGGACCGCGCCGGAGGCACGCGGGCGCGGGATCGCCTCCCGGGCGCTGAACCTCGTCGCCCGGTGGGCGGCGGACGGCGAGAGCCCCTTCGCGGGGCGCGCCCTGGAACTCGTGCACGCCGTCGGTAACGAGGGCTCGTGCCGGACCGCCCTGGCCTGCGGCTTTCCCCTCATCGAGACCCTGCCCGCCGCCCCGCCGGCCCGGCCGCGCGCCCAGCACCTCCACAGGGCGACCGACCCGCGATCCCCGCGGGCGGTTCAGCGCGCCGCGCGGGCCGCGTAGGCGCGCACGTCGGCATCGGGGTCGTCGCCGGCCCCCGCCAGTGCCGTACGGGCCGTGGGGTCGTCCCGGTGGACGAGGAGCGACAGGACGGCGGCCTTCCGGACGTCGGCGTTCGGGTCGGCGAGCGCTTTGGCGAGCGCGGGGACGGCAAGGTCGGCCGGGGTGCCCCGGAGCGCGGTCGCGGCGCCGGAGCGGACCTGCCACGCGGGATCGCCGAGGGCGGCTTCGGCCCTCACCGCGTAGGCGGGCGGGCACCCGGTGCCGGCCAGGGCGGCCAGGGCCGCCCCCCGGACGAGCGGGTCGGGATCGTCGAGCAGCGGGCCGAGCGGTCCCGGCGCCGGGTTCCGTACGGCCGCGAGACCCCGGGCCACCGCGACCCGCACCTCGCGGGCCGGGTCGTCGGCCGCCACCGCCAGCTCCGCGACCGCGTCCACGGAGACCAGGGCCCGGACGGCCTGGACGCGCACCTCCACGGTCGCGTCGGCGAGTGCTCCGGCGTACAGCGCGGCGTCCCCCAGCCGCAGGGCCCGCAGGACGTCGAGCGCGGCGGACCGCACGGCCGCGTCGGGTACGGCGAGGGCCGCCCGCAGACCGTCCCCGAGCTCCGGTACGGCGGGCAGCACCTCGACCAGCTCGCGCAGGGCCGCCGAGGCGGCGGCCCGGACCACGGGCGACGCGTCACGCAGCCGCGCGGCGAGCACCGGACCCGTACCGGCGGGCGCGGTCTCACCGAGGGCGGTGACGGCGGCAGCCCGTACGGCGGGATCGTCGTCGTCCAGATAGGGGCCGAGCGCGTCGAGATCGGGGGAGTCCTCGACGAGCGACAGGAGTCGGAGCAGTCGCGGGTGAGGGGAGGCGACCGCCGGGGCCTCGGCCGGGACCGGGCTGTGCGGATCCGTGTCGGTGAGCGGACGCGCCGCCGGGGCCGCGTCCCGGGGACCGGCCGTGGCGACCGGCACGAGCTCGACCTCGCCGAGGTGCCGCTCGGGACCACCCGGCGGCGCGAACTCCGGCACCGGCACCAGGTACGGCTCGACCGGCCGCGCCGTGAACTCCATCGCCCCGGAAGGGGACTTGCGCAGGTCCAGATGGTGCAGCCAGCCCGTGTCGTCCCGCTCCGGGTGATCGAGCCGCTCGTGGTAGAGACCCCAGCGCGACTCCGTCCGGGCGAGCGAGGCGCGTGCCGCCATCTCGGCGCAGTCCCGGATGAACGACACCTCCGCGCACCGCATCAACTCGTGCGCCGTACGCGCACCCATCCCGGCGATCTCTCCCGACATCCGGGTGAACGCCTCGACGGCCAGGGAGAGTTTCGCTCCCGTCTTCGGAGGAGCCACGTAGTCGTTGACGAACCGCCGCAGTTTGTACTCGACCTGGGGCTGCGGCGGCCCCTCCGGATGCCGCAGCGGCCGGTAGACGAGTTCGTGGGCCGCGGCGAGCTGCTCGGGGTCCAACTCCCCTTCGTACGCCGTGTACCGGGATGCGTCCTCGCCCGCCAGGTCACCGAAGACGAACGCGCCGATCATGTAGTTGTGCGGTACGGAAGCCAGGTCGCCGGCCGCGTAGAGCCGGGGCACGGTCGTCCGGGCGTGGGCGTCCACCCGTACGCCCGAGGCCGAATGACCGCCGCACAGTCCGATCTCCGAGATGTGCATCTCGATGTCATGGGTTCGGTAGTCGTGTCCCCGGTTCTCGTGGAAGGTGCCGCGCGTGGGCCGCTCCGTGGTGTGCAGGATCGACTCGACCGCGCCGATGGTCTCCTCGGGGAGATGGCTCAGTTTGAGGTACACCGGGGCCCGGTCCGAGGCGAGTTCGGCCGCGAACTCGGCCATCATCTGCCCCGACCAGTAGTCCGACTCCACGAACCGCTCGCCGTGCCGGTTCACCTGGTAGCCGCCGAAGGGGTTGGCGACATAGGCGCAGGCCGGGCCGTTGTAGTCCTTGATCAGGGGGTTGATCTGGAAGCACTCGATGCCGGTCAGCGCCGCGCCCGCGTGGTAGGCCATGGCGTAGCCGTCGCCCGCGTTCGTCGGGTTCTCGTACGTCCCGTACAGATAGCCGGAGGCGGGCAGGCCCAGGCGCCCGCAGGGGCCGGTGGCCAGGATCACGGCCCCTGCCCGGACGACGACGAACTCGCCTGTACGGGTGTTGAATCCGGCCGCCCCGATCGCCCGCCCGTCGTCCGGGTGGGTGAGGACACGGACCGGCATGACCCGGTTCTCGATGCGGATCCGCTCCCGCATCTCCCGCCGCCGCAGCTGCCGGTAGAGGACCTTCTTCACGTCCTTGCCCTCGGGCATGGGCAGCACGTACGAGCCGGACCGGTGCACCTGCCGGACCGCGTACTCCCCGTGCTCGTCCTTCTCGAACTTCACCCCGTACGACTCCAGCCGCTGCACCATGCCGAAGCCGCGGGTCGCCGTCTGCCGGACCGTCGACTGGTCCACCAGGCCGTCGTTGGCGCGGGTGATCTCGGCGACGTAGTCGTCCGGTTCGGCGCGGCCCGGCACGACCGCGTTGTTGACGCCGTCCATGCCCATCGCCAGGGCACCGGAGTGCCGGACGTGCGCCTTCTCCAGAAGTATGACGTTCGCCCCGCGCTCGGCGGCGGTCAGCGCGGCCATCGTGCCGGCGGTGCCGCCGCCGACGACGAGCACGTCGCAGGAGAGCTCGGTCGCGTCGGCGAGATCGGGCACGGTCAGGGGGGTGTCCACGGGGTGCCTTTCGAAGCTTGGGGGCGGGGTGTGTCGGCGGGCGCTCGGCCGGGCCCGCGGTCGGACTCGGGGGCGGGCGCTCTCGGCCGGACCCTCAGAGGGAGTCGAGGACGCGGCGGCGCAGCACGGCCGTGTCCGGCGCCTGCCGGGCCTCGCGCGAGCGCGGGTGCGGTACGTCCAGGACCTCGCCGGACGCGAACAGGGCGACCCGGTCGCCGAGATGGAGCGCCTCGTCGACGTCGTGCGTGACGAACACGACGGTCGCACCCGTGCCCCGAAGGATCTCCACCAGCAGGTCCTGCATCCCGGCGCGGGTGTGGGCGTCGAGCGCGCCGAAGGGCTCGTCCATCAGGACCGCGCGGGGCCGTCCGGCGAGGGCGCGGGCCAGCTGGACGCGCTGCCGCTGCCCGCCGGACAGCTGGTGCGGCAGCTTGGCGGCGTGCCCGCCGAGCCCGACCCGCTCCAGCCACTCCTCGGCCGCCCGGCGGCGCTCGGCCCGGGGGACCCGGCGGATGGCGAGCGGCAGTTCGACATTGGCACGGACCGTACGCCAGGGCAGCAGCGCGTCGTGCTGGAAGACCAGCGCCCGGTCGGCGCCGGGCCGGTGGATCGGCTCCCCGTCCTGGGTGACGCGCCCCTCCAACGGGGGCAGCAGCCCGGCGAGCGTACGGAGCAGGGTGGTCTTGCCGCAGCCGGAGGGACCGACCACGGCCAGCAGCTCGCCGGGCGCGATCCGCAGTTCCACCGGGCCGGGCACGGCGACCCCGTCGTGGTGGCCGAGCCGCACGCCGTGCAGGGCGAGTTCGGCGCCGGTGGGTGACGACACGGTCGTCGGCCGTGCGGACACGGCGGACGGGCTCACGGTGCTCATGGAACCGGCTCCTTCGCTGGCTGACGGACACGGGACGGGGCGGTCGCGGGGGTGCTCGCCGCACGGACGGGGCCGGCGGCCGGGATCCGGGCGGTCGGGCGCGGCAGCCAGGCCGTGACGCGGCGGCCGAGCGACTCGACCGCGGTGGACGTGAGCCAGCCCAGGGCGCCGATGGTGGCCATCCCGACGAAGACACCGGGGTAGTCGACGACCGTGTAGTCCTGCCAGGTGCGGTAGCCCACCCCGTACTCGCCGGAGATCATCTCCGCCGAGATCACGCAGATCCACGAGACGCCGATGCCCACCGACAGACCGCCGAAGATCCCTGGCAGGGCGCCCGGCAGGACCACCGAGAACAGCACCCGCGCCCTGCTCCCGCCGAGGGTGAGTACCGCTTCCTCCCAGACCGGGTTCAGGGCCCTTACGGCGTGCCGGGTCGACACGAGCACGGGGAAGAGGGCCGCGGCGCAGGTGATGAAGACGATGCCCTGCTCGTTGGTGGGCAGCAGCAGGATCGCGACCGGCACCAGGGCGATGGCGGGGATCGGCCGTACCACCTCGACCAGCGGGCCCAGGATGTCGGCGGCCCACCGTGACCGGGCGACGGCCGTCCCGGCCGCCACGCCGAGGACGGCGGCAAGGAGGAAGCCGACGGAGATCCGGCGCAGACTGTGGCCGAGATCCTGCCAGTACGCCTCGGTGCCGACCCGGTCGGCGAGGGCGGAGGCGACCTCGACGACCGTGGGGAACTGCTCGAACCGCAGCCACAGATTGACGTCGAGGGAGGTCAGCAACTGCCAGATCCCGAGGGCCGCGAGCGGGGAGGCGACCCGGACCAGACGGCTGACGGCGGTCCGGGTACGCGCCTCACGACGCCCGGCGTTCGCGGTGGCGGCCTCACTTCGACCGGCGTTCGCGGTGGCGGCCTCGCTTCGACCGGTGCTCGCCGTGCCGGTCTCACGGAGCCCGGCGGTCATGAGGCGAGCCGCACGGCGTCCGCGTACGGGACGATCCGGGAGCCGGCGTGCCCGGAGACGTACCGCTCGGCGCCGGACCGGGTCACGAAGGCCCGCCACTCGGCGCCGTCCGCGACCCACACCGCCCGGTCCGCGAACCACAACGTCCCCGTCACCGCGTCCGGCACGTAAGCGGCCCGCACGGAGGCCCCCTTGACGGCCTTCAGGAGCGCGGCGGGGCTGTCGAAGCTTCGGGTCGAGCTCTGACCCCTGAGCCACAGTTCGGCCTTCGGGGCGGTCGCCTTCGGGTACGCGAGGTCCGGCACCGCCCGGCCCAGCGGCGCGGTGTCGACGAAGGCGTCCACGTCGACGTCCGTCACGAGACCGGCCTCCTTCAGGACCGGCACGTCCTCCTTGAGCGCGGCGACCAGCTCCGGGCGGAGCGCCGGATCGAAGGTGGCGATGCCCTGGGCGCCGTTGTAGAGGTAGACCACCTCGGCCGGAAGCCCTGTCTCCTCGGCGACGGACTCGGCGGCGGCGACCGGGTGCTTCCGCAGATGATCCGTGGCGCGGTTCTGCGCGCGCAGGAACGCGTCGAGGACGGCGGGCCGTTGGCGGGCGAACTTCTCCCGGACGGTGACTCCGTGGAAGGTCGGCAGGTTCAGCTCGGCGCCGTCGTAGAGGGCCGTGGCCTTGCCCTGGAAGGCGAGCAGGCCGGGCCAGGCGACGAACTGGGACAGCGCGTCGACACTGCCCGCCGCCAGGGCCGAAGCCCCCACGCTCGGTTGCTGGTTGAGCTTGCTGACGTCCTTCGCCGGGTCGATTCCGGCCCGCCGCAGGGCCCGTACGAGAGTTCCGTCGGCGGCCGAACCGACACTGGTGGACACCTTGCGGCCCTTGAGGTCCGTGAGGGTCCGCAGCGGTGAACCGGGGTCGGTGACGACGGTGTTGAGACCGCCGCGCAGGTTGTAGCCGGTGACCGCGACGAGCCGCGTCGGCTCCTTGAGCTGCTTGCCGCGTGCCGCGTTGATCAGCAGCGGGAAGTCGCCCATCGAACCGATGTCGATCTTTCCCGCCGTCATCTGCGCGGTGATCGGCGCGCCGGTCGCGTAGTCCTGCCAGACCACCCGGTAGCTGACGCCGTCCTTCCGGCCCCCGGCCTTCAACTCCTCCTCGAAGTAACCGAGGGAACGCAGCAGGGTGCCGGCGGTGACGGTGTTGATGGTCTTGGACTGGTAGCCGACGGTGACCGTGACCGTCCTCCCGTCGGACGAGCTCCCGGCGTCGGTCCCGCAGGCGGTGGCGAGGGGCAGGACGAGAGCGAGGGGGAGGGCGAGGCGTCCGGCCCTCCGGTGGTGGAGCAGGGGAAGTCTTCCTCGGTACATGGGAGTTCGGCCTTTCACCGGAGCAGGTAGGGCATGTTGACGGTGACCGCGCCGGTGGGGCAGCGGGCGGCGCACGGGCCGCAGTACCAGCACTCGTCCACGTGCATGTACGCCTTGCCGTCCTCCTCGCGGATCGCGAGCGAGTCCAGCGGACACATGTCGACGCAGAGCGTGCATCCGTCGATGCACTTCGACTCGTCGATGGTCACGGGCACGTCGGCGCGCTGGGGGACCAGAGGCATGGCTGTCTCCAGGAAGGGGGTGGGCGGAGCGGGGAGGGGAGCAGTGGGGGGAGCGGGTCAGAGCGAGCGGCGCAGGACGCCGCCCATGGTGATGCGGTCGCCGCGGAACCGGATGAACTCCAGATCCACCGGCCGTCCGTCGGGCAGACAGGTCAGCCGTTCCAGCATCAGGACGGCGGCCCCGCGCGGGGCCTGGAGCACGGCGGCGGAGTGCGCGTCGGCGTTGACGGCCTCCAGGGTGATCTCGGCGTGGCCCAGCGGACCGCCGGTCAGCTGTTCCAGGAGCCGGAACACATCGGTGTTCTCCAGGTCGCAGCCGAGGAGTTCACCCCCGATGTCCATCGGGAGGTACGACAGGTCGAGGGAGAGCGGCAGCCCGTTGAGCCGACGCAGCCGCTCGATGCAGAGCACATCGGAGTGCTCCGGCAGCCCGAGCCGGTGGGCCACCGGCCCCGGAGCGGAGACCGGCCCGACGGTCCGGACCTCGTTGGTGACCCGCCCGTGCTCGCGCAGCGTCTCGGCGAGCCCCTGGAGCCGGTCGAGGCCGTGCGGATACTTCTCGCACACCACCACCGTGCCGACCCCCGGCTGCCGCTCGACGATCTGTTCGCCCCGCAGGAGGTCGAGGGCCTGCCGGACGGTGTTCCGGCTGGCCCGGTAGTCGGCCGCGATCACGTCCTCGAGAGGAAGGATCCCGCCGGGGAAGCCACCCGCCAGGATCTGGTGGCGCAGCAGGTCGGCGAGCTGCCGCGCCCGGTCCGCACGCAGCCGCCGACGGCGGGCGGCGGCGACGGGGCGGGCGGCGGAAGCGGCTTCGGGGGGCATGACAAGGAACGTAGCGGCGGGGCGGCCCGGGTGGTGTTGCGGCAGTATTGCGCCACCTGACACACCGTACGCACCGCTCTGACCAGCGGAGATGTCGAGTGGACGGCGAGATCCGCCACTTCGCCGCCCACGACGTGGACCAGCGGTTGCCCACCATGCGGGAAGCTCAGCCGGCCTGGGGCCCGACATCGAGGTGGAGGGCGACGGAGAGGCGATGGTGGAGGGCGCCGAGGACCGGCTCACCCGGGGTGAACAGCCCGGCGGCGAGCTTCCAGTAGCGGGTGATCACGGGCCCGTCGCTCCGGGCGAGCAACGGAAGGAGCCTCCGCCGGAAGTCCGGGGAATCCCCTTCCCCGCCCGCGTGGGCGTACGCGGCGACGAAGCAGTCCAGGGCGCCGCCGTCACGCAGGGACCGCCCGCCCCGCAGCTCCGCCGAGGCCAGTGTGTACGCCTCCGCGAGACCCTCGTACAGCACCGCCGGCCGGTACTCCCCGTCCGGCAGCGGCGGCGCCGGCCGCGACTCCGGCCGGTCGAGCAGCGGATCGGACACCAGCGCGTGCAACCGGGCGAAGTCGAGGACCTGCGCGGGACTCGGCTCCTCCGGGAGCGCCGGCACCACCGAGTCGAGCACCATCGACACCACCCGCCCCGGCAGCTGAACCGGCAGGATCCGACGCCAGAACCGGACCAGGCCCGCCGTGTCCGGCGGCACGGACACCGCACCGATCAGCCGCAGCCGCTCGGCCCGCTCCCCGGCCGGGCAGTCCTGGAGCAGCCGCAGCGACGCCTCGCGCCAGCGCAACGCGGCCAGTTGGGAACCCAGCTCCCGCAACCGCCCCGAGACGACCTCCTCCAGCGCCTCGTCACGCGCGAGGACCCGCTCGACCTCGGGAACGGGCAGATCCAGGGCACGCAGGGAGCGGATCAGGAGGAGCCGGTCGAGCGCGCCGGGCCCGTACCGCCGATGCCCGCCGGAGCTGCGCCCCGCCTCGGGCAACAGACCCCGGTCGGAGTAGTACCGCACCGTCTTCACCGTGACACCCGCCCGCTCGGCGAGCTCCCCGATGCTCCACAGCCCGTCGGACACCACGACGTGAGCCTCCCTCGGGGGCACTCGGCAGGAGCCCTTCCGTACCGTCGGTCTCAGTCTGGCGTACGGCCCTTCCCCCGTGCTCCTTGCATCTCCCCCAGGGGGAGTTCCTAGCGTGGCGGCGAGACATCCCCGAGGAGAGTCGCGAGGAGACGATCATGACCGCGTTCGTGCTGGTGTCGGGCCCCTTCACCGACGGGTGGGTATGGGAGGAGACCGCGTCCCGGCTCCGGGTGGCGGGCTCGGAGGCGTACCCCGTGACCCTCGCGGGGATGGGGAACCGGCAGGACGAGGCCGGGCCCGCGACCGATCTGGAGACGCACATCGAGGACCTGGTGCGGCTGATCGACGGCATCGGGGCGCCCCAGGTCGTACTCGTCGGACACGGTTACGGGCTCCACCCCGTCCTCGGCGCCGCCGACCGGCGCCCCGGACGCGTCGCCCGGATCGTCTCCCTGGACACGGGTCTGCCGGACAACGGCGAGGCCGCCGCGCGCTCCGTACCCGACCCCGAGGTGCGGGCACGGCTCGGCGACCGGGCCGAGGGCAGGATCGCGCCGCCGTTGCCGGGCACCTGGTCCCGCTGGGGCAGCACCGAAGGTGTCCCCGCCGAAGCACTCGAACGCCTTGAGCGCCTCGCCGCGCCCCAGCCGGCGGGCACGCTCACCCAGCCGCTCCGGCTGACCGGCGCGGCCGCCTCCCTGCCGACCACCGGCGTGCTGTGCACCGCCAACGGGTCCAGCATCGAGCTTGTCCGGATGCTGGTGGAATCCGGGCCGCCGCAGTTCCGGGCCCTCGCCGACGACCGGATGCGCTTCTTCGACCTCGACACCGGCCACTGGCCGATGCTCTCCGTTCCCGAGGAACTCGCCGAGGTGCTGCGCCGGGCGGCCGCCGGAGAGGGCCACCGGGTGACCGTGCCCGAGCAGGTGGACGAGCGGCCGACGCACCTGCTGCCCTTCCTCCTCGACGTACCCGAAGTGCCGTGTGAGCGGCGCGGAAGGGTCGACCTCCACCTCCCCGCCGGCCCTCCACCCGGGGACGCCGATCGGCCTCGACCGGCTGTCGTCTTCGTCCACGGCGGTCCGGTCGCCCCCGACCAGCGGCCCACCCCACGGGACACCCCGTTCCTCCTCGGGTACGGCCGCTACGCGGCGAGCCTCGGAGCGGTCGGCGTCACCCTCGACCACCGGCTGCACGGCATCGCCGACTTCGCCCTCGCGGCCGAGGATCTCGCCGAAGCCGTGGCCCTCGTGCGCGCCGACCCGCGGGTCGACGGAGAGCGGATCGCGCTCTGGTTCTTCTCCGCGGGCGGGCTCCTGGCGGCGGAATGGCTGGCCGCGCCCCCGCCGTGGCTGCGCTGTGTGGCGGCGAGCTACCCGGCCCTGGCCCCGCTGCCCGGCTGGGGTGCGGTGGAGCCCCGCTTCAGGCCCGTCGACGTCGTGGGTACGGCGGACGGGCCGCCGATCGTCCTGACCCGGGCCGGACGGGAGCACCCGACGTTCGCGGCGACGGTCGAGGAGTTCCTGACCGCCGCGGCGAAGAACGGGGCCGAGGTCGAGATCGTCGACGTCCCGGACGGCCACCACGGCTTCGAACTGGTCGACCCGACCGATGAGTCCCGCGCGCGCGTGGAGCGGGCGATGCGATCCGTGCTCGGGCATCTGCGGGACTGACCGGCGGTCGACCCGAGCACCACCCCGCTCAAGCCGCGTACACGAGACGGCCGCCCACGTACGTACGCTCCACCCGCGCGTCGGCGATCTCCTCCGGCGGCCCCGTGAGGATGTCGCGGTCCAGGACGACCAGATCGGCGAGGTTCCCGGGACGCAGGCTGCCCGCGTCGTCGTGGCCGTTCGCATGGGCGGAGCCGGCGGTGTACGCGGCGAGGGCCGTGGGCAGGTCGAGGCGCTGCTCCGGCAGGAAGACCCGGTCGTCGGTGGAGCCGGGATCCCGGCGGGTGACGGCGACCTGGATGCCCGCGAGCAGAAGCTTCCCGTTCAGGTCGACGACCTCGGTCCGGGGCCGATGGGGTCACGGACCTCGTGGTGGCCCACGGCCGCGATGCGGTCGCCGACGACCGCCAGGGACGTCGCCCGGCCGTTGGGGTCGCACGGACGAAAAGCGGTGGTCGTCCGACCGGCTGCCCTGACACGATCTCGGCATGACCACGTTGTTCCTGATGGTCGGCCTGCCTGGAGCCGGCAAGACCACGCGGGCCCGGCAGCTCGCCGCAGAGCACGGCGCGCTGCGCCTCACGCCCGACGACTGGATGATTCCGCTGTTCGGTGTGTCGGAGGCGGACGGGAAGCGCGACGTGTTGGAAGGGCGGATGCTCTGGCTCGCTCTGGAGGCATTGCGGCTCGGCACCGACGTCGTGGTGGACTTCGGCTGTTGGTCCCGTGACGAGCGGTCCGCGATCCGCCGGCTGGCGGAGGCGGAGGGCGCGTGCTTCCGCATGGTCTACCTGCCGGTGGACGACGAGACCCAGCGCGACCGGATCGCCCATCGCTGGGCAACCGCCCCGGAGGAGACGTTCCCGATCGCCGAGGCCGACCTCCGGCACGGGCGGGCGCACTTCGAGGAGCCCGACGCGGCGGAACTCGACGGGCACGCGATCGACGGCCCGCCTCCAGGGTCGTCGACCTGGCACCAGTGGGCCGCCGACCGGTGGCCGTCGTTCGCGTGACACCCACCTGACTGCTGCCCGATCGCGAACCCGTTCCGGACCGCGAGGAAATAGTAGCCATGTACATAGTATCCATGTACTGTATCCAGTGTGAGTTCAACAGCTGAGGGCGCCACCGCGGGATTCCTGGTCTGGCGCCTGTCGATGAAGTGGCGTGTGGCCGTCGATCGGGCGGTCGCACCGATGGGCCTGACCCACGCCCAGTACGTGGTGATGGCGTCGCTGTACGGCATGTCGCGCTCCGGGCTCCGGCCCAGCCAGCGGGCACTCGCCGACCGGACGGGGCTGGAGCCGCTGTACGTCTCCAAGCTCGCCCGTGCCCTGGAGGCCTCCGGCCTCGTCGCCCGCACCCGGGATCCGGACGACCCGCGCGCCATGCAGCTGTCGCTCACCGAGCAGGGACGCGACGTCACCCGTCGCGCGATCAAGGTGGTCCAGGGCCTCCTGGACCAGTTGCTCGAACCCCTCGGGGGCCAGAACAGCCCGCGTACACGGGAGTTCACCCGAGAGCTGGCGACCTTGCTCGACGCACCTCTTGATCCGCACACCGAGAACCACGAGGAGCAGTCATGACCACCGACACCACCACCGCACCCAGCGTCAACGGCCGAGTGCTGGCCCTGGCGCACCATGCCGCACGTGCCCTCCTGGAGGGTGTGCTGACCCGCCACGGCATCACGTTCCACCAGAGCGTGACGTTCCGGGCCGTCGTAGCCGCGGGCGAGTCCATCGGCCGCGACGAGCTCGTCGGCGACGTCACCGGCTCGCTGAAGACCGACGCGTCGGTCGTGACGGCGGTCATCGAGGAGCTGACCACCGCCAAGCTGCTCGAAGAGGTCCCGGCGGAGACGTCCCGGGTTCGACTCACCGACGCCGGGCGGGAGTTGTACGAGGTCACGTCCGCCGAGTCCGCCGGGATCACCGCCCGGCTGTACGGCGGCATCCCGGCCGAGGACCTCGCCGTCGTGGGCCGCGTGCTGACCCTGATCACGGACCGCGCGAACGCCGAGCTGGCCGGCGCCTGAGGTTTCGTACGGTCGCTTCCCGGGCCCGGCCTGGTTCGGAGGGAGACCGGTCTGATCAAATTCCCCCATGCGTCACGCCTGCCTCGCCCGTCATACCTTCCCCGCCGCCGTCGCCGGACTCCTTCTGGTCACCCTCACCGCCTGCGGGACCGAGCGGCAGGGGGCTGCCGCCGCCGGCAGCGCCTCACCGCCCGCGTGCGGGCCCGGGGCGAGTCCCGCCGAGAGCGCAGACGTACCGCAGGCCGACATACCGGGGGCGTCCGCCTCCCCGGCTCAGGACGGCGTCACGATCATCGGGACCGGCGGAGGCGCCTCCGCCGGTGCACCTTCCTGCGCCGTGTACTCCGTCACCAGCCGGGAGACCGAGCCCTTCACCTACGTCGTCACGGTCGGATTCGTCTCGGAATCCGGCCAGGCGCTCGTCAACGTCGACGACACCGTCCAGACCGTCGCCCCCGGCCGGACCGTCCGGCGCACGGTCACCGCCACCGGGCGGCTCTCCCCGGACGCGGTCGGCAAGGTGCAGGCCCGGATCGTGAAGGTGCGGAGCTTCCCGACCGCCGAGACGCCGAGCGTCGGCGGCACCTGTCCGCCCACGGGGGTGCGTGTGTACGCGGATGAGGGCGACGCGGCCATGGGGCTGCGCGTCGTCGGCCTCCACCTGGAGAACTGCGGCACCCGGTCGTACCGGCTCAACGGCTACCCCCGGGTCGAGATCCGCGACGAGGACCACGAGCGCGTCGACGGCGTGTCGATCGTCCAGGGCGGCGACGCCGTCGCCGGGGGCACCGGGGCCGACGGCCCGCCGCAGCAGCTGGTACTGGAGCCGGGCGAGCGCGCCCACGCCGGCCTCGTCTGGCGCAACACCGTCGAAGGGGGAGTCGGCGATCCCGTGAACGCCCCCTACGCGCGCGTGTGGGCGAAGCCGGGCGCCGCCCCGGTGACCGTGACCCCCGAGCTGGACCTCGGCACGACGGGGAAACTCGGCGTCGGGCCCTGGAAGAAGGACGGGGAACAGGCCGGGGGAGGCTGATCCGAGCCGTTCTTCTTCCGCTTGCTCCTCCCCGCGCCTCCCGCCCCCTCGCGTCACGGATGCGAGAACACGCCCACCATCCGAGTGTCCGGGTTGCTGCTCATGCCGACGATCGCGCCCCCGTCGGCGCGGTTGGCACGCGCGTGCGTGCCCGCGTACCCCTCGTCGGTGAGGAAGATGCCGAGCGCCGCGATCCAGTCGTCGACGGAACCGGTCTCCGGGTCGTACACCGGCTCGGGGCGCGGTACCACCCGCTCCTGCGCCACGTATCCGCCGCGCTCCACGGTGATCCGCAGCGCCTTGTCCCAGTCGGCGGCGGTGGACTCCCAGCCGACATAGGTGTCCAGACCGCCGTACCCGGCGCTCGGCTTGAGGATGAGCCGTTCCCTCCGCTCCCGGCAGAGGTCGACGAGTTCGGCGGGACCGGAGGCACGCAGCGTACGGCTCCACGGCAGGACCCGTTCGACCAGGGCCCGCTCGTCGGCGTCGAAGGAACCGCTCCAGCGGGGGTCGGTGAGCAGGGCGAGGGCGCTCTTGTTCGAGTAGAGGCCGCTTTCGAGTGAGGTGAAGAGCACGGTCCTGCCCGCCTCGTGAGCGCGGAAGAACGGCTCCGCCACGTCCGGGCCCTCCGGGTCTTCGAGCAGCTGACTCGCCGCGAAGTTCCGCAGGACCAGGTCGAGAGGGGTGCCGTCCAGCGTGAGCTTGCCGTCGGGCCCCGTGCGTACGTGGTCGATCTCGCCGGTCCGGACGTCGAGGCCCTGCTCGGCCATCGCCTCCACCGTGGCGCGCATCAGCCTTCCGTACGGGCCGATGCCCCCGCGGCCCTCGATCAGCCCGACCACGGGCTCCCGGTCACCGGACAGCGCCGGCCTGGCGCGGTCGCGCAGGACAGCGGCCGTCCGCGCGGCGATGTCCACATGACCGAGCCCGTGCACGCGCGCGAAGTCGGCGAATTCCGGGACCCGCAAAAGCCCTTGGTTGAACACGGCCATGTCGACTCCGCCGACCTCGCTGCCGAGGTTGAACTCCAGGAGCTTGAAGGAGGTGCCGTCGTGGTACGCGTCCGCGCGGCCGAACTTGGCGGGGACACCGGATCCTCCGCGCCGGAACAGTGCCGCGAGCGCGGGTTCGATCCCGACCTCCGCCGCGTACCGGTCGAGGTCGCCGTCGAAGAGCCGGAGCGGCAGCGACACGAGGAGGTCGAAGAGCCCCTCCAGGTCGCGGGCGAAGGCGGCCGTCTCGGCGGCCCGTACGAACCACGGCCGGGGCAGCAAGTGCGCGCGCCACGCCTCCTCGAAGGCCGGGGGCAGCTCGGCCCGCGCCACGGCCCCGGCGAGCCCGAGGTTCCCGCGCAGGCACTCGTCCACGTATGTCCGGCTCAGATCGGTCATCTGCGTCGCTCGCTTCCCTGAAGGAAAAGGAATCGGGTACGTGTTCGGAAAGGCGAGCAGCCTACCGCGCGGCCCGCCGGCGTGCCGGGAAACACGGAGAGGGAGCCGGAGCGCCGGTGGGGCGGGGAACACGAAGGGCCCGCACGCCGGTGGGGCGGAGCGACGGCGTCCGCGTTAGCGGAACGTGAGCCAGACGTGAGTGGCGGTTGGGAGAGTGGTGCCGGACCCGGGGCGGGCCGTGGGGGCCGGCCCCGGGTCCTTCCCGGGCCGACTCGGGGAGCAGCGGCCCGGCCGGGCCGGTGAGGACGCCGGGGCCCGTACGGCGTTCAGCTGGTGAACGTGGCCGCCGTGGCCGCCGTGGCAGCCGTGACCGCGAGCATCGCCGCCTGCATGTCCCGGATCGCCCGGCGTACGCCCTCCGCGGCCCACTGGCCGGCCGTGAGCTCGTCCAGGCGGGACGCGACCTCCTTGCGCGGCAGGTCGGGGAAAGCGAGGCGGTGGAGCTTGGCGCCGTGGATCAGGGCGAGGAGTCCCGTGGTGCGGGCCTGGTGGGTGGGGCCGGTGACGAGTACCGCGTGCAACCTGGCCCTCAGCTCGCGTTCGACGGAGCCGTCGGCCTCCGGATAGCGGGCGACGGGGAAGAGGCCCATCACCCTCTGCCGCTCCTCACGTATCAGGCCGCGCTCGCGGAGGCTCTCGACCGTGGCCTTCACGGCCTTGGAGTGGTCCTTCGTCAGCCACTCGGTGACCTTCGGGGCCTTGTCCTTCTTCGCGCACCAGGCGTCCACCCGCCGCAGTCGCTCGTCCAGCAGCGGCACCTCGGTGGGCGTCGCGTCCGTCACCCGCAGCCGCCCGTCGTCGACCGCCACGCGCCCCGCCAGCACGAGATCGAGCAGGATGCCGCCCGCGACGGCCCACGCGGCGGACTGCCGTTCCTTCGCCACCCCGGACACGTCGTCCAGGGACAGCAGCATGATCTCCTCCGCGAGCGTGACCGCCACCCGGTACCCCTTATCTTCCGCATGCGCGCATGCGTGCGTGTGCGGTGCCACCGGACGGTCGACCGCCCACCTGGCACCCTTCGCCCCTGAGGACGACCGGCGCACCTCGACGGTTCCCCGGAGCGGGCCGCCGCCCGGCGTGACCTGCGTCATTCCGTCCGGGCGGAGGTACTCCGGGGCGCTTTGGTCTGGACCGCAGCGGGCAGGGGCGTCAAGCTCTCGACATGGACTTGGAGTTACGGCACCTCAAGACGATCCGGGCCATCGCGGACGCCGGGAGCCTCACGCGTGCCGCGACCGCGCTCGGGCTCGCGCAGCCGGCGCTCAGTGCCCAGCTCAAGCGGATCGAACGGGCCCTGGGCGGAGCCCTGTTCGAGCGCGGACGGGAGGGCGTGCGGGCCACGGCGCTCGGCGATCTGGTGCTCGACCGGGCAAGGGTCGTACTGCCCGCGGTGTGCGAGCTGCAGGAGGAGGCGGTGCGGTTCGCGCGGGGCGGTACGGAGGGCTATCGGCTCGGCGGCACCCACGGCCCGCTGCTCGGCGGCCTCGTCGATCGCATCGCGCGACACGACCCCGGCGCCCCGGTGAGCACGTACACGTCGTGGTCGGAGCGTGAGGTCGCCGGTGCTGTCGCCGACGGCCGCCTCGACTTCGCCCTGGTCGGGGTCTGCGGGGAGAGCGGTCCGCCCGAGTCGGGACGGCTCGTGTGGACGGAGGTCGCCCGTGATCCGGTGTACGTGATGCTGGCCGCCGACCATCCGCTCGCGCCCCGCACCGAGATCGACCTGGCCGAGCTGGCGGCGGAGGCCTGGACCGACGTACCGGGCGACGGCTGTTTCGGCGACTGCTTCGCGGCCGCCTGCGTACGGGCGGGATTCACTCCGGCCTGTGTGTACGAGACGGACACCGCCTCCTGTGTACACCTGGTGCAGGTCGGCCGGGCCGTCGGGCTGTGCCGGGCCACCTTCCCCGTCACCCCGGGCCTCGTCACCCGCCCCCTCGCCGGTGCCCCGCTGATGTGGCGGCACCTGCTCGGCTGGCATCCCGAGGGGCGCGCGGCCTCCCGGGCCGCCGCCGTCCTCGGCCACACCCGGGCCGCCCACGCCGAGGCGCTCGCGACCAGCGCGGGACGGATGCCCGCGCCGGCGCCCCGGGCATAACGCGATGGCAGGGGCCAACTGGCAGCTGCCGTCTCCTCGTTCCGATTCCTACGGTTCCAGAAGATCCCCACCCGGGTCGGACCCCTACGCGGGTCGGATCCCCACCCGGGTCAGATCCCAGCCGGAACAGAGAACCCAGAACCGAGGAGACCCCCATGCTCCGACGACACGCCCGCGCGGCGTGTACCGCCCTCGTCGCCGCCGGAATGGCGCTGGCCGGGCTCCAGGCCGGTTCCGCCGCCGCGGCCCCCGACGCCCGGGGCCCGCACCGCGCCGCGGCCGTCAAGACCGCCGCCCGGACACTCGGCGCCGACTCCGCCCGGCCCGAGCTGCTCGACGCCATGCGACGCGACCTGGGACTCACCCGCTCCCAGGCCCTCACCCGTCTCGCCAACGAGGCGGAGGCCGGTGCCGCCGCCGCCCGGCTCCGCCAGGACCTGGGCGGTGCCTTCGCCGGTGCCTGGGTGGACGGCGCCGAGGCCGACACCCTGACCGTGGCCACCACCCGCGCCGCCGACACGGCCGCGATACGGGCCACGGGCGCGCGTGCCCGGCTCGTGACGCACGGTCTGACCGTTCTGGAGCGCGCCAAGGAGACCCTGGACCGGTCCGCGACCACGGAGGCGCCCGTCCGCTACGTCGACGTCCGCGCCAACGTCCTGGTCGTGGAGGAGACCAGGGCGGGTGCCGGGGCGCAACTCGTGCGGGCCACCGGCGTGCCGCGCGAGCTGGTCCGCGTCGTCCGCAGCGGTCAGGCACCCCGCCCGCTGTACGACATCCGGGGCGGCGACGCGTACTACATGGGTGGCGGCGGGCGCTGCTCGGTCGGCTTCCCGGTGACGCGGGGCACCACGCAGGGCTTCGCCACCGCCGGCCACTGCGGCCGCGCGGGCACGACCACCAGCGGGTTCAACCAGGTGGCTCAGGGCAGCTTCCAGGGCTCGGTCTTCCCCGGGAACGACATGGCCTGGGTCGCCGCCAACGCCAACTGGGCCTCGACCCCGTACGTCAAGGGCTCCGGCGGCGCGAACGTCCAGGTGACCGGCTCGGTCCTGCAGCCGGTCGGCTCCTCCGTGTGCCGCTCCGGCTCGACCACCGGCTGGCACTGCGGCACCGTGCAGCAGCACAACACGAGCGTCACCTACCCCGAGGGCACCATCTCCGGGGTGACCCGTACGACGGTCTGCGCCGAACCCGGCGACTCCGGAGGCTCGTACATCTCCGGCAATCAGGCCCAGGGCGTGACCTCCGGCGGTTCCGGCAACTGCTCCAGCGGCGGTACCACCTTCTTCCAGCCACTGAATCCGCTGCTCCAGACCTACGGCCTCACCCTGAAGACCACCGGCACCGACCCGGGTCCCGGCCCTGGCGAGCCGGAGCCGGGCGGCACCTGGGCGGCCGGGAAGGTCTACGTGGCCGGTGATGTCGTCACGTACGGCGGCGCGAGCTACCGCTGTCTCCAGGGACACCAGGCCCAGGCCGGCTGGCAGCCGCCGAACGTCCCGGCGCTCTGGCAGCGCCTGTGACCCTGGCCGAATAGTGACCGGGGGTGCCGCGTACCCGAGGGGGGTGTCGCGGCACCCCCTCCGACTGCCCGTATGATCGCCGCGATCTTGATGATCATCTGAGGGGCAGCGCTACTTCGCGGGGGAGTCGGCACATGAGAAGGATTCGGGCAGTCGTGGCCGTGGCGGCTCTGGCGTCGGCGGTCGTGGGATGCGGCGGTGCCGAGCCGTCGGACGCGAAGCCCTCGGACGTCAGGCCATCGGCCGGGAAGGCTTCGGCGGAACAACCCGCCGCCGGAGGAGAGGGCGAGACCACTCCGTCCCCCGAGCAGCTCGCCGCCGACCCCGGCACCCGCTACACCGCCATCGCCGTCCCGGCGCTGGAAGGCCTCGTGTGCGACGAGGGCGACGGCGGCTTCCACTACGGCAGCGACCTCGACATGAGCGTCACCGGCGACGACGACCTCAAGGAGATCGAGGGCGACAGCCAGGACGTCGCCGACGAGGTGTCCTGCTTCGGCAGCCCGCGCAACGTCCTCCGCAAGGGCACGATGTCCGCCTCGGCCCCCATGTTCACGGCCAGGACCAACCTGTACGAGCATGTGGCGGACCCCACCGCGGCGCTGAACAGGATCTTCGACGCGTCCGTGGAGCAGGCGACGGGCTACGGCCGCAACTTCACCGGCGAGGCCAAGACCGTCACGGACAGCTCCCTCGTCGTGAAGTGCCGGCAGAACGTCACCGACACCTTCCCCATGACCACCTGTTTCTGGGCCAATTACGGGGCGGCGGGCGTCGTCGACTTCTTCCCGGCGGACGACCAGTACGTCCCCATCGACTCGGCCGTCCCGTGGACCCGGTCCTTCGCCACCGGCGCGCTGCGGAGGTAGGCCCGGGGCCGGGGACTCCGACCCCGACCGCCACCGGAGTCACGGCCGGCATCGGATTCGGGAGCCGTACGGCTCCTCAGACCTTCTCTTCGAGGCCCCCTCGCGCGATGGCCTCCGCGTACCAGCGGGCGCTGTCCTTCAGCGTCCGGCGCTGCGTCGCGAAGTCCACGTGCACGATGCCGAACCGCTTGCTGTAGCCGTACGCCCACTCGAAGTTGTCCAGGAGCGACCACAGGAAGTACCCGCGAACGTCGGCCCCGTCCGCGAGGGCGCGGTGCACCGCCGCCAGATGGGCGTGGAGGTACGCCACGCGCTCCGGGTCCTTCACCTGGCCCGACGGGTCGGCGTAGTCGTCGTACGCCGCACCGTTCTCGGTGATCACCAGCGGTACGTTCGGCAGTTCGTCCCGCAGGCGGATCAGCAGCTCGTGGAGTCCGTCCGCGTCCACCGGCCAGTCCATCGCCGTACGCGGCCCGGGCGCCGGCTCGAACCGGACGTGCCGCTCCGCACCCGCCCAGGGCGAGGGCGACTCCGACGTGCCCGCCCCGACGACCGAGGGGGAGTAGTAGTTGATGCCGAGCGAGTCGATCGGCGCGGCCGCGGTCGCCAGATCGCCGTCCTGCACGAAGGACCAGTCCGTGACCGAGGCCGTGTCGCGGACCAGGTCCGCCGGGAGCCGTCCGTGGAAGACGGGGTCGAGGAAGATGCGGTTGCCGACCGCGTCGATACGACGAGCCGCGTCCAGGTCCTCGGGGGACTGCGAACTGGCCCGTACCGCATGGAGGTTGAGTGTCAGCGACACCTCCGCGGCGCCGGGCAGCGACCCGCGCAGGGTGCGCGCCGCGAGGCCGTGCGCGAGGTTGAGGTGGTGGGCGGCGCGCAGCGAGGCGAGGGCGCTGGTACGGCCCGGGGCGTGCACGCCGTTGCCGTAGCCGAGAAAGGCCGCGCACCAGGGCTCGTTGAGCGTGGTCCAGGTCGCCACCCGGTCGCCGAGCGCGTCCGCCATGATGCCCGCGTACTCGGCGAACCGGTACGAGGTCTCCCGATGCGGCCAACCGCCCGCGTCCTCCAACTCCTGGGGCAGGTCCCAGTGGTAGAGCGTCGCCACGGGGCGGATGCCGACGGCGAGGAGACGGTCGACGAGACGCCGGTAGAAGTCCAGGCCCTTGCGCACGGCGGGACCGCGCCCGGTGGGCTGCACCCGGGGCCAGGAGATCGAGAAGCGGTAGTCGGTGACGCCGAGCCGCCGCATCAACTCGACGTCCTCGTCGACCCGGTGGTAGTGGTCGGCGGCGATGTCGCCGGTGTCGCCGTTGCGCACCTTGCCGGGCGTACGGCTGAAGGTGTCCCAGATGGAGGGGGTACGGCCGTCCTCGGCCGCCGCCCCCTCGATCTGGTAGGCGGCCGTGGCGGTGCCCCAGCGGAAACCCTCGGGGAACCGGAGGACGTTCGTGGTGCCGGTACGGGCGTCGAGCGCGGTCATGGGGTGGGAACTCCCTGGAGTGAGTCGTCGTGTGTGTGGGGGAGGGGACGGGTCAGCCCTTGACCGCGCCCTGCATGATGCCGCCGACGATCTGCCGGCCGAGCAGACCGAAGACCAGCAGGACCGGGAGGGTGCCGAGCAGCGTGCCCGCCATGATCACGGACTGGTCGTGGACGTATCCGCCGCCGAGCTGGCGCAGGGCCACCTGGACGGTGGGCTCGGAGGAGGTGAGGGCTACGACCGGCCAGAAGAAGTCGTTCCACGCGGCCATGAAGGTCAGCAGGCCGAGGACGGCCATACCGGGCCGGGCGATCGGCACCACGATCGACCAGAAGATCCGGGCGGTGGAGGCACCGTCCACCCGGGCGGCTTCGATCAGCTCGTCCGGCAGGGTCTGCACCAGGTACTGGCGCATGAAGAACACCCCGAACGCGGACACCAGGCCCGGCAGGATCACGGCCTGGAGCTGGTTCACCCAGCCCAGCTCGGCGATCAGCATGAACAGCGGGATCACCCCCAGCTGCGGCGGGATCATCATCGTGCCCACGGTGATCGCCAGAAGAGCTCCCCGGCCCCGGAAGCGGAGCTTGGCGAAGGCGAAGCCGGCGAGCGTGCAGCACAGCACGGTGCCGAGGGTGATCGAGCCGGAGACGATGAGGGAGTTGAGCAGTGCCTTGCCGATGTCCGCCTCTTCGAGGACCGCCTCGAAGTTGCGGATCAGGTTCGGGCCGGGCACCAGCGTCGGCGAGACGTTCGCCAGGTCGGCGTTGGAGCGGCTCGCGGCGACGATCGTCCAGTAGAAGGGGAAGGCGGAGAAAAGGACGGCGACGATGAGGATGCCGTACGCGAGCGGACCCGCGTGCAGGGTGCGGCCCGCCCGGGAGGGGCCTCGCGTCGCGGCGGCGATGGGCGCGGTCATCGGCCGGCCTCCTTGCGGGAACGGCGGCGCGCGATCAGGGCGTTGACCCCGACGAGCACCACGATGAGCAGGAACATCACCCAGGCGATGGCGGCGGCCCGGCCCAGGTGGAAGAAGCCCCAGCCCTGCTCGTACATGTACAGGCCGAGCGTCTGGTACTGGTGCGAGATGCCGCCCGAGATGGAGCCTTCGAGCAGCAGCGGCTCGCCGAACAGCTGGGTGGCGCCGATCGTCGAGACGATGACGGTGAAGAGGATCGTGGGCCGCAGCCCCGGCAGCGTGACGTGGAAGAACTGCCGCCACCGCGAGGCCCCGTCCATCGCGGCGGCCTCGTACAACTCATGCGGGATCGACTGCATGCCGGCCAGGTAGATCAGCGCGTTGTATCCGGTCCAGCGCCAGATGACGACCGTCGACACGGCGATCTGCGAGGCGACCGTGCCGTTCTGCCAGTCGACGGGGTCGATCCCGACCAGGCTCAGCGCGTAGTTGATGAGGCCGAAGTCCCGCCCGAAGAGCTGCGCGAAGACGAGGGTGGCGGCGGCCACCGAGGTCGCGTACGGCAGGAGGACCGCGGTCCGCAGGAAGGTGCGGCCGCGCATCTTGTAGTTCAGGAGATGCGCGAGCCCGAGGGCCATGACGAGCTGGGGCACGGTGGAGAGCACACCGATGGTGAACGTGTTGCGCAGCGAGAGCCAGAAGTACTCGTCGCCGAGGAGCGCGGTGTAGTTGCCGAGGCCGCGCCACTCCATGTCGCCGGGCGTCTGGAGCTCCACCCGGTAGAGCGAGACGAAGGCCGTGTAGATCAGCGGGAAGAGACCGAAGGCGGCGAACAGGGTGAAGAACGGTGCGAGGTAGGCGTACGGCGAGAACGTCTGCCAGGCCCGCCGGGCGGACCCCCGCCGCGCGGGCGGCGGGACCGGCTTCGGCGGGGCCGGCGTCTCGGATGCGGTGAGGGTCACGGCGCGGCCCTTCGGAGGGGAACGGGTGGAGTCATGGAACGGGGAGGAATCGTGGAAAGGGGAGGAGTCGTGGAGGGCGGGGCAGGGGCGTGAGGAAGGACATGCAGACGGGCGTGAGGAGGGGACTCTCCTCGGCGAGGGTCAGCCGATGGTGTTCTCGACGCCCTTCTTGGCGTTCGACCAGGCCTTCTCCGGCGAGGTCCCCTTGCGCTCGACCTCGCTCAGCGCGTTCGTGATCTGCTGCGCGATGTTCTGGTCGTGTACACCGAGCACCTGCACCGGGGCCGCCTTCGCCGCGTCGCCGAAGATCTGCCCGATGGGAGCGTCGGAGAAGAACGGGTCCTTCGCACCGGCGACCTTCTCGATCGCGCCCGTGGCGGAGGGGAAGTTGCCCTGCTTCTCGAAGAGCCGGGTCTGCTGCTCGGGGGCGGTGAGCCACTTCACCAGCTCGTACGCCTCCTTCTTGTGCTTCGCCGCCTTCGGCACCGACAGGTAGGAGCCGCCCCAGTTACCGGCGCCGCCGGGGAGCGGGGCGACGTCCCACTTGCCCTTGCCGGCCTCGCCGGCCTGGCCCTTGATGTAGCCGAGCATCCAGGCGGGGCACGGGATGGTGGCGAAGGAACCGGCGGAGAAGGCCTGGTTCCACTGCGGGGACCACTGGTCGAGCTTGGCGCTCAGCCCGTCCTGGGCCGCCTGTACGGAGTGGTCCCAGGCGGTGCGGAGGGCGGGGTTGTCCTCCCAGATGAGCTTTCCGGAGGCGTCGTAGTACCGCTCCTTCTCCTGCCCGATGATGATGGAGTAGAGGCTGCCGGTGCTGTCGATCCAGGCATTCTTGCCGGGGGCCTTCGCCTTGTACTGCTTCCCCAGGGCCAGGTATCCGTCCCAGGTGGTCCACTTCTTGGCGAGCTCGGCGCGGTCGGTCGGCAGTCCGGCCTCCTTGAAGAGGTCCCTGCGGTAGCACATGGCCTCGGGGCCGACGTCCGTGCCGAGCCCGAGGACCTCGCCGCCCTTGCCGGTGGCGGCGGCCCACTTGGCCTGGGCGAACTGGTCCTTGAGGGTGTCCGCGCCGTACTTCCTCAGGTCCTCGAACCGGTCGGCCTGCTGCTGGGTGACGGAGGCGATGCGGCCCACCTCGATGCCCTGCACGTCGGCGAGGCCCGCGCCGCCGGCGAGCCGGGTCTGCAGGGACTTCCAGTAGTCGGCCTCGTCCTCGGTGTCGGTCTGCTTGATCGTGACGCCGGGGTGGAGCTTCTCGTACTCGGCGTACAGCCCGGCCTCCTTGTATCCGAAGGAGCCGAACAGGTCGACGGTGATCGTGACCTTCCCTCCCGCGGCGTCGGTGGACGTGTCGTCCGACGCACCCCCGCAGGCCGCGAGCAGGGCTCCGGTGAGCGCGACCGCCCCCAGACGGACGACGGCTCTCCTGGCGGTGGTCGTGGTGGCGGCTCGGGCGATGGGCATGGGAAGCCTCCCTTGGCTCCGGAACGAGCGAGAGCGACTGAGAGCGCTCTCAAGCGTGCGGTCGGAGCGTGCCCGTGAACGGGTCCATCCGTCAAGCCTCGAAGGCGTAACGGACGGGACGCGCTCTCAACTCCGCTCTGTGTTCAATCTCTTGACACACGTGTTTCGGCGGTTTTACGTTTCCGGCGTCTTGAGAGCGCTCTCTCGGCTCGTTCGGAGCTCTCTCGGGGTGTGCACTCATCACCCCCCATTCCCGCGCATCCGCTCCGTGCCCCCACTCGTCGCGACGACATGAGGTGCCGTACATGCCAGCCCCCCGCACAAGACCGGCCGCCGCGCTGGTTCTGGTCTCCGCGCTCGCAGCCCTGGGACTCGGCCCCGCCGCCGCCCCCGCGGCCGCGGCAACCGTCCCCACGGGCGCCGGAAGCTACTCCGACACTCGCCCTGCCGGTACCTCCGGCCCCACCACCAACACCGGCGCACCGGTCACCCCCAAGGTCACCCCCGCCGCCCAGGGCAAGCCGGTCCCCACCAACGACTGGTGGTCCTCCCTCGCCTTCCAGCGCTATGGGGACAACCCGTACTCCACCCCCATGTACGGCCACCCGCTCACCTACCAGGCCGTCGCCGGCGGCCTTGAGGTCGGCTACCCGACCAGCCCCGCCATCGTCGGCGACGGGCGCCAGTACGAGTTCGCCCACAAGCGCGACCTCACCCTCGGCCTCACCGGGCTGAACTCGCCCGACACCAGGGCCGACGCCTGGTCCGACTGGACCGTCACCCCCTACTGGTCCGACGGCGCGCGCACCCTGCGCACCACCATCGGCCACGGCATGCCCTTCGTGTACGCCAAGGGCACCGGCGGCGACGCGAGGATCACCACCGCCACCGCGCCCGCCGTCTTCGCCGACCAGGGCAACGTCCTCGGCATCACCGTCGACGGCCATCACTACGCGCTCTTCGCGCCCACCGGCACCGACTGGAACGTCTCCGGCTCCACCATCACCGCGGGGCTCGGCGGCAAGGACTACTTCTCCGTCGCCGTCCTGCCCTCCACCGACGCGCTCGCCACCTACCGGAAGTACGCCTACAGCTTCGTCACCGGATCCACCGTGAACTGGAGCTACGACGCGGGCGCCGTCCGCGCCACCTACGCCCTCACCACCGAGGCGAAGGAGGGCACCGAGCGCGGCACTCTCCAGGCGCTCTACCGCCACCAGTGGCTGAACACCACCGACCCGCTCACCCCGTACACCTACGTCTCGCCCCGCGGCACCATGAAGGTGCGGGAGTCGGCCTCCTTCACCACCAGCCAGAAGGCCGCCGCCACCCTGCCCGGACTGCCGGCCAACAGCGGCGTCGACACCGCCCGGCTGCGCGGCTACCTGAACGAGGTCGCGAACTCGGCGGACCCCTTCTCCGGAGCCGTCGACACCTACTGGACCGGCAAGGCGCTCGGCAAGCTCGCGCAGCTCGTGCCGCTCGCCGACCAGATCGGCGAGACCGCGCTCCGCGACAAGCTCCTCGGTCAGATCAAGGGCCGGCTCCAGGACTGGTTCACGGCCGGCGGCGCCAACGAGTTCTCGTACGACACGGCCTGGAAGACCCTCACCGGCTACCCGGCCTCCTACGGCAGCGACACCGAACTCAACGACCACCACTTCCACTACGGCTACTACGTGTACGCCGCCGCGATCGTCGCCCAGTACGACGCGGGCTGGGCCGCCGACTCCGCCTGGGGCGCGATGGTCAAGACCCTGGTCCGCGACACCGCCAACCCCAGCCGCACCGACACCGCCTTCCCCTTCCTCCGCGGCTTCGACGTCTACGCCGGACACAGCTGGGCCAGCGGACACCAGGGCTTCGCCGCCGGAAACAACCAGGAGTCCTCCTCCGAGTCGACCAACCTCAGCGCCGCCCTCGTCCTCTGGGGATCGGCCACCGGCAACACCCAACTCCGCGACCTCGGCACGTACCTGCTCACCACCGAGGGCGAGGCCATCGCCCAGTACTGGTTCGACGCCGACCAGCAGGTCTTCCCCGGCGCCTTCCAGCACGACACCGCCGGCATGGTGTGGGGCAGCGGCGCCGCCTACGCCACCTGGTGGACGGCCAACCCCGAGGAGATCCACGGCATCAACGTCCTCCCGGTGACCGGCGGTTCACTCCACCTCGGCGGTCACAAGGACGCCGTCCGGCGCAACATCGCCGAGATGGAACGCGAGAACCCCGGCCCCGCCGTCGAATGGCGCGACATCCTCTGGGAGTTCCAGTCGTTCGCCGACCCGGCCGCGGCCAAGGCCAAGTGGGACGCGGGCAACGCCGGTTACACCCCGGAGGCGGGCGAGTCCAAGGCCCACACCTACCACTGGCTCACCGCACTCGACACGTTCGGCGCGCCCGACGCGACGGTCACCGGATCCATCCCCACCTCCGCCGTCTTCACCAAGGGCACCACACGGACGTACGTCGCCCACAACCACGGCGCCACCGCCCGTACCGTCACCTTCTCCGACGGCAAGTCGCTCTCCGTGCCCGCACGTTCCACCGCCAGCGGCACGGGGACGGGCAGCACCGATCCCGACCCGGACCCGGAGCCGTCCACCGGCAACACCTTCCAGCTCCGCACGGGTGGCACGCTCACCACGGCCACCGGCGCCACGGCGGGCAGCGACACCGTCCTCTCGGCCCAGGGCGGCAACTACGACGGCACCCCCAACCGGCCGGTCGTCTACGAGGCCAGGGGAGTCAACGGCACCCTGAAGGCGGGCGGTTCCACCGCCTTCCGCCTCCAGCTCGACGCCGGCACGTCCGTCGGGCTGGGCCAGCAGGCCCGGATCAGCTACGACCTCACCGGTGACGGCACCTTCGAACGGACGGAGACGTACCACTACTTCGCCACCGACCCGGTGACCGGCTGGGAGGAGTACGCCCAGTCCCGCGGCCTCAAGTCCGCCACCGGAACGCTCGGAAACCTGACGGGCGGCACGGTCCGCCTGGAGGTCTGGAGCGCGATCGGCAACGGCGACTCGCGCGTCCAGACGGGCACGGACCGGTCGGTGGTGGTCATCCCCTACGACTGACGCATCCCCTGACGAACACCATGGTGGGCCCGGGTTCCTCCCCACCCGGGCCCACCGTGGCACGTACACCCGCCGTACCTCTTCCTCAGGCCGAGTCGCGGCGCACCAGCGACGTCGGCGTGATCACGGACGCCGGGACCTCCGGCCCGGTCCCGTCGAGCAGCCGCATGAGCAGCTTCACCATCAGCCGCCCCATGCCCTCGATGTCCTGGTGCACGGTGGTCAGGGACGGGGAGGTCCTGCGGACCACCGAGTCCATGTCGTCGAAACCGACGACCGCCACGTCCTCGGGGACGCGCACTCCGCGCTCCCGGAGGGTCAGCAACGCGCCGGACGCCATCAGGTCGTTGGCGACGAACACGCCGTCGACGTCCGGCCGCCGGTCGAGCAGTTCGGCCATGGCACGGGCACCGCTCTCCTCCGTGAAGTCGCCCCGGCACAACAGGGCGGGGTCGGCGTCGACGAGGACGTCGTGGTAACCGTGGATCCGGTCGAGCGCGGACGTCTGGTCGTCCGGACCGGAGATGTGGGCGA
This sequence comes from Streptomyces sp. NBC_00572, assembly GCF_026341815.1. Lineage (GTDB taxonomy): Bacteria > Actinomycetota > Actinomycetes > Streptomycetales > Streptomycetaceae > Streptomyces. The sequence continues at coordinate 6,396,736 of NZ_JAPENX010000001.1, forward strand.
TGGTCCCGCGCCCGAGGTCGACCAGGTGCCGTACCGCCTCCCGGGCACCACCGCGGTTGTCGCAGTCGACGTACGGCACGGTCGGACTCGTGCCGGGAGCGGGCCGCCCGCCGAAGACCACCGGGATGCGGGTCCGGTCGATCACGGCCGGCAAGGCGTCGTCGTTGTGCAGGGAGAAGGCCAGTGCGCCGTCGACGTGACCGCCCCCGAGATAGCGGGCGATCCGGTCGTGATCTCCCGGACCCTCCACCCACAGCAGCACCAGCTGGGTGTCGTGCGCGGTGAGCTCCCGGCTGATGCCCCGCACCTGCTGCTCGAAGAAGGGGTCGGAGAAGATCCGGAACTCCGGCTCCGCGATGATCACCGCCACGGCGCCGTTGCGCCGAGTGACCAGGGTGCGGGCCGCGTGGTTGGGTACGTAGCCCAGCTCGTCCACGGCTCTGCGCACCTTCTCGACCAGCGGAGGACGCACGCCCGCGCCCCCGTTGACGACCCGGGAGGCCGTGGCGCGGGACACGCCGGCGCGAGCGGCGACGGCTTCCAGCGTGGGGCGGGGCCCCGTGGTCTGCTCGGGCAAGGCGGGCGCTCCTCGACTGCGTGGGGTGGGCTGCGGTGTGCGGGCTGCGGTGTGCGTTCTTGTGCGGATCAGGATATCTGTAGCCCCCACGCTCTGAGAGCGCTCCCAGCCCGAAACGTCTCCGGAAAACCTCGTTGCCGTGTCCCGGTAGGGCTGACTACCGTCCGAGCCCTACGACGTGTAGCTCAGCAGCAGAGCACCGGGCTCGGGACCCGGAGGGCGCGGGGGCGGATCCCGCCACGTCGGCTTATGGACACTCACGCTGACAAGCAGCCACCGATCACGTCGGGCTCCTACGCCGAGGGGCAGCTGGCCCGAGCCTTCGTCACCGCGCTCACCCACGCCGACCGGGCCACGCGGGCGCGTGCCGAGGAACGGGCCGACGGCTGGCGCCGCGTACTCACCGGCATGGCCGCCGGCACGCTGCGGATCGGCTCGCGCACACCGGCGCAAGGTCTGCCCGCCTGGGTGACCCTGGAGGTGCTGCACGGGGGCTTCGCCACGGGCGCCGCCCGCGCCGGCGGCCCGCTGCTGCCGTACGAGGCCGAGGCGGCCAGGAAAGCCGGTGTACCCGAGGACAGGGAATCCCTCTTCGCCCACTGCGTCACCGAGGAGGGCCTCGCGGAGCTGTGGGACCTCCTCGACAGCACCTGCTACGAGGTGACCGTCCCCGAGGAGGCCGCGCTGCTCACCGTGGCCTGGCTCGTACGGGCCGGGGAATCCGAAGCGGCCCTCGAACTCGTCCGGGAGATAGGCCCGTTCGCGGCCACGCTGCGGTTCACCCCGCGCCCCACCGCGGCCTCGGCGCCCGACACCGAAGCCGTACACCGCCGTACGGTCGCGCAGGCCGCGGCCACGCTGGCCGCCCGCGGCCCGAACACCGCCGTCGAGACCCAGCGCGAGGCGCTGGCCGTCTGGCGGCCCTTCGAGGACGAACTGCTCACGCACTGGCTGGAGACGGCCGGCCCCGACCACCGGGTCCTCGACCGCGAACCCGGCAGCGGGTGGCACGAGCGCGGCGCCGCCCTCCTCGACCGCCACCGGGTCCTGGCCCGGGAGCACACCCTGTGCGGCAGCCACCGCGACCCCAAGGGCAACTCCGGGATCCTGCGCGGAGCCCTGGAGGAGACGGCGGCCGGGCGCGAGCTCGACGCGCGGCGGCTCGGGCTGCTGCGCCACGCCGTCGCCTCGATGGTCCGCAAGAGGGGCCTGCCCGGCTCGGAACGGCACACGGCGGTACGCGTCGCCCGGGCGGCCCACGCGGCGCTGCCCTCCCACCGGGACGTCGCCCACCTCGTCGCCCACCGGATGTCCGGCCTCCCGCAGGAGACCGGCGCGGCCGACGTGACCGCGCTCCTCGCCCCGGTGACCGACGCTGAGGAACGGCGGTCGGGCCTGCCCGCCGGGACGGCCCTGCCGCCCGCGATCCGCCGCGTGGTCGAGGCCGCGCGGAGCGCGCCGCTCCACACCCTGGTGGAGCTCGGCGTGGTGCCCTCCGCCGAGGTGATGGCCGAACTGGTTCCCCAGCTCGTCGCCGCCGAGACCGCCACGGCGTACCGGGACGCGCCGCTGCGCGCGCTGACGGCCGCCACCTACCGGGCGTTCCGCAACCGCCGCTCCCTCCTGATGCTCGATCTGGAGCGGCAGGTCAGGCCCGAGGAACTGCCCTGGGTCCGCGCGGTGTCGGCACAGCGGGCCTCGGACACGCGCGTACGTGCCTCCGCCCACACGACGCTGCGCCGCCTCGCCGAGGTCGCCGTGGACGGCTTCCCCGGCACGCTGCTGCCCAACCCGCTCGTCCGCGAACTCGCCGTGCTCGCCCGCCGGACCGATCTGGACGCCCCTCTGGTCGAGGAACTGGCCGCGGACATCTTCATGGGCACCTTCAGCCCGAAGTTCCAGGCCGCCGCGGTGGTGGCCGGGGAGCTCCTCGGCGGCGGATCGCTGTACGAGCGGTACTACGGCGTCGACTACGCCGCCGTCCTCGCCCTGGCCGACGGCGGGCCCGCGGTCGGGGAGCCCCGGCGGAGGACCGCGCGGGAAGCACGGGAGTTCGCCGTGCTGTGCCATGAGCGGGCCGGTGCGCGAGACCTCTACGGCGTCGCGGCGAACGGGACGGTGATCGAGCAGGCCCAGATCCTCACGACCCACAACCTCGCCACCCTCGTCCACCGCGTCGGCATCACGCCCGCGACCGGCTGGGCGGACCTGGCACGGCGTTGCTTCGTGACGGTGTGCCGTCTGACGGGGCGGGCCCACCACGAACAGCGCCCGCTCGGCACGGTCAAGGACGCGGCGTACGCCTGGCGGCAGATGCTGTTCCACCTGTCGCTGTGCGACGAGGGGGAGGCGGCCGGGGTACTGGCCTGGACGCGTGGGGAAGCGGCGGGTCACCCCGCGCACGTGGCCGCCCGGCTGGCACCGGCCCTTGCGGGTCTGCGGATGGTCGCCGACGGCGGGTCCTTCGCCGCCGACGGTACGGCCGACGACGGACGGGCCCGCAGGCTCACCGGCTGGACCGCCACGGGACGTCACTGGTTGTGTGCCGAGCCGGCGGGGCCGGGCCGACGGTGAGCCTTCTCCGGCGGGGGCGGCCCGCGACCCCCGCCGGCGCGGATCGGCGGTGAGCCCGCCCCGGCGGCGACCTCCGCGGCGGTGAACACCCGCCCCCTCGGGCGGTGTCAGTGGTGCGTGCGACGATCCAGGACATGATCGCCTCGCTTGATGCTCTGTTGCCCGCCACCGGCAGGACCCATGTCTCGACCACGTACGCCGACTGGGTCGACCTCCACGACCCCGATGCTTCCGTGGCCACACGTGAGCTGGTCGACGCCATGGGGGCCGAGCTCAGTCGGACCTGGACCAAGCCCGGTGCGTTCGTCGACTCCATGGCGTGGCGCGCGCGGCGGCTTCCGACGGCGCACCTGCCGTGGTTCTGGGACACCGTCGGGCACCGGCTGATCGGTTACGGGAGCCGGCCGGGAGGCCGCGCCTACGTGGCCGCGCGGGCCGCCGAGGCCGAGCACGGGCTGCCCGTGGATCCGGCCTACCGTCGGGCCAACGGGCTGCTGTTCGCCGCGGGCGGGGCCATGCCGGCCAAGGAGTTCGGTGCCCATCAGAAGTTCCTGACCGGGACACTGGAGCCCGTCGAGGCACACGCCGCGCTCGGAGCGTTCCTGACCGCCTGGGCCGGGTCGAAGGCCGATCTTCCGGCCGACCTCGTGCGCCGCGTCCGGGCCTCCGCCAAGGCGGCCGGGCACGGCGACGACGAGATCGCGCGCGTGGTGGCCGCCATCGTGTCGGTCGCCCGGAAGAAGTCGGTGCCGGACGCGCTCCTCATCGCCGCCGAGCCGGTTCTGACGGCTCATCCGCCGACGGAGGAGGTCGCCGCCGGATTCCTCGACGTCTTTCCCGAGGGGGTCACCGACGGCGGTGCCTGGTTGCGCGTGCTGATCGGCTGCGGCGCCACGGAGGCGATGGAGGCCGGACGGCTCGTACCGGAGGGTGGACTGCACCGCTGGGTCGGGCACTTCGTCCACATGTACCAGTACGCGCAGCAGTCCGGCGGCGGCGTCGGGCGCCAGCAGCTGCCGCCCGAGTTCCTCGACCTCGTCGGCAGGCTGGGGCCGCGCCTGCGGGCCACGGACGACGCCGTGACCGTCCACACCACCCGGCACCACTACCAGGGCTTCGACGCGGACGTCCTCGACGCCCTCTTGGCGGCCGGGGCCACGGTCGTCGACCCGGGACCGGAGACCCGGATGCGCTTCTGGGGCGAGAAGTCCCGGCGGGACCTCACCGCCCTCGCCGCCGACCCGGTGTTCGGCTCCCGTCTCGAAGGAACCGTGCACGCCGGCCTGAAGCCCAACTGGTACGGCGCGCCCGCCCGCAAGCCCGGTTCCGCCGTCACACTGCTCCCCGGCAACGAGGGCATCGCCCACGAGGTGGCCGCGCGGGTCGGCAAGCTCGTGGACATCGTCGGGGGCGGCGGAATGGCGGGAGCGGAGGAGTCCGTCACCGAGCTGGAGACCCTCCTCGACCGGCCGACGGTGACGGCGCTCGGCGGCATCGTCGACGCCCTCGCCGGCACGTCCGCCGGTGGCGCCCTGCGCCGCTCGCTCGCGGCCGGTCTGCCGGAGGAACTGGCCTGGCCCGCGCTGGAGGCCGTGTACGAGGAGTTCGCGGCCGACGCCATGGGCACGACCGGGGATCCGGCAGCGGACGGCGAGGCCGACGAGCTCGGTGCGGCCGGGCTTCCCGGAGTGGAGGGCGTGACGTCCACCTGGCCGGTGCTGACCGTCTTCGGGCGCGACCGCGCCGTCGCCGTCGACCCGGACGGGGTGCGCGGCTCCTGCCGGTTCACGGTGCCGGAGGACGCGACCATGTTCGCCGTCCACTACGTCGGCGGCACGTTCCTCGTCAGCTGGAGCGTCAAGCCGAGCCCGTACTACTGCGACACCGCCTTCTGGGTGGACCGGCCGGAGGAGCCGTTCACCCCGGAGGAGCTGGGCGGCCTCGTGCCCTTCGGCGGCAGCCTGGACGGGGCCTACGGCTTCCAGTTCGAGACCGCCGACGGGGGCGGGCGGCACGGCGGCTTCCGGGTGACGCGTCCGGGCGGCACGGAGGGCGTCGACCGGGACGAGCTGCAGCTGAGCGACGGCAGCCGGATCTGGACCAACGCCGTCTACGGACGGCAGCCCTGGGAGGTCGTCGACCCCGTCACCGGCGCGCGGCAGGGTGCCACGCCCCTGCCGGACTTCCCGGGCCGCCCCGCGAGCACCGATCCGGCCGTCGAGCCGTCCGAGGCGGACATGACCCTCGCCCGCGAGGCCCTGCAGATGGCTCCGCTCCCCGCCGGTCTGGCCGACTCCCCGCTGGGCAGCCGGGACGGGCTCGTCGGGACCCGCGTGCTCTTCCGCACCCGGCACCGCGACCACGCGCCCGACCACTACCTCCTGGAGAGCATCGACGGCCGCAAGGCCCGGTTCGACATCGACCGGCCGGGGCAGGAGCCCTGGGGACTCTGGGCGCCGCCGGAGGGCGCCGTGGAGGACGTGGTCCTCGCCGAGGCGGAGACCCGCACGGGCGTGCGCGCGTACACCGCCGACGGCGTCCTGCTGTGGGAGCTGGACGGCCACCACTCGCCCCGCCACCACCGGGGGAAGCCGAACCGTCGGGTCACCACGTCCCTCGGCGTGGCCCTGCCGCCCGCCTTCTGGTACCTGCTGAGGACCAGGGACGCGGCCGGGTCCAAGGCGCTGCGGACCGTGGAACAGCAGACGGCGGACACGCTCCTGACCGCCGCCCTCGACAGCGCGGAGGCGCTGCGCGCCGCCGTGGCACGGACGCTGCCGGACGTCACCGACCCGGTCCTGGTCGAAGCCGTCCTGGCGGTGGCCGGGCGGGCCGCCCGGGTGGAGGAGCGACGGCGCGCCCTGCACCGGCGCGTCACGCTGCTCGCCGAGACGCCGCCGGTCCTGCCGAGCCGCGCCGTCCCGGACACCGAGCTGATGCCCGCGCTGTTCGGTCTCGTCGTGGACGGGAAGAACGACATCTGGCGGCGCACCCCCGACGTCACCCAGCCCGCGACCCTGAGCGCGCTGGCCGCCGACGGCGCCTGCCTGGCCGGGACGATCGTCGAGGAGGTCCGGCGGCTCTCCCCGCCCGCCGCACCGCACGACTGGTCGCAGCTGCTCGGCACGATCGACGCCGTGGCCTGGCGGGCGGCCGTGGCACCGACGCCCGACACGGAGCGGGCCGCCCTGCGCGCGTTCCTGGAGACCTGGGCCGACCAGCCGTTCGCCCGCGCGGGCAGCCGGTGGTGGGTCGGCCGCGCCTCCGACGCCGAAGACCTGGACGCGCTGCGGGAGGGTGGTACGGCCGTCGCGTCCGCCGCGGTGTGGGACGGCGGGAAGGCCACCTGGTTCGTCGCTACCGCCGCCGAGGAGACGGCCGCCGACGGAACGCACGCCGACGGGACGGACGCCGGGGAGAGGGGCGGCGACCCCGTGCCCGTGGCGGCCGCCCAGGCGCGGCTCGTCCGGGTCGAGCGGGATGACGCGGCCCGCCTGCGGGCGCTGCTCGCGGCGATCGACGCGCACGGACCCCTCCCCGTGCCGGAGTCCGCGGCCGCGCGTTTCGCCGAACTGACCGGCGTACGCCGTCCCGTGGCCCGGCTCGTGATCGCCGGCCTGGTCGGCCGCCGGGACCGGGACGCGGACCGCTCCCTCGCCCGCAAGGCGCCGTACAAGGCGAGCCCGATGACCGCCGAGGCGTACGAGAAGCTGCGCGTGCGGCTCGGCGGAGCCGGGCGAAGGGCCGTCCTGGCCGCCGCACTGCCCGAGGACCCGGCCGAGCTGTGGCGGCCCGGTGGGGTCGAGGCGGCCGTGGAGCGGATGGCCGGCGTGTGGCGGGAGCTGGTCGGGACGCTGCCCGCCGTGCACGACGAGGCGGCCGACACCCTGGAGGCCGACCTCGGCCTCTCCGAGGTCTGGGCACGACGTCTCGCGGGCGGTTACGAGGCCGCCGAGGACGCGACCGTGCCCGCGGCCGACTGGGACCTCGCGGCGCCCCGGTTCGGCCGGGGGGTGGAAGTGAGGGCCCTGCCGCCGGCGGGACCCGAGCTGCCCTACGGCACCCCCGTCGGCCTCGCGATCGGGGAGATCGCCAGTGCGCTGGTCTGGGCGTGGACCGACCGTCCCGTCGGCGACCCGGCGTTGACCGGCGCGACGGCCCTGTACGAGCGCCTGCGGGCCGAACTGTCCCGTCCGGAACTGCTCGTCGAACTGTCCGGCGGACGCATTCAGGACACCACGGTGCCGATCGCCGAGCGGTTCGGGCCCGCGCAGCTGCCCGTGTCGCTGGACCGCCGGAAGGAGGAGAAGGAGATGCCTCCGCTGACCGCGTACGACTCCGGCCCGCTGATCGTGTGCGTCCCCGGCGGTGACGCCTTCCTGCGGCCCGCCGAGGTCGCCGACCCCGAGGCATGGCGTCGCGTCCGTGAGATCACCGACCTCGCCGAGGAGCTCGACCGGTTCGCGCCGCTGCTCGCCGGTGGCGGACTCGACCGGATGATGCGCCGGGCGGCATCGGGAGCCGTACCGGACGGCGCGTACGAGGCGGACCCCCGGCAGTCCTGTCCGGAGCTGGTCGCGCGCGTGGCGGAGGAGCTCGGAGCCGGGACGGACGCCGCCGCGCTGTACCTCCAGCTCGCGACGCTGGCCGCGCCCACCGACCGGAACGTGCGGAGGTGGAACGGCTGGACGACCAAGCGGCACACGGAGGTCCGGGCGGAACTCATCGCCACCGGCGCGGTCCTTGAGGCCAAGCGGGCGCGAGCGGGCCGGACCCTGTTCCTGTCCGGCGAGTGGACCGAGCTGAAGTCCCCGCACCTTCCCCTGGAGAAGGTGAAGCTGACGAGCCACCAGGTGCGCCCGATGTACGGCAACCAGATCCGGGCCCCGTTCGTACGGGTGCTGCCGACGGCTCCGCTGCACGAGATGTTCGCGGAGGCGTGGGAGCGCGAGCGGGGACAGGGCGTCTGACGCGGCCGGAGGACCCACCCGCGCCCGGGCGGGTCCTCCGGCTCAGTCGTCGTGGAGTCCCGCCACGAAGGCGTGGGCCAAGGTACGGGTATGGGTGAGGGTGATCAGCCAGGACCGTATCCCCGCCTCCTCGGCCAGGGCCGCGGCCCGGCCCGTCAACCGCAGGGACGGGCTCCCGGACGGGGCGCGCAGCACCTCGATCTCGGTGAGGACCGAACCGGTGATCCCCACGCCCAGCGTCTTGAGCACCGCCTCCTTGGCGGCGAAGCGCACGGCGTAGCGCTCGGCCGAGTCGGCGGGGATGTCGCAGTAGGCGCGCTCGCCGGTCGTGAACACCCGGGCGGCGAACCGTGGCTGGCGGGCGAGGACGGCCCGCATCTCGTCCACCTCCACCAGATCCGTACCCACGCCGAGGACCCTTCTGCCGACCAGCTCGCGCGCGGCGGCCGCAGCCGCCTCGCCGACGGCCCCGCCGGTCACCCCGGGTCCTTCGCCGACCCTCTCGACGCTCGCTCCGCCGTCCACCGAACCGATCATCATGCCAAGATCCAACTTTCTTGCTCCGTCTGGCGATCGGCCGATATGGTGCCGAGCCGTCACCCATGATGGAGTACGCGCGCGCCGTCACCGAGCGCCGACCGAGAGGGTCCCCGCGATGAGTCTGCGGTTCACGCTTCAGCCCAACCCCGCCCCCACGAGTCCCGAGCGGCGCGCCGAGATTCTCACCGACCCCAAGTTCGGCCAGTACTTCACCGATCACATGGCGCGCGCCGTGTGGACGGCGGGCGGCGGGTGGAGCGACGCCGCCGTGGTTCCGTTCGCCCCGATCCCCATGCACCCGGGCGCCGCGGTCCTGCACTACGCGCAGGAGATCTTCGAGGGCATGAAGGCGTACCGCCACGCCGACGGATCGGTCTGGACGTTCCGCCCGGAGGCCAACGGCGAGCGGTTCGCGCGCTCCGCCCGGCGCCTCGCCCTGCCCGAACTCCCGGTGCCCGCCTTCCTCGACTCGGTCACCGAACTCGTCCGCGCCGACCGGGCATGGGTGCCGACCGGCGACGAACAGAGCCTCTACCTGCGTCCGTTCATGTTCGCCTCGGAGGCCTTCCTCGGTGTACGGCCCGCCGCCGAGGTCACGTACATGGTCATCGCCTCGCCCGTCGGCCCGTACTTCTCCGGCGGCATCAAGCCGGTCTCGATCTGGCTGTCCTCGGACTACACCCGTGCCGGACGTGGCGGGACCGGGGCCGCCAAGTGCGGCGGCAACTACGCGGCGAGCCTCGCCCCGATGCTGGAGGCCGGCGAGCACGGCTGCGACCAGGTCTGTTTCCTCGACGCGGCCGAGGGCCGGTACGTCGAGGAACTCGGCGGCATGAACCTGTACTTCGTGACGGACGACGGCCGCCTCGTCACCCCGGAACTCGGCACCATCCTGGAGGGCGTCACGCGCGCGTCCATCCTCGCGCTCGCCAAGGAGATGGGGCTCGACGTGGAGGAACGGGCCGTCGAGATCACCGAATGGCAGGAGGGCGCGCGGAGCGGCGCGATCCGTGAGGTCTTCGCCTGCGGCACCGGCGCGGTGGTCACCCCCGTCGGGCGGCTCGTCTGGACCGACGGCGAGGTCGTCGCCCCGGACACGGGCGCCGAGGACTCGGTGACGATGCGACTGCGCCGCCGTCTGGTGGACATCCAGTTCGGCCGGGCGGACGACCCCCACGGGTGGATGCGGCGCCTCGTCTGACCGGACGGTGGAACGCCGGGGCCGTACGGCGACAGCCGTGCGGCCCCGGGCCGCGAGTCCGCCGGCGCCCGCACGGCCCCGCCGTCAGCCGCCGCGCTTCCCCACAGTCCGCGCCCGCGCCTCCCCGTTGTCAGCGCCCGTGCTTCCCCGCCGTCAGCAGACCGAGTCCGACCGCCTCGTTCGGGCACGCGCCCCCGCAGTCGTCCCCGGTGGAGGTGGCGCCCTCGGTGACCGGGAGACAGGCGTCCGCCAGGTCCTCGGCCCGCAGGGCGCGGCCCTTGCCCACCCCCTGCTGCACGGCGAGGGCCACCACTCCGGCCGCGTACGCCGTCGCACCCGACGTCCCGCTGGAGACCAGCCAGCCGTCGTCCGGGGCGGTCCCGTCGTAGGCGCTGTTCCGGCGGTCGAAGAGACAGCCGGGCTGGGTCGGGAAGACGATGTAGTCACCGTGCGGCATCGTCCCGCAGGGGCCGGAGAAGTCGGGGACGCTCCGGCCGGGGAAGACCGCCGAGCGGTAGCTCGACGCCAGGTCGGACGCGCGCCGCTCGCCGTCCGGACCGATGTGGACCCCGCCGACCGTCAGGGCGCCCGGGGTGGCCACCGACTGGAACATGGCGTTACGCCGATCGGTGGAACCGTTGCCCGCGGCGAACAGCACGGTGATGCCCCGCCGGATCGCGGCGGCGACCTCCAGGTGCAGATGCGGCTCCTCCCGCAGGGTGCCCCAGCTGCACGAGACGATGTCGGGTTCCAGACCCACCGCCCGTTGGAACGCGGCCAGCGGGAAGGAGAACGCCTCGCTCGCCATCTTGACCATGGTGAGTTCCGCCCGGGGCGCGACGGCGAGGAGCAGCGCCGACATGGCGGTGCCGTGCCCCCGCTCGTCGGCCGCGGGGTCGAGGCCGGTGAGCGCGGGCACCACGGACGTCGAGTAGCCGTGCGCGCGGTGGTGCGGATGGGCGTACAGCCCGGTGTCGACCATCACCACCCGCACCCCGTCGCCCCTGATACCGGCCACGTGCAGCGGCTCGGCGCCGGCCACGCGGACGGCGTCCTCGGGCAGCCGCAGATAGCGGTCGGTACGGGCCGGCGGCGGGGCGGCGCTCACCGTCAGCTCGAAGCCGGAGCGGGGGACCCCCACCTCGGCGATCAGCTCGGGGTGCAGCCGCGACCGGAGGGCTTGCGGGGCCTTGAGCTCGTAACGGACGGAGCCCCGGATGTACTTGTTGCGCACCGGGAGGACGGGGCCTCCGAAGACCTGCGTCAGCTGGGCGTTGTCTCCGGAGACGGTCAGGCCGACCTCCGTACGCGCCTCGACGGCGAGTCCCTCGCGGGTGAACGTCTCGGCGAGACGGTCGACCACCCCGGGGGCGGGAAGGAACTCCTCCACCGGGTGGCGCGACAGCAGGGCGGGATCGGCGCCCAGCCGGAGCCCGGAGGCCGAGCGGGGAACGACGGTGACCACCCCGCGCCGCTCGAAGCGGGCGAGCTCGTCCTCCACCATGCGGTGCCTTCCCTTCAGCTGTTCGCGAGTGCCCGCAGGCGGTGCCGGTCGAGCTTGCCGGACGGTGTCAGGTTCACGTCCTCGTCGGTGAGGAAGTCGATCCGGGCCGGCAACATGTAGCCGGGCAGCCGGAGGGCCAGTTCCCGGCGCAGCTCGGACTCGTCGGGACCGGCCCCGTCCCCCCGGCCCAGGACGAAGAGCGTGATCGCCTTCCCCGTCACGGGGTGTTCCGCCGGCACCGCGCAGCAGTCCGTCACCCCGGTCACGGCGAGCGTCGCCGCCTCCACCTCGGACAGGTGGACGAGATTGCCGTTGATCTTGAGTGCGTCGTCGCGGCGGCCCAGGAACACCAGCGCGCCGTCGTCCCGCCGGCGGACGTAGTCGCCGGAGCGGTAGAACCGGCCGCCGCCCGGGCCCGGCACTTCCACGATCGCCCGGGCCGTACGGTCGGGTTCGCCGCAGTAGCCCACCATCACCTGAGGTCCGCCGATGAGCAGCTCCCCGGTCTCGCCGTCCGGGACCGGCCGGAGCTCGTCGTCGACCACGAGCAGGTCGACGCCCGGCAGGGGGCCACCGATGGGCAGGAACTCCTCCTCGTACCCCGCGATGTCGTCGACGAGGAAGAGCGTCGCGCTGTGGGTGGTCTCGGTCGGCCCGTACCCGTGGACGTACGTGAGTCCCGGCGCCGTGGCGGCGAACGCGCGCAGCACCGGGACCGGGCAGGACTCGCCCCCGAACCAGAGCCGCCGCAGAGAGCCGAGATCACGGCGGCCGGCGTCGCTGAAGCGGCCCACCAGCATGCGGATCACCGAGGGCACGAGCAGCGTGTCGGTGATCCGCCACTCCTCGACGGCCCGGGTGATCTGCGTGGGCATGCGCAGCCGGGGCAGCAGGTGCACGCTGCCGCCGACCAGGAAGGTCGACCAGAGGTCGACGACCGAGGCGTCGAAGAACAGCGGCGCCACGTTGAGGAAACGCATGCCGTCCTCGAAGCCGACCACCTTCTGCACCCCTTCGAGGAGGGTGCACAGCGAGCGGTGGTTGATCACGACGCCCTTGGGGGAGCCGGTCGATCCCGAGGTGAAGACCACGTACGCGTGGTCCTCGGGGCTCCGGCCGGCCGGGGGCACCGGGCGCGCGTCGGTCTCGGCCGCCGGGTCCCACCCCGGGTCCCCGGAATCCGCCCCGACGGTCACCACGGTCCCCGCGGGCGCCCCGTCGAGCAGCCCCCGGTAGTCGGGGTGGACCAGGGTGACCGTCGGCCGGCACAGACCCAGCAGCAGGGAGACCCGGGCGGCGGGCAGCGACTCGTCCACCGGTACGTACCGGGCCCCGAGCCGCAGCGCCGCCCACATCGCCGTCACCGAGGCGACCGACTTGTCCATCACCAGGGCGACCGTGGAGCCCCGGCCCACGCCGAGCCCGGCCAGAAGGTCGGTCAGCGTCTGGGTCCGGCGGGCAAGGGTCCGGTACGAGACCACCTCGCCGGTGTCGAGCGCCACCACGGCCGTGTCGTCGCTCTCGCACCGGCGTTCCAGGACCTCGTCGGCGAGGAGCGGCACGCCGCCCCCGCCCGCGAACCCGTTCATCCGTCCTCCTGCCGGGTCGGAGAGGAGTGGAGCCGACGGCGGATCGCGTCGAGCAGCTCCGGGAACGTGTCCATCTTCTGGTCGTACGAGCCGAAGTGACCCATGCCGTCCAGCACCGTGAACTCACTGCCCGTCAGACCGTGCAGCTCCTCGGCGACCTCGAAGGGGACCCAGGGGTCGTCCTTCGAGTGGAACTGCGCGATGAAACGCTGATTGCCCCGGATGGCGTCCCAGTCCCACGGCCGGTCGAAGAACCCGCTGCGGCGCTCCAGTTCGAAACCGCAGTCGGTGTGGTGACCGGCCACGGCGAACGTACCGAGCAGCGGTGCCGTCTCGGCGTACCGGAACGCGGTGAGCGCGCCGGAGGAGTGCCCGACGATCACCGTGTTCTCGTCCGGCCGGATGACGTCTGTCAGGTACGGCAGCCAGTACCGCATCCGGCCCTTGATGGGGTCCGGAAAGGTCTCGGCCACGACCTGGTGGCCGAGGGCCTCCAGCTCCCTTTTCAAGTACGGGAACCAGATGCCCTCGACACTCGCCCCGGCGTTCCCGTGGATCAGTACGATCCGCACGTCAGACAGGGGACACCTCGTCGTCCAGGAGCTCTTCGAGCAGCTCGGACAGCGAACCCAGGGTCGCGAAGTTCTCGACCGTCAGCAGCTCCGGTTCGAGCTCGATGTCGTAGAACGTCTCGAAGGCCAGGGTCAGTTCGATCATCTGGGTCGAGTTCAACGAGAGCCCCCCGTTGAACAGCGGGGTCCCGGAGGTCAGTTCGACCCGTTGGTGCGGGAAGATCTCGGCGATGACCCCCCGGAGGTCGTCCTCGATGTCCGCCTGCGTCTTGCGGTCGCTCACCCTCGGTTCAGCTCCTCTCGGGCGCCGCGGCGGTGTCCTCGCCCTGCGTCGTCGCCGCAGTGCCCTCGTCCTGCGTCTTCGGGCGGGTCTGCAGGAAGAGCGGGGTCCGCGGGATGTTCTGCGCGTCCTGGTGGAACGGGTTGCGCTTGTTCTTCAGCGACAGGTACATGGTGCGGCGGGCGCGCGCCTTCTCCTCGTCGGAGTAGAAGAGGAAGGCGATGTTGCCCGCGTTCTCGCGGCCGACCTCCGTGAGGGTGACGTCCTCGTCGGTCTCCACGGCGTAGCCGCCCTCGACCAGCCAGTCGATCTCCCGGCGGTACTTCTCGAAGTTGGCGACGTCCGCCTTCCGCACCGTCCCGAAGACCGGGAAGAAGACCATGACCCGGTTCTCGACCTCGTCCTCGCTGCAGATGCGGCCCTGCTCGATCGGGATGATCCCGGCCTCGACCTCCCGCATCCACCGCTCGACGTCGGTGTGGTTCCGGTAGCTGCGCTCGCCCATGTAGTTCTCGGCGGCGGGGCCGATCCCGAGGGTGTAGCTGGCGCGGTAACCGTTGCCGCCGCAGGCGTGGTTGAGACCGATCTCGCCCGGGTCGTCGAGGTGGGTGAAGAAGTTGATCAGGAGCTGCTTGTCGTAGCCGTACCCCGCGAGGCCGTCCTTGATCTGCCGGTACTGCTCGCGCTCGATGGCGCCCGACGGCTTGACGTCGGCGACCTTGCCCGCCCGGATCTGCTGGTCGAGCCGGGTGCCCTCCCACTGGTTGAAGCGGTACGTCTGCACGAAGCTGGGGCGCAGCTCGGCGCAGATGCCCTGGAGGTCCTTGGCGAGGACCTCGTCGTCCTGCCCCGGCAGGTTGTACATGAGGTCGAGCGCGAAGGTCCGGATGCCGGCCTTGCGGATGTTCTCGGCGGTCTGGTGGACCTGCTCGACGGTGGCCTTGATGGTGAGCTTCTTGCGGATCTCCGGGTCGAGCGTCTGCACGCCGAAGGAGATGCGGGTGATGCCGAGCGACTTCAGCATCTCGATGTAGCCGTCCTTGGAGAGCCCGAGCGGGCTGCCCTCCAGGGAGATGCCGTCGGCCTCGCTGAGGTCGAACTCGCGGTGCACGGCCTCCAGGATGGTGGCCATGGAGTCCTGTTCGAGCGCGGAGGGCGTACCGCCGCCGAACTGGACGTACTTGATCTTCGTCCCCTGGAAGTACTTCGAGCGGGCGTTGCGCTCGATCTCCTTCACCATCGCCTGGACGAAGCGCTTCTGCCGCTCGCCCTGGTACTTCGCCGCGGACTCCTTGAAGCACGCGCAGAAGTTGCAGAACGCCTCGCAGAACGGGATGTGGAAGTAGAGCAGGATGTCGGTCTGCTCCGGGTGGGACTGGCGGTCCAGGAAGGAGAAGTACTCCGCCTTCTTCGACTCGTCGTCGAGGGCGTCCTGGAAGGCGCAGATCTTGGGGTAGAACCAGGTGACGTTGGTGCGCTTCTCGGGGCTCTCGAACTCGTCCTTCAGATAGAAGTTCGAGTCGAGCCCGAGCATGAAGGGGTTCTCGACGTGGGTCGTCATGGCCTCGGCTCCCGCTCTCTGATCAGGAAGGCTGGCTGGAGGGCTGTCCCTGGGGACCCCGGCTCTCGTGGAGAACCGGGTACTTGGCGCTCATCTCTCCGTTGATCTCGATCCACTGGAGCTTGTCCTCCGGCAGGTCGACGTCCGCCCAGATGGCCTCGGGCGGGCACTCGGCGACGCACGCGTTGCAGTCGATGCATTCCTCGGGGTTGATGTAGAGCATCTCGGGGCCCTCGTGAAAACAGCTCACGGGGCAGACGTCCACACAGTCCGTGTACTTGCAGCCGATGCACTCGTCGGTGACGACGTACGCCATCTTCTCGGTACCTCCGCGATCTGTGTTCCCGGCGGTCGTGACCTTCCCGCCGCGGTTCGTGTCACAGGGGGTGTGACGCCCTCAGGCGTGGACCGGCGCGATCTCGGTCAGCCGGCGCATCCAGCCGAAGCGGTCGACCGCCTCGCCCCGGTGGATGCCGTCGAGCAGCCCCCGGAACCGCGCGGTCACGGGACCGGCCTCCCCGTTGGCGAACCGGTACTCCTCGCCCTGGTGACCGAGCCCGGTCACCGGCGCCACGCCCACCTCGGTGCCGGTGGCGAAACATTCGGTGACGGTGCCGTCGGCGATGCCCTTGAGGACCTCCGCCAGCTCCACCGGCCGCTCGACGACCGGTGTCCCGGAGTCCCGCGCCAGCTTGACGACGGAGTCGCGGGTCACCCCGGGCAGGACGGAACGGTCGAGCGCCGGAGTGGTCAGCACCCCGTCGATCACGAAGAAGGCGTTCAGGTTCCCGATCTGCTGCACGAAGCGGCCCTGCGGCCCGTCGAGCCACAGCACCTGGTCGTAGCCGTAGTTGGCGGCGACCTCACCGGGCACCACGCCCGCCGCCAGGGACCCGGCGTCGTTGACGTCACCGGTGCCGCCGGGCCAGGCCCGTACGTAGCCGTCGAGCGTCATCGCCCGGACCGGCTTCCCGGCCGACCCGGTCGGGTCGGCGACCCAGGCGAGGACGTAGAAGAGGCAGTGGTCGGCGGGCGAGGGGGCGAGGCCCGTGCCGTCGGCGGCGAGTACGGCCCGCAGGTGCAGGGCCGCGCCGGGCGTCTCGGGGAGCCACCCCTGGTCCAGCTCCACCAGAGCGCGGACGGAGGTCCACACCCGGTCGAAGTCGACCTGCGGCAGCGCGAGCCGACGGGCTCCGTTGTTGAGCCGCTTGATGTGGCTGTCAGGGCGGAACACGGCGACCGTGCCGTCCGCAGTCCGGTACGCCGTGAACGTGTCGACGACCGTCTGGCCGGCGAGCACGGCGGCGGCGGTGGGCCGCAGCGCCGGGATCGCGTCCCGGTCGGCCACGGTCAGTCCCTGCCAGGTACGGCGCTTGCCGGTCCGCATGAAGAAGGCGTGATCGGTGAGGACCGGCGCGGTCGACCCGTCCGCCTCCGGCCGCGGGCGGGGGGTGGCGGTGGGTGTGACCACCAGTTCGTTGCTCATGCGCGGACACCTTCCTTGTCCTTGAGGACGACACCCTCGATGTCGACCTCGACGTCTCCGATGACCGAGGCGACAAGACGCTCGACCCGGTCGAGGGCTCCCTCGAAGTGGATACGGGCGACCCGGTTGCTGAAGATGTCGTCCGGGTCGAGCACCGTGCCCGGCTCCGCCTCCGCGACCAGGTCGCGGAACTCGGCGGCCCCGGTGAACGGCTCGACACCGGTCAGCGTCCCGGCGTACGGCCCCGGCCGTGAGGTGGTGACGAACGCCAGGCCCGCGCTCACCGGCGACAGCGGCCCCGGCTCGTGCCGCAGCCCCCGGGCGGCGTCCGCCGCCGCGGCGCACAGGTCCACCCCCGGCCCGGCGAGCACGAGTTCGGGGATGTTGTCACCGGCGAGCCGGGCACCGACCTCGATCAGCACCGGCCGCCCGTCACGGTCGATCCGGGTCTCGATGTGGAACGGCCCCACCGACAGCTCGAAGGCCTTCACGACCCGCCGGGCGAAGTCCTCCAGGAGCACGCCGTGCGGCGACTGCGCCGGGGCGGTGGCGATATGACCCATCTCGAAGAAGTCGGGCTCCGCCGAGAGGAACTTGGTGGTGACACTGGCCAGATGGGGCCCTCCGGCGTCCACCCAGCCGTCCAGGGAGAACTCCGGCCCCTCGACGTACTCCTCGACCAGGGCCGCCCGCCGCGGGTTCGGGTGGAACTTCACCTCGCCGGGGCCGTGGACGGTCGCGCAGGCCCGCGCGTACTCCTCCTCGCCACGGCAGAGGCTCACCATCAGACTCCCGCCGCAGTCGACGGGCTTCACCACGACCGGGAAGGGCAGCGGACAGGAGGCCGCGGACCCCGCCTCCACCAGCACCGAGCGCGGGAAGGCGACATCCCGCTCGGCGCACCACCGGCGCATCACGTCCTTCTGCCGCACCGCCTCGGCCGCTTCCGCGCCCAGCGCCGGAAGCCCGAGCGCCCTGGCCAGCTCGGCGCTCTCCGGCACCACGTACTCGAAGCCCGCGACGACCCCGGTGGGCCGCACCCCGGACTCCGCGACGATACGGAGCAGGTCGGGCACGCCCCGGTCGGGATGCCAGTCGACGACGGTCGCGGCCGCCGCGACCTCCGGCGGCAACAACTCGGGGAACTGGGTGGGGATCAGACAGGGGATCCCCGACGCCACCACCCGGGCGGCGAGCCGGACCCCCGCCGACAGGGGCTGGACGACGATCAGCACGGCAGGACCTCCGACGACGCTCCGGCGAGGAACCGCTCGTCGTCCCCGAGGAAACCCCAGTCGGGAGCGGGAACGGGCAGCCGCCGGTCAGAGCGGGACATGAACAGGGTGCGGCGCGCCCGGAGTTCGGCACCCCGCAGTGACTTCGCGCGGTACGAGGTGACCCCGAGGTGTACGGCGTCGAGCCCCCGCTCCAGGGCGAGCCGCAGCGGGCCGTACACCGTGGCCTCGAAGTACTCGCCGGAGGCGCCGTGCCCGGCGGCGTAGTCGCAGCCGAAGACCCGCATGTGCAGGGTGCGGCCGTGGACGATCCCGAGCGCGAACGCGGCCGGCCTGTCCTCGGCGTCGAGCACCTCGGTGATCACCACGTCCTCACTCGCGGCACCCTCGGCGCCACCGCCGATGCTCAGACAGCGGCGCAGATAGCGGATCGCGCCCTCCTCGCTCAGCTCCTCGCCGTGCCGGGCCTGCACCTGCACGACCAGCGGCGCGTACCGCTCCAGATCCGCCGGATCGGCCGCCACGCTCCGCGACCGATAGCCGGCGGCGGCCAGCCGCTTCAGGTCACGGCGCACCAGCGAACGCCGGGAACCGGGCAGCGCCGCCACGTGCTCGGCGAAGTCCGCACCGCGCAGCCGGACCACGGCCGTCGGCAGACAGGGCGTCGCGACGGTGGCGAAGCCGGGCAGCGCGGCGAGCGCGTGGGCCTCGTCCTCCGGCAGGTACCACCAGGAGACGTGTCCGGCGCCGCGCTCCTCGGCCCGATCGAGGAGGCGGTCGCAGAGGGCGGCGAGGAGCCTGCCGCGGTCCCCTTCGGACAGGCCGGGGCCGATCAGCAGCCGGTTGTCGTACCCGGTGCGCGATCCGGCGAGGACCTGTACGTCGGGGGTGTACCCGAGGAGCGTGGTCTCGTTGTACAGCGGGTTGCTGTCGCCGCCCGACGCCGTGTGGAAGGGCACGAGCCCACCGGTCCGGCCGCTCGCCCCGTCCTGGCCGACCAGATACGCCGTGTCGAAGCCGCGGTCGCCCTCCTGGGAGACCGTCCAGCGCCGGGACGAGTAGAAACCGCCCTCGTCCAGCCACGATTCGTCGGTCCCGGCAGGCCCGAGGTGGGAACGCTCTCCCACCACGAAGGGGGTCAGGGTGTCGTCCATGCCTCGTCCTGCCTCTCGGTCGTGTACGTCCCCCTGGCCAGCACCCAGGTGGCGACGACGCTCAGCACCGCGACCGCGGTGGCCGCCACCGGGGCCGTGGTGAAGAGGAGCAGAAGGGCGGCGGCGCCCGCGCCGATCGGGATGGTCCCGAAGGCGAACGTCCGGTACACGGCGTTCACCCGGCCCAGCATTCCCTCGGGCGAGACCAGTTGACGTCTCGTCAGGGAGTGCACGTTGTAGAACGCCATCGCCGCGCCGTACACGAGCATGCTCGCCAGGAAGGCCGCCGCCCCCCAGGCGCCGAAGCCCAGCGACCAGAGCGCCGCGAGCAGTGCGGCCTGGGAGACGAGCAGCGCCCACACCCAGGACCGGGCGCCGTCCCCGCCGCCGTACCGCGCGGTGGCCCTGGCGCCGATCACACTGCCGATGCCCGCCGCGCTGAAGCCGAAGCCGAGGAACGCGACCGAGTGGTCCGCCTCCTGCACGACGGCGATGAACAGCACGCTCAGGGCGACCTGTTCGGCCAGATTGAACAGAGAGCCCGCCGCAACGAGGCGCCGCAGCGGGTCGGACGCCGCGACAGCGGCGAACCCGGCGCGGATGGAGGCGTTCTCCCGGGTGGCCCGGTTCCGCGAGGGCTTCTGGCGGGCCCGCAGAGCCGCCCCGCCGAAGAGATAGGAGACGGCGTCCAGGGCGACGGCGAGACCCGGGCCGAGGCCCGAGACGACCAGACCGCCGATGGCCGGACCGGCGGTCTGCGAGACCGCGTTGACGGCCGCCAACTGCCCGTTGGCGCGTGTCAGGTCCTCGGTCTCGACCGTGTCGGGGACGTACGCGAGAAGGGACGTGTCGAACAGCGCGGTGAACGCGCCGAGCAGCACGGCCGCCGCGAACAGCGTCGCGTAGTTCAGCCACGCGGCCGCGGCCAGGGTCACGACCAGTCCCAGGACCACGGCCCGCGCGAAGTGGGACGCGTAGAGCAGCGGCGCCCGGTCCCGCAGATCCGCCAGCCTGCCCGCGAACGGGGTGACGAGGAGGACGGGAACGAACTGCGCTCCACTCAGCAGTGCGATCTGCGACGGGGACGCCTTCAGGTCGGCGGCGGCGAGCACGGGCAGCGCGACCAGGGTCAGTTGCGAACCGGCCGAGGACACCGCCTCGCTCACCATGAGCGCCTGGAAGGCGGCGGGGAGCCGGCCTCGCCGCACCGGCGAGGCCGTGGTCCGGGCTGTCTTGCGCATCACACCGTCCCGGTCGTCGAGCCGGTGGCGGCCTTGCCCACGTGCAGCGTGAACACCATCGGGACGGGCCCGAAGTTCTCCAGGACCCGCAGTCCTTCGGCCTGGGCCGCCCGGCCCGTGGTCACACAGGCGTCGTACTCACCGGCCGCGCAGAGGGCGGCGGCCCGGGAGTTGCTGCTCGCGAGGGACACGGTGCCCCGGTCGGCCACCAGACAGCTGGGAGCCGGGTGGGAGACGATCGTACGGACGTCGGTGTCGTCCGACCGGCCCGCGAGGACCATGTCGTGGGTGTCGAGGATGAAGCTGTCGACCATCTCCAGACGGTGGAGGTTACCGAACACGAGGTCGTGCAGCCGGGGGTAGACGGCGCAGGCGAGTATCGCCTCGCTCCCGTCGAAGCCCATGACGTCGAGCCCGTCCTCCACCTCGGAGTGGAGCAGCACCGTCCCGGCGACCCCGCGCTCGGCGAACCAGTGGTGCGCGGCCTTCTCCAGGTTGGTGCCGGAGGGGCCGAGGGTGTGGATTCTGGTGACTCCCGACAGCGTCCCGTCACGGTCGGCCTTCAGCGCCGTGCTGTCGCTCATGCGTGTCGTCCCTCGCCCTCGATCGTGGCCGCTCCGGCGTTCCCGGTGACCGGGAGCAGCCAGCCGTGCGTGTCAGGTGTACGTGCGTGCTGGACGTCCAGCAGAGCGGTGCGGAGCCGTTCGGTCACCGGGCCCTCCTTGCCGTCACCGACGATGAGGTCCTGGCCGCCGGTGCCGAGCCGGCCCACGGCGACGACGACGCCGGCCGTCCCGCTCGCGAACATCTCGGCGAGGCCGCCGGAGCGGATCCCGTCACGGACCGCGTCGATCGACGTCGGCTCCTCGGAGGCCGGCAGGCCGAGGTCGTCGGCCAGGGTGAGGAGCGAGTCACGGGTGATGCCCCTCACGATCGTCCCGTCGCACGGTGGTGTGGTCAGCCGGGGCCCGTCCTCGCCGCGCCAGACGAAGAAGACGTTCATGGTGCTGAGCTCCTCGACCCAGCGGCGTTCCAGACCGTCGAGCCACAGGGCCTCGTCGTACCCGGCGGCCTGGGCCTCGGTCCTGGTCAGCAGGCTCGCGGCGTAGTTGCCCGCGCACTTCGACTCGCCGGTCCCGCCCCGCACCGCGCGCACCGTCTCCGTCGCGGCGGTCACCGCGAGCGGACGGAAGTCGCTCCCGAAGCAGGGGTCGGCGGGGTAGGCCAGGAAGACGCACCGGTAGCTGCGCGAGGGCCGGAGCCCCATCTCGGCCTCCGTGGCAAGCAGCAGCGGCCGGAGGTACAGACTCTGCCCGTACCCGGCGGGCACCCACCGCTCGTCCGCGGCGACCAGCTCGGTACAGGCCCGGGTGAACAGCTCGACGGGCATCTCGGCCATCGCCAGCCGCGCGGCCGAGCGCCCGAGACGGCGCCCGTGGTCGGCCGCCCGGAACAGGGACACCGATCCGTCCGCGCCCCGGAAGGCCTTCATGCCCTCGAAGACGGCCTGCCCGTAGTGGAGCCCCAGGGTCGCGGGATCCATCTGCAGCTTGTCGTACGGCTCGATCCGCGGCTCCGACCAGCCGCTCCCGGACTCCCACTCCACGACGGAGACACGGCCGGTGGAGTGACGGCAGAAGCCGGGGTCCCGGAGGATCCGGTCGAGGCCGGGCGGAACCTGCGCGCCGGGCACGGCGGACGGGGGTGTCTCAGACATGGACCTCGGAACCCCACAGACCGATCGGTGCCAGCGGGCCGCCGTACCGGTCGGGCTTGCTCTCCGGGCGCCGCAGGAGCGTCCCGTAGAGGAAGTCCACGGCGCCCGTACGGTAGGCGTCGTCGTCCTCGGTCGTCTCGATCTCCTCGATCCGCCGCACGAGTTCGCGGACGCATTCCACGATCTCCGCCTTGGCCCCCAGGGCGCGCCGCCCCTGCCCGTCCTCCGTGAACAGCCCGTGCGCGGCCAGCCAGGTACCCAGCGCGAACCCCGTACCGGAGTCGAAGTTGCGCAGCGGCTCGGGCTGCGCCGGGTAGCGGAAGAGCCGCTCCAGAAGGACGTACTCGAAGACGACCGGACCGAACGGCACGTCCTCCTCGAAACAGGCGATCGCCGTCTTCATGTCGACCTTGAGCTCCTCCAGGAGCCCGGGCCGCCACTTCGTCTTGAGCGACAGGTGCTGGTCGAGCGGCCGGGGTCCGGTGTGGTGGAAGTAGTCGTGCAGGTAGCCCCAGACGCACCTGGCCTGGTACACGTCCTCGGGGTCGATCCCGGGGGAGACGAGCCCGGTGTCGCCGGCGAACGGAGACGGGCCGCACAGGCGCTCGGTGATCGCCAGGGTCTGGGCGTAGATGTCGACGTGCCGGTTGAAGAAGAACCAGGCGAAGTTCTGGTGTGTGCACCGTGTCGCCGCTGGGATGTTCTCGGGGAAGAACACCACGCAGTTGCCCTCGCGCAGTCCCCGCGAGGCGGAGAGCAGCCGGGTCGACTGGAAGACGGCCTTCGGGTGCGGATACACGTCCTGCAGGTACGGCGTGCAGTCGGGGTCCTGCCGGACCACCGAGAACGCCTCGATGTGGACCTCGTGACGGTCGCTGTTGGGGAGGATCACCGGCCCGATGTACGCGGCGGCCTCACCGTCCTGGGGAGCGGGCACCGCGTCCCGGGTGGCGTCGAAGTTCGGCACGCCCTCGCACCCGGTCTCCGCCCACACCGCCAAGTCGGCGAGTGTGGCCGATATCTGACGGTCCGACAGGAACCCCGAGAGCCCCTCGACGGCTGCACGCACCTCGTCGAGGGCCGCGATCGGATCCCCGTCCCTCTCGCCGCTCCGCACCTCGCGGAAACGGTCGACGGCGGGCACAACTCGACGTTCGAAATCCAGAAGCTCGGCAACGGTACGCGGACCCACTCCACCCCCCACAGCAATGGCCCCATACACGGAGCCGTGGGCCCCGTTCGTCACACCTACGTCGTCACACCTATGTCAAAGCACTGCCGGTCGCCTGGGACGCTAACACTCCAACTCGGCTTGAAACAATGGATGTTTGAAGATCGTGGCATCAACTCGTCGACCTGCGCAGATGCGCCGGGGCGCACCGGAGCGCGCCGGGGCCGCATCGTCGGCCGTGTCGTCATCTCCGCGACGGTGCGCGGAGCGCCGCACGAGCCGCTCCGTACGCCACGGCGGGGTCGGGGTGGGGCGTGGCGGCCGGCTGCCAGGTGCCGTAGCGCTCCACGTACGGGTGCCAGAGGCGGTCGGGGCCGTACCGCAGCTGGACCCGCGCGGGCGCGTCGGTGAGGTGGTTGTGGTGGCGCTCCACGGGTGAGGTGGGGGAGGGGCGGAGAGGCTGGACGGCATGCTCGGCGGCGGCGAGCAGGTCGGGATCGGCCGGCTGCGGCGCGAGGAAGGTGGCGACGCCGGGCCGCCCGCCAAACCGGTGGGCCGTGGCCAGAAGTCTCATCCGGCCGACAGGCAGGTCGAGTTGGGCGGCGGCGCGTTCCTGATGGGTGTCTCCGGTCCGGGCCACGAAGCGGGCGATGTCCGCGGTGACGTCGTCGACGCCGTCGGCTCGGTCGGTCCCGGTGTCTTCGGCACCGGCCCCACCGACGCCGGTGCCGACGCCGGTGCCCGTTTCGCCGTCGTCGAGGAGGGTGGCCGCGCGGAGCGCCGCGTCGGCGACGAGTGCGCGCAGCGCGTCGAGCCCGGGAAGCGGCGCCGGTGGCGGCTCGGTGTGGGTGTCCAGTACGGAGATGAGGTCGGGGGAGGTCACGACGAGCCTCCCAGGCCGACGAGATCCGCGAGTTCACGGTCGGAGAGCCGGGCGATTCCGGCGTCGCCCGTGCCCAGGACCGTTTCCTGCAAGGCCCTTTTGTGCGTGAGGAGTTGGTCGATCCGGTCCTCGATCGTGCCGCGGGTGACGAGTCGGTGGACGGTGACGGTGTGCCGTTGCCCGATCCGGTGCGCGCGGTCGGAGGCCTGGTCCTCGACGGCGGCGTTCCAACTGCGGTCGAAGTGCACGACGTGGCTGGCCCGGGTCAGGGTGAGACCGGTGCCGCCCGCTTTGACGGACAGCACGAACAACGGCGAGCGGCCCGCCTGGAACGCGTCGACCAGTTCCTGCCGCTGCCGGGTGTCCAGACCGCCGTGGAGGAACAGCGGGCGATGGCCGAGGTGTGTCAGGTGCTCGGTGAGCAGTCGGCCCATCGTCACGTAACTGGTGAAGACGAGCGCCGCCTCGCCGCGCGAGGTGATCGTCTCGGCGAGCTCGGCGAGCGCTTCCAGCTTGGCCGACCGCGCGGTGAACTCATCCACCCGGGCCGGGCCCGGGTGTTCCTCGCCCCAGTAGTGGGCGGGGTGGTTGGTGATCTGCTTCAGGGCGGTGATCAGCTTGAACACCAGGCCGGAGCGGGCGAGGGACGGGGAGTGGGCGAGCTGTTCCATCGTCTCGCGGACGACGGCCTCGTAGAGGGCGATCTGCTCGGCGGTGAGCTCGACGATCCGCCGGGACTCGACCTTCGCGGGCAGCTCGGGGGCGACATGGGGGTCGGTCTTCCGGCGGCGCAGGAGGAACGGCGCGATCAGCCGGGCGAGGGCGCGCGCGGCAGGACCGTCCGGGTCGCGCTCGGCGGCGGCCGCGTACCGCGAGCGGAAGGTCTTCAGCGGCCCGAAGAGTCCGGGATTGGCCCAGTCGAGCAGCGTCCACAGCTCGGAGAGGTTGTTCTCCACCGGGGTCCCGGTCAGGGCCAGGCGGTTGGCGGAGGTGAGTCCGTGCAGACGGCGGGTGGTGGAGGAGGCGTGGTTCTTGGCGTGCTGCGCCTCGTCCGCGATCACCAGGTCCCAGGCATGGGAGCCGAGTTCGTCGTCGCGTCGCAGCACGCCGTACGTGGTGAGGACGACGGTCCGCTCCCCGGCGAGCTCCAGGCTCCGCCGGGTGCCGTGGTAGACGGTGACATCGAGCTGCGGGGCGAACCGACGGAACTCCCGCTCCCAGTTGGTCACCAGCGACGAAGGGCACACCACGAGGACCGGGCCGCGCTGCCCGTTCTCGTACCGGTGCAGGGTGTACGAGATGGCGGTGAGGGTCTTGCCGAGCCCCATGTCGTCGGCGAGGACGGCGCCGAACCCGATCCCGCCGGTGTGCGCGAGCCAGGAGAGTGCCCGTGCCTGGTAGGCGCGGAGTGTGGCATCGAGCCCGGCGGGGGCCGGAACGGCGGCGGCGTGCTCGCCCCGGCGCAGGATGTCGACGATGACGGCGAGGTTCCCGCCGGCCCGGCACTGCACCGTCCGGCCGTCGACGTTCACGGTGCCGGTGAGGGCGGCGGTGAGGGCGTCGATCCCGGCGAGGGGGCCCAGCGCCCGACGGCGTACGCGCGCGACCGTGAGGGGATCGAGCAGCACCCACCGGCCCCGGACCCGGACGAGGGGGCGGGCGGCCTCCGCGAGGGCGTCCATCTCGGCCTCGCTCAGCACGTCGCCGCCGAGTGCGAGCTGCCAGCGGAAGTCGAGCAATGCCTGGAGGCTGAAGCGGGGTGCGCCGCCGGCGGTGCGGGTGCCGGGATCGCCGTCCGATCCGACGGCGTCCTCCGTCCCGACGACCGTATGGGCGGACAGCAGGTCGCGCAGACCGGACGGCCACCGCAGCACCACACCGTCGGTCGCCAAGTCGGCTTCGGCGGCAAGGAGTTGAGTGATCCCGGACGTGTCCGCCACCAGTCGTTCGGGCGAGGAGAGCAGTCCGTTCAGGACCGCGCAGCCACGGGCCGCACGCTCAAGGCGGCGCCGTACGCGCTCCCGCAGGTGGTACGGCTCGACGCCCGCCACCGGATCCCGCGCGATGCCGAGCAGGCCGGCGGCGATCTCGCCGTCCGGCTCGTCCCGGTCGACCACGACCAGCAGGCGGCCGGTGAGTCGCCCGGCGGTGGCTTCCTCCTCGGACGGTTCGGCGAACTCGACGACGAGGCCGGTCGGTGGTCCGGGGCTCAGCCGGTCCTCGACCGCGTCCAGCCAGGGCCGTACCCGCTCGGCCTCCGCTTCGGGGAGCGGACTGCCGGTCGGCGCGAGGAAGGGGCCGGTGCCGAAGAGGACCGCGGCCGGAGGGCGCAGCAGTGTGTCGGCCAGCGCGTCGAGGAACCACGCCACGGCGTCCACCGCGGCCGGATACCGGCCTCCGTCGGCCACGGCATGGGCGCGGGGCGACATACGGCGGGCGAGGTCCTCCGCGGCGCGTGCGGTGGCGTCCGGCAGCGGTCCCATGCGCCAGCGGTCCACCCCCTCCGGGGTGAGCGCCGGCTGGACGAGCCCCGCGGCGACGGTCCGGAGCCCGAGCCGGGCCGCGTGCTCCCACTCCGCCGCCGTCGGATGCCACCCGGCGGCCCGGTCCCGGCGCAGCAGTACGGGGACGGCCTGGGCCAGCGGAACCCGCCAGCCCACCACCGGTACGGGCCCGGGAGCCGGACGCACCAGCAGCGAGCGGCGCGCCGGTGACAGCGGGGCCGGAAGCTCGACGCCCGGCATGGGAGCCCCGTCGGCCCGGTGGAGCAGTAAGCCGGCCGGTTCGCTGTCGGCCGGGAGGAAGGAGACGGCGCACCCGGCCGCGAGCGCTTCCGCGATGACGTCGTTCATCCCGACCCGCGGCACCGGGCTCGGTACGGGCGGGCGGGCATCGGCGGCGCCCGCCGCCCGAGGCCGCGGGCTGGGCGCGGCGGGGGGCCGCGGCGGGGGCACGGCGGACGGTCGCGCCACCCGCGCCGGGGGAGTGGACTCGGCGTCGAGAGCGACCAGTTCCTCCATCAGCGCGGACGCGGCCGCGCGACGTGCGTCCGCCCGCACCTTCGCCCGGCGGGTGACGGACACCTCCGCGCCCGTACGGGCGAGCGTGCAGGTGTAGGTGCACGTGACGCTCTTCGGCGCGGTCGCGAACGTCGACTCCGGCTTGGAGATGACCTCCAACTGGGTGTACTTGTTCAGGTACTTCACCGGATCCTGGCCCGTCGGCACCGGCTGGATCCGTACCGACCGGGACGGGCCGCCGTCGCCCGCCGCCCGCTCCTCCGCCGGCTCCGGAAGCCCGGTGAGTTCCGCCAGGAGGGCGACCGCGCCGAGGTGCGCGGCCTGCCGCCGGTCGCGTGCCGTGCGCTCGGCGCCGTCGAGGGTACGGCCGTCGGCGCCGTCCCAGCTCCACCGGCAGGAGAATCCCCCGGCCGACGCGACCACCGTGTGCCGGGGCTCCGCGCCCCGTTCGTCCGCGTGCCAGCGCAGCAGTGTGGCCGCCGAGGACTGCATCCGCGCCGCGAGGCGGAGGGCGTGAACGCGCAGCTCCCGCCACGCCTGCCCCTGCGTGCCGAACAGCAGGAGATGGACGTCCCGATGCCGCAGCCGCGCCGATCCCGACCTGCGGACGACCTCCGCCGTCAGCTCCTCACCCGGTTCGCCGGCCGCCGACACCCGCGTGCGCAGCAGCGCCTCGAAGGCCTCCGTCCTCATGCCGGGCAACGTCAGCCGCCCGCCGGCGGTTTCCCCGGCCGGTCCCGCGACCCCGGCGAGCCGGTGGAGCATCGCATGGGCGGCGGACCTGCGGGCGAGCGACTGCGTCGGCGCGCTCCGGGCCGGGCCGGTCACCTGGGCGTCGCCGGGGCCGAGTCGTACCGCCGCCGTGTGCAGGACGTGCCCGTCCGGCAGGTGCTCGGCGGACTCGTCGTACGTCAGCGGGGGCCAGAACTCCAGCTGCGCGTGCGCCGTGAGGATCTGCTGGGGTACCTCCGGCGTGTCCGTGAGTCCCTCGACCGCGAGGCGGCGGGCGGTCAGCCAGGCCGGGTGGTCGTCGGTCACGAGGAGGAGCATCCGCAGGTCCCGTTGGGTGAGCCGTCCCGACCGTGCCAGGCTTTCCGCCTCGGACACGACGTCGGGATCGAACCGGCCCGCCACGACAGCCCTCTTGGCCCGCTCGTGCCACGCGGGCCGCACTGCGGTTCCCGCGGGAACGGACCGGCGGATGTCTTCGGCCGACTGAGAACGACCAGCCAAGAGGGGACCCTCCGTACACATAACGTGATGAGACGTGCGCGCTCAGTATACGGAGGTGAGGAGTTCGCGATCTTCCAACCGTCGGGGGACCGACCGCAGTTGCCCGGGAGCGCGGAACTGCCCCGCACGCCGGGGGCGTACGGGGCAGTCCGTGCGGAGTCGTCCTGTCGATCAGCCGGGGATCGGCGCTCCGACCGTGGCCTGGGCGTCGACGGCGGACGTCCGGCCGGCCAGGACCTTCTGGGCGAGGAAACCGAAGACCACGCCGAACACCGCCCACAGCACGGCCTGGACGGCGAGCGAGGCCACCCTGAACTCCCAGAGGAGAGCGGCGGGGAAGCCCGCCTTGACCGCGTCGTCGTTCGCCGGGAGCAGCGCGAAGGCGACGCCCGTCACGACGATGAACCCCGCCGCGGCGGCCAGGGTCGCGTTCCAGTTGCCCAGACGCGGTGCGAGTCGCCGTCCCGCGATCACCGCCGCGAGCCCGAGCAGCACGCTGAGCAGGATCATCAGGAAGAACAGCGTGGTGCGCTTCCCGATCGTGTCCGGGTTGCCGACGGCCGGCGGGGTCGCCGGATACTTCAGGAACGGCACCAGATAGACGGTGGTGAACGCCGCCGCCGCGGTCAGCGCCGCGGTCGCCCGGGGGCTGAACCGGCCGACACGGCCGAGCGCGAAGGAGAACGCGAGCGCGGCGATGCCGCCGAGCGCCACTCCGTAGACGAGAACACCCGTGGCCAGGCCGAAGGTCGACTGGACGGGGCGGCTGACCGCCTCCTCTTCCTCCGCGGCCTCGGCGGCGGCCGTGCCACCGTGACCGGCGTGCGCCGCCGGCGCGGCGTGCGCCTCCTGGGCGGCCTGGGCCTCCTCGACCGCGATGGCGCCGTTCACGGGCGGTTCACCCACCACGTAGGCGACGGCGAAGGCGAGGAGACCGGCGATCAGGCCCGCGAGCATGCCGCGGACCAGCAGGGATCTGACAGTTGAGGCGTGCATGTGCGGATCGCCTCTCAGTGGCAGGGGAAGCCGAGCAGGTGACGACCGTCGTGCACCCACTCGTGCACGTCGGAGCCCGCGATCAGGGAGGTGGCACCCTGCTCGGCGCCCACGAAGTACAGCGCGATGAGCGCGAGAAGGCCGACGAAGAACGCCCAGGGAAGGACGGCCCGCACGGGCAGCGGGGCCGGAACGGCCACGGAAGGGGCGGAAACGGCAGCGGAGACGACAGCCTCGGCCATGATGGAACCTCCTGCGGGAACTCGCGTCCCAGACGGTGGTGCAGGACGACGGTCCACGGGTCTGACTTGCCGCGACGACGCCCCCGTGAACGGAAGGGCGGCACCCGGCATACAGTGGCGCGACCGTGCCGGATTCTCACCGGACTTCCGTCTCGCCGTCGTCACGCTCTTCAAATGTCGCCCGACCGTACCGCGCACCGAGGGCGTCGCCAAGGGCGTGAGGCCTGAATCACCTTCGCACGCCCCCTCGGGGCGGGCCGTCGGCCCGGCGCTACCCTTGGCGCCGCCCCAGGCGCCGACCGAAAAGGAAGCCGATGACCGTCCGGCTGACGCTGATCTCCCCCGCGACCAGCGGAGCACTGCGAGACGTCGGGTTCGACGACGACAGTCCCCTCGACCCCGAGGGAATCGCCCGTGCGGAATCCCTGGCGTCCGCCGTCGGCCCGTCCTCGCGCGCCTACTCCTCGCCGTCCGCGCGCTGCCGACGCACGGCGGAGGCCCTCGGTCTCCCGGCGGAACCGGTGACCGAACTCGCCGGCTGCGCCATGGGACGGTGGAGGGGACAGACCCTCGCGGCCGTCGCCGCCGCCGAGGAAGCCGCGGTCGGCGCCTGGCTGTCCGACCCGACGGCGGCCCCGCACGGCGGTGAGTCCCTGCGCGCACTGCGGGTACGCGTCGGCGCCTGGCTCGACGGACTGCGGGCCGACTCGGGACGCGTCACGGTCGTCGCCGAACCGGACGTCATCCGCGCCGCGCTGGTCCACGCCCTCGGGGCGCCGGACGAGGCGGCCTGGCGGCTCGACGTACGCCCCCTGACCGCCGTCCACCTGAGCGGCCGCGCCGAGCGCTGGAACCTGCGCGTCGGCGACCCTCTCGTGCCCGCTCAGACCCCGACCGCCACGGGTCAGGCGGCCGGGCGCTTCCACTCGCGCAGCAGCAGATAGCCCAGGTACGCGCCGCCGACGGCCATCGTGTACAGGCCGACCGGCAGGTTGTCGAAGAGCGGCAACTGCTGTGCGGTGAGGTCGGCGAGCACCAGGAGCAGGGCCCCGAGCAGGGTGGACATCACCAGGTGCGGGCCGCCGCTGCGGGTGACGCGCTTGGCGATCTGCGGCGCCGTCAGGGAGACGAAGGCGATCGGCCCCGCCACACTGACGGCCCCCGCGGAGAGGACGATCGACAGCGCGACCGCCCAGGTGGCGGTCCGGCCGGGGCGGGCACCCAGACCGGTGGACAGGTCGTCGCCCATCTCGCCGATGCTCAGCGGCCGGGCGAGGAGCGCCGCGAGCGGCAGGGAGACGAGCAGCACCGTCCAGATCGTCGCGGCGTCCTCCCAGGAGCGGGCCGAGAGGCTGCCGTTGATGTAGGCGGTCAGCGCGCTGGCCTTGTCCCGCTCGACGGAGTACACCACGTACTGGGTCAGCGCCGTCGCCATCGCGGCCACGCCGATGCCGGCCACCACGAGCCGTCCCGGGCTGCGGAACCCGGTGCCCGTGGCGAGGAACACGACCACCATCGCGATGATCGCGCCGAGCAGGGCGCCGACGGCCACCGGCAGGACGTCGGGCAGGAACAGGGCGGCGGCCGCCGCTCCCGCGCCGGCGCCGGCGCCGAGCCCGATGACATCGGGACTGCCGAGCGGGTTGCGGGTGACGGACTGGAACAGGGCCCCGGACAGGCCGAAGGCCGCACCGGTGGCGATGGCCACGACGAGCCGGGGGCCGCGCAGCCGGTTCAGGACGAACGCGTTCTTGCCCGTGGCGTCGCCCGCGAGGGCCGACGGCAGATCGGGCAGGTCGATGCCGAGCCTGCCCATCGAAAGGGTGGCCACGGCCGCCGCGCAGAGCAGCAGCAGGGACACCACGGCGGCGATCACGGAGGAGCGGCGCACGGGTACGGCGACCCAGGGGCCGATCCGCAGCACACCACGGCCGGCGGGGCGCGCCGGGCGCGGCTTCGTCACCTCCGGGCTGTCCGGAGTGTCGGTCCGGTCGGCGGTCTTCATCCCGCTCCCCTCATACGGCGAACGGCGAACAGCAGGGCGGGCGCACCGACGAAGGCGGTGACGACCCCGACCATGAGTTCCTGCGGGCGCAGCAGGACCCGGCCGATGACATCGGCGAAGAGCAGCAGCGTGGGCCCCGCGAGGGAGGTGAAGAGGATCTGGGCCCTGAAGTCGGCGCCCACCAGCGCCCGGACGACGTGCGGCACGGCGAGGCCGACGAAGGCGATGGGGCCGACGGCCGCCGTCGCGGCGGCGGCGAGCAGCGTCGCGGCGAGCAGCCCCGCGCCCTTGACGCGGGCGGGACTGATGCCGAGGGAGGCGGCCTTGTCGTCGCCCATCGCCATGGCGTTGAGCCCCGGCGCGAGCAGCAGGGCGAGCACGAAGCCGACCGCGGCGAACGGCAGGACCGCCCAGAAGGCGTCGAAGCCGCGGCCGCCGAGCGCGCCCACCACCCAGTAGCGGTAGGTGTCGAAGACCTGTGGCTTGGACAGCGCGACGGCCTGGATGAAGGCGGCGAGGACGGCGGAGAGCACCGCGCCGGCGAGTACCAGGCGGACCGGTCCGCCACCACCGCCGGCGGTGCCGACGAGGTGGACGACGACACCGGTCGCGAGGGCGCCGACGAGGGCCCACCAGATGGTCTGCTGCTGCCCCGAGGCACCGAGGAACGCCGTGGCGGCGACGATGGCGGCGGACGCGCCCGCGTTGATGCCGAGAAGTCCCGGCTCGGCGAGCGGATTGCGCGTGATGCCCTGCATCAGGGTGCCGGCGACCGCGAGGCAGAGACCCGCGAGCACACCGAGGACGGTGCGCGGGTAGCGGCTCTCGACGACGGTACGGGTGTACTCGTCGCCGCCGCCGGTGACGACCCGCAGGACATCGCCGGCGGACGTGGGCTTGCTGCCGAACATGACGCTGGCGAGCAGCGCGAGGGCGAGCAGCGCGAGGGCGAGCAGCGCCAGACAGAGGACGGCGGCCATGACATGCCGGGCAAGGCCCCGCCGTACAACGGCGGGGCCCTGACCGATCCGGGAGAGTGTGGTCACGCTGGGACCGCTGTTACTTCCCGGCCTTGGCGACGGCCTTGTCGATCATCGGCAGGTAGCGCTCGATGCTGTACGGCACCGTCAGCGGGTTGATCATCGAGGAGGCGGTGACGAACGGCGTGTCGTGGCTGTAGACGAGCGCGCTCTTCTTCACGGCCGGGATGGCGCCGTACAGGGGCTGCGCCTCGATCTCCTTGCGGGACTTCTCGTCCATGTAGAAGGTGAACGCGATGTCGCTCTTCGAGAGCTTGTTGGCGTTCTCCAGGCCGATCAGGGCGGAGTCGGTGCCCTCGGTCTCCTTGAAGGTGTTCACGATCGGATCGACCTTGAGGCCCAGCTTGGAGACCATGGCCACGCGCTGCTCCTCGGGCTTGAAGACGCCGAGGGTGCCGGGGCCGGTGTTGTAGATGTACGAGAACGTGACGTTCTTGTAGTTGGGGCGGGAGGCGGCCGCGTCGGCGAGCTGCTTGTCGATCTTCGACTCCAGCTCCTTGGCCTTCTCCGGCTGACCGAGCGCCTTGGCGATGATCTCGATCTGCTGGTCCCAGTTCGTGCTCCACGCCTTCTCGGGGTAGGCGACGGTCGGCGCGATGTCCTTCAGGATGTCGTACTGCTTCTGCGTCAGGCCGGACCACGGGGCGAGGATGACATCGGGCTCGAGCTCGGTGATGGCCTCGATGTCGAGCTCCTCGCCGCCCTTGAACTGCTTGGGCAGCGTGGCGCCGGACTTCTTCACCGCGTCGTGGATCCAGGGGAGGTAGCCGGTCTTGTCGCTGCCCCAGGGGTACTCCTCGATGCCGACCGGGACGTTGCCGAGGGCGATGGCCGTCTCGGCGGAGCCCTGACCGAGTGTCACCACGCGCTTCGGCTTGTCCTTGATGACCGCGTCGCCGAGGGCGCTCTTGATGGTCACGGGGAAAGCGCCCGCCGAGGCCTTGCCCGCCGACCCTGCCGCGTCGTCTTTCTTGTCGTCCGAGCCGCACCCGGTCACCATCAGGCCGAGCGAGACCGCGGCGGCGCCCGCCACGAGAACGCGACGGCGAAGGGGGGTGAACACAGAAGGCATGGTGGATCCTTGTCTCCGGGCAGGGGGGATGTACGAGGCTCCGACTGACGGCCCCACAGACGGACGTCTCCGGGGCAGCGGCCAACTCGGTGCTTGTTAGGTGAGCCTAACCTATTCCTGACCGGGGTTGAGCGCCAGGGGTTCGATCTCGATGTGATCGACACGGCACCCGGCCGGAGTCCCTACGGCGCGACGGCCTTCCGGAGGGTCCGCAGGCACAGCGAGAGGGCCGTGTGCTTGGGGGTGCCCTGGTCGCGCGCCTGCATCCAGGCCGCGTAGAGCAGCGCCCACATGACGTCCTGGAGCCAGCCGGCGTCGACCTCGGGATCGAGCGTCCCGTCCTTCTGTCCGCGCCTGACGAGGGCCAGCAGGGCCAGGTCCGCCGCGGACTCCTCCTCGATGCCGGACCATGCCACGAACTGCGGTACGTCGTACAACAGCAGCAACCGGTCGCCGAGTTCGAAGTACTCCAGGCAGAGCCGCTCCATCGCCTCGGGCGCCGGCCCGTCGCCGAGCCGTGCCCGGTCGGCCGCCGCGTCGACCCGGTCCCGCACGTCCGTGCCGATCGCGGCTAGCAGGTCGGAGCGCTCGGGGAAGTAGCGGTGCACGGTGGTCCGCCCCACCCCGGCCGCCTCGGCGACATCGCCGAGCGAGGCGCTGTGGTCGGCGGTGAGCACGGAGACGGCGGCGTCGAGGATCGCGCGCCGGGTGCGGGCGCGGGTGGCGCTCTCGCGGGTGGCCGCGCCGTGCGCGGGAGTGTCGTCGGACCCCATGCGCACACGGTAACCCCTCATACCGTTTGGGAAACCTTTTGACCTTTCTGGAACAGGAATGTTCCATTGTGGGTATGTCCACCTCCCTCGCGCCCCGCCTGAGCATCCTGTGGTCCTTCGCCCGCCCGCACCGGCGCACCCTCGTCCAGGGCCTGGCCCTCGCCCTGGTCGCCTCCGCCCTGGGCCTCGCCACGCCCATGGTCACCAAGCACGTGCTCGACGCCCTGGGCAGCTCGTCCTCGCTCACGGGACCCGTGGCGGCGCTCCTCGTGCTGCTCGTGGTCGGCGGCGCCGTGTCCTACTGGCAGTGGACGCTGCTCGGGGCGCTGGGGGAGCGGGTGGTCCTCGACGCCCGCGAGTCGATGGTGCGGCGCTTCCTGCGCGCCACCGTGCCCGGCGTGACCCGGAGCCCGACCGGCGAGCTCGTCACCCGCGTCACCTCCGACACGGTGCTGCTCCGCGAGGCCGCCGCCTCCTCCTTCGTCGGCCTGATCAACGGGGCCGTCATGCTGGTGGGCAGCCTCGTCCTCATGGGCTTCCTCGACCCGGTGCTGCTCGCCACCACCGTCGCCGCCGTCGTCCTCGTCGGCGTGGTCTTCGCACTCCTCATGCCCGGCATCGCCCAGGCGCAGCAGCAGGCCCAGGACCACGTGGGGCGGCTCGGCGGTGTCCTCGAAGGCACCCTGCGGGCGATCCGTACCGTCAAGGTCAACCGCGCAGAGGAGCGCATGACCGAGCGGATCCTCACCGACGCGCGCGCGTCGGCCGAGCACGGGATCCGGGCCGTCCGCCGAGAGGCGCTGGCCTGGACGACCGCCTGGTCCGGCGTCAATCTGGCCATCATCGCGATCCTCGCCGTCGGCGCCTGGCGCGTCGGCGAGGGCCGGCTCGAAGTGTCCGGTCTGATCGCCTTCCTCCTCTACGCCTTCGCCCTCATGGACCCGATCACCGAACTCAGCCAGAACGTGACCACCCTGCAGTCCGGCATCGCCGCGGCCGAACGTATCCGGCAGGCCGACGCCCTGCCGACCGAGCACACCTCCCCGTCCTCGGGCGAGGGCACGGTTCCCGGCGCACGCACCAGAGCCTCCGGTGTACGGGCCGAGGCTTCCGGCGGAGACAGCGAGGCGGCCGGTGACGACATACCCGTCCTGGAGCTGCGGAACGTCACCGCCGCCTACGGTCCCGACGCCGCCGCGGCCGTACGGGACGTCGACCTCGTCATCCCCCGGCGCGGCCACACCGCCGTCGTCGGCCCCTCGGGAGCGGGCAAGACCACCCTGCTCTCCCTGGTCCTGCGGTTCCTGGAGCCGACCGGCGGTGAACTGCTCCTCGACGGGCGGCCGTACCGCGACCACGCCCATGCCGACATCCGGGCCAGGCTCGCGTACGTCGAGCAGGACACCCCGGTGGTCCCCGGCACGATCCGCGACAACCTGCTGCTCGCCCGCCCCGACGCCACCCCGGAGGAACTGCGGCGCGTGCTGCACGACGTACGGCTCGCGGAGAAGGTCGACGCGCTGGACGAGGGCCTGGACACGCCCCTCGCCGCGGCGAACGTGTCGGGAGGGGAGCGGCAGCGCATCGCCCTGGCCCGGGCGCTCCTCGCCACCCCCGACGTCCTGCTCCTGGACGAGGCGACCGCGCAGTTGGACGGCCTGACCGAGGCGGCCGTGCAGGAGTGCGTGCGCTCCCGTGCGGACACCGGCGCCGTGGTGACGATCGCCCACCGCCTGTCGACGGTGGTCGACGCGGACACCATCGTCGTCATGGAGGCGGGCCGGGTCCGTGCGCGGGGCCGGCACGAGGAACTCCTCGCCTCGGACACCCTCTACCGCGACCTGGTCGAGTCCCTGCGCATCGCCGCGCACACCGGCGCCTGAGGACAGGAGGGGCGGGTGTTGCCGCGCCGGCCCGGCGCGGCAGCACCCGCCCGTGCCGCTCAGGTCGAGGAGACCGGTCGCTCGCGCGCCAGGTCGGCCGGTGCCGGTTCGAGATGGCCGTGCACCCGGCGCAGCAGGGAGGCGAGTTGCTCGCGCTCCCCGGCGTCGAGGGGGGCCAGGATCTCGTCGTCCGTCCGCGCGATCTCCGCGTTCAGACTCCGGAGCGACGTCTCGCCCTCCGGGGTGAGCCGCACGACGACACGGCGCCGGTCCGCGTCGTCCCGGACGCAGTCGACCTGTCCGATCCGGACCAGGTCGTTGACGACCTTCACCAGGTCGCTGGCGTTCATGGCCAGCCGGGTGGCGAGGGCCGTCTTCATCTGCGGGCCGAGGTCGGCGAGCAGCGCCATCACGGTGAGGTGCCAGAGCCGTAACCCCCGGGCCTCCAGCGTCTCCGCCAGGCGGCGGCGCGCGGCCCTGCCGACGGCGTGCATGAGATACGCGTTGAGGTCGAGCACGCTGGGCGGCGTCATGCTCTGCGAGGGCGGCGTGATGGTGCGGGAGGGCGGGGCCACCCCCGGGACCGCACCAGGGCCCGGGTGCGTACTCGTGCCCGCGCCTGTCAGCGCGTCGAGGGTCAGGTCGGTGTTCGCGAGTGACCCGAAGACCTTCGCCCAGTCCATCGGCACGCTCGCGATGCCGACGACGGCGAACGTCGCCCCCGAGAGGTCGTGCGCGACACCGGAGACGACCGGCTGTTCCATCGGCTGCTCCTCACTCTCCCCGCTCGTCAGGGGCGGCCGGTGAGGTAGCCGCCCATGGAGGTGAAGTACTCGGTCGCGGGCAGCTCGCGGCCGTCCTCCGTCCGGACGCGGGTGATGGCCAGGCCGTGGTTGCGGCCGGTGCGCGCGTCGGCGCCGGCGACGATCACGACACCCTCGCCCTCGCGGTAGAAGACACGGCCGGGCGTGCCGCCGTAACGGCCCTCGGAGACCACGGCGGAGAGGACTTCGAGGCGCTTGCCCCGGTGGAAGGTGAAGGCGCTCGGGTAGGGCGCCGACTGGGCGCGGACCAGGCGCTCCAGGACGTCGGCCGGCCAGTTCCAGTCGATCCGGATGTCCTCCTCGGCACGCTTGTGGAAGAAGCTGGCCCGGGAGCGGTCCTGGCGGGTGAACTCGGCCTGGCCGGAGGCGATCTGGTCGAGTGCGCCGATGGTGACCGGGGCGATGAGGTCGACCGTCTTGTGGAAGAGGTCGGTGGCCGTGTCGGTCGGTCCGACGGGCACGGCCCGCTGCTGGACGATGTCGCCGGCGTCGAGCACCTCGTCCATCATGTGGGCCGTGACGCCGACTTCGGTCTCGCCGTTGATGAGGGCCCAGATGAGCGGCGAGAAACCGGCGTACTTGGGCAGCAGCGAGTCGTGGATGTTCAGCGTGCCGTGGCGGGGCAGGTTGTAGATGTGCGGCGGGATCCACGTACGCCAGTTGTTGGCGACGATGATGTCCGCGTCGGCCTCCTTGAGCCGCGCGAACAGCTCTTCGTCGTCGGGCCTGTTGCGGATGACGACCGGGACGCCGTGCTCCTCCGCCAGGTCGGCGACCGAGTCGCTCCAGATCTTCTCGTAGGCGTGCTCGCTCTTGGGGTGCGTCACGACGAGAACCACGTCGTGTTCGGAGTCCAGGAGCGCTTGGAGGGTGCGATGGCCCCAGGTCTGATAGCCGAACATGACGACCCGCATCGGGTTCCTCCTCGGAAGAGCGATTGACCGCCAGCAAGTAAAGCAAGGCTTACCTAACAGTGCAACTGGCTTGATTTATGCGGTCGTTCGGGACGCGCGTCCAGGCGTTGTCCGCTTTGCCCCGTCGACAGCATCGCTAGATCAGGTTAGCTTTACCTAAGTTCCGCTCGGCTGTCGGCAACACCGCTGTGCCCGACGCCGGTTCCCCCTCAGCCTTCATCCCGCACGATGGGAGTGACATGTCGCAGGTTCCTCCTGGTGACGCACCTCTGGTCCACGACCTCATTGGCATCGGCTTCGGCCCGTCCAATGTGGCCATGGCGATAGCGCTCAGCGAGCACAACGCCCGCGTCGGAAGGCAGGAAGCGGTCACCGCCCACTTCTTCGAGCGCCAGCCACGGTTCGGCTGGCACCGCGGCATGCTGATCGACGACGCGACCATGCAGGTGTCCTTCCTCAAGGACCTCGTGACGCTGCGCAACCCGACCAGCGAATACAGCTTCCTCTGCTATCTGCAGAGCAAGGGCCGGCTGATCGACTTCGTCAACCACAAGAACCTCTTCCCGCTGCGCGTCGAGTTCCACGACTACTTCGAGTGGGCCGCGTCCAAGGTCGACGACATGGTCTCCTACGGCCACGAGATCATCTCGGTGGAGCCCGTCGAGCGCGACGGCGTCATCGAATACCTCGACGTGACCGCCCGCTCGGGATCCGAACTGGTCGTCCACCGCGCCCGAAACCTCGTCCTCGGTACGGGACTTCGCCCGCGCATGCCGGAAGGCGTCGAGCGCAGCGACCGCGTCTGGCACAACTCCGACCTGCTCGCCAAAGTCGAGGGCCTGGAGGGCACGAACCCCGAGCGGATCGTCGTCGTGGGCGCCGGACAGAGCGCCGCCGAGAACGTCGCCTATCTGCACCGCCGTTTCCCCGAGGCCGAGATCTGCGCCGTCTTCTCCCGCTACGGCTACAGCCCCGCCGACGACAGCGCCTTCGCCAACCGGATCTTCGACCCGGGTGCCGTCGACGAGTACTTCACGGCACCGGACGACATCAAGCGCAAGCTGATGGACTATCACGGAAACACCAACTACTCCGTGGTGGACATCGACCTCATCGACGACCTGTACCGCCAGGCGTACCAGGAGAAGGTCCTCGGCACCGAGCGCCTGCGCTTCATCAACATCTCCCGGCTCACCGGCGTCGAGGACGGCCCGGCCAAGGTCCGCGCCTTCGTCACCTCCCTCGTCACCGGCGAGGAGACCGTGCTCGAAGCCGATGTCGTCGTCTACGCCACCGGATACAGCCCCGCCGAGCCCCTCGGGCTCCTCGGCCCGGTCGCCGACCGCTGCCACCGCGACGACCAGGGCCGCGTGCGCGTCGAGCGGGACTACCGGCTCGCCACCGACTCCGAACTGCGCTGCGGCATCTACCTCCAGGGCGGCACCGAGCACACCCACGGCATCACGTCGTCGCTCCTCTCCAACACCGCGATCAGGGTCGGCGAGATCCTCGACTCGGTCCTCGACCGGGCCTCCGACGCCCTCGCCGCCACCGTCATGGCACCCCCCGCCGACGAGATCCGGCCCATGGCCGACGGCGTCGGCACGGCGCGCTGACGCCACCCCCGCTCCACCCCCCACGCAACACAGCCACCCCGCCGGGCGGCACCCTTCGCACCCGGCGGGCGTGGCACGCACTGTGAATCCCCCGAAAGGAACGTCCGTGTCCGCTGGTGCACGTCCCGCTCTGGCTCGGTTCGCCAGAACCGCCCCCCGTGTGGCTGTCCTCGCGGTGGCGGCTCTCGCCCTCGCCGCCTGCGGCGGAGGGACCGAGAAGACCGAGTCGCCGTCCGCCACCACCTCCTCCTCGGCCTCGGCCGACGGGGGCGGCAAGCCCGCCGCGTTCCCCGTCACGGTGGCGCACAAGTACGGCTCCACGACGATCGACAAGGAGCCGAAGACGATCGTCACCCTCGGTCTCTCCGACCAGGACGCGGTCCTCGCGCTCGGTGTGAAGCCGGCCGGCTCCGTCGACTGGTTCAAGGAGAAGCCGTACGGCAAGTGGCCCTGGACCAAGGACAAGTGGGGCTCCACCCAGCCCGCGATCGTCGGTGAGCGCGACGAGTACAACATCGAGAAGATCGCCGCGCTCAAGCCCGACCTGGTGATCGCCCAGTACTCGGGGATGAAGAAGGAGCAGTACGACACGCTCTCCAAGTTCACCAAGGTCGTCGCCCAGCCCAAGGACCACCCGGACTACGGTGCGCCCTGGCAGACGATGACCCAGCAGATCGGCAAGGCGCTCGGCAAGGATGCCGAGGCCACCAAGCTGATCGCCGACATCGACGCCCGGTTCAAGGCCGCCCGCGACAAGCACCCCGAGTGGGCCGCCAAGACGCTCGCCGTCGCCGACAGCTTCGAGGCCGGCAAGTACTCGGCGTTCACGAAGACCGACCCCAAGTCGATCTTCTTCCAGGAGCTGGGCTTCAAGCTCAAGCCGGAGATCGACACCCTGGCCAAGCCGGGCTTCAACGTCGCCGAACTCAGCGCCGAGAAGCTCAACGTCCTCGACGTCGACCGGCTCGTCTGGGTGACCTCCAGCACCGAGGCCAACGACCGCATCAAGGCCGAGCCGCTCTACAAGAAGCTCAAGGTCAACCAGGAGAAGCGCGACCTGTTCGTGCCCTACCAGGGCCCGGACATCGGCGCCGCGTTCTCCTTCAACACCGTTCTGTCGATCCCGTACGCCATCGACGAGATCGAGCCGCTCCTCACGGCCGTCAAGTGACGCCCACCAGCTGACGCGCCACCGACCCACGAACCGACCCGACCGACGGCGTGGCGGAACCACTCGCCACGCCGTCGGCGGTTCGTGCCGTCACCGCCTGCCACGCACTCCCAGGGAAAGGCCACTTCGTACGATGTTTGACGTCGAGCCGTCGGACCGGAACACCCCCTCCGGCCTCCCCGTCACCGGCGGGCAATCCGGCGTCTGGCTGGCCCAGCAGATCGAACCGGACAGCTCCGCCTACAACATCGTCTTCGCACTCCACCTCCGCGGCGCCCTCGACCTCGACCGGCTCACCGCCGCCGTCCGCCAGGCCGTCGAAGAGGCCGAGTGCCTGCACGTACGGGTCACCCCCGGCGACGACGGGCCGCGCCAGACGCCCCGTACCCCCACCCACCCCGTCGACGTCACCGTCGTGGACCTGCGCCATGCCGTCGACCCCGACGAGGCCGCCGCCGCGTGGGTGGCCGCCGACCGCGACCGGCCCGTCGACCTCGCGCTCGACCCGCTCTTCGCCCACGCCCTGCTGCGGCTCGCGGACGACCGCGTCCTGTGGTGCCAGCGCTACCACCACATCGTGGTGGACGGGATGGGCGTCGCCCTCATCACGCGCCGCGCGGGCGAGCTGTACACGGCCGGGGAGGCGTCCCGGCCCCGCGACTGGTCCCTCGCCCGGCTCGTCGCCGCCGACCGCGCCTACCGCGCGTCCGAGCGGCACGCCGCCGACCGCGCCTGGTGGCTGGAGCGGATGGCGGGCCGGACCGAGCCCGTACGGCTCGTCGACCGGGCCGCCACCCCCATGACCCGACGGCTCCGGCGGACCTCCGAGCTGTCCCCGGAGACCGTCCGACGGCTGAACGCCGCCGCCCGGACCGCGGGCGTACGACCGTCCCGGCTCCTGCTCGCGGCCGTGGCCGCCCATCTGCACCGCGTCAGCGGGGAGCAGGACCTCGTCCTCGGCCTGCCGATCGCCGCCCGCGAGGACGAGGTCTCCGCGACCGTCCCCGGCATGGTGTCCAACATCGTCCCGCTGCGCCTCGCCGTCCACCCCGGCACCACCGGCGCCGCCCTCGTGGCCCAGGTGCGCGACACCGTCGCCGCCGCCGTCGCCCACGGCCGCTACCGCGCCGAGGACCTCGCCAGGGAACTGGGCCTGGTCGACGGCGTCCCGGAACTCGTCGGCCCCACCGTCAACATCCTGCCCCGCTCCGAGGACCTGCGCTTCGACGACCACGAGGCCGAACTCCGCCCGGAGTGGCTCGGCCCGGTCAGCGACCTCGCGTTCAGCTTCGCCGAGGGCCCCGACGGCCGGGGACACACCGTCCACCTCGACGCGGACGCCGACGTCTGCGACGCGACCACGCTCGCCGACCACGAGCGCCGCTTCCTCGCCCTCCTCGACTCCTTCGCCGGGGACCTCGACCGTCCCGTCGGCCGTATCGAGCTCACCTCCGACACCGAACGCGCCGGGCTCCTCGAAGAGTTCGGCGTCGCGCCCCGCAAGGTCCCCGAACTGTCCTGGCCCGCCGCGTTCGAGCGGCAGGTCCGCCGCACCCCCGACGCCGTCGCGCTCGTCTGCGAGGACCGGGAGCTGACGTACGCCGAACTCGACGACGCCACCGACCGGCTCGCCCGGCTGCTCCGCTCCCGAGGCGTCGGCGCCGAGGACGTGGTGGGCGTGGCCCTGCCCCGCTCGCCCGAGCTGGTGGTGGCCCTGCTCGCCGTGATGAAGGCGGGCGCCGCCTACCTGCCGCTGGACGCCGACCACCCCCGGGACCGCATCGCCTACATGCTGTCCGACGCCCACGCACGCACCGTCGTCACCGTGCGCGACCTCGCCGGTGAACTCCCCGACACGGCGGGCGTCGGCCGGCTGCTCCTCGACGACCCGGCCACCGTGGACGCCCTCGCCGCGGCGACCGACGTCGGCCCCGGACCCGCGGTCGCCCTCGACCAGGCCGCGTACGTCATCTACACCTCCGGCTCGACGGGCCGCCCCAAGGGCGTCGTCGTCTCCCACGACGGCGTCGGCAGCCTCATCGCCACCGCCACCGACCGGATCGGCATCACCGCGGAGAGCCGGGTCGTGCAGTTCGCCTCCGTCGGCTTCGACGTGACGGTCTGGGACCTGATCATGTCGCTGTGCGTCGGCGGACGGATCATCCTCGTCCCCGCCGAGCGCCGCGTGGCCGGCCCCGCGCTCACCGAGTACATCGCCCGCCACCGCGCCACCCACATGATCCTGCCGCCCTCGCTCGTCTCCGCGCTGCCGCAGGAGTGCGAACTCCCGCAGGGCGCGGTGCTGATCGTCGGCACGGAAGCGGTCCCCAGCGAACTGATCGCCCGCTGGGACGGACGGCTCCGCGTCGTCGTCGCCTACGGGCTCACCGAGGCGACCGTCAACTCCACGCTCTGGCTCGCCGACCCCGATCGGCCCGGCCCCGCCCCCATCGGCCGGCCCGACCCCAACACGCGCGCGTACGTCCTCGACACCGCGCTCCGGCCCGTCCCCGTCGGCGCGGAAGGCGAGCTGTACGTCTCCGGGCGCGGCCTCGCACGCGGCTACCTGGGTCGTGAGGGTCTCACCTCGGAACGGTTCGTCGCCGATCCGTACGGCCCTCCCGGCACCCGCATGTACCGCACCGGCGACCGGGTCCGCTGGGGCGCCGACGGCAACCTGGAATTCCTCGGGCGCGCCGACGGCCAGATCAAGATCCGCGGCCACCGCGTCGAGCCGGGCGAGATCGAGAGCGCCTTCATGGCCTGCGAGGGCATCGCCCAGGCCGCCGTCCTCGCCCGCGAGGACCACCGGGGCGTGAAGCGGCTGGTCGCGTACCTGGTACCGGAGGGAGGGGCCGACGAAGGCGACGAGGCGGCCGTGACCGCCGCACGCGCGCGCGTGACCGACGCGCTGCCCGACCACATGGTGCCGACGGCGGTCGTCGTCCTCGACGGCCCGCTGCCGCTGACTCCCAACGGCAAGCTCGACGCCAAGGCCCTGCCCGAGCCCCGCTGGACGTCCCTGACCGGCACCGACACCCCGAGCACCCCCGCCGAAC
Organism: Streptomyces sp. NBC_00572; assembly: GCF_026341815.1. Taxonomy (GTDB): domain Bacteria; phylum Actinomycetota; class Actinomycetes; order Streptomycetales; family Streptomycetaceae; genus Streptomyces. The sequence goes on from NZ_JAPENX010000001.1 coordinate 6,440,839, forward strand.
ACGCCCTCGCCGCGCTGTTCGCCGACCTCCTCGGCCTGCCGGCCGTGGGCGTCCACGACAGCTTCTTCGAACTGGGCGGCGACAGCATCGTCGCCATCCAGCTGGTCAACCGCGCCCGCGAGGCCGGTCTCGCCATCACCCCGCGCGACGTGTTTCGCAGCCGGACCGTGGCGGCCCTCGCCCGGACCGCCGGAGAGACCGTCGCGGCCCCGGCGCGGCCGCGGGTGGAGCTCGACGCGGACGCACTGCCCGTCTCCCCGCTCCAGGAAGGTTTCTTCTTCCACTCGGAGTTCGACCGGCAGGCCGCGGACCTCTACTTCGTGCAGGAACTCCTCGACCTGACCGGGAACGTCGACCCCGTCCGCCTCCGCCACGCACTCCAACTCCTCCTGGACCGGCACCCGCTGCTGCGCGCCGCGTTCCGCCAGCTGCCCGGCGGCGGGGTCGTCCAGCGGCTCGCGGACCACGTCACCCTCCCGTGGCGGGAGGCCGACACCGCCGTGACCGGCCTCGACGACATCCTCCGCGCCGACCGGGCCGAGCAGTTCGCCCTCGACCGGCCGCCGCTGCTGCGCGCCACCCTGGTCCGGGACGGACAGCGCCACCGGCTGCTGCTCACCCTGCACCACATCGTCGCCGACGGCTGGTCGGTCGCCGTCCTGCTGCGGGAACTGACCGACGCCTACCGGGGCGTCGAACTCCCGGAGCCCGCGCCCCCGGAGCCGTACCTCTCCTGGCTCGCGGGCCGCGACCGCGACACCGCACGCGAGGCATGGCGCCGGGCGCTCGACGGCCTCACGGGCCCGACCCGGCTCCCGGCGCTCACCACCGGCGACGGCGCCCCCCGGACGCCCGCCCGCCCCGAGCACGTCGACACCCGCCTGCCCCACGACCTGACCGGCGCGCTGGCCTCCTACGCCAGGACCCACGGGCTGACCCTGAGCAGCGTCTTCCACGGTGTGTGGGGCCTGCTGCTCGGCGCCCTCACCGGCGGCCGGGACGTCGTCTTCGGCACCACCGTGTCCGGGCGGACCACGGAGGTCGCGGGCCTCGACTCCGCCGTCGGCCTGTTCATCAACACCGTCCCCGCCCGGGTGACCGTCCGCCCCGAGGAGACGCTGACCGAGCTGCTCCGCCGCGTCCAGGACGAGCACTCCGCCCTCCTCGACCACCAGCACCTCGGACTCGCCGACATCCAGCGGATCGCGGGCGGCGGTGAACTCTTCGACACCCTCGTGGTGTTCGAGAACTACCCCGTCGGCGAGCGGGACGGCGCCGGGGAACCGCTGATCACCGGCGCCGAGGTCTTCGACGCCGTGCACTATCCCCTCGCACTCGTCGTCGAGCCCGCCGACGCCGGTCTGCTGCTGCGGTTCAAGCACGACGCGGGCCGCCTCGACCAGGTCGCGGTGGCCGTCCTCGCCAACCGGTTCACGGCCCTCCTGCGGACCGTGGTCGCCGAGCCCGCCCGGCTCGTCGCCCGGACCGACCTGCTGTCCGCCCGCGAGCGCGAGCACCTCACGGAACTCAACGCCACCGCCAGGCCCGTACCCGAGGCGACCCTCGCCTCGCTCTTCGCCACGTGGGTCGTCCGTACCCCGGACGCCCCGGCCGTGGTCTTCGACGACTCCACCCTCAGCTACGCCGAACTCGACCGGCGGGCCGAGGCGTTGGCGCGACGACTGCGGGCACGCGGCGCCGGTCCCGAGCGGTACGTGGCCGTCGCGGTGCCCCGCTCGGCCGAGCTGATGGTCGCGCTGCTCGGCGTCCACAAGGCGGGCGCCGCCTACCTGCCCGTGGACCTCGACTACCCCGCCGACCGGGTGGCGTTCATGCTCGCCGACTCGGGCGCCCGCCTCGTCGTGACGACCGCCGAGGCCGCCGGGCGGATCCCTGCCGCCGCCGACCTCGAACACCTCGTCATCGGGGCGGGGGAGCCCGAGGAGACCCCGGCGGGGGAACCCGGGGAGACCTTCGCGGGGGAGCCCGTGCGGCCGGCCGGCCCCGACCACCCGGCGTACCTCATCTACACCTCGGGTTCCACCGGCCGGCCCAAGGGCGTCGCCGTCACCCACCGCGCCATCGTGAACCGGCTCGCCTGGATGCAGAGCGCGTACGGGCTGACCGCCGACGACCGGGTCCTCCAGAAGACCCCGTCCAGCTTCGACGTGTCGGTGTGGGAGTTCTTCTGGGCGCTGACCGAGGGCGCCACCGTCGTCCTCGCCCGCCCGGACGGCCACCGCGACCCGGAGTACCTGGCCCGCCTCATCGCGGACCGGGGCATCACCACGACGCACTTCGTACCGTCGATGCTCGCCGCGTTCGTCCAGGTCATGGAGTCGACCGCGGACGCCCCCGACTGGGCGGCGAGCCTGCGCCGGGTGTTCTGCAGCGGCGAGGCCCTCACCGGCGCCGACGCCCGCCGCTGGTGGGAGCTGACCTCCCGCTCCGGGCGCGCGCCCGTACCCCTGCACAATCTGTACGGCCCCACCGAGGCGGCCGTCGACGTCACCTTCTTCCCGTACGAGGGCGGCACCGAGCCGGCCGTGCCGATCGGCCGGCCCGTGTGGAACACCCGGCTGCACGTCCTGGACCCCTTCCTGCGCCCGGTGCCGGACGGGGTGTCCGGTGAGCTGTACCTCGCCGGTGTCCAGCTGGCCCGCGCCTACCACGACCGTCCCGGGCTCACCGCCGAACGGTTCGTCGCCGACCCGTTCGGAGCGCCGGGGGAGCGGATGTACCGCACCGGCGACCTGGTGCGCCGCCGCGCGGACGGCGCCGTCGAGTACCTCGGCCGCACCGACCGCCAGGTCAAGATCCGCGGCAACCGCGTCGAACTGGGCGAGATCGAGACCGCGCTCGCCGCGCTGCCCGGTGTGGCCCGTGCCGCCGTCGTCGTCCGCGACGGCTCACTCGTCGGCTACGCCGTCCCGGCCCCCGGCACCGCTCCCGGCGCGGAGCCCGCATCCGAGGCCCTGCACGCGGCCCTCACCGAGGCGCTGCCCGCCGCGATGGTGCCGGGTGCCGTCGTCGTCCTCGCCGAACTGCCGCTGACGCCCAGCGGCAAGCTCGACCAGAACGCCCTGCCCGCACCCGAGATCGCGCCCCGGGCCGCCGGCCGCGCACCCCGCGACGACCGCGAGCGAGCGCTGTGCGAGATCTTCGGCGACGTCCTCGGAGGCCGGCGGACGAGCGTCGACGACGACTTCTTCATGCTCGGCGGCGACAGCCTCAGCTCGATCACCGTCGCCACCCGCGCGCGTGAGCGGGGTCTGACGCTCAGCCCCCGCGACGTGTTCGAGCACCGCACCCCCGCCGCCCTCGCCGCGGCCGCCACCACCCTCGGGGACGCCGAGGCGCCCCCGACCACCGACTCCACCGAGGTACCCGTGCACTCCGACGGTGTGACCGTCTCCGCCTCCGACGCCGGGCAGGCAGCCGCCGCGCTCCAGGCCGTCCTCGCCCTCCAGCAGCAGTCCGGCGCGGCGGTCGACCCCGCCCTGCGGGCCCTCCTCGACCAGTTGACCGCCGCCGCGCCGCCCACAGAGCCCCCGGCTCCCGAGTCCCCGGCCCCCGCCCCGCTCGGCGGACCGGAGCTCACCGAGGAGGAGACCGCGCGGGTCCACGCCGTCGCCGGGCTGCCCGTCGCGGACATCTGGCCGCTCTCCCCGCTCCAGGAGGGCATGTACTTCCACGCCACCTACGACGCGGGCGACGCACTCGACGTCTACCAGTCGCAGGAGACCCTGGACCTCGACCGCCGGATCGACGCCGACCGGCTGCGCGCCGCCTGCCGGACCCTCCTCGACCGCAACACCGGGCTGCGCGCCGGATTCACCAGCGACGGCCTGCCCCGCCCCGTCCAGTTCATCGTGGACGGCGCCGAGATCCCGCTCGTCGAGGCCGACCTCTCCGGACTGGCCGCCGAAGAGCAGCGGACCCGCACGGAGGAACTCCTCACCGCCGACCGCAGGCAGCGCTTCGAGCTGTCCGCCGCCCCGCTCTGCCGCCTGCTCCTCATCCGCCTCGGCGACGGCCGGGACAAGCTCGTCGTCACCCACCACCTCATCCTCTGGGACGGCTGGTCGGCCTGGCTGTTCCTGGAAGAGCTGTTCACGCTGTACGAGCGGGCCGGCGACCCCACCGGTCTGCCGCTGCCAGGTTCGTACCGCGACCACCTCGCCTGGCTGGAGGCGCAGGACACCACCGTCGCCCTCGACGCCTGGCGCGGGGCCCTCGCCGGTTTCCACGAGCCGACGCTGCTCGCCCCGTCCGGGCGCGACACCGGCCCGGTCATCCCGGTGGACTTCGACGCCTTCCTCACCCAGGAGGCAGGCGACCGGCTGCGGGCCGTCGCCCGCAGCCACGGACTCACCCTGAACACCGTCCTCAACGCGGCCTGGGCCCTGGTGCTCTCGGCCATGACGGGCCGCGCCGACGTCGCCTTCGGCACGGCCGTCGCCGGACGCCCGGCGGACGTCCCGAACGTGGCCGGCATCATCGGCATGTTCCTGAACACGATCCCCGCCCGGGTCGCCTTCACCCCGGACGAGCCCCTGCTCGCCCTGCTGCGCCGCATGCAGTCCGAGCGCGCCGCCGTCATGCCGTACGAGCACGTGGGCCTGGGCACCCTCCAGCAGGAGTCCGGCCACCGCCGTCTCTTCGACACCCTCTTCGTGCTCCGCTCGGCCGACGGCGAGGACCGCGCCGCCGCCCTCCGCGACCGCCACGGCATCACCGACGTGTCGAACGTGGACGGCACCCACTTCCCGCTCACGCTGATCGTCACCCCGGGCGCCCGCCTGAAGGTCACCCTGGCCGCCCGCCCCGACCTCTTCGACGCCGACGCCGCCGGCACGATCCTGGCCCGGTTCACCACGGTCCTCGACCGCCTCGGCCAGGCCCTCGCCGGGCCCACCGCCGCATCCGCCCGCACCGCCGGCGTGGACCTGCTGCTCCCGGAGGAGAGCGCCGCCCTGGGCACCGCCCGGGAGTCCGGTCGCGAGCCGGTGCCGGACGAGACCGTCGCCGACATGCTCACCGCCCAGGTCGCCCGTACCCCCGACGCGGTCGCGCTGGTCTTCGGCGAGCGCGCCCTCACGTACGCCGAACTCGACGCGCACGTCAACCGGCTCGCCCGGCTGCTGCTCGCCCGGGGAGCCGGGCCGGAGAAGGTCGTGGCGCTGGCGCTGCCCCGGTCGATCGAGATGGTCGCCGCACTGTTCGCCGTGCTGCGGACCGGCGCCGCGTACCTGCCGCTCGACCTCGACCACCCCGCCGACCGGCTGCGGCTCATGGCCGAGGACACCGGACCGCTCTGCCTGCTGTCCACGACCGCCGTCGCCCCGACGCTGCGGCGGGAGGACGGCCCCGTCGCCCTCGAAGTCCTCCTCGACGACGAGGCCGTGCTCGCCGAACTCGCCGCGCTGTCCGGGGACGGGATCGCCGACGCCGAGCGGCCCGCCTTCGCCCACGGGGTGCCGGACCGCCTGGAGTTCCCGGCGTACGTCATCTACACCTCCGGCTCCACCGGCCGCCCCAAGGGCGTCGTCACCCCCTACCGGGGTCTGACGAACATGCAGCTCAACCATCAGAAGGAGATCTTCGACCCGGCCATCGCCTCCGCCGGCGGACGCCGCCTGCGCATCGCGCACACCGTGTCCTTCGCCTTCGACATGTCGTGGGAGGAGCTGCTCTGGCTCGTCGAGGGCCATGAGGTCCACGTCTGCGACGAGGAACTCCGCCGCGACGCCGAAGCCCTGGTCGCCTACTGCGACGAGCACCGCGTCGACGTCGTCAACGTGACCCCCACCTACGCCCAGCTCCTCATCGAGGAGGGCCTCCTCGACCGGGACGAGGCCGCGGGCAAGCACCGGCCGGCACTCGTCCTGCTCGGCGGCGAGGCCGTCTCCGACACGGTCTGGACCCAGCTGCGCCGCACCGAGGGCACCTACGGCTACAACCTCTACGGCCCCACCGAGTACACGATCAACACCCTCGGCGGCTCCACCACCGAGAGCGCCACCCCGACCGTCGGCCGGCCCATCCGCAACACCCGCGCCCATGTCCTCGACACCATGCTGCGACCCGTCCCGCCGGGCTGCCCCGGCGAGCTGTACATCGCGGGCACCGGCCTCGCCCGCGGCTACCACGAGCGGGCCGCGCTGAACGCCGAGCGGTTCGTGGCCGACCCCTTCGGCGAGCCCGGCGAGCGGATGTACCGCACGGGCGACCTCGTACGCCAGCGCCCCGACGGCCTGCTCGACTTCCTCGGCCGCACCGACGACCAGGTCAAGATCCGCGGCTACCGCATCGAACTCGGCGAGATCTCCACGGCCCTGTCCGACCACCCCGAGATCGCCCACGCCGCCGTCGTCGTCCACGAGACCGCGGGCACCAAGCGACTCGTCGGCTACTTCGTACGGGAGGAGGGCACCGAGTCGGACGAGGAACTCGTCGCGCACCTTCGCGACCACCTCAAGTCCCGTCTGCCCGACTACATGGTCCCGTCCGCCCTGGTCCCCGTCGCCACCCTGCCGCTGACCGTCAACGGAAAGCTCGACGTCAAGGCCCTCCCCGCCCCCGACCTCTCCGGCACGGGCCGGAGCCGCGCCCCCCGCACCCCGCGGGAGGAGACCCTGTGCGGGCTCTTCGCGGAGGTCCTCGGCCTGCCCGAGGGCAGCGTCGGCATCGACAGCGACTTCTTCGACCTCGGCGGGCACTCGCTCCTCGCGACCCGGCTCGTCAGCCGGGCCCGCACCGCGCTCGACGCCGAGCTGGCGATCCGCGACCTGTTCGAGGCGCCCACCGTCGCCGAACTCGTCGAGCGCGCGGCCGCCTCCCGAGGCGCCGCCCGCCCGGCTCTGGTCGCCGCAGAGCGCCCCGGCGAACTGCCGCTCTCCCACGCCCAGCAGCGCCTGTGGGTCATCCAGCAGATCGAGTGCACCTCGGCCGCGTACAACTTCCCGCTGGTCATGCGGCTGAACGGCACCTTCGACCGCGAGGCGTGGAGCGCCGCCCTCGCCGATGTGACCGACCGCCACGAAGCACTGCGCACCCTCTTCGCCGAGCGCGAGAGCGACGGCCAGGCGTACCAGCGGATCCTGCCCGCCGGTTCGGCCGCCCCGGTCGTGGAGCACGTGCGGGCGACCGAGGACGAGGTGCCCGGCATCGTGGACGCCGCCGTCCAACGGCCGTTCGACCTCGCCGCCGAGCTGCCGATCCGCGCCACGGTCGTGGAGGTGGCACCCGACGAACACGTCGTCGTCCTGCTGCTCCACCACATCACCACCGACGAGTGGTCCGACCGCCCCTTCCTGCGGGACCTGACCACCGCGTACACCGCGCGCCTCGACGGCGGCGCCCCCGACTGGGAGCCGCTGCCCGTCCAGTACGCCGACTACGCCCTCTGGCAGCAGACGCTCCTGGGCGACCCGGCCGACGCGGAGAGCCTGGCCGCCAGGCAGCTGGAGCACTGGCGTACGGTCCTGGCCGGCGCCCCCGAGGAACTGGAACTGCCCACCGACCGGCCGCGGCCCGCCCGCCCGGCGTTCACCGGGGCCGAACTCGACATCTCCTTCGACCGCACGGTCCACGAGGGCCTGCGACGGCTCGCCCGGGACACCGGCGCCAGCATGTTCATGGTGACGCACGCGGCCGTCGCCGCACTGCTCCACCGGCTCGGCGCGGGCACCGACATCCCGCTCGGCGCGCCCATCGCCGGGCGTGGTGACGAGGCCCTGGACGAGCTGGTCGGCTTCTTCGTCAACACGCTCGTACTCCGCACCGACCTCGGCGGCGACCCCAGCTTCACCGAACTCCTCGGCCGGGTCAGGGAGACCGACCTCGCCGCCTTCTCCCACGCGGACGTGCCCTTCGAGTCGGTCGTGGAGAAGCTCAACCCGACCCGCTCCCTCTCCCGGAACCCGCTGTTCCAGGTGATGGTCGGCTACCACGCCCGCACGGACGAGGCACTGCGCCTGCCGGGGCTCCGGGCCGGCTATCTGCCGCACCGCATCGGCACCGCCAAGTTCGACCTCGTGTTCGGCTTCACCGAGCACACCACCGCCGACGGCGCGGGCGACTCGCTCGGCTGCCGCCTGGAGTTCGCCACCGAACTCTTCGACCAGGAGACCGCCGAACGCATCGCGGACCGCCTCCGCAGGCTCGTCGGGATCCTCGTCGAAGCCCCCGACGAGCCGCTCTCCCGGGCAGGAATCCTCACCGACGAGGAGCACCGACTCGTCCTCGAAGGCTTCAACGGCCGGCCCCGCGAGGTCGACGAGGAGACCCTGCCCGCGCTCTTCGCCCGGTGGGTGGCCGAGAGCCCCGACGCCGTCGCCGTCGTCGAAGGCTCCCGCTCGGTGACGTACGCCCAGCTCGACGCCCGCGCCGACCGGATCGCCCGGCTGCTCGCCGTCCGCGGGGTCGGCGCCGAGAGCGTCGTCGGCGTGGCCGTCCCGCGCTCGGTCGACATGATCGCCACCGTCGTCGCCGCCCTGAAGCTCGGAGCCGCGTTCCTGCCGCTGGACCTCGTCCACCCCGGCGACCGCCTCAGCTACATGATCGAGAACTCCGGCGCCGCCGTCGTGGTCGGCACCGAGCCCGTCGCCGGGAAGATCCCGGACGCCGACGGGGTACCGGTGGTCCTCCTCGACGCCCCCGACATCGCGGCCGAGCTGGACACCCTGCCCGGGACCCCGCCGGTCGGCGGACCCGTGGGCCTCGAACAGGCCGCGTACGTGATCTACACCTCCGGCTCGACCGGCCGCCCCAAGGGTGTCGTCGTCCCGCACGAGGGCATCGCCAGCCTGGTCGCCACCGCCGTCGACCGGATGGGCCTGGAACACGACAGCCGCGTCCTCCAGTTCGCCTCCATCGGCTTCGACGTCTTCGTCTTCGAACTCGCCATGGCGCTCTGCCACGGCGGCCGGCTGGTCCTCATCACCGAAGAGGCCAGGGTCGCCGGACCCGCCCTCACGGACTTCCTCGAAGACCAGCGGATCACCCACATGATCCTGCCGCCCTCGCTGGTGTCCGCCCTGCCGCCCGGCTGCCGACTGCCCGAAGGGTCGACCGTCCTGGTCGGCACCGAGACCGTGCCGCCGGACCTCTTCGAACGCTTCGGCGCCACCGCGAACCTGATCTGCGCGTACGGGCTCACCGAGGCGACCGTCAACTCCACGCTGTGGCCCGCCCGTGAGCACGGCGGCCGCGCCACCGGCCGGGTGCCCATCGGCCGCCCGGACCCCAACACCCGCTGCTACGTCCTCGACGAGCACCTCCGGCCCGTCCCGCCCGGTGTGATCGGCGAGCTGTACGTCGCCGGCCGCGGCCTCGCCCGGGGCTACCTCGGGCAGGCCGGGCTCAGCTCGGAACGGTTCGTCGCGGACCCGTACGGCGCCTCCGGCAGCCGCATGTACCGCACCGGCGACCGTGCCCGCTGGCGCGCCGACGGCAACCTCGACTTCCTCGGCCGGGTCGACACCCAGGTGAAGATCCGAGGCTTCCGCATCGAGCTGGGCGAGATCGAGGCCGCCCTCGCGGGCCACCCGACGGTCGCCCAGGCCGCCGTCCTGCCCGACCGCGACGGCGACATCGTCCGCCTCGTCGGCTACGCCGTCCCCGAGCCGGGCACGGACCTCGCCCTCGACCCGCAGGAGCTGCGCGCCCACGTCGCCGCCGTCCTGCCGGAGTACATGGTCCCCGCCCTCGTCGTCCCCCTCGACGGCCCGCTGCCGCTCACCCCGAACGGCAAGCTGGACCACAAGGCCCTGCCCGCACCGGACTGGTCGGCCATGACCGGCGACGCCGCTCCCGCGACCGAGACGCAGGCGCGGATCGCGGAGCTGTTCTGCGAGATCCTCAAGCTGGACTGCGTGGGCGTGCACGACAGCTTCTTCGCCCTCGGCGGCCATTCCATGGCCTCGATGCGTCTCCTGGGCCGCATCCGGGCCGAGTTCGGCGTCGAGCTGAGCATCCGCGACGTCTTCGACGCGCTGACCGTCGCCGGGATCGCCGGAAAGCTGGACGGTGCGAGCGCCGCCCGGCCCGCCCTGCGCCCGGCCGAGCCCGGGGCCCTCGACGGTACGGACCTGCCGGTGGCGCCCGTACAGCAGTGGCAGTGGCAGGCGTACCGGCGGAGCCCCGGCTTCGACCACGCGCTCGTCCTGCGCTCGCCCGGCGGCCTGGACGCCGACGCGCTGGCCTCGGCGCTCGCCGATGTGACCAGCCGTCATGAGCCGCTGCGCACCGCCTTCGCCGAGGCCGACGGAACCCTGCTCCGCCGGACCGTCGAAGCCCCGGTCCTGGCCGTGGAGCAGTGCGCGGACCTGGACTCCCGACTTGCGGAACTCGCCGCCTCCACACCAGAGTTGAGGCAGGAGCCTGCGCTGCGGGCCCGGCTGCTCACCGACCCCGACGGCGCCCAGGCGGTCCTGCTCACCCTGCACTACCTCGCCGTCGACGAGTGGTCCGTGGTCCCGCTGTTCCGCGACCTCACCACGGCGTACCGGGCGCGTACGGCCGGAGGGACGCCCGACTGGCAGCCGCTCCCCGTGAGTTACTCCGACTACGCCCGCTGGGCCCGCGAGGTCCTCGGCGACCTGACCGATCCCGAAAGCCGGGGCGGACGCCAACTGGCGTACTGGCGAAGCACGCTCAAGGACGCACCGCGCGAGCTGGCCCTGCCGACGGAGGCCCGGACCTCCGTCCCCGGCCGGGGCGGGCGCCAGAGCGCGGGCATCGTCGAGTTCGTCCTCGACGAGCGCCTCCACGCGGACGTGGACCGGCTCGCCCAGGCCACCGGCACCAGCATGTTCATGGTGCTGCACGCGGCCCTCGCGGCCCTGCTCACCAGCCATGGAGCGGGCACCGACCTGCCCATCGGCACGATGGTCGCCGGGCGCGACGACGACCAACTGGCCGACCTCGTCGGCTGCTTCTTCAACACGGTCCTCCTGCGCACCGACACGGCCGGCGACCCGAGCTTCGCGGAGCTCCTGACCCGCGTACGGGAGACCACGCTGAGCGCCCTCGACCGGCAGCAGGTCCCCTTCGACGAGGTGGTTCGGACGGCCGGTCTGCGGCCCGAGGGGCCCCAGGTGATGGTGATCCACCACGAGCAGGCCGACCTGGCACGCCTGGAGGGCGGCGTCGGAGACCTCCTCGCCGTACCGACCGGCTCGACCCGGGCCGAACTGACCCTCAGCTTCTACGAGCCCCGTGGCGAAGGCCCCGTGCACTGCGGGCTGATCCACGCGACGGAGCGGCTCGGCGCGGCGAAGGCCCGCCGGCTCGCCGAGGAGCTCCAGACCCTGCTGCGCACCGTGACAGACGACTCCGAACAGCCCCTGTCCCAGCTGTTCGGCGTGACACACAAGAGGAGTGAGAACGCATGAGCACCAACCCGTTCGAGGACCCGCAGGGCCGCTTCCTGGTTCTGGTCAACGACGAGAACCAGCACTCGCTGTGGCCCTCCTTCGCCGAGGTCCCCGCCGGGTGGCGGACCGTCTTCGGCGAGGACACGCGCGAGGGCTGCCTGGCCTACGTGGAGGCCCATTGGACCGACCTGCGCCCGGCGAGCCTCATCGCCCTCCAGGACTGACGCACCGACACCGAGACCGGCACCACCGGCCGCCCGCGGGGGAGTACCCCTCGCGGGCGGCCGTGTACGTGGGGGCGGACGGTGACGGACAGCGGAAGGGAGCAGGGGAAGGGGGACAGCGGAAGGGGGCGGTACGACGATGCGTCGTACCGCCCCCTGGCCCTCGGGAGAGTCCCCTCAGCTGACCGGTGAGACCGAGAGGTCCGAGTCCGAGTCCGCGGCCGGCCGCGGCACCTGCTCCCCGGGCTCCCGGCGGCTGGCGGACCAAGCGGCCCACAGGTCGGCGTACCGGCCGCCGGCCGCCACCAGTTCCTCGTGGGTGCCGGTCTCGACGACCCGGCCCTGGTCGAGCACGACCACCCGGTCGGCGGCCGCGGCCTGCGGCAGCCGGTGCGCGACGAGCAGCCCCGTGCGGCCCTCAAGGGCCCGAGCGGCCGCGTCCTCCAGGACGCGCGCTCCCGCGCTGCCCGCGTCGGCGGTGGCCTCGTCGAGGATCGCGATGGGCGGATCCGCCAGCACGAGCCGCGCCAGGGCCAGGTGCTGCGCCTGGGTGACCGTCAGTCGGTGCCCGCCCTCGCCGACGACCGTGGCGAGGCCCTCGGGCAGCGCCTGCGCCCATTCCAGGGCTCCGACCCGGTCCAGCGCCGCGTGCAGTGCCTCGTCGTCGGCCTCGGGCCGGGCGAGGCGCAGGTCGTCGGCGAGGGTTCCGGCGAAGACGTGCACCTCCTGGCTGATGAGTGCCACGGCGCGGCGGACCCCGGCCGGGCCCAGTTCCCCGGCGTCGACCCCGCCGAGCGCGATCGAGCCCTCGATGGGGCTGTGCACGCCGGCGATGAGCTTGGCCAGGGTGGTCTTGCCGGCGCCGCTCGCGCCCACCAGGGCCACCCGCTCCCCGCTCCCCACCCGCAGGTCGACCTCGTGCAGGACCGGTGCGCCGGAGCCGTACGCGTGGCTGAGCCCGGACACCTCGACCGAGCCGTCGGCGAGGGCGCGCGCCTCGCTCTCGGCCCGCTCCGCGGGGAGGTTCGACACGCCGACGAGACGGGCGAAGCTCGCCCCCGCCGACTGGGCGTCGTCCAGCAGGTAGAGGGTCGCGTTGATCGGGTTGAAGAGGCTGTGGAAGTACAGCGCGGCGGCCGTGGCCGTACCGATGCTGACGGAGTTGTCGTCGACCAGCAGGAACCCGGTCGTGAGCATCGCGGCGAGACCGATGAACTCTCCGAGGTTGAGGCGGGAGAAGAACCCGGTGACGATGTGGATGCCCCGCAGGCCCAGGTCACGGGCGGCCCCGGACCGCTTCTCCAGCAGCTCGGTGTGGGTGTCGTCGAGGCGGAACGCCCGTACGGTCCGGACACCGCCGACGCTGTCGAGCAGCTGGTGCTGCAGGGCGCCGGTGGCGACGCGGTGCTCGCCGTACACGGGCGCGGCCCGGCGCATGTACCAGCGCACCGACATCACCTGGACCGGGGAGGCGAGGAGCGCCGCGATCAGGAAGCGCCAGTCGAGGACGGCGAGCCCGACGAAGGTGAGCAGGATGGTCAGGGCGGAGCGGCTGAACTCCGGCAGCGCCTGACGCACCGACTTGCCGATCATCGACACGTCGCTGGTGACCCGGGAGACCAGGTCGCCCGAGCCGGCCGCCTCGACCCGGTCGAGCGGCAGCCGCAGCGCCCGCTCGATGAACTGCTCCCGCAGCGCGGCCAGGACGGTCTCGCCCAGCCGGGCCACGAGGGTGCTGCCGACGGCCGCGGCCGCGCCCCGCGCGACGGCGACGACGACGAGCAGGACCAGGGGGACGGTGAGTGCGGCCGCGCCCTTCTTGTCGACCACGAGGTCCACGATGTGTCCGAGCAACGGAGCGGTGAGCAGTCCGACGGCGGTGCCGGCGACGAGGACGGCGATCGCCACCGCGGCGAGGAGCCGATGGCCGTGCAGCATGGTGCGGAGCGCCGCGACGGACTCGGCGCCGGTGGCGGTCGGCAGGAGCACGCGGTCCGGGCTGGTTCCGCTCATGGTCTGTTCCGTCTCCCTCGTCCGTCCTTCGTCCGGCTGCGGCCGGCTGTCGGTCCGTGTCTCGTCGGCGAGCGTCATGCGAGCACCGCCGCACGGTACGTCGCGTCGGCCGCGAGGAGTTCGGTGTGGCGGCCGGTCGCCCGTACGGCGCCGTCCTCCAGGACGATCACGCGGTCGGTCACGGCGAGGAGAGCGGGGCTGGTGGTGACCAGGATCGTGGTGCGGTCGCGGCGGACCTCGCGCAGCCGGGCGGCGATATGGGACTCGGTGACCGTGTCCACCGCGGTCGTCGGGTCGTGCAGTACGAGGACGGGCCGGTCGGCGGCGAGGGCGCGGGCGAGGGCGACGCGCTGGCGCTGACCGCCGGAGAGCGAGCGGCCGCGTTCGGCGAGGAGGGTGTCCCCGCCGTTCGGCAGGAGCCGGGCGACGTCGTCGGCGGCCGAGGCCTTGAGAGCCCGCTCGACGGCCGGGGCGTCGTCGGCGGCCCCGGCCCGGACGTTGTCGAGCAGCGTGCTCTCGAACAGGTCGGCGTCGTGGTGGGCGACCAGGACGACCCGGCGCAACGCGTCGGGGTCGAGCGAGGTCAGCGGCGTGCCGTCGAGCTCGACGGCGCCCTCGGAGGGGTCCGCCTCGCGGGCCAGGCAGACGAGGAGGTCGTTCGCGGCGGCGGCGTCCCGGGCGACGATCCCGGTCAGGCTGCCGGCCGGGAGTTCGAGGTCGACGCCCCGGAGCGCGCCGAGCGTCACCCCCCGCAGGGTGACATGTCCGGCGGCACCGTCGGCGGGCACGTCGTGTCCGGTCCCGACGGCCTCGGGCGAGGCGAGCACTTCGGCGATCCGTTTGGCCGAGGCGCGGCCCTGGGCGAGCTCGGCGTTCACGTAGCCGAGGAGCTGGAACGGGCCGAGGAGGAACTGCGCGAGACCGACGGCGGCGACCAGGTCGCCGACGCTGATGCTGCCGTCCATGGCGAGGTACGCGCCGACCACGCCGATGACGGCGATGAAGACGCCGGTCAGGGCGAGGACGGCGCCCTCGTGTCCGGCCCGGCTGCGCGCGGCGCGCAGGGCGGCGGACAACGAGTCCTGGCTCGTGGTGCGGTAGCGGGCCACGGCCGCCGACTCGGCGCCCATGCCCTTGAGGACGCGGAGTCCGGAGACGAGGTCGGCGGCGACGCCCGAGGCGTGGGCGGCCCGCTCCTGCTCGGCCTCGCTGCGCTGTTCGAGGGGCCGGCTGATGCGGTGCCCGAGCCACAGCAGCGGCGGGATGCCGAGGAGGACGAGCAGGCCGAGGGGGACGGAGATCCTGAGGAGTGCGACGGCGCTGATCACGAGGGCGGCGACCGCCGACACCCCGTACGCGATGACGGTGGCCACCGAGCCCACGCGGCGGGCGTCGTTGGTGGCGATGCTGGTCAGCGCGCCGGGGAGGCGGTTCGCGTCGGCGCCGCCCCGGGGGTCGAGCACCCGGGTGGCCAGGTCGAGCCGGAGCCGGTGCGCGGCGAGTTCGCCGCTGCCCTCGGTGATCCGGGCGCTGGTGCGGTAGCAGGTCGACAGGACCAGGAAGAGCACGGCGAGGACGATGAGCAGGCGCAGCAACGCCGAAGAGGAGCCGGTGGCGACCGCGGTGTCGATGGTGGCGCCGATGACCACCGGCACCAGGGCTTCGCAGCCTTGATGGGTCATACCGAGCAGAGACGCCGTGATCACTCGGCGGCGTTGTCCTCTGATCGCCTGGCGGAGGACAAGTCCCCCCGTCGGTACGCCCGTTGGCATGAGACTCCTTCGCGGAGGTAGGTGGCCGGTTAGGTAAGCCTACTCTGAGTTCGGTAGGGGTCGGGGTGGGTCGCGGGGAGGTTGGAGGGCCCCGGTCGGGGTGCCGGACGGGTCCTGTCCGGCGCGTTGACCACTCGACACGGTTCGGTTAGCCTCACCTAAGTCGCGATCCGTCGGTCTGTGCGCCGTGGGCTCTCGCCGTACATCTGTACCGCCGCCAGGGGGAGTTGTCGTTGTCCGTCGAATCCCGGGTGGTGTCGGGACAGCAGGCCGAGGAAGACCCCGTGGACAAGGCCGTCGATCCCGCCGGGCCACCGCGCATCGGCCGCGTCGGGACCGCGTACCGGGGCTTAGGCCTGGTCCTCGCCCTCGCCGCGCTCGTCCTGGTCGGACTCCTCAGCGTCTGGGTGGGCACCAGGGGCATCCCCTTCACGGCCACCTGGAACGCCCTGTGGAATCCTGACGGCTCCGAGACCTCGGTGATCATCCACGACTACCGGATCCCCCGCACGCTCCTCGGCATCCTCGTCGGCACGGCGCTCGGCCTGGCTGGCGCCCTCATGCAGGCCCTGACGCGCAATCCGCTCGCCGACCCCGGCATGCTCGGCGTCAACCTGGGGGCCTCCGCCGGCGTCGTGGTGGCCATCGCCTTCTTCGGCGTCGCGGCGCCGATCGGCTACGTGTGGTTCGCCCTCGCGGGCGCCGCCGCCGCGTCCGTCGGGGTGTACCTGCTCGGCTCCTCCGGACGGAAGCTCGCCTCCCCCGAGCGGCTCGTCGTCGCCGGCGCCGCCCTGACCGCCGTGCTGTACGCCTTCAACTGGGCGGTCCTGCTGCTCGACCCGAGGGCCTTCGACCAGTTCCGCTTCTGGACCGTCGGCTCCCTCGCGGGCCGCTACGACGACATCGTCCTGATGGCACTGCCGTTCATCGTCGTCGGCCTGGTCGTCGCCCTCGTCCTCGCCCCGTCGCTCAACGCCCTGGCCATGGGCGACCAGGTCGGCCGGGCCCTCGGGGTGAACGTCGGCCTGACCCGCGCCCTCGGCGCCGTCGCCGTGATGCTCCTCTGCGGGGCGGCCACCGCCGCCGCCGGACCGATCGGCTTCATCGGCCTCGCCGTCCCGCACATCGCCCGGTTCGTCGTCGGCCCCGACCAGCGCTGGGTGTTCGCGTACTCGATGCTCATCGCCCCCGTCCTCCTCGTCGGCTCGGACGTCGTCGGCCGGGTGCTCGGCGCCCCCGGCGAGGTACAGGTCGGCATCGTCACCGCGTTCATCGGCGCCCCTCTGTTCATCACCCTGTGCCGTCGCCGAAAGCTGGTCATGCTGTGACTGCCGTACGGGAGGCGAAGGCCTCCGCGCCCGACCCGGCGCCAGGACCCCCCGGCGCTGCGGGCAGGCCCCGAGTCATCAGCGGTCGGGTCGTCCGCACCCGGTCCGGGGGCATCTCCCTGCGCGTACGGAGCCGCACCGTCGCCGTCACCGCCGCCCTCCTCGCCGCGCTCGTCGCCGTCGCGGGCGTCACCCTGACCACCGGCGACTTCGACCTGTCCGTCGGCGAGGTCCTCCAGGCGCTCACCGGCGAAGGCACCGGCATCGCCGACTTCGTCGTCAACACCCTGCGCATGCCACGACTGGTGACCGCGCTGTGCGTCGGCGCGGCCCTCGCCGTGAGCGGGGCCATTCTCCAGAGCATCACCGGCAACCCGCTGGGAAGCCCCGACATCATCGGCTTCACCAACGGCTCCGCAGTCGGCGCACTCGTCGTCATCGTCGTGCTGCACGGCAGCATGACGCAGATCGCCCTCGGCGCGCTGATCGGCGGCCTCGCCACGGCCCTCGCCGTCCACCTCCTCATGGTCGGCCGGGGCATCCAGGGCTTCCGCCTCGTCGTCGTCGGCATCGGCGTCAGCGCCCTGCTCCTCGCCGTCAACTCGTACCTGATCACCCGCGCCACCTTCCAGGAAGCCCTGGAGGCACAGGCCTGGCTCATCGGCAGCCTGGGCAACCGGCTCTGGACACACGCCAATGCCATCGGCATCGCCGTCGCCGTCCTGCTGCCCCTCGCCTTCTTCCTCTCCCGCCGCCTCTCCATGGTCGAGATGGGCGACACCACCGCCATGGCCCTCGGTGTCGACGTGGCCCGCACCCGCACCGTCCTGCTCGTGATCAGCGTCGCCCTGGCCGCCTTCGCCACCGCCGTGACCGGACCCATCTGGTTCATCGCCCTGGCCGCACCCCAGGTGGCCCGCAGGATCACCGGGTCGTCCGGGCCCGCGCTCCTGCCGTCCGCCCTCATGGGCGCGGTCATGCTCGCCCTGAGCGACCTCGCCGTGCAGCGCCTCTTCGCCCCCGCACTCCTCCCGGTGGGCACGGCGACCGGCTGCGTCGGCGGTCTCTACCTCATCTGGCTGCTGGTCTCCGAGTCGCGAAAGAGCCGCGCATGACTGCGAACAACGACAACCGTCCCGTCGCCGGCCGCGAGCCCCGGCTGCGCGCCGAGCACCTCACCCTCTCCTACGACCAGCGGACGGTGGCGACCGACCTCTCCGTCGACATCCCCGACCGCTCCTTCACGGTGATCATCGGGCCCAACGCCTGCGGCAAGTCCACCCTGCTCACCGCCCTCGCCCGGATGCTCAAACCGAAGGCCGGACAGGTCTACCTCGACGGCGCCGCCATCGCCTCGTACCGCTCCCGCGAGGTAGCCCGCAGGCTCGGCCTGCTCCCGCAGTCCTCGACCGCCCCCGGCGGCATCACGGTCGGCGACCTGGTGGCCCGCGGCCGCTACCCCCACCAGGGGATGCTCAAGCAGTGGTCCGCCGAGGACGAGGCCGCCGTCGTCGAGGCCATGCGCCAGACCGGCGTCCTCGAACTCGCCGACCGGCCCGTCGACGACCTGTCCGGCGGCCAGCGCCAGCGCGTCTGGCTCTCCATGGTCCTCGCCCAGCAGACCTCCATCCTGCTGCTCGACGAACCGACCACGTTCCTCGACATCGCCCACCAGGTCGAAGTCCTCGACCTCTGCGCCGAACTCCACGCCCACAAGGGCCACACGGTCGTCGCGGTCCTCCACGACCTCAACCAGGCCTGCCGCTACGCCACCCACCTGATCGTGATGCGCCCCGGCGGCATCATCGCCGCCGAGGGCGACCCGAAGACGGTCATGACCGCCGAGCTCGTCGAGGACGTCTTCGGCCTGCCCTGCCGGATCATCCCCGACCCCGAGACCGGCACGCCCCTGATGGTGCCCGCCGCACCCAAGTGGTACGCCCCCGCGGCAGCGGGCCCCGAGCACACCGACGAGAACGCGAACGGCAGCGGGCACGCCACGGCGGACACCGCGATGGCCAAGACCTCCTGACGACAGCACCGCACCACAGGCGACAGCGACAGCACCAGCGACCGCGACCGGGAACGGACTGCCCATGCTCTGTACGAGGCTGACGAACGCGCGCATTCTCACCATGGATCCGGACCGCCCCGTCGCCCACGACATCGGCATCTGGCGCGGCCGGATCGTGGGCCTCGACGCGGCCGTGACCTCGCTGCCCGCCCGCGAGACCGTCGACCTCCAGGGCGCCACCGTGCTGCCCGGCTTCATCGACAGCCACGTCCACCTGGCCTGGGCGGGCCTGAAGGCCGACACCCCGAGCATCGCCCCCTGCGAGCGCGTCGAGGACGTCCTCGACGTCGTGGCGGCGGCCGTCACCCGCAAGGAACCCGGCGCCTGGGTGGACATCGCCGGTTACGACCAACGGGCCCTGGGACGCCATCTCACCGCCACGGAACTGGACCGCGTCGCCCAGGGCCGCAAGATCTTCCTCATGCACGACTCCGGACACGCCTGCGTCGTCGACAGCGCCGTCCTCGACCTGCTCCCGGCCGAAGTCCCGCACCAGGACGGCTTCCTCGCGGAGAGTGCCATGACCGCGGTACGGCGGCTCCGGTTGCCGTACTCCCAGGAGGAACTCGCCGACGCGATCGAGCGGGCCGGCCGCGCCTGCCTCGCCGAGGGGATCACCGCCTGCGCCGAGGCGGGCATCGGAGGCGGCCTCCTCGGCCACAGCCCGGTCGAACTCGGCGCCTACCAACTCCTCAGGGACCAGGGCCGGCTGCCCCTCCGCGTCCAGCTCATGGCCGCCGGCGACACCCTCCACCCGCTCGCCGCGCACCGCGACGACGGCATCCCGCGCTCCCTCGACCTCGGCCTGCGCACCGGCTTCGGCGACGACTGGCTCTCCCTCGGCGCCCTCAAGATCTACACCGACGGCGGCATGATGGCCCGTACGGCGGCACTCACCGACCCGTACGAGGGGATGTCCACCTCCGGACAGTTCCAGGACGACCCCGAGCGGATCGCGGAGCTCATCGTCGACGGCCACCTCGCCGGCTGGCAGCTCGCCGTCCACGCCATCGGGGACCGCGCCGCCGACCTCGCCCTGGACGCCCTGGAGCGGGCGCAGGAGCGCAGGGCCCGCCCGGACGCCCGGCACCGGGTGGAACACGCCGGTCTGATCCGCCCGGACCAGCTCCCGCGTTTCGCCCGGCTCGGCGTCAGCGCCGTGGTCCAGCCGAACTTCCTCCGCTACTTCGGCGACGACTACGCGGACGTCATGGGGGAGCGGCGGGCGCCCTGGATGTACCGGGGCCGGGGATTCCTCGACCACGGCGTCACCCTCGTCGGCAGCTCCGACCGGCCCGTCACGGACGGCTCGCCGCTCCGCGCGATCCAGTTCATGGTCGAGCGCGCCTCGACCTCCGGCCGGCCGATCGGACCGGACGAGGGCGTCACCGTCGACGAGGCCCTGCACGCCTACACCGTGGCGGGTGCGTACGCCTCCCACCAGGACGACAGCGCGGGCAGTCTCACGCCCGGCAAGCGCGCTGACCTGGTGGTCCTCGGCGACGATCCCCGGGCCGTCGGCACCTCACGGATCGGGGACATCGAGGTCGTGGCGACGTACGTCGACGGGCGCACCGAGAAGGGGAAGGCATGAGCGGCGGAGAGCACGGCCTCGCGGCGTTCGCGGCCCTGTGGGAGGTGCCCGCGTCACCGCCCCGGTGGGTGATCTGGCACCCGGACGCGGACACCATGGTCTTCGACAGGGAGCTCAACCTCCCCGTGCACGTCGACGACGCGTCCCTGGACGAGGTGCTGCGCCGGATGCGCGAGGCCGGCGTGCCGGAGAGCGAGGAGTACCCGGGGCGGGCGTGCGGGTAGGGGGACGGCCGGTCAGTCGGTGTACGTGAACTCGTCGGCCGGGCCGGCGGGGGACAGGTAGCCGTTCGTCAGCACCCTGACGCCCGTCGTCTTGCTGCGGGCCGAACCCGACGACGGCGCCCTCACACTGATCAGCGTCGGCGAGTGGTAGGGGGCGCCTGCAGCTGCTCCAGATACGTCGAGTCGGCGCGCTGGTATCCGACTTGGGCCAGGAAGTCGTCAATCTATTTTCCGCCAGGGGCGTCTGAGGTCATATCTGCCCCCACGCCGCCCAGGGCCAGGCGATTGGGCTACGACCTGTCCGCCGGATCAGGGTCGGACACGATCTGGCGCCGGTCCAAGATCCCCGGCAGCGCCTCCACCAGCTCCCCGATCTGGCGCGCCGAGACCGTCAGCGCCGGAGCCAGGCGTACGGTCCCGGGACCGGCGGCGTTGACGAGGAACCCGGCCTCCTGCGCCGCGCCCTGGACCCGGGCGGCGACCGGCTCGGTCAGGACGACACCGAGCAGCAGCCCCGCGCCCCGCACCTCCGCCACCAGGGGGTGCTTCAGCGCCTCCACCCCGGCCCGCAGCAGCTCACCCATGCGCACGGTGTGCTCCAGGAGGCCCTCGGCCGCGATGGTCTCCAGGACGGCCGAACCCGCCGCGCAGGCGATCGGGTTGCCGCCGAAGGTGGACCCGTGCTGGCCGGGACCGAGCAGCTCGGCGGCCGCTCCGAACGCGACCGTGGCACCGATCGGAAGGCCACCCCCCAACCCCTTGGCCAGGGTCACCACGTCCGGGTCCGCACCCGCCTCGGCCTGGTGCGCGAACCAGTGCCCGGTCCGGCCGATCCCGGTCTGCACCTCGTCGAGGACGAGGAGGCTCCCCACGGCGCGGGTGATCTCGCGGGCGGCCCGCAGAAACCCGTCGGGCGCGGGGATCACGCCCGCCTCACCCTGTACGGGTTCGACGAAGACCGCCGCCGTGTCCTGCGAGACGGCCGCGCGCAGCGCTTCGACGTCGCCGAACGGCACATGGGTCACGTCCCCCGGCAGCGGCAGGAACGGCTCGCGCTTCGCCTGCTGACCCGTGACCGCGAGGGCGCCCATCGTGCGGCCGTGGAAGCCGCCCTCCATCGCGACGACCCGCGTGCGCCCGGTCCGCCGGGCGGCCTTGAACGCAGCCTCGACCGCCTCCGCCCCGGAGTTGGAGAAGAACACCCGGCCCGGCCTGCCGAACCGTCCGAGGAGCCGTTCCGCCAGGGCGACCGGCGGCTCGGCGACGAACAGGTTCGAGACATGACCGAGCCGCGCGACCTGCTCGGTGACGGCCGCGACCACGGCGGGATGGCCGTGTCCGAGCGTGTTGACGGCGATCCCGCCGGTGAAGTCCGTGTACGCGCGGCCGGCTTCGTCCCAGACCGTGCAGCCCTCGCCGCGGACCAGGGCCAGCGGAGGAGTTCCGTACGTGTCCATCATCACGGCACGCCAGCGGTCCGTGAGCGGGGTGGAGCCGGTCATGCGGGGATCTCCTCGTCGTCCTTCGATCGGTTCTGTGCGTGGTCCTGCGCGTCGTCGGGCAGGACCGTGGTGCCGGGGTTCTCCTCCGTGAGGACGCCCCGGAGGACGGCGTGCGGCGTGCGACCGTCGAGGACGTGGACCCGGCCGACTCCCGAGCGGACCGCCCGCAGGCAGCCCTCCATCTTCGGCAGCATCCCGCCCGCGAGACCGGGCAGCAGCGCGTCCAGTTCGCCGGCGGTCAGCCGGGGGATCACCTCGGTGCTGCGCGGCCAGTCGGCGTAGAGCCCGGGGACGTCCGTGAGCATCACGAGCCGGTCGGCGCCGAGGGCGACGGCCAGGGCCGAGGCCGCGAGGTCGGCGTTCACGTTGTAGATCTGCCCGTCCGTGCCGCGCGCCACCGGGGAGACGACCGGTATGCGACCTCCGGCGAGGAGGTTCCGGACGGTGTCCGGCGCGACGTTCACGATGTCGCCGACGAGACCGATGTCGACCGGCCGACCGTCCACCCAGGCCGGGCGGCGTACGGCGGTCAACGTGTGGGCGTCCTCGCCCGACATGCCGACGGCGAAGGGCCCGTGGGCGTTGATGGCACCGACCAGGTCCCGTTGCACCTGCCCGGTGAGCACCATGCGGACCACGTCCATGGCCTCCGGCGTCGTCACCCGCATGCCCGCCTCGAACCGGACCTCCAGGGCGAGCCGGTCGAGCATCGAACTGATCTGGGGACCGCCGCCGTGCACCACGACCGGGTGCAGACCCGCATGCCACAGCTCGACGACGTCCTGGGCGAAGGACCGCCGGAGAGCGGGGTCCACCAGGGTGCTGCCCCCGCACTTCAGGACGACGGTCCGACCCTGGAGCTCCTCCGACCACGGGACGTCCGTGGTCGGCAGGACCCCGGCGGTCGCCCCCCTCGCACCCCGCACGGTGGCCACACCCTCCGCGTCCCGCACGGCGGGCTGCTCACCGAGCGTCCTCATTCCCGTACCCCCTCCGCTCATGAGCTGTAGGCGCTGTTCTCGTGCACGTACTCGGCCGTCAGGTCGTTGGTCCAGATCGCGGCCGACGCGTCCCCGGCGCGCAGGTCGACCGTGATCGTGATCAGGCGGCCCGACATGTCGACCTTCTCCCTGGGTTCCCCGGCCGCGCCGTCCCGGCAGACCCAGACGCCGTTGATGGCCACGTCCAGGCGGTCGGGGTCGAAGGCCGCGTCGGTCGTGCCGATGGCCGAGAGCACCCGGCCCCAGTTGGGGTCCTCGCCGTGCAGGGCGCACTTGAGGAGGTTGTTCCTGGCCACCTCGCGGCCCACGGTCACGGCGTCCTCCTCGGACGCGGCGCCGACGACCGCCACCTCGATCTCCTTCGACGCGCCCTCGGCGTCCGCGATCAGCTGCCGTGTCAGGTCGAGACAGACGGCGTGCACCGCCGCGGTGAGGTCCTCGTCCTCCGGGGTCACCCCGGAGGCGCCCGAGGCGAGCAGCAGCACGGTGTCGTTCGTGGACATGCAGCCGTCGGAGTCCACCCGGTCGAAGGTGGTCCGTACGGCCGCGCGCAGCACGGAGTCGAGCGCCGGCCCCGCCGCGACGGCGTCCGTGGTGAGGACCACGAGCATGGTGGCGAGACCGGGGGCGAGCATGCCCGCGCCCTTCGCCATCCCGCCGACGGTCCAGCCGGACCGGGACACGACCGCGGTCTTGTGCACCGAGTCGGTCGTCTTGATGGCGACGGCCGCGTCCCGGCCGCCGTCGGAGGTCAGGCGGTCCGCCGCGAGGGCGATGCCGGACGCGATCCGGTCCATGGGCAGCGGGACACCGATGAGCCCGGTGGAGCAGACGGCCACGTCGGCCGGAGCGACACCGACGGCGAGGGCCGTGAGCTCGGCCATCGTCCGTGCGTCGTCGGCTCCGGCAGGGCCGGTGCAGGCGTTGGCGCCGCCGGAGTTGAGGACGACCGCGGAGACCCTGCCGTCGGCGAGGGCCCGGCGCGACCAGTGGACCGGTGCGGCCTGGACGCGGTTGGAGGTGAAGACTCCTGCGGCGGCCGGTGCGGGGCCCTGGTTCACGACCAGGGCGAGATCGGGATCGCCGGACGTCTTGATGCCGGCGGCCACCCCGCTGGCGAGGAATCCTCGGGCGGCGGTCACGGTCACGGAGCCACTCCATTCATGGGCAGGCCGAGCCCTTCGGGCAGGCCGAGGGCGATGTTCATGCTCTGCACCGCGCCACCGGCGGTGCCCTTGGTCAGGTTGTCGATCGCGCTCACGCAGATGAGGCGGCGGGCGGCCGGATCGAGGGCCACCTGCACCTGCACGGTGTTGGATCCGAGCACCGAGGCCGTGGACGGCCACTGGCCCTGCGGTAGCAGCCGGACGAACGGTTCGTCGGCGTACGCGGCCTCGAAGACCTCGCGCACCTCGTCGAGACCGCCGTCGGCGGCCACGTGCGGGCGCAGCCGGGCGGAGCAGGTGGCGAGGATGCCGCGGGGCATGGGCGCGAGGGTCGGGGTGAAGGACACGGTCACCGGCTCGCCCGCCACCAGGGACAGGTTCTGCGTCAGCTCGGGGGTGTGGCGGTGGCCGCCGCCGACGCCGTACGGGGTCATGGACCCCATCACCTCGGAGCCGAGCAGATGAGGCGCGGCCGACTTCCCGGCGCCCGAGGTCCCGCTGGCGGCGACGATGACGACCTCGGGTTCGACCAGGCGCGCGGCGTGTGCTGGGTAGAGCGCGAGGGTGACCGCGGTCGGGTAGCACCCCGGCACGGCGATCCGGTTGGCTCCCTTCAACTCGTCCCGGGCGCCGGGCATTTCGGGAAGTCCGTACGGCCAGGTCCCCGCGTGCCGGGTGCCGTAGAAACGGGTCCACTCGGCCGGGTCGCGCAAGCGGAAGTCCGCCCCGCAGTCGACGACGAGGGTGCCGCCGCCCAACTCCCCGGCGAGCGCCCCCGACTGCCCGTGCGGCAGGGCGAGGAACACGACATCGTGCCCGCCGATCGCCGCCGCCGATGTCTCCGCCAGCACCCGGTCGGCGAACGAGGCCAGCTGGGGCTGCACCTGTCCGAGGGTGCGCCCGGCACTGCTGTGCGCGGCCAGAACGCCGACTTCGACACCGGGATGTGAGGCAAGCAGGCGGAGGATCTCCCCACCCGCGTAGCCACTGGCTCCGGCCACCGCGACCCGTAAGGTCATGCTCTTCCGTCTCTCCTGATGAATGGGGACGTGGCACACGACGGGGGGTGGTCACCCCAAGTCGGCGCACAGGAACTTAACTTAGCCTAACCTAAGTAGTTCTGGTGCGGAACTGCCGCGATCTCGCACGCCGGTGGGGTGGGCGAGGGCAACTGCTCATCAGGTGGGACAAGTTGACGGTGAGATCACCGCCCGTCAGGGCGGGGACCCCTGCGCCGTCGTCAGGCCGGGGACCCCCACGCCGTCGTCAGCCCGTCCAGCCAGGCCGGCGGGAGCTCGGCCGCGTCCCACTCCTCGTGCAGGGCCGACGGTGTCACGGCGAGACGTTCCAGGACGGCGACGCTGGTGGGGGAGTGGATGAGGGAGTAGCGGCCGTGGATCGCGATCGGGCTGCCGGGGCCGTACTCCGCGTACAGCCGCTCCAGGTGCGCGTGATGGGCGGTGGCGAACTCCGTCAGCCGCCCCGGGTATCCGGCCCGCTGTCGGGGACTCATCGTGCGCAGGACCGCGCCGAGCACCTGCTCGGTGACCTCGGGGTCGAGGTCGGACACATCGGTGTACGAGAGGTAGAGCGGCGTGACGGCCACCCTGGCCCGCTCCATCTCCGCCCTGCGGACGGGGGAGCGCTCGTCCGGGGATTCGGTCGACGAGGCGGTGGTGACGGCGCGGACCAGCGCCCGCTCGGCGATGGCGCCGAGCTCCTCGGTGACGGCCAGGACGCCGTCGGCCCAGCCGGACGCGTAGGGCTCCTTCCTCGGCTCCTCCTTCCTCTCTTCCGCCTCCTGCTGCCCCTCCTGTGCTTCCGTCGGCTCCGGGGCGCTGCGCCGGGCTTCGGTGATCTCCGCGTGCGCGAGGGCCAGCGCGCCGGCCTCGACGAGCCCGATGAGCTCCTCCGCGTCACCGGTGTAGACCCCTGCCCGGGCGAGGAGCTGGAGGAGCGTGCTCTTCGCGTTGAGGACGCTGGCCGCGTCGAGCTGCTGCCGTCCCTCGTCGGCGCTGTTCAAATGGGGGCCCTCCTCGTCGTACGGGCGGCACGGTGCGGGTGCGCGGAACGTTCTGTTCGAGCCTACGCAACGCCCGTTCGCTCAGAGCCCGCATCCCCCCTCCATCGCGCGCGTCGCCCACGAGCGAAGCGCCCGCGCGGGTGGCCCGTCACGTCACCGCCCGGCTCCCGCCGGCCGTCCGCGCGGACGATGCGGAGCCCCGCCGGCGCGACCGCGGGCCTGACCCGATGCGAGTCGATCCGAAGCGAGCTCAGTTCCTGTACACGCGCAACGCCGTCACCTCGTACGACATCTGCGACGTGTCCGGGGTGGGCGCCGGGTGGTAACGGCCCGCGCAGACCGACAGGTTCACGATGAGGTGGGCCCGCCAGGAACGCCCCACCCCACGGCGGTCGTCGAAGACCCGCGCGCCGTTCACCCACCACACCACGTTCCGGGCGCCGAACTCGACCCGCAGGTCGACCCACGCCCCGGGGCGTACGGCGGGGTCGCGGAAATAGAGGTGGCGCCCCCGGATCCGGTTCGACAGTTCGAGGAGGTCCGGATTGTCGGGGTGGTACTCGAAGACGTCGATCTCCTGGCCCCCGTCGAGCCAGGTCCAGATCGCCGGCCAGGCGCCCGTCTCCGCGGGCAGGCGCACGCGCGCCTCCAGGACGTCATCGGTCTGCACCAGGAAGGCCTCCGCGCTGCCCTCCGTGGTGAGCAGCCCCGCGTTCCAGTTCCCGTCCGGGCGGCGGGTTGCCCGGAAGATCCCGGTCCGGCTGTACGAGGAGTCCTCCACCAGGTGGTCGAGCTTGTTGTCGCCCGGATTGGTCGGCCCGCCGTCGGGATAGGCCCAGGAACGGCCCGCGACCCACTGTTCGGCGGAGGAGAAGTCCGCGTCGAGCACGAGCCTCCCCGGTGAGTGCGCGGGCCCCCGCCCATCCGTTCCTCCGACCGCTCCTGCGTCGGAGTCGGAGTCGGTGCCGCGTCTGAACAGCCGGTCGAAGAAGTCGGACAGCACGGCACGCTCCTCTCGCACGGGCACACGTCGGCCCGTAAGCGAATTGCCCCACACTGCCCCATCCATGCAAGGAAGGTCACTCATTGGCGACAAGTCGTCACAACAGTGTTGGTCTCCGCGGTGTCGGTTTCATCGCCACAGCGCCTAGATCTCCCTAATGTCCCACTGGGACATTAATCGGTGTACGGTGCAAATATGGGCACGGAGCGAGAACGCCGCAGCCCGCGGCGCGGCCCCAAGGGGTTGCGGACACGGGAGGCACTCGGTGAGGCCGCGCTGAAGCTCGTCCTGGAGCACGGCACGGCCGGGGTCTCCGTCGAGGACGTCACCGACACGGTCGGCGTCTCCCGACGCACCTTCAGCCGCTACTTCGCCTCCAAGGAGGAGGCCGTCCTCGACGGCATCCGCGCGGACTGCACACGGATCAACGAGGCCCTCGCGGCCCGTCCCGCGAGCGAGGCCCCGCTCACCGCCTACCGCGCGGCCCTGCGGAGCTGGCTCGCCGACCCTGTCGCCCCGGCCTGGCACCGCCGTGACGGAGTCCGGGAGCTCTTGCTTCTCGCCGAGGGGGAGGCGTCCCTGCGCGCCGTGCTCCGCCGGATCCTCCTGGAGGGCGAGGCCGCGTCGGTCCGGCTCGTCGCGGCCCGACTCGGCGTCGATCCCGAAGGCGACCTGCGGCCCGCCGTCGCCGTCGGATCCGGCGCCGCCACGCTCCTGGCCGCCACCCGCGCCTGGGTGCTCGGCGGCCCCCGGGAGGCGCTGCCCACCCTCGTGGAGGAGGCCTTCGCGCTGCTCGCGACGGAACCACCCCCCACGGACGAACCCCGTACACCCCTGTAAGGAACCACCATGACGCACCCTCGGACCATCGACCCCCAGGAGTTCGCCGGCAGGATCGCGCTCGTCACCGGCGGCGCCTCCGGCATCGGACGTGCCGTGGCCCGCCGCCTCGCGTACGCCGGTGCCGCCGTGGCCGTCGCCGACCACGACGCCGACCGCGCGGCCGAAGCCGTCACCGAACTGACCGATCGGGGCGCCAAGGCCCTCGCCGTACGGATGGACGTCACCGACGACGACTCCGTCAGGGCGGGCGTCGAGGCCACGGTCGCCGCCTTCGGCGGCCTCCACCTGGCCGTCAACAACGCGGGCGTAGCCGGAGCGCGCGTCCCGCTCGCCGAGACCCCGGCGGAGGAGTGGCGACGCGTCGTCTCCACCAACCTGGACGGCGTCTTCCACTCGCTGCGCCACGAACTCCCCGCGATCCTGGCCGCCGGCGGCGGTGCCGTCGTGAACATGTCCTCCATCCTCGGCACCAACGGCTCCGCCGGCAGCGCCGCGTACGTCGCCGCCAAGCACGGCGTCGTCGGCCTCACCAAGACGGCGGCGCTCGAGTACGCCTCCCAGGGGGTACGCGTCAACGCCGTCGGCCCCGGCTACATCGACACGCCCCTCCTCGCCGGCATCGGGCAGGAGGCCTACGACGCCCTCGTCGCCCTGCATCCGGCGGGCCGACTGGGCCGCGCCGAGGAGGTCGCCGAGCTCGCCGCGTTCCTGCTCTCGGAGCGTGCGTCCTTCGTCCACGGCAGCTACCACCTCGTCGACGGCGCCTACGCCGCCCGCTGAGGCACCCCGACTCCGCACGTCCGCGCCACGCGAGAGGAAGAGGAAAGCGTCATGAAGGCATTGCAGTACCGCACGGTCGGCGCCCCGCCCGAGGTCGTCACCGTTCCCGACCCGGAACCCGGGCCCGGCCAGGTGCTCCTGAAGATCACCGCCGCCGGGGTCTGCCACTCCGACATCGCGGTCATGAGCTGGTCCGCCGACCAGCTGCCCTTTCCGCTGCCGCTGACCCTGGGGCACGAGGGTGTCGGCACCGTCGCCGCCCTCGGCCCCGGCGCCGGGGGATTCGCCGTCGGTGACGCCGTCGCCGTCTACGGCCCGTGGGGCTGCGGCAGCTGCTTCATGTGTGCCCAAGGCAAGGAGAACTACTGTCTGCGGGCCGCCGAACTCGGCATCAGGCCGCCCGGACTCGGCGCCCCGGGCGCCATCGCCGAGTACATGATCGTCGACAGTTCCCGCCACCTCGTCCCGCTCGGCGGTCTCGACCCCGTCCAGGCCGTCCCGCTCACCGACGCCGGCCTCACCCCGTACCACGCGGTCAAGCGGTCCCTCCCCAAGCTGGTTCCCGGGAGCACCGCCGTCGTCATCGGCGCGGGCGGGCTCGGCCACGTCGCCGTCCAGCTCCTGCGGGCCGTGACGGCGGCCCGGGTCATCGCCCTGGACGTCTCGGAGGAGAAGCTCGCCCTCGCCCGCACCGTCGGCGCGCACGAGACGGTCCTCTCCGACGCCGCGGCAGCCCCCACGGTCCGCGAACTGACCGGCGGGCGCGGTGCCGAGGTCGTCCTCGACTTCGTGGGCGTCCAGCCCACCGTGACGGCCGCCGGCGCGATGGTCGCGGTCGAGGGCGACATCGTGATCGTCGGTCTCGGCGGCGGCACCCTGCCCGTCGGATTCGGCGCCCTGCCGTACGAGGTCTCGGTCACCTCCCCGTACTGGGGGACCCGGCCCGAGCTGATCGAGGTGCTCGACCTGGCCCGCTCGGGCGCGGTCGACGTCCACGTCGAGACGTACGGCCTGGACGAGGCGCCGAAGGCCTACGAGCGGCTCCACGAGGGACGTGTCAACGGCAGGGCGGTCATCCTTCCGCACGGCTGAGCGCGCCCGATCTCCCGAGCTTTCGGATACGTTGTATCCGTAAAACCGAGGTGCGCGTACCCCTGCGCGCACCCGGGGGACGGCAAGGAGCGTCGGACATGCCGGAAGCGAAGGAAGCGGTCGCGGTGGTCGCGGAGGTCACAGAGACGACGGCGGTCATGGCGGTGAAGGCGGCAGACACCGCCGTCACCGCCGTCACCGTCATCGGCGCGGGACCCGTCGGGCTCGCCCTCACCCTCGACCTCGCCCGCCGAGGCATCGCGGTACGCCTGGTGGAGCGCGACGAGAAGCGGTTCCAGGGCTCACGTGCCAAGGGCGTCCAGCCCCGCACCCTGGAAGTCCTCGACGACCTGGGCCTCGCCGACGCCGCCCGCGCGGCAGGTGGCCCCTACCCTCCGATGGGACTGCACCTCGGCCCGTTCACCAAGGGCTGGCGGATGCACGCCACCGCCCCGGACAGCATCGGGACTCCCTACCCCGACGTTCTCCTGCTCCCTCAGTACGCCACCACCGCCCTCCTCCACGACGCCGTCGAACGCCTGGGAGTACGCGTCGACTTCGGCGCCCGCGCCGTGGAGATCACCCAGGACGAGGAGGCGTGCACGGTACGCCTGGAGGACGGCCGGCTGCTGAGAAGCCGTTACGTCGTGGGCGCCGACGGCGGCTCCAGCACCGTCCGCAAGGCCGCGGGCATCGCTTTCGAGGGCACCACCGACGAGACCGACCGGATGATCCTCGTGGACGCCGCCGTCGACGGCCTCTCCCGCGACCACTGGCACATCTGGCCCCGCCCCCGCGGCCGCAGCGTCGCGGCCTGCCCCCTGCCCGGCGCCGACGGCCGCTTCCAGATCATGATCAAAGTCCGGCCCGGCGACCCTGTCGACCTCACCGGGACCGCACTCACCACCCTCCTGCGCCGCCGCGTCGGACCCTCCCTCACCCTCCGCGACATCAGCTGGTCCTCGGTCTTCCGCCCCAACATCCGCCTCGCCGAGCATTACCGCAACGGCCGGCTCCTGCTCTGCGGCGACGCCGCCCACGTCCACACGCCCGCCGGGGCGCAGGGCCTCAACACCGGCGTCCAGGACGCCCACAACCTCGGCTGGAAACTCCAGCAGGTCCTCGCAGGCGCCGACGACGCACTCCTCGACAGCTACGAGCAGGAGCGGCGACCCGTCGCCGCCCAGGTCCTCGGCCGCTCCACCGAGCTGTACGAAGGCCTGCGCCGCACTCGTCCCAGCGGGCTCACCCGGGGCCCGGACGAACACCAGCTCGGCATCTCCTACTTCGGCGGCCCGCTCGCCCCCGCCGACGCGGCCCGCACGGCGACGCTGCGCTGCGGCGACCGCGCCCCCGACGCCACCCTGCCCGGGGCCATGGGCACGGCGAGCCGCCTCTTCGACCTCTTTCGCGGCCCGCACTTCACGGCCCTCGCGTTCGGAGCCCGCGCCGCGGCCGCCGTCGACCGCCTACCCTGGCCGCCCGGCGGTGTCCCGCTGCGCCGCCACACCGTGCTGCCGCACACCACACCCGGTACAGCACAGGAAGCGGCCCTGCTCGCGGCGTACGGAATCACCGAGGACGCCGTCGTACTCATCCGCCCGGACGGCTACGTCGGTCACATCGGTCACGTCGCAGGTACGGCGGACGGGCCGGGCGGCGACGGCACGTCGGATCCGCGGCCCACGATCGGCCTGATGACCGCCGGGGTCGGGGCCGAGTCCTGACAGGGCCGGTCGACCGATACGGTGTCACCGCACCACGGATGGCCGCCGGGAGCCGCGACGCGCAGGGCGGCGCCGCCCCGGCACAGCGAGAGAGGGCCCCACCGCATGGCCGCCACCCCGCCACCCCCCGGCAGCCCGGCCTGGTGGGCCGCCCGCCCGGCCCCCGCCTCTGCCGCGCCCCGGCGGGGTCGGCCCTCGCTCGACACCGCGGACATCGTCACCGCGGCCCTGCGCCTGGTCGACGAGCACGGCACCCAGGCGTTCTCCCTGCGCATGCTCGCCGAGGCCCTCAACTCCGGTACGGCCACCCTCTACCGGCACTTCGACGGCAAGGACGAGATCCTGGCGTACGTCGTCGACCGCGTCCTGGGCGAGGTCGACCTCGACGCGCTCGCAGGCTCCGCCGACTGGCGCGAGGCGCTCACGGTGACGGCCCATCGGTTCCACGACACCCTGCGCCGCCATCCGAACACCCTGCCGCTGCTCATGGCGTACGTCCCCGTCGGCCCCCACGGACTCGCCCGACGCGAACGCGTCCTGGCGACCCTGCTGACGCACGGCCTGCCGGCCGACCTGGCCGCCCGCGCCTTCACCGCCGTCACGCACTACGTCATCGGCTTCACAGCCCAGCAGTACGGACCTGCCGCCGCCCCC
This sequence comes from Streptomyces sp. NBC_00572, assembly GCF_026341815.1. Lineage (GTDB taxonomy): Bacteria > Actinomycetota > Actinomycetes > Streptomycetales > Streptomycetaceae > Streptomyces. The sequence continues at coordinate 6,473,240 of NZ_JAPENX010000001.1, forward strand.
GACCACGGCGCCGAACTCGCCGCCTTCTACGGTGGCCTCGACCCGGCCTCCTACCCCGCCCTCCTCCAGGCCGCCCGGTCCCTCACCTCCGTGGCCGTCGCGGAGGAGTTCGACTTCGGCCTCACCCTCCTCGTACAGGGCCTCACGCACCTCGCCCCGGCCTAGGGGGTGTCTTGTCGATCAGCCGCCGCGGAGGCCCCACTCGTCGAGGCCGCCGTACACATGGGCTTCGAGGCACTGAGGTGCGTCAAGGCCGACGGCCTCGCCGCGATAGACGGCGATGCCCGGAGAATCTCCGGCAGGCCTCGCCGCGGACGCCCGGACCACCATCAGGTGATCCGGAGTGGACCGCTCAGCCGGCTTCCCCGGCGGGGCGCTCCGTGCCGGCGCACTTCTTCTCGTGCCGTCGCGCTCGCCGTTGCCGCCATCGTTTGGTGCACCAGCTGACGGCCACGGTGGCCAGGAACTCGGCCAGGAACACCAGGGCCACTCCGAGACCGGCGAGGACCAGCATGAGCCAGCCCCAGTCGTCGTGCCAGAGCCACTTGATGAGGCCCGCGACCGCAACGGCGCCCATGACGGCGACGCCGTACGACACGATGGCCGTCCACACCGTCCACTGCAGGATCGCGGCGGGGTCCTTGGTGACCCGCCACCACCAGAGCCATCGTCCAGGCAGGCCGGCGAGCCGGGACGGCCATGGCCAGTGCACCGGGGGCACCTTGCGGCCGAACCCCCGCCAGAACATGGTCCGGCCCGCTTCCGCCCAGGGCCCGTGGATCGGGGAGCCCTTGCCCACCAGGATGCTGAGCACCGCTTCGAGGATCCTTCCCGCGGTGTGCCGTCCCTGGCCGGTCTTCAGATAGTCGGTGAACAGCTGTTTGTCGTCCGGCTCGGAGAGCTCGTCGAGGTTGCGGCTCATCCGCTCCCTGCCGATCTCGCCTGCGAGGATGGCCTCGTGCAGCTCCAGTTCGAGGGAGCGGCGCTCCTGGTGGCCCGCGACGAACAGGCGCAGCAGGTGGTGCGCTCCGTCGAGCCGCCCCCACGTGAAGTCGGACTCGCGCCAGAGCGGGTCGACGAACGCTCCGAAGTGGTCGAGGCGGACCCCGTACAGCTTGCGCTCGCCGAGGGGCGCGTACTTGTCCAGGGGGAAGACCGGACTGTGCGCGTCAGGGCCCAGCCGCAGGAACTCGAACTGGGACGTGTGCTCCACCAACTCCTCGGGTGAGGAGAAGGACTCTGCGACCACTTCGGCGACGAGGCAGGCTTTGAGAACGGACCGCCGGCGCTCTTCGTCCGGCCGCTCCGGATCCTTGCCGGGGCCGGCCGTCGCCCTCGCGTAGGCGTCGAGGGCCGCCTCGACCTGCTCGCCGAGGACACGGTCCAGGCCGAGTTCCTGGTAGATCGAGTTCATCGTGGCGAGCGGACCTCGGTCGGCCCCCTTCCTCCTGGCGGGATCGCCTCCGGCCGTGGCGGCGTTGCGCAGCAGCCCGAAGACGCGGTCGATCACGGCGTGCACGTCCCTGACACAGGTGCTGAGTTCCTCCAGGCCCCCGGCGAGACGGTGGTCCTCCAGCTGCCGTTCCTGTGCCTCCTCCTGGGTGGGGTCGCAGGGGGGCGCGGTCCCCTCACCCCTCGTCGCCTTCAGTCGATGTTCGAGGTCCGCCACGAGTGTCCACAACAGTCGCTCCACACCGTGGACGCCCCACTCCCAGGGGCTGGGGCTCGGCTCGCGCAGCGCCAGCGCGGACGCCGGCACCCATCCCTTCGGCGGTGCGCCGGTTTCGAGGATGACCTCGGCCTTCTCGTGCGGGATGCCGATCAGGGGCCTGACCCCGCGTCCCTCTTCCCGTAGTTGCCGGATCTTCCACACGGCGGCGACGATGCGGCTGTGCCGGTACTCGGTGAAGAGGTGCTCGGCGACGGTGAGCAGGGTTGCGCGCTGGGCCTCCCCCTTCTCGGGGTCGAGCTGTCGCTCGAAGAGATCCTGGTGGCGGGTGTGGGAGTGTCTGCCCATGCGCTCGCGAAGCTCGGTCGTGCCGGTGCGGAAGTCCGCCTCGCGTGGGTAGTTGATGGCCGTGCCGAGGACCGACGGCCATTCGGTGGCCCGCGGGGGCCGGTTCTCGACATGCCGCTGGGCGACGCCGGACGAGGGCACCACGAAGACGAGGACTCGCCGCACCGGGCCGTCGACGTGCCGGTCCGAGATCGCTTCGAGCACCGGCCCGAAGGGAGCGTTGTTGAGCAGGCCCCCGTCGACGATCCAACTGGCCCGGTCCCGGCCGCGACTCGGGATCTGGGGGTGGGGCCGGACACGCTGTTCCAGCAGGGGCGACTCGTCGACGGGTGCGAAGGCCAGCGGGAATCCGGCTGAGGCGCGGGCCGCCAGGCTGAGTCGGTCAAGAACCTTGTCGTCCAGGAAGTCCCTGCGGCCCTGGGGCTCTGTCTTCCAGATCTCGCACGGGGCACTGGCCTTGCGGAAGACGACCGCGTCCGGGTCGTGCTGGAACTTGTAGATCCTGCGGTGGTCGGCCACGTCGAAGCGGCCGCCGAAGCCGTCCTGGAAATCCTCGGGCAGGCCGTCGAGCGCTGTCGCGGTGACGAAGAGCGTCACCGGCTCGGCGTCGCGCTCGCTCCCGTCCATGCCGTGCAGGATGTCGCTGATGGTCTCGTGGAAGAACCGGCCGTCGAGGACACTGTTGTGCGGCGGGTTCCTCAGTAGTTTGTCGTCCGTGAGTGCTGCCGCGTTGCGCCACGTCCTGCGCAGATTCGGCAGTGCTGTTCCCCGACCGATCGCGGCAGCGAGCAGGGAGCCGTTGAGGCCGCCGGCCGATGTGCCCGCGATGACGTCGACGAGGACATGTGTGTTCGCCTCGCGGACGACACGTTCCCAGAGCTCGAAGACGGGCCGGTCGCTCGGGTCGACGTGTTCGGGGATGCCCGAATGGACGGCGCGGGAGGCCCGCCGGAGGAGGTCGATCTCGTGCGTCACCCCGCCCATCCAGACGGCCAGGCTCACACCGCCGTTGAGAACGAGGGCAAGACGTGTCTGCTCGAGAGCCGTCATGTCCGCAGAGTATGCATATTCACGCATACGTCGGAGTCATGTCTACGGCGTGTCCGTCGCTCCGGGTCGCCCGGCCGGCGGTATACGCCGGAGTCGGCCCGATCCGGAGTCCCCACTCACGAGACCATGATCGTCCAGGCGCCGACGAGCGAGGCCAGGTACAGCAGGACGCCGAGCGGGAGATGCACCCACGGTGTACGGCCGCGCCGCCAGGCCATCAGCCCGAGCCCTGTGGAGACTGCCGTGGCGACGCCGAGACCGATCCACGGCAGTGCCCACATCGACAGCATTCCGAACGTGGTGCAGACGGGAGCCGGGTTGTCGGTGCCGCAGCTGTCGGTCGCGAAGATCGAGAGGTAGAAGGCGAACATGTCGATCATCAGGCCGCCCCCGGTCAGCACCGCGATCGTCACCAGGTATCCCGTGGGCCACCTGCGCCGGGTGTCGCCCGGGGCGTTCCGCATCCGAGTGCTCATGAGACCTCGTTCCGCTCCGTCTTGTGCCGTGAGAACACGGTAGGAGCGGCGGCCCCGGCCGGGGATGAGCACAGGTACTCATCTCCGGGTGGGTGACGCAACGATCACCGGCCCGACTCGTTGGTCACGCCATGAATAACGTGACCACCACCAGGCGCCGGATCCACATCCTGGCCACCGGACTCGCCGCCCTCGTCCTCGGCGTCACGGGTGCGCAGAGCACCCAGGCCGCCCCCGTCGACCAGGACTGCCCGACGGCGGAGATCTTCGCCACCGACAACACCTCGATCATCACGGACCCGGACGACCCCCGGCTCCGGACCCGTCTGACGCGCTTCGACCACGAGGTGCGGGCGATCATCCGCGCCCACGGTGCGCGGCCGGCCGCCTCGACGCTCCTCGACGGCGTCTTCTGGTCCGACGACCTGAAGCAGGCCACGTACGAGCGGTCCCGGGAGTTCGACGTCAACAGGGTCGGGCGGGACGGTCTCCAGCACATCGCGGGCGTCATCGCCAAGGAGTACGACCAGGAGTCCGTGCTCACCTTCCGCTGTCTGCCGAGGACGTCACCGGAGACCGACGCGGTCGAGATCGAGGTGCCCGGCGTACGGGCGAGCAGCCTGCGCGAGGCGCTGGTGGCCGACCCCGAGGCCCGGGAGAAGCTGGGTGGCGGCTCGGTCACCCTCGACGGCCGCCTCGTCCTGGTCGCCCCGATCGCCGATCTGCCCCTGGCGCGAAAGTTCACGGTGTCGCTCGGCGCCGACTGGAACGAGGCCGAAGTGCGTTACGGCGACCGGGAGTTCGTGAGCTGAACCGGAGGTACGCGCGCGGGGCGCCGCCGGTCCGGCAGACCAGGTCCACCGGACCAGCAGGGCGCCCGCCGGTCCGGCAGACCGGTCCACCGGACCGGTCTGCCGGACCCCGGAGCGACTATCCGGCGTAGGTCTCGAACTCGGCGACGCGGGGCGTGCCGGTCGAGCCGACGATCTCGAAGGTGATCTTCTTCAGTGCTGTGCGGGGGACGGCGATGACACCGGCCCCGCTGCCGGAGGTGAGGACGGCTCCGGTGTCGCCGTTGAGGACCCTCCAGGACCCGATCGCGCCGGCCGAGCCCGCCGCCTCACGGATGGTGATTCCGGAGACGGTCGTGGCGGAGCCCCACTTGATCGACACCGATCCGGTCGCGCCCGCCGGTGACCAGTAGGTGCCGAGGTCGCCGTCCCGCACGTTGCCGTAGCTCGTGCCGTCGGCCTTGCTCGAACCGTCGGAGCCCGCCCCGATGCTGAGGTTGGTTCCGCCGGGCTGGGTGGGTTCGGGCGTGGGGGTGGTGGGGCCGGGCGTGGGAGTGGTCGGCTGGGTGGTGGGGGTGGGTGTGGGGGTCTGCGGTGAGCAGCTGCCGTCCGACACCTGAAGCCCCTTGCCGGCTCCTGCCGTTCGGCTGAGAAGGTTCGGAACGCAGTCGGCGGCGTCGAGGGTGTAGGCGTACGGGATGGCGATGGTGGTGTTGGACTGCGGGTCCGGTCCGGCCGGGTTGTTGTCGGAGCTGCGGGCTGACCAGGTCACGTTGTCGAAGATGTTGCCGCCGACCTGCCAGTACCCGGCGGCGTCCGTGTAGAAGGTGCCCAGGACGTCCTTGGAGTCCTCGAAGTAGTTGTTGTCCACCTTGGCGTGCGCCCCGGCGCGGGAGTTGATGCCGGACTCGTTGATCCGTAGGTAGTGGTTGTTGTACATGTGGGCGGTGCCGCCGCGCAGGAGGGGGGCGCGCGAGTCGATGTTCTCGTACAGGTTGTGGTGGTACGTGATGAAGCTGTTCGACAGCTCGGTCTCGCTCGAACCGACGAGGCCGCCACGGCCGGAGTTGCGCAGGACGCTGTAGGACAAGGTCACGTACTGGGTGTTGTCCTTCATGTCGAAGAGGCCGTCGTAGCCCTCCGATTCGCCGCCCGACGCCTCCAGGGTGGTGTGGTCGACCCAGACGTTGCGGACGTCGCTCTCCATGCCGATGGCGTCACCGCCGTTGGAGATCGGCGAGCCGGACTTCTTGACGTTCCGTACCGTCACGTTCTGGATGATGATGTTGCTGGACTCGCGTATGTGGATACCGAGTTGGTCGAAGACGGCGCCTGCGCCGACCCCGACGAGGGTGACGTTGCTGATCTGCTTGAGCTCGATCACGCCGGCGGCGGTGTTGCAGCTGGTGCCCGAGACCTTCGCGGTGTTGGCGTGGTTGATCGTGCCCTCGACCTCGATGGTGATCGGCGTGCTGCTGCTGGCCCGTGCGCACAGGGCCGCGTGGATCGCGGTTCCCGTGGTGGCCCGCACGGTCTGCCCGCCGGCGCCGCCGGTGGTCCCGCCGTTCTGCGTGGCGTAACCGGTGGGGCCGCCGGTCGCCGCGGATGCCTGGGGCATCGACAGCACCACGCCGGTCGTGGCCGCGAGGGCCAAGGTGGCCAGTGCCGCGTGGAGCCGGAGTGCGACTGGTCGTTTCATGCTCGCCGTCCTTTTCGTCTTCGAACGCTGGGGGTTGTTCCTGCGTGCCGTGCTCGCGCAACGCGGTGCCGCGCTGCGCCCGTGCCGTGCCTGTGGAACGCCGTTCGGTGCAGAAGAAACCGTCCATGGGCAGCCTTCGGCGGGGCGGCCCATGGACGGACAGAAAGCGCTTTCTTTCCGGGAGAATAGGGTGACCCCGGGGGAGTGGCAAGGCTCTGCGCAACACCTCGGCGGGCGCGATGCGCTTGTCGCCGCCGTCTTGATCACGTAGCGTCTTTCGACGTGAACACCGGACCGGCGATTCGACGCCATACACAGACGGGCCATCCGGTGGACGACTGATCGCTCCGTGGGTGCGCGACAAGCACCCCCACGGTTCGGCACGAGGACCCCCGTCAGTGCTCAGGCACTGCGACAAGTCCCCTTTCGTGTCGAATCAACAGCGAGGTCATCCGTATGGCAGTCACCTTCAACCACACCATCATCGCGGCCAAGGACAGCGCCGAGTCGGCGCGCTTCTTCCGGGAGTTGCTGGAACTCCCCGAGGCGCCGTCCTGGGGCCCCTTCGTCAACGTCCAGCTCGCCGACGGCGTGCTGATCCAGTTCGCCGCACCCCCGGTCGAGATCCAGATGCAGCACTACGCCTTCCTCGTCGACGACGAGCTCTTCGAGCGGGCGTACGCGCGGCTCTGCGACCAGGGGATCGAGCACTGGGCCGACCCGCAGATGAAGCGCCCCGGCGAGACGAACACCGAGCACGGCGGCCGGGGGGTCTACTTCAAGGACCCCGCAGGTCACGCGTTCGAGCTGATCACGCGGCCGTACCTGTAGAAGGTCCGGGCGGGTAGAGCCGGTCCATGGCCGGTCGCGGGATCAGTCGAGGAACTCACCGTCGCGGGCCACGACGACACCGCCGTGCACCACCATGTCGCGCCGGGGCATGTCCACGACCACCTGAGGCAGGCACTCGCCCCGGACGAGCACGAAGTCGGCCGGGGAGCCGGCCTTGAAGTCGGCGTGTGCCAGGCCCATCACGTCCGCGCCGCCGTGCGCCGCGACGCTGTAGCAGTCCGTCAGCTCCTCGTCGAGACGTACGTCCGTCACCCAGCCGAGGATGTGCGCGCGGTGCATCATGTCGGCGTTGCCGAACGGGCTCCACGAGTCACGCACGCCGTCGGAACCGAGCCCGACGCGCACCCCGTGCTCGCGCAGTCGCGCGATCGGCAGGACCAGCGAGTCGGACGGCGCGACCGTGGTCAGGGCGATGTCCTGATCACCCAAGTCGGTCGCGATCGAACCGAGTTCACGGTCCGTCAGGCCCGGCAGGCAGAACACGTGGCTGACGGTGACCTTCCCCGCGAGGGAGAGGGCGCGCGTGCGGTCGACGATGCCGCGCATCGCCTTCATGCCCTTCTCGCCGCGATCGTGCAGATGGATGTCCACGCCGACACCGTGTCGGTCCGCGATGCCGAAGACGACGTCGAGCTGCTCGTCGAGAGCGTCGTCGAAACCGATCGGGTCGATGCCGCCGATCATGTCGATGAGCCCCTCGCGCGCCGCCTTCTCAAGGAGCGCGGCCGTACCCGGGGTGCGGATGACACCGTGCTGCGGGAAGGCGACGATCTGGACGTCGAGTGCGTGACGCAGCCGCTCACGGGCCGCCGCCACACCCTCCACCCCGGCCAGACCGTAGGCGGGTGCCACGTCGGCGTGGGCGCGCATGCCGCGGGTGCCCCGGGAGACGGCGTGCGACATCAGCCCGTACGCCCGCTCGACGACCGGTCGCCGCTGGCTGCGGAACAACTCCACGTCCTGCGCGACGTAGTCGGCGATGCCGCTCGCCGGCCGCCGCGACACCCAGGAACCGCCCCAGGTCGTCTTGTCGGGGTGGATGTGCGCGTCCACGAGCGACGGCAGCGCTATCCGGCCGCCCCCGTCGACGACCTTCGCGCCACGGGGCGCCGGGCGGTCCGAGACGCGGCCGTCGACGACCACGAGGTCCACGGCCTTCGCCCTGCCGAACGGACGCACGTTACGGAAGACCACGGTCCTTTCCCGGCGCCCCGAAGCGCCGGAGGGCGTTGCGGCTTGGGCGGCGCCCGGGGCAGCGGTCACGGCTTGCGCGGGCGTGGCGGTCGCGGCAGCGGTGGCCGTAGCACCTGCCAGCGCGGCGGCTCCGGCCAGCATCGTGCGACGGGAGAGGGCGCCGGCGGAGAGCACGGACGGGGACGAGGAGGGGGACGGCGACGAGGAGGAGGACGAGGACGGGGTCGGCTGCATGGGGACTCCTTCGAGGGGACGGTGGTGCGGACGGGGGCGGTGCGGGCCGGACGGGAGTGGAGGCCGGCACGGGGAACCAGGGCAGGGGGCATCGAGCCGCGTGTGGCGCGAGCGGCTCGCAGTGGCGCTCTCCGGCGCAAGGTGGGCAGGCGGAGGGCGGGCAGGCGGAGGGTGGCCCGGTGGCCGCAGCCCGACGGGGCGGGGTGTGGCGGGGCGGGTCGAGCGGGCTTCGTACAGGCCGTGGCCGGTCGTGCGGGTCGTGGCGCAACGCGAGTCGGTGGCCTGTCGGGGTCAAGCCCGACGTCGGCGGCCCGTCGGCGCCAAGCTCGGCCTCGGTGTCACCGCCCCCGACACCCGTTGCGTACGGCCAAGGCTCAGGCCACGCGTACGGCCAAGGCTCAGGCCACAACCCCCGCCCGTACGACTGCAACCGGCTGCTTCAGCACCGTCAGGTCGGCGAGCGGGTCCCCTGCCAGGAGGATCGCGTCGCCCGCGTAGCCGCGGGTGAGGCGGCCCGCCGTACGGTCGATGCCCAGGAGGCGGGCGGCGCCCGTGGTCGCCGTGCGGATCGCGTCCAGGGGCGACAGGCCGGCGGAGTGCATCAGTGCCACCTCGCCGCCGATCGGGTCCACGACGCCGCCCGACGAGTCGGTTCCGGCGGCGAGCGGGACGCCCAGTTCGTGCGCGGTGAGGACCGCGCGCTTCAGGACCGGGAGGTAGGTGCGTCCGCGTTCGGCGAGGATCGGGTCCGAGGACTCCGCCAGGCCGGCGATGGCGGTGAGGGTGGGCGTGAAGTACGTGCCCCTGCGCCGCATTTCGTGCAGGGTGCGCTCGCCGACGAACGTGCCGTGTTCCAGGGAGCGGATGCCCGCCGTCACGGCGTCGTGGCAGCCCCGCTCGCTGTAGCTGTGGCAGAGGACGCCCTTGCCGCGCCGGCGGGCCGCCGCGACGATCTCGGCGAGCTGTTCGCGCGAGTAGACCTGGGCGAGCGGGTCCTGCTCGGGGAGCCCGGCGCGTTCGTTGACCCGGGTCTTGATCACGTCGGCGCCCCGGGCGAGGTTCACCTCCACCACGCGTCGCAGGGCTTCGGCGGAGCGCACACCGTCCTTGAGGCGGGCGAGCGGGGTGAGGTCGGGGTCGGCGAGCACGGTGTCGCCGAGGTTCGGGGTGACGAAGACGCCGGCGGCCTTCAGTCGGGGCGCGAGCGCGGGGCTGTGCCGGGCGAGTTCGCGGACGGCGATGTCCTGGTAGAACGCGGTCGAGCCGCTGCGCGCGCTGGTCACGCCCTTGCGGACGGCGTCCCGGGCCTCGGCGGCGGTGCTGAGGTGGATGTGGGCGTCCACCAGGCCCGGCAGGATCCAGCGGCCGTGGGCGTCGAGGACCTGGACGCCCTGCGGTACGGCGACGTCGCCCCGGCCGCCGGCCGCTCGGACGGTGCCGTCCTCGATGACGACGACGGCGTTCTCGGTGACGTCGCCGGTGGCCGGGTCGAGCAGGGTGCCGCCCTCGATCACGAGGTGGCCCACGCGCGCGGTGCCACCGGAGGCGCGGCGACCCGGGGCGGCTCCGTGGTCACCGACGGCGGCCGCCGCCTGGCCGGCCGCGGCCACCGTGCCGGCGAGGGCGGCCGCTCCGGCGAGGATGCCGCGGCGGGTCAGCTTGCTGGAGGGCGGCGGGGTGGCTTCGACGCACATGGGTGCTCCTTGGGGGAGTGGGCCGACGGCTTCCCCGTTTTGTATACCAAGCTGAAGGTGGCGGACAAGGGTGGTGATCGGCTCATCCGGAAACACCCGTTCCGTACCGTCAATGCGCGCAGGGCAGGTGCGTGATTGCTCGTCTTGGTATACGAATGACTCTCAGGGGCTCTCGGTGTGGTCCCCGAAAAGGGAGCGCAGGGCGACGGCCCTGCTGTCCCGTACGTGCAGCAGTGCGCTCGCCGCCGCCGCCTCCGTGTCCCCCGCGGCGATGTGGCGGTACATCTCGGCGTGCTGGGCCCGCATGTGCGCGGGCTCCTCGCGCAGACCGAAGACCAGCCGCAGCTGCCAGCTCAGCTGTTCCATCGTGCGGGCGAGCAGCGGGTTGCCCGACATGGCCACGAGGCTCTCGTGGAACGCCGTGTGGGCGGCCACCTCGCGGGTCGCCTCGTCCGCGGCTGCGGCCGACTCGGCCTGGTGCAGGGTGGCCTCAAGGGCGGCGAGCCCCTCGGCCGCGCCCGCCGCGCGCGCCCGCGCCGCCAGCCGGGCCGCCTGGACCGTGAGCGGCTCCCACACCTCGTACAGGTGCTCCACATCGATGCGCTCAAGCTGTCGTACGCGCACGCCGCTGTGCGGAAGCAGCTCAAGAAGCCCCTCGGTGACCAGTGCGCGCAGCGCCTCCCGCACCGGTACGCGGGACATGCCCAGCTCCTCGGCGACCTCCCGCTCGACGAGGCGGGCGCCCTGCGCGTACCGCCGGTCGACGATGCGCTGCAGGACGGCCTCACGCGCGCGCGTGCTGAGCGGGGTCGGCGCCGACCCCGGGGCTGACGCCGCTGCCGAGACCGGGGCCGGTGCCGATGCCGGGGTCGCTGCCGAGACCGGTGTCGCCGAGCCGGTCCTGTGTCTGTCCGCCACCTGTTCCGACCTCTTCCGTCGTGCGTTCGGGGTGCCCGGGGCGAGGATACGTCGGGCCGCCGACGGCCACCGGTCAAGCCGTCGGGGTCTGTTGGTCCGCACCGTTCGGGCTCGGCTGTGGTACTGCCTTACAGAGACATCGTCATGTTTGTGATGAATTGCCGCATTGCCGTGAAAGGTGCCATCTGTGTCGCAGGAAGATCAGAGGCCGGACGGTCGCCGAACAGGCGCCGAACGGGGTGGCAGGGAAGGGCTGCCGGTGACGGCGGACCTCCCGGGCCGCCCCGACCACCACCATCGCGCCCGTACCGACCGGGTCGTGTTCGGTGTCACCGCCGTCCTCACCGTGGCGTTCGTCGTCTGGGGTGCCACGGCCACGGACAGCCTGGAGAGCGCGTCGAGCGACCTCCTCGACGGGCTCATCCGCAACGGCGGCTGGGCGTTCATGCTGGCCGCGTCCGGCTTCGTCGTCTTCGCGCTCTGGCTGGCCATCAGTCGCTACGGCCGTATCAAGCTCGGCCAGGAGAGCGAGGGCCCGGAGTTCCGGACGGTGTCATGGATCGCCATGATGTTCAGCGCTGGTATGGGGATCGGCCTGATGTTCTACGGGGTGAGCGAGCCGCTCGCCCACTACGGCACCCCGCCGCCCGGCACCCACCCCGCGGACTCGGCCGAGCGCATGCAGACCGCCATGGCCACCACGCTCTTCCACTGGACGCTCCACCCGTGGGCGATCTACGCGGTCGTCGGCCTCGCCATCGCGTACTCCACGTTCCGGCGGCGGCGCCGGCAGACCATCAGCGCCGTGTTCGTCCCGCTGATCGGCGAGAAGGCGGCGTACGGCGGGCCCGGGCGGGTCATCGACATCCTGGCCATCTTCGCCACGCTGTTCGGCTCCGCCGCCTCGCTCGGGCTGGGCGCGCTCCAGATCGGCAGCGGCTTCGAGGAGCTGGGCTGGATGGAGAAGACCGGCACCGGGCTGCTCGTCGCCATCATCGCCGTACTGACCGTGGCGTTCGTCTTCTCCGCCGTGTCCGGTGTGGAGAAGGGCATCCAGTGGCTCTCCAACATCAACATGGTGCTCGCCGGGGTGCTCGCCCTGTTCGTGTTCATCGTGGGCCCCACCATCATCGTGCTCGATCTGCTGCCCACCTCGATCGCCGCCTACATCGACGACCTGCCGCAGCTGGCCGGCCGTACGGAGGCGACCAGTGGGGCGAACATCCATGACTGGCTGGGTAGTTGGACCGTCTTCTACTGGGCCTGGTGGATTTCCTGGACGCCTTTCGTCGGCATGTTCATCGCCCGGATCAGCCGGGGCCGCACGATCCGCCAGTTCGTCGGCGGCGTCATCCTGGTGCCCAGCACCGTCAGCCTGGTGTGGTTCGCCGTCTTCGGCGGTACGGCGATGAAGCTCAGCGAACAGGGCGACCTGGCGGGCGAGACGACCCCGGAGGGTCAACTCTTCGGCGTGCTGCAGGAGTTCCCGCTCACCGGCACCATGAGCCTGCTCGTGATGATCCTCGTCGGCATCTTCTTCGTGTCCGGCGCGGACGCCGCCTCGATCGTCATGGGCACGCTCTCCCAGCGCGGCGCCTTCGAACCCACCCGCCCCGTGGTGGTGTTCTGGGGCGTGGTGACGGGCGCGGTCGCCGCCATCATGCTCCTCATCGGCGACGGCCAGGGCGACGCCCTCGCGGGCTTGCAGAACCTCACGATCCTGGTGGCGGCACCCTTCGTCCTGGTGATGATCGGGATGTGCGTGGCTCTGATGCGGGACCTCCGCAAGGACCCGCTGATCGTCCGCGGTGAGGTGGGTGTGGAGGTCGTCGAACTCGCCGTGATCGCCGGACACGAGCAGTACGACGGCGACTTCGAGCTGAGGATCGGCCCCGGCACCCAGGACTCCGACGGGCCCTGAGTCACGCGCCGGACGCTCACGCCCTGCCCGCCGCCTTCTGGGTGCGGCGGGACAGGGAGTCGACCACCACGGCTGCCAGCAGGACCGAACCCGTGATCATGAACTGGACGGCGTTGCTGACGCCCATGATGTTCATGCCGGACTGGATGGACCCGATCACCAGCGCGCCCAGCAGCGCGGACCACACCGTGCCGCGGCCGCCGAAGAGGCTCGTGCCACCGATGACGGCGGCGGCGATCACGTTCATCAGGAGGTTGCCGCCGCCGGAGGTCTGGCTCGCCGACTGGATCTGCCCGGCGAGGAAGATGCCGCCGACCGCCGCCATGGTCCCGGCGATCGAGAAGACGGACATCCGGACGAACGGCACGCTGATGCCCGCCCTGCGCGCGCCCTCGATGTTGCCGCCCACCGCGAAGATCCGGCGGCCGTACGTGGTGCGCCGGAGCACGAAGTCCAGCAGCACCAGCACGATCAGGAAGATCAGCAGGGCCAGCGGCAGCCCCTGGTACTGGTTGAGGATGTACGCCGTGGCGAAGGCGAGGGCCGCGATCACGACGGTCCGCAGGACGATCTCGGCGATCGGACGGAACGGCACCCGGGCCTTCCGGCGGCGCCCGGCGTCCAGGAGCGAGGCCGTCAGGAACAGTCCGACTCCGACGGCCGCCGTCACATAGGCGGCCGCCGGGCTGTGGTAGATCGTCGAGTACAGCTTGGACACGATGCTCTCGCTCGGGATGTTGACGGTGCCGCTGCTGCCGAGCACCTGGAGCATGAGTCCGTTCCAGGCGAGGTTGCCCGCCAGGGTCACCACGAACGCCGGTACGCCGACTTTCGCGAAGAAGAACCCTTGGATGAGCCCGACGGCGGCGCCGCCGGCGATGGCGACGAGCAGCGCGAGCCACTGGTTCATGCCGTTCAGGACGTTGAGTACGGCGAAGATCGCGGCGCACAGACCGCTGACCGAGCCGACGGAGAGGTCGATCTCGCCGAGCAGCAGGACGAAGACGATCCCGATCGCGATCATGCCCGTGCCGACGATCTGCTGGCTGAGGTCGGACAGGTTCTGGGCCGAGAGGAACGTGCTGTTCAGGCTGCCGAAGACCGTCCAGATGATGATCACGGCGAGCACGACGGGCAGCGAACCCAGTTCGCCGCTGCGCATCTTGCGCCGGAACTCGTCGAGATACCCCTTGACACCCTCCTCGCGGACGAGGAGACGGGTGTCGACGGCGGGCACGGCGCCGGGTGCCGGTTCCTGGCCGGCGTCGTCGGCGGCGGAGGGGCCGCGGCTTCGGTCGCGTCTCATCACTCCTCCTCCTGCTCGGCCTTGCGCGCCTGGCGGCGGGTGACGGCGCTGTCGGTGGCCCCCGTGATCGCGGAGATGATCTCCTCGGTGGTCGTCGAGCGCTTGTCGAAGAAGCCGTTGTTCCGGCCGAGGCGCATCACCGCGATCCGGTCGGCGACCGCCATCACGTCCACCATGTTGTGGCTGATCAGGATGGTGCCGAGGCCCTGCTCACGGAGCCGCTCGACCAGGTCGAGGACCTCCGCGGTCTGCTCCACCCCGAGCGCGGCGGTCGGCTCGTCGAGGATGACGACCTTCGGCGAGCCGATGAGTGAGCGGGCTATCGCCACCGTCTGGCGCTGGCCGCCGGAGAGCGAGGCCACGGGGATGCGGACGCTCGGGATGCGGATGGAGAGGGTCTCCAGGAGTTCGCGCGCCCGCTGGTCCATGCGGACCTCGTCGAGGACGCCGAAGCGGCGCAACTCCCGCCCCAGGAACAGGTTGGCGACCACGTCGAGGTTGTCGCACAGCGCCAGGTCCTGGTAGACGGTGGCGATGCCGAGGTTCTGGGCGTCGTGCGGCCGGCTGATCGTGACCGGCCTGCCCTCCCAGGTGATGACGCCCTCGTCGGGCGGGTTCACCCCGGCGATCGACTTGACGGCGGTCGACTTGCCGGCGCCGTTGTCGCCGACCAGCGCGACCACCTCACCGGGGTGGACGTCCAGGTCGAAGTCCTTGAGCGCCTGGACCGCGCCGAACCGCTTGGAGATGCCCCGGAGTGTGAGCACGGGTGACTCCGGCAAAGGAACCGCCTCCTCCGCTCGCCCGCTCGCGCGGGTCCGAGCCCCGCCGGGACGGCAGTCGCCCGGGCGGGTCGTCCCGGGCCGAAGCGCCCGGGACGGAAACGCCGTGCCGCTACTGGAGGCCGGCCTCCTTGCAGGCAGCGGCGTACGTCGGGGTGCAGATCTCCTGAACCGTGTACAGGCCGTCCTTCACGACGGTGTCCTTGATGTTGGTCTTGTCGACCACGACCGGCGTGAGCAGGTTGGCCGGGACCTTCTGGCCACTGCCGCTGGTGACGGTGGTGGGTACCAGATCGGCCGGCAGCGGCTTGCCCTCGGCGAAGTCGACGGCCATCGTGGCCGCGATGTCCGCCTCCGGCTTGTACGGCTTCATGATGGTGATCGTCTGGGTGCCGAGCAGGATCCGCTGGATCGCGTCGAGCTGGGCGTCCTGGCCGGTCAGCGGCACGTTCATGCCCGCCGACTTCAGGGCGGTGGCGATACCGGCGGCCAGTCCGTCGTTGGCCGAGTAGACACCGACGATCTTGTCCTTGCCCAGGGCGCTGATCGCACCGGACATCTGCTGGTTGGCGTTGTTCGGGTCCCAGTTCGGTGTGTCGTACTCCTTGCCGATCTCCACCTTGCCGTCCAGGACCGAATGCGCGCCGGCCTTGAACTCCGCCGCGTTCGGGTCGGTCGGCGACCCGTTGTGCATCACGATCACGCCGCTCCCGGCCTTGTCGCCGAGCGCGTCGAGGAGCGCCTGGCCCTGAAGCTCGCCCACCTTGCGGTTGTCGTACGAGACGTACGAGTCGACCGGGCCCTGCGCGAGACGGTCGTACGCGACGACCTTCACGCCCGCGTCATGGGCCTTCTGAACGGAGGACTGGATCGACTTGGCGTCCACGGCGTCCAGGATCAGGACCTTGTCGCCCTTGGCGAGCGCCGTGTTCACCTGCTGCTGCTGGGTGGTGGCGCTCTCGGCGGCGTTGTAGTAGTCGATCTGGGCGTCGGGCGCCAGTTCCTTGATCTTGGCCTCGATGTACGGCCGGTCGAACTTCTCGTACCGCGTGGTCTTGCTCTCCGGCAGCAGCAGGCCGATCTTCACGTCTTGCCGCGCCGAATCCGCGCCCGGCTGGACGGCCCCGCTGGTCGCCACTGCGCCCAGGCAGAGGGCGGTGGCTCCGGCCAGGGCTATCGCGCCCCGCAATGTACGGGTCATGGGAGGCTCCTTCCGTACTCCGCCTTCCCGCCGCTGATGAGTGCGGGACGCAGGAGGCACATGCGGCCTATATATCGACATTAGCGTCAAGCTGAGGACCGGCAAGCGGGTGAACCGGCTCCGGCCCGGCGGCCGTACCACCCCGGACACGGGATCGCAGGTCGGGCCGGTGCGTGCCGTCCACGGACGCATCAGTGCAGGTCGGGCCCGGTTCGTGCGCCGACGTCTCCGGTGCGGCACCCTGTCGGCATGCCGAATCCGCATACGCTCAGTTCTCAGGATCCGGTGGCCGTCGCCGTCACCGAGGCCATCGTCACCGGCGACCTCGACGCCCTCCGCGGGCTGCTCGCCGAGCATCCCGGACTCGCCCGGGCCCGGGTCGTCGAGGAACGGGAGGGCTGCGGCCCGGGTGGCCGGAGCCTGCTGCACCTGGCCACCGACTGGCCGGGCAACCGGCCGCGCGGACCCGAGACCGTCGCCGTCCTCGTCACGGCCGGAGCCGATCCGGACGCCCGCTTCACCGGGGCCCACCGGGAGACGCCCCTGCACTGGGCGGCGAGCAACGACGACGTCCCCATGATCGACGCGCTCGTCGCCGCCGGAGCCGACATCGAGGCCGACGGATCCGTCATCGCCGGCGGTACGCCGCTGGCCGACGCCCGCGCCTTCGGGCAGTGGCGCGCGGCCCGCCGACTGCTCGAACTGGGCGCCCGCCCCACCTTCCAGGACGCCGCGACCCTCGGCCTCCTCGACCTGGTCGAGGCCCGCCTCACCACCGACCCCGCCCCCTCGCCCGAGGAGATCACCCAGGCGTTCTGGGGCGCGTGCCAGGGCGACCGGCTCCCCGTCGCCGTACGACTCCTGGAATCCGGCGCAGACCTCGACTGGATCGGCTGGAACGACCTCACCCCGCTCGACATCGCCCGCGCGGAGAAGGCCGAGGAGGTCGTCGGCTGGCTGACGGCGCAGGGCGCACGGACCCGCGCGGAGCGCGCGGCGGCCGACGGGAGCTGAGCCCGGCCGCCGCTCCTCCACCGGGCCTCAGTACACGTCCCGGACGTACCGCTTGTCGGCGGCCAGCTGCTTGACGTACACCCCTGCCGACTCCTCGTCGAGCCCGCCGTGCGTGACGGCGATGTCGCGCAGCGCCCGGTCGACGTCCTTCGCCATCCGGGCCGCGTCGCCGCAGACGTAGAAGTGCGCGCCGGACTGGAGCCAGGACCACAACTGCGGCCCGTGCTCCCGCATCCGGTCCTGGACGTAGACCTTCGCGCGCTGGTCGCGGGAGAAGGCGGTGTCGAGGCGGTCGAGCGTGCCGTCGGCGAGGAGCGCGGTGAGCTCCTCCTCGTAGTAGAAGTCCGTCGCGCGGTGCTGCTCGCCGAAGAACAGCCAGTTCGGCGCGCGGTGGCCGAGCGCCCGGCGCTCGTCGAGGAAGCCGACGAACGGCGCCACGCCCGTGCCGGGGCCGACCATCACCATCGGGGTGGTGGGGTCGGCCGGGGGCCGGAAGTGCGGGGCGCGCTGGACGAAGACCGGGACGGGGGCCCCGGCTTCGGCGTCGGCCAGGAACGGCGAGCAGACGCCCTTGCGGGGGCGCCCGCGAAGGTTCTCGTAGCGGACCACGGACACGGTCAGGGACACCTGGTGGGGATCGGTGAGCGGGCTCGACGAGATCGAGTACAGACGCGGCCTGAGGCGGCCCAGGATGTCCGCCCACTCCTGCGCGGCGGCGCGCACGGGGTGCTCGGCGAGGACGTCCACGGCCTGTCGGCCCCAGGTCCACTGGGCGAGCCCGTCCTTGTTGTCCGGCCGGAGCAGCCGTTTCAGGTTCTGGTTGCCGGTCCGCTCGGTGACGAAGCCGAGGAGGGCGGGGGTGGCTCGGGTGATGTCGAGGTGGCGGTGGAGGGCCTCGCCGAAGGGAACGGGATCGAGGCCGGGCAGTTCCACGGGGGAGTCCGCGTCGAGACCGGTGACGGCCAGCCATTCGGCCACGAGTTCGGGGCAGTTGACGGGCTGCACGCCGAGCGCGTCGCCGCTCTCGTAGCCGAGCGGCGCCCCGCTCTCACTGGTGTCGAAGGTGAACCGCCGCACCTCCTTGACCGCGCCCGGCAGGCTGAGCAGCCGGTTGCCGACGAGCCGGGCGGCGGTGGTGGCCGGGCCGGAGCGACGGGCGGGGGACGGGGTGGGAGCGGGGACCGGGGCAGGGGCCGGGGACGGTGCCGTCGGCTCGTCGGAGAGACCGGCCAGGACCTGGTCCAGCCAGGCGAGGGCGGAAGGCTCGTAGTCGGGTTCGCAGTCGGTACGGGGCGCCAGGCGGACGCCCCCGAGCTCGTCCAGGCGATGGTCCAGGCGCCGCCCGTGCCCGCAGAAGTCGCCGTACGAGGAGTCCCCGAGGGCGAGCACGGCGAAGCGGCGACCGTCGAGGCGCGGGGTGTCGGGCGCGGCGAGCGCGTCCCAGAAACCGGAGCCGTTGTCGGGCGCGTCCCCGTCCCCGAACGTGCTGGTGATCAGCAGCAGATCGGCGGCCGGCGGCAGGGTCGTGAGATCGGTCTCGTCCATGCCCGCGAGCGCGGCCCGGTGGCCCGCCGACAGCAGCCGCTCGGTGGTGGCGGCCGCGAAGTCCTCGGCGTTCCCCGTCTGCGAGGCCCACAGCACGACGACCTCGCGGCCCGCCGCGTCCACCCGGCCGACCGCGGGGGAGTGCGGCGCGCGTGAGTACAGGCCGGCCAGGACCCCGTTCACCCAGTGCGCGTGGTCCTCGCGGAAGGGTGCGCCGGGCGGCAGGACGGGCACACCGGGCGCGCCCGTCTCCAGACCGGCGAGGAAGCCGACGAGATACTGCCGCTCCTCGGCGGTGAGCACGGGCGGCGGGGTCGGTGCGAGGCCGAGGGCGGCGGCGGGTCCCGGCGGCAGGCCGCCGCTCGGGATCACGACCTTGGGGACGACGGCTGAGGGAGCCACGGCGGCCGGGGGCGGAGCGGCGGGGGCCAGGGCGGCCGGGGCGGTCGCGGCCGGGACCGCCGACTTCGTGAGCGCCACCGCGCACACCTTCAGCTCGGGCTGGAAGGAGAGCGGATCGACGGCGTCGTTGGTGACGGCGTTGACACACAGGTCCTCGCCGAAGAGGTCGCTCCAGTGGAAGGGGGCGAAGCAACTGCCGGGCGCCACCCGGTCGGTGACCACCGCGGGGAGCACGGCCTTCCCGCGCCGCGAGGCGATCTCCACGGGGTCGGCCTCCGCGATGCCCAGCCGCAGGGCGTCCTCGGGGTGCAGCTCGACGAACGGCGCCGGGTTGAGCTTGTTGAGCTTGGCGACCTTTCCGGTCTTGGTGAGGGTGTGCCACTGGTGCTGGAGACGGCCGGTGTTGAGGACGAACGGATAGGCGTCGTCGGGCATTTCGGCAGGGTCGATGTGCGGCCGCGGGTGGAAGACGGCCCGCCCGCTCGCCGTCGGGAAGACGGGCCCCTTCCCTTGTCCCGCCCGCTGCCCCTGCCCCGGCTCCTGTCCGTGTCCCTGCCCCTTGTCGTCGGCGGCGCCGTCCACGTACCGGATCGGGTTCCGCGCCGGGCCCCCGCTCGCGGCCGGCCACTGGACGGGGGTCGTGCGCAGTCGCTCGTACGACGCTCCGCTCAGGTCGTATCCGGTCTTCGGGTTTCCGGCGCGCTTGATCTCCTCGAAGATCTCCTCGGCGCTGTCGTACGAGAACGCCTCCTCGTATCCCATCGCGCAGGCGACACGGGCGATGATCCGCCAGTCGGCGAGGGCCTCGCCGGGCGGGTCGACGGCCGGTCGGGTGAGGGTGAGGTTGCGCTCGCTGTTGATCAGTACGCCCTCGGTCTCGGTCCAGAGCGCGGCGGGCAGCACGACGTCCGCGTACGCGTTGGTCTCGGTGTCGGCGAACGCGTCCTGGGTGATGACCAGTTCGGCCGCCCGCAGGCCGTCGACGACGGTGCCGCGGTTGCCGACGGAGGCGACCGGGTTGGTGCAGATGATCCAGCACGCCTTGATCGCGCCGTCCGCCATCCGCCGGAAGAGGTCGACGGTGCCCTGCCCGGAGCCGTCCTCGCGGATGCTGCCGGGCGGGAGGCCCCACAGTTCCTCGGTGAAGGCCCGGTCCTCGGCGACCAGGACCGAGCGCTGCCCGGGGAGACCGGGGCCCATGTAGCCCATCTCGCGGCCGCCCATGGCGTTGGGCTGACCGGTCAGGGAGAAGGGGCCCGAGCCGGGGCGGCAGATCGCGCCGGTCGCCAGGTGCAGATTGATCAGGGCGTTGGTGTTCCAGGTGCCGTGGGTCGACTGGTTGAGGCCCATGGTCCAGCAGCTGGTCCACTCGCCCGCCGTGCCGATCCACTCGGCGGCCGTACGGAGGTCGGCCTCGGGTATGCCGGTGATGCGGGCGACCGTGGCGGGTGGGTAGTCGGCCAGGAACGGGGGCATCGCCTCCCAGCCCTCGGTGTGCGCTGCGACGAAGGCGGGATCGGTGTGCCCGTTCTCGTGCAGGAGGTGCAGGAGCCCGTTGAGCAGCGCCAGGTCCGCGCCGGGCTTGATCCGCAGGAAGAGGTCGGCCTTGTCGGCGGTCGCGGTCCGGCGGGGGTCGACGACGATCAGCTTCGCCCCGGCCTTGACCCGCTCCATCATGCGGAGGAACAGGATGGGGTGGCAGTCGGCCATGTTGGAGCCGATGACGAGGAAGACATCGGCCCGGTCGAGGTCGTCGTAGGAGCCGGGCGGGCCGTCGGCGCCGAGGGAGAGCTTGTAACCGGTGCCGGCGCTGGCCATGCAGAGCCGCGAGTTGGACTCGATCTGGTTGGTGCCGATGAAGCCCTTGGCGAGCTTGTTGGCGAGGTACTGCGCCTCCAGGCTCATCTGTCCCGAGACGTAGAGCGCGACGGCGTCGGGCCCGTGCTCGTCGACGATCGCGCGCAGTCGGCGCGCGGTCTCGGTGATCGTCCGGTCGGTGCCGGCCGGGACGGGATCGGACCCCCGCTCCTCCCGTACGAGCGCGGAGGTCAGACGGCCGGGGGCGGCGAGCAGGTCGGCGGTGGTGGCGCCCTTGGTGCACAGGCGCCCCCGGTTGGCGGGGTGGTCCTTGTCGCCCGTCGCCCTGAGGACGGTACGGCGCCCGTCGGGCCCGGCGCCGATGTCGAGGAGCATGCCGCACCCCACACCGCAGTACGAGCAGACGGTCCGCACCTGGTCGGGCGTACCGGTCCGGGGGTCCGCCGTGTCCTGTGGGGTCACCGGGGCGCCTCTCTGTGGAACCGTTCGAGCCCCGACCGTACGAAACGGCCGTTACACCCGTGTCAACCGGGCCGATCATGGTCCGTAACACTGGTCACACAGCGACCCGGGGCGCTCTGTGAGAACCCCGGGTACGCGCGCGTGCCGGAACGGGCGCGGGAGGTCACGACGCGGCGGAACCCCCGGTGGCGTCGGTGGCATCGGCCGTGCGCAGAAGTCTCAGGAAGGCCTTCAGACCGGTGATGATCTCCTCGTTGTCGGTGAGACGGTTCACCGTCGCCTCGAACTCCCGCGCCAGCGCGGCGATCTTCCGGTCGGTCTCGTCGGCGCGCTGATGCGAGGAGAGGGCGACGGCGTCGACCGTACGGCGCAGCTCGGCGAGGGCCCGGTACTGCTCCTCGGCCTTGCCGCCGAGCACCGAGGCACCGCTCTCCAGGGCGGCGACGCGTCCGGTCAGCGCCACCACGTCGTCGCGCGGGAAGGTCACGTCCCGGAGCAGGACGCGGAGCCTGCGCCGCAGCTGCCCGAAGTACGCGCCGGCCGGCCGGAGGAACGTACTCAGGAGGAAGAAGCCGGCGAACCAGTAGCCCGCCCCGCGGCCGGTCGCCGCGGCCACGGTGAGCGCCACGCCGGCCGTCACCACATGCCCGGCGACGGCGACCCGCAGCATCACGCGCGCGATGCGCCGCGCCTCGGTGTCCCGTTCCTTGGAGACGGTGATTCCCTTGTCCCGGCTGAGCGCGATCTCCGCGAGGACCGCATTTGCGCGGAAGTACAGATTCCAAGGAGCGGTGAGGAGGAGCAGGAGCCAGAGCAGCCCCAGAGCCCCCGCGCCCACGGCGAGCACCGTCCCGGGCGGCGCCCCCACGGCGTACGCGAGTACCAGCGCGCCGACCGCGAGCCCCGCGGCCACGAACACACCCACGACCTTGCTCATGTCGCCCCCTCCGAGCCGGTTCACACCCTGGCGACATGGTCCCGCCGGGCCTCGCCCGCGGCCATGAGTACCGCTACTCAGATCGGGCTCGGCGCCCGGTCCGTCGCCGGTTTCCGACGGTGGCGGAGCACCCGGGGCCGTGGGACGATTCGTATGAAGCACCAAGTCCATGTGGGGGACGAAGAAGGCGCCATGCCTGTCATCACGGAAACCATCGACATTTCCCGCAGGCCCGCGGAGGTCTTCTCCTACGTGACCGACCCGACGCATCTGCCCGAGTGGCAGGAGAGCGCGGTCTCGGTCCGCAAGCTCGGGAGCGAGCCCCTCGCGGTCGGCTCGAAGGTCGCCGTCACACGGCGCCTCGGGCGGCGGGAGTTCACCTCGACCATGCAGGTCATCGAGCTCGACCCGCCGCGCCACTGGCACGTGCACGGGATCGACGGACCGGTACGCGGCGACATCCAGGGCACGATCGAGCCGCTGGACGACGGAGAGCGCTCCCGCCTGACGCTCGCCCTGGACTTCGAGGGACACGGCATCGGCAAGGCGCTCGTCCCCCTCGTCGTCCGGCCGCACGTGCGGAAGGAGATGCCCAAGGACGAGCTGACGCTCAAGGGGATCCTGGAGAGCGACGCGGTGTCCTGAGGCCCGGTGCCCTGAGCGGCACAGGCCGGACGTGCGCCGTGCGGTGACCCGACGCGTGAGGCTCCGCCGACGGACGGCGGAGCCTCGACGTGGAGCGTGCGGAGTGCGCGGACCGGGGCTCAGTCGATCGCGAGCGGGTCCCCCGGGGCCAGCGCGGCCGCGATCCGGGTGGCGACCACCTCCGCCTGGTTGCCGTCCGGCGTGGTCGCCGTCTTGGTCGCGGAGACCGCGATGGCGAGACGCTTCGAGGGCAGGTACGCCTGGATGGCCGCGTAACCCGAGAACGACGGGTTCTGCAGGATCCAGCCGTTGACCACGATCACACCCAGACCGAAGTGCTTGGCCTCGGTCTGCTTCAGACAGATCGTCGCGGGACAGGTCGCGGTCGCGCCGCCGAGGCCGACCGTGCCCGGGTTGAGCAGGGTGCGGTACGAGCGGGGCGACAGGAGTTCGCCGCTGCCGACGCCCTGCGCCGAGCGGGCCAGGTCACAGATGTCGGTGGTGATGACCGCGCCGGGCGCGGTGGTCCACGAGGGGTTCCAGAACGTCGACTCCTCGTACAGGCCGCGGTCCGAGGTGAAGGCGTGCAGGACCGGACGCGGGATCTCGGGAGTGAAGTTGTTCTGCGTGTTGCGCAGCTCCAGCGGCCCCGTGACCTTCTCCCTCACCAGCCGGTCGATCCGTACCCCGGTGATCTTCTCCAGCGCCTCGACCAGATAGACGTAGTTGGCGTGGGAGTAGCTCCAGCTCTTGCCCGGCTCGTACCAGAAGGAGTGCCGGAGCGGATACGCGACCAGCTCCTCGGGGGTCCACGCCCGGAAGGGGTGGGCCTCCAGTTCCTTCACGAACTCCGGATCGGTGACGTAGTCGTGCAGGCCGGTGGTGTTGCTCGCCAGCATCCGCAGGGTGATCTTGTCGGCCTTGGGCAGGTCGGGCAGCCAGCGCTCCACGGTGTCGTCGAGCCGGACCCGCCGCTCCTCGACCAGCTTGAGGAGGGTCGTCGAGATGTGGGCGAAAGCCACCGAACCGGCGCGGAACTGCATGTCCGGCTCGGCCGGGACGCCGGTCATGGATTCGCCGAGCGCGTCCGTGAGGACCTCGCGCCCGTCGATCGTGACCTTCACCTGCACGGCGTTCAGGTGGAGGTCCGCCTTGGCCTTGCGGGTGATGTCCAGGACCCGGCGGCCCTTGCCGTCGAGGTGGCCCTGGGTCCGCACGCAGTCGGATCCACCACGGCCGCCGGGACCCCCGGCCAGCGCGGGTGCGACCGCGGTCGCCTGGACCGTGAGGGCGAGGAGAGCGGCGCAGAGCAGAGCCCTGCGGGACCGCGCACGCGGGCGCGTGCGCGGGGAGAGGGGGGTGTGCGTCATGCCTCGCACTATGTCCGGGGGACCGTGCGCCCACGGCTGAACACTCCGCAGACCACGCCAGACCCGCCCATGTGGGGCAGACGACAGCGCCGTCCGGACGCGTCAGGGGCGACGGCGTCTGCGTCTCCGCCCGGGTGCGTCACGGGACGGGCGTACCGCGCGGGGGCGGCGGGTCCTCCGCCCGTACGGCCCGCACGACCACCACGATCACGCAGAACGCGATGAGCGTCTCGGCCCAGAAGAACGCCAGGTAGTCGAGGAGACTGCCGATGGGCGGCGCGCCCGGGGCGGTGTTCCGGAAGGCGGCCAGGGCGAACAGCGTGGCCGCCATCCAGCCGAGCGCCGGCCAGGTCAGCCCCATGCGCCGCCGCACGAGGTGCCAGCCGCCCATGAGGACGGCGACGGCGAGCGCCCACATCGCCAGCATCATGAACACGGCGAAGACGAGCACGCTGCGGGAGCGCGCCACCTCCGTCGCGAACACGGCCGCACCGTTGATCTCCGAGCTGTCGACGGCCAACGAGAACGGGGCGTCCCGATTGGAGAGCGTCATGCGTACGGGGACGCTCTCGCCGCCCTGCACGGCGCCGAACTCCATCTCCGTCTCGTACGCGTCGAACGGATAGTCCGTGATCGCGCCGCCCGTCAGCGTGACGGGCACGTCGACGGTCGCGATCCTGCTGTGCGCGGGGAACGTGAGGTCCCCGCGCACGGAAGAGGAGGTCTGGAGCGTGAGGTTCTCGGCGGGGGAGATCCCGCCGGCCTCGCCGAGCGCACCGCGCGGAGTGACGAGGAGGCGCAGGACCAGCTCCCGGCCGGCGGCGTCGACGCGTTGGACCGAGGCGTCGATGTCGATCCGGTCGGGCGCCTGTACTCCGGCGGTGTAGCGGGTGTCCAGGTCCTGGCGCTCGCCGAACTGGAGCCACAGCCCGCAGAGCACGGCCGCCGCGACGGTCAGGAGGACGAGTCCCGCGCTCAGCGGCCCGCCGGGGGGCCGTGGTTGACGTCGCTTCAGGGACACGCACGTGCTCCAGAGGGGGGGAGAAGAGTGAAGGGGAGAGCGGAGAGGGGAGGGAGAGAGCGTCAGGCGGCGGGCTTGCCCGGCTGGTCGTGGGTCGAGCAGTGGATGCCGCCGCCACCGGAGGCGATGGTGTCGATCGCGACCATCACGATGTCGCGCTTGGGGAAGTGCTCCTGGAGGATGCTCTTCGCCCGGTTGTCGGCGGTCCGGTCGCCGAACTTGGGGATGAAGACGGCGTCGTTGGCGACGTAGAAGTTGGCGTATGTCGATACGAAGTCGTCGCCTTCGCCGGTGATCCGGTCGAGGTCGGGCTGGGGGAGGTCGATGATCTCGAAGCGGCGGCCCCGGGCGTCGGTCGCTTTTTCGAGGACGGAGCGGGCCTGGTCGGCGGAGCGGGACCAGGAGTCCGGGGGTGTGCCGGGGAAGGCCTGGTCGAGGAGGACCACGCCGGGGGCGGTGAAGCGTACGAGGCTGTCCACGTGCGCGTCGGTGATGTCCTGGCCGCGTACGCCGGCGAGCCAGACGACCTTTTCCACGCCGAGGGTCTCGATGAGTTCGTCCTCGATCTGGTCCCGGGTCTTTCCGCGGTTGCGGTTGTCGTTGACGATCGAGCTCTCGGTGACGAGGAGGGTGCCCTCGCCGTCGGTCTCGAACGAGCCGCCCTCGGCGACCAGCGGCGCGACCTCGCGGGGGATGCCGTACTTGCGGAGCAGCAGACGGCCCACCTGGGAGTCGTTGGTGTGCTCCTGCTTGTTGCCCCAGCCGTTGAAGTTGAAGTCCACCCCGATGAGCTCGTCGCCGTCCTCCACGAAGACGGGCACGGTGTCACGGGCCCACAGGTCGTCGACCGGCATCGGGATGACCTCGACCTGCGAGCCGCACGCCCGCTGGGCCGCGGCGACCTGGGCGGGCCGGGCCATCATCACGACGGCCTCGTACTCGGCGACGGCGCGGGCGATACGGGCGATGTCCTCCCGTACGTAGGGCAGGTCGTCCCCCCAGGCGGAGGGGAGCGCCGGCCACTACATGAACGTACGGGTGTGGCTCTCCCACTCGGCGCCGAAGCGGCGCTCACCGGCCTTGGCCGCGGGGCCGGCCGAGCCGGTGGCCGGTCGGGTGGAGGCATCGGTGGCACCGGCCGGGGTGGACTCGCCGGGGCCGCAGGCCGTGGCTCCGAGGGCGAGAGCGCCGCCGAGACCTGCGAAGGCGCGCAAGGTCGAGCGGCGGGAGGGCGGGAGGTGGGACACGCTGTGCTCCGATCACGGGCTGGCGAGACTATCCAGCGGCGGCGGGCGGATCGTCATGACGCGCACGCGGCGTGGCGGGATTCGCGGGCCTGGGCTTCACACGGGTGGCCGATGTACGGAGACGGGATACCCGGACGTGAGTGGGGGTGGGCCGTGGCGCCACTCTGACACTGACTGGATTTTCAGTCAAATTAGGGAGGCGGTTTCTCATCGACACGCCTCCGTCGCGACTCTTCCGAGAACAGCCGACCCGCATGACCTCGGAAACCTCGTGTTGACTGAAACTTTAGGCAACGGCACGATCAGGTGCAGGGCGCGCCGTGCGCCCCTACGCGCACCACCGGGCCGCGGTGTCTCCCACCCCGCCCCGGGGCGCCGTCCCGCACCGCCGAAAGAGCCGCCCATGTCCTCCACCCACCCCGCCGGGGCGCAGCCCGCCCACGCGCCGCTGTCGCTCGACGACCCAAGCGAGATCGGCGGCTACCGGGTGCACGCCCGCCTCGGCTCCGGCGGGATGGGTGTCGTCTACCTCGCCTACACCCCCGGTGGGCGACCCATCGCCGTGAAGGTCGTCCGCGAGGACTTCGCCGCCGACCCCGAGTTCCGTCGGCGGTTCGCCCAGGAGGTCGCCAGCGCCTGCCGTATCCACGGGCTCTTCACCGCGCAGGTGGTGGACCACGGCGTCGACGAGGCCGTCCCGTGGCTCGCCACCGCGTACGTCCCGGGTCCCTCCCTCCAGCAGGTGGTCGAGAGGCACGGACCGCTCCCTGCGCGCACGGTCCTCCTCCTCGTCGCGGGGATCGCGGAGGCCCTCCAGGCCATCCATGCCGCGGGAGTGGTCCACCGCGACCTCAAGCCCGCCAACGTCCTGATCGCCGAGGACGGCCCCCGCGTCATCGACTTCGGCATCGCGCGGGCGGCCGACGCCACCGGGCTCACCGGCACCGGGCTGCGCATCGGAACCGCCGCCTACATGGCGCCCGAGCAGGCGCTCGGCCTTCCGGTGACGTCCGCGACCGACGTGTTCGCGCTCGGTGCGCTCGCCGCCTACGTGGCCGGGGGCGCCCTGCCGTTCGGGACGGGGCCCGAATCGGCCGCGCTGTACCGGGTGGTCCACGAACCGGCCGACCTCTCCCGCGTATCGGGGGAGCTGCGCGCCCTCCTGGGCTGGTGCCTGGCCAAGCGGCCGGAGGAGCGGCCCACCCCCGCCGAGCTGATCGCGGCCGTACGCGAACATGCGGCGGTCGGTGCCACGCCGGAGTTCTCCGAGGGCTGGCTGCCGGGAGCGGTGAGACAGGAGATCGCGGGCCGGGGGGCGGGTACGGCTCCCGCGCATCCCTCGGACCGCACGCCCCCGCCCCTGCATGCCCAGCCCACGAGCACGGCCACCCCCGCGCCGGTCCGGCCGCCCACGCAGCGGGTCCCGGCGGACGAGGGCGCGAAGGAGTCGCGGCGCCGGGCCCGCCGACGGGGTGGGCGTACGGCCCTGCTCGCCGGGGCCACCGCCGCGGTTCTCGCGCTGGCCGGCGGAGCCGTGTACTACCTGTCCGCCCCGGAAGGCCCGTCCGACGCCGCCCCCGAGGTCACGTACACGCATGGCTTCTCCGACGTCGAACTGACGGCACCCGACAACGGCTACGAGTTCGATCTCGCCACCGGGAAGGTGGTGCCCGCCGAGACCGCCGGCTGGTACCTCGCCCGTGAGGGCGAGGAGCTCGTCGTGCCCGAGAACACGGACGCCTTCGTCGCCTCCGGCGACTCGCTGAGCCCGGCGGAGTGCGAGCGGGGGATCGACTCGGAACCGGTCACGCGCCTGCCGCTCGACGACCTCGCGGACGAGCGGCCGTTCTGCGTCCGCAGCTCCGACGGCGAACGGCTCGTCATCGCCCGGCTGGTCGAGGCGGGTCCCGCCGGTGGCCCGGTCACGGTCGTCGTCGGCCAGCACCGGGTGAACCGCTGACCGGCAGACCGTGCCCGGGCGGCGGAGCGACGGCGACGATCACATCGCCCCCACGTCCGGATAGGGTTCACGGCATGTCGTCTCGCAGTACTCAGATCCTGGAAGCGGCCGCCCGGGTGATCGCCCGGCGCGGGGTGCGCGGCCTTCGCGTGGAGGAACTGGCCGCGGAGGCCGGGGTCTCCACCGGCCTGATCTACTACCACTTCAAGGACCGCACCGGGATCCTGCGGCACACGCTCGAGTTCATCAACGACCGCGCCGAGCGGTACACGACCTCGCGGGACCCCGACGCGGAGCCGCTCAGCCCCCGCGAGGAGCTCGACGAGGTCCTCCTCCTGGAACTCCAGGACACCCCGGAGGTGCGGGAGAACAGCTCGGCCTGGGGCGAGCTGCGAGCCAGCGCCGTCTTCGACCCCGTCCTGCGCGAGGACCTCGCGCGGGCGACCCTGATCTGGGTGCAGGAAGTGGCCGCGCTCCTGGGCCAGGTGCAGCCCATGGCGCCGGCGGCCGCGCTCGCCGCCGCGGGGGAACGGCTCACCGCCCTCCTGGAGGGCCTGAGCATGCGCTGGCTGAGCGGCGGCCTCACGATCGACCACGCGCGCACGCTCCTGCGGGAAGCGGTCGACGTGGAGCTCACCTCACTGCGTCAGCGGTAGCCCGCACCGCACCCGGCCGTAGACCGTGCCCGGCGCCTCGCCCCCTGCGACGGTCGTCGCTTCCAGGGCCCGGCCGCGCCGCGAGTCGACCCTGCCACCCTCCCCGTGCGCCTCCGGACGTCGGCATCGGCCCGCGCGGCCGGACGCACCCGTATGCCCGCCTGAAGGGCCCACCGAGTCGCGACCATGTACATATCGGGACAAGATGACACTTCGTGGCCCTGGAGAGGCCCTCCGTGTCTCTCCGTCGGAAGGGAGACCCCGAGGATCCCCTTCCCCGAGGAGGCGGGAATGGCTGAACTCATCGTCATCGGATACGACGACCCCGAGGTGGCCGAGCAGGCCTACGGCACGGTGCTGGATCTGCAGCGCGACTATGTCGTGCACCTGAACGGTCTCGCGATCGTCTCCGTGGACGCCGACGGCAGCACGCACGTCGACACCAACAGCAAGGTCGTCGGCGCCTCCGCTGCCTCCGGCGCCATCTGGGGAGCCATCTTCGGCCTCCTCTTCCTGCTCCCGGGCGTCGGACTCCTGGCCGGAGCGGCCCTCGGCGGCCTCATCGGCAGGATCAGCAAGTCCGGAGTCGACGACGGGTTCCGCCAACAGGTGGAGGACCTCCTCAAGCCCGGCACGGCCGCCGTCGTGATCATGACCTCGAAGCTCACCGACGACAAGTTCACGGTGGCCATGCAGCCGCACGGTGGCACCGTCCTCAAGACCTCGCTCAGCGACGAGGACGAGAGGGAACTGGCCGAGCAGCTCGCCGGTCCCCAATAGCCGGGCCCCCTCACCCCGCAGAACAGCCGGAATTCGCCAGGAAGGCTTCCCCATGGACCCCGTGCTCAGCAGCGACGTTCTCGCGAAGCTGCGACAGCCCCGCCCGTACCCCGCCGTGTCCCTCGTGATGCCCACGCACCGCCGCGAGCCGGACAACGCCCAGGACCCCGTGCGCCTGCGCAACCTCGTGGCCGCGGCGGAGAAGGCGATCCAGGACGACCCGGCGGTGACCCGCGAGCGACGCGGCGACGTCCTGGACCAGCTGCGCCGGGCGGTGGCCGAGACCGACCTCGCGCACGCCGAGGACGGCCTGGTGATCTTCGTGGCCCCCGGGGAGCACTACGT
The DNA here is from genome assembly GCF_026341815.1 of Streptomyces sp. NBC_00572. Lineage (GTDB taxonomy): Bacteria > Actinomycetota > Actinomycetes > Streptomycetales > Streptomycetaceae > Streptomyces. The sequence goes on from NZ_JAPENX010000001.1 coordinate 6,503,577, forward strand.
GTGGACGGTGGCCCGGTCGGTCCCCGAGCGCGTCGTCCTCGCCGACACCTTCCTCACCCGGAACCTCGTCGCCGCCCAGGCCGCCGAGCAGCCCTCCTGGGCGCTCGCGGTCGCGGCCGACCGGGTCTCGCTGTGGAGCGGCAGCCCCGAGCGGGTCACCGAGCACACCGGGGACGGCTTCCCGTTCACGCGCAGCCTCGAAGACCCGGACGCGGAGCGCAAGGAGCGGATCGGCGACCTGCCCAGCACCTTCCAGGACGAGGCCACCCGCCAGTTCCTGCGCGAGGCGCACACGGCACTGCGCGCCGTACTCGCCTCCGAGCCGCGCCCGCTGTACGTGATCGGCGAACCGGCAGCCCTCGCACTTCTGGAAGACACCGGGCCGCTCCAGGCGGGCGCGACACCCGTCCACCACGGAGGTCTCGCGCGGGGACCGGCCACGGCGGTCCACGAGGCCGTCGAGCCGGCCCGCGTCGCCCGTGAGGCCGCGGCGGCGACCACCGTCCTGGCCGAACTCGACGCCGCCCGGGGGCGTCGCGAGTTCGCCGGCGGCATCGACGAGGTGTGGCAGGCCGTGAAGGACGGCCGGATCCGGCTGCTCGCCGTCGAGGACCACTACCGGACCGTCGTACGGGACGAGGGGGGCCATCTGGAGCCCGCCGAGCCCGGCGAGCCCGAGGCGCGCGACGACATGGTCGACGAGATCGTCGAACGCGCCCTCGACACCGGAGCCGAGGTCCAGTTCGTCCGCGACGACGCCCTGCTCGACATGGGCCGCATCGCCGGCGTCCTGCGCTACTGACGCCGGCACCTGCTCCCACTTCCCCATCGACTCCGGCACCGACGACGAAAGAGGACGCAAGCTGTGAACCCCACATCGACGCGCGCGAGGCGGTCGGTCCGCGCACGCGCGGTGACCGCGGCCGTCGCCGTCGTCGTCACGGGCCTCGGCGCCGCCGGACTCGTGTCCTGCGACACCGGGAACGACGACACCGGCGGCCCCACCTTCAGCGAACGGCCCACGGCCCCCGACACCGCCGGCTTCTCGGGCGAACTGCCGTCCTCCGTCGCCTCGTCGGCGGCGGAGGTGGTCGAATCCGCCCGCGCGTCCGCCTCTTCGGCGGCGGCCTCGGCCTCCGCGCGGGAAGCCGAACGCAAGGCGTCCATCGGGGCGGAGATCGAGCGTACGCGCCAACAGGCCGAGGACGAACTGAAGGACGTGAAGGCCCCGGGCAACGCGCTGAACGAGGTCGCGATGACCGGCAAGCCGCGCGCGGACACCGGCGGCGTGCTGACCGTCGTCCTGAACATCACCAACAAGACGGACGAGGAGGCCTCCTACGCCGTGCAGGTCGACTTCCTCGACGCCTCGGGCAATGTGGTCGAGACGCAGTTCGTCGGTGTCGAGGACCTCGAACCGGGCGAACGCCAGCAGCCGTTGGTCATCAGCAGGCAGCCTCCCGAGCCGGTGCTCACCCCGAGACTCACCAAGGCGCAGCGGTACTGACACAGGAGGAGAGCGGTATGTCCGAACTCATCGTCCTCGGCTACGACGATCGCGCCGTCGCGAACAGAGCCTTCGACGCGGTGCAGAAGCTCGAGGGCAGCCATGTGATCGAGCTGACCGGACTCGCCATCGTCTCGGTGGACGCGGACGGCAAGACCCATGTGGACACCCCCGCGCGGAGGAAGGGGGAGGCCGCCCTCTCGGCCACCGCCGGTGCCCTCTGGGGGATGGTCTTCGGCATGATCATCCTCACGCCGGGCATCGGCGTGGTGGGCGCCGCCGTCGGCGGACTCATCGGCAAGCTGAACCAGATGGGTGTCGACAACAAGTTCCGCGACAAGGTCCAGTCGCTGCTCGCACCCGGCTCGTCCGCCGTCGTGGTCATGGCCTCGAAGGTCACCGAGGACAAGTTCGCCGCGGCCGTCGAGCAGTTCGGCGGAACCGTGCTGAAGACCTCGCTGTCGGAGGAGAGCGAGCGGGAGCTCGCCGAGCAGCTGGCGGGCACGGGGTCTCAGGACTGACGGCTGACCCTGCTGACCGGGACACAGGGAACCGGCCACCCCGAGGCGGGGTGGCCGGTTCTTTCACGCGTCGTCAGAAATCGACCGCGTCGCGGATCAGCGGGCAGGTCATGCAGTGGCCGCCGCCGCGACCCCGGCCGAGCTCGGCACCGACGATGGTGATGACCTCGACCCCCGCCTTGCGCAGCAGCGTGTTGGTCTGGGTGTTCCGGTCGTACGTGAAGACGACACCGGGTTCGAGGGCGACGGCGTTGTTGCCGCTGTCCCACTGCTGCCGTTCGGAGGCGTACACGTCGCCGCCGGTCTCGATGACCTGGAGCTTCGGCAGACCGAGGCCCTTGGCGACCACGTCCACGAACGCGGTGCCGCCCTCGTCGGTGATGTCCACGCCGGGGGCCTTGTCGCCGGGCCGCAGGGTGAAGGTGTGGACCGAGTCCATGATCTTCGGGTAGAGCGTGACGATGTCCCGGTCGGCGAAGGTGAAGACGGTGTCCAGGTGCATCGCGGAGCGCAGCTTCGGCATGCCCGCGACGATGACCCGGTCGGCCGCGCCGTTCTCGAACAGCGAGGCGGCGACCTGGGTGATGGCCTGCCGGGAGGTGCGTTCGCTCATGCCCATGAGGACGACCCCGTTGCCGACGGGCATGATGTCGCCGCCCTCGAAGGTGGCCTGGCCCCAGTCCTGCTCGGGGTCGCCCCACCAGACGGCGGCGTCCTTGTAGTCGGGGTGGAAGCCGTAGATCGCCTTCATGAGGAGGGTCTCGCCGTGCCGGGCCGGCCAGTACAGCGGGTTCAGCGTCACGCCGCCGTACAGCCAGCAGGTGGTGTCCCGGGTGTAGAGCGTGTTCGGCAGCGGCGGCATCAGGTACTCGCGCACCCCGGTCGCCTCGCGGGCCAGGGAGACGTACCCGGAACGGAACTCCCCGGGGAGGTCGGCCGTCGACAGGCCGCCGATCAGGTAGTCGGCCAGATCGCGCGGTGCGACGGAGTCCAGGAAGGCACGGGTGTCGTCGATGAGACCGAGGCCGACCTCGTTGGCGATGATCTTCCGGTCGAGGAGCCAGGCCCGCGCCTCGGGGATCGCCATCGTCTCGGAGAGCAGATGGTGCAGCTCCACGACCTCGACGCCGCGCTGGGTCAGTTTGTTGACGAAGTCGGCGTGGTCGCGCTGTGCGTTCTCCACCCACATCACGTCGTCGAACAGCAGGTCGTCCGAGTTGGTCGGGGTCAGCCGGCGGTGGGCGAGCCCCGGGGAGCAGACAAGGACCTTGCGGAGTCGTCCGACCTCGGAGTACACGCCGAGCGCGGGCTTGGCGGACGCGTCGTTGCTGGTCATGCGGGGCCTTTCGAGTACGGGTGACGAAGGGAGGGGCGGACGAACGGAGGGGCGGGGGAGGAGGGGCTCAGAGACTGATCCAGCCGGCCGCGAGGGCCACGACCCCCATGACGGCGCCGGCGATGGAGACGACGAGGATCACCAGCTCGCGCGGGGAGAACAGCTGTCGGCCCTGCTCGCGCCGGGCCTTGACGAACAGGAAGGTCGCGGGCGCGTAGAGGATGAAGGAGACGAGTACGAACTTGAGCCCGGCCGCGGACAGCAGGAACGCCGTGTAGATCGTGGCGAGGACGCCCACGACCAGCTCCCGCCGGGTGCTCTGCCCGGTGACCTTCTCCCGCGCGGGTCTCAGCGCGATCTTCACCGCGAACGCCGCGGCGAGCAGGAACGGGATCAGGCTCAGCGCGCTGGTCAGGTCGAGGGCGAAGTTGAACGCGTCGTCGGAGAAGGCCGTGACGACCAGCACGGCCTGGCTGAGGGCCGTGGTCATCAGGAGGGCCGGGACGGGGACGTCGTCGCCGCTGGAGCGCCCCAGGAAGCGCGGCATGTCGTCGTCCTTGGCCGCCACGAAGAGCACCTCGGCGGCCATCAGGGTCCAGGCCAGATAGGCGCCGAGGACCGAGATGATGAGGCCGACGCTGACGAAGACCTTGCCCCAGGTACCGACGGCGGCCTCCAGGACGCCCGCCATGGAGGGCTGGCGCAGCTCGGCGATCTCGCTCATGGGCATGATGCCGTACGACACGATGGTCACCGAGGCGAAGACGGCGAAGACGCTGAGAAAGCCCAGGATCGTGGCCTTGCCCACGTCCTCGCGGCGCTTGGCGTGCCGGGAGTAGACGCTGGCGCCCTCGACGCCGAGGAAGACGAAGACGGTGGCGAGCATGGTGCCGCGGACCTGGTTGAACAGCGAGCCCGCGTAGTCGGCGCCGCCCCAGTTTTCCGCGAAGACGGACGCGTCGAAGGAGAACAGGGCCAGGATGACGAAGACGATGATGGGCACGACCTTGGCCACGGTCACGATCCGGTTGATCGCCGCGGCCTCCTTCACCCCGCGCCTGATCAGCAGGAAGAACGCCCACAGTCCGACGGAGGACAGGACGATCGAGAGCGCGGTGTCGCCGTCGCCGAGCGCCGGGGCGATCGCGCCGATCGTGGACATGATGAGCACCCAGTACGTCACGTTGCCGACGCAGGCGCTGGCCCAGTAGCCGAAGGCCGAGAAGAAGCCCAGGTACTCGCCGAAACCGGCCTTCGCGTACGCGTAGACACCGGCGTCCAGGTCGGGGCGGCGCACCGCGAGCGTCTGGAAGACGAACGCGAGCATCAGCATGCCGAATCCGGCGATCGCCCAGGCGATCAGCGCCCCCGCGACACCCGTCTCCTGGGCGAACCTCCGGGGCAGCGAGAACACGCCGGCGCCCACCATGGACCCGACGACCATCGCGGTCAGCGTGACGAGCGTCAGTTTCGCCGTGGGCGGGGACCCGGCGGTGGTGGCGTCCGTACTGGTACCAGCGTTCGACATGACCTACCTCGAAGGCGATTCGGTGAGGTCCCCGGGCGGCCCGGTCGTCGGGCGCTTCTCGATCGTGAAGCCGGTGATGCCGTGGAGGACGCTCGGAGTGGGACTGGCGTGGTGGAAGACCGCGTAGGGGGCGTCCGGCGGGCCATGGTTCGTTCGTCTTCGGCGGGTTCGCCGCCCTTCCTGCCCACCCCTTGAGGCGACGAGAGATGACTGGAAGCCGAATCTAGCCCGGAGGTGACGTTTTGTCACAGTAGAGAACGATTTGACGCCGCTGGTGGCAGGTGTGTCGGAGTTCCGGCGGGGACGGGCCGAACGTTGACGCGGTGCTCGAACCGGAAACGGGACGGACGGACGGCCGGACCCATGGGCTCTCGGCCACATGGCCCGAATATCGCAGTTCACCTGCTTAAACCTCACGGCGGGCAAGATCGCCGTTTCGAGGTAATGCCCTCGATCTGATGGGGTGCGCGGGGTGTACCGGCCGTTACTGTTCCCCGGGATCTGGACGGATTCCCAGAGCTTTATCCCCCTTTTCCCCTTTCATCGCTTTCACTGCTTTCTCGCTTTTCTCCTCTTTCACTGACCAAGGCACCCGTGTGCCGGTCACCACCCCCCTGCGAAGGAGAGCCCGCCTCATGACCGTTGACACGAGCCCGGACGCACAGCTGGACGCGCCGAAGCAGTCCAGCCTCAGCACCGCGGCCGCCCGGAACCTCGCCACCACGACCAAGTCCGCCCCGCAGATGCAGGAGATCAGCTCCCGCTGGCTGCTGCGGATGCTCCCCTGGGTCGAGACCAAGGGTGGCGCCTACCGGGTCAACCGCCGGCTGAGCTACACCGTCGGTGACGGGCGCATCGAGTTCGTCCAGGACGGTGCCCGCGTCCGGGTGATCCCCCGTGAGCTCGGCGAACTCGCGCTGCTGCGCGGCTTCGAGGACGAGGAGGTGCTGAACGCGCTGGCCGGCCGGTGCGTCCAGCGCGACTTCAGCGCCGGCGAGGTGCTCGTCGAGCGCGGCGCCCCCGCCGAGGAGATCCACCTCGTCGCCCACGGACGCATCAACCAGACCTCGCTCGGCAAGTACGGCGACGATGTGGCCGTGGCGGTACTCGCCGACGGCGACCGCTTCGGTGAGAACGCCCTTCTGGACGCCGACGCCCGATGGGACTACACCGCCACCGCCGAGACCTCCGGCACGCTGCTCACCCTCTCCCGCGCCGAGTTCGCCGCCGTGCTGGCCTCCGCGCCGGGCCTCCAGGCCCACATCGAGGAGTTCAGCTCGCTTCCGCTCCAGCGCCAGAACCGTCACGGTGAGGCCGAGATCGCGATGTCGGCCGGCCACACCGGCGAGGTCGCGCTGCCGGGTGCCTTCGTCGACTACGAGCTCAAGCCCCGCGAGTACGAACTCTCCGTCGCGCAGACCGTTCTGCGGGTGCACACCAGGGTCGCCGACCTCTACAACGGGCCGATGAACCAGACGGAGGAGCAGCTCAGGCTCACCATCGAGGCGCTGCGCGAGCGCCAGGAGCACGAGCTGATCAACAACCGGGAGTTCGGCCTCCTCCACAACGCCGACTTCAAGCAGCGGATCCAGACCCACTCGGGCCCGCCCACCCCGGACGACCTCGACGAGCTCCTCTGCCGCCGCCGCGGCACCAAGCTCTTCCTCGCCCACCCCCGGACGATCGCCGCGATCGGGCGCGAGTGGAACGCCCGCGGACTCAACCCGGGCACCGTCGACCTCGACGGTCAGCAGGTCCTCAGCTGGCGGGGAGTCCCGCTGCTGCCCTGCAACAAGATCCCCATCACCAAGGAGAACACCAGCTCGATCCTCGCCATGCGTCTCGGCGAGGACAACCAGGGTGTCATCGGCCTCCGCCAGACCGGTCTTCCGGAGGAGTACGAGCCCGGACTCTCGGTGCGCTTCATGGGCATCAGCGAGCAGGCGATCATGTCGTACCTCGTCACCACGTACTACTCCGCCGCCATCCTCGTGCCCAATGCGCTGGGCGTGCTCGAGAACGTGGAGATCGCCCGCAGGCACTAGGGGTGTTTCGAAAGTCCCGCACAGCACCCGCGGCGCCCGGCACGCCCCCTCGCCGCACCGGCCAAAGACCCAAGTAGCTCCTCCCCCACTCTCGGCTTCGCTCGAGCGGGGGGACCCCCATCGAGGGCCTTCGTCCGGCACGCCGAGGGCACGCACCGGACACCGCGGGCACCGCACAGGACTTTCGAAACACCCCCCAGGGCGTCTCGCCGATCAGTCCGGGCTCGCGGCGCCTGGCACGCACGCTCGCCGCGTTGGCGGCCACGGCAGCCCGGACCCTCCCGGGCCGGCCGAGCGGGCCCGGGACCCCGGACAGCCCACCCCCTCACCAAGGAGTCACGGATGCCCGAACCCGGGCTTTCCCCTCTGCAGTCGAGCCTGCCCACCGCCGCCGCCCACTTCGGGATCCATGTACTCGGACGGGCGGCCGATCCCACCGAGACGGCCGGGGCAGCCGCTCTCACGGCCGCGGCCGCCGTCGCGACCGGTACCGGCACCGCACCCCTGGTCGCTTCCGCGCCCGTGGCCGCCACCGCGCCCGTGGCCGCTCCGGCTGTCGTGGCCGCTCCGGCGTCGCCGGTCGGCGCCGTCGTGACCGCGCCGCCGGTTTCCGAGCCGGGATTCGTCCTGCCGGGACCCAGCGGCCTCGGCACCGCCGGACTGTCCCTGGCCCGTCACGAGGCGGTCCCCGAACTGCCGGAGCCTCCGGCGCCGGTGGAGGGCCGGCCGATCCCCGGCCTGTATCACCACCCGATTCCCGAACCCGACCCGGTGCGGGTGGACGAGGTCAGCCGCAGGATCAAGTCCTGGGCACTCGACGAGGTGCAGCTGTACCCCGAGGACTGGGAGGGCGAGTTCGACGGATTCTCCGTCGGGCGCTACATGGTCGCCTGCCACCCGGACGCCCCGACCGTCGAGCACCTGATGCTCGCCACACGGCTGATGGTCGCCGAGAACGCCGTCGACGACTGCTACTGCGAGGACCACGGCGGTTCGCCCATCGGCCTCGGCGGACGGCTGCTCCTCGCGCACACCGCCCTCGACCCCCTGCACACGACGAAGGAGTACCAGCCGCTCTGGGCGGAGTCGCTCCACGCGGACGCCCCGCGGCGCGCCTACCGCTCCGCCATGGAGTACTTCGTCAACCAGTCGACCCCCTCCCAGGCCGACCGGTTCCGGCACGACATGGCCCGACTGCACCTCGGCTACCTCGCCGAGGCCGCCTGGGCCGAGACGGACCACGTGCCGGAGGTGTGGGAGTACCTGGCGATGCGGCAGTTCAACAACTTCCGCCCCTGCCCCACCATCACCGACACCGTCGGCGGCTACGAACTCCCGGCGGACCTGCACGCCCAGCCGGCCATGCAGCGCGTCCTCGCGCTCGCCGGAAACGCGACCACCATCGTGAACGACCTGTACTCGTACATGAAGGAACTCGCCAGTCCCGGCAAGCACCTGAACCTGCCCGTGGTGATCGCCGAGCGCGAGGGCGTCTCCGACCGGGAGGGCTATCTGAAGGCCGTCGAGGTCCACAACGACCTCATGCACGCCTTCGAGGCCGAGGCCGCCGCCCTCGCCGCCGCCTGTCCCGCCCCGACCGTGCTGCGCTTCCTGCGGGGCGTGGCCGTGTGGGTGGACGGCAACCACTACTGGCACCAGACCAACACCTATCGCTACAGCCTGCCCGATTTCTGGTAAGAAATGGATTATCTGTGACCAGCACCGAGTACACCACCGTCAACGGCGCCGCCACCTTCGTTCCCTCCCCGGCGACGCCCTATCAGGGTGACATCGCCCGTTACTGGAACAACGAGGCCAGGCCCGTGAACCTGCGCCTGGGTGACGTGGACGGGCTCTACCACCACCACTACGGCATCGGCGACATCGACCACGCCTCCCTCGGGGACACCGAGGACAGCGAGTACGAGAAGAAGCTGATCAGCGAGCTGCACCGGCTGGAGTCCGCGCAGGCCGTGGTCCTCCTGGACAACCTCGGCGTCATCGGGCGCGACGACACGCTCGTGGACGCCGGCTGTGGTCGCGGCGGTTCGAGCGTCATGGCCCACCAGCGCTTCGGCTGCAAGGTCGAGGGCGTCACCCTTTCCTCCACGCAGGCCGAGTTCGGCAACAACCGCGCGAAGGAGCTCGGCATCGACGACCACGTCCGTGCCCAGGTCTGCAACATGCTGGACACCCCGTTCGAGAAGGGCAGCATCGCCGGCTCGTGGAACAACGAGTCGAGCATGTACGTCGACCTCGACGACCTCTTCGCCGAGCACTCCCGCTTCCTCAAGGTCGGCGGCCGCTACGTGACCATCACCGGCTGCTGGAACCCGCGCTACGGCCAGCCCTCGAAGTGGGTCTCCCAGATCAACGCGCACTTCGAGTGCAACATCCACTCCCGCCGCGAGTACCTGCGCGCGATGGCCGACAACCGCCTCGTTCCGCAGGCCGTGATCGACCTGACGCCGGACACCCTGCCCTACTGGGAGCTGCGCGCCACGTCGTCCCTGGTCACCGGCATCGAGGAGGCGTTCATCAACTCCTACAAGGACGGCTCCTTCCAGTACGTCCTGATCGCGGCCGACCGCGTCTGATCGGTCTGATCCGTCTGTGGCCGAAGGGCCGGGTCCGTCGTGTGACGGACCCGGCCCTTCCGGGCGTTCGCGGTCAGCGCGGCTCGCCGGCCTCCTTGAGGAGCCCGGCGCGGTCGATGGCGTCGCTCGCGGTGGCCGGCACGGTGCACGCGTAGGCGCCCGCCACCGCGCCGTAGAGAGCGCACCGGCCGAAGTCCTCGCCGGTCAGGCGGCCGAAGAGGAAACCGGAGGCGAAGGCGTCGCCCGCGCCGTTGGAATCGACCACCGGTTCGCGGGGCGAGACGGGCGGTACGTGCACGAGTCCGTCGGCGGTCAGCATGTACGCGCCCTCGGCTCCGGCGGTGGCGATCACGACCTCCGCCCTGCCCCGCTCCAGGATCCGGCGCATGGTCCGTTCCTTGTCCGCCAGGGCCGTGGTCGAGACGAAGACGATGTCCGCGCCGTAGGCGAAGGGCTCGTGGTAGGGGTTCTCCCCGTCCCAGTTGTGCAGGTCCGTGGAGATGCTGACGCCCGCTTCGCGCAGCTGCGGAAGGGCGAAGGCGCAGGGGTACGTGATCGAGACGTGGGCGTGACGGCTTGCCGACGCCAGGGAGCGGACCAGCTCCTCGGGCAGCCGGTCGGACTCCCGGGAGCGGCTGTCGTCGTAGAGCGAGAGCCGGCGGCCGTCGGGGCCGACGAGGTTGACGGCCCGCTTCGTCCCGCCGGGCAGGGGGACTTCGGTGAACCCGATGCCGCGGTCGCGGTGGAACGCGCGGACGAGGTCGCCGGAGGGGTCGTCGCCGATCATGTCGAGGTGATGGGTCCGCAGACCGAGCGCGCTCAGGCCCAGCGCCACGAAATCGCCGGTCTGCCCGGCGCGGGTCTCGATGCCCGGCCGGATCATGTAGCTGTCGGCGTACGGCAGGGGGAGCTCGGGGACGTACACGATCGTGTCGACGCCGGCGCCTCCCAGGACGAGGACGTCGTACTGACTGCTCATCGATGTTCCTCTCGTGCGCGGGGGATGGTTCAACTGCCGGTGATCGCTGGTGAGTCAAGCAGCCGGTGAGGTGGGTCGGCAAGATCTTGCAATCTTTTGCAGCAAGCGATGGTGGACGTTCGGCGGTTCCGGCGCGGACGCACAGAGATTCCGACCTCCGGCCGGAATCTCTGTGCGTGGTATGGACCTGACAAGCGAGGTCTCGCTACCGTGACTCCCGCGCTTGCTTGAGAGCGCTCTCAGCGCCTGCTCCCCCCACTACAGGAGGCTCCTGTGAAACGCACTTCCGCCCTGCGCGCCGCCGCTGCGGCCCTCTTACTCACCGTCGGACTCGGCGCCGCACAGGCCGCACCCGCGAGCGCCGTCCCCACCGCTGCCGAACCCGCCGCTTCGACGGGTCTCCTCGACGGCATGCGTCAGGACCTCGGGCTCACCGCGCAGCAGGCCGAGGAACGACTGACGGCCGAACGCGCCGCGGCCCGCGTGGAGTCCGAGGCGAGGGAGGCCGCGGGGGGCTCCTACGGCGGTGCCTGGTTCGACGCCCGCACCGGGCGGCTCGTCGTCGCCCTCACCGACCGCGACGAGGAGGCGGAGGTCAGGGCGCTCGGCGCCGACACCCGGCTCGTCCGGCACAGTGCCGGCGCGCTCGACCGCGCCAAGGCCCGGCTCGACGCCCGCACCGCCCCCGCGGGTGTCGCCGGCTGGCACGTCGACCCCCGCGCCAACAGCGTCGTCGTCACCGTCGTCCACGCCGACCGGAACGCCCCCGCCGTGCGTGCCTTCGTCGAGCGGGCTCGCGAGGCCGGTCCCGTCACCGTCGCCGAAACGGCGACCGCACCCCGTACGTACGCCGCCGGAACCGTCGGCGGCGATCCGTACTACACCGGCAACGTCCGCTGCTCCATAGGCTTCTCCGTCCACGGCGGCTTCGTCACGGCGGGGCACTGCGGCGGGGCCGGTGCCGCGGTCCGGGGCTGGGACGGATCCGCCATGGGGACCTTCCAGGGCTCCTCGTTCCCCGGGAACGACTACGCGTACGTGAGCATCCACAGCGGCTGGTGGACGGTGCCCGTCGTGCTCGGCTGGGGGACGGTGTCGGACCGGCTCGTCCGGGGCTCCGCCGAGGCGCCGGTGGGAGCCTCGATCTGCCGCTCCGGGTCCACGACCAAGTGGCACTGCGGCACCGTCCTGGCCAAGAACGAGACCGTGAACTACAGCCAGGGCGCCGTCCAGCAGATGACGAAGACCAGCGTGTGCGCGGAGGGCGGTGACTCCGGTGGCGCGTTCATCAGCGGCGACCAGGCCCAGGGCGTCACGTCCGGCGGCTGGGGCAACTGCTCGTCCGGCGGCGAGACCTGGTTCCAGCCCGTGAACGAGATCCTCGCCCGCTATGGCCTGACGCTGCACACGGCCTGACGGATCCCTACGGCCTGACGGCTCCGCCCGGCCTGCCTCTGCACCTGGTCCGGCTCTGCACCTGGTCCGATACCGCGCGGCTTGAGGCAGCCGCGCGGCGTCACAGGAAGTGCACGTCGTAGTGGTCCTGCCGGGAGAGGAGGTCGTCGAAGGTCTCCAGGCCCTGCTGGATGCGGCCCAGGGACCGGAAGTAGCCGAAGCGGGCGACGCCCGGCGTCAGGACCACGAGCAGGTCCGCGGTCGAGCCGGGAGCGGCACCGAAGGAATGCGGCACCCTGGGCGGGACGGAGACCAGCCCGCCGACGGCCACGGTCGTCGTACGGCCGTCCAGGGTGAACCGCGCGGAGCCGTCGAGCACGTAGAACACCTCGGTCGAGAGGGCGTGGTAGTGCGGCCGGGCGCCGGTCGCGCCCTCGCCGAGGACGAGACGATTGGCCCCCAGCGCGCCTGCCGTGTCGCCCGCGTCGGCCAGGAGGTGGAACCCGCCGCCGTGGGGGAGTCGAATCTCCTCGGCCTCTCCGGGACGTACCACCAGTGCCGTTCCGATCTCGGACATCGTTCCTCGCTCCTTCGTCATGGATCTTCGGTGTCGGGTTCCATTCGAGACCGGGAAGACCTGTCGCACCACAGGCGGTTGTCGAGGACAGACATCACCGTTCGTGATGAATGGGCCGCGCGAGGAACGAGAGGGGCGGAAAGCCTCATGGAGCTGCGCCAGCTGCGGTACTTCGTGGCCGTGGCCGAGGAAGGCGGCTTCGGGAAGGCCGCCGAGCGCCTCGGCATCGTCCAGTCGGCGGTCAGCCAGCAGATCAGGCGGCTCGAACGCGAGTGGGGCGTGGTGCTCTTCGAGCGCACCACCCGGCGGGTCGGCCTCTCCGGTGCGGGTGAACGGCTGTTGCCCGAGGCCCGCGCCGTACTCGCTGCCGCCGAGCAGGCGTCGCGCGTGGCTGCCGATGTCACGGCCGGTGACGACGGGATCCTGCGCCTCGCCGCCGTCCACGGACCGGGCGACCGGATCGACCGCGTCCTGGGTGAACTCGCCACCGGCGCACCGCACCTGCAGGTACGTCTGCACAGACTGCCGGTCGTCCGCCGACTGGCGGCGGTGCGTGCCGGAGAGCTGGACGCGGCCCTGGTCCGGGCGGTGCCGAGCGCGCCCGGTCTCGAACTGCTGCCGCTGTGGAACGATCCGCTGTACGTCGCACTGCCGGAGAGCCATCCGCTCGCGGCCGGGCGGGCGCTCCGGCTGGAGCAACTGGCCTGCCTCCCGCTCCGGCTCGCGCCCGAGGGCGGTAACCCTCCCTTCCATGAGCTGGTCACCGGCGCCCTGCACGCTGCCGCCGGGTCCCGACCGGTACCGGGGCCGCCGTTCACCGATCTCAGGGCGACCCTCGCCGCGATCGGCACGGCGCGGGCACCCTCGTGGACCCTCTTCTACGAGGTGCGCGGAGTGCCCTCGGTCCCCCGGGTGGCCGTCCGGCCGCTCACGGACCTCGCCGTGACCACGTCGCTCGCCGTACGACCGGGTCCGCCGGGCCCCGTGCTGCGACATCTGCTGCGGGCCCTGCACGCCGTGGAGCGGTAGGGGAGCAACACCGGGGCGCGCGAGGGTGGTTGACGAATGGTCTGGACCAACCTACGGTCTGCTGGAGCGCGCGCCATGCCCAGGACCATCCCCCCACGTCCCCAGGAGCACGCATGCCAGGCTCTCGTATCGCCCGTGTCCTCGGAGCGGGTCTCGCCGCCCTGCTCGCGGCCGCCGCCCTCACCGCGACCGCCACCCCGTCCGCCGCCGCCGCGGACACCTGTGCCCTCAAGCCCAAGCCCGCCGGAAAGGTGCTCCAGGGGTACTGGGAGAACTGGGACGGCGCGGCCAACGGCGTCCACCCGCCCTTCGGTTGGGCGCCCATCGACGACCCCCGCTTCGCGGCCCACGGCTACAACGTCGTCAACGCCGCCTTCCCCGTCATCCGTTCGGACGGGACGGTGCTGTGGGAGGACGGCATGGACAACACCGTCCGCGTCTCCACCCCGGCGCAGATGTGCAACGCCAAGGCGGCCGGAGCGACGCTCCTCATGTCCATCGGCGGCGCCGCCGCGGGGATCGACCTCAACTCCCGTGCCGTCGCGGACCGGTTCATCGCGACCATCGTGCCCATCCTGAAGACGTACAACTTCGACGGGATCGACATCGACATCGAGACCGGTCTTGTCGGCAGCGGCAGCATCGGCACCCTGTCCGCGTCGCAGGCCAACCTGGTGTACATCATCGACGGCGTCCTCGCCCGGATGCCCGCCGGGTTCGGACTGACGATGGCACCGGAGACCGCCTACGTCACCGGTGGCAGCATCGTCTACGGCTCGATCTGGGGCGCGTACCTGCCGATCGTCAAGAAGTACGCCGACAACGGGCGCCTGTGGTGGCTCAACATGCAGTACTACAACGGCAGCATGTACGGATGCTCGGGTGACTCCTACTCCGCGGGCACGGTCGCCGGGTTCGTCGCGCAGACCGACTGTCTGAACCGGGGCCTCGTGATCCAGGGCACCACCATCCGGGTGCCCTACGACAAGCAGGTCCCCGGCCTGCCCGCCCAGCCGGGCGCGGGCGGCGGCCACATGGCGCCGTCGCTCGTGGCCCAGGCATGGAACCACTACGGCGGGGCGCTCAAGGGCCTGATGACCTGGTCGGCGAACTGGGACGGGTCGAGGGGCTGGACCTTCGGCGACAACGTCAAGGCGCTCCAGGGGCGTTAGGCCCCTCGGAGCGGCGGATCCTTTCCGGGGAGGCCGCGGCGCGACGGCGCCGCGGTCGAGCCGGAACCAGGGATCGGGTGGCCGTCGTGGATCTCAGGGGGCGAGGAGGGGGCCGAAGGTCCGGCGGCCGATGCCTTCCGCGTCCGACAGGTCGACGATGCGGCCGGGGATGTCCGGGTGTCGTCCTGTCCAGACGTGGGCGCTCGCCGGGTCGGTGAAGAAGTTCAGCGCATCGCAGCAGGTGGACGCCGCGGGCCCGCCGCCGGGCCGCTGCCCGACGAAGACCACCGCGCTCGGCGGTTGCCAGCGCACGGTGCCGCCGGTCGAGGTGACGGTGATGGGGTCTCTGGAAGGTCAAGAGTTGATCTGGGGGTATGCGCATCGGTGACCTCGCCGCCCGCGCCGGGCTGACGACCAAGACGCTCCGCTTCTACGAGGACCGCGGTCTGCTCCCCGCGCCACTGCGGACCCCGGGCGGCTACCGCGGCTACCCCGAGCACGCCGTCACGCGTCTCGCGTTCGTCCGCGACGCGCAGCGCGCCGGTCTCACCCTCGCCGAGATCCGATCGGTCCTCGCCCTTCGCGACGACGGCCACCTGCCCTGCGCCCATGTCACCGGACTCATCCACGAGCACCTCGACGACATCGCCCGGCGAATGTCCGAGCTCGCCGCCACCCGAGACGTACTGCGCACCCTGGCCGACCGCGCCGCGGTCACCGACCCCGCCGCCTGCGAGGCGGAGGGCATCTGCACCATCCTCACGCCCGTACGGCCGTAACTCCGCGGTTCCACCGCGTCGTCCCATTCGGTGAACCTTTCACCAGGGCGCGGAAGTTGTGCTTTGCTGGCCGCATGACCCTGCTCGTGACGCGTCGACACGTGGACTACGTGCGCGTCACGACCACGGCCTGTACCGGCTGACCCGAGGCCCTCGTCCCGGCAGCCGGCCGTCGCCCGCGCGACCGCCGCGTCCCCGTCACCCCCTGAGCGTCACCCTCCGGCCGCCCTTCCGGGCCCCGTCGGCACGGGCGGGCGCGAGCGGCCTCCGGTGCAAGCCCCCCACGCGATGCGCAGACGACATCAGGAGGACCCATGACCACGCGTAACGCCCCCGTTCCCGCAGCCGAGGTCGACACCGACACCGACACCGACACCGACACCGACAGTGGTGTGAAGGCCTTCGTCGCCGAGTGGGAGGAGTGGCACCGCGACAAGGACGCCCGGCTCGCCGCCGAGCACGGCTTCCTCGCCATCACCGGCCTCCACTGGCTCACCGACGAGCCGCAGCGCGTCCCCGACACCCCCGGGGTCTGGTCGACCGGACCCGACGGCGTCACCGTCGAGCTCGACGAGGGCGCGGAACTCGTCGTCGACGGCACCGTCGTCCGGGGACGGCACGTCTTCGGCGTCATCCCCGAGCGCGGCGGCGTCGACGCGGTCTGGGGCGACATCGTCATCGAGGTCGCCAAGCGCGGCGGCCACGACGTGGTCCGGCCGCGGCACCCCGGCCACCCGCTGCGGGTGGCCTTCGCCGGAACTCCCGCGTACACGCCCGATCCGCGCTGGGTCGTCACCGGCCGGTACGTCCCCTTCCCCGAGCCGCGGCCGACCACTGTGGGTGCCTCCGTCGAGGGGCTGCGGCACGTCTACGACGCGCCGGGCCGGATCGACTTCCGGCTCGACGGCCGGGAGCTGAGCCTGACGGCGTTCAACGGGCACACGCCCGGCACCTTCACGGTGCTGTTCACCGACGCGACCTCGGGCGTCACCACGTACGCGGCCAACCGCAACCTGCGGATCGAGGCACCCGGACCCGACGGCGAGGTGGTCGTCGACTTCAACCGGGCCACCAACCTGCCCTGCGCGTACACCGACTTCGCGACCTGCCCGCTGCCGCCCGCCGAGAACCGCCTTCCCCTCGCCGTCGAGGCCGGGGAGAAGATCCCCCACGAGCGCGGCCCGATCAATCCCTGAGAGCTCCGTCGGGCGTCCGCTGCCCTGCCAGCCGGTTCAGCGCCGCCGCTGTCAGGGCGGTGATGGCCGGCGGCAGGGCCGTACGCACGTCCGGTGCGAAGAGCGGAGAGTGGTTGGGCGGGAGCCGGCCGGCCGTGGCCGCCCACTGGCGGGGGCTCGCGGTGCCGAGCATCCAGTAGACGAGGGGAACGTCCTTCTCTCCGTGGAGTGCGACGCCCGCGCCCCCGTACAGCGGGAAGTCCTCCGAAGCCAGGGACGGCGGCCAGTCGGCCACCCGGGCGGGGCCGTAGAGGGCGGTGTGGGCGGCGCGGACCGCCCGGGTCGCGGCCGGATCGCCGAACAGGGCAGGAGCACGGGAGACGGTCGAGACGTCGGGTTCGCGGGGACAGGCGGAGGTGGCGCATTCGGCCCGGACGATGCGCTCCACCGCCGTGAGCGCGCGGTCGAGGGAGGCGTCCGTGAGGGCGCGCAGTCCGACATCGCCGCGAGCGGTCCGGTCGGCTGGACCCCGGGCGTACCGGTGCCGAGCGCGAGACCGCTCCACAGCTCGGCGGCGTCCGAGGCGGCAGCACCACCGGCCGCCCCGAGCCGCAGGGCGGCGCAGGACCAGCAGGACGCCGACTCGGGGGTCATGGCCGGGCCGACGACCGCCGAGCCGCCGAACGTCCAGGCGGGCAGGAGCGTACGACCCTGCGGCACGCCCTCCCGCAGCAACGGCAGCAGCACGGCCGGGACGCCGGGCCCGGCGGCGGCCACCACCACGTCGTACCCCTCGTACGCGGACCAGCCCTCCCGAGGCCGGCCCGCCACCGGCCCGGGCAGCAGGGGCAGTTCGACGGGGCAGCCCTCCTCGGCGAGCGCGGCGACCTCCGCGCGGACGGCCGCGAACTCCTCCGGAGTCACACCGGCGGTGCCCTCGGCGAGGGAACGGTCGACGCCGATGGCGGCGCAGCCGTTCCGTACGAGGGAGAGCACGCACCAGCGGGCCACCGGCCCGTCGCCGATGACCGCGACCCGGGCCGCCCGGAAGCGGGCGAACCGGGCGTCGGCGGCATCGGCGTAGTGGTCGATGTAGGCGATCTGCGGGGCGAAGCGGGCGGCGACGGGCGGAGCGGGCACGGGCGCCGCCTCCTCCGGCGCCGGAACGGGACGGGCGAAGCCGCGCCCGTAGAGCGCCTGCACCAGCTCGCCCACCATGGCCTTCTGGGTGTCGCCGAAGCCCGCGCAGATCTCCTCGACCGCTCTGCTGCCGTCCAGGTACGGCATGAGCAGCGTGGCGAACCGGTAGCCGGACTTGGCGGTGAGCTGGAAACCGCCGTCGGCTTTGTGGAAGATCACGCCGTTCGGGGTCTGGGTGAACAGGACATCTCGACGGACTCGGGGCCGGGTTCCGGCGATCTCCGCGTACGACGTAAGGGTCATGCGTGCGTCACACCTCTCGTGGCAAGGCGAGATGGGGCCCGGGGTGGTGGGCGTCTCTGCGGGTGGGGCCGCGCCGTCACCTCAGGGCGGCGGGCCTGGTGCCGTCCAGCTGCGGGAACTCCCCGTCGCGGGGCGGGCGGAGGAGGGCGGCGGCGTGGCCGGGGGAGGGGCCCGCCGCGCGGCGGGCGTGCGCGCGCAGCAGATCGTGCGTCCAGAAGGCGCCCGGCTGGCCCTCCTCCAGGAAACCGGCGTCGAGGAGCCGCTCGACGACCTGCTCCGTCGTCTCCTCCGGAAGTCCGAGGACGGCGGCGGCCCGTGCGGTGGTGAGCGGGTCGTGGGGTGACGCGGCCAGCCGCAGATGGGCCTCGGCGAGCGCCGGCGGGAGCCGCTTCAGGGCCTCGTCCAGCCGGTGCGGCACCGACATCTGGGGATCGTCGGCGAGGCTGAGCCGGCCGACGGCGTCGTGCAGGAGCCAGTCGGTGTAGTCCGCGAGGCGGAGCCGGGGCCGGGTGAGCAGCCGAGCGGCGGCGATGCGCAGGGCGAGCGGATGGTGGCCGCACGCGGTCGCGAGGGGGAGCGCCGCGGCGGGCTCGGCGGCGATCCGCTCCCGGCCGACGACCGCGGTGAGGAGCGCCTGCGACTGCTCCGGATCGAGAGCGCCGAGCCGGTGCACGGTGCCGCCGTGGGTGGCGACGAGCGCGGCGAGCCCCATCCGGCTGGTGACGATCGCCGCACCGCAGGCGTGCGCGGTCAGCAGGGGGCGGACCTGATCGGGGCGGACGACATCGTCGAGGACGAGAAGGGCGGGGCCCCGGTGCGCCCCGGGCACGGCGGGCAGCGCCCGGCGGACTTCGTCGGCGGCCTCCTCCGCCGGGCGGGGGCTTCCGTCCGGACGGGTCAGCGGCACCAGGACGGACCCGCCGGGAAAGTGACCGCTCACCAGATGGGCGACGTGGAGCGCGAGGGCGGTCTTGCCGATGCCGGGCGCTCCGGAGAGGACGGCGAAAGGGGTTCGCGGTGATTTCTCGCGGGACCCACCGGCTGTCAACAGCCGCACCAGGGAGTCGACTTCACCCTCACGTCCGGTGAAGCCGGGCACGGTCGGAATCGGCGGAGGCGGGGGCGGGGAGGCGGGGGAGGCCTGGTCGGCAGAGGTGTGGAGGGCCTGCGGTCCGGGAGCCCCGGTCTGTTCCGCCGGCGCGGGAACACGGGACGGTACGGCGGCCGCCGGTGTCGGTAAGAGCCCGCCCGGGGACGTGGTCGCGGCGACCCGCGCCCGCGCGGCGTCGAGGCGGCCGAGGTCCTCACCCCGCAGGATCGCCAGTTCCAGACGCTGGAGTTCGGCCCGCGGATCGACGCCGAGCCGCTCCCTCAGATGCCCCTTGATCCTGCGGTACTCCGCGAGCGCCTCGGTCTGCCGGCCCGTCCGGTACAGCGCCTCGATCAGCTGCTCGGCGAACCGCTCGTGGGCGGGGTATACGCGCGTAACCTCCCAAAGATCAACGAGGGCTTCGCGACATCGGCCGTGCTCCAGTTCGATGTCGCAGACGCGCTCCAGGACCCGCAGCCGCTCCTCCGCGAGGCGGGGCACCTCGTCCCGGTGCAGCAGGTCGGAGGGGACGTTGGAGAGCAGGGCTCCCTGCCACAGGGCGAGGGCGGTCCGCAGGGTGTACGGCTCGGAGTCGTTCCCGGAGGCGGTGGCCTGCTCGACGAGGCGGCGGAAGTGGAGCAGGTCGAGCGTCCCCGGGTCGGCGTCGATGCGGTAGCCGCCCGCCACCGCGACGACGGCCTGGTTCTCGATGCCGTACTTGGCGAAGAGTCGCCGCAGTCGCAGGACACAGCTCTGCAGGGCGGTCTTGGCCGTCGGTGGGTGTTCCTCGCCCCAGACGATGTCGCGCAGGCGGTCGGTGGAGACGACGGAGCCCGGGCGGAGGAGCAGTGCGGCGAGCAGCGCGGTCGGCTTGGAGGGCGGGAGCGCCACGACGTCCCGCCCGTCGGTGACGCTGAGGGGCCCGAGCAGTTGGAATCGCACAGTTGTGTTCGCCTTCCTCGTCCGCTGGTGCCGGGTGGGTCCCCTACGGTCGGCCGGAGTCGTGCGGCGGCCGGGGGCGGGAGGTCGGGGGCCGGGCGGGTGCAGCGGGCATGGCGAACCACCGGGAAGGCAGAGGGACGGCACGAGGGAGGGGCGACGCGCTGGGCTGCTGAGGCTGCCGGAGCGGCCTGGGCGAGGGAGCGGGAGCGTGGGTGACCCCGGTCGGCGTCAGGGTCAGGAGGAACGTACAGCGGCGGCGACCGGGAGGGGACGGGGCCTGAGCCCTTCCGGACATCTGCGGGTGGGCGGTTGACGGTGCCGCGCGTGCGTGCAGCGATGCGGATTCGATGAGGACGAGGGGAGACGGTGATGAGGTCATGACACCCTCCGTCCGCTATCCGGACGACCCTCGGGAACGAGCCGCCACCCGCGGAAGATCGCCCATGAGGTACGCCGGAGGCAAAGAATGGCTGCTTCCCGACCACCCGGCATGAGCCTCGGCGGTCATGAGGGGCGAGGAATTCCAGGGGGTGTGACCCGGGTGGCCCGCCACCCTCGACCCTCCGCCCGACATGCCGCCGCGACCAGCGTGAACTACGCATCTCAGGAGAACATCCCCCGCGCGAACGGCGGGTGAGTCGATGCCCGTGGCAACCGGGGAGCCCGGACCGGCACCCGCCGCCAGGCCGACCAGGTGAGTTCCGGCCAACAGCGCGCGTCGATGGGAATCAGGGAACCGGAATCCGGAGACTGGAACGTGAACGGCCCCTGCACGGGCCGGAATTCGGGCGAGTGCGGCGTGGCCGCGATGTCGAGGAAGCTCGCCGCGTCGTCGACCTGGAACTCGGCGGGGCCGGGCGTGGCGGTGGATGCCGGCTGACGGGCGCCGCCGTCCACGGCGACTTCGCAGTCGCACGCCTCCGTCGCCGAACCATCGATGGTCGTGGCCGGCGGCAAGGTCCGCAGGGGTGCGTCCTCCCTGTGCGTCTGCTCAGGGGACAGCTGTTCGTACCCCACATGTCGGACCGCTGTTGGGATGGAGTGTCGGGAGTCGCGCGCCTGTTCCCCGGCGAGCCCATCCGGTCCTGCTAACGATGAAGCCATGGCGCTTCCGCTCCGGTCCCGCGAGGCGCTGAACCGACCCACCTCATCCGGAGACCAGGATGTTCGACGACATCGGTGCGCCGCTCCCACACGGTCTCACCGAGGCGTTCACCGAGACGGCCTCCCGCGACGGGCTCACGCTCGTCATCGGCACCGGATCGGTCGCCGCGGTCAACATCGGCGGCCTCCTCCATGAACTGTCGTCGGCACTTCCGGGACCGACGGCCGTGATCCTCACCGAGGCGGCACGGCGGTTCGTGACCCCGGCGGCGGTGCGCCACCTCGGCCGCTGCCCGGTGCTGACCTGCGAGACCACCGGCCCCGAGATTCGGCCGCTGCACGTCTGGCTCACCGACGTCGCCCGGCGGGTGCTGGTCTACCCGGCCTCGGCCGGGTTCCTCGGGCGGGTGGCCGGCGGCCTCGCGACCGACCTGGCCTCCACCACCTATCTGTGCGCGACGGGGATTCCCACCCTGGTCGTGCCGTCGATGCACCCGCGCATGTGGAACGGCGCCCTGGTACGGCAGAACGTCCGGCGGCTCATGGCCGCCGGAGCCCAGGTGCTGCCTCCCCGTGACGGTGCCGCACCACCGGTGGCGGAGGTCGCCGCGGCACTCGCCGCGCTGACCGCCGTACCGGCGCAAACTCCTCCCTCATGAGTCCCCCGAGAACGGAGCACAGCAGATGACCCCCCAGAAGACCAAGAGCGTCCCCCTCGTCCAGATCGAGGTCCTCGTCCCCGTGGACGTCCCGGCCGGGCAGCGCGCCCGCTTCGAGCAGTCCCTCGCCCGCTTCCTCTTCGGCAACGAGCGCGTCAGGCCCGAGCTGAGCGGCGTGCTGGCGGAGCACGGCGTCGACTTCAACCACCTCGCCTCGCTCGCCGCACGCGAGCCCCTCGGTGTCTGCCCGTCCCCGGGCGCCGTGGAGTTCGTCCCGAGCGACAAGCTCGCCGAGGTCTGCCGACGGCACGGCATCGACCTCACCTCGGGCGGCTGCGCCCTCATGACGTTCACGTACGACGCCTACGACGGCGCGGAGCGGCCCTCCGACGCACTGGAGATCAACATCAAGCTTCCCGGCACCACCGCACGGGACATCGCCGAGTCGGCCGAGCTCACCGAGGACGTGGCCACCGCCCTGTTCGGGGACTGCCGGCTCTCGGAGCGGGCCCGCGCCTATCTGCGCACCCACGGCGTGGACCTGGAGACGATCGCGGCGCACAACCGGGGCCTCCTCGGCGGCGACGGCGTCCCCTTCACCTCACGGGTCAGCCCGGAGATCCACGCCTATCTGAGGGACAGCGGGTTCGACGTCGACCGGTTCGGCCGCTTCGACGTCCGTCAGGTGGACGAGTCGGGCAACGACGAACTGCTGCCCTCGTCCTGGTCCAAGACCACCTGCTGCTGACGCCACGATGAAGTACAGCATCGCTCCGCTGCCCCGCTGGAAGGACCTGGACGGCGGCGAGCCGATCCGGGTCGCCCGCCACTACCGCATCCCCGTCGCGGACGACGAACTCCTCCTGCTGCCCCACGGACGGCCGGGCTGGCTCCGCCTGCCGGCCGCCCTCTACCCGATGCTCGACGCACTGGACGGCACGAGCGTCGCCGACTTCACCGCCTGGCCGGGTTTCCCCGACGCGGCCGGCACCGTGCGGGCGCTCTACGACGCGGGCCTGGTCTTCGTCGGCGGCCGCACGGGCGTCCGCGCCGTACCCGCACCGCGAGGCGACGGTGACGGAGACGGCTCACGTGACGGCGGGTCCGGCGGCGCCGAGCCGCCGACGGCGCTCCTCCTGAAGCTCACCGGCGCCTGCGACATCGCCTGCGACTACTGCTACGACTTCGACAGCGGACGCTGGCCGGGCCGGATGACCTCCGAGGTGGCCAGGCGGCTCATCACCGAATGCCTGGTTCCCGGGCGCCGTCTGACCCTGATGTTCCACGGCGGCGAGCCCATGCTGCGGTTCGGCCAGATCCGCGAGCTCGTGGAGTTCGCGGAACTGCGCGCCACCGAGGTGGGGGCGTCCGTGCACTTCACCGTCCAGACCAACGGCCGGCACTTCACCGAAGACGTCGTCGCGTTCCTGCGCCGGTACGCGTTCACGGTCGGCGTCTCCCTGGACGGGCCGCAGGACATCAACGACCGGCACCGCGTCGACCACCGAGGCCGTGGCACGTTCGCGCGGATCGCCGAGAACTTCGACCGCTTCCCCGAGTTCATGCGCGAGGAGGTCGGCTACATCAGCGTCGTCGGCACCGACACCACACCGGACGAACTCGACCGCGTGTGGGAGTTCTTCCGGAGCATGGGCGTGCACAGCTGGAAGATGCTCCCCGCCGACGCGGAAGGGCGCGCCGACGACAAGCCCGAGACCCAGCGCTTCCGGCAGACGTTCGCCGCCTTCCTCGGCCGACGGCTGACGGAGGTCCTCGACGGCGACCTCGAACCCCCGTACCTCACCAACCTGGTACAGCTGATCGAGCCGTTCCTCACCGTCGAACGCCCCAACATGTGCATGAAAATGCCCTGCGGTGCCTCCAACGACCTGCTGGTCCTCGACGCGGTGGGCTCCGTCCGTGCCTGCGACTGCAGTTACCATCCCGCGTTCCAACTGCTGCCCAGGGCCGCGGTGTCACCCCCACCCGGACGCACGGTCCTGCCGATCGCCGACGGCTCGCTGACCGTACGCAGCCGGAACACCCCGGCGGCGGCGGCCCTGCGCGACCGGGAGCAGTGGCTCCTCAACGACGCGCCGTGCTCCTCCTGCCCCTGGCTGCACCAGTGCGCGGGCACCTGCCCGGCCCGCGCCCTGATCAACAACGGCTCCCTGTACTCGGTGGACGAGCTCGAATGCACGACACGGCTCGCGCTCTTCCCCCGCGTACTGGAGGACGTGTCCCGTCCCGGTTCCGCGCTCCGCGCCTACTACGAGCGGGCGAAGTCCCAGGCGGCGGCCGGCGCACCCGACCTCGCCGCCGCGCCTCCGCGATGAGCATCCGGATCGCCGGCTCCGACTGGGACGTCGCCATGCTGCGGGCACTGGCCGCGCACCCGCCTCCTCCGTACGGCGAAGGGGCGCGGCACCGGTACGCCGTACGACTGCTCGCCGAGACCATCGGCGACGACGTCAAACTGTTCCTCCGGTGCCACGGCGCGCGGTACGCCGCGCGGTGGCGGCACCCCTCCGATCCGTACGTCGCCATGGTGAGCCGACTGGCCGGGTACTACCTGAGCCTGCACGACGTCCTGCGGCACGGACCGCGCGAGGTCCTCCCCGGATGGGACGAGGCCGTCGCCGAAGTGCGCGCGCACATCGGTGCGACGCGCCTCGTCCTGACCACCCAGCTCGGGCACGCGCTGATGGTGCCGCTGCTCGTGGAGGAGGCCACGGGCCGACCGGTCCTGCCGATCGTGCACGACCGGAACCCCCTCGTGCGGGAGATGTACGCGCAGCGGCTGCGACGGGGCGAACCCCTGCTGCTGACGCGGCTCGGGTCCGCCGACATCCGCCGCTGGCTGGGCACGGACGCCGTCATGGTCGCGAATCTGGACACCTGCTACCCCGGCACCCGGCAGGTACGCACCCTGTCGGTGCTCGGCGGCCGGCTGGACGTGCCGACCGGACTGCTGGCCCTGGCGGCACGACGGAACCTCCAGACGCGGGCCGTCGCCGCCCCCGAGGTCGCGGGCCGTATCGCCCCTCGCGTCGGGGACCGGCTGCCCGGTTCCCTCGACGCGGCCCTCGACGCCTACGGCGCGTGGCTGGACCGGTGCGTGAGCGCCGCCCCGGAGCAGTGGATGGCATGGGGCAGCCTCCTCGAACCGCACCCCCACGCACCCGACACATCCCGTGAAACCCCCCGATCGATCGACGAGACCGAAGGAGAAGGCCGTGGAGAACACCTTGGAGAACGCATTGGCGAGCACGCTGGAGCAGGAGGCGGAGCTGACACCGGCGAGGCCCGCGTCGGCGCGGTCATGGAACGGACAGCGGTCCAGCATGATGTCCCGCGCCGCGAACGTACGGCGCATCGACGCCCTGTTCCAGGCCATGGAGACGGATTTTCTGCTGCGTGAGCAGTTCATCACCGGGCCGTCCCGGATCCTGACGGAGTACCTCGACGTCCCGCCCGTATCGGCGGAGCAGGCCGTCTTCACCGACCGGCTCGTGTACGCGGTCTTCGCCAACCCGAAGCTGCTGCAGTGGCTTCAGGACTACGTGCACAGCCACACCGACAGGGTGCCCACCGGTGCGGAGTTCCTCACCGACTTCTGCGGGGCTACGGTGAGTCACGGCGGTCAGGACGTCGTCGCCGCCCTGCTCGAAGGCTGCGCGGCGGAGACCGGCATCCACGGGCTCACCGAGGACCTGCTGCACTACTTCGTCAACCTCCACGCCGCGCACACCCTTTGCGGCGACGAGAACGGCCGCCGGCAGGCCGACTTTCCCGGGGAGTCCCGGGAGGGCGTCGGGATCGAGCCCCGGGGCATCACACCGCTGACCTCCATCACCTGGACCACGTGGATCAGAACCACGCAGGTCGAGGACGCCCATGCGATCGGCGCGGACTTCGCGCCGCCGTATGCCACGGTGACCCTCGACGGTCTCGCCAGGTACGCGGTGGAGCTCCGGGCGCGCGGCGCGCTCGGGCTCGGATGATGCGGGCCCAGGTGCCGCGGGCGGTCGCGTCGTGGGACGCCGGTCCGGTGGTCGCCCGGGTGAGGGCGACCGCCGGCTCCGGCGGTACTGAGGAGGCGGCGCGCGTTCTCGGCGCCGCCCTCCGGGCCGACCCCCAGGACCGTTCGGCCCGGCGCGAGTTGGTGCTCCTGCTGGTGGCCTCGGGGCGCTGGGAGGAGGCGCTGCCGTGGTGCGACGAACCGCGCGCGGGCGCGGGTGCCGACACGGGTGCCGACACGGGTGCCGACACGGCTGTGGGCGCGGATGCGGGTACCGACGACGAGGAGTGGCTTCCCGAAGCGATCACGGTGGCGCTGGAACGTCGCGACTTCCCCCTCGCCGAGGGATGCGCCCTGCTCTTCGCCCGCCTGCGCTGGGGCTCCTCCGACCCCGCCGTGCGGTCGGTCGTCCCGCTGAGCGTGCCCAAACTGCGGCACGACATCGACCAGATGCTCCACCTCCGGCACCTGGGCGTGCTGGGTGCGGAGTACGACCCGGTCGTCGACGCCTACCGGTCGGTGCACGACCGGCTGGCGGCCGACGGCCCCGGGGCACGGGAGCCCCTCGACACCGACGCCAACCGGGCCATCGCGCCCACGTACAACCGTCTCCTGCACGTCCGGGACACCCCGCGCGTGGCGCGCGCCCTGTCCGGCCGCTGGGATCCCGCCACGGTCGAGGAACAGTACGTGGCGAACGCACCCGGCGTGGTGACCGTCGACGACTTCCTCAGCCCGGAGGCGCTGGACGAGCTGTACCGGTTCTGTCTGGAGTCGACGGTCTGGTTCGGCAACCGCTACGACCACGGCCGACTGGGCTCGCTCATGCAGGACGGCTTCGTCTGCCCCCTGCTCACCCAGATCGCCGAGGAACTGCGGGCCGCCCTGCCGCAGCTCATCGGGGACCGGTACCCGCTGCGCCAGATCTGGGGCTTCAAGTGCGGCCCCGACGTACCGGCCGACGTCACCACGCACGCGGACTTCGCCGCCGTCAACGTCAACTTCTGGATCACGCCGGACGCCGCGAACGCCGACGAGCACTCGGGCGGCCTGGTGGTGCACGACGTGGACGCCCCGCTGTCCTGGGGCTTCGACAGCTACAACGGCCGCCAGGACCTGATCCGCCCGTTCCTGCGCAGCCGCGGGGCCCGCAGCATCACCATCCCCTACCGGCAGAACCGGGCGGTGATCTTCAACTCCGACCTCTTCCACGCGTCGGACGCGGTCCGCTTCCGCCCCGGCTACGAGAACCTCCGCATCAACGTGACCATGCTCTACGGCGACCGGGAGGAGGAACTCCACCACCCGCGGCTGTCGGGCCCCGCCACACCGGGTCTCAGACCGGCCTGGCGTTCGGCCGCCCTCGCCCGCACACGAGCGAGGGCGTGACCCGCCCCGAACGGCCCTCATACCGGGCGGACGCGGTTCCGGCGACGGTAGTAGGCGACCGCGAGGGCGAGGGTGACGGGCCCCCACACGGCGGTGGGAGCGATGCACACCGTCGCGAGCGTCTCCCAGGCGTCGTTGGTGTACTCGACGGTGTCGGCGACGCCGTACGCGGTCAGTCTGCGTCCGTCGCCGATCGGAACGGCTGTGAACAGCACGGTGAGGATCAGACCGCCGACGACAGCGGGGACCACGGCTGCCATCGGCCGGACCCGCCTGCCGCCGATGAACGGTATCCAGGCGGGCGCCACCTCGCCCCACCCCCGGACGAGCCCGACGGCCAGGAGCGCGGCCACTTCCGTGAACACGCTGAGCCCGAGCACGTACGGGATGCTCACCCAGTACGGCGGCATTCCGCGCTCATGCACCTGCCCCATCTCGAAGTGGAGGGCGAAGGGCAGCCGCCAGAGACACGACGGCAGCAGCAGGAGCGGCAGCGCGTAGGCGAGGCGCATCGCCCAGCGTGGCACCGGCTGTTCGGTGTCACTGACGGGCGGGGGCGTGTGAAGGAGCTTCGGCGACATGGCTCCACCCTCGTGGAACGGGCGTCACGAGGAATCCTCCCCGCGGACCGGGCCGCTCCGCCGTGTGGGGGAGTGTCCGTCCCCCCGCGAGCACCGGCCTTGGCGAGCACCGTCTCGGGCGGCGTCGTCGACCGGGTGACGTCTGCGCGGTTGCCGCAGTTCGTGCCGCCCGGCCGGCGGTCGGCGGGGTTACGGTCCGCTGCATGAAAGGTGACCGTGGCATGGCCGACGACCCTGGCATGGACGACGACCCTGGCACGGAAGGTGACCCTCGCACCGAAGGCGAACGCAAGGGCTGGCTGCGGTGTCTGCTCGCCGGTGCCGTCTTCGTCGTGTGCATGGCCGGCACCACGTTGCCGACCCCGCTCTACCCCCTCTACCAGGAGAAGTTCGGATTCTCCGAGCTGACCGTGACCGTCGTGTACGCCGTGTACGCCTTCGGGGTCATCGGCGTACTCCTGCTCGCGGGCAACGCCTCGGACACGGTCGGCAGACGGCCCACCCTGCTCTGCGGCCTGGGATTCGCGGCGGCGAGCGCCGTGTGCTTCCTGCTCGCCGACACCGTGGGCTGGCTGTACGCGGGCCGTCTCCTCTCCGGCCTGTCCGCCGGTCTGTTCACCGGCGCCGCCACCGCGTACGTCATGGAACTGGCCCCGGCCGGAGGAGCGTCCCGGGCGACGCTCGTGGCCACGGCCGCCAACATGGGAGGGCTCGGCTGCGGCCCCCTGCTCGCCGGACTGCTCGCGGAGTACGCCCCCGATCCCCTGGTCCTGCCGTTCGCCGTGCACCTCGGCCTGGTGGCGATCTCCGTCGTCGTTCTGCTGTGGCTCCCCGAGACCGTACGGGAAAGGCGAGGTCCGGCCGCCGTACGGCCGCAGCTGCCCGCGCTGCCACCGCAGGTGCGAGCGGTGTTCGTACCGGCCGCGATCGCCGCGTTCGTGGGGTTCGCCCTCTTCGGGGTGTTCACCTCGGTGAGCCCCGCGTTCCTCGCCCGCTACCTGCACGTCGACAATCACGCCGTGAGCGGCCTGATCGTGGCCCTCGCCTTCTTCGCCTCCACGGCCGGACAACTGGCCGTCGACCGCGTCGGAGTGACGCGCTCGCTGCCCCTGGGCTGCGCGGTCCTCTTCGGCGGCCTCGTCCTTCTCGGGGCGGCGCTGTACACGGACCTCCTGGCGCTGGTCGTCCTGGCCGCCGTGGTCGGCGGCGTGGGGCAGGGCCTCGCCTTCCGCGCGGCCCTGTCCTCCGTCGCCGCCGCGGCGCCGCCGGACCGCCGCGCGGCGGTGATCTCGACGCTGTTCGTCGTCGCGTACACCGGCATCTCGATCCCGGTGATCGGCGTGGGCCTGCTGGCCGACCCGCTCGGCCTGGAGGGGGCAGGGCTGGTGTTCATCGCCTGCATGCTGGTGCTCGTCGCCTCCGCCGCGGCGTATCTGATCCGGCGACCGGTACCGGCGAAGGGACCGTGACCGGTGCCGACGACGGGACCGTGACCGGTGCCGACGACGGGACCGTGACCGGTACCGGCGAAGGGACCGCGACCGGTGCGCGGCCGCGACACGCCGGTGTCAGACGGCGACGAAGACGTCCCCGGCGGTGTCGCGGAGGACGAACCCGTTGTCGAGCCGGACGCGGACCCTCACCGGGATCTCCGCCTCCTGGTACGCGATCCACGCGGGTTCCAGGGCGGCGACCTGCTCCTCCAGCTGCGCCCTGCTCCCCGGCGGCATCTGGTGGCCGAAGTCGTCGAGGAGGGACTTGAGCCGTGCGCACTCGCGGACCTCCTTGGTCTCCTGCCGGTCGTCGTCCACCTCCTCGACGGTGCCCTCGGTACCCGCCGCCAGGGCCAGGAAGCCCACGACGGCGGCCGGCTCCGTCGGGGATTCCCCGGCCGGGGCGACCTGCCCCGTCAGGGCGAGCTCCACCGCGAGCTTCACGCGCCCGCCCACTTTCAGCGTCATCGATCCTTCGTCTCTCCGCTCGGCCGGGCCACGACCACGTACGTCCGCGGAACGGCCCGGGGGTGCCATTGTCCCGGGCCGTTCCGGTGCGGAGAGACAGGGGGCTCGTCGCCCCACCGCCGCCCCGTGCGATCAGCAGGCGGGAGGTGTCGTGCCGCCCACCGCGATCCGCAGGTCGGCGCCCTGGGTGCCCACCGAGCACACCGTGACGGCCGCGTCGGCGACCTCGTCCACCAGCGTCCTGCCCACGGCCAGCGGCGCGTCGTCGGTGGTGGACGTCGCCGGTGTCGCGTCCACGAGCCGGTTCTTCACCGTGCCGCCGGCGGTGACGACGCGGACGATGACGCCGTTGACCAGCGGGTCGGTCGCGAGGTAGTCGTCGTAGGGCGGAGTGGCCCGGCGGTACTCCAGGGACAGGACACTGCCGTCGGGGCGGCCGATCCGGAACTCCTGGGTGCCGCTCTCTCCCAGCACGCCCAGCTGATAGCTCCCGGCGGCCGTGACGCGCGGGACCTGGGAGTCCGGCACCCAGCCGGCGAACTGCCGGTAGTCGACCGGGTAGAGGTGCATCCCGCCGCCGCCCATGGTGTCGGTCGGATCGTCGCCCCCGGACACCGTGCACGCGCCGTTCACCGTCGTGACGGCGCCGGCGACCGGACAGGCCTTGAGCGTGTCGGAGTGCTGGAAGCCCAGGGAGTGGCCGAACTCATGCGTCCACATCCACGTCTTGTGCCCCACACCGTTGGAGAGGACCCAGGTGCCGGGCATGGCGGCAAGCCCCTCCCAAGGACACGCCGAGTGGCGGGAGATGTCGACGAACAGGTAGTCGTACGAATCCGGCTCGACGCCCCGCGCCCGCGCGGCGGCCCGTGCGGCGCTCAGGATGGCCGCTGACTCGCACCCGGTCGGGCGCGCCCCGAGGTCGACACCGGTCAGCATGTCTCCCGTGAGATCGAGCGCCCCGCCCGACACCTCCTGGAGATACGTCCGGAGGGACGGCGTGCCCGTCCCCAGGGTCGCCTGCTCGACGGGCCCGGGATCGACCGGCACGGCGTCGTCCCAGTGGGTGGCCATCACCAGCGCCCGCTTCTGACCGGTGACCGGGCGGGCCGGCCAGCCGGTGGAGAAGGCGGCGGCGTTCCAGAGACGCATGGAGGTGTACTCGCCCGCGGCGGGGGTGCAGGCGCCGACCTGGACGGTGTCGTTGCCGCTGAAGGTGCGGAGACAGTCCGCGAGTGCGGCGTCCGTGCGGTACTTGTTCCTGAGGAGGACGTAGCCGTTGCCCTGGTCGACGGCCTTCCAGAGACGCATGGAGGTGTACTCGCCCGCGGCGGGGGTGCAGGCGCCGACCTGGACGGTGTCGTTGCCGCTGAAGGTGCGCAGACACTCCGCGAGTGCGGCGTCCGTGCGGTACTTGTTCCTGACCAGGACGTAGCCGTTGCCCTGGTCGACGGCCTCCCACTGGCGCATGGAGGTGTACTCGCCCGCGGCGGGGGTGCAGGCGCCGACCCGGACGGTGTCGTCGCCGCCGAAGGTGCGGAGACAGTCTCCGAGGCCGGCGTCCGCGCGGTACTTGCTCTTGAGCGGTTGTGCTTGCTGCGCCTGCGCTGTCTGCCGTGTCTCCGGCGAGGGCGCCGCGGTCGCCGGCGTGTAGGAGAACACGGAGACGACCGCGAGAAGTGCGGCCGGTGCGGCCCACGCTCTCACCGAGGTCAGCGGGGCGAACCGTCGTTTCATCTCTCCTCCAAGGGCGTGCTGTCGGATGTGCGGTCGGCAGGAAGTCAGGGAGTCAGGCCGTCAGCGTTTCGCCGTCCGGGAACGTGATCCGGATCCGGTCGTCCGCCCCCCTCTCGCAGTGGATCGCCGCGCGCAGGGCCTCGGGGTGCACCGCGTCCCGGGTCAGAACCACCAGCGTCGCCTGCACGCGCGTGCCGCCCGCGTGCCCGGGATCGAACGGACCGGAGGTCAACAGGTACGGCGTCGCGGAATGCGGACCGAAGGCGTTGGCCTCGACCTCGCGGGCGACCTCGCCCTCCTCGTCCCAGCCGTACAGGCCCACCACCGCACTCGTGAGCCCCGCCTCCGTCCGCGAGAGCGCCCAGCCGGGACCCCGCAGGACGTGCGGCGGTGTGACGTCCGCGACCGCGAACCCGCCCTCGCGCACCCGTACCCCCTCGGGGGTACGCAGCCGGTGCACGCGGATCTCCCAGGGACCGTGCAACAGGCTCGTCGACTCGACGGGGAACTCCTCGTCGTACCCGGGGAGCCGTGCGGTGTGGCGGGACGAGGCCGTGCGCCCCTCGCAGGACACCGGATGGATGCGGCCGCGCCGGGACGGCGTGCCGTCGGCGGCGAGCAGCGCCAGATGACCGTCCACGGTGCGCTCCCACGCGTGGGGGGACGACTCCGGTGCCGTGGCCGTCGAGTACCCGAACTTCGCGTAGTGCGGATCGTCCTCGCCGGGACCGTCGGGCGGGTTGTGGTCGCTGCCGTGGTTGACGAGCCGGACGATGCCGTCGTGCGGGGTGCCGTGCAGCAGCCAGCCGGGGGCCGGAAGCGCCGTGTACTGCGTGCCCTCCTCCACCGGCAGGGGCCGCTCGCGCTCCGTCCACACGGGATGGTCCGCGGGCAGCAGCAGGCCGAGGAAGGCCTTGCTCGCCCAGTACGGGGACGCCGGTCCCGAGTACGGCTGGGTCGTCGGCAGATGGGTGCCGTACCACCCCAGGGGCAGCAGTCCCCGCTCGTCCGGGACGCCGCGCTCCACGAAGTGGCGCGCCGTCCCCGAGGCCAGGCGCCGGGTGAGACCGGGGGCGAGCGGTGTGCAGTCGGCGAGGGCGCCGAGCCACACCGGCGCCGTCGCGGCGAACCGGTACGTCAGCGAACGCCCCTGGTGTACGGGTGCCCCGTCGGCGCCGAAGAACTGCGGGTACGTGGACAGGAACCGGGAGAGGCGCTCCCGGTAGACCGCGCCCCGGCCGCCGTCCCCGTCCGGTCCGGCCATACGGGCCCACAGCAGCGGGTACAGATGCATGGCCCAGCCGATGTAGTAGTCGAAGTTACGGCCGTCGCCGTCGCTGTACCAGCCGTCGCCGACGTACCAGTCCTCGATGCGCTCCAGGCCGCCCTCGATGTCGTCCTTGCTGTGCGGTGCGCCGACCGAGGCCAGGAACTGCTCCGACACCACCTGGAACAGGCGCCAGTTGTTGTCCCAGGTCCGGGCCCCCACGAAGCCGGAGAGCCACTCGACCACCCGCTCCTGGACGGCGGTGTCGAGGGTGTCCCAGATCCACGGGCGTGTCTCGTGCAGACCGATGGCGATGGAGGCCGCCTCCACCATCTGCTGCGAGCAGTCGGTGAGCGCCGGCCAGGCTTCGGGGCCGTCACGCAGCGTGCCCGCTGTCAGACCCTGCGCATACCTTTCGATCAGATGTGGGTCGACCTTTCCGTCCGCACCCGCGATCCGGAAGGAGGCGAGCAGAAATGACCGTGCGTACCCTTCGAGGCCGTCGGAGACGACGCCCGACCAGCTGGTGCGGCCGGGCAGGCGGTACTGCGCGAACCCCGGGGTGGCGTACGGGACGAGCGCCTCCAACTGCCGGTCGGCGAGCGCCTCCCAGTGGGCACGGGTCCAGCCGGTACGGGGGGACAGGACGCGGTCGGTCGGCGGCAGGCGGAGATGGGGTGCGGGCACGAGGGCTCCTTTCGAGAGTCCGGTCGGTCAGAGCGGCTGTCGGACGAGCTCGGTCGTGTGGCTGTGGCCGCGCGAGCCGCCGACCCGGACCGTGAGCACGGTGCGGCCGCCCGGGGTGACGGTGACGGTGTCGTCGGCGCGGACCACGTGGCGGACGCGGAAGGGGAGTTCGACCGTGAGCTCCGTGCCCGTGCGCCCGGGATCGGCGACCGCCACCGACACGTGCCGGCCGGTGCGGCGTACGAGCACGGTGCCGGGCCCCGACAGGGAGACGCCTCCCGCGGTTCCCGTCTGCCAGAAGTGCGCGGCGAGCAGGCCGTGCCGGCGGGCCTCGACGGCCTGGACGGTGGCGTTGTTGGCGACCACGACGACGGGGCGGGAGAGCGACCAGACACCGGTCGCCGCGGCGCTCGCGCCGGGGAGCAGGACGTAGGAGTAGGACGCGGACGAGGGGGAGAGGCCGTGGTCGAACCAGAGGGTCAGGAAGCGACGGGTGATGGGGGTGGTGGTGCCGCCGGTGTCCGCGCCGGTGTTGAGGGCGCGCCAGGTTCCGGTGCGTTCCTCGCGAAGCGCCTGCAAGGAGCCGGTCGCTTCGGTGGCACCGCCCGACAGGCGGGGGAACACGAACCCGCCGAAGCCCTCCAGATGGGCCCAGCGGGCACCCGAGAGGTCGGCCCGCCAGCCCTGCTCGTCGGGCTGCCGCCGCCCGTCGACGGTGAAGCGCTGCCGCCCGTCGGCGTGCAGGTTCCGGTTCTCGACGACCGTCTCGACGGCCCGGCCGTCGCTCGCCGAGATGTCCGCGCCCAGCGCCACGACGGCGTTGTCGAGGAAGAACCACGCCTTCCTCGCCCGCAGCGTGCTGCCCTGCGCCGCCAGTTCCATCGCTGCCGCGCCGAACCGGCCGTCGAGCGCCGCGCCTCCCGCCACGGCGTTCGTGGGGCGGTACGTGCTGGTGCCGGCACTCGTGCCGAGGTCCGCGCGTGCACGGGTGTCCACGGTCGTGCCGGGGAGGCGGTACGGGTCGACGGCCGGCCAGAACCCGTCGCCGAAGGCCGCCGGGTCGTCGCCGTCGTACAGATAGGTCATGCCGTCGCCGGTGTACCAGCCGTGCAGGTTCTCGCCGTTGCCCGCCTCGTACGCGGCGATGCGCCGGGACGACAGGGACAGCGCACAGGCCCAGCCGGGCCGCCGGTGCACCACACGGTCCATGTCGGCGAGGACGAGGTGTCCGGTCGGCCGCTCGGCGGCCCGCACCGCGGGGTCGTCGAGGACGGCCTTGGCTCGGGCGAGCGCCGGAATCCCCACGAGCCCCTCATAGGGCGTCGCTCCGTTGCGGAGGATCCAGCCCTTCGCGAGCGACCGCCAGCGGTCGCCGTGGGCGGCGGGAGCGCCCCCGGCGAGCTGCAGGATGCGGGAGACGGTCACCGCCCCGTCGTCGTGGTCACGGGACCGCTCGCGCGACACCGCCCGGCCACGGACGGCGTCCATCATCACGCCGTCGAAGATCACCGGGGCGAACGACCGCTCCACCGCCTCGTACAGCACGGTCACGGCGGGATCGGACACCGCCCACTCCGACCCCGCGAGCAGTGCGATGAGCTGCCCCGCACCGCCGAGGAGCACGCTGCCGTAGGTGCCGGTGTAGGCGACGCTGCCGTGCTGGACGAACGACCCGTCCTCGTAGAAGCCGTCCCCGGACGTGACGTACCGGAAGAGACTGTTGCGCCCGCCGTCCCGTACGTCGGAGAGGCCGTCGCGGGCGAGGACCAGCGTGGCGGGGTCCCGGGCGAGGAGGCCCCGCAGGGCGACGATGACGGCCTTGTCGGCCCGGTTGGCGCCGGTCTCGGCCAGGGTCGGGATGTTCGTTCGACGATCGGGGTTCGGGCAGAACCGGGCGACGGTGGCGACATAGGCGGCCAAGTCGGCCGGGAGCAGATGCGCACGCAGCAGCACACAGGTGTCCATCAGCGCGCGGGGCGCGCCGATCTCCCAGAACCACCAGTTGCCGGACTCGGCGCGCCCCGGGTGGTAGCCGACGGTGTGCAGGAACCGCAGTCCCTCCAGGAGGGTGTCGAGCACGTCCTGGCGCCCCGTCAGCGAGGTGCCGGGGGTCGCCCAGGCGGTCGCGATCGTGCGCAGCCGCGGGTAGCTCTGGCCGAACATGCCGGGGTCGGACGCGGGGGAGAGATCCGCCCAGAGGGCCGTGCGCCCGTGTGTGCTGACGAACCGCTCCCACCAGGTGGTGGCCTCGGAATCGAGGGCGGCGAGCGCGTCGGCGAAGTCCGGGTCCGCGGGGTCGAAGGTGCCGCCGGTGAGCTCCTGTTCGGCCCGGTCGAGAAGCGTGTCGTAGGGATCGACGGAGTCGGCGGGGCCGTCGGCCGCCGCCGCGGCGGGAAGGGCCGCCGCCATGGGAAGGAAGGAGATGACCGGCGTGGCGCCGGCGAGAGCGAGCAACTGTCGTCTGGGGAGAGCCATGACCGGTAGCGCCTCCTGCTGATCGGCCGAGAATGCGGGGAGGGGGAGGGGGCGGGCGGGGAACGCGTCAGTCGGTGAGGGCGGACGGGTCGACGGCCGGCTGCGGCAGGCCCAGGGCCGCGAGTTCCGCCCGGCCCTGCTCGTCGATGGGGAACGCCCACCGGTTCACGAAGAAGTCGGTGAGGTCCCGGCCGGCCACGCGGCTGGCGTAGAGGGCGAGGTAGCGGTAGCGCTTCGCGGTCTCCGTGTAGTCCGAGGCGGGGTTCTCCTCGCGGACCAGCCGGTGCATCCGCGGCCAGAAGTCGGCCCCGAAGGCAAGCTCCAGCTGGCGCAGCGGCACGAGCTTCTCGTACGCCCCGAAGGACTTCTCGTACACGAGGCCGGGTCCGCCGAGCTTGGGCAGGGCCGACTGGAAGGGGGTGAGGCCGGTCTTCGAATCGGGCAGGAGGAGGTTCGAGGTCTGACCCAGGGCGCGCTGCACCGCGAGGGAGTAGATGTTCACGGTGACCTCGGTGAGGCCGGTCGGCTTGTAGGCCATCTGCTGGTGGGCGTGGCCGAGTTCGTGGTACAGGCCCCAGCCGCGGGTGCGCAGGCCCTGCACGGTGGTGGCCCGGTCCAGGTAGGCGCGCGGGAAGCCGTTGTAGGCGTGGGTGGCGAAGGCGCCGACCCCGGCCGGGACCACCGACACCTCGGTGAAGTGGAAGCGGCCGGACTTCGGCCGGTGCAGCGGCGAGGAACCGTCGAGGCCGCTGATGTCCTGCTCGGCCCGGACGATCTCTTCGAGCAGCGACAGAAGCGCCGCGTGGTCCTCGCCGCGGTGGAGGAGGGCGCCGTCGCGGGTCAGCGTGACGAGGGTGCGCGGGCCGTGGAGTTCGACCACCGGGACGTCGGTGAGGGTGTCCAGCTGTCGCTGGAACTCCGCCTCCCCGGTGCGACCGAGCGTGAAGACGGGCATCGGGCGGTACCCGTCCTTGAACCGTACGCCGGCCCGCTCGCCGCGTCCTTCCAGGGTGAAGTACACCGGTCCACCGTGCGGATCGGTCACGGTGTTGCTGCCGGGCTTGAGCGTGTACCTGCGGGGTTCCTTGAGCGTGCCGTAGTAGTCCCAGTGGCCGATCCACAGGGCCGGCACGAGCCCGTCGAACGGCAGGACGTCGAACCGCAGCGGGCTGTTCGCGGTGGCGTACCGGCCGGTGGGCTGGAACTCGCTCGCCCGCAGGGCGGACGCGAGGCGCAGCCGCTCGGCCTCGGCGGAAGGGCGTGCCGTCAGGGCGACCGTCGGCCCGCCGTGGGCGTGGGCCGTACCCGATCCGACGGCGAGCGCGGCACCGGCCGCGGTCATCGTGGCGAGAACCGAACGACGGGACGGGGCGGAGCGATGCGAAGGGGAGGGGACGGTGGAGGGGGAGGGAAGCGAGGAAAGCGGGGGAATCTGCATGGTTGTCGTCTCCTGGGGGCGAGGAGGTGCAGAAGGCGGGGTGTGCGCATCCCGGAGGCAGCCCTGTCTCGGCTCGGAACGGGGCGCGAGGTGCACGGCGCGAGGCTCGGGGAGCTGCGCGCCAGCATGTAAGCGTTTGCTGTCCGTCCGCAAGGGGTCAGGGCGTGTTTCTGTTCGTTACTGCGTCAACAGGCTCTCGTACACGCGCAATCGCTCAGGATCGACGGCGTTTCGCGGTGCGCGGCGGCGCCACCGAGTCGCGGACGACGATATGGGTCCCGAGCCGCAGGGTGCCGGTGGTCGGCGCGCGCCAGTCGTCCTCGTCGCCCCCGTCGACGGCGACCCGCACCGCCTGCCGCCCCAGCTCCTCCAGCGGTACGTGGACGGTGGTGAGCCGCGGCCGCAGTTCCTGGGCGACGGGCACGTCGTCGTATCCGACCAGGGAGACGTCCTGCGGAACGCCGATCCCGGCCTCCTCCAGGGCCTGGGCGGCACCGGCGGCGACGATGTCGTTCGCGGCGAAGACGGCCGTGAACCGCAGCCCCTCCCGGAGCAGCTCGTTCATCCGCCGGTAGCCGAAGGCGCGGCTGAACGCACCCGGCTGCTCCAGCTCCGGGTCGTGGGCGACCCCGCGCAGCTCCAGGGCGCGCCGGTGCCCGGCGATCCGGTCCCGGGTGGTGGAGAGCCCGGGAGGGCCGCCGAGGTAGAGGATCCGCTCGTGCCCCTGCGTCAGGAGGTGATCGGTGATCGCGAAGGCGCCGCCCTCGTTGTCGTACTCCACGCCGACCGTGGGCACGCCCTCGCCGAGCGAGGGCCGGCCGCAGAGAACCAGCTTGGAGCCTCCGGCGTCCAGGTCGTGGGCGCGCCGGGCGAGTTCGGCCCGGTAGGTACGGTCGGCGACGCTGCCGCCGACGAGGATCACGGCGTCGGCGCGACGCTCGTGCATGAGCTCGATGAAGGCGAGTTCGCGCTGGGGGTCGCCCTGGGTCGTGCAGACCAGGCAGAGCCGGTCGCCCGCCGCCGCCTCGCGCTCCACACCGCGCGCGATGTAGGCGTAGAAGGGATCGACGACATCGCTGATGATGATGCCCACCGTGCGGCCGGAGACCCCGGCGAGGGCGCGGGCATGCGCGTTGACCACATAGCCGAGCCCCCGCATGGCGGCCTCGACGCGCTCGCGTGTGGCGGCCGCGACCGGGTAGTTGCGGTTCATCACACGGGACACCGTCGCCGTGGACACCCCCGCGAGGCGCGCCACGTCCACGACCGTCGCTCGGCGCTGTCCGGCCGCCGTCGAATCCTGCCGGGACATCCGGTCCTCCCCCTGGAGCGTCTGGTCGTCACTGTGCGGGCCGGTCGGCGGCCTTCCCCGGAGGGTACGGCCCGCCGGCTCCCGGGCCTTGCTCCGCCCGGTGCCTCCGGACGGACGGTCCCGCCCCGCGTCGGGCCCCCAGCCTAGGCCCTGTCCTGGAGTGCGGTCGGGGCTGCGGTCGGGGCTGCGCTCGGGTACGGGACCGGGAGCGGCGCCGGGGGCCGTGCCGGCGGCGTGGTCGGGCCGCCCGGTCATGCGATCCGCTCCAGGTCCGACAGGAGTACGGCGTGGTGGAGCGGGACCCCGCGCGCGTAGCGGTCGAGTTCGTCGACGGCGAGCGCCCCGAGCCGCCCCGCCTCGTTGCCCTGGGCGCCGGCCAGGTGCGGGGTGATGAAGACGTTCGGCAGGTCCCACAGCGGGTGGTGCCGGGGGAGCGGCTCCGGGTCGGTCACGTCCAGGACGGCGTCGATCCGGCCGCTGACCAGGTGTGGGACGAGCGCCTCGGTGTCCACGAGCGGGCCGCGCGCGGTGTTCACGAGCAGGGCGCCGGGGCGCAGGAGCGCGAGGCGCCGCTCGTCGAGGAGATGGTGGGTGTCGGGGGTGGCGGGCGCGTGCAGGGTCACCACGTCGCTGGTGGCGACGAGGGTGTCCAGGTCGGTGCCGGTAGCCCCCAGTTCCCGCGCCTCGGCGGGGCTCACGTACGGGTCGTGCAGGAGCACCTCGGCGTCGAGGGTGCGCAGCAGCTCGACGACGCGTCGCCCGATGCGGGAGGCGCCGACCACACCGACCGTGATGCCGTGGGTGCCGAGCCAGTGCAGCCGGTCCAGATCGGCCGTGGTCCGGTGCGACCGGCGGGTGCGGAAGAGCTGGGCGAGCGGGAAGGCCCGCTTGGCGCCGAGGATGATCGCGGCGAGCGTGAACTCGGCGACCGGGACGGCGTTGGCGGCGGCGGCCGAGGAGACGGTGATCCCGCGTTCGTAGGCGGCGCTGCTCAGGAAGGTCTTCACGGTGCCCGCCGAGTGGATCACCGCGCCGAGCCGGGGGGCGCGGTCCAGGACGTCCGCGCCGACGGGCGGGCAGCCCCAGCCCGTCAGGAGCACCTCGCAGTCGGCGAGCGCGGCCGTCGCCGCGGGGCTGTCGAACTCCTCCACGGGGAACGGAAGCCGCAGGTCGGCGGCGTCCTCCAGGCGGGCTCGCACGACGGGCGGGAAGACGTCGTCGAGCAGCGCGGGATCCATGGCGAGGAGCGTCCGCGGGCGGCGGGGGAGCGTGGGCGCCCCGCCGTTCACGTCGGGCCGTGCCGACGGTTCGTCAGAGGTTCGCACCATGCCTCCGGATAGTAAACGTGTACTACAGATGACTGCGCACGCTAGGGACAGATGCCCTGGACCGTCAAGCAATCCCCCGTTGGCAGCCAGGAATTGGCCACCACGCAGCCCGAATGGCCAAGAATCAGGCCCAGTTGCCCCGGTCGAATCGCGAACGGATCCACACTCGCTCTTGACGCCTGGGTTAACCGCTTACTACGTTGCCGCCGCAGAACGTCACTTCGACTTCCCTGCGCCACCAGCCGAACAGGACTCCTCCATGGCTGACACAGCAACCCCGCTGCCCCGGAAGGGCCGGCGGCAGGACGCCGGGGCGACGGCACCGCCCGTCGCCCTCCGCGGGAAAGCGACCCTCTGGCAGCGGATCAAGCGCGACAAAGTCATGCTGCTGCTCTGCCTGCCGGGTCTGCTCTACTTCCTCGTCTTCCACTACGTACCGCTGCTCGGATACATCACGGCGTTCCAGGACTACCAGCCGTACCTCGGGTACGCGGACAGTGCCTGGGTGGGCCTGAGCAACTTCACGACGGCCTTCGCCGAACCGGCCTTCTGGTCGGCGGTCCGCAACACGCTGACCATCGCCCTCGTCGAGCTGGTCTTCTTCTTCCCCCTGCCGATCGCCCTCGCGCTCCTGCTCAACAGCGTCGTCAGCGACAGGCTCCGCCGCTTCGTGCAGAGCGTGGTCTATCTGCCGCACTTCATCGGCTGGGTCATCATCGTCTCGATCTTCCAGCAGGTCCTCGGCGGCGCCGGCGTCCTGCCCGAGCTGCTCGACTCGGCCGGCCTGCCCCGGTACGACATGATGAGCGACCCGGACGCCTTCCCCTGGCTGCTCACGCTCCAGCTGGTCTGGAAGGACGCGGGCTGGGGCACGATCATCATCCTCGCCGCGCTGCTCACCATCGACCGGCAGCAGTACGAGGCGGCCGCCATCGACGGCGCGGGCCGGATCCGGCGCCTGTGGCACGTCACCCTGCCGGGCATCGCGCCCGTCGTCATCCTGCTGCTCATCCTCAACCTCGGCCAGATCCTCTCGGTCGGCTTCGAGCAGATCCTGCTCCAGCGCGACGCCGTCGGCCCGGAGGCCGGCGAAGTCCTCGACACCTACGTCTACTTCCACGGCATCAAGGACGGCGACTGGGGCGTCTCGGCGGCCGTCGGCCTCGTCAAGGCGGTGGTCGGCACGATCCTCGTCCTCGGCGCCAACAAGCTCGCCCATCGCTTCGGCCATGAAGGGATCTACCGTGGCGCCGATCGCTGAGACCTCCCGCGGCGCCGACAGCTCCCGCGGCGCCGACAGCTCCCGCGGCGCCGACACCGCCCGTGCCACGGAGACGGCCGGCGTCGCGGACACCACCCGCCTCGCCGAGACCCCCCGCGCCCCCGGGACCGCGCCGCGCGCCGCCGGGACCGCGCCGCGCGCCGCCGGGAAGAACCGCCGTACCGCCGACGGCCGCCCGCCGTGGATGGAACGGCCGACCCGCATCGGCCTGGCCGCCAAGGGCCTCGCCCTCACCCTCGTGGTGGCGGCCGTCGCCTACCCCCTCCTCGGGGTCATCGGCACCAGCTTCGCCTCCCAGAACGACATCATCAGATCCGCGGGCCTCGTCCTCTGGCCCGACCACCCCACCCTGGACGCGTACCGCACGATCTTCACCGGCGGTGTCGTCACCCGCGCGCTCCTCGTCAGCATCGGCGTCACGGTCGTCGGAACCGGCTGCGCCCTGCTCCTCACCATCGGCATGGCCTACGGTCTGTCCCGGCGCGACGTCGTCGGCTCCCGCGTCATCCTGATGACCGCGCTCTTCACGATGCTCTTCAACCCGGGCGTCATCCCGAACTTCCTGCTCGTCAACGAACTCGGCCTCTACGACACCTTCGCCGCCCTGGTCATGCCGACCCTGGTCAGCGCCTTCAACCTGGTCGTCCTCCGCTCCTTCTTCATGAACCTCCCCGAAGAGCTGTACGACGCCGCGAAGGTGGACGGCGCGGGCGACCTGCGCATCCTCCTGCAGGTCGTACTGCCGCTGTCCAAGGCCGTCATCGCCGTCGTCAGCCTCTTCTACGCGGTGACGTACTGGAACGCCTTCTTCAACGCCATGCTCTACCTCGGCGACAGCGAGAAGTGGCCCCTGCCGATGGTGCTCCGCACCTTCGTCCTCCAGGGCCAGAGCCTCGACAGCGCCGTCGCAGGCGAGGCCGTCGCTCCCCAGCAGTCGGTCCAGATGGCCGTGCTCGTCGTGGCCGTCCTCCCCATCCTCTGCGTCTACCCCTTCCTGCAGCGCTACTTCACCAAGGGTGTGCTCACCGGCGCCATCAAGGGCTGACCCACCCCACGTCGCAAAGGGCTGAC
Source organism: Streptomyces sp. NBC_00572 (assembly GCF_026341815.1). Taxonomy (GTDB): domain Bacteria; phylum Actinomycetota; class Actinomycetes; order Streptomycetales; family Streptomycetaceae; genus Streptomyces. The sequence goes on from NZ_JAPENX010000001.1 coordinate 6,546,004, forward strand.
CCACGCCCCTCGTCACAGGAGTCCCCATGTCCCGGTCTTCCCGGTCTTCCCGGTCCTCCCTGTCCACTCCCTCCCTCCCGCTCGACCGCAGAACACTCCTCCGCCTCGGGGCCGGCGTCGGCCTGGGCGTCGCCGCCGCACCGCTGCTCACCGCATGCGGGGGCAGCGGGGCCGCGACGGAGAAGGCATCGGTCAAGAGCGGCTCGCTCCTGCCGAACACGATCCTGCGCGACCTCGGCATCACCCCCGACCACCCCGGCACCGCACAGGGCGTCCCCCAGGGATTCAGCCGGTACCCGGCCAAGCCCGTCCGCTCGGTCCCGGGCACTCCGCTCAAGGGGGCCAAGGCCATCACCGCCTCCCTGGAGACGTTCAAGCCGCCCGCCCCCGGACGCGACCGGAACGCCGCCTGGCAGGAGATCGAGAAGCGGCTCGGCACCACGGTCGACATCCAGGCCGTCGCCGCCGACGACTGGCCCACCAAGTTCTCCACCATGGTCGCGAGCGACACCCTCACCGACATCTTCATGTACCCGGAGACGGGCGGCGTCGACCACAAGGCCGCGTTCCTCGCCGCCAAGTGCGCCGACCTCACCCCGTACCTCTCCGGCGACAGGATCAAGGACTACCCGAACCTCGCGGCGATCCCGAAGGGCGCCTGGCAGGGCTCCATCTACGGCGGCAAGCTGTACGGCATACCGATCGCGCGCGCCGGCACCGGCGGCGCCGGGTACTACCGCCACGACCTGTTCGCCGCGGCCGGGGTCACCAGCCTCGACCAGATCGACGATGTGGACCGCTTCTTCGAACTGTGCAAGGAGCTGACCCGCCCCAAGGGGAAGCAGTACGCCATCGCCGCCGGCGTCACCACCCTGATCGCCATGTCGTACGGCGCCCCCTACTACTGGCGCATGGACGCCACGACCGGGAAGTTCACCCTCGACCTGGAGACGGACGAGTACCGGGCCGCGATCGAGATGGCGGCCAAGCTGTACAAGGCAGGCTGTTACTACCCGGGCACCGTGCAGATGTCGGGCGCCCAGAAGGCCCAGTACACCGACCTGTTCAAGAACGGCCGCGCCGCCTACGTCTTCGACGGCTGGCCCGCCTACCTCACCCCCAGCACCGGATACCTCGACGCGATGGCCGCGATCGACCCCACGTACGACGTCCGCCCGATGACGCCGATCGGCAAGGACGCCGTCGCCTGGAACAACAACGCACGGCTCAGCGAGTCCTTCGTCAGGAAGGCCGACGCCGGCCGCGTCAGGGAGATCCTCCAGCTCGCCAACTGGGTGGCCGCGCCGTTCGGTTCCGAGGAGTACACCCTCCTCGCCTACGGAGTCGAGGGCACCGACCACGAACGGGACGGCAAGGGCGCACCCATCCTCACCGAGCAGGGCAGCCAGGACGTCGCCGTCCCCTGGCAGCTGATGGCCTCGGCCACGCCCGCCCTCTACTCCGCCACCAACGCGCAGGGCGTCAAGCACCTCCACGACGCGTACGCGCGGCTCATCCCCAAGATGACCCCCGACCCCACGTCCAGCTACTCCTCGCCGACCTGGGACTCCAAGTCGTCCGGCACCCTCAACACCCTCAAGGGCGACTGGATCAAGGACATCGTCACCGGCCGCAAGCCCATGAGCAGCTACGACGGCCTCGTCAAGGAGTACCGCGCCAAGGGCGGCGACCAGGCCCGCCGCGAGTTCGAGGAAGCAGCCCAGAAGGGAACGAAGCAGTGACCCGCACCCTGCGCGCAGCCGTCGCCACCGTCGCCGCGACGGCCGCGCTCGCCGTCGCCGTCCCCGCGCACGCCGACCCCTCTCACGCCGGTTCCTTCGACCCCGGGCCCGGCGCGCCCGGAGCCGGGGACCCGCTGTTCCCCACGCTCGGCAACGGCGGGTACGACGTACGGCACTACGACCTCTCCTTCGACTTCACCCCGGTCACCTACGACTTCACCGGCAGCATGAAGATCAGCGCCCGGGCCACCCAGGACCTGTCCTCGTTCAACCTCGACATCGACTCCCTCGCCATCGACGCCGTCACCGTCGACGGCAAGGACGCCGCCTGGGCCGTCTCACCCGGCAGCAGCGGCCAGGAGCTCACCGTCACCCCCGAGGGCGGTCTGCGCGATCACCGCCCCTTCGAGGTGACCGTCGCCTACCACGGCAACGGCAAGACCAAGCCGATCGGCGCCCCCGGCTGGCGCCTCATCAGCGACGGCGGCTTCGCCTCCGCCGCCCAGGCCTCCCGCGCCGACACCTTCGCCCCCGTCAACGACACCACCATGGACAAGGCGAGCTGGACCTTCCACCTCACCGCGCCCGACGGCTACACGCCCGCAGCCAACGGCACGGCCACCGGCACCCGCCCGGCCGGCCCAGGAAGGACCACCTGGGACTTCCGGCTCGACGCGCCCATGGCCCCCGAACTCCTCGGCATCTCCGTCGCCCGCCAGACCGTCCTGACCGGACGGGGCCCGCACGGCATCACGCTCCGCCACTACGTCCCCGAGGACCAGGTCGCCACGTACCGGCCGATCGTCGAGCGGACCGCCGGGCAGATCACCTGGCTGGAGAACACCCTCGGCGTCCGGTACCCCTTCGACACCTACGGGATGCAGATCGTCCGCGACGGCTACGGCGACGCCCTGGAGAACCAGACCCTGTCGCTCTTCGGGCCGAACTGGTTCAAGAACGCCGCCACCTCCACGACGTACACCAACGTCATGATCCACGAACTGACCCACCAGTGGTTCGGGGACTCGGTCACCCCCACCACCTGGCAGAGCGCCTGGCTCAACGAGGGCCCGGCCGTCTACTACGCGGCCCTCTGGGCCGACCAGCAGGGCACCGCCTCGATGCGGGACAAGATGAAGGCGGCGTACACCAAGCTGGACGCGGTCCGGAAGACCGACGGTCCGCCCGGACTGCCCACCGCGCTCGGCGGCTTCAACATCTACGACGGCGCCGCCGTCGTCCTCTACGCCCTCCACCAGCAGGTCGGACAGGAGGAGTTCGACGCGATCACCACCTCCTGGCTGAGGAAGCACCGCAACAGCAACGCCGACTCCCAGGACTTCATCGACAACGCCGTCCGCGTCACGCACGACAGCTCCCTGCGGCCTTTCCTGGAGGAATGGCTCTTCAGCACGGAGAACCCGCCCATGCCCGGACACCCGGACTGGGTGTGAGCGCGATGAAGCGGACCCGTGTCCTGACTGCCCTGGCCGCCCTGACAGCGCTGGCCGCGGGCTGTCTCACGAGCGTGCGGCCGGCGGCGGCCACGGACGAGACGGCACCCAAAGTGCTGCATGCCGCACCCGACGGCTCGGGAACGCGGTGCAGCACCGGCCACCCCTGCTCCCTCACCGGCGCACGGGACGCGGCGCGCCGGATCGAAGGCCGTGACATACGCATCGAACTCGACGACGGCACCTACGCGTTGACCCAGCCGCTGGCCCTGGGCGGAGAGGACTCCGGCCGCGGTGGCCACACCGTCACCTGGACCGCCGCCGACGGCGCCGACCCGGTCCTCTCCGGCGGACGCGCCCTGAACGGCTGGGCCGAGAACCCCGACGGCACCTGGACCACCGGCGTCCCCGACGGAGTCACCCCGCGCCAGATGTTCGTCGACGGAGTCCGGGCTGTCCGGGCGAGGGGCGGATCCTGCCCGGCCTCCGTCTGCGACGCGACGAAGACGGCCATGACGGGCGCCCTGGCCACCGGTATCGCGCACTGGGCCCGCCCCACCGACGCCGAGGCCGTCATCAGCGTCCGCTGGCGCAACTACCACTGCCGCATCACCGGCGTCGACGGGGACCTGCTGACCTTCGCCCAGCCGTGCTGGTCGAACTCCGCCTCCGGAACGGACCGCACGGGGCCCGCCTGGGACACGACGACCGTCGACTCCACCCGCTACACGAAAGTGGCCCGCTTCGAGAACGCGGCCGAACTCATCGACGAGCCAGGCGAGTTCGTCTGGAACTCCGCGCTGCGGACGATCACGTACCTCCCCCGCCACGGCGAGGACATGCGCCGCGCGCGGGCCGTCACTCCCGCCACCGAGCAGCTGCTCGTCCTCGACGGCGCCCACGACGTGCGCATCGAGCGCCTCGCCCTTCGGTACGCGGCCTGGGACCAGCCGAACACCGGCGACGGGTACGCCGGCACGCAGGCCGGACTCACCCTCACCGGAGCCACGGGTCCCGTGGACCACGCGGGCCGCCACTACACCAAGCCCGCCGCCGCCCTCACCGTACGCGGAGGCCGTGGCGTCGTCGTCGACCGCGTGGACTTCAGCCGGCTCGGCGGCGCCGGGCTCGTCCTGGAGGACGGCACCAAGGACTCCACGGTCACCCGCTCCCGCTTCACCGACCTGTCCTCCGGTGCCGCCTACGTCGGCGACACGGAACCCCTGCCCGACGACGAGCGAGCGGGCGAGCGGAACACCCTCTCGTACAACACGATCCGGCGCACGGGCGTCGAGTACACCGACTCCGTCGGCATCTGGGCGGGATACGAGGCCGAGCTCACCGTCGACCACAACACCCTCGCGGACCTGCCGTACTCCGGCATCTCGGTCGGCTGGGGATGGAACCAGCCGGAGGCCCGCACCTCCGTCCTCCGCGACAACCGGATCACCGCGAACCGCATCACCGACGTCATGCGGGTGACGGACGACCAGCACGACGGCGGCGCCGTCTACACCCAGGGCGCCCAGCCGGGCACGATCGTCTCCGGCAACTACATCAACCGCAGCGCCTACGGAAACACCGAGCGTGATGGAAACGGCATCTACCTCGACGAACAGTCCAGTCACATCCGCGTGGAGGGCAACGTGATCACCCGCGTCGGCTACAAGTGGGTCTCCAACTGGGCCGACTACGGAATCGACAACCACGCCACCGGCAACTGGACCGACACCGCCGCACCCGCCCTCACCGGCACCGGCTCGACGACGACCGACAACCACACCTCGCTCGACGGGCTCCCCGCCGAAGCCCTGAAGGTGGCCCGCGCGGCGGGCGCGGACGGCCGGGGGACCGTCGAACGACTCCGCCCCGACCTGGCCCGGTCGGCCACGGTGACCCAATCCTCGACCGACGGCGCCGCCATCGCCGGGTACGCCGTCGACGGCGACACCACCACCGACACCCGCACCCTCTCCGAGCCGGGCGCCTGGTGGCAGGCCGACCTCGGAGCCGTACGGCACGTCGGTCAGGTCGAGCTGTGGAACAACACCTCCATGACGACGGCGGACGTCGACGTCCAGCTGGCCGCGTCACCCGACTTCAGCGACGCGACGACGGTGCACGTCACCGGGAAAGCGCTCCGGCCCACCCTGCTGACCACCGACACGGAAGCCCGCTACCTGAGGATCGTGCAGCGTGGCACGGGCCGCGTGGCCCTCGCCCACGTCCTGATCCATCCGTGACGCGCGACCGACCCACAGGCTGCCTCCCGGCCCGGAAAGGAACGACCATGACCGACCTCCGCCTCGGTGTCCTCGGCTACGGACTGCGCGGCTCACTCGCCCGTACGGCCCACCGCCCCGACGCCGGCTCACGGGTCACCGCCCTCGCGGAGCACGACGCACGGGCCCGGGCGGAGGCCGCCCCCGCCTTCCCCGGCGCGCGGATCTCCACCGACCACCGCGACATCGTCGAGGACCCCGACATCGACGCCGTCCTCGTCCTCACCCCCGACCACACCCACGCCGACCTGGCCTGCGAAGCGCTGAAGGCCGGCAAGCCCGTCTTCGTCGAGAAGCCCCTCGCCGTCGACATCGAGAGCTGCGACGCCATCCTGCGCACCGCCCACGAGACGGGCACCCGCCTCTACGTCGGACACAACATGCGCCACATGCCCGTGGTCCGGCTGATGCGGGACGTCATCGAACGCGGCGAGATCGGCACGGTCAAGACGATCTGGGTCCGTCACTTCGTCGGCTACGGCGGCGACTGGTACTTCAAGGACTGGCACGCCGAACGGCGGTACACGAACGGGCTGCTGCTCCAGAAGGCCGCCCACGACATCGACGTCCTCCACTGGCTCGCCGGCGGGTACGCGGAGCAGGTGCAGGCGCTGGGCGACCTCATGGTCTACGGCGACAACCCGCACCGCCGGGCCCCCGGCGAACCCAAGCCCGACGACTGGTACACGAAGGACGGCCACTGGCCGCCGCGCACCCAGCGCGGCCTCAACCCGGTGATCGACGTCGAGGACGTGTCCCTGGTCAACATGCGCCTGGACAACGGCGTCCTCGCCGCCTACCAGCAGTGCCACTTCACCCCGGACTACTGGCGCAACTACACGGTCATCGGCGACGCGGGCCGGCTGGAGAACTTCGGCGACGGTCCGGGCGGGGCGGTCCGGGTGTGGAACTCCCGCCGCTCGGGCTACCGGGAGGAGCCGGACGCCGAGTACCCCGTGCCCGCGGCGGAGGACAACGCCGGGCACGGCGGCGCGGACCCCCTCCTCGTCGACGAGTTCGTCCGCTTCGCCCGCGACGGCGGCCGCACCGACACCTCACCGGTGGCCGCCAGGATGTCCGTGGCGGCGGGTGTCCGAGCGACCGAGTCCCTGCGTACGGGAGGCACGCCCCGAGCGGTCCCGGCCCTCGACCCCGAACTGATCGCGTACTTCGCCCGGGGCCAGAGCCGTTGACGTCGTGGTTCGGCCCGTCCTCGGCCACGAGGCTCCGCAGACGAGCGAGGTCCTGTTCGGTGGTGCCGGAGGGGCGGAGGACGGCGTTCCAGCCGTCGACCACTCGGCTCTGTAGGTGTGGCCGTGGCCGTAGGGTACCCCCGTGGCGAACGGCAGGTCGGCCGTGACCTGCCAGAACGTCACGAACGGGACCCAGGACGTCGTTTCGAGGACGTCGTCGCCGGGGCCTCGCCGATCCGGGCCGATTCGTCGTACAGCAGCTGAGGCCCGGGCAGGGTGCAGGGTGCCTGCACTTTTTCTCGAACGCGATTCGAGATCGTATCAGCTGTTTTGTCCCGCGGAGCTGTGCCCGGAACGGCCGAAGGCGAGGTCGAGGAGGCGTCGCCAGTCCACGGGCGGTGCGGGGACGACGACGCCGGGGCGGTCGCGCGGCACCAGGACCCGCAGGGCGCCCGGGCGCAGGGTGCACACGACGGGCGTGGGCAGGCGCAGCGCCTCGCCGTCCACCGCCACGGGGATCTCGTCCGTACCGGAGTCGTCCGCATCGGGGTCGTCCGTGACGGCATGGTCCGTTTTGGATGCGTCCGTGGCGGAGGCGTCCGGACCGGGGTCGTTCGGGTCGGGATTGCGCGTGGCGGAGGACACCTCGACCCGTCGGGCGGTCGTGACGGTCAGTCCGGTGGACTGCGAACCGCGCACGGCGAGATCCGCGGCCTCCGCGGCGCCCTCCACCCGGATCCCCAGCACACCCAGCTCGCCGTCGTCGAGACTGGGCCGGCGCGCGCCGCCGCTCAGGACGTCGGGCGAGGTGTACGCGTTGTTGCTGACCAGGAGCGCCTGCTGGGACGTCAGCGGCGCACCGTCGATCCGTGCGTCGAGCCGCCGCATCCCTTCGCCGACCAGCAGGTCCGGCATGAGGGTCAGGGCCGTGCCCGCCTTGTCGTCGCGGTACTCGGGGCGCTGTACGACATCGGCGTAGACACCGAAGGACACGGTGTTGACGAAGGCCCGGCCCGCGACGTCACCGAGGTCGATCCGGAGCTCCTCGCCGTCCGTCAGCGCGTCGAGGCAGCGGGCCGGGTCGGACCGGTCGAGCCCGAGGTCCATGGCGAAGTGGTTGCGGGTGCCGGCCGAGATGACGAGGAACGGCAGGTCGTGTTCGGCGGCGACCGCCGCGACCAGGGCCTGGGTGCCGTCACCGCCGGCGACGCCGAGCAGGTCCGCTCCCTCGGCCACCGCCTCGCGAGCGAGCTCGGCCACGTCGGCGGGGGCGGAGGGATCGAGGACGAACACCCGGGCGCCCAGAGCCTCGGCCCGGTCGACCAGCCCGAAGCGGCCGACCTTCCCGCCGCCCGACTTCGGGTTCATGATGAGGAACGCGCGCTGGGGCCGGGGGGTGGCGACCGCCCGTTTGGAACGTCGGGGACGTGCCCTGCGCAGCGCGGCCCGGGCGAAGGCCAGCGCCAGGCCCCAGCACAGGACCAGCGCCAGCGCCGTCTGCCACAGACCGTCCCGCGCGTAGAGCACCACGACGCCGACCGGCGCGGCGATGGCGACGAGGGCCCCGAACAGGCGGACCACGCCGCGGTGCGCCAGGAACCACCACACGCCCGCGACACAGACGACGAGTCCGAGCAGTCCGGCCCCGACGACCACAAGGCCGCCGTCGCCGATGGTGAGCACCAGCACGACCAGGGAGCCGATCGCCGCCAGCACGGCCAGACGCGCGAGGAGCCGTGCGCCGGCATCCGCGCCGGAGCTCGTCGTCCGCGTCCCACCCCTGCCGTCCTGGCCCATCCCGTGTCCCGCCTCTCAGCCCGGTCCGTGCCCCCAGCGTTCACGCTCCGAGCCCGGCGGGCATCCCTGCGGGGCCGCGCGGGTGAGGCTCCTCGCGGGCCCGGTGGCGCGAGGCCGTTCGAGGCGGGCCTGAGGAACGGAGGGGCGGGATCGCGTCGGCCCTTGGTGCGGACGCGGTTCGCGGGCGCCGGGGAGCTTGTCCTGTGGGCCCTGGGGCAGTCCACGAGGCCCGCTTGGTCGATCCCGTTGCGGACGGGGACGGGGTGGCCGTCCGAAGCCGCCGTGCGCTGCCGCCCTTGGTGGGCCGTGCGGCGATCAGTGCCGGATCGGCCGGCCCCTGACGGGCGCGGTGGGCGTTCCGGTACTGCGCGACGGCGACGGCGGACGGGCCGGTACTGCGCGACGGCGGACGGGCCGGCGCGGGGCGCCCCGCACCGGCCCGTCCGCCGTGCTCGTCGTACTCGCCGGCGCTTGTCTCCCCGGCTTCAGGACTCCGTCGGCCGGGGGGCCCGTCGTTCGGCGACGAGGTACGCGATGCCCGGCAGGGTCAGCAGGGCGGAGCCCCACAACGGCAGCAGGAACAGCGTCTCCTCGCCGACCAGCTTCTTCGTGAGGAACATGACCGGCAGTCCGACGACGAGCGCCACGATCCAGCCCTTGCCGAAGCCGAGGGTGCCTCGGCGCAGTTCGAGGACCACGGTGACGGCGCCGATGCTCAGCCAGAAGGCCAGCCGCCCGGCGTCGATGTCCACGACCGTCGTCCAGTGGACGAGGTGCGACATCAGCAGCAGCCCGCCCACGACGAACGGAACCAGCGCCGCCATCCTCGCCACGCGCCGGTGCAGCGGCATCCGCGCCCTGGCCCAGGACGCGGCGAAGGCCTTGACGTCGCGGCCGACGACCTCCTGGGGGGTGCGGCCGGCGGCCGCGGCGTCCTCCAGATGGGCGGTGAGCTCGGCGAGCATCTCCCGGACGGATGCGTCGTCGATGCCCCGGTACTCCCAGTTGCTGCGGCAGACCGCGAGCACGCGCTCGTTCGTCATGGTGTCGGTTCCCCCGTGGGTCGTTCGGTCTCGGTCGTCTCGGTGGGCTCCGTTCCGGCCGCGCCGGCGAGAATCCGGTCGGCCTGGGTGGTGAACCCCCGCCACACGGCCCGCCCGTGGTCCAGTTCGGCCCGTCCGGCCCCGGACAGCCGGTAGTACTTGCGCGGTGCCCCGCCACTGGACGACGGGGCGCGGAACGATTCCACGAGTCCCGCGCGCTCCATCCTGGCCAGGAGGGGATAGATGCTTCCCTCGCTCACCAGTTCAAGCCCGCTCTCCGTGAGCGCCTCCACGAACTCATAGCCGTAACGCGGCCGTTCGGCGATCAGAGACAGCAGGCACAGGTCGAGCACACCGCGCAGAAGCTGGCTGCGCCGTTGATCACCGGCCGTCGACAGCTCCTTTGTCATGCGGTACATGATAGTCGCCGATTATCTTGCGCCGCAAGAGACTCGGGGTTGTCACACCCCTTCCCTAGGCTCGTCCCATGAGCGTCTCTCTCTACTACTCCGCCCGCCGGACGACGCCGCTGACGGCCGTCGAGTCGGCCGCCGTCGCGCGCGTCGTCGCCGCCCACGAGTCGTCCTTCCCCTATCGGGACCAGGAGAGCCTCTGCCTGTACAGCGGTGATCGCACTCCGCCGGACGAGATCGTGGCCGGATCCACGAAGATGCCCCTCGACCTCGGGCGGCTCCTGCCGGTGATCGTCCATGTCCTGGACTCCGTGACCGAGTTGCGCCGTGCTCTGCCGGGAGCGACGTGGCACGTGCACCTGGACGACCTCGACGTCCCCTGGGACGAGAGCGAAGGCTACGCACTTCCCGGCATGCGTGACGCGGACCTGGCGGCCGAGCTGGAAGGTCATTGACCTGGTGGGTACGCGGCAGACGGCCACGACCTCCCGGCCGCGCTCATCGCCCGGAACCGGTAGCCACCGGCGTGAGTGACCCACATCACTTTCTCCGTCCCCCGGCTTTCCGTTATCGACGGCGCGCCCCAGGCTCTCCCAAGCGCAAACATCTCCAACGGACGGGACGGTCGGCGTGCGGCAGAGCACAGGAATCGAGCGGGACACGGAGCTGGTCCTGGCGGCACGGAACGGTGACCCCTGGGCGCGGGACCAGCTGATCACCGCCCACCTGCCCCTGGTCCACACCACCGTGGCGCTGGCCATGAACGGTCGTCACGGTGTCGAGCACGTCGAACACGTCGTACGGGAGACGATGCTCCGCGCCCTCGACGGGCTGGACACCCTCACCGACCCCGGCGTCTTCCGGCCCTGGCTGGTCGCGATCGCCGTGGACGGGATCCGGCGGCACCGGCACGCACAGCCGGCCGGCTACGCGTTCGGGGACGGCGCGGCCGCCGTCCCCCTGCCCGCGACGGGCCATGCGTACGAGATCACCGAGGCGGCCCGCTGGCTGGACCCGGACGACGGTGAACTGCTGGCGTTGTGGTGGCAGGAGTGCGCGGGTGAACTGACCCGGTACGAGACGGCGGCCGCGTTGCGCTGGTCGGCCGAGGAGACGGCGGCTCGGTTCGAGGCGGTACGGGCTCGGCTCGAAGCCGCCCGGGTCGTCGCCGGTGCCCTGGCCGGGAACCCGACCTGCCACTTCCTCAGCCACCAGGCGGCGGACTGGGACGGCCGACCCTCCGCCCCGTGGCGCGAGCACCTGGCCCACCACACCCTCACCTGCGCGCACTGCGCCCCGCGCTGGAGCGGACTGGTCCCGGCGGAGGTAGCCCTCGCGGCCACGCCGCCCGGGTCTGTGGCCCAGGCGGGCGAGGCCGCTGGGGGACCCGCGACGCCGACCACCTCCTCCGCCTTCGCCCCCGACCGGCACGGCACCCCGGGCGGGTACACCACCACCTCCTCCGACACCGACTACGACTCCGCATCCGGCTCCGACCCCTATCGCGCGTCGGAGTTCGGCGAGTTCCGCGAGTTCCCCGAATTCACCGAGATCGCCGACACGGCCGCCACGGCCGACCTGACGGAGCCGTACCTCCTGGCCGGATCCGGACTCTCGGAGCACGGCCACCCCCACATACCCCGGCACGCCCCCGCCTCCTCGGCGCCGCGGCGGAGTGGCTCACGTGCGGCGCTTCGGCGCCGTCGCCAGACGCAGGAGCGGAGCCGGCGCAGGGCGGTCATCGCGGCCGGTGTCGTGGTCATGGCGGTCACGGGCGGGGCGTTCTCGCTGTACGGAGGGCGTGGCGGGGACGACGACCTCCTCGAAGCGAACCGTCTGACGGCCCCGGGCCTGGACCTGCCGCTCACGCAGGATCCGTCCACCCACTCCGGCTCCCCGTCCGCGGCAGCGACGAGCCCCACCGCCTCGCCGTCCGCGTCCAAGACCGCCACCGCACGTCCCTCCACGTCGGCGTCGCCCAGCGCGCGGACCACGACCGCGGCGCCCCGCCCGGTCCGTACCACCGAACCCGCCCAGGTGAAGACGACCCCGCCCCGCACCACGGCACCCACGCCCGGCACGAGGCCGACCCGCCCCGGCACGGGCGACGGCTCGGGCAATGGCACGGGCACGGACGGCGGCAGCGGTACCGGTACAGGTGCAGGTAAGCAGAACGACCAGGGTCAGAGCTCGGCAGCCGATCAGGTCATCGCCCTGGTCAACGCGGAGCGCGCCAAGGCGGGCTGCGGCCCGCTGACCGCGAACGCGACCCTGACCAGGGCGGCTCAGGGCCACTCCGACGACATGGCCGCGCGCGACTTCTTCGACCACACCAACCCCGACGGCGACGGTCCGGGGGAGCGGGTGACGGACGCCGGATACCCGTGGTCGACCTACGGCGAGAACATCGCCATGGGCCAGAGCAGCCCGGAACAGGTCATGGACTCCTGGATGAACAGCCCGGGCCACCGTGCGAACATCCTCAACTGCTCCTTCAAGGAGATAGGCATCGGCATTCACTCCGAGGGCGGTCCCTACTGGACCCAGGTCTTCGGCGCCCGCTGACCCTGCCGCCCCCACGCACGGACCCGGCCCCGGTCACCAGGTGGTGGGGCCGGTGAGTTCGGTGACGGGCCCGCGCCGGGCGTGGGGGAGGCCGAGGCGGTCTCGGGCGTGGTGGACGGCGGCGAGCTGCTCGATCGCGGACGGGCCCCAGTCGAAGAGATCAAGGGCCTGTTCCGGGGTCGTCAGGATCCGGAGGTACGTACGGCCGGTGGCTGGATCCACGGCCGGCGGACCGAGCCGGGTGAGGGCGGCGGCGTAGCGGACCCGGGCGCACGGTTCTTCGGTATCGGAGAGGTACCCGACGTACAAGGCACCGGACAGCTCGGCGGCGGCTTCCTCGGCGGTCTCGCGGCGCAGAGTGGCCTCCGGGTCGTCGTGGTCCTGGGCTTCGGGCGTGCCACCGGGGAGGCAGGCGGCGCCGGTGTCGGGTTCGAGGAGGACGAGGACACGGCCGTCCGGGGCGAAGGCCCAGACCCAGGACTGGCGGACCACCAGCCGGTCCGGCACCGGTGCGGCATGGAAGGGGTAGTGGTGCCGGGCCCGGGCGGTGCGCAGGACGCCGGCGGTGTCGAGTACGGAGGGGGCGATCGGGTGACCGTCCTCCAGGAGCACGGCGCCACCGGCGTCGATGCGGGCGCGCAGCGCCGCGAGGGCGCGGCGGGCATCGCCCGGCGCGAGCAGGCCCGGCAGGTCGGCGGGCTCGACGAACTCGATGCCCGTGATCTCTCGTTCGGGCAGCCGGACGGCGGCGATCCGGTCGTCGCTCCAGGTGCCACCGTCGAAGACGTGCAGGATCTCGCCGGGAAACCGCAGGGGGGCCGATGCGTCGAGGCCGCGGGCGGGAACCCAGTCGACGGCCAGGCCGCGGTCGACGGTCGCGGTGATGCCGAGTTCCTCGTGCAGTTCGCGTGCGGCGGCGTGGGCGGGCGACTCGCCCTTGTCGACGGCGCCGCCCGGGAGGAGACAGGTGTCGCGGTAGTCGACGTGCTGGACCAGGACCTGCCCGCGCTGGTCGGTGATCAGCACCGAGCTCCCGACCCAGAGAGCGGCCGAAGCACGCAGGGCCCCGTACTCCTCGTCGGTCATCGCCGTTCCCGCCGACTCGTCGGGCGTGGAGGTCGTCGTCATCGTTCTCCGATCTCAGTGGGTGTGTCCGTCCGCGCGGGTCCGCGCCGGTCGGCGCCGGTCCGTGACGGACGTTCCGGTGGCCGGGCCTGCATCAGGGGACGCGCCGATGCGGGTCGCCCGGTCACCTCGACCTGCCTGCCGGACGTCGGTTTCGTGGGTGTCATGAGAGGGCTTGGTCCTCACCGAGGTACTTGCTCGGCTCGCCGGTCGGGTCCTTGGGCTGGGTCGGGACAGAAGGGGCCACGAACTGGCGGGCCTGCAGCTCGTACGCCTCGCGGAAGGCGCCCGTGCCGGCGGCGGGGTCCATGAGTTCGGCGAAGGTGCCGTTCTCGACGACCCGGCCCTCGTCGAGGACGTAGATCAGGTCGGCATGACGCACGCTGTGGAGGCGGTGGGTGATCAGCACCACCGTCTGGCCCGAGCCGGCCAGTTCGTGGATCTGGTCGAACACCCGCTGCTCCGCGGCCGGGTCGAGCGCGCTCGTGGGCTCGTCGACGATCAGGACGGCGCCGTCGCGGTACCGGGCCCGGGCGAGGCCGATCTTCTGCCACTGTCCCCCGGAGATCTCCTGGCCGCCCTTGTAGCCGCGGGCGAGCAAGGTGTCCAGGCCGCGCGGAAGGCCGCTGACGACCTCGTCGGCCCCCGCGTACGCGGCGGCGGCCTCGACCGCCGTGCCGTCGATCACGCCGGGTCGGCCGATGCCGATGTTGACGCGGGCGGTGAAGGGCCAGCGGTAGAAGTCCTGGGCGACCATCGCGACCCGGTCGAAGAGCTGGGCGCGATCGGCCTCGGTGGTGCTCACGCCTCCCCACAGGACCCGGCCGGCGTCGGGGAGCCGGGCTCCGCTCAGCAGACGTACGAGCGTCGACTTCCCGCTTCCGTTTCGGCCCACGAGGGCCACGGTCCTGCCGCGCGGGATGACGAGGTCGACATCCCGCAGCGACGGCTCGTCCGCTCCCGGGTACGTGAAGGTCACCTTCTCGAACCGGATCTCGTCGGGCCGCTCGGGCAGATCGCACCCGCCGGTCGGGATGGCGCGCCGGACGGCTTCCTCGCACAGGGTCTCCAGATCGGCGACGAACAGAGCCTCCTCCTGGACATCGGTGACCCTGAGCACGAGGTCGGTGATGCTCGCCGAGCCGGTGCGGATCGCCAGCACGGCCGTACCCGCCACGGCGAGGTCCATCTGCCCGTCCCACAACAGCAGTCCGAGAACCCCGTAGGCCGCCACGGTCGCGATCCCGCGCGCCGAGTCCGCGAACAGGCCCGTGCGCGCGCCGATCCAGGCGAGCCGGGTCTGCTCCCGTTCGCTGGTCTCCGCCATCTGCCGGAAGTGCTGGAGGAGGAACGGTGCGACGTCGTGGACCCGGACCTCGGCGGCGGCCTGCTGGTCGATCAGGAGGCGGCTGATCAGCTGGGCGGCCCGCACGTGCTGGACGAACCGGTGCCAGCTGACGTACCGGTGGCGTGCCATGGTCAGCGATCCCCACGCGCTCGGCAGCGCCATGCCGATCAGGAGCGGGAGGAGCGCCGGATGCAGCACGGTCAGGACGCCGGCCGCGGCGATCAGGGAGATCGCGGAGGTGACCACGGCCGTGCAGTACACGACCATCCGCCGGGCCGACTCGGCCCCCCATTGGGCCGAGTCCATCAGCTTGTGGAACGAATCGTCCTCGATCGCTTCCAGCTCCACGCGTGCGACCAGGCCGAGGTAGCGCTCCGTGGCGGCCCTCTGGACCTTGGGCTCCAGGATCCCGGTCGCCGCCGTCGAGGCCGACTTGCAGGCCGAGCCGATCACGGCGAGGACGGCGACCAGGGTGAGCGACGGCAGCGCGGCCCGCAGCCGGCCGGTGATGTCTCCCGGAGCGAGCAGCTCGACGAGCAGCGTGTTGACCGCGATCAGGGAGACGGCCTGCGCGACCCCGCGGAGGATCTCGCCGATGGCGACCGTGGCGAGCGCCCGGCGGTCGGCGCGGTGGGCCAGCCGGACGGCGACGGCGACCTGCCGGGGTAGCGAGGCCGCCATCGCCCGAAGGCTGAGCTTGAGCCAGGCACCGTTGTGGGTGCCCCACCCGTAGTCGTAGGTGAGTTCGCCGCCGAAGAGCAGCTGCTCGGAGGGCGACGGGCCGTCGGCAGCCGTCGGTGGCGGGGTGCGCATGGTGGCCTCCAGAGCGAGGAATCGGGCTGTCGTGGGGCTCAACGAGGACCTTCGGCGTGTCGAACACATGTGTTTCGGACGTGGCACGAATCCCATGGGTGGGCGAATGTGCGTTCGTGTCGGGTACATCGACCCCTGCGGCACGGGGATCGGCGCGTGCGGCGGGCGTGGCCGAAACAGGGCTGCCTTCGATGCGGACGCGGACGCGGACACGGACACGGGCAGGGGCGCGGGCACACGGACACGGGCGCAGACACGGGCAGGGGTGCGGGCGTAGGCGCGGACACGAACACGCCGTGGTCGCGCAGGAACTGTCGATTCCTCTCACGTTGTGCCCATCGGGCGGCATGCCCTCACATTTTGTGTAACTTGAGGGCGCGCGCCGCCTTGTCGGTTGTGCCTGGGGGAGGGGAGACCTGAGATGCCGGTGGCCATGGTCGGAGCGGTACGGAGCGCACACAGGAACAAGCAGCGGTTCGAGAAGCTCACGCAGCGGCGCAAGAAGCTGGAGCGGCACATCCGGCAGGAGAGCGAGGCGCAGGACACGCGCCGTCGAACTGCCTACGACGAGGCTCTGGTTCCCTTCCAGCAGGTCTTCGCGCGGCTCAAACAGGTGGACCTGGCGGAGCTGGCGCCCGTGGACCCCTCCGATGCCGGCGTATCGGACGTGGCGCTGCGCGAGCTGCAGCACGTGGCGCTCACGGCGGTGGCCTCGCTCGCCGGGGGCGCTGCCGCCGGCGCGGGTGTGGGGGCCGTGACGTACGTGGCGGTGGGGGCCTTCGCGACGGCGTCGACGGGTACGGCGATTTCAGGGCTTTCCGGGGCGGCGGCCACCAGCGCCACCCTGGCCTGGCTGGGCGGAGGGTCCTTGGCGGCCGGGGGTGGCGGGGTCGCGGCGGGCACGCTGGTGATGACCGCCCTGGTGGCCGGCCCGGCGCTGCTCGCGGCGGGAGTCCTGCTGGAGTGGCGCGGCCGCGCGGCGAAGGACGAACAGCGGGCGTTCGCCCGTCGGCTGGCCGAGGCCGACCGGGAGCTGAGGAAGGCCCGGACGGAGCTGTCGGCGGTGTTCCAACGCAGCCGCGAGATTCGCCTGGTCCTCAACGACCTGGGCCGGGCCATGCAGACCCGACAGGCGGCCTTCGCCGAACTGGTGGAACGCTGCGACGACTACGCGTCGTACGGTCCCGGCGCACGGGCCTTGACGAAGGAGATGTTCGACCTCGCCGTGGCCACGGTAGCGGTGATGGGGGCGCCACCGGCCGGTGAGGACGGCTGCGTCAGCGAGCTCTCGGGCCGGGTGGTCGCCGACGCCCGGGTACGGCTGGCGGCTCTGGAAGCGGCAGTGTGAGCGACACGGAGGGGGCCGTGGGAGCCGACGAGGCGGCGTTCACCACTCCGCCCACGAAGCCGTTCACCGCGTCATCAACCGCTCCGCCCGCTGAGCCGTCCACCACACGGTGGGCGGCCGCCGTCGCGTGGTGGGCGGCGGATTCGGCCACCCGCGGGTTCGCCGCCGCGACGATGGAGACGTTGGACACCAGGGAAACCGTGCAGCGCCTCGCCCGCCGCTACGGCGCCATCGCCAACGCCCAGCGGGCCGGCCATCTCTTCGAGGTGGAGCACGCGCTCTCGTTCAATCAGGCCGCGGCCCGGGCGGGATCCGGCGTGCGGGCGGTGGTCACGGAGTGGGCGGCCGGAGGGTCCTCCACGGCTGCCGCCGACATCCTGCTCGTCGAAGGGACACAGACGGTCGGTCAGGTGCAGGCCAAGCTGATGGATTCGGTGTACGGCACCGGATACCAGATTCGCCGCGGCCACTACACGGGGATGACGCGCCTGGTGGCCGGGGACCGATGGGCCGCCGTCGACAGCCTCCTAGAGCGGCGCCTCGCCATGAACCCGGACGGGCTCGGCTTCGCCGACTACGCCGACGCCCGCGCGCACCTCGGCGATTCCATCGCGTACGGCGACATCGCCTCGAAGCCGGTGGATCTGGCCGACGCCCACCGCCATGCCGTCGACCCCGAGAAGTGGATGCGCGGCCAGGTACGCAGGACGGTGGGCCGGGAGGCCGCCACGGCCGCCGCCACCGGGGCGGCGGCAGGCGCCGCGGTCTCCGCCGCCATCACGGCCGCCGGGCAGCTCGGACGTATCCGGGCCGGGGAGACGTCAGCCGCCCAGGCCGCCGTCACCGCGGCCGCGGCGGCGGCCCGCGACGCAGCCCGTTCAGGCTCCCTGGCGGGCCTTGGCTCGCTGGTCCGCACCGCGGGCCGCGCGGGTCGTCTGCCTGCCGCCTTCGGCGGCGGCGAGCTCGCGACCGCCACCGCGACGGCGGCCTTCGCTGTCGCCGAAGCCGGCCTCCAGCTCGCGCAAGGGCGCATCGACGGCCAGGAGTTCGCCGCGCGGAGCGGCGAGGCCGCCCTGCGTGCTTCCCTCACCTGGGCCTGCGGCGCCGTCGCCCAGAGCGTGATCCCCGTCCCCGTCGTCGGAGCGCTGGTCGGCGGGCTCGTGGGCCAGGCCGCCGGGACCGTCATCGTCCAGGGTCTGCAGGCGGCCGTCGTCATCGCCCGGGGCACCCACAGCCCCGGGACGCACTCTCTCGAACACGAACTCCTCGCGGCCTCCCTGACCACCGGCCTGCTGGCCACCGCATCCGCCTCACTGGGCCCGAGCACCCGCACCGGCACCACCGTGCTGCCCGGGCTCACCCCTGTCCGCGACCACCTCACCGGCACCGACCCCGCCCGCGCCCTGTTCTCCTTGGCCGCTGTCACCGCCGAGCACGCGGGTGTCCCCCTCCACCTCACCCCTGAGGCGTTCGACGCCTGGATGGTCGTCCCCGAGGATGTCCCCCTCGTGCTGGACCCCAACTGGTGAGATTGCAGGGTGGGTTGTGAGGCGTGTGGCTTGAGGGGCGCGCGGAAACGGCACGTGCCGCCCTCCCCGTCCCGGCCCTATGGTGTGCGCGCGTCCGCGGCTCCATGATGGACGGGGCGCAATGCCTGCCGAGTGGAGGTCGTTCATGGATCCCTTGTCCCTCGCCATCGCCGGGGCCCTCGCGGCCGGGGTCGCCACCGGAGCGGGTGAGTCCGCCGGAGCGGCCCTGCCCACGCTGTGGCGGCGCGTCCGGGAGCGCTTCGCGGGTCGCCAGGTCGTGCCCGAGGCGGAGGCCGAGATCGCGACCGCGCTGGACGAGGAGTTCACGCGGGACCCGTCGTTCCGACAGGAGTGCGAGACGCTGTGGAACCAGGCGGCCGCCGGTGGCGTCGCCAACTCCTTTCACGGCCAGGCGAAGAACGTCGTGCAGACAGGCGAGATCCATGGTGGTCTGACGATGGGGTGATCCCGCTCCGTCCTCACACCGCGCCTCTGCCCCCGTTTCCGCCCCAGCTCCGGTTTCCGCCCCATCCTCCGCCCCCGTGCACGGACGGCAGGGGCATGTCCGACGTGATGGCCCAGCGCTCGTGGTCGCGCCACACGCCGGCGATCCTGATGAAGCCCGGCGAGAGGCCCTCCCTCCGGAAACCGAGCCGGCGGACCAGTTCGAGGGAGGTCTTGTTCTCCGGCTGAATATCGGCTTCCAACCGGTTCAGTCCCATGACTTCGAACGCATAGTGCACGGCCAGCGCCACTCCGGCGGACATGTATCCCTGTCCTGCATGGGAAAGGAACACGGCATACCCGAGAACGCCCCGCTGATAGGGGCCGCGCACGATGCCGTTTATGTTGATCATTCCCACGAGGTCGCCCTGGTCTTTACGGGCAATCACCATGCAGGCGGCATTCACCTGGTCGGATCGAGCCACGTAGGAGGCGAAAACGTTCGACGTACGGGGCAGTTCCACCCACGGATGGTGGAACTCCGCACTCTCACGCGCCAGTTCCAGGAACCTCGGCTCGTCGGTTGCGACCACCGGCCGTAGCACGATCTGTGACACCCGATCACATTCGTTGCGCACGCTGCCGATTGTACGACAGCCTCCCGGGGAAAGGCATGGGAGAGACGAGGGACAGCAGGGCGTCTCGCTGCTAGCCTGGTATGCCCAGTGGGTCCATTCGCAGACCTGAGCACTCTCGAGCACTCTCGATCGGCCATCATCTCCAGCCGCAGTGGAAAAGGTGACCATGAGCGACATCGAACCTCTCGGGCGTCCGCTTCCCGACCTCAGGAATGTCTCGCTGGCAAGTCTCGTCGCGGATCGCGCCGGTCTGGTCGCGGAATTCCGCATTCACGTCGTCACCCCGGAGACCCCCGTCCGGATGGCGGCGTTCAACTCCGAAATCGGTGGGGACAAGTGCCTTCCTTCATCGACCAGTACGTCCTGAAGGTCCACGGCGCCTGCGATCTGGCCTGCGACCACTGCTATGTGTACGAGCACGCGGACCAGAGCTGGCGGACGAAACCCCGGACCATGAGTCCGACCGTCGCGGAACAGGTCGCGAAGCGCATCGCGGAGCACGTGGAACGGCACGCGGTACCCACGGTGCGCCTCACCCTCCACGGAGGCGAACCGCTCCTCCTCGGCGTCGAGCGCCTGCACGAGCTGATCCGCACGTTCCGCACCGTCCTGGACGGTGTCGTCCAGCTCGGCCTGCACATCCAGACCAACGGCGTGACGCTCAACAAGACGTTCCTCGACCTCTTCGCCGCCTGGGGTGTGCAGGTGGGCGTCTCGCTCGACGGCGACCGGGCCGCGAACGACCGGCACCGTCGGTACGCGAACGGCCGCAGCAGCCATCCCGCGGTGCTGCGCGGTCTGGCCCTGCTGCGCCGCCGGGAGTTCCGCCATCTCTACGGCGGGATCCTCTGCACCGTGGACGTCGAGAACGACCCCATCGCCGTGTACGAAGCGCTGCTGGAACAGGCGCCGCCCCACCTCGACTTCCTGCTGCCGCAAGCCACGTGGGCGCACCCCCCGCCCAGGCCGAGCGGGGCACCCGCGCCGTACGCCGACTGGCTCGGCCGTATCCACGCACGCTGGATCGCCGACGGCCGCCCCGTGCCGATCCGTCTGTTCGACGCCCTCACCGCGGCGGCCTGGGGCGGTCCGAGCGGCAGCGAGGCCGTGGGACTCCGGCCCGTCGCCCTCGCCGTCGTGGACACCGACGGATCATGGGAGCAGGCGGACTCCCTCAAGACCGCCTACGACGGCGCCCCGGCGACCGGCATGTCCGTCTTCACGCACAGCGTGGACCACGTCGCCGCCCATCCCGGGGTGGCCGCCCGCAACCAGGGGTACGCGGACCTGTGCGCCACCTGCCTGGCCTGCCCCGTGGTCCGCGTCTGCGGGGGCGGCCTCTACGCCCACCGCTTCCGCCCCGGGAACGGCTTCGACAACCCGTCCGTGTACTGCGCCGATCTGAAGCGGCTGGCGTCGGAGATCCCGGCGGCGCGGATGCGGGGAATCGCGGTTCCGCACGACGCCGGTCCCCGTACCAGTGCCAGTGCCAGTGCCGCCCCGGATCCCGCCCCGCCCCCCGTCCATCAGCTGCCCGAGGGCGCCTTCGACGGGTTCGCCGAAGGCGCGGGGACCGTCCAGGGCACGCAAGCCCTCGCGGACATGCAGCTTTCACTGACCAGGGCCCTTGTCGCGGGTCTTGACCCGGGCGACGGCGGCACATCGGACCTGGCGGCGGCGGCTGCTCTCGGGTGGCAACTCCTCGTAGAGCTGGACGGCAGCCATCCGGCCGAAACCGCTGAAGTCCTGCGCCATCCGTTCGTACGGACGTGGGCCCGGGCCCAGGCGCTGCGCAGCGAGGCCCCGGCAGGCGCGGGCCACGGGCCGCCGGCCGACGCGGGGGACGGAGCGCGCGACCTGGCACACCTCGCCGGCGTCGCGGCGGCCGCAGCCTGGCGCGCAGGCGTCCCGACGCGGCTGCTGCTCCCCGTACGGGACGGACGCGCGCACCTGCCGGGCCTGGGCGCGGTGCGGGTGGAACAGGCGGGGACCACGGCGGAGGTGAGCGTCGGGGGGACCGACCGGCTGCCCCACCGCTGGATCGGCGTCAGACGCCTGACCACACCCCGGCTGCCCGTCGCCCTGGACGACCTCGACCCCTACCGTGCCCCTCCCACCGACGACATCGCCGGGCACGCCGCCACGGCCCACCCCACGGCCGTCGACCGTCTCTCCCCCCGGCAGTGGACGGCCTGGCAGGTCGCACTCAGCCGGGCCGGACGCGAGTTGAACCTGCTCGTACCGGATTACGCCGCGCCGCTACGGACGGCGATACGGGCCGTGGTCCCCCTGCAGCCGCTGCCGGGGGACCGGCAGGCACGCGCCCTTCACCGGCGGCCGTCGTTCGGCGCGGCAGGTCTGGCGATGCCCACGGGAACCACCGACGTGGCGGCCGCGCTGCTCCAGGAGTTCCAGGGCGCCAAACTCGACGCGCTGATGGACGCGTACGTCTTCTTCGGCAACGGCGCGCCCGCCTTCCTCTCCGTGCCGTGGCAGACCGCCCCCGTACCGCAGGAGCAGGCGCTCCACGGCCTGTACGGCCAGGTCGCCCTGGCGGAACTCTGGCGCGCGCGTGCCGTCGGGCCGCCACGCCGTGAGCCGCCGACCGGTGCGACGCAGGGGAAGACGTTCCGTGGCCGGGACCGCATGCTGTCGGCACGGGCCGCCGCGGTCTTCCGCCGCCGTTTGGCGTGGGCCGACGCCGCCGTCGACGCGCTCGCTGCCGAGGCAGCGCCGGCCCCGGCCGGGGCGCGGTTCGTGGCCGGTCTGCGTACCGCGATCGACCGTCTGTCCGCGGACCAGGTCCCGACGACGGCGGTTCCCCGCCGTACGGCCACGGCACGAAGGGCGGGCTCGTCCGCGTGAACGCAGACAGCGCAGACAGCGCAAGCAGTGCAGGCAACGCAAGGAGCGCCGGCGACGCAGACAACGGGAGCAACGCCTTCGCCGGCCGCGCCACCCATGTGGTGCAGGCCGGGGTCATCTACGGTGGTGTGCACGGTGGCCGGGACGCCCCCTCGGTGCCGACCCTGCCGGTGCCGAGGCAACTGCCCCGAGTCGCGACCTGTTTCACCGACCGGACGGACCTCCTGGCCGCGCTGAACGCGGTCGCCGCCACCTCGAACGGGGTCGCCATGATCTCGGGGACGGCGGGGGTGGGCAAGAGCGCGCTCGCCGTCCACTGGGGACATCAGGCGAGGGACCTGTACCCGGACGGCCAGCTCTACGCGAACCTGAGGGGCTACGACCGGCTCGCGCCCCTTGCGCCCGAGGAGGTCCTCCACGGGTTCCTCTCGGCCCTGGGCGCCCCCGCGGACCGGGTGCCAGGCTCGCTGGACGCCATGTCCTCGCTCTTCCGCTCCCTGCTCGACGGGAAGCGGGTGCTGCTCGTCGCGGACAACGCGGGAAGCGCGGACCAGGTACGGCCGCTGCTTCCGTCCGCGCCCGGTTGCTTCACGATCGTCACGAGCAGGAGCAGGCTCGGGGCCCTGACCGCCGTGGACGGCGCCACGCCCGTCGCGATGCGACCGCTGGACACGCCGGACGCGGTGGAGCTGTTCCGCCGGCTGGCGGGCGACGACGAGGCGGAAGGCGTGACCGGGGACGGAGTGACCAGGCTGGTGCGGCGCTGCGGCCGCCTCCCGCTCACCGTCCGGATCGCCGCCCAGCAAGCAGGCGCCGGCACGAGTCTGGGTGAACTGATCGAAGAGCTGGAAGGCGACGGCCTCCGGCTGGAATCGCTATCGATGTCGGACGAGCGAAGCGGAGTGCGCACGGTGTTCTCGTGGTCCTATCAGCAACTTACCCCCGCCGGCGCCAGGGCGTTCCGGCTCCTCGCGCTGCACGCCGGGCCGGACTTCTCCGTGCCGACGGCTGCCGCGCTGATCGACCTGCCCGAGGCGCAGACCCGGCGGCTCCTGCGCGACCTCGTGGCGGTCAACATGCTGGAGGCGGCGGGACCGAGACGGTACGGCTTCCACGACCTGCTGCGGGACTACGCCCGGGAGCGGGTCGAGGCGGAGGAGCCCCCCGAGGCACGGGCCCAGGCGCTGGGCCGCGAGCTGTCCCACTATCTGCGGATGGCGGACGCCGCGGACCGGGTCCTGGTGCCCGAGCGCCAGCACGTACCCCTCGAACGCCACGCGGACGGCGCGAACACACCGTTCCCGGGGCCCGAGGCGGCCCTCGCGTGGTGCGACTCCGAACTGCCGAGCCTGGTACCCGCCGTGGGCCAGGCGGTGGAGCTCGGTCTGGACGACGTGGCCTGGAAGCTGCCGGTGGCGCTGGTGTACTTCCTGCGGCTGCGGCGGCACGACACCCACCGGCGGGCCCTGTCGGACACCGCCGTGCGGGCCGCCCGCCGTCTGGACGACCAGTGGGCCGAGACCTGGAGCCTCATCTGTGTCGCCGGGGCGGAGTCGGACATGGGGCTCCACGAGGACGCCATGCGCCACTTCACCGAGGCGCTGAGGATCAGCCAGGCCATCGGCGACAGCCATTGGCAGGCGAACAGCATCTACAACATCGCCTGGACGCTCCGCCTCATGGGGCGCTACGAGGAAGCGCTGGAACGCCAGCGGGAGGCGCTGCCGATCCACCGGAGCATCGGCGACCGGCGGGGCGAGGCGATCACGCGGACCGAGATGGCCGCGTCGAGCCTGGCCCTCGGCCGGCCGACCGCGGCGTTCCAGGAGTACGAGCGGGCCCTGGACGGTGCCCGGGTGACGGCCGACCTGCCGACGCAGGCCAAGTCCCTGCACGGGCTGGGCGATGTCTGCCGGACGGTCGGCCGTACCGACGAGGCGATCGGCTGGTACGAGCAGGCGGTCGACGTACGACGGCGCGTCGGCGACCTGCTCGGGCTGGCCCGCTCGCTCGACCGGCTCGCCGAACAGCTCGTCACCGTCGGTCGCGCGGCCGACGCCCAGGAGGCCTTGGTCGAGGCGGTCGCGATCCTCGATTCGCTCGGAAACCCGATGGCGGAGGAGGTACGACTCCGTCTCGTGGCATTCGACCACGGCACGGAGCCCGGGGACCGGCCGGCCGACCCGCTGACCGACGGTGTGTGACGGCGCACCGACGCCGGACACCGAACCGACCGGACACGGAACGGACCGGACACGGAACCGACCGGACACGGAACCGAGCGGCGCGGGCGTAGGGCGGGCGGAAGGCGGGCGGCTCACCCCCTGGCGATCTCCTTCCCCGCCGCACCGAGGCGGGCCACCGCCTCGGTGACCGCCTCGGCGGACTTGCAGAAGGCGAAGCGGGCCAGCCACCGCGGGGCGTCGTCGCGGTGGTGGAAGGCGGAGCAGGGGATGGCCACCACTCCGGCGCGTATCGGCAGGTCGCGGCAGAACTCCACGTCGTCCGTGTAGCCCCAGCCCCGTACGTCCGCCAGGACGAAGTAGCCGCCCTCACCGGCGAGGGTGGGCAGTCCGGCCGCCTCAAGCCCGTCCCGCAGCAGGTCGCGGCGGCCGGACAGCTCCTCGCGCAGTTCGGCGGTCCAGCCCTCGACGTCCCACAGCGCCCCGGCCACGGCGGCCTGGAAGGGAGTGCCGGCGGCGAAGGTGACGAACTGTTTGACGGAGAGGAGGGCGTCCACCAGCGGGGCGGGGCCGCAGGCCCAGCCGATCCGCCAGCCGGTGACGTTGAACGTCTTGCCCGCCCCGGAGACGACGAGGGTGCGTTCCCGCATGCCGGGCAGGGCGGCGATGGTGCGGTGGCGCCGCCCGTCGTAGGTGAGGTGCTCGTAGACCTCGTCGGCGACGACGATCACCCCGTGCTCCTGGCACAGGGCGGCGACCACGGCGAGTTCCTCGTCGGTGAAGACCTTTCCGGTCGGGTTGTGCGGGGTGTTGAACAGCAGCACCCGGGTGCGCGGCCCGAACCCGGCCCGTAGCGCGGCCTCGTCCAGGGCGAAGCCGTCGTCCCCCGAGGCCAGGGGTACGGTCACCAGCCGGGCGCCGGCCAGGTCGGCGCAGGCGGAGTAGGCGTCGTAGCAGGGGTCGAAGGTGAGGACCTCGTCCCCCGGATCGCAGAGGGCGAGCAGGGCTGCCGACAGGGCCTCGGTGGCACCGGCGGTGACGACCACCTCGGTGTCCGGCCGGTACCGGACACCGGTGGTGCGCCGCCGGTAGGAGGCCACGGACTCGCGGAGCTCGGGGAGCCCGGCCGCCGGGGAGTACTGGTTGAGGCCCTTCGCCACGGCCGCGGTGACCGCGGCCGTCAGGGCGGCGGGGGCGGCCATGGCGGGCGCCCCCTGCCCCACGTCGACGGCCCCGGTACGGACGGCGAGCTCCCGCATCTCGCTGAAGACCGAGGGCCGGAAGTGCTGGATGCGGAGGGCCCGGTCACGGACGGGAACCGGCGGGCGGGAGGCGTCGTGCACGTGTCCGGGGCCTCTTTCTCGTGTGTTCCTTGGGGTCGTGCCGGGCGTCGAGGCGGGCCTGCTAGCCCTGTGCCAGCTCCGCGGCGATGGTGTCCCCGTGGTACCAGGGGTTCCCGGCGGCCTCGGAGATCAGGTTCCGCGAGTCGGTGTCGTAGACCCGGCCGAGGTCGAGGGTGAGGTACTGGATCAGCTCCAGCGCGGTGAAGTACTTCCGCATGAAGGTGGGCTGGTCCAGCGCGACGGTGGTGACCTCGATGTTGCGGTTCTGCGGCAGGTCGCTGGTCAGCAGCCGGATCAGGTTCGCCATCTTCTGCTTGGTGTACTCGTCGTCCTCGTCGTCCTGCAGGATCAGGACGCTGTGCTTGCGCGAGGGGTCGGAGAGGGTCGCGACCTCGCTGTGGCAGAACTCGTGGAAGTAGTTCCGCGTGGCCGGGACCATCGCGATCTCGTTGAGGTGCATCTTGGCCAGCTTCAGCAGGCTCTCGTGCCACTTGGGGGATGCCAGCATGATGACGTTGGCGCCCTCGCTGCGGGCCGCGGCCGCGCGGGCGAGCTCACGGTGGGCGGGGGTGAAGTCGCGCTCCAGGTGATCGGGGAGCGCTGCCACCTCGGCGCGGAAGTCCTGGGAGATCAAGCCCAGTTCGTAGAACATGTCGAGGAGGATCGCGAAGTACTGGCCGACGTGGAACAGCGGGTACTCGCGATCCGGCTCGCTGAGCTGCCAGCGGGCGATGGAGACGCCGTGCTCGGTGCCCAGATCGCCGAGCTTGCCACCCGAGGTGAGCAGCAGCACCCGGTCGTGGGCGTGCGCGAGGCGGTGGAAGACGTGCAGGGGCTCGGTGGAGTGGCCGCTGTAGGAGCTGAGGATGACGAGCGTCTGCTCGTCCTCGATGACGGACTCCGGTATGAGGTAGCGGAAGTCGTAGTCGTTGAAGACGTGGAATTCCAGCTCGGTGTCGACGGAGGTGAAGAAGGCCCGGACGACATCGGAGACGATGGCCGAGCAGCCCATGCCGGTGAAGACGACACGCTTGAAGTGCCCGTTCTTCATTCGGTCGCGGAGTGCGGGAGTGATCTCGGCGATCGAGTACTCCTCCGGCTTGCGGAAGCCGCCCCGGTACTGCTTGGTGAGAAACTCCTCGTACCGATCGATACGCGACTGCATGGGGTGTTCCCTTTCGACTGTCCGTGTGGGGGAGGTGCTGAGGGTGAGAGGGATCTTCGGTCCGGCGGTTCGCGTCGCTACCACATGAACTGGCCGCCGTCGACGATGAACTTCTGGCCGGTGATGTAGGCGGCCTTCTCGCTCACCAGGAACTCCAGGGCGTCGGCCATCTCCTCCGGGCTGCCGATCCGGCCCTGCGGGATCTCGGCCAGCAGCCGGTCCCGGTATTCCTGTTCGTCCGTGCGGAAACGCGTGCGCATCTCCTCGGTGTCGATCATTCCGGGGATCAGGGAGTTCACGCGGATGGCCGGGGCGAGTTCCAGCGCCAGGCATTTGGTGAGGTGCAGCAGGCCGGCTTTGCTGGCGCAGTAGTTGGCTCCGTTGAGCCGCGGCCGGATGCCGGTGGTGGCGGCCACGTTGACCACAGATCCGCCGCCGGCCGCCAGCATGGCCGGGGCCAGAGCCCTGGTCATGTAGAAGGGGCCGGACAGATTGGCCGAGAGGACCTGGTCCCAGTCCGAGGTGGTCATCTCCAGGAACGGTCCGTCGATGTTGCGGCCCGCGTTGTTGACGAGCACGGACGGGGTGCCATGGGCATCGAGGACGAGCTCCGCGACCCGGGCGACGTCGTCGGCGTCGGACACGTCCGCCCGTAACGCCGTGAATCCGGCGCCCAGTTCCTTCGCGGCGAGGTCGGCGGACTCCTGGTCGCTCCGGTAGAGGGCGACGACCCGGTAGCCCGTCGACACCAGCCGACGGCTGAGGCTCACCCCGATTCCCTTGGTGCCACCGGTGACGACGGCAAGGCGATCCTGCATGGAAGCTCCCTCGAACTGACGGCTGTTCGGGGATCACCCTTCACGGCGGGAGCGCGCGTATCCAGAACGTCGGCATGCTGGTACTCCGACTACCACTCCCGCCGACCGCCCGGCGGCACCCGCCGTGTGCTGCCCTTTCGCCGTCCGGGCGGCCCGTCGGCTCAGCCGGGTCGCTTGGCCATGACGACCAGACCCGGCCCGCTGTACTCCTCCGGAGGGAGCCGGAGTTCGGCGACCGGAAGCAGGCCCGCCCGCTCGATCAGGTCCACGATCTGTTCCGGCCGCCATCTGTGTGTCGTCCAGCGAACGGGCACACCTCCGTACGCCTCGGTCCGCACCGTGTCCTCGTCGCCGACGTGGGTGGCCATGATGAAGTGTCCGCCCGGCTTCAACGCGCGAGTGAACAGGGAGAGAACCTGAGGAAGGACGTCACGGGGGAGGTTGAACAGCGACCACCACCCGAGCACGCCGCCGAGGGACGCTTCGGCGAGGTCGAGGTCGGTTGCTGAGGCAACGCTGAAACGGCACTGCGGGTGCAGACGGCGCGCGTTCTCGATCATCCGGGGAGAGAGATCCACCCCGGACGCGTCGAGACCGCGTTCGGCCAGGTAGGCGGTGACCGTTCCGGGTCCGCAGCCGACGTCGAGGACGGGCCCGAGCCCGCCCACGCTGTCGGCGAAGGCGTCGATCGACGCCTTGTGCCATGGATGACGACGGATGTCGCCGATACCCGTCGTCGCCACCATGTCGGCGTAGTTGTCGGCCACTCGGTCATAGGACTCACGGACGACGTCGAGATCGGACGGGCGGTCGATGAGGTGTTCGCGCATCAGCCAACGATAGGGCCGCGCGCCGGCCGGGGGAGCGCGGCTATGGTCGACCGGACCGATGTGCGGCCCGGAATCGCCGTGGCCGACCGGATCACGCCGTTACGGGCATGCACTCGGCGAGAAGGCCGACGACATCGCGCCAGGCTCGCCGCGCGTGCCGTGCGTGGTAGCCGACGCCGGGGACCACGGCCTGGTCGACCGGCGGGTGGTGGAAGGCGTGCAAGGCGCCGCCGTAGACCACGAGTCGCCAGTCGACGCCCGCGGCCTCCATCTCGGCGGTGAACGCCTCCCGTTGCGGGGGCGGCATGATCGGGTCCTCCGACCCGACTCCGGCCCACACCGGGCAGCGGATGCGCGCCGCCTCGCCCGGGCGGCCCGTGGTCAGCGCGTTCACCGTCCCGATCGCGCGCAGGTCGACGCCGTCGCGCCCGAGTTCCAGCACGATCGCGCCCCCGGTGCCGTAGCCGACGGCGCCGATCCGGTCGGGGTCGGTCCGCGGTTCGGCGAGCAACACGTCCAGCGCCGCGTGGCCGATGCCCCGCATGCGGTCGGGGTCGGCGAGCAGGGGGGTCACCCGCGCCAGTATCTCCCCGGGGTCGGTGAACCAGCGGCCGCCGTTGATGTCGAAGGCCAGCGCCACGTATCCCAACTCGGCCAGGGTGTCGGCCCGGCGGCGCTGGAAGTCGTTCAGCCCCGGCCCTTCGGGCCCGACCAGGACCGCGGGCCGACGGTCGTCACCGGCCGGGAGCGCGAGGTGCCCGATCATCGTCAGGCCGTCGGCCGGGTACTCGACCGTGCGCGTGGTAACCGTACTCATGGGCCTGGATTGTAGTGATCGCCGAGTCCCGTCGGGCCGGTCTCCTCGCCGGCACGACAGCGCCGGTGCGCCTCTGACGTGCGGCGATGGCGCGCAGGATCCCTCTCAAAGCCAGGGTGCAGGAGGGGGTGTCGCCGTGACGGGCGACGAAGGGGCAGTGGGTCGGCGCCGTCGGACCGGCAGCCTTCCACGCGGTGTCGGGGGCCGCACTCGGGACCTCCCCAGGTGGCCGGAAGTGGCCGCCCCGGCCGGGCCGTGGACGTCGGTCGGCTTCCCGTCCGCGGACCACCGTTTCCGGATCCGGTCCATGTCGCCATTGCCGGTGCCTGGCCGGTCGCTCCACACCTGGCCGGATTCGCCTCCCGATTCTTTCCCATTCTTTCTGTATGCACCGTTCCTGATGGGACGACAGTCCACTGGCTGCGGTACATCGGCCCTGTCGCGCGCGCAAATATCCTCGTTTTCAGGCCACTTGAAGATGCAGGTGGTGCGATCCTCCGCTCTCAGCGAACGATTCGGCAGCCGTGCAGCCCCCGGCGTGAGTGCGTGTTAGCTTCGCCATATGTGAGGGTGGGGGGTGTTCACTCCCGCTTCGCTCACCGAATGGACGGAGCCCGGCCGGACCGGGACCCTCGCAAGGATGAGGAGTGAAATCAGATGGGCGCTCAGCAGTTCCCGCTCGCATCGCAGCAGATGCCGCCTTACGGCCTCGACGGATACGGTGACGCACCCGCCGGCGAGGCGGTGTACAACCGTCTTCTCAACGACCGGATCGTCTTCCTCGGAAAGGAAGTCGACGACGACATCGCGAACCGCATCACCGCACAGCTGCTGATGCTCGCAGCGGACCCGACCCGCGACATTTACCTGTACATCAATTCCCCCGGTGGATCGGTCACCGCGGGAATGGCGGTGTACGACACGATGCAGTACATCAAGAACGACGTCGTCACCATCGCCATGGGATTCTGCGCCTCCATGGGCCAGTTCCTGCTCACCGCCGGCGCGCCCGGCAAGCGCTTTGCGCTGCCCCACACCAAGATCCTGATGCACCAGCCCTCGGCCGGATTCGCGGGCACCGCCTCGGACATCAAGATCTACGTGGACCAGCTCAAGCGGACCAAGCTGGAGATGGCCGAGCTCATCGCCCACCACTCCGGCCAGAGCACCGAGACGATCACCCGCGACTCGGACCGCGACCGCTGGTTCACCGCGCAGGAGGCCAAGGACTACGGCCTGATCGACGAGGTCATGCAGTCGACGTCCGCCCTGCCCGGTGTGGGCGCGGTCGCGCCCCGCTAGCTCCCTCCCGCCTCCCGGCGGACCCAGCACCCATCCCCACCCGGAGGACCGCGCGCAATGAGCACGCCCACTTCTTCTCCAGCACCCGGCCCCGCCGGCTCCGGTTCCATGCTCCCGCAGAGCCGCTACATCGTGCCGCGCTTCGTCGAGCGCACGTCGCAGGGCACCAGGGAATACGACCCGTACGCCAAGCTCTTCGAAGAGCGCATCATCTTCCTCGGCCACGAGGTCGACGACGTCGTGGCGAACGACATCATGGCCCAGCTGTTATGCCTGGAGTCCATCGACCCGGACCGGGACATCTCCCTGTACATCAACTCGCCCGGCGGGTCCCTGACGGCGCTCACCGCCGTCTACGACACCATGCAGTTCGTCAAGCCCGACATCCAGACCGTCTGCCTGGGGCAGGCCAACTCGGTGGCCGCCGTGATCCTGGCCACCGGTACGCCCGGCAAGCGCACGGCCCTGCCCAGCGCCCGGATCCTCCTGCAGCAGCCGCGCAGCCACGGCACGCAGGGCCAGGTCTCCGACCTGGTGATCGAGGCCACCGAGGTGCAGCGCCAGCGTGAGCTGGTGGAGGGCATGCTCGCCCAGCACACCCGGCGGGACCTGAACCAGATCCGTGAGGACGTCGAGCGGGATTACGTCCTCACCGCTGAGCAGGCCCTGGAATTCGGACTGATCGACCACGTCATCAGCCCGCGTTCCCTCGTCCGCGGCGCCTGACGGACATCCGCCCGCAGCGTCGTTCGCGTCAGCGGGGGCCCTTACGGTCCCCGCTCTGACACCCGCGGGCAGCAGAGCCCGGCGGGGCCGGGGAGTTCGCTCCCCGGCCCCGCCGTCGTCGTTCCCTCAGTGACCGGAGAGCTGTGGCAGGTGGTAGACGACCTCCAGCGACGGATGCATGCCGTCGGCGAGGATGACCAGTCGCATCGGGACCGTGCCGCGCCGCGGGTGGCGGAGGCGACGGAACTGCGGCTCCGTGTTGAGCACCCGGTACTCGTCCCACAAGGTCCGGAAATCGCAACTGACCTGCTTGAGGTCCTCGACCATCTCGCTGACGGAGCTCCGGCCGGGAAAACCGGCCGACACCGCTCGCAACCTGCCCACCTGGTCCCGGGCGTCGCGCCGCCAGTCGGCCAGCCGCACCCTCGCCTCGGGCGCGGTGAACAGCCACCAGAGCAGGTTCCGGCGGGCCTCCGGCATGCGTCCGAAGTCCGTGTACCACTCGGCGGCGGCCTCGTTCCAGCCGAGGATGTCCCCCAACTTGTTGACGACGTAGGCGGGGTTGGGGCTCAGCGAGTCGGCCACCTGCTGCAGCGCGGTCTCGGTCGGGGCGTGCCGCCTTTCGAGGCGTTGCGGGAAGGTCCGGCTGTGGACGAGCTGATGGATGTATTCGCGCTCGTGTTCGGCCAGATTCAGTGCGCCGGCCAGGCTGTCCAGGACCTTGAATGAGGGGGAAACGTTCCTCCCTTGTTCGAGCAGCGTGTACCAGGTGAGGCTCAACCCCGCGAGTGCCGCCACTTCTTCCCGGCGGAGGCCAGGGGTCCGCCTCCGGGGGCCGTTCGGGAGGTCGACGTCCGCCGGGCTGAGACTTTCGCGTCGAGTGCGTAAGAAATGGGCGAGTTCCTGCCTGCTGACTTCGTTGTCTAAAGCAACGCCATTCATAAAGTCTCTTCTTCCCCGATAAGGAATTCCAACGTATCCGCCGTTGTGAGGGGGTACGCCGTGTCCGCGTGGAGTCGGCAGTGCCGGGTCAGGCCCACCGGTACTGCACCCCCCTGCGTCCAGGGACATCCCCCCCGCACTACGAAGGAGTCCAAGTTCCACGGGCAGCCTAATGCATACGTGGCGGATGAATTGAGATGGAAATCAAGGTTTGGGTGTCAAGACGGGCGGGTATTGCCGATTGGCGCGGGAGTGATTTTTGGACACTGTCGATCCGATGGCCAACCCGCGGTCATCGCCGCATAATTTCGGGCTGCAAACCCCGTGGGCGTCCCGTCACCGAGTCGCGGTCGTCGAGAGTGTCGCGCGCAACGACGAGAGCGCCGGCCGGTGATCCCGTACCAGCGCTCCAGGTCACCCCGGCCAGGCCCCCGCCGGGGCCACGTCCTCCGTGCCTAGTCCAAGCCGCCGGGTGGCGCTCCCCGCCCCGGTCAGGCCGCGGCGGACCGCCCAGTCGAAGCCGATGGGCGCCGGATGCCGGGCGTTCCCCCGCATCCGGCGCCCGTCGGCGAACTCCGCACCTCCGCCTCGGGCTTCTCGGCCTCGAAGCCGGTCAGGGCAGCGGCGGAGTCCGCCAAGGCACTACTTGCTCCCGTTCTCGGAAGGACCTTCCCGGAAGGGGTGTTCGGCCGCCCGTGCCACATGCTCGGCGACGACGGCGACGTGCGGCTCCTCCAGGAGCACCAGGTGGTCGCCGGGCACGTCGACCACCTCGACCCGACCGGTGGTCATCTCCCGCCAGCCGTTCGACGGGTCCTCGTGGAGGCTGCTGGCCGCGCCGTGCATCGGTTCGAGCACCTTGGGCAGGGGAGCGTCGGCCCGCAGCAGCACGAGGTCCTCGTCGGCCCGCTCGGGCCGGTAGGTCAGCAGCGCGTGCCAGTGCGCCTTGAACATCGCGAAGAGGCGGCGCACCGCGCTCTGCGAGCCCTCCGCCGGCAGGATGCCCGCCGCCGTGGCGCGCTCCACGACGAAGTCGAACTTGCCGTCGGCGTCGAGGCCCTCGGGGATGGCCTCCAGCGGGGTCTGCCCGCCGCGCTCCATCCACAGCAGTTCCCAGAAGAACCACTCGAGGAGGGAGCCGTCGGCGATGCTCGGCCGGTCCCCGGGGGCGACCGCGATCGGGTCGATGAGGATCAGGGAGGCGACGTCCTCGGGATCGGTACGGCGCAGCTGCCGGGCCATCTCGAAGGCGATGAACCCGCCGAACGACCAGCCGCCGATGACGTACGGCCCGTCGGGCCGGGCCCGCCGGACGGCCTCCAGGTAGCGGGCGGCGATCTCGGGTATGGAGTCGGACGGATCGACGCCCGGGTGGGTGCCGGCGGCCTGCAGCGCGTACACCGGCTGGTCCTCGGGCAGGTGCTTGGCCAGGCCCAGGTAGCAGAGCACGTTGCCGCCCAGCGGGTGGACGAGGAACATCGGCGGGCGGCTGCCCGTCGTCCGGATCGGGACGACCGGGTCGTAGGCCACGCCCGCCGCCCGCTCCCGCAGCCGCTCGGCGAGCCCGGCGACGGTGGGGGTGCCGATGAGCGCCGACAGCGGGACGTTGACCCCGAAGAGCTTCTCGATCGTCACCACGAGCCGCATCGCCGTCAGAGAGGTGCCGCCGAGCGCGAAGAAGTCGTCGTGCACCCCGACCTCCGGCACCTGCAGGAGCTCGGCCAGCACTCCGGCCAGCGCGCGTTCCTGGGCGTCGCGCGGCGCCACCCGGTCGGCGCTCACCCGGGAGGCCAGGGCCGTGCGGCGCAGCTGTGCGTCGTCCCGCTTCCCGCTGGGGGTCAGCGGCAGCGCGGGCAACCACTCGAAGTGCGAGGGCACCATGTAGTCGGGCAGGAGCCCGCGCAGCCGCGTCCTGAGGTCCTCGACCGGTGCCGCGCCCTCCTCGCCGACGAGGAAGGCCGCGAGGAAGGCGTCGGCGCCGTCGCGGTGGCGGGCCACGACCGCGACCTCGCGGACACCGGGGTACTCGTCGGCCAGCTTGGTCAGTGCCAGTTCCACCTCGGCGAGTTCGACGCGGAAGCCGCGCACCTTGACCTGGGAGTCCTCCCGGCCGAGCCAGACCAGGTCGCCGCCCGGCAGGAGCCGGGCCAGGTCGCCCGTGCGGTAGAGGCGTTCGCCCGGCTCCCCGAAGGGATGGGGGACGAAGCGCTCGTCGGTCAGGTCGGGCCGTCCCAGGTAGCCGTGGGCCAGGCAGACGCCGCCGATGTGGATGATGCCCTTCGCCCCGGGCGGTACGGGCCGCATGTCGGCGTCGAGCACGTACAGATCGATGCCGTCCATGGGCCTGCCGATGGGCGGCAGTGCCGGGAACTCCGCCGGGTCACCGGACATGGTGAAGCTGGTGAGGAGGTGGGTCTCGGTGGGGCCGTACTGGTTCTCCAGCACCGTTCCCGGCACCGCGGCGCAGAAGCGGCGGATCTCGTCGGTGACGCGCAGCTGCTCACCGGAGGAGATGATCACGCGCAGCGCGGCCGGGCGGATGCCGAGGGCCTCGGAGGCCTCCGCGAGCTGCTGCAGGGCGACGTACGGCAGGAAGACCCGCTCGACCGCCTCCCGGTCAAGGAGTCGCAGCAGTGCGGGCATGTCCCGCCGCTCGTCCTCGCGGACCAGCTGGAGCGTGCCGCCGCCGCACAGCGTCGAGTAGATCTCCTGGAAGGAGACGTCGAAGCTCAGCGGTGCGAACTGCAGCGTCTTGCCGCCGGCCGCCCCGCTCGCGGCGGGAATCTGCCACTCCATGTAGTTGGCCAGCGTCCGGTGCGGCAGCACGACGCCCTTGGGCTCACCGGTCGACCCGGAGGTGAACAGGATGTACGCGGTCGTCTCCCCGGTGACGGTGGGCAGCGCCAAAGGTTCCGGGCCGTCGTCCGCCGCGAGCGCCTCGTCCAGCGGAAGCACCCGGGCGCCGGGGAACAGGGCGGCGTGACGCTCGGGAGCGAGCACCCGGAAGGGCTCCGCGCGCTCGACCATCAGCGCGAGCCGGTCCGCCGGGTACGTCACGTCCATGGGCACGCAGGCCGCGCCGGCCTTGGCGATGCCCAGCAGCGCCGCCACGACCTCGGGGGAGCGGTCCATCGCCAGGCCGATGTGGGAACCGGCGCCTGCGCCCAGCCGCACCAGCCGACGGGCCACCCGGTCGGCGGCCGCCCCCAGCCGCCGGTACGTCCACCGCTGGTCCTCGAAGGCCACGGCGATCGCGTCCGGTGTCTCGGCGACCCGCTCGTCGAAGCGGTCGGTGACCAGGGCGGGCAGCTCCGCGCGGGGCGCGGGGGCGACCGCCGGGGCGAGGAAACCGAAACCGACGGGCTCGTCGGGCCGCTCGACGATCCGGCGCAGCAGATCCAGGTAGACACGGCCGAACCGGTCGGCCTGCGACCGGGTGAAGACGCGGCCGTCGTGGTCCATGCGCAGCCAGATCCGCTTGTCGGCCGGGTCGACGACCGCGTTGACCAGGAGCTTGAAGTTCGTCTCCTCGTAGGTGCGGAAGTCCGTCAGCTCCACGCCGGTGTTCTGCAGCAGCTCGCTGAGGACGCGCGGGTTGACGTAGTTGAAGGCCGACTCGATCACGGTGTCGCCGCCGAGGTCCTCCTGGACGGCGCTCAGGGGGTAGTGGCGGTGCGGGTGCGCTTCCTGCTCCTGCAGATGGGCCTCGCGCACCACGTCCAGCCAGCTGCGGTGGCCCGGACCGATGCGGATGGGCGTCGTACCGAGGAACAGACCCGTGACGCGCTCGGCACCGGCGAGCTCCGGCCGTCCGTGCATGACGAGGCCGGTGACCACGTCGTCGGTGCCGCCGAACAGCCGCAGCAGCAGGCAGTGCGCGGCGAACAGCACGGACTTGATGGGAACGGACCGCTCCCGGGTGAAGCGGCGCAGCGCCTCCCCGAGACCGTCGGGGAGCTCCACCCGGTGGGCGAAGACGCCTTGGGAGCCCGGTGCCTCGTACGGCCGGAAGCCGTCGAACTGTACGGGCTCCGCCCCGGCGAGCTTGTGCCGCCAGAACGCCCTTCCGGCCTCGGAGGCCAGGGCGCGCCGCTCGTCGAGCACATAGTGCGCGGCGGACGGCAGCGGGCCGTCCGCGACGGGCTCCACGTCCTGCCCGGTCTCGTGCAGGTAGTCCTGGAGCAGCTCCCGGACCAGGGTCGCCACGCTCCAGCCGTCGAGGATCGCGTGGTGGAAGCTGAGGACGAGCTCCACCGAGTCCCGCAGGGCGTGGGCGCGGAAGAGGTAGAGCGGCGGGTTGTCGAAGTCGTAGGCGTGGTGGCGGCGTTCCTCGATGTGCGCCCCGATGACGGCCTCGGCCTCCTCGGCACCGGCCTCGCGCAGGTCGACGACCTCCAGCCCGCCGTCGACCTGCGTGCGGACGGTCTGCAGGGGTTCGGAGAAGCCGGCCAGCGAGAAGCCGGAGCGCAGCACCGGGTGCCGCGCGGTGAGCCGGCCGAACGCCGTGCGCAGAGCCTGCTCGTCCCACGGCAGACGGAGCGAGTAGTGGAAGACGTCGTGGTAGACGGCCGAGTTCTCGTGTTCACGGCTGTGGTAGAGCAGGCCGAGCTGGAGGCGGGTCGCGGGGTAGGCGTCGGCCAGGCCGGTCAGACGGGCTCGGTCGACGGTCGGCACGAGGGTGAAGGGCTCCAGCGGCGCCGCGTCCGCCGGGGCGGCCGAGGTGCGCACACGTCCGGCGAGTCCGGCCACGGTGGGGTTGAGCACCAGGTCGGCCAGGGCGAAGCGGACGCCCTGCTTCTCCGCCAGGGCGCGGATCCGCAGCATGAGGATGGAGTCGCCGCCCAGGGCGTAGTAGTTCTGGTGCACCCCCACCCGCTCCACGCCCAGCACCTCGGACCAGATGTCGGCCAGCGCGGCCTCGACCTCGTCGCGCGGTGCCTCGTCACCGGTCGCGGACAGCTCCGGCGCCGGGAGCCGGCGGCGGTCGGTCTTGCCGTTCGGCGTCAGCGGGATCTCGTCCAGCCGCTGGAAGTGAGCGGGGATCATGTAGCCGGGCAGGGCGGCGGCCAGATGACCACGCAGCACCGCCGCGTCCAGTTCCTCGTCGGCGGTGTAGTAGCCGACGAGGTAGGTGCCGCGGTCGGCCGACCGGTGGTCGGTGACGGCCGCCGTCCGGACACCGGGGCAGGTCGCCAGGCGGTCCTGCACCTCGCCGAGTTCGACGCGGTTGCCGCGGATCTTCACCTGTCCGTCGATCCGGCCCAGGTACTCGATGTCCCCGTCCGCCAGGCGGCGCACGAGGTCTCCGGTGCGGTACATGCGGCCGCCGGGTACGAACGGGTCGTCGGCGAACTTCTCCCGGGTCAGCTCCGGCCGGTTCAGATAGCCGCGGGCCACGCCGACGCCCGCGATGCACAGCTCGCCGGGCGCGCCCACCGGCTGCGGGCCGCCGTCCTCGTCCAGCACGTACAGACGGATGTTGTCGATGGGCCGGCCGATCGGCACGCGGTCCACCGGCCGCGCGGGGTCGGCGGGGCAGTCGAAGAACGAGACGTCGACGGTGGCCTCGGTCGGCCCGTACAGGTTGACGAGCCGGGGTGCCGTCCGCCCGGCGAAGACCACGTTGAAGCGGTCCACCAGGGCGGGCGGGAGCGCCTCGCCGCTGCAGAAGACGTGGTGCAGCGACCGGGCGTCGTCGACCAGCCCGGGGGCGTCCTCCAGGAGGTCCAGGAAGCCGGCGAACATCGACGGCACGAAGTGGACGACGCCGACCCGGCGGCGGGCGATCGTACGCAGGATCTCCCGAGGGTCCTTCTCGCCGCCCGGCGGCAGCAGGGCGAGGGAGGCCCCCTCGACGGCCCACCAGAACAGCTCCCACACCGAGACGTCGAAGGAGATCGGCGTCTTCTGCAGCAGGACGTCGCTCTCGCCGACGGGGTAGCGGCTCTGCATCCACGCCAGGCGGTTGATCACCGAATGGTGCTCGACGACCACCCCCTTGGGCTTGCCCGTGGAGCCCGAGGTGTAGATGACGTAGGCGGGGTCGCGCGGTCCGGCCGCCGGCTCCAGGGGCGCGCCGGAGGCCTGCGACAGCTCCTCCACGTCCAGGACGGGCACCCCGCCGCCGGCCGCCCCATGGGCTTCGCCGCCGCCCGCCACCAGGACGGCCTTGGCGCCCGAGTCCTCGACGAGGAAGCGGATCCGCTCCGCCGGGTAGTCCGGGGCCACCGGCGTATAGGCGCCGCCCGACTTCAGTACGCCGAGGACGGCGGCCGGCATGGACAGGCAGCGGTCCATGAGCACCGCGACGCGGTCACCGGGCCGCACCCCCCGCTCCCGCAGCACCCGCGCGATGCGGTTGGCCCGCTCGTCGAGCGCGGCGAACGTGAGCGACGCCCCGGTGGCGTCGTCGACGACGGCCGTGCGGTCCGGGGTGCGGGCGGCCTGCTCCTCGAACAGCCCGTGCAGCGTCCGGTCCGCGGCGTACTCCACGGTCGTCTCGTTGCAGCCGTCCACCAGCGCGGCCCGCTCGTCGGCGGCCAGCATGGAGATCCCGGCGAGCGGCAGGTCCGGGGCGTCGAGGGTGCGCTCGATGACGGCCTTCAGATGGCGGCCCACCGCCTCGACGGGGAAGTCCTCGTCGAAGATGTCGCAGCCGTAGTCCACGTCGACGAGGAGGTCGCCGACGTCGTCGAGCTCGTTGACGACGACCGCCAGCGCGTCCGTGTCGTGGGCGCGGGCCTGCACCACGGTCCCGTAGGACAGGCCGGGGAGCTCCAGCTGCCGCGGCCAGCGCAGATGGGCGATGGTCACGTCGAACAGGCGGCGCGGCCCGTCGCTGCTGTGCAGGGAGAGGTCCCGCAGCACGTCGCCCAGGGCCAGCCGCTCGTGCGGCTTGAGGGCGCGGGTGGCGCCCCGGATCTCCGCCACGAGCTCGCCCATGGTCTTGTCGCCCGACGGACGGGCGAGCAGCGGCAGGGTGTTGGCGAAGTGACCGACCGTCCGCCGCTGATCGTCGGTGGGCCGGTTGAGCAGCGGGACGCCGAGCACGACCTCCTCGGTGCGCAGCACGCGGGAGAGGTAGACGGAGAAGGCGGCCGAGACGAAGGCGAAGACCGACTCGCCGCGCTCGCGGATCCGGTTCACCAGGGCCCGCTCGACGACGAAGCTGTGGCGGGAGCTGCGCCGTGCGCCGCTGGCCTCCTTGCGGGGGAAGAACTCGGGGACGACGCCCGCCATGGACGCGCGGAAGAAGTCCCGGTCCTCCTCGTGCTCCCGTGAGGCGCGGTAGTCGCCCTCGGCGCGCACGAAGTCGACGTACTGCGGGGCTTCGGCCGCGAGCGGGGCACCGGTGCGCAGAACGTGCTCGTAGTCGGCACGGACCCGTGTCATGAACAGGTTGAGGCCCCAGGCGTCGGCGACGATGTGGTGGGCCTTGACGTGCGCGTGGACGACGGAACCGGATTCCACGAGGAGGGTCAGTTCGGACGTCCGTCCGCCGCGCAGATCGAAGGGCCGGTCGAAGGAGTCGCGTATCCATCGGCGGCAGGCCGCCGCCGGATCGGGCTCGGCACTCAGATCGACCGTGCGGACCTCGGGCACGTCGGCGAGCCACTGGTGGGGCGTGCCCTCCACCTCGCCGAAACGCAGCCGGAAGGCGTCGGACGCCCCGGCCGCCCGGTGCAGGCAGTCCGCCAGGAGGCCGAGGTCGGCGGAGCCCTGGAAGCTGTCGTAGATCTGGCAGTTGAACTGGGGGTTTTCCGGGAAATTGGCGTTGGCCGCCCACACGTCACGCTGATACGCCGTCAGTGGGGTACGCACAATGGCATTCACAAGCTTGGTCCCCTCGCACAAGTCTGCTGATCCGCGGCCGATCCTGCACGGACGGGCGGCACGCATCCAGAACGCGGGGATCCTGGTAGTCGCAGTACTTGGTTGACAGGGTGGTTTTCGGCCTTGTAACCGAAAGGATTTCAAGCGCCTTTGGGGCTTCGGCGGCCTCAAGTGAAGGGATGCGGAAGAAAGCACCGCACGATTCACGCCACCCACAGTGATCATCGCCGTATGAGGGGCCTTGTGTGATCACTGGAGTTTGTTGTTGCCTCTGTTGCACCGAAGCCCGCTCAGGCCCGTCGGGCGGCGGTATTCGTCGTGGAAGCCGGCCGCGGATGGCAATCCGCGGCACCGGCTTCCGCTGCCTGCGCGCCCTGGGCCATCGATCGGCAGAACCGGACGATGCCGGACTTCACCACGACTCGGCCGAAGGCATTCGCCGGAGGCCCGCGATTCCGTGAAGGGGATCATCATGACCGAACCGTCGGCGACCGCCCTGGACGACCTGTGGAAAATGGTGTACGGCAGTTTCCGGTTCCCGTTCCTGCATGCCGCGCAGCGCCTTGAATTGTTCACCTTCCTCAAGGAGCGGCCGGGCAGCACCCTCGAAGAGATCACCGGCGCGCTGGGGCTCGAAGAACGCGCGGGACACGTGCTGCTGCTGGGGTGTTCCGCGTTCGACCTCGTGCGCAAGGACGGCGAGGGATATCACAACACCGCCGCCACCGATCTCCTGGCGGGCGATCCCGACGCCTTCATGCCCGTCATCATTCGCTACACCCAGGAGATGCTGTACCGGCCGGTGGGCTGGCTGTACGAATCGCTGGTGAAAAACGAGAACCTGGGGCTGCATCGCGAGCTGCTCGCCGGATCATCGGCGACCACGCTCTACGAGCTCCTCGGCGAGGACGAGAACCTCGAAAAGGTGTTCACCGCCATGATGGAGCACCAGAGCCGCTCGGTGGTCGAGGACTTCGTCAACACCGTGGACTTCTCGTCGTACCAGCGTGTACTGGACGTCGGCGGAGGCACCGGAACCAACGCCATCGGCTTCGCCCAGCGCTGGCCGCAGCTCCAGGCGACCATCCTCGAACTGCCGAACGTGGCGAAGATGGCGAACGACAAGATCGCCGAGGCCGGCCTGTCCGAGCGGGTCCGCGCGATCGGAACCGACATCCTGCAGGACGAGTTCCCCACGTCGTCCCACGACTGCGTCGTGTACTCCCGGTTCCTCGAAATCTGGTCCCCGGAGCAGGTCCGCGAGCTCTTCGCGAAGACCTACCGGGCGTTGGAGCCGGGCGGTCACATGGTGATCGTCGCCGTCGCCCAGGAGGACGACGAGACCGGTCCCGCCCACGCCGCGTTCATGTCCGCGTACCTCCACACGGTCGCGTCGCCCGAGGGCCGCACCTACACGCCGCAGGAATTCGAGCGGTGGTACACCGAAGCGGGCTTCGAGCCGATGGACCGCCAGTACCCCGGGCGGTTCGACGTCATCCTCCGCGCCCGCAAGCCCCTGGCCGGCTGAGTCCACGCACCTGGTCCTCGGCACGTTCCCGGTGACCACGTGGTCCTGCCGGAGAAACCGCACGTGAACGTCGTCGCCCAGAAAGTCGCAGAAGCGATGGCCGGCCGCCTCGATCGGCGGCCGGCCGATAGGAGCGGGAAATGACGCAGCACTCCACACGCAAGGCCCTCGTCATCGGGGCCGGGATCGGCGGACTGGCGGCCGCGGCCACGCTCCGCCGGGCCGGTGTCGAGGTCCAGATCTTCGAACGGGCTCCCGAGCTGCGACCGGGGACCACGGCGGTCTCCCTGATGTCCAACGCGGTCCTGGCGCTGCGCACCCAGGGCATCGACATCGCCCCGGGCCTGGACAAGCGCGGTGAGGTCTTCGACGAACTGAAGTTCCTCACCAAGCGCGGCCGACTGATCAGGGCCCTTCCGTTCCGTGAGCTCGCGGACCGGCTGGGCGCGTCGAACCACGCCGTCCACCGCGCCGACCTCCAGCAGACGCTCCTCGACGCGCTCGGGGACGACCAGGTCATCGAAGTGAACGCCGCGGCCACGGGGTTCGTCACCGGCGACGACGGGGTCGAGGTCACCTTCGAGGACGGGCGGAAGGCCTCCGGCGACGTCCTGATCGGCGCGGACGGCTTCAACTCCGCGATCCGCCGACAGGTGGCGGGCGCCGAGGAGCCGCGGTCCGGCAACTACGTGTGCTGGCTGGCGACCGTGCCGTTCAGTCACCCGCGGCTGACCAAGGGGTACGCCGCGCACTACTGGGGGCGCGGCCAGCGTTTCGGCCTCGCCGACATCGGCCACGGCCGCGCGTACTGGTGGGGGACGAAGAACGTCCCCGACTGGGTTTCCGGGACCCCGCGCCTCGGCAAGGAGAAGATCGCCGGCGTCTTCGCCGGCTGGGCCGACGAGGTACAGGAGGCGATCCGGGTCACCCCCGAGGAGACGATCGTCACCATCACCGCCCAGGACCGACCGTTCCTGCAGCGATGGGGCACCGGACGCACGACCCTGCTCGGCGACGCGGCGCACCCGATGCTGGTGAGCCTCGGCCAGGGCGCGGCGCTCGCCATCGAGGACGCCGTCGTCCTCGCCGAGCACCTCAAGGACGCGACGGACCTGCCTGCGGCCCTGCGCGGCTACGAGGACGAGCGTCGCCCGCGGACCGAGGCACTGGTCGCCGCGGCCCGTGCGCTCAGCGAGAACGAGCAGCTGGACGGCCCGTTCTCCTCGCGGATGCGCGACCTCTACTTCCGGTTCGCGCCCATGTCCAAGTTCACCAGCCAGAACGAAGCGGTCCTCACCTGGCCCCCGCTGGGATGACCACGCCCCGTGACGCTCGCCGGCCGGCCCGCGGCGAGCACGCGGGTGCCCACGACGACTACGGTCGACGTGGTCGGCGTGTCCGTCTGGGCGGTGAGCCGCCACGCCGTCGCCCAGCGCATAGTGGAGGATCCGCGCGGTTCCTGATGAACAGCCGGAACCGGGGGTCTCACGGAGTCACGATCGGGAACTCCGGCTCGGGGGTTTCGAGGATCGCGAGCAGCCGGGGCAGGAGTGCGCGGTCGCCGGTCATGGTGATGCCGCCAGTGCCCTTTCCGGCGAGCAGGGTGAGGAGCTGGGGCTTGGTCATCGTCATGGTCAGGCCCGCGTCGGCGGCGGGGCGGGTGTCCGTGGTCCAGGTGAGCAGGCCGTTGGCGAGGCGCAGGTGCCAGTAGTCGGCGCCGATGTGCCAGTCCATGGTGATCCGTAGCGACCAGGCCTTCGGGCCGTCGACGCGGACGGCGAGGCTGTCGATGATCTGGCCGACGGTCAGGGCCAGGTACATGTCGGGGCCGAGCGCGGCGGTGGCGTGGGGTGCGATTCCGTGGAGGAGCTCCTGGGCGCCGGTGAGGTAGAAGTTCCGCCAGACGGCGTTCTCGACGGCCTGTCCCAGGCGGGTGTAGAGCGCGGCGAGCTGACGCCTGGCACGGCTGTCCCGGGGGTCGTTGAAGACGGCGTGGTTGAGCAGCGTGACGGCGAAACGCAGCTCGCCCCGGTCGGCGTAGTGCCGGGCGCGGGCACGGACCGCGGCCTGGCCGCCGA
Source organism: Streptomyces sp. NBC_00572 (assembly GCF_026341815.1). Taxonomy (GTDB): domain Bacteria; phylum Actinomycetota; class Actinomycetes; order Streptomycetales; family Streptomycetaceae; genus Streptomyces. The sequence continues at coordinate 6,590,168 of NZ_JAPENX010000001.1, forward strand.
GGGACTCCACCCACAGACGGGCCTCCTCGACGGGCGGGTGTTCCCAGAGATGGGCCGGGTTGCCGTCGAACCAGCCCATGTACCGCTGATAGACCGCCTTGACGTTGTGGCTGAGCGAGCCGTAGTAGCCGCGATTGGCCCAGACGCCCTCCAGCTGGGGCGGGAGCCGGAAGGACTCCGCGATCTCGATGCCGGTCAGGCCCCGGTTGATCAGCCGGACGGTCTGGTCGTGCAGGTAGCCGTACAGATCCCGCTGGTGGGTGAGGAGGTCGACGATGGCGTCGTTGCCCCAGGTGGGCCAGTGGTGCGAGGCGAAGGCGACGTCGGCGGTGCCGTCGTAGAGGCCGATCGATTCGGTGAGGTAGCCGGCCCAGGCGTGGGCGTCGCGCACCTGGGCGCCGCGCAGGGTGAGGATGTTGTGCATGGTGTGGGTGGCGTTCTCCGCCATGCACACCGCGCGCAGGTCGGGGAAGAGGAAGTTCATCTCCTCCTGGCACTCGGTGCCCGGGGTCATCTGGAACCGGATCCGCACCCCGTCGAGGACGACCTCCTCTCCCGTGGTGCCGATGTGCTGGGTGGGGGCGATGAGTCCGACGGTGCCGAGCGAGACCGTGAGCCCGAGCCCGCAGCCGACCTGTGCGTTCGCGTTCTTGGGGAGCGTGGAACCGTACATGTAGGCGGCGCGGCGGGCCATCGCGGTGCCGACGTACACGTTCTCGCTGACCGCGTGCTCCATGAAGCCCTTCGGAGCGAGGACGGGTACGTCCCCGGCGCCGTCCGGCAGCACTCCCCGGCATCCGCCGAAGTGGTCGACATGCGGATGGGTGTAGATCATCGCCCGGACGGCGCGGTCGCCGCGGTGGGCGCGGTACAGCCGAAGGGCCGCGGCGGCGGTCTCGGCGGAGATGAGCGGGTCGATGACGATGATGCCGGTGTCGCCCTCGACGATCGTCATATTGGACAGGTCCAGGCCCCTGACCTGGTAGATCCGGTCGGTGACCCGGAACAGGCCCTGGCGCGACAGGAGCCGCGCCTGCCGCCACAGGCTGGGGTCGACGGTGTCGGGGACCTCACGCCCGCCCTGGTCGCCCTGGTCGCCCTGGTCGCCCTGGTCGCTCGCGGCCTCGGCGAGGAAACGGTAGGCGTCGGGGTCCCAGACGGTCTTCCCGGCGGCCGTGGTGATCGGTCCGCCGGTGAACGCGGCGATGAAACCGCGTTCCGCGTCGGCGAAGTCGGTCTCGTCGTCGTAGGGGAGCCCGTCGGTCCGCGTCGGGGTCCGCACCGTCCGGGGCAGGTGCCCGGCGAGCGCCTGGGCGGTCTGCGGGTTGAGGGAGACGGAGGCGGCCGCGGCGCCCATCGCGGCGGCCGCCGCGACGAAGCCGCGCCGGTTCATCGAAGTCATGGCAGTGTCACGCCCTTCTCGGTGAGGACGCCCACTATTGCAGTCTGACTGCAATACGAGTCAAGGGGTGTGCGGCCCGACCCTCAGGAGCGCCCGGAGCGTGCGGTCGATCGCCGCACGCGCCGCCGTCCCGTCCAGCCCCCGGCGGGAGCGCAGGTGGTCCCAGACCGCCCACGACGAGGCGGCCTCCAGCGCGTCGAGCAGCCCGCCCGCCTCTTCCGCGTCGGGCACCCGGCCCAGCTCGGGCGCGAACACCGCGGCGAGGTCCGCCCGGAACCAGGCGTCCCCCTCCGCCATCACCCCGCGCAGGCCCGGCGAATCCGGTTCCAGACCCAGCCCGATCTTCCGGATCGGCGTCATCACCTCGTACATCCGGCCGCGCTGTGCGAGCAGCGCCTCCACCTTGCGTGCCGTCCGCCACGCGGGCGGGACCGGTTCCGCATGGGCGTGCCACCGCGCGGCCTGCCGCCGGGCCGCCGCCACGTACAGTGCCTCGCGGTCGGCGAAGTGCACGAACACCGTCCGCTCGGAGACTCCCGCCCGCTCCGCGATCGCCTTCCGGGTGGGCTCCCTGCCCTCCTCCGAGACCAGCCCGAGCAGCGCGTCGAGCAGCGCCGCGTACGTCCACTCCGGGTCCCGCCGGCGTCGCCCCCGCCCGCCGGTGTCCGCACGTCCGGGGTCCTTCTCCGCCTCTGTGTCGTTCACCGGCCCATGGTGGCAGAAGGGCAGGTGGACGACGCGTCACTCTCCCGGCGGGTGCAGGCGGTCGGTGAGGAAGGCGAGGATCTCGTCGCGGGCCCGGACCGTGGGGTGGCCCGCCTCGTCGACGAGATGGGCGGTGACGACGCTGTGCGGGGTGCCGACAAGGTCGGCGAAGAAGGGCGGCGGAGCCGGGTTCGCGGCGCCGTCCGGGAGGACGCGCCCGTCGAAGGCGTCGCCGAGGAGCGCGCGGTAGGCGGCGAACCGCCGCCCCGTGCACCAGCGGTCGCCCTCGAAGCGGTAGGCGAGGACGGTGAGTCCGTCGCGGGCGATCCGGTCACGCACCGCCCGCGCGTCCGCCGCGTCGAGTTCGAGTCCGCCGGGGTCGTCGAGGGGGAGCGACGGGTGGTTGACCACGGGGGCGATCACCGCCGGTTCCAGGGCCATGGTGAGGGCGAAGTTGCCGGTGAAGCACAGGCCGATCGCGCCCACCCCCGGCCCGCCGCAGGCCTCGTGGGCCTGGCGCGCGAGCCCCCGCAGCCACCCCGTCACCGGGCTGGTGCCGCCGCCGGCGAAGGCGCGGAACTCCGCGCTGACGCAGGCGCGACGGACGACCTCCCGGCCGCCCGCGACCGTGGGGAAGGCGCCGTCCGTCCCGAACAGGGAGGGCACATGGACGGTGAAGCCCGCGTCCCGCACCCAGCGGGCGAGCCGCAGGACGTCGGGGCTGATGCCCGGCATCTCGGGCAGCACCACGACCGCGGGCCCGGTCCCGGCCACGTACACGCTCTTCGTCACCCCCTCCACGGCCACGCTCCGGCGGGTGAAATCGGTGATCGGATCATCGGTCATGAGGACAGCGTGGCCCCGTGCCCGGCGGTCCGTTGAGGGGCCGGATCGCCAAGCTCGGAGGTAATCTCGCCACGCGGCGAGGGGCGGTACGGGACGGCGACGGATGTACGGGGATGACGGGGATGACGGGGGTACGGGGGGCGATGACGGAGGCGACGGGGCGGGCGGAGGCGCACGGAGGCCCGGGTGCCGAGGCGGGTGCGTTGCGGGTCGGCGTCCTCGCCCACCCGGGCTGCTTCGCGTCCGAAGTCTTCGGAGTCCCCGACCTGTTGACCATGGCCGCACACGTGGCAGGACCCGACGCGCCCGGCTACCGGGTGTCCGTCGTCTCGCCCCGCCGCCGGGTCACCGCCTCGGGCGGCGCGAGCCTGGACGTCCGTCCGCTGCGCGAGGTCGACGTCCTCGTCGTCCCCGGCTTCGAACTGGCCCCGGCCACGGACCTCGACGCACACCTCGCCGGGCTGGCCCCCGAGATCGCCGCGATCCGCGCGCAGGCCGCCGCCGGCACCGCGGTCGTCTCCCTCTGCGTCGGCGCGTTCCTGCTCGCCGACGCCGGGCTGCTCGACGGGCGCCGGGCCACCACGTCCTGGCTGTACGCCGACGAACTGGCGAGGCGCTGCCCGCGGGCCGACGTCCGCCCCGAGCGCCTGGTCGTCACCGATTCGGGCGTGACGACCACGGCCGCCTTCAGTGCCATGTGGGACTTCGCGCTGGACCTGATCCGCCGGCACAGCGGCGCCCGGGTGGCCCGGGCCACCGCGCGGGTGGCGCTCGTCGACGACGCCCGGACCTCCCAGACCCCGTACGTCGACCCGCGACTCCTGCCGCAGCCCGGCGGAGAGTTCTCCCAACGGGTCATGAGGCGGCTCGACCAGAACCTCGCCGAGCGGTACGACCTCGCCGCGCTCGCGGACACCTTCCAGGTCAGCACCCGCACGCTGCTGCGCCGCTTCGCCGAAGAGACCGGACGCAGCCCGCTGGCCCATCTGCAGGCCTCCCGGATCCGCCGCGCCCGCCACCTCCTGGAGGCCACCGACCGCACCGTCGCCGCCGTCGCCGCGGCCGTCGGCTACCAGGACCCCGGCACCTTCGCCGCCCTCTTCGCCCGCCACACCGGTCACCGCCCGAGCGCCTACCGCGCCGCCTTCCGCCGTACGGACCGGGCGCTCGCCCCGAAGCGCGACGCCTGAGACGTGCCGCCGAATGCCTCACCACAACAGCACTATCAGGCCAACATCCTGACGATTTCGGCTCCCGGGACAACCGGCGATCCGGTCCCCTCCTCTCACCCCACGGGCGCAGCGAGTACCTCTCACCGTGCCGGACGGACGGCTGTGCCGTCCCGTCGGCCCGCTGCCCGCTTCCTTCTCACAGCATCCGGAGAACGAGGGAACGATGACCACCACGCGCACCACCCGGCTGCGGCGTCCGCTGCTCGCCGGTTCCACGGCCGTCGCCGTCCTGGCAGTGACGGCCGGCATCATGGCCGCGACGCCGGAGCAGGCGAAGGCCGCGACGGGGCCCAAGCTGAGCCTCATCGCGGCGACCGACTCGGTCACGCTCACCTCCTGGAAGGAGGAGCCGGGCGTCTACCTCGACCTGGGCACCTACCTCACCGCGGAGGGCACACCGCTGGAGCTCAAGGTGACCCGGAAGTCCTACAAGGACCCGGTGACCATCACCCAGACCGTGTACGAGGGCGGCAAGGCCAAGGCCAAGGCGCTGCCCCTGGGCACCGTGAAGGACTTCTCCGGGCTGCCCGGCTTTGCGGAGATCACCGTCACCGACAAGACGGGCAAGAAGGTCGTCAGCCGGACGGAGAGCTTCTGTCCGAACAACGCCAGCGGACGGGTCCGACCCGACGCGCCCTCCACCTCGAAGTATCCGGAGAGCTGCCCCACCAACGCGTTCACCCTCGGCTCCGTGTGGGGTGTCGAGAAGGGGTGGGCCGCCAACACCTACGCCGGGTCCTACACCCAGCCGGTGAAGCTCGCCGCCGGCACGTACACGGCCAAGGTCGGAGTCGCCAAGAAGTACCGGGACCTCTTCGGGATCGCCGACAAGCCGGCGACCGTGAAGGTCACCGTCCAGGAGCGCAGCTGGGAGGAGGGTCCCGGTGTCTCGGCCGCCAAGCCGGCCACCGCCGGGGAGCACGCCGCGCACGGCAGCGCCCACCAGGCTCCGGCCGGTCACGCCGGGCACGGGCCGGGGCACGATCCGACGCCCGTCCAGGCCGCCGCACCCGTGACCAGCGGCGCGGGCCCTTCGTACAACGTGGGCCACGGGCCGCTGAAGGCCGCGCCGCCGGCCCTGCCGTGGGCCACGAAGAAGCAGCAGGCCGCGCGCGCCGACGCGCAGGACGTGCAGGACCTGCAGGCCGGTGACGCCGCCGGGCAGACCGACGGCTCGCGCAAGGCACCCGCCCTCACGCCGCAGGCCAAGCGGCCCACCGGCACGCCCTCCGTCCCGGCCGTCCCCAAGCCCGACCTGCGGTCGCTGCCGGCCTACGGCATCACCATCAGCGACGGTGCCCAGAACATCCCCGGCAAGGACTACCTGGCCTTCAGCGCCAACGTCTGGAACGCCGGCCCGGCTCAGCTCGTGGTGGACGGCTTCCGCTCGCCCGGCAAGGCCAAGATGGACGCCTACCAGTACTTCTACGACGCCAACGGCAAGCAGGTCGGCTACACCCCGACCGGAACCATGGAGTGGGACCCGCGTCCCGGCCACGTGCACTGGCACTTCACCGACTTCGCCAGCTACCGGCTGCTGAAGGCCGACAAGAAGGAAGCGGTGCGCAGCGGCAAGGAGGCCTTCTGCCTCGCCAACACCGACGCCGTCGACTACACGGTGAAGAACGCCAACTGGCACCCCTTCAACACCGACCTCTCCACCGCCTGCGGCCAGGAGAACTCCATCTCCGTCCGCGAGGTGCTGGACGTCGGCTCCGGTGACACCTACACCCAGGACCTGCCGGGGCAGTCGTTCGACATCACGGACGTGCCCAACGGCACCTACTACATCCAGGTGCTGGCCAACCCGGCCAAGCGGCTGAAGGAGACCAACCTCGACAACAACAGTGCCCTGCGGAAGGTCGTCCTCGGCGGCACCGCCGGCAACCGGACCGTGACCGTTCCCGCGCACGACCTCGTGAACGCGAACTGATCACACCCCGCTCAACGGAACGCCCGCCGAGCCAACCTGAGTTCGGCATGACTCAGGCAGTCGCGCACCCCCGGGAAGGAGCCTTCCCGGGGGTGCGCCACGACACGACCCGCCCGCGATTCCGTAGGCACGGCACGGCACGGCCGGAGCGGGTCGGGCGCGCCCCGGCGCACGAGCCGATCGACTCGGTGGCCGAACTGCGGGTCCGCAACTTCGGGTCAACGCCCCTGACGCCGACGCGCGTCGAACCGGAGCAGCACGCGCACCACACGCCACACCGCGGCGGCGCCGGCCAGCACGGCCCCCACCACGAGCAGGCCCTTCCCCGCAGGCTCGGAGACACCGACGGCCATCGCGGGCACCAGGAGCACACCGAAGACGAGCGCGGCCAGCGCACCGGCCGTCACCAGGGCGAACATGATCTCCACCGTCATGGCGTCCTTCTCCCACCGCGACTCGCGCCCCTGGTCCATCCGGCAAGTCTCACATGAACCCCGGGCGACCGTCAGACCCTCACACGTGGTGCGGCGACTGATCCACGGGCCGGCGGTCGCAGTTCGTCGGCCGCCCGGACCCGATGGAGGTGGATGAGGATGTCGTAGGCCCGGCCGAGGGCGAGGGTGGGCAGGGGATCGGGGGTGAAGGTCGAGCCCGCGTCGTAGACCGGCCGGGCACGGTCGAGCCAGGCGCGGGCAGCGGCGGGTGCGGTCCGCAGGTCGAGGTAGAAGTCCCGGTACCCGACCCGGTCCAGGACGTGTTCGTTCATGCCGGGGCGTGCTGCCGGGACGGTGACCGGCTTCCACTCCCCGTCGAGGGAGGTGTCCTTGGTGAGGAAGGAGCCGCCGGCGAAGCTGAAGCCGATGGCGGCGTAGCCGTCGCCCAGGCGGTCGCGCAGCACGGCGCCCTGGGTCCGCGGGTACATGTCCGGGTGGGTCGAGAGGTATCCGACGTGGCCGTTGTGGGCCGACAGCAGCATCTTGTGGCCGGTGTGGCGCTGCCACCACAGCACGTTGTCGGCCATGGCCTGGTCGCGCAGGAGCTCGGCGGCGGTGACCGAGGCCGGGTCGGCGAGGTCGACGGTGGCGAAGGCGAAGGTCTGCGCGATGTTCAGGGCGTGCCGCACCGTCCACGCGTAGTCCGTGCCGTCGGACTCCTGGTCCTCGGCGACCAGGTCGAGTGCCTCCTGGGCGCGCGCCGCGTACTCCTCGCGTTCCGCGACGGGTTTGCGCAGATGGGCGAAGACGTCGTCGAAGGGGCGCAGCCCGGCGTACAGCTCGGTGAGCCGGGGGAGCACCTCGGGCCGGGTCTCGCCGACGGACGACAGCACCCGCGCGAAGACGTGGTCGCCGAGCTTCGGCGCCCCCAGATCGTCCCCCATGAAGTGGACCCGGTGGCCGGGGTGACGGCGGTTGTGCTCGCGCATCCAGCCGATCAGGCTGACGAACTCCTCACGTTCCCACGGGGATCCGGCCAGCGTCTCCTCCGCGATCCTCCGTGGGTCTCCGGGACCGCCCTGGAGGTACTCGTCGATCCGGAGCCCCGCCGACCAGCTCATCTCCAAGGCGAAGGTGGTGAAGCCGCGCTCCTCGACGAGGTGCCGGAAGACGCGTTCCTTCATGGCGAAGAACTCGTGCGAACCGTGCGTGGCCTCGCCCAGACCCACCACCTTCGCATCGCCGACCATGGCGCTCAGCCCCCGCAGGTCCCCGGTCCTGCCGCCGGGCTCCGTGGAACCCAGCGGGTGAGCGGCCCGTTCCAGAGACCGTACGAGGGCTGTTCTCCCGTTCGCCGCGCCGGAGTCGGCGGACAGCGCCGAAGCGGCGGAGGCGTCGGGTGCGGCCGAGGGCGCCCGTCCGGCCGGTGCCGCGGCGGCCAGGGGGGCGGCCGACGTCGTGGCGGCGAGCGCTCCCATGAGGACGAGGAATCCTCGTCGGCCGGTCGTCTTCCTGTACCTGTGGATTCTGATCACTCCTTGCGTGCGATGGCTCCCCGAGCCGACGAAGTGATCTTCGTTCACTGTGGCGCGGACCGCGCTGGGGTGACCCACCGACTCGCTCCGGGGGACACCCCCCGGCTGCTCGGCCGGGCCGGGGCTCCGCACCCATCTGCCCGCCGACGCGAAGTCGTGGGGGGACCAGCAACCGCGGGCCTTCTCGGACGTCTGTCGGACGAAGCCCGGGGGAGGAGGAGATCGGCCCAAATCCGGCCCTGCCCGCGGTATATGGTCGCCGGAGGGTGGGCCGGCCACGACGGCCGGACACGACGGGGGGCTCGCATTGGAACGCCTGGCCGAAGGGGACCGGCCCGCACCCGTGGTGCTGCTCCCGTCGTTGCGCGCGTGGCTCGGGCTGACCGCGGTCCTCGGCGCACTGGTCGTCGTCGTGCTCGGAGTCCTGTACGCCGACGCCGGCCGGTCCGGCACGGTGGACGCGCGGATCGTGGCGGCGGTGGAGGACGTGGGGCCGCGGGGTCGGCAGGTCGCCCTGGCCACGGACTTCCTGGGCGAACCCATGGGAGCCGCGGCGCTGGTCGCGGCCACCGTGACGGGCTGCCTGTTGCTTCGGCGTCCTCGCGCGGCGGTGCTCGTCGTCGCCGCTGTCGGCATCACCGTGGCGACGACGAGGCTCCTCAAGCACCTGGTGGGACGCACCATCCACGGCGAGGAGAACCTGTCCTACCCGAGCGGGCACACCGGCTTCCTCACCGCGCTGGCCCTCGTCGTGGCGCTGCTCGCGACCGGCCGGTTCGGCCTCGGCAGGACGGCCGGCGTCTCGCTCGTGCTCGCGGCGGCGCTGGCCGCCGGTGCCGCCATGGGCTGGGCGCAGGTCGTCCTGGGCGCGCACTACCCGACCGACGTCCTCGGCGGCTGGTGCACCGCGCTGGCGGTCGTTCCGGCGACCGCGTGGCTGGTCGACCGGATCTCCGGCGACGCTCGGTGGCAGCGCCGCTGACGTCAGGTCACGTCACCTCACACCAGGCGGCGGAACACGGGCTTCACCGGCCTCCCGGAGAGCCAGGGGGTGGGGTCGGCGGCGTCCAGTGCCTTCCGGTACACCGCACACGCCTGGGCCACCACGTCGACGGTGCGGTCGATGTCGGCGTCGTCGAGCGCGCTGCTCACCACGAACGACGGGGCGAGGACCCCGCCCGCGAGGAGACGGCGCAGGAACAGGGTGCGGTACTCCTGCGACGGCTGCCGGTTCTCGTCGAGGGTGGCGAAGACCAGGTTGCTGGCCCGGCCACGGACGACGAGGTGGTCGCCGACGCCCATGCCGGCCGCGGCCTCGCGGACACCGGCGGCCAACCGCTCGCCGAGGGCGTGCAGCCGCGCGGTGATGCCCTCCTCGACGTAGGTCGTCTGCACGGCCATCGCCGCGGCCAGCGAGTGCGTCTCCGCACCGTGCGTGGTGGACAGCAGGAACACCCGGTCGCCGGAGTGCCGCAGCCCGCCCCACTCCATCAGATCGCGGCGCCCGGCCAGCGCGGAGACGGCGAACCCGTTGCCCAGCGCCTTGCCGAACGTGGAGAGGTCGGGGACGACGCCGTACAGGCCCTGGGCGCCCGCCTCGGACCAGCGCAAGCCGGTGATCATCTCGTCGAAGACCAGTACGCAGCCGTGCCGGTCGGCCAGTTCGCGCAGACCGGCGAGGTACCCCGGCGGCGGCTCGGCGTGGCCGGCGGGTTCGAGGATCAGACAGGCGACCTCGTCCTGGTACCGGGTGAGCAGTTCCTCCGTGGCGGCCAGGTCCCCGTAGGGGAACGCCACGGTGAGCTCGGTGGTCGACGCGGGAATGCCGGCGGACATCGGTGTGGTGCCGATGAACCAGTCGTCGACGGAGAAGAACGGATGATCGCCGCAGACCGCCACCCGGGGGCGTCCGGTGACGGCGCGGGCGAGGCGTACCGCGGCGGTGGTGACGTCGGAGCCGTTCTTCGCGAACTTGACCATCTCGGCGGTCGGCACGGTGGCCAGGAAGCGTTCCGCGGCCTCGACCTCCACGATGGACGGCCGGACGAAGTTGCTGCCGCGGTCGATTTCCCGCCGTACCGCCTCCAGCACACGTGGGTGGGCGTGGCCGAGGCTGACCGACCGCAGCCCTGACCCGTACTCGATGTAGCGGTTGCCGTCGACGTCCCACACGTGGGCGCCGCGGCCGTGGCTGATGACCGGGGCCAGGTTCTCGGGGTACTGGTCGTCGCCCTTGGCGTAGGTGTGCGCGCCCCCGGGGATCAGGGCGTGCAGCCGCTCGTTCGCCTGCCGCGACCGGGGGAGGAGGAACTCTTCGGTGTCCACGCTGACTTCATTTCTCCTTGTGCTTCAGGGCTTGGTTCACGGCTTCCGCTGCAGGGCCTCGGCGAGTCCCGGCGCCTCCCGGTCCCGCTGGGACATCGATACGGCCGGCAGCGGCCATGGGATGGCGAGCTCCGGGTCGTCGAAGGCGATCGTCACGTCCTCGGCCGGATCGTGCGGGCGGTCGATCCGGTACGAGGTGTCGGCGGTCTCCGTCAGCGCCTGGAAGCCGTGCGCGCACCCCGCGGGGATGTACAGGGTCACCTGCGTCTCGCCGGACAGCTCGAAGAAGGCCCGGTTGCGGTAGGTCGGCGAGCCGGGCCGCAGGTCGACGACGACGTCGAAGACCTTCCCGTACGAGCAGCGCACCAGCTTGGCCTCACCGGCGCCGGAGCGCAGGTGCAGACCGCGCAGCACGCCCCTGGCCGACCGGGACAGGCTGTCCTGGACGAAGGCGTCCGGGTCGAGGCCCACCGAGCGGACCACGTCGGCGTCGAAGGTGCGGCAGAAGAAGCCGCGCTCGTCGGCGTACGGTGTCGGCTCGAAGAGGTACGCGCCGTCGATCTCCGGGACTTCGATCGCTTTCATGGGGTCTCCCGCAAGGCGTGGGCGTGGGCGTCGGCGTGGGTCGGGTCGGTCGTAGGGAACAGGGCCGCCGTCAAGGCGGTGAACTGGTCTTCGAGACGTCGGGCGGCGGTCAGGTTCCGCTCGGTGAGGGTCCGCCGCAGCTCCGCCGCTCGCCGTTCCAGCGCCCGGAACTGATCGAGCAGCCGGTCGGCGTCGACCTCGCGTGCCGGGTGGCAGTACGGGGCGAGGCCCATCTCGGCCATGAGCGCGTCGCTCTTGGCCGCATAGCTGAGCGCGAGCGTCGGCACGCCGACCTTCAGCGCGCAGACCAGGTTGTGGTAGCGGGTCGCCACCACGGTGTCGGCGGCGGCCATCTCCTTCATCAGGTCGGCCAGCGAGGCCGCTTCGGCGGCGGTGACCAGCGGGGAGTCCACCGCGTCGAGGATCGCGGTGACCACCGAGCCGTCGGCCTCGTCGCCGGTGAGCAGCCGGACCGGCCTGCCCTCCTCGACCAGCGCCCGGACGAAGCGGATCGTCCCGTCGAGGTAGCGCCGGTGGATCTCCTCGGCCCGGGCGCGGTCGTCGTCGCCGCCGTGGAAGGCCATGACGCCGACGCAGACCGGACCCGGCGGACCCGAGGGCGCGAGGGGGGTACCTCCCGGCCCGGTCGGAGCCGAGAGCTCGGGGGGCTGCGGCGCCGGCAGGGCGAAGGCGAGGTCCGGGTGGACCTCGTCACGCGCGGTGTCCACGCCCATCGCCCGCAGCGCGTCGCGGGACTGGGCGTCCCGGTACGACCGGAACGTGGCCAGCCGCGCCGACCAGCCGACCAGGGCCCTGGTCGCCCGGTTGCCGATCGGCGCGGCGCCGACGCCGACCAGCGCGACCCGAGTCCCGAAGAGGCGGCCGGACGCGCAGAGCAGGAACAGCGCGTACGGGAAGCCCCACGGCCGCAACGGCAGCGTGGCCTCCAGGACGCCCATGCCCGGCACGATCACCACGTCGTGCCGGCGCACCCAGGAGGCGGTGCGGAAGGCGTCGACCAGTTTTCCCAGGCCCTTCCCCGCGACCGCGCCCGCGCGTGACGCGGTCCGATACTCCCCCCGGTACCAATGCAGTCGCGTCGCGGGGATCCCGTACCGCGCCTTCACGACCTCGGGCCCGCCGCACAGCGCGTCCACGACCGCCCCCGGGTGCTGTTCCCGGAGGTATCCGAGCACGGCCTCCAGCGACCCGTCGTTGCCGAGGTTGCCCGAGCCGAGCAGGCCGAACACCCCGACACGTACCGGGGTTCCGTCCGCCGACGTCATGCCTGCCGCCTCCCCTCGCGGCCGGCGACGAGGGCGTCGACCGAGACGGTGAGGCGGGCCGGGTCGACCGGGGCGCGGTCCTCGACCCGCTCGCCGGCACCCGGCCGCACCCGGCTGGTCGCCCACGAGGCCAGGTGCCCGTAGCACGCGCGACGGTCGGCGGCGGACAGCGGCGCCCGCCGGATCGCCGAGACGAAGCCCCAGACGTACTCGGCGAGCAGCCTGGGCGTCGGGTGCAGGAGGCCTGCCCGGCGCGGGTCCAGGTTGACGCACCGGGAGCGCTTGGAAGGGTTGGCCCGCTCGGCGCGGGTGGGGTGGTCGCGGCGGAAGTACAGCAGCTCGGGCACCTGGTGGAAGGGCCCGTGCAGGCCGATCTCGGAGACGAACGTGCGGTCGGCGTGGTGGTAGCTGTCGTGCGGCTTCACCCGGCGCAGCACGTCGGCCCGCATCACCCCGTAGAAGTCGTCGCCGCCGGGCTCGAACAGCATGCTGCGGAAGCGCTCCGGCGCGTGCCGGGAGCCGGTGGCGAGCGTGTACTCGTAGGGGACCTTCACCTGACCTTCGCCGTCGATGACCGCCTGGTCGGCGTGCGCGAGGATCACCTCCGGCCGCTCGTCCAGCGCCTCCACGCAGCGCCGCAGCAGATCCCGCGCGTACAGGTCGTCGTGCGAGGCCCACTTGAACAGCTCGCCGTGGCACTCGGTGAACACGTAGTTGTGGTTCGGTGCCGCGCCGATGTTCCGGGGCAGCCGGATGTACCGGATGCGTGAGTCCTTGTCGGCGTACCGGCGGGCGATGTCCTGCGTACCGTCGGTCGAGGCGTTGTCGGAGATGACCAGTTCGAAGTCCTCGTACGTCTGGCCGAGCAGGGCGTCGAGCGATTCGGCGAGGTACTCCTCGCCGTTGTACACGGGCAGGCCGATGCTGAGCCGGGGTCGGGCGGTCATGAGGTCCTCACTTCGGGAAGGGGGTTCCGGTGGTGCTCGCGCAGGGCCGAGCGCAGGTGCAGCCACCACACGGCCGAGCCGCAGACCGTCGCGGCGGCGACGCCCCAGGCCGAGCCGACCGTGCCGGCCGCCGCCGCGCCGCCGAGCCCGCCCACGACGTAACAGGCGGAGGCGATCAGCTGGCTGCGCAGGCTGCGCCGGGCCGCGCCGAGCGCGCGCAGCCCGGCCGCCGCGCCGGTGCCGAGGCCGGCGCCCGCGACGCCGACCGTGACCGGCACGATGAGCTCCGAGGCGGCGCTCCAGACGCCGCCGAGCACGAGCTCGCCGAACCGATCGGGAACGAGCAGCAGCGCCCCGCCCCAGAGCAGCGCGGCGACGGCCTGCCCGCCGCCCAGCAGAAGGCAGAACGCGCCGAGGCGGTGCGGGGAGCGCCGCAGCACCCGTGCCGCCTCGGCGACGGTGACCAGGGACAGCCCCATCAGCACGGCGAGGAACGGGCCGAGCAGGAGCTCGGCGCCGCGGATCACCCCCACCGCGCCGACGCCGACGATCGCGCCGAGCCCGTACGCCCGCAACTGGCTCGCGCCGCTGTTGGTGACGTTCTCGACCAGGTACCGGGAGCCGAGGTCGCGGTGCTTGTCGAGCCACTCGCGCGCCCCGGTCGGCCGGGGCCGGATGCCGGACTGGAGACAGCCGTACACCGCGGCCACCCCGGCGGACGCGCCCCAGGCGAGCACGAAGGCGGCCACGCTGCCCACCCTGGCCGCCACCACCAGGGCGGGGACGAGCGCGACGCCCCACACCATGTCGTTGACGAACGCCTTCCGTCCGGCGCCGGCGGCGAAGAACGCGAACCGCCACGCGTCCTGCAGGAGCAGTCCCGGCAGGACGACGCCGAGGCAGGCGAACGCGGTCCCCACGCGGCCGCCGACAGCGAGGCCGGCCACCAGAGACACCGCGCCGAGCGCGGCGCCGACGCCGAGCGCGGTGCCCGACGACCGGGCCACCGCCGCGCGCCAGGACCCGGCCGACACGCCGCTGAAGCGCACCACGAGCGGATCGGTGGCCAGTCCGCGGGAGACGTTGAGCACCACGCCGTAGGTCACCCAGGCCAGACTGAACACGCCGAACGCGGTCAGACCCAACGAGCGCGCCACGTAGATCCCCACCGCGAAGTTGGACACGCTGGAGGCCGCCTGGTCGGCCAGTCCCCAGGACAGCCTGCCCGCGACGGCCCGCTTGGCGGTCCGCCGGTCCGCCGGTGTCGTCGTCTCCCCCTCGGTGGTCATCGGCGTCATGCCTTGATCAGCCCGGCGGCGCCCAGGGCGTCGGCCGCGACGACGACCGTGTCGAACGGCAGCCCGGACCGCTCGGCGATGTCGAGCAGACCGTGCTCGCCGTCGGAGAGGCTGAGCACCCAGAGCATGGCCATCTGGGCCTGCTTGGCGTCACTGCGGCCGCCGAGCGACTCGTACAACCCCCGCCGTCCCAGCTGCGGTTCCCCGTAGGGGCTGAGGTTGAGGTACCGCCGGTTGCGGTCGAGGACGGCGAACGCCTCGCGGCAGACGTCGAGCGTGTCCGCCATCGCCGCCGGGGAGACGAAGTCCGGGTTGTCGGCCGAGGTGTGGTACTCGGGGTAGCCGGCGTACGGGGTCCGGCTGAGCGAACCCACACCGAGATCGAACCCGGGCGAGCAGTACTGCCGCTCGTCATAGCCGTAAGGAGTGAACTCGGTGACGTGGTGCGGGCGTTCGGTGGCCGCGAGGACATGCCTCATCACCCGGTCGATCTCCGCGTCGCCGCGTCTGCTCTGCTTGTACGTCAGCCGGCCCGAGTCGCCCGCGCAGGCCAGCACGAGCCCGTGCTTGACCCGCTCGATCCGCTCCGCGTTGCGGGCCAGCCAGGTGATCGCCCCGATGGTGCCGGGCGCGTAGATGAACCGGTAGGTGTAGTACGGCGTCCCCTGCGCCAGCGCCCTGGCCAGGAACGTCGCCACCGCGATGCCCGCCAGGTTGTCGTTGGCCAGGGACGGGTGGCAGACGTGACAGGAGACGATCACCTCGTCGGGGACCTGCCCGGGGACCACGTGCTCGGCGTAGGTGAGGTGCCCGTCCGCGAGCGTGGAGTCGATGCGCACCTCGTACTCGCCGTCCGGCAGCGCGTCCAAGGTCTCCTGCGCCAGACAGAACCCCCATTCCGGCGTGTAGTAACTGGTGCGGTACGGAACCCAGCTCGGGTGGTCCGGCAGGGTGTGCAGATGTTCGCGCAGTTCGGCAAGTGGCATCGTCCGCGACACCGGCACGCTGTAGCCGAGGACGTGCAGGCTGGACGCGGCGAAGTCGACCACCCGGTTGCCGGCGGTGTCGGCGACGTACGCGTCCCGGATGTTCCACTCCTGCGGGATCGTCCAGTCGAGCACCTGCGTCCCGGTCGGCACCTCGTGCACCTGCAGCGGAACGTACTCGCCGATGATCTCCAGGGTGGCGCGCACACCGTCGCCCGTGATGCTCCGGCAGAGCGGGTACAACCGCTCCACCAGCGCGTGCATCTCCTCGCCGGTCGAGGTCATCGGCGCCACCGCAGGGTGCCGTCGACGGTGCCGGCCTCGGACGCCGCGCGCAGCACGGCAAGGCGGGTGAAGCGCCGGGTGAAGTCCTCCTGGGTCAGACCGAACGTCCGGTACGCGTCGGCGAGTTCGAGCGCCCCCTGCTTCACCGTCCACTCGCAGTCGAAGCCGGGGATCGCGGCGCGGAACCGGGCGAAGTCCACCCGGTACGACCGCGGATCGGCACCGGTCTCCCCGGTGATCACCACCTTCGAGCCCGACACCGCCTCGGCGACCTGCTCGGCGATCTCGGCGACCGTGACGTTGTTGGTCTCGCTGCCGATGTTGAACGCCCGGTCGTGCACCGCTTCGCGCGGCGCGGTCAGCGCGGCCGTGAAGGCCCGTGCGATGTCGACGGCGTGCACCAGCGGGCGCCAGGGGGTGCCGTCGGACATCACAAGGACTTCGCCGGACAGGAGCGCGTGGCCCACCAGGTTGTTCAGCACGATGTCGGCGCGCAGCCGGGGCGAGAAGCCGAAGGCGGTGGCGTTGCGCATGTACACCGGGCTGAAGTCGCCGTCGGCGAGCGCGTGCAGGTCGTCCTCCACCCGCACCTTGGACTCCGCGTACGGCGTCACCGGGCGCAGCGGCGCGTCCTCGGCCACCAGGTCGTCACCGCCCGAGGCGCCGTAGACCGAGCAGGTGGACGCGTACAGGAAGCGCCGCACTCCGGCGTCGCGGGCCAGCTCGGCGAGCCGTACGGACGCGTGGTGGTTGATGTCGTAGGTGAGGTCCGGCGCCAGCGATCCCAGCGGGTCGTTGGAGAGCGCGGCCAGATGGATCACGGCGTCCACCCCGGCCAGGTGCTCGGCCGTGACGTCGCGCAGGTCCACCCGGTGCCCGGACGGGTCCGCGGGCGGCGGGCCGAGGACGCAGTCCGCGAACAGGCCCGAGTCGAGACCGACGACCTCGTGCCCGGCGGCCGCGAGGACGGGAGCCATCACGGTGCCCAGGTAGCCCTGGTGTCCGGTCAGCAGTACGCGCAAGGTTCATTCCCCCAGGTCGAGAGTGAGTTTGGTGACGGCGAACGCCTCGGCGTAGCGCGCGTGGCATTCGATTCCGCGGATTCGTGCGAGGCCGAGGAAGGCCTCCCGGTCGTACCAGGGCCGGTGGCGTTGCGAGGGGTAGTGCTCCTGCAACAGCCGCACCTTCTCTTCGGCGATCTCCGGCGACAGCGGCTGGTACGCCGAAGGACGGCCGAGATCGCCGTCCCACTTGACGATCTCGTAGCCGAGCACCAGGTGGTCGCGGAACGCGGTGGGCATCAGCCGCGCCAGGCCGCGGTGGTCCTGGTGCGCGTCATCGGTGCGGGGCGCGAGGACCAGATCCGGATCGGTCCGCCCGCGCAGCTCCTCGACCGCGGCCTTGGCCTCCTCCCAGTGGGTGGGCATCCGGCCGTCCGGCAGCTTGAGCACGGTCAGCCGCAGGTCGGCGCCCGGACAGAAGGCGGCGAGCGCGGCCCGCTCCTCCTCCTCGCGCTCGCTGCCCCCACCGGAGAGCACCAGCGCGTCGACCCGGACACCCGGCCGGGCGAGGCACAGCGTCAGCAGCGTGCCGCCGGCGCCGATGGCGATGTCGTCGCAGTGCGCCCCGACCGCGACGATCCGCTCCAGGCGCCCGGCGCCGAGCCGGATCACGCGGTCCTCACCGAGGCGCTCGCGCTCGCTCCGTCCCGCTCCCACACCGCCCACGGGCGGTCGCCCCGGGCATAGCCGGCGTCGAGCGCGGCCCGTTCCTTCACGGTGTCGGTCGGCTTCCAGAAGCCGCGGTGCTGATAGGCCACCAGCCGTCCGCGCTTGGCCAGTTGGGCACAACCGTCGGCGACCAGGTCCCCGTTCTCCGGTATGTGGTCGAAGACCTCCTGGCGGAGCACGAAGTAGCCGCCGTTCTCCCACAGCGGCATGTCGCTCACCGCGGTGATGCCCCCCACCAGGCCGTCCTCGCCCAGGTCCACGCAGTGGAACGACGACTGCGGCGGTACCACCATCATCGACGCACCGGCGTCGCGCCGGGCGAACCGGTCGATCATCTCCGGCAGCGGGGCGTCGGTGAGCACGTCGGCGTAGTTGGCGAGGAACATCTCGTCGCCGTCCAGGTGGTGCCGCACCCGGCGCAGCCGCTCCCCGATCGGCGACTCGATGCCCGTCTGCGCGAACGTGATCGTCCAGTCGGCTATGTCGGTGGAGAGCAGCTCGGTCCGCCCGCCCCGCAGCACGAAGTCGTTGGACGTCGTCTCCTCGTAGTTGAGGAAGAAGTCCTTGATGTGGTGGGCCCCGTACCCGAGGCACAGGATGAACTCCGTGTGCCCGAAGGACGCGTAGTACCGCATGACGTGCCAGATCAGCGGCCGAGGGCCGACCATCGCCATCGGCTTGGGGATGTCGTCGGAGGCTCCGCTGCGCATGCGCAGCCCGTACCCGCCGCAGAACAGTACGACCTTCATGCCTTGACCTCGACAATGCTCAGTTCCGGGATGGGAAAGACCAGCCGGCCGCCCCAGGCGTGCACGAAGGACAGCTGCTCGACCAGCTCGTCCCGCAGGTTCCACGGGAGAACGAGGACGTAGTCGGGCCTGTCGGCGGCGATCCGCTCGGGCGGCAGGATCGGGATGCGGGTGCCCGGCGTGAACCTGCCGTGCTTGTAGGGGTTGCGGTCGACCGTGTACGGGAGCAGGTCGGGCCGGATGCCGCAGTGGTTGAGCAGGGTGTTGCCCTTGCCCGGGGCGCCGTAGCCGACGACCGTCTCGCCGCGCTCGGCCGCCTCGATGAGGAACCGCAGGAGGTCCCGGCGCACCTTGGCCACCCGGGCGGAGAACTCGGTGTAACCGGACAGCTCCTGCAGCCCGGCGGCCTTCTCCCGGGCCAGCACGTCGGCCACCCTCGTGGTCGGCTCACCGGCCACCTCGGCCGGCCGGGCCCACAGCCGGATGGAGCCGCCGTGCGTGGGCAGCAACTCGACGTCCACGAGCGCGAGTCCGCCGCTCGCGAGCGCCCGGATCGCGGACGCGACCGTGTAGTACTGGAAGTGCTCGTGGTAGATCGTGTCGTACTGGTTCTCCTCGATCAGGGTCAGCAGGTGCTGCACCTCGATGGAGACCCAGCCGTCGTCGGCGACCAGGGCGCGCAGCCCCTGGGTGAACCCGACGACGTCGGGGATGTGCGCGTACACGTTGTTGGCCACGACCAGGTCCGCCGGACCGTGCTCGGCGCGGACGGCCGAACCGGTGTCCGGGGACAGGAACTCCGTCAGCGTGGGCACCCCCGCGTCGCGCGCCGCGGCGCCGACGTTCACCGACGGCTCGATGCCGAGGCAGCGGATCCCACGGTCCACCACGTGCCGCAGCAGATAGCCGTCATTGCTCGCGACCTCGACCACGAAGGCCTCGGGGCCGAGCCCCGCCCGCTGCACGGCCTCGGTGACGAACACGCGCGCGTGCTCCACCCAGGAGGTCGAGTACGAGGAGAAGTACGCGTACTGCGTGAACGTCTCCTCCGGCGTGATCAGCGGAGGTATCTGCGCGAGCCAGCAGTCGGTGCAGACCCGCAGGTGCAGCGGGTACGCCGGTTCCGGCTGGTCCAGTTGGTCCGCGGCGAGAAAGCTCTCGCACGGCGGGGTCGCCCCCAGATCGACGACGCCGGCCAGCGCCGCCGAACCGCAGAGTCGGCAACCAGTCATCTACTGCCCCCATCCCTGCTCGCGCGGGTGCCCCGCCGCGAGCCAGTGTCTTCGTTCCCTACCGGCGGCGCGCCGCGCCCGCCGCCGGACCGCCCCGCGATCGCGGTGCGGTACTCCTCCACCAGGCGCTCAAGCCCGACGGCCGGGCTGAACCCCTGCTCGTACCGGCGCCTGGCCGCCTCGCCCATCTCCCGGTTGAGACCCGGCTCGGTCGCGACCCGGCGCATCCGGGACGCGAGCGAGGCAGGGTCGCCCGGCTGGTGCAGCAGCCCGGTCACCCCTTCGTCGACGAGTTCGACGAAGGCGCCGTGGGCGGCGGCGACGGCCGGGACCCCCGCCGCCATCGCCTCCGCGACCACCAGACCGAACGTCTCCAGGGCCATCGAGGGAGCCACCACGGCGACCGACCGCGCGACGCCCTGCCGGCACTCCGCCGGGTCCCAGAGCCCGGCGTACCGCACGTCGTCCCGGCCCGCCGCCCAGGCGGTCACCTCTCGCTCCAGCGGCCCCGCGCCGGCGATCACGAGCGGCACGCCCACCCCGCCGTCCGCGGCGATCTCGTCCCACGCGGCCATGAGCAGCCGCACACCCTTGGCCTCCGCGAGCCGGCCGAGGAAGAGCAGGTGCTCGCCGACGCCGTCGCGGCGGGTGCCCGGGTCGGGCACGAAGTTGTGCTTGACCACCAGCCGCTCGGGTGGCATGCCGGACCGCACCAGGACGTCACGCTGTGCCGCCGAGATGCAGAAGAACCGCTCCACCCCGGACCACCACCGCCGCCGGTTGACCGACAGGCTGACCGCCAGCGGAACCGTCGCCAGCCGGGAGTTCCGGTAGCAGCCGTGCCGGACGGCGGGCAGCGACGCCTTCGATCCGACGCACTCGGTGCACTGCCGGCCGTCCCGGTGCAGCGTGCCGGGCGGGCAGACCTGGGTGTAGTTGTGCAGCGTCGCGACGACGGGCACGCCGGCGTCGGCGCAGGCGGCGAGGACCGCGGGGGACAGCAGCGGGAAGACGTTGTGGACGTGCACCACGTCAGGCCGGTCGGCGCGCAGCCGGGCGGCGAGCTCCGTGCGGACCCCCGGGTTCCACGGCACAAGAAGCGGCACCGCGGCCTTCCCGAGCAGGGACCGGGCGGCGATGTCGTCGCTGCGCCGCTCGAAGACGTCGACCCGGTGGCCGGCCGCGCGCAGCAGCCCCACCTCTTCGTCGACGACCCTGTT
Organism: Streptomyces sp. NBC_00572; assembly: GCF_026341815.1. Classification (GTDB taxonomy): domain Bacteria; phylum Actinomycetota; class Actinomycetes; order Streptomycetales; family Streptomycetaceae; genus Streptomyces. The sequence goes on from NZ_JAPENX010000001.1 coordinate 6,610,898, forward strand.
CTCCCCGCTCGGCTGCGCCGACGAGTATCGGTTGTGCACCACAAGGACATGCATGCTCAGGTCACCTCCTGGCCCATCGAGGGATACGTCGTCGGGGGATTTCGGCCGTAGGGAGCGGCGTCGCCGCGGCCGGTGCCACGAGGAGCGAGGCGGCCAGGGCCAGATGGAGCAGATACGCCGAGGCGTCGCCGAGCCCGACCTCGGTGTACGACGAGATCGCGCAGTAGCCGATCAGGAAGATCGCGCAGGCCCTCGGCAGCGACGGTGGCCGCAGCAACGCGACCCCGCCCAGCACGGCGATGACGGCCGCCACGATGGTGACGCCGATCAGACCCTGCTCGTCGTAGACGGCCAGCCAGCTGTTGTCGATCGGCAGCCCGTCGAAGGACTTGTCGCCCAGGCCGGTGCCGAACACCTTCTCCCCGGTCGACCGGGGCTCCGCGAGGAGGGCGTCCCAGACCTTGGCCCGACCGGTGAGGTTGGCGAAGTTCTGCTGGCTCTGTCCGCGCAGGAACCACGCCCGCAGCGCGGAGCTGAACACCACGGCGGCCACCGTGGCGCACAGCACCGCCCAGGCGAAGAACCGGCGGGCGGCGGCGCTGGTCAGGATGAGCGAACCGATGGCCAGGACCAACCCGATGAGCAGCCCCAGCGTGGCCGTCCGGGTATGGGTGAACGCGAGCAGGACGAGCGACGGCACGATGACCACCACCGCGCTGGTCCTGTCGGCCCGGCGCCCCAGCACGAGCAGCACGGTGAGCCCGATGGCCACCGCCGCGTACTGCCCGATCTGCGGCGGGGTGAGCGGCCACAACGCGCCGACGAGGCGCCCGCCGTAGTACTCGGGCAGGGCCGTGCCCGGTGCGACGACCAGGCCGACGGCCACCAGCACGAGCACCGCGAAGTACATCCGGATGTGGTAGCGGACGAACGTCAGGCTGCCGTCCCACCAGCGGCTGAGCAGCCACAGAGTGCCCACGAAGAGAGCCAGCCGGGCGCAGCGGAACAGTGCGCCGAAACCGACGTCCACCTGCACGCTGGCGATCACGCTCGGCACCAGCAGCAGGGTGAGCAGGAACAGGAAGGCGCTGGCCCGGATGCGCAGCCGGGGATTGAGCGCGAGCGCCAGCGCGAAAGCGGCGACCAGCGCACCCATGGTGGCCATCTGGATGAGGGAGCGGGGCAGAGCGACGACGGTCTTCGCCCCCGCGGAGCCGAGCGTGTTGAGGCCCAGCAAGGCCCAGACGATGCCGACGGCCTTCGGGGTGCCGACGGGGCGTGGCTCGGCGGCGGACGGTGTGCCCCCCGTGTCCGGTCCGCCCGGCGGCCCGCCGTGCCTCAGGTCTCCGCCCATCTCAACCACCGGCCCGTGGGACGAAGGTGCTGCCCGCGTCCTGGCGGTACGGCGTGCCCTGCCACTGCCCGGAGGAGAGGGTCCGGCTCCGGTCGCCGGCGACGAAGCTCCACGGTCCGCGGTAGACGTTGTCGTGCCAGCGGTTCTGCTGCTGATGGGTGAGGGCGTCGGCCACCCGCCTGCCCTTGTACGGCGACCAGTCCGGCGAGGTGCCGTCGTTCGCGAAGACCGCCATGCGGCCGCACTCCGCCGTGCACCCGACGACGGACGGGTCGAGGACGAAGCGGTTGCCGTGGATGTCCACCCGCTGGGTCTTCCACCGGCAGTCGGCGTAGAGCGGCGCGGTCGCGATCGCCGGTTGTGCGCAGCGGGCGGTGTCCTTCACCAGCAACGTGCAGTATCCGGTCGACGTGTTGGCCGGGCTGTTGCAGAACCGGTCGGCGTTCTCCCACAGGGTGATCCCGTTCCAGTTGTTCTCCAGCACGTTCCCGTAGATCTCGATCCGGTCCGTGCGTGCGGGGATCCGTGGCTCGCCGCCGGCCTCGGAGACGTAGACCGTCGCGTACGGGAAGTCGTCGCCGTCCTTGGCGTACGCGCGGCCCTCGACCCAGTTGTTCCGCCGGATCGTGTTGTTTCGGATGACCGCGTTGTAGCTGGTCTCGTACATGAGCGCGGCACCGTCGTTGGCCTCCAGCAGGTTGTCCTCGATGCGGAAGTCGTTGTTGTTGTTGTCGGCCCACAGCCCGGCCCCGCGGTTGTCGTGCACCCAGTTGCCGCGCACGTCGGCGCCGTCGACGGCCCAGAACTTGATGCCCCCGGTGCAGCCGCAGCCCGGCTGCCGCCGCTCCCAGTCGTCGGTGTTGTTGCCCACGATCTCGTTGCCCTCGACCACCAGGCCACGGATGGAGTCACCGGTCTTGTACGCGTTCATCCCGTACTGTCCGTTGCCGCGCAGGCAACTGGCGCGGACCTGCTGGCGAGCACCGGCCATCAGCCCGGCACCGGAGTTGTACTGGATCGTCGCGTGCTCGATCACCCACGCGTCGGCCATGTCGTGATTGACGACCCCCTCGTCGTGCGGCGCGACGAAACGCTCCACGGTCAGGTAGCGGATGGAGACGTCGCGGGCGGTCCCGCTGAACGCGTACTGGTTGACCTTCCGGCCGTCCAGCACGGCGCCCGGCGCGCCGAGGTAGCGGTTCCCCTCCTTGGCCATGACCTGGGCATAGGGGTCCGCCTCCAGCCGGTGCGTGCCCGGCCGAAGCCAGAACGTGGTGTACGGGGGGCTGCTCTCGGTCTTCGCGGCCAGGTCGCCGACCACCGCGGGGTCGACCGTCACCGCGCCCGGCGGTGCCTTAGTGGGCCCGACGGCGGGCTTGGAGCACACGCGGGCCAGGGACGTGGCGGGCGCCCCGGACGCATCGGGCGTGGCGTGCCCGTGCCCGCCGGAGGCGTGGGAGGTGGCGGGTGCCCCGGACGGCTTCTCCGGGGCATCCGGCGTGCTCGTGCAACCGGTCGCCACCAGCAGCGCGAACGCCAACGCCCACCCCCGCCCCTTGATCCCCACCCCGCCCCCTAGCCGCGGAACCCGAGCACGGTGGTGAACCCCTGCACACCGTCGGCGAAGCCCGTGCCGACCAGCGTGGTGGTGGGTTCCTTGCGCCCGAAACCGGCGGAGTACCAGCCCAGCGGCGGAGCGGTCTCGCCGCGGTGCGCCCGCCAGGACAGCTGCCCGGGCAGGTCGAGCACAGCGGAGCGCTCCTCGCCGTCCCGGGTCCAGGTGAGCACCGCCCGGTTCCCCACCAGGTCCGCGGCGATCGCCGGGCCGAGGTGGAACGCCAGGCGCACGGGCCCGCGCTCGCCGTGCACCTCGTCGACCACGCGCAGCTCCTGGCTCGCGGCGGTCAGCTCCACCCGGCGGCGGTGCACGGCACGCTGGTAACCGTCGTGCTCGGCGCACCAGCGGACGGTCCCCCCGTCGGAGGCGCCGGACGTGTCCGCGACCAGGACGCGCGTGCGGGCGTGCCGGGTCCACAGGAACGGGCCACCGGAGACGGACTGGTCACCGCCGTCCCATTGCAGGGTGTTGTGGCCGAGGGTCGACCGGAAGTACTGCCGCCACTCCGGCTGCCCGTGGTAGCAGTACGTCCCCGGGTCGGCGAGCACGTCGACACCGTCGTGCCGGACCTCCACGGACAGCGCGTCCGCGTGGGCATGCGCGGCGATGGACAGGAAGCCGTGCGGACCACCGTCGCAGCGGCACCAGATCTCTCCCGGACCGCGCAGGATCGTCATGCCCGCGTCGGCGAAATGTGCCGGCCGGCTCGCCGGGCGGGTCACGGCCGGTGCGGTCGTGATCTTCGAGTACGGCCGGATGAGCGCGGCGAGCAGCGGGGAGCGCACGTCGGTGCCGGTCACCGTCGGCCACCAGTCGAGCCGGCCGAACACGGCGTCGCCGGTGGCGAGGAGCGAGGCCCAGCGGTCGGTGCCCGTGCCGTCCACGACGAGTCCGTGCCCGTCGTCCGCGTCGCCCTGGCGCGGCGGCCGTAACCGGCTGTCCACGACGGCCGCGAGCGCGTCGGTCATCCGCAGCAGCACCAGTCGGAGCGACGCGGGGACCGGCACGGCGGCGGCATCCGCCTCGGCCACCGCGGCCAGGCCGAGTTCGAGGACGAGTCCGTGATATTCGGTGGCCAGCTCGCGGTTGAGGCCGGAGCGGAAGGTGTTGTCGCGCAGATGCCGCTCAAGGGACCGCAGCGCGCCGAATCGCCAACGCGCCGAGGAGGGGAACCAGGCGAACGCGCAGGCCGCGGCGAACTGCCCGGCGGCCTCGGCGATGATGTGGTTGTTGGCCGACGAACCCCGGCTGGGGAAGGCGGCCAGCCAGCGCTGGTGGTGCCACACCTGGTTCACCGCCACCGGGTTGTTCTCGAACAGGCCGGCCGCGCCCGGCCAGCCGTCGAGCAGCCGGCGGATCCACACCCAGGACAGCAGCCGGATGCCCAGCTCGATGCCGCTGATCCAGTGCACGCCGCGCAGCGGCGGGTTGGCCGCCCACCACGACCGCAGGTGCTCGGCCACGCGCTCGGCGTACCGCTCGTCCCCGGTGATCGCGTAGGCGGCGGCGAGCACGGTGAGGTACTGGTGCCGGGACAGCTCCCAGATCTGCTTGACGTCCCCCGCCGCGTCCTCGTTCCGGTACGGCACGTCGAAGGCGTATCCCGACGGAGCCCGGCGCCCGGTCTTCGGGTCGTACCACCAGTCCGGGTCGGCCAGGTCGTCGCGGACCACCCCGAAGTACTCGGCGTGCCCGGCCATCAGCCGGTCCGCCTCGGCGACGAGCCGTTTCGCGGCGTCCGGAGGTATCGCGGCGATCGTCCCGGCGGGCAGTGCCGCCGTGAACCGGGCGCCGGTCACCCTCGGGCAGTCCGGCGGCCCCGACCGCCACCGGCGCCTGCGCACCGTGTCGCCCACCCGGCCGCCGACCTCCCGCGGTCCCATCCGGGACAACCGCCGCAGGTACCAGCCCGCGCTCATGGTCATCGAGCCCCCGCCAGCGTCACCGGCACGCCGCCGACCAGGGAGGCCTGTACGGCGAGGGTGGCCGCCGTCGTGGCGACGAGCGACTCCAGCGGGACCGGCATCGGACCGCCGGTCCGCACGGCCTTGACGAACGCGGCCAGTTCGGCGTTCTGTCCCTTGTCGCGGGCCTGGGGCAGGCGCGAGCTGACCCAGCGCTTGCTCCCGTAGACCGAGGCGCGGACGAAGTCGTCGAGCCGCAGCACCTTGCCGTCCGCGACGAGGTCCAGCGTCTCCTTGGGGAAGCTCGACGAGCCGGTGGTGACGTAGCTGATGGTGGCGGTGGACCCGTCCGGGTAGCGCAGCACGACCTGCAGGTCGTCGTTGCCGGACGTGGCGACCGCGTACACCGACACCGGGTCGGCCCCGAGCAGCCAGCTCGCCGTGTCGATGAAGTGTCCGCCCTCGCCGGCGAACCGCGAGCCCTCGGTGCCCTGCTGGAGGTACCAGCTGCCGTGCTGCAGCCGGCCCGCGTTGACCAGATAGCGGAGGTTCGCCGGGCCGGTCCGGACGCCGAACTGCCCCCTGGCCTGCTGCAGCAGCGGCGCGAACCGGCGGTTGAAGCCGACCTGGAGCCGGTCGTTGCCGGACTCCTCCACCGCCGCGAGGACCCCGGCCAGCTCGTCCTCGGAGAGGGCGAGGGGCTTCTCCACGAACACCGTCTTGCCGGCGAGGAGCGCCTTGCGGGTCAGTTCGGCGTGCGAGCTGTGCCGGGTGACGACGAACACCGCGTCGACGGACTTGTCGCCGAGCACGGCGTCGAGATCGGTGGTCGCCTCGGCGAAGCCGAACTTCCGCTGCGCGTTGGCCGCGGACAGCGCCGTCGTGGTGACGACGGTCGACAGCTCGACGCCCTCGCGCTTGGCCAGGTGCGGCAGCAGCATCGACGTCGCGTAATTCCCCGCGCCGACGAACGCGAGACGCACCGGCGTCCTCGCCGGGCGGGCCTGGGCGGGAAGTCCGCCGCCGCGTCGCACGGCAGGCACGGCCACCGCCGGGGCCGGTGCCTCCCCCTTCTGCTCGGGGTACCGGAACAGCACGGCCACGGCCTTCAGGTCGCCGTCCTTCAGTCGCCGGTACGTGTCGACGGCGTCGTCGAAGTCGGCGACGTGGGACACCAGGGGCTCCACGTCGACGCTGCCTCGGGCCACGAGATCGAGGAAGCACGCCAGGTTGCGGCGCTCGGTCCACCGGACATAGCCGATCGGGTAGTCCCGCCCCTCCAGCTCGTACTCCGGGTCGTAGCGCCCGGGGCCGTACGAGCGGGAGAACCGGACGTCCAGCTCCTTCTCGTAGTACGCGTTCCACGGCAGGTCCAGGCGGCACTTGCCGATGTCGACGACCCGGCCGCGGTCCCGGCACAACCGGGCGGCCAGCTCGACGGGCTGGTTGCTGCCGCCGCCGGCGGCCAGGTACACCTGGTCCACGCCGTGACCTTCGGTGAGTTCCGCGACGGCGGCCTCCACGGCCGTGGACCCGGGATCGCCGCAGGCCGCGGCGCCCAGGCGCTCGGCCAGCTCGCAGCGAGCCGGGTCGGGGTCGGCCCCGACGACGCGTACTCCCGCGGCGACGAGGAGCTGCACCACCAGCTGTCCGATCAGCCCGAGACCGATGACCAGGGCCACCTCGCCGAGCTGCGGCTCGCCGCGGCGGACGCCCTGCATCGCGATCGAACCGACGGTGCCGAAGGCCGCGTACCGCGGCGCGAGACCGTCCGGGACCTTGGCGTAGAGGTTCTTCGGCACCCAGTTCAGCTCGGCGTGCAGGGCGTGCTCGTTGCCCGCGCAGGCCACGACGTCGCCGACCTTCACGTCGTCGATGCCGGGTCCGACCTGCTCGACCACCCCGCACAGCGAATAGCCCAGCGGGGTGTAGGAGTCCAGCTTGCCCATCACCTTCTGGTAGGTGGCGGGAATCCCGTTGGTGGCCACGCTCTGCATGACCTTGGCCACCTGGTCCGGCCGGGAGCGGGCCTTGCCCAGCATCGACATGCCGGCCTCGGAGACCTTCATGAGCTCGGTCCCGGTCGATATCAGAGAGTAGGAGGTGCGGACGAGCACACCGCCCGGCTTGCACCCCGGTACCGGCACGTCGAGCACCGCGAGTTCGCCGGTCTTGTAGTTCTGTACAACCTGTTTCACCGAAGTCCCCTTGTTTCTAAGCCTTCTCGTGCGTATCCCGGCCGGACCCGGAGGTCGCGCCGCGATACCAGTACTCGAGGGTCAGCACATGCCAGAGATGCTTGGAGAAGTCCCGCTGCCCCGCGGCGTCCTCGGCGACCATGCGCGCCAGCGCGTCGCGGCGCAGGAAGCCGTTCCGGACGAGCACGCCGTCGTTCACCACCTCGCGCACCAGCGGTGCCAGATCCCGGCTCATCCAGGCCCGCAGCGGGGCGCTGAACAGGCCCTTGGGCCGGTACACGATCTCCCGGGGCAGGATCGAGGTGGCCGCCTCCTTGAGGACGGCCTTGCCCTGCCGCCCCACGATCTTGCGGTCGCCGGGCACCGCGAACGCCGCCTTGACCACCTCGACGTCCACGTACGGCACCCGCACCTCGGTCGACGCGGCCATGCTCGACCGGTCCGTGTAGGCGAGGTTCAGACCCGGCAGGAACATCCGGGCGTCGCCCAGGCACATGCGGTTGACGAAGTCGTCGAGGTCGTTGTCCTGGTAGACGTCCGTGTGCTCGGTCAGTACGTCATCGACCGTCCCGGCCAGGTCCGGATCGACCAGGGCGAGCAGTTCGTCCTGGTCGTACATGGTGTAGCTGCGTCGGAAGGCGGTCTCCTCCGGCAGGTCGGCGAAGGAGAGGAACCGCTTCGCGAAGCGCACCGAACGGTACCCCCGGCGGGCCGAGGCGACCGGCAGCCGGTCCACGGCCGTGGACAGACCGCGCCGCAGGGGCCGCGGGACCCGCTGGTAGCGCAGCGCGATCAGGTTGGCCAGGTGCTTGCGGTAGCCGGCGAACAGCTCGTCGGCACCCATCCCCGAGAGCATCACCTTGACCCCGGCCTCCCGGGCGGCCGAGCAGATGAGGAACGTGTTGATCGCGGCGGGGTCGCCGATCGGCTCGTCCAGGTGGTACGTCATCTGCGGCAGCAGGTCGAGCACGTTCGGGGCGATCTCGATCTCGTGCAGGTCGACGCCGAACCGCTCGGCCACCTGCCGGGCATAGCGCAGGTCGTCCGGCATCGCCTCGAACTTGGCGTCCTCGGCGCGGAACCCGATCGTGTAGGCGGAGATCCCGGGCAGGTCGCGGGCGGCCAGCGCGGTCAGGTAGCTGGAGTCCAGACCGCCGGAGAGGAAGGTCGCCACCGGTACGTCGGAGAGCAGGTGGCGACGGGTCGACTCCTCGACGATGGCGGCCACGTCCGGCAGCTCGCCGCTCCTGGCCCGCTCCCGGCCCTCGGCGGCGACGTCCCGGAGGTTCCAGTACCGGCCGCGCTCCGTCCGGCCGTCGGGCCGGAGCCGGAGCCAGCTTCCCGGCGGCAGCTTCTCCGCCTCGCGGTACGCGCACCGCGAGTCCGGCACCCAGTAATAGAGGAGCGAGGCCACCAGTGCCGCCTGGTCCACCTCCAGCGAACCGCCGGTCGCGGCGGCGAGCGCCTTGAGCTCGGAGGCGAACACCAGGCCCGCACCGCGCCGGAGCAGGAACAGCGGCTTGATGCCGAGCTGGTCGCGGGCGAGCACCAGCTCACCGGTGCGCTCGTCGAAGATCCCGAACGCGAACATGCCGCGCAGCCGGGGCAGGCAGTCCGTGCCCCAGCGCCGCCAGGCTTCGAGCAGCACCTCGGTGTCGGAGGTACCGCGGAAGCGCACCCCGGCGGCCGTCAACTCGGCACGCAGCTCAGGGGCGTTGTACAGCTCGCCGTTGTACGTCAGGACGAGGCCGCCCGAGACCATCGGCTGGGCGCCGGTCTCGGACAGGTCGACGATGGCCAGCCGACGGTGCCCGAGGTGCACCTCGCCGTCACCGACGGGATGGCTGTACCGGCCCGCCCCGTCCGGCCCGCGGTGGGCGAGGGTGTCGGTGAGCCGGTCGGTCACGACCTTCCCGTCCGGCCATCGGTACGTGCCTGCGATGCCACACATGTCCTACCGCCCGTCCTGGTCGCTGTCCGGGACCTGTGACGCCCACATCGGCACCCGCTCCGTTCCCCGCCGTCCCGTCCCGTTCCGCCGGGCCGGCCCCTCGCTGCGGCCGCGCGGCGAGGCGGGCGCCCCGGTCCACAGCGTGCCGTCGGTCCGGTCACGCGGATCGGGGTCGATCAGCACCACACCGATCACCGCGATGCGCTGGTCCGCGAGTTGCCGCGCCACGGTGTGCAGCCACGCGGTGCTGCCGTGCCCGGCCTGTACGACGAGCACCGTCCGGGTGCCGAGGTGGTGCAGGTCGGTCCACGCCGCGCCGGGCGCCACCGAGCCGACGCCGATCCGGCGCTCCTGATACGGGACGGCCGCGGCGGCGTCTCCGCTGATCACGGTCGGATCGCCCGGCTTCGGGCGGCGGTCGGCGAGCCGCAGTCCGGGGAGACCGTCGACGATCACCACGGGCCCCTCCTCCGCCAGCGCTCCGGCGAGGTCCAGGGCGATCATGCTCGTGCTGTGCTCACTGCCCAGTTCCAGCAGCGACATCGGTTCCGCGGAGCCGCGCACGGTGCGGGCCAGGGACGAGGCGAGCCTCGCCCGTGCCGCCCGGGTCCGTCGGCGCCGCCACCACCCGCCCGTCCCGCGCGGCAGCTCGGCGATGACCGAGGCGCCGAGGTTCGCCGCGATGTCCCGGCGCAGCACCGGGCGGTCCGCCACTACCGCGCCGACCGCGGCCACCGCGAGTCCGAGGGCAAGGCCGAGGGCGATCCCGATCCCGCCGTTGATGGCCGCGGCCTTGGGCAGGGAGTGCCGCACCGTGCGCGGGGCGTCCACGATCTGGGTGCGGGCGACGAGGTGAGGCGTGCCGATGCGCGCCTCGGCGGCGCGCTGGCCGAAGTCGGATATCTGCGAGGTGAGTTCGGCGCGGCGGGCGAAGAGCGATTCCATGTTCGCCGATGCCTTCGGACCGTTCTCGGACGGCCCTTCCCCGATCGCCCTGTTGACCTCGGCGAGGTCGTCCCGCAGCCGGTCACGCTGGTCGAGCAGGGCCTTGGCCTCGGCGTCCGCCGCTTCCCGTATCCGCCTGACGTGGTCTGCGACGAACGCGTCGGCCAGCGCCTTGGCGCGGGCCACCGCCTCCGCGTCGCTGTCACCTGTCACATCGATCTGCAGCAGGTTGTTGGTCAAGCCGACACCTTCGTACTCCTTCATGAAGTCCTCCGGCTTCTCCGGGGACTTGAGGGACCGCAGGGCGCTGCCGGCGATCCGGGTGGTGTGCAGCAGCGCGGCGTCGGTGCGGATCAGCGTTCCGGGATCGTTCGGCTGGTCCTCCTGATGCGCGACCAGCACCTTGGTCACCGCGGTCGGCGGCGGGGGCAGCAGGACCGCCATCGCCGTGCCGCCGACCAGGCCGAGCACTGCCATCGCGGACCAGAGGCGGCGCCGTCTCCGTACCGCCACCACCAGCGACTGCAGGTCGAGCAGCGGAGCGGTGGCCGACGGCTCCGACGTCGTACGCGTCGTCACCCTTTACCTCCTGGCGCGTCGTCGCCCCTTGCGAGCGCCGGTGTGGTGTCGTCCGCCACGAGCGTCGGCGAAGGGTCGTCCGCCACGAGCGTCGGAGTGGTGTCGTCCGGCGTGCGGTTCGCTGTGGCGGCTTGCCGAGCATGCGCGGCCGGGCGTGTCGGACGGGCCCAGACCGTGCCGGCCAGGACGATGCCGACGACCTCGTGCCGGGCGTCGGTACACGCCTCGGCGATGCCGGCGAGCTCCCCGGCGGTCCAGCTGCCCGCGCTGAGCACGACCACGGCACCGGACTCGTCGTCGGGGTCCGGCACCATCGGCCGGGACACCGATACCTCCACCACCCGCAGCAGCGGGTGAACCCCGCTCGAAGAGTTCGGGGAAGGAGCGCTCCCGGCCTCGGTGACGAGCTGATCGGCGGCCCGGCGGGCGACCTCGTCGCCGTCCGGAACCACGACCAACAGCTCTCGGGAGGAGGGCAGTCGGTCCCGGAGTCGGGCGTACACCCGCCGGTAGCGGATCTGCCTGCTGGCCTCGTCACCGGAGCGCTGCGGGGTCGGTATGTCCCACCGGACGTCGACGCCGAGCAGCCGGCGGATCCGGGCCCGCGGGCCACGCCCCCCGGGCCGGTGCTCAGGCCGCTGCGCGGGAACGTCGACGGTGCCGAGCAGCGTGGAGCCCAGCGCCGCGGTGATCTCCGGCTCGGTGCGCAGCCGGCGGCTCACTCGCGCGGCCGCGAGATGACCGAGGACCGCGAGCAGGAAGGACAGCAGCGCTCCGGCGACGACGAGCTGCGTCCTCGTCGGCGGCGCCTCACCGGTCGGCCGGGCCGCCGGCCCCAGCACGACCATGCTCGCCCTTCCGTCGGCCGGCTCGGCCTTGTCCAGCTTGTCCACGGCCTCCTGCAGCGCGGTCCGCAGCTTCGCGAGCTCGGTGCGGGTCTGCACGCTCTCGACGCTCTTCCCCGACCCGGCCTCGTCGGCCAGCTCGGTGATGCGGCGGCTGGTCCGCTCCACCAGCTGCCGCAGCGCCTCGGGCTGCCCGGCCGCTTCGGGGTCGGTGCTGTCGCCCGAGATCTGCGCGGCGAAGGCGACGAACTCCTCGGCCACCTGGTCGGCGAGGCGCTGGGCGCGCGCCGGGGTGTCCGCCGTGCCCGAGATCTTGATGATGTTCCCGTCCGCGGCCTTGGCACTCAGCTGCTCCCGCAGCTCGTTGCCACTGACCCCGGGCCAGCCCAGAGCGGCGGCCGCGCGGTCCACCACCACCGACGTGGTCGCGATCTCCGCCTGGGTCAGCAGCTCGCGCTCCTCCCACGCCCCCGGCAGCAGTACCGACGCCGACGTCGTGTACCGCGGTGGAAGCAGCAGCGAGGTGCCGTAGCCGACGAGCGCACCCACCACCACGAGGATGACGAGAAGCCGTCGGCGCCGACGGATGATCCGCCCGATCGTGACCAGACGTATGGTGTCGTCGCTCAACGGCGCGGCCTTCTCCCTGCCCGGCCCTGGCCGGCCGACGACACGGGAGTGCGGTCACGGCAGGCGGCGGCGTAGGCGGCGAGCAGTGATTGCTGCGAGTGCCGCCAGGAGAGCTGTCCGCTGATGCGCTCCTGGCCGGTCTTGCCCATCCGGGCCCGCTCCTCCGGATCGTCGAGGAGCAGCGCGATGAGCCGGGCGAACTCGGCCTCGTCGTTGGCGGGCGCGTAGACGGCGGCTTCACCGGCGGAGACGCGCGCCTCCCGGAGGTCGAACGAGACGATCGGCCGGCCCATCACCATGTATTCCAGGACCTTGTTCATCGTCGACACGTCGTTGAGCGGATTGCGCGGGTCGGGGGAGAGGCACACGTCCGCGGTGGACAGGTAGCGCACCAGGTCCGCATCGGGAATGCGTCCGGTGAACTGCACCTGCTCCGAGAGCCCGAGCTGTCGGGACAGCTCGACCATCGCGTCGAAGGCGTCGCCGGCGCCGACGAACACCGCGTGCCAGTCGGTCCGCCCGAGCTCGTCGCGCAGCTTCGCGAGGGCCCGCAGGGCGTAGTCGACGCCGTCCTGCGGCCCCATGACACCGAGGTAGCACAGCAGATGAGGCTTGCCGCGCTTCAGCTCCGGCTCCGGCGGCACCGGGTGGAACCGCTCGATGTCGGGGGCGCTGCGCACCACGAAGACGTCCTCCGGCCGCCGCCCGCCGCGGCGCAGCGCGACGTCCCGGTAGCTCTCGTTCGTGGCGAGCACGACGTCCGCGGCCCGGTAGGTCATCCGTTCCAGCGCGCACACGGCGCGGTAGAGCAGGTCCTCGCCGCGGTCGAACCGCGAGAGGTACAGCTCGGGCACCAGGTCGTGCTGGTCGAAGACGAACCGCGCCCCGCGCCGCTTCAGCCACCGGGCCGGCAGGAACAGCAGGTCCGGCGGATTGCAGGCGTGGACCACGTCGACCGGGCCGACCTCGCGGGCCAGCCGGATCGTGTGCCACAACGCCGATCCGTACTCCCGCAGGTAGCCGGCCGGCCCTCCGGTGGCCGCGCGCAACGGGTAGCGGTGGATCCGCACCCCGTCGATCACCGCCTCCGGTTCCGTGTCCCGCTTCTCCCCCCGGGGACAGATGACGTGCACCTCCCAGCCCGCGTCGCGCAGCGTCGTGCACTCCTGCCACACCCGCCGGTCGAACGGCACCGACAGGTTCTCCACCAGGATCAGCGCGCGCCGGGCCGGCCCGTCGCCACTGGTCGCATCACCAAGCAAGGCCCACGTACCCCGGTTCGGCCCGGCGCGCGTCGGCGTCGGGAAGGTGGATGAGGTCGACGATCACCGGGCCGTCGCCATGGGGCAGCGCCGAGAGCACGGCCGGATCCCTGGTCCCGACCAGGCACACCTCGGCATGGTCGAGCACCTCCGCGACAGAGTCCGAGAGCAGCTGCGCGAGGTGCGGCAGCCGGGTCTCGATGTACTCGCGGTTCGCGCCGAGCAGCCGGGAGAGGTTCACGTTGGGGTCGTAGATCCGCAGGTCGTACCCCTTGCCGAAGAGCCTCTCCGCCAGCTCGACGAGCGGGCTCTCGCGAAGGTCGTCGGTGCCGGGCTTGAACGACAGACCGAAGAGGCCCACCCGGCGCTTGCCGGTGCGCTCGACCAGCTCCACCGCGCGCTGCAGATGATCGGAGTTGGAGGGGAGCACATGGGCGAGGATGGGCACCGAGACGTCGGCCCGCTGCGCCGCGTGGACCAGGCTGCGCAGGTCCTTGGGCAGGCAGGAGCCACCGAAGGCGAAGCCGGGCCGCAGGTAGGCGGGACTGATGTTCAGCTTGCGGTCGGCCAGGAACACGTCGATCACCTGGTGCGAGTCCACCCCGAGCGCCCGGCACACCGCGCCCAGCTCGTTCGCGAAGCCGATCTTGAGGCCGTGGAAGGCGTTGTCCGCGTACTTGATCGCCTCGGCCGTCGGGACCGGCACCCGGAACACCTCGCCGGGCAATCCGTCGTACAGCGCCGCCACCACGTCGCCGCTTGCCGGGTCGAGCTCGCCGATGACGGTCTTGGGCGGGTCGAAGAAGTCCAGCACGCTGGTGCCCTCGCGCAGGAACTCCGGGTTGACCGCGACCCCGAAGTCCACCCCGGCCGTGCCTCCGACGTACTTCTCCAGGATCGGTACCAGCAGGTTCAGGCAGGTGCCCGGGAGCATGGTGCTGCGGAACACGATGGTCTGCCGCCCGCCCCGCTCGGCCACCGCGGCACCGATCTCCTCGGTGACCCGCTCCAAGTACGTGGTGCACAGGCTGCCGTTGGGCTCCGACGGTGTGCCCACGCAGATGAGCGACACCTCGCTGTCCGTGATCGCCTCGTGGACGTCGGTGGTGGCGCGTAACGCTCCGGTCCGCACGACCTCGGCGATGAGCTCGCCGATCCGCTCCTCGACCACCGGCGCCTTGCCGTCGTTGACCAGGTCGACCTTCACCTGGTTCACGTCCACCCCGATGACCTCGTGACCGAGGCTGGCCAGGCACGCGGCCGACACGCAGCCCACGTAGCCGAGCCCGAAGACGCTGACTCTCATGACCCGTTCCTCCCCCAGGGCAGGCCCTTGTGGCCTGCCGTTCCTGAGCCGACCTGACGACGCCCCCCGCGCATCAGTAGGCCCCCTGCCCGTAGAACACCGCACGCAGCGTCTTCCAAAGGATCACCGCGTCCAGCGCGAGCGACCAGTCCTCCACGTACCGCAGGTCCAGCCGCACCGCCTCGTCCCACGGCAGGTCGCTGCGTCCGCTGATCTGCCACAGGCCGGTGAGACCGGGCTTGACGAGCAGCCGCCGTCGGATGTCCGGGCCGTACGCGGCGGACTCCTCCGGCAACGGAGGCCGCGGACCGACCAGCGACATCGAGCCGGTGAGTACGTTGAACAGCTGCGGGAGCTCGTCGAGCGAGTACCGGCGCAGCACCGCTCCGACCCGGGTCACCCGTGGATCCCGGCGGAGCTTGAACAGCAGGCCGGCGCCCTCGTTGCGGTGGGCCAGCTCGGCCCGTGCCGCGTCGGCCCCGACGACCATGGTGCGGAACTTGAGAATGGTGAACTCGCGGCCGTCCTTGCCGACCCTGCGCTGGCGGTAGACCGCCCCGCCCCGGCTGTCCACCAGCACGAGCAGCCCGACGAGGAGCATCAGCGGCGCGAGCAGCATCAACAGGACCGCCGCGCCCATCCGGTCGACGACCTCTTTGACCGCCCGGCGGCCCCCGGTGAAGGTCGGCATGCTGACCCGCAGCAGGGGGATCCCGAGCACCGCGTCGACGTGCAGTCGCGGGCCGGCCACCTCCATCAGCACGGGGGCCACGACCATCTCGGCGTCGCTGCCTTCGAGGTTCCAGGCCAGCCGCTGCAGCCGGTCCGGTGACCAGTGCGGGTCCGGTGTGACCGCGACGACACGGTAGCCGTTGTGGCGGACGTGGCCCGCGACGTCGGCCAGTCGGCCGACGACCGGCACCCCGTCCACCTGGTCGCCGTCGGGCCCGGGACTGTCCGCCGTGCACACCGCCTCCACCCGCCAGCCGAGGTGCGGGAACTTGCGGGTGCGGGTGATCAGGTCGCGCACGGTGGCCGGGCTGCCGGCGGCGAGTACCGGGCGCAGGCACCGTCCTTCCTTCCGCTGCTTGTGCAGCCAGAGGCGCAGCAGATATCGCTCGGTCATGGTGACGAGGGCGATCACCGGGATCGCGACGAAGATCCAGAGTTTGATGTTGCGCGAGGTGAGGGCGATCCCGAGGAGCGCCAGTACGACGGCTGCCGTACAGAGTGAGCGTCCGAGCCGGCGGAACTCCTCGGCGCCCTGGCCGAGTACGGCCGGAGCCCACGACCGGCTCACCGCAAGCGCTCCCAGCACCAGAAGTTCGGTGCCGAAGGCGAGAATCCTCCACTTCTCATGCCAGTTGGCCGCGTCCCGGACCCCGAAGAAGCTGCCGATGGCCGCCACGACGACGGCGGTGACCACGATGTCGCTGGTGATCACGGCCCGGCGGTACCGCTGCTCCCAGTCGATGGTGGCCCGGCTGAACGGCCCGTTCTCCAGACGCCCGCGCGTCGATGGAAACGGGCTGACTAATTCCCCCTGCTGCACGGACCCCCCCAGGGCGCCAGTGGTCTCGACGTGTTGGCTCCACACGGTTCCTCCCCCCGGGAGGCCCCCGCCCCCCGCGCTGTTCCTCCCCTCAGGGGCCCCCGCCCCTGCGTGCCGCGCTGTTCCTGTCTCCGGGAGGCACACGCCCACCCGTGCATGACTTATCGGCCGTTACAGCGCTACATGAACACCCTCACTCAGGCGACGGCGGACTCGTGAGTCCTGCCAGAGTTACGAGGTGTGCCGGAACCCGTCGGAATCTCGGGTGCTCCCCGCACCCAAGGTCCCTTGTCGGGCTCCAAGAATCGATCACCCCCACGTCTGGCGCCGGGGACGTTACTGCTGGCCGTCCACAGCACTGGATCGAAAGATCATCATTTGTCGCCTGGTGTCCGAGCTTGTGAAGCACGGTCAATCTAGAGCATCGGAGACCCTCTGAAGAGGGATGTGCACAATTTGTGCTGAACCTTTGAAGGTTGATCCACCGAAGGGTGACCGCCCGGTGGAGCCCTTACAGCGGAGACATGCGTCGTGACCTGTGGTGACGGCAGTTCGCGGGGCTGCCGGAATCGCTGACTCCGGCTCATCCCAACGCTGTTGGCCTGGCTGAGCTTGGCTTGTTCTTTAACCTGCCGGGCTGGAGCCGGTGCGTCGATTGCGGGACTTCGGCGCACGATGCGCCCATCCCCGGCTGCTCCAGGGCGTGTCCGTCACCGCGCGGGGCGGTCTCCGGAGGTTGACCGGTCGTCCCCGCGCAGTCGGTGTCCCACGGTCTCCAGGGCGTCGGCGAGCAGGGCGATCTGCTCGGGGTCGAGGGCGTCGACGAACAGCTCGCGGACGAGGGCGACGTGCCCGGGGGCGGCGTGGTGGAGGGCCTGGCGCCCCTCCTCCGTCAGTACGGCGAAAGTGCCACGGACGTCCGTGGGGCAGGTGCGGCGGCGCACCAGGCCGGCCTTCTCCAGCTGGGTGATCTGGTAGGTGAGGCCGCTCTTGGAGGTGAGCACGGCATCGGCGAGCTCCGTCATGCGCAGCTCGCCGTCGGGTGTCGCCGCCAGCCGTACGAGCACCTCGTACTGGGGGTGGGAGAGGCCCTCGTCGCTCTTGAGCTGCTGCTCGACGCGGCGCGACATCAGGCTGCTCGCCACGAGGAAGCCCTGCCAGGCGCGCATCTCGGCCTGGTTCAGCCAGCGCGGTTCGTCCATGGGGCCACTCTACCTCGGTTGTTCAAATTCGAATCACTGTGTACAGTCGGTGGCCGGTTCAAATTTGAACTACCTGTCTTTCCGTGTGGTCGTAGCGAACCGGGGCGGACCCCATGACGCACACCACCCGCCTCTCGACACGAAGGAACCACCCCGTGACTTCCCCCGCGATCGACCGCACCCCCACTGCCGCAGTGCCGTCCCCGCACGCGTACGACATCGGACTCCTGGTCCTGCGCGTGGCCCTCGGCCTCACCATGGCCGTCCACGGCAGCCAGAAGCTGTTCGGGTGGTTCGGTGGCGGCGGCGTCGAGGGCACCGCGCAGTTCTTCACCTCGGTCGGCTACCCCGCGGGGAAGGCGATGGCCGTCGTGGCCGGACTCACCGAGACCCTGGGCGGACTCGGTCTCGCCCTGGGTCTGCTCACCCCGCTGGTGGCCGCCGGCCTCGTCGGCACCCTGGTCAACGCCCTGGCGGTCAAGACGGACGCGGGCTTCTCCTTCTTCGCCCCTCAGGGAGTGGAGTACGAGCTGCTCCTGGCCGTGGCCGCCGCCGTGCTCGCCCTGACCGGGCCCGGCCGCTACGCCGTCGACCGCTTCCTGCCCGTGCTCCGCTCGCACCGCCTCGCCCACGGCGTGCTCGCCGTGGTGCTCGGGGCGGTCGTGGCCGGCGTCGTCCTGCTGGTGCGCGGCTGACGACCGCCTCCGGGTCGCCGGCGATCCGCACCGAGCCCCCGCCCCGCAGAGCAGAAAGGAACCGAGCATGCCCAACCAGCCTGTCCCTGTCATTCGTTGGTCGGCCGACGAGGGGGAGCGCACCGGCACTCCGCTGGTCGTCGCCCTGCACGGCCGGGGCGCCGACGAACGGTCCTTCACCGGCCTTGCCCCGCACCTCCCGTCCGGGACGACCGTCGCCTCCGTCAGGGCGCCCATCCCGGAGGGCGGCGGCTACGCCTGGTTCGCCAACCGCGGTATCGGACGCCCGCTGCCGGACTCCCTCGCCGAGACGTCCGACTGGCTCTTCGGCTGGCTGGACACGGTGGAGGCGCGGCACTCCTCCGTGGCCGTGTTCGGCTTCTCTGGTGGAATGGCCATGGCGGGCGGCCTCGTCCTGGCCGAACCCCGACGCTTCTCCGCCGCGGTGCTGCTGTCCGGCACCCTGCCCTGGGACGCCGGTCTGTCCGAGGAGGCCGGCCGGCTCGCCGGACTCCCGCTCTTCTGGGGGCGCGACACCGCGGACGCGGTGATCCCCGCCGATCTGGTCGCACGTACCGGTACGTGGCTGCGGGAGCGGTCCGGAGCCGAGCTGCGCGAGCGGATCTATCCGGGCATGGGGCACGGCGCCTCCGTCCAGGAGCTCCGGGACATCCACGACTTCCTGGCGGCCGTGCCCCCGCGCGCCCCGGGTGGCGCTGCCGCGTCCTGAACGGTGTCGGTCCTCAGGGGTGGGTCGCGGCGATTTAGTTCGCTCATGTGTTCGGTTATTGGTTACGCTGGACCCATGAGCGCAGCGCGACCCGCCCTGCCCGGACTCCAGGGCTCCCTCTTCGACCAGGGCGACGACATCCGGTTCGCCCCATTGGACGGCCTCAGGCGGACGGTGCTGGACGGCGGTGCCTGGGTCGACCACCTCTCCGGCTGGCTGCACGGCTCCGACGCACTGTTCGAGGAGCTGGTCGACGGGGTGCCCTGGCGGGCCGAGGAGCGGTCGATGTACGACACCGTGGTCGCCGTGCCCCGGCTCCTGGCCCACTACGGCGAGGGCGTCCCCCTCCCGCACCCCGCCCTCACCGAGGCGAGGCGGACCCTCGGCTCCCACTACCGCCCCGAACTCGGCGAACCCTTCGTCTCCGCCGGCCTCTGTCTCTACCGTGACGGCCGGGACAGCGTGGCCTGGCACGGCGACCGCACCGGCCGCTCCGCCGCCCACGACACGATGGTCGCGATCGTCTCCCTCGGCGACCCCCGCGACCTCGCCTTCCGCCCGCGCTCCGGCGGCCCCACGGCTCTGCGCCTCCCGCTCGGCCACGGCGACCTCGTGGTGATGGGTGGATCCTGCCAGCGCACCTGGGACCATGCCGTCCCCAAGACGAGCCGCGCGGTCGGGCCCCGCATCAGCGTCCAGTTCCGCCCGCGCGGAGTCCGCTGACCCTTGGCGCGTGCGTGGAGCCCGCCGAGCCCGGCTCGTGTGCGGATTCCGCTGACCCCGGCGTGTGTGCGGAGTCCGTCGAGCCCGGCGCACGGGCCGATCAGAGGCTCCCGATCGGCCCGTCCTCCTACGCGGTGGTGTCGGCCGGATTCTCGTCGGAGGCGACGATCGACACCTCCAGCTTGCGCAGCAGTCGGGCGAGCTGGCGGCGTTCGGAGGGCGAGATCCCGCCGAGCATCCGCCGCTCGTTGTCGAGGTGCTCGGCGAACACCACGTCCACCGTCGCGAGGCCCTTGTCGGTGAGGCGGGAGTAGACGACCCGGCGGTCGTCGTCGTCCCGTTCCCGGACGATGAGGCCGTCCTTCTCCAGGCGGTCGATCCGCAGCGTCACCCCCGCCGACGACACCAGGCCCGAGTCGGCGAGCTGCCCGGCGGTGAGCCGGTGGGGGTGTCCCGCCCGCCGCAGCGCCGTGAGGACGTCGAAGCCGGCCACGGACAGGCCGTGGCGTTCGATCGAAGCGGTGAGCCGGGTGTTGTAGCGCAGGTAGGAGCGGTGGAGGCGGGCGAGGACCTCCAGCGGGCTGGTGTCCAGCTCGGGCCTCTCCCGCGCCCAGTCCTCGATCACGCGCGCGACGGCGTCATGGTCCGACGGCCTCGATCCAGCCATGCTCTTCCCCTCGTCCTGCCTCGTCCCCCGACTTCTCACAGCACTGAGAATCTTAGTCCTGAGGTGAAAACGTGCGGGCGCCCGCTGTGTGCCGGGCGCCCGCTTCCTACGGGGCGCCCGCTCCGCGCAGGCGCTCCGCTCTCCGTTCCGGGCGACCGTGCCGTCTCCGGCCCCCGCGCCGTGCCGACCGGCTCAGGCGTTGAGCTCCTCCAGCGTCCTGCCCTTGGTCTCGACGGCGAAGCAGGCGATCGCCGCACCCACGGCCGCCACGACCGCGAGCTGCGCGAAGACCAGGGACAGGCTGCCGCCCGCGCCGATGATCGCGCCGACGGTCACGGGGCCGAGGATGACACCCAGCCGGTTCCACACACCGCCGAACGCCGCGCCCCGCGCCCGGTTGGACGTGGGGTAGAGCTCGGGGGAGTACAGGTAGAGCCCCGCGTTGATCGCGTAGAGGAAGAAGGTCGTACAGGAGGCGAAGAGCGCCACCTGGCCGCCCGAAGTCGCGCCCGCCAGGGCGAGCACCCCGAGCGAGAGCACGGTGCCGACGAGCGCGCCCACCAGGGCGGGCCTGCGGCCGATGCGGTCGATCAGGAGGGCGACGACGAGCGTGCCGAGCAGACCGGTCACGTTGCTGAGCAGGCTGTAGAAGAGAGCGGTGGTCAGATCCAGGCCGAAGGTCTTCGTGTAGAGCGAGGGCAGCCAGGTGGAGATGCCGTGGTTGACGTAGTAGGCGACGAACCACAGACCCGACACGACCGCGGTCCGCCGGAGGTAGCGTCCCCGGAACAGGTCGCTCAGGCGGCCCCCGGTCGGCTCGTCGGCGAGGTCCGCGGCGGGGGCGGGCAGCGCCTCGGAGGTGGAGCGGGCGACCTCCGCCTCGATCCGCGCGATGACCTCCTCCGCCTCCCGGACGCGTCCGCGGGACAGCAGCCAGCGCGGGGACTCGGCGACCTGGCGGGGAAGTGCGGCGGCGAGCAGCACCGGGACCGTGCCGATGACGAACATCGCGCGCCAGCCGAAGTGGGGGACCACCCACACGGCCACCAGCGTGGCCGCCGCGAGGCCGGCCGGGAAGATCATCTCGTAGAGCAGGACGAACCGGCCGCGCTTGTCGGAGCGGGCGATCTCGTTGATGTACGTGGCGGCGACGGGTACGACGCCGCCGATGCCGAGGCCCTGGACGAACCGGAAGAGCGAGAAGGTCTCGATGCTGCCGGAGAAGGCGACGGCGAGGCTGGCGAGGCCGGTGATGCCGACGCCCAGGGCGACGGTGCGGACGCGCCCGATCCGGTCGCCGAGCCAGCCGGCCGCCAGGGCGCCGAGCAGCATCCCGATGGAGGCGGCGGTCACGGCGAGGGTGGCCTGGCCGGTGGTGAGGTGCCACTCCTTCATCAGGACGGGCAGCGCGGACGCGGCAAGGAGCTGGTCGAACGCCTCGAAGAAGGTGACGGCGCCGATCAGGAACCGGACTTTGACGTGCCACCGGGAGTGCGGAAGCCGTTCAAGTCGCGCGGCTACGGAGCCGAGGGCTTGCTTTCCGGCCACAGTCGTCATGGAGGGGGTCCTTCCGCGGGCAGGGGAGTTGCCGAGACAGTAGGGGTCCTTATCTAAGCGGTCAATGGTTAAGCGCCTAGAGATCTCCGTCTCGCGGGCCCGGTAGCCATCATCGGCTTCGCGAAGGGCGTGCTCAAGGCCGATTCGGCAACGATCTCGACTCGGGGGCTTGTCGAGAAATAGTTAAGCGCTTAGATTTCTAGTGCTTCGACGATTCCGGTCTCGGGATCGCGCCGGACTCCGTCCGTGTCCGGAGCCAACTCCCCTTCCGCCCCCGCCCGGAGGTCCACCCGTGCCGCTCCTTCCGACCGACATCCTGATCGCGGGCCAGTGGCGACGCGGTGCGGGCGAGCCCGTCGACACCGTCGATCCGGCGACCGGACGCGTCCTGGCCACCGTCCACTCCGCCTCCGTCGCCGAGGTCGCCGAAGCGGCCGAGGCCGCGGCGAAGGCGGTCGCGGACCCCGCCTGGCGGGACCTGCTCGCCCACGAGCGCGCCCGCCTCCTGCACCGGATCGCCGAGCTCACCGAAGAGGCCGCCCCCGAGCTCGCCGCGACACAGACCGCCGACACCGGCAAGACCCTCACCGAGACCAGGGCCCTCGCACTCAGCGCGGCGGGCACCTTCCGGTACATGGCCGCCTCCCTGGAGACGGCCGAGGACACGCTCACGCCGTCCCGCGGCCCGTACGTGACCATGAGCGTCCACGAACCGATCGGCGTGGTCGGCGCGATCAACCCCTGGAACTCCCCGGTCGCCAGCGACGCGCAGAAGATCGCCCCCGCACTCGCCGCGGGCAACGCCGTCCTCCTCAAGCCCGCCGCCTGGACCCCCCTGGTCTCCCTCGCCCTCGGGCGGCTGATCACCCGGGCACTCGACGAGTTCGGCCTGCCGACCGCCCTCCTCTCGGTACTGCCCGGCAGCGGGAGGACCGTCGGCGACGCCCTCGTACGCCACCCCCTCGTCACCCGGATCGGATTCACCGGGGGCACCGAGACGGGCAGGTCCATCGCCGCGATCGCCGGCGAGAAGCTCGTCCCCGCCTCGCTGGAGCTCGGCGGCAAGTCGCCGACCATCGTGCGCGCCGACGCCGACATCGAGCAGGCGCTGGCCGGAGTGCTGTTCGGGATCTTCTCGTCCAGCGGCCAGTCCTGCATCGCCGGCTCGCGGCTCTTCGTGGCACGCGAGATCTACGACACCTTCGTCGGCGAGCTCGTCGAGCGGGTCCGCAAGCTGCGCGTCGGCCCCGGCACCGACCCCTACACCCAGGTCGGCCCGCTGGTGCACCACCGCCACCGCGACTCCGTCGCCGCCTACGTCGACCTCGCCCGCTCCGAAGGCGCGCGCGTCCTGTGCGGCGGGTCGGCGCCCGCGGGGGAGCGGTACCAGGACGGCGCCTACTACCTCCCGACCGTCCTCGACGGCCTCGCCAACACCTCCCGCACCTGCCGGGAGGAGATCTTCGGCCCGGTCCTCGTCGTCCTGCCCTACGACGACGAGGACGACCTCGTCCGCCAGGCCAACGACTCCGTCTACGGCCTCGCCTGCGGCATCTGGACCCGTGACCTGCGCGCCGCCTGGCGGATCGCCCGCCGGATCGAGGCGGGCACCGTCTGGATCAACACGTACAAGCAGTTCAGCGCCGCCACCCCGTTCAGCGGATGGAAGGACAGCGGCCTCGGCACGGAGAAGGGCCGGGACGCGATCCGCGCCTACCAGCGACAGAAGTCCCTGTACTGGGGCACCTCCGACGCACCCCTGCCCTGGGCCGGCTGACCCGGCACGCCCCGAGCCAACCGTCCGGACACGCCCCCCGAGCCAACTGTCCGGGCCCGACCGCCCGTCTGGAGAGACTCATGCAACCGTCACCGCCCGGCCCCATCGCCCGGCTCCGCTCCCTGCGGTACGTCGAGCTGCACACGCCCGCCTTCACCGAGGCCGCCGACTTCTACGAGGAGGTCTGGGGGCTGGAGACCGTCGAGTCCGACAACGGCGCGCGGTGGCTGCGCGGCACCGGCGACGAGCACCACGTCCTGCACCTGACCGAACGCGAGCGCGTGGGCCTCGGCCGGCTCGCCTTCGCCGTCGCCACCCCCGCCGAGGTCGACGAGGCCGCCCGGCGCCTCGAAGCACGCGGCATCGTCCCCGTCTTCGGCCCCGGCCCGCTCGACCAGGCCGGCGGCGGATACGGGCTGCGGTTCACCGACCCCGAAGGGCGCCTCGTCGAGATCAGCGCCCACGTCGAGGCGGTCGTCCCGCGCGGACGGGACGGCGCCGTGCCCGTCGGCGTCACCCACGCCGTGCTCAACACCGTCGACATCGACGCCGCCGTCGCCTTCTACCGGGAGGTGCTCGGACTGCGCGTCTCCGACTGGTCCGAGCACCAGATGGCCTTCCTGCGCTGCAACGCCGACCACCACTGCATCGCCTTCAACCAGGCGGAGTGGACCTCCCTCAACCACGTGGCGTACGAGATGAGCTCGGTCGACCACTTCATGCGCGGCCTCGGCCGGCTCCGCCACCACGGCATCACCCCCCAGTGGGGACCCGGCCGCCACGGCCCCGGGAACAACACCTTCTCCTACTTCACCGACCCGTCCGGGCTCGTCTGCGAGTACACCTCCGAGGTCGCCCAGATCGTCAAGGACACCTGGATCGCCCGCGTGTGGCGACGGGTCCCGGAGCTCTCCGACCTGTGGGGCACGGCGGGTCCGCCGTCGAAGGAGATCCGCTGCCACATGGCGGGCGCGCCGGACCCCGGCCCGCTCGCACCCGTCGACGCCAGGAAGGACAACGCATGAGCACCGCACGCAAGGTCGGAGTCGTCGGCTGGGGCGCGATCGGTCGGATCGTCGGCACCGCCCTCGCCGACGGGCAGGTGGACGGCGCCGAGCTGGTGTGCGTCGTCGACAACCGTCCGCTCGGCGACGCGGCGCCGGCCCCCCAGGTCCCCTTCGAGGAGGCGCTGGAACTCTGCGACCTGATCGTGGAGGCCGCCGGCCAGGGAGTCGTACGGGAGTGGGGCGAGCGGGTGCTCGCCTCCGGCACCGACCTGCTCATCGCCTCCAGCGGTGCGATGACCGACGAGGAGCTCGCGAAGCGGCTGCTCGCGGCGGGACCGGGCCGGGTGTACTTCACCGGCGGCGCCGTCGGCGGACTCGACCTGCTCCAGGCGGCCCGCTCGCTCGGCCCCCTGGACGACGTCCGGCTCACCACCACCAAGCTGCCCTCGACCCTCGAACAGCCGTGGATGGACGAGGAGTTGCTGACTCGGATGCGGACGGCGACCGGCCCGGTCGAGGTCATGACCGGCACCGCCCGCGAGGTGCCGGCGAAGTTCCCCAAGTCGACGAACGTGGCCGCCTCGGTCGCGCTGGCCGTCGGCGACCTGGACGCTGTGCGGGTCCGGGTCGTCGCCGACCCCGCGGCACATCACACGCGCCATGTGATCGAGGCGTCCGGCGCGCACGGGGCGTACCGCTTCGAGGTCGCGCACCTGCCCGACCCGGGCAACCCGGCGACCAGCCAGGTGGTGCCGTACGCGGTGCTGCGCGGTCTTGCCGCGCTGGCCGGCCGGACGGGGCAGATCCTGTGAACACCGACCTCCTCGCCCCGGCGTCCATGGACGTCCACGTCGAGGAAGCCGGCGAGCACGGCCCGCTGCTCCTCTGCCTCCACGGCATCGGCTCCTCTTCGGCCGCCTTCGCCCCGCAGCTCGCCGAACTCTCCGCGTACGCCCGGGTCGTCGCCTGGGACGCCCCCGGCTACGCCCGGTCGCCCGACCCCGAAGTCCCCCTCACCCTCGACGACTTCGCGGACACGGCGGCCCGATTGATCCGGGAGCGCGGCGGCAGCGCCCATGTGCTCGGCGTCTCCTGGGGCGGCGTGATCGCCCTGCGGCTCGCCTCCCGCCACCCGGACCTCGTCGCCTCGGTGATCGTCGCCGACTCCAGCCCCGGCTCGGGCACGGACGAGACGAAGGCGGCGGGCATGCGGGCCCGCGCCACCGAGCTCGCCGAACTCGGCCCGCGCGCCTTCGCCGAGGCACGCGGACCACGCCTGGTGTCACCCGGCGCCCCGGCCGGACTGGTCCGGCGGATCGTCGACACCATGGCCGCCTCGGTACGGCTCCCCGGCTACGGGTACGCCGCCGAGTCCATGGCCTCGGCCGACCTTCGCGCCGAACTGCCCACGGTCACCGCCCCCTCGCTCGTCCTCTGCGGCGACCAGGACGAGGTCACCGGCATCGAGGCGAGTCAGGCCATCGCCGGGGCCCTCCACAAGACCGCCTTCGTGATCGTCAAGGACGCCGGTCACCTGGCCAACCAGGAGCAGCCCGGACGCTTCGACGCCTGGGTCCTCTCCCACCTGCGCATCACCGCACGCATCCCCGAATAGGAGCTGTCTCCCATGCCTCTGACCACCACCGCGTACGACAACGGTGACGACCTCGCCGCGTACACCGACTCCCTCATCGCCAGCAAGGTCTCCCGGGTCGCCGACTTCGACACCCTCTCCTTCCAGGAGAAGGCCGGACCGCAGTACCGCCGCGGACAGATCCGCTACGTCGGCTCCGGCGCCACCGGCAACCACGAGGGCGACAGCCGCATCATCCCGTCCGGCGGCTTCACCTTCTCCAACATGCTGCTTCCGCCCGGCGCCGAGGGCCCGGCCCACACCCACCACGACGTCGAAGAGGCCTTCTTCGTCCTGGAGGGCGAGGTCAAGGTCGGCATCCACCGAGGCCCCGACGAGGTCGAGTACCGGACCCTCGGCTACCGCGACATGATCGTCGTCCCGGCCGGCGTGACCCGCTCCCTGAAGAACGAGGGAGACACCGACGCCCTCTTCTGCGTCGTCATCGGCACGCAGAAGCCGCAGGTCCCGACCTACCCCGAGTACTCGCCGATGCACGGCGTCACCCGTGGCTGACCTGCCCCCGGCCGGCGCACGCACCGTCGTCGTCACCGGAGCGGGCCGTGGCCTGGGACTGGCCATGGCCCGCCGGGCGGGCGAGGACGGCTTCCGCGTCGTCCTCGCCGAACTGGAGCGGGAGCGGGGCGAACACGCGGCGGCCGAACTGCGCGCGGAGGGCATCGACGCCCGCTTCGTACGCTGCGACGTCGCCGACCCGGACTCGGTGGCCGCCCTCGCGGCCGCCGTGCGGGAGCTCGGCCCGCTGTACGGCCTGGTGAACAACGCGGCGCTCGCCAACGGCGTGGGCGGCAAGGAATTCCAGGACATCGACATCGAGGTGTGGGACCGGCTCATGACGGTCAACGCCCGCGGCCCCTGGCTGGTCTCCAAGGCCCTGTACCCGCTCCTCGCGGAGCCTGGCCGGATCGTCAACATCGCCTCGGACGCCGCCCTCTACGGCTCCCCGCGCCTCGCCCACTACATCGCCTCCAAGGGAGCGGTCATCGCGCTCACCCGGGCCATGGCCCGCGAACTCGGCGACAAGGGGATCACCGTCAACGCGGTCGCCCCCGGACTCACCGAAGGCGAGGCGACCGAGACCGTGCCCGCCGAGCGGCACGACCTCTACCGCCTGAACCGGGCCGTCTCCCGGCCGCAGCAGCCCGACGACCTCACCGGGATCGTCTCCTATCTGCTCGGCGAGGAGTCCCGCTATCTGACCGGACAGGTGATCGCCGTCAACGGCGGCTTCACCATGAACTGACACGCAGGAGAACCCCGTTATGGATCTGGGCCTCGCCGACCGCACCATCGTGGTCACCGGCGGCAGCTCGGGCGTCGGCCTGGCCACGGTCCGCGCCCTGCTCGACGAAGGCGCCCGTGTCGCCACCTGTGGCCGTGACGCCGACCGTCTCGCCAAGGCGGCCGCCCGGCTCGGCGCCGGACGCGACCGCCTGCTCACCGGCGTCTGCGACGTCCGGGACGCCGACGCCGTGGACCGCTTCGTACGCGGCGCCGCCGACACCTTCGGCGGCGTCGACGGACTCGTCAACAACGCCGGACAGTCCCGCATGAAGGGCCTCGACGACTCGACCGCCGAGGACTGGCGCGACGAACTGGAGCTCAAGTTCGCCGGCGTGCTGAACCCCCTGCGCGCCGCCCGCCCGTTCCTCGCCCGCTCCGGCGCGGCGAGCATCGTCAACATCAACGCGGTCCTCGCCAAGCAGCCCGAGCCCCGGCTCATCACCACCAGCGCCGCCCGCGCCGGCATCCTCAACCTCTCCAAGTCCCTGTCGACAGAACTCGCCCGCGACGGCATCCGGGTCAACTCCGTGTGCCTGGGCCTCATCGACACCGGCCAGTGGACCCGCCGCCACGCCGCGGCCGCCACCGGCACGAGCTACGAGGACTGGCAGGCGGAACTCGCCGCCGACCGGGGCGTCGCCCTCGGCCGGCTCGGCCGGGCCGACGAGGTCGCCTACGCGGTCGTCACCCTGCTCTCGCCCCGCGCCTCGTACATCACCGGCACCAGCATCGACGTCTGCGGCGGCGTCGGCCGCTCCATCCTCTGAGGAGACACCATGCGTTACGACAACGGAGGCGATCTCCTCGTCGCCGTCCTGCGCGAACTGGGCATCGACACCGTCTTCGGCATCGTCAGCGTGCACAACCTGCCGCTCGTCGAAGCCGTCGACCGCGAACTCCGCTTCGTCCCCGTACGCCACGAGGCATCGGCCGTGAACGCCGCCGACGCCTACGGACGGGCCCGCGGCTCCCTGGGCTGCGCCCTGACCTCCACCGGAACCGGCGCGGGCAACGCCGCCGGATCACTGATCGAGTCGCTGAGCGCCGGCAGCTCCGTCCTGCATGTCACCGGCCAGATCGAGAGCGAATTCCTCGGCAGCGGACGGGGGTTCATCCACGAGACCAAGGACCAGCTCGGCATGCTCACCGCCGTGTCGGCCCATGCCGCGACCGTGCCCGACACGGAGAGGGCGGGCCGCGTCCTCCGCGAGGCGGCGCGCGCGGCGCTCGGCGGGCCCGGCGGCACCGGCGGACCGGCGAGCGTGGAATGGCCCATCGACCTCCAGTACGCGTCCCAGACCGACGGCCCCGTCGTCCCCGAGTACCCCGCCGTGCCCGCCCCCACGGACGGTGAACTCGCCGCCGCCGGAGCCCTCCTGGCCTCCGCCCGCCGCCCGCTCGTCTGGGCCGGCGGCGGCGCGACCGGAGCCCGTGGCGAACTGGCGCGGCTCCTGGAGGCGACCGGAGCGGGACTGCTCACCTCCAACTCCGGGCGCGGCACGGTGCCCGAGGACCACGAGCAGGTCATCGGCAACTTCGCCACCACCCCGGCCGTCCGCGCCCTCCTTGCCGACGCGGACGTGCTCGTCACCATCGGCACCCACTTCCGCTCCAACGAGACCGCCGACTACACCCTCGAACTGCCCCCGGCGCATGTCCAGATCGACCTCGACGCGGCGGCGCTCGGGCGGGTCTACCCCGTCGCCCACCCGCTGCACGGCGACGCCGCACCCACCCTCACGGCCCTGACCCGCCACGCCACGCCCGCCGAGGACGGCTGGCGGGAACGCGTCCGAGCGGTCCGGGACGACGTACGGGCCACCCTGCACGACACCATCGGACCGCAGGCCGCGATCTGCGACGCGCTCCGCGCCGCCCTGCCGCGCGAGGCCGTCGTCGCCCGCGACGTCACCATCCCCTCCAGCAGCTGGGGCAACCGCCTCCTCGACATGTACGACCCGAGGGACAACGTCTTCCCGCGCGGCGGCGGCATCGGCCAAGGCCTCGGCATGGGGATCGGCGCGGCCCTCGGACGGCCCGACTCGCCCACCGTCGTCCTCGCCGGCGACGGCGGACTCGCCGTCCACCTCGGCGAACTGCTCACCCTCGCCCAGGAGCGGCCCCGGCTCACC
Source organism: Streptomyces sp. NBC_00572 (assembly GCF_026341815.1). GTDB lineage: Bacteria > Actinomycetota > Actinomycetes > Streptomycetales > Streptomycetaceae > Streptomyces. The sequence continues at coordinate 6,640,470 of NZ_JAPENX010000001.1, forward strand.
CTGATCGTCTTCAACGACGGCGGATACGGCGTGCTGCGCAACATGCAGGACCGCCACAGCGAGCGCCGCTCCGGCGTCGACCTCGTCACTCCCGACTTCGAACTCCTCGCCCGCGCCTGCGGCCTGCCGTACCTCCGCATCGGCGCCGAGGAAGACGCGGCACCGGTCATCGGCGAGGCCGTCGCCTCGGACGGGCCGACGCTCGTCGAGGTCGACCTCGCGGCCCTGGGCCCGATGAAGAACCCGTTCACCCCACCCGTGCGGATCCCGGGCCGGTAACCCGGTCCCGTCCCGCACCCCGCACTGCCCGACCGCCGGTAAGGAGGCACCAGGCCATGAGCGAGAACCCGCTGCAGCTGATCGTCCACCGCATGACATGGGAGGCCGAGCGCGTACTGTCCGTCGAGCTCACCCACCCCGACGGCAAACCCCTGCCCGCCTGGACGCCGGGCGCCCACATCGACGTGCACGTCGACGGGCGGCTCCGCCAGTACAGCCTGTGCGGCGATCCGCACGACCAGGCCACGTACCGGATCGGCGTCCTCAACGAACCCTCCTCGCGCGGCGGTTCGCGCTACGTCCACACCCAGCTCCGCCCCGGCCAGTCGGTGACGGTCTCCGAACCGCGCAACCACTTCGCCCTGGAGGACGCCACCTCGTACGTCTTCGTCGCCGGCGGCATCGGCATCACCCCCCTGCTCGCGATGGCCCGCGAAGCCGCCCGCCGGGGCGCCGAGTGGCGCCTGGTCTACGGCGGCCGGAGCCGGGCCTCGATGGCCTTCACCACCGAACTCGCCCTGCTCGGCGGCGAGGTGACGCTCGTCCCGCAGGACGAGCAGGGTCACATCGACCTGGACGCGGAGCTGACCCGGCTGCCCGAGGACACCCTCGTGTACACGTGCGGCCCCGAACCCCTCCTCGCGGCCGTGCAGGCACGCTGCCCGGAGGGTCGACTGCGACTGGAGCGATTCGCCGCCCCCACCGTGGAACGCGCCGGAGACGACGAGGAGTTCGAGGTCGAGTGCCGCACCTCGGGCCTGACGCTCCGGGTCGACGCGAACACCTCGATCCTCGAAGCCGTCGAGAGCGCTGGGATCGGTGTCGAGAGCTCCTGCCGCGACGGCATCTGCGGGTCCTGCGAGACCAGAGTGCTCGACGGCGCGCCCGACCACCGCGACTTCCTGCTCAGCGATGCGGAGCGGACCGCCGGCGCCACGATGATGATCTGCGTCTCGCGGTGCGCCTCCGGCCGGCTCGTCCTCGATCTGTGACCCCTTCCCCCGCCTTCTCAGGAGACACCGTGACCGACACCTGGCCGTACCTGGACGTCCACCAGTCCCGTACGCACGAGCCCACTCCGTACGAGTACAAGCTCGCCGCCACCCTCGAAGAGGTCTTCACCCACGAGGGCCACGAACTGACCGACGTGGTGCGCGGACTCAACGCCCGCAAGGTGCACACCGCCGACGGCGCGCCCTGGACCGAGGAGTCCTTCCGCGCCGAGATGAACCGCCTGGGAGCCTGACATGACGCTGACGTCCCCCGCCACCGCGGACCACATCTACGCCACCGGTCTGCGCAACCAGTGGCACCCCGTCGTCCCCTCGCGCTTCGTCGCCCCCGGCGCCATGCGCAAGGTGACCGTGCTCGGCGAGCAGTGGCTGCTCTTCCGGCGATCCGACGGAGCCCTCTCCATGCTCGCCGACCGCTGCCCGCACCGCGGAGCGCCCCTGTCGCTGGGCAGGCACCTCGGCGATCGGGTCGCCTGCTGGTACCACGGCGTCGAGGTCGGCGCCGACGGCACGGTGACCTCGGTGCCGGGCCTGCCCGGCTGCAACCTGGAGGGCAAGAAGCTGGTCACCTCGCTGCCCGTACGCGAGGTCGGCGGCGCGATCCTCTCCTGGTTCGGCGACGAGGAACACCCCGAGCCGGCCGAACTGACGCTCCCCGACCCGCTGACGGACCCCGCCGTCGACGCGTTCCTCTGCTACGCCGAGTGGGACGTGCCCTGGCGGTACGCCGTGGAGAACCTGCTCGACCCCATGCACGGCGCCTTCCTCCACCATGAGTCGCACACCATGTTCGCCGGCGACACGACCGCCAAGTTCCGCATCCGGGAGACCGACCGTGGCTACTTCTTCGAGAAGACCGACCAGCGGGGCGTCAACTTCGACTGGGTCGAGCTGTGCCGCACCGGTGTCGACTGGGTCGACCTGTCCATCCCGTACCCGCCGTCCGCCGGCCCGGGCGGACCGTTCGGGATCGTGGGCATGGTCTGCCCCGTCGACGAGCAGCGCTCCGGAGTCTTCTTCTGGCGCTACCGCCGGGTCGCGGACTGGCAGCGCGACTCCTGGCGCTTCCTCTACAAGACGCTGATCGAGAAGCGTCACTGGGAGGTCCTGGAGCAGGACCGCGTGATGCTGGAGGCGATGCCCGCCGACGCCGACCAGCGGGAGAACCTGTACCAGCACGACCTGGGAGTGGTACGGCTCCGTCGGCTGTACCGCGCGGAGGCCGAGGCTCAGTCGTCGGCCTGACGTCACCGAGGCCGGACGGGAATACCGCGGGTCACGTTCTCCGCCTCGGGAACCATTCCTCGGGGCGCGCTCCTCCTGTGGTCGGAGGCGATCGCGACCGGCGGAGGGATTCGCACAACTGCACGCTGAGCAAGGGTGCATGAGACGGATCATCCGCCTCCCGCAAGGACCTGACTCACTGTGCGAAGCAGACGAATAGCACCCCTCGTGGCCATCAGCGCGGTCGCGACGCTCGTGCCCGCCCTCACGCCCGCTGTCGCATCCGCGGCCACCCCGGCACCCCGGCGGACGGTCTCCGCCGATCCCTTGAGGCTGTTCACCCAGCAGCCACCGCGCTGGAAGCGCTGCGCCGCCGAGACACCGGCGAACTACCAGTGCGCGACGCTCAAGGTGCCGCTCGACTACACCCGGCCGAGCGGCAGGACGCTCGACGTCGCCGTGTCCCGGATCAAGGCGACCAGCCCCCAGAAGCGGCGCGGAGTCCTGCTGCTCAACCCCGGCGGTCCCGGCGGCCCGGGACTCGACATGCCCCTGTACATGAGCTCGGAGCTGCCGACGGCGGTGAAGGAGCAGTACGACCTGATCGGCTTCGACCCCCGGGGCGTCGGCCAGAGCTCGCCCATGAGCTGCGGTCTGAACGACGACGAGCGGAACTGGCAGCGCCCGTACAAGGCCGCGACGTTCGACAAGGACGTCCGGTGGGCGCGGACCGTGGCCGACAAGTGCCGGGCGAAGGGCGGTGACGTCCTGCCCCACCTCACGACCCGCAACACCGCACGGGACATGGACGTCGTCCGCGCCGTGCTCGGCGAGAAGAAGATCTCGTACCTGGGGTACTCCTACGGAACGTACCTGGGCGCCGTCTACACGCAGATGTTCCCGAAGCGGTCCGACCGGTTCGTGCTGGACAGCGCGGTCGACCCGCAGCGGATCTGGCGCGGCATGATCCAGGTGTGGGCGGAGGGCGCGGAGCCGGCGTTCAAGCACTGGAGCGAGTGGACCGCCCAGCGGCACACGACGTACGGGCTCGGCGACACCCCGGCCAAGGTCGGGAAGACCTACTGGGACCTGGTCGTCCAGGCGGACCGCAAGCCGATCGACTTCCAGGGCACGCTCCTGACCGGCGACGACATCCGCGCCGGCCGGGCCATGTTCTTCGACGTGAAGGGCGCCGCCGAGGCGATCGCCGAGCTCAAGAAGGCCGCCGCGGGGACTCCGGACCCGGCGGCGTCGAAGCGGAGCGAGGCGCCCCGTCCCGTACCGCCGTCCTTCGCCCGCGCCGTCCCCTCGGACAACTTCGACGCGGCCTTCTGGGCCGTGGCGTGCGCCGACACCCGCTCGTGGCCGCGCGACCCGGAGCAGTACCGCCGCGACGCGATCCGCGACAAGGCCAGGTACCCGCTCTACGGCGACTTCGCGTCGAACATCATGCCGTGCGCGTTCTGGAAGAACGGGTCCGAGCCCGCCACCCAGGTGAACAACACCGTCGGAGCGCTCGTCCTCCAGAACGAGTGGGACTCCCAGACACCGCTGGTCAGCGGCCAGGGGCTGCGCCGGGCCATGAAGGGTTCCCGGATGGTCACCGTCCTCGGCGGCCAGGGCCACGGCATCTACGGCTCCAAGTCCTGCGCCGACAAGACCGCCACCGCCTATCTGACGACGGGCAGGCTGCCGGCCGCGGACGTGACCTGCCGGGCCACTCCGGCCCAGGCGCAGAACCGTCTGGACCTCCCGCTGCCGACATCTCCGGGTCTCCCGGTGCGGCAGGACCGCTCCTGACCGACACGGCCGGCCCTCCGTGAAGTGGGGCCCTCGATCCACGAGGGCCCCACTGCCGTACCCCTCAGTGCGCGTGGAGCGAACCCCAGTCGAAGTTCTGGCCGACGCCGGTCCCCGAACCGCCCGTGCAGACCTGGTCGGCGGCGTAGTACGTCGCCTTCACGTCGGCGTTGCTGTTGATGTCCGTCCTGGTCGTGCCGGACCCCCAGATGTTCCAGATCACCCACGGGCTGCGGGTCAGCGCGTTGCGGCCCGAGGCCGTGATCGGCATGTTGAAGGTCTCCGCGAGCATCCGCGGCTTCGCGTAGTCGACGAGCCCCGTGTAGTAGGTGTGCGTGAGGTCGGAAGCGGCGGAAGTGGGGTCGTAGTCGTCGACGCCGACGACGTCGACCACATCGGCCCCCGGGTAGTGGTTCCACGGCACGTCATCGCCCTGCGGGTGCCAGGCGTTCGGCGACCACACGAAGATCAGGTTGTGCAGGCCCTTCGTCTTCACGAGGTAGTCGTACGTGATCCGCCACAGCTTCTTGAAACTGGCCGGGGTCCTGCCTCCCCACCAGAACCAGCCGCCGTTCATCTCGTGGTACGGCCGCAGCAGGACGGGAATGTCGTACGCGGCGAAGTACGACAACGAGGCGGCGAGGAAGCCGAGGTCCGCCAGGAGGGCCCGGTACTCGGGGGTGTCCGACTCCCAGTCGACGACCCGGTCGAACCACGCCTGGTCGGTCGTGAGGGTCGCGACCGGATTGCCGGTGTCGCCGCCCGGGTGCTCACCCCGGACCTGTGTCAGCACCCGGCTCCAGTCCTTCAACGGCGAACCGGGGTAGGGCTGGTGGAAGCTCACCCCGACGATTCCCGCGGCCGCCCCGCCGTTCGCGAGCGTCGCGCTCCCGCCGTCGGAACGGACCATCACACCCGCCGGGTTGTACGTGCCGTCCGCCGCGCGCGGCAGCCCCTTCCACACACCCGTCGCGACGTCGACGACATCGTCCACGTACTGCCACTGCCGGCGGCCCGTCGGCAGCCCGAGCGGCCGGTTGTACGAGCGGTCCCCGTACGCACCCCAGCCGTCGGCCGCGCCGTACCCCGGCCCGAGGTCGATCTCCAGGAAGCCGGGGAGCTTGCCGGTGATGTCACGGGCCTTCTTGTAGTAGTAGCCGACGTGCGTGGTGCCGCCCGTGTCACCGTAGGAGGCGTTGTACAGCTCCTGCTGGCCCTCGATGTGCTGGCCGATCACCGTCATCGGGCGGTTCCCGGAGCGCGCGTTGTTCTCCAGCTTCACCAGATGCGCGTACACCGCACGGGCGTTGAGCGAGGCGGCCGGGTCCCGGCCCGTCAGCGTCGGCGTGATGAGCGGCGCGGCGGCCGCGCTCCCCGCGGTGACGACCGGCAGGCCGCCGGCCGCGACCGCGGCGCCGAGAGCGGTGACGAACGTACGCCTGCGCATGACCAGGTCCTCCAGGACAGAAGAAACGTCGAGTCAGTGATGCTATCCAGCGGCCCGCGCCGGAGGTGGGAGCGCCCGGAGCGGTCCGCCCCGCCGGACCGACACGAGGTCACGAGCCTTCCAAGTAGCCGGCGAGGGTGGTGCGACGCCGGTGGAGATCGTCGATACGGGCGTCGGTGGCCGCCAGTTCACGCCGCATCAGATCCCGGATGTCGGCGCACCAGTCGAATGCCGTCCCGTCCTCCCCGGTGCAGGGCAGGACGACCCGGATCACCTCGGTGGACAGTCCGCCGGCCAGCAGGGCCCGCACCTTGCGGACGGTTGCCACCGCCTCCTCGTCGTACGCGCGATAGCCGTTCGGGCCGCGCCGGGCCTCCAGCAGCCCCTGCGCCTCGTAGTAGCGCAGCAGCCGGGCGCTCACCCCGGTGCGCCGGGACAACTCCCCGATCAGCATGCGTGCCCCGCCTTCCGCCCCGTCCGGGATCGTTTGACCTTGACATCAGTGTCAACGGTTAGCGTCGAGCCATGACGAATCATTCCCCGCGTCCTGCGGACCGCTCCTTCCTGTTCGTGCTGGGCAGCTCACGCGCGGACGGCAACACCGAGATACTCGCCAGGGCCGCAGCCGAGGCGTTGCCCGCCGACATCCCGCAGCGATGGGTCGACCTGAACGGACTGGCGTTGCCGGACTTCCAGGACGGACGCCACGAGGACGGCGACTGGCCGGTCTCGGCGGCCGAGCGGACGCTGCGGGAGGCCACCGTGGAGGCCACCGACATCGTGATCGCCTCACCGCTGTACTGGTACACCCTCTCCGCCCACACCAAGCGCTACCTCGACTACTGGTCGGGCTGGCTCGGCGTTCCCGGCCTGGACTTCAAGAAGCGGATGGCGGGACGGACGCTGTGGGCGGTGACGGCCATGGCGGACGAGGACGAGGCAGTCGCCGACGGCATGGTCACCACCCTCAACAACACTGCGGCGTACCTGCGGATGCGCTTCGGCGGGGTCCTGCTCGGGAACGGTTCCCGGCCGGGTCAGGTACGCGGGGACGAGCGGGCGTTGGCCAGGGCGAGGACGTACTTCGAGGGAGAGACCCCGCTCGCGCTGTTCCCGCACGAGGAGCACGAGGAGCACGAGGAGTCGGCGAAGCCCAGGGATCCGGAGAAGCGCGAGAACCACGCGGAGCGATCGGTGGAGGCTGTCGGCTCGATGGTCTGAGCGCGCGGAGGCCGACACCCGCGCGTCGGTCGGGACCCGTCAGGGCTGAGGCGTCCCGCCTGCGCTGGCCAGCAGGGCGGGAAGGTCGGCGAAGGAGTCGATGACGTGGTCGGGCGTGCCGGAGGCGGCGCGGTGCGTCTCGGGGAGGTACTTGCCCGTCCTCACCAGTACGCCGGTGATGCCGGACCGTTGGGCGGCCAGCACGTCGGACTCGATGTCGTCGCCGATCATCAGCGCCTCCGACGCGTCGGCGCCGAGATGGGCGAGGGCGCTCGCGAAGAACGCGGGATCCGGCTTGCCCGTCACCTCCGCCCGGGTGCGGGCGGCCTTTTCGAGCCCTTCGAGGAACGCCCCGGTGTCCAGGTCGAGGCCGCCCTCGGTGCGCCAGTACAGATTGCGGTGCATCGACACCAGCCGTGCCCCGCGCTGCAGTTGCCGGAAGACTCCATTGAGGGCCGCGTAGCCGAACTCGGCCCCGGCGCCACCGAGCACGACGACATCGGCGTCCCCCTCCTCGACGAGCGTGACGCCCGTCAGGTCCTCCCGTACGTCACCGCTGTTGAGCAGCAGGCAGCGCGCGCCGGGAAAGTGCTCGCGCAGATACGCCGCCGTGGCCGCCGGGGCGGTCAGAACGTCGTCCGCGTCGACGGGGAAGCCGAGGTCGGCCAGGCGCGCGGCGATGGCGGCCCTGGTGCGGGATGTGTTGTTGGTGACCAGCGCGACGCGGAGTCCCGCGCCCCGCAGCTGCTCCATGGCCGAGACCGCTCCCGGCAGGGCCTTCCAGGAGACGGTGAGGACGCCGTCGATGTCGACCAGGGCCGCTCGGATTCGTTCCATGGAGCCGACGGTAGCCGTGGTGCCGGGACCCCGCGCCTCACCCACACGTCACCCGCACCTCACCTGTGCCGACGGCACCCCATGTCACCGCACCTGGGCGGTCCGGGCGAGGGCCTCCAGGGCCGCTTTCTCGGCTGAGGCGCGGTCCTCGGGGACCAGGCCGATGCGGGTGCGGCGGTCGAGGAGGTCGGAGGTGTCGAGGGCGCCTTCGTGGCGGACGGCCCACACCAGTTCGGCGCCCGTGACGGGGTGGCCGGGGACGACGGGCCGGGCGAGGGCCGGGTCTTCGACACCGAGCGCGTGCACGGCGGGCGCTTCGGTGCCGTAGCGGTACACGAGCCGGGCCGGGACGTCGAGCCCGGCGAGGACCTGAGGCCGGGCGGCGCCGACGAGGGGGAGGGAGGCGGTACGGCACGGGCCGGCGGTCAGACCGCCGGCGGTCACGACGGCGTCGACGGCGTCCTGGGCCATGCGGCGGTACGTGGTCAGCTTGCCGCCGACGACGGTGACGACGCCGGCAGGAGAGGTGAGCACGGCGTGCTTGCGTGAGATGTCGGCGGTGCGGCCCGCCGCGTCCCGGGTGTCGAGCAGGGGCCGCAGGCCCGCGAAGGCCCCGACCACGTCGGTGCGGTGGACGGTGACGTCGAGTGCGGAGCCGAGGACGTCGAGGAGGAAGCCGATGTCGGTCTCGGGGACCTCGGGCACGTCGGGGATGTCCCCGTCGACGGGTTCGTCGGTGAGGCCGACGTACACACGTCCGTCGCCCTGGGGCAGGACAAGGACGAAGCGGTTCGTCTCGCCGGGGATCGGGATGTGCAGGCCCGCCGAGAGCCGGCCGAGGTTCTCGGAGCGCAGGACCAGATGGGTGCCGCGCGAAGGCCGCAGCCGTACGTCGTCGACGAGGCCGCCCGCCCAGACGCCGGCCGCGTTGATGACCGTGCGCGCGCGGATCCGCAGCTCCTCGCCGGTGGTCTCGTCGCGGACCAGCGCACCGTCGCGGTGGAGTTCCAGGGCTCGGGTGCGGGTGAGGATGCTGGCGCCGTACGCGGCGGCGGTGCGGGCGATCGCGGTCACCAGGCGGGCGTCGTCGGAGAGCCGGCCGTCCCAGGAGAGCAGTCCGCCGCGCAGTCCGGTGGGTCGGAGGGCCGGGGCGAGATGGCGGGTCTCGACGGCGGACAGCGTGCGCGGCTGGGGCAGCGTGCTGCGCGAGGTGCGGGCGCCGACGCGCAGCAGGTCGCCCGCGAGGAATCCGGCACGGGCCAGGGCGGCCTGGCCGCGGCTGACGAGCGGGGTCAGGGGGAGGACGAAGGGCTGGGCGCGCACGAGGTGGGGAGCGGTGCGTTCCATGAGGATGCCGCGCTCGACCGCGCTCTCGTGGGCCACGTCGAGCTGTCCGGAGGCGAGGTAGCGCAGTCCGCCGTGGATCAGCTTGGAGCTCCAGCGGGACGTACCGAAGGCGAGGTCGTGGGCGTCGATCGCGGCGACGGTGAGCCCGCGGGTGGCCGCGTCGAGCGCGGCTCCGGCTCCGGTGGCACCGAGCCCGACGACCAGGACGTCGACCATGCTGTCGGCGTCACCGTCGGCGAGTCGGGCCAGTTCGCGCAGGCGCCGCCTGGCGTTGAGCGAGGAGCCGGGCAGGGCGGGGCTGCTCGTGGGGTTCATGGGGCGATGGTCCTCTCCAGCAGGATGCGCAGCTCGTCGAGGAAGGCGGCTTCGCTCAGTTCGGGATCGGTGTCGTCGGTCATGGTGCGCAGCGAGAGCGTGAAGGACTGGACGACGAGCAGCAGGGACCGGGCCTGCAGGTCCGCCCGGACACGGCGTACGGAGCCGTCCTCGTGGCCCTCCTCGAGTGCCGAGTGGAGGAGTCCCAGCAGGGCGTCCTGGCTGGCGCCCCGGCGGTCGAGGATGTACGGCAGCAGCAGCTCGGGGTCGACGTCGAGGATCTTGTGGAAGAGCGGGTGGGCCCGGAACGCCGCGGCTCCCGCGACGAGCCCCTCGACGATCCGCTCCCGCTCGGGCCGGTCGTCGTCGGACGGCGGCATGGCGCCGGCGGCGACCGCGATCCACTCACGGGTCATCAGGTCACCCACCAGGCTGCGGATGTCGGGCCAGCGCCGGTAGATCGTCATCCGGGACACGCCCGCGCGCCGGGCGATGTCGGTGAGGGTGGTTCGCCGTACGCCGACGGCGAGCACGCAGTCGCGTGCGGCGTCCAGCACGGGATCTGCGTCTTCATGGTTGTGACGAATGGGCGTCATCTGTCACAGTGTAATGCCAGCGTCGGCCCAGTGGCAGCGCCATCCGTGAAACAGACCGTTAGGAACCCTTTCGAAGTGGACATGTTGTGGAGCGGTTGGGGCGACCCGGCCAAGGCGGCACCCCTGCCCGACTCGGTCACCGGCCTGCTGCGTGACCTGCTCGGAGTCACCCCGCGTGAGAGCGGCCCGTCCGTCCTCACCGACATCGAAGCGCCCGCCCCGGCGCTGACCGACGAGGCCCGCACCGCGCTGCGCACCGCCGTCGGCGGGCCCGACGGCCTGCGGGAGGACGCCGAGAGCCGCATCCGGCACACCCGCGGAAAGTCGACCCCCGACCTGCTGCGCATCCGTGCCGGCGAGGTCGACGACATCCCCGCCGCGGTCGTGCTCCCGGGCACCCACGACGAGGTCCTCGCCGTGCTCCGCGCCTGCGCCGACCACGGTGTCGCCGCCGTGCCCTTCGGTGGCGGAACCTCCGTCGTCGGCGGCCTCGCGCCCACCACGAAGCGGCCCTTCGTCGCGCTCGACCTGCGGCGGCTCGACCAGCTGCTCACCGTCGACGAGGTGTCCCGCACCGCGACCCTGCAGCCCGGTCTGCGCGGCCCGCAGTGCGAGGCGCTGCTCAACGAGCGGGGCTGGACCCTCGGACACTTCCCGCAGTCCTTCGAATGGGCGACCGTCGGCGGCTTCGCCGCGGCCCGCTCCAGCGGCCAGGCATCGGCCGGGTACGGCCGCTTCGACGAGATGGTCCTCGGCCTGACGGTTGCCACCCCGGAAGGCACCCTGGAGACCGGCCGGGCCCCGCGCTCGGCGGCCGGCCCCGACCTGCGCCAGCTGATCCTCGGTTCCGAGGGCGCCCTCGGGGTGATCACGGCGGTGACCGTGCGCATCCGCCCGCTCCCCGCGACGCGGATCTACGAGGGCTGGCGCTTCGCCTCCTTCGAGGCCGGCACGGCGGCACTGCGCCGACTCGCTCAGGACGGCCCGCGGCCCACGGTGCTGCGACTGTCGGACGAGTCGGAGACCTTCATCGGTCTCGCGCAGCCGGACGCCATCGGCAGCGCCGAACTCCCGCAGAACCCGGGCTGCATGGCCATCGTCGGCTATGAGGGCACCGAGGAGGAGACGATGGCCCGCCGCGCCGTCGCCCGCGAGGTCCTGCTCGCCTGCGACGGCGAGTACATCGGTGAGGAGCCGGGCGACCGGTGGGAGCACGGCCGGTACAACGCGCCCTACCTGCGTGACGCGCTGCTCGACGCCGGCGCGTTCGCCGAGACGCTGGAGACGGCGGCCTTCTGGTCCGCGATCCCCGGCCTCTACACGGCGGTGCGGGACGCCCTGACGAGCACCCTCACCGAGTCCGGCACGCCGCCGCTCGTCATGTGCCACATCTCGCACACGTACGAGAACGGCGCCTCCCTGTACTTCACCGTCGTCTCCGCGCAGGGCGAGGACGCCGTGACGCACTGGGAACCGGTGAAGCGAGCGGCCAACGACGCGATCCTGGCCGCGGGCGGCACCATCAGCCACCACCACGGCGTCGGCACCGACCACCGTGACTGGTACGCCCGCGAGATCGGCCCCCTCGGCATCCGCATGCTGCAGGCCGTCAAGGCCGAGGTCGACCCCTCCGGTGTGCTCAGCCCCGGAGTCCTCATCCCCATCCGCTGAACCCGACTTCTGCCGGCCGGAGGCCAGATCCATGCGACAGTTCACCGCCGTCGTCAACCCCACCGCAGGGGGTTCCAGCGGCACGGCGGGCCTGCTCCCGCTGGCCCGTCTGCTGCGGGAGGCGGGTGCGCGGCTCGACACCGTCTACAGCCGCAGCCTGGAGCACGCACGAGAGCTCGCCCAGGAGGCCGGAGCGCAGGGGCACGTCGTGCTCGCCGTCGGCGGTGACGGGATGGCCGGCTGCGTCGGCGGTGCGCTCAGCGGTACGGACACGGTCTTCGGGCTGGTCCCGGCGGGCCGCGGCAACGACTTCGCCCGCGCCCTCGGCCTCCCCACCGAACCCGAACGGCTCGTCGAGATACTGCTCCACTGTGAGCCGCGGGCCGTCGACACGATCGAGGTGGAGTCCGCCGTGCATGCGCGGACCTGCGTCCTCGGAAGCGTGTACGCGGGCGTCGACGCGGTGGCCAACCGCCACGCCAACGCCTCCCGGGTGTTGCGCGGCGCGGCGTCGTACTACGCGGGCGGGCTGCGGGCGGTCCTCGCCTGGAAGCCCGCCGCGTACCGCGTCACGATCGACGGGGTGAGGCACGAGCGCACCGGCTACACCGTGGTCGTGGCGAACTCGGGCTTCTACGGCTTCGGGAGAAAGGTCGCACCGGGTGCGCGGATCGACGACGGGCTGCTCGACGTCGTGGTGATCAAGAAGGCACCGAAACACCTCTTCTTCGCCATGATGAACGAGCTGAAGACGGGCGTGCACGTGAATCGGCCCGAGGTCGAGATCCTGCGCGGCAAGGAGGTCCGCATCGAAGCGGACCGCCCCCTCCCGTACGGCGCGGACGGCGAGGTCGACGCGGTCCTGCCAGTGACCCTCAGGGTGCGGCCCGCCGCTCTGAACGTCCTGGCCTGACAGGACGTCCGCAGACCCCCCGGGCTCTGTGGACCGGGTGCCCGGAGGGAACCACGCCCCCTCCGGGCACCTGACCAGGAGATTGTGCACTTCCGTACGAATGTGATCGCTGATGCTGAACTCTTGCGCACAGCATGGTGAAATCGGACTGGTACCGACCGGTATCCGGACAGCGGATGCCTAGCCTCCACATTCATGAAACCCATACGCACGGCAGCCGGGCTCGCGCTCGTGCTGCTGTCCCTCGTGCTGGGCATCGGCGCCCAGCCCGCCTTCGCGCACGTCTCGCGCGAACACGCCGAACTCGTGGTCGCGACCCGGGACGACGTCACCAGCGGCCGCCTCATCGTGCACAACGGCGTGGTGCCGGTCGAGCGGGCCGGCGCCTGGGCGGCCGGACTGCTCGGGGCCGGCTGCCCCGCCACCGGCTCCGGCGTGGCGGGCGACAACGGCGGTGTGCCCGGCGGCATCGTCGTCGAGCTCGCGTGGAGCTGCCACGTCGACGCGCTCGACCTCACCCCGCTCATCGAGCGGGGCGGACTGACCCGGGTCGTCGTCGAGTTTGACGGCACGGCCGCCGACGCCACCGCGGACACCCCGCTCGTCGACGCACGCGGTGTCCACGCGCTGCCGTCGTTCCCGTGGACCACCGTGCTCACCGTCGCACTCGGTACGGCGGCAGGCGCCGCCCTGCTGATCGCGGCCCTCCGACTGCGCCGCACGACGCACCGCGTCAGGGTGGCGACCGCAGGCGCCCTCGCACTCTCCTTCCTCGCGCCCCAGGCAGCGTTCGCCGACGACGCCGCGGACCCCGCCGCGACCGTCACCGTCGAGGGCACCGTCTTCAAGGACACCGACGGTGACGGCAAGCGGGACAAGGGCGAGCGGCCCATGCCCGGCATCGACGTCACCGACGGCTCCGCATGGACCACGACCGGCGCCGACGGTGGGTACCGCCTCGAAGTCGACCCCGGGCGACGCGAGACCGACCTCGTCGGCATCGTCTCGCCGGACGGCTACACACCCGCCCTGCGCAAGGACTGGATCCCGCGGTTCTTCCACAGGATCCCCGAGACCGGCGGCACGGGCGTCGACTTCGCGCTCGTACCCGACCGGAACGCCTCGAACCCCACCGAGAAGTGGGTCATGAACTCCGACACGGAGGTCGGCAACCGCAACGACGACGAAGCCCGCCGTGCCCTGCCCCAGTGGACCGGCCAGGTGCGGGCGATGTCCGAGGTCGACGGCGCGACGATGCAGATCGCCACCGGAGACCTCACCGTCACCGACTACGCCGACGAGCCGCGCCGCCAGGGCGGTTACGACCTCTTCAGGAAGGGCCTGGAAGAGGGCCGGCTCGGCCACCCCTTCTACCCGGTGATGGGCAACCACGACTTCGGCGGCACGGCCACCTCCCAGGGCTACGCCGGCAGCCTGGAGTACTACCGCCGCAACCTCGCGCCCGAGTGGTACAGCTTCGACCGCAACGGCCGCCACATCGTCGTCCTGGAGGACAACTACGACGCCAGCGGGCTGAAGCCGCAACTGGAGTGGCTGCGCCGGGACCTCGCACGGCACGCCGTCGGCAAGCAGGTCTTCGTCTTCGCCCACCGCTCGCTCTTCACCCAGTGGGGCCCGGGCGCGGGCATGCAGCCGACGATCGACGAACTCGCCAAGTACGACGTACGGATGGTCGCCGCGGGCCACAACCAGCAGGCCGAGTTCCGGCGCGGCGCCTTCAAGCGCTCCGTCGAGATCAACAACCAGGGCACGTACGGTATCGACGGCGCCCGCCCCGACTACAAGGTCCTCGACTTCAGCGGCATCACGGACGACCCGCGCACCCACCGCAACGAGGACACCGGCCATGTGACCGGCATCCACCGCCAGTTCGACATCGACGACGACGCCGCCCTCGTCAGCCCCGCGGACGGCAGCGTCCACGGCGAACGGGCCGGAGTACCCGTCGAGGCGTACGCGGAGGACGACGGCCGCACCCCCGCCAAGGCGGTGCTGACCGTCCGCGACGGTCGTGGACGCACCGTCGAGCACGAAACCGTCCGCTTCGGCAAGGGCGCCTCCCGCCCCCGCATCGAGAACTGCTACACCGAGCCCGGCGGCGAGCCCGAGCCCTGCCCCGACGCGCGCGGCGCCTGGACCCGGGCGAGCGGCACACTGCGCGGGCTCCGCCCCGGCACTTACACCGCCGAGTCGGTCGCGTACGACACCCGGGGCGTGAAGTTCCCCGTCGTGACGAACACCTTCCAGGTCGTACGCGACACCGAACTCGGCAGGCCCCGGACCGGCCAGGACTGGCTGCGACAGGGCGGCGACGAGGCCGGGCGGTCCGCGAGCGGCGACGCGCCGGGCACGAAGCTCGACCTCAGGTGGGCCCGCCACACCGGCGAGCAGTTCAACCTCAACGGCTCGGTGATCGCGGACGGCAGACTCATCGTCTCCTCCCGCGCCTTCGACTCGCCGCACAGCATGATGCTCGCGTACGACATCGCCTCCGGGCGCGAACTCTGGCGTACGTACCTGGACGGCGACGCGGAGTCGGCGCCGACACTCCACGGCGGCAAGGTCTACCTGACCACCGGTGTCGGCCGGATCTACGCCCTCGACGCGGCGAGCGGCCGCATCGCCTGGCAGTCGATCGACCGCGAGGAGACCCACGGGGACACCGTGCGCCGCTACGGCCGCGCTGGCGGACCGGTCAGCGTCCTCACCCTCGCGGGCGCGGACTCCCGCTCCGTCGCCGTCTACCAGGACGCCTCCACGGTCCGCTGCCGCGACGCCGAGACCGGCGGCCTGCTGCCCGGCGGCTTCGGCGCCTCGTTCTCCTGGGGACAGGCCCACAGCACGGCGATCCGCGAGCCCGGCTCCAACACCGCCTACCTGCACTCCATGTCGAGCAACACCGTCATCGCCATGGACCTCGCGACCTGCACCCGGCTCTGGGTCAAGGACACCGCGGGCGACATCGACAGCCACTCCTCGCCCGTCCTGACCGACCCGGCCACGGGCACGCCGCAGCTGGTGACGTTCACGGCGTCCGGCACCCGCGGCCACGACCCGAAGACGGGAGCCGTGGCCTGGGAGTCCAAGCTCGGCGGCGGCAGCACCTGCGAGCCGGGGCGCGCCCCGCTCACCAGCCCCGCGGCATGGGGCAGCACCGCCTACGTCGCGGGCAGGGACGGTGTCGTACGCGCCTACGACACCAGCTCCGCCGACCCGTCGAAGCCGGTCTGGGAGACCAAGGCCGGCTACCTGGCGGGGGAGAGCCCGCTGGACGACACATGGCGCGTCGCCATGGGCTGTTCGGTGGGCGACGGCTCGCCGACGACGCATCCGCTGGTGACGAGGGACCACGTGTACCTGGGGACGTGGGACGGGCGACTGCTCGTCCTCGACCGGGCCACCGGCCGCCTGACCGCCTCGTACGACCTCGGCGCCGGAGTGGCCTCGGCCCTCTCCATCAGCGGTGACTGGCTCTTCGCCCTCACGGACGACGGCACGGTCCACGCGCTCGCCGCACGCCGAAAGTAGAGGGGAAGCACCACCGTGCGATCACTGCGCACCGGGGTGCCGCTCCTGCTCACCGCCGTCCTCGCGCTGCTCTACGGCAGCGCGGGGACGGCGCAGGCGCACCCCTTCGGAACCCCACCCGTCGTGAAGGTCGAGGCGGCCGACACCGCGGTCGACGTGACCTGGTCCGCCGAGCGGGACGACGTCGCCGTCCTGGAGAAGCGGTCCGACGGTGACACGGCCGGCTACCTGCGCACGCACATCGCCGTGCGCCAGGACGGCCGTGCCTGCCGGGTCGACCGCGCGACCGGACTGACGGTCCGTCTCGTCTGCCCACGGCCGGTGGACCGGATCGACCTGACCGTCACGGCCCTGACGGACGTCAACCCGGCGTACCGGACCCTGTCGGTGACGGACACGGGCTCCGGCGGACTGCACACCGCGAAGGAGCCGACGCGCACGCTGACGCTCACGGCAGGGGCGGCCGCGTCCGGAGCCGGAGCCGGGACGTCGGCGTCGTCGTGGTGGTCGTGGACCACCGACCTGCCGTCCCTGCTGGACCACGGGGCGGCCGTGCCGATGGCGCTCCTCGTGGCCGCGGCCGTGGGTGTGCTGCACGCCTGCGCCCCGGGGCACGGGAAGTCACTGGCCGCCGGGTACCTGGTGGCCGGCCGGGGCAGGCCGCGCGACGCGGTGTGGCTCGGCGGAATCGTCGCCGTGATGCACACCTTCTCGGTGACGGTTCTCGCGGTCGGCTGGTGGCTGACAGCGAACAGCACGCCGGACATCGCGGCCTTGACGGGCTGGTTGCAACTGATCGCCGCGCTGGTGGTGGCAGGGGTGGGGGTGGCCCTGCTGCGGCGGCATCTACGCCACGGAAAGCACGACCACCATCACCACCACCACGATCACGATCACGGGGAGGCCGGCGAGCACGGGGAGGGGGCCGGGGACGGCCACAGCCACCACATCCCGGACGCGCCGTCGCTGCTCACCTGGCGCGGGCTCCTGCTCCTCGGCACGTCGGGCGGGCTGCTGCCCTCGCCGTCCGCGTTCCTCGTCCTGCTCACCGGTCTGCTGACCGGGAAGGTCGCCCTTGCCCTCGCGATGGTGGCCGCCTTCGGCCTCGGCATGGCGCTGACGCTGACAGGCGTCGGCCTGGTCGTGCTCCGTGGCCGGGACGCACTCCTGGACCGGGTGTCCCAGTCCCCGGCGCTGCGGGCCTGGACCCTGAGGGTCCCGCTGTTCGCTGCCTCGGCGGTGGTGGCCGGGGGGACGGCGGCCTCTGCCGTCGCGGCGAGCCGGCTCCTCGCGCCGTAGGGGCGCACGACAGAAATGAGGCCCGCAGCTACCGACGCGGGCAAGGTGCCGGCCGAGACACATCTCGGCTCGGGGGGCCTTCAGAATGCGCCCGGCGGGGATCGTCGTCGAGCCGACCGATCGCCGCTGGGACGCTCCCGATTCGGGGTTCCTGTCGTACCGGAGGAAGGCGACTACCTGCTCGGCCGGGAGTACGTGCCCGAGGTGGAGGAGAGTCCACAGGTGCGGCTCCAGCGCCACCCACGCAGCATGCGTGGGAACACCCTGCCCCCCGCCGACCTCAGGTCGGCTTGCGCCACACGGAGATGTGCTTCGCGGAGTCCTGGGCGAACGGAGTCCCGTCCCAGTCCGCGACGCGTCGTTCCAGTTCGAGCCCAGCGATCCGTGCCATCAGGTCGAGCTCTGCCGGCCACGCGTACCGGTGCCGGGAGTTGTCGCGGCGGTAGCCGCCGTCGTCGCCGTCGCGGGTGAAGTGGTGCGAGACGAGAATCTGCTCGACCAGGTCGAAGGTGTCGAAGCCGAGATGCTGCTCGGATACGTCGAACGGCACCGCGACCTGGCCGGGCGGCAGGAACCGCAGCGGCGGCACACCCAATTCGATGACGAATCGGCCGCCGGGCTCCAGATGACGCGCGGCGTTGCGGAAGCACTCGACCTGCTCGTCCTGCGTGAGCAGGTTCGTGATGGTGTTGTAGACGAGATAGACCAGGGTGAACTCGCCGGGGACGACGATGGTGGCCATGTCCCCGATGGTTACCGGGAGCGTGTTCTCGTCGACCTTGTGCCGCAGCACGGCCGCCATGTGTTCGGACAGCTCGATGCCCACCACCTGCACGCCGCGTTCCCGGAGCGGGACACCCACTCGTCCGGTTCCGATGGCGAACTCCAGCGCCCGGCCGTCTCCGGCGAGCTCGGCGAGGAAAGCCAAAGTCGGCCCGAGAAAGGCAGCCGAGGACGCTTCGGCCTCCTCGGCGTCGTAGCGGTCGGCGTTCGCACGGGTCCACAGTTCACTGCTCGTCACGGACGGCCACTTTGCCGCGTGCCGAGGGGCGCTGTCGACGTCTTTACGTTCGCGTCGGCGGAGGCGATCGCGGACGGTGAGCCGGGGCAGTGCGGAGAGACGGCAGGGGTGGGGTCACGGCCTGATCGCTGTCGTCGCGCCGGGGTCGTGGCCGGCTGCCTGGTCGCGAGCTTCTTGTAGCAGGTCAGAGTGGTGGCCATGGCAAGCCCTGGGCTACGCCACCAGTCGTCGCGGACCAGGTACGGGATCTTGAGACCACGAGCAGCCCATGGCAGGCTCAGGCCGCATGATCGATGAATTCGCGAAGGACAATCTGCACGGGAGACTGAGGCGGGACCGCGAGGCGCTGCTCTGGAAACTCGACGGCTTGTCCGAATACGACGCCCGCCGACCTTTGACAGCGACCGGGACCAACCTCCTCGGCCTCGTCAAACACGTGGCCACCGTCGAGGCCAGGTACTTCGGCGAGGTCTTCGACCGCCCTACCCCGGAACCGCTGCCCCGGTGGCAGGACTACGACGGCAGCGATCTCTGGGCGGCCGAGGACGAGACCCGCGAGCAGATCATTGGCTTCTACCGGCGTACGTGGGAACACTCGGACGCGACGATCAACGAGCTTCCCCTCGACGCCCCCGGCCACGTGCCGTGGTGGCCGGAGCCTCATGCCCACACGAACCTGTTCGCCATCGTGGTCCATGTCCTCGGCGAGTCCATCCGGCATAGCGGGCACGCCGACATCCTGCGCGAGGGCCTCGACGGCCGGACCGGGCTGCGCGCCGAACACGAGAAGCAGATCGACGAGGAAGCCCGTGCGGCCTACTGCGCGAAGATCGAACAGGCCGCCAGGTCGGCCGCACCAATGAAGGCTTAGAGGTTGCTTCACGTGACGTGACGTGACGTGACGTTCGTGCGGCACGATGCCGTCGTGGGGGCTGATCCATCGAAGCGTCTGCTTCCTGATGAACTCTGGGAGTCGGCCGCCCCGTTGCCGCCGACGTCCGGCACGTCGCCCGCAACCGCGCATCGCCGCTTCACGGTATGACCGAGGCCGGCCTGTGGCGTCGGCTGCACCGGGCGGTGCTGGACGAACGAACTCGGGGCCAGGGGGCGAGGTGGACTGGACCTCGGCGATCGTCGCGTTCGTCACCCTCGGCTGCGCCGTCAGCTGCTGGCGACGACTGCGCACCACACTTTGTTGAGAGTGGGGACGGGCGATCGCCGAGGGGGCGGCCTGCTCGATGCGTCAGAACGCATTCGTAGCAGTCGTACCCGCGCAGCCTCACATCCGGGACCTCAGCACGTCGACCTCACAACCCGATGCAAACGGGTCGAAGCCGTGCTCGATCAGCCAGCAGGCTTCGCAACGACCACCAAGCGCGGATCACGTCGAGGTCGATGTCGGTGCCGTAGCCGGCGAGGACGTCGTCGAGGTGCTCCTCGTGTCCGAGCGTGAAGGTGGCGAGGTCGTAGAGAGCATCGCCCTGGCCCGCCTCGGACCAGTCGATGATGCCGGTGACCTCGTCGCCGTCGACGAAGACGTGCGCGATCTGCAGGTCGCCGTGCGTGAACGCAGGAGTCCACGGTCGGAGCGCGGCCTCGGCGACCTGGCGGTTACGGGTGACCAGGTCGGCGGGCAGGATGCCGTTGGTCACGAGCAACGCGCACTCGTCGGCGAGTTCCGCCGCCAGCGCGACGCTGCTCCGGCCGGCCCGGCCGGGCCGGGGTGGCAGCGGCGCGTCGTGCAGCTTCCGGAAGGCGGCGCCCGCCGCGGCCCACGCGGCCGACGACCCGGTCGACGGCCCGCCGAGGCGCCCAAGCGTCGTCCCTGGGAGTGCGGCGATCGCGAGCACGGACGGCTTGCGCCACAGGACCTTCGGGGTCGGGACCGGCGCGCGGGACATCGCCTCGACCTCGCCGTCGATACGCGCCTGATCGGCGTCCACTTTCAGGAACACGTCGCCGACGCGCAGGGTCGCGCGCTCGGAATGGGCAACGACGACCTTGACCTCATTCACGGGTGACGAGTATCCCGGAGGCGATCGCCGATGTCGCCGGACTTCTCGCATGCGATGACGCAGCCGGCCGCGCCCCGCTACCCGACAGCCTCGTGCGCGACACGTCAATCGGTGCTCACCATGTCGCGCGGCGAGAAGAGCGGGGTCGTAGAAAGGCGTGTTCCAGGCGAACGTCGTCAGTCGGATCTGCTCGGTCGCTTCGAGTGTGAGAACCATGGCTGGAAAGGGTGCGGGGACTCCCAGATGGTCGGCCACTCCGACTGCGTCGACACCGAGTTCCTCCGCTCTGCGGCACCTCGCGCGCCATTCGCTTGGCGAACCGGTGGTGAACATATTGACGCTGAAACGTAAGGGGAGTGGGGAGGACATGACGCTGACGTCTGTGCACCACGCGTCGATTCCTCCGTCATCCCGCCGAGTGGGGCAGCGCGATCCCGATCAATTGTCCATCAAGGTCTTTCGGCCACGCCAAGGGTGTGGTGCCGGACCGTGTGCGGGCAGTCGAGACACCCGCTAGGGGGCCTCGTCCTGGGGCCTCAAGTGCAGCGTGCTGGTGCTGTGTTGGTTCGTCGACGGCACCCGGCTCGTCCAACTCGCCGTGGGCGACACCTTCGTGGTGAGTGGAAGGTCCGCGCCACTGGGCGGTACGCGTCAGGGAGGCGAGGTCTCGTTCTAGACTCGGGTCAGGATTTGGTAAAGCCAGGTACGGCGCGGGGGAGTCCCGCACAAAACGATGGGGTATCCAGTGGTTCTGAAGACGTTCGGCTGGTCGTTCGCGGTGACCGCGCTCGGCCTCGTCGCGGCGGTGATATACGGGGGATGGGCGGCCTTCGGGATCGTCGCGATCCTGTCCATCCTCGAGATCTCGGTGTCCTTCGACAACGCTGTGGTCAACGCCGGGATCCTGAAGAAGATGAATGCCTTCTGGCAGAAGATCTTCCTCACCGTCGGTGTGCTCATCGCCGTCTTCGGCATGCGTCTGGTCTTCCCCGTCGTGATCGTGGCGATCAGTGCCAAGATCGGCCCGATCGAGGCCGTCGATCTCGCCGTCAACGACGCCGAGCGCTACGAGCAGCTCGTGACCGACGCCCACCCGTCGATCGCGGCCTTCGGTGGCATGTTCCTTCTGATGATCTTCCTTGAATTCATCTTCGAGGACCGTGACATCAAGTGGCTCGGTTGGCTGGAGCGCCCGCTGGCCAAGCTCGGCAAGGTCGACATGCTGTCGGTCTGCATCGCTCTGGTCGTCCTGGCGATCAGTGCCATGACCTTCGCGACCCAGGCCCACCAGCACGGCGGTCTGCACGTCGACAAGGCGGCGACCGTCCTGCTCTCGGGCGTCTTCGGCCTCATCACGTACCTCATCGTCGGCGGCCTCTCCGGCTACTTCGAGAACAAGCTCGAAGAGGAGGAGGAGCGAGAGCACGAGGCCGAGGAAGAGGCTCGGAGGAGCGGCAAGAAGGTCCCGGCGGTCGTGATGGCCGGCAAGGCCGCGTTCTTCATGTTCCTCTACCTGGAGGTCCTGGACGCGTCGTTCTCCTTCGACGGTGTCATCGCCGCCTTCGCGATCACCAACGACATCGTCCTGATGTCACTCGGTCTCGGTATCGGCGCGATGTACGTCCGTTCGCTCACGGTCTACCTGGTCCGTCAGGGCACCCTCGACGACTACGTCTACCTGGAGCACGGCGCGCACTACGCGATCGGTGCGCTGGCCGTGATCCTCATGATCAGCATCCGGTACCAGATCCCCGAGGTGGTCACCGGTCTCATCGGTGTCGTCCTGATCGCCTGGTCCTTCTTCTCCTCGGTCCGGCGCAACCGCAGGCTGGCGGCGGCCGAGGGAAAGGACACGGGGTCCCAGGAAAGGGCTGAGGTCTCCTCCGGCGTCTGAGCCGGCCGCCGTCGCGGGCCGCATCGCGGCGGGGGCGTCGTCTCCGTCATCCGCCGTTCTGCTGCGAGAGCATCACGGGGGAGCGGCGCGCCAGCCAGACGAGGGCGAGCTGCGCGGGGGTCGCGCGGTGCGGCCGGGACACGGCGTCCAGTGGGCTGCCGGGTCGGGCACGTTCGCCTGTGGCCAGCGGGAACCAAGGGATGAACGCGATGCTCTCGGCGTCATCGAGTACGTCCTCCGCCGACCGGTCCGAGAGGTCGTACAGGTTCCGCACGGAGACGATGTCAGCGTACGTGCGCGCCTCCTTGAGCTCTCGGCCGAGCCGTTCGAGCACCTTTCGGGGCCCGCCGATGGGCGCCCCGCACGTAGCGCTCGATGAGAGATGTCCGCCCGCGGGTCACCCGCCAGTGACCGGGCGATCACCTCCCTCGCGATGACGCATGCGGGGGTCCGGCGCGGGCCGACGAGCACCCTGGGTCGTCCAAACCTAGCGTGGAGGGTGGGAACCCATCCGCGACGGAGGGATCACGGACATGAGTGACGCCATGGACAAGGTCATGGGCAGATTCAAAGAGATCACCGGGAAGATCACCGGCCATGAACGTCTTGAGGCCGAGGGCAGGACGGACCAGGCGAAAGCCAAGATCCGTGAGAAGGCGAAGAGCGTTCGACACCGTGCCGAAGGTGTCATGGACTCGCTCAAGCGCGATCGCTCCTGACCTCGCGCACGCCCACGGCCGTGCGGCCGGGACCGGGCAGGCGCCCGCCGGGCGCCCGGTCCCGGCGGCCGGTGGCGCGGATCAACGGGAGGGGCGACACGATCCGCCGTCGTAGCAGAAGGACGGACTCATTCTGTGTCCTGCCGCGATTCCGACGACGCAGACCGGCCCGCGGTACGAGGGCCCCATTCCGCTGACCACCTCCCGCCGAGCCGATGGCGCGGGCCGATCGGCACGTGGCAGGCCGTCGTGCTCGTGGTCGGCGTACTCGTCGCGGCCAACCTGCTCCTCAACCGCTGGACCGGCCCGGTCCGCCTGATCGCTGCCGTCACCGTCAGCGCCCTGCTCCTCGGCGTGCTCCGCTGGGCAGGTGGCTCCCTGGCGGACGCGGGGCTGGCCCCGGGGACGCTCGCCCGCGGTGCCAGGTGGGCGTCGGTACTGATGGGGCTCGTCGGCGTCGTCTATGCCGCCGGGGCGCTGCTGCCGGCCACCCGCTCGCTGTTCGAGGACCAGCGGTACGACGGGATGACCGGGAGCGAGCTGGTGACGCGTGTTCTCGTGGTGGTCCCCGTCGGCACGGTCCTGGTGGAGGAGATCGCGTTCCGCGGCGTGCTCTACGGACTGGTGAGGCGGGCCCGTGGAACGGTCTGGGCGACCACGGTGTCGAGTCTGCTGTTCGGCCTGTGGCACGTCCTGCCGTCCCTGCACCTGGCGACCGCGAAACCCGCGCTGACCAGTGTCTTCGGAGACTCCGCGCTCGGCTCCGTCCTCGCGATCACGGCTGCGGTGCTGTTCACCGCGCTGGCGGGCGTCCTGTTCTGCGAACTGCGGCGCCGCAGCGGTAGTCTGCTGGCCCCCATGGGTCTGCACTGGGCGGTGAACGCGTTCGGATACGTCGTCGGCTACCTGTTGTGGTGACCGCCTACCTGTTGCAGTGACCACCGCCCGTTCTTGTGACCACGTACCTGTTGCGGTGACCACCACGCCCTGTTCCGGTGACCTCGTGACCTCGTGACCTCGTGACCTCGTGACCCTGTCCGGCCCGGGTGAACAGGCTCAGTGCTCCGGCTGGATGATCTCCCGCAGCCGGTCGAGGTCCTGCGGCGTGAACCCCGACGGCCGCATGACGGCGTTCCAGCCGTCGACGTACGCCGCCTTGTACGTGTGACCGTGTCCGTCCGGCACGCCCGTGGAGAACGGCAGGTCGGCGGTCACCTGCCAGAACGTCACGAAGGGGATCCAGACCATCTCGTCGAGCACGTCACCGCCGGGCGCCTCGCCGATCCAGTCGGGCTCGGAAAGGGCCAGGTCAGGGCTCCACCAGACGATCGGGTCGGACGGGTGCATGAGGTACAGCACCCGCGTGCCGTTCCACGGCTCACCCTTCGGCGGAATCCCGGTCGTCGGGTCATCGGTGAATCGTACGGTTCGCCCCTCCCTGTAGACGGGTTCGATCTCCGGGCTTCCCGCGTCGCGGTGATCACTGAACTCGCGGAACAAGGTGTTGAAGTTGGGCGGACCGGCGAACAGGGTGCCGGCGGTGCGGTTGCGCAGGTCGTACTCGCCGCTGAAGGCGGTCTCTCCGCCGAACGATCCCAGGCTCTCGCCCGCCACGAACAGCTGCGGACGCTTGTCGGCGGGGAGCTTCGACCAGACGTCGTAGACCGCGTCGAACAGCTCCCGGCCGGCCTCGCGCGCCTTCGACTGGTCCACGAGGTAGGACAGCCACGACGGCAGGTACGAATACTGCATCGCCACAGTGGCCGCGTCTCCGTCACCGAGGTACTCGAAGGAGTCCACGGCGGCGGGATCGACCCAGCCGCTTCCCGTGGTGGTCATCACGAGCAGCTTGGCGCGCTGGAAGCCGCCGGCCCGTTGGAGGTCCGCGACGGCGCGCTCCGCGCGGGACTCGGTGTCGTCGGCGGTCGCGAGTCCGGCGTAGGCCCGGACGGGTTGCTGCGCCGGGCGGTGGGTGAACGTGCCGATGTCGGCGGCCGAAGGACCGCTGCCGGTGAAGGCCCGGCCCTGCCTGCCCAGCGAGTCCCACGGCACCAGCGAATCGGGTCCGCCGGAACGCAGGGTGGACGTGGGCTGGTGCACGCCCTCGGGTGTCTCCGTGTCACGCACCGAGAACGCCTCGTTGGCCGCGCTCACGAAGCCGGCCAGCAGCACCCCGCTGACGACGGCCCACGTCAGGCCCGCCACGACGACCCAGCCGACCACCCGCGCCGCGCGCGGGCCGATCCAGCGGCGGAGGAGGCCGGCGAGCCATCGATACAGGCGCTGGAGTCCGCGGGCCGCCAGCAACAGCAGCCAGAACACGACCGCGGCCACGAACGGGCAGGCGACAGTGGTGAGGACGTTGTAGTCGGTGACGTCCATGAGACGGCGGATCTCGTGCTGCCAGTACTGGCCGAGCCCGAAGGACAGGCCGAACAGCACGATCGCGCAGATGATCAGGACGCGCCAGGACTTGCGCGACGGGCTCCGCGCCTCCCGGTCGGCGAACGCCCGCCAGATGTAGGCCGCGGTCACGCCGAGCCCGTACCCGATGGCCGCGCTGATACCGCAGATCAGCCCCTGGAGGACCCCTCCGCGAGGGAGCAGCGACGGGGTGAAGGAGAGGCAGGCGAGAATCAGCGCACCCCAGCAGCCGGGGAGCGTGAGACGCAGCGACCGACGGCGCTTGCCGGAGCCGGGTGCCGGCTCGGCGCCCTCGTTCCCCGCTTCGTCGCGGCCCGAAGTGCCCTCCGGCGGGGACGGGTGCGGGTCAGGAGTCATGGCTGTCCTCCGGGGGAAATGATCCCAAAGCCCGCCCCGACGTGCCACCCGGACTCAACCCCTCTGCCCCTGCGGCACCGGGTGATGGCCCGCAGCCGGGAGATCTCTCGGGTCGGGTGCCAGCTTCGTGCGTTGGGGCGTGTGCGGCCTGCCCCGTTCGGTACGGAGTCGAGCAGGCCGGGAAACAGCGCGTCCAGGTCGTCCCGGCGCAGCCGTACCAGCCGTGATCGTCCCTGGATGGTGGTCCAGGTGACGCCTGCCTCACGGAGTACTCGGTAGTGCTGGGACAGCGTGGTCTGGTGCACGTCCAGGTCTTCGCCGAGGGCGTTGCAGCTCCCCTCGCCCGTCACGGCGAGCCGCTGGACGATGTCGAGCCGCACCGGATCGGCCAGGGCGCGCAGCACCTCCACGATGCGGATCGCCGCGGTCGCCGGCTGGGATGCATGGACAGGTGTCCATGCATTCCCCCGGGTGCCCGCTACGAGGTCGTTATGCCCGGGTCCTCACGGCCACTCTCGCGCTCGCGACGCTCACCTCGCCGGCGACCCGCGCCCTCGCCTCCACCCTGGTCTGGGCGGTCGCCCTGGGGGTGACCGTCGGCATCGGCGTCGCCTTCCCACAGCACCGGCTCATCGCCCTCGGCCCTGTCACCACGCCTGTCCGCACGGAACCGACTCCGTCACCCCGCAGGCGCGGCGAGAGGCTCTGACGCTCAGCCGTGTACTGCGGGGTTCAGGTCGGAAGGGTTCAGGCTGGAAGGGTTCAGTGCTCGCAGAGCGAGAATTCTCGTTCGTAGAGCTGCTCGTTGTGTTCGTCCACGAAGAACTTGCGTTCCCGCATGAGTTCTTCGCGGAAGTCCTTGGCCTGTTCAAGCGTCATGGTCGAGGTGGTGGACCAAGGTTGCTGCGGTGGTACATCGGATGTCGAGACGATCTTCTCCGACGGGTCGACCAGGAAGAAGGCGAGAATCTTGCGATGTCCCGGACGGGTGGGATCCGTGAGGCGGAATGAGCCGACGCGGTGCTGCAGGACGTTCGGGAACGCCAGGCAGCGGCCCGCTGGGGTCGCGGTCGATCCCAGCATCTGGTTCAGTGCGTCCTCGTCCTCCAGGCCGTAGACCTCACGCAGACCGTTGTCGTCGTTCTGTTCGTAGTCCGGGTCGTCGAGTGCCGCCCGGAAACTCAGCCGGCTTTCGGTGATGTTCTCGCTGTCCCAGTAGTAGATGCCGGTCGAGACGATCCGCTCGTTCATCATCCCCTCGACATGCCAGGATCCGCCCGGGTACTCGGGCTTGTCCGGGGTGAGGTGAATGGTGGCGAGCTTGACGATGACCTGGAGACCGCGACCGCGCAGGTCGACTCGGGCGGATTCATCGGGCGACCCGGGCGGCGTGAAGGCCGGGGCGTCCGGGACGACCGGGCGGCGGTTCTCCCACCAGTCGTCCTGGGCCCTTTCCCACGCGCGGCGGGCCTCTGCGTAGGCTTCGTCGTCACTGAAGGAGGATTCGATCGGACACTCCGGCTCCGAGTCGTACCACCCGTAAGGATCGGCCTCGATCCGCGGCGGCCGCGGATGGCGCAGATCGGTGAGTACGTTCTCCAGCAGCGGGCGCATGCGCGCGAACAAGTCCGGCAGGACGGAGGCCAGTTCGCGATGAGCCTCGGGGTGGACGTTGTTGACGTACGAACGGAACGCGACATCGCCGTCGTCGCTGACGTCGACGTCCGTGGGCAGCCACTGGAACTTCTCCGAGAACTCGTACTTCGAGTAGTGGCTCGTCGGGTTCTGCCACGCCCGTTCCGGCGCACCGCTCACCTCTTTCACGAGGCAGAACAGCGAGGGGTGAACCAGATCCAGTACCTGGCCGTCGGATCCGGGATGCCAGTCCTGCTCCGATTCGGGGACCTGCTCCAGAACACGGACCGCCTCACGCAGCCGGTATGCGAGCTTGTCGTCGACCAGCGTGTCCGACTGCCACACGCCGTCGACGGCGGACACCTCGATGCCGGTTCGTCCGTCCCGCAGCGCGGCGTAATGCGCGAGTTCGTCAAGAACGTAACGAACCTGCGCTTCGGTGAGGCCCTGGGCGACCGCTTCCCGCGTCCACCTGGCGACGATGCCGGCATCGTTCATCTTGTCGAACCACCCCGGCTTCGACCGAATGTGTGAGCTGCACTGCATCATCTGAATTTCCCGCAGCGTTCGGGGTTGCGCGAACGGAAGGGCACGGGAAGCTCGAAAGGGCAGCGGGAAGGCAGACAGGCCGGTCAATTCTCTTGGTCCTCCGAGTCGGTGTGCGGTGGCGGGAAGGATACTTCAGCGGACCGACACCGCAGCCGTGGCCCCTGTCAACGCCGGTCCCGGAGCCGGGGCTTCGACGGAGTCGCGTGATGTCCGGCTCACGCTCGGCGGGTCGGCGGGCCGGCACGGCACCGGCCCGCAACCGGCCCGCACCTTCGTCGCGGGGGAGAAGCGAGAGCGGTCGCGCCACGCCACACGTCAGGAGGGGACGCCGCTACAGGGCGGCGTCCGCTTGCGTCTCCTGTCCGCGTGGGCTCACGCCCGCTCCCGGCTTCCGCTGCTCGGCGCCGCCCGTGGGGACGCGTACCGTCGCGACGACGACCAGCGAGGCCACCGCCCCCAGCGCCGCCGCCACGACCAGCACCGAGTTCAGGCCGGATGCGAACGCCTCACGCACCAGGTGCGCCATCTCGTCGCGTTCGCCTTCCGGCCAGCCGGCGACGAACGGCCGCGCCTGTCCGCCGCTCAGCGCGACGGCAGCCTCGTGCGGGTCCGGGACACCGCCGTCGGCCTTCAGCACACTCTCGATCCGCGACTGGAAGATCACGCCGAACACGGCGATCCCCAAGGCGAAGCCCAACTGGCGGAAGGTGTTGACCGCACCTCCCACCATGCCTCCGCGCTCCGGCGGCACCGTGGCCAGGGCCGCCGCCGACAGACTCGGTGTCACGAGCCCGACCCCCAGCCCGGAGACCATGAGCCCCGCCACAAGGCTGCTGCCCGAAGACCCCGCGTCGAGGGTGGCCTGCATCGCGGAGCCCAGGGCGATGAGCGCCAGCCCTCCTCCGATGGTCGACCGTGGGGGCCAGGGGCCGAAGCGGCCCGCGAGCGCCGATACGACGAACGCGGAGGCGCACATGGGCAGGATGTACAGACCCGCCTCGACGGGCTCGTACCCCAGGACCGACTGCATCCACAGGGACTCGTACAACAGGTAGGCGAACGCGGCGCCTTGCATGAACAGGGCGCTGACCATGATGCCGGTGAACGACGGTCTGCGGAACAGCGACAGGTCGAGGACGGGGTGCTCGTGCCTCGTCTCGACCACGACGAAGAGGGCGAGGGCGACGGCCGCCGTGGCGAACAGACCGAGCGTGAACGGTGTCGACCAGCCGTCGGAGTGGGCGCGGATCAGCCCGAACGTGAGGGCCCCGCTCGCCACCGTGAAGGTGGCCGTGCCGAGGACGTCCGCACGCTGCCGGCCCTGGCCCTTGGCCTCCCGCACCGAACGAAGGGTCATCACGACGGCGGCCAGGCAGACCGGCAGGTTGACGAAGAAGATCCATCTCCAGTCCAGGTACTGGGTGAGGAGTCCGCCGACCACCGGTCCCGCCGCCGCGGCGACCGAGTTGGTGGCGCCCCACACGGCGAAGGCCACCCCCCGGTCCCGGCCGGTGTAGTGCATGCCGAGCAGGGCGATGGTCGTACCGAACATCCCGGCGGCACCCAGTCCCTGCACCGCCCGGGCGCCGATCAGCACACCCGCGTTCGGGGCGACCGCGCACACCACCGACGCCGCCGTGAAGACGATCAGCCCGACCAGGTACACCTTCCTGCGGCCGATCCGGTCGGCGCGGGAACCGACGCCGAGCAACAGCGACGCCAGCGCCAGCGCGTATGTGTCGACCACCCACTCCAGGTCGGAGAGCGTGGTGCCGAGGTCCGCCGCCATGGCGGGCAGCGCCACGGTCACGATCGTGACGTCCAGCAGGAGCATGAACGTGCCCAGACAGATCGCGGCCAAGGGCCACCACTTACGCATCCGAACCCCTTCGCTGCCCGCTGTACCGAAGAGGCGCCCCCGGCGGCCCCCCATGATTCACGGAGGAGCGGCGTTTTCCTCCAGGACGCGCGCGCCACGCCCATCACGTGGACCGCAGGGAGGTATGCCTAGGTCCGCCTGGAGGATCAGCGGTGGCGGGGCCGAGGGGCCGCTCATAGCTTCGCCGTATGACCAAACGACAGCTCGCCTACCTGGCATGCACCGTGACCCTCGTGGTCTCGGGGATGGGGGCCGCCGCTCCGACGGCCCACCATCGGACGGTGCACCGGGTCAAGCCCGGCGAATCGATCCAGAAAGCAGTGGACGCGGCGCAGCCCGGGGACACGGTGGTCCTCTCTCCCGGCACCTACCGTGAGAGCGTCCGCATCACCACGTCGAACCTGACCCTGCGGGGCTCGACCGTCTTCCCCACCGTCCTCGAACCCGGCAAAGCAGCCGCCGCCGACGCCTGCGCCACGGCCGGCCACGGCATCTGTGTGACCGGCAAGGACGGCAGTCCCGTCCAGGGCGTCACCGTGCGCTCGCTGACGCTCAAGGGCTTCACCAAGAACGGCCTGTGGGCCTCGCGGACCGACCGGCTGAAGATCCACCGGGTCACCGCCGAGAAGAACGGCAACTGGGGCATCGCCCTGGAGCGGTCCGTACGCAGTGTGCTGACCCACAACGTCGCCCGGGACAACGCCGACGCCGGACTGTTCGTCTCCAACACCACCGACACGGAGGCGGGCGCCGTCGACACCGCGGGGACGGTGATCAGCCACAACCGCATGTCCGGAAACCGGATCGGCGTCACCGTGCGGCGCCTGCGGAACCTGACCGTCGAGCGCAACGAGGCGACCGGCAACTGCGCCGCCGTGTTCGTGGTGGGCGACGAGTCCACGCCGCGCGCCGGGGCGATGAGCCTGCGCCGGAACTACATCCACGCCAACAACAAGAACTGCCCCAAGACCCCCCGGCTGCCCTTCCTGCAGGGCTCGGGGATCGTCCTCACCGGCGCCGAGGAGACGCTGGTGGCCGAGAACAGGATCGTGGACAACGTCGGCGCCTCGCCGCTGTCCGGCGGCATCGTGCTCTTCAAGAGCTTCGTGGGCGCCCTCAACGAGCGCAACGAGATCCGCGACAACGTCGTGCTCCGCAACGGCTCGGCCGACCTCGCCAACCGCGACACCGGCAAGGGCAACACCTTCCGCGGCAACACCTGCGGGGTCTCGGAGCCCGCGGGCATGTGCTGACGCTCGGACCCGCTCCCCCCACCCACGGCACCACAGCACAGACAAGGCGACAGATGACGACTGTTGATCCGGTTTCCCCCACTGTCGATCCGACTCCTCCGCCGCCCATGCGGCTCAGGGAGCTCGTGTTCGGGGCGGCCTGCGCCGCCGCCGTACGCGCGGCCGTCCGCCTCGGAGTGGCGGACGCCCTGGACGACACGCCCATGACCGTCGAGGACCTGGCGGCCTCGGTGAAGGCCCAGCCACGGACCCTGCGGCGGCTGCTGCGCGCGCTCTCCAGCCAGGGCGTCTTCACGGAGCGCCCCGACGGCACGTTCGCCCACACGGAGATGTCCCGACAGCTGCGCGAGGACGACCCGCACAGCCTGCGCTACATCGCCCTGTGGTGCACCGAGCCGTGGACCTGGGAGGTCTGGCCCAAGCTCGACGAGGCGGTGCGCTCCGGCCGCAACGTCTTCGAGGACGTGTACGAGAAGGAGTTCTTCCCGTACCTCAACGAGGACGCCCCCGAGTCCGCGTACGTGTTCAACCGGGCCATGACGACATCCAGCCAGCAGTCCGCCCGGGACGTCGCCGACCTGCTCGATCTGCAGGGGGCCACCTCGGTTGCGGACATCGGTGGCGGTCAGGGGCACGTCCTGGCGAGTCTGCTGGAGCGGCACCCCACCCTGAGCGGCACGCTGCTCGACCTGCCGGGCGTGGTGGGCAACGCCGATCCGCGCCTGCGGGACGGCGGCGCGCTGGCCTCACGGGTCCGTGTCGTGGCCGGCGACTGCCGTGAGGACATCCCGGTCCAGGCGGATGTGTACATCATCAAGAACATCCTGGAGTGGGACGACGACAGCACCCGCAGGGCGCTGGCCAACGTCCGGAAGGCCGCGCGGCCCGGCGCCCGGGTCGTCGTGATCGAGAACCTCGTGGACGACACCCCGTCGATGAAGTTCACGACGGCGATGGACCTGCTGCTGCTCCTCAACGTCGGCGGTGCGAAGCACACCCGGCAGAGCATGGTCGACCGGCTGACGGACGCGGGGCTGGTCATCGGCGAGATCCGCCCGGTGAACCCGTACCTCCACGCGTTCGAGTGCACCGTCCCCGCCTGACGGGGAAACGAAGGCAGAGAAACCCGAGGCCGCCCGCTCCGCGTCTTTCGCGGGGCGGGCGGCCTCGGGTTTCTCCGTCGAGCGTGAACTCAGGAGCTCGGAAGCTCAGGAAGCGGAATCCCGCTCCCAGCGGTAGAAGCACTGCGCCATGGCGTCCTTGGGGCTGCGCCACGTCTTCGGGTCGTACGCGCTGACGTACGCCGACAGCTTCTCGCTGGCGTCCCGGAACTCGGGGTGCCCGGTCAGCTTCGCGATGGCCGGCCCCGGGTCCTGGTCCGACTCGATGAGGTGGAGGTACACGTCGCCGAACTGGAAGAGGCGACGCCGGGTGACGCCGACCAGGTGCGGGAGTTCGCCGCGGTCGGAGGCGGCGAACACGTCGGCGATCGCCGGCGCCGAGTCGGGCGCCATGCGGGCGACGATCAGAGCGTGGTGCATCGAGCGTCCTTCCTGGGGGTGCGGGGTGCGGGGTGCGGGGTGCGGGGGTGCGGGGGTGCGGATGTGGGTTCGTACGCGGGCGTACGCGGTCAGCCGGGCAGGACCGGGGCAGCCTGGAGGTCGCGGGCGACCTGCTCGATGCGGTCCCGGATGAGGGCCATCTGCGTGCGGGAGTTGCGGTTGATGTTGTCGGTCATCCAGGCGTCGTCGACCGGGGCGTCGGGCTTCATCGCGAAGTCCTGCACCCAGCGCATGTGGACGCCGGCCGGGGTCTCCTCGTACTCCCACCGGATGTTCATGTGGTCGAACGGGCCGGTCTCGACGCGGCGGGCGCGGACGGTCCGCCCGGGACGGTCCACGGTGCGCTCCGACACCCAGCTCCAGACCTTCCCGGACTCGTCCGGGTGCATGGTCAGGCGGAAGGTGGTGGAGTCGCCCTCGCGGGAGAGGACTTCGAGGGAGGCGTACTCGCTGAAGAGGTCGGGCCACTTCTCGATGTCGTTGGTGATGTCCCAGACGAGGTCGAGCGGGGCGTCGATGGTGATGCTGTTGTCGGTGTGGCCGGCCACGTCAGACTCCCGTCTTGAGGGCGCTGTTGACCAGGTCGAGGAACTCGGCGGGCGTCTTGCAGCGCTCGGCGTCGGTGGGCAGGGCCACGCTGTACCGGTTCTCCAGCTCGCCGACGATCCCGAGCAGGCCGAGCGAGTCGAGGCCGAGGGTGGTGAACTGCGCCTCCGGCGCCTTCTCCAGCTCCCGTGCGTCGACGGTGACGCCGGCCGCCTGCTTCATCAGCGCGGCGAGTTCGTCGAAGGTCAGTGCGGTGGTGATCATGATTGCTCTCCTTCCCGCCCGGTCCTACCGGGCGGAGTCGTCGCCGCGGCGCACGACCAGCGCCGCGTTGGATCCCATGAGTCCCCGGCTGAGGACGAGGGCCGTGCGCAGCTCGGCGGGCCGAGCGCGGGACATCACCAGATCGAGGTCGTGGCAGATGTCGAACACGTTGGGAGTGGGGGGCACCACGCCGTGCTCCATCGCGAAGACCGCGGCGGCGGTGTCCAGGACGGGTGCTCCGCAGTAGGCGCGGCCGATGCCCGTCTTGGGCGCCGTGACGGGTACGCGGGTGGCGTGCGCTCCGAGGGCGTCGGCGATCGCCAGCGCCTCGGCGCGGTCCGCCTCCGGTACGCCCAGGGCGTCGGCGAAGACGACGTCGATCTCCTCCGGGGCGCACTCGGCCTCGTCGAGGGCGACACGGATGGCACGGGCGAGCCCCTCCCGGGACTCCTCCCAGCGGGAGGCGCCGGTGAACGTGGCGCCGTGGCCGGCCACCACGGCCCGGACGGCCGCTCCCCGGTCGCGGGCGCGGGACTCGTCCTCCACGACGAGCATCGCTCCGCCCTCCGCCGGGACGAAGCCGCAGGCGCCGGCGGTGAAGGGCCGGTAGGCGCGGTCCGGGTCCTCGACGGTGCTGAGCTCGGGGTATCCGAGCTGGCACACCATCGAGTACGGGGCGAGGGGCGCCTCCGCGGCGCCGACGATCACCGCGCCCGTGCCGCGGCGTACGGCCCGAGCGGCGTGGGCGATGCCGTCCAGGCCGCCCGCCTCGTCGCTCGCGACCACGCCGCACGGTCCCTTGAAGCCGCTCCGGATGGAGATCTGACCGGTGCTCGCGGCGTAGAACCAGGCGATGGACTGGTACGGGCCGACGAACTTGGATCCCTGGCCCCAGAGCTTCTGGAGCTCTCGCTGGCCGAACTCGCCGCCTCCGGACCCGGCCGCGGTGACCACGCCGATCTCGAAGGGCTCCTCGGGGTTCTCCCGGGCGAAGCCGGCGTCGTCGATGGCGAGTTGGGCCGCGGCCATGGCGTAGTGGCTGAAGCGGTCGGTCTGGACGAGGAAGCGGTCTTCGATCAGGGCGGAGGCATCGAAGCCGCGGACCTCGCCCGCGACCTTGAGAGGCAGGTCCGCGCAGCCCTCACGGGTGATCCGGTCCAGTACGCCGAGCCCTTCCCGGACGGACTTCCAGTACGCGTCGGCGCGCAATCCGTTGGGGGCGATCACACCGATCCCGGTGACGACCGCGCGCCGTGGGCGCTCACTGCTCATCGTGTCCTCCCACCCGGCCCCGTCAGGAGGACCGCGGACTGGAAGCCGCCGAATCCGCTGCCCACGGAGAGCACGTTCCTGAGCTTCCGGGGGCGGGCGGTGCGCGGCACGTAGTCCAGGTCGCACTCGGGGTCGGGGGTCTCGTAGTTCGCCGTCGGAGGTACCACTTGGTGCTTCAGAGCGAGGACGCAGGCGGCCACCTCGATGGCGCCGATCGCGCCCAGCGAGTGCCCCACCATGGATTTGATGGAGCTCATGGGGGTGTCGTAGGCGTGCGCGCCCAGGGACCGCTTCACGGCGGCGGTCTCGTGCCGGTCGTTCTGCCGGGTGCCCGAGCCGTGCGCGTTGACGTAGTCGATCAGCGTGGGGTCGAGCCGGGCCTGGTCGAGCGTGGAGTCGATCGCCCGGGACATCTCCAGTCCCTCGCCGGTCAGACCGGTCATGTGGTACGCGTTGCCGAAGGTGGCGTAGCCGCCGATCTCGCAGTAGATGTGCGCACCGCGGGCCCTGGCGTGCTCGTACTCCTCCAGCACGAGGACGGCCGCGCCCTCGCCCATGACGAAACCGTTGCGGTTGTTGTCGAAGGGACGGGAGGCGTGCTCCGGGTCGTCGTTGTCGGGCGACGTGGCCTTGATGGCGTCGAAGCAGGCCATGGTGATCGGGGATATCGGGGAGTCCGACGCGCCCGCGATGCAGACGTCCGCCCGCCCTTCCTGGATGGTGTGGAAGGCGTAGCCGACGGCGTCGAGGCCGGAGGTGCAGCCGGTGGAGACGGTCTGCACCGGGCCGCGGGCGCCGAACTGTTCGGCCACGACGGAAGCGAGCGTGCTCGGCGAGAACGCCATGTGCAGCTTGGGGTCGGCCGCGCGGTGGTCCACGTCCCACCGCCGCCCGCCCTCGCTGACCAGGACGTAGTCGTGTTCGAGCCGGGTGGTGCCGCCGACGGCGCTGCCCAGGGAGACGGCGACGCGCCAGGGGTCTTCGGTGTCGGTGTCGAGTCCGGAGTCGCGGACGGCTTCCCCGGCCGCGACGGCGGCGAACTGGATGTACCGGTCGGCGTGCCGACTCAGGTCCGGATCCAGTCCGTGGTCCGCCGGGTCGAAGTCGCACTCGGCGGCTATGCGGGAGCGCAGCCCGACCGGGTCGAACAGGGTGATGCCGCGGGTCGCGGTACGGCCGGCGGCGAGGAGGTCCCAGAACGCCTTCGCTCCGGTGCCGCCCGGAGCGACCACACCGATGCCGGTGACGGCCACTCGCCGGGTCACTCGATGGCCCCGCTTCGCTCGGACACCCGTCCCGGGTCGTGCACGGTCAGGTGCGGGCCCGCGGCGGCGAGCTCGGCCTCGTCGGTGACCTCCGTGTCGACGTGGCCGAGGCTCGGCCGGGGGGCGAGCGGGCCCAGGTGGAAGACCATGCGGGCCTCCACGTCGCCCACGTTGCGGAAACGGTGCCGCACGTCGATGGGGATCAGGAGGCCCTGATCGGGCTGGAGTGCGTACGTGTCGCCGTCCAGGTCAACCTCCAGCGCGCCCGAGACGACGTACACGAACTCCTCGGAGTACGGGTGGTAGTGCTCGCCGATGCGCTCGCCCGGCTGGACGATGGCCAGGCCCATGAAGCCGCTGGTGGAGCCCACGGTGGCCGGCGTGAGCATGGCCCGCAGGTCACCTCCGCGCCTGCGGTTGGGTTCCGTCTCGCTCAGGGTCACGATGCGTGGACGCTGCTTGAGCATGGTTGATACCTCCAGATGTGGCAGTGACGTGCTGGGGAGCGACTGCGGCGGGAGCCGCGACCGGCCGTCAGGTGTTCGCCGAGCGGTCCGTGACGGGCAGCATGTCGGCGTGCGACAGAAGCCGGTTGACGTTGCGCTCCGTCTCCAGGGATCCCTCGACGCCGATCGCGGCGCCGTCGAGGAGACGTGCCAGCTTCGCGGCCTTCCCGGAGCCCTTGAGCCCGAGGGAGGCGACGGGGTCGAGGTCGAGTTCGCCCGTGACGTCGATGAGGCGCACCACGATGTCGTCGCGCTGGAACACGGTGCTGCTGTGCACCGGGCTGTTCGGATCGTCCGCCGCGTCCCGGTCCTGATGGGCGAGCAGCTGGGCGAGCTCCATCCCCTGGCCTTCCTTGGCCGGGTAGTACAGCGCGTGCCGTCGCAGGCCGGCCGGCGTCGGCCGGTCGGACACCACGTGGTGGACGGCAGGGAGCGCGGCCCGGGTGAAGAACACGCGTGCCGACTCGGGGTCGGTCAGGTCCCGGTCCTGCTCCAGGTACGGGTTGATGGCCTCCTCGACCGCGCGTACCTCGGGCTGACGTGCGACGTGCCGCAGTGCCACGAGCAGGTCGCCTTCCACCTCCACGGCGCGCACGACGCGGTTGCCGTGCATGAAGAGGGAGGTACGGCGCAGCCGTGTGGTCTCGTCGACCTGGGCCTGGGGCGACTGGTACCCGGCCAGGATCTCCGCCACCTTCGACTCGGAACCCGGCTTGACGGTGAAGGTGAGGGCGTGGCGTGCCACACCGTCGCCCACGCGGGCCTTCACCTGCACGCCGGCCGATGCCGCGGTCCGCGACGCCGGCTGACCGGGGCTGGTCTCCCGGAGGATGCTGTAGCGCATCGAACGGGTGTCCCGGACGCAGCTGTGCATCGGCTTGACGGTTTCGACGTGCTCCTCGCTGTTCACCCACGCGAGGAACGGCGGCGCGCTCTCCCACTCGCTGGTGATGAGCCACTGCGAGGGGTTCTCGATGGACTGGCAGAGCTGGTCACTGATGTGACCGGGAACGGAGGCGACCTGCTTGCGCATGAGTTCGTAAGCGTCGAGGAACTGCTCCTGAGCGCCCTCGTACAGGTCGAGCAGGAGGATCACCCGCAGCCTGGAGCCGTCGAACACAGACTGCGAGATGCGTCCCGAGGGGGCCATCCGGCACACCTCTTCTCTTCTCAGGGGGGAGGGGGGAACGACCTACGTGGCCGAAACGCCGAGGCCGTCATGTGTTGATCCTTGACACGAGCGCCGAGAGCGCGCGAGCCCCATGAAGCGGACGAGTGAACCACGTGTCATCCGGGTGCCCAGGGCACACGGACCCGTCCCCGAAGGGCATGAATCTGCATCCCAACCCCAACTCGCGTCGCAGGTGACGCCGGAGACGAGCAATGAACCGATTCGACGCGGCCGGCGAAGCGCCCGGTCACCGCACGCCCGTACTCATCGTCGGCGGCTCGCTGGTGGGCCTGTCCACCTCGCTGTTCCTGGGTCGTCTCGGAGTGCCGCACACACTGGTCGAGCGCCATACGGGCACCTCGATCCACCCGCGTGGCCGCGGCAACAACGTGCGCACGATGGAGCTGTTCCGCAGCGCCGGGGTGACGCAACCCATCCAGGAGGCCGCGTCGGTCCTGGCGCGCAACAACGGCATCCTGCAGACGCCGAGCCTGGTGGGCGATGTCGGCGAGTGGCTGTTCAGGCAGATCGACCCCGGCGGCGGGGTCGCCCGCTTCAGCCCCGCCGGGTGGTGCCTGTGCAGCCAGAACGATCTCGAACCGGTGCTGCTCAAGCGCGCCGGTGAGCTGGGCGGCGATCTGCGGTTCGCAACCGAGCTGATGTCCTTCGAACAGGACGCCGAAGGGGTGACCGCGCAGGTCAAGAGCCGCGGCACCGGTGAGCACACCACCATCCGAGCGGACTACCTCGTCGCGGCGGACGGCCCGCGGAGCCCGATTCGCGAGCAGCTCGGCATCGGGCAGAGCGGTCCGGGAGACCTCTTCCACAACGTGAGCATCACCTTCGTGTCCCGCGGGCTCGCGGACGTCGTCGGCGACCGGCACTTCATCGTCTGCTACCTCACGAACCCGGAGGCCGACGGGGCCCTGCTGCCGGTCGACAATCGGGAGCGCTGGGTGTTCCACGCCCCTTGGCACCCCGAACACGGCGAGACACTGGAGGAGTTCACCGACGAGCGGTGCAGGGAACACATCCGGCGGGCCGTGGGGGTGCCGGACCTCGATGTGGAGATCACCGGCAGAGCCCCCTGGCACGCGGCCGAGAGGATCGCCGAACGGTACGCGGACGGCCGGGTGTTCCTCGCCGGTGACTCCGCTCACGAGATGCCGCCCACGGGGGCGTTCGGCTCCAACACCGGTATCCAGGACGCGCACAACCTCGCTTGGAAGCTCGCCGCCGTACTGGGCGGCTGGGCCGGCCCCGGCCTGCTC
The DNA here is from genome assembly GCF_026341815.1 of Streptomyces sp. NBC_00572. Lineage (GTDB taxonomy): Bacteria > Actinomycetota > Actinomycetes > Streptomycetales > Streptomycetaceae > Streptomyces. The sequence goes on from NZ_JAPENX010000001.1 coordinate 6,679,584, forward strand.
GCGTCCTACGACGCGGAGCGCCGGCCGGTCGCGGAGACGACGAGCGCGCGTGCTTCGGCGCGGTCGGTCGAGCACAGCCACCCCGGGTACGTTCCCGGCCCCGGAGCCGGCGGCCCCCAGGGCAAGAAGGGCGGCATCCTCAACGAGGTGCTCGGCTACCGCTATCCGCAGGGCGCCGTCCTGGGCGCCGACCGGACCATGCCGGTCGTCTCCGACGGCCTGCGGCTGACGGGCGAACCCGGAAGCCGGGCACCCCACATGTGGCTGAACCGTGCCGGTACCCGGGTCTCCACCCTCGACCTGTACGAGCGGTCCCTGGTGCTCCTGAGTTCCGAGGACGGCCCCGGCGGCTGGCACACCGCGGCGACCCGAGTCGGGCGAGAGCTGTCGGTGCCGCTCGACTCGTACCGGATCGGCGACGGGCCTGACGCGGAGCTCGCCCCCGAGGGCGACACGCACTGGGCGGAGGTTCACGGCGTCACCACGGACGGCGCGGTGCTGGTCCGCCCCGACGGGTTCGTCGCGTGGCGGTCCGATGGGGCGTCGCCGGATCCCGAAGTGGCGTTGCGACAAACCCTCACGGCGATCCTGGGCCGGGACTGACCGCCGTCTCTCGGTCGGCACGGCAGGGAGGTCCCGGGGAGCCCCGGTCTTCGGTGGTACGCCACGCCGACGACCGTGCCCCGGGACACCCTGTTCGGTGACCGGCGGGGCCCTTGCGCGATGGCTGCTCGGCGGACGAGCCGGCTGAGCCTTCCCCCGGCCCGCCGTGTGCTCCTGGAGCCAGGAGCGTGGCGGGGGAGGGAGCCGGGTTAGCGGCCCGCCCGCCCGGTTGCCGTCGGTCGAGCCCGGACGGACGGTCCAACCCGAGGCGGGGCGAGTCCCTGGACGGCTCCGCCGCACCGGTGTCGTCGGGGTGTTCAAGGCCCGAGCAGGCGTCGACAACCCTCGTGGTCGAGGCGCCTAACCCGTTCGCGCGCAGGACGCCATTCTTTCCCGAGCACCGCACCGGCCGCTGTGACCTGCGGAGGTGATCACCGGGGAGGACGATCAAGACCCCAACCGGGGGACATCGCGAGCGATCTTCCCGTTGCGGTGATAACCGGTCGGGGATCTTCTCGTACAAGGAGCACAGCACCGGAGCCGCGCGGTCCAGCCGGCCAGGAAAGCTCCGCCGAAGGAGAGAACAAGCATGCGTCTCGCACGTACGGGTACCCAGCTCGCCCTGGTCCTGGGCGCCCTCGTCCTGTCCGCACCCTCCGCCGTCGCGGCGCCCGCCGGTGAGGTCCAGGTCAATCCGGGGAAGGCATCCCCTGGCGCCACCGTCACCGTCAGCACCACCGCCTGCGGCAAGGAGACCTACGGCAAGGGCGAGTCGGAGGCGGGCGGGAAGTTCCACCTCCTGCCCGGCGACCGGAAGGGCGTCCTGGTGGGTGAGTTCACGCTCCCGCTGGACGCCGTCTCCGGCACGGACACAGTGACCCTCAAGTGCCCGCCCCGCATCAAGCAGACCGTCACCTATCAGATCTCCGGCCGGCCGATCGGTGCCGTGGAAGCGGGCTTCGGCTGGGCCGCGGGCGCAGGCGCGGACGGGGGCGACGGCGGCAGCCCGTACGCCCTCGGCGCGCTGCTCCTCGGCGGCGCCGCCGCGGGCGTCCTGATCAGGATGCGCCGCCGCGCCACCGCCGCCCGGAACTCCGTCTGAGCCCACGCCCCGCACGCCCCACGGCCAAGGCCCCGGCTCCGCGAGGAGATCCGGGGCCCGCCATCCAGCGGAGGCACGAACCACATGAAGAACGGCTCCGCGCCGAAGTCCGGCGGAGCGCCGTCCCGGAGCGTCCCCTCGGTCAGGACACTGGCCTGGACGACGCTCGTCGGCATCGTCCTGCTCGCCCACGTGCCGGACGGCGACGGCTCACGGCCGCCGACGACGGCGCAGGCCTCACCGCTGCTCGCGCGGCCCGCCGCCGGAGCCGACCGGGACCGCTCCGAACCCCGGCCGCTGCCGGCGTCCGACGCGACGCGGATCAGGATTCCGGCCATCGGGGTCGACGTCGCCCTCGTCCCCCTGGAGCTGGACGGCACCGGAGCACTGCGCCCCCCGCCCGCGTCGGCCCCGACCGTGGCGGGCTGGTACGCCGACGGCACCGCCCCCGGGGCGCCGGGCACGGCCGTGGTGGCGGGACACCTGGACACTCCGCTCGGCCCCGCCGTCTTCCACCGGCTCTACACCCTCTCCCGGGGCGCAAGGATCGAGATCGACCGCGACGACGGCCGTACGGCCCTCTTCACCGTCGACGCGGTGGAGGCTCATGCCAAGGACCGATTCCCCGACGAGAAGGTCTACGGCGATTCGGGCCGCCCCGAACTGCGTCTGATCACCTGCGGCGGCGATTGGTCCAGCGACACCGGCTACCGGGCCAACACGGTGGTCTACGCGACCCTGACGGGGACGAGATAGCACCCGCCCGGGCCAATGTCCGCGCGGTCGCCGCCCCGATCCCCGTTCCGCCCCCGGTCACCAGATACACGCGCTCCTCCGCCATGTCCGGCGCCGCCCGTGTCACGAACCGCGACGGATGCCCGCCGGAGGCCGTCAGAGCCGGACCGTCCAGCTGACCGTGGACCTCATCGTCCGGGTGATGCTGCGGTCCCGCACCGAGGGCGTACGGTCCTCGGCCGTGAGTGACAGTGTGTGCCTCCGAAGGTCGTGCAGCCGCAGGGCCGGGTCGGACACGCGTACCTCGGTGCGGCCCGCGAGGGACTTCACCTCCCGCCCGTCCAGATGCCAGCGGATCGTGAGTTGACGCCCGTCCGCCCCCGTCAGCCGGGGTACGAGGGCTTTGGCTGCGTCGCCCGCGCGGAGGGTGCGATCGGTGGCCGTGACGGGGGAGGCGATCCGCGCCTCGCGGTAGAAGCCGGCGATCATCGCCTCCACTCCGGGCAGGTTGAAGGGCTTGTCGAGGGACCGCATCAGGGAGTTCTCGGTGGGGCGCCGCAGCCCGGTGACGTAGTAGCCGCCGCCCTCGTACGCGCCTACGGTGCCGCCGTCGGGAGACTGCTCACCGAGCCAGCGGTGCCACTTGGTGCCCCGGTCGGCCATGTCGTCGGCAGTGAGGGTGGTGATGTTGGAGTCGGCGGGCTCGGGACCCAGGTACCGCTCGTAGCCGGGGTAGTCGGGGTAGAAGTACTCGTCGGCGAGCTTGCCCAGCGAGTGGCCGGTCTCGTGGATCGCGACCTGGCCGGACTTCTCGTTGCCCGCCGAGGCCGTTGATATGCCCTCGTAGCCGAGGGTCTCACTGCGCTCGTTGTAGCCCGCGCCGCCGTACTTGGTGCTGTTGGCGAGGATGAGCACCAGGTCGGCCTCCGGCGCCTCCGCGACGTATCCGTCGACCTTGTCCTGGTCGATGCAGAGCAGCCGCTCGATCGTGTCGCACCAGAAGTACGAGCCGAGAGCCGTGTCCCGGACGGTGTCGGGAGAGGGGTCGCCGGAGACGCCGGACTCGTTCGAGACGGCGTCGACGGTCCAGACGTTGAAGAGGCCGCGGTACGTGGTGTACGGCTCGACGGCCGTCAGCTCGGCCCATTTCCGCTGGGCGTCGGCGTGGAAGCGGGGCAGTTCTGCGGCGGTGTAGCCGTCTCCGACGACGACGATGTCGAGCCGGTCGGCGGTGGGGCCGTTGTCGACCATCTTGGCCACCTCGCCGTCGGCGGCCACCTCGGTCGCCGTCAGGCGGGAGGCCGCCCGGTTCCGGCCCTCGGCCGGCACACGCGTGTGGCCGGACCCGGCGGACGTCCCGTGTTCCGGCCCGGGTATCTCGACCTCGACCCGGGCCGTGGGGGGCGCCGTCGGGTCCGCGGCTGCGCTGCCGGGTGCGGCGGCGAGTACCGCCGTGAGGGCGACGGTCACTCCGACCGCCATGACTCCTCGTCGTGCTGAACGCATGAAATCAGCCCCTTGCCAGGCGAGTTAAGTGCATCAGTAAATGTGCTGAAGGAGTCGCTTAACCTAGAGGGGAGGCGAGGGGGTGCGCAATGCCTACTGCTTCTGAATACTGGGCAGTTCACGAACCAGGGGGATCCGCATGGACGATCCGGCCACGATCGGCCACCGAGTGCAGCGGCTGCGCGCTCAACGCGGACTGACGCAGCGACAGTTGGCCGAGCCTTCCTACACCCCCGCGTATGTGTCGACGCTGGAGTCGGGCAAGGTCAGGCCTTCGGAGACCGCACTGCGGTTCCTCGCGGAGCGGCTCGGTACGTCGTACGAGGAGCTGGCCACCGGCAGGCCCGCGCACCTCGCCACGGAGCTGCGGCTCGCTCTCGTCGACGCGCGCCGGCAGCTGGCCACCGGGACGGCGGAGGAGGCCGCCGTGAGCTACCGGCGCCTGCTCACCGACGCGGAGGGCCTCGGCCTCGTGCCCGAGCAGGCCGAGGCGCTGCTCGGGCTCGGCGACTGCGCCCTGGAAACCGGTGAACTGGTCGACGCGGGCCACCACTTCCAAGCCGCAGAGCGGCTCCTCGCCGAGAAGCCGCTGCCCCGCCGCGCACGAGCGATCCGTGGCCGTGCCGTCGCACACCTCCTTGCCGGCGAGCTGCGTTACGCCTGCTACCTCCTCGAGTCCACCATCGACGAGCTCGGCGCGAGCGGTCTGGCCGACCCCGAGGCGCTGGTCATCCTGTACGCCGCCGTGATCGGCCCGTACATGGACATGGGCGCCCACGCCCGTGCCGCGCACGCCGCCGAGCTCGCCCTGGCGCTCGCTCCGCAGGTCGACGACCCGGCGCTGGTGGCGGGCATGCACCGGCAGGTGGCCCGCACCTTCCTCGCCGAGGGGCGCACGGCTGACGCGGATGCCTCACTGGCCAAGGCGCAGGCGATCTACCAGCAGCTCAGCCTGCGTACCGATCTCGCGCACTGCCACTGGATGCGCGGCTACGTCCAGGCTCAGAACGGAGAACTCGCCTCGGCCGAACAGGAGTTGCGTGCCGCCCGGGACATGCTGAATGTCAAACGCGCGGCGCTGTTCACCGCGCACGTGGAGGTGGAGCTGGCCGATGTCCTCCGGCGGCTCGGACGGCACAGCGAGGCGTCGGACCTGCTCTCCGCATTTCTTGAGCCCGGTGATCGGCACGGCGCCGTGCACGCGGGGGGTGCGCACAGGCTGCTCGGGCTGATCGCCGAGGAGCGAGGGGACAGCGAGACAGCCGAGGAGCACTACGTCATGGCGCTGGGGCTGCTGGAGCGCAGCGGCGCGAGCGGCGACCTCGCCGACCTGTGTCGTCTGCTGGGCGACCTTCTGCGCCGCGGCGGCCGTACCGAGGCCGCGCTGGACGCGTACCGCACGGGGCTGGGCCACCGGTCGCCCCCCGGCACGACGACGCTGGGGCCGGCTCCGACGGCGGTGGCGTTCCCGCGGCACTGACGGCGAGTTCGATCTGGACGAGGATGACGTCGCACACGGGCCGGTCACTGAGAAGAGACAGGACGACGTCCACGTTTCACTGCCCTCGGCGCGCAGGAGCTGGAACTAGGCTCGTCTCTCGTGGAACCGCCTGAGCACCGCGCCGAAGGCGCGGGACCGTTCACCACCCGGCTCACCTGGCACCGCCCCGATGGGGGGACGGTGGTATGGGCGTCGCGGCTCGCACGCAAGCGCGGGGCGCTGTCCGTCCGTACCCCCGATGGCACGGTCGTCATGTCCCCGACTGCCGATGCCGCGGCCCTCGACCGGCTTCGGAGGCTCAACTTCCTCGCCTCGGGTGCGTTCTTCCTAGGCGGAATGCTCTTCGCTCTCGGCGCCGGGGTCGCCCAGTTCGGTTCGGGCGACCCGGTCGAGAGCGCCTCGATCTACTTCACGGGCGGGCTGTTCTTCACCACCGGGGCCTACACCTCGCTCCTGCAGGTACTGAACGCGCCTCGCCACTCCCAAGGGGGCGGCGCCCTGGCAACGGGCCGCTGGCGGTGGTGGGGGTACGAGCCGATGCGCCTGGACTGGCTCAGCACGTTCGTGCTGTTCGCCGGGACACTTGTGTTCGGAGTCAACCTGCTGGATTCCTTCCTGCAGGGGCTCACCGTCCAGCAGAGCAACCGGCTGATCTGGACTCCCGACGTGATCGGGTGCGTGCTGTTCCTGGTCTCGGGGCATCTCGCCTTCGCCGAGATCTGCCACCGCTCCCGGCCCTGCGTCCGCTCGCGCAGCCTCGGCTGGTGGGTGGTCGCGGTGAACCAGTTCGGGTCGGTGCTCTTCATGGTCGCCGCAGTGGCCGCCTTCACCCGGCCCACGACCCAGAGCCTGGTCAACACCGACATCGCCAACTGGGGGACACTGTGCGGTGCGCTGTGCTTCTCGCTCGGTGGTGTACTCCAGGCCTTCGAACGACCCTAGGACTCGGCCGCGCCGCACGTTCCACCGCCTCCCGCCCTGGGCCTAGTCGTGGGTGATCACCAAAAGTGACGAGGCCGGTGACGGGCGCGAGGCCGGCAGTTCGGGCCCTGAAGGCGCCGGTGACGAAGAGGCACAGGTCATCGTGGTGGGGGCGGGTCCGGCGACAGCGCCGGCATGGTCGGTCCGTGGAGCGGCGCGGGCATCGCCCAGGCCATGGAGGCCGCCGAGGTGGCGGCGGACATCATCGCCCTCGCGCTGGCCCGCCCGGCCGGACCGCGCCGGGAACACGCCTCGCACCCGTACCCGGCCGAGATCCGGCCATGATCACGCCGATCGCCGGCGGAGTGCGCCCGAAGTCGATCGTGCCCTTCCAAGCTCGATCGACCCGTCGCGGTTCTGCACGCACCAGCTCACTGACCACCCCCGCACACCCGGCTCAGACGCGGACGATGACGAGGGCGATGTCGTCACTGGCTCCGCTGGCGACGCCGAGTCGCGCGAGCAGCGTGTCGGCCAGCTGAGCCGGGTCAAGGTCGACGAGGTCGCCCAGGGCGGTGGTGAGCCGGTCCAGGCCGGTGTCGATGTCCTCGTCGCGGCGTTCGATCAGTCCGTCGGTGTAGAGGACGAGGGTGTCACCCTGGCGGTAGGAGGTGCCGGCCTGCGGCCGGGGAACGTGCTCGGGTCTGGCTCCCAGCGGCGGGTCGGTTGCCTGGTCCAACAGCTCGCACGTGCCGTCCGTGTGCAGCAGGACCGGCGGCGGGTGCCCGGCGCTGGAGTAGACGAGCAGCCTGGAGCGGGTGTCCACGAGCACACTGACCGCGGTCGCGGCGAGCGCGCCGTCGACGGAGCGGGCGTACATGCCCAGCACTTCCAGGGCCCCGGCCGGCCCGGCCACCGCCCGACTGGCCGCGGACAGCGCGCTGCGGAGCATGCCCATGACGGTGGCCGCCTCCAGCCCGTGCCCGACGACGTCGCCCACGGCGACGGTGAACCGCCCCTCGTCCAGGTCGACGGCGTCGTACCAGTCGCCGCACACGTTCAGCGAACCGACCGCCGGCAGATAGCGCACCGCCACGTCACTGTGCCGGGCCAGGTCGGGGGAGTGCAGCATCGCCTCCTGCAAGGTGACGGCGACCTCCCGCTCCCGTGCGTGCGCTGCCCGCAGCTCCTCGTTCAGACGCTGCAGCTCCCGCGCGCGGGCGTACAGCTCGGCCTCCATCCCCTCCTCACGCTCGGTCATCCGCCGCCCCTCGCGCCGGCTGCGGAACCGGCGGGAGTGCATGAAGGCGGTCACGTCCTCCACGCGGTGGATGATCCACGCGACCCGCCCGTCCGCGTTCTTGACCGGGGTGTTCACCGGCGACCACCAGCGCTCCTCGAACACACCGGGCTGCGAGACGACGGGGATGTCGTACTTCTGCACCGCCATGGTGTCGGCCTCACCGGTGGCCAGCACCCGCCCCAGCGACGCCCCCAGGTTCTTCACCCCGTCCGCGTCCGGGTCGTCGGGATTGTCGGGGAACGCGTCGAACACGTGCCGCCCGAGCAGATCGTCCCGGGTGCGACCGGTCGCCCGCAGGTACGCCTCGTTGACGTCCACGATCACCAGATCCGGTGCCAGCACCAGATAAGGGCTGGGCGTCGCGGCGAACAACGCTCCGTGGTCGATCTCCGGCCTCACAGACGTTCCGATCCTCGTCCCGAGAGGAGCCCCCTCAGGCCAGCGTACGCAGCGCTCCGGCCGACCGCGCCTCAGCAGGCCCGTGCGGCGGGAAAGCGGGCATCACCCGGCCACTCCACTGCGGTGGCCGGGTGGGTGGGGTGGGCGTTGCATGGGAGGCAGTGCGGTCCACACCCGTCTCGTCGCAGGGGCGTCCACACAGTGGTTGGTGAAGATCATCCGGACAGCCGGTCCGTCCCCGAGGGGCTGGGGGCGCCGTGCTGGACGCGCTCTCTCGACATTTCCGTACGGCGGCCGAGTTCTGCGAGCTCGGCTCCCCGGCGCGCTGCCCGTGGATTCGCCGTAGCGTGTCCGGACGGGCCGCTGACCGAAGCGATCCGGTGGGCGATGTCGGCTCTCCCTCTCGTGAGGAGCCCACCGAGCCACGCTGACGGCTCCACGGCTCCACCGCCACGAACACGGAACGTCGCGGCGCTGAGTCGCTCTGTCGCCATGCCGGGGGTGCCGGACTCCCGTGAGGGCTCCAGAGTGGGCCCATGAAGCAGATCGCGGTAGGAGCGAACGGATCCAACGGGAGCCTGGCGGCGGTCGACTGGGCAGCGGGGGAGGCCGCTTCGCGCGGATCCGGGCTCCAGCTGGTGAACGCGTCGCTGTGGCCCGAACACCAGGTCGCCGCAGTGCGGGAGTCACGGGACGTCCGTACGGAGCGGGCGAGGGCCCTGCTGGCGGAGGCCAGTGAGCGCGCCCGCACGAGCCACCCGGATGTCGTCACCGCGACAGAGGAGACCGAGGACGCACCCGCCCGGCTCCTGCTGGCGCGTGCGGCCGATGCCGAGCTGCTGGTCCTGGGCTCGCATCGCGCGGGCAACGGCTCCGGATACCTCTCCGGCCATGTGGCCCAGGAGGTCCTGGCCGCGGCGGAACGCCCGGTCGTGCTGGTACGGGAAGGCGCCGCCCCGGGCGGCGACAAGCGGGTCGTCGTCGGTCTGGACGTACAGCACCCCGCGGACGAGCTGCTGGGCTTCGCCTTCGACTTCGCAGCCCGCCGCGGAGTCCCCCTGCACATCGTGTCGGCCTGGCACTCCGCCCTGCCGCACCACCGCGACGGCAGGGACGGATCCGAGGCGGCCGCTCGGCTGCGAACGGCGCTCACGGCCGCCGCCGAACGCCACAGAAAGCAGTTCGCGAAGGTCGATGTGACCGAGGAAGTCGTCCACGACAGGCCCGGCAACAGCCTCCTCGAAGCAGCCTCCGGCGCCGGACTGCTGGTAGTGGGCCGACGGAAGCGGCGGGCCGTGCCGGGGACGCACATCGGCGCCGTGACCCAGGCGGCGCTCCACCACGTCGCCTGCCCCGTGGCCGTCGTGTCCCACGCCTGAGGCGCCGCCCCCTCCGCCGCTCCCTGCGCGTCCGGGCCGGAAGCACCGGAGCGCCGTGTCCAGGGGCGATCCGACCAACACCTCGTCGAACCGGGCCGTCCCGCACCGGGTGCGCCGACGCGACGCCCCCCGGCAAGCCCCACACCGCGACGCACGGCGAGTCCGACGGCCGTGGCGAAAGGAAGATCTGACGTGGCCACACCCCAGAGCCCCACCGGGCCCACCCCCGAGGACCACGTCATCGTCATCTCCGGTGCCACCGGAGACCTCGCTCGCCGCAAGCTCCTACCCGGCCTGTACCACCTGGCCAGAGCGGGACTGCTGCCCGACCGCTACCGGATCATCGGATCGGCCCCCGCCGCCGTCGCCCTCGGCGACGACGCGTTCCGCGTACACGCGCACGAAGCCGTCACCGAGTTCGGCCGGGCCACGCCCGAGGGTCAGGAGTGGCGGGACTTCGAGAGCCGGCTGACCTTCGGCGCCGCCGACCCGGAAGACCCCGGCCCGCTCCTCGCCGCCGTACAGGAGGCGCAGCGGGCGATCGGCGGCAGTCCACGGCTCCTCCACCACCTCGCCGTACCCCCTCAGGCATGCGCCTCGGTCGTGCAGACGCTCGGTGCCTCCGGGCTCGCCCAGGACGCCCGCGTGATCGTGGAGAAGCCGTTCGGCACGGACCTCGCCTCCGCCCGTGCCCTCAACCAGGCCATCCACGCCGTCTTCGACGAGTCCCGCGTCTTCCGCATCGATCACTTCCTGGGCAAGGAGTCCGTCGACAACATCCTCGCCCTGCGCTTCGCCAACGGACTCCTGGAGCCGGTCTGGAACCGCGACCACATCAGCCACGTACAGATCGACGTTCCCGAACACATCGACATCCAGGGCCGCGCCCACTTCTTCGAAGGCACCGGCACCCTCCGCGACATGATCGTCACGCACCTTTTCCAGCTCCTCGGCTTCATCGCCATGGAACCGCCGGCCACCCTGGACGCGAACGCGCTGCGCGCGGAGAAGGACAAGGTCTTCCAGAGCCTGCGCCCCCTCGATCCGGCCCACGTGGTCCGTGGACAGTACGACGGCTACCGGGACGAGTCCGGAGTCGACCCGGTCTCCGACACCGAGACCCTCGCGGCCCTGCGCCTCGAGATCGACAACTGGCGCTGGGCCGGCGTCCCCTTCTACCTGCGCTCCGGCAAGGCCCTCGCCGAGAGCCGGCACGTGATCACCCTCGGCTTCCGCGAGCCACCTCTGCGCATGTTCCCGCTGGCTGCCCAGGAATCCGCCGACGGCCGCCACAACGAGCTGGTCATCGACTTCGAGGACCCCGGAACCGTCACGGCGCGCTTCCTCGCCAAGCAGCCCGGCCCCCAGATGCGCCTGACGCAGGCCGAGATGGTCTTCGACTACGCCGGTTCGTTCAACGAGGACCATGCCCTGGAGGGCTACGAGCGCCTCATCCTGGACGCGATGCTGGGTGACCAGTCCCTCTTCACCGACGCCGCAGGCATCGAACGCCTCTGGGCGGTGGCCGCTCCCCTGCTGCAGTCCCCACCGCCGGTCGAGCCGTACGCCCAGGGATCCTGGGGACCGGACAGCCTGCGCCGGCTCATCAGGCCCCACCGCTGGTATCTGCCCGAAGGCGGTTGACACCGCGACCGCGGCCCTTCGCAACCTTCCCGGGGCCCGATCTGCGGGATCAAGGCCGCCACCTCTCGGCCCCGATCCTCCGCGTTCACACCGTGCGGTACTGCTGGGCCTTGCCGCGGTCCCGCACGCTGATGCCTCGTGCCTGCAACTCCTCGCGGGCCTCGTCGGCGGCGCCGGTGCGGTCGTCGGCGATCGCCCTTCGGCGCTTCCGCAGCAAGGCGTGGGTGGACTCGTCGAGGTCCGGTGTCCCGTCGACCCAGACGGTGTAGGCGGACTCGTGCGGTTCGACGGTGCCGCTCCAGGGGTAGCCGTGCTGTTCGAACGCGGACCGCAGGCGACCCGCGAGGCCGCTGTCGACCCGCGTACGGACGTGTTCCCCACCGTCGGCACCACGCAGCACCAGGTCGTGGCCGTCGGTGAACACCTCGGCGAGCCGCGCTCGTTCGACGTGGCGACCGCCGCCGCCGTCATGGACGACGATGCTGTCCGCGCCCACCTCGACCACGGGATTCTCCGCGCGCCAGACGCCCGCCACCCATGCCCCGGCCAATGCGCCGGCGAGAGTCAGCGCAGGCACGGCCCAGACGAGCGGCAGGGCGGCCGCCAACTTGAGCGGACCCGGTACGCCGTCGAAGATGCGGATGATCCAGTCGGCGACCGGACCCACGGCGAACGCGGCACCGGCACCGAGCCCGGCCCCGACCAGGATGACGCCCCACAGCCACGCCTCGGGAAGTCGCACCGTGACCGGGGGTTCGTGCCGGACCATCGTCGCTCTCACTCTCTCTCGCTCTCCGTCCCCTCACGTGGGTCCGACGGTTGCTCTCCCGGCCACCTTCACAGCCCTGCACGGTCCCGCACATCGGCCGAGAGTCTCCGAGACGGCCGCCCGAGTACGACTTTGGTCTCGGCCTCGGCATTCGGGCGTCGCTGTACCCGCCGTACCCTCCCCGGACCGTCCAGGCGGGTACTCGGGGGTGTGGCCGACCTGGGCGCCGAGGCCTGCCGGTGTGCGAACGGCGGCCGCCACGTGCGAACGGCGGCCGGCCGCACCGACCTGGCCGTCACCGACCCGACGCCCGACGGATCGCCCGTCACCTCGTCTCCCGACGGACGGCTCGCCCATGGGGCCCGTGCCGTCTCCTCCGTCGTCGACATCGTCGACATCGTCGACCTGGAGACGCTGGATCGCCCGGAGTCGTACGCGGCGTCCGACACCGCGCCATCCGGTGAGCGTCCGGAGCGGCGCGCGATCTCGCACCTCACCGGACGGTTCCCTCCTCCAGCAGTGTCATCAGCGCGCGGGCCGCCGGGCTGGTGGCTTGCGGCGGTGGCAGCAGGGCCACCGTTTCGTAGACGGCCTCGCCGGTGTCGGCAAGAGGGACGGCGTGCAGGGAATCCCGCTTGTGCCGGAAGTGCCGCGGTACGGCGGCGACACCGAGGTCCTCCTCCACCAGGTCCAGGAGGCTGTGTACGTCGTTCACCTCCAGGCTCACGGTTCGCGGTACGCCCGCGGTGGCGAAGGTCGCGTCCGTGGCCCGACGCGGTCCCCAGCCGGGGTGGAAGTCGACGAACTCCTCCCCGCTGAGGTCGCGAAGCGCGAGGACCGGCCCGGCCATGGCGAGCGGGTGCCCGGGGTGGCACAGAAGCGTCATCGGCTCGGCCGCCAGCGGCACCGAGCGCAGGTGGTCGGAGTCCGCCCGGGTGCGGTACGCGAAGGCCAGGTCGAGGCGCCCCCCGGCGACATCCTCGGCCAGAGCGAGTCCGCCCTCCTGACGGAGCCGTATCTCCACCTCCGGGTGCCGTCGCCTGAACGTGGCAAGGAGCCCCGCCACGTGCACTCCCGCGACACACTGCTCGGACCCGAGGGAGAGCGTGCCGCGCACCACGCCCTGCACGGCCGCCACCGCCTCGTGCGCGGCCCGTACCTGCGTCAGGATGCGTTCCGCCTCGACCAGCAGCGCCCGCCCTGCCTCCGTCAGCGTCACCCGGCGGGTGCTGCGTACGAACAGCGGAGCCCTCAGATCCCGCTCCAGGGTCCGGATCGACGCGGAGAGACCTGACTGGGAGACCATGAGCCGCTCCGCAGCCCGAGTGAAGTGCCGGGCCTCGGCGACGGCGACGAAGTGCTGGAGATGCCGCAGTTCCATGATTCAGAAGGCTACGCGCTGAATCGCATCGGATTCTCCTGTTGGATTCATACCCATGGGTCGAGGGAGATTGGTGACGGCACCACCACCTCCCCGCCACACCCCGGTCACCGGGGCCGCCCCCATGCCATGGAGTCGCGTTGTACACCGCACATTCCGCTCGCTATGCCGACATGCTGTACCGACGTACCGGGCGCAGCGGCCTGAAGCTCCCCGCCCTCTCCCTGGGGCTGTGGCACAACTTCGGCCCGGACCGCCCGGCGGAGACCCAGCGCGCCATCCTGCGCCGCGCCTTCGACCTCGGGATCACCCACTTCGACCTGGCGAACAACTACGGCCCCCCGCCCGGCTCGGCGGAGTCCGCCCTCGGCGACTTCCTGCGCACGGATTTCGCGCCCTACCGCGACGAACTGATCGTCTCCACCAAGGCCGGATACCTGATGTGGCCCGGCCCGTACGGCGAATGGGGCTCCCGCAAGTACCTCCTGTCGTCGCTCGACCAGAGCCTGCGCCGGCTCGGCCTCGACCACGTCGACATCTTCTACTCGCACCGCTTCGACCCGGAGACCCCCCTGGAGGAGACCATGGGCGCATTGCACTCCGCGGTCCAGCAGGGCAAGGCGCTGTACGTCGGCGTCTCCAACTACTCGGCCGAGCAGACCCGCGAGGCAGCCCGCATCCTCGGCGAGCTGGGCACCCCCCTCACTCTTCACCAGCCCCGATACTCGATGCTCGACCGACGCCCGGAGGACGAGGGCCTGCTCGACGCCCTCGACGGTCTGCGGACCGGTTCCATCGCCTACTCCCCGCTGGAACAGGGACTGTTGACCGGACGCTACCTGGACGGCATCCCCGAGGACTCCCGCGCCGCGAGCGACAGCCCCTTCCTGAACAGGGACTCCGTCACCGAGGACCTCGTGACCCGATTGCGCGCGCTGAACGACCTCGCCGCGTCCCGTGGCCAGACCCTGGCCCAGCTCGCCCTCGCCTGGGTGCTGCGCGGCGGCCGTGTCACCTCGGCCCTCGTGGGGGCGAGCAGCACACGACAGCTTGAGGACAGCGTTGCCGCCCTCCACCAACTCGACTTCGACACCGAGGAACTGGCCCTCGTCGACACCCTGACGCGTTCCTGACGCGGTGCGAGCACCGCTCTTCGGGACTCCTCCACCGGAGGCGTGATCCAGCCGTGGTTCGATCACCTGATCGGCCCATCGGTTCCTGGAGTGTGCGCGTGGCCGGGCAGCATCCCGACACTCGTCGCCGGCCGCTACGAGCTGGTCGAACGGCGTCCCCGTCATCGGGCTTGGTCGTGACATCGGCCACCGCGCCGACGCCACGACCAAGCCGTGTCACAGCGGAATCGTGATCGCCGGATCAGGGAGGCACCGCCTCCGCGGTGGCGCGCACGACGAGACGGATCGGCAGCTTCTGATGCTGTCCTCAACGGTCGGCGAGTCCCTGACGGCCACCGTCTCCTGTGCGAGGGGGTGCCCGGCCGGCCGCCACGTCCGGTCGGGCCCGTGCCATGCCTGGACCTGCGAGGAGGTCTCCGCACAGCCGGTGTCGCCCACGCCCGGCCCCGCGCCGATCGCGTTCGGGCAAGCCCGGCGCAGCGGGTCCCAGGAGACGGGCTCGCGGGCCTGCTCCGCCACACTCGCGGACTGCCCGCCGCGCCGATCGGTAGCGACGCACGAACCGATCGACGCGGCCGGTCCTGTCGGCGTGGGGCTAGGCTCCGTGAAATGGAGCGAGCTGAGGTTCTGAAGCGAGTGATCGCCATCCTGACGGAGGCTCAGGAGATCCGCCGGGCCGTGGAGGACGAGAGCGACGGCGAGGAGGCCTTCGAGGTCGCGTCCGAGATCGAGCCGCGGGTGGTCACCCAGATGCTGAACGAGATGCTGCCCCACATCAGCGTGCCGGCCGACGCCGCACCGCAGGAAGTCGCCCACCTGCTCGCCGCGGCGCTCGGGCCCGCGCTCCACACGATGGTCTCCGGGTTCACTCTGGCCTTCGCGAGTCTCGCCGTGGCGCACGACGAGGGGCGGACCGACATCTCCTCCGCCGAGGTGCTGCAGTCCCTCGCTCTCCAGGTGGAGTCAGGCCGTTTCGACGAGGGCGCCTGACCGGCCCACCCGTGCGACGACGGGCTGTCCGGCCGAGGAATCGATGGCCCGTACGTCGGTGGCGCCCCGCGTGGTGGTGTCGTACAGGCGGATTTTGTAGCCGGAGCCGGCGACCCAGGTTCGTTCGAGTACGAGGTAGCGCTCGGGGTCGTCGGGGAAGGCCAGGATGGACGGTAACGCCGGTGTCGGGGCCCCAGGCGCTGGTCGGGTCGGACTCGGCGAAGATCTTCTCGATGGGGTACGCGAACTGTCCGAGCACCCGGCCGCCGCGGGACGGCCGCGTGACGCGGACGAGAGCGCCGTGCGTCAGGTCGGGCACCGGACCGTCCTGGAGCAGCCGGCCTTCGACCGTGCTGGACGCGACGGTGCCGCGGGCGCCGAAGGTGAGCGCCTCGACGGCCTGGTTCCGGCGCGTCCCGCGCTCCGCGGTGATCAGGTAGTTCTCCGGCAGCCGCAGCCGGCCGCTGTGGGTGCCGTCGGAGTCGGAGATCTCGATGGACGGCCGGATCACCGGCGCGCCGGCGACGGCGGGCCGGTCGCCCTCCTGCCCCCACCAGTAGGGGCAGTCGCGCGGGTCGACGCAGATCTCCTCCGGGTCGATCGCCTTGCCGTCGCCAAGGGCGGGGGACGGGTACACCGAAGGAGCGGTCGTTGCTGATGAGGACGTACCCGCCGGTGCATCGGTCGCGGTCGATCCCGGAGAGGCCGCCGGCCGTGGTCCCCAGGAAGTCGAGCCTGTACGGGACGGTGTTCTCGCCGAGCGGCCAGGCCTGCACCGCACGCTTCGACTCCGGTGCGGGCGCGCCGGGTTGGGGTGCGGCGGCGATGACGGGGGCGAGGGTGGACGTGACGAGCAGGGCCGCGGCGCAGGCGCGGCGGATCAGGGAGGCCCTCATACCGATGATCACGTGCCGGCCCTCACTCGCCCCACAGTCACCCGGGCGAGTGTTTCTTCCGCTCACCGGACCGACCGTCGGATGATGGACGGCGACCGGGTAGTCCTCGGACCGTCTGTTGGTGGTGCAGGAATCGGGCCCCGATGACCAGCGGAAACGGCTTCCGCGGGGTTCCGATCATCGATTGTCGGTCCGGTGGTGGCGGATGGATCGATCGAGGAAAACCCTTGGACGGCGCGAGTGTCCGCGCGGAACACTGCCAACCCTGTCCAGTTCGATCAGACAAAGCAGGGTTGGGATGGAAAAGCCTGAATCGCGCAAGACTTCGCCGGGCGGGGGCCCTGTGCTCCTCGCACTTCGTTACTACGGAAAGGAGTTGGTCCGGCTCAAGCGGCTGGCAGTGCCCGCGATGCTGCTTCCGGCGTTGGGCAACATCGGCATCTTCTACATCGCGCCGCTCGTGGTCGCGAAGCTCGTCGGCCGTATCGCGGGGGGCGCCGACAGTGGTATCGGCCCGATGCTGCCCTACGTCCTCGGCTTCGCCGGCGTGCTCCTGCTCGCCGAGACCCTCTGGCGCTTCGGACTGCACTGCCTGAACCGCCTCGACGCCCTCGGCATCGAGCACCTGTACGTGATCGGCATGGACGAGCTGTTCGCCAAGGACGCCGCCTTCTTCCACGACAACTTCGCCGGCTCGCTGACCAAGCGGGTGTTGAGCTTCGCCTCCCGCTTCGAGGAGTTCGTCGACACGCTCACCTTCTCGGTCATGGGCAAACTGGTCCCCCTCGCGTTCGCGTCGGTGGTGCTGTGGACGTACGAACCCCTGCTCGTCGTCGGGCTCCTGGTGATGATCGCGGTGACGGCCCTGTGCGTGCGGCCCCTGATCCGTCGTCGGCAGACGCTCGTCGACCAGCGCGAGGAGGCCATCGCCCGGGTCTCCGGCCACGTCGCCGACTCCCTGATGAACATGGACACCGTCCGGTCCTTCGCCGCCGAACACCGCGAGGCCGCCGAACACCGCTCCCGCGTCGCCGAATCGCGGCGGCTCAGCCTGCGTTCGTGGGACTACGGAAACCTGCGCATCGACACCGTGGTCGCGCCGATGTCCGTATTGACCAACGCCCTCGGACTGCTGCTCGCCCTCTCGCTCGGCGCGGGAGAGCACGGCGTCGAGGCGGTCGTCGTCGCCTTCACCTACTACTCCAACGCCACACGGATCATGTTCGAGTTCAACCAGATCTACCGCCGCCTGGAAAGCTCGATGACCGAGGCCGCGCAGTTCACCGAATTGCTGCTGACCCCGCCGACCGTACGGGACCCGGCCGTGCCGGAGCCGCTCCTCGTCAAGGGCGCCGACGTGCGCTTCGAGAAGGTGAACTTCGCCCACGCGGGCGCGAAGCCGCTCTTCGAGGACCTCGACCTGGCCGTGCCCAGCGGGGCGAAGGTCGGGTTCGTCGGCAGGTCCGGCGGCGGTAAGACCACCCTGACCCGACTGCTGCTGCGGATGACGGACATCGACGGCGGCCGCATCACGATCGGCGGACAGGACATCAGCAGGCTGCGGCAGGCCGAACTGCGCAGCCTGATCGCCTACGTGCCGCAGGACCCGGCGATGTTCCACCGCACCCTGCGGGAGAACATCGCGTTCGCCCGGCCGCACGCCACCGATGCCGAGATCCACCGTGCGGCCGAGGCGGCGCATGTCACGGAGTTCGTCCATGCGCTTCCCGACGGCTTCGACACGATGGTGGGCGAGCGCGGCGTGAAGCTCTCCGGCGGGCAGCGCCAGAGAGTCGCCCTCGCGCGGGCGATCTTGCGCGACGCGCCGATCCTGCTGCTCGACGAGGCGACCAGCGCCCTGGACTCCGAGAGCGAGGTCCTCGTCCAGGACGCGCTCTGGCGCCTCATGGAAGGGCGGACCGCGCTGGTGGTGGCCCACCGGCTGAGCACGGTCGCCACCATGGATCAGCTCGTCGTCCTCGACCGCGGACGGATCGCCGAGCAGGGCACACATCACGAGCTGCTCGCCGCGGAGGGCGCGTACGCGAAACTGTGGCAGCACCAGTCGGGCGGCTTCCTCGACGGCGACCCTGCCGGGGCCGGCCTGACGTAGGACCCGGCAGGGACGCGGGCGTGCCCCGGCGTCGTTGTCCTTGGAGCAGGAGCCGCACTTGGTTCGGCCCCGCCTGATGTTCGTCGGGGCCACCGTGGCTTCGGCCCCGCACACACAGCGGCAGCGCCACCGGTCGGTGGTTTTTCCGGGAGAGGTCTCCAGAGGCTCGAACCCGGCCTCTCGAGCCTCGGCGGCTGCTTTCGACGCGTCGGTTCGGCCGTCGGCCCGGGGGCACTTCTTACACCCCGTCGTTCCTGACCGGACGAAGGACAGCCGCGTCATGACGTCGTTCCCGCACGAGCAGCGGCAGCGCCACGGGTCCGTGGTCCGGCCCGGGTAGGGCTCCAGCGGTTCGAAACCGGCCGCGCGCATCTCGGCCGCGGCTTGCTCGGCGTTTGACGAATGGGAGGAGCAGAAGCGGCAGCGGCTCCCTCCGTTGTTGACGTTGGAGTAGGTCGGGGTGCTGTCGCGGCCGCAGGCGGGGGCGAGTGGCCAGTTCCAGGACGTGGGCCACCCCTGCGGCGCCGAGGTGGGAGACGTCGAAGATCATGCCGAGTCGTTCCATCTCCGCCAAGGCCCGGACTCCGGCGGTCGTGAGCCGGGAACCGGTGGCGTCCTCTCCGCTGCCGTCGGCGAGCGGGGTGCGGTTCCAGTGCGCGATGGAGGCGACGCGTACACCGAGGCGGTGAAGGGTGTGGAACAGCTCGACGTCGGCGTCGACGCCCGGCGCGCTCTCCAGGGCGAGCACGAGTGCGATCTTCGACGCGGCGAGAGCGGCGTCGATCTCGGCGCCGTCCTTGCAGAGGGCCACGGTGTCCGGGTTCCCCTCCGCCAGGATGTGCGCGGTCTCGATCATCCGCAGGGTGCGGCGCAGCGCGCCTTCCGGCCGGTAGGGGTCGTCGATGAAGACGGGCAGCACCTGGATGTCCACGCCTCCCTGCCTGGAGCTGCGGCAGCCAGCGTTCGCGGAAGAAGTCCGCCCAGCGATGCGGGGGCCGAGCCGACACCGCCATCAGCAGATCGTTGTGGGTATCGGCGACGATGGCGCGTCGGTGGAGATCAGAGGTCACGTCGGGGCCTTCCAGTGAGAGTTCCCCCTAGGGCGGCCGATGGGCCCGCAGTTCATCCACGGCGACGAAGAAACTCGGTTGTCTTCGTCGTTCGGCCCAACCGGACCGGGGCCGCCTCGTACGAGTGGCGGCGGCGGGAGCCTCGCCCGCCTCAAGCGAAGGGGAGAGTGCCCCAGGGTGTCCTGGCTGCGGAGTAGGTGACGGTCGAGTGCAGGATCAGGTGGCAGCCCTCGCGGAGATAAGGTCCCGGCTCGAGGATCGCGAGGGCCCGGCCCGCCGCGGTCGCGCGGCGAGCCGGGCCCTCGGGGTGCCCGAGCCTTTCAGGCGCAGGCGCTCCCGTTGAGCGCGAAGGCCGTGGGGGAGGGGTTGGACCCGCTGTACGTTGCCTGGACTCCGAAGCTCGCGGTCGCACCCGGGGCGATCGCATGGTTCCAGTCGGCGTTGCGAGCGCTGACGGCGGTGCCGTTCTGGGTGACGGTGGCGTTCCAGGCGCTCGTGACGCGCTGGCCGTCCGGGTAGGTCCAGGTCAGCTGCCATCCGTCCACGGCCGTCGGGCCGGTGTTCTTGACGGTGACGTTCGCGGTGAAGCCGGTGCTCCAGGCGTTGCTCACCGTGTATGTCACCGCGCAGGTGGCGGTGGGCGGTTCGCCGCCGGTGGAGGTGCGCTCGGCGGCGTAGGCGGCGAGCCAGGCCAGCGGGGCGTTCCAGTTGACGGCGACTTCGTTGGTCGAGTACGAGTCGATGTGGTCGATGTAGCAGGCGGCGGGGGCGCAGCCGGTCAGCTTCTCCACCGCGATCGGGTCCTGGAGCGCGCTGTTGGGCCCGCCCGCCAGCGATCCCGCCGGCGGGTGGGGCAGCGCAGGATCCAGCTGGTGGGCCCAGAAGCGGTGGTGCTGGTTCTGCGAGGACATCTCGCCGTGGCCCGTCACGTACGAGAGGCCGAGGGCGTTGCGGCCGAGCAGGTAGTCCATGGTCTCCAGCGCACCTGCGCGGTAGCGGGCGTCACCCGTCAGCTCCCCGGCGACGGCCATGACGACCGCGTCGTTGGCGACCTCGCCGTTCGAGCCCCAGAAGTAGCCGTCCGCCGGCACGGGCACGGCGTAGCCCTGGGCGGCCATCCTGGCCAGGTAGCCGTCGGCTGCGGCGGTCACCGAGGAGCGGATCCGGGCCGCGTCGGCGGCGGGCAGCCCGTTGGGCACGGTGGCCAGGACGAGCCGGCCGAGCGCGGCCGTGTCCGCCCAGCCGAAGCCGTACGGACTGAAGGCGTCGGCGGAGGTGTGCCAGGACGAGGAGGTGACCGCGTCCCGGTACGTGCTCTCGCCGCTCGCCGCGTAGAGCTCGGCGGCCGCCCAGTAGAACTCGTCGGTGACCCGTGTGTCTCCGTAGGCCCCGCCGCCCGTGCTGTCCGAGTCCGGCGCGTACAGGGCCGGGTTGGCCCGGGCCGCCGTCCAGGCCCGGCGGGCGGAGGACAGGCAGCGGTCGGCGTACGCGGAGTCGTACGGCCGGTAGACCCGGGCGCACTGCGCTGCGACCGCCGCGAGGTTGAGGGTCGCGGCCGTGGACGGGCGGTGGAGTTCGCGGGGCTGAGCGTCCTGGTCGGGGCGGAGGGGCATGCCGGTCCAGGCCGCGTCATGGATCTTGTGGAAGGCCATGCCCGCGTACGGCTTGCCCTCGGGCACCTGCATCCGCATGAGGAAGTCGAGCTCCCAGCGGGCCTCGTCGAGGACGTCCGGTACGCCGTTGCCGCGCTCGGGGACCCGCAGCGTGGAGTCGCCCAGCGGCGCCTCCTTCCCCGCCCGCTTGGCCCGCTCGAAGGAGTTGACCACCAGCCAGGTCGAGATGCCGCCGTTCACGACGTACTTGCCGTGGTCGCCCGCGTCGTACCAACCGCCCCTGACGTCCTGGGTGCCATCGCACACGGAGGCCTGGCAGGGGACGGAGGTGTCGCCCTTGTTGGGCGCGATGCCGAGGTGTCCGGCGGGGCGGGCGTAGGCGGAGCCCACCAGGGAGGCGTCGATCGCGATGCCGCTGCGCTGGTGGTGGAAGAAGGCCATCGCGTCGGAGCGCAGCGCGTCGTAGAGGTCCGCGCGGATGTCGAACGGCGCGCTGCTGCCGCCGTCCACGGCCAGGACGTATCCGGTGCCCGTGCTCCGGTACGAGGAGAAGTCGGCCACCTGGACCGACTGCCCGGAGGGAGCGTCGGCGCCGCGCGGGACGGTCGAACCGGAGGCGACCACCGTCCCGGACGCGTTTCGCAGCTGCCAGGTGAGTGCCTGGGCCGTCGTGGTGACGACGCTGGCGCGCTTGGGTCCGTCGGGTAGGTAGCCGACCTGGTTGACGCGGACGGCCGTGGTCGCCGCCGACGCGGCGGACGCGCCCGTGGCGGCGGGTGCGGCCGCGAGACCGCCGATGAAGAGCGCTCCCGTCAGGAGCGCGGCGGAGAGGCGTGGGGGACGGCGGAGTAACGACGCTGTGGTGCGGGGCATGTGCGGATCCTCTGGAATGTCGTGGGGCGTCAGCAGGGGGAAGTTGGTCTCGGTGAGCAGACCCGTCCGCCAGGGAAGGCGGAGGCAGTCGCCTCCGGCGGGATCCCTGCCCCGGTACATGTACGGGAGGCGGCACGGATCGGTGATCAGGGTCTGGTCGTTGCCGGAGCGGACGAGTTCGCCGAGGCTGGTGGGCCCGGTCAGGACGCTGTTGGGGGACCAGTGGAAAGTCGACGGCGATGAGCCGCGCCGCCGCCTCCGGCACGCGCCGTCACCGCGGCACCGACGCCCGTCGGTAGCGCGGTCAGCAGAGTGACCACCACGACGAATGACGTCGTCCACCCGTTGGACCTTCGCCCGGACGGTGAATGACGTGACCATGCCAGTCATATCCCTTCCTGGTTGGCGACACTCGCGGATGAGGTTGTGGGAGCGCTCCCACTCACCGGTGTGAAGAACACCTGGTTGATAGGCGGGAGATCTGGAGCGCAGATTAGTGATGCGCGTCACCATCGTCAACGGCTGCGCCAGCAGCGGCGGGAGCCGTTCCCGGCCGCGGCGCGCTGGTGATCACGGCCAGGGCCGTCGCATTCGTCGACGCGCCGGGGGGCACGGCTCGGGCCTCGTCGTCACAGAGCCAAGCCGGCATCAGCACGGCCGCCGGGGAGCGGGGCTCAGTGGTTGAAGGTGAGCCGCGGTGCCGCGTTGCGGGCCAGCGTGTGGGTCTGGTAAGGCCACCAGGTGCCGGCCGGCGGGTCGACGATGCCGTACTCGGGGTCGATCGTGCCGCCGGTGTTGCGTGTGCAACTGCCGTCGGACTCGCCGGGGATCTTGATCCACAAGTAGGCGTCGACGAGCGGGACGCCGGTGTCGGCGGTGGGGCGCGGGCCGAGCCCGCGGCCGGGGGCGTTGCACCAGATCTCCGGGTCGCCGGTGTACTTCCCGGGCTCCGGGGTCCAGGCGCCGAGACCGTTGCGGCTGGTGTCGA
Source organism: Streptomyces sp. NBC_00572 (assembly GCF_026341815.1). Classification (GTDB taxonomy): domain Bacteria; phylum Actinomycetota; class Actinomycetes; order Streptomycetales; family Streptomycetaceae; genus Streptomyces. Next base: position 6,702,503 of record NZ_JAPENX010000001.1, read on the forward strand.
TGACGAAGTGGTGGAGGGCGTCGTTCGGCGGGGTGCCCACGGTCTGGTCGAACCAGGCATCGGTCCAGCGCCAGGTGGCGGGGTCGGCGGAGTTCACGGCGTTGCCGGGGGTGCCGTCGTTGGGCGCGGCGGGCGAATAGTACTGGGTGGCGCACCAGTCGGTGTGGCCGCGCGTCTCCTCGGGGCCCTCGGTGGCGAACCACATGCACTTCGCTATCCAGGTGCCGTACCTGGCGTTGTGGTCGGTGGGGTGGGTGTTGGACACGTTGAGGGCGAAGCCGTCGCTGTCCTTGACGCCGGCGTCGAGCAGTCGTCGCGCCATGTCGCCGACGGGCCGCCACAGGACGTTGCCCGCGTCGAGGTAGACCGTGGTGCGAGGCCTGGCCTTGAGCGTCTTGACGGCATACGCGAGGTCGGCGATGCGGGTCGCCGTGAGCTCGCCGGTCGGGTCGACGGCGGGCCCGCAGTCGCGGGGAAGGAGGGCCAGGCCGTCGGGTTCGACGACGACCACCGCCTTGCTGTCGCCGATGCCGACGGCGAAGGCGTCGATCCACTGCCGGTAGGCGGCGGAGGACGCGGCTCCGCCGCTGGAGTACTGCGTGCAGTCCCGTCCCGGCACGTTGTAGGCGACCAGGACGGGGGTCCTGTTCACCGTCCGGGCGTCGCGGACGAGGTTTCTCACCTTGTCCCGGACCTCTTGGGGTGTGCCTTCGGTGAACCACTCGGCCTGCGGCCAGCTCGCGAGCTTGGCCATGTTCACGGCGTTCGTGAAGTCGCCGTTCCTGAGGTCGGTGAGCACCTGCTTGGCGGCCTTGCTGTGCGGGTCCACGTAGAACTTCGTGGCTGGGGTGAGCCCGTCGCCGGGAGGTGTGGCCTGTGCCTGCCCCTGCGTCGCTGTGAGGGCGGCGCAGGCCGCGAGCGCCGCGAGGGCGGCGGTCGCACGGCGCCGTAGGTTGCGTGGCTTCATGATGGCTCCTGGTCGGAGGGTGGGGGAGGATGGCGGTGGTCGCTGTGGCCCGGCCGCGGGGACGGGAGGTACCGGGCCACAGGAGTCCGGTGTCAGTAGCCGTAGATCATCTTGTAGGCGACCTCGGGGAGGAACTGTCCGGCTGCGGAGCCGGTCCCGACGCCGCAGTTGCCGTCGGACTCGCCCGGGGCCTTGATCCACAGGAGCATCTCGGCGCCGCCTCCCGTCTGGGTGGGCGTGCCGATGCGGCGACCGGCCGCGTTGCACCACTCGCCGTTGGAGCCGTTGCCGTTCCGGCTGGTGTCGACGACGAACGGCTTGGTGTAGCCGTAGCGGGCCGCCAGTTCGCTGTTGACGGCGTTGCCGTAGGCGGTGTTCTGGGCGGTGGTGTAGTAGTTCGAGATGTTGAGGGAGAAGCCGTGGGCCTGCCGGAGGCCCGCTTCGTGGAGGCGCTGGGCCATCGCTGCCGCACTCACCCAGCCCGGGTTGCCGGCGTCGAGGTAGACCCAGGTGTTGGGCGCCTGGCGGTTGAACTCGGCGAGGGCTCCACTGATCATGCCCTGGCGTTCGTCGATTTGGGCCTGGTTCATGCAGCCGTAGTCCGCGATGGCGTCAGGTTCGAGGATGACGACGGCCGGGCGGTTGGCGATTCCGCCGGCGAACTGCGCGATCCAGCTCGCGTAGGCGGACGGCGAGGCGGCGCCGCCTCCGGAATGCCCGCCGCAGTAGTCGCGGTGGTAGATGTTGTAGGCGACCAGGACGGGCAACTTGTCCCAGTAGTCCGCCGCCCCGACGTACGCACCCGCGGCGGTGCCGATGGTGCCGCTCCAGGAGCCGAACCAGTGGGCCATGGGGGTGTTGGCGAGGGAGGCGTTGATCGCGGGTGCCCGGCCGTCACCGGGGTTGGCGGCGACCCACTGCTTCGCGCTGGAGTTCGGGTCTACATAGAACCCGCTGGTCATGGTGGTCGGGTCGGCCGCGTGGGCGGACGGCGCGACGGCGAGCGCCAGCGGCAGCGCGAAGAAGGCTGCTGCGAGGGCGCGGATTCGGCGGCGCATGACGGTACCTCGGTTTCCTGACGGCGGACGCGCCGCGCGCTCTCGTCCTGAGCGGGCGGCGCACTGAGGAAGTGCGGTGGCACGGCGGCCCCTCGGACCTGCGGAGCGAGTGGAAGCGCTCCCACTGGAAGCGATCCCAGTCGAATCTCTGGGTGCCTTGGGGTGTGGGCCGTATCGTGTGACGCACCGGTCGGCCTGTCAAGTACCGCTTTTTGACCTGCACTTCACACGGCGGCTGGAAAGCTTTACAGTCCTCGAACTGGAAGCGCTTCCAGTTTCCCCGCGTTCAACTCGTCGCAGGAAGGCAGATCATGGCGGAAGGTGTGCCACGCCGGCATTCGACACTCGATGAGGTGGCCGAACTGGCCGGTGTCTCACGGTCGGTGGCCTCGCGTGTGCTCAACCACGCCCCGCACGTCAGCCGCGCCAAACGAGAGGCGGTCGAACGGGCCGTCCACCGACTCGGCTACGTGCCGAATCCGACCGCCCGCGCGCTGGCGACCCGTCAGACGGGTGCGGCCGCCCTGGTCGTCTCGGGAGAGGATCCGTCGATCTTCGCGGATCCGTTCTTCGCTCAGGTGATCGTGGGGGCCTCGGCCGCTCTGGAAGATGCCGATCTGCATCTGATGCTGTGCCTGGCCGCCTCCGATCGGGGGCGCAAACGGGTTGAGCAGCTTCTTCGGTCCAAGGGTGCCGACGGTGTGATGCTGATGGCGCTGCGCGAGGACGATCCGCTGGCCCGCATGGCCGAGGAGGCGGAGATGCCCGTCGTGTTCGGCGGGCGCCCGGTCGGTGTGGACCCCCGGTGGTACGTGGATGTCGACAACGTCGGCGGAGCGCGCGCGGCGACCGAGCACCTGATCGCGGTCGGTCGGACCCGGGTGGCCACGATCTGCGGGCGGCTGGACACCGAGGTCGGGCGCGCCCGGTACCGCGGTTACCGGGATGCCATGCTGGCGGCGGGCCTCGATCCGTACCCGCCGGAGGTCGGTGACTTCACGGAGCTCAGCGGAGCCGCCGCCATGGCGGCACTGCTGGCGCGACACCCGGACCTGGACGGGGTGTTCGCCGCCAGCGACAACATGGGGGCCGGCGCGCTGCGCGCGCTGCGCGAAGCCGGTCGCCCGGTACCGGGTCACGTCGCCGTGGTCGGGTTCGACGACCTCGCCGTGGCCCGGGTGGCCGATCCGCCGCTGACCACGGTGAACCAGCCCATAGAAGGTCTCGGCCGGGAGATGGCGCGCATGCTGGTCGCGCTCATCGACGGACAGGACCCCACTCCGCTGATCCTGCCCACGCGCCTGGTCGTCCGCGCCAGCGCCTGACGGGGCGCCACGCCCAGGCCCGGCTCCGAGGACGTCGACTTCCGCCTCCCGCCCGGCGACACCACCGAGATGGGCTGGGTCATCGATCCCACCGGCCTCTACGACCTGCTCATGGCCACCTCCCGCTCCCATCCCGGGCTCCCTCCGGCGATCACGGAGAACGGCGGTGCCTTCCCCGACGCTCCCACGGCGGACGGCCAGATCCATGACCACGATCGGATCGACTACCTCCATGGGCACCTCGCCGCGGTCCACCGGGCCATCGCCGACGTGCGTGGCTACTACCTCTGGCCCCTGCTGGACAATCTCGAATGGGCGTACGGATACGAGAGGCGCTTCCGCGCCGTCCACGTCGACTGCACCACCCAACTGCGCACTCCGAAGGCGAGCGCCCGCTGGTACGCCGGGACGATCGCCGCGAACGCGATCCCGGGTCGTTGAGCTCCACAGGCGAAGCCGCCGGCCTTGTCAGGCCGTCTAAGGGCGGAGCAGAACCCTGCCGACGTGGGGATCGTCGCCGCCCGTGAGTTCCACGGCCCGCTCGAATTCGTCGATGCCCAGCTGGTGCGTGAGGAGTTCGAGTGGCGTCAGCCGTGCCGCGGAGAAGGCGCTCACGGCGTAGGACCAGGCGCCGGATGAGGCTCCGAAGGCGGTTCCGATCGACAGTTGCCGTGCGACGACGTGGGCGGGATCGAGTTTTTCCGCCCCGTTGACCGGGGTACCCGTGAGAACCAGGCGTCCTCCCGGTCGCAGCATGGATGTCGCGGCGCGCGCGGTCGACGTCGCGCCGGCGGCGTCGATCACCAGGTCGAAGTCCGCGAGACCGGAGGCATGGTCCCACGTCCGGTAGGCGGTGGCTCCGAAACGACGGGACAGATCGGCTCGGTCGGGGCTCGTGCCGACGACCGTCAGCTCGCTCGGGGAGAAGGCGCCGAGGAGCTGAGCGGCGAGGAGACCGAGGGCGCCGGAACCGATGACGGCCACTCGCGAACCGGGCAGAGGGCACGCCTTGAGGACGGCGGCGGCTGCGCAGGCGGCGGGTTCGAGGAACGCGGCGGCGGTGAGGTCGGCGTCCGGCGGGAGCGTGTGCAGCAGACGAGCGGGGAGTACGAGAGTGGGGGCCATGGCACCGGGAAGGGTGAACCCCGTCTCCTCGTAGCCGGCGGTGCACAGGTTGGTCTCGCCGTCTCGGCATGGTGCGCAGGTCTCACAGTTCCGCAGCCCTTCGCCCACGACCTTGCGGCCGATCAGGGAAGCGGACGCGCCCTTTCCCACGGCGTTGACGGTGCCGGACCATTCGTGGCCAGGGGTGACGGGATAGCGGACGTACGGAGCGGGGCGGCGGCCCAGGTAGAGGTCGCGGTCGCTGCCGCAGATCCCGACGGCATGGACACGTACCTGGGCTTCGCCGGGCCCTGGCTGCCGGGGCGTGTGCTCGACGAGGCGAAACCTCCTGGGACCGTCGATGACGACGGCCTGTCTCCGAGGGCTCACACCCCCCGGATGGGTGCTGAACCGAGTGGAACACATGGGAGGACTCCTGATGTTCGAAATATCGGTCGTCGTTCGAAATTGTGTCGCGACGATACGAAGCGTGGTGGGACGTGTCAACGGTCGTCACTCCGCAGGGATTTCGGCGGCCTGGGGCGATCCTCGGAGTGGCCCATGAGTGTTAACGCTCACAACTTCTCGTCGCGGCGAACGTTCCTGTGCATCAAGAACGGGTAACAGCCGTACGAGCCCTTGAGTTACGGCTCTGTTAGCGCTCACAATGTGTCGCGTTCGCCAGCTCGCCGATCGTCGAGGCCGACGCTTCACTCTGCCTCCGCCCGGCTCAACCACCCCTGCGCAGCCACGCCTTCACCGGGCCCGTCTCCTTCAGGGCTCCGCCTGGTCCGACGCACGTCCCGAGAGGAATCACGACATGGCCCACAGAGCCCTCCGCATCATCGCCGCCGCCGCCCTGGCCGGCAGCGTGCTGACCGCCTGCACCACCGAGCCCGCGACCACCGGCAGCACCGGCAAGGGCTCCTCCGACGGCAAGCTGGTGCTCGGGTTCGCTCAGGTAGGAGCCGAGAGCGGCTGGCGCACCGCCAACACCAAGTCCGTACGCGAGGCGGCCGAGAAGGCCGGTGTCACGCTGAAGTTCTCCGACGCCCAGCAGAAGCAGGAGAACCAGATCAAGGCGATCCGCACCTTCATCCAGCAGAAGGTGGACGTCATCGCCTTCTCGCCGGTGGTGGAGTCCGGCTGGGACACCGTTCTGAAGGAGGCCAAGAACGCCGGCATCCCCGTGATCCTCACCGACCGCGCGGTCGACTCGCAGGACACCTCCCTCTACCGGACGTTCCTCGGCTCCGACTTCGTCAAGGAGGGGCAGGAGGCCGGGAAGTGGCTGGTCAAGGAGTACGAGGGCACCTCCGCGCCGGTCAACCTCGTCGAGCTCCAGGGCACCACCGGTTCCGCACCCGCCAACGACCGCAAGGCGGGCTTCGCCGACGTCATCAAGGGAGACCCCAAGTTCAAGGTCGTCGCCTCCCAGACGGGGGACTTCACCCGAGCCAAGGGCAAGGAGGTCATGCAGGCCTTCCTCAAGTCCCACAAGGACATCGACGTCCTGTACGCCCACAACGACGACATGGCCCTGGGCGCCATCCAGGCCATCGAGGAAGCGGGCAAGAAGCCGGGCGTCGACATCAAGGTGATCTCCGTCGACGGCATCAAGGACGCCTTCGTCGCCATGCAGGAGAAGAAGATCAACGTGGTGGTCGAGTGCAACCCGCTCCTCGGCGACCAGCTCATGGAACTCGCCAAGAAGGTCGCGGCGGGGGAGAGCGTTCCGCAACGGGTCGAGGTCAAGGAGGGCGTCTTCACCCAGGACCAGGCCGCGGCCGCCCTGCCCGGCCGCCAGTACTGACCGTCCGCCCGCACCAGACCCGGGGGGCGGCCCACGTGCCGCCCCCGATCCCTCAGGAGAGGAGGGCGAATGGCAGCCCCACCCACCCCTCGCACGCCTGTCCGCACCGACCGGCCGGTCCTGGAAGCCCACGGCATCCGCAAGGCCTTCCCCGGAGTCCTCGCCCTCGAAGCCGTGGACCTGCGCCTCTTCCCGGGCGAGGTCCATGCGCTGATGGGCGAGAACGGCGCCGGCAAGTCGACCCTCATCAAGGTACTCACCGGGGTCCACCCGCCCGACGCGGGAACGGTCTCCGTCGACGGCACCCCCCAGCGGTTCGCCGAACCACTGGAAGCACAGCACGCCGGAATCAGCACGGTCTACCAGGAGGTGAACCTGTGCCCCAACCTCTCCGTCGCCGAGAACATCCTCATCGGCCGTGAACCCAGGCGCCTGGGCCTCGTCCACTGGTCGGCCCTCCACCGGCGCGCGGCACAGCTCATCACCGAGCTGGAACTCGACCTCGACGTCCGCCTGCCGCTGAGCGCGCACTCCATCGCCGTGCAGCAACTCGTCGCGATCGTACGCGCCGTGGACATCAAGGCGAAGGTCCTCGTCCTGGACGAGCCCACCTCCAGCCTCGACCGGGACGAAGTCGCCCAACTGTTCGCCCTGGTGCGCCGCCTCCGTGACCGGGGCGTCGCGATCCTCTTCGTCACTCACTTCCTCGACCAGGTCTTCGACCTGTGCGACCGGGTGACCGTCCTGCGCAACGGACGCCTCGAAGGCGAGTACCGGATCGACGAGTTGACACCCGTCACCCTGGTACACCGCATGGTCGGCAGCGAACCGCGCACCCTGGACGAACGGGCCGAGACGTCCGACACCGGCACCGTCGTCGTCCCCGACTCCACGGACGCCCCCTTCCTGAGCGCCCGCGGACTCGCCAGGGCCGGTTCCATCCAGCCGTACGACCTGGACATCCACCGCGGCGAGGTCATCGGCCTGGCCGGACTCCTCGGATCCGGACGTACCGAGGCGGCCCGGCTGCTCTTCGGCGCCGACCACGCCGACGGAGGCGAGCTGCGGATCGACGGCGAGCGCGCCGTCCTGCGCTCGCCGCGTGCCGCGATCGCCCACAAGATCGCCTTCTGCTCGGAGAACCGCAAAGCGGAGGGCCTGATCGGCGAACTCACGGTCCGCGAGAACATCGTGCTCGCCCTCCAAGCCGCACGCGGCTGGACCAAACCCCTCTCCCGCACCCGACAGGACGAGATCGCCGCCCGGTGGATCGAGGTCCTGGACGTCCGTCCGGCCAACCCCGAGGCCCAGGTCCGCAACCTGAGCGGAGGCAACCAGCAGAAGGTGCTGCTCGCCCGATGGCTGCTCACAGAACCCGAGCTGCTGATCCTGGACGAACCGACCCGGGGCATCGACATCGGCGCCAGGACCGAGATCCAGAAACTCGTCACCCGCCTGGCCGCCGAGGGCACCGCAGTCCTGTTCATCTCCGCAGAAATCGAGGAAGTGCTGCGGCTGAGCCACCGGGTCGGCGTGCTGCGCGACCACCGGCTCGTCGCCACCCTCCCCAACGACACGACTCTGACGCCCGATCGGATCCTGGGCGCCATCGCCACCGGAGCCACCTCATGACACCACCTGACGACACCGGCGCCGGGGGGCGTCCGTCCCGGGCGCCCGGCGCCCGGCGGCTCACCGAGCACCGCCTGTTCTGGCCCGCGGCCGTCCTGGCCGCTCTGTTGCTGGGGAACGTCGCGATCACTCACGACTTCTTCGCCATCCGCGTCCAGAACGGGCACCTGTACGGCAGCCTGATCGACATCCTCCAGTTCGGCGCCCCCCTGATCCTGGTGTCGCTCGGCATGACGCTGGTCATCGCGACCCGGGGCATCGACCTCTCGGTCGGCTCGACGGTCGCCATCGCCGGCGCCCTCGCGTGCGAGCACATCGCCACCGCGAAGGACCCCGGAAGCCTGCCCACCGTCATGTCGGCGATCGCGGTGGCGGTCGGGGTGGCCGCCGCGATCGGACTGCTGAACGGCTTCCTCGTCGCCCGGCTCGGCGTCCAGCCCATCGTCGCCACGCTGGTCCTCATGGTCGCCGGGCGCGGCGTGGCCCAGCTGATCACCGACGGCCAGATCATCAGCGTGTCCAGCAGTGCCTACAAGATGATCGGCGGTGGCTACTGGCTCACCCTCCCCTTCGCCGTCCTGCTGGCCGCGGCCCTCGTCGCCGTCACCTCCCTCGTCACCCGGCGGACCGCGCTCGGCATGCTCATCGAATCGGTGGGCGGCAATCCGGTCGCGAGCCGGCTCGTCGGCATCAGGGCGGCCGGGCTCCTGGCCATGGTCTACGTCGTGAGCGCCGTGTGCGCCGCGGTGGCCGGCCTGATGATCAGCTCCAACGTGTCCAGCGCCGACGGCAACAACGCGGGCCTGTGGATCGAGCTGGACGCGATCCTCGCCGTGGTCATCGGCGGCACCGCGCTCACGGGCGGCCGTTTCTCCCTCGGCGGGACGGTCCTGGGCGCTCTGATCATCCAGACCCTCTCGACCACGATCTACACCCTCGGCGTACCGCCGGAGACCACCCTCGTCTTCAAGGCTCTGGTCGTCATCGTCGTGTGTCTCGTCCAGTCGCCCGCGTTCCGCGCGCGGCTCTCACGCCATCGCCGACCGGCCGCACCGGACCCGGTCCCCGCGGCCGGCGACGTGGGAGCCCGCCGGCAGGAGGTCCACCCGTGAGTACCACCCTCAACTCCCTCACCAGGCCGCTCCAGCGGTTCTCGGTACGGCATGCCACCCGCCTGCCGCTCATGGTGACGGCCACTCTGCTGATCGCGATGTTCTCGATCGGCTCCCTGCAGTACGAAGGTTTCTTCTCCGCGCAGGTCCTGCTCAACATCCTGATCGACAACGGCTTCCTGCTCGTCGTGGCGATCGGCATGACGTTCGTCGTCCTCACCGGTGGAATCGACCTGTCCGTCGGCTCCATGGTGGCCTTGTCGACCATGCTGACGGCCTGGCTCGTCGAACAGAACGGCGTACCGCTCGCCCTGGCGGTGCCATTGGTCCTGCTGGTCGGAGCAGGGGGCGGAGCCCTCATGGGCTGGGTGATCCACGCCTTCGAGATCCAGCCCTTCATCGTCACCCTCGCGGGCATGTTCCTCGCCCGCGGCCTCTGCTACATGATCAGCACGGAGTCCATCTCCCTCACCGACCCGACGACCACGCGGATCGCCCAGACGCGGGTGCTCCTGCCCGGAGGGCTGTTCGTCTCACCCGCCGTGGTCATCGCCCTGGTCGTGCTGGCGCTCGCCTTCGTCGTCCTCCACCACACCCGCTTCGGCCGCAACGTCTACGCCTTGGGCGGCAACGAGTCCTCGGCCCGCCTCATGGGCCTGCCCGTGGGACGCACCAAGGTCGCGGTGTATGCCGTGAGCGGTCTGTGCTCCGCCCTCGGCGGTCTGCTGCTGACCTTCTACATGCTGTCCGGCTACGCCTTGCACGCCGTCGGCATGGAACTCGACGCCATCGCGGCCGTCGTCATCGGAGGGACACTGCTGACCGGGGGCTCCGGCCTCGTCCTGGGCACCGCTCTGGGCGTGACGGTTCTCGGCCTGATCCAGACCGTCATCAGCTTCCAGGGCACGCTCAGCTCGTGGTGGACGCGCATCGTCATCGGCGGCCTGTTGTTCGTCTTCATCCTCCTCCAACGGCTCTTCGGCGGATCCCGCACGGCGCACTAGACCTCCCGGGACTGCCAGGATCCCGAGCCGACCACCGACCACCACGACCGCGGCCGGGAAAGCGGGGCATTCAGCCCCCTTTCCCGGCTGTGCCGCACTCCGGACAAGGACCTCCCATGACCCCGTCCTCCCGCCCCCCTTTCACCGGAGGCCCACCGGTCTGCCAACCCGGTACGGACTCCGGGCAACGATGGACCTTCGGCTTTCCCGACGGACTCACGGCGGAGGTGCACACCCGCGGCGCCCGCCTCCACGGGCTGTGGGTGCCGGACCGGTACGGCACCCCGGCCGACGTCGTCCTCGCTCCGCGCGACCCGGCCCGGACGGCCGGCGCCCGGTACTTCGGCGCCACCGTCGGTCGCTACGCCAACCGCATCGCACAGGGCCGGTTCTCCCTGGACGGGAAGCCGTACCAGCTGATGACGCAGGAGAACGGCCACTGTCTGCACGGCGGAGCCGAGGGCTTCGACACCCGGCTCTGGGAAGCCGAGAGCGTGCACACCCGGGAGTGGACCGGCGTGCTCCTGCACCTCCGCAGCCCGGACGGCGACCAGGGATTTCCAGGAAACCTGGACGTCACCGTCAGCTGTCTCGTCGGCCGCGACAACGAACTCTCCTTCTCCTACGCCGCGGTCACCGACGCGGCCACCCTGGTCAACCTGACCAACCACGCCTACTTCAACCTCGAAGGCGAGGGCGTCGGCGACATCCTCGACCATGAACTGGCCGTCGACGCCGACCACTACACGCCGGTCGACGGGGATCTCATCCCCCACGGGGACCACCGCCCCGTGTCCGGCACCGCGTTCGACCTCCGTCGGCCGCTCAGGATCGGTGTGGCTCTGGCCCGCCCCGGCGCGAGCGGCGGGTACGACCACAACTTCGTCCTGAGTCCGCACGGCGACGAAACACTGCGCAGGGCCGCCGTCCTCCACGCGCCGGCCACGGGCCGCCGCATGGAGGTGCTGACCACGGAGCCGGGACTCCAGGTCTACACCGCGGGGCAATTCGACGGATCGGTCCTCGGCAAGAGCGGTACGCCCTACCGGGCGGGCGCCGGCATCGCGCTGGAGACCCAGCACTTCCCCGACTCCCCGAACCGCCCCGGTGACCCGTCCCCGGTGCTGCGCCCCGGCGACGAGTACCGGTCGAGGACGGTCCTGCGGTTCAGTACGCGCGGCTGACCGCGTACGAACACGCCGATATGGCTGTGCCCGCCGGTGAAGGAACCGGCGGGCACAGCCATATCGGGAGCGGCGTCAGGCACCCGCCCGGCGCTTGTTCCACACGTCGAAGCCGACCGCCGCGAGCAGCACGAGGCCCTTGATGACCTGCTGCCAGTCGGTGCCCACCCCGACGAGGTTCATGCCGTTGTTGAGCACGCCGAGGACGAGGCCGCCGATGATGGCGCCCAGGACGGTCCCGACGCCCCCGCTCATCGAGGCCCCGCCGATGAACGCGGCGGCGATGGCCTCGAGTTCGAAGTTCACGCCGGCCTTCGGCGAGGCCGCGTTGAAGCGCGCCGCGAAGACGAGCCCGGCGAGCGCCGCGAGCATTCCCATGTTGAGGAACACCGCGAAGGTCACCTTCTTGTCCTTGACCCCGGACAGCTTCGCTGCGGGCAGGTTCCCCCCGATCGCGTACACGTGGCGGCCGATCACCGCGTTGCGCATCACGTAGCCGAAGCCGACCAGCAGCGCGGCCAGGATCAGGAGGACCACGGGGGCGCCCTTGTAGCTGGCGAGCAGCAGGGTGGTGACCAGGACCGCGGCGACCAGCGCCGTCACCTTGAGCGCGAACAGGCCCGTGGGGAGCGCCTCCAGGGCGAACTCCCGCTGCCGGCGACGGTCCCGTACCTCCTGGAAGACCACGTAGGCGATCAGTCCCACGCCGAGGAGCAGGGTCAGGTTGTGGTAGTTGGTCTGCGGCCCCACCTCCGGCAGGAAGCCGTTGGCGATCTTCTGCAGTCCGTCCGGGAACGGGCCGAGCGTCTGCCCCTTGAGGAAGATCTCCGTGAGCCCGCGGAACAGCAGCATGCCCGCGAGGGTCACGATGAAGGACGGTATGCCGACGTACGCGATGAAGAATCCCTGGAGCGCGCCGGCGGCTGCTCCGAGCAGCAGGGTGAGGAGCACCGCGACGGGCCAGGACACCTGGTGCTCGACCATGAGCACCGCCCCGATCCCACCGACCAGCGCCATCAGGGAGCCCACCGACAGATCGATGTGCCCGGAGATGATGACGATCATCATGCCGATCGCCAGGATGAGGATGTAGCTGTTCTGCAGCACCAGGTTGGAGACGTTGCGCGGCAGGAGGAGGTCGCCGCCCGTCCAGATCTGGAACAGGAGCACGATCAGGCCGAGTGCGAAGAGCATTCCGTACTGGCGCATGTTGCGCCGGACGCCGTCCACGAGCACCCGGGCCAGTGGCGCCCCGGAGGACGGAGCCCCGGGGCCCGCGGGCGCCGGGGTGGTCGTTTCCGTGCTGACGTCGGTGCTCATTCCTGGTGTCCTTCGCTGGAGGCGGCGCCTGCGGTGACCGCCGGTGGTGCGGGGGAGTCCTGCGTCATGTGCCGCATCAGCACTTCCTGTGTGGCGTCCTCGCGGGTGACTTCGCCGGTCAGCCGTCCGGCGGCCATGGTGTAGATGCGGTCGCACATGCCGAGCAGTTCGGGCAGCTCGGAGGAGATGAAGAGAATCGCCTTGCCCTCGGCGGCGAGCCGGTCGATCACGGTGTAGATCTCGAACTTGGCTCCCACGTCGACTCCGCGCGTGGGCTCGTCGAGGATGAGGACGTCCGGTCCGGCGAGGATCCACTTGCTGAGAACGACCTTCTGCTGGTTGCCGCCGGAGAGGCGGCCGACCGGTTCGAGGACGTTCGGAGCCTTGATGTTCATGGTCCGCCGGTATCGTTCGGCCACCTTGCGTTCCTCATGCCCGTCGACGACGCCGCGGCGGGCGAGGGCGCCGAGGGACGCGAGCGAGATGTTCCGGCTCACGGAGTCCCCGAGGTCGAGACCGTAGTGCTTGCGGTCCTCGGTGACGTACGCGATGCCATGGGTGACCGCCTCGGGAACCGTACGTGTCCGCACCTCGCGGCCGTCCTTGAACACGACGCCCTGCTCGTAGTGACCGTAGGAGCGGCCGAAGACGCTCATGGCGAGTTCGGTCCGGCCGGCCCCCATGAGCCCTGCGACGCCGACGATCTCCCCGCGGCAGACCTGGAGCGAGACCCCGTCGACGACCTTGCGGCCGCGGTCGAGCGGGTGGCGCACGGTCCAGTCCCGGATCTCCAGGGCGGGGTCGGCGTCGGCCGTGCCCTCGTACGGCGTGCGGTCGGGGAAACGGCTGTCGAGGTCCCGCCCCACCATGCCGCGGATGATGCGCTCTTCGGTGGTGGTGGGGTCCCTGACGTCCAGGGTCTCGATGGATCGACCGTCGCGCAGGATGGTGACGGAGTCGGCGATCCGGGCGATCTCGTTCAGCTTGTGCGAGATGATGATCGAAGTGATGCCCTGGCTCTTCAGCTCTCGCATCAGTCGCAGCAGCTTCGCGCTGTCCTCGTCGTTGAGCGCCGCGGTGGGCTCGTCGAGGATCAGCAGGCGGACGTTCTTCGCCAGCGCCTTCGCGATCTCCACGAGCTGCTGCTTGCCGACCCCGATGTCGGCGACCCGGGTCTCGGGGTGTTCGTCGAGCCCGACCCGCCTGAGCAGTTCGGACGCACGGCGCAGCGCCTCGTGCCAGTCGATGATCCCGTGCCGGGACGGCTCGTTGCCGAGGAAGACGTTCTCGGCGATCGACAGGTAGGGAACGAGCGCGAGCTCCTGGTGGATGATGACGATGCCGCGCTGCTCGCTGGCCCTGATGTCCTTGAACCGGCACGGCTCGCCGTCGAAGAGGATCTCTCCCTCGTAGCTGCCGTGCGGGTGGACGCCGGAAAGGACCTTCATGAGCGTCGACTTGCCGGCACCGTTCTCTCCGCACAGGGCGTGCACCTCGCCGCGCTCCACGGACAGGGTCACGTCGGACAGTGCTCTGACCCCGGGGAAGGTCTTGACGATGGACCGCATCTCGAGGACGGGGCCGGCCGGTGACGCGGCGGAGACGGGAACTTTGGGGGAGTGGGCCGGGGCGGGGGTCACCGCAGTTCCTTGGCGTCGATGTAGCCGGAGTCGACCAGGACCTTCTGGTAGTTCGTCTTGTCGACGCTGACCGGATCGAGCAGGAAGGCGGGGACCACCTTCTTGCCGTTGTCGTAGGTGGTGTCGTCGTTGATCTCGGGCTTCTTGCCGGCGAGGACGGCGGTCACCATGTCGGCGGCGACCTGCGCGAGTGCGCGGGTGTCCTTGTAGACGGTCTGCGTCTGCTGGCCCGCGATGATCGACTTCACGGAGGCGACCTCCGCGTCCTGGCCGGTGACGACCGGCAGCGGCTTCGCGGCGCTGCCGTAGTCGTCGGACTTCAGGGCGGACAGGATGCCGATGGAGATGCCGTCGTAGGGGGACAGTACGGCGTCGACCCGGCCCGTGGCGTACGACGAGGTCAGCAGGTCGTCCATCCGCTTCTGCGCCGTCCCCCCGTCCCAGCGCAGCGTGGTGACCTGGTTGAGCTGGGTCTGCTGGGAGCGTACGACCAGCTGCTTCTTGTCGAGGTAGGGCTTCAGCACCTTCATGGCGCCGTTGAAGAAGTACTTGGTGTTGTTGTCGTCGTTGGACCCGGCGAACAGCTCGATGTTGAAGGGGCCCTTCTTCGAGCCGGCCTTCAGCCCCAGCTTCTCGACGATGTACGTGGCCTGGAGTTCGCCGACCTTCTCGTTGTCGAAGGAGGCGTAGTAGTCGATGTGCGGGGAGCCCAGGATGAGCCGGTCGTAGGAGACGACCGGGATGTGGGCGTCCGCCGCCTGCTGCAGGACGTTGGACAGGGCCTCGCCGTTGATGGCGGCCACGACCAGGGCGTCGACGCCCTGGGTGATCATGTTCTCGATCTGGGCGACCTGCTGGTCGGGGTCGTCCTCGCCGTACTGCAGGGTCGTGGAGAAGCCGGCCTTCTTCAGGCTCGCGGTCATGTTCCGGCCGTCGGCGATCCACCTCTCGGAGGACTTGGTGGGCATGGCGATGCCGATGGTGAGGTCCTGCTTGTCCTTCGACTCCTGGCTGCCCCCCTGGCTGTTCTGCCCGCAGGCGGTCAGGAGCAGGGCACAGCCGGTGGTCACGGCCAGGAGGGCGGATGCGGATCGGAACTTCTTCATGGGCGTTACCTGGCAATCCCGTCGTCGGGGGGCGGCTCCGACCGGGGACGGGCTCGACGGCAGCGCGTGTCCTCGCACCACCGGGACGGCGCCGTTCCGGCTGGGTGGCCAGGGCGTCGGCGCCCCGGTCGAGGTAGATTGTTAGCGCTCACAACCGCGTGATACAAGAGGCGCTAAGGTTTTTCTCGCATCGATACACAGCCGTAAGCAGGGAGAAGGGAAGCGAACGTGGCGCATCCCGCGGAAGACGTCCGCCCGCCGACGATGGCCGACGTCGCACGAGAGGCGGGGGTCTCCCACCAGACCGTCTCCCGGGTGCTGAGCGATCACCCCAACGTACGCGCGGCCACCCGGGAGCAGGTCACCCTGGCCATCGAGCGGCTGGGCTACCGCCGCAACTCGGCCGCACGCGCCCTGGTGACGCGCCGTACGAGGACGCTGGGTGTCATCGCCGTCAACACCGCTCTGTACGGCCCTGCCAGCACCCTGACCGGCCTGGAGGAGGCGGCCCGGGAGCAGGGCTACCTCGTCTCGACCGTCAGTCTGCGCACCGGAGAGGGGCAGGGGCTCAAGGACGCCATCGACCACCTCGCGTCCTGGGGTGTGGAGGGTGTCGTCGCCATCACCCCGCAACGCTCGCACGTGCAGGCACTCGCCGAGCTGGACGCGCCCTTCCCCGTGGTCACCGTGGAGGGTGGTCATCAGCTCGACCTGCCCGGCGTCTCCCTCGACCAGGAGCTCGGCGCCCGCATGGTCACGGAGCATCTGCTCGCCGCCGGGCACAGCACCGTCTGGCACGTGGCGGGTCCCGACGACTGGCTGGAGAGCGAGGCCCGCACCGCGGGCTGGCGCGCCGTCCTGGAGGAGAACGGCGTCCGGCCTCCCCGCGTACTGACGGGGGACTGGAGCCCGCTGTCCGGGTACCGGGCGGGGCAGGAACTCGCGGGACTCGCCCTGGCCCGCCGCGGGGCGACACCGGTCACGGCCGTCTTCGTCGCCAACGACCAGATGGCGCTCGGAGTCCTGCGGGCGCTGCGCGAGGGCGGGATCCGCACCCCGGGGCAGGTGGCCGTCGCCGGCTTCGACGACATCCCGGAGGCCGAGTACTTCCCTCCGCCCCTGACGACGGTCCGCCAGGACTTCGCCGCCATCGGGCGCCGGAGCATCGGGCTCCTGGTGGACCACATCGAGGGGCGTGCCCGGAAGGCCGAGCATCTCCTGGTGGAGCCGCAGCTCATCATGCGCGCGAGCACGCGTCCTTCGAGCGAGGCCTGACGTAGCGGGCGGCTCTCGCCACCACATCCTGGCCGCCGGTGAGCAGGCCTCCTGTCGGTCGTGCCGTCGGCCGACGGCCGTGGGCGGTCCGGCGTCCGGCGGCGCCCGCGCGTCGGTCCGCCCACGTAAGCGCCCCCACCGCCAGGGCCCGCGCGTCGGTCCGCCCGCACAAGCGCCCCTGCCGCCAGGGCCCGCGCGTCGGTCCGCCCGCGCAAGCGCCCCCACCGCCAGGGCCCGCGCGTCGGCCGTCCGGCCCTCCCCGTCGGCCGCCCCACCTCCTGCCGGGCCGGTCGCGGCGCCGGGGCTGCCTCCGGCGTAGAAGTGAGCGCTCACTTCAGCGTGCCCCTTTCTTGTCGAATGTTCGACAGAACTGCACCCAGCTCTTGTCCGATTCAATTGTGAGCGTTAACAATCAGGATGCTCCTCCGACCCCTGCTCATGACGAGAGAGACCGCATCGTGACCACACACGCCCTTTCCGACCCCGCAGCCCGTCACCATCCCGAGGCCTGCACCATCGGAGTCGACTTCGGCACCCTCTCCGGGCGCGCCGTCGTGGTCAGGGTCCGGGACGGCGCCGAACTCGGTTCGTCGGTCCACGAGTACCGCCACGCGGTCATCGAGGACCGCCTTCCCTCCACCGGCGCCCCACTGCCCCCCGACTGGGCCCTGCAGCACCCCGAGGACTGGCGCGACGTCCTTCGTACCGCCGTTCCGGCGGCGCTCGCCGACGCCGGAGTCGACCCGGCCCGCGTCATCGGCATCGCCACCGACTTCACCGCCTGTACGGTCCTGCCGACCACCCCGGACGGCACCCCGCTCGCCCTGACGCCCGAGTGGGCCGACCGCCCGCACGCCTGGCCCAAACTGTGGAAGCACCATGCGGCCCAGGGGCAGGCCGACCGCATCAACGCCCTCGCTCACGCCCACGGCGAGAAGTGGATCGCACGGTACGGCGGCAAGATCTCCTCCGAGTGGCAGTACGCCAAGGCCCTGCAGGTCCTGGAAGAGGACCCGGCCGTCTACGCCGCCTGCGCCCGCTGGATCGAGGCGGCCGACTGGATCGTCTGGCAGCTGACCGGCACCGAGTCCCGCAACACCTGCACCGCCGGCTACAAGGGCATCCACCAGGACGGCGCCTACCCCTCGCCAGGCTTCCTCGCCGGACTCCACCCGGAATTCGCCGACTTCCCCGCCACGCGCCTGGAGCACCCCCTGTCACCCCTGGGCTCCCGTGCCGGTGGACTGAGCGGCCGGGCCGCGCACTGGACCGGCCTCCCCGAGGGCATCGCCGTCGCCGTCGGCAACGTCGACGCCCACGTGGCCGCGCCCGCGGCGGGCGCCGTCGAGAACGGCCGGATGCTCGCCATCATGGGCACCTCCACCTGCCACGTCCTCAACGGCGCCACCCTCGCCGAGGTCCCCGGCATCTGCGGGGTCGTCGACGGAGGCATCGTCAAGGGTGCCTACGGCTACGAGGCCGGCCAGAGCGCGGTCGGTGACATCTTCGCCTGGTGGCTCCGCCAGGGCGTCCCGGACCCTTACCGCGTCGAGGCGGAGGCGGCGGGCGAGGACCTGCACCAACTCCTGACCCGCAAGGCCGCCGACCAGCCGGTCGGCGCGCACGGTCTGGTCGCCCTGGACTGGATGAACGGCAACCGTTCCCCTCTGGTCGACCACCACCTCTCCGGAGTCATCGCGGGCCTCACCCTCGACACCCGCCCCGAGGACGTCTACCGGGCCCTGCTCGAATCCACCGCCTACGGCACCCGGATGATCGTCGAGACCTTCGAGGACGGCGGCATCCCCGTCGAGGAGTTCATCGTCACCGGGGGCCTGAAGAAGAACGCGCTGCTCATGCAGATATACGCCGACGTGCTCCGCCGCCCCGTCTCCCTCGGCACATCCGAGCAGGGGCCGGCGCTCGGATCGGCCATCCACGCCGCCGTCGCCGCAGGCGCCTACCCCGACGTCCGCTCCGCCGCCTCCGTCATGGGAAGCGTCCAGCGCCACGCATACGTGCCCGACCCCGCACGGGCCGACGCCTACGACGCGCTGTTCCACGAGTACCGCGCCCTCCACGAGCACTTCGGCACAGGCGCGGACCTCCTCCTGCACCGCCTGCGACGGATGCGCAACACCGCACGCGCCGCCAGCACCGACTGACCGGGCCCGCCTCCCTCCCCGTAAGGCCCGACCTCTCCCCAGCACCTCCGAGGAGCACACCCGACATGACGCTCGCCCAGCCCGACCGCGAGATCTGGTTTCTCACCGGCAGCCAGGCCCTCTACGGCGACGACACCCTGGCCCAGGTCGCCGACCAGTCCCGCGCCATCCGCGACACCCTCGCCGACCAGCCCCAGATGACCGTCCGCCTCGTGTGGAAGCCGGTCCTCACCGACGCGGCCGCCATCCGCGCGGTCTGCCTGGAGGCCAACGCCGACGACCGCTGCATCGGCCTGATCGCCTGGATGCACACCTTCTCCCCGGCCAAGATGTGGATCGCCGGCCTCGACGCCCTGAGCAAGCCCTTGCTGCACCTGCATACCCAGTCCAACCTCCGACTGCCCTGGTCCACCATCGACATGGACTTCATGAACCTGAACCAGGCCGCCCACGGCGACCGCGAGTTCGGCTTCGTCCAGACCCGGCTCGGTGTCCCGCGCAAGACCGTGGCCGGCCATGTCTCCACCTCCGACGTCGTCGACCGCATCGCCGGATGGGCCCGCGCCGCCGTCGGCCGATCCGAACTCACCACCCTCAAACTCGCGCGGTTCGGCGACAACATGCGCGACGTGGCCGTCACCGAAGGCGACAAGGTCGAGGCACAGCTGCGGTTCGGGGTCTCGGTCAACACCTACGGCGTCAACGACCTCGTCGCCGCGGTCGACGCCGCCCCCGACGACACCGTCACCGCCCTCGTCAAGGAGTACCAGGACCTCTACGCCCTCGCGCCCGAGCTGCGGCCCGGCGGCGAGCGCCACGACTCCCTGCGCTACGCCGCTCGCATCGAAGCCGGCCTGCGTACCTTCCTCACGGAAGGCGGGTTCCGCGCCTTCACCACCAACTTCGAGGACCTCGGCGGCCTGCGCCAGCTGCCCGGCCTCGCCGTGCAGCGACTGATGGCGGACGGCTACGGCTTCGGCGGCGAAGGGGACTGGAAGACCTCCACCCTGCTGCGCACACTGAAGGCGATGGCCCACGGGCTGCCCGGCGGCACCTCCTTCATGGAGGACTACACCTACGACCTCACGCCCGGCCAGGAGCTCATCCTCGGCGCCCACATGCTCGAGGTCTGCCCCTCCCTCACGACGGCCGCGCCCACCTGCGAGATCCATCCGCTCGGCATCGGCGGACGCGAGGACCCGGTCCGCCTCGTCTTCGACGCGGACCCCGGTCCGGCCGTCGTCGTCGGTCTCGCCGACATGGGCGACCGGTTCCGCCTCGTCGCCAACCACATCGACGTCGTCGCCCCGCCCGAGCCGCTTCCCCGGCTTCCCGTCGCCCGCGCCGTCTGGCGACCCCGCCCCGACCTCCGTACCTCCACCGAGGCCTGGCTGACGGCCGGAGCACCGCACCACACCGTCCTGACCACCGCTCTCGGCGGGGAGGAGCTCGAAGACCTCGCCGAGATGCTGCGGACCGAACTCGCCGTCATCGACGAGGACACCACCATCCGGCGCTTCACGCGCGAGCTGCGCTGGAACCAGGCCTACCACCGTCTGGCCCAGAGCCTGTGAACACCCCGACCGCCACCGCCTCAGCCCGGCAAGGGCGCCCGTGACCGCCTCCACTCCCACCAGGACGGAGTCCTCCGTGAGCACGACCGTTTCCAAGGAACTGCGCCGGGAGGTACTGGAGGCCAACCTCCGCATCCCCCGAGCCGGGCTCGCCACCCTCACCTGGGGCAACGTGAGCGGTGTGGACCGACAAGCCGGCGTCTTCGTCATCAAGCCCTCGGGTGTGGCCTACGACGTCCTGAGGGAGGAGGACCTGGTCGTCGTCTCCCTGTCCGACGGGAGCGTCGTGGACGGCCACCTGCGTCCGTCCACCGACACGGAGACGCACCGCAGTCTCTACCTGGCCTTCCCCTCCATAGGAGGCGTGACCCACACGCATTCCACCCACGCCGTCGCCTTCGCCCAGGCCCGGCGTGCGATACCGGTGCTCGGTACGACCCACGCGGACACCTTCAACGGCCCCGTCCCCGTCACCGCGGCCCTCACCCCCCAGCAGTGCGCCACGGACTACGAGTACAACACCGGCCAGGTCATCGTGGACCTGCTGGGCCATGACGACACCCTGGCCAGGGAAGTCCCCGGCGCCCTGGTCGCCCATCACGGCCCCTTCACCTGGGGCATCGACGCCACCACGTCCCTGGAGCACGCCATCATCTGCGAGGCGGTGGCCGAGATGGCTCTCCACACCATCGCCCTGGGCACGGTCGAACCCCCGCAGCACGTCCTGGACCGCCACTTCACCCGGAAGCACGGCCCGGACGCGTACTACGGCAACGGTCCCTCCGCCTGACGCGTCGGAGGGGAGCCAGGATCATCCTGGCTCCCCTCCGTCAACGGTACGAGGTCAGCTGCGGGTCCAGCGCTGGTTGGTGCCGTTCCAGCAGGTGTAGAGCTGGATCAGGGTGCCGTTGGCGGTGCCGTTGGCTGCGGCGTCGAGGCAGAGGCCGGACTGGACGCCGACGATGGATCCGTCGGAGTCGAGGCGCCACTTCTGGTTGTCGGCTCCCCAGCAGCTGTAGATCTGGACCTTGGCGCCGTTGCCGGTTCCGGCCGCGTCCAGGCACTTGTCGCCGTAGACCCTGAGTTCACCGGCGGCGGTGTAGGTCCACTGCTGGTTGGTGCGGTTGTTGCAGTCCCACAGCTGGACCTGGGTGCCGTCGGTCGTGCTGGACGCCGGCACGTCCAGGCAGCGGCCCGAGGCCACTCCCTTGATCGGTCCGGAGCCGGGGGAGGGGGTCGGAGTGGGCGTGGGCGTGGGCGTCGGGGAGGCGGCGTTGAGTGCGTTGAGTACGGAGGTATAGGCGGGCTTCTTGCTGCCGTCGCCGTTGAAGAGCAGCGGCGTGTGCTCCGCTCGCCACGAATCGGTGTCGCGCACCCCCCACACGGTGATGCCGAGGCAGCGCGGGACGGCCAGGCAGTCGTTGGTCACGTTGGCGTAGGTCGTGGCCGAGGCGCCCTGGATGTCGAGTTCGGTGATGGCCACATCGACGCCGAGGGAGGCGAAGTTCTGGAGGGTGGTGCGGAAGTTGCTGTTGTAGGGGCTGTCGCTGTTGAAGTGCGACTGGAAGCCGACGCAGTCGATGGGCACGCCGCGCTGCTTGAAGTCCCGGACCATGGCGTACATGGCCTGGGTCTTGGCCCAGGTCCAGTTCTCGACGTTGTAGTCGTTGTAGCAGAGCTTGGCGGCCGGGTCGGCGGCGCGTGCGGCGCGGAAGGCGACCTCGATCCAGTCGTTGCCGGTGCGCTGCAGGTTGGAGTCGCGCCGGGCTCCTGAACTGCCGTCGACGAAGGCCTCGTTCACGACGTCCCACTGGCCGATCTTGCCCTTGTAGTGGGCCATCACGCCGTCGATGTGGTTGGTCATCGCCTGGCGCAGCGCGCTCCCGCTGAGGCTCTGCATCCAGCCGGGCTGCTGGGAGTGCCAGGCCAGGGTGTGGCCGCGCACCTGCTTGCCGTTCTGCACCGCCCAGTTGTAGACGCGGTCGGCGGCGGTGAAGTTGAACTGTCCCTGCTGCGGTTCGGTGGCGTCGATCTTCATCTCGTTCTCGGCCGTCACCGAATTGAACTCGCGGCCGGCGATCGTCGTATACGCCGAGTCGTTGAGCCTGCCCGAGGCGATGGCGGTGCCGAAGTACCGGCCGCTCTGCTTCGCCGCGCTGCCGAGCGTGCTCTCGGCGGCTTGTGACGTCAGTGGCGCCACCAGCACGGTGGCGGAACCGAGGACGCCGACGATCAGCGCCGCGCAGAGGCCGCCGATTTTCCGGCGGACCGTGGACGGGGGAATGGCGGGTGAATGCATTACTGAACCTCCAGGATGGAAATCGCGGAAGGAAGTGAGGGCGGCAGAACGAATCCGCGTCGGTGACGTATCTGTCGAATCGACAAATGACGCGCGCCATCAGGGCTTACCGGAAAGGGGAGACGCCGCCTCGGGATTCAGTGTGGAAAAGCGACAGGTACATGTCAAGAGTTTCGAAACGATTTCGATAATGCGGTCCGCGTCGAAATTCTTTCGATGCGGACCGCCCTTGATCTGCGTCTATCGTCGAGCGTCGAGCGTCGAGCGTCGAGGCGAAAGCCTGCACTCACGGCGAGAAATCCGGGCCTGGCGCGGATGTACGCGGATACGCGAGGTCGAACCACGTGAAAAGGGCCTGGTTGGTGGACGGGCGACCGTTGGAGGTGGCGTAGAGGCCGAGCTGGACGCTGGTGAACTGAGGGGTGAGAAAGGCCGCTTCGACGGTGGTCAGCTCCTGCCAGGCACCGCCGGGTGCCGCGTGGGCGAAGGTGTGGCGGAAACCGCGGATACGGACGCCCAGGCGGATCGGGCCCGGGGGAACGGGTACGCCGGCCAGGACCTCGGGTCCGTGACGGAGGCTGAGCCCTTCCGCGGTGCGAAGGAGGAGGAGGTGCCTGTCGTCGTCGAGGACCACGGCGAGGCCCGCCTCCTCACCCC
Organism: Streptomyces sp. NBC_00572; assembly: GCF_026341815.1. GTDB lineage: Bacteria > Actinomycetota > Actinomycetes > Streptomycetales > Streptomycetaceae > Streptomyces. The sequence goes on from NZ_JAPENX010000001.1 coordinate 6,725,738, forward strand.
GCGCCGCGGGAGTGAAGTGCAGCTCGGTGGAGACGTCGCAGTCGGGCTGCTCCTGAGGGCGGGCCACGAGGGACGGGGAGGTGCGCTCGCCGAGGCGTTCGGGGCGGAGCCGGAGGCGGAGCCCGTCGCCGGTGGTCCAGAAACGCGCGGGTGGGGTGCGCAGGGTGCTCCAGTCGGCGGAGAGGGTGGCGAAGTCGTCGTGGAGAGGGCCGTGACGCCCGGTGTGGACGACGGGGGTGAAGACCGGCCAGCCGTCGTCCCAGATGATTCGGCAGAGGAACGTCTCGCGGCCGATGGCGGAGCCCGGACGGACGCCCAGCAGGACGGCCCGCCAGTCGCCGTCCGGGGTCTGGACGAGGTCGGCGTGCCCGGTGCAGGTGACCGGGCCCTCGGCGGGTGGGAGCACCGGGTTGCCGGGGGCGCCCTTGTAGGGGCCGGTCACGAGGTCGGCGCGGGCGGCCACCACGCTGTGGTCCACATCGGTGCCGCCCTCGGCGGTGAGCAGAAGATAGGTGCCGTCGATCTTGTAGAGGTGCGGAGCTTCCGGCCATCGGGCGCCCGGACGGCTTCCCGACCACAGGACGTGCTCGGGTCCGGTGAGCCGTCGTTCACGGGGAAGGTACTCACGCATCCAGATCTCGGTGCGACCGGCGGCCTCGTCCAGTACGCGGGCGGCGGTGAACCAGGCCCGGCCGTCGCCGTCGTCCGGCGCGTCGTCGAAGAACAGCGACGGGTCGAAGCCCTCGCCGTCCAGCCAGTGCGGCTCCGACCACGGCCCCGCCGGGTCGGTCGCCGTGACGACGAAATGGCCGGGGCCGTCCATCAGCGTGCAGACGAGATGGAAGACCCCGTCATGGTGCCGGATCGTCGGTGCGAACAGGCCCCGTGAGGGCCCGCACCCGTCGAGGTCGAGCTGAGACGCCCGGTCGAGCGCGGAGCCGAGGCGCCGCCAGTTCACCAGATCGCGGCTGTGGAACACGGGAAGGCCCGGGAACCATTCGAAGCTGGACGTCACCAAGTAGTAGTCCGCTCCCACTCGGCAGACGGACGGGTCGGGCCGGAACCCCGGCAGCACGGGATCGCCGAACCACGCGGTCATGGCACGGGGACGATCTCGACCGGCACGGACAGCACTCGGTCGGTCCCCGGGTGACGTACGGGGCCGCGCAGAGTGAAGGAGCCCCGAAGCGGAAGATCGCCGCTGGACCGTCCGACGGCCACGCCGATCTCCCCGGGCTCCACTCTCCTCCGCAGGTCGATCCCGGTGAAAGAGGTCCGGTCGGCATGGACGGAGAAGGTGATCCGGGCGGCCGCGCCCGGCTCCAGCTCGACCCTGCCGAATCCGGCGAGCCACCGCTCCGGCCGGACGACGGACGCCTCGGGGTCCGAGAGGTACAGCTGCACCACCTCCGTTCCGGCCACCTCGCCGACGTTCCGTACGGTGACCGAGACGAAGACGGCTCCGTCCGTCGCGGCGACGGGATCCACCGAGAGTTCCGAGCAGGTGAAGCTGGTCCAGCTCAGCCCGTGTCCGAAGGGGAACAACGGCGTCGGGTCCACCGAGCTCCAGTCGGTGCGCCCGCCGAGCCTGGAGTGCAGATAGGTCCCGGGCTGGCCGCCGGCCTGGCGGGGAAGGGAGACGGGCAGTCGCCCGGAGGGTTCCGCGGCTCCGCTGATGATCCGGGCAAGCGCCGTCCCGCCTTCCTCGCCCGGGAAGAAGGCCTGCACCACGGCCGATGCGCGCTCCGCCAGTGTGCCGAGCGCGTACGGCCGTCCGGAGACGAGGACCAGGACGGTCGGCACCCCGGAGTCCAGGACGGCGGAGGCGAGTGCGGCCTGGTCGCCCGGCAGGTCGAGAGTCTCGGCGTCGCAGCCCTCTCCGGAGGTGCCCCGGCCGAACATGCCGGCCCGGTCCCCGAGGACCAGCACGTTCACGTCCGGATCGTCGGCGGTGACCGTGAACCCGGCAGCGGTGAGCGCCTCGCCGAGCGTCGGGATCTCCAGCCCGAGGTCGCCGGGCAGGGCGACGTGGTTGGGGAAGGAGTAGCAGCCGAGGAAGGACTGGGGGTCGTCGGCGTACGGCCCGCTGACCGCGACCCGGCACGGCCGCAGCGGCAGGGTGCCGTCGTTGGCGAGCAGCACGGTGGACCGTTCGGCCAGGAGCCTGGCCAGAGCCCGGTTCTCCGGCGGGTCGAGGTCGACCGGCTCGGGCTTGACGGGCTCCCAGCCGGGGTCGAGCAGGCCGAGTTCGGCCTTCTGCAGCAGGACCCGCTCCGCGGCCCGGTCGATGAGCTCCTCCGGTACGGTTCCTGCCCGTACGAGTTCGGTCAGCGGCTCGCCGTAGCAGCGGGCCGTGGGCAGCTCGACGTCGATTCCGGCGGTCAGTGCCAGCGCGCCGGCCGCGCCGCGCGATCCGGCGACGCCGTGCCGGGTCTCCAGGAAGGAGACGGCGTAGTAGTCGGCGACGACCACACCGCTGAAACCGAGCTCACCTCTGAGCAGTTCGGTCAGCAGCCGTTCGTCGGCGGCCACCGGGACACCGTCCACGTCGGTGTAGCTGTTCATCACCGACCGTGCACCCCCTTCTCGCAGTGCCCCTACGAAAGGCTCGACCAGCACGTCGGCGAACTCGCGCGGCCCCGAGGAGACGGGAGCCATGTTCCGGCCGCCGCGCGAGGCCGAGTACCCGGCGAAGTGCTTGAGCGTCGCCACGATCCCGGCGCCTTCCAAGCCCTGCACATAGGCGGTACCGATCGTTCCGACGAGATAGGGATCCTCGCCGATGCACTCCTCGGTCCTGCCCCACCGGTAGTCCCGGACCACGTCGAGCACCGGAGCCAGCCCTTGGTGGACGCCGACCCGCCGCATCCCCGCGCCGATGGCGGCGGCCATCCGGCGCACGAGCCCGGGATCGAAGGACGCACCCCAGGCGAGCGGCCCGGGGAAGACCGTCGCCCCGAACGTCATGAACCCCGTCAGGCACTCCTCGTGAGCGACCGCCGGGATCCCGAACCGGCCGGATCCGGTCACCTGCCGCTGGAGCGAGGCGAGCCGCTCCATCCCGGCTTCGGCGGTGATCGGCGCGGTGCCGTACACCCGGGTGAGCTGGCCGAGCCCGTGGGCCACGATGTCGCCGAAGCCGGGCGCGGACTCGCCGGAATCGTCCTCCATCGGCGCGACAGGCGCTCCCGGATTCGAGGGCAGCGCCCAGAAGCCGGCGAGCTGCCCCGCCTTCTCCTCCACCGTCATCCGTTTCAGCAGATCGGAGACTCGCACGGACGCGGGCAGGAGGGGGTCACGCCAGGGCTCGGTCAAGGGGTTCTCCTAAGAGCGGGGCGGGGCGGTGGAGAGGCGGACCTTGAGCTCGGTCGCGAGCTCCATCCGGGGGCTGACCAGGGGCTGGTCCTCCAGAAGCTGGAACAGTGTGCGGGCGGCGAGCCGGCCCATCTCCTCCAGCGGTTGACGGACCGTCGTCAGCGGCGGCGACAGCCAGTCGCACATCGGCAGGTCGTCGAAGCCGACCACGCTGAGGTCCTCCGGGATGCTCAACCCGGCCTGCCGGGCGGCTTCGTAGACGCCCATCGCCTGCTGGTCACTACCGGCGAAGACGGCCGTCGGCGGGTCGGGGAGGGCGAGCAGTTCCTGGGCGCGCCGGAACCCGCCCTCGTGCTGGAAGTCGCCGAACCGGATCAGGTCGCGGTCGACCTCGACCCCGGCCCGCTCCAGCGCTGCCCGGTACCCGTCGATCCGGGCCTGGCTGCAGAGCATCTCCCTGCGCCCGCCGATCGCGGCGATCCGGCGGTGCCCCATATCCAGCAGGTGCTCGGTGGCGGCGAGGCCGCCGGCCCAGTTGGTCGCGCCGATGCTCGGCACACCGTTGCCCGGCAGGTCGATCGGGTCGATGACGACCAGCGCCACCCCGGCCCGTTCGACCTGGGCGCGCTGGGCCTGGGTGACCGAGGCGGTGACGAGGATGACGCCGTCGCTGTGGTGCAGGACCGGCAGTGCGGCCCAGCTCGACGGTGTGGCCTCGCCCGGCGGGACGAGCGACACGACGGTGCCGACGCCCCGCTGGGCGCACTCGGCCTCGACGCCGCGCAGTATCTCCACCGCCCACGCGCTGTCCAGACCGCCGATGATCAAATCGACCAGGCCCGACCTGCGGGCACGGCCCTGCCGGCCGGGGGGAAGGTAGTTGTGGGATCGCAGCAGGGCTTCGATCCGCTCGCGTGTCGACGGCGCGACATCGGAGCGACCGTTGATCACCTTGGACACAGTGGCCTGGGAGACGCCTGCCTCCGCGGCGATGACGGCCAGGGTCGGGCGCTGCTCGCTCAACTTCTCTCCTCTGCGCGGACGCCACCGGCCGGCGACACGTACCGCAAACGTTTCGAAGAGTTTCGGATCCGTGTGACCGGCTTGTCAACCCTGTAAATCGCCGTTGTTTCAAGCAAGTTCGGCGAGAAGTCTTGACCGGGAAGCCGCACGTTCCTAGTTTGTGGCAGCACAGAATTCGAGAGTTTTACGAAAAGTTTTCGGGCTCGAATCGGCATTCCTCACCCCGGAGGTCCCATGGCCAGCATCCCCCCGAGCCGACGAAGCTTCCTTGCCCTCTCGGGCCTGACGGCACTGTCCGTCTCGCTGACCGCGGCCTGCGGCGGTGGCGACTCCGGCGGCGGGCCGGCGGCCGACGGCAAGGTGACGTTCGCGTGGTGGAACATCGCCACGACGGAACCGGGCAAGTCCCTCTTCCCGCAGATCGCCTCGGCGTTCATGGCCGCTCACCCGAACATCAGGATCGAGACGACCTCGTTGGAGAACGAGGCGTTCAAGTCCAAGCTGACCGCCACCACCTCGTCCGGCAAGCTCCCCGACGTCTTCCAGACCTGGGGCGGCGGAGTGCTGCGGCAGCAGGTCGACGCGGGTCTTGTCGAAGACCTCACCGACGCGTTGGGCTGGTCGTCCGAGCTCACCCCGGTGTCGCTGCAGGCCTATCAGATCGAGGGCCGGACCTACGGCGTTCCTTACGACATCGGAATGGTCGGCTTCTGGTACAACAAGAAGCTCTTCGCCAAGGCCGGGGTCACCGCGCCGCCGGCCACCTGGGCCGGGTTCCTCGATGTCGTCAAGAAGCTCAAGGCGGCCGGCGTCACCCCGATCGCCCTCGCGGGCAAGGAGAAGTGGCCGGGCCACTACTACTGGGCCTACCTCGCGATGCGCGTCGCCGGCCTCCCTGCCCTGCAACAGGCCGCGACCAGTAAGGACTTCACCGGCCCCGGCTTCGTCCAGGCCGGTGTCCACCTCAAGGAGCTGGTGGACCTCCAGCCGTTCCAGGAGGCCTTCCTCGGGGCCGGTTACGCCACCCCGGGCGGTCAGGCCGCGACCATGGGCAACGGCAAGGCCGCCATGGAGTTGATGGGGCAGTGGGCGCCGTCCGTGCAGAAGGACGCGGGCGCCGACCTCGGCGCGGACCTGGGCTTCTTCCCCTTCCCGACGGTCGACGGCGGAGTCGGCAAGGCCGGCGAGGTGTTCGGCGGCGGCGGCGGCTTCGCGCTGCGCAAGGGCGCCCCGAAGGAGGCGCTGGACTTCCTGAAGTTCTTCGTTCTGGAGAACGAGTCCAAGCTGCTAGCGTCCAACGGCTACCTGCCGGTGGTCAAGGGTGCGGAGAGCCGGCTCACCGACGCCAACAAGAAGGTGGTGGCCGGCAGTCTGGTCAAGGCGACGGGCTTCCAGCTCTTCCTCGACCAGGCCTATCCGCCGGCGGTCGGCCAGGAGGTCAACGACAGCGTCGCCGACCTCATCGCGGGCAAGAAGACGCCCGAGCAGGTCACCCAGTCGATCACCGAGGCTGCGAAGGGTGCCTAGCTCCGTGGCTACCACGACCAAGGGCCGGGGCAAGGGCCCGGGCGAGGACCGGGCCGACGAGCGGACGGGGGGCGAGCGGGCGGCGGACGCCGTACCGGTGCGCCCGCCCACCCCGGCCCGGTCGCTCCTGCACGGGCTGGGCTCCTGGGCGTCGATCGCCTGGTTCCTCGTCCCGGCTCTGGTCCTCTTCCTCGTCTTCGTCCTCGCCCCGATCGTCGTCGCCGTCCACACCAGCTTCTTCAAGTGGGGCGGGGTCGGCCCCATGGACGACTTCGTCGGCTTCGACAACTACGTCAGGCTCTTCGCCGATCAGGTCTTCCTCGGCGACATGGGGCGCGGGCTGTACCTGATCATCCTGTCGGTCACGGTGCAGCTGCCCTTCGCGCTGTTCACCGCGGTCCTGCTCAACCAGAAGCTGCGCGGCCGGGCCGTCTACCGAATGCTGTTCTTCGCGCCGTACATCCTGTCCGAGGTGGTCACGGCGGTCCTCTTCACCATGATCTTCCTTCCCGGCGACGGCATGGCCGACCATCTCGCCGGCGCCCTCGGCCTGGAGGGCCTGGAGGGCAAGTGGCTCGCCGACCCCTCGACGGTCATGCCGACCCTGTTCGTGGTCATGACCTGGAAGTACTTCGGCTTCCACATGATGCTCTTCCTCGCCGGGCTGCAGAGCATCCCGCGTGAGATCCTCGATGCCGCCGCCATCGACGGCGCCGGCGCCTGGCAGCGCTTCCGGTACGTGACGCTGCCGCTGCTCGGCCCGACGATCCGGATCAGCGTCTTCCTTTCGGTCATCGGGGCCATCCAGCTCTTCGACCTCGTCTGGGTCATGACCGCGGGCGGCCCCAACCACTCCTCCGAGACGATGGCGATCTCGATGTTCCAGTTCGGGTTCAAGCGATACCAGGTCGGCTACGCCAGTGCGATCAGCGTGGTGCTGTTCATGATCAGCCTGGTCTTCTCCCTCTTCTACCAGCGCTACGTGCTCCGCCGCGACCTGAGCGGGGCCGTCACCACGGGAGGTGGTCGATGAACGCCCGCAGGGCGGCACGTGGCCTGTCGCTGCACGCCGTGGTCTGGCTGATCGGCGCGTTCGTCGTCGTACCGCTGATCTACGCGGTGATCTCCGGGTTCAAGAGCACCGGCGAGCTGACGACCAATCCGTTCGGGCTGCCTGAGCACTGGAAGACCGGCAACTACACCGGCATCCTCGGCGACGGAATGTTCTGGCGGCAGATCGCCAACAGCGCCGGCATCGCGATCGGCACGACGATCTGCACGGTGGCGGCCTCCGCCATGGCGGCGTTCGCGCTGGCTCGCTACGCCTTCCGGGGCAGGGAGCTGTTCTACATGCTCTTCACGATCGGGCTGATGTTCCCGTTCGCGGTGGCGGTCCTGCCGCTGTTCCTGCTGCTGCGCACCTTCGACCTGCTCGACAACCCGCTGGGGGTGATCCTCCCGCAGGCCGCCTTCGGGCTCCCCATGACGATCATCATTCTCCGCGGATTCTTCCGGACCATCCCGGCGGAGGTCGAGGAGGCGGCCATCATGGACGGCTGCGGCAAGTTCCGCTTCTTCTGGAAGATCCTGCTGCCGATGGCGCGCCCGGCGCTCGGTACGGTCTCGGTGCTGGCGATCGTCGCGAGCTGGAACAACTTCTTCCTGCCGCTGCTGGTGTTCAACGATCCGAAATGGCAGACGATCCCGGTCGGCGTCCAGCAGTTCCAGGGCCAGTACTCGACCGACTACGCGCTCGTCCTCGCCTACATCGTGCTCGCCATGGTCCCCGCCCTGGCCTTCTACGCCGTTGCCGAGCGCCAGCTGATCGGCGGCCTCACCGCGGGCGCCACCAAGGGCTGACCCGCCCCGCGTTACGTCCATCCCGAGGAGACCCTGTGAAACGCCTGACCGCACTGACAGCCGTCATGATGTTAGCGCTCACATCGCACGCCGCGGCCGACCCTCCGCGACCCGCGGCCGACCCTCCGCGACCCGCGGCCGCCCCCGAACGACCCGTCATCGACTTCCGCACCGCCCTCCAGCCGATCGACGGATTCGGCTTCTCGATGGCCTTCCAGCGGGCCGACCTGCTGCACGGCGCGCGCGGCCTCAGCCCGGCCAAGCAGCGCGAGGTGCTCGACCTGCTGCTCAGCAAGGAGAAGGGCGCGGGGCTCTCGATCCTGCGCCTGGGCATCGGGTCGTCGACCGACAGGGTCTACGACCACATGCCGACGATCCTGCCGGCCGATCCCGGCGGCCCGGACGCCACGCCGACGTACTCCTGGGACGGCTGGGACGGCGGCCAGGTCTGGCTCGCCAAGGAGGCCAAGGCCTATGGCGTCAAACGGTTCTTCGCCGACGCGTGGAGCGCCCCGGCCTTCATGAAGACCAACGGAAGCGAGAACGACGGCGGCGAGCTCCGGCCCGAATGGTGTCAGGCCTACGCGAACTACCTCGTCCAGTACGCGAAGTTCTACCGGCAGGAAGGCATCGGGATCACCGACCTGGGGTTCACCAACGAACCCGACTGGACGGCGACCTACGCCTCGATGCGGTTCACCCCGCAGCAGGCCGTCGACTTCCTCAAGGTGCTCGGGCCGACCGTCCGCGCAGCCGGATTGAAGACCGGAGTGGTCTGCTGCGACGCCGCCGGCTGGGACCGCCAGGTCGCCTACACCCGGGCCATCGAGGCGGACCCCGCGGCCGACAAGGCCGTACGGACCATCACCGGCCACCGCTACAGCGGTCCGACCGATGTCCCGCAGCCGACCGACAAGCGCGTGTGGATGTCGGAATGGTCACCGGACGGCTCCACCTGGAACGAGAACTGGGACGACGGCAGCGGCTACGACGGTCTCACCGTCGCGGCCGACATCCAGAACACCCTGACCGTCGGCAACGCCAACGCCTACGTCTACTGGACCGGCGCGTCCCTCGGCGCGACCCGAGGGCTCATCCAGCTCGCCAACCCCGGCGACGACTACCGGGTGTCCAAGCGCTACTGGGCGCTGGCCGCCTTCAGCCGGTTCATCCGCCCCGGCGCGGTCCGCGTGCCGGTCACGAACGCCGACCCGGCACTGCGGATCACCGCTTTCCGGAACACCGACGGCAGTCGCGTGATCGAGATCCTCAACACCGCGACCACCGAAAGCTCCGCCGCCTTCACCCTTCGCGGCGGGCACGACCGGCACCCCGGCGCCTACGTCACCGACGAGACCCGCTCGATCACCCCGGCCGACATCGTGTCCACCCACGGCACGACCCTCACCGCCAAGCTCGCCCCGCGCGCGCTCACCACGATCGTCCTCGACTGAACCGCCCATCCCACGAGGAGTCCGCCATGTCCAAGTCCCGGATTCTCACCGCGTCCAGGGTTCTCACCGCCCTGTCCGCGGCCGCCTGCCTCGCGGCCGGCCTCGCCGCCGCGCCCGCCGCCGCCGACCCCCGCCCCAGGACGCTCGGCGAACTGGCCAAGAAGCACCACAAGTACTTCGGCTCCGCCACCGACAACCCCGAGTTCACCGACGCTGCCTATCTGAAGCTCCTCGGCAGCGAGTTCGGGCAGACCACCCCCGGCAACGCCATGAAGTGGTACGCCACCGAGCCCGAGCGCGGCGTCTTCGACTTCACCGCCGCCGACGAGGTCGTCTCCTTCGCCAAGGCCCACCACCAGAAGGTCCGCGGCCACACGCTCCTCTGGCACAACCAGCTCCCAGCCTGGCTCACCGAGGGCACCTGGACCGCCGACGAGCTGCGCGCCATCCTCAAGAACCACATCCAGACGGTGGTCCGACACTTCAAGGGCCAGGTGATCCACTGGGACGTCGTCAACGAGGCCTTCAACGAGGACGGTACCTATCGCGAGTCGCTCTTCTACAAGACGCTCGGCCCCGGCTACATCGCCGACGCCCTGCGCTGGGCGCACGAGGCCGACCGCCACGCCAAGCTGTACCTCAACGACTACAACGTCGACGGGATCGGCCCCAAGAGCGATGCCTACTACACCCTGATCAAGCAGCTGAAGGCGGACGGCGTCCCGGTGGAGGGCTTCGGCATCCAGGGCCACCTGGCGCTCCAGTACGGCTTCCCCGCCGACGTCCAGCAGAACATGCAGCGCTTCGCCGACCTCGGGGTCGAGGTCGCGGTCACCGAGCTCGACATCCGGATGACCCTCCCCGCGACCCCGGAGCAGCTCGCCACCCAGGCCACCTGGTACGCGGACTACGTCAAGGCCTGCCTGGCGGTCGAGAAGTGCGTCGGCATCACCATCTGGGACTACACGGACAAGTACTCGTGGATCCCCTCCGTCTTCCCCGGTGAGGGCGCGGCGCTGCCTTACGACGAGAACCTGCGGCCCAAGCCGGCCTATCACTCGATCAGGGCGGTGCTGGGCGGATGATCCGAACGGCGATCGTCGGTGCGGGCGGGATCGCGGGGATCTGCCACGTTCCCGCCCTCCGAGCCCAGGCACACCGGGCCGAGATCGTGGCGGCCGTCGACGTGGACGCCGCGCGCGCCCAGGCGTTCGCGGCCGAGCACGGCATTCCCGAGGTCTACACCGACCTCCACACGATGCTCGACGAGCAGAGGCCGGACCTGGTGCACCTGTGCACACCTCCGTTCCTCCACGCCGACCAGGCGGTGGCCTGCCTGGGGGCGGGGGCGTGGGTGTGGTGCGAGAAGCCGGTGGCGCTTTCGCTGGCCGAGCTCGACCGGATCCGTGCCGCCGAGGGGCGCGCCGTCGCGGGCGCGGTGTTCCAGCACCGGTACGGCACGGGGGCCCGGTACCTGCGCGACCGGATCGCGGCCGGGACGCTGGGCCGCCCGCTGGTCGCGCAGTGCGTCACGGCGTGGTACCGCGACGACGCCTACTACGACGTGCCCTGGCGCGGCACATGGGAGAGCGAGGGCGGGGGTCCGACGCTGGGCCACGGCATCCATCAGATGGACCTGATGCTCGCGGTGCTCGGCGAATGGTCCGAGGTACGCGCGATGGCAGGCCGCCTGGAGCGCGATGTCCAGACCGAGGACGTGTCCACGGCCCTGGTCCGGTTCGAGAACGGAGCCATCGCCACCGTCGTCAACAGCGTCCTCTCCCCACGCGAGGAGAGCTACCTGCGGTTCGATCTCACCGAGGCCACGGTGGAGCTGCGTCATCTGTACGGCTACTCCAACGCGGACTGGACGTTCACCACCAGGTCGCACACCGCCCAGCTCGCGGACTTCCTCGACGGCTACGAGGCGGGTATCCGGCCCGACCTCGGCAGGTCCACCATGGAACTGGTGACCGCCCTGTACAAGGCCGCGATCACCGGACTGCCGGTCCGGCGCGGGGAGATCGACGCGGCCGACCCGTTCTACGGCGCGCTCAACGGAGGGCTGCCGGGGGTGTTCCGATGACGTTCGAACTCCTTGAGAACGAGGACTCGTTGATCGTCCACGCCCGCGGCATCGACCTCTTCCGGTACGTGCACCGGCCGGTCATGGACCCCTTCGAGGCGCCGAAGCCCTATCTGCATCCGGTACGCACGCTCGCCGGCGACGTGGTCACCGGGTACCGGCCGCACGACCACCGCTGGCACAAGGGGCTCCAGATCACGGCGTCGTGGGTGTCGGGGCAGAACTTCTGGGGCGGCGGCACCTATCTGCGCGGCCAGGGCTACGTCGACCTGCCGAACCTCGGCACGATGCGCAGCCTCGCCGTATCCGCCGGAACGGGCCATGGCCGCGCCGTGATCACCGAGGACCTGGCCTGGCACACGATGGCGGGGGAGCACTGGATCGACGAGCGCCGCACGCTGACCGCGCGCGACGTCGAGTCCGACTCCTGGACCCTGGACGTCACCACCGCACTGACCAACGTCCACGACACCACCTTGATGTTCGGCAGCCCGGGCACACAGGGCAGAGAGCTCGCCGGGTACTCCGGCCTCTTCTGGCGTGGCCCGCGCGACTTCACCGGCGGCGATGTGATCGGCCCCGCGATGGGGGAGAAGGGCGACTGGCTGGCCTTCGTCGGCAGGCACGACGAGGTCGACCGTTCCTCCACGCTCCTGTTCCTGGACGATCCGGAGGCCCCCTGCCACTGGTTCGTCCGCAGGGAGCCCTTCCCCGCCGTCAACCCTTCCCTGGCGTTCGACGAGGAACTGCCGCTGGCCCCGGGCGACACCCTGTCGCGCCGCTACCGGATCACCGTCGCCGACGGCGCATGGACCCCCGAGCGTCTCTCCCGCCACGTCGAGGAACACCCGTGGTGACTCCGTTCCCCGGTGGCGTGGGGATCTCCGGAGTGACCGTTTACGACGAAGAGACCGCCGACGGACTGTGCGGGGGAACACCCCACATGCACCTCGTCTGCTCGGAGGCGTACGTCGTCATCGGCGGCGCGGGCAGCGTCCAGACCCTCACCACCACCGGCTTCGCCGAGACCCCGCTGCACCCCGGCGACGTTGTCTGGTTCACTCCCGGCACGATCCACCGCCTCGTCAACGCCGGCGGCCTGCGCCTCGTGGTGCTCATGGCGAACAGCGGACTCCCCGAGGCGGGCGACGCCGTCTTCACCTTCCCCGCTCCCGTCCTTGCCGACCCACAGGCCTACCAGGCGGCGGCCGCTCTGACCGGCGACCATGCCGTGGCGGCGCGCCGCCGCCGCGACCTGGCGCTCCAGGGATTCCTGGCCTTGCGGGAAGGCGGGCTGCGGGAGTTCCACATCGCGGCCCAGCGCCTGAAGAGCGAGCTCCTGGACGACTGGGAGATCCGCTGGCGTGACGGCCCCTTGGCCGCGGCCCTCACGACCGGCCGCCAGCTGGAACGGCTGAAGGCGGGAGACCTCTCCCACCTCGGTCACGGCGAAGTGTCGCGACTGGAGCGCCCGGAGCACCCGATCTTCGGCATGTGCGGCCACCTTCACCCTTACCCCCTCCCGACCAGGCCGCTCGGCGGCCCGTCGGGGTCACTCCACCTCCCTCCCCCGAAGGAACTCTCCTGATGCGCTTCCGTCATCCACCTCTGGTCCTGAGTCTCGTACTCGCGGTCCTGTCGTCCTTGCTGCTCGGCGCTACGATCCTTGGTGCCCCGCCCGCCGCCGCGGCGACCGTCGACCCCGGCGCCGCGTATGTGCTGGTCAATCGCAGCAGCGGCAAGGCCCTCGACGTGTACAACCTGTCGACCAACGACGGCGCCCGCATCACCCAGTGGGCCAGGAACGACCAGAACCAGCAGCAGTGGCAGTTCGTCGACTCCGGCGGCGGCTACTACCGCGTCATGTCCCGCCACTCCGGCAAGGTGCTGGACGTCCAGGGCGGGTCGACCGCCAACGGCGGCCCGATCGTCCAGTGGGCCGACGCGAACAGCACCAACCAGCAGTGGCGGCTCGCCGACAGCCCCGACGGACACGTGCGGCTCATCGCGCGCCACAGCAACAAGGCCCTCGAAGTGCAGGGCGCTTCCACGGCCGACGGCGCGAACATCGTCCAGTACGACGACTGGGGCGGTGCCAACCAGCAGTGGCAGCTCGTCAAGGTCAGCGGCGGCACCCCCGGCACGTGCGCGCTTCCGTCGACGTACCGCTGGACCTCGACGGGCGCGCTGGCGCAGCCCAAGGCGGGATGGGCCTCGCTCAAGGACTTCACGATCGCCCCGTACAACGGCAAGCATCTCGTCTACGCGACGACGCACGGCGCCGCGGGAACGGGAGTGGGATGGGGTTCGATGAACTTCACCCCGTTCACCAACTGGTCGGAGATGGCCTCGACCGGCCAGAACACGATGTCGAGTTCCGTCGTCGCACCCACGCTCTTCTTCTTCGCGCCGAAGAACATCTGGGTGCTCGCCTACCAGTGGGGCAGGACCGCCTTCTCGTACCGGACCTCGACCGACCCCACCAACCCGAACGGCTGGTCCGCGGAGCAGGAGCTCTTCTCCGGCAGCATCGCCGGCTCCGGAACCGGCCCCATCGACCAGACGCTCATCGGTGACGGGACGAACATGTACCTGTTCTTCGCCGGTGACAACGGCAAGATCTACCGGGCCGGCATGCCGATCGGGAACTTCCCGGGCAGTTTCGGCACGGCCTCGACCGTCGTGATGAGCGACACGACGAACAACCTGTTCGAAGCCCCGCAGGTCTACAAGCTCCAGGGCCAGGACCGCTACCTCATGATCGTCGAGGCGATCGGCTCACAGGGTCGGTACTTCCGCTCGTTCACGGCTACCAGCCTGAACGGCGCATGGACACCCCAGGCCGCGACCGAGAGCAACCCCTTCGCAGGCAAGGCCAACAGCGGTGCCACCTGGACCAACGACATCAGCCATGGCGAACTGATCCGCGCCACCTCCGACCAGACCATGACCGTCGATCCGTGCAACCTGCGGTTCCTCTACCAGGGGCGCGACCCCAACTCCGGCGGTGACTACGGCCAGTGGCCCTACCGGCCGGGTCTGCTGACGCTGCAGCGCTGACAAAGTGACACCGGATGATCTCCTCATCCCGCCGCAGCGGGCGGTACTCCTCGACCCGAATGCCCAAGGCCTCACGGAGCGGCGCGGCAGGGTAGCCGCCGAGCCTGGCGTGGAGGCGCTCGTCGACGGTGCCGCTGAACGGCTGGACGAGGAGGTTCCGCCGTCGGCTACGTAGCGGCACAGGTTCGTGGCGCCCGCGTCGGAGAGCAGGGACAGGGCCGGGGCGAGGACGAGCCGGTAGCGGCCCAGGTCGTGCTCGGGGTGGGGAAGTCGACCGTGACGCCGGCGTCCCACAGGGCCCGGTAGGCGCGGCGCAGCGTGGAGTGATAGTCGAGTCCGGCCGAGGGCAGCCCGTCGACTTCAAGGGCCCACCAGACGTCGGAGTCGTGCAGGACGGCGACCTCGAACGGACGGTGGAGCCCGCGAGCTCGCCGAGGAGGGCGATGTTCTCCCCGACGGTCGTGACCTCCCGGAAGAGGCGGGAGTCCGGGCCGGCGTGCGGGACCATCGCCGAGTGCCACTGCTCCGCGCCCGCCCGGGACTGGCGCCACTGGAAGAACAAGGTGCCGTCCGCGCCGCGGGCGATGTGCCCCAGGGTCCCAGCGCGTGGTCCATGGACTTCCGGCTGACGTTCCGCACTCTGGAGGGCAAGCCGGTCTTCGGCATGCTGGTCGCCGCCGACAACAAACGCTCCGACGAGCGCGAGGAACGCCTCACCCAGGCGAGCGCGATCATTCCCGGCACCATCTTCTGGTTCCTGCTCGCCGCCCTCTTCATCACTGTGATGAGCCCTCGGCATCTGCCTGCTCCGGAGGAACAACCGCGGCCAGCTGGTCACCCTGGCGGTGATCACCGCATTGCCGACGACGATGTCGGTCATCATCCGGGACGTCGACCGGCCCTTCGGCGGCATCATCGACGTGGAGCCGACCGCGAACAGCGAGGCCATGGGGCGTAGTCGGCGCGGCGAGAACCTGCTGCACCGGGCCGAACCGGGGAGCTGGCCGAACAGCCCAAGTGTGGGGTCCTTAGCGGAGATCTCCCGGCCATAGGTAGGCGCGAATCAGGCAACTTTCATACTGCAACTATCATTTGTGTTCACTACGCACCAATGTTGCGTGGCTGGCTCACCATTCCGGCACATACGAGTTCGCTATATGCCTTCAACTGTCAGAAGGAAAAATGGCTTTAACTAGTTCACGGTCTCTGCCGCACGACGGCGGACGTCG
Organism: Streptomyces sp. NBC_00572; assembly: GCF_026341815.1. GTDB lineage: Bacteria > Actinomycetota > Actinomycetes > Streptomycetales > Streptomycetaceae > Streptomyces. Next base: position 6,741,292 of record NZ_JAPENX010000001.1, read on the forward strand.
GACTCCTCTCAGAGATCTCGCACTGGTCGTGACCTGCGCACTGCTGGCTTCCTTAGCCCCCCTGCTCACCGCAGGGCAAGCGCAGGCGGCGCCCAAGGCTGATCTCCGCGCGGTGACATGGAACGCCCAGGGTGGAAACAAGTGGGAGCACGTCAGGTCCTACCTTCTCAAGGACGCCGACATTCTGGCCCTGCAGGAAGTCAACACCCCGCCCGTGGACTTCGTCACGCACGATGAGATGACACGGCTGAGTAATACGGGCGACACCTCCACGACACCCGGCGGTCTGCCAAGCCTCAAGTACAGGGTCTTCACCAAGAGCTATGCCTCGGGCGGCACCGCCGGCAACGTCGTCGGCCAGATGTTCTACGTGGACATCCTCGACAAGAACCTGTGGGGCTCCGGAGGCACCGGGGACGACGAGGACCCGGACACTCAGAAGAACACCCAGAAGTCCATGGCCGTGTGGGTGAACAAGGACGTAGCCGCGGACTTCGACGCACTCAAGGACATCAAGATCGTCACCCCTCGCGCGCGCGAGGACAACGACAAGTGGATACGCTCCCGTCCGGCCGTGGGAGTGCGCGTCAAGGGCACCTGGTACTTCAACATCCACGCCGCGTCCATCCGTTCCGGTTCGAAACCCAACCCGCACGCGAAGGCGCTGACACAGGCGGTCGCCGAAGCCGTGGGCAACGAACCGTGGCGGATCCTGGGAGACTTCAACTCCGATGCCCAGACCTTCCGCAGCCAGGTCAGGGACAGCACCTACTACGCGACCCGGAACGGCAAGCCGGACGGAATCCCCGTGCCGACCCAACAGTCCGGGTACTGGCTCGACTTCATTACCTCCAGCGAGAAGCTGACCGACCTCGCCGTGTCCATCAGCAGCCGGGGCGGATCTGACCACTGGCCTGTGAGGTTCGCGCCCGCGGGCATGCGCGAGTGCATGTCCGGCTGGGACAGCCGGACCGTCTACAACCTCACCACTCTGGCCGCCCGAGCGGTGCAGGACGGTGACGTGTGCGTCGGCAACGACGCGGTGGTCTCCATGGGTGACAGCTACATCTCCGGTGAGGGAGGGCGCTGGCAGGGCAACGGCGCCGGCGAGCTGTCCTACCGCAGCCGCCAGGGCTCCGCCTTCGGCACCGACCGGGCGGCGTACGACTGCACCGGCACCGGCAAGGACGAGGTCTGCGAGCACGAACCGAAGCGGGTATACGGCGAGACCGCGTCCGGCAAGGAGATGTGCCACCGCTCCGATCTCGCCCCGATCAAGAGCATCGGCGACGTGCTCGGCATCCCGGCCGAGCGCCGGTTCAACATCGCCTGCTCGGGGGCGACCACGACGGACGTCACGGACAACACCTTCAAGGGTGAAGAGCCCCAGGTGAAACAGCTCGCCAAGATCGCGGCCGAGAACAACGTGAAGTACGTGGTGCTCTCGATCGGCGGCAACGACCTCGGATTCTCCGACATCGGCTTCAACTGCGTCGTGGGTTACGTCGGCAACAAGCCGTGCAGCACCGATGGCCGGGGCGACGTCTACAAGAAGACGGCGACCATCCGGGAGAAGGTCAGCAACACGATCGCGAAGATCAGGGCCACCATGAGCGAGGCGGGGCAGGAGAACCCGAAGATCATCCTGCAGGCGTATCCGAATCCGGTGTCCTCGGTGGAGAACAACCGGTACCCGTCCAAGGCGCTGAGCTGGGCCCGCATGATGACCGGCGGATGCGCTCTGCTGGACCCGGACGTCGACTGGCTGCACTACGAGGTCGTCCCGCGCCTGAACGAGGCCCTCGCCGACGCGGCGCACGAGCAGGAGGCCATCTTCCTCAACACCCAGAACGCCTTCGCGGGCCACGAGCTGTGCGCCAAGGCGTCCTCCCAGGCATCCGAACTCAACTCGCTGGGCAACCCGCCGCAGGCCAAGAGCTCCGAATGGGTACGCTGGATTCCCGGCCTCGCCAACTGGCTCCCCTACACCCAGGGGGACAAGCAGGAAGCCATCCACCCCAACGCCTTTGGCCAGCAGGCGCTGGGCACCTGTGTGGCGAAGACCATCGCGGCCACCAGCTGGCAGTCGCAGGGCTACTTCACCTGCGCCGGATCGGCCGGTGCCACCCCCGAGCAGATGGAGGTCACCCAGAAGGGGGAGGACTCCCTCTGGCCGGGCGGCTCGACGGGCCCGGTGAGTAGGAACATGCAGCTGCGCAACGCGTCCTCCGGCGACCTGGCCGACGCCGACTGGGGCGGCGACGGAGCCTGGGGCAAAGCGACGGGCGCGGACGGTTCCGCCCGCCAGCTGTGGCACGTGGACGACTCCCAGAAGCTGGACGGAGACCTGGTCCCGGCCCTTCCGGTCCGCGCGGTCGCCACGATCAAATACGGTGACAACTTCCTGCACACGGACGACGGCCCCAACTGGGCGAAGATCGTCTCGGGGAGGAGCGGAAAGCCCGTGTCCTGGGCGGTGGCCCACACGCTGTACAACGGCTCCTCGCAGCTCGTCGCGTACGAGAGCAACGGGAAGGGCGGGTACGACATCACCGGGTGTCTGACCCAGAACCCGGGCCGGATCGGCAAGGACCACCAGAGCTGGCTGAGCGTCGAGACCTGCACCAACATCATGTACCAGCAGTGGTGGTTCGAAGACCCCGGCACCGTGGGGGCGCAGCCCAACGCGGACGGCTGGGCCGCCCTTTCGACCGGACAGCTCATGTCGTCCGCCGCCCAGACCTGCGTCAGCGGTGGCCAGGTGGACCAGGTCGGGCTCGCGCAGTGCGGGGACGGCAAGGAGCAGCAGTGGCAGGCCCGCGCATCGGTGACCGCCCCCTCCAGCGGTATGTCCGCGTCATCGGCCGCCGCGACGGCTGTGCCGGGCAGCCATGCCGCCGCTGTCCGCAGCGGCCGGGTAAGCCTCGCGTCCGATCCGGCCGGAGACCCCCATGGGGCGTTCTTCTTCGTCAACCAGAGTTCCGGGCAGTGCCTGGACTACGACCGGACGAACGACGAAGTCCTGCAGTGGGAGTGCAACGGCGGAGACAACCAGCAGTGGTACCACTACGGTGACACCCTGCGCTCCGTCTACAACGGACAGTGCCTGAAGCCGGGCGAGAACGACACCCTGGTCGCGACCGAGTGCTCCACCGCTCCCGAGGAGTGGGAGGGCGGCATCGAGCCCAAGGACAACGACCGTGTGTCCCTCCAGTCCGCGACAGGGCTGGCCATGGACCTGACCGCCGGGGACACTTCAGCCGGAACCAAGATCCTCGGCTGGACGCCCTGCAGGTGCAAGAACAACCAGATCTGGGATCTGCACGCCGATGCCCAGGGCATCTGGCGGATGGCCCCCATGGCGCTCGACTCCCGGCACGTGTCCTACGACGCGCAGGACAGGACCGTCACCCTGATGGACGCGGTTGCCGACAACAAGGGCGAGCAGTGGCGCCTCGAAGCGGTCGGAGGCGGCTGGTACCGCATCGTCAGCACTCTGGACGGAGCGATGGTGACCGCCATCGAGGAAGGCGCGCCACTGGCACTCAGGGAGCCGTCGAACGACCTGGGCCAGCTCTGGAAGATCACACTGAACAACCGGTAAGCACGACACACCCCTGACACCACGGTGCTTACCAAGCCGTAACCGCTCTACCGGGTCCCCCTCGCGCTGAGGGGGACCCGGTAGTCCAACAGACATCACCGACTACGGATCGTCGGAATACTGCCGGACCGTCAAGGCCGGCCAGCGAACCCGGGGCAGCCCGCGCGAAGGCAGGTGGCGTGAGCGGCGGACCGGACCGAGTTCGCCACGTGGGCGGCGACAACCCTGCCACCCACCTCGTCGGCGCGCGCCGCCTGCTGCCGTGTCCAGCCCCCGCCGCTGGAGGGGGCTCTCCTGCAGGCCATCGAGTGCTGCCCCTCCTCCGTCCAGCCCGGCCCCTCCTTGGGATCAGGCCGGGTACGTGATCGAGCCCAGCGGAGGGCAGGGGGCGAGGAGGGACGACCCGGCGCTGGGGCGTTCGACGAAGGCCCGGGCCTGGGCGGCCCGCTGGCGCCGGGTGTCCGACGCGTCGGCGTGCCAGGCGTCGAACCTGGCCCTGGGGTGGTCCCATGAGCCGTCGATGAGATCGAGGCTGGTGTTGCCGGAGCTGCGCTGGAACTCCGCCTTCAGGGCGGCCCGCTGGAGCGCGGTCTGGAGCGCGGCGAGATCGACGCGGGTGGCCAGGACGCCTTGGGTGTGCGGCTCGCGGGTGGGCAGCGGGGCCTGGGGGAGCGGGGACACCCCGGTGTCGAGGCGCCCGATGTTGTCGACCGTCGCGTCCTGCGCCTCCCTCACCGCGGTCCGCATCTCCTGGTGCAGCCAGATCAGTTCGTCGAAGTCGTCCTGGGTGATGCGCATGCGCTGGTAGAGGGCCCGGAAGCGGGGACCCTGGTGCAGCGGGAGCGAGGGGCCGGCGTGCAGCGCCACGCAGTCGTTGTAGCCGGCCGCCACTGCGGCTTCGAGGTGGGCGACCGCACGGTCCGCCTGCCCGCCCAAGAGGGCCATGCCGCTGAGGTTCGCGTGACCCGCGGCGACGATCCACGCCCCGTCGGGTCCGAGCGCCGCGCCCCGCGCCACGACGTCGTGGAGGCCAGGGGCGATGTCGGCGCCCCCGTCCGTCAGGTGCGTCACGAGCAGCTCGTGAAGGCGGGCGATCAGCGAGTGGACGGTGTCGGCCATGGATCTCCTCGGACCTGGACGGTGAGAGCGGAGGCGGCCGCCACGTCGGTGCGGGAGCGGCCCGTCGAGAGATGACGGGCGGATGGGAGGAACGGTTCCTTCCGGCTTCGGTGGTGTGCCGCCGGTGCTGGTGAAGGGGCGGTATTCCGACCTTGCACAATTCCCAGCCGGGGTTCGTCTGCGTGAGGCTGTGCCTTTGCCGGTTCAGGGTGCGGGACTTGGTCGGGTCGTAGCTTTGTGTGCGTGTTGCCCACGCCGCGACCCCGTGTGTGGTCGCCTGGGCGGCCAGGGTCAGTCCGAGGACCGCGTACGGGGCCGGTCGGGTTTGCGTGGCCAACTAGAGCGCGGTGGATCCAGGTTCAGGACCCCACCCGGCCGGTGTCGTACGCCCACATCGCGATCTCGACCCTGTTTCGGGCGCCGATTTTGGTCAGCAGGCTGGCGACGTGGGTCTTGGCGGTCGTCAAGCCGATGAACAGCTCGGCGGCGATCTCGGCGTTCGTGCGGCCATGGGCGACCAGCGTCAGCACCTCCTCCTCGCGTTCGGTGAGCGGCTCGATCGGTTGGGTCCGTCGGCTCGACGGTTCCCTGGCGGCGAGGGTGGCCAGCAGCCGCCGGGTGATGTTCGGCGCGATCAGGGCATCGCCGACGGCGGCGGCATGGACGGCCTGGACGAGCAGCGCCGGCCCGGCGTCCTTGAGCAGAAAGCCTCGGGCGCCGGCCCGGAGCGCGCCGTGGACGTACTCGTCGAGGTCGAATGTCGTGATCACCACCACCGCGATCGGGTCCGGGACGCCCCGACCTGCGAGGAGCTTGGTCACCTCGATGCCGTCGAGCCCGGGCATCTGGATGTCGACCAGGCACACGTCGGGGCGTAGCCGATGCGCCAGCTCGACGGCGGCGTGGCCGTCGGCGGCCTGGCCGACGACCTCGATGTCGGGCTGCGCGTCAAGGATCATCGACAGGCCGGTGCGCACCAGATCTTGGTCGTCGCCACCAGCACGCGTACCGTCATCGGCGTACCTTCGTCGGCATCTCGGCGTCGACCGTCCACCCGCCCTCGGGCGCCGGCCCGGCACGCAGCGTGCCGCCGAGCAGCTGCACGCGCTCGGTCATCCCCAGCAGCCCGAAGCCGTGGTTCACCGACCGTGCCGGGTCGATCTGTCCGTCGTCGGTCACGCGTAGTCGCAGCCTTCCCGCGCCCTCTACGACCCGGATCTCCACACGCGAGGCGTTACGGGCGTGCCGCAGGGCGTTGGTCAGCGCCTCTTGCGCCAGCCGGTAGACCGCCGCGTCGACCTGGGGCGGAAGTTCGTCCATGTCATCTGGCAACTCTACGTCGATGACCGGGACCGGGGCGCGTCGGGCGAGGGACACCAGGTCGGCAACGCCGGGCTGGGGGGCGCACTCCGCCGGCGCTCCGTCGCGCAGCACCCGGACCATCGCCCGCATCTCCGCGAGCGTCCGCGACGCTTCCCCTTCGATGACCACCAGCGCCTCGAGTGCCGCTTCAGGTCGCTGCCCGGCCATCGCCCGGCCCGCCTGCGCCTGCACAGCGATCGCCGAGACGTGGTGGCCGACGATGTCGTGCAGCTCGCGCGCGAGGCCGACCCGCTCCTGGCTGCGGCTCTGGTCCAACGCCCGGCGCCAGCTCTCGGCGCGGTAGCGGAACGCCGCTCCGCCCGCCGCCGCCGCCGCCAGGACGGCGAACCCGCCGATGACGTTCGCCGGCCCGGTGTAGTCGGCGACCGTACCGATTCCCGCAGCGACCGACACCACCGCCAACCCGATCACGATCTCGCGCCCTGAGCCCCAGCGGACCAGCGCGTAGACGAGCACCAGGAAGTAGAACATCGTGTCGAGGCCCACGCTCGGGGCCCCGCCCAGCAGGCGAGCCAGTCCCAACGCCATCGCGGTGCCGAAGGCCACCACGACACAGGCCAACGGGTGGGTACGCCGCCACAGCAGCACCGGCGCAAGTCCGACCGCCACGATCGTCGCAAACGGCCGCCAGGCGACGTCGTCCCGGAGGACTCCTTCCAGCAGCGCCGTCACCATCAACACCCCGACCAGCACCCAGTCGCGCCGCACCCGTTCGGGAGCGTCCGTGGCGCGGGGCTCGGCCCGCAGCGAGCTCAGGGCGTTGGTGGTCACACACCCAGCCTACGGACCGCCGAGGCGTCGGGGACCGACCGAAAGAACGACCCGCCGCTCCTCCCAACGACCGAGGCGGGTCCGGCCTCGACGTCGATGTGCCCGCCGCCGGGCCCAGCGATCGTGGGCCTACCAGTCCTCACCACAACAACGGAGCCTACGATGAGAACGCGTCGACCCACCACGACCGCACTGGAAAACCAGCGGATCCCGGTGAGAGCCAAGCTCGCCGCAGCGTGGACAAGCTTCATGTTCCTGTACGTCTACGTGGACATTCTCGCCTTCTTCAAGCCCGGCGTCATCGATGACATCGAGGGCGGCATCGTCTGGGAGTTCAACATCAGCCAGACGTTGTTGACCGCCTTCCTCGCGCTCATGGCGATCCCGATCCTCATGGTCGTGCTGTCTATGGCGCTGCCCGCCCGGGCGAACCGCATCACGAACCTCATCGTGGCCTCGGTACAGGTCCCCTTCGCGGCATTCAACGCGGTGGGCGAGTCCTGGACGTACTTCTACGGCCTTGGCGTCGCACTGGAGGTGATCGTTCTCGCCCTCATCCTGCGGTGGGCCTGGACCTGGCCCCGCACCACACCGTCGGCGACCATGGCGACCAGCCCGGACCGTGAAACCGTTCGCGCTCAGCAGCAAGCGTGAACCCAAGAGCAGTCCCGGTCCTGTTCGGAGCCATCTGCCTCGGTGCCGCGTGGGGGCCGCCTGGCGGCGGGACACCAACTACCACGGGCACGTCGCGTAGGGGCCTTCCCGAGGCCCCTACCGGCAGGTCAGGTCATCGGATGCGCACACAGGCCCACCGCATCGTCGACACGCGACGACGAGCCGACGTATCAGGTCCGCCAGTCCCCACCGAACACCCCGGTCATGATCCAGGCGCACCAGCTCACCAAGCGCTACGGCGACAAGACCACCGCTTCTGGTCTGTCGCGTCGGCGTACGGGTTCAAGGACGCGGACGTAGAGGAGCTGACCGCCGGCCGGGACTGGTGAGCGAGAACTGGGAGTCGAAGTGCATGACGCAGATCGCTGTTGATCGGAGCGCCATAGGGCGCCTGCCAGGCGAACTCCCGGGTCAGGCGCCCTGTTTCGTGCTGCGAGAAGAAGCCGATCTTCTTCGGCGAGTAAGACACCAGCAGGTGTTTCGTGTGCTGGTGGTACAGCAGTTGCACCCGGGCTGACCAGTGAAACGACAGTTGGTGCGTTTCTTTGGCCTGGCTTGGACCGGAAAGGGTCCGGATCGTGGTCCGAGCATCCTGACACGGAGGGGATGGGAGGGGGCGAGGTGGTCCGCGTGAGGGAGGTGGAGGCACCGCTTGCCGGGTCGGCCCACGGGTGCGGGCGCGGCCGGGCGAGAGGGGGAAACGGTGGGGCGGGCGCCGAGGCGGACGGCCGCCCCGGTCACGGCGGGGCTAGGAGGCCTTCGGCCACGTGAGCCTTCCCGCCCAGTGGGCCCAGGCCACGAGGGCCATGAAGACGGCTGCCAGCCCGCCCAGCACCATGACGGTGGAGGGCGAGGAACGGTCGAGGACGGCTCCTCCGACCAGGGCCCCGATGGAGATGGTGGCCTGGAAGGAAGCGGTGAAGAGGACGGAGGACGCCTCGGGGGAGTCGGGGGCGGCCTTGGAGAACCATGTCTGGGAGCAGACCGGGACGGCACCGTAGGCGACGCCCCAGACGACCAGCAGCGCCACCGCGCCGGCGTCCGACTGTCCCAGGACGGGCAGAAGCAGGGTCGCGGCGGCGATCAGGGCCGCCGCCGCGGCGAAGGTGGACCGCGGATGGCGACCCACCATGGATCCGCCGAGGAAGTTGCCGGCGATGCCGGCCGCTCCGTAGATGAGCAGGTAGACCGTGATGAGACCCGAGCTGATGTGGGTCACCTGCTCAAGGAAGGGGGTGACGTACGTGTACGCGCCGAAGTGGGCGAGCACGACGAGGAAAGTCATGACCAGGGCGAAGCGGGTGTTGACCCTCCGGAGCATGCTGCCGAGGACATCGAGGCGCGTCGCCTGGTCCGAAGGGAGGGGCGGGACGACTGCGAGAAGCAGCACGAGGACGGCCAGCGTGAAGCCGCCCATGACGAGGAACGCCGTCCGCCAGCCTGCGATGTCACCGATGAACGTGCCCAGCGGTACTCCGAGTACGGAGCCGAGCGGTACGGCGGAGAAGATCACCGCGGTCGCGCGGCCCACGGACTTCGCGGGAACCAGCTGACCGGCGAGTCCGGCCCCGATGGACCAGAAGCCGCCGATGGTGACGCCCACCATGACGCGGGAGATCAGGACCAGCCAGTAGCTCGACGCGGCGGAGGCAAGGAAGTTGGCCAGCGACAGCAGAAGGATGAACACGCCCAGCATGACCCGCCGGTCGATACGTCCTGTGGCCACCGTGACGACAGGGGCCGAGACCGCGGCGAGGAATCCTGGCATGGTCATCATGAGACCAGCCATTCCGTCCGAAATGGTGAAACTCGATCCGATCGAAGTGAGAAGGCCGATCGGAAGAATTTCGGTCGTGACGATGGAGAAGATTCCCAGCATTACCGAAATGACGGCCAGCCAGGAGATGAAGGGCGAGCGGTCAGGCGATGCGGGAGATTGGACAGAAGGGGTGGTTGCTGTGGACATGAATCCCGTCCTGAGTTGAACATCACATGGAGAGTGTGACCTCTAGTGCAGCAGGACCGGGCGCCATCTTCTGGCAGATTCCCGACGTCAACAACCGACCCCATGCCATGCCGAGAGCGGCCAGGGCGCGCACGCGGAGTCACCTAAGGGCTGTCCCGTAAATGATCTCCGGGTCGCCCTGGCAGGGCTGACCGCCGTGCCTCCTGCTCGCCTATCCGGCGAGGGCGAGTTTGTGTATCCGGGCGATGCCGAGCATGGCGTGGTGGACGCCATCGCCTTTGAGGCGGCAGTCTCGGAGGATTTTCCAGGTCTTCATGCGGGCGAAGACGTGCTCGACGCGGGCTCGTACCTGCTTGTGGGACTTGTTGTGTTCCTCTTTCCAGGCCGGGAGTTCGGTCTGGCCTCGCTCGCGGCGGTGTGGGATGTCGAGTCCGGTGCCCGGGTAGCCGCCGTCGGCGATCGTTGGGGTCTTGCCGACGGCGGCCTTGGCGCCGGACTCCTCCCACGCCTTGCAGTCATTGCGGTTGCCGGCGAGCGGCCGGCCGACCACGACGACCAGGCGGGTATCGGCATCGATGACGACCTGGTGGTTGGTGGAGTACCGATAGTTCTTCGACCGCTCGGCGATGACGTGGTCGCGGGTGGGGACCAGGGTGCCGTCGACGATGGGCACGGTGTCCTTGGCGAACCGCTTGCGGGGCTGGAGCCGCACCTGTCCGTCGCCTACACCACCGCCGGCGCCGAGCACGTCGACCCCATCGCGCTCAAGGCGGCCCTGGCCGACATCGACCGCCCGCTCTCCGCAACCGTCCTCGCCGACCGGGTCCACCTCGTCGAGCAATGGCACGACGGCGCGCACATTCGGTGGGAACCGATCGCCGAGGTGCCGCTGAAGGGAGCAGGGGCATGAGCGGATTCCCCGGACCGCGCCCGATTCACGGTGACGCCGTCCATAACACCGTCGGCACCGACCTTCTGATCTTCGGTGGGAAGATCAGCACCCGGGGCATCCTGTGGGACGGCCAGGGCTACGCGGAGCTCGTCCTGCCGTACGCCGACCCACAGCAGTGGCGCGACCTGGAGCGCGCGGGGCGCTACGCGTACACGCTGTACTTCGACGGCGAAGAGCGCTACGTCTCGCCGGGACTGGTCCTCCGCGAGATCCGGCGGGACGGCGACGGCACCCCCAGCACTGCACGGTCTCCGGTCCACTGCGCGATCCCGGCCCGGAGTAGGTAGCCGTCGGCGAGGTCACTGCCGCCGCCGGCTACAGGTGTCGTCGTAGGGGCGCTCACCGTGACCGTTCAGACCTTCGTCGTCTAAAAGCCTGATGCCCTGCCCAAGGTGCATTCCTCCAGCTGGAAGCTGCATGCACCGCCGCCGGCAGCCTCGCCCAGTCGCTCGAGGAGGCCTTTTCCCAGCACGAGGACGCCGAGGTCATCCTCAGCTTCTCCGGACTCGGCTGCCAGCTCGGCGCCCGGGTCCTGGCCGAGATCACCGATGGGTGGAGATCCTGGAGCGGCACTTCCCACCTCACCTGCCGGACCCCGACGACGTGGCCGAGTAGCCCGGCCCTCACCACAAGACATCCTGCACGCCGCGATCCGCCCCGAGAGAGGCTCGGATGCGGGCCTGCTGCCGCCCGGTGAAGCAGCGGGCTGCCGCTCGTTGACCAGACGCTGGGCCAGCGCAGCTCCCCGACGGCGCCCGCCCTTGAGGTAGACGCGCGCACGCCGACGGGTGTCGTCGGACCACGACGCTAGCGACATCAGGTGCTCGACAACGATGCTGGCGGCCGTGAACGGGTCTGCCAGGTATGGCACGATCACGTCGCGATGCCGGGTCGGTCGCAGCGGCTCCTCACGTACCCGCACCACTGTCCAACCGGGCCGGTGATGTTCTACGGCCTCCGCCTTGAGCCGGTCCCGCTCTTCAGCGTCGCGATGATCGACCGCGCGGATGAGAGTACCGCCGTGGACAAACTTCGAGACGAAGCACTCCGCGGGCGCCCCGCGTTGTGGATCCGCTGGCACGGAGCGCTTCGTGCCGAGGTCCCGGCCGGTGCAGCCCGTCTCCACCTGCCTACGCGGTCCACCAAATCGCCTCTCCGGTACTCGCTGGCCCCAGTGGCTGGCACCGAGGCGATCACCCTCGGTCCAACCGTCACACCGGACGCCCGAGCGGGCGCTCTGCGGCGAGACCAGCAGCGGATCGCGGACGAGAAACGCGCCGCTGCCCGCCCTCAGGAACCAGGCCCCACTCGCTGCTACGGATGAACCCCGGCCTTCACGATGAGCAAGCCGAGATGAGATGACTACGTTGCGTGATCTTGCCTGGCGGCTCGGTGCCGGGGGGTGGTGAAGTGTGGCGGGGGAGCTGCAGCCAGGCGGGGATGGCGCGAGGCCAGTCTTCGAGAACATTCCGGAGCCGGCCTCGCCTCCGGTGGTGGTCACCGCTCCGCAGGGCGCTCGCGTACGCACCCGCTGCCCCGCACGGGTGCGCGCACCGCCGACCGCCCCCTTGACCAGGTTCGTCCCGGTGGGATTCGTAGCCATGGCGCGCACTATGAGTGCAGCAGATCAAGGTGAAGACGGCCGAGAAGATCGCCAAGATCCAGGACCCGGAACAGCAGAAGGCCCTTGCCGCTGAGGAGTTGCGCAAGGCCCAGGAGCCGAAGGTCCCGAGGAAGCGCGCAGCCGACAGGCCGCCGAGCCCTCAGGCGGAACCCGACGGTTTCCGTCCCTGCCCCGCCGTTGCCCCAGCCGGGCGGACTGCGCCGCCGGTTGCGCGAAACGGCATGTCGTCGAAGTGGGTCGCCTGCGTGGTGCTGGTACAACGGCCTTCCGACCAGAGCTGGGGCGACGTCGCTCAGGGTGTTCTTCGCCGGTGAGGGCCCTCGGCCGCGTCCACGGCCGGTGCGTGCCCGCTGCCGGCGTTGGCGGACGGAGGCGGTTCATGGGTGGATCGGGCGGCACGCAGGTGAGCACAGGGCCGGTGATCAGGCGGCTGGAATACGACGGCGGCGTCCTGACCGTTTTCTGGGACGGGCCCGTGGACCCGACTTCCCCGCCGAAATACGCGGTGAACGTGTCGAGCGGCAACCTCGATGTCGGAAAGGTCTGGGCCGGGGCGGAGACCAGCACCTCACTGATCCTCGACGTGACGCCCGATCAGGTCCACCGCGTCCGAATCGCCATGTACACCGCCGGTCCCCTACCGACGTACTCCCCGAAGGTCGCCGTCGTCACCGGCACCTCCACGGTCGAGCAGGCCGGGAGGGACCCGGTGAGCGGTGCCCTGACATTGTCCTGGAAAGCCGCGGACACCGATGAGTTCCTGCTCCGGCTCGTGGTCAACGGCGCCGCGCCGGATCCGGAGGTCCTGGTCTCCGGCGGATCGTTCGTCTTCGAGCAGCCACCGGAGACGGGCTCGATCGTGGCGGCCACGCTCACCCGCGTCCGGACCGACGGGGACGTGATGTCCATCGGTCCGGTCGGTCCCGGGTTCGCGGTACCGACGGAACGGCCCGAGTTGCTCGACGTCGCGTACGACTCCGGCCTGCTCTCGACGGCCTGGACCGCCGTCCCCGCCGCGGACGCCTACCGGATCAGCGTGCTGGGGGACGACGGGGTGTTCTCCCCGGCCGTCGAGGTGCCCGCGCCCGCGACGACGGTCGATCTGGACCCCGGCATCACTGACAACGGCACGTACCGCGTCGTCGTCCAGGCCGTCACCGAGGCCGGCTCCGGGCCGCCGTCGGCTCCGCTCCCGCTCCGGCTCACGTCGCCGGAGGTCACACAGGTGACGTCGGACGGCGTGGCGGTCCTGATCGACGTGGTCCCGCCGGATGACACACCCACCGCGTACGACGCCGTGCTGTTCCGCGAGGGTGTCCCGGTTCGCCGGGAGACCGTGAGCCCCGCACCGACGCTGTCGCTCGCCGTTCCCGAGCCGCCGCTGCGCGGCGCGGCGTACACGGTGTCGGTCCGCGGGCGGGCCGGGCGCTCGGCCGGCCCGACAGTGACGGCCCCAGTCGTGCCGGCGACGCCGACCGTCACGTCGGTGGTCTGCGACGCGGACCTCGTCGTGGCCGCGAGGGCAGGCGAGCTGCCCGAGGGGGTACCGATCGAGGCGTTGCTGTACGTGGACGGGGTCCCGGGCGCACCCCAGCAGGTGGACTCGGACGGTACGGCCGTGTTCGACGTGCCGGACGGCGCCGTCGCCGTCGCTGTCCGCGGGGTCGACGGCGTGGCGACCGGGCCGTGGTCCGTGCCACTCCCGGTGCTCACCGAGCCGGCCGAGCTCACCCTCGCCCGCGCCGACGGCGGACGGGTCTCCCTCGCCTGGGGCGGGCCGTCGGACGGGACGTTCCGTGCCGCTGTCGGCGATACCGCTCTCCTGGTGCACGGCCGGGCCGCCGACCTGCCGCTCACCGCCGGCATCGCCACGGTCACCCAGATCGCTGGCGTGGTGACGGGTCCGGTGACCTCGCTCGACCTGGTCACGGCCGGTCCACGGCTCACGGGGGTGACCGTCGGCACCGGTCGGACGGTGTCCCTCGTCTGGACGTCGCCGCGGTCACCGTCGCTGACCGGCGTTCAGCCCGTGGTGCGCTGGGACGGCACCGAGGTCGAGTTCGAGGTCCAGCCGGCCGCCGACGAACCGATCGTCCTGACGCTGCCGGACAGCACGCCCGCCACCGCCACGATCGCCCTGCGGGGACTGGCCGGGGCCGCCGTCGGTCCACCCGGCGAAGCCGCCGTACTGCTCACTGCCGCACCGACCGGGGTCAGAGTGGACTACGACGGCGCCGACCTGCGGGTGTCCTGGGACGCGCTGCCCTCCCCGCTCGTCGACGGGTACCGGGTCGGCACGGTGGTCGACGGGACGCTGACCCCACTCGGGGACGCGGCGGCGACCTCGGGCTGCTGGCAGGTGGAGATCGCGGACGCCTCCACCACGGTCGTCGTCCGAGCGCTCGCGGGTCCGGCGGTCGGTGCACCGTCGGAGCCCGTCCCGGTCTTCACCGAAGCCCTGTTCGTCGGCCCTTCGTACGTCGCGCCGCAGCGGGGCCCCGTCCTGACGGCGACCGACATCACCCTCGGCCTGCCGGAGCTGTTCACGACCCCCCAGACCGACGGGGCCGACCTGCCGCTCGGCCTCATCCTGTCGCAGACCGACGGCGGGCCGTACGCGTACACGTTGCTGATCCCGGCGACCAGCCCGGTGTGGAGCTTCACCGACCGCACCGACGTGATCGCCGAGTGGGCCGCGCTGCTCGCCCGACTGCAGCCGCTCGGCATCACCCCCTACGGTGTCGCGGCACTCACCGAGGCGGTGTCGCGGTCGATGCCGCAGACGTTCGACGAAACGCTGTACTTCGCGTACGGGCTGCGGTTCGACCGCGGCTACTTCGACCTGCGCCCCGGCATCGTGCTGCGCGTCGAGTACGAGGGCTACCAGATTGCGCCGGGCGCCCAGGGCAGCCCTCTGTCCGGGTTCGTCACGGCGGGCGTCGCCGACTACGAGGTGGCGTCCTACGACAACTCCGGCACCTGGACCAACAGCCCGGACGCGTTCCTCGCAGGGCTCACGCAGCGCAACGGCGTCGACGTGCCGAACCCGTCGGGCCCGGACAAAGGGCAGTTGTACGGGGGTGGAGGCGTGTTCGACCTGTTCGCGAAGGCACTGCGGTTGCCGTACGCGCGCCTTGTCTACCCGAGGGCGCTGCTGCCGACGACCACGCCGGGTTCGGTGTGGCCCCAGCAGAACGCCGTCCTGCTGGCGGCCGCCACGCTCGGTGCGCTGGACGCGGCCACCGAGAACGTCCGCCGGCAGGACCCGCCGGGCGGTGGCGTCGCCGCCGCCTACCTGCGCGGTCGCGCGGTGGTCCGCGCGATGGTGCGGATCAGTGTGAACGGCGCATCCCGCCTGGTGCCGGTGGGGACGACGCTCGGCAACGTACTCGCGGGCGAGGGCCGTCGGCCTGCGGCCGTCGCCGTGCCGCTGAGCGGCGTGCGGATGCACCGGCCCCGGACGGCGGCGGCGTCCTTCGACGGGCCGCCCGGCGACCGGCCGGTCGTGCCGGGCTGGAACCCGCGCGACCCGGCCGCGCTCGACCTGCCCCTTCTGCACGGCGATCGCATCGACCTCGCCACTGGCCCAGGTCGATGACCGAGCCCACGTTCACCCGCGCCGGGGACACGCCGCTCTACTGGACGGATCCGGCGGACCGCGTGGCGGCCTTCCTCGCCTCCGACCCGGGAGCGCTCGGCGACCGGCCGACGCTGACGGAGACATGGGCGGACGACCGCGGCGCCTACGTCTTCCTCGGGGTACCGGCCGCGGACTCGGCGGAGTTCCTGGCAGCGCTGCGGACCTGGATCGACCACTACGCGCCCGAGGGCCCACCGCGCTTCCTCTGGGTCCCCGAACCGACGGCGCCGCCGACCGCGTGGGTGACGACCGTGCTGATCTGCCGGAGGGACCCGGGCGGGGCGTGGGTGGCGGACGGGGCGACCTTCCTGCTCGCCGACTACGAGCTCGTGACGGCCGGGGGCGGGGTGATCGCTCCCGCCGGCACCGAGGCGGGCTGGGGCTTCGCCGTCGCCGACGGCGCCGACCGGTCCGCCGCCACGTTGTACTCGCCGTCCGCCAGGTTCCCCGCGCGACGTACGACCACGCTGCTGGGCATGGAGGCGGGACACACCGGTGCGTGGCGGTTCGTCATCGACGCACCGGCCGGCGACGGCGACGTGTTCGCCGGGCTCGGCGCCGGGATGCGCTTCTTCACAGCAGGGGACGACGGCGTCGTCAGGACCGTCCGGTTCGGCGTCGTCCGCCAGCCGGAGGACGTCGGCCTGGAGTTCCACGCGCAGATCGATCCGCTGCGGCCGCTGGACGGTGAGCGCACCTCGCTGGGCTTCTTCGCCTGCACGACGGGCGAGGGCGATCCTCCGGCGCTGCCCTCCGGGTACGCCACGGTGCTCGGCCACGGCGTGGACCTGCGTCCGCTCAGCGCCGGAGGGAACACCGCGAGCCCGGCCCGGCTCGTGTTCGGCCTTGCGCCGTACTTCTGCCACGAGGAGGCGAACGCCGGCTACCACCTCGTCCCGGACGGGCCGTTCGCCGTCGAGGGAGCCACCGGGGCGCCCCGCGTCATCTGCGGCATGTCCGGTCTGGAATACCTCGGCCTGCCCGCCGAGGGCTGCACGCTGACGTTCCTGCCCGGACAGCCGGCCTACGCGCCGCTCGGCCCGGAACGGACCGGTACCGCCTCGCTCACGCCGCACGGGACCACGTCGTGGGTCTCGGTCGGGCCTGGCGCGGAGACCGGCGCCGTCACGTACTACAGCCAGCCGGAGGACGCACCGCTCTACACGGCCGGGGAGGCGACGGCGGCCGGCGGTGTCGACCTGCTGGACTTCTGCGAGGTGCCGGCCGCGACACCGGCCCGAACGCCCTTCCCGATGGCGCCGTTCCACGCACTCGCCGAAGGCGCGGTCGCGGCCGCGACCGAGGTCGAGCAACTGGCGATCGCGCCGACCCGACGTGCGCTGCTGCTACCGGGGGAGCGCAGCGTGCCGGCGGCGGACGCGGGGGAGACCGTCGCCGTGACGCCGCAGGGACTGGCCGTCGGGCTGGCACCCGACTCCAGCTGGAGCTGGCTCGGCATCGGCCACGACGGCGACGCGGCAGCCAGGCCGGACCTGCGGTTCACCGGGGTCACCGGTCCGTTCCGGCAGGCAATGCAGACCAACAACCTCTTCCTGGTCCTCGGCGACCCGGAGGAGTTCAACCGGTTCGGCTCGGTCGCGTACGAGCTCACCACGGCGACGCTCGGCGTCATCGCCACCATCCCCGCGGATCAGGGCGGCGTGCCGGAGAACGTCCTCGACGCGGTACGCGACGCGATGCACGACACCGAGTACGACACGCGAGCCGGGTTCGCCGCCGCGCTGGTCGAGGCGTGCCCCGGAATCACCGACGCGGAGCGGCGAGTCTTCCTCCGGTACGGTGGCCGGCTCACCCCGGTCGCCGGGGGCTGGCCGTTCCGGCTCTCCCCGGACAACTGGCGGGAGTCGACCTTCCTCATCGTCAAGTTCGCGCTGGGCCGCAGCATCGCCGAGCTGGCCGCGGACGTGTCGACCTGGGCGTGGCCCTCGGCCGCCTCGCGCACCGGCCGGCCGGCCGACGCCCAGGCGGCGATCCGCGGCGTCGTCGAGGAGGCACGCAAGGCGCCGGCCGGGTCGCCCTACGCGTCGTTCCTCCAGGTCGTGGACGACCCGGACTGGACCGGAGTGCTGGCCCTGTCGGCGGAGGTCCCGCTCGACCAGCTCCCCGACGAGCTCCAGGTGCTCGCGTCCGGCATCGACCCGGCGCGGTTCGCCGCGCACCACTTCGGACTGACGCTCACACCGTTCCGGTGCGAGGACGGGCGGCTGCTCTTCGAACGCTCGGCGATGTTCGGGCTGATCGACTACCAGAACCCCGAGGACCAGTACTCCAGCGAGAACATCCCCTACGCCTTCCGCGTCCTGCAGTTGACGGTAGGCGTGCGCAACTCCGTCGTCACGACGTTCACCAGCAGGGCCGAACTGCTCGTCAACCGCCTGTTCGGTGCGCCCGCCCAGTTGCTGCCGACCACCCACGGGAACAACATCCTCCTCGACGGCGCGCTCCAGCGCCAGCAGCTGCCCGACGGCACGACGCACGACACGTACGTGTTCTCGACGGCCGAGCAGAACACCTTCCTGCTCGACGGACCGGTGCTCGGGAGCGTCGAGCTGCTGTCGACCCAGCTCGTCACCGCGAGGGCGTCCGACCCGGGGTCGGGCAGGGCGACCGTCGACGCCGTCTTCCGGCTGGCGGGCAACCTGCGGTTCTACGAGCCGGAGCGGTTCGACCCGTTCTGCTGGGGCGTGGACGCGGCGGGGCAGGACGGCTACCTGCGTTTCGGTGGCCTGGCGATCACCATGTCGTTCGACCTCGGCGATCCGGCCGGGACGACCCGGTTCGCACTGCAGGACGGCAACCTGTCGTTCGACGCGGCGAACAGCAGGCCGCGCGACCGGTCGCTGGCCGCCCGCTTCCCGATCCGGCTGAACGGACTCGTCGCCACACCCGATCCGGAACTCGTCACGGGCGCGCCGCCACTGCCGCAGACGCCCGCCGACCTGGGGTACGTCTCCGCCACCGCGCCGCTCGACCAGGCGGTACTCGCCCAGCCCTGGTACGGCCTGGACTACACCGTCGACCTCGGCACACTCGGCGCGCTCGCCGGGAGCAGGGCGCTCGCCGTCCAGGTTCTCGTCGCCTGGAGCCCGGGTGCCGGCGACACCGCTCCGGGTCTCTATCTGGGTGTGCGGCTGCCCGGTGCCGACGGGCTGCTCGGGGCCGGCCTGTCGTTGCAGGGCGTCGTCACCATGGGCTTCCGCTCGGTCGAGTTCCTCGTCGCCGAGGAGCCGGACGAGCGGACGTACACGCTCCGGCTGCGGGACTTCGCGCTGCGGCTGTTCGGTCTGGCGTTCCCGCCCGGGCACAACGACGTGATCCTGTTCGGGAACCCCGACCAGGGCGGCGCCTCGAAGGTCGGCTGGTACCTCGCGTACGCGTCGGCCGCCGACCCGAAGCGCCCGCCGCCACCGCCGGTCCGGGCGGAGCTGCGCGCCGGCGGGAAGGGACGACCATGAGGATGCCATCGCTGGCAGAGGTCCAGAATCCCCTGACCGTGGTGCAGCTGCTGTGGTGCGGCCAGGGGATGACCGCGCTGATCGAGATCTACAACGACGGCGTGGCGAAGGCGGAGGCCGACTTCCTCGGGCTGGTCAACTGCGGCGGTGACAGCGTGGACGCGCAACAGGCGCTGGACTACATCACCGCCAAGGTCGCGGCCAGGCACCTCCGGCTTCTCAACCTCGTCGTCCTCACACGGCTGGACGCGTCCCACATCAGCCTGCTCGGCGAGCTCGGCGACCGCCTGCAGAGCATCGGTGCCCGGGTGATGGACGTCTTCAGCGCCGGAGGCAGGAACGACATTCCGGACTCCGTCAGGAAGTTCCTCGCGAGTCTCAGGTACCAGCCGCAGGGTGTCGCGTTCGTCTCCGAGGGGCAGTCCAGCTACAGCAGACCGGGCCTTCTCAGCTGGATCTCCGAGCACAACGGCACCTACTTCCGCATCCTGGCATCGAACCGGGACTCGTTCGTACTGGTCGTGGAGACCTACAGGTTCTCCGTCGTCATGCCGGGTGAACTGACGCCCGGAATCATGGAGGACACCAGGAAGCTCGGCAGCCTGAAGGGCCTCCTGCCGCCGGTCGTGGCCCTCGTGCTCCCGCAGGACACGGCGCTCGCCACCGCGGTCAGGAACCACCTGTCGAGCGGGTCCGCGGCGGGCGATGCCGAGTGGGAACTCATCACGTGGTTCGCGGGAGAGATCAGCCCGGCCAACATCGGGGTGAGCGCCGGCCCGCAGAACGCCTTCCACCATCCGATCGCGCAAGTCATCGAGCTGTTCTCGGCCAACCTCCAGAAGGAAGCGCCGCACACCTACGTGACGTACGTCCTGCCGACGCGGGGCGACAGCGCGAAGAACTTCTCCGGGTGGATCGCCAAGCCGACGGAGTACGGGATCAGGAGCACCGTCGCGGAGCTCGGGGGGCAGGCCACCTACCTCCCGATCGAGTACAAGTTCACGCTGCGTCCGGCGCCGATCGAGGAAGCGTAGGAGGTGCCGTGTCCGTCGAGGAGATCCATCGCGCGTTCCAGGCCGCCGTGTCGGACGGAGCGCTCAGGAGCGCCGCGCCGCCCCCCGGGCTCGCCGACCTGCTGCACTCGCTCGGCGTCGACAGCCTCGCGGTCCGCGACGGCACCGCGTCCCTCGGGCCGCAGAGCGCGCTGCTCACCGGGGCCACGACCTACCTCCGCACCCCGTGGACGATGCGGCTCACCGGCACTCCGCAGGCCGGCACCGACCGGGCGACGCTGGTGCTGGAGCTCGGCAGTACGGCGCCGACCGCGTCGTGGACGTTCCAGCAGGCGTTCGGCACACTGCCGGACAGCAGGCGCCAGGACGAGGGCGGACGCGACGGGCTCGTCGTCGGGCCCAGTGTCGTCGGCCCGCTCGTCCTCGACCAGCCCACCGTCACGGCCGGCAACGAGCCGGCCGGCACACCGCCCCGGCTGTCCGGCACCCTGCTGATGCTCGGCAGTCGCACGGAGGCCGGCAGCGACATCCTCGCCCCGTACGCGGACTTCCTCGGCGACCGCCTCCTTGTCGACGGGCCCCTCGCGTTTCCGGCGGACGCGCCCCCGGTCATCGAGCTCCGCGCCGTCGCGCCGGGCGTGCGTCTGAAACTCGCGGAGCTGGAGGTCTCGGAGGTCGGTCTCCTGCTGACCACCGACCACCCGGACCCGTACGCGCTGCCCGAGGCGGGCGCACGCCGTTCGGCCGTCCTGCTGTTCGCCGAGGCGACACTGCCGACCGAACCCCAGGAGACGGTCACCATCAGCGGGCCCCTGCTGACCGGGGACTCCGTATGGCCGATGGCCGTCGCACTGGATCCCCCGCTCGGCCTCGCGGGCGCGGGCCGGGCGCTGAGCGCGATGACCGGTGGAACGGCGGGCGACTTCACCCTGCCGAACGGCATCGCGGCGATCGACCGCTTCCGCCTCCAGGACCTCGGATTCGGCATCGTTCCGGTCGCTCTCGGCGGGCCGGCGGTGTCGTACGTCGAGGTCGGGATCGTGTCGAGCGAGCCCTGGGATCCACCGGTGCCCTACCTGACCCTCGACCAGGTCGGCACCCGCTGGATGTTCAGTTCCGGCCAGGACGGCTCCACGCTGGTCACCGGGACGGTCTTCGGGACCATGCGGTTCGGTCGGAAGACCGCGTCCTCCCTCGGCTCCCACGCACCGGTCGCCCACCGCGCCGAACGGGGACCGCTGCCGCGTTCCGGCGCCGACGACGTCCTCGTGACGGTCCGGCTGTCCCTGCCCGGCCTCGGATTCTCGGCTTTCACCCAGGCGCCGTTCGCCCTTCCGATCTCGGAGGCGTTCCGGGCGTTCTTCGGGGGCGCCGCCCCGCCCGTCGGCACCGGTCTGACCTGTGAGTCGTTGAACATCGACGCCTCCCTGCTGCAGAAGGAACTCGCGGCCGGTCTGACCGTGAGCGGCTCGTGGTCCATCCGGGCCGGGCTCGTCACCCTCGCGCTGACCGGGCTGCAGATGCAGGCACAGGTCTCGCAGAGCAGCGTCTCCGGTCTGCTGATCGGCAAGGGCGAGATCGCGGTTCCGGGCTCCGCCCCGATCGAGCTGCTCGCGCAGGCACAGTACCCGGGCACAGGCGCATGGGAGTTCGCGGCGATCATGGCCGGTTCGCTGGACCTGCCACGGCTGGTCTACGGCCTGACGGGTGAACCGCCGCCGGCCTGGGTGAACAAGAGCGCCATCGAACTCGCCGACCTGAGGGTCCGGTTCAGCACGGCTCCCGGGAACCCGTACTCCGCCGCCGGCACCCTGCGGCTCCGGGTCGGCGAGGAGCTCCTGGGGGTGAAAGTCCAGTTGACGCTCACCGCGACCATCGAACGGGCGCTGCGCAGCACGCCCGCCGAGGAACACCTGGCGGTCGCGCTGCGCGACACCACGCAGGTGGAGCCCTTGACGGTGCTGACCGGCAGCCTGTCCGGCAGCTTCGTGATCAACAGCTTCGAGGTCGGTGCGTCGGTCTCGGTCACCGACGCCGGCAAGGACTACACCTTCCGGATCGCCTACCGCGACGTCTCCCTGAGCGCGGCGACGTCCTGGACCGGCCAGGGCGCCGACCGGCACCAGGTCCTCACCGTCCGTCTCACCGGCACCCTCGGTGAGCTGATCACCTCCCTCGTCGCGCTGGTCAACCCGAACGCGACCTTCCGGCTCGACCCCCCGTGGGACTTCCTCGGCGGCATCGACCTCACCGGTCTCGAGCTGACCGTCGACCCGACCGGCCTGACGGTCACCGTCAGACACGACCTGAAGCTGGACCTCGGATTCGTCAAGATCCGTGCCGTGGGACTGAGTTACGACCGTTCGGCCGGCAGCCCGGCGGTGAACATCGTGCTCGACGCCCAGATGCTCGGGGACAGCACCGGCAAACCGCTCGCCTGGGACCCGGTCACCCAGGCGCCGCCTCAACCCGCCGGCCTGGGACAGAAGTTGTTCTCCCTGCGCTACCTCGGCGTGGGGCAGCACGTCTCGGTGAAGGGCCTCACCCGGTACACGAGCATCTCCGACGTCGTCGACGCGATGGTCGCGGCGATGCGCCCGGTCGATCCCGCCCTCGGGCGGCCGCCGATCGACCCGGCGACGATGGTGTTCGACGCGGCCGGCCAATGGCTGTTCGGCGTCGACGCGACGTTCATGGGCACGGTCGCGGTCAAGCTGGTGATGCACGACCCCGACCTCTACGGTGTCCTGCTGGCGCTGGGCGGGCCGCGGGCGGGCTCGCTCGCCGGGCTCAACGTCGAGCTGCTCTACAAGAAGGTCACCGACGACATCGGGGTGTTCCACGCCCGTCTCCAGATCCCCGACGCCTACCGGAAGCTGCAGTTCGGAGCGGTGGCCGTGACGCTCGGCGTGATCACCGTCGACATCTTCACCAACGGCAACTTCCGGGTCGACCTCGGGTTCCCGAAGGGCCGCGACTTCACCGACTCGTTCGCGATCGAGGCAGGTATCTTCAACGGGCGGGGCGGCCTCTACTTCGGCGTCCTGAACGGCGCGACCTCCACCCGGGTTCCGCGCATCACCGACGGGACGTTCAGCCCGGTCCTCGAACTCGGCGTCGGTCTGTCCATCGGTGTCGGACGCACCTTCCAACGCGGCCCGCTCAAGGCCGAGATGCTCGTCAACCTCGTGGTGATCTTCGAGGGCGCACTGGCCTGGTTCCACCCCGACGAGGAGGGTCGGAACACCGAGCTCTACTACGCCTGCCGGGGCACGGTGGGCATCGTCGGGCGACTGAACGCGATCGTCGACTTCAAGGTCGTCCGTATCGACCTCGACCTGCAGATCTCCGCGATGGCGACCGTCGAGCTGGCCGCGTACCGGGCGACCGTCGTGTCACTGAACCTCTCGGTGCGAGCCAACGCCAGCGTGAAGATCCTGTTCGTCAAGGTGTCGTTCTCGTTCTCGCTGACGCTGGAGACCTCGTTCACGATCGGCACCGACAGCACGCCGCCGTGGCGGATCGCCCCCGGCGCCGCCCGCCGCGGCCTCACGGCCCCGCGCGCACGCACGGCGGCCGCGCAAGCGGAACAGCCCTCGTACCGGCTGCACTTCGACCCGGGCGCGCACGTCTTCCCCGACGGCCGGGCACGGACGGTGCACCTCACACTGATCCCCGCCTACACGATCGCGAACGTGCCCGTCGACTGGAGCGGTCGGACGCCGCCACGGAATGACGAGCCCGACCACCGCCTGGTCGTCATGCTGCTCGCCGACAACGCCGTCCCGGTCGACGCCGTCACCATCGCCCGGACCGAGCGGCCCGACGTGTCGCGCAACCCGCACGCCGGCGAACCCGCCGACACGTCGTTCAACCGGCTGGCCGAAGGCCTGCTGCGCTGGTCCCTCGACGCGCTCGGCGTCACCTCGCCGACCGTCACGGCCGGCGAACTGCTGCAACTGGTCGAACAGCTGGCCCTGGACGAGGCCGAGACCGCGGGCTTCACCTGGGACAACATCCAGGGCTTCCTGACCAACAACCTCCACCTCGTGGTCAGCGGCACCCCGACCGGCGACGACGACACGCTCGACGACGTCTCCGGGACCCCGTTCCCGATGCTCCCGGTACTGAAGTGGACCTCGACCGGCCTGCCGGACCCGGCGGACCGGGACCGCGACTTCGCGACCTACCGGCAGATCGACGCGACGTACGAAGCCGAGGCGATCGCGTACTTCGCCGAACTGGACCAGGCCCCTCCGGTCTGCCGCCCCTCATCCCACGCCGCGACGGACGAGCCCAGCGAGTCCATGGCGACGTTCGTCCTGCGCGACTACCTGCGGATGGTCGCACGCGCCACCGCGCAGGCCGCCGTGAACCTGCTGACCGCGTACCCCCACGAGGTGACGGACTCGGATTCGCTCCGGTCCGTCGCGGAAGGCTTCGGGACGACCACCACACCGTACGAGGTCGTCCCCCGGGACACCGTGGACCACCTAGCCTCCTCCCTCGGCCTCTCGGCGGCCGAGCTGCTGGCGCTGAACCCCGGCCTGCCGGACCTGCTGACCGCCGCCCGGGCCGGCGACACCCTCACGGTCTCGCTCGGCGTCACGCCCCAGTCGATCGCCGTCGCCAACCCCGACTGGCCCGTCGCCGACGACACCCCGGTCACCCTGGGCACGCTGCCGGTGCAGCTCGGCGCCGGCCAGTCGCTCGGTCGGCTGGCCGACGACTACCGGACCGACCGGTCGGCCCTCCTGGACCACCTGCGCGACACCACCCCGCTGCTGCGCGCCGGCGCGACCGTGCCGCTGCCCGGGTTCACGCACCCGGGGCTGTCCGTCGACGACACGGCGGCGGTCTTCTACGTCCGGCTCGCGCTGGCGCAGCCGATCGAGGTGCCGTTCGCCGACTGGTACCAGCAGGCGATCGACCGGCTCAACGACAACCCGGGGTACCCGCTGCCCGCCACCCTCCTGGTGCCCGACGGCTACCAGAGCGCCACCACCGTCACCTGGACCACCCTGCCGGGCGACACCGTCCTCGACGTCGCCGCGTACACGGCGCTGGTCCAGAACGTCGTCCCCGGCACGCCCTTCGCCGACTGGCTCGAAGCGGTGCGTGAGGCGAACGAGCAGCTGGACCCGGAGGGCGTCCGTCTTCCGGCCGACGCCGCGGCCGTGGTCCTGCCGAACGACACGCTCCGCTCGCTCCAGGACCGGCTCCTGCTTTCCGTGCAGCGGTTCGACGCCTACGCCGCCGCAGCGGACGCGCTCGTCCCGCTGATCACCGTCGAGGTGCCGGGCGCGCTGGGCACGACGGCCTCCGGACTCACCCTGCTGACGCTCGCCCAGAAGTACGGGCTCGGGATCGAGGACCTCGCCGGGAGGATCGCCGACGACGCGGGAGTGCTGGCCACCGGGCCCGGACTGGTCGTGCCCGACGTGCCCGCGACGGCACTGGCCGGACTTGTCGCCGCGCTGCACGAGGGCCCGGCGATCGCGACCGTGAGCGGCCAGGTCGCGCGCTTCATGCTGGGCGGACTGCGCCTGCCCGCGCCGGTCCCGGTCGACGGCGTGTACCACGCGACCGGCCCGATGACCGGCGTCTACGAGCTGATCGGCCAGCAGGTCACCGGACCACCGCCGACTCCGGCCGGAGCCGACGACCCGGTCGTGACCATCACCGTCGGCAAGGCACTGCCCGCCGACTGGCTGACCTTCGCCGAGGCGGAGGTGCGCGACGGTGCGATCCGGCTCACAGCCGCCGACGCCGCCGACGCCGCCGACGCCGCCGACGCCGACGACGCCGACGACGCCGACGACGCCGACGACGCGGTCGTCGCGATCACCGCCGCCGACCTGCGGGACAACTACCCCGCCACCGGCCTGACGCCGGTCGTCCAGAGCTCGCTCGCGGCCCTGTCGCCGGCGCACGACGTCGGCGCGCGCCACCCCGTCACCCAGGTCGTCCCGTGGCAGACGACCACGGACGTCCGGCTGCCCACCGTCCCCTCGGGCCCGCCCTCGCTGTGGCCGCTGCCTGGCGAACTGATCGAGCGGGCCGGATCGGACCGCAGCACCTCGGAGTTCCTGCTGGAGCAGACGACACCGCAGACCGGCGCGGACGCCCGCTACAGCGAGCTCGGCTGCTACGCGTGGGCGACGCTGGTCTCCTTCGCCGTGCGCCGCATCCCGGGCCTCCCGAGGACGGTCGAGGTACTGGGCGCGGACTCCACCGACCGGCAGCGGATCGCGCAGATCCTGGAGTACCTGCGGACCGTCCCCGGAACATCCGCGACCACCGACTACCCGCCGTCGCCACCCGGCGAGAGCCCGCTGCTCACCCTGCTCTGGAAACTGCCGCCGTCACCAGGCCTCACCCCGGGCCTGACCTCGACGGCCCTCGACGTCGACCGTACGTTCCTCGTCCGGAGCAACCTGTCCACCGGGACGCGCAGCGGCCCCGGGCCCCAGGACGTCACAGCGGGGCAGCACTTCGCGGCCATCGCCGACTGCGAACGATTCCTCACGCTGCTGTGGGAGTGCAGCGTGGTGGGCGGGGACGGCTACTGGATGCAGTACTGCGGCGAGGTGTCCGATCAGATCTTCGACCAGGACGGACTCGCCCGGCTGTCGCTGCTGGTCCAGCTCCCGTCCCAGTGCGGTACGGAGCCCGACCGGCACCTGCACGCGTTCACCAACGTCGCCGTGATCGGCGACGGCGTCGACCCGGCCTCGACCGCGCTCGCCGCACGCGCCGTCGACCCGCCCGAGCTACGGCCGGTCGCCTCGGTCGACCCCGGTCAGGTCGGTTTCAGCGCGCGGTTCGCCAACCCGCTGGCCGACGACACCCCCCAGGGCCGCCTTCGCCGCCTGTACGGGCTGCTCGGATTCCAGCTGGACGCGACGACGGGCTTCCGCGGCAGCGTCGAGGGCCGGCCGGTGTCACCGAAGCCGGCCGACGCGGCGGACGAACTCGGCCTCCTGGTACCGGACGAGGCCGCCGAGCAGATCTGGGACCTCACCCGGATCGTCGACATCAACCGCTTCGCCCTGGAACGCACCGAGGCCGTCCCCACCGCCCCGCCCCCCGACGCCGACCCCTACGCCGGCATCGCCGCGGGCGCGCGGGCCCAGGTCTCGGTCTGGTTCCAGGACGTGTTCGGCAACCGGTCGGACACCCCGGAGCAGACCGCCGTGCCCGTCCGGTACACCGACCCGGTCATCGGCGTCGGCGCCTGGCCGTCGACCACCCTGCGCTACGCCGTGGAGCCGGCCGGAGACCTGGCGGACCTGACCGTCACCGTCGACTTCCAGACCGTCGCCTACCAGCCGGGAGCGGCCGAGGCCGGCGCGTCGGCCGCCGCAGCGGCCGAGCGGGACCGTCACCGCCTGGTGCCGGTGTATTACCAGGTCGGCCGACCCGATGTCGGGGCCGCGCTGCTCACCTCGCTGCAACAGGAGCCCGGCGCGGACCCCACCCCGCTCGCCGTCGATGTGAACGTGCTGCGCCGTTACGTGCTCGGCGCCCACGCGCTGCTCGGCTCGCTCGCGGCGATCGGCTCCGCACCGGCCACCGGCGCCGCCACCCTCGACGCCGTCTGCACCACGTACGGGGTCGGGTTCGACGAACTGGGCGGCGCGAACTCCGACACGGCGATCGGCGCCATGCTCGACACCGACGAACTCGCCGTCCCGGTGAGCGCCGCGTTCCGTAACGGCGACACGGTCGCCGCGCTCTGCCGGGCCGCCGACCCTTCGCTCGACCCGGAGGAGGTGCTGCTCGACGAGGACAACACCGTGCTGCCGCTGAACCCGGCCGTCGAGCTCACCACCCCGGCGCGCGAGACGGCGGTGCCTCCCGGCTCCCCGCCGGCCCGCGAGCTGGCAGCGGCGCTGCACTGTTCCCTCCGGTCGCTCGTGACGGCCAACCAGGACCGCGCGGAGCTGCTCGCCCCCGGGTTCGTCTTCGAGTGCAACGGTGTCGAGGTCCGGGTCGCGGACCCGTCGGCCGGCGACGAGACCCTCGCGGACGTCGCGGCGGCCTTCCAGGAGGCGGGGGTCCCGTTCGACGCGGTCCAGGTGGTGTCGTTGAACCTGGACCGGCCCGGCATGTTCCGTCCGGGCGCCTCCCTCGTCGTCACCGGCTGCCTTGTCGAGAGCGGTGACACCCTGGAGCACAATCGGGGCGGCTGGACGCCCGAGCAGCTGGCGCCGCTGAACACCACCACTGCCGACCTCTTCGCCCCGGGCACCCCGGTGTTCCTCACCACGATCGCGACACCGGTGCCGACGGATGACCCCCTCGGGTACTTCGCCGCGGTCCACGGCACCACCCCGGGCGCGCTGCTGCGGCACAACGGCTCGACCGTCCTCTCGACCGACTCGCCTCCGGTCGTTCCCGGTATGTGGGCGTGGCCTCCGGATCCCGACGTCCTCCGGGTGCCGTACACCGTGCGCGGGGGCGACTCGCTCGCCGGCATCGCCGAGCACTTCCCCGGCGCCGACCTGGTCGTGACCAACGCCGGGATGCCGGGGACCATCGCGTCCGGTGTCACCGTCACCGTCGACGACGTGTCGGTGACGACGACCGCATCCGTCTCGTTCACCGAGCTCCGCGCACTGTTCGGCCCGCCGGTCGACCTCGCCGCGCTCACCGCCGTCATCGCCGACCGGACCGACGTGCTCGCGACCGGTGCGCTGCTGCTCTGCCCGCCCGGCGTACTCCCCGGGCAGTCCGCGGAGCCCGGTGTGACACCGCGGGAGGCCGCCCGGCCGTTCGGTGTCACCCCCGTCGCTCTGCTCGCCGCGAACGCCAGCACGCCCGACCTGCTGCTGTCCGGGCAGGTGCTGCGCGCACGCCAGTCCGGCCCGGACGCCACAGTGCCCACCGAGACGACCGTCGCGTCCGACACCCTCACCGCCGTGGTCGAGCGGTTCCGCCGGCACGGCGTGGTGACCGGCATCGAGGCCGTCGTGGCGGCCAACGCCGACACCGGGTTCCTGCGGGCCGGAGCGCGCGTGGTCGTCCCGCCGGCCGCCGCACCGCTCACCGGCGGCCTGGGGGAACCGACGGCGGACGGCGGCGTGCGGTGGTCGTTCCCCGACCCCGTCTTCCCGGTCACCGTGGCGCTGGAACTGTCCCGCGACCCCGCGCTCGTCGACCCGGCACTCGCAGCGACGGCGACCCGCGGCCGGACCACCGTCGCCGCCGGCCGGAGCACCGACGCGGCCCAGGACGGCGCGCTCACCCTCGCGCCGTTCGCCGAGCAGGTCCAGCACGCGGTGCCGGTCCTGCGGTTGGCGACGGCGCCGGGCCGGACCTCCGACACCGACGTCTGGGCGGTCGTCTTCGACACCGACGGCATCGAGAGCGTCAGCATCGAGCCCCCCTGCGAGATCGCCGGCACCCGGCAACCGCGCACCTTCGCACTGCGGCCGCTGAGCACGGTGCTCACGGCACGGCGGCAGGTGGCCACGCCCGGTTTCGACGCCCTGACCGGTCTGCTGACGGGTGACCGGACCCGCGACTACCAGGGCATCGACCTGGAGGTGTGGGCCCGGTCCTTCCTCACCGACGTCGAGCTGCTGCTCTCGGCCGGCTACCTCCAAGGTGCGTACGCGCTGGGCCGGAACGAGCTCGACGCCGTCATCGACGTCAAGAAGACGCTGGCCGGGGCCGTCGCGGAGGGCCTGGACCACGTCCTGGCCGGGCAGGCGCCCGACGGCGCCGACCCCGCGCGGGCGGCGGCCGTCGAGCGGCTGCGGCAGGAGTTGCTCGTCTCGCTGACCCGCGGATACGCGACCTCGGCCGTCCTGCAGTACGACACCGCCGTGTCGTCCCCGTGGCCCGGCCCGTACGCACGGCTGTCCGGCACTCCGGTCGTCGACTACGGCGACGTGCCCGCGCACCTGCGGACCGCGACCCTGTCGAACGGCAAGGTGCCGCTCACCGACGGCGACGCACAGGTCAGCTTCCTGCTCACCGTGCCCGACGTGGCCGCGCACGCCGCGCTCGACCTCACGCTCGGCTTCGGCGGTGTCGAGCTCGAGTTCTGCATCAGACCGGAAACCGAGGAGTACGAACGGTCCGACTGGCTCACCTTCCTCACTCCGCTCGCCTCGGGTTCGCCGACGGCCGTCGACTTCGGCCTCGGTGCTCCGCGCGTGCCGATCCCGCTGCGCGCCTACCCGCCGATGCCGATCCTGCTCGACCACCACGCCGTGGTCCCGCACGCCGTCTCGCGGCTCGACGAGGCCCTGCGCTGGCGGTACCGGTGCGCGGTGCAGCACCAGTCGGCCGGGCAGGACACCGTCGAACTGCACGTCACGTACAACCAGCAGGCCCCCGAGCCCACCGCCGCACCGGCCGACGACCTGTTCACGGCCCTGGCGCGGTACACCGCGGTGTCCGCGCCCCTCCTCGGGCTGCTCGCCGGACTGCCCGACTGGGGGCGCGCCGATGCCGACCGGCGCACCGCCCTGGCCAACGCCCTGGGCACGTACCGGACGCTCGCCGTCGCCGTCGCGGACGCCTGGGCCCTGTGGTGGGGGAGCGATCCCGCCCCTTCGCCGTCGCCCGACGCCGCGCCCGCCGGTGGGCCGGTTCCGGACGTCTACCGCTACGAGTTCGGCCTCGACTCCCAGGACGGCTGGTACACGACCTTGCGACTGGACGGTACGGCGGTGTCGGGGGCCGGTACGGTGGGCCGACCGGAACGGGTGGACGTCGTCACGGCCGCCGGTGAGCGCCACCAGCTCGTACCCGACGAAACCGGCGACTGCGGGTGCACCGGCACCGAGCACTGCTGGTGCTACGTCTTCCCGCTCCGGACGGTCGAGGCGTTCACGTTGCTGACGTTCGAGTTGACCTTCCCGCCCGTGCACGTCGCCACCCATCAGAACGCGTCGGCCACCGCGCGAGTGACCCGCAACGCGCGGCTGCTCGGCGAGGACTGGCCGGACACCGCGTCCGCCTTCGTGTACCGGACGCCGGAGGTCGGCTACCCCGAGCCGGTCGTGCCGTTCATCGACATCACCGGCGCCGTCGCCGTCGGCCCCTGGGACCTGCCCGACCGCAATCCGCTCACGGCGGTCTTCGACGCCGTCTTCGACGGCGACCCGGCCGGTCGGACGATCGCGATCGGCGCGCGGTACGCGTACACCCTGGTCGCCGGAGACCCGCCGGTGTCGGCGCTGCTGCCGGTCGTCCAGTCGACGGTGGGAGCGTACGACGACGAGACGGTGCCCGCGCTCACTCGGGTGCTCGACGAGTGGACCGAGCGCGAGCAACCCGAGACCAAGGGCGGTGCCTGGGCCTTCCGGGTGAGTCTCCACTCGTCCGTCGACGCGTCACTGCGACGCCCCGTGCTGCAGCTCAGGCACCTGTCGTCCGCTCTTGTCACCACCGGTTGCCGACCCGCCACCGAGCGGCTTGCATGAAGAGGATTCTCGCTGCCGCCGAGTCGGTGACAGTGTCGACGCCGCCCGACACCCAGCAGGGGCACGTATGTCCGAACGACGCCGCTTCGCACCTGTCACCTCGGATGCCGTGGCACCGGCCCTCGTCAGTGAGACACCCGCGCTCGCCGTCCACTCCCAGCCCGAGCCCCTGGTCCCGAGCCGGAACTGGGCCGGTTACGTCGTCTACCGCGGTGGCCCTTTCAGGCAGGTGCGCGCCGCGTGGGTTCATCCGAGCGTGGCGTGCACCGGCCCCGTGCACTCGGCTGTGGCCATCTGGGTCGGCCTGGGCGGCATCGAGACCAGTCCGACGCTCGAGCAGACCGGCACCCTTGCATCGTGCCAGGACGGTAAGGCTCGTCACGCTAACTGGTACGAGATGGTGCCGGCGGACGTGGTCTTCTACAACGACCCGGTGAGGGCCGGTGACGAACTCTGGGCCCAGGTCACGTTCCTCGGTCAGGACACGTTCGAGCTCCTCCTCCAGAACTTCACAGCGGGATGGATGGAGCTCACTTACGCGCAGCACCCAGACGGGCCGAAGCCCGATCGGATGAGCGCCGAGGTGATCGTCGAGGCTCCGAACGGGCCAAGCGGATACTCGCCGTTGGCCGACTTCGGCGCGCTTTCGCTCACCAGCTGCATGGTCGACGGGCAGAGCATCGGGAGTTACGCCGCGAGGGGTGACCTCAAGGTGTACGACATGGAGCGGGACGGCATCCGCCTGGCCACCCCGTCGCGCCTGACCGGTGGCGGGACCGCCTTCGACGTGACTTGGGAGAACCCCTGAACACGGATCGGGGAGCCGGCCACCGTCGCCTGACGGCACGATGTCGGGCGCAACCTCCTGTCTTCGCGAGAGCTCCTGGATGTGCTGCCTGCCGAGACCACCGTCCCCGGGAGACCGTCCGAGCTCGGGAATCAGTGGCCTCCCCAAGCGCTCGTGGCCCGTGGCGGGATCACCGCCGGTACGTCTCACCGTCCCGCCTTCCCGTTCAGGACCCCGCCGCCGACGAGGCCTCGGGCTGGGCGGCTCGGCGTCTCACGGCTTACCGTGCACGAGCTCGTCAGTCGATCGGGTGCGCGTCCCGCAGCCCTCTGACCAGATCGCGGCCATCCGCCGTAAATCGAAAGGTCACGTCACCAGCAACAATCCCTCTGCCGCAGTCATCGCCGTGCTTCACTACCGCCTCGATCATCCGGTCGTGAATGAGGCACCAGAGATCCAGCTCACGCCCTCGAGGCAGGACGAAGTACGGTCCATCAGTGAAGGTGTCGATGTCGCCCTGATCGACGCCGAACACCGTCAACACCCGTTGCTCGTAGTCCCCATAGCGAGAGTTCAAGAGCCCGAGGTTCGACTTGTACTGCCTGAGCGATTTCCTGTCGATCTGACCTGCCTTCTCAAGGTCATGGCAGTAGCCGCACAGGGGTACCAAGTTATGAAACTCGTGCATCCGAACCTTCGCCCATGGCTCGATATGGGTAATCTGCACCGGACTGCGACGACAAGTCGGGATGGCGCAGCGGTGCCCTGCTTCGACAAGGACAGCTCGGAGTTGCACGAGTTCGGGATTCCGTAGTCGAGGGCCCATCAAGCGACGCCAAAGATCAGAAGTCATCCCGTATGCCCCTGATCGCACGACAGGTCAGCTTTATGGATCTTGAATTGGTCGCCCCGGAGTGTAGGGTGGATCCACGTGGATTTCAGCAGGCCCGGGGGGGGGCTCGTGCGGCCTGTATCGCAACTCATGCGAGTGTTGACGCTCGCCGTGCAACTATCGCTCAGATGCGCACGATCCCCCTCGGCTTGGGTGAAATCAAAGGAAGCCGTCTGCCTGTCTTTGAGGTTGGCCCCATGCGGGCGGTGCCTATTCATATGACTAGGAGGGGGACCCTGCGCGATGGTTGGGTGCCCATCTCTATTTCTGTGCGATGAACCAACCGGCAATCTCGATACCTCAACTGCCGCGCTCCGTCAGTTCGACGATCTGGTTGCTCCGGGAAGACGGAAGCGCGTTCAGCACCGGTCTCTTCCGGACGACTTCCAACTTTCGAGGTTCGGCGCGAAACGCGGAGACCACCGCCCGATGGGCGTCTCGCGGAGCGGTTCGATGCGGATGCTCGCCAGTGCCGCCTCCAGAGCGAGGGCGGTTCGGTCCTGCCGCGCCAGCCACTCCGCGAGTGTGTCGAGGGCGTGCAGACGCAGTTGGCGCAGCCGTTCGTGTCCTTCACCACTGGTACATGTACTGGTGCCACGTGCCGTGCCAGCCGGTGCCGTAATACGTCGATGTGTCGGAGTCGAACAGCACCACGTGGCCGCCCCAGTACACGCTCTCGTCGAGCTGGAAGACAGCCCACCATCCGGTGTTCGGCGTCGGCGTGTAGCTTGTGCGAACCGCCTTGGACTTGAACCAGGACCACATGTTCCGTGCTCGGATGGGCCGGCGGGCGTATGTGTAGCACCGGGCTTTGATATGAGGGTTGGGGTCGGAGAGTTCCGTGTACCCGGCGCGGATGAACGCGTCCGAGAGGAAGTGGGCGCAGTTGTTGGTGAAGGCATCGCCGGCGATGCAGCTGTTCGTCCAGCAACTTCCGACGGTGGAGAGGGACGGGGCAAGCACCTGGGGTTGGCCTGCCTGTGCCGGTCCCATGCCCGCTGCAGCGTAGCGCGGTGCGCCCGGCACGTCGATGGCCGGTGGAGGAGCCAGGTGCTCCATCGCTTCGGCGTCCGTGGGTCCGGCCGACCTGCCGGCTGGCCTCGGCTCTCCCGGCATTCTGGGGCTCGTCGGCGGTGCGATGTTCTCCATGGCGACCATGAAGGCGTCCTGCGGTTCGCCGGCGTGCATCCGGGCCAGGCGGAATGACGTGGCACCCTCCCGCACATACACCCTGATCCGGTTCTCGCCGATGGTCTCCCGGTCCATGATGTCGGACTTGGCGAAGGAATACACACAGTCGCTGGACTCAACGATCAGGATGTTTCCCGGGATGTTTCCGTCATCGCGGCTATAGCCCTCGAAGGAGACGGTGGAGTCGCGTTTCGACGCCCGCTCCATGAGCGAACTCAGGTCGTTCTGTTGACCTTTCATGATGTTCTCGGCCATGACGTTCGCCTCCTGTGTGCGGGCGTGCGGCCGTGGGCATCCCCTCTTTCAGCGTGCACCCTGGGGCCCCGCTTGCGCCACTCCTGGCGGTGTGCGCAGCGTGCCCGACCGCGTCGGCGAAAGCAGTCACGGTCACTTCACCGGACGCCGTTCCCGGTGGCGAGGCGCGCGGCTGCTGCGAGGATCGCGTCCTCGCGGGGCCGCGCTTGGCCTCAGGGGAGCGGGTGCGTACAGCCGACGCCCACAGAGCGCCCCGTGGGAGTTTCGGCGTAAATGCGACCCCTTCCCGCAGAAGGCGAGCGAGAGGCATCTGGCGGGCGAAAGCCCAGGTCAGGCGCCTCCTTTCGTGCCTCTGGAAGGAGCCGAGCGGTGATCTCTTGGCTACAGCTCATGCCGAGCTGTGTGGTCGTCACGTTCTGGGTCTCGTTTTCCACGCGCAGGACCGTGTCGGCCAGGATGCGGGCGTCGCCGCTGACGGAGTCGTCGAGGGCGATCGCGTGCCTGCAGCGGACGACCACCGCACGGCGTGTGCCTCGGTGGCGTCCGGCCACAGCGTCCCGGCGAGACGTTCCGGCTGAACCACGAGCGCAGTCCGACGATGGCCGGCAGCCGTTGCGCGGCGCCGCACGGAGGGACGGCTTCGGTGCCGTACAGCAGCCGGAACGGGCCGAGCAGGCCGAGACGGGAGGAGAGCCGTTCCGGGCGGTACATCGTCCCTCTCCAAGAGTCGGAGGGGGCGACGTGGAGCCGTGGCCGCCCGTCTCCTCCAATCCTAGGAATCCGGAGCCCGGCCCGCTCGTCGTACCGCCACCGCCAAGGGCATCGCCACGGCCAGCGCCACCGCCAAGGTCACCGCCGTCGCCACCGCCATCGGCACCGTCACGCGGACACGAAGCGGAACTCTGGCCCATAGGTTTTGCCGCTTCCGTCGGGGAGCGGGATGGCCATGAGGTCTTGCGCGGGTATCTGCAGCCCGAACATCGCGACGACGGCTTCGTTCAGGGTGTCCAGTGCCTGGGAGCCATCGTCCTCCTTCCAGGCGTCCTGCAGGAGGCCTAGCAGCTTGCTGAAGGCGCGATTGAACTCGTCGAGGAGCTGTACCGTCGCGGGGGCGGGTGCGGAGGGTCCCGTCCGCGGCCAGCCGCCGGCGGGCACGACGCCCATGGGCAGGGCGTGGGGCATCGGCACCTCCGGGCCCTGGAAGTCCCACTTGTTGGGGTAGCCAGGCGGGTGCACCAGCTTGCGCCCGTGCTGGATCTCCAGGAACGCGAAGTAGTGGGCGAGCTCGCCCTGCGTGCCCGGGAACGGGTTCTCGGGCGACGCCGACGTGCCTTCGCCCTGCTCCTTGATCACCTCGATGGCCGACTCGACCTTGGCGAGCGAGGTGAGGGCCACCAGGCTGTTCCCCGCCCCGTGGCTGGACATGTCCATCTCGATCTGCCGGGCGCCGATGATCAGCTCCGGGCTCGCACGCAGGGCTTCCAGGATCGCGGTGTAGAAGGCGCCGATCGAGGTGTGCGGCGTCTCCTGGCGTTCCGTCACCGGGTCGTCGGGCTTCTCGATCTCCGCGTACATCGTCACCGACTCCTTGGTCAGCCCGCTGAGGGAGACGGTGAGTTTCGGCCGGACGCCGCCGGGCAGCGGACCGGGGTACGTGGGCACCAGTGCTGCGTCGGCGAGCTGGGGAGTCCCGCCGATCGTGGTGAGCAGATTGCACGCCAGGCCCAGGTGCGACATCTCGTCGAAGATGATTGTCCTCAGCGTGTCGAATACCTGGCCGTCCCCGCTGTCGTCGATGGACCACTTGCCGCAGAGGTATGGGGGGAGAGTGGCGAGTTCCAGCAGGATGGCCTGCTGCGCCGCGTCCCTTACCCACGGGACGTCCCGCCGCTCGGCGGGCTGCCGCATCAACTCGACTATCCGCTGATTCCGGCTCGTGGCGTGGAGAATCGCGTCCATGTCCGGCCTCCTTCCGAACGAGTACCCCCACTCTTCAGCGGCGTCCGCGCCCACCGTCACTCCGCCGTCAACGCCTCCACGGCGCGTGGCACCCTCCGTGCGAACCCGAGGGACGGCTCGACCCTGAACTCCGCGTGCAGCAGGCGACGGTACGCACCGTGGTGCCGGAGCGGTTCGACCAGACCGCCCTCGGCGAGGTGCGCCGCGACCACCGTCCTGCGGGTCCTCCCGGAGCGGTTCTCGTGTGGATGCTCGCATCGCGGCTTCCAGGGCGAGCGCGGGCATGCCCCGCCGGGCCAGCCCCTGCGACAGCCTGTCGAGCGTCTGCAGACGCAACTGGCGCAGCCGCTGCCGTTCCAGGACGACCCGGTCGTCGTCCCAGTCGGGCAGGAGGTCGCCACGGTCCAGAAGCCCCATCAGGACGGGGCGTCGAGGGACTCCGGGGCCCCGGAGGATGCCGAGCGCGGTCGTCGCCGGCGCGTGGGCGTCGACCAGGACGTCGCCGGCGATCACGAGAGACTCCCGCGTGCAGCGGATGAGTCCCTGCCCATCCCGGGGCATCTTCCACAGCGCCGTCCGCAGACTGCCGCGCGCGTGCGCCTCGGACGCCTCCGGCCACAGCGTCCCGGCGACCCCCTGCAGACCCTGGCCGCCGCAGGCCGACGAAGGCGAGCAGACGCTGGGCGTTGCCGGGCAGCGCGACGGCCTTACCGTCGACCGACAGCCGGAACCGCCCGAGCAGCCGGAGTCCGAACCGCCGGTGGGTGAAGCGGGGGAGGGGTTCATGCGTCTTGTGGGGAGTCTCTTCCGCACCCACCCATCGTAGGACGGGGTTCCGGCCCGTGCCCCCTCGGCGCTGCCCTGTGGCTTGCGATCTCGGCCACCTGACGCAGCCACTTTTGGTACGCCTCGTCGAGGACGCTCAGAAGAAGCCGAGCTTCTTCGGCAGTAGGACACCAGCAGGTTCTTCGTCTGCTGGTGGTACAGCACCCGCACCCATGCTGACCTGGTGAAATGGCGGCAGGCGTGGCTCTCTGGTGGGGGCTGGTCCGGAATTGGTCCGGATCTTGGTCCTGCTGGTCCCTGGCGGAGAAGCTGGCGTGAGATGGGAGTTCTGGGAGTGATCCATCTGCTGCACGTCTGCTGCGTTCGCCAGCTGGGACCGAAGCTGTGGTCGTCCTACCGCCAAGGTGCCTGGGCGCGCTGTGCCTGTTGTTGTGCGGAGGCGGCGTCTGCGCGTGCCATGAACAGGAGGTGAGGGAGCCGCCCGGCTGCTTGGGTGTTCCACCAGCAGTGGGCGTCGGGCGAGAACGCGCCCTTGGGGACGTTGTCAATGGCTTCTTGGTACACGGTGGGCGAGTCGTGCCATTCGGTGTCGCCGATCACTCGCAGGGAGTGGCGCGAGAGACCGTCGAGGAGGGTGAAGAGCCGGGGGACTGCCGTCAGGCGGTGTCGGCTGGGGCCGGCTTGGCGGGCACCGCCTGGATATTGGGCCCAGAGGAGGTACTGCGCCGGCCACGGCAGATCGATCCCCTCGCGTCCGTCATAGGCCACGACCACCGGGTCGGCCGTGGAAGCGGCTATGCCGGTCACCATTCCGCGGCCCGCATGGTGCAGTTGATCGGCCAGCCTGACCATCCACGGTTCATCCTGTAGGTCGCCGCTTGATCGCCTGCTCCAGGGCGTCGTATGCGCGCGCCCATCGTGCCGGGTCCCTTTGACGGACATCGAGCTACGGCTGGAGAACGTGCGGTCGACGGCGAATCTCTTCGGGCTGCCGATGTTCTACCAGTACGGAGTGGGGTCGGCCGGGTTCGGAGCCTGGCGCGAGCTGGCCGTGCACACCATGACCACCCATTGGGTCCTCGGAAACGAGTACGAGGGCTTTCCGCTGATGTACCACTGGCGGGTCCTGCCCGACTCCCCTCCAGAGAGGTTCGCCGACGAGTTCGGGGGCATCGACGGAGCGGTCGCGCACTGGGAGGACTCACAGGCCGTGCGCGAGCGGCTGGAGGCCATCGGCCGATCCTCCCACAGTCTGGTTCTCTTCCTGGAACACGTGCCACAGACCCTCGCCACGTGGCTGGCTGACCAGCGAGAATCCGGCCCGCGGAGTGGGGACGGCTCGCCCTACCCATGGGTGGAGGAAGCTCTGGCACGCGGGACCGCCTTCATGAGCTCTCAGGGGCTCGTCCACTTCGACGCCCACTTCCGCAACATCCTGACTGACGGACGACGGCTCTACTTCGCGGACTTCGGACTCGCCCTGAGCTCCAGCTTTCAACTCGCTGCAGATGAGGTCGAGTTCCTCTCTCAGCACCTCGCCTACGACCGCTGCTACACCCCGAGCCACCTGCTCCGCCACCACTTGCCCGACGGAATACGCGTCGACACGGACCACGAGGCGTTCCTCCGTGAATGGATCGCGGGCCGAAAGCCCGATGGCGTTACGCCTGAGATCGCCGCGATCATCGAACGAAACGCTCGGACTGCCGTCGTCCTGGACGCGTTTCACCGCCGTCTTCTCACGGAGAGCAAGCGGACGCCGTTTCCGGCCTTCGAGATCGAGCGAGCCCTGAGCACTGCGGCTCCGGCGCCCCGCTGAGGCCTGACCCCCTATGAGATCGGGCATCAGGCGGTCTCGGGGCCTGCAGTCCGACGGGCGCCGAGACGGCATCGCAGTTCAAGGTTCTCGTCTGTGCGGTTTCGAGGGCTTGCCGCCGGGCGGGGCGTGCTCGGCGACGCCGCGTACGAAGCGTCGGCGGCGGTGGCCCTGGTCGGCATCGCGCTGAACGACGACGATCGCGAGTTCATCGAGCACTGCTGCATCGAGGTAGGTATGAGGGCCGCGGCCGGGAGCCAGTTGCTTGGGCTCGCCGGTCTGTGCCTGGGCCACACGGCCCGCAGGTTCGGGCGCCTCAGCGAGCGAGCGGCGCATGTCAGGGGGCTGGAAGGCCGCGCAAGTGGGGAAGGGGCTGTTCGACCCGCGGCCCAAGCGTCCGTGGGACGACGAGGGAGGACACATCCATGGCACAGGCCCACCAGCCGACCGGCACCGACTCCGGGGCCCGTTCACCGGAAACGTGCCCGGACACCCAGCGGGCTCCGCGTCCCCGTGGCCGCCGCTCCGTCTGATCGAGCAGTCCATGGAGGAACGGGATTGCGTCAGTCGGGGTGCCACCCCCTCAGCCGGACCGGACTCGGGCCGGAAATAGACCGGAAGAGCTGGTCAAGAGTGGGATGACAGTGGGGGCAACTGGGAGTTGCACCGCATGACCCTTCTCGCGCTGGCCGACGCGACCGATGGGCGCCTGCCTGGGCAAAATCCAAGGTCAGGCGTCCTTTTGTGCCCCTAGGGGGTGTCTTGTCGATCAGGCCGGGCTCGCGGCGTGATCGACAAGACACCCCCTAGAAGGACCCGAGCTTCTTCGGCGAGTACGACACGAGAAGATTCTTGGCCTGCTGGCGGTACGGCATCGGCAGGTGTCTGATCAGCGGAAGCGATGGTCACCGGGCATGAAGTCAGCCAGGTGGTCCGGGAATGGTCCGGCGTCCGGTCGCGGCAGGGTGATTCCCGCCGATGCCTTGGTGGTCGGCCTGCTCCGCGACGGCTCGGCGGGCGGAGTCGGTGAATTCGCGCTCGATCGCCTCCTGTAGGAGGAGCAACTGCGTGCGCACGGCGGGGTGCTGCGATGGCGGCAGGGCGTCGAGCAGGCCGTCGAGCATGGCCCGGAGCCTCCGGCAGATCTGTACGGACGAACCGCCGTATTCACGGATCTCGCAGACGGCGAGCTCGAGGTAGTTGTCCCAGTCCCGGCCCGGGAGCACGAGCCGCGCGTCCCCGTCACGATCGGCCAGGACGTAACGTCCGGGCAGCCGCGTGTTGCCGACCGTGTGCAGGAACCACTCGATGTAGTTGATGACCTGCACCGCGGTCGTGGGGTCGTTCACCGCGGGAGAGAGGGCCCTGATCGCGACGTCGACGAGGACTCTGAGCGCGAAGGCGGGGTCCTGTTCGATCGTACGCTCGGCTCCGAGGGCGACATGACGGTTCACCCGCTCCGGGTCGGGTCTGGACGTGCCTCCATGAACCTCCACCAGCACGGTTCCGGGCGGTACGAAGTCCCCGATCAGCCGGGTCACGACGAAGACGCACTCGTGGCGGGCCGCCTCCGCGATCAGACCGGGCACGTCGAAGGCCTGGATGGCTCCGCCTCGCCCGGTACGGATCTGCAGCACCGAACCGTCGGACGGTACGGCTCCGTCTCCGCGGGGCGCGGCACCGCGGATCGCCGCGGCGCCGTCGGTGAAGACGGTCTCTCCCATGCGGGCGACCAGCTCCGCGATGGCCACCGGTCGGAGGCTGTGGGTGAACCGGTTGAGGTAGATGAGCAGGAGTATCAGGCTCACGGCCACCGCCGCGCCGGCCAGGGTGACCCCGAGGTCGGGGACCGATGCGGATTCGACGCTCCGCAGCAGGGAGAAGGCGAACGCGAACGTCCCCGTGAAGGTCGCCAGAACCGCTTTCTGCAGCCGGTCCCGGTACCACAGGCGCATGTACCGGGGGGAGAGGGTTCCCGTGGCCTGCTGCACCACCAGCACGCCGATGGTGACGACGAAGCCGAGCAGCGCCACCATCGCGCCCACGATGGCGGTGAGCACGCCGCTCGCGGTCGTGGCGGAGTAGTGCCAGCCGCTCGGCGGCCAGTCCGCGCTGTCGACGGCGAGGGCGGCCTCGGCGAGAAGGGCGCCGAGGACGAGACCGATCATCGGCACGATCCACAGGCTGGCCTTGACGTACTGCCGCAACCTGAACCTGTCCGCCCAGGACGTCATGACACCCATGCCAAGGCCCTTCGCGGGAGGAGGAGGTGCGCTCGAGGCACGACCGACGCCGGGTTCCCTCGACGGGTTCCCTCCCTCTCACGGTAGGGCGATTCCCGGCCCCGCGCGCAGCGGACACGGAAAGCCGTAGACCCGCTTGCACCGTTCGCAGACGCTGGACTGCGAAAGGACGGGCGGAGCAGTGGCATCCGCCAGACGGGGCACTTCGTCAGCGTCGCCGAACGCTCCAGGCACCATCGATTGAGCGACTCGGTAGCTTCGTGACCAGGTGCCCTCGCACGCGGATGCCCTTAGGCGCCCCTGCGAGGCCGTTCGACGATGGTCCGAGGCGAGGAGAGCAGCGTGTCCCTACCTGTCACTGTGGGAGTGGACGGCTCTGAAGGAAGCACGGCGGCGGTGGACTGGGCCGCCGCCGAGGCGGAGCTGCGCGACGGTGGTCTACGGCTGGTGTACGCCACACGGTGGGCGGAGCATCAGCTGGGGGCGATGAAGGTGTCGCACGAAGACCGTGCCGGCGCGGCGGAGGGCGTGCTCGCCGTTACCGGGCGACACGTCGTTTCTCGGCATCCGGACCTCGCCCTGACCGCCGACGAGATCGAGGACGCCCCCGTCAGCGTGTTGCTCGCCGCCGCCGCCGAGGCGGAGCTGCTCGTCGTGGGCTCTCACGGGTTGGGTAGCGTCCGCGGTTTCATCATCGGTTCCGTGGGACAGGAAGTCGTCGCCGAAGCAGAGCGCCCGGTGGTTCTCGTTCGCCCCGGAAGCGAGCAGGACGGCTCCGCCGCACCCGGGGGGAACAGCCGCCGGAAGGTGGTCCTGGGCCTGGATGTGAACGAGGTCAAGGACGAGGTACTGCACTTCGCGTTCGATTTCGCCGGGCGGCACCACGTCCCGCTGGAGATCGTGCACACGTGGCATGACTCGTTCGTCCACCACTCCAGCGCCGCCGCCGAGGAGGAGAGGGCGTCAGCGCTCGCCGACGCGGTTCGACCCTTCCGGGACGAATTTCCGGCGACGGAGGTGGTGGAGGTGACGGCTTCGGGACGGGCGGCCGAGCATCTCATCGAAGCCGCGTCGGACGCGCGCCTGCTGGTCGTCGGCCGGCGCAGGGCGGCCAGGGGCTCTCATATCGGATCCATCACCCACGCCGTCATCCACCACGCCTCCTGTCCTGTGGCCGTCGTGCCGCACACCTGACAGCCCGGGACACCGGTCATCCAGGGGACGGCACAACGTCCACGTTTCGCTGGCCCCGGGGCAGCGGAGCTGGAACTAGGCTCGTGACGTGGAACCGCCCCAGCGCCGCGCCGAAGGCGCGGGACCGTTCACCACCCGGCTCACCTGGCACCGCCCCGAAGGGGGGACGGTGGTATGGGAGTCGCGGCTCGCGCGCAAGCGGGGGGCCCTGTCCGTCCACGGCCCCGGGGGCACGGTCGCCACGCCCCCGACCGCCGACACCCAGGCCCTGGACCGACTTCG
Source organism: Streptomyces sp. NBC_00572 (assembly GCF_026341815.1). Taxonomy (GTDB): domain Bacteria; phylum Actinomycetota; class Actinomycetes; order Streptomycetales; family Streptomycetaceae; genus Streptomyces. The sequence continues at coordinate 6,784,361 of NZ_JAPENX010000001.1, forward strand.
CAGGCTCAATTCCGTCGCGTCGGTGGCGTTCTTCCTCGGCGGAATCCTCTTCGCTCTCGGCGCCGGGGTCGCCCAGTTCGGTTCGGGCGACCCGGTCGAGAGCGCCTCGATCTACTTCGTGGGCGGGCTGTTCTTCAACACCGGGGGCTACACCTCGCTCCTGCAGGTCCTGAACGCGCCTCGTCACTCCCCAGGCAGCGGCGCACTGACCACGGCCGGCTGGCGGTGGTGGGGGTACGAACCGATGCGTCTGGACTGGCTCAGCGCGTTCGTGCTGTTCACCGGGACGCTTGTGTTCGGAGTCAACCTGCTCGACTCCTTCCTGCAGGGACTCTCCGTCGAGCAGACCAACCGGCTGATCTGGACTCCCGACGTGATCGGATGCGTGCTCTTCCTGGTCTCGGGTCACCTTGCGTTCGCCGAGATCTGCCATCGCTCCCGCCCCTGCCTCCGCTCGCGCAGCCTCGGCTGGTGGGTGGTCGCGGTGAATCAGTTCGGGTCGATTCTCTTCATGGTCTCCGCCTTGGCCGCCTTCACCCGGCCCGCCACCCAGAGCCCGGTCAACGCCGACATCGCCAACTGGGGGACGTTGTGCGGTGCGCTTTGCTTCTCGCTCGGTGGTGCACTGCAGGCCTTCGAACGACCCTAGGTTCTGAGCCGCGGCCCTTCGGCGCGGGTGGTGACCGGCGTGCCCTTGCGGTCGATCCGGTCACGGAAGTGGCCGAAGATGATGCCACCGAGCTGTCGGGACGGGAAGCCGACCCAGAAGGTCGCGAAGGAGGCGAGCACGCCCCGCGGCCGGCGACACCCCATCACGTGTTCGAGCTCTTGGCGAGGAACCAGAAGGCAGCCAGGGAGATGGGGACGCCGATGAGCGCGCTGAACACCAGGACCTTGCGATAGGCGGGCTTCCGCAGGAGGTCCCGCAATCGGTCGGCCTCCACGGACTCCACGGGCTCTTCGGAGGGGGCCGCGCCGGCTTGCGACACCGTCATGGATTCCGTCCTTCCGGAACTGGGGCACGGAGGTCACGGTTCGGGATCCTCCGGTGCCGAGGAGGACTGGCGTCGCTCCAGGCCGATCCGGGCCGCTCCGACGATGACCTTCGCGATCACACCTACGAGGATGAGATCGGCCACCATCTGGCCCGTGGTCAGCACCCGAGCGGTCTGCGACACCGGCACGATGTCGCCGAAGCCGACGGTGGCGAAGACGGTCACCGTGAAGTAGAGAGCGTCGTTCCTGCTGAGCGGTTCGGAGAAGGATGGTTCTCCCTGCCCTCGCGCGTAGAGGTAGTAGGTGGCCGAGAACAGCAGCAGAAACAGGGGGACCGCGGTGGACAGGGCTTCCACGGCGCGCAGCCGCGGGTACGGCGATCCGATGATGCTGACGGCTTGAAGGGCCAGCAGCGCGCCGATCGCCATGATCCCCAGGACCAGCACGGTGCCCGTGTGTTGGTCGAGGTCTCTGTCGAGGGGCAGCAGGAAGTAGGCCGTGGTGGCCGCCGTCACCACGACCGCCGAACGCAGGAGGGGCAGGAGCAGGCGAACGCGCCGGGGACGGATCCGGCGGCCCTGTCCGCCTTCCCGCGGTGCGCTCACGGGGACCGAGGCTCCTTCCCAGCGACGAACCCGGCCACGGCGAGCGTCGTTGGCACCGGCCAGGGCTGGGCTTCCATACGGATCTCCTGCAGAGCGGTCCGCGGGTGGCCGCGAGCGGCGGAGCGTCCGTCGCCCGTCCAGCAAAGGCGCTCTCGCCGGGTCTCGCGACCGGAGCGACGCCGCATGTCCTCGTCCGGCGGCCGATGCGTCGTGGCGCCACCGAAGGACTTCGGCCCGATCGCGCTTGAGGATCTTGCCCGTGGCGTTGGTGGGCCGGACATCGAGGAATTCCGCCGGACGGGGTACCTGTAGCCCGCCGTCCGCTCCTTGCGCCGGCCGGTCAGCTCGTCCTTGGACGGCGTCGTTCCCAGAGCGAGCACCAGCATCACGACGTGCCGGGTCGCCGGTGCGGAACCAGCCGTCGCCGTCGTCGCGGAATGGTGCCCGCCACTGGGCGGCCAGCCCGTGCTGTCGGCGGTGAGGGCGAGCTCGGCGAGAAGGGTGCCGAGGACGAGACCGATCATCGGCACGATGCACAGGCCGGCCCTGACGTTTTGCCTCGCAGCCACGTGAATCTGGCTTCCCGAGCCGGCGCAGCGGCGGTCCCCGCCGGCTCGGGCGGCGCCCTCGCCAGGACGGGCAGACACGGTCGGCCTAAGCTGATCGGGTGCCGCTCCGGTCCACTCCGTCCGGGGCGTGACGGCGCCCCGATTGTGGCCGACGGGGGCTGAAAGGGGTCCACCATGGACGACTATCCCCTGATCGAGGACCACGGTCTCATCGGTGATCTGCAGACCGCGGCCCTCGTGACGACCGATGCGACGATCGACTGGTTCTGCTGTCCGCGGTTCGACTCGCCCAGCGTTTTCGGCTCCTTGCTCGACCGGAACAAGGGCGGCCACTTCACCGTGCGGCCTGCCGCGGACACGTACACGACCAAGCAGCTCTATCATCCGGACACCGCCGTCCTGGTGACGCGCTTCATGACCGAGGCCGGGGCGGGGGAGGTCGTGGACTTCATGCCGGTGACCGGAACCACCGCGACCGACCGGCACCGCATCGTCCGCATGCTCCGCTGCGTACGGGGCAGCATGACGTTCGAAGGGGAGATCGCCCCGCGCTTCGACTACGGCCGTAAGCCGCACGAACTGCACATCTCCGAGCGCGGCGCCCTGTTCCGCTCGGAGGACCTGGACCTGGCCGTCCACGCCGTCCGTGAGCCGGAGGACGAGCGGCTGCTGGCCATCCTCCCGGGCGACAACGACGACCTGCGCTTCTCCTTGAGCCTGCGGGCGGGGCAGCAGCGCGGCCTGGTCATGGAATCCGCCCCCGACGGGCCTCCGCGCGAGGTGCGCCTGGAGGAGTTCGAGCGCCTCTTCCACGAGACGGTCCGCTTCTGGCGCTCCTGGCTGGGACAGTCCACCTACTCCGGCCGTTGGCGGGAGGCGGTGGAACGGTCGGCCATCACGCTGAAGCTCATGACCTACGCGCCGACCGGCGCCCTGGTCGCCGCACCCACGGCGGGGCTCCCCGAGCAACTGGGCGGGGAGCGCAACTGGGACTACCGGTTCACCTGGATCCGGGACGCCTCGTTCTCGGTGTACGCCCTGCTGGGGATGGGATTCAAGGAAGAGGCGTCCGCGTTCATCAACTGGCTGCACGCGCGGGTGAAGCAGGAGGTCGGCCAGGAGAACGGTTCCGGGCCGCTGAACATCATGTACCGGGTCGACGGCTCCGCCGACCTGTTCGAGGAGACCCTCGGCCACTGGGAGGGGTACCGCGGCTCCGCTCCGGTCCGCATCGGCAACGGAGCGGCGACGCAGCTCCAGTTGGACATCTACGGCGAGGCCCTCGACAGCATCTACTTCGCGCACGAGCACGGCATGCACCTCGACCGCGGTGGCTGGAAGGCCCTGCACACCCTGCTCGACTGGCTGGTCGACCACTGGGACCAGCCCGGCGAAGGGCTCTGGGAGACGCGCGGGGGCCGGAAGGACTTCACCTACGGTCGCGTGATGTCCTGGGTGGCCTTCGACCGCGCCCTGCGGATCGCCTACGACGACGGCCGTCCCGCGGCCGGCGGACGCTGGGTCGACGCACGGGACGAGATCTACGCGCAGGTGTACGACCGCGGCTGGGACCCGGGGAAGCAGGCCTTCGTCCAGCACTACGGCGACGACGTGCTCGACTCGTCGCTGCTGCGCATGCCGACGGTCGGCTTCATCACCCCCGACGACCCGATGTGGAAGTCCACTCTGGACGCGATGGAAGCCGAACTGGTCAGCGACAGCCTCGTCTACCGCTACAACCCCGAGGCGTCGCCCGACGGGCTGCGCGGCTCCGAGGGAACCTTCTCCCTGTGCACCTTCATGTACGTCGACGCCCTGGCCCGGGCCGGACGCACCGACATGGCCAGGCTGGTGCTGGAGAAGATGCTCACCTACGCCAACCACCTGGGGTTGTACTCCGAGGAGATCGACCTGACGGGACGGCAGTTGGGCAACTTCCCGCAGGCCTTCACCCATCTGGCCCTCATCGACGCCGCGATCACCCTGGACTCGATGCTCCAAGAGCCGCGGCGCGCCGGACCGTAGGCCGCGAGGCCCTCAGAGCGATGCGGCGGTCGTCGCGGGCCCGAGGAGGACGACGGTGTCACCCTCCTGCGGCACGGTCTCCCGTCTCTCCGTTACGGGATCCAGCCGGTGGTCGGCCCGCACCACGAAGAGCGTGTCGTACTCCGGCGGCAGCGGGGCGGCGGCCGGCTGCACCACGAACCGGGCACCCCGTCCGTAGCGTTCCGCGAGGACGTGCCGGACCAGGGAGCGGCCGAAGAGGATGTCGCCGCCGGTGTAGGGAGCGACCACGCCGTGGCTGTCGTGCGGTGGCCCCACCCGGTAGACGGGACCCTCGACGTTGTCCTGCATCACGATCGAGGCGAGCGCGTTGAAGTCGTCGTCGTCGGTGGCCAGGAAGACGGCCGTCACGCCCTCCAGACGAGCCCCGGGGTTGATGGCCGTGGCCAGCAGATCGCCCTTGGCGAGGTCGAGGCCCGCCTGTTTGATCTCCTCGCGTTCTTCGTCGACTCCCGCCCACATCAGCACGTCGAGGCCGGCGGATCTCAGGGCCCTGCCCAGGTCGACCACCCACGGCTCGCCACCCACCAGGAGGACGCGCGTGCCCTCCGCTCTGACGACGCCCAGACGTCTGGCCACCGGGGCCGCCGTCAGCGCGTACAGCAGAACGGTTCCCACGATCACCAGGAAGGTGACGGGAAGGATCTCCGCGGCCCCGGCGACCCCCCGCTGTACCAGGCCGGCGGAGAAGGCCGAGGCCGTCGCTGCCGCGACGATGCCGCGTGGGTCCATCCACCCGACGAAGGCGCGCTCCCCCCGTGAGAGGTCCGTGCGCGCCGCGGCGCCGAAGGCCACGATCGGCCGGACGACCAGGACGAGGATCGCGATCAGTCCGAGCCCGGGGAGGAGTACCGGCACCAGGGACGCCGGGGACACGGTGGAGGAGATGGAGATGAACAGCAGTCCGATGATCAGCTGGACCAGAGTCTCCAGGAAGGGCCGGCGCGAGGGCATGTCGAAGCCGCGGATGTTGGAGACGGCCAGTCCCGCCAGGATGGCGGCGATGAGCCCGGTGTCGTCCCGCACGACGTCACAGCCCGCCGATACGCCGATCACGATGGCGAGCTGTGCCAGCGTTCCGAGGGTCTCGCCGAGTCGCAGGGTGCGCAGGGTGAACCACAGCAGCGCGGTTCCCACGACTCCGCCCACCATCCCGACGGCGAGGCTGAGTGCGAACTGACCCAGCTGGTAACCCCGACCGATGTCGATGTGGTGTGACGAGGCGACCGCGTGGAAGGTGAGGGCGCCGAGGATGGCGCCGATCGGGTCGGTCAGCGTCCCTTCCCAGATCAGGATGCGCCGTACCTTGTCGCTCGGCCGCACGAAGTCGAGGATCGGCCCCACGACCGTGGGGCCGGAGACGACGAGGATCATGCCGAGCATCGCGGCCACGCGCAGGGGCATGTCGAACATCGCCGGTGCCACCGCGCTGGTGACGAAGAAGGTGAGCAGCACGCCGTACACGAGCAGCCTGCCCACGATCCCTCGGGTGTGGTGGGCCAGCTTGCGCAGGTCGAGTCCCAGACCGGCGTCGTAGAGGATCACCGCGACGGACAGCGACACGAGGGCGGAGAAGTCCGGACCCAGCAGTCTGTCCGGGTGGATGACGTCGGTGATCGCGCCGGCGGCGAATCCGACGGGAAGCAGGATGATCAGGGCGGGGACGCGCAGCTTGCTGGCCAGGATCTGCGATCCGGTGGCGAGCACCACCGTCAGGGCGAGTCCGAGAAGGATCTCGTCGTCGGTCACAGCGGCTTCCTTCCTCGGAGTCCGGGCGTGAGGGGCGTCCAGGACGCGTGCGAACGGGCGATCAGAGGTCGGGTGCCGCGTCGTCACCCGTGGTGCCGCTCCCCTTGCGCAGCTCGGCGTCGGTGAGCTCTTCGAGCTCACCGTGGGTGTCGAGCCAGTAGAGGAGGACCACGGCCGGTACGACGAGCACCAGGGCCACCAGGGTGACGATCGCCAGCCACGTCAGCGTGGCGGGCGCGCCCGCGGCGTCGGCCACGGTCAGCGAGGTCGGCAGCAGATAGGGGCGCTGGGCCATACCCCAGGCGACGACGGCCGACGCGACGACGCCGATCGCCGTGACACGCATCCAGGTGCTCGGAGGCCGTAGGAGCATCACCAGGGTGGCGAGGGCGGCTGCTCCGGCCACGACGACGAAGAACAACCCCAGGCCGTGGGTGAGTCCGTGCCACACATAGGGGGCGTCCTCGTGGGTGACGAACGCGGTGACCACCGCCAGCACGGTGAGTACGGCGAGACTGCACAGCGCCCGTCGCCTGAAGTAGTCGACCAGATCGGGCGCGTCGAACCTGCGGGCGTCCCCGGTCAGGAACACCGCGCCGAGGAAGGCCGTGGTCGCGACGGCGACGAGCCCGAACACGAGGGAGGTGGGGCTGGTCCAGATGTCGGCCGAGGCCTCGGTGCCGGGAGCCACGCGTTCCGACGCGACCCCGCCGACGGCGGCACCGAGGAAGAACGGCGTGACGAGCGAGGCCACGGCGAACACGGCGCCGTACAGACGCCGGCCTGCGAGCCGTCGGGTCGGCTTGCGGAAGGCGAATCCGGCGCCACGCAGGACCATGCCCACGACGGCCAGGGCCAGCGGGAGCCACATCGCGGAGAACACGGTCTGGAACAGGACGGGGAAACCGGTCCACATGATGACGAGAACGAAGATCAGCCAGACGTTGTTGACCTCCCATACGGGAGCCATGGCATGGTCGATGAGCCACCGGGGCCGCTGGCCGCGCGCCGTCCCACCGGCCGTCAGGTCCCAGAAGCCGGCCCCGTAGTCGGTACCACCGGCGCAGGCGTACGCGGTCACGGCCAGGAGCAGGACCACGGCGATGAGGTCGGCTGTCACGAGCGGTCACCCCCGGGCCGCCCGGCTCCGTCTCCGCTGGGAGGGGCGTCTCCCACGGGAAGGGGGGCTCGCGGCCCGTAGGGGAGGTCGTCCTCCGGCGGACGGCCCGTCCCTGCGGCGGCCTGCCGGTCGGCGAGGCGCCACCGGGTGCGCATCTTCAGCAGGATGACGAGGAACGAGCCGAAGAGGAACACGTACACCGCCATCACCACACCGAGCATGATCCACAGGCTGGTGGAGCGGGTCGACGTCACCGCCTCGGCGACCCGCATGTTCTGGTACACGATCCAGGGCTGGCGTCCGACCTCGGTGGCGATCCAGCCGCACTCGACGGCCACCACGGAGGCGACGCCCGCGCAGGCCGCCGAGCGGTAGAACCAGGTAGAGGCGGGCAGTCGGCGGTGCCGCAACCAGACGAACCCGTACCAGAGGGCGAGCAGCACCAGCACGGATCCGATCAGGACCATGAGGTCGAAGGCCCAGTGGGCGATGGTCGCCTGTGTGGCCGTGGGGCGTTGGTCCGCCGGGACGGAGGTCAGTCCCACCACCTCGGTGTCCGGGCTGAACCCGGCCAGCACCGAGTCGAGCAAGGGGATCTTGATGCCGCCCGAGACGGTGCCGTTCTCGTTCAGACGTCCGAAGAGGTACTCCGGCACCCTGGTGTCGGTCTTCCAGACGATCTCCATCGCGGCGAACTTCACCGGTTGCTTGTGGAACACCGACCGGGCGATGGAATCGCCGAGGACGAACTGCACCGGGGCGGCGACGGCGGCGATGGTGAACGGAACGGCGAAGCCGAGCCGGTGGTAGTGGTCCCGGCGGCCGCGCAGCCAGCCGACGGCATAGACCCCGGCCACCATGAAGCCCGCGGTGAGGACCATCGCCACGACGAAGTGCCAGTACTGCGGTCCGAACATCGGCGTGAAGATCGCCTTCCAGACGTTCACGTCGACCGGGTTGCCCCCGGAGTCGAGCGAGAAGCCCTGTGGCGTGTTCATCCAGGAGTTGGCGGCCAGGATGCCGAACGCTCCGAGCAGTGCGGCGAACGGCAGGGGCAGGCCCAGGAGGAAGTGCGTCCGCGGCTTCAGCCGCCGCCATCCGTACAGGTAGATGGCGATGAGCACGGCCTCCAGGAAGAAGGCCCAGGCCTCGACGCCGAATCCGATGCCGAAGACATCACCCCACCGCCCCATCAGGCCGGGCCAGAGCAGACCGAACTCGAACGAGAGCACCGTGCCGGTGACGATGCCGAGCGCGAACTGCACCGCCATGACGGCCGACCAGCGTCGTGCCAGGAGCAGTGCCGTGGCGTCCTTGTGGCGCAGCCCGCGGTAGTGCATGACAAGGGTGATGAAGGGGAAGGCGACGCCGAGCGGTACCAGGATGATGTGGGAGGCCAGAGTGAAGGCCATGAGTTCCCGGGCCGGCAGCAGTTGGGCCGGAGCATCCGCCAGCAGGTGGAGCGACGTGGACATGCAAGCCTTCGCTGTTCGTGGACGTGACAGGCCGGGAGACGGTCACCCGCCTGTGGCGAATCCCGGGAAGAGGGTCATGCCGCCGTCGACGTACAGGGTGGTTCCCACCACGTAGTCCATGAGGTCGGAGGCGAGCGCGACGACGGCGTTCGCGATGTCCTCGGGGTCACCGATGCGGTCGTACGGAATGAGCCGCAGGAGGTCCTCCCGCGCTTCCTGCGTCTCCCAGGCGGCGCGGTTGATCGGCGTCCTGATCGCTCCCGGGGCGACCGCGTTCACGCGGATCTTCTCGGGTGCGAGCTCCTGGGCCAGGGTCTGCATCATCATCTGCACGCCGCCCTTGGACGACGCGTAGTTGACGTGGCCCGACCAGGGGATGATCTGGTGCACGGAACTCATGCAGATGATCTTCCCGGCGGAGCGGGACACCTCGGGGACCACGCCCCGGCGCCGGAACTCCTTGGTCGCCTCCCGGGCGCACAGGAACTGACCGGTGAGATTGACGTCGATGACCTTCTGCCACTGAGCGAGCGTCATATCCGTGAGCCGGGCGTCCCGCTGCAGTCCCGCGTTGGCCACGAGAACGTCGATGGTGCCGAACTCCCGGACCATCCGGTCCATCATGGCGACGACCTGGTCCTCCTGGGACACGTCGGCCTCGTACGCCGCGGCGCGGACCCCGAACGAGGCGATCTCCGCGACCACCTCCTCGGCGGCCTCGCGCCCCGCCACGTAGTTCACGACCACGTCGGCACCGGCTCGGCCCAGGCCGATGGCTGTGGCCTTGCCGATGCCCGAATTGGCCCCGGTGACCAGAGCCTTCTGGCCGTGCAGCAAACGCGCCGGGATCACATCCTGCGGTGCCTCCACAGTGGAATCCATTCCCTGCCTCCTCGCTGCGCGGTCGCCTGGGCCCGGGGCCGGGGCGGCCGGGCAGCTCACGCAATCACCCGATGAGGCGGTCGGCATCTCCTCCGCATCGTCTTTGGGCCGTTGAGCCCAGCGTCTTCGTCCGGACGGACCACCTACGGGCCCGGCCGCGCCGATCTCATCCCAGCCGGGCCACGAGGTGATCCCCGACCCGCAGGGCGTTGGCGATGGCCGTCAAGGACGGGTTGACCGCGCCGATGCTAGGGAAGAAGCTCGTGTCGACGACGTACAGGTTGTCGAGGTCGTGCGCCTTGCAGTTCACGTCCAACGCGGAGGCGGCGGGATCGGTGCCGAAGCGAACGGTGCCCGCCTGGTGCGCCGTCGCGCCGATCGGCATGCCCTTGTGCAGGTAGATGCTGCGGGACAGCAGGTGATGCTCGTGCATGCCGAGGTGGCCCAGCATTCCCTGCAGTTTGTGCCTCAACCGCTTCAGGCCTTCGACGTTGTTCTTCTCGTCGAGAGTGAGACGGATACGGGCGTCGCCGTCGAGAGTGACCCGGTTGTCGGGCAGGGGCAGATCCTCACCGCACAGCCAGAAGTCGACGGCGTGATGCGCCAGCACCTCGAACGGCATGTCGGGTGTCACCGCACCGGCCCATCGGGGGGCCTCGCCGTGGATCTGCTCGGCGTCCGACTTGCCCAGCATCTGGATGCCACCCAGTGGGAAGTCCCAGTCGTCGGCGCCGAGGTACCAGTCGTTGACGGCGAGGGTCTTCTGGAACCGGGTGTCATTGGGCTCCTTCGACACCGCCATCAGAGCGAGGTTGTTGTGCCGCATGTAGAACCGGCCGACCACGTCCGAGCTGTTGGCGAGGCCACGGGGATGATGTTCGTTCGCCGAGGCCAGCAGCAGCGCCGCGGAGTTGACCGCCCCGCAGGAGACGACCACCACGTCCGCCGTGTACCGGACCTCGGAACCGTCCGCCAGCCGGCCGACGACCGCGCTGACCCGGCGTCCCCCGTCATCCGTCTCCAGCCGCACCACCTGGGTGTGCGTGACCATCTCGACGTTGGGGTGCTCCAGAGCCGGTTCCACACAGATCACCTCGGCGTCGGACTTCCCGCGCACCAGGCACGGAAAGCCGTCGACCCGGTCGCACCGGATGCATACGCTGGTGTGGGTGGCCCGCCCGCCGTTCTCCTGGATCAGGTTGACGCCGATCGGCAGGTGGAACGGGTGCAGGCCGCGCTTCTCCAGATCGTCGCTCAGCTGCTGGATGCGCGGCTCGTGCTCCACCGGCGGATGGGCGTACTGCGCGCTCACCGGGCCTTCGCCGGGATCCTCGCCGTGCCGTCCGTGGACGAGGTAGAGGTGCTCGGCCTGCGTGTAGTACGGCTCCAGGTCCTCGTACCGGATCGGCCAGGCCGGGGAGATACCGCCGTGATGACGGATCTCGCCGAAGTCCTCCGGACGCAGCCGGAAGAGGGCGGCCCCGTAGAACTTGGTGTTGCCGCCGACGTAGTAGTTGACCTCGGGCGGGAACTCGTCGCCGTTCCTGTCCAGCCAGAACTCCGGCGCACGGTACTTGCCCCTGACGAACACCGCCGTCGAGTCCCAGTTGTCCCGCTCACGCGGAAGGTAGCCGCCGCGTTCGACGAGGAGGACGCGCTTGCCGGACGGGGCGAGCCGATGGGCGAGAGTGCCTCCGCCGGCGCCGGTGCCGATGATGATGACGTCATAGTGAGGGGCGTCGCCCATGGCGACCACCGTCCTTGGAATCATGGCCCCGACCCGATGTCAGGCGCCTGGCGCCCCGAGGGGCGAGGGTCCGGCGGCCCCACCTCTCTCGAAGGTAGCTGCCCTCCTCGTGGACGGCGACCGGAGTGGCGTTCCCTGGCGGGCAAGGCCTTCTCGCGGCACCGCGACGGTCCCCGACGCCAGGCCGTCACAGCACCGCGACCGGGTTCACGGGCGACCCCGTGGCTCCGGTCAGCCGCAGGGGGGCCACCACACAGAGGAAACTCCAGCGCCCGGCCCGAGTGCAGACCGGGACGAGGTCCTCGAACCCCAGGTAGTCCATGAGAGGGACCCCCATGGCGTGGATGGCCAGGACGTGTACGGGGAAGGCGATGTCCTCCACCACGCTGGGCGCGGTGTCGTTGTTGCCGTCTCCGCCCAGGACGGAGACCTCGCGCTCGGCCAGGAACTCCACGGCGGTCGGGTGCAGACCCACCCGCGCCCCGGCCGAGTCCCACGGCCCGAGTTCGGTGCGCCGAAGACGATGCCCCACCCTGACGAACAGCAGGTCGCCCGGTCCGACACGGACTCCCTGCGCGGCCTCGGCGGCCGTCAGGTCGCCCGAGGTCACGACGTCGCCCGGTTCCAGCCAGGGCACGCCACGCAGCCGCGGGATGTCCAGCAGGACACCCCGGCCGACGATGCCGTCGCCGAGCAGGTCGACGGAGAGCCGACCGGCCCCCGCGTCGGTCAGGGTGCTCGCGGGCACCCCGCCGTAGAGTTCCCCGTCGAACACCACATGGCAGAGGGCGTCGAGATGGCTGTCCGCGTCGCCGTGCACGTTCATGGCGAAGCGGTCGGTGGCGAAGTGGAGCGCGTCGGAGCTGAGATCGCGCGGGCTCGGGCCGGTCATGCGGTGCACCGCGGGCTCAGGGTCGTCGGGACCCGGTACGGTCTCGATCGGAGCCGCCATCGACACGGTGCGACCGAGCCGGACCTCCGAGGCGGCCGCCACCACCCGCTCAGGTGTGAGATGGCGGAGCGCACCACACCGGCCGTTCACCGCCGGCGGCGCCGCCCGGCTCCGGAGCCGCTCGTAGAGCGCCCGGAAATCGTGCGCGGTCATGTCGCCCGTCCTCGACGGCTCGACGGACGGTGTCACGCGTACCCCCAGGGAATCAGCCCCCAGCGGAGCACGTGGGTCGCGCCCGGCTGCAGGACGGTGAGGTCCGTGCCGCTCCGGAAGGCGTCCGGTGGACAGGACATCGCCTCCACGGCGACTCCCCGTCGCCGGCGCTCGGGTTCGGCCAGGGTGTCGCCCGTGTACACCTGCACCCAGCGAGTGCCCTCGCCCAGCCACAGATCGACGCCCCGCCGCCCGGAGGGGTGCGCCAGCCGCACGATCGCCCGCCCGTCGGGATCGCGGTCGAGTCCGGTGAAGGCGGTGTCCAGCCGCAGGTCGCCGATGGGGCGGGCGGTGCGGAAGTCGTACGGGGTGCCCTCGACGGGCTCCTGGCCGATCGGCAGGCCCCTGTCGTCGGTACGCAGCAGGGTCCGGGCCGGAACGGTCAGCACGGCGCTGTCGACGAGTTCGGTGCCGACCGTGAGATAGGGATGCTGGCCCACACCGTAAGGCACGGGATCGGTACCGGTGTTGGTGGCCCGGACCGCCGTCCTGAGCCCGTCGGCCCCCAGCCGGTACTCGACACGGACATCGAGGAGGAACGGATATCCGGGCTGGGGACAGAGCGTCGTGCCCAGTATCACCGAGTCAGCGGTGCGGGCGAGCAGTTCCCACAGGGTCCAGCGAAGCAGTCCGTGGATCGCGTTGTCCTTCTCCACCTCGGTCAGGGGGAGTTGCAGATCCCTGCCGTCGAAGCGGTAGCGTCCGCCGCCCACGCGGTTCGGCCAGGGGACGAGCAGTTGCCCGCGCCCGCCCGTGACGGTGGACCCCGTGGAGAACCCGTCGAGCAGGTGTCGGCCGTTCACGACGTAGTCGCGCAGGGCGCCGCCCAGCTGGACCACTTCCGCGCTCTGCTCTTCCCGGACCAACCGCCACGACGCGCCCGTGAGGCTGGGGGACGCGGAAGAACTCTCGCGTACGACGGCGTGGACGGCCCGCTCCGGGCCCGGCCCGTCCGCCTGAACCCCGACACCGTAGTCCCGGCGCATCAGCGACAGCACGGCTGTGACGACGGCCTCCGGAGGCTGGTCGATCTCCACCACCACCGGGTGCTCATCGGGCTCCGGCTCCTGGAGGACCGCGAGCTGGCTGTCCAGCAGGGCCGCCGGGAAGAAATGACCGTGCCGCGAGGCCAGCCGGGACTCCAGCAGCTCGCGCGAGCCGTGCAGGTACACCAGAACAGTGTCGGGCCGCCCTGCCAGCAGCTTGTCCCGGTAGTGACGCTTGAGCGCCGAGCAGGTGACGACGGCCCGCTGACCGGTCGCGGTCGCCCGGTCCATCCACTCCCCGATCGCTTCGAGCCACGGCTCCCGGTCGCTGTCCGTGAGGGCATGGCCGGCAGCCATCTTGGCGCGGTCGGCCTCGGAGTGGAACGCGTCCGCGTCCCGGTACGCCCAACCCAGCCGCTCGGCGAGAAGACGCCCCACCGTCGACTTGCCCGACCCGGCGACGCCGACGACGAGAACCAGTCGCGGCGACTCATCTGTCGTTTCTTCGCGAGCCATGGTCTGACAGGCTCCTCCATGTCGTCTGCCCGCCGAGACGTCTCCGTCCGGCGGGTCGGATATCTCCAATCTGACCCCCGTCGTCCCCCGGCGCATGTCGGTACCCGCGACCTGCCACGTCCTTCCGCCCGGAATCGCGCGGTTCACGACTGACAAGCCTTTGCCGAGCGAGCGTGACCTCGCCCGGATCGACGCCCGCTACTATGCGGCGGCGGGCGGCCGGCTCGCGGAAGGCTGGCCCGCCCGGAGGGAGTCCTTCGGCGCCTACGACTCCCGCCGGCAGAACTACATGACGTGGAACGTGCAGGCCTGGGCCTTCGCCGGCGACACCAGGCCGGGCTCGCGGACGGACGGATGCCGCTGTCTCAGGTCTCCGACTGGTCCGGCCGACCGAGCCTGCCGCGTGCCGGAGTGTCGAGTACGGGGGTGCCCTCGCGCAGGTCACGAGATGCGGCTGCGGCCTTCTCGTGCCAGTGGCCGTAGCGCTCGGCGAGGGACACGGCCGAGACGCCGTGCAGGAGGACGCTGAGACCGACGGTGATCGCGACGACGTTCCCCAGCAGTTCCACCCCGGGGACGGGATCCTCCACCACCAGCAGCGCCAGGACCACGGAGGCCAGACCACGCGGCCCGAACCAGCCGATGTACGCCACGGTCGGCAGCCGCAGCCCGCTCCCGGCGAGTGAGAGAGCCACCGGCAGCATCCTGACCACGGTGAGGCTGAGCACCGCGTACAGGACGATCCGCCAGCTCAAGTGCTCCAGCGCGGGGCCGAGCAGCACAGCCCCGAAGACGAGAAGACTGATCGCGGCCAGGAGTTCGCCGAGGTTCTCGGTGAATTCGGCCGTGTGGTCGGAGACCTTCTTGTCGACTCTGGTCGAGTGCTGCCGCATGGCGAACCCACAGGCGAACCCGGCGACCCACGCGGCGATGAAGCCGCTGCCGTCCGTCACCACGGCAAGTTCGTACGCCCCGGCCGCCACGGCCGGCAGATAGAGGTGACGCCATGCCCGAGTGATCCATCCCTTGGCCCTGGACCACTGCAGGAGTGTGCCGCCCAGCCACCCGACCAGCAATCCCAGCGCGGTGCTCAGGACCAGAGCCTGCCAGAAGACGCCGACCACTCCTTCCTCCGCGTACTGAGTGCCGGGGATGGCTGCCAGGAACAGGAGGAAGAAGGGCAGGACCATGCCGTCGTTCAGGCCGCTCTCGACATTCAGTCCGTGACGTACGAGCGCCGGAACGCGAGGGTGGGTGATCGCTGTCTTGCCGAGAGCGGCGTCGGTCGGGGCGAGGATGGCACCGACAAGGCCGAGTTCCCACAGAGTCAGCCCCGGCAACAGAGGCCAGGCAAGCAGCCAGCCGGCTCCGATACTCAGCAGAAGCCCGATGCCCAGCAGGCGGCCGGGGAGGAATCCGCCGGCCCGAAGGTCCCGCCTGCGGACCGTCATGGCATCGGTGAACAGCACGAGCGCCAGGGTGATTTCGAGGAGGGCGACGATCGGCGCGGCGTCGTGCGCCACGTCGATGACGTCCAGCACGGCAGGCCCGATGACGATGCCGGCACCGACGAACACCATCGCCGACGAGATCGGCGTGGTGGACAGCCGACGCGAGCCCAGCGCGTACGCGGCGGTGATGGTGGCGACTGCGGCGCCTGCCCAAGCACCACTACTCATGTCCCAGACCTCCGGATGATCGCCCGTGGGCCCCCTTCTACAGGTCGGCGAGCCCCGCTCTGCCGACGTCGACGGGGACACGCCGGACAGCGCCGTGCGGAACGACGGGTCGACGTCGGCCCCGTAGACATGTGCGAGCACGGCGTAGCCAAGACTCGCCGGTACGGTCCGCCCGGGCGTGCCGTCTCCCGGTGGAGCATGTCGATGACCACGGAGGGTACTTCTCCTCGGCCCTCTGGCCGACCAGAGCGATCTGTCCTCCCCCTGCACGTGGAAGGAGAGCTCCGACCGTGCCAAGTGCGACGGCCTGGAACACCGGCGACAACTTCAGCCCCGCCGCGTCCGGGGCCACCGCCGAGACCACTCGCCAGTGGAACGGCTTCAAGGCCGAACTGCGCACCACCTACCCGGACCACCGACGCGGCGAGCAGATGATCTGCGCCCTCGTCCACGACAACCCGGCTTCGAGCTGCCCCTGAGCGACAGGGCGCGGCTGCCATCCGCGGCTCAGGACGCCGGCAGTTCCTCCGCGGGCAGCCGGCCCGCGCGCACCGCGTCCACCAGGGCCTGGTGGTCTCGCTCGTTCTGGTCGGCGTACGCCTCCGCGAAGGTGGCGAGGGCTCGGTCGAACGAGTCGCCGCCGCCCAGATACGCGGCGATCGCGATGCGGTCGCCGGACCGCGCGTGCGCACGAGCCAGCGTGACCCCGCACAGTTCGCCGAACGCCTGCATGTCCTTCGGCCGCATCCTCTCCGGCATGGCTATGCCTTTCCAGTCGCGCAACTGGCGGACGTAGAAGTCGCGCTTCTTGCCGTCGAGCCCGTCCACGCGTTCCCAGCCGAGGAAGACGTCACTCGTGGCCTGCATCAGCCGCTGGCCCGACACCACCCGCTCGCCCTGGTTGCGGTACCGGCTCGCGCCGACGTGTGCGGCCAGCACGGAGGTGTCGGCCTCCTTGGCCTGGAGGAAGAGCGGGTCCTGGTCGTCCCGGCCGAGCAGGAGGAAGATCCAGCACCGGGTGCCGACGCTGCCGACGCCGACCACCTTGCGGGCGACGTCCGCCAGTCGGTAGTCCTCCAGGAGGGTGCGCCGGTCGGAAGCGAGAGTGCGGCCGTACCGCTCGATCAGGCCGCGGAACTGGCGCTCGAGCGTGGCGCGCTCGACGTCCGGCAGCAGGTCGCCGACCGGGACGAGCAGCGGGGGGTCCGCCGCGATCCTGGGCCGATCGTCGACCGTCTCGGTGAGCTTGTCGAAAGCCTGCAGGCTGTCGCGGGTACGGGCCTTCGCCAGCGCGTGGGCCAGGTTCCTCCGACCGTGCTTCGTCGCATGGAGCTGGCCCGCTGCCAGGGACTCGAGGAGATCCGCATCGATCTTCGCGTACCAGACGTCGATGGTGCGCATCCCTGCGAAGCGGATCATGGCCTCGCGATACGAACGAACCGTCGAACGGACGATTCGGGCACGCTCGGTGTCGTCGAAGTCGTTCGCCCGCCCCGCGATGACGAAGCTCGCGGAGAGCCGCTTGACGTCCCATTCCCAGGGGCCCGGCAGTGTCTCGTCGAAGTCGTTGATGTCGAACATCAGCTGCCGCTCCGGTGAGGCGAGCAGGCGGAAGTTCAGAAGGTGGGCGTCCCCGCACAGCTGGGCCGTGAGTCCCGAGCGCGGGGTGCCGGCCAGGTCGGAGGCCATGATCGCGGCAGCCCCCCGGTAGAAGCGGAACGGGGATTCCGTCATCCGGCCGTAGCGGATCGGCACGAGTTCGGGCACTCGTGCCGCGGACTGCGCCTCCAGGATCGCCAGGGGATCCGTCCTCCCGGGAGACGGCTTGTACGCGGCGTGGCCCGACCGCGGCGAGTGGCGCCGGGCCTTCCTGCCGAGGGTCGCGCGTTCCTTGGGTGTGGCGTGGGCAGCCGCGCGCATCGCAGAGGTCGGGTTCTGAGGCATTGAGGACTCTCCTGCCTGGTGCTGTGGCTGTCCGGGATGTCCGGCACAGGGCAAGCGGGGGCCTGAACGGCTCGGCAGCCTCCTCCGACGTCGGGCCGCGCCGGGCGTCGATGCCGGGCGGGCCGTCCGCTCTCAGCCCGGGCCTCGATCTCGGCATCCGCGATGGCGACGGCGAGTGCCGTGGCGGAACTCCCTTCAACCCTAGGTCGCATCCCGGCCTCTCGCCTGGGAGGCACGGCAGCGGGCTCGCTCTGTGGTCCGGCGGCGGCCCCCCTGCCACCGCAGCTTGGTCGCCCCGCCGACGGTGCGGCCGGTGGCCAGTCAGTGCAGGGTGGGCGCGGACGTAGTCCAGAACGCGCAGGTGCAGGGTGTCGTACAGGGTTCGGAGGCGCTGTGCCGGTCGCCGAGCCGGGCCGTGATGAGGGCACGTAGCAGTTCGATGCCCGGCCGGCCTGCCGCTTCCATCCTGTCCATGGAAGAGGGGGCGGGGCGGGCCTGGTGACGGGCGATGCGCCGTAGGCAAGTGGCGTTGAGGTCGGCGAGCGGGTCCTCCGTCTCGTACACGCTGACCGACCCGGACTCGGTCAGCGGGAGCCTGTACGAGGGGCGCCTGCCCGTCAGGGGCAGGCGCTGGCAGGGTCGTCGTGGACGAGAGCGCAGATCATCTGGGCTCCGCGCCGGTGATCGGGGTACGTCTTGAGCAGGTCGGCCTTGAAATCGTTCCACTGGCGCGTGATCTCGGCGGTGGCTCCGGCCGTGGAGTGCCGGAAGTTGTCGTCCGTCTTGGAGCGGGCTGATGTGGCGGTGTCCTTGTTCAGCGCGCGGTTGTGGGAGACGCGGCCGTCGCAGTCGGCGGGTTTGACACCCGTCGAATCGACATCGGTGTAGCAGCCTGTGGTGAGGTCGAGGGGAATGAGGGCGCGCGCGTCCCGGGTCCAGTCGGCGTCCTTCATGGCGCTGTAGCGGCCCATGGCGAGGAACGGCGCGACCTCGGTGCGCTCCAGTCCGGGTGGGTTTTCGAGCCCGACCTGACCAGGGGCGGCCCGATCCGTCCAGTTGGAGTGAGAGTAGAAGTCCTCGATCTGGTGCCAGCCGCGGCCGAGCTGTTCGAGGACGTCGCACTTGGCCCGTTGGGGTTTCTTGTCCCATGTGCAGTGCGAGGACAGGTCACTCTGGTCGGCGCGCACCTTGCCGTGGGCGTCGACGAGGCCGTCGGCGGCCTCGACCGCGTTGCGGAAGCGGGTTACGGAGGTACGGATGCACGCGAGGAGCTCGGTGGTCGCCTCGTCCCGAGTGCGGGGGTAGGCGGGGGCGTAGCGGGGCTCGAGGTAGTCGGCGTTGTCGCAGTGCAGGGGGCCGACATCGAAGTATGGAGGGTGGTCGTTGGCGTTGATCGCCCCGTCGCGGGCATCGGCCATCTCGGTCAGCGTCATGGGCTGCCAGGGCAGCGCGGCCCTGGTGATGTCCTCGTGGTTGCCGCCGGTGAAGGCATGGGCGGGGCCGGTCGGCACGGTGGCCAGAACGGCCGTCAGGATGGCCGCGAGCGTTGCGCAGGCCGT
This sequence comes from Streptomyces sp. NBC_00572, assembly GCF_026341815.1. Taxonomy (GTDB): domain Bacteria; phylum Actinomycetota; class Actinomycetes; order Streptomycetales; family Streptomycetaceae; genus Streptomyces. Next base: position 6,803,417 of record NZ_JAPENX010000001.1, read on the forward strand.
TCGGGGCAGGCCGGGCGGCAGACGGTGGGACATACGGGCTCCAGGCGTACTGAGGGCGTGGGCCGGCCGGGGAGCGTAGGCGAAGCGGCCCAGGCCGCAGGGTGGGGCAGCGCTGTCCCCGAGATCCTTCGTGGATGCGGGGCGAACGCGGTGGCGGCGTCGGTCCAGGCGCGGATGGGTTCCGAAGCTCTCCTGGTCGGCGCCTGCGAGAGGGCCACTTGATCGGGATCCCGGTCATGGTCGGGTGCGCTGGGCACGCAGGCCGTCGAACGGCTCCCCGGGAGCGGGAGTACAGCCATGCCTCCATGCTGCGCGTCCGCCCTCAGCCCCGCGACGCCGGCGCCCTCCTGCGCTCGGCGACGGTGGTGCGGTCGGTGGGGAGGGGTGGCGTAGCGGGTGAGGATCACGGTGACGACCGGGGGAGCGGGATCCAGGGCTGACGCCGCCACCACCCGGTGCCACGATGGAGGGGCAGAGGCTTTGCTGCCGGGCGCTTCAGGGAGGCAACCATGAGCCGCGAGTATCACTTTCATTGCGAGCACGCCGGCTGCTCGGTCACCGTGGGCCTGCGGATGGGTGGCACGCGGGAGCTGGAGCTCCTCGTGGACGGGAAACAGGTCGCCGCCGCCCGCGCCCATGGTCACCACGCCCAGACGACGGTGCTGACCACGATCCTGCCCACCGACCCGCCTCGCGGCATCGATGTCGAGGTGACGCTCCCGGGCATGCTCGGCGGCGATCCGGCCAGCACGCTGCTCGCCGGTGGCGAGCGCAGGCCCATGCCCGCCCGGGAGGTGCCCCGGCGGGCGCGGGCGACGGAGGCCGACTGGTACTCCTGACCGTGTCGGGGCGCCCCGGCTCGGCCGGGGTGGGCTCGCCGCAGGCACCTCTGCAAGCCGGGGTCTGGGCAGGGGGGCCAAGCCCCTTTCCGGCTGGACTGATCGGTGCCAGGAAGGCACGCTGAGTGTGCGCTGCGGATTGTGTCAATCCCCGGGAAGTCTTGCGAATCGCGCGGGCCCATGGTGTACCTGACGGTAGATCACCGCGCCGGCGCTCCTTCGTGAGCGGGAGCCTGCGCCCCGCCGGTCGGTGGCGGGCTGAGTCGCTTCGACACGACATAGGCGACGACGACGGTGACGATGACGAGCGGCATGACGGTGAGGCCCTGCGATCCCAGCAGCAGGGTGGCCAACAGCACCGAGGTCAGAGGGAGCCCGAGCATGGTGACCGACATGGCTCCGATCCCCATCGCGAACGCAGGGGTGAGCCCCAGCCCAGGAAGGTGTGACAGCGCGATACCGCCTGCCGCACCCAGGAACATCGCCGGGAAGATCGGACCTCCCCTGAACGCGCTCAGTGAGGCGCAGTACGCCAGTCCCTTGCACGCGACGAGCAGGGTCAACGTACCGACGGAGTATTCCGCGCTGTTCGCGATCAGCGGGCCGAGGGCGGTCTGCCCCGAGTACAGCACCTCGGTCGCGGCTTTCCCCGTGCCTTCGGCGTAGGCGATGGCGAGCCCTGCGACCACCAGCCCCATCAGGACGGTGGCGGTCACCCGGCGCCGCTCGACACGGGGCTGCGCCAGGAGGGCGAGCCGCCGGATGCCCGTGCCGACGAGGGCCGCCACCAGTCCGATGACGAGTGCCCAGCCGAACTCGGCGACATCGGGCGTGTCGGCGTGCGGGACCTCCGGAAGTGCCAGGGAGTACGTGCCGAGACCGGTCCAGTTGTCCAGGCCGGTGAAGACGAGCGAGCCGATGCCGGCGGCGAGCAGGCCCGGCACCAGGACGACCCCGAGCATCGGCCCGCCGATTCCCGACGCCTCCATGAGGAGGAACGCCCCGGTGATGGGTGACCCGAGCAGGGTGCTGACCGCGGCGAAGCTTCCGGCCGCGCCGACCACGGCCCCGCCCCGCTCCGGCAGGTCCGGCTTGACCAGGCGTACGAGCCAGACGGCCGCGCCGCTGCCGAGGGCGATGAGCGGTGCCTCGGGGCCGATGACGGCACCGAGGGCCAACGAGGCCACGGCGGCGAGGAAGATGCCGGGAAGTTCGAGCGGCTTCGGTGCGCCGGCCATCGACAGCCCCTCCGCGGGCTTGTGACCGCCGATTCCGGGCAGGTATCGGATGGTCGCTCCGACCAGCAGGCCTGCGACACCCAGCAGCGGCAGGGGCCACCAGGGAGGGGTTGCCTGGAAGCCCAGCGCCTTGGGCAGGTCGGTGTAGGTCCACGGCTGGAGTTCGTCGACCAATGCGAGGAAGCCGTACGCGGCTGCGGAGATCGGCACTCCGAGCGCCGCCGCCATGACCAGGAGCCCGACGTAACCGCGGGTCCTGACCAGGGCGAAGGGATCCGGCGGCGGCTTGCCCGGTGCTCCGACGGGACTGTCGGCCGACATGCGCATCAGCTCCTTGGCTCGACATTCGTCGGGATCGCGGCGATTCACCGGCGTCTTCCTGACGTGGTATCACGTGGCGGGCACCGCACCGAGCGGGCTCACCGCCTTTGTGCGGCGGTGGAGTGACGGTCGTTCAGGCGGACCGAGGTCCTCGTCGGGCGGCTCACCCGATGGGGCCTGCGCCGTCGGTGAGCCGGTTCCGCCCCGGGGATGGGGGTACGCGGCGGGTCGAGGCCCACGCGGACAGCACCCAGGATGACGTGCGCGGTACGGCGGTAACGCAACACACTCCACCCCTTGCGGGTTCCCCGTGGCGCGTCCGCGACCGGTTCTCTCAAGAACCCTCGCCGTACCCTGTCATGGGGTTTGAACATGTTCAAGTCTCAGCCGTCGAGGCCCCTCGCCGTTGCGGCGACTCTGTCACGTTCCGTTCGCGCACGATCGCGAGCCCGCAGTCGTAGGGGACGTTCAACGTCTTGTGGGCGTCCGTCGCCAGGTCGGCGGCATGGAGGGGCACCGCAGGACGCCCGCCCGGGGCTCGTCATGCTTCGTCCGGAATCCCACGATTCACGGCTGGCAAGCCTTTGCCATGGCGAGGACTTGCCGTCGTGAGGCCTTCACGACGGCGTTCACGGGTCGATAGACCCATGGCATGTCTTCCCCCTCTCATGCTTCCGCCTTCCGGCGCGGCCGCTGGCGGCTGATCTCGGTTGCCACCGCGGTGCCGCTGCTGGCGTCGGGGCTTGCGGTCCTGCAAGCGCCCGCACAAGCCACTCCGAGCAAGCCCACCGTTCCTGCCAAGCCCTCGGTGACCCACAAGGTCACCCTGGTCACAGGCGACGTCGTCACCGTCACCACGACGGCCGACGGCAGGCAGATCGCCGAGGTCGACCGGCCCGACAGCGCCGTCGGCGGCGTGAAGCTCCAGGAGATCAAGGGCGACCTCTTCGTCATCCCGGACGAGGCGGCGCCGCTGCTGGACACGGACACGCTGGACCGACGGCTGTTCAACGTCACCGACCTGATCGAGATGGGCTACGACGACGCGAAATCGGCTGAGGTACCGCTGATCGCGACGTACACCCAGCCGAAGTCCCGCGCGGCCGTCGAGCCCACGGCTCCCCGGGGCAGCAGGCTGACCCGAAAGCTCAAGGGCATCCGAGGCGCCGCGCTCAGCACGGAGAAGCGGCAGACCCGCACCTTCTGGAACACCGTCGCGCCGCAGGGCAGCCCGTCGCTGGGCGCGGGCGTGGCGAAGCTGTGGCTCGACGGTCGCGTGAAGGCCAGTCTGAAGGAGAGCGTGCCGCTGATCGGCGCGCCCGAGGCCTGGGCGGCCGGCTACGACGGCAAAGGCGTCAAGGTCGCGGTGCTCGACACCGGCATCGACGTCAACCACCCCGACTTCGCCGGCCTGATCGACGGCACGGCGAGCTTCGTGCCGGGTGAGGCCGTCACCGACGTCAACGGGCACGGCTCCCATGTCGCCGGCACGATCGTCGGTTCGGGCGCCGCCTCCGGGGGCGACTACAAGGGCGTCGCCCCCGGCGCCGACCTGTACATCGGCAAGGTGCTCGGCGGCGCCGAGGGCTACGGTCAGGACTCCTGGGTCATGGCCGGCATGCAGTGGGCTGCCGAATCCGGCGCGGACGTCGTCAACATGAGCCTCGGCGACTCCTACCCGACGGACGGCAGCGACCCCATGTCGCAGTCGGTCGACGCGCTGTCCGCCCAGTACGGCACGCTGTTCGTCATAGCCGCCGGCAACTCCGGCCCGGAGAGCATCTCCGCCCCGGGCGCGGCCGCCTCGGCGCTGACCGTGGCCGCCACGGACAAGCAGGACCGGCTCGCGTCCTTCTCCAGCACCGGCCCGCTGGCCTACTCCGGCGGTATGAAGCCGGACATCGCGGCGCCCGGCGTGGACATCACCGCGGCCCGCTCGCAGGAGATGACCGGCGGTGGTGAGGGCCTCTACCGCACCATCAGCGGCACCTCGATGGCCACTCCGCATGTGGTCGGTGCGGCGGCGATCCTGGCCCAGCAGCACCCGGACTGGACCGGCGCGCAGCTCAAGGAACACCTGATGAGCACCGCCAAGGGCCTGGACGGAGGCTACTCGCCGTACGAGGTCGGCACCGGCCGTCTCGACGTGGCCGCCGCCGTGCGCACCACGGTCCGCGGCACCGGATCGCTCTTCTTCGGCAACCACACGTGGCCGCACGAGCCGAGCGACGGCGCCGTCACCAAGGACCTGACCTTCACCAACACCGGCTCCGCCGACGTCACGCTGAACCTGGCGCTGAGCGACGACGGCGGCCCGTTCACGCTGGGAGCCACGACGGTCACCGTCCCGGCGGGCGGCACCGCCGCCGTCCCGGTGACCGGTGACCCGCAGGCCGCCTCGGCCGGCCGGCACGTCGGCTATGTGACGGCCACCGACGCGGCCACCGGGCAGCCGGTGACCCGCACGTCCGTGGCGCTGCTCAAGGAGGAGGAGCGCTACGACCTGAACATCAAGCTGCTCGGGCGGGACGGCAAGCCCGGCGCCGGCTGGGTCACGATCAACCTGGCCGGCGACTTCTGGCCGTGGCAGGTCTACGTCGACGGCTCGACCACCATGCGCATGGCACCCGGCCTGTACACCGTCGCGGGGTACCTCGACGTGACCGGCGAGAAGGCGGACCGCTCGGGTCTGGCCGTGCTGGTCGACCCGGAGACCGTGCTCAAGGACGGCGCCGCGGACGTGGTGCTCGACGCGAGCAAGGCACGCCTGCTGCAGACCGAGGCGCCGCAGCGCACCGAGGACCGCCAGCGCAAGGTCGACTTCAACGTCCACTACAAGGACCTGGACCCGTTCATGGACTACCGCAGCGCGTACGTGCTGCCGCCGACGTACGACGACGTCTACGTCGCGCCGACGGAGCCGATGAAGCAGGGCACGTTCATGCTGACCACCCGTTGGCGCAAGGGCGAGCCACAGCTCAGCCTGAGCACGAAGGGCGGTCGACTCCGGTTCGAGGCCCTGGTACAGGCGGGAAGCGCCCTGGGCACCGCCACGGACACGCTGGACGCCGTCTACGCGGGCAACGGTGCGCCGGCCGCGTACGAGCGGGTCAAGGGCAGGGGCAAGGCCGTCGTCATCGAGCGCAGCGACGAGGTCTCGCCCCAGGAGCGCACCGAGGCCGCGGTCGCGGCCGGGGCGAAGGCGCTGATCGTGGTCAACGACGGTGTCGGTCCCCTGATGGAGTACGCCGGCGAGTCGGCCATCCCGGTCGCCACCGTGCACCGTGACGCGGGCAAGACCCTCGTCACCATGGCCAAGGCCGGCATGTTCAAGCTGACCGTGAAGCAGACCGAGTACACGCCGTTCGTCTACGACCTCACCCGGGAGTACCCCGGCCAGGTTCCGGACCGTGCCCTGGTCTACAAGCCGACAAAGGACGACCTCGCCCGGATCGACGCCCGCTACTACTCGGCCACGGCCGGCGGGCAGGCGGAGGGCTACCGGTCCGACTTCACCCTCAGCCCGTCCTTCAACTTCCCCGAGCGCGAGTGGCACCCGGGCACCCGCACCGAATGGGTGACTCCGGGCCAGGTCTGGAGGGAGTTCCACGCGCAGGGCGTCGACGGCGGCCTGCCGTGGGTGATGGTGTCGGGGGACAACACGTACACCAAGGGCAGCACCACCCGACTGGACTGGTTCGCTCCGGTGACCAGGCCCGGCCAGAGCGAGTCGTTCGGCGTGTACAACTCCCGCTGGCAGAACTACATGACCTGGAACGTGCAGGCGTGGGCCTCGTCCAGCGACACCATGCGGCTGGGCGGCTTCCTGCAGTGGGGTGAGACGCCGACCCACCTGCAGGTCTTCCAGGGCGACACGCTGATCCACGACAACCCGAACAGCACGGACATGCAGTGGGTGGAGGTGCCGGCGGGCAACCTGCCCTACCGCGCCGTCCTGGACGCGGAGCGGCCCGCTGACGTCTTCCGGCTCTCGACGCGCACCCATACCGAGTGGACGTTCATGTCCGACACCGTCGATTCGGACTTCTTCGAGCCGTTTCCGGTGCTGAACCTGGACTACAAGCTGGAGTCGGACCTGCACGGCGACGTCAAGGCCAACGCGACCCAGCGGATCGCGCTCAAGCCGGTGTCGATGGGCCGAGGCACCGTGCCGGGCACCGTCACCACGGTGAAGCTGGACGTCTCGTACGACGACGGTGCCACCTGGCGGAAGGTATCCGTGACAAAGGGCCCTGACGGCTACTGGACGGGTTCGTTCAGGACGGCCACGAAGCCCGGCGGCTTCGTCTCGGTCCGCGCGAGCGCCGAGACGGGCAGGGGCTTCAGCGTCAAGAACGAGATCATCCGGGCGTACGGCCTGCGATGAACCGTACTGTTGGGCCCCGGGGCGGAGACTCCCCGGGGCCCTTCCCCTCGCACCTGCTCCCATCAGGGACTATCCAGAATCTGCCGCCGTGGCACATACTCTCCCCGCTGCGGCAAGCGGAGGAGAGACGGTCGCCGATGTTGGATGTCCTGGGCCTCGAACCCGATGACGAGCGCGTCTACCGGGCGCTGCTCGGACGCCCGAACTCCACCGCGATCGTGTTGTCCGACCAGCTCGACCTGCCGCACGCGCACGTCGACAAGGCGTTGTCCCGCCTGGTCGAGTGGGGACTCGTGACCAGGTCGGCGGACGAGCGGTTCACCGCCGCACCGCCGGCCATGGCGCTCGGCGCTCTCATCAGCCAGCGCCGGGACGGGCTGCGGATGGCCGAGCACGCCCTGGTGACCTTCGCCGAGGAACACCGGGCGGCGATGACCGGGAGCAGCATCAGCGACCTGATCGAGGTCGTCACGGGCGTCGATGCCATCCGCCATCGCTTCCTCCAGGTGCAGCAGGCAGCCCGCACGCAGGTCCGCTCCTTCATCACCGCACCGTTCGTCGCCCTGCCGCCCGACGAGAACACGGCCGAACCCATGGCCATCGGCCGCGGCGTACGGTTCAGGGCGGTACTGGACCGGGCCGTGCTGGCTGAGCCGGGCATCCTCGACGACGCGATCGATTCCCTGCGCAGGGGAGTGCAACTGCGCGTCGCCGACCAGCTGCCGATGAAGCTCGTGCTGGCCGACGCCGACCTCGGCCTCGTCCCGCTCGCGGTCACACCGGACGGGGAGCCCGGCGCCGCGCTGCTGCACCGCAGCGGACTGCTGGACGCGCTGGACGCTCTGTTCGAGACGGTATGGCGCACTGCCGACCCGCTCGCGCTGTCGGCCACGGTCGGAGAGTCCGAACCCACGGTCGAGGTCGGTCCGCACGGCCCGACCGAGCTCGACCGCAGGATTCTCGCGCTGCTCCTGGCCGGCCTGACGGACCTGGCGGCAGCGACACAACTCGGTCTGTCACCGCGCACGCTCCACCGGCGCCTGCGCCATCTCATGGACCTGGCCGGAGTCCGGACCCGGATGCAGCTCGGGGCCTGCGCGGTGCGAAACGGCTGGGCGGAGCCCCTTCGGGCGTGATGGGCAAGCGCCGGCGCACCGCGGCAGCCGTGCGGGCCGACGTGGTCGTCCCGACCACTCCGTGACCAGGGATGCGTTGTCGCGCCGGGCGGCCCGGCGTGGCGAGCCGTGCGGGCGTGGCGGGCGGCCGTGCCCGTTGCACCGGAACGCCTGATGCACGAGCTCGGCATCGCCCGAGCGGTTGACAGGCCCCGTGGCAGACCGGGAAGGGGTGCTCGAGCCGTACCGACAGACACCCGTGGACGTCCAGGTGACCTACCGAGGCGCGTGCCGCTGGCTCGTAGCTGTGCGCCGGGCACACTCATCACCGGGGTGGCTGTGCTCGCAGCATGGTTCCGGCCGTGATGGCCTGTTTATGGTGCCTCGCATTCACACCGAACCCGATGGTGTGCGTCTCGGTACCAGTGCCAGGAGGGCAGCCGATGAGCGCAGTCTCAGTACAGTCCGGAACCGCCGGAGTCCCGGACGGGGTCGGCGGTCCGCAGCCCGTGGGTGCCTATTTCGAACGCATGCCGTTCGGGAGGGCCCATGTGTTGATCGCCCTCGCGCTGTTCATGGCCTTCGTCATCGAATCGTGGGAGCAGCTCGCTCTCGTCTACGTCTCCGCCGACCTCGGCGAGGCCTTCGCCCTCGACGCCGGACGGATCGGGTGGGTTCTCTCGGCCGTGGCCCTCGGCATGATCCCCGGTGCGCTCGTCTGGGGGCCGGTCGCCGACCGCATCGGACGCCGGGCCGTGTGCTTGTGGAGCCTCGGTTCGTACGGGGCCGTGGCGTTGGCCAGTGCCTTCTCGCCGAACTTCACCACGCTGATGATCACCCGGGTGCTCTCGGGGATGGCCCTGGCCGGCATCTACACCGTCACCTTCCCCTACTTCCTCGAACTGCTCCCGGTCAGGTTGCGTGGCCGGGCCGCCGTCTACCTGTCGATCGGCTGGCCGATCGGCGTGCTCGCCGCCGTGGGGGTGACCCAGGCGCTGTCCGGGATGGGCTGGCACGTCGTGGCCGTGGCCAGCGCGCTGGCGGCCCTGTGGGTGTTCGCGATCCGGGCCTGGGTGCCCGAGTCCCCGTACTGGCTGGCCGCCCGTGGCCGGCACGCCGAAGCCCGTGCAGTGCTACGGAAGCTCGGCGCCGAGGTTCCCGAGGGCACCCGCTTCACCGTCGTCGAGCCCGAGCGGGCCGGCAACCCCCTCGCCCTGCTGCGCGGACGGCTGCTCCGCATCACCGTGCTCATGCTGATCGTGAACTTCGCGTTCAACTGGGGCTACTGGGGCCTGCAGACCTGGCTGCCCACGCTGCTCATGGAGAAGGGGCTGAGCATGTCCAGCAGCCTCGGCTTCGTCGCACTGAGCGCCCTCTTCATGATCCCCGGCTATGTCTCGGCGTCGTACCTGACCGGGCGCTTCGGCCGCAAGAAGGTCTTCCTGCCGTACGTGACGGCCGCCGCGCTCAGCGGCGTGCTGTTCGCCTACTCCGGCAGCCTGACCGAGCTGTACGCCGCCAACTTCGCCCTGTCGTTCTTCAGCCTCGGCGCCTGGGGCGTCTGGAACACCTGGAACGGCGAGTTCTACCCGACCGCACTGCGCGCCACCGGCTACTCCTGGGCCACCGCGGCTCAGCTGATCTCCACCTCGGTCGCTCCGTCGGCCGTCGGGTACCTGCTGGCGCGTGCCACCGGGTTCTCCTCCACCGTGCTGTTCATCACCGCGTTCCTGGTGGTGGCGCTGATCGTGGCCGTGCCGCTGCCGGAGACCGAGGGCCGCGATCTGGAGTGATAGATAGGGGCGAATGGTGACAGGATCATGTGGGTGAGGCTGGGAGTGGACGTGGGACGCGTCACCACCGTCGCCGTGCTGGTCGGACCGGGCGGTCAGACGGTGGCGCGCGCGGTGGTGGACAGCGTTCCCGGCCTCGGTGAGTGTCTGCGCGCGGTGCTCGCCGCGCTGCCCGGGGACCGGATCGGTGAGGTGGACGCCGTCGGCCTCACCACAGACCTGGAGCGCCGTCCGTCGCGGCTGCGACCGGTAGCCGCATTGCGGATCGCCCCGCCCAGCCATCCGTCGCTCGGGCCGCTCGCGGACTGGCCTCCGCAGGCCGCCCGCGAAGTAGGGCCGCTCCACGCGGTCGTCCCGGGCGGATCCGCGCTCACCGGGCGGCAACTGGCCCCGCTCGACCGGACAGCAGTCGCGGACTTCGCGCGGCGGGCCGCCGACGCCGGTGTCACCGCCTTCTCGGTCGCGGCGGCCGGCGCGCTGACCCGCCCCGACCCGGAGCTTGCCGCCGCCGAGGTCATCGCCGAAGCCGTGCCCGGCGCGGAGATCACCTTGTCGCACGAGCTCGGGCGGTCGGGGCTGCGGGAACGTGAGAACACCGGCGTCCTCAACGCCGCCCTGCGGCCGTGGGCGGCACGTGTGAGCGATACGGCTGAACGCGCGCTGCGCGTCGGCGGTCTCCGGGCGCCGTTGCACCTGGCCCGCAATACCGGCGGACTCGTTTCCGTCGCGTACTTCCGCCGCTACCCGGTCCTCGCCATCGCCTCGACCACGGCGAGCGCCGTGCGGGGTGCCGCGCTCGCAGCCGGGGCGGACCGCGCCGTGGTCGTCGACGCCGGGGCCTTGGAATTCCGGTGCGCGAGCGTCACCGACGGCGAAGCGGAAAGCTCCGACGCCGGCCCCGGGCTCGGCGGCGTCGACCTGGACCTGGCCCGCATCCGCACCGACGTGTTGCCTCGCGCCGACCTGGTCCTGACCGGCACCGAGCAGGTCGCCGAACTGGTGGCCAGAGTCCGGCGACGGGCCCCCGGCGGTGTGCTCCTCGCGGCGGGCGGCGACTGCGGGCTGGTGCCCGTCCGCGCCCAGGATCCGGCGGCCGCCATCGCCGCCGCGGCCTACGGAGCCGCCCGCTCGGACATCGTCGCCGAAGTCGATCAGGTCGCCGTCGCCGAGGGCCGCGACGAACTCGACCGGCTCCTCGGGCTCGCCGGTGACCAGGCCCTGGCCAGGGTCGTCGCCGCCGGTGCCGCCCCGGCGACCGCCCGCGTCGCGTTCGCCGCCCACACCCCCGTGTCCTACCTGCCCGAGGGCGTTCACCGCCTCCGCGTCCGCGCCGTCGGATCCCCCTCGGGGAATCCCGTCATGACCCGTGGTCGCCGCACATGACGCCCGGGGAGGAGACCGCGCTGGACGCCACACGGCTGGAGGATCTCGCCCAGGGGGCGCTGGTACTCGCAGCCGGCGCAGAGCATTCCTCGTACCGGGCGAGCCTCGACTGGGCGCGGGCGTCCATCGCGGAGCACGGGCCGGTGCCACTGATCCGCCCCGGCGACCTGGGATCCGAGCGGATGTGCGTCACGGTCAGCCTGCTCGGCTCCTCGGCCGCGCTCGCCGAGCAGCTGCCCACGGGCGAGGAGCCGCGCCGGGCGGTCCGGGCGCTGGAGCGCCGCCTGGGCAGGACGGCGGACGCCGTCGTGCCGCTCAACACCGCGGCCGAGAACGCCCTGCTCGCAGTCGTCACAGCGGCGTCCTGCGGGCTGCCGTTGGTGGACGGGGACGGCTGTGGACGAGTGCTCCCCCTGCTGGAACAGACCACGTTCACCATCGCGGGGGTCGATGTCGCCCCGGTCGCCCTGGCCACGCCCGCCGGGGACGTGGTCGTCGTGGAGGCCGCCGGCAGTCGTGTGGAGGAGCTCGTACGGCCGCTCGTCCTCGCGGCCGGAGGCTGGGCGGTCGCCGCCTGCTACGCCATGGACGGCGCACGACTCGCGGCCGCCGTGGTTCCCGGCACCGTGAGCCGGGCCCTGGCGGCGGGGCGCCCGAGCCATGGTGACCCCTTCGCGCTGTGGCAGCCGAAGCCACGTCGACTGGGCATCGGGCGGATCACCGCCGTGGAGCACCCGGCGACGCCGGGACCGGACACCGCCGGGGGCACGGCGCTGCCCTCCCGGCCGACCAGTGTGGTCGTCTCCGAGACCGAGGGCCTGCACAGACGGTTCCGCCTGGAAGCACACAACGAGGTGCTGCTGGTCCTCGCCGACGGCGCACCGGCCGCGGCCGCGCCGGACCAGATCCTGATGCTGTCGGCAGCCGACCAGCGGGTGCTGGACGTCGAACGTGCCATTCCCGGCGTCGAGGTGGAGATCGTCGTGATCCCCGCCGCGCCCGCCTGGCACTCCCCGCAAGGCCGCCGACTGGCGGCTGCCGGTGGGCTCATCCTGCTGAGCCCGGATCTTGAACCGGATGCGCGGCGGGTGAAACACCCGGACGCGGAACGACCCGAGGAGACCCGGTGGTGAGACGTCCCGACCTGTCCGCGCCCATGACCGTCGCGGAGCTGGTGCAGTACGGTCCGTTGCCCGGCGTACGCATACTCGGCACGAGGGGGCGCGACGCCCAGGTCCTGGACGTACGCATCGTCGACCGGCGTGATGCCCTCGACAACCTGCGTCCGCACACCGCGGTCGTCCTCACCGAAGCGCCGGCCCGGTCGGGATGGATCGTGGAGATGGCCCTGCGCAAGGCCTGGGAGCAGGCGGCCGCCTGCGTGGTCGTACCCGAGACGGCGGTGGCCGTGCATCCGCCGGGCGCACTCGCGGACCGCCTCGGCGTTCCGCTGTTGTTGATCGGCGGCGACGCGCTGGAAGGTGCCGTAAGGATCGCCTCCGCCGTGTCCCGGCCCGACGCCGGCCGGACCGCACTGCTGGCCGACGCCGCTCAGCGCCTCGCCGCCGCCGGCCCGCACGTCGAGCGCGTACTGGCCGCGCTGCACGCGGCGCTGCCCTCGACATCCCTGGCCCTCACGGATCCGGTGGGCGGGATGCTGGCCGGGCGGCGGGCCGCAGTCGACTCCGAGCACCCGGTGCGGCTGGACGTGCCGGGGCCCGACGGGCACCCGCTCGCGGTTCTCGTAGCCGACTCCCGCTCCAAGGAGGCGGGTTGGGCAGCGACCGTCGAATCAGTCCTGCGGATGGCGGTACCCCCGCTGACCGCATGGGCCGCCACTCGCCGCCTCGCGGAGGAACAGCTGGACCGCCGCAGTGAGTTGCTGCTGCACCAGCTGACACACCCCTCCGAGGACGAACAGGCCAGTGCCCACGTCCGGGCCGAGGCCGCGGCGCTCGGCTGGCCGCTGGCCGGGCCTCTGATCGCGTTCGCCCTGCGACCGGCCGTCGCCGCGGACGCCGGCGCCGCGCCCCTGCCGGGACCCGCGCTGCGTGCGCTCTGGAGCAGGTACGGCATCGGTGGACCGCTCATCGCGTACGAGGACTGCTGGGTGTCATGGCGTTCTGCGGCAGCCGGCAGTCCGACCTCTGACACGGAAGTGTGGCTGCGACAGGGCGAGGCACAGCTGCGTACGGCCGTTCGGGCGATCGGTGACCAGCTCCCGCTCGCCGGGGGAGTGGCCGGTCCGGCCGGTGACACCGGCACGCTGGGCGTGGCGCTCGCCGACGCCAGGGCCGCTGCGGCCGTCGCCGCCGTACCCGGGTCGGTGGTCCGCGCCGACCGTATGGGGCCGGCCCAACTGCTGTCCGCGTTGCCCGCGGAGGCGCTACGGCGGCCTGCCGAGGTCGTACTGGCCCCGCTGCTCGCCGCGGACCGGGACGGAACGCTGCTGCGGACGCTGGCGATCGTCCTGGACCAGGGTGCCGCCCCCTCGGCCGCGGCGGAGATCCTCGGTGTCCACCGGAACACGGTCGCGGCGCGACTGGAACGCATCCGCTCGCTCGGCTTCGACCCCGAGGACCCCGCCCAGCGACTCGCCCTGCACCTGGCCTGCCGTGTCCTGCTGACCGAGTCCTGAGTGGGAAGCGGCGACGAACGCGCCACCACACGGGGAGGGCCCGGTCGCCGAGGGGGATTCGGCAACCGGGCCCGGTTCAGGGGGAGTCGGCGCGGTGGGAGGTCAGGACTTCACGCCGTAGGCGGACGCTGCCCGCTCCCGGCTCAGCAGGCCCTGCCGCTGGTCTTCCCGCACCGCCTCGGCGGGGCGCTCCGCGACGGGACCGAAGCCGCCGCCTCCGCCGCTCTCGCAGCGCAGCACGTCGCCCTGGCGCACGGCCAGCGCGTTCACCTTGAGCAGTTCGCGCTCGCCGTCCCGGCCGGGGTTGAGGACGACGCGGGGCGCCGCGCCGGTGCCGCCGCCGAAGACACCCCACGCGGGGGTCACGGAACGCTCCCACCACAGCGACAGGTTCTGGTCGGCCTCGAACGTGTACTGGCGCACCACGCCGTTGCCGCCGCGGGTACGGCCCGCCCCGCCGGAGTCGGTACGGATCGCGTACTCCGTGACTCGTACGGGGAACAGCGTCTCCAGCACCTCGACGGGCATGTCCCGCAGAGAGCCGTTGACGTTGTTGATCAGGCAGGACTCGCCGTCGTCGGTCTGCCAGGCGCCCCAGCCGCCGACCGTCGCCTCCTGCGAGACGAAGAGCCTGCCGTTGCGCGGGTCGGTCCCGGTGAACTGCACGATCATCGAGTCGCCGTAGCTGGCGGCGGCCGCTCGCGCGGGCACCGCCGGCGCCAGCGCCTTGACCACCAGGTCGATGACGAGGCCGAGGTGGGAGTAGTAGTACTGGCAGGCCGCCGGCTCGACGGCGGCGAGCATGGTGCCCGGCCGTGTGATCACCTTCAGCGGCCGGAAAGAACCGCCGTTGAGTGGGACGTCACCGCTGACCAGCAGCTTGTAGCCGACCCGGCAGGCGGCGACGGTCTGCGCCGCACCGCAGTTGACCGGCCCGGTGGCCTGGTCGGCGCAGTCGGTGACGTCCATCGTCATCCGGTCGCCGTCGATCTCGACACGCACGGTGACGTGGAGCGGAGTGCCCAGGTCGATGCCGTCGTTGTCCAAGTGGCCGGTCGCCTCGTAGACACCGTCGGGAATGGCGGCGATCTGCTCCCGTTCCAGCCGCTCGGTCTGCGCGAAGATGGCGTCCCGCGCGGCGAGGACGGTCCGCAGCCCCCAGCGGCGGACGATCTCCGCGAAGCGCCTCGCGCCGGTACGGGCGCAGGCCACCTGGGCGCGCATGTCCCCGAGGGTGGGCTGCGGGAAGCGGACGTTGCGGGCGATCAACGCGTGCGCCTGCTCGCAGGGTTCGCCGCCCTCGTAGATCTTCAACGGGCCCATCCGCAGGCCCTCCTGGTAGATCGAGGTGGAGTCCATCGAACCGCCGGGGTCCTTGGAGCCCATGTCGATCCAGTGCGCACGGGACGCGGCGAAGCCGATCAGCTCACCGTCGGCGGTGTCCTCGGTGAAGATCGGTGCGTAGACGGTGACGTCGTTGAGGTGGGTCCCGCCGATGTAGGAGTCGTTGAGGACCCAGACGTCGCCGGGCTTCCAGGCATCCGCTCCGTACGTCTCCTCGGTGGCCCGGGTGCACACCTCAAGGTTGCCCAGGAAGATCGGCAGGCCCGAGGACTGGCCGAGCACGTTGTGGTCCCGGTCGAGGAGGGCGACCGCGCAGTCCTTCGCCTCGTAGATGGTGGGCGTGTAGGAGGACCGGATGAGGGTGGTGTTCATGTCCTCCGCGGCCTGCAGCAGCGCGCAGCGGATGATCTCGGTGGTGACCGGGTCGACGACCCGGCTGCCGGTGTCGGTCATGCCGTGGCTCCAACCTTGATGACGAGGAAGCCGTTCTCGTCGACGGTGACCGACGAGTCCGGGGGGACGACGGTGGTGGAGGTGGCCTCCACGATGACCGCGGGACCGACGAGGCGCTGCCCGGGTGCGAGCCGCTCGCGGCGGAGAACGGTGGTGTCGTACGAGCGGCCGCCGAAGACGACCGGCCGCTGCCGGACGGTGTCGGAGGCGGCCTCCTCGGCGGCGTACGGCACCGGTGCGGCCTCGGGCAGCGCGCCGAGCGCGGTGCTGCGCAGGGTGACGAACTCGACGGGTGCCTCGGGCGTGGCGTGACCGTAGCGGCGTTCGTGGAGGGCGGCGAAGCGCGCGGCGGCGGTGGCGAGGAAGCCCTCGCCGGCCGGTTCGGTGGCGGCGAGCAGCGGAACGGCGAGGGTGTAGTCCTGGCCCTCGTACCGCATCTCGACGACGTGTTCGACCCGCTGCCGCCCCACGGGGACGCCCTGCTCGGCGAGTGCGGCCAGCGACTCGTCCTCCAGGCCGGCCAGCGCGCGGGCCATGGCCTCACCGTCCAGGTCGGCGCCCGGGGTGAAGAACTGGCGGGTGAGGTCGCGGCGGACCTCGGTGCCGAGCATGCCCCAGGCGGAGAACGCGCCCGGGAAGCGCGGCACGACGACCTCGCCGATACCGAGTTCGCGGGCGATCTCCACGGCGTGCATCGGGCCTGCGCCGCCGAACGCGAGCAGGGCGAACTCGCCTGGTTCCAGGCCGTGTTCGACCGTGAGCGTACGGATCGCCTGGGCCATCTTGGCGTTGGCGACGTCGCAGATCCCGCTCGCCAGTTCCACCGGCTCCAGACCGAGCTCACCGGCGAGCGTGGCGACGGCCTGCTGGGCCGCGGCCACGTCGAGCGTCATGTGGCCGCCGGCGAACCAGTCCGGGTCGACGCGTCCGAGCACCGCGTTGGCGTCGGTCACGGTGGCCTGGGTGCCGCCACGCCCGTAGCAAGCAGGGCCGGGGAGGGCCCCGGCGGACTCCGGTCCCACCCTCAGGCCACCGGCCTCCGCATAGGCGAGGGAGCCGCCGCCGGCGCCGATCGTCTGCAGGTTGACCAGTGGCATCAGGACCGGGAAGCCGTCCGCCGAGCCCTCGTTGGAGACGTCGGGACGGCCGTCGAGGACCAGCGACACATCGAAGGAGGTGCCGCCCATGTCCACGCAGATCGCGTTGCGCCGGCCCAGCAGGCCCGCGGCCGCCGCACCGCCCATGGTTCCGCCGACCGGCCCGGACAGCAGGGTCTGCAAGGGGTGGCGGCGGGCGTAGGCGGCGTTCACGACGCCGCCAGAGGACTGCATCACCTGGACCGGGACGGTCAGGCCGTGCTCCGCGAACCGCCCCTCGATCCGGCCCAGATAGCGGCGCACCACAGGGCCCGTGTACGCCTCCAGGACGGCCGAGGACGTCCGCTCGTACTCGCGCCACTCGCCCGCCACCTGGTGCGACAGCACCACGACGACGTCCTCGCCGAGTTCCTGCTCCAGGATCTTCCCGGCCAGCAGCTCGTGGTCCGGGTTGACGTACGAGAAGAGGAACGAGACGGCGACCGCGTCGAATCCCTCGTCCTTCGCACGTCGGGCGGCGGCCCGTACAGCGTCCTCGTCGAGGGGTTCGAGCTCGGTGCCGCGCCAGTCGAAACGGCCGCCCGCCTCCGTCGTGTCGCAGCGCTCGACCAGCGGCTTCGGCTTGCGGTAGTGCAGGTCGAACATCCGGTCCCGGTTGCCGCGGGCGATGTGGTAGACGTCCCGCATCCCGGCCGACGTGAGCAGCAGGACGCGGGCGCCCTTGCGCTCCAGCAGGGCGTTGAGGCCCTGTGTGGTGCCGTGCACGAAGAAGGAGATGTCGCCGGGCGAGTCCACCGCCCGGCCCAGCGAGGCGAAGACTCCCTCGGCCAGGTCGCCCGGGGTCGTGGGTGCCTTGGCCGCGAAGTAGGTACCGCTGTGTTCGTCATAGGCGACGACGTCGGTGAAGGTTCCACCGATGTCCATGGCCACCCGGTATGTCATTGCGCCTCCCGGCTTTCTCAGGGGATCGCCGAGGACGCTAGCCCGAGCCTTCCGGGGAGGGCTGTGCGCGGCGCACGGGCGGCGGGCCGCCACAGTGCGGCGTGCCTGGTTCAGTGATCGCCGAGAGGGAGGCCGCCCGGCTGCTGCACGTCCTCGTGCAGGTGGACGATGCGCCACCCCGCGTCGACGCCCTGCCGCAAGACCGCGGTGTTGCGGACCAGCTCGGGGCACAGCTCCCCGGCCGAGGGGTCGGGCGCGAAGTCCACCCGCAGCCAGAAACGCAGCACCGCGATGTCACCGAAGACGTCCACGACCTGCCCGTACGGCTCCAGCCTGATCTCCACCGGCCCCACCCCACCGGTGGGGCGCCCCTCGCGCACCCGGTCCAGGTCCGGCTTCCCGAAGAGCAGCCCGGCGGTCCCGGAATCCCACACGGTCGCCTCCGGATCCAGACAGGCGTCGATCCGCGCACGGTCTCCGGCCGAGTAGGCCTCGTACATGGTGGTGATCACCCGCCAGACGGCGGCTGCCGTCTCAGGGACCGCGCCGGGGCGGGCACCGGCGGGGGACGAGGGGGACACGGGCATGGCGGGGCCTCCGGAGCTGTGGGAGAGAGGTCGCGCCTCCGAACGGGACAGCGACGGGCAGTCAACCTACACACCCGGGTAGCCCATCACGCGCGCCCATGCGCCCTTCACGGCACGTCGATGGGCGCGTGGTCGATGCCCGGGCTCCCGTCGGAATCCTGGCCCGACATCTGGATCGTGACTGGTCCGGGACGGCGGCCAGACAGACGTCAGCGAAGTGCGGGGCGCCTCGGTGACGGTGTGGGCCGCTCGGGGCGGCTGTCGGGGTCCGTGGTCTCACCGGTGGCCTGGAGTTCGGTGCGGGCTCGGGACGCCCATGGCTGGGCTTCGAGTTCGTCGAATGTCTCCAGGGCGGTGCGAAGGTGGTTGCGGGCGTCGTTGCGGCGTCTTTCACGGCGGAGTCATTCCCCGTACAGCGGCTCGGTGCGGGCTCGTTCGACGGCTGGGTGGTGCCCTCGTCGTGCAGGTGCAGGGCGTCCGTGAAGTGCCGCTCGGCCTGGTCGTCCGTGCCGGTCAGGGCCTGACAGCGGCGTGAAAGGGCGAGTGCCGCGGGCGTGCGGCCTGCGCCCGTTGCGCCGGCAGCGCCGCGGGATCGGTCAGGCGCTCTCGCTGCCCGGCCCGGATCGCGGCCTTCACCAGGTCGGGGAGGAGGAAGGCCGCGCGAGCGGGGTGCCCCACGCGGGACCTTGCGGTTCCAGGTGGGTGAGCGCGTTCGCGGCATCGCCGTACTCCGGTGCCGCTGTGCTCAGGATCGGTGCACTGCTGCTGTCCGCCTTGCAGGGCGAGCAGGTGCAGCGCGGTGTGGAGCCAGCCGACCACGTCCTGGGCCCGGCGGTCGCGTACGCAGGCGATGGCGGTATCGAGGGTGGTGCGGTGATCGGCGAAGAGCCGGCTGTACGTCCCTGCCAGGACCCTTTCGGTGAACCCTGCCTCCCCGTCCCCGGCCTGCGCATGCCTGATGGTGTCCCTGACCGTGTCTGGAGGGCGTCCCCTTTCAACGCCTGAAGACCTGGAGAACCTCCCGTGATCCGGACTACGCGGCCAAGAAGGCCCGCGTCGAGCACCTTTACGCGATCGCTGACGACGAGGTCATACTCAGCGCACTCAATTCCTGGAGTTCTGCCGCTACCTGCGCACGCTCAACCCAACGGAGGTGGGGATCGCCATCGTCTGTGACAATTTCTCTCCGCACCTGACCACGAAGAAGTGCCAGCGGGTCGGCACCTGGGCGGCGGCGAACAACGTCGAAGTCGCCTGCACCCCGACGAACTCCTCCTGGCTGAACCGGATCGAGGCCCGGTTCACGGCCCGCCGACGACCGGTTCCTCCGCGCCGTTGTCGACCGGGCCAACACTGCCTGATCCGGAAGCGCTATACGCCGGTGGTGCCGTCGATGCGTTCCCGGAGCAGGTCGGCGTGGCCGTTGTGGCGGGCGTACTCCTCGATCATGTGGACGTAGATCCAGCGGAGGCTGACGTCCTGCTCCATGAAGCGGCCGGTGTCGGTCAGAGCGCGGTCGGCGCAGTGCTCGCGGGCGCGGGCGGTCTCCGCGTGCCAGGTGGCCAGAGCGTCGCGCAGGGTGGCGCCCTCGGCCAGTTCGAAGCCGCCGTCGGGGGCATCGGGGTCGGCCTGCGGGTCGTAGACGGGCGGGGCCTGTTCTCCGGCGAACACTCGGCGGAACCAGTTCCGCTCCACCTCCGCCCTGTGCTGGACGAGGCCGGTCAGTGTGAAGGCGGACGGGGGCACGGATGCGACGGCGGCCTTCTCATCGTCCAGGCCCTCGCACTTCATGGCGAGGGTGGTGCGATGAAAGTCGAGCCAGCTTTCGAGCGTGGTGCGCTCGTCGGTGTTCAGGGGCCGCATAGGGCGTTCGATGATGGCCATCAGCCGATTACCGCCAGCGGCCGAATCCGTCGACAGGCAGGATTTCATAGCGGGGCGAACGTTGCCTGATGCGGCGCTAGATCGTCCTCGACGACGTCCAGTTCGCCCGCCGCGACTTCCAACACCGCGCCCGGCCGGCCGTCATGTCCGGCTCGGCGAGGCGCCGGTGGCTCTCGCTCCCCACTCATCTGCCCAATGGGCGGTCGACCCTGATCAGAGACGCGGTTCTTGTGGACCACGAACGATCCCGCCGACGCGTCGCTTCCATGTTGCCCAGTTCTACGGGGCAAGCCCCGACCGGCCACTGCTGCGCCCTGAATGGACTCCGTGCTTGCTCGGATTCATGATCGGGCCGGCACCGCCGATGTGGCGGAGGAATCGACGAGAGCCTTGCTCAACCTCTTGGGCTGGAAGAGGCGCATCTTGCGGAGCAGCCAACCGACTCATCGAGCAGTCCATGGAGGAGTGGAACCGCGTCAGCCGAGGTGAGGCCCCTGCGGGCTGAGCCGGAGTTTTGGTCCGTGACTGGTCCGGAAGCGCTGGTCAGGAGTGGGACACCGGTGGGAGGAACTGGGAGTTTCGACGCAAACTCGGCTTCGCCCTGGGAGGCGCGAGCGAGAGGCGCCTGACGGGTAAAAGCCCAGTTCAGGCGCCTCTCTTTGTGTCCCTAGAAGAAGCCGAGCCGCTTCGGCGAGTAGGACACCAGCAGATTCTTCGAGTGCTGGTGGTACACGCCTCGCGTGGCCGCTGACCTGCGGTAACGGCCACGATTCGGCCAAGCCGCAGATGGCTTGTCCGAGTATGGCCCGGATCTTGGTCGGTACGGGCGGGCCCATTGCCCGGTGGCCCGAAGCGACGGCGAGCTGGCATGCAAACGAGGGGCGGGCCGACAGGTCTCCACTTGTCCGAACTCGCCACTGCCCGACGGCACGTCGATCCCGTAGCACTACTTGTTCACGCCACAGCATGGGAAGCCACAGCCACGCAAGCGGCGGCACTTCCCGGCTGACCACCTCCCGCTCTTGCGCATCGCGCGACAGGCACCGGGGACGTTCCGGGAGGCGCAGGCAGCCTGACGCGGCACGAGGTCACACAAGATCCGATGCCGCTTTCGCCGACCGGTGACCTCCTGCGGCGTGCTGCCCGGTACCGCGTCTCCGATCAGCTGTGGGCAGAAGGCCGACGCGTTCATCCTCCAGCTGTACCTGACGGAGTGGATGGTGAAGGCGGTGCGGCCCGCTGCGGAGGATGTCAGCGCCCCACGCCGTAGTCACGATCTGCGTAGCCGTGTCGGCACCGCATGACGCCTCTTGCGTTGATCGGTACGGCTACCGGGCGCCTGCTGGGCGAAAACCCAGGTCAGGCGCCCTGCGAGGCTCATACCGATGCCAGGGTCCGCCCTGGCCGACAGAGGGGGCGTGGGTCACGGAGAGGGCCGGAGAACCGCTGACCGCGCAGGGCGAGCTGCGGTGAATGCAGCGGGCACGGCTGTCGATCAGGCCGGCCGTCCTTCTGAGGGCTCCTTCTCCGGCCGGACCTGCGGCATGCCCGGAAGCAAGGATGAGCACCGGCCCGGCGGGCGTGTCAGCGCCCGCCGGGCCGGTGCCGGTCTCTCCCGCTACGGTGCGTCGGCCTTCGAACCGGCCTTCGGGCGCGCTGCGGCGATGGGACTGCGGAGGCCGTTCAATGCGCCGGCCGGCCGGGCTGGGGCAGGGGTGTTCGTGACGGCCCCCCAGCGGGCGGGGTCGGTTCCGCCTGGGCGGATGAGAGCGTTGCGGGCTGTGGACGGTGAGTCGTTGACCAGCCTCTGCTCGCGACTCGTCCGGGCGGAGCGCGGCGCGGTCGTCACGGCTTCATCTTTTCGGCCTCCCGGATTTCGTGGAGGTGGATGAGAATGTCGAAGGACTTGGCGATCGTGATGTCGCGGGGCTTCTCTGGGAATTGCGTGCCGATGTTGAGCGTGGGTCGGGCGACGTTCAGCCAGGCGCGCGCGGCGGCCGGGGCCTTGCGGACGTCGAGGTAGAAGTCCCGGTAACGGACCTGGTCGAGGGTGTGCTCATTCCTGCCGGGCTCGGCGGCGCCCACGGTGAACTTCTTCCACTCGCCGCCGAGGGCGGCGTCCTTCGACAGGAACGAGCCCTGGTTGAAGGTGAAGCCGATGGGCAGGTAGTTCTTGCCGATGGTGTCGCGCAGGAACGACCCCTGCGTCTTGGAGTACAGCTCGGGGTTGTCGGAGACGTAGCCGACGTGGTTGTTCTGCGCCGACATCAGGATCTTGTCGCCGGTGTGCTTCTGCCACCACGTGACGTTCTGGGCCATGACCTCGTCGCGGAAGCGCTGAAGGCTGTTCAGGGACTCCCGGTCGGCGGGGTTCAAGGTGAAGAACTTGGCGGTCTGGGCGATTGAGCGGGCGTTCTGCTCGGCCCAGTCGAAAGCGTCTCCGCCGGAGCCCTTATGGCTGCTGACCAGTTCTAGGGCTTGCTGCGCCTTGGCGGCGAGCTGCTGCCGCTCCGCGAGCGGCTTGGCCAGGTAGGCGAAGGCGTCGTCGATGGGCCGCAGGCCGGTGTAGAGCTCGTTGAGCCGCGGCAGCGCCTCGGGGTGGTTCTTCTTCGCATAGCCGGTCACTCGTTCGAAGAACGCGTCATTCAACGAGGGGGCGCCGATGTCGTCGCCCATGAAGTGCACGGGACGATCGGGGTGGTTGCGGTTGTAGTCGCGCATCCACTCGATGAGACTCACGAACTCTTCGCGTTCCCAAGGAGAGTTGGCCAGCGTCTGTGCGGCGATCTCGCGGGCGTCGCCCTTGCCGGTCTGGAGGTAGTCGTCGATCTGGAGTCCCGCGGACCAGCTCAGCTCCAGGGCGAAGGTGGTGAAGCCCTTCTTTTCCACCAGGTGGCGGAAGACCCGCTCCTTCAGGGTGAAGAACTCGTGGGAGCCGTGGGTTGCCTCGCCGAGGCCGACCACCTTGGCATCGCCGATCATCGCGGACAGGGCTCGCAGGTCGGCCGTGCTTCCACCCGGCTCGGTCGCACGCAGCGGATGAGCGGCCCGCTCCAGTACGTGTACGGGGTCCTGCTTCCCCCTGGCCGTGGGGACCGTGTCGACGGTGGCCGCCTTGACCGCCGCGGGAGCAAGGACCGCCCCTGCCGCGATCGCCACCGCCACGAGGAGCCGCGGGCGGCTGATCCGCTTCTTGTGAGTAGCCATCTGCTTGTACCTTTCGATCAACGTGCGTTTGGGTTTTTGAGAAATGAAGGCCCGGGGTCCCGTTGCCGCACGCTGAGGGCAGCCGCCGGACTCTTCCGGGGGCAGCCCCAGAAGGTGGACGAGACCTGGTGCCGTGTGTGGCCGTCCGAGCGCTTGATCGGGCGGAGGTTGAGAAGTCGGGCGTTCACCGCCGAGGCCGCGACCCACACACGCGGGGCAGCGCCGACCCCGGTGGATGCGGCATTCACCGCCGAAGCCGGGGTGATCGCCGACGGTGGTGGCGGCTTGTGCCGGCAGTCACGCTCGCGGTGCTCGCTCGCGCCTTCTTCGCGGTGGTGGTCGTGCGGGAGTGCGAAGGCGGCGGCGCGGCGTTCAGTTCGTGCTGACGCGGTCGTACGGGACCGCAGTGGGACCCGGCTCGCCGGCCCGCCGCCCGGGCTCGTACGGCGAGGGCTGCCTGGCGGTACGGCGTGGCCGGACGGGCCACCACAGGGAGCGGCCGAGCAGGGCGGCGAGCGCCGGGATCAGCGCGACGGACAGGACGAACGCCGACAGCAAGATGCCGAGGGCAGTCGCGAAGCCGATCTGCTGGGTGGACGGGGCGGGGTTCGCCGCGAGGCTGCCGAAGGAACCGGCAAGCACCAGTCCGGCGGTGGCGATGGCCGGTGCCGTATGCCGTACGGCGCGGGCCACCGCCGAGCGGGCCGGGCCCGGGCGCTCCATCTCCTCCCTGATGCGGTCGCTCATCAGGATGTTGTAGTCCGTGCCCAGGGCGACCACGAACAGGAAGAGCACCAGCGGCAGGGTGAAGTTGACGCCCGCTTCGCCGCGCACATGCTGGAACACCAGGGCGGAGGCGCCGAGCGTGGCGGCGAAGCCGAGCCCGACGGAGACCATGAGCACCACCGGTGCCAGGACGCTGCGAAGCAGGACGAGCAGGATCAGCGCGATGAGCGCGGCGGCCATGGGAAAGACCAGCTCCAGGTCCCCGGAGACGGCGGTGGAGATGTCCGCGAAGATCGCTGCCGTGCCGCCGACGTGTGCCTCGGCGCCCGTGGGTGTGTGCTGCGCGACGGTCGCCCGCACCGGGCCGGACACCAGGTCGCGTGCCTTCTGGCTCTGTGGGTCGGCAGTCAGGTAGAGGCCGATCCGGGCGGCGTCGCCCACCTTGTCGTAGACGACCGGAGTCACCTGGCCCACGCCCTGAGTGCGGCTGAGCGCCTTGACCATGACGTCGACGGCGTGCCGGTCGAGGGCGCCGCCGTCGCCGCTGGTGACGTAGACCTCGGTAGGGTCGGACACCCCCGCGGGCAGGGCGCCGGAGATCTCCGCGGCGGTGGCCGCGGCCGGTGTGCCAGTGCCGCCGCTGCCGGCGCTGTAGTCCATCTTCATGCCGGCCATCCCGGCGGCCAGCGCACCCAGCAGAACGATCGCGCCGACCGTGACGGCGAGCGGTCGCCGGGCGACGGTGTCGCCGAAGCGTCCGGCCGAACCCTCGCGCGGCGCGCGCTTCAGGGCTTGGGAGGGCCAGAACATCCTGCGTCCGGTGACCGCCAGCAGGGCGGGCATGAAGGTCAGGCTGGCCAGCAGCATCACCATCACGGAGATCGCGACGGCCGGGCCGAGCACCCGGAACTGCCCGAAGCTGGCGACACCGAGAGTGGCGAAGGCGGCGACGATGGTGAGCGCCGCCGAGGTGATCGCGGAGCCCACCCGCGCCGTCACCTCACCCGCGATGTCGCGGGTGTCGCGCTGCGGCTGCGCGCGCAGCCGCTCACGGAAGCGGAACAGCAGGAACAGGAAGTAGTCGATCCCGATGCCGAGCAGCACCACGCTGATCAGCTGCGGTGTGCTCGGGTCCAGTTTGATCCCGGTGAGCAGCGCCGTGCCGACCACCGCACCCGCGGCGGCCCCGCCGACGAGGCTGACGGCCAGGAGCGGCAGGAGAGCCGCCAGGGCACTGCGGAACACCAGCATGTTCAGCAGCACGATCAGGCCGATGGTCAGTGCCCCGGCCACTGTGCTCGTGGTCTTCTCCGCCTCGCGGCTGTCGACGAGGTCGGCCAGACCGCCGGCGAATCCGGTGCGCAGTCCGTCCTGCGCGTACCTGCCGGAAGCGGTATTCCGGAATTCCTTGAATACATTCTGCAGACCGGGGTCGGTCGAATTACCGGAAAGGCCGACAGAAAAGAGAACGAAAGCGCGGTGGGGTGCGACCGTGCCGAGCGTCACCTTCGGCGTCTGGGAATAGTCCTTCGCCAGGAAGTCGGGGGCGTCCTCGGACTTCGGCATGGCCACCCGCTGCCTGCCGAGCGCCGCTGCCGCTGCCTCTGCGCGCTGCTGGTCGGCCGCGCCGAGCGGCTTCCCGTCGGCCCGCTTCACCAGCATGGTCACCGCATTGGCGTCCGGCTTGATCCCGAACTTGTCCTCGGCGACCTTCAGTGCCGCCGCCGAGTCGTACTTCTCGGGCAGGAAGTCACCGAGCTGGCTCTCGGTGACCCGGTACATCAGTGCCTGACCCACTATGGCCAGTCCTACTCCCAGCAGCACCCAGAGGGTGATGACTTTCCATGGATTCCTCGTGGAGAATCCGGCCAGGGTGCGAATCACGGGGACTCCGGTTCGAAAGCTATCTCGGACAGTTCCCTTCCAGCACATCACCGGAGTTCGCGCAGATCGTCGGCGTGCGGAACGAGAAGCCGTACGGGGCCCTGGACCTGGCCGTCCACCGGACCAGGACCCTGGTCCTGGTCCGATCTCGGCCGAGGGGCGGAGCCGGCGCTGCGGCACGCAGGGACAATGGCATCAGCCAGGTACCGATGCCGGGCGGGCCGTCCGGCATCACGGCGGAGAACAGCGAAGAAGGGACCAACATGGCGACGCGTCGCAGCGCCTTGCCGTCGCGCCAGGAACTACGCGGGCGCCTCTTCCCGCCGGACGCCGACACGTTGCCGTGGACCCGCAACGACGCCCTGCTGACCGTCGGAGCGGCCGTCGTGGACCTCGTCGGATATACCGCGTTCTCACAGGTCGCAGGCGTGCCCATGTCGAGTGTCGGCATCCTGCTACTGGCGGTGTCCGCGCTGCCGCTGCTCATGAGGCGCCGCTTCCCGCTCACCGTCATGACCGTCAGCCTGGTGCTCGTTGCGCTGCTGAACCTGACGACGTCCATAAGCCATCACTTCGGCGTCACCCTCGCGGTCGCCCTCTACTCGGCTGCCCGGACGGGCCGTCCGTGGGCGACGGCCGCCCTGACGATCGGGGCGATAGGCGTCACCCTGCTCACCCCGGACCTCGCCGCCCCGCATGGGTTCGGGAACGTGACCAGCGCCTCCCTCGCCGCCTGCCTCGTTGCCGCCACCGGCCTCGCGGTCAACCGGTGGCACCAGGAGACGGAGGCCAACCGCCGGCTCCTCGCCGACCGGGCGCTTGCCGAGGAACGCCGCCGCATCGCCAGGGAGCTGCATGACATCGTCGCCCACCGCATCACCATCATGCAGCTGATGGCGGGCGGTGCCCGCGCCAACCTCGACCACGACCCCGGTGTCGCCCGCGATGCCCTGGTCACCTTGGAGGAGTCGGGGCGGCTGGCCCTGCGTGAGATGCGGCAGCTCCTCGACGTCCTGCGGACCGACGAGGACACGGCGACCGACCGGCATGGCACCCCGGAGGCGCCGCAGCCTGGCCTGGCCGACCTCGACCGCCTGATCAAGGAATCTCGGCAGGCCGGACAGCCCACCGAGCTGACCGTGGATGGCGAGCCCGGACGACTGCCGCCGGTGGTCGGTCTCACCCTCTACCGGGTCGTCCAGGAAGCACTGACCAATGCCCGCAAGCATGCAGGGCCCAACGTCCCGGTGAAGGTCCGCCTCACATGTCTACCCGAGCGCGTCCGCGTGTCCGTCACCGACCAGGGCGCGATGGACGCGGCAGAGTTTCCTTTGGCCCCCGGCATCAGGCATGGCGCCGGACACGGTCTGGTCGGCATGCGTGAACGGATCGCCCTGCACGGCGGCGTGCTGGAGGCCGGTCCGCTGTCCGAGGCCGGCTTCCGGGTCGTGGCCAGCCTGCCGCTGGAAGCTCCGACGGGCGAGGAAGAGGAGACTGACCGGTGAGCTGGACAGACGTCGAAAACGAGGCCGCGGGCGAGCGGATGATCCGGGTACTGATCGCGGACGACCAGCCGCTTGTGCGGCGCGGGCTGGCCCTGATCCTCGGCCCCTCTCCGGGCATCACCGTGGTTGCGGAGGCCGAAAACGGCGAGCAGGCTCTTGTGCTCGCCCGCGAGCACCGTCCCGACGTCGTGGTGATGGACATCCGGATGCCCGTCCTCGACGGGGTGGCCGCCACCGAGCGACTGGCTCGTGACCTTCCCGAGTGCCGGGTGCTCGCCCTCAGCACCTTCGACATGGACGAGTACGTGGTCGCCGCACTGCGCGCCGGCGCATACGGTTTCCTGCCCAAGGACAGCTCGCCCGAGGACCTCGTGGCCGCGATCCGCACCGTCCGTGCGGGCGAGGCCGCCGTCGCTCCCCGTCTGCTGACCCGGCTGATCTCCGCCTATGTCAGGAACGAGCAGGTTGCGCCCCCGAACCGTCGGCGGCCCGCCGCAGAGAACACCCCCGGTCTCACCCCGCGCGAGGTGGAGGTCTGGCGCCTGGTGGCCACCGGCCTGGACAACAACCAGATCGCACACACCATGGAGATCAGTGTCTCTACCGTCAAGAACTACATCACCAGCATTTTTGACAAACTCGGCGTCCGTGACCGGGCGCAGGCTGTGATTGCGGCCTACGAGTCGGGCCTGGTGGCAGCCCGACGGGCCGCCGACCCGGACTGAACCGAGCCCTTCGGGCCGGGACGACGTCCTGCCGTGTCATCTGTTGCCCCGCCTCAGGCCAGAGTCGACGGCGCTGGGTACGGTGCCGGAGTCAGCCCGCACCGCGATCCGGCACCGGACTTCATGGCCGGCCCGCCTGCCTGCCGTCAGCGCAAGCGTGGGTTCGGGCTTGGTCGACCCGCGGATGCCGAAGACCAGCCCGGCTCTGCCGCTCCCCACGGCCAGGAAGGGGGACAGGGCCCGAAGCTGTCGGACGGCTGCCCGCGATGACTCCGGCGTTCTCGTGCCCGAGCTTCACCGAGAAGCGTGGGAACAGGCCGTTCACTGAGGGTCGTTGAGCGCGCCGACGTGTGAGCGGCACAGGCCGGCGGCCTTGATGTCGACAACGACCACATAGGAAACAGGTGGGGGTCACCCTCGTCGGGCCCGGGACGGCAGGTCCCGGGCCCGACACCCGCCGAGGGTGCGTTGGCTGGTGGTTACGCCTCCTGGAGCTTGCCCACGATCCACTCGCCGAGTTCTCGGGTCATGACGGTGTGGCCTTCGTTGGTGGTGGCGCAGAGGAAGTCGTGAAGATCGCTTTCCTCGGCGTCGACCTTGCTGTAGAGGGCGTTGTGGTCATCGATGCGGGCCGATGCCACGGCGCTGACGGTGGGGACGAAGGTGGAGGCGTTGTGGGCGAGTTCCGCCGGGACGCCGTTGACAACCCCGGCCAGCATGGCGGCCATGCCGAAGTTGGCGGCGTCTTCCAGGAGCGGGGCCTTGGGGAAGAGGCCTCCGGGGGCGCCGTCGAGTTCGGGGAAGCCGGTGGTGCGGATCGAGACCCGGTCCTGGCCGGGCTTCTCCATCCACGCGACGGTCTGCGATCCCTTGCCCTGGGTGCGGAGCTCGCCGGCCACCTCCGGCCCGTCGGCGGTCAACGCGGTGTCGCCGGCGGGGATGGCGTTCCCGTCACCGGTGCCCGTTCCGTTGGCGACACCGAGGAGGCGGGGGATCTGGGGCCAGCTGCCCACCCGCTCCAGGGCGTTCAGGAAGTCGGTCCGCTCCTGGTCCTGGCCGCCGGCGACGTCGAGGGTCGTGTCGGCGCCGGTTTCGAGGTGCCAGCGCAGCATCTGGCGAGCGGCCGGGCTGTTGACGAGGTCGGAGTAGAGGCTGAGGAGCGGGTTGGTGTCGCCCCAGTACTCCTTCACGAAGTGGGCGAATGCCTGGACTCCGAGGGGCAGCCACGCGCCGCGGTGCGGGGTGTCGTAGGAGAGGTAGGTGGAGGTCTCGTGCTGCTCCTTCTGCCTTTCCATCTTGGCCAGGGCGTAGCGCGTGACCAGTCCTCCCATGCTGAAGCCGCCCACCGTCAGCGGGGCGTTTCCTTCGCGGTCGGCGACCGTCCTCCTGATGCACTCGATCGCGACGGCGGCGTTGTCGAGGATGGACGCGGAGCGGTCGGCGAAGCCCAGGAGGACGACGTCGAAGCCGTTGTCGCGCAGCGTGGAGATGAACGGGTAGTCCCCGTTCTCCAAGCCCGCGTACAGCAGGCGGCCGTTGCTCGCTCCCGAGGCGAAGCCGTCGGCGAGGATCACCGGCCGCTTGACGTGCGTCTGGCCGGACGAGCTGTGGAAGACCCAGGCGGTTCCGTTGCGGAGCTCCCACTCGGTGTCCCAGGGGGCCGCTTGCGTGGCTGCGGGCTCAGCCCCCGGAGAGGTGCCCCAGATGTTGACGACAGGCTTGGACATGCTTCGACGTCTCCTTGGTATCGCGGCTGATCATGCCGAACACGGCCATCGTCTCGACGCGAGCACCCACCCCCCGACCGACTGCAGCAAGATCACTCTTCCGGGGACGGAATGGCCTATAGCGCTCCCTCTCTCGCGCCTCGCGTACGCGGGGCGCGCCCTCTGGCCGATGAGAACGCGGTGGTACCGGGATTCTGAGTCGGGGGGCATGCCCAGGTGTGACAGGTCCGGGTTGGCCCCGCGGGTTGCGGCACAGAGGTGTGCACGTCTGGTGAGCAGCTGTGCGCGGAGGGCCGCCGGCAGCAGCGCCAGCTCGCCGGAGTGCTCGCCGGTACGGCCGCCGCCCTGGCCGCCGAACTGTGCCTACGTTCCGCCCTGCGGGCGACGCCGTGCTCCGGATGCCGCGACACCGGCACGTGCACGCCTTGACGGTCGGCATGTCCCCATGGGACGGGCCGGTGTCCTGTGCAGAGCGTTGTGCACCCCTGGGTGGTGACGAGAGGGTCAGTGGGCAGGGCGGCGGTTCGCCACGGAGCGCACGCCGAGGTAGAGCACGGCGGCGATGGCGCTGTCGCGGCTGTCCGAGGCCTCGTTCGGCCAGACGGGGAAGGCGGGGACAAGTGGACCCGCCGCCTGGGTTCTTTGGGGTTGGCGGTGTTGTACACCGTGATCTCTATCGGTGTGGTGCAGACGGTGCTGGCCGGTGGTTCCTCCGGGGGCCGCCCCGGTGACGAGACGTCGAAGGAGTACACCGCGAGAGTGCTGAACTGGCCGGGCGGGCGGGTACTCGTCGGCGCGTTCGGAGCTGTCCTGGTCATCGTGGGCGTGGTGATACTGGTGCGCGGCCTGATGCGGAAGTTCGAGAAGAATCTCCGGACGGACGAGATGAGCCCGGCGCCGCGGCGGGTCGTCGCGGCGCTGACCACCCGCCGGCTCCGCACGACCGGAACCGCGACGGTCGCCACCGTGAGCCCGACCGTCACGTCCTTCGCTCGCGACTGCGACGGGCCTGGGCCACGTGGCGGGGGTCTTGCCGCTCACCGTACGGAACGCGCACGCGACAGTTACTGCTTGCTGGGGTGCTTGGCCGGCTCGGCGTTGCGGCCGGTGGCCGCCAGCAGTGCGAGTACGGCGAGTACGGCGAGGAGGATGAGCACCAGGAGCAGGACGGTGAGCACCGTGGGGTGGTTCCAGAAGGCGAAGACCAGCGCCAGGATGAGCAGCACTCCGATGGTGAGCCACCGGCGGTAGGTGTTCACCCAGGTGCCCACCTTTCCGGTGTGCATTCCGTGGGCGCCGCCCCAGCGCGCGGCCGAGTCGGCCGTACGGTCGGCTGCGCCGCGCACGGCGCGCGGCATGCGGCCGGCACCGGACAGATACGCGCCGAGCGCCACGAGGATCCCGAGGACGATGGCGGTGCGGATGCTGACCCGCAGGAAGCGGAGCAGCGTGTCGAAGATCGCCGCGGCGGCGTCCGGTGACTGCACCTGCTCGGGCAGGTGGTCGAGGTAGTAGTTACGTGCGATGACCAGGCCGATGGCGAGGACCAGGCAGGCCGCGGCCGCGCCGAGCATCGTGGTCACCAGGGCCCGGCGACGGCGGCGGGCGAGTACCACCCCGATCGCGCCGAGCACCACCGTGAGAATGGGCAGCCAGTTGCCGACGACGTCGAGCAGATGGACCCCGTCCCTGATCTTCTCCAGCTTGTCGGACTGGAAGAGCACCATCTGCTTGTTGACGTCCGGGATCTTCTCGGCCGGGGAGAGTCCGGCGTCCACGAGATCCTTCTTGACCTGCTCGACGGCGGCCCCCACGTCGAGGGTGACCGTGCCGCCGCTGACCTCCACGGAGCCCCGGCCCTCACCGGTGAGTGCGTGCACCACGGCCGCATGGGCGACCCGGTTGGCGCCGGTCCAGACGGTCTCGAACCGGTCGCTCTCGACGAAGCGGGTCGCCACCTTCGTGACGGCCTGGTCGACCGCCGAGTCCAGCTGCGGCCCCAGCGACTTGATCGCCTTACCGACCCGGGGCGGCAGCCCCTGGGACTCCAGCCATGCCGCGATGTCGGACGTGACCTGCGAGCCGTCGACCCTGGCGTCCGCGGCTGCGGCGATGCGGGTGACGGCAGCCGCCTCAATGGCCGGGTCCGACGCGAGGGGGGTGACCGTCGAGACGTACCGGTCGGTGTCCAGCACGATGTCGTGCACCCAGACGGTGATCAGGGACACCGGAACGAGGATGCAGGTGAGCGTGATCAGCACGGCCGAGACGGTGCTCATCGCGATCCGTCCGGCGCGTGAGCCCTTCCGGCTCGACGACGGCGGCGACGGGGTGTGAGGAGCGACGTCGGACGGCTCGGGCTCGGGCGGCGTACTCATGACACTCCCGGGACGGCTGCGGTGAAACTGCCTTTTGCCGTCATTAGGCACTCAAGGTTGCGGCTACCGCACTCTGGGTTGGTCTTCTGGGGTGTGAGCCAGCCCCGGGAGACTGGCGAACACCACTACGTGCTTCGGGTGACCGCGTCCTGGCGCTGCGATCGGCTTTCCGAAGGGGAGGTGAACTGCCTCGCTCCGCTACTTCACTCGACGGCGGCAGTCTGTGGGTAGCCACGACCTGCTCAGCCGTATCCGCCGTCCGGGGGCTCACCAGCACCCAGTTCAGCCGGCTGCCGTACGATTCGCGCTCTCGTCTGCCCGGATTGCGCCGGCCCGCACGCGCAGTTCCTCGACGATGCCGACACCCCCTAGCACGCCGGCGACGCTGGCACCGGCGGCGACGGACATCATCACAGTGGCCGGGTGCAGGGAGACCGTGCGGCTCTGGATGAACGGCTGCACGAAGTTCCCCTCGATCGCTTGTACCCACGACCACGAGGAGCGCCCACAGTGCCGTGGAGGTTCCTCCATCGGCCAGGGCGACCAGCACGGCCACCAGGCCGGACAGGAAAGCTCCCACAAAGGGCATGTAGGCACCCAGGAACACGAGGGCGCCCAGACCGGCGGCTCAGGGCACGCCGAGGATCACCAGCCCGGTGAAGATGAGCAGGGCGTCGATCACCGCGATGAGCATGGTGCCGCGCATGTAGCCGCTCAGCGAGGCATAGGCCTGCCGTCCGCATGCCACCGCAGTCTCGGCCTGGCCGCCGGGGACCAGGCGGCGGGCGAATGCCTCGGTGCGGTTGCCGTCGCGCAGGAAGAGGAAGAGGAAGAGGAAGACCAGAGCGAGGGCGAGGACCAGGCCCGCGAGGACCTGCGTCGCCAGACTCAGGCCTGACACCACCCCCGACGCCACCGAGCGGCCGATGGCTGTGCCCGCGTCGGACATGCCGTCGACCGCGCTCTGCATCCGCTCACCCACCGAACCGAAGCGGTCGGCAAGTTCGTCCCCCGCTTCGGCGAGACCGCGGGCGATCTTCCCAGCACTCTCCGAGAGCGATTGGACGACGCCGACAAGCGCGGCGCATACCAGGATGACCAGACCTGCACAGGTGAGCCCGGCGGCAAGCGTGCGCGAGGTCCCGTGCTTCATCAGCCATGGCATCAAAGGCTGGAGCAACGCCGTCCCCAGCAGGGCGAGGATGAACGGCACCGTGGCTGCACGAAGCCCCACGACGACGAACACGATGAATGTCGCCACCCCGAGCGCCAGCAGCACGGTCGCCGACCAGGCCGCGACCTTGCGGGTGGTGGGCGACAGGCCCGTGAACAAGCGGTCGCCGCCACTGTCGCGGACCTGAGCCATCTCGCACCCACCCATTGATACCGGACCCGCCGGCCAGCAGGTTCGGGCCCAGTACAGCCGCGACCTGCCGCTCTGTCGTGCTGCCTCGCCCGAAGCTCCCCTCTCGCAGTAACCCGCTATTCAGGATTCCGCGCGGGCCAAGGTGACGGCTGTCCCGTCGTGGCGCCCTGTCCGGCCCGTGGCCGGCAGTCCACAGCGGCGGTCAGCAAGGCACGACCGCAGCGGCTGACGATGCCTGCCCAAGCCGGTGACCTCTTACCGCCCCGAATGGCATGCACTCGGGTGCGGATGTCCCCTGGTCATGTCTAGGTGGACTTGTCATCCCCGTAGCGACCCAGTCGCGCCGCCATGTTCGAGGAGCTCCCGTGAAGCGTTACCTCCTGACCGTTGCGCTCTGCGCCACTGCGGTGTTCGGACTCGCCGCATGCTCCGACGACGACAGTTCGGCGTCGGATGATGCGACCAAGGCTGCCGGCGAGCTCTGCACCGACCTCTCCGAACTGAAGGGCGACAACGCCAAGCTGAAGGCACTGGATCCGAGCTCCGCGACCAAGGAGCAGGTCGAAGACGCGGTTGACGCCGTTCGTGACGACTGGGACAGCGTCAAGGAGAACGCGGCCACCATGAGGGAAGCCGAGCGGACGGCTGTCCAGGAAGCTGCCGACGACCTGAAGAAGTCCTACGACGACCTGCCGGACGACACCACAGGGCGGGATGCTCGTACCCAACTCCAGCCGCAGATTCAGAAGCTCGAGGAGACCGTGACGGCAGCTGCGACCAGCCTCAACTGCTGACCGGACAAGCCTCGGCGTGCCAGTGCTGCGGCGGACCCGGGCGGTGATCACCGCCTCAGGCTGCAGCGTTCGTTCAACCCACGCACGCCGTCACGCACCGGCTGTGCCCTCGGCAGGTCGCAACGGATCGCAACGGAGCCCTGGCCCGCCGCCTGGTGCAGCTGATGCGCATGCGGCGTGTCCATGAGGCGGGCAGCATGGTGGTATGAGTGGATTCGCAGAGATTCCCGCGTCGGTGACGACGCCCGACGCGGTGGAGACAAGGATCGGCCCGCTGCGGTTCGCGGACGGGATCCCGGATGCCGCCACGTGCGAGAGGGTGTTCGACCACCTGGATCTGACGCACGGCGTGAACGCGTATCTCGCGGGTCTGCCGGGGGTTTCGGTCCGGGCGATCCGGCAGGGCTTCCTGGACGCGGGCGTGGCCGACAACACGGTGCTGCTGTACTCGGGCCTGATGGACAGCGCGTCACTGTTCCTCACCGGTAACGCCGACACCGTGTACTTCCTGAGTTTCCTCGACCTGACGGACGGGCCGGTAACGGTCCAGGTGCCGCCGGGCTGCCTGGGCACGATCAATGACATGTGGTTCCGCTGGGTGATCGACTTCGGGTTGCCCGGCCCGGACCGCGGTGCCGGTGGTACGTACGTGTTGCTGCCACCTGGTTACGACGGTCCGGAGCCGGAGGGCGGGCTGTTCGTCCGACGCTGTTCCACCTGGCAGGCCATCGTGCTGGGGCGGGCGTTCCTGGAGGGTGGTGACCCGGCGCCGACGGTCGCGCGGATCAAGGAGACACTGCGTATCGCCCCGTACACGCCCGGCGGTTACGGCACCAGCATCGGGTCGTTCCTCCAGGGCAAGGCGCCGCTCGCGCCGCTCGCCTCCGTCGAACCTCCAGCCTTCATCGAGGGCACCGGCCTGGTGATCAACACGCTCCCGCCGAACGACTACTCCTTCTACGAGGTGCTCAACACGCTCGTCCAGGAGCAGCCCGCCGACTCCGGAGATCTGGAGGCGGGCGGCGCGTTCCGCGCGATCGGCATCGCCAAGGGTCAGGAGTTCAAGCCCGACACCCGGATGCGGGGTCTCCTGGAAGAGGCTGTGGCGATCGGCAACGCGAGCGGCCGCACGGTCGGCCTGCGTGCCCGACAGCAGGAGGGCTTCGCCTACTACGAGGACTCCGCCTGGTTCAACCCGCTGTTCATCGGTGGCTTCGACTGGACATCCCCGCCGCCAGAGATCACCCCGGACGGAGTCCAGCTCCATGACCCCACTTCCGGCCGGGCGTTGAACTCCCGTACCGCTTTCTACTACATCGCCACCGGCGACTCGCCCGCGATGTGCATGCGCCTGACAGGCGTCGGCTCCCAGTACCTGATGGTCGCGGCCGATTCCGTCGGCGTGCCGCTCGACGGTGCCCGCCACTACCGGCTGACGCTGCCGGCGGGGATCCCTGCGGGCCGGTTCTGGTCCTTCACCCTGTACGACAACCAGACCCGGTCCATGCTGCAGACCCCGCAGCGGTACCCCTGGGCTGGGAGCCAGACCTACCCCGCCCCCGCGGCCACGGCGAACCCGGACGGCACCACCACCCTCCACCTCGCCCCCGAGCGCCCCGCCGACGCGGCCGAGGGCACCTGGATCCAGACCACCCCGGGCAAGGGCTGGTTCGCCATCCTGCGCCTGTACAGCCCCGAGCAGCCCTTTTTCGACAAGACATGGCGACCGAGCGAGGTCGAACCCGCCGACTGACACGACCGCAGTGGAGTGAACAGCGGCGCAGCGGACTGCGATGCGCTCTCACGGGGAACGTGGCGGGCGCCGGGCGGCCACCTCGAAGGAGCACCCTGACAGCTGGCCAAGGAGCATCGCACGATGACGGAATACCACGAGAACGCCCGGCGGTTGCGCAACGCGGTGGAGCCGGTGGCAGCAGGGGTGTATTTCGCCCCGGAGGCGCACGCGGCGTACGAGGCACTCGGCTTCGACCCGAGCCCGGTTGCCCAGGACGGTGTGGCCCGGCCGGAGATGAAGGCCTACTTCACCAGCCGCGGCGCGTGCATGGGGCAGGTGCCGGGAGAGGTCGTGGCCGCCGCGTTCGGCTGCTTCAACCCGAAGGCCGTAGTGCCCGGCGTTCATACGGGCTGGCAGATCACCGACCGGGAGGCAATCATCGAGGCACGGCAGCAGGGCGCGACGGCGATGCTGCAGCGTGTCCTGAGTGAGCAGCCCGAGGGCCTCGCCCGGGTCACCGACCTGCTGCGGCGGGCCGCCGACGCGGCACCGTGGCCCGCCCGGGGCATCTACTCGGGGCTGCGCTCGCTCGGTTTCCCCGGCGGGCCCATGGGTGACCTGTGGCGGGCGGCGGACCTGGTGCGCGAGCATCGCGGTGACAGCCATGTCATCTCCTGGGCGGTCGGCGGTGTCGACGCCGTGGAGATCCTCCTGCTGACCGAACAATGGTGGGGGCTTCCGGCCCGCGCCTACACACCCAGCCGTGGATGGACCGAATCCGACATGGACGCCGGCTTCGACAGGCTCAGGGAACGCGGGCTGATGACCGCCGACGAGAAGCTCACCGACGCGGGTCGGGCATTCCGCGAAGAGATCGAGGTCCGGACCGACGAGCTCGAACGGCCGCTACTGGCCGCGCTCGGCGACGACCTGGACGAGCTGTTGGAGCACCTCGACGCCTGGTCCGAGGCGATCATCGAGGCCGGTTCCTATCCGCAGAGGATCTCCGGCGTGTACAACGTCGGAGGCGGCCCCCACTTCGGCTCGGGGCTGACCATCGACACCGCTGCCGAGATCTTCGGCAACGCCAACTGACCGGGTTTCGCATGATCACGATCCTCCCGAGTGGTAAGGCCTGCAACGATGGGCCGTGTCGCCACGCGGCGGTGGCAGGAACCGGTGACTGATGCGGTGGACGCCCGGCGTGCCGGCGGTGCATTTGACTCACTGAGCCGTTTGCAACCTGCTCCAAGGCGCAACGCGGTCGCCGCAAGCGCAGGGCTCGACTGCAGCGGCTGAGCGCCGTACTTGGCTGCTGCGGCCAAGTGCGGCGATCAGAGGCGGCTCAGGCCGTGGCGGCGGCTCGTGACGCGCGGCGTCGGCCGGTCCCGCTGTCTGTCGTGCCTAGGTCAGGCCCGCTAAAGGTGGTCGAGCAGCCAGGAGCCATGCTCGCTGCTGATGAGCCGGCCTCCGGGGTCGACAGCGCCGGTGGTGTTCTCGTGGAAGTCGTCGGCGGTCAGCTTGCTCGCGAAGTTGCCGTTGACCAGCTTCAGCAACCTGGGCCTCTGCGGCCACTGGCCCAGCCTCTCCAACGCCTCGCTCTCTTCTTGGGAGGGCGCCGTTCCGTTGCAGGAGAAGTACGTATCGGTCTGGTGCTGCATCCTGTCTGTCTTCGAGGCGGTTGTCGCCTGGTGCGGCCGCTTCTCGCCCTCGAGTCCGGCTGCACCATCGCTCAATACGTGTTGGTATGGAGTGGTAGGCCCGCCCCGAGCATGGTCGTGCCCGGTAGTCAGGTCTTGATCCGGTCACTCATCCATCCGCGGAGGAGACACACATGGCCTCCGACCCCGATTCGGTCGCGGAATATGGGCAAGAATCGGTGGTCATCGCCAGCTTCGATGGACACCGTGACGCCGAACGCATGCTGGCATCGCTCGGGCGAGGCTTTCGCAAGAAGGCACGCAAGGGCGGAACGACTGCTGCCGTCATCGGAGCCAACACCGACGGGTCACTGAAGCTGACGCAGTCTCGCGTGACGACAGCCAACGACTTCGCCTACACCCTGATGTCTGTCTCGCTCGCATGGATGGTCGGACTCATGGGAATCCGGTCGATGTTGAAAGGGGCCAAGGGCGAGGCCCACGCCGCGCACGTGCGTCAAGGACACCTACGGGCGGATGCGCACCAAGCCCACGAGATCCTCGCCGAAGCCGGCCCGAACGCGGTAATCACGCTGGTCCGTTGCAAGGATCGAGACACGCGGCAAATGGTCGCGGCAGCAGCCGCCGACCGTGCAAGACGAAGCTGGGACGGCTCGCTCACAGATTTTCTCGCCGCCCTCGATCCCGGAAGCACTCACGACTGGGTGCGCGCTGCCCTCGGTGAGCCCACCAGTACGAACCGCTAAGGCTTGTCCCGAAATGATCTTCAGAGGTGGGCGCTGTCTCCTTTGAGGCGGCAGACCCGGAGGACAGCCCGAGTCCGTTTGAGAGGAGCGCTGTCGTGACGTTCGTGGAGAAGCACAGGCTTGGAAGCGATGGGTCGGAGCGTACGGCTCGAAGATCTCCTGGGAGGGGGAGATCTTCGGTGTAGCATGTGTGAGGCGTTGGCCGAAACGTATCCCGAGTACGCCGGCCAGGCGACGGCGGCCGCGACGATGGAGTGGCTCAATGTCCATCTCGCCGAGGACTACGGCCACGCGATCGGCGTGAGCATCAGTCTGGAGCAGGCGGAGAAGCCGGGCCGGGAAGGCGCGGAGTTTGTCCGCAAGCATTCGTTCGAAGAGGTGGCCAAGATGGTGGCCAAGGAGACCCCGGCAGCCGACAAGCTGTACGAGGAACTCGGCCGCCACGCCAGCACCCCCGAGATGAAGGCCTTCGCTGACGCCTTGATGGTGCACGAGCCCGCGCTCCGTGACTGGGTCAAGTCCGAGGTCGATGGAAACTCCGACGGGGCCGAAAAGATCTTCGCTTATCTCGAACGCCACGGGATCAGCAGAAAGGAAGCGGTGACCCCACGGCGAGACAGAGAAAGCTACCGCGGGGATACGCAACACCTGGTGCTCGCGTTCTTCCCCGACGAGGACCTCGCCGACGAGGCAGCGATGGTGCTGAAGGACTGGGAGCAGGCCAGCGAGCACATGAAGGTCGACGGGGTCGGCCTACTCGTCAAGGACAAGAACGGCGAGATCAAGGAACACAAGCTCGGCCCGTGCCCATCCCGCCCCAGTTCGTACGCATCCTCCGCGCACACATCGAACGCTTCGGCGTGGCGCCGGACGGCCGGCTGTTCCGGAACCGGGCCGGCAACTACGTGGACCCAGCGGCCTATGGCACGACATGGGCGCGGGCGCGGAAGTACGTGCTGACACGAATGGAGCTCGCCTCCGGGCTGGCCAAGCGGCCCTACGATCTCAGGCACGCCGGCATCTCGTTCTGGTTGTACTCCGGTGTGGACGCGGCCGAATGCGCTCGCCGCGCGGGTCAGAGCATCGAGGCTCTCTTCCGTCACCACGCCAAGTTCCTGGATGGCGTGCGGGAGCAGGCCAACCGCCTCATCGAGCAGTCCATGGAGGAGTGGGACCGCGTCAGCCGAGGTGAGGCCCCTGCGGGCTGAGCCGGAGTTTTGGTCCGTGACTGGTCCGAAGGGGCTGGTCAGGATCGGGACACCGGTGGGATGAAGTGGGAGTTTCGATGCAAACACGACCCCGTGATATGCGGGGTGAGCGAGAGGCGCCTGACTGGTAAAAGCCCAGGTCAGGCGCCTCTTTGTGTGCCTCTAGAAGAAGCCGAGCTTCTTCGGCGAGTACGAGACCAGCAGATTCTTCGTCTGCTGGTAGTGGTCCAGCATCATGCGGTGGGTCTCGCGGCCGATGCCCGACTGCTTGTAGCCGCCGAAGGCCGCGTGGGCCGGGTACGCGTGGTAGCAGTTGGTCCAGACGCGGCCCGCCTGGATGGCGCGGCCCGCGCGGTAGGCGGTGTTCGTGTCGCGGGTCCAGACGCCGGCGCCGAGGCCGTACAGGGTGTCGTTGGCCGTGCTGATCGCGTCGTCGAAGTCGGTGAAGGAGGTCACCGCCACCACCGGGCCGAAGATCTCCTCCTGGAAGATCCTCATGCGGTTGTCGCCCTCGAAGACGGTCGGCTCGACGTAGTACCCGCCCGCCAGTTCGCCGCCGTGCTCGACGATGTGACCACCCGTCAGAATCCTCGCGCCCTCCTTCTGCCCGATCTCCAGGTACGAGGCGATCTTGCGGAGCTGCTCGGCCGAGGCCTGGGCGCCGATCATCGTGTCCGTGTCCAGGGGGTGGCCCGGGACGATCTTCTCCGTACGGGCTACCGCCGCCTCGACGAACTCGCCGTAGTGGCCGCGCTGGACGAGCGCGCGCGAGGGGCAGGTACAGACCTCGCCCTGGTTGAGGGCGAACATCGTGAAGCCTTCGAGCGCCTTGTCGCGGAAGTCGTCGTCCGCCGCCCACACGTCGTCGAAGAAGATGTTCGGCGACTTGCCGCCCAGCTCCAGCGTCACCGGCTTCAGGTTCTCGGAGGCGTATCCCATGATCAGCCGACCGGTCGACGTCTCGCCGGTGAAGGCGATCTTGGCGACGCGCGGTGAGGACGCGAGCGGCTTGCCGGCTTCCTCGCCGAAGCCGTTGACGACGTTCAGGACGCCCGGCGGCAGCAGGTCCGCGACCAGGCTCAGCCAGAAGTGCACCGAGGCCGGGGTCTGTTCGGCCGGCTTGAGGATCACCGCGTTGCCCGCGGCGAGCGCCGGTGCCAGCTTCCAGACCGCCATCAGGATCGGGAAGTTCCACGGGATGATCTGCGCGACGACGCCCAGCGGCTCGTGGAAGTGGTACGCGACGGTGTCGTCGTCGATCTCGCTCAGCGCACCCTCCTGGGCCCGCAGCGCCCCCGCGAAGTAGCGGAAGTGGTCGATCGCGAGCGGGATGTCGGCGGCCAGCGTCTCCCGGACCGGCTTGCCGTTGTCCCAGCTCTCCGCGACCGCGAGCGCCTCCAGATTGCTCTCCATCCGGTCCGCGATCCTCAGCAGGACGGCCGCGCGCTCCGCCGGAGCCGTCCGCCCCCACGCGGGGGCCGCCGCGTGCGCCGCGTCGAGGGCGCGTTCCACGTCCTCGGCCGTGCCGCGCGCGACCTCCGTGAAGGGGCGTCCGTCGACCGGGCTCGGGTTCTCGAAGTAGCGACCGAGCGCCGGGGCGACGTACGCGCCTCCGATCCAGTGGTCGTAGCGGGCCTCGTACGACATGATCGCGCCCTCGGTACCGGGTGCGGCGTAACGGGTCATGGGCATGGCCTCCCTGGGACGCGCCGGCCGTCCCTGACCGGCGCTCACCGGCGAGTGTGCGGACCCGGACGTTGCAAGACCGTTGCACCGGCGGACAGTTCCGCCTCCAACGCGTCCAGGCGTGCCCGTACGGGCGGGAGCCGGGACGCCGGAACCGCCGCGCACAGCGCGCGCCAGACGACCCGATCGTCCTCGCCCCACACGCTGTACGCCCAGTCGGCGAGCAGCCCCGGATCGCCCCTGTCCACGAGCGCCGCCCGCAGCCGGTCCGCGAGCCGCTCCCGCAGCCGTACGACCCCGGGGGCGGACGAGGAGGGCAACAGCGGACCCGCGTACTCCCCGGCCGCCGCCGCCACGGCCCCCGAGGCGAGCCGCCGGTCCACCGCCGCGAAGTCCGCGTCCACCACACCCGCAAGGCGGTACGGGCGCGACCGCAGCAGATCCGGACCCAGCAGCGCCCGCAGCCGGGACAACTCCGCCCGCAGGGTCACCGGAGTGACCGACTCGTCCTCGTAGAGCAGCATGAGGAGCTCCTCGCCGCCCACTCCCTCCGGGCGGTGCGCGAGCAGCACCAGGATCTCGCTGTGGCGGCGGCTCAGCCGGATCCGCCGGCCGCCGGTCGAGAGCAGCGCCTCGTCGCGTCCCAGCGCCGCGAGGCTGAGCTTGCCCGCGTCCGGGACCGGCCCGAGAAGCGCCAGTTGCGACTCGGCCGCCCGCGCCACCGCCTGGACGAAGCCGAGACTGTGCGGGTGTGCGAGCCGCCGCCCGCCCGTGATGTCGACCGCGCCGAGCACCCGCCCGCTGCGCGGATCGTGCACGGGCGCGGCGGCGCACGTCCACGCCCGCACCGGGTGCCGGAAGTGTTCGGCTGCGACCACCTGCACCGGGCGGTCGACGGCGAGGGCGGT
Source organism: Streptomyces sp. NBC_00572 (assembly GCF_026341815.1). Classification (GTDB taxonomy): domain Bacteria; phylum Actinomycetota; class Actinomycetes; order Streptomycetales; family Streptomycetaceae; genus Streptomyces. The sequence continues at coordinate 6,845,694 of NZ_JAPENX010000001.1, forward strand.
CCCGGGCGCGTTCGTCCCGGCCGCCGCCTCCGACCAGCGCGCCCCGGCCACGAAGTTCATTCCCAGCGCCTTGCGCAGTGTCGCCGGGTGACCCTCGACCCACAGCATCCGCCCGGCGGCGTCGCAGACCGCGAGCAGATGCTCCCCGTCCGTCGCGTACGCCCCCATCAGCTCCCGGATCACCGGCATCGCCGCCGCCAGCGGATGGCCCTCTCGGTACGCGGCGAGCTCGTCCTCGTCCAGCTCCACCCGGGCCGCGCCGTCCGGGCTCACGCGCGCGCGTGCGGAACGCCGCCACGACGCGGCGACCAGCGGCCGGACCTGCCCGGAGGCGGGGGGCTCGGGTGAGTCGTCGGATGCCCCAGCGGGTTCGGAGCACGCATCAGCGGGCCCGGAGGACGGTTCGCCGGGGGCGGATGGTGCCTCCCCGAGGCCGGCGAGCGCCTCCCGGGGGCCGGGGTCCCCTCTGTGTGAATCCGCCGTCTTCGCCCGCCCGGCCACCCACGTATCGCTCAACTCGGCCTCCTCGTCGAGGTCGTCCCGGCCCGTCGGGCTCATCGTGATGCTCGGGGACGCCGTCGACAAGCGGCCGGGCACCCGGTCATGCGCACCCTGTCCGGGACCGGCCCCCGACCGCTCACGTACAGTAGGGCTCGGGCCGTGACTGGCGCTTGAGGTGGATCACCACCGGGGAGCGGCCCGGCGGGAGCGTGCTCCACCGGCGCGACCGTACCGATGCCGTGCGCCTGGGCGAATCACCGGTCAGAGACGACGCCCAGGAGTTGCCATGTCCACCAGCACCGCCGCCCTCATGGACGGCACGGCCCTCGCCCGCCGTACGGTCGAGGAGACCGCCGCCCGCGCCGCCGAGATCACCCGCCGCACCGGCGTCACCCCGTGTCTCGCGACCGTCCTGGTCGGCGCGGACCCGGCCTCCGTGACGTACGTGAAGATGAAGCAGAACCGCTGCGCGAAGGTCGGAATCCGCTCCAAGCACGTCGAGCTCCCCGCCTCCACGACGACCGAGGAACTCGTCGCCGCGATCACCGCGCTCTCCGAGGATCCCGAGGTCCACGGCATCCTCCTCCAGCACCCCGTCGGCCCGCACATCGACGAGCGCGCCGCCTTCGAGGCCATCGCCCCGGAGAAGGACGTCGACGGCGTCACCATGGCCTCCTTCGCCGCCATGGGATTCGGCCTGCCCGGCTTCGTCTCCTGCACGCCCGGCGGCATCATGCGCCTCCTCGACGCCTACGACGTCGAACTCCGGGGCAAGCGCGCCGTCGTCGTCGGCCGCAGCGCCATCCTCGGCAAGCCGGCCGGGCTGCTCCTCCTCGGCCGCGACGCCACCGTCACCTACTGCCACTCCCGCACCGAGGACCTCTCCTCCGTGGTCCGCGAGGCCGATGTCCTCGTGGCCGCCGTCGGCAAGCCGAACTTCATCAAGGGTGCGGACATCAAGCCCGGCGCCGTCGTCGTCGACGCCGGCTACAACCCGGGCAACGTCGGCGACGTCGACTTCGCCTCGGCCGCCGAGCGCGCCTCCCTCATCACCCCGGTCCCCGGCGGTGTCGGCCCCATGACCATCGCCGTGCTCCTCGCCCAGACGGTCGAGGGCGCCGAGCGTCAGCTCGGCCTGTAGGGGCGGTTCGTGACGGGGCGGCGGAAGGAGCGGCGGGCGGGAGCGCGGTCGGCGATGGTCACGTTTCTGCACAGGCCCCGCTCGGCGTTCCTAAAGGGGTGGCAGCGGAGCCGTCGAGCGGCGAACCTTGACCTTGTGCCACACCCGTCGCCCGCCGCCCCGCCGCCGGACCGCCGGCCGGGCGAACCCGACCCGCCCGGCCAGTCCGACCCGTTCGCCGGTTCGGACCGGTCGCCCCGCCTCGTCCGGCTCGGCGCGCCCCGCCCCGGACCGGCCGCCCGCCGTGCCCATCGGTTCGGCGTGCCGCTCGTCCCGCTGCTGGTGGCTGCGCTCGTCGCGACCGCTTTCCTGGCCGCTCGGGGCGGAACCGAGCAGGGCCTCTCCACGGCCGGAGGGCCGGGCGGTGACGCGGTCGGCGTGCCGTCGCCCGTCGTCACCGGCGACGGTCGGCCCGAGACCACCCCGCCAGGTGGCGCCTCGGCCGACACGCGCAGGGGTGACACCGGGGCAGCCGGCACCCGCACCGCCGACACGCCGACCGCCGGAACGCCGACCGGAGACGTGACCTCGGGCGGCACGCCGAGCCGTAGCGAGTCCCCCCGCCGGTCGGCTCCCCCCGGGGAGGCCACGTCCGCGTCGCCGTCCGGCGCCGAGAGCACCACCACCCGGCCCCGGCCGACCGGCTCCGCGGCGGGCGGCGGTGGCTCCTCCCGGCCCGTCTCCTTCGAGGAGCTGCGTGCCGGTGACTGCTTCGACGTCGACCGCGACGCGCCGGGCACCGCCGTCCGGCGCTCCTGCGACACGCCGCACAACGCCGAACTCGTCGCCCGGCTCCGTCTCACCGGTCTCCACGCGACGGACACGGCGATCCGCGAGGCGGCCACGCTGCTGTGCCGCGAACCGTTGCGCCGCAAGGCCGCTCGGCAACCGCTCGGCACGCGCTGGACCACCTTCGTCCAGTACCCGTACCGGACGAGCTACCTCCTCGGTTCGGACACCGTCGCCTGCAGCCTCGTCGCGCCCTCCGCCGGCGGCGGCACGCTCAGCCACCCGCTCCACTAGGACCGGCGGCGAAGGCCGTCGCGAGGGCCGTCGCCGGATCGCGGTCCGGCGGACCGGCGGGGGACCACCGCGCACCGGACTTGAGGTACGGCCACCAGTGCCCCTCCTCGCCGAGCCGCAGCTGGGCCTCCGCGCCCACCACCGTCCACCGCCCGCCGCCCGCCCGCCGCAGCACCGGCCGGTCGTCGTCCTCCCAGGCCTCCGCGAGTCTGGCCGCCGCCCAGGCGAGTGCCTCGGCGTCCGGCGTCCACTCCTCCTCCAGTACGGCGAGGGCGGCGGCGCCCCCGAACCGCCACGCGCGCGTGGCCAGGTCCATCTCCGCCCGCGTCCGGCCCGAGCCGGAGACGAGGCGCGCCGCGATCCACGGCGCGGGGGAGTCCGTGGCCAGCCGCACCGCGTCCTGAGCGACCGTCAGCGGAGCCGCTGGCGCCGTGGATACGCCGCCCCCAGCGCCCGTTCCCCCACCACGAGGCCCCCCACCGTTCGCGATGCCGGTTCGCGAACCGACGCTGACCGGCGCGCCGCCCGGCGCCCCGGCGTCGAGCACCTCGACCAGCATCCGGTACGCGCGGCCCGCCGCGTCCGACGCGAGGAACTCCAGCGCCGCCGGGTCGACCCCGGGCTCCGGATCCGTCTCCGTGTCCAAGGACGGTGACCTGCCCGGCGCGGCCGGAGCGACCGGAGGCGCGGGCAGCGGCGGCAGGAGGAACCCTGCCGCGTAGGCCTCCTCGGCCGACACGCCGGGCATCCCTCCGGCGCCCCCGGCGTCGTCCGTGTCCGGCGTGTCGTCCGCTCCCCGCCCGCCGCGCGCGGCCCGTGACGTGCTGCGCGCCTGCAGTTGGTCCAGCAGGGTCCGCTCGCCGCGCCCCCGCATGAGCAGCAGGACGAAGGGATCCTCGTCGAGCAGCCGAGCCACCTGGTAGCAGAGCGCCGCCGTGTGCGGACAGTGGTCCCAGGCCTCGCAGCCGCACTCCGGGTCGAGGTCGCCGATTCCCGGCAGCAGATCGAGTCCGGCCGCCGCCGCGTCCTCGACCAGGTGCGGCGGCATCTCGCGGTCGAGGAGCGCGGCGATGTGCCCCGCGCTGTCCACGGCGAGGTCCAGGAGCCGCTCCCACTCCTCCTCGGAGAACTCGCGCACCAGGACGTCACTGCGGTACGCGGTGCCGTCGCGGTCCTTGACCACCGCGGTGATGCGCCCGGGCCGTACGGACACGGCGCCCACCGCCCCCGCGCGCGCGTGCCGCCGTCCCGCCTTGAGCTGCTGGCCGTCGAGCGCGGTGTCCTCCAGGGCCTTCAGCCACGCCAGGCCCCACCAGGTTCTGGCGAAGGCCGTACCCTGCGAGGGCGGCAGCGCCGCGAACGTCCGCTCCTCGCCCCCGTGTCCGTACTCGCTCATCGTCCGTCCCCCCGCAGTCGTACGAGCTCCGCCAGCTCGGCATCGGTCAGTTCGGTCAGCTCCGACGGGGTGTCCCCGCCCGTCCCGAGGACGGTGTCCGCCAGCTCGCGCTTGCGGTCGAGCATGGTGGCGATCCGGTCCTCGATCGTGCCCTCGGCGATCAGTCGGTGGACCTGCACCGGGCGGTCCTGCCCGATCCGGTAGGCCCGGTCGGTGGCCTGCGCCTCCACGGCCGGGTTCCACCAGCGGTCGTAGTGCACGACGTGTTCCGCCCGCGTGAGGTTGAGCCCCGTACCGGCGGCCTTCAGGGAGAGGAGGAAGACCGGAACCTCGCCGGCCTGGAAACGGGCGACCATCGCCTCGCGCTCGACGACCGGTGTCCCGCCGTGCAGGAACTGCGTCCGTACGCCCCGCGCCGCGAGGTGCGCCTCCAGGAGCCTGGCCATCCCCACGTACTGGGTGAAGACCAGCGTGCACGCCCCCTCGGCGAGGATCGTGTCCAGCAGCTCGTCGAGCAGCTCCAACTTGCCCGAACGGCCCTCGATCCTCGGCCGGTCCTCCTTGAGGTACTGCGCCGGGTGGTTGCAGATCTGCTTGAGACCGGTCAGCAGCTTCACGACCAGGCCGCGCCGCGCCATGCCGTCGGCCTCGGAGATCGCCGCCAGGGTCTCCCGTACGACCGCCTCGTAGAGCCCGGCCTGTTCCGGCGTCAGGGAGACGGCCCGGTCGGTCTCCGTCTTCGGCGGCAGCTCGGGTGCGATACCGGGGTCCGACTTGCGGCGGCGCAGCAGGAACGGGCGGACCAGCGCGGCGAGTCGCGCGGCGGCGGCCGGATCCCGGCCGCCCTCGACGGCGGCGGCGAACCGCGTCCGGAACGCGCCCAGGCTGCCGAGCAGCCCCGGCGTGGTCCAGTCGAGGATCGCCCACAGCTCGGACAGGTTGTTCTCCACCGGTGTGCCGGACAGCGCCACGCGGGCGCGTGCTCCGATGGTCCGCAGCTGCCTGGCCGTCGCCGAGTACGGGTTCTTGACGTGCTGAGCCTCGTCCGCGACGACGAGTCCCCAGCTCCGGGCGGCGAGCCGCGCCGCGTCGAGCCGCATGGTGCCGTACGTGGTGAGCACGAAACCGCCGTCGGCGAGGTCCTCCAGATCACGGGTGGCGCCGTGGAAGCGGCGCACCGGCGTGCCCGGCGCGAACTTCTCGATCTCCCGCTGCCAGTTGCCCATGAGGGAGGTCGGACAGACGACGAGGGTGGGTCCAGCGGACGCCGGGTCGGACTGCCGGTGCAGATGCAGCGCGATGACGGTGATGGTCTTGCCGAGCCCCATGTCGTCCGCGAGACAGCCGCCGAGGCCGAGAGAGGTCATCCGGTGCAGCCAGTCGAGCCCGCGCAGCTGGTAGTCCCGCAGGGTCGCCGTGAGCGCCGGGGGCTGGGAGACCTCCGGGCGGCCGCCCTCGGGTTCGGCGAGCCGCTCCCGCAGCCGCTCCAGCCACCCGGTCGCCGCCACCTCCACGGGCCGGCCGTCGATCTCGGTGGTACCGGTGAGGACGGCCGAGAGGGCGTCCACCGGGGTCACCGTGCGGTCCTGCTGCGCCCGGGCACTGCGCACTTCGTCGGGGTCGACGAGAACCCAGCGGTCCCGCAGGCGCACCAGGGGCCGCCCGGCCTCCGCGAGCCGGTCGAGTTCGGCGCGGGTCAGCTCCTGATCACCCACGGCGAAGCGCCAGTTGAAGCCGAGCAGGGCGTCGGCGGAGAGGAAGGAGGGGAGCACGGAGGAGGAACGAGCGTCCTCGGCCTCCTCGTCGGAGCCGAACCCCTCCTCGCGGGAGGTGAGCCCTTCGGCGGAGCCCTTGTCGCCGAAGAGGTCCTGCGCTGCGTGCTTCTCCCCGCCGACCGGGCCGATCACCGCACTCGCCGTGAGCCGGTCGGCGAGTTCGCGCGGCCAGTGGACCTGGACGCCCGTCGCGGCGAGGTCGCGGCCCGCCGCGCCGAGCAGCTCCGCGACCTCCTCGTCGACGAGTTCGACGGTGTCGGGTACCGCCGCCGTCAGGAGCGGGGTCAGCGGGGGCCAGGCACGGGCGGCGCGCCGGAGCGCGAGGAGTGCGTCCATACGGGCCCGGGGGCCGAACGCGGCCGCCGGCCGGCCGGAGCCCGCCCACACCTCCGCCGCGTCCGCGACCAGGGTCGGATCGGCGACGGCGTGCAGCTGCAGCACGGCCCGGAAGTCCGGCGCCTTGTCCGACTCGGCGCTGAATCCCGGCAGTTCGAGCCGGAGCGAGAGCCGGACACCCGCGTCGTGCACCGCCGCCACATCGGCCGCCCACGCCCGCTGCTCGGGAACCGTCTGCGGCTCGTCGGCGGCGAAAGCCGGCCCGCCGGCGGCGAGCTGAGCCGCCGGGGTACGGGGCAGGCTGTCCGCGACGGCATCGGTGAAGGCGCGCAGCAGGGCTTCGGGCTGGGGGAGGAGCAGCGGCTCCTCCGGTGAGAGCGGCACGGCGTGCGCCTCGGGCGGCATCGACGCGGCGAGCGTGCGCAGTTCGGCAAGCTCGCCGGGGCCGAGCGGACCGGCCCGCCACGCGTCCACGTCGCCGGGGGCGAGACCCGGCAGGAGCAGGCCGCGTGCGACGAGGTCGAGGGCGAGGAGCGAGGCGGCACCCCAGAAGGCGCTCGCGGGGGCGGCGTTGTCGGAGAAACGGGCGGGGGCGAGGAGCGGCAGGGCGTCCCGTACGGAGAGGGAGTACGCGGGGACGGTCACCGGCCGGAGGCTCTCCCCGTCCACGACCGTGAGCCCGAGTGCGCTGCCGCTGCCGAGGTCGGTCGTGGTGGCGTCCAGGTCCGGCAGCGTGTCGTCGCCGTCCGGTGACCAGAAGGCGATCCGGCCCGCGCGGGGCGGATCGGCGGGGAGGAAGACGGCGGAGTGGCGGGTGAGTTCGCGGGAGGGTTCCTGGGCGGGTTCGCGGGCGGGATCATCGGGTCCGTGCGACAGCGACAACGCATTCCTCAAATTTGACTACCTGGAGTCCGAGCGGCCGAGGGTACCTCACGGCACCGCCTCGACGTCGTACGTCCCTCGCGTGATCCCCGCCACAGCCGCAGCGGGGTGGGGATCGCCCTACCCCCGGCCCCCGGCGCACCCCCCGCCGGGCTCGGGTGGTGACGCCATGGCCCCGGGCGATCACCGATCCGTACGTTCTCGGTAGCACCCAAGGACCGTCAGCGACCGTCAACGCCCCTCAGCGATCGCCATCGACCGAGTCGCCGCCGCACCCCGACCGACAGAAACCGGAGCCCGCCATGTCCCAGGCCACCGTCCTGCCCCCGGCAGCCGCCGCTCCCACGGCGGCGCCCGCCCGTGCCAGGGGCGGCAGCGAGTTCACCCCGCTCCTGCGGACGGTCAGGTCACAGGGCCTCCTCGAACACCGCCCCGGCTGGTACGCCCGCGGAATCGCCGTCAATCTCCTCGGCATGGCCGCCGTCGTGGCAGGACTCGCCCTGATCGGCCCCTCCTGGTGGGCACTGCTGCTCGCCGTACCCCTCGCGCTGCTGTCCGCCCGGGCCGCGTTCGTCGGACACGACGCCGGCCACGCCCAGATCACCGCGAACCGCAAGGTCAGTCGGATCGTCCAGCTCGTCCACGCCAACCTCCTCCTCGGCATGAGCAGGGAGTGGTGGAACGACAAGCACAACCGCCACCACGCCCACCCCAACCACCTCGACAAGGACCCGGACGTCGCAGCGGACATCCTCGTCTTCGCCGAGCACCAGACGGCCGGCCGCACGGGGCTGCGCGGTTTCCTCACCCGCCACCAGGCGTGGCTGTTCTTCCCGCTGACGACCCTGGAGGGCATCGCACTCAAGGTGTACGGGGTCCAGGCCCTGCTGGCCGAGGACGGGCCCTGCCGCACCCGCCGCGAGCGGCTCGCCGAAGGCGCGCTGCTCCTCGCCCACTTCGCCGGCTACGCGGCCCTGCTCCTCGCCTTCCTCACCCCGGCCCAGGCGCTGGTCTTCGCCCTCCTCCACCAGATGCTGCTCGGCGTACACCTGGGCATGGCCTTCGCCCCCAATCACAAGGGCATGGAGCGTCCCGACGAGCACGCGGACGGCGACAGCTGGGGCCATCTGCGACGCCAGGTGCTCACCTCGCGCAACATCCGGGGCGGCGCCCTGACCGACTGGTTCCTCGGTGGCCTCAACTACCAGGTCGAGCACCACCTCTTCCCGAGCATGCCGCGCCCCAACCTGCGCCTCGCCCAGCCCGCTGTCCGGGCCCACTGCGCGGCCCTGGGCGTCCCGTACACGGAGACCGGTTTCGTGGACTCGTACCGTCAGGCCCTCGGCCATCTGCACGAGGTGGGCGCGCCGCTGCGGTCCGAGTGGGCCGAGTAGGGTCGGAGCAGGTCACACCTGGTGTGATCATCGGTTCGGCGGTCGGTGCTCCGGCCTCCGGAGATCGGAGAAGGGGAGCTCCTCGTCATGAGCGGCGGCACGGTCACCACGGTCAGCAGCAACGGCACGTACTCGTTCACCAAGCCCAACAGGGAGGGCATCACCCTCCTCGCCGGACTCGGCGTGGAGGGCGACGTCCACGCGGGCGTGACGGTCAAGCACCGCTCCCGCGTCGCCCAGGACCCGACCCAGCCCAATCTGCGGCAGGTCCACCTCATCCACGCGGAGCTGTTCGACGACGTGGCCGGTGCCGGCCACGAGGTCGCCCCCGGTGACCTCGGCGAGAACGTCACCACCCGGGGGATCGACCTCCTCGGCCTGCCCACCGGCACCCGCCTGCACCTCGGCGCGGACGCCGTCGTCGAGGTCACCGGACTGCGCAACCCGTGCGCCCAGATCGACAACTTCCAGCACGGACTGCTCAAGCAGGTGCTCGGCCGCGACGAGAACGGTGACGTCGTGCGCAAGGCCGGGATCATGGGCATCGTCCTGACCGGCGGGGAGGTGCGGCCCGGCGACCCGATCCGCGCCGAGCTGCCGGAGGGCCCGCACCGCCCGCTGGAAAGGGTCTGACCGAGCCCTGTGGGCCCGCCAGGGCCCCGGCTCACTCCTCCAGAGCGCAGGAGTCGACCACGTCACCGCTCGCGGGCCTCGCGATGGTGCGGTCCGCCGGCGGGGCCTTACTCTCCTCGACCCACCGGGTCAGCGCGTCGAACACGGAGCGGTAGCACGGCAGGATCGGACGCAGACGGTCCGGATACGTGTCGTACAGGCCGTCGGTGTGCGTCCCGTCCTGCACCGTGTAGTACCGGTGCAGCCCGCCCCGGCCCCGGGCGTCGATCATCCCCGCGTACACATCCGAGTCCGTGGCGATGGGCAGCAGGGTGTCCAGGTCGCCGTGGAGCGTGATGAGCGGCCTGCCGATCCGACCGGTGAGCGCGACCTTCGCCACCGCGCGGTGGACGGACGCCGGGCGGGAGGCGTAGTCGTACGAGGCGTCCGAGGCGCAGGGCGCGAAGATCTGCTCCACGGTCCCGCCGGCGGTGGAGCCGGGGCAGGCCGGATCGTACGAGGGATCGAACTCGGCCCGGAAGATCTTCTGCGTCAGCCCCCAGTACGCCTTCTCGTGGTACGGCCACAGGAAGCGCGAGCCGGGCGCGAAGCCCGCCCCGATCAGATCATCGTCGGTGGCCTGTCCGAGCGACCGGGCCACCGTCACCGGCAGGCTCGTCAGGAGGTTGGGGCCGCCCGCGGTCCACAGCACGCCCTCCCAGTCGACCCCGCCGTCGTACAGCTCGGGCCGGTTCTCCAACTGCCAGCGCGTCAGATAGCCGCCGTTGGAGATGCCCGTCATGTACGTGCGCTCCGGGGCCCGGCCGTAACGCTGCCGCACGGCCTTCTTGGCGGCCCGCGTCAGCTCGGTCACCCGGCGGTTCCACTCGGCGACCGCGTCGCCCGGACCTCGTCCGTCGGTGAAGAAGTCCGGTCCCGTGTTGCCCTTGTCGGTGGCGGCGTAGGCGAAACCCCTGGCCAGAACCTGGTCGGAGATGAGCGCGTCCGTGGAGTACTGCCGCCGGGTGCCCGGCGCGCCGGTGACGACGAGCCCGCCGTTCCAGTGGTCGGGCAGCCGGATGACGAACTGCGCGTCGTGCGCCCAGCCATGGGTGGCGTTGAGGCGCGAGTCGTCGGGGAAGTAGCCGTCGATCTGGACCCCGGGCACGCCCGAGGGGTTACGGGTCCCCCGGGCGGCGAGCCCGGCCTGGTCCGCCGTGTCGGTGTACTGCGTGCCCGCGAGCCCGGCGGTCGTCAGATCGGCCAGGCAGGCGGACTGCTGGTGCTCGGCGCCGGGAACGTGCAGCCGGTCCTGCCGCGCGCAGTGCGCGGTGGCCCGCCCCTCCGCCCCGGCGGAACTCGCGGGGGCCAGGACTGTGACGGCGGTCAGCAGCGCGGTGAGCAGGGGGACGCCTGGGAACAGGCGCATGGTGGGCCTCCGAGGGGACGGCGGGAAGGGGTGCGGCGCCACATCCTGCGGCGCACCCCGACCCCCGGGCCATGGTCCCGGACCACACCTCGGGCCGTCGTTCCGTGTGGAGCGGCGTGACACCCCCCAGGGGATGTCACGCCGAGGCCGCTCAGGAGGGGCGTATGGCGATCGCGTCGAGTCCTTCGAGGATCGCCGGCAGCCGCGGTCCCCGGGCCACCGGCAGCACCTCGCCCGGCAGCTCGTCGAGCAGGACGAAGGCCATGTCGTCCGTCCGGGCCACCAGCGACCAGCCGGGGCCGTCCGCCCGCAGCGTCCGCACGCCCTCGTCCGTACCGGCGTCGGACCGCACGCGCCCGACCGGCGGCGGCTCCTCCAGGTAGCGGAGCGCCTGGTCCAGGGCCCTACGGACTCCGGCGTACGGGTCGGAGGCGGCGTCGGGAGACGGGTCGGAGACGGCGTCGGTGTCGGCGGTCGGTTCGGGGGCGACGTCGGGGGAAGGTTCGGGTGCGACGACCGCGGACGCCGCCTTGGAGCGGGAGGCCGGTTCGAACCAGGCAGACGTCCTGGACGGGGCGGGAGTCTTGGCTGCGACCGCGCTCTTGGACGCGGCGTCGGTCTCGGGGGAAGAGGCCGACTCGGGCGAAGGTGCCGCTTCGGAGGAGGCCACCGTGTCGGGTGAGGCGCTGCTCTTGGGCGAGGCCACCGTGTCGGGTGAGGCGCTGCTCTTGGGCGAGGCCGCCGTGTCGGGTGAGGCGCCCGTCCGTTCCCCGGCCGGAGCGCCGTCCTCCACCTGACTCCGCCAGTCCGCCCACTGGAGCGCCACCTCGTCGGCGCCGAGGCGTCGCTGGGCAGGTCCCCAGGCGTCGCCGGAGGGCGGGGTCAGCGGGGCGGGATCGCCCTCTTCCGGCTCCGGGTCGTGCGGGGCCGGTACGCCGGGGGCGCGGGCGACCAGGTCGAGAGGCCAGCCCGGCAGCCCGGCCACCACCGAGCGTTCGTCGGGGGAGAGGTCGTAGGCCATACCGCAGTCCCAGGAGGAGATGGCCACCGCGACGAGCGACACGTCGTCGACGACGACCGTCCAGCGCGCGCCGAGCCCGTCCTGGCCGAACACGAGCCCGTACCCGTCCACGTACGGCTCAAGACCCAGCGCCGCGCAGGCAGCCGGGTAGTCGTCACCGAGCACGCTCGGAAAACGCGCGGGCGTCAGCAGTGCCGCGGTCAGCACAAACAGCGCGTCGGCATCGCCGGCGGCCTCGGCCTCGGCGATCGGGTCCGTCCCAGCCACGCATGCCTCCCCATCTGGTTGTCGGCGCACCTTAACCAGTGAGTAGGGAGGCCTGTCCATAGCTTGGCGCCGTGACCTGCATCGCCGACGGATGCGAAGCCGCCGACCGCGATCGTGCCCCTGCTGTGGGCGGCGGGCCCTACGCGTCACCCGCCGGTGGCCTCGCCGGGTCCGCCCGCAGTCCGAGCAGCGAGCGGGCCACGGTGCTCGGCGACTGGTTCCGTTCCCGGGCGAGGGTGAGGAGGGCCCGGCAGGCCAGTTCGTTGACCCCGAACGACAGCATGCCGGGGGAGACCCGGCTGGCCGCCTCCTCCGCCCGCGCCGGGTCGTCCTCGGCGCACGCGGCCACGTACTCGGCCGCCGCCTCGAACAGGTTGTGCCCCTGCCGGGGGCGCGGTGGTGCAGGCGCGGCTGCCTCGGGTGCCCGCCGGGCGGAGGGAAGGAGTCTGCGCAGTCTTTCGGGTACCCGTGCCACGCCCCACCGCCTTTCCCGGGCACGACTGCCCGGCACAACCACGGTAGTCAGTGAAGTGCCGGGAAAGAAGGGTGCGTTGGCTGCGACTAGGAGGGTCCTCCGGTGGAGGACCACTGCTGGACGGGCGGCGTGGCCGTCCGCAGGAGCGGGAGGTTCTTCTCGACGGCCTTCTTCCAGGCACCGTCGTCGACCATCTTCTGGAGCACCCGCTGGATGACGCGATCGCGGTCGCCGCCCTCCGGAACACCGATGGCATAGGGCTCGTCGGTGATGCGGAAGCCGGCGAGCCTGAAACGGCCCTTGTACGCGTTCTGCTGGGCGTAACCGGCGAGCAGCGTGTCGTCGGTGGTGACGGCGTCGACGGCACCCGAGGCGAGGTCGCTGATACAGCGCGCGTAACTGTCGTGGGTCACGACCTGCGCCTGAGGGGCGAGGTTCGTCCGGATCAGGAGCGCGGTGCTGGAGCCCGTGGCCGTGCAGACCTTCAGGCCGTTGAGATCGGTCCGGCTCTTGACGGAGGTGTTGTCCGCGGCGAGCAGGACGTCCTGATGGGCCATGAAGTAGGGGCCGACGAAGTCGACCTTCTTGTCCCGTAGGGAAGTCATCGTGTACGTGGCCACGACGAGGTCGACGTCGCCCCCGGAGAGGAGGGACTCGCGGGTGGAACTTCGCACCTCCTTCCACCGGATGTCGGAGGGGCGGTAGCCGAGTCCCGAGGCGATGTAGGTCGCCACGTCCACGTCCAGGCCCGCGTACGTGCCGTCCGGGTTCTTGAAGCCGAGACCGGGCTGGTCGAACTTGATCCCGATGGTGAGTGCGTCGGCGCCGCTGGACGGGTTCGCCGCAGACGCACCCGTGGACGGCGATGAAGACGACGAGGACGCGGAGGGACCGCCCTGGCTGCTGGGCTTGCCCGCGGTTCGGTTCCCCTCGCCGTCGGACTTCTCCCCGCCGAGGGGAAGGAGGTTCCAGACCAGCACACCGCTCAGCACGACGGCGGCCCCGGCCGCCCCGGCGTAGGCCCCGCGGCGCCGTTTCCGGGTCGCGGGCGGCTGGGTCGGCGGTGCAGGCGGTGTAGCCGTGGCGGACGGTGTCGAGGCGGGGGCCGGGGGTGCGAGGGGGAAGACCGTGGCGGTGTCGGCAGCGGCGACGTCGATGCCGAGGCCGGACGGTGGGACCGATGGGGCGGCCGTCGATCCCCGTGCGCCGACGCCCTGGGGGAGTGCGGTGGGCGGCGCCGAGCCCTGTGCGCCCGAGCCGGGTGGGATCTCCGCCGGCGGCGTCGGCCCCTGTGTCCCAGCCGAACCGGCGCCCGCCGGTACCGCGTCCCTCGGCTCGGCGTCGACGCGGTGTCCACCACCCCCGGCCGAAGCCGAAGTCTCGGCTTCAAGCGGAGCTTGAGCTTCTGCTGCCGTCTCCGTTTCGACTTCGGCCAGCATCCGGTCAAGCGCTTCGCCGTCGGGACGCGCCGCCGGGTCCCGTACCAGCACGCCCGTGAGGACCCGCGTCAGCGGTCCCGCACGCCGAGGCGGCGGCACGTCCTCGCCGAGGACGGCCGCGAGCGTGGCGAGCGTGTTGGTCCGGCGCAGCGGATGGTGGCCTTCGACCGCGACGTACAGCGTCATCGCCAGCGACCAGAGGTCGGCGGGCGGCCCGCCCTCCTCGCCGGCGACGCGCTCGGGCGCCATGTACTCGGGCGTGCCGATGATCGAGCCGGCGGCGGTGAGGGCGGTGGCCCCGTGGATCGCCGCGATGCCGAAGTCGGTGAGCACGGGCTGTCCGTCGGGCCGCAGCAGGATGTTCGCGGGCTTGATGTCCCGGTGCTGGATGCCTGCCGCGTGGGCGGCCCGCAGTCCCGCCAGGATCCCGCGTCCCAGAGGGGCCGCCTCGCCGGCGGTGAGGTCGCCCCGGTCCAGCCGGTCCTGGAGCGAGCCGCCGGCGACCAGTTCCATGACCAGCCACGGGTAGGTGCCTTCGCCGCCGTCGACGATGTGATGGATGGTCACCACCTGGGGGTGCGCCACGCGGGCGAGTGCCCGGGCCTCCCGCAGAACCCGGATGCGGAGCTCCCGGGCGCCCTCGGGGTCGTACTCGGCCAGCGCCGGGTCGGGCGGGCGGACCTCCTTGAGGGCCACCTCACGGTGGAGTGCCAGGTCCCGTGCTCTCCACACGGTCCCCATGCCGCCCCCGCCGAGCCGCGCCACCAGCTCGAACCGATCGTCGACCACCCGTGCCACCCGCAGCCCCCTCACCCCGATACGGCCACCCGGTGGGATGTGATGCGTCCCGCGGCCTCAGACCGTCGACCCCGCCCCGACTCTGCCACATCCGTGCGGGGGATCCAGCCTGGTCCGCGACCGCGACCGCGACCGTGTGCCCGTGCCCGTACCCGTACCCGTACCCGTCCCCGTCCCCGTCCGTGTCCGAGCCGCAACCGCGGCCGCGACCCGGACGGGTTTCCCGGATCAACCCTCGCGGACGGCCATGGCCAGATATCGCGTGTCCTCGTCGACGTAACTGACGAGCCGCCAGCCCGCTTCGGCGAGTACGAGGCGAAGCCGGGGCTCGGCGCGCAGGTCGTCCGGGGTGATCTGCCGGCCGTGCCGGGCCGCGAGCGCGGCCCGGCCGATCGGGTGGAAGAGGGCGAGCCGGCCGCCGGGGCGTACGGCCCGGGCGAGTTCACGGAGGTCGGTCACGGGTTCCGCGAGGTGCGAGATGAGCCCCGCGCCGAAGACGGCGTCGAGGGCGCCGTCTCCCACCGGCAGGCGTCCGACGTCGGCGAGCAGCAGCGTCGCGGTCCCGTCCGTGCCGCCGCGCCCGGCGGAGACGGCCCGTTCGAGCATCTCGGGGGTGAGATCGGCGCCGAGTACGGTTCCGGAGGGGCCGACGGCGGCGCGGAGCGGCGGCAGTGCACGCCCGGTCCCGCAGCCGGCGTCGAGCACCGCGTCGCCCGGGCGCAGTCCGAGCTCGTTCACCGCGGCCGCGTACGCGGGGCCGTCGTCGGGGAACCGGCTGTCCCAGTCGGCGGCGCGAGCGCCGAAGAACTCTCGGACGTGTGTGGGGTCATCGCTCATGCGCTCATGATTCCGTACCCGGAGAGGTGAACGTTCTGTGTGAACATTTTGTGTGCATGTTCTGTGTGCACGTTCGAGCCCGGTGCGATCGTTCGGGATCATCTCTCTGTCATATTCCATCAGCTTTCGAAATGCGCCCCTGGTGCGCCCCCTGATGCGCACTAGCGTCCGGGAGCCATGGGACACCTGGACCACGCCACCTTCGGCTGGCTGACACCTGCACTGTCGTACGCGATGGCCTGCGTCGGCGCCGCCCTCGGGCTGCGCTGCACCGTGCGAGCGCTCGACGCGACCGGCCGCTCGCGGCGGAACTGGCTGCTCACGGCGGCCTCCGCGATCGGCACCGGCATCTGGACGATGCACTTCGTGGCGATGCTCGGCTTCGGCGTGACCGGCACCGACATCCGCTACGACGTTCCGCTGACCATTCTCAGCCTGGTCATCGCGATGGCCGTTGTCGGCCTCGGCGTGTTCGCCGTCGGCTACGGACGCGACCGGGTCCGCTCGCTCCTGATCGGCGGGCTCACCACGGGCATCGGCGTGGCGAGCATGCACTACATGGGCATGGCGGCCCTCCGGCTCCACGGCGAGGTCCGGTTCGACCCCCTGCTCGTCGGCCTCTCCGTGCTCATCGCCGTCGTCGCCGCCACCGCGGCCCTCTGGGCGGCCCTCAACATCCACTCGCCCGCCGCCGTGGCCGTCGCCTCGCTCGTGATGGGCGCGGCCGTCAGCAGCATGCACTACACGGGCATGTTCGCGGTGCGGGTGGACGTGGCCCCCTCCTCCGCGACCCTCTCGGGGGCCACGGTCATGCAGTTCATCTTCCCGCTCGCCGTCGGCCTCGGCTCGTACCTCTTCATCACCGCCGCCTTCGTCGCCCTTTCCCCCACGGCCAGGGAACGGGCCGCGTACGCCTCCGCCGGGCGCCTCACCGAGCCGGACGAGCGCGCGGTGGACGTCGCACCTCCCGGCTTCCGCACCGCCCGGGCCGCCCGTACGCCCATGAACTGACCCTCCCCCGTGCTCCAACCCGCTCACGGGACCCACCGCACCAGAGACCGTCGCAGCCGGAACGAGGAGGCCATGCGAACTCCCCGCAGGACCAACGACGCCGAGGCGTCGGCGCCGCCGTCGGCGGCCGCGCGCGGGCGGCGCGCACACGCCGGGCCGCCCGCCGACGAGCCGGGGGAGCCCACCCCCGAGGCCTTCCCGACCACCGCACGCATGGCCGCCACCCACGCGCCGTCCGCTCCTCCCGCCGCCGAGGCGGGTCCCCTCCGCCCGCCGCGTGGCGGCCTGCGCCCGCGTACCGTCCGCGCCAAGATCGTCTCGCTCCTGATGGTCCCGGTCGTCTCGCTCCTCGCGCTGTGGGGATTCGCCACCGTCACCACGGCCCAGGACGTCGCCCGGCTCCGTCAGCTCCAGCGCGTCGACGCCGAGATCCGTGAGCCCGTCACGGCCGCCGTCGCCGCCCTGCAGGCCGAACGGCGCGCCGCCGTACGGCAGATCGCGGCACCCGGCGCCACCCGGGCCGCCGAGCTCAAGGACCGGATTCGCCGCACGGACGAGGCCGTCGACCGGCTCCGTCTGAACGACACGCACACCGTCGGCGACGCCGGGGACCTGCCCGGGGACGTCGGGGAGCGGGTGACCGTGTTCGTCGGCAAGGTCGCGGGCCTCGCCAGGCTTCGTACTGCCGCCGCCGACGGACGGGCCGACGGGAACCAGGTGTACGAGGAGTACACGGCGGCGGTCTCCGCCGCCTTCGCTGTCGGCGGTGCCCTCACCGGCATCCAGGACACCCGACAGGGATCCGACGCGCGCGTACTCCTGGAATTCGGCCGGGCCGGCGAGATGCTGTCCCGCGAGGACGCCCTCCTTGCCGCCGCCCACCTCGACGGCCGGTTCACCGCGGACCGGCTCCGCGCCTTCGCCGGCGCCGTCGAGACCCGGCGTACCCTCACCGCCTCGGCCACCGCCGACCTGCCCGCCGCCGAACGCGCCGCGTGGGCCCGGCTCGCCGCCGGCACAGACCACACCAGGCTCACCCGGGCGGAGGACCGGATCCTCTCGGCCGAGCCCGGCCGCCCCGCCGCCCAAGCGGTCACCTCCGCGGACTGGGACGACACCCTCGCCGCCGTACGGAGCGGCCTCACCGCGATCGAGACCGACGCGCGCACCGCCGCGGCCCACCGCGCCGACCCCTTCGCGGGTGGTGTGCTCACCGCGGGCGGCGCGGCGGTCGTTCTCGGCCTCGCGGCCGTCGCCGCCTCACTCGTCATCTCCGTACGGATCGGCCGCGGCCTCGTCGTCGAACTCGTCAGCCTCCGCAACACCGCCCTCGGCATCGCACGCGGCAAACTCCCCGCCGCCATGCGCCGGCTGCGCGCCGGAGAGGAGATCGACGTCCAGGCCGAGGCCCCGCCGGGACCCGTCTCCCAGGACGAGATCGGTCAGGTCGGCGAGGCCCTCACCACCGTCCACCGCGCGGCCCTCTCCGCCGCCGTCGAACGCGCCGAACTCGCCAGCGGCATCTCCGGCGTCTTCGTCAACCTCGCCCGTCGCAGCCAGGTCCTCGTCCACCGCCAGCTCAACCTCCTCGACAGCATGGAGCGGCGAGCCGACGACCCCAACGAACTCGGCGACCTCTTCCGGCTCGACCACCTCACCACCCGGATGCGCCGCCACGCCGAGAGCCTGATCATCCTCTCGGGTGCCGCCCCCGGCCGCGCCTGGCGGATGCCCGTTCCCCTCACCAACGTCGTCCGTGCCGCCGTCTCCGAAATCGAGGACTACGCGCGCGTGGAGGTGCGCCGGCTCCCCGAGACGGCCGTGGTCGGCGGCGCCGTCGCCGACCTCACCCACCTCCTCGCCGAACTCATCGAGAACGCCGCCCAGTTCTCCCCGCCCCACACCAAGGTCCGCGTCAGCGGCGAACCCGTCGGAAACGGCTACGCCCTGGAGATCGAGGACCGCGGACTCGGCATGGGCAAGGACACCCTCGCCGACGCCAACGCCCGCATCGCCCAGTCCGAGGCCCTCGACCTCTTCGACAGCGACCGCCTCGGCCTCTTCGTGGTCAGCCGGCTTTCCTCCCGCCACGACATCAAGGTCCAGCTGCGCACCTCCCCGTACGGCGGCACCACGGCCGTCGTGCTGCTTCCGACCGACCTCCTCCAGGGCGCACTGCCACCCGGCCGCGGCACCCCGGCGACCGGCGACGGACCCGACACGCCCCACGCGGGAACGCCCCAGGTGCGCGATCCTCGGATACCGGCCGCCGGCGGGGGAGAGCCGGGCGCGGACCATCGGCAGAGCCGCGACGAGCACGCGACGGGCGACCGGTTCGGCCCCGACGGCTTCAGCGCGGACCGCCTCGGCGCCGACCGGCGCACGGACGACGGGCGCGCCGCACGTGAGCGTGAGGAGGCGCATCGCGCCGAGGCCCGCCGCTTCGGCCGCCCCCAGGTGTCCCGCGCCCCGGCGCAGGCCGGTCCGCCCGCCCCCGCCATCAGTGGAGGCGCCCCCGCCGGGCCCGTTCCGGCACCCCGCCGGACCGCTCCGCAGCCGCCGACCGGCGCGCGGCCGGGAGCCCTGCCCAAGGAGGTGGGTGGCGCACGGCCGCCGCTCCCGCCGCAGGCCGCACCCTCCTCCCGGCCGCAGCCCCTGCCGCGTCCGACCGCCGTCCCCGCGCTCGCGCCGTCGCCGCAGTCCGGGCCTCCGCCCGCCGGGGTCACCGAACTGCGCCGCCGCGGTCCCTCCGTACCGCCGACGGCACGGGAACAGCAGCCCGGCACGCCCGCGGGCCACGCGGGCCACGCGGGCCCTGCCGGACGCGGCGGCGCCCTGGAGGGCGAACTGCCCCGTCGCGTACGGCAGGCGAGCCTCGTCCCGCAACTGCGCGAGGCGCCCGCCGCGGCACCCGTCTTCGTGCCGGCCGCGCCGGAAACGGACGCCCGCACCCCGGAGGTGGTACGTGACCGGATGACGGCCTACCGGGACGGCTGGCAGCGCGGCGGCGGCGCGGCCCCGGGCAGCAGACGTCCCCTCGGCACCGGCACCGGACAGGCTCCGGGCCACGGCACGACCCCCCTCGACGACCCCCGCCCCGAAGGAGACCAGGCATGATCGACCACGAGAGGATCTCTCACCACCGGTCCGGCGAGCTCGACTGGCTCCTCGACGACCTCGTCATGCGGGTCCGGGAAGTCCGCCACACCGTCGTGCTCTCCAACGACGGACTCGCCGTCGGGGCCTCCAACGGACTCAGCCGTGAGGACGCCGAGCATCTGGCCGCCATCGCCTCCGGCTTCAACAGCCTCGCCAAGGGCGCGGGTCGCCAGTTCCACACGGGCGGCGTCCGTCAGACCATGGTCGAGATGGACGACGGCTTCCTCTTCGTCGCCGCTGCGGGGGACGGCTCCTGCCTCGCCGTCCTCAGCTCGGTGAGCGCCGACATCGGCCTCATCGCCTACGAGATGGCCCGCCTCGTCAAGCGCGTCGGCGAGCACCTGCACACCCCGCCGCGGCTCACGGTGACCCCGCCGGCCGCCGGCTGACCCGGAGACAGCCATGAACGAGGACAGCACCGGCGGCGGCTCGCCCGCGCCGGGCAGTCAGTGGTACGACGCCGACGCCGGACCGCTCGTACGCCCGTACGCGATGACGGGTGGCCGGACCAAGCCCGGGCCCAGCAACGTACGGTTCGACCTCATCGCCCTCGTCGTCGTGGACGACGACCCGCCCGGTCCGGCCGAGGAGTCCCTCCTCGGACCCGAGCACCGGTCCCTGCTCGCCCTGTGCCGGGCCGAGACGCAGTCGGTGGCCGAACTCTCCGCCGACGCGGACCTGCCCGTCGGCGTCGTCCGGGTCCTCCTCGGCGACCTCCTGGAATCGGGCTTCGTACGCGTCAGCCGGCCCGTACCCCCCGCACAGCTCCCCGACGAAAGAATCCTGAGGGAAGTAATCGATGGCCTACGAGCGCTCTGAGAGCACCGGCGCGGACGACGGCGCGGACACCACCGCCCTCGCCCTGAAGATCCTGGTCGCCGGTGGATTCGGCGTGGGCAAGACCACCCTCGTCGGCGCGGTCAGCGAGATCCGGCCGCTCCGCACGGAGGAACAGCTCAGCCGTGCGGGGGAGTCGGTCGACGACACCGGGGGAGTGGACCAGAAGACCACCACGACCGTCGCCATGGACTTCGGCCGCATCACGATCCGCTCCGGGCTCTCCCTCTACCTCTTCGGGACACCCGGCCAGGACCGGTTCTGGTTCCTGTGGGACGAGCTGTCACAGGGCGCCCTGGGGGCCGTCGTCCTCGCCGACACACGGCGACTCGAGGACTGCTTCCCGGCGGTCGACTACTTCGAGCACCGGAAGATCCCGTTCGTCGTCGCCGTCAACTGCTTCACGGGCGCGCGTACGTACGGAGCGGCCGACGTGTCCCGCGCGCTCGACCTGGACCGGGGCACGCCCGTCGTGCTGTGCGACGCGCGCGACCGCGACTCCGGGAAGGAGGTGCTCATCCGCCTGGTCGAGTACGCCGGACGGATGCACACCGCCCGGCTCCTCGACACGGTCGGCTGAGCCCGGTCCGCGACCCGGGCCGGACACCTCCTAGTCGGCCACGCCGGCCTGGGCGACCACCTTGTGGATGCGTACCCGGACGAGGAGTTCGCCCGGGACCGCGTTGCGCTCCCCGAACTCGTCCGCCCGGTCCTCGCCCATGTAGCGGGCGCCGATGCGACCGGCCCAGTGCCGCAACTCCTCCAGGTCCTCGCTGAGTTCGGCGCGTCCGCTGAGCGAGACGAAGGCGAAGGGCGGGGTGTCGTCGTCGACGCACAGGGAGACGCGTCCGTCGCGGGCGAGGTTGCGTCCCTTCACCGTGTCCTTGCCCGTGTTGAACACGAACTCGTCCCCGTCGAGCAGGAACCAGACCGGTACGACGTGCGGACTGCCGTCGTCGCGCACGGTCGCAAGCTTGCCGGTACGGGTTCCCTCGGACACGAAGGTCCGCCACTGAGCGTCGGTCATCCTCGTCATGCCCCCATCCTGCGGCACGCGCGGGCGTGGTGCAGTGCTTGCCCTGTTCACGACAGTGCGTAAGGCTTGCGGCGATACGGCGGACCACTGCGGCCCCGAGACGACGGGAATCCCGGTCGACGGGACGCACCACCCAGGGGGAGGACCACTGATGGCGTTGGACAAGGGACTGGACTGGCTTCTCGACGACCTGACTCAGCGGGTCGGATTCATACGGCACGCGCTCGTGCTGTCGAACGACGGCCTGGTGACGGGTGCGAGCAGTGGACTCGCACGTGAGGACGCCGAGCACCTGGCAGCCGTCTCGTCAGGCCTGCACAGCCTGGCCCGGGGCTCGGGCCGGCACTTCAGGGCGGGCAGGGCACGGCAGACGATGGTCGAGTTCGACGAGGCGCTGCTCTTCGTGACGGCGGCGGGCGAGGGCAGCTGCCTGTGCGTCCTGAGCGCGGCGGAAGCGGATGTCGGCCAGGTGGCGTACGAGATGACGCTGCTGGTCAACCGCGTCGGCGAGCACCTCGGTGTGGCAGCCCGGCAGCCGGGGCTCCCGGGCGGCGGCGTGCTCTGACGCTCCGGCTGTCGACGCATCCGTCTGCCTGTCTGCCTGTCTGCCTGTCCGCCTGTACGTCGGCCTGTCGTGCTGAGGTGTTGTCCACAGGCGGTTGTCCACAGGTCGTGCGAGGTTCGTCACTCTGCGTTACGTTCTCGGTGGTGGGTCGGAGCGATCCGCGACACGGAGAGAACACGGACGTACGGGGGAGGGCCACGGGATGACGGTGGACGAAGGGGCGCGCACGGTGACACCGGGACGGGCCGCGCAGGAACTGGAACTGGGGCGCGACGAGTTCCGGCTCGCGGTCCAGCTCGGCCTGGTGAGGACGGTGCCGGTGGGAGAGGGCGGACGACGGCGGGTCGAGCGGTGCGAGCTCGACCGCCTCAGGGCCGCGCCCGACTTTCCCGCCGGCCTGCGGGAACGGGTGCACGCGATCGGCACCGGGGAGGCCGCGGCGCTCCTGGAGATCACGCAGGAGCGCTTCACCCGGCTGGCCCGGGCGGGCTACCTCAGTCCCGTCCGGTTCTCCCTGAACCGCTACCGGGCGGTGGTGTGGACGTATCTCGCGGAAGAGGTCGCCGAGTTCGGCCTCACCTGCCCCGCGCTGCTCACCGGGCGACTGCCCATGGAACTGCGCGAGCGCCTCGCCGCGCACGAGGACCTGCGGCCGAGGAACTGGCGGGCGAGGCGGCTCGGCGTGCTGCTCCGCGCCACGGAGGACCCTTGGGCGCGGGCCGCCGCCATCGCCTCGCTGCTCGACCCGGTCCAGGTGGCCGAGGTCGTCGACGACCCGTACGAGCGCACCCACCTAGACCGGCTGCGTCCGCCGCCGCCTCCGGGAATGCCGCTGCAGGCAGCGGCGCGGGACATCGCCGAGCGGCTCACACGGGCCGACGACCCGGACGAGATCCTCTGGCACCGGATGAGCCTGGCTCTGGCCCTGGACGAGGCGCGCGCCGAGCAGCCCGCGCCGTATCCCGGGGATTCGGGATGGGTCGGGGGATGGTCCGGCGTGAGGGTCCCCGGGCCGCCGGCTCGACCGCCGGTGCTGACCATGGCCCCCGTACCGTCCGTGCCGACCGTCCCACGCGTGCCTTCCGAGCGGCACGCGCAGGTGGTGCCGCTCGGGGCCGCGGTGTCGTGGGGTCGGCAGGCGGTTCCGCCGCCGCCTCGGCCCGCGACGCCACCGGCGGTGCCGACACCGCTATCGCTTCCTCTTGTTCCGGAGGTGCCGACACCGCCTTCGGTGCCGACACCGCCTTCGGTTCCGACACCACCGTCGCTGCCGCTGCCGGTGCCGGTGTCGGTGCCGGTGAGGCGGTCGGCGGTGACCGATCATCCACCGGGCCGTTCGGCCCGCACCAGGCTGCTTGACCGGCTGCGACGCAGGAGGGTGGCCGACGGCGGACGGTCCGCCGGACGGCGGCGCCCGGTGTCCTGGCCCTGACGGTGTCGGCGTGCGGCGTGGGCGGGGTGTGGGGAGGATGGGCCCATGCTGCTCGCCCGTGTCGCGGAGGTGTCCCGGGAGGTCGCTGCGGCCTCCGCGCGCTCGCGCAAGATCGGTCTGCTCGCCGGGCTGTTCGTGGAGGCCGAGCCCGAGGAGAGTCCCCTCGTCATCGCGTACCTCTCAGGCCGGCTTCCGCAGGGACGGATCGGGGTCGGCTGGAGCGTCCTCAAGGAGGTGGCTCCGCCCGCGGTGCCTCCCGCCGAGCGGCCGGGCCTCACGCTCGGGCGGGTCGACGAGGCGATGACGGAGCTCGCGGCGGTTTCCGGAGCGGGCGCTCGCGCCGAGCGGACCCGGCTGCTCCACGACCTGTTCGCCGCAGCCACCGACGACGAACAACATCTCCTGTTGCGGCTGCTCACCGGGGAGGTGCGCCAGGGAGCCCTCGACGCCATCGCCCTGGAAGGCGTCGCCCAGGCCGCCACCGTGCCCGCCGCGGAGCTGCGGCGGGCCGTGATGCTCGAAGGCTCGCTGCCCCCGGTCGCGCAGGCGGTGCTCGCCGAGGGCGCGACCGCGCTCGGCCGGTTCACCCTGCGGGTCGGCAACCCCGTACAGCCCATGTTGGCGCACACCGCCGGCTCCGTCACCGAGGCGATCACCGCCCTCGGGCCCTGTGTCGTCGAGGAGAAACTCGACGGCATCCGCATCCAGGTCCACCGGCGCGGCGACGACGTCCACGTCCACAC
The DNA here is from genome assembly GCF_026341815.1 of Streptomyces sp. NBC_00572. Taxonomy (GTDB): domain Bacteria; phylum Actinomycetota; class Actinomycetes; order Streptomycetales; family Streptomycetaceae; genus Streptomyces. The sequence continues at coordinate 6,869,842 of NZ_JAPENX010000001.1, forward strand.
CCGGTCGCTCGACGAGATCACCGACCGGCTTCCCGAAGTGGTCGCGACCGCCCGCGCCGTGCGGGCCGACGCGTTCATCCTGGACGGCGAGGTGATCGCGCTCGACCCCGGCACCGGACGGCCGGTGTCCTTCCAGGCCATCGCCTCCCGGGTCGGCTCACGCGCCGACGTGGCCGGCGCGCACGCCACCCTTCCCCTCGCACCCGTGTTCTTCGACGTCCTCGCGGTCGGCGGCGAGGGCTTGATCGACCGGCCGGGGCGTGACCGGCACGAGGTCCTCGCCCGGCTGCTCCCCGAGTCCCATCGGGTCCGGCGCCTCGTCGTGACCGATCCCGCCGACCCCGCGCAGGTCGAGGCGGCCGAGCGGTTCTACGCCGACACGCTGTCCCGTGGGCACGAAGGCGTCCTGGTCAAGGCGTTGGACGCGCCGTACGTGGCCGGCCGCAGGGGGCGCACATGGCTGAAGGTGAAGCCCGTCCACACCGTCGACCTCGTCGTCCTCGCCGTGGAGCGGGGCCACGGGCGCAGGACCGGGCTCCTCTCCAACCTGCATCTCGGCGCGCGCACCGCGGACGGCGGCTTCGCCATGCTCGGCAAGACCTTCAAGGGACTCACCGACGACATGCTGCGCTGGCAGACCGAGCGGCTCGGGGAACTCGCCGTGGAGGACGACGGGTTCACCGTACGGGTGCGGCCCGAACTCGTCGTCGAGATCGCCTACGACGGACTGCAGAGATCGACGCGCTACCCGGCGGGTGTCACCCTCCGCTTCGCCCGCGTCCTGCGCCACCGTCCCGACAAGTCCGCCGCCGAGGCCGACACCGTCGAGGGGATCGTCGGGCGACGATGAGCGGACGACGACGGACCTCGCGGGACGGCGCTCCGCGAGGGATGCTGGAGACGTGGCACGACGAGCGCCGGTACGACGTGCGTGGGGTGCCACCAGCGACCGGCGGGCCGCGAGGAGATGAGCGACGTGTACGACTTGCACATCGACACCGACGTGACCGTGCAGCTCAATGACTGCAGCCGGGAAGACGCGCAGGCCGTCTTCGGCGTCCTCGACGGTGTCTACCAGCTGGAGGACATGGAGACCCCGAGCCCCCAGGCGACCACGGGACCTTCCCCCACCGTCTGGACGGCCACCTTCGACACGGCCGGCGGACGCCACCAGGAGGTACGGCCCACCCATCTGACCTCTCCGGTCGGCGCCACGCTCAGCGGCGGCTACCACGCCGTCGACGAGGTCGAGAAGGTGCTGGCCGTCGGCTTCGACATCCAATCCCTGCAGTCCGTCTCCGGTGACCAGGAGACCGAGGCCCGACTGCTGCTCGCCTCCCGCTGAGCCGGAGGCGTGAACTCCCCGGACGGAGCGGACGGGCGCCGTCCGGGGTTCACGTGTGCCCGCCTGCCCGTAAGACCCGCCCGCCCGTAAGACCTACCTGCCTGAAAGGCCCACCTGTCTGAAGGCCCAGCTGTCTGAGCCCCGCCGTCTGGAAGACCCCGCCCGCATCCCCGGTATACACCGTGTGTAGAGTGCTTCGTCGGCCGTGAGTGCTGCCCTGACCAGGCGGTTTCCGGCCGAACCGAAGACATTTCCGGGGAAAGCGGGTTCCACCATGTTCCGATTCAGGCTGGGCCGACGCGGAGGGAAGGCCACAGTCCTGCTGGCCGCGGCGTCGCTGATGCTGACGCTCGGCGGCTGCGGAGTCGACACCGTCACTCCGCAGGACGCCCGAGGGGAGGGCGGGACGGACGACAAGGCGGGCGCCACGGCTCGTCGCGTCGACTGCGACAAGGTCAAGTGCATCGCGCTCACCTTCGACGCGGGCCCGGGCAAGGACACCCCCCGGCTCCTCGACACCCTCAAGGAGAAGCAGGTCCCCGCGACCTTCTTCCTGCTCGGCAGCAAGCACGTCGACCGCTACCCGAAGGTGGTCAAGCGAATAGCCGACGAGGGTCACGAGGTCGCCAACCACACCTGGACCCATCGGATCCTCACCGATCTCGACGAGGCGGAGGTCCGCGACGAGCTGTCCCGCACCCAGGACGCCGTCGAGAAGATCACCGGCCGCAAGCCCACCCTGATGCGCCCGCCGCAGGGTCGCACCGACGGGGCGGTGTCCGACGTCAGCCGGGAACTCGGGCTCGCCCAGATCCTGTGGAGCGTCACCGCCAAGGACTACTCCACCACCGACTCCGCCCTCATACGGCAGCGCGTGCTGGAGCAGGCGCACGAGGACGGGATCATCCTGCTCCACGACATCTACGACGGCACGGTTCCGGCCGTTCCCTCCATCATCGACGAGCTCAAGCGGCGCGGCTTCACCTTCGTGACCGTGCCGGAGCTCCTCGCCCCCGGGAAGGCCGAGCCGGGCTCCGTCTACCGCCCCGAGAAGGACTGACGAGACCTGTCGAAAACGGGTGAGGTGACTCACATCGCCCACACGGGAATGCTTGGAACATTCGGGGATGGTTTACCGTTCCTACGTATGTGACTGCGAAGGGGCCCGGTCCCCAAGGTCCCCCCCTGAGGTGACCGCCTTTCGCGTCACGGCGATCGGCCCCGGTTGGAATCCCCCGTCCAACCGGGGCTCTGTCGTTCTCGGTCACTCTTCCGCACGGCACAGCGACGGCGCCCGAGAGGCGCGCACCCCGGCGCGTTCGACCCGTTCGAGTGAGCTCCGGCATGGTGGCTCCGCACTCGGGCAGTGATCATCCCGAGTCGCCGAGTCGATCACTCGTCGGCCGCTCCCACCAGGGACGATCGAAGGGGGACCCCATGCTCTGTACCACCGCGCGCGCCCGCCGCACCCGCCGTGCCTTCCTGGCCGCGGCCGCCGCACTTCTGCTGTCCGGCTGCACCGCCGTCGGGCCCGGAGCGTCCGTGTCCCCCGGCGTTCCCTCCGGCAAGGCGGCTCAGGACGCGCTCCTCACGGCCGCCGAGCACCGGCTCGTCGTGGACTGCCTCAACGGCCAGGGACTCTCGCTGACGTCCAGGCCCCGCGCCCCGGACGAGGAGCGGACGCTCCAGGCGGCGCTCTTCGGCGCCGGTCCCCGGGAACTCTCCGTCACCCTCGCCACGGGCGCCACCGTCACCGCCCACGAGGACGGCTGCCTCGCCGGTGCCAGACAGCGGCTCTATGGCGACCAGCGCAGCTGGTTCCGGGCCCAGGTCGTCGTCGACAACCTCCGGGCCGAGGCCCAGGCCCGGATGCGCGCCGACCCCACCCATCGCGCGGCACTCGCCCGATGGACCCGGTGCGTGACCCCACCGGGCAGCCCCCGCCCCGACCGTCCCGATCCGGCGGTCGCCACCCGCTGCTCCCGCGAGAGCGGACTCGACGAGGTCCGCGCCCGGCTGGAGGCGGCCGAGCTGGTCACGGTGCGTGCCCTGCGCCGGGGCGAGCTCACCACGTACCGGCAGCTGCGCGACCGCGCACTGCGGCGGGCAGTCGAACTGCCCGCGCCCACCCACCCGCAGAAAGGCACCACCCTCTCGTGAAGCGACTTCTCGTCACCACCGCCGCGGCCCTGTTCGCCGCCACCGCCGGCCTCGGCCTCGCCACCTCCGCCGTGGCGGCCGAATGCCCCAGTGGTGAGTTCTGCGTCTGGCAGGACTCCAACTTCGGTGGCCAGCGCGCCAACTGGAGCGGCGATGACGGCTGGTGGGAGAGCTGGATCTCCGACACCGACTCCTCCTGGGCCAACCACGGCATCTCGGGACCCGGCATCAAGGACCACGTCAAGGTCTACGAGAGCGCCTGGCAGGGCGGCAGCATGACCATCTGTCTCGCCCCGGGCCAGGAGGTCGGCTACAACGGCGCGGCGAACGACCGCGGTGACTCCCACATCTGGTCCATGGGCTGCTGACCCACGGCACGCCCATCCCTCACTTCACGCGCCGCGGCCTTTCCGCCCTCCGGCCGTCGTCTGCCCTCCGCCCGTCCTTTGTGCTCCGCCGGGCCGGGTCGACCCCGCTCACCGCGCGGGGAGACGGGCGGGGTGGCGGAGGGCGGAGGCGAGCATCAGGCCGGCGCCGCGGACGACGCTGGTCGACGGGTCGTTCGCCAGGCGGATGCGGGCGCGGAGGAGGTGGGCGAGGCAGCCGGTCACGTCGAGCCGCAGCGCGCCGCCGCCGGTCACCAGGACCCCGCGGCGCAGCGCCCCGCGTACGGCGCCGGTGGGGTCGTGCCGCCACAGGTCGCTCACCATGTCTGCGGCCGTCCAGGCGACCGCGTCCGGCACGCTGCCCGACTCCGGCAGGTCGTCGACGCCCACCTCGGCCAGCCGGGCGTCCTGGACGAGGCCGTCCACGACCAGCGTGACCTCGGTCAGCTGCGCCCCGAGGTCGACCACCAGCAGCGGGCCGCCGCCGGGCGGCGCCGCGTGGGCGGCCGCGGCGCGGGCGCTGTCCACGGAGATGACCCGCGCCGGACCGAGCGCGTCCACGACCCGTCGTGCCGCCGCCCGCTCCTCGGGAGCGGCGAGTACGGGATGGGTCAGCATGACGACCGTCTCGTACCCGTCGTCGCCGGGGGCGGAGGCGGCGAGGCGCTGGAGCAGGCGGAGCTGGGAGGCCGCGTCGGTCACGCGACCGCGCCGCACCGGACCGCTCGGCACGTCCGCGAAGACGCCCGCCCCCGGAGCCCAGGCCCGGGTCCTGGAGCTGCCGATGTCGAGGGCGATCCCGCGCACGGGCCGCCCCGTGCCCCGGCCGCCGCCTGCTGATCCGAACGAGCCCATCGCTTCCGTCCATTCCCTGCGAACCCGCTGATTGCGAGGCTGATATGGCACCTCACTATGCAGTATCCGTGCCGGGAGCGCTATGGAGCTTATGGATCGAAGGGGCTTGGGTGAGACGTGGTCAGTTCTCAGCGCCCAGCCACAGGTCGGGGCCGAACACTTCGTAGTGGATGTCGGCGGCGGCGACGCCCCGGCCGACGAGTTCGCCGCGGACCGAGCGGAGGAAGGGCAGTGGCCCGCACAGGTACGCGGTGACACCGGCCGGCAGGTCCAGTGCGGTGATGTCCGCGCGGCCTGCTCCGGCTCCGGAGTCGCCCGGCTCCTCGTACCAGAGGTGCAGCGTTCCCTGCGGCAGCGAGTCCACGAGGTGCCGGAGCTCTGCGGCGTGCGCGTGGGAGGCCGGGGTGCGGTCGGCGTGGAGGACCATGACCGGCCGCGTCGATCCGGTGGCCGCCAGGTGATCGAGCATCGCCAGCATCGGGGTGCTGCCGATCCCGGCGGAGGCGAGCAGCAGCGGGCTCTCGCCCTCGGGCAGGACCAGGTCGCCGAACGGGGCGGAGACCTCCAGCGTGTCGCCCACGCGCGCGTGGGCGTGCAGCCAGGAGGAGACCTCGCCGGCCGGGTCGCCGTCCACCCGCTTGACGGTGATCCGCCACTGGGGGCGTCCGGGAGCCGCGGAGAGGCTGTACTGGCGGATCTGCCGGGCGCCGTCGGGCAGGGGGACCTGGACGCTCACGTACTGGCCCGGCCGGAACGCGGAGGTGGGGCTCCCGTCGGCGTGACGCAGGACGAAGGAGACCGTGTCGGCCGTCTCCTCGCGCCGCTCGGCGATCTCCATCGACCGCCAGACCTGGCCCTCGGCCACCCCCGCCTCCTGGTAGAGCCGCGACTCCACCGCGATCAGCGCGTTCGCCATCAGCCAGTACACCTCGTCCCAGGCCCGGGCGACCTCGGGGTTCACCGCCTCGCCGAGGATCTCGACGATCGCCGCGAAGAGGTGCTCGTGCACGGTCTTGTACTGTGCGGAAGTGACTCCGAGGGAGGCGTGCTTGTGCGCGATGCGCGACAGCATCACGTCCGGACGGGTGTCCGGCTTCTCGACCAGGGCGACGGCGAACGCGGCTATGGAGCCCGCGAGCGCCTGCCGCTGCTCACCGCCGGCCTGGTTGCCCCGGTTGAACAGGTCGCGCAGAAGCTCGGGATGGGTGGCGAAGAGACGCCCGTAGAACCGCTCGGTGATCAGGTCGAGCGCCCCGCCGACGGCGGGCAGGGTGGCACGGACGACGGGGACGGCCTGCTCGGACAGCATGAGAACTCGCAATCTGGTAGATGATCTACGTATTTAACGGTGAGCGTGAGCGCCCGAGGGCGTGCACGGCTCAGAGGGTGGGGCGAGGGCTGAGTGAGAGGAGCAGCGGTCCGGTCGGCGATTCCACCAGCTCCGCCACGGTCAGCGGATCAAGGGCGCGGTAGAAGGCCTCCTGCGCCTCTCGCAGCGCCCCGCGCAGCCGGCATGCGCTGCGCAGCGGGCAGGGGGGATCGCCCTCGCAGGCGACGACCTCCTCCTCGCCCTCCAGGGTGCGGGCCAGCCAGCCCACCGAGGAGCGCCGGCCCCGTTCCGTCAGGGCCAGCCCGCCGCCGCGGCCCCGCCGCGCCTCGACCACGCCGAGGTGCTGCAGCCGGGTGACTACCTTCGCCATGTGGGCGTAGGGCACGTCCATCGACTCCGCCACCTCGCGGGTGGTGACGGACTCCTCCGGAGCGGTGACCGCCAGGCGCATCACGGCACGGAGCGCCAGGTCGGTGAACTTCGTCAGCCTCACGCCATGACCGTATCAAAGCGGTATCCGGCATACGTATTAAGGGTCCCGGTGTGCGTCTTGAGGGTGCCGGCGCACGCATAAGGGTCCCGGTCCGCGTATCAGGAGCGTCGTTTGTGGTGCCGCCAGAGCCACCAGCCGCCCGAGACCAGGCAGCTGCTGGTGAGGACGATCCCCAGGACCGGCCACCGCCCGCCCGCGATGCGGATGTCCGTGACGACCACCAGGAAGATGGCGACCGTCGGCAACAGAATGGAACCGACCGCGCGCAGCCCCGCGCGTGCCATGACCGGGTCGAGCCGAACACCGCGCGGGGAGCGTGGGTCGGGGGAGCCGACGTAGAAGACGGTGGCGCGGTCGGTCAGCCGTGTGGTGCTGCGGTAGTACCCGGCGGCCATGTAGGGGAGCCAGACCAGTGGCGCCACCAGGCCGACCAGGAACACGGCGCCGAGGAGTGCCCACCTGCCGATACGGACCCAACGGCCCGCCCTGTCGTCCGGCGTGACAAGGCCGAGGAGCCGCGCCATCCGGGTGATCAGGTCCAGGAGTGCTGCCACGCGCCCCCGGTCGCCGCCGGTACCGGGCCGGGTACCGGCCGGGTCGAGCGCGGCCCGGGCGGTCTCGGTGTCCCCGTACACCCCTTGCAGAACGAGGAGTTCGGCAGCGCGTTGCGGGTCCGCGGAGTCCCACCCGTCGACGGCGGCGATCTCGAGCACCGTGCGCACCTGGGTGAGGAGCGCGCCGCAGAAGGCCACGGGGATGAGCAGCAGGAAGGGGCCGCCGACGAAGGCGCCCTCAGCCGTCACCGACCGTCGTCCACGGGCGACGACCAGGGTCCGGAGGGCGGCCGCGTCGGCCTCGGGGTGGGCCTCGCGGAGGCGGGCGACGGCCGGACCGGCTCCCGGGCCCAGATGGCGCAAGGCGAAGGACGCGAGCGACTCCGGAAGCCTGCCGGGTTCCGCCAGGACCTCCTTCAGGAGGGAACCGGCGAGCCCGGCGGCCGGAGCCGCCCGCGTCCTCTTCCGCACGTCCGGGTGCGCCTTCTCCTCATGCTCCTCCTGGGCCTCAGGCCAGGACCTTGGCCTTCGCCTGCTGGAACTCCTCTGGTGTGATCGCGCCCTTGTCCTTGAGCTCCGCGAGCCGGGCCAGCTCGGCGGCGGCGCTGCCGCCACCGCCCTCCTGCGTTCCGGCGGCCTCGCGGATGTAGCTCTGGAAGGCGGCCTCACTCTCCTTGGCCTGTTTGACGTCACGCTGACTCATGCTCTTGCCCCGGGCGATGACGTAGACGAGCACGCCGAGATACGGGAGGACGATGCAGAAGATCAGCCAGCCGGCCTTGGCCCAGCCGTTCAGATCGTGGTCGCGGAAGATGTCGGTGACCACCTTGAAGAGCAGGAACAGCCACATGATCCAGACGAAGAACCACAGCATGGTCCAGAAGAGGTTGAGGAGGGGGTAGTCGTCCATTCCTGCACACTCCGTTCCCACGCCGGCGGGAGAGGCCTGGCGTTTCAGTGAGTCTCACCCAGCACGCGGGCCCCCGCACGTCGTGGCCGCTCCACATGCGGGCCACCGGCCGCCGTGTTCGGATGGTGGCCGCGGACCGCGTGCGGCACCGACGACCACACGCGGAGCCGTGTATGGACGCGAGGAACGGAGCGCCATGGGGCCGGTGGAATGTGTCGTGCTCGCCTCCCCGGGGGGCGGCTGAAAGTGGCGGCGGTGTCAGCCGTCGCGGACCTGCGCAGAGCGGGCCCGGTGCGCCCTGATCGACTCGCTCGTGGTGGTCAGGTCCGTCAACGGTGAGGTGTCCACGTCCGAAGGCGAGGGACGCCTACCGCGAGGCCGTGGCCGCCGCCTCAGCAGTAAGGAGCCGACGATGTTCATGAGACGCCGTCCGCTCGGCCGGCCCGTCATCCGGCCCGCCGGGGCAGCAGCCCCTGGCCGCCGCCGCGCCACCGGCGCCCAGCGCGCCATCGGTGACCGACCAGCTCGTCCGGCTGGGCGAACTCGCCCAGCAAGGACTGCTCACCCCCGAGGAGTTCGCGGCTGCCAAGGCCAAGATCCTCGGCGCCTGAAGGAACCTCGGCCGTTCCGAGGAGGGACGGTCGTGTTCAGGGACGGCGCAGGGCCGCGAGCGCACGGTCGGCGTGGGCGCTCATGCGCAGTTCGCTGCGCACGACCTCACGTATCCGCCGGTCCTGCCCGATCACGAACGTGACCCGCTTGGTCGGCGCGAGCGAGAATCCGCGCTTCACGCCGAACCGTTCGCGTACGGCACCGTCCGGGTCGGACAGCAGGGGGTAGCCGAGCGAGTGCCGCTCGGCGAACTCCTGCTGCCGTTCCACCGGGTCCGTGCTGATCCCGACGGGCAGCGCGCCGACGGCGCGGAACTCGGCCGCGAGATCACGGAAGTGGCAGGCCTCGGCGGTGCAGCCGGGGGTGAGTGCCGCAGGGTAGAAGAAGAGGACGACCGGACCCTCGGCCAGCAGGCCGGTCAGGGAGCGCGAGGCGCCCGTCTCGTCCGGAAGGCTGAAGTCCTCGACGAGGTCACCGACGTTCATTTGAGGCCCGTCCTCGATCCGTACGTGGTCCGCCACCGGCGCGTCCGGTGGCCGGCGGGTGACGTTACCCCAGAGTAGAACTCGCCGTCACCCCTCCTGGCACCCGTCACCCTCCCGGTAATCGCCATCACTCCAGGGACTGTCAGCCCTGGTGTGCCGCGGCGGCGCCGGCCTCCGCCTTCCCGCCGCGTGCCGTGGCGCGCCGGTCGAGCACTGCGAGGGCCCGCTCGCCCCAGCGCAGGTTCTCCTCCTCGAAGAACCGGCCGCGCATCAGCGTGAGGTACGGGCCGACCCGCTCCGCCTCGTCGAGGTACTTCTCCTCGTCCCGCCCGGCGAGCATCCACTCCCGCAGCCGGTCGTAGCGCGCCAGCTTCGCCCGAGCCGTCTCCATCCGCTGGGCCACGAACCCACGGACGGCCGCCGTGTCGCCCTCGTCGCAGGCCTGGACCTGGACCATCAGTTCGTCCCGCACGGCGCTGGGGCGCGGCGGTGTCGACGTGTACGCGGTCAGATCCAGCATTCCGGGCTCCGTCAGGCTGAACATCCGCTTGTTGGGGCGGCGTTCCTGCTCCACCACGCGCGCCGTGATCAGGCCGGCCTCGGCGAGCTTGTCCAGCTCGCGGTAGAGCTGCTGCGGGGTGGCGGCCCAGAAGTTGGCGACGGACACGTCGAAGATCTTGGCCAGGTCGTATCCGGATGCCTCGCCCTCCAGGAGAGCTGCGAGGACGGCGTGCTTGAGCGACATCAGGACACGCTAGCAGCACGTTGAATAGTTTCCTCCGCACCTATTCAACCGGCGATCCGGGCCGGACGGGGGCCCTACGCTGGCACGTCCGTCCGGCGCCTGCCTAGGCTGGAGGGAGGGGACGGCAGATCCGAGGGGCAGCGCGATGGACAGCCATACGTTTGTCTACACCACCTATATTCGGACCACCCCCGACGAGCTCTGGAAGGCGCTCACCGACCCGGCCTTCACCCGCCGGTACTGGGGCGTGGCCTTCGAGAGCGAGTGGACCCCCGGTGCCCCCATGGTCTGGGACGAGGAAGGGCGTCGGACCGAAGACCCCGAGCAGGTCGTCCTGGAGGCCGAGCCCGGTCGCCTCCTCTCGTACACCTGGCATACCTTCACACCCGCCTGGGCGGAGGCCGTACGTCTTGAGCAGGACGTCTACGAGCGCCTCGCCCGGGAGCCCCGCTCCAAGGCGACCTTCGTGATCGAACCCTCCGGCGACATGGTCAAACTCACGGTCACCCACGGCGACCTGGCCTCCGACGGCCTGATGAAGGGCATGATCGGCGAGGGCTGGCCCGCGCTGATCTCCAGTCTCAAGTCCCTTCTGGAGACGGGTGAGGAGCTGCCGGAGCCGCCCCGCTGACTCCCGGTCCGTATCGGCCCGCTCACCCCACCTCCACGTCCACCCCCACTCCCGCCGCCGCACTCGGCCCGCAGCCGCCCCGCTTGGCCCATTCGAGTCGTCTCGACCGCCACTCCGCCGCCACGCCCAGTCTTTTGATCATCTTTTTCTCCTTTCATCCGCTTTGATGCTGCGGTCGGCACCACCTGCCGGCGTCATCGTCATCGTCGTCGGAAAGGGGAGGGTGTGTCGGACGTGTCGTCCCGCAGATACGTACGGGGGTGGGGAGCGCTCCCCCTGGCCGTCGGAGCCGTCCTCGTCAGTACGGCTGCCCAGTCGCCCGCCGGGCCGGACGCGAGAACCACCTCGGCCCCGGAACCCACCGCCGTCGTCTCGCTGGACGGCTGCCCGGTCGCCGGCGCCGGCCTGTGCTCCGCACCACGCCACACCGTCGTGCTCAGCGGCACGCGAGTCCTCACCGGTCACCCGTTCACGCTCGGCACCCAGGCGTCCGGGCCCGTGGAACTCGCGCTGCGCACGCCCGGAGTGCTCGCCGACGTCACCGTCACCGACCAGCGAGGCCGTCGTGTCGCCGGGACGCCGAGCGTCGACGGCACACGGTGGACGAGTGTCGCGCCGCTGCCGGCGGGAGCCCGGTACGCCGCCCGTCTCGTCGTCGAGCGGGCCGGGGCCGAAGGGTCCGCCCGCCACCGCGCCCGCCTGGACTTCCGTACGGCCGCCGCCCCCGCCGGGGAACGGCTCACCGTCACCTTCGGCCCGGACGACGGCGGCACGTACGGCGTTGGGCAGCCGGTCACCGCCGAACTCAGCCACCCCGTACCGGCGGACGACCCCGACGCCCGCCGGGCCGTCGAGCGCGCCCTCCAGGTGCGGGCCGAACCCCGTGCCGAAGGCGCCTGGTACTGGGTCGACTCCGACACCCTCCACTACCGCCCCCGCAGCTACTGGCCCAGCCACGCCACGGTCCGGGTGCGCAGCGGCCTCGACGGGGCCCGGGTCGCGGGCGGCCTCTACGGCGGCCGCTCACGGCCCGTCACCTTCACCACCGGGGCCCGGATCGAAGCCGTCACCGACGTCGCCGCCCTTCGGATGACCGTGTACCGCGACGGACTGCCGCTGCGCACCTTCCCGGTCACCACCGGCAAGGCCGGATATCGCACCCGGGGCGGCACCAAGGTCGTCCTCGGCAAGGAGCCGCTCGTCCGGATGCGCGGGGACTCCATCGGCATCGCCCGCGGCAGCGACGACTACTTCGACCTCAAGGTCCGTTGGGCCACCCGGGTGACCTGGAGCGGCGAGTACCTGCACGCCGCTCCTTGGTCGCTCGACGCCCAGGGCAGCGAGAACGTCAGCCACGGCTGCACCGGCATGAGCCCTGAGGACGCAGCCTGGCTGTTCGGCACCGTCCGCGAAGGGGACCTCGTCCGGGTGATCAACGGATACGGCGCACCCATGACCCCCTTCGACAACGGCTTCGGCGACTGGAACCTGAGCTGGCCCGAGTGGCGCCGGGGGAGCGCCTTCGACCCGAGCGCCACCCGCCCCCGTCCCGGAACGGGCGCGGTCGCCCTTCGCCCCGCATTGTGAACCCGGGGCGTCTCAACGGCCCGCCGCCGACTCCGCCGCGCCCGCCGCCGGGTCCGGCGCGGTGGGGGCCGCCGCAGGCGCGGGCTCGCTGATGCTCAACCGGGAGCGCCACTGGAGCCCGGCGCCCACCAGGACGCCCAGGGCGATCGCCGCCACGGTGATCACCGTGCTCACCAGGTTGTCCAGGCCGCCGCCGGTGTCGCCCTCCACGATGATCTCCGAGATCCACCTGGTCGCGCCGCAGGTCGGGCCCTTCGACCGGGGCGAAGTCCAGTTCGCCGCCCCGGCCGTCGGGGCCGCCGCCGACCCGGACGAAGAGCCCCGTGGGCGCCACGAAGGACCGCACGCGCATCCCGTAGCGAGCGGCCACGTCGTGCAGCACCCGCTCCACCTCGGACGTCTGCTCCGCGGCCCGGAGCAGAGCGGCGCCGAGCTCGCAGAGCAGCGCGGCCAGGTCCCGCGGCCGCTCCGGGCCCGCGTCCTCCGCCTCCGGCAGGGTGAGGGTGTCCCTGCCGCGCCGCCGTGCCCGCAGGGTGGCCGCCGTGCGGGCGAGGGCACGCACATCGGCATGGGGCAAAAGGCGCATTCGGAAAAAGTGGCAGCGCGGTGGGACGCGTACCCGGCAGCGTTCCACGCACCTGCCGCGCCCCGGCCTCCGAACTGCCCGGCCGGCGAAGCAGCCGGGCAGACGTGCCCGACTACCGGTACTCGACCGTCAGTGTCACCGGCGCCGCCTGGTTCACGAAGAGATACGCGGTGGCGGTCGGCGCCGACGCGAACCCGAGCCGGAACTGTGTGACCCCGCCCCGGTTCAGCGCCGCGAGCGCCTCCACCGACAGGTCCGTCGACACCGCGCTCCCGGATGAGAACGCGTCGATCCGCGCCGCGCCCGCCACCGACGCCGCCGCCGACCAGTCACCGGGCTCGACCGCGCACCCGCCGAAGCAGCCCGTGCGCAGGTCCACCAGGAGCCGGTTGCCCGTCGGCGAGGCCCAGGGATCGCCCGAGCCGCTGGACCGGGTGACGGTCAGCCAGGCCCGGGTGATCTCCTTGCCGGCCGGAATCCGCGAGGTGTCGAAGGAGACGACCGACCGGTTCACCTTGCCGTCCGTGCCCCGGCCGAGCGCCAGCCCGTACACGTCCTCCAGCGTGCCGACCGCCGCCCCGGAACCGTCCGCGGCCGCCTTCACGTACCCGTCCTCGGCGTCCGTGCTCGACAGGACCGTCCGATCGCCGGTGGGCGGCGGAGTCCCCGTGCCGCGCAGCGCCCGCACCATGCCCATGATCGCCTCGATCTGCTTCCCGCCGTGCCGGGCGTAGGCCGTGTCACCGAGGTAGCCCCACCAGTTCCAGCAGCCGTTCGGGTTCTCCAGGGTCGCGGTCGGTGCCGCCTGCGGATACAGCACGATCATGTCGTTGGTGTCGGCGTACTCGTTCAGGTACGCGTTCTCGACGAACCGGGTCCCGAACCCCTGGTACGCGTACCCCTGCTTGCAGCCGTGCAGTGCCACGAGCAGCTTGCAGCGCGCTCCCTGCGCACAGGACGCCGGGACGTACGCGAAGCCCTCGGCGCCCATCGAGAGCGCGGCCGCCGAGCCGCCCGGCGCGTACGTGTTCTGGTCGAAGCGGATCAGTGAGCCGCCCGTGCCGGAACCCGGCGCGGCGACCGACCCGAAGAGATGCCCGAGCAGCGCCCCTTCCGCGTCGATTCCGCAGTTGTTGAGGAACGGAGTCTGCGTCACCGTGCAGGAGTTGGGGCCGAGCGGAGTGATCCAGGCGTGTCCCGCCGCCGTCGACCGGTTGTACTGGACCCGCGCGCCGAAGCGGCCGTAGTAGTCGGCGAGCGCGTCCGCCACCGGCCGCTTCACCGTCGAGTCACCCGAGCCGCTGAACACGTACACCGGGTCACCGGACAGGTTCTCCACCGGGTCGACCTGGCCCTGCGCGGACCGGTCGCGGGTGGCCTGCTCCAGGGCGGCGAGCTGAAGGTTCTGCGTCGTGTCCATGCAGGCGTTGAGCGCTGTCGCGAGCAGGCCGCGCGCGCAGTCGTACGGCCCCGAGGCGAAGGCCGCCGAGCCCTCGAACGTACCCGAGTACGCGACGTGCAGCTGGGTGGCCATGTAGCCGCCGGACGACACACCCGCGCTGAACACGGAGCCGATGTCGTACCCCTGGAGCGTGCCGGGTACGGGCGGGGGAGCGGCGGCCCCGGCGGGGACCGCGGTGGGAAACAGGGTCGCGGCGACGCCCAGCAGCAGCGCCGCGAACCGGCGTGGCCTGCGGCGACGGGCGGGACGGGGTGAAGAGGTGGGGCGGGGTGAACGCATGGGATCTCCCGGATGGCTTGTTCCTGACGGAGGTTCGGCCGGGAGGCTATGGGCGTTCCTGGGCCCTCCTCCATGGGCGAGGACGCCACAATCCGGCCCGCCCGGTATGGCGGCCCGTCACCTGGCAGCCGTCGTGGGGGCGCCGGGCGCGAGCTGCGAGGATGCCGCCATGGAAGATCACCAGGAGAAGAACGGCGCGCTGGCCGAGGCGGTCGCGCTGCGCGAACAGGGCCGGAGGGAAGAGGCGCGCGAGCGGCTCGTCGCCCTCGCCGCACAGCACCCGGACGACGCGGAGATCGCGTACCAGACGGCCTGGGCGCACGATGTCCTCGGTCTGGAGGCGGAGGCCGTGCCGTACTACGAACGCGCCCTCGCGGGCGGCGGGCCCGCCGGCGCCGGGCTCTCCACGGAGGACCGGCGCGGGGCGCTGCTCGGCCTCGGCAGCACCTACCGGATCCTCGGCCGTCACGAAGAGGCCGTCACCCTCCTGACCGCCGCCGCCGAGGAGTTCCCGGAGGACGGCTCCCTGCGGACCTTCCTCGCGATGGCCCTCTACAACACCGGCCGCCACCACGAGTCGACCCGCCTGCTGCTCCGGCTGCTCGCCGCCACCAGCGAGGACCCGTCCGTACGGGAGTACCGTCGGGCCATCGAGCACTATGCCGAGGACCTCGACGCGATCGAGTGAGGCGAGGCGAGGGCGGACCGCTTACCGTCCGCCGTTCACCGGCGGTGTGGGTTCACCGCCGTCGTCCGCTCCGAGGTCCGTCGGTCGATCGCCCCTGTCAGTCGTTCACCGCCGTCAGGAGCACCACCGCGTCGTCCAGGGCGGTGATCCCGTGTCGTTCCCTGAGCATCCGCAGCGTGCCGGTCGACAGCTCCTCCGCCCGGCCCGCCATCGTCAGGTTCACCCGGCCCCGCAGCACCTGGAGGCTCGCCGCCGGAGGCGCGTTGTGCTCGTCCAGGGACGTGCCCGCCGTCAGGGCGATGACGGACTGCCGGAGTACCCCGTCGTGCATGATCAGATGGGCGCTGCGCCCGTGCGGCGCGGTGCGGGCCGCGGCCATGTGCTCGTCGGCGAGGGCGGTGAGGTCCAGCTTCATGACTCTCCCTGCGGGATGCGCGGGCGGATATTCCCAGCCTCCCGTGTGACGTCCGGGACGCAACTCGGGGCCGCCTGTCCGGAACGCACCGCCACGATCCCGCCGGCGGCGACGAACACGCCGGCGGCGAGCAGTGCCGAGGACCAGCCGTGCTCCGCGTACAGCCAGGATCCGGCGAGCGAGCCGAGCGCCCCGCCGCCGAAGGTGGCCAGCATGAAGACCGTGTTGACCCGCGCCGCCACTGCCCGGCCGATCCCGAAGATCCTCGCCTGGTTGGCCACCTGACAGGAGCTGACCCCCACCACCAGCAGATTCGCCCCGGCGACCAGGCCTACGGAGGAGTACGGCACCAGGCCGGCCACACCGAGCCCGAGCCCGGTGAGCCCCAGCCCGCCGGCGCTCACCAAGGGAGCCCCGTACCGGTCGGTGAGCGGCCCGGCCGTCGCCGAGAGCAGCGCGGCGGGCAGGGTCAGCACCCCGAAGAGCCCGGCGGCCCCCGGCCCGTACCCGAGCGGCGGCGCCGCCAGATGGAAGGCGAGCACCGCCCAGAAGACGCTGAAGGCGGCGAAGACGCAGGCCCCGAGCAGCGCCGAGACGCGCAGCTCGCGGTGGACCGCCAGGAGCTTGGGCAGTCCCGCCAGCAACCCGGCGTACGAGGTGTGCCCGCGCGCCCCCAGCCGTTCGGGCAGCCGGCGCGGCAGGACGCACAGCAGGGCCCCCGTCGCCACGGCGGCCACGACGTAGGCCGTCCGCCAGCTGCCGCTCACGTCGGTGACCGCGCCCGAGACCGTACGCGACAGGGTCGAGCCGAGCGTGAGCCCGAGACCGACGAGGCCCACGACCCGGCCCTGCCGACCGGGGCCCGCGAGCACGGCCGCCACCGGGGTGAGGATCTGCGGCAGCACCGTCGTGGTCGACAGCGCGAGCGTCGCGACCGTCAGCGTGACCACTCCGGGCGCCGACGCCGCGACGAGCAGTGCGGCGGTGGTGAGGGCGAGCAGTACCGAGGTCAGGCGGCGGAGCCGCGCGGTGTCGGCCAGCGGGACGAGGAGCAGGATGCCGAGCGCGTACCCGATCTGGGCCGCCGAGGCGATCAGCCCCGCCGTCCGCTCCGAGACGTCGAGACCCCGAGCGACAGCGGCGAGGAGCGGCTGAGGGAAGTAGATGTTGGCGACGGTGACGGCGCCCGCGACGGCGAAGAGGAGGACGTTCACGGGCCGGGCGGGTGCGGGGGAATCGTCGGGGGCGGCGGGGCGGAACGGGTCCACGAAGTCTCTTCCGTACGGGGGAGGGGGCCGCCTCCAGGCTCCTCGCCACCGCCCCGGCGCAACAAGCTGTCATCATGAAACCGGCGTTGAGCCACACTCAACGATCAGAGCAGTCACACAGGGGGCCCGGTGCTCGAACGGTACGAGCTGGAAACGTTCCTCACGCTCGCCGAGGAGCTCCACTTCGGGCGCACCGGCGAGCGTCTCGGCGTGTCCACCGGCCGCGTCAGCCAGACCGTGAAGAAACTGGAGCGCCGCATCGGCACCCCGCTCTTCGCCCGCACCAGCCGTAGTGTCGCCCTCACCCCGGTCGGCCTGCGCCTGTACGAGGACCTCCTGCCCGCCCACCGGCAGATCCGCACCGCCCTGGAGCGCGCCACCGAGGCCGGACGAGGAATCCACGGGAGACTGCGGGCCGGCTTCGGCACGCCCTGGGGCGCCGAGCTGCTCATGACCGCCGCCGACGCCCTCCTCGCCCGCCACCCCGGCTGCGAGATCACCGTCCATGAGGTTCCCCTGGACGGCGGCGTCCGGCCCCTCTTGGACGGCGAGCTCGACATCCAGCTCGCCGCCTTCCCCGTGCGCGAGCCGGAGCTGACCACCGGCCCCGTCGTCGTCCGCGACGACCGCGTCCTGCTGCTGCCCGCGGCCCATCCGCTGGCCGACCGCCCGTCCCTCGGCCTCGAGGACTTGGCCGACCTGCCCCTGATCACCACCGGGGGTGCCCATCCGCGCCACTGGCTCGACCACCACTACCCCCGGCGCGCCCCGTCCGGAGCCGCCGTCCCCCGGGGCCCGGTCGCGGCCACCTGGCAGGAGGTCCTCTCCCATGTGACGGCCGGCCGGGGCGTCACTCCGGGTGCGGCCCGTGGCGCCCGCTACCACCCCCGGCCCGGCATCGCCTACGTCCCCCTGCGGGACGCCCCACCCCTCGAATACGGCCTGATCTGGCCCACCGCCGCCGACTCCGCCCTGCTCAGGGCGTTCGTCGCGGCGGTCGGCACCGTAGGGGAGGCGTGACCTCCGACCGTTCAGCCGCCGTCCCGGGGGACGAGGGTCCCCGTCAGATGGTCGTACGCCACGTGCGCGTGGAGCCGGACGGCGGTGACGAGGGTGTCGTCGTCCGCGTAGAAGTGCGGGTTGTGATTGGTCACCAGACCGCGTCCGCCGGGCACGGGCACCGGCCGTCCGGAAGCGTCCACGGTCGCGTCCTGGACACCGAGCATCACGTACAGACCGCCGAACCGGCCGACGAACTCGGAGACGTCGTCGTACCCGAGCGTCGCCCCGGTCTCGACCACGCGTTCCTCGCCCACCACACGACGGAAGGTCGGAAGGCCCGCCTCCACCCACCGCCCGCTGTTGTGCACGGGCGGCACCGACTGCAGGTATTCCACCGTGGCCGTCGCCCCGAAGGCCGCCGCCGAGTGCTCGGCGAGCGTCGTCAGGCGCGCCTGGACCCGCGCCATGTCGGACTCCACGGCACAGCGGACCGTGCCCCACAGCGTCACCGTCTGCCCGACGATGTTGAAGCGGCCGACGTCCTCGACGTGCCCGATGGACACCGTGACCGGGTCGAAGGCCGAGACCTGCCGGTACAGCTGGCCGATGCCCGTCAGGACCGCCCCGACCGCCGGCATCGGGTCGATACCCTCCCAGGGCGTGGAGCCGTGGGTCTGTTTGCCGGTGACGACGATACGGACGAGGGTGGAGGCGCCGTACTGATTGCCGATGCGGTAGCCCACGTACCCCTTCGGATGCGGTGTCACATGCAGCCCGAAGACCATCGTCGGCACCGGGTCGGTGAACGCGCCCGCCTCGACCATCGCCCGCGCCCCGCCCTCCTCGGTCACCGGAGGGCCCTCCTCGGCGGGCTGGAAGACGAAGAGCACGGTGCCCGGCAGCCGGTCGCGCACCCCGGCCAGGACCGTCGCCGCACCGAGCAGTGCCGCCGTGTGGCAGTCGTGGCCGCAGGCGTGCGAGACGGGGAACGGGCCGCCCGGGTAATCGGCGTCGACCACCTCGGAGGCGAAGTCCGTCCCGCACAGGTCCTGGACCGGCAGCGCGTCCATGTCCGCGCGCAGCGCCACGACCCGCTCACCCGCGGCACGGCCGTGCAGGACGCCCACGACCCCGTGCCCGGCGATGCCCGTACGGACCTCGTCGAGGCCGAGGGCGTCGAGGTGGTCCGCCACGAGGCGGGCCGTGTTCACCTCGCGGTTGGACAGCTCCGGATGCCGGTGCAGATGGTGCCGCCAGGCGACCACCCGGTCCGCCACTTCGGCCGCCCGCTTGTCCAGTTCCTCGTGGATCGCCTCGCTGCCCAACGGGACTCCCTGTAGTTCCGGCCGATGCCGATGCCGACCGGCCCTGGTCATGGGGTACGTGCTCCATCAGGCTGCCATCCGGAGCGGCACCCGTCACCGTCCGGCGCGCTCTCACGACCGTCTACCCGATCGTCACCACGCGTGCCCAGTCGGGCGGTGTGTCCGGTTCGTAGTCGGGATCGTTCTCGATCCACGAACCGCCGCGCGTACCGTCCCGGGGGAACAGGCCCACCACCGTCCGGCACGGCGGCCGGTCGTCCGGCCAGGGCGTCTGGCCGTCCGTCAGGACCACGATGACGTCGGGCCGGGGCGCCGTCCGCAGCGCCCGGGAGAAACCCGTACGAAGATCCGTACCGCCGCCACCCACCAACGGGATGCCCTCGGCCCGGCACAACGGATGCACGGTGCGGGCCGCCGCATCGCAGGACATCACCGTCACCAGGTCGCGTCGCCCGCCCACGGCCCGGGAGATCGCGGCCACCTCCAGGAGCGCGCCTCCCAGCTCCGCGTCGCTCACCGACCCGGACGTGTCCACGATCACCGTGACCCGGGGCGGTCTCCGCCGGAGGCTCGGCAGCACCGCACCGGGCACCCCCGCCGAACGCCGCGAAGGCCGGCCGTACGAGTAGTCCTCACCCGCGCCGGAGGCGGAGGCCGCCGAACGGACCGCCGCCCCCAGCAACTCCCGCCACGGCTGCGGCGGATGGAAGGCCTCCTCCGCCCACCGCTTCCACCCCTTCGGCGTGCTCCCCGGTCGGCCCTTGACAGCCTGCGCCACCCGGAACCGGACCGCGTCCTGCTGCTGAGCGCTGAGGCCGTGCGCGCCGTCGGACCCCAGATCCCACTCCCGGTCCAGCCCGTCGGCACCGCTGCCGCAGTCCAGCCAGGCGAGATGCTGCATGCCGGAGCCGAGGCCGATCCGGCGCAGGTAGTCCTCCATCAACTCGCCGGACGTGAGCCCGAGGGAGTCCGGAGTCACCGCGCCCTCGGGCATGACCAGTCCGTCCCCGAACACGTCGTCGTTGATCTCGCAGTCCGCCGCGATGTTCATCAGCAGCCTGGCGCCCGGGCCGGTCAGACCGCGCTCCCGGGCGACCCGGTCACCGCGCCCGTGGTGGTCGCGCAGGAGGTGCGACACCTCGTGGACCCACACCCCGGCCAGTTCCTCCACCGGTGTCCGGTTCACGAAGACCGGCGACACGTAGCACCGCCAGTGCCGGTCGACGGCCATCGTCGGCACCCGCCGTGACTCGACGACGTGCAGGGCGAACAGGGCGGTCGCCAGGTAGGGCCGGGTCCGGACGGCGAGCAGCCGGGCGGCGAAGAGCTTGTCGAGGTCGAGGTCCCCGGCTGTCTTCGCGCTCACGGTGTCACCGGCTGCGTTCGCGCTCACGGTGTCACCGGCTGCCTTCGTGCTCACCGTGCCACCGGAGCGTTCGCGACAAGGGCCGCCGCCTCGTCCGCGCGCCGGGACATCGTGATCGCCCCCGCGAGCCGTTCGATGGTGGGTGGCACGTCCCACTCCGTACGGCGGAGGGCAGCGAGCGTGGTCGCCGGGACGACGACCAGATCCGGCGCGCCGGTCTCCACCGCCCTGGCGAGCAGCGCCCAGGCCGCATCCCAGCGGGACTTCTCTGGGCGCGCCCCGACCGCGGCCACGACGCCGTCGAGCGCGGCCTGGCGCAGATCACCCCGCTCCGGCAGCTCGGCCCCGGCCGGGTCGGCGAGCAGCTCCTCGGGGTCCGGGAGGTCCATCCGGTCCAGGCTCGCAAGCAGTTCGAGCCCCGGCCCGTCCCCGACGGTGCCCCTGACCAGGAGCGAGATCACCTCGCGGGAGGATCCGGCGGCGGTGGCGAAGGCGATGAGGCGCAGGCTCATCTCCCAGCTGCGGGGCGAAGGCCAGGCGCCACCCCGCCGGGTCTCCCCGCTGGGCAGCCGGTGGACGAGCGTGGGCCGGGTGGCGAGGAGTCCGCACACCGCGCGCCGGGCGTAGCCCACGGCGTGCGGCAGGCGCTCCGGGTCGAGCACGGGCAGTGTCGCGCGCGGCCAGGTGCCGCCCAGGCCGCGGACGACGACGTCGTGGTCGTGGGTCCACTGGAGGTGCACGAAACGGTTGGCCAGCGGCGGACTCAGCTCCCAGCCGTCGGCGGCCGAGGCCCGCGGGTTGGCGGCGGCCACGATCCGCACCCCGGCCGGCAGCCGCAGGGCGCCGACCCGCCGCTCCAGGACGAGACGGAGCAGAGCCGCCTGCACCGCCGGTGGGGCGGTGGACAGTTCGTCGAGGAACAGCAGACCGCGGCCGGCCCTCACGAGCCGCACCGCCCAGTCCGGCGGGGCCATCGGGACGCCCTGCTCGGCGGGATCGTCCCCGATCACGGGCAGTCCCGAGAAGTCGGACGGCTCGTGCACGCTGGCGATCACCGTCGTCAGCGGGAGGTCCAGGGATTCGGCGAGCTGCGTCAACGCGGCCGTCTTGCCGATCCCCGGCTCACCCCACAGGAGTACGGGCAGGTCGGCGGCGACCGCGAGGGTCAGGGCCTCCAACTGGTCGTCGGGGCGTGGCTCGGTCGTGGAGTCGCGCAGCAGGGCGAGGAGTTCGTCGGCGACATCGAGCTGGGCGGGGGACGGGGAGCTCAAGGGCATGGGTGATCACCTGTGGGTTCGTCGTCAGTGGGCCGATACCGGTGCGCGGGCCGGTACCGCTTCGGTCAGCGGGCGAAGGAGTGGCGAGG
The DNA here is from genome assembly GCF_026341815.1 of Streptomyces sp. NBC_00572. Taxonomy (GTDB): domain Bacteria; phylum Actinomycetota; class Actinomycetes; order Streptomycetales; family Streptomycetaceae; genus Streptomyces. The sequence continues at coordinate 6,891,692 of NZ_JAPENX010000001.1, forward strand.
GCGGGCGCGGTGGTGCTGAGGACGGTCGGGCCCGGGCCTCACACGACCCGGACCCGGGCCGTAGAGGTCCGCTCGGTAGAGCCCGTACGCGATCCGCCGCCGGGCGGCCGACTCCAGTACGTCCCGCAGCGCGCCGTTGCGCAGGGCGGCGCCGGGACCGAGCAGGCCCTCGACGACGGCCAGCGCGCCGGCGGTGTCGCCGTGGTCCAGGCGCTCGCGGACGCCGGTGAGGCAGTCCGGACGCCGGTGGGCCTCGTCGATGGCTTGCAGGCAGGGGAGGGGCGGCCCGCCCAGCGCGACCAGGAGCTCCTCCCGCCGGATCTCGGCGGGGGCGTGGTCGAGCGGGGCGAGTACGCCGTCGGAAAGACCGATCCGATGCCGGACTCCCCGGCAGTTCACCAGACGTGGTTGCCCAGGCGGGTCCGTGACCGGCGCCGGTCCGGCGGGCCGGTGGTCGGGTACGAGCGCCGAGGCGACCAGTGGATGCAGCCGTCCGGCCTCGATCAGCCCGGCGCGCAGCAACTCCAGGTCGGGCAGCACCCAGGTCGCGGCGTCGGGCAGCGTGGGCAGCGCCTGGGATGCCGACGCGGACAAGGCAGCGACGGCCGATGCCGATGGCGGTCCACCGCCCGTCGGCACGTCGAGAACCATCTGCTGCCGCGCTCCGAGCCGTACGCGGACCTGCCCGGAGTCCCGTCCCTCGGCCCGGAGCAGGATCGCGGCCTCCGCCGCCCAACGGTCGACGGCGCAACCGCGCAGCTCCTCGTTCGCCGACGGTGGATCCGCGTCGGCCCCGGAGCGGCTGCGCAGCTCGCCGCTGCGCTGCCCGTCCCAGAGGTGGCGGTGCAGATCCAGGCGGTACCGCCGGCTGGGGCGTGGATGCGGATGTCGGCGCTCACCGGCCGCGGAACGGGATCCGTCCCACAGGGCGAGGCTCATCCGCTGTCCGGAGTCCGCCCACGCGGGCGGGGTCCGCACCACGAGGTACACGGGGTGGGGGTCGTGGTCCCCCGAGAGGTCGTACCGCGCCAGGGGGACGGTCAGTCCCGGGCGCAGCACTCCGTCGGGGGCGATCCGCGGCATGTGCCAGCGCAGCAGGTCGGGAGCGAGGCGACGGAGGTCCGCCCGGACCAGGGCGGCGAGTTCCCGCCCGTACGAGTGGGTGGCGGAACGCAGGTCGAGATCGACGTCGACGCTCGCGGCAGCGCAGGCGCCCGACCAGTCGCCGACGGAGCGGCGGCGAGCAGCGGTCTCGATCATGGAGGGCGGCACGGCGAACTCGCGCACGCGCAGCCAGAGGGAAAGGCGGGATTCGCCGTTCGCGGTGGGAGTGAGCATCAGCACTCACCTTGCGCGGACGGGACCCCCGATCTGATAGCAGAGTAGGTCGTCATCACGATGATCGTATCGAGGCGTGTGCGGCGGGGCCAGCTGTTTTTCGCCGCAAGCGGCAGGCCCCGCGCGGACACTTCGTCGGCCGTTGCGGCTTCGCCGGACCGGCCGGCGAAGCCGCACCCCCTAGCCCGCGCTCATGGCGTCCGGACCGCTCCGCGCGATGATCGCCGCCGTGTCCACGCCCGCGGGGAGCGTGCCGAACGCGAGGCCGCGGTCGCCGTCGAGCCGCGACGCGCAGAACGCGTCCGCCACCGCCGGGTTCCCGTGCCGTACGAGCAGCGAGCCCTGCAGCACCAGAGCCAGCCGCTCCACGAGACGTCGCGCCCCGTACGCCGCCGCGTCGGGGTCGCCGAGCCCCGCCAGGTCCTTGCGGAGGCCGGCGACCGCCGTGTCCAGGCGCCGGTCGGCGCCCGCGCCCCGGTCGACCTCCGCGAAGAAGGCCTCCACCGCCTGTGGCTGACGGGTCATCGCCCGCAGGACGTCGAGCGCGGCGACGTTCCCCGAGCCCTCCCAGATCGACGGCAGCGGCGACTCGCGGTAGAGCCTCGGAAGGCCCGAGTCCTCCACGTAGCCGTTGCCGCCCAGACACTCCAGGGCCTCCGCGGCGTGCGCGGGTGCCCGCTTGCACACCCAGTACTTGGTGACCGCGAGGCCGAGCCGCCGCAGCTGCTCCTCCTCCGCGTCGCCGCGTGTCGCCCGGTCGACCGCGCCTGCCAGGCGCAGCGCCGCGAGCGTGGCCGCTTCCGCCTCCACCGCCAGGTCGGCCAGGACGTTCCGCATCAGCGGCTGGTCGACGAGCCGCGCCCCGAACGCCTCGCGGTGCGTGGCGTGGTGCACGGCCTGGACGAGCCCGAGGCGCATCCCGGACGCCGAACTGATGGCGCAGTCGAGCCGCGTCATGTTCACCATCCGGATGATGGTGGCCACCCCGCGCCCCTCCTCGCCGACCAGCCGGCCGAGGGCGCCCTCGTACTCGATCTCGGAGGAGGCGTTGGACCGGTTGCCCAGCTTGTCCTTGAGGCGCTGGAGGCGGATCGCGTTGCGGCTGCCGTCCGGCAGGACGCGCGGCACCAGGAAGCAGGAGAGACCGCCCGGCGCCTGCGCGAGGGTGAGGAAGACGTCCGACATGGGCGCCGAGGTGAACCACTTGTGGCCGGTCAGCGCGTACAGGCCGGGCTCGCCCGCCGGGACCGCCCGCGTCGTGTTCGCCCGGACGTCGGAGCCGCCCTGCTTCTCGGTCATCGACATTCCGGCGATGATCCCGCGCTTCTCCGTGGGCACCCGGAGCCCGAAGTCGTACGACGAGGAGGCCAGCAGCGGCTCGTACACCTCGGCCAGCTCCGGCTGGGCGCGCAGCGCCGGGACCGCCGCGTACGTCATGGAGACCGGGCAGAGGTGCCCGGCGTCGGCCTGCCCCCACACGAACACCTTCGCCGCGCGGGCCACGTGCGCGCCCGGCCGCTCGTCGCGCCAGGGGGCGCCGTGCAGCCCGTGCCGGACGGCCACGTCCATCAGGTGGTGCCAGTGCGGGTGGAACTCGACCTCGTCGATCCGGTGGCCGTACCGGTCGTGGGTGTGGAGCACGGGGGAGTGGCGCTCGGCGAGCCGCCCCCATTCCTGGGCCTCCTCGCCGCCGGCCCGCGCGCCGAGCTCGCGGACCTCGGCCTCGGCCCAGCCGGCGCCCTCCCGGCGCAGCGCCTCCAGGAGCGCGGGGTCGGCGGAGACGTCGTAACCGGTCAGGGGCGGTACCTGGTTGGTGACCTCATGCGTGGTCGGCATCGGGAACTCCCAGTGCTCGCAGGGTGAAGGTGACGAGTGCGGGTACGGTGCCGGGCCCGACGGACCCCTCCGCCAGCGGGCCGACGAGCGCTTCCGCGCCCGCCCCGACCAGTGCCGAGGCCGTCAGGACCGGGTCCTGGGGCGGCAGCTCGCCCGAGCGCACGCCCTCCTCGACGCGCGCGGCGAACACGTCCCGGAACGCGCGCCGGAAGACCAGCCGCTCGGCGTCCACGGCGGGGTCGACCGGTTCGGCGAGCAGCGCGTAGGCGAGGCGCGGCGACTTCAGGGCGCGCAGGGCGAAGGTCTCGATGACGGCGACGACCCGCTCGGCGGCCGAACGGTGCCCGGGGTGCCCGGCCGCCTCGGAGACGGCCGCGACCTCCCGGCTCACCACGGTCCGGAAGAGCTCCACGGAGAGCTCGGCCTTGCTGGGGAAGTGGCGGTACACGCTGCCCGTGGCGATTCCGGCGCGGGCGGCGACGGCCGCCATCGTGCATCCCGCGTATCCCTGCTCGGCGAGCAGTTCCCGGGCGGCGTCGACGACGGAGGTGCGCTGGGCGTCGAGCCGGGCCTGGACGGCGGGGGTGCGTCGGTAGGGCATGGAAGAAGTGAAGCAGTGATTCATTGCTTCATCAAGGGTCGGGACGCGCCGGTGCGGGAGCGGGCGCGGGAACGGGCGCGGGAACGGCGAACGCCCCCACCCTGTGGGGGTGGGGGCGTTCGCCGTGCGTTCGGGTGGCCGGTGTCAGCCGGTGAACACCTCGGTCAGGGACCAGATCGCGAGGCCCGCCATGCAGATACCGCCGATGCGCTGCACGGTCTTGAGCGGAACACGCTTCGCGATGAACCGGCCCGCGACCAGGGCGAGCGCGGAGACGCTCATCAGGGCGGCGAGGGAGCCGATCGCCGTCGACCAGGTGCCGTTCGTGGCGGCCAGGTTGGCGGTGGTGATCTGGGTGAGGTCGCCCCACTCGCTGATGAACACGGCCATGAAGGCCGTCGAGAAGACGGGCAGGAAGCCGGTGACGGTCTTGCCGCCCTCGTCGGCCTCGTCGTCGCCCCCGCCGCGCAGCAGCATGAACGCGCCGAAACCGAACAGCAGGGCGGAGACGAGCTTCACCGACCAGCCCGGGAGCAGCCCGAGCAGGCTGCCGGCGCCGACCGCGATGGCGACATGCGCGAGGAAGGCGGTCGAGGTGCCGATCCATACGTAGAGAGGACGCATCCGCGTGCCCATGGCGAGGGACGCGAACATCGTCTTGTCGGGAAGCTCGGCGAGGAAGATCAGCCCGAAGGCGGTGAGGATCGCCAAGGGGTCGAGGTGCATACCGGGGCTCTCTGCTCGGTCCGGGCCTGTGGGCTCGGCACGACACCTCGGTGGGCGACGGGAGGACCACTCGGCCCGGCATGACGGACCACGCCCACGGAAACGCGGACGCGGTTGATGCCTGGCCGAAGGTCTCGCCCGTCCGCGTCGAACGCGGACCCGGTCACCGGGAACCCGAGGGCTCCAGTATGTCGACGACCGATTTGCAGGGCTACTCCCCTTCGCTGTCCCCGAGTGTAGCGGACCGGGGCGCGAGGGTGAGTGGACAGGGTCTGCGCGTGAGCGAGTGGACACTGTCTACTCGTTCTTGGTAGACAGTGTCTATGCATGACGAAACCGAAGATCACCAGGTTCCCGCGAGCGATGGCGGCGACCGGAGCGACGGCGGGCTGCGCGAGCGGCTCGTCCGCGTCGGCGTCGAGCTCGTGAACGCCGAAGGCGCCCAGGCCCTCTCGCTGCGCGAGATCGCCCGTCGCGCCGGCGTCTCCCACGGCGCCCCCCGCCGCTACTTCCCGACCCACCTCGAACTCCTGTCGGCCATCGCCCGCCAGGGCTTCACCGAACTGGCCGCCCGCGTCGCCGCCGAGGACCGGGAGACGGCCGCGCCGCGCGAACGGATCGAGCTCCTCGCCCGCGTCTACCTCGACTACGCCGGCACCCGACGCGGCATGTACGAGCTGATGTTCCGGCACGACCTGCTGGAGAGCGGCAGCCTCGGACTCCGGGAGACGAGCCTGCCCCTCTTCGCCCGCCTCACCGAACTCGTCGCCCGCGTCCGCCCCGGCGCCGCCGAGCCCGCCGTCCTCGCCGGCGCGCTCTGGGCCAACCTCCACGGCATCGCCCAGCTCTGGCACTGGGGCAGCCTCCGGCTCGCGACCGGCGGCGACGACCCCGCCCCGCTCCTCGCGGCCGCCCTCGACGCGCACCTCGGTCCCGCAGGGCAGGCCCCGTGACCGCGCGCCGCGCCCCCGTCCTCGCGTGCAGCGTCGTCGGCGCCGCCGTCGTCGCCCTCGACGGCACCGTCCTCACCGTCGCCCAGCCCGCCCTCCAGCGCGATCTGCACGCCGACGTCGGCCAGGTCCAGTGGACCAGCACCGGATACCTCGTCGCCGTCGCGAGCCTCCTGGTCTTCGCCGGACGGCTCGGCGACCGCTACGGCCACCGCCGGGTCTTCGCCGTAGGCGCCCTCGGCTTTGCCGCCGCCTCCACCGGAATCGCCCTGGCCCCCGGCATCGGCTCCGTGATCGTGCTCCGGGTGCTCCAGGGAGTGTTCGGGGCGCTCCTCCAACCCGCCACGCTCGGCATGCTCCGGACCGCCTTCCCGCCGGAGCGGCTCGGCACCCCCATCGCCCTGCGCACCGCCGCCATCGGCCTCGCGGCCGCGGCGGGCCCGCTCGTCGGAGGCGCACTGGTCTCCGCGTACGGCTGGCGCTCGGTCTTCCTCCTCGGCGTCCCCCCGACCCTCGCGATCGGCCTGCTCGCCCTGGCCACCCGCGAACGACCCACCGAGCCGAGCCCTTCCCGCGGAACGGGCCCCGCCCCGCGGCCCGCCGCGACCGGCCTCTCCGTGCTCGACCCCGTCGGCGCCCTGTTGCTCGCCGTGACGCTCGGGTCGCTCGTCCACGGGCTCGTCGAGGCAGCCCGGCCCGGTGGCGCCGCGACCGGCCTGCTCGCCTGCGCCGGGGCCGTCGCCGCCGGGTTCGCCTTCGCCCGCCACGAGCGTCGCGTCGCGCGCCCGCTCCTGCCCCCGGAGCTGCTCCGGAGCGTGCCCGTCGTCGCCGGCCTCGCCGTCCTGCTCGCCGCCTCCGCCGCGCTCTTCGGCTCGCTCTTCGTGGCCACCTACTTCCTCCAGGACGTCCAGGGACTCGACCCCCTCGACTGCGCCCTGCGCGTCCTCCCGCTCGCCGTCCTCATGGTGCTCGGCGCACCGCTCTGCCCACCGCTCCAGCGCCGGTTCGGCCCCCGGCGCACGGCGACCGCCGGCGCCGTCCTGCTCACCCTCGGCGTGCTGCTCCTCTCCCGGCTCGACACGACGGCCGGAGGCGCCGCCGTCGGGATCAGCGCCGCACTCCTGGGCGCCGGGTTCGTCACCCTGATGGTCACCGCGACCTCGGTCGTCGTGCACCGCGCCCCCGAGGCCCACGCGGGGGTCGCCGGCGGTCTCCAGCAGACCGCGATGAACATCGGCCCCGCGCTCGGTGTCGCCGCCGCGACCCTTCTGCTCGCCCTCGTCCCGCACGGCGGCTTCGTACCGGTCCGCGGTGCCGCCCTCCCGGCCCTCGCCGTGATCGCCGCTCTCGCCGTCCCGGCCGCGCTCGCCCTGCCCGGCGGCACGGACCGGCCGCGGACACGCCGAGGGCCGACGTCACCCCGGACCGGACGCGGAGCGTGCGTACGATCATGAAATGCCAGCAGGTCAGCGGGGCCGTCCCGACGCACCGGCGCGCACCCAGATCAACCTCGGTCGCGCGCTGCCGTTCCTGGTCCTGGCCCTGACGTTCGTCGCCGATCTGCTCACCCCCGACCGGGAACGCTTCGACCGGCTCCTCGTCGCCGCGCCCGCGCTCGCCGCCGTCACCTGGAGCGTGCCCGCGACGATCGGCATCGGGCTGCTCGCCATCGGCGCACGGGTGCTGCTCAGCGTCATCAGGGGTGAGTTCCTCGCGACACCCGAACTCGTCGCGAACCTGACCGTGATCGCCGGCGTCACCGCCGCCGCTGCCTGGGTCAGCCACGTCCGCACCCGCTACGAGCAGGACATGCAGGAACTCACCGCCGTCGCCGAGGTGGTCCAGAGGGTCGTGCTGCGCCCCCTCCCCGACTCCCTCGGCCGCTACGACCTCCATCTGCTGTACGTGGCCGCCGCCGCGAAGGCCAGGATCGGCGGCGACTTCTACGAGGCCGTACGGGTCCCCGGCGCCGTGCGGATCATGCTCGGCGACGTCCAGGGCAAGGGCCTCGGCGCCGTCGAGACCGCCTCCGTGCTGCTCGGCTCCTTCCGCGCCGCCGTCAACGACGCTCCCGACCTGGCCGTCCTCGCCGACCGGCTCGACGAGGGCCTCGCCCGCTACGGAGCCTGGGACCCCGACTCCGACGCCGCCGAACGCTTCGCCACCGTCGTCCTGGTGGAACTCCCCGACGGCGAGGACATCGCACGGCTCCTCAGCTGCGGCCACCCCGCCCCGCTGCTCCAGCGCGGCAGCGAGGTCGAGTCCGTGCACTTCGCCGACCCCTCACTGCCCGTCAACCTCGCGGGCCTGGCCGACTCCCGCCACCGCATCGAGGAGGTGGCGTTCGTCCCCGGGGACCGGCTGCTCCTCTACACCGACGGCGTCAGCGAGACCCGCGACAGGACCGGCACCTTCTACCCGCTCGAACTGCGCCTGCGCGGCTGGGCACGGGAACCGGCCAAGGAGCTGCCGGCACTCCTCCACAAGGACCTCGCCCACTACGGTGCCGACGGCCTCGACGACGACGTCGCCGCCCTGCTCGTGGTGTTTCCTCCCGAAGCACGCTGAACCGGAACCCTCCCCGTCGTCCCCAAACATCGAGTTCGGGGCGGCTTGTGTCGTTCCCGTCCGGTTGTGTGACGCATGCGCCGTTCGTGCGCTCTGGTCGCTCCATCCCGCATGGGTGAGGCTGGTGACCGTCCGCATGCGGACAGTCACCAGCCCAGTCGAGAGGAACGGGTGCACGTGCCCCAGGAGAACCCCTTCACCACCGGCTCGTCCGAACACTTCCCCGGCTTCCCGGACGTCACGGCGGCCCTGACCGCCGCCGAGACCTCCCAGATCACCGGACGCGGCCTCTGGGCCGCGGACGGAACGGTGGACCCAGGCGCCGTCCGGCTCGGCCAGACCCTCGCCAACGCACTCCTGAGGGAGACGACCGACAGTCCGGACGGCACCGACGGCGCCGAGGCGCCGCTCCCCGCCGAACTCGCAGCGGTCGTCGAGGAGGTGCGCGGCCTGGCGCTGCCCGCGTACCACCGCATCGAAGGGGCCGCGGAGAGCGAGGGGTCCACGGAGCACGTCCGCCTCTCCGCCTTCAGCCTCCGGCAGCTCGGCCCCGGCCCGCACCCGCTCGTCGTCGTCCCGGCCGGCTGGACCCCCTTCGGCTGGCCGCTGTTCCTCTGGTCGTACCTCGTCCTCGCCCGCAAGGGCTACCACGTCCTCGCCTACACCCCCCGAGGGCTCGGCATCCCCGGCCTGCCCTCCACCTCCAGCGGCCTCATCGACGTCGCCGGACCCCACGACTGGGCCGACGGATCCGCCGTCATCGACTTCGCCGTCGACCACTTCGCCCCGAGCGTCGTCGGCTTCATGGGCGAGTCCTACGGCTCCGGCATCAGTCAGCTCGTCGCCGCCCACGACGACCGGGTCGCCGCCGTCGTCGCCCTCAGCACCTGGGGCAATCTCGCGACCAGCCTGTACGACAACAAGACGCGCCACCTTGCGGCGGTGAAGGCCCTCCTGGCCCTCACCGGCGGGCTGCCGGAGAACAAGTTCGACGAGGAGAACCAGCGGATCCTCGCCGACTTCCAGGCCGACCGGAACCTGGAACCCGACGTCGTCGACTGGGGCCGGCTGCGCGCCCCCGAGTCGTACCTCACGCTCACCAACGACAACGGCACGCCCACCTTCTTCTCCAACACCTGGCACGAGAGCCTCTTCGCGGTCAACCAGACCCTGGAGACCTTCAACGGCCTCGACGTGCCCAAGCGGCTCAACATGTGGATCGGCGACCACGCCGCCCCCGAGGGCTCCGCTCTCCTCGGCCCGCCCACCACCCCGGGTGAGGTCAACCTCCCCATGGCGGAGGCGTACGCCTGGCTCGACCACCACCTCAAGGGCGAACGCAACGGGGTGGAGGACTGGCCCGAGGTCTGCAACCAGGTGATGTTCACGTACGTCACGGAACCGGTCCTGGACCCGGACACCGGCGAACCGACCGGCGACAACAGGATCGTGACGCCCGCCCGCCGCGAGACCAGCCCCGGCTGGAGCGAGGTCACCCGCGGCACCGAGGTGTTCGGTCTCACCGGCGACGGCGCGGCCGGCACCGACGGCAGGCTCGTCCCCGTCGGAGGCGACGATCCCGGAGTGGAGGAGACCGGCTGGCGGCGCGCCTTCCTCGCGGGCGTCGACACCGAGGCCACCGCCATGGACACGATCATGCAGACGGGGCGGAAGGAATGGGCCGGCAACCCCAAGATCTACGACACCCGCAAGATCGACCGCCGTCACGCGGTCGCCTGGACGACCGAACCGCTCGCCTCGCCCGAAGGGGAGGCGGGGACCGGCCGCCGAGTCCGGGGAATTCCGCGGCTGCGCCTCACGGTCCGCTCCACCGCGACCTCCGCGAGCCTCTACGCCCACCTCCTGGACGTCGCCGAGGACGACACGGCCCGGATCATCAGCCATGAGCCGCTCAACGTGTACGGCCTGACGCCCGACCAGGACACCACCGTCACCTGGAACCTCCAGGCCGCCGCGTACGACATCGCCTCCGGGCACCGGCTGATGCTGGTCGTCGACAGCAAGGACCCGCTGTACGGCGACGCCTCCGTCACCTGGACGCAGACCGTCATCGGCTCTCCGGAGGACGAACCGTCCCGCCTGGAACTGCCGCTCGGCTGACCGCCGGAGGCCGTACGGCGGACGGGCACGCGGCTCCACGCGCGCGTGCCCGCCCGTCGTGGGGGTCACACCACCGGGGCGAGCCCCAGATGCTCCCGGAGCGTCGTGCCCGAGTACGCCGACCGGTACACGCCCCGCTCCTGGAGCTCCGGCACCAGCAGCTCGACGATGTCGTCGAGACCGTCCGGAACGAGATACGGCGAGACGTTGAAGCCGTCGACGGCCCCGTGCCGGACGAACCGGGCGAACTTCTCGGCGAGCCCGGTCGGGGTACCGACATGACCGTGCTGTGGACCGAGCTCGATGACCGTCTCGCGCAGCGACCAGCCGTTGGCCCCGGCCTTCGTCCGCCACTCGGCCACCACCGCCCGGGGATCGTCCACCCAGCGCGTCCCGAAGGTCCCCGTGTTTCGGGCGACCACGGGCTCCTCGGCGGGCAGCGGCCCGTCGGCGTCCCGGCCCGACAGGTCGAAGCCCCACAGGCGGCTCGCGATGCCGAGGGCCACCGCCGGAGTGACCTGTTCGAGGCGGACCCAGCGGGCCTTCTCCTCCGCCTCCTTCTCGGTGGCCCCGATGACGATCTCGGTACCCGGCAGGATCCTCAGCGCGTCCTCGGGCCTGCCTGCCGCCCGCAGTCTGCCCCGGATGTCCTCGGCGAAGGCGAGCGCGTCGTCGAAGTCCGTGCCGTGCGCCGAGAACACCACGTCCGCGTGACGGGCCGCGAAGTCCCGGCCCTCCCCGGAGTCCCCCGCCTGGAAGATCACCGGATGGCCCTGGGCGCTGCGCGGCAGCGTCGGGGCAAGGTCGACGTCGAACTGGACCCCCTTGGACCGTACGCGTCCCACCGCGTCCGGCACCGACCAGGAACGCGCGTCGACCGACCCGGCCACCGCGCCCTCCGCCCAGCCGTTCCACACGGCACGCGCCACGGCCAGGAACTCCTCGGCGCGCCGGTAGCGGTCGGCGTGGTCGAGGAAGCCGCCGCGCCGGAAGTTCTCCCCGGTCCAGGCGTTGTGCGTGGTCACCACGTTCCAGCCGGCCCGGCCGCCGGAGAGCAGATCGAGACCGGCGAGCCGACGGGCGAGATCGCCCGGCTCGTTGAAGGTGGTGTTGGAGGTCGAGACGAGCCCGATCCGCTCGGTCGCGGCGGCGAGCGCCGACAGCTGGGTGATCGAGTCGGGTCGGCCGGCGACGTCCAGCTCGTGGATGCCGCCCTCCGACTCGCGCAGCCGCAGGCCGTCCCCGAGGAAGAAGGCGTCGAAGAGCCCGCGTTCGGCGGTCCGCGCCACCCGGAGGAAGGAGGCCGGGTCGATCTGCGAACCGCTCGACGGGTCCGACCAGATCGTCCAGTGGTTGACGCCCTGGAAGAACACCCCGAGGTGCAGCCGCGCGTCCGGGCGGGGGACATCGGTGGGATCGGTGCGGGTCATCGGGTCTCCTCCCGTACGGGCGCGGTGGTGATGTCCGTGGTGAAGCGGCTGAGGGGCCGGGTGAGGCCCAGGGAGGCACGCAGGGTGGTGCCCGGCAGTGGCCGGGACGCGATCCGCCGGACGAAGAGCTCGGGCAGCACGAGCCGGGAGAGCACGGCGAGGTCCTCGTCGAGGGCGAGGGGACGCAGCCGCACCCCGTCGACGCGGCCGCTCAACTCGGCGAGCAGGGACACCAGTCCCGACGCGGGACCGGTGTAGCGCAGCCGGTCCGGGCGGGCCGTCCACGGGGAGTACCGCTCCAGGTCGGCGATCCGCTCCCGCGCCGTCCCGCCCGGGGTGTCGAGGGCCACCTCGATCTCGGCGAAGGCGAGCGGCGGCCCGCTGTCGGACCTCGCGGCAGCGGCGGCGTCGCCGGCCTCGGTGGCGGTGGTACCGCCGACCAGCGCCACATCGGTCAGTTCGGCCGGTACGGTCCCGTGGCGGGCGAGCACCACGGGCCGCCCCTGCGGCGGGCGCGGCACGATCGACGGGCCCCTCACGGAGTACGTCTCCCCGGTGAAGTCGATGGAATGGAGCCGCGACCGGTCCAGATAGCGGCTGGTCGCCACCGACCGGATCACCGCGTCGTCCTCCCAGGAGTCCCACAGGTCCCGTACGACCCGGAGACCGTCGCGGGCCTCGCGGGCCCGCGCGTCGGCTCCTTCGACGGGTGACCGCCCCCACGCGCGGGCGGCGGCGGGGTCCTCCTCGACTCCCACCACCCAGCCGGCCCGGCCGGCCGAGACATGGTCGAGCGTGGCGAGCTGCGAGGAGACGTGGAACGGCTCGGCGTAGGTGGTCGCCAGGACGGGCGCCACCCCGAGGACGCTCGTCGACGCGGCCACGAACGCGGCCCGTTCCACCGCGCCGATCCGTCCCACCGGATCGGCACCGGAACCCGGCGGCAGGATCGAGTCCTCCAGGGTGACCAGGGTGAACCCGGCGTTCTCGGCGACGGCCGCCACCCGGGCCGACCGACGCGGGGTCAGTAGCTCGCCGGGGGAGTGCGCGGCACGGCGCCACGCGGCCGGATGGGCGCCGTCACCGTCGATCTCGACGGCCAGGCGCAGGGCAGGGCGGGGCATGGGAAGTCCTTCCGGGAGACGGGAGCACGCGGCGGCGCCCACGGCGCGCGCGGGCGCGCCGACGTGGGGCCGGGCGGCGGGACGTCAGAGGACGCGCGGACCCACGCGGGGCGGGGTCAGGCGCGGAAGGAAGGACAGATGGCCGAGGCGGTACGACAGAAGTCGACGTGCCGTCGGCAGACGAGCCGCGCCCCCGACCGGCCGGAGGCGTGTGACGCCGCGATCGATGCGCGCACGTCCGCCTCCCCGCAGGTCCGGGCCCCGGGCCCATGTCCCGTCCACGTCCGGAAGGGAACGCCTCAGCTTAGGCAGGCCGCCTTCCGCGCTGTCAAGGCCGTCCCGGGAGCCGGGCGGGTGGACGGACGCGGACGGCGCGGGAGTTCGCCCGGGGCGCCGACAAGCGGGCCGGGCTCGGGGCCACGTCCCCCGGGCCGGGTGCATCCGACCCTGGTACGACGGCACATGGGCCCGGAGTCGGACGCGCCGCGGCCGCCGGGACATCTAGCGTTCCCCTCATGATCCGAATCACCAGGGCGGCCGTCGCCGCTCTCCTCGTCTGCTCCGTCGCCTTACCTGCCGGTGTCGCCACCGCGGCCACCCCTGATGCCCCGCCGCCGCTGTCGGCCGCCCAGCCGGCGAGGGCCGCCGCGCTGCCCGCGCCCACCGGTCCGTACTCCGTCGGAAGCACCGTCCTGCCGCTCGTCGACCGCTCCCGCACCGACCCGTGGGTTCCCACCGCCGACGGACGCGCGCTCATGGTCACCCTCCACTACCCGGCGGCACGCACCGGCGGTGGCCGCCCCGCCCCGTACGCCACCCGGGAGGAGGCGCGACTGCTCGCCAAGCAGCTCGGGTCCGGTGTCTCCGGCGACCTGCTCGCCCGGACGCGCACCCACGGCAGGACCGACGCGTGGCCCGCCCCGGGCCGTCGCCCCCTGGTGCTGCTCTCACCGGGCTTCGGCGTCTCCCGCTGGACCCTCACCGGTCTCGCCGAGGACCTCGCCTCCCGCGGCTACGTCGTCGCCTCCGTCGACCACGCCTACGAGTCCTTCGGGATCAGCCTCCCCGGCGGCCGCACCCTCACCTGCGTCGCCTGCACGGCGCTCGACGAGGGCGGCGTGCACGGCAGCGTGGTCACCTCGACCCGCGCCGCCGACATGCGCTACGTCTTGGACCGCCTCACCGGGCCCCGGCCCGTCTGGAAGCACGCCGACGTGATCGACGACCGTCGGGTCGGCATGGCGGGCCACTCCATCGGCGGGGCGAGCGCGGCCTCGGCCATGGTGGCCGACCGGCGCATCGACGCCGGGATCAACATGGACGGGGCCTTCTGGGAGGACCTGCCGGCGGAGAGCCTGCGAGGCCGGCCGTTCATGATGCTCGGCACCCACGACGCCATGCACCTGCCCGGCGGCACGGACACCACCTGGGACGGGACGTGGACCGCCCTCGACGGGTGGAAGCGCTGGGTCACCGTGGCCGGCTCCGACCACTTCACCTTCTCCGACGGCCCCGTGATCTCCCGCCACTTCGGCCTGCCGCAGCCCGAGCTGCCCACCGACCGCGCCATCGACATCACCCGGACGTACGTCGCCGCCTTCTTCGACCAGCACCTGCGCGGACTCTCCCGCCCGCTGCTCGACGGTCCGTCACCGGCGAACCCGGAGGTCCACTTCCAGCACCGCTGACCCGACCGGGTCCGCTGTGTTCACAGCAGCGGCCACGGGTGTTCAGGAGCGGCACGGAATGCTCAGGCGCGGTACGGGGTGTTCGCCTCCGCCCAGTCGGCAAGAGCCCGCGCGCACTCGGCGACCGATTCGCGCCAGGTGCGCGCGGCGCCGTCACCGGCCTCGTCGCTGACGTGCTTCACGATGCGCAGCGGCACCCCGGCCAGCTCCGCGGCCGCCGCGAGCGCGTACCCCTCCATGTCGACCAGCGGCGCCCGCTCCGCGAGCCGGGCACGGGCGGCCTCGTCGGAGATGAACGTGTCCCCGGTGGCCAGGACCACCTCGCCGCCGTCCGGCAGCGCCAGCGGCGCGCCGTACGTCTCGCCGGTGAGGGTGGCGAGCAGCCGGCTGTCGAGGTCGTGCTGCAGGACCGTGCCGACGACATGCGTCCCGGTCCAGCCCGGGCGCAGCGCCCCGGCCGTTCCCAGGTTCACGATCCCGGACGGCCGGGGGCCCCGGCCGAGGACGGTCGCGAGCGCGGTCGCCGCGTTCACCTTGCCCATGCCGGTCAGCAGCACGGGCAGTGCCGTGTCCAGGAACTGCGCCTCCTCCTTGACGGCGAGGACGAGCAGGGGACGGTCGGCGGTGATCTCTCCCAAGAGTTCCATGGAGGTCACGCTAGTTCGATGGCCCGCTTGTCGTACAACCGAGACCCGAATCCGGTACGCCCGGCGCTCACCCCAGCGACAGGCCGCGCTCCGCGAGCACCTCGCCGAGCACGCGCAGCGCCTTCGGTCCCACGCCGTGCAGGGCGGCGAGCTCGGCAGCGGGGACGCCCGCGAGCTGGTCGAGCCGGGTGTACCCGGCCGCGGCGAGCGCGCGGGTGGCGGGTGCGCCGATGGCGCGGGGGAATTCCGTCTCGGGACGGTCGGATCCGGTGGCCATGAACCGATCGTGCCACGCGGGGGAGCGTTCGCCCCGCTCCCCGTCGTCGAGCCACGCGTGGTCACACGGGCAGCGCAGGCGGCACACGCACGGTCACACCGGCAGCAGGCGGCCGATCAGCGCCCCCAGCTGGCGGGCGTTCCGGCACGGGCGCATGTCGACGAGACCGGCGTAGGCCGGGGCCACCGAGTCGCCCGTGCCCCACAGTGAGGGCTGCTCGGGGTTGAGCCAGTGGACCCGGCGCGCCCGGTCCCCGATCCGCTTCAGCGCCGCGAGGTTCGGATCGGAGCCGTTGGTGCGGGCGTCCCCGAGGACGAAGACCACCGTGCGCGGGCCCAGCGCCTCCACATACCGGTCGGCGAACTCGCCGAGCGCCGTCCCGTAGTCACTCTGCCCGTGCCACCCGGTCAGCTCCGCCTCCGCCAGGATGCGGTCACCGAGCCCCGCCGGGTCGGCCGAGCCCCGGGCGATCAGCCCCGTCACCTCGTCCACCCGGTTGACGAAGGCGAAGACGCGTACCCGGCTGAACTGGTCGTGCAAGGCCTGCACCAGCAACATCGTGAACTGCGCGAAACCGGCCACCGACCCCGATACGTCGCACAACAGGACCAGCTCGGGCCGTCGGGGAGGGCGCCGCCGCAGCACCGGCCGCACCGGCACGCCCCCGGTCGACAGCGAACTGCGCAGCGTGCGCCGCAGATCGATCTCCCCACGCGACGCCCGGCAGCGCCGGGCCGCGAGCCGGGTGGCCAGCTTCCGCGCCAGCGGCCGTACCGTACGCCGCAACTCGTCCAGCTGCGCCCGCCCGGCCAGCAGGAAGTCCACGGAGTCCGCCGTCCCCGCGACCGCGCGGCGCGCGACCAGGTCCCGGCCCTGCCGTTCACTGACGCGCCGCCGGGCCTCGGTCCGCACCCGCTCGCGGAAGGCCTCGATACGGCGCCGGATCTCGTCGTCGAGGAGCCGCTCGGTGAACTCGGGGTCCTCCTGTCCGGGAGCCGCCCTCAGCCGCTCTCGTACGCGGGCGAGCAGCGTCTCGGGGCGCAGCCGGGAGAGGGTCTGATAGGAGGACCACCCGTCCGACTCGGGGCCGGAACCGAAGCCGCCGAAACCGCCCACCGCCTCGGCGGCCAGCCGGTCGAGGGCATTGCCGTCTCCGGCCGTGAGGGCCTCGGCGAGCCGGTCGCGCAGCGTTGCGAGATCGGCCGCGGTGTCCTCGTACGTCTCCGTCGCGGTGGTCCGGCCGAGAGGGAAGTACAGGTCGAAGACGCGATCGAACACCGGGCGCTGGCCCTCGCCGTGGAGCAGGGTCGCCGCGAGAGCCTCCCGGACCCGTTCCCGGTCCGTGAACCCGACCGCTTCGAGGGCGTGCCCGGCGTCCACGGTCTCGCCGGTTCCTATGCCGAAGCCGTGGGCGCGCAGCGCCGTCACGAGACCGGTGAGCCGCGCGGCGGTGGCTGCCGGTGCCGATGCCGGGGCCGTGGAGGCGTCCGTGGCGCTCACACCGCGTCCAGATCGAGCTTGGCCGCGGCCTTCACGATGTCGTCCTGGTGCTTCAGCAGGACGCCCAGGGTCTCTCGTACGACCTGCTCGTCCAGCCGGTCCGCGCCGAGCGCCAGCAGGGTACGGGCCCAGTCGATCGTCTCCGAGACGGACGGCACCTTCCGCAGGTCCATCGCCCGCAGGGCTCCGACGACCCGCACCACGGACGTGGCGAGCGCGGCATCGAGCCCGGGGACCTTGAGGGTGACGATCCGCCGCTCCAGCTCCTCCTCGGGGAAGCCGATGTGCAGGAAGAGGCAGCGCCGGCGCAGCGCCTCGGACAGCTCGCGGCTCGCGTTCGAGGTGAGCACGGTGAAGGGGCGCCGGGTCGCCGTGATCGTGCCGAGTTCGGGAACGGTGATCTGGAAATCGCTCAGGACCTCCAGGAGCAGGCCCTCCACCTCGACGTCGGCCTTGTCGGTCTCGTCGATCAGGAGCACGGTCGGCTGCTCGGAGCGGATCGCGGTGAGCAGCGGCCGGGGGAGCAGGAACTCCTCGCCGAAGATGTCCGTCCGCGTCTCGTCCCAGGACTCGCCCCGCCCGGCCGTGATCCGCAGCAGCTGCTTGGCGTGGTTCCACTCGTACAGCGCGCGGGATTCGTCGACGCCCTCGTAGCACTGCAGCCGGACCAGTCGCGCGCCCGTGACCTCGGTGACGGCCTTGGCGAGCTCCGTCTTGCCGACGCCCGCCGGGCCCTCGACGAGGAGCGGCTTGCCGAGGCGGTCGGCGAGGAAGACGGTGGTGGCGACGGCGGGTGACGCGAGGTAGCCGGTCGTGGCGAGCCGTTCGGCGACGTCGTCGACGGAGCTGAAGAAACCGGTCGTCATGGCTGTCCCCCCGGGGAGCGGAATATCGTACTGGCCAGTAGCCTCTGCTTGTACTTGATCAGATCGCGCACCGCCGCACAACCGCCCGGCGCCAGGTCCGTGCCGCGCGCGGGGCGCCGACCGCTGGTGCAATGGGGGGACCGGGTGGACCGCACGGCCGTGGAGGTGTCGTGGCGGAACGGGACGCGGAGCGGGAAGAGGCCCTCCTGACCAGGGTGCGGGCCATGGAGCAGGCGATCGGCGAGATCGGCACGACGCTCGACGAGACGACCACCTGCCGCGAACTGGCGACCTTCGCCGCCCGACACCTGCGCTCCTCGGCGACGATCGATCTCCGGACGGAACCGGGCGCCCCCGCTCGACGCGCGGCCAGGGCGGACCCCGCCTCCGTGCCGGGTGAGCGCGCCGCGGGCATTCCCGTCACGCCGATCGCCCTCGGTGCCCCCGGCCCGTCCGGCCCCATCCCCGGCGGATCCGCCCCCACCCCTGGCGATCCCGCCGCCGGAGTCACCCACCAGCTCGTCCTCCCCCTCTCCGTCCACGACGAGGAACCGCTCGGGACGGTCACGCTCACCCGTGTCGGCGGTGCGCCCTTCTCCGGCGGCGACGCGGACCTTCTCCGGCATGCCGCCCGTCTCGCGGCCCGGCACCTCGGGCATGCGCGTCGTCTCGCCGCCACCGAGGACACCGCGCTCCACCTCCAGCGCGCCCTCGTCGCCGAGCCGGGCCGGCCGCACCCCAACCTGGAGATCGCGGGCGGATACCTTCCCGCCGGGCCGCGCGCGCTCGTGGGCGGTGACTGGTTCGAGACCGTGCGGCTCCACTTCGGCCGCAGCCTCCTCGTCGTCGGCGACGTCATGGGCCACGGCCTCGACGCCGCCGTCGACATGAACGCCTACCGCACCGCACTGCGCGAGGTCGCCGCGACCGACCTGCCCCCGCACCGGGTCCTGCGGCACCTCGACTCCGTGGTCGCCGAGGACGACGCCCGTCGCCCCGCCACCGTTCTGCTCGTCCGGGTCGATCCGGCCCGGGGCACCGCGACCTTCGCCGGCGCCGGGCACCTGCCGCCCGTGGTGTTCGCCGCGGACGGCTCGGCGGAGCTGGTCGACCTCCTCGTCGGCCCACCCCTCGGCACCGGCGTCGGAGGCTATGAACCGCCCACCCGCCCACTCCGCCCCGGCGACACCCTGCTGCTCTTCACCGACGGACTCGTCGAACGGCGCGGCGAGGACATCGACGTCTCCCTCGCCCGGCTCGCAGCCCTCCGGCTCCCTCCGGACTCCGGTCCCGATCAGGTCGTCGACGAGGTGCTCCGCCGGCTCGGCGCGCACGGCGCGGAGGACGACGTGGCCGTCCTCGCGGCCCGCATCCGTGTGCGCCCACCGCAGTGACACGGGGTCACCTCCTCCCGGCACAGCGTCGTGACGGACGGTCACACCACGCCCGTCTCCGACCTGTTTCGGCCCTGAGCGGGATTCTTCCGGCCGGACGCTTGTGCACGGCCCCCGGGCCCGTCACGCTCCTCGTATGAACACGGCCAGGCATGCCAGTGAACGTCTGATGAGCTGGCCCTCGCTGACCCCCGGCCGCGCCCATTGCGGCGCCGCGCTCGGACTGGGCACCGAGACGCAGGAAATCGTGCATTTCCACGGTGAACACGAAGCCGACGTCCACCTCACCCGCGCCATGATCGCGAAACTGCGCCCGGCCCTCCTCGGGTCGAGCGCCGTCCGCCTCCGCGCCGGATCGGGGTGGGTGACGGTCCGTCTCGACATGGGCTCGGACATCGACCTGCTCGCCACCCTGGTGAGCGCGGCCCTCCAGGCCAACGGCGTCCCCGATGTGGCCCCGGACGGCTGCACCCGCACCCGCCCGGTCACCGGGATCCGCTGAACCGGGCCCACACGGAATCCGGTGCTACGCGCGCGTGCCCCCCGAACCCTCCGCCGGGACCGGGAACAGCATGCACGTGCTGGTCGCGTGGGCGAGCAGTCGGTCCTCCGCGTCGTACAGGCCCGCCTCCGCGAGCGCGGTCCGGCGCCCGCGCGAGATCACCGTGCCGATCGCCCGGATCTTGCCCGTGCCGGTCGTGATCGGCCGGAGGAAGCGGGTCGACAGGTCGAGCGAGGTGTACGCCGTGCCCAGCGGGAGCGTCGAGTGGACCGCGCAGCCGGCCGCCGAGTCGAGGAGGGTCGCGTACACCCCGCCGTGCACACTGCCGATGGGGTTGTAGTGCTCCTCGCCCGGCTCGAAGGCGAACACGGCCCGCCCGTCCTCGACCTCCTCGAGACCGAAGCCGAGGAGCGCCGCGATCGGGGGTCCGGGGAGTCGTCCCGCCACCATCTCCCGCAGGAAGTCGAGGCCCGCCATCGTTCCGGCGGCCCGCGCGGTGGCCCCGGGGTCCTCCCACTCGACCGTGCGCGACCGCCCCATGACCACTCTCCGCCCGACGTGGCCGGCTGACTACCAGCTGGCTCTGTACGGCGAAGCTAGCTGTCCTGAAAGCTGACTGTCAACGGCACAGTCAGGTGGCTACAGTGTGACGATGAAGTGGCTGGAGACGGACACGGAGAACTGCTCGGTCCGCCGCACCCTGGACCTCGTGGGCGAGAAGTGGACCCTGCTGATCCTGCGGGACGCGTTCAACGGCGTCCGCCGCTACGACGACTTCCGCCAGCACCTCGGGCTCTCGGAGGCCGTCCTCGCCGACCGCCTCCGCAAACTGGTCTCGGCCGGCGTGCTGCGGGCGGAGCCGTACCGAGAGCCCGGTGCACGGACCCGGTACGAGTACCGGCTCACCCCCAAGGGTGTCGACCTCTGGCCCGTACTTCTCGCCCTGAAGCAGTGGGGCGACGTCCATGCCGCAGACCCCGAGGGCTCGGCCCTCGACATCCGCCACTCCGGGTGCGGGGCCCCCGTACGCGTCGTCGTCCAGTGCGAGGGCGAGGAACGGGCCACCCTCGGCGCCCGAGACGTCACTGTCCGCCCCGGTCCCGGAGCGCGCCCGCTCCACCCGTGACCTGGATACGTCCGCGGTCGCGGATGCGTTTCCGGCTGCGGATGCGTGACCGGGTAGGGGATGCGTGACCTGATACGGATGTTTGTCCGCCCGGCACCCGTTCGGCCGCACCCCTGCGATGGGCCGCCGCCCGGCGGGTACCGAACGAGGCATGCCCTCCACACCCGGTCCGCCGCGCGACGGTGCCCCCACCGAACACGGCGCCGAACACGGCCACTGGTTCCATCGACTCCACGTCCGCGTCCTCACCTCGCCCGTCGGGATCGCCTGGAACCGCGGCCGCGCCATGGAACTCATGCACCGCGCCATGGGCTTCGCGGCGCTCAGTCTGCTCACCCTCGTGCCGCTGCTCATCGTCGTCGCCGCCGCCGACCTCGCCAGCGGCCAGGGCTTCGCCCGCTGGCTCGTGCAGGGGCTGGGCGTCTCCGAGGTCTCCCAGGAGGAGGTCGAGCGGCTCTTCGGTCAGCCGGGACAAGCGCTGCAGCGCACCACCGCCTTCGGTCTCGCCGCCCTCGCCGCCTTCGGCGTCACCTTCGGATCCGCCGTACAGACCGGGTACGAGCGCGCATGGGACCTCCCCACGGCCCGCTGGCACACCATGTGGCGGCACGTCGTCTGGCTCGCCGTCCTGGTCGCCTGCCTCCTGCTCTTCGTCGCCAACCCCGCACCGGCCGACTCCCCGGCCGCGCTCACCGCTCTCGTCGCCCTCACCGATGTCCTCGGCACGTTCTTCTTCTTCTGGTGGTCGCAGCGCTTCCTGCTCTGCGGACGCATCCGCTGGCGTGCCCTCGCCCCCGGAGCCGTACTGACCGCGCTCGGCCTGCTCGGGCTGCGGATCTTCTCCCAGCTCGTGTTCTCCCCGCTGATCGCCTCGAACGCGGTGACGTACGGCCAGTTCGGCACCGTCCTCGTCCTCCAGTCGTGGCTGGTCGGCGTCGGCTTCGTCGTCTACGGAGGCGCCCTCGTCGGCCGCCTGGTCCACGAGGACCTCGTCCGCCGCCGTCTGTACCGCGACCGAGCGACGGCCGCAGGGCCTCACTGACCGCACGCCCTCGGGCGCCGGCGGGCCGGCGGCACCCGGCCCGGCGCGGCGGGAAAGTGATCACACGATCCGGTGATCCGCCCGTGAGCGGCCCGGTGCCGTCCCCCGGACCGCTTGGATGAAGGTGATCCCATCGGCCCGTCGAAAGAGAGCCGCCCATGGCGAACATCTGGCTGCCGCCCGTCGAGTACGTCGCGACCCTGCCGAGAGCGACGGCGTACGCCTGCCTCTACTTCACCGACACCCGTGGCCGCCCCTTCCAGCTGCGCGCCAGCTACCGCACCGAGCTGTGGCAGTGGCCCGGCGGGAACATGGACCCGGGGGAGACCCCCTGGGAGACGGCCGTCCGCGAGTGTCACGAGGAGACCGGGATCACCTACACCGGCGAACCCCGGCTCCTCGGCACCCACTTCGTCACCGACCGGGGCGATGACTGGCCCGCCAACCACATCGGTTTCGTGTTCGACGGCGGCGAGCTGACGGACGAGCAGATCGCCGGCGTCGTCCTCGACCCGGAGGAGCACAGCGAGTACAGCCTGCGCACGCTCGACGAGTGGGAGCGGGAGATGGAGCCGCGCGAGTTCGCCCGCCTCGCCGAGACCGACCGGGCCCGCAGGACGGGCATCCCGCTGTACCTGGAGACCGGCCCCGAGGGTGACCGGATGTAGCGGTACCGGGGGTGGGGGCCGTCCCTCCGGACGGCCCCCACCCCCGGTTCGGCCCTTCAGGCCCGGCAGCCCACGGGGTGGGCGATGTCGACCACGAAGCGCTCGGGGGAGTGCAACCGGAAGGTCTTGTACGCGGGCTTGGTGTCGAAGGCGGCTCCGATGGAGACCACGCCCTCGAAGTCGCCGGTGAGCGCGACCCCCTTGAGCGTGGGCAGAGAGATCTTCAGCAGCCGGGGTCCCTGGTAGACGGACTTTCCGGCGTCGTCGTGGGCGGCCGCGGGCGAGAGGCGGATCTCCAGGAAGTACTTCCCCGCCAGTGGGACCTTCTGTCCCGAGCCGTCGTAGTACAGCGCGCCGGCCTGGTGCACGGTGACCGGGGGCACGGCACCCCGTATGTCGATCACGAGCCGGTCGAAGGTCGCGTGGCCGCCCCAGCGGGCGTTGACGACCAAGGCCGTGGACGGGGTCGCGGAACTCGTGGACGGGGCGTTCGCGGTGCCTGCCGGGGCTGTGGCGCCGGCCGGGATCGTGGCGCCGATTCCGGCGGTCAACAGGATTCCCGCGGCGACGGCCGCGAGGGTGTGACGGTGATGCATGACGTCCCCCATTTCTCCTGCTCCGGGGACAGTGGTGTCACTGACAGAGACATCCACCACAACCATACGGTTCCACCCGATATGGGGTAAAAGTTCCGCCGTCCCTGTGGGCGCCGGTCGGACTCCTCGCCGCCGTCGCCTCCCTGCTGCCGCTCGCCTGGATCCGGATACGGCCGTAACTCCTCGGCCGCTCAGTAGTTGACCCGGTCATGAAGAAGCGCAGCATGCTCGCCATCGCCTCCCTCGCCGCAGGCGTCGTCACCGCCCTCATCACCCCTCCGCCGCAGGCCAGCGCCGCGGAGAGCCCGCTGGGCGGCGCGACCGGCCTCCTCCAGGAGGACCAGGGCGTCGAGACCGTCCTCCATGACACCGTCCAGGGCGCCGAAGGCACGCTCCCGGCCCCCGGGACCGGTGGACTGCTCTGATCCGTGCCGTTCACGGCGACCGGTGCCCCGCGCCCCCGACGGGCCGCGGGGCACCGGCACGCCGTGACCCGGGAGGAGGCGGCCCGTGCGCGCGCCGTGCGTGAGTAATGACAGGATGTCCCCATGAGCGACAACGTTTACTTCGACATCACCATCAACGACGAGCCCGCGGGCCGGATCACCTTCCAGCTGTTCGACGAGGTCGTCCCGAAGACGGCGCAGAACTTCCGCGAGCTCTGCACCGGCGAGCACGGCTTCGGTTACGCCGGCTCCCCGTTCCACCGCGTCATCCCGCAGTTCATGCTGCAGGGCGGCGACTTCACCCGTGGCAACGGCACCGGCGGCAAGAGCATCTACGGCGAGAAGTTCGCCGACGAGAACTTCAAGCTGAAGCACGACCGCCCGTTCCTGCTCTCGATGGCCAACGCCGGCCCGAACAGCAACGGCTCGCAGTTCTTCATCACCACGATCGTCACCGACTGGCTCGACGGCAAGCACGTCGTCTTCGGTGAGGTCGTCGAGGGCCAGGACCTGGTCAAGAAGATCGAGGGCCTCGGCTCCCGCTCCGGCGCCACCAGCGCCACCATCAAGGTCTCCGAGTCCGGCATCGTGAAGGCCTGATCGCCTTCCCGAGCTGAGCCGAGGGCGCCGAGCGCCCTCGCTCGACCCACCCGGCCGGGGCGGGGGACGCCGTCCGAGCGACGCGCGTCCCCGCCCTCGCCGAGGTGTCCCGTGGCCGGCGAAGACCTCCTTCACGAGGCTCGCTCCCGGGACCCGTACCTCATGTGAAAGCGGGCGCGTTCCGCTCCGCCCACGCAGCGAAGGGGTGCGGCGCCCGGCCGAGGACACGCTCCACATCGGGACTCACCCGCTGCTCCTCCGCACTGGGCTCGCCCATGACCGCCAGCATCCCGTCGACGGCGGCCTCCGGCAGGAACCGCACCAGCTGGGACCGGGCCTCGGCCGCGCTCAGCGCCACGAACGAGACCGGGTCGCCCACGACTCCGGCCAGGGCCCGCACCTGTTCGCGCGGTGACACCGCCACCGGTCCGGTCAGGACGTACGTCCGCCCCGCGTGCGCCGGGTCGCGCAGCGCCTCCGCCGCGACCCCAGCGATGTCCAGCGGGTCCACCACCGGCAGCGCCACATCGGCGAACGGGGCCGACACCGTACGCGCGGAACGCACCTGCTCGGCCCAGAGGAAGGCGTTGGAGGCGAAACCGCCCGGGCGCAGGACGGTCCAGTCCAGCCCCGACTCGCGCACCGCCGCCTCGAATGTACGCAGAAGGTCGTGCGACACCGAATCGGTCCGGGTCCCCACCAACTGCGAGGACTGGAACACGATCCGCCGCACCCCGGCGGCGGCCGCCGCCGCCACGATGTCCCGCGGACTCAGCTCGTCCCCGAGACCCGCGACGAGCAGATACACCGCCTCGGCACCCTCGAACAGGCCCTTGAGGCCGTCCACATCGGCGAGATCCCCCTGCCGGTGCGTCACCCCGGCGGGCAGTCCGCCGGCCGGCCTACGGCTCACCGCCGTCACCTGCTCACCGGCCGCGGCCAGCAGCTCCACCAGCGGTCGTCCGACGTTTCCGGTCGCTCCGGTCACCACGATCACAGCTGTTCCCCTCCAGGGAGTCCCTGGCGGAGCGTGACCCGCTCCGCCGTCTTCGTGACCTCATCCTGGAAGGCGAACTGGCCACCTTCTGGCCAGTTTCACGGGCGAGATCCGAAACTTTCCGCGAGGCGAGGGCGGGCGGGCGGCGGGAGAGGTCGGCGTGAGGGCTCAGGTCTCCTCGCCGAAGCGCCGCTCGAACTTGGCGATCCGGCCCTCGGAGTCCACCGTCCGTGCCGTGCCCGTGTAGAAGGGGTGGCTCTCGGAGGAGATCTCGACGTCGATCACGGGGTACGTGTTGCCGTCGTCCCACTCGATGGTCCGGTCGCTGGTCGCGGTGGACCGGGTCAGAAAGGCGTACCCGGCCGTGCGGTCGCGGAAGACCACCGGGCCGTACTCGGGCTGCTTGTCCTGCTGCACGTGTCCTCCTCGGGCTCACGCCCTGACTCGTCCGGCCTGGTCGGCACGGCACCCCCAGCCTCCCCGCGCCCACGGCGGCCGACCAGCGCCGCGGGCCCGACCGGGTGACTCCCGGGGGTGTCTCGCTGATCAGGCCGGGCTCGCGGCGCGCCCTTCCGGGCGGGCGGTCGTGTCCGGAGAGTCCCGCCCGGCCCGCGGCGCGTGGCACGCACGATCTAGCTGCCTTCCGGCCAGCGCGCCGCGAGCAGCAGCGCGATGTCGTCCGGGCGGGACGTGACCTGCCGGGCGTCCCGGATCACCCGGTCGGCCGCCTCCGCGAGCGGCAGCGAACCCGTCGAGGCGAGCGCCCGGCGCAGCAGTTCGATCCCCTCGTCGATGTCCTGACCGGGCTTCTCCACGAGCCCGTCCGTGAACAGCGCGAGCACCGCACCGGGAGCCAGCCGCAGCCGCGTCACCGGATACGAGGCGCGGACGTCGATCCCCAGCACCATCCCGCCCGCCAGCTCCACCCGCTCCGTCGTCCCGTCCGGGTGCATCAGCAGCGGCGGAGGATGACCGGCCCGTACCGCCCGCAGTTCCCCCGAGTCCGGGTCGAGGAGTACGTAGCAACAGCTCGCGAACTGCCCCGGATCCAGGTCGATGAGGAGCCGGTTGGTGCCCCGCATCACGTCCTGCGGCCGATGACCGGCCAGCGCGAAGGCCCGTACCGCACTGCGCAGCTGACCCATCGTGGCCGCGGCCGCCACCCCGTGGCCCTGGACGTCACCGATCACGAGCGCGAGGCGTCCATGCCCTGTCTCGATGACGTCGTACCAGTCCCCGCCGACGTCCATCCCCTGCGTGCCCGGAAGGTAGCGACCCACCGTGTCCACCCCCTCCCACACCGGCAGCCGGTGCGGGAGCAGCGCGTCCTGGAGGCCGCGCGCGACCGCCGACTCCGTGTCGTACCGCTGCGCCCGCTCCAGGGCCTGCGCGATGAGGCCCGCGAGCGCCGTGAGGACGGTCCGCTCCTCCGAACTGAACCCGCGCGGCCGGTCGAAGCCGAGGATGCAGGAGCCGACCGGCCGGCCCGAGGCGATCAGCGGCAGGAACGCCCGCGCCCCCGAATGCGCGTCCAGCGGAAGCTCCGGATACGTGCGGCTCAGCTGCTCCATCGACTCGAAGAACAGCGGCCTGCCCGTGGTGAGCGTCTCCACCCCCGGCACCCGCGCGTCCAGGGCGACACCGTCGAAGGGTTCGAGGAAGCCCGGCGGGAAACCGGTCTCCCAGGCCAGATACAGCCTCCGGTCACTGAGCAGGTAGATGGCCAGTTGACGCCCGCCGAACGCCGGAAGCAGCTCCTCCGTCACCACGGCCGACACCTGGCGGGCCGTCACCGCCTCGGACAGCGCGATCGCGAGGGCCACCGGCCGGTACAGGGCCGAGACCTGGTCGTCGGGCAGGGAGAGGCTGTCCTGCGTCCCCTCGCCGTTTTTGGCGGCCGGTGTGACGTGGGCGATCGCATCGTCCTGCGGGACCAGCACCATCGTCACGCCGTCCCGCCCCGGATGGAGGGAGACGGACAGCCATCGGCTCCGCTCCGGGCGGGCGAGGAAGCGCACCGGTTCACCCGAGAGCATGGCGGCGCGCAGCTGCTCCTGGTGGAAGGGCAGGTCGAACCAGGGCAGCGCCTCCCACAGCGGTCTGCCCGCCAGGTCGCCACGGGGGCGGCCGAGCAGCCGCTCGGTGCGCTCGTTGACGTAGGTGATGCGGCCCAGGCGGTCGATGGCCAGGATCGCCCGCGGCAGCCGGTCCGTGGCGTCGGAACCGATCAGGCCCGTGCCGAGGTCGACGAGGGTGCAGGTGAGCCGCAGGCCGAGGCCTGCGCCGTCGGTGCCGGCACCCGCCCCGCTTCCGGCTGCCGTCCAGGTCTCCGCGTCCGGTGAGGTCGTACGCGCCCGCGTGGAGACCTCCAGCAGGTGGAGCCCTCCGTCCGGCCCCTTCAGCCGGATCCGACGCACCGCCGGACGTCCGTCCGGCCCCGTCGCCTGCCGGGCGGCCGCCCACAACGCGTACCCGTCCTCCGGCTCCAGGAGCGACGTGAGCACGCCGATCGAGCACGGCGAGGTCACCTCGGCGCCGAGGATCCCGAGGAGTCCGGCGTCCATCGTGACCATGTCGGTGTCCAGGTCCCAGTCGAACGAACCGAAACGGACCGGCGGCGCCCCCGCGGTGGACAACTGCACACACACCGGGTCGCCGGGCCACTCGACCGTCGTCCCCTGACGTTCCAGATCGGCCAGGGCCTCGCCGAGGCGGAGCGCGCCCGACGTCATTCGCTTCCGGTCCCGGGCCTCCACCGGGACACCGGGAGTCGGCGCCCGCAGTGCCACCAGCACCCCGAAACGCTCACGACCCGCGACGACCGGCGCGTACAGCGAGGCGAAGGGGAAGGGCAGACTCGCCACCAGCTGAGGAAACCGCCGCATGGCTTCCTCGACGTCGTGGAGATGGACGGCCTGTCCGGAGCGATGTACCTCGGCCACCGGAAACGGCCGGTTCGTGTGCATGCGCGTCCACGGACGGAACAACGGCCCCGGGAGTCCCACCAGGACCCCCATGCGCAACAGCCCGTGGGTTCCGGAGCGGAGGTACACCCCGCCCGCGTACCCGCCGACGTCTTCGACGGCCCGCAGTGCCGCCTCCGCGAGCGTCCAGGTCAGGGCGCCCGAAACGGGCCCGTCGACAGCTCCGATCCGGGACGGACGCCCGGTGCCGCCCGCCGGGCCTGGGCCGGACGTGCCGTGCGAGGTCACACAGCCAGGATGCCCCCCACGGGAAAGGCACCGCATCCCGGACCCGGGCCGCGCCCCGCACCGACGACCGCCACTGTTGACCGCACGCGTCCGCACCGTCACACTCGGTCGTCGAACGGCGCCGTGGGCGCGCGAAGCACCACCTCAAGAGCAGGGGACACGATGACGGGCCAGGTTCTTCCGTACGACGTTCAGGGCGACGGCCCCCGGCGGGCACTCGTGCTCCACAACTGGTTCGGCGACCGCACCAGCTTCGCCCCGCTCCGCGCCCATCTGAACGACGCCGACGGCTCGTACGCCTTCGTCGACTGCCGCGGTTACGGCGAGGCCCTCGACCACCCGGGCGAGTACACGATGGAGGAGGTCGCGGCCGACGCGCTCGCGGTCGCCGACGACCTCGGGTGGGACTCCTTCTCCGTCATCGGCCACTCGATGGGAGGCAAGGCCGCCCAGCTGATGCTCCTCGAAGCCCCCGACCGAATCCGCTCGATCGTCGGCATCTCGCCCGTCTCGGCGGCCGGATTCCCCCTCGACGGGGAGACCTGGGAGCTCTTCGCCGGCGCCGCCGCGGAAGCGGCCAACCGGCGCGCGATCATCGACAACACCACCGGCGGCCGGTACGACGACGCCTGGCTGAGCACCCTCGTGGAGCGCTCCGTCGGGCGCTCCTCGGCTACGGCCTTCCGCGCCTACCTGGACTCCTGGTCGCGTACCGACTTCCACGAGCGGGTCCGCGACAACCCCGTCCCCGTGCTGCTCGTCGTCGGCGCCCACGACCCGGCGCTCGGCGCCGAAGCGATGGAGGCGACCTGGCTGCGCTGGTACCCCAACGCGCGCCTCGCCGTCCTCAAGGACGCCGGCCACTACGCGCCCGAGGAGACCCCGGAAGCCCTCGCAGAGGCCATCGAGGCCTTCCTCGCCGCCTGACGGGACCTCGGCGAGTCGCACGGTCAGGTGGAGGGTCGGCCTCACCCTGAGGGTGAGGGTGAGGGTGAGGGTGAGGGTGAGGGTGAGGGCGTGCGCGTGAGGCTCAGGGCGGGCGGCGGTCGGGACGATCTCATCCGAACGTCGAGGGAAGCGACGACTTTCGAGGACAGCGGTACGCCCCCTCGGCGCCGGATCATCGTGCTCACGACCTCACGGGCGGTCCTCCACCCACCGCCCACGACCAGCAGGAGCACGTTCGATGGGCCTCGCGCAGACGCAGCACCGCTTCCTCGTCCGGCAGAAGGTGACGCTCATGGCCAACCGCTACCTGGTGCACACCATGGGAGCGGACGGTGAAGAGGGCGAACTCGTCGCTTTCGCCCACCAGAAGCGCATGGCGTTGAAGGAGCACGTCACCTTCTACACCGACGAGTCGCAGCGCCAGGTCCTCTTCACCTTCAAGGCCCGCCAGGTGCTCGACCTCGGTGCGACCTACGACGTGCACGGAGCGTCCGGCACCCGGCTGGGCGGCTTCCGCAAGAACTTCGGCGCCTCCCTGCTGCGCAGCACCTGGCATCTGAGCCGGGAGGGCGGCGAGGGGGAGATGACCGGGCAGGAGCGGAGCGAGGCCCTGGCGCTGCTGCGGCGTGCCTGGGAGTTCCTGCCCTTCACCGACCTGCTGCCCTTCGTCGTGCCGTACCACTTCGACTTCACCGAGTCGGGGCGGTCCGTGATGTCCGTCGACAAGCTCCTGGGCCTGCGCGACCGGTACGTGCTCGACATAGCGGACCCGGAACTCGACCGGCGACTCGCGATAGCCCAGGCCGTGGCCCTCGACGCCCTGCAGTCCCGCTGACCGGCGCCCACCGCCCCTCGCGGCCGGCCGTCCACCCGCCTGCAGCCGAAGGGTCGTCTTACCCTGGAGGGACGGGCAGGGGACGGGACACCCCGTTCCTCCCCGAGCCCGGAGCCGTGGAGGCGGAAGGGTGGCGGGCCCATGTACTTCAGTGATCGCACCGACGCGGGCCGGCAGCTCGCCGCCCGACTCGACCACCTCAAGGGCCATGACGTGGTGGTGCTCGGTCTGCCGCGTGGCGGAGTGCCGGTGGCGGCCGAGGTGGCCGACGCTCTCGACGCTCCGCTCGACATCTGTCTCGTACGAAAGCTGGGCGTGCCCACGCAGCCGGAGCTCGCGATGGGCGCGCTCGGCGAGGGTGGGGTACGGGTGGTGAACGAGCGGGTGCTCCAGCAGGCCGGGGTGGGCGCGCGGGATCTGGCCGCGGTCGAGGAGCGCGAGCACGCCGAGCTGGAGCAGCGGGCGCGCCGCTACCGGGGCAGCAGGCAGTCCGTGCCCCTCGAAGGGCGGACGGTCCTCGTCGTCGACGACGGTCTTGCCACGGGTGCGACGGCTCTGGCGGCCTGCCGGGTGGTACGCGCCAGGGGCGCCGCCCGGATCATCCTCGCGGTGCCGGTGGCGCCGAAGGGCTGGACGGCCCGGCTCGGCGGCGAGGCCGACGAGACCGTGAGTGTCCACGCGCCGGAGCTGTTCTACGCGATCGGACAGTTCTACCGGGACTTCGAGCAGACCCCGGACGCCGAGGTCCTCGCCTGCCTGGACCGGAGCCGCGCCGCGCACGGCCCGGTCGTCCAGGACGCGGACGTACGGATCCCCGTCGCCGACGGAGTCACGCTCGCCGGGCGGCTCGCGGTGCCCGAGGGCGCCATCGGCATCGTCCTGTTCGCCCACGGCAGCGGCAGCAGCCGGCACAGCCCCCGGAACCGGGCGGTCGCGACGGCGCTCAACGGGGCGGGGCTCGGAACGCTGCTGTTCGACCTGCTCACCGAGGTCGAGGCGGTCGACCGGGCGCATGTCTTCGACACCCCGCTGCTCGCCGGCAGGCTCGCCCGTGCCACGGAGTGGCTCGCCGAGCGGCCCGAGAGCGACGGCCTCCCGCTCGGCTACTTCGGCGCCAGTACGGGAGCGGCCGCCGCGCTGTGGGCCGCGGGCGACCCCGGGTCCACCGTGGCCGCAGTGGTCTCACGCGGTGGCCGACCGGACCTCGCGGCCGACCACCTGGCCCGGGTCAAGGCCCCGACGCTTCTCGTGGTCGGAGGCAGGGACGCGCTGGTCCTGGACCTCAACCGGCGGGCCGAGTCGCTGCTGCGCTGCGAGAGCCGGCTGGAGGTCGTGGAGGGCGCCACGCACCTCTTCGAGGAGCCGGGCGCCCTGGAGGAGGTGGCGGAGCTCGCCACCTCCTGGTTCACCGGACACTTCCGGGGTCAGTAGGCCCCGTTGACGTTGTCGATGGAGCCGTAGCGGTCGGCCGCGTAGTTGCAGGCGGCGGTGATGTTGGCGACCGGGTCGAACAGGTCCATCGACGTGCCGGGCACGTGATAGGCGAGGAAGGTCGGCTCGATGACCTGGAGCAGCCCCTTCGAGGGGGTGCCGGCCACGGCGTTGGAGTCCCAGAGGTTGATGGCCTGGGGGTTGCCGGAGGACTCGCGCATGATGTTGCGGTGGATCCCCTCGTATGAACCGGGGATGCCGCGCAGGGCCATGATGTCCAGCGACTGCCGGATCCAGCCGTCGAGGTTGTTCGCGTACTGGGTGGCGGCGACGGGAGCGGCCTTGACCGGCGCGGCGGCTGCGGGAGCGGCGGCGGAGGCACCCGTGCCGGTGGCGACGGCCGGGGCGGCCGTACGGCGCTCGGAGCGGCTCGCCCGTTCGGTCGTGGAAGCCTTCTTCGCCTGTGCCGGGGCGGCCTTCACGGAATCCCGACGAAGCGTCAGTTCAAGGCCCGGGTGAATGAGTGACGGATTGTCACCCACGGCGCTCTTGTTGGCCCGGTAAAGGCCCTTCCAGCCGCCCTGAATTCCCTTCTTGTGGGCGATCAGGGAAAGCGAGTCGCCACTGACGACCGTGTAGGTGCGCGCGGCGGCCGGGGCGGCGGGAGCCTTGGTGAGGGCAGTTGCGGCGACCGGGGCGGCGGGGGCGGTGACGGCCTTGACGGCGATTTCCGGGGCTCCGGAAACGGGCGCGGCACCGGCCACGGCGGGGGCGATCAGCGGGAGGGCAAGGGCGGCTCCGCCCGTACCGACCAGCGCGAGTCCGCGGGAGACGGAGCGGCGACGGGGGCGGCGGTGCTTACCGTGAGCAGGCATGACGGATTCCTCTCCGGCGCCTTCGGGGTGAGCTGTCGGGTTCGGACTGGAGATGTCCGGCCGCGCGCACGCGGCTTCACCCCGAGCCGTCCCGGATTCCGGGTCGGCGTATTCGTGGGTCCCCCGCTCCTGCCGTCGGGTGAAAGGGAGGTATTTCGAGCGGTGGCAGGATTCGGCGATCCACTCGAATGGAGGTGACCGTAGGCCAGTAATGCGACGGAGAACAAGAGGATCTGAGTCCAGGGGTCGGTGAAAGGATCACCGAATTCATGCAATTCAAGATCGACCGCGACTCCGGCGCATCGAACTTCCTTGTCCCGCACGGCATGCACGGATTCTGATCACCGGGGAGTTTCCGGGAAAGTGAGTCGCATCACCAGGTACTCAATGTCCGAATATGCACGGTAATTCTGTTAATGGGGGAGTGGGCGATAAAGCCCCGTTCGGCCCAACGGGCACGCAAGGGCATAACTCGCAAAACCGACATTCGTCCTGAAGGATGGAGTGACCACGACAGAGGAGCCGCCCGGATGTCGCCCCCCACCTCCCTGCTCAACCCCGACACCCTCGACCGTGAGGCCGCCGCCCTCTATGAGAGCGCCACCTGGCAGCGGATCGTCACGGACTGGACCGAGCCGCCCGCGCCCGCCGCGGAGGGCTGGCGGGACCTGCTCTCCGTGCCGGTGGACCGGCTCGTCGCCGAGGCGCTCGGAGCCCTGCCACCGCCCCTCCCCGCCGAGCGTCGGCTGCCCGGCAGGATCGGCGCCGTCCTGCCCGACCGGCTGCACGCCTGGCGTCGCATCGGCCGGCCCGAGCTGCGCCCCTCCGTCCACCTCGGCCATGCGCGCCTCGTGCTGACGGAGTGGGGCTGGCAGAACGCCCCGTACAAGCTGCGCGACGCTCGCGGGGCCCGGTGCGTCTGCGGTGCGCTCCTCGCCGCGCACCGCCTCGGCTACGGCAGCGCGACGACGATGAACGAGGCGGCCGCCTGGATCATGACCGAACTCAGGTCGCGGGGGTGGAACGAGCTGATCGGGCCCTGGAACCGGGCCCCGGGCCGGACGGCCGCCGACGCGGTGGCCCTCCTCGACGCCACGATCCACCGGGCGGCGAACGCCGGCCGATGAGGCCCTCCCCGGGGTGCGGGCGGCGGACGGCCGTCCCGCACCCCGGCGCCGGGCTCAGCCGGTGATGCTGGGGGCCCCGGTCTCGATGTGGCCGGTGTACCGGCGCGACCAGGTCCCGTCGATGTCGGCGAGGATCGTGAAGTCGTACCAGCCGTTGTTGTAGGCCACCGCGTTGAAGAAGTCCTCCCGCGTGGACCCGGCCGGAACCGTGTAGGTCCAGGGTCCGTCCGTGCGGTAGGCGTTCGAGCGGATCGTGAAGGTGACCGGTCCGGCCGACGTGTTGGCCAGCTTGAACCACAGGGCCGTCCGGCCCGTCCCCGGCTCGGTCGCGAACCGTGACGTCACCTCGATGGCCTTGCCGGCCTTGGAGGTGTCCCCGATGAACCGCCGCAGGAACCGGTTGGGGCCCATCATCGAGATGTCGTACTTCCCGGACCCCGACCCCAGGCCGATGTTGAAGTAGTCGGTGGCCGTGCCGCCCGGGTCCACCGTGTACTGCCAGGCGGCCGTGTCGCGGTGCTGGTGAGGGTGGATCGAGAAGTGCGCCGCCCGCTTGGCCTCGGTTCCCTGGTTCGTCATCGAGAACCAGGCGAGGATCTTGCCCGCGGCCCCGAACTCGAAGCGGTCGAGGTTGCCGTTGACCTGGTACGGCAGGGCGCGGGCCGGACGGGTGCCGGGCTCCTGCCCGGGCTGGGCGTTGTTCTGGGGGGCCGGGTTCGGAAGGGGCCCGCAGGTCGCCTGGCCGATGACCTTCGCCGTGGAGGGGAGGCCGGCCGGCACGCCGTACACGGGGCGGGCGAAGTCGAAGACGCCGGTCAGATCGCCCGTCACCTTCCGCCGCCAGGCGCTGATGTTGGGGCAGGCGGCCGGTGTGCCGAGGGCCGTCGTCCAGCTCTCCATGAAGCGCAGGACGGAGGTGTGGTCGAAGACCTCCGAGCTCACCCAGCCGCCCCTGGTCCACGGGGACATGACAATCATCGGGACGCGGAAGCCCAGGCCGATCGGGGCGCCGTCGAGGTACTCGCCCGGGGTTCCCGGGGGAGCGACCGGCGGCGGCACATGGTCGAAGAAGCCGTCGTTCTCGTCGTAGTTGAGGAACAGCACGGTCGAGTCGAACACCTCGGCGTCCGCGGCGAGCGCCCGGTAGACGAGGTCGACGAAGTGCGCGCCGTCCCCGGGCGGCGCGTAGGGGTGCTCCGAGAACGCCTCGCTCGCGACCACCCAGGACACCTGGGGCAGGGTGCCCGCGAGGACGTCGGCGCGGATCGCCGCGGCGATGTCGTCGGGGGTCGAGCCGGTCACCTTGGGGACCGAGCCCATGCCGCGGTCGTACAGCGGGTCGCCGGGCCGCGCGTCGGTGAACTTCTTGAAGTACGCGAGGCCGTTGTCGCCGTAGTTGTCCTGGGCGTTCTGGTAGACCTTCCAGGTCACCCCGGCCCGCTGGAGCGCCTCCGCGTACGTCTCCCAGGTGAGGCCCGACTCGTCGCCGCCGTCCTTGCTGGAGCCGTCGATCTTCCCGCTCCACAGGAAGGTGCGGTTGGGGCCGGTGGCGCTCAGCGTCGAGCAGAAGTACGCGTCGCAGATCGTGTAGTGGTCGGCGAGCGCGTGGTGGAAGGGGATGTCCTCGCGGTCGAGGTGGCCGAGCGTCCGGGTGTTGCCGACGCCGGTGACCCAGTTGTCGAGGCGGCCCTTGTTCCAGGCGGCGTGCTGCGAGGTCCAGCTGTGCGGGAGGTCGCCGTTGCACTGGGCGAGGGTCTCGCCGTCCACCCCGCCGGCCGGCGGGGTGTCGCTGAGCTTCCACGGGTACTGGCGGCCACCCCAGTTGGGCTGGTTGAACATGCCCCAGCCGCCGGGCAGATTGCCCGCGGCGCGGTCGGCGAAGCCGCGTACCCCGCGCAGGGTGCCGAAGTAGTGGTCGAAGCTGCGGTTCTCCTGCATGAGGATCACCACGTGCCGGACGTCGGTGAGGCTGCCGCTGGCCGCCCTCGCGGCGGCGGAGGCCGGGGCCGTCGGCAGCGCCGCGCCCGCCACGAGCCCCGCGCCGATACCGACGAATCCTCTGCGGCTGATGGGAATCATGCTCCGCCTCTCCTGCCACGACGTGCCCGTGCGGCACGTCGGAGACATGATGAAGGAGGGGAGCTTAAAGGTATACAGCCGTGCGGTAATAACTGGACCAACATCCCGGAGACAGCTAATTCCCGGCTCCGGATTGGTCCAGCTGCATACCAATGAATGAGTAGAGGCTCAGACGGTGAGGACCTTCACCCCGGCCTCGGTGAGCTGGGCGACCGCCTCCGGAGCGATGCCGGTGTCGGTCACGAGCAGGTCGATCCGGTCCAGACCGCAGATCCGGGCGAACGCGCGGTGCCCCATCTTCGACGAGTCGGTCACCACGATCACTCGGCTCGCCCGCTCCGCGAAGAGCCGGCTGATGCTCGCCTCGTCCTCCTGGTGTGCCATGACGCCGAGACCGGCGTCGACCCCGTCCACCCCCAGCACCACCACGTCGAGCACGACCTCGTTGAGCACGCCGACCGTCAGGGGGCCCACCAGCTCGTACGTCTGGGGGCGGGCGACCCCGCCGGTGGTCACGATCTTGATCTGCGGGCGCACCGCCAGCTCGCCCGCGATGTTCAGCGCGTTGGTGACCACGGTCAGCGCGGGCCCGGAGGTCGCCGGGCCCGCGGTCCCCGCCGTGTCCGCGCGGCCGCTCGCGAACCGCAGGGCGAGGGCGCGCGCCACTTCGGTCGTCGTCGTGCCCCCGTTGAGCCCCACGACCTCGCCGGGTGCGATCAGGTCGGCGGTGGCCTCGGCGATCCGCCGCTTCTCGGCGGCGTGCCGGGTGGACTTGTAGCGCAGGGGCAGCTCGTACGAGACGCCGTGCGCGACCGCCCCGCCCCGGGTCCGTATCAACAGCTGCTGTTCGGCGAGCTCGTCGAGGTCCCGGCGGATCGTGGCGGCGGAGACGTCGAGCGCGGTCGCCGCCTCCTCGACCTCCAGCTTCCCCGAGGCCGCCAGTAGTTCAAGGAGCGTGTTCCACCGCTCGTGCTTGGACATGGGTCCCTCCCTCGGGCTCGTGCGCGCGTCCGATTCTATCCGCCGACGCGCGGGGGATCTGGAAAGCAGATGCGTGTTTCTGCTTGAATAGCATCGACTTCAAGCATCTTCCATCATTCCAGTGCACTCTTCTTGCAAGGAGACCGGCCATGAGCACCACCCGCACCGCCGTGGAGATCGCATCCCAGCCGACGACCTGGCGTCAGGCTGCCCGCACGCTGCCCCAGCACACCTCCGCGCTGCCCCGGCGGGGCGAGCGGGTCGCGGTGATCGGCTGCGGCACCTCCTGGTTCATGGCCCTGGCCTACGCGGAACTGCGCGAGTCCGGCGGTCACGGCGAGACCGACGCCTTCGCGGCCTCGGAGTTCCCCTACGGGCGCCGCTACGACCGGGTCGTGGCCATCACCCGTTCGGGCACCACCAGCGAGGTCCTGGCCGTCCTGTCCCGGCTGCGCGGCACGATCCCCACCGGCGCGGTCACGGCCGACCCCACGACCCCGGTGATGGACCTCGCCGACGAGGTCGCCGTCCTCGACTTCGCGGACGAGGAGTCGGTGGTCCAGACCCGCTTCGCGACCACGGCGCTCGCCCTGTTCCGTGCGCACCTGGAGGCTGAGGACGCCCTGCCCGCGGGCGTGGCCACCGTCGAGGAGGCCGCGCGGGACGCCGAACTCGCCCTCACCTCCCCGCTCGACGAGAACGTCCTCACGGCGGAGCAGTTCACCTTCCTCGGCCTGGGCTGGACCTATGGACTCGCCCTGGAGGCCGGGCTGAAGATGCGCGAGGCCGCGGGCGCGTGGACGGAGGCGTACCCGGCGATGGAGTACCGCCACGGCCCGATCAGCATCACCGGCCCCGGCCGGGTCACCTGGGGCTTCGGCGCCCTGCCCGCGGGACTCGCCGACGAGGTGCGCAAGGTCGGCGGCACCCTCTCCGAGAGCGACCTGGACCCGCTCGCGGACCTGATCAGGGCCCAGCGCCTGGCCGTCGCCGTCGCCGAGGCCCAGGGCCTGAACCCGGACACCCCCCGGAACCTGACCCGTTCGGTCGTCCTCACCGACGTCCCCGCCTGACCGTCGCCCCGCACCGCCGTCGCTCCGAACCCGCCCCGCCACGCACCCGCTCAGACCCCCGGAGAAGGACCATGCCGTTGACGCCGACCGATGAGATCGTCCGCCGCGCCCGCGCGGCCGGCACCGGCGTGGGGGCGTTCAACGTCCTCCAGCTCGAACACGCCCAGGCCATCGTGGCCGGAGCCGAGAGCGCCGACCGACCCGTCGTCCTCCAGATCAGCGAGAACACCGTCCGCTACCACGGCGCCCTGGAACCGGTCGCCCTCGCCTCCCTCGCCATCGCCCGCGCCGCCAAGACCCCCGTCGCCGTCCACCTCGACCACGCCGAGAACCCCGACCTCGTCCGCGAGGCCGTGGGGCTCGGCCTGGGCTCGGTGATGTTCGACGCCTCGAAGCTCCCCTACGCCGAGAACGTGACCGCGACCCGCGAGGTCGTGGAGTACTGCCACCAGCACGGCGTCTGGGTCGAGGCCGAACTCGGCGAGGTCGGCGGCAAGGGCGGCGCCCACACCCCGGGCGTCCGGACGGACCCCGACGAGGCCCACGCCTTCGTCGAGGCCACCGGCGTAGACGCGCTCGCGGTCGCGGTCGGCAGCTCCCACCAGATGCTGACCCGGGACGCGGTGCTGGACTTCGCCCTCATCGCGCGGCTGCGTGCCGCCGTCGACACGCCCCTCGTGCTGCACGGCTCCTCGGGCGTGTCGGACGCGGACCTCACGGCAGCCATCGCGGCCGGCATGACCAAGGTGAACGTCTCCACCCATCTCAACAAGGCCTTCACCCAGGCCGTCCGCACCCACCTCACCGAGCACCCCACCGCGGTCGACCCGCGTCACTACCTGACCCCGGCACGGGCGGCCGTGGCCCGGGAGGTCGCCCGCCTCCTGACGGTCCTGTCCCCGGCCTGACCTCGCCCTGGGCCGTGTCCGGAGAGTCCCGCCCGGCCTGCGGGCAGACGGCGCTGCCTTCCGGACACGACCTGGGGGGTGTCTCGTCGATCAGGCGACAAGACACCCCCGAGGGGCTCACGCCTCCTGGAGCGCGGCGAGGAGGCCGCGTACCGCGGGCAGGGACAGCGAGGACTCCCGTACCGCCGCGTGGATCGAACGGACCGGCTCCGGGCCGCGGACCTTGCGGACGGCCACGTTCGGGTGGCGGCTGCCCAGGCCCATCAGCGGGATCAGGCTGACGCCGAGACCGGCCGCCACGAAGCCCTGTGCGGTGGCGTACTCCTCGCACTCCACCGCGACGTCAGGGGCGAACCCGGCCGCCGCGCACGCCTCAAGGACCGCGTCGAGGCAGGGGCCGGGCCGCTCGCTGCCGACCCACGGCTCGGCGGCGAGTTCGGCCAGATCGACGGCGGCACGGCGGTCGGCGAGCGGGTGGCCCTTGGGCAGCACGGCCCGGTAGGGGTCGTCGAGCAGATGGATCAGCCGGAGACCGTCGCCGGCCGAGTCCGGCCCGCCGCCCCGGGGCCGTACGACCAGGGTGAGGTCCGCCTCCTGGTCGGGAGCGCCGTCGGCGATCCTCAGATCGACACGTACGCCGGGGTGTTCGGTGCGGAACCGGGCCAGGGCGGGGGCGACGAGATCGGCGCCCGCGGTGGCGAAGTAGCGGACCGAGATCTGTCCGGTGCGGCCCGCCCGCAGATCGGCGAGGGCGGTCTCGGCCTCGGCGACCTGGCGGCCGATGACGGCGGCGTGCTCGGTGAGCAACCGTCCGGCGGCGGTCGGCCGCACGCCCCGGCCGAAACGTTCCAGCAGGGCGATGCCCGCCTCCTTCTCCAAGACGCCGATCTGCTGACTCACGGCGGAGGGGGTGTAGCCGAGGTTCGCGGCGGCGGCGGTGACGGAGCCACTGGCGACGACGGCCCGGAGCACCTGCATGCGTCTCACATCCAGCATGTAGCACAGCTTAACGCCGGATGCATGATTCATCGCTTGTCCTGTCGGGTGGGGCGCGGGACCGTGAGGACATGACATCGGCGATACGCATGGGAGTCCTGGCGCTGCTCTGGGGCTCGGGCTTCCTCTGGATCAAGATCTCCCTGAACGAGGGCCTCACCCCGGGGTGGATCACGTTCGTACGGTGCCTGCTCGGCTCGGCGGTGCTCCTCGCCCTCGCCGCCGGGGCGCGACAGCGGCTGCCGCGCGACCGGGCCACCTGGGGGCGGCTCGCCGTCGCCGCCTTCCTCTGCAACGCGCTGCCGTTCCTGCTCTTCTCGATCGGCGAGCAGACCGTGGACAGCGGAGTGGCGGGCGTGCTCAACGCCACCACCCCGCTCTGGTCCCTCCTCATCGGCCTGTCCCTGGGCGCGGAACGGCCCCTGCGCGCCACGCGTTCGGCCGGCCTCGTGCTCGGCTTCGCCGGAGTGCTGCTGATCTTCGCGCCCTGGAGCCACGGCTCCGGCCTGATGAGCTGGGGCGCCCTCGCCCTCCTCGGCGCCTCCGCGAGCTATGCCGTGGCCTTCGCCTACATGGCCCGTCACCTCGCCGGCCGGGGCACCGCGCCACTGGCCCTCTCCGCCGCGCAACTCCTCACGGCGACCGGCCTCAGCACGCCCGCTCTCGCCGTCGGCGGAACGGCGACGGTGACCTGGGCGGGGGTCGCCGCCGTCGCCGTCCTCGGCGTCTTCGCCACCGGGCTCACCTTCCACCTGAACTACCGGATGATCGCGGAGGAGGGCCCGACCGCCGCCGCCACGGTCGGCTATCTGCTCCCGGTCGTGTCCGTGACCCTGGGTGCGCTGGTTCTCGGCGAGCCGCTGACGGTACGGGTGGTGGCGGGGATGGCGGTGGTCCTGGTGGGGGTGGGGCTGACGAGGGCGCGTACGCGACCCCTCGGCGTCCCGGCCGGCGCCCACGCCGGCGCCGCGGCCGGCACGCCGGCCGACGCGCCGGTCGATACGCCGGTCGATACGCCGGACAGTCCCTACTCGACCCGCTCGACCACGAAGACGGGGATCTCCCGCTCGGTCTTCCGCCGGTAGTCCGCGTAGTCGGGGAAGGCCGCGACGGCCCGCTCCCACCACGCGTCGCGCTCCTGGCCGGTGACCAGACGGGCCTTCATGTCCCACACGTGCGTGCCGTCGCGTACTTCCACGAGCGGCGAGGCGACGAGGTTGTGGTACCAGACGGGGTGCTTCACCGCCCCGCCGTTCGACGCGACGAGTGCGTACGCCCCCTCGTGCTCGACCCGCATCAGCGGGGTCTTGCGGAGCTTGCCGCTCTTCACGCCGAGGTTCGTGACCAGGACGACGGGCATGCCCCGCATGGTCGTGCCCTGGGTGCCGCCGGACGACTCGTACAGCTCGACCTGGTTGCGCACCCATGTCGTCGGGCTGGGCTCGTACTCACCTTCGAGGGGCATGAGGGTCCTTTCGTATGGTCTCCGGCGCGGCCGGCCGTGCGTCTGTACCCCACCGACGCTATCGGACGCTCCGCCTCCGGGCGGACACTCCGGAGGGGTGCGCTGTCAGTGGCGACTCCTAGGGTGGCTCGTGACGGTTCGACAGTGGCGCGACACAGGGGAGTGGACGGCATGCGGGAGTTGTTCCTGGCGGATCAGCAGGCGTACATCCGGTGGATCGACCTG
Organism: Streptomyces sp. NBC_00572; assembly: GCF_026341815.1. Classification (GTDB taxonomy): domain Bacteria; phylum Actinomycetota; class Actinomycetes; order Streptomycetales; family Streptomycetaceae; genus Streptomyces. The sequence continues at coordinate 6,932,890 of NZ_JAPENX010000001.1, forward strand.
CCGGGCGACGGGCCCGTGCGGGTGTTCGTCCACGGCCTCGGGTGCACCTCGACCTCGGACTTCGCCCATATCGCGGCGCACCAGGCGCTGGAACGCGGTCGGGCGCTGCTCGTGGACCTGCTCGGGTACGGGCTGAGTGACCGACCCGCGGACTTCGACTACCGCATGGAGTCGCAGGCGGCGGTGGTGGCCGCCGTCCTCGACCACCTCGGTCTCGCGGGGGTGGACCTCGTCGGGCACTCCATGGGCGGTGCGGTGGCGATCCATCTGTCGGCGGCGCGGCCGGACCTCGTGGCGAGACTCGTGGTGGCGGAGCCGAACCTGTACGCGGGCGGGGGAGCCTTCAGTTCCCCGGTGGCCGCCCAGGACGAGGACGCGTTCGTGGCGTCGGGGTTCGCCCGGATGCTGGCCGTCACCGACCGCCCCGACTACGCGGCCCGGCTGCGCCTCGCCGACCCGAGGGCCCTCCACCGCAGCGCGGTCGCCCTCGTCGAGGGGAGCACGCCCGCGCCCGGTGACCTCCTCGCCGCGCTCGGGCTGCCCCGGACGTTCCTGGTGGGGGAGTGGAGCCTGCCGGACCCCGAGGTGGAGAAGGTGGCCGGGTTCGGCGTCCCGGTGATCGAGATCCCCCGTGCCGGACACAATCTGACGCTGGACAACCCGGACGGCTTCGCTACGGCCCTCGCTCGTGCTCTGTCGGCTGCCCAGGCCTCGCTTCCCGGCCACGGCGGCAGCTGATCCGGCCACTTCCCCGGGGTTCGACGGGGGTTCGATTGCAGGCGTATGGCGGATGCATGACAAGGCCTCAACTCCCTTGAGTCACGCCCCTGGAGCGGCCAGGCTGCTGATCACGCCGGGACCGGAACCACCGGTCCCGGCCGTGTACGTGGCCCCACGTGCACCCCCCACGGTCGCGCCGTCCCACCCTGCCGGGCGCGACGTCCATGAGGAGGAATCCCTCGTAATGGCACTCCCGAAGAACACCCGGACCCGCTTCGCCGTCACGGCCTCCGTCGCCTCCGTGGCCGCACTGCTCGGCACCTTCGCCGCCGTCCCCGCCCAGGCGGCCCCCGCCGAAGGAACCGTTCTCGCGGCGGGTTCGGCGGACGCGGTACCCGGGAGCTACATCGTCACCCTCAAGCAGGGCACGGGCTTCAAGGCCGCCTCCGCCAAGGGACGGAAGCTGATAGCCGGTTACGGCGGCACCGTCCGCAAGACCTTCGGCGCCGCCGTCAACGGCTACACCGCGACCCTCGGCGAGACGGCGGCCCGACGGCTCGCCGCCGACCCGGCCGTCGCCTCCGTCGAGCAGAACCAGGTCGTCCACGCCGACGCGACCCAGACCAACGCCCCCTGGGGCCTGGACCGCATCGACCAGGCGAACCTGCCGCTCTCCGGCACGTACACCTACCCCGACTCCGCCGGCAGCGGCGTCACGGCGTACGTGATCGACACCGGCGTCCGGATCAGCCACTCCCAGCTCGCCGGGCGAGCGGTGAACGGCTACGACGCCGTCGACGGCGACACCGTCGCCCAGGACGGCAACGGGCACGGCACCCACGTCGCCACGACGATCGCCGGAACCACCTACGGCGTGGCCAAGTCGGCGAAGATCGTGGCCGTCCGCGTGCTCGACAACAACGGCTCCGGCACCACGGCCGGCGTCATCGCGGGCATCGACTGGGTCACCGCCCACCACACCGCCGGTGCCCCTGCCGTCGCCAACCTCTCCCTCGGCGGCGGGGCGTCCACCGCCCTGGACAACGCGGTGAAGAACTCCATCGCCGACGGCGTCACCTACGCCGTCGCGGCGGGCAACTCCGGGGTCAACGCCTCCTCCTCGTCGCCCGCCCGGGTCGCGGAGGCCATCACGGTCGGCGCCACGAGCAACACCGACGCCAAGGCAAGCTGGTCCAACTACGGCTCGGTCCTCGACCTCTTCGCCCCCGGCGTGTCGATCACCGCGGGCTGGAACACCAGCGACACCGCCACCAACACCATCTCGGGCACCTCGATGGCCACCCCGCACGTCGCCGGTGCCGCCGCGATCTACCTCGCGGGCCACACCTCCGCGACGCCCGCCCAGGTCGCCTCCGCCCTCGTCAACGGCGCGACGACGGGCAAGGTGACCACCCCGGGCAGCGGCTCCCCGAACCGGCTCCTGAAGATCGTCCAGTAGCCCCGGTCCGACGACGCGACCACCCCGGAGGCAGCCGGCGCCTCCGGGGCGGTGTCACGCACCGGCCCCGCGGCGGGCGACCGCAGTCCTGAGAGGATCGACGACATGACCGTCCCGTTCCCCTCCGGCCCCCGACACCCCCACCCGCTCCAGGAGCCCCCGGTGCCCAGCCCCCTCGCGTACGCCGACATCAAGACCGCCGCCGACCGGATCGCCGGACACGTCCGCCCCGTCACGGTCGCCCACGCCGACCCCGGTGCCGAGCCGTACACGCTCCACCTCGCCCTGGAACTCATGCAGCACACCGGCTCCTTCAAGGCGCGCGGCGCGCAGAACTTCCTGCTCGCCCACCGCGAGGAAGGCACCCTCCCCGCCGCCGGGGTCACGATCGCCTCCGGCGGCAACGCGGGGCTCGCCTGCGCCTGGGCCGCACTCCGGCAGGGCGTCCGGGCCACCGTCTTCCTGCCGACCACCGCGCCGAAGGTGAAGGCGGACAAGCTCGTCGGCTACGGCGCCGACGTCCGGCTCGTCGGCACCGAGTACGCCGAAGCGCTCGCCGCCTGCGAGGCGTTCGCCGCCGAGACAGGGGCGCTCGCCTCCCACGCGTACGACCATCCCCTGATCGCCGCCGGGGCCGGCACCCTGCTCGACGAGATCCACGACAGGATCCCGGACCTCGACACCGTCGTCGTCTCGGTCGGCGGGGGCGGCCTCTTCGCCGGCGTCGCCACCGCCGCGCGGCACCACGGCATCCGGACCGTCGCCGTCGAGCCCGAGAACAGCCGCGCCCTCGACGCCGCGCTCCGGGCCGGACACCCCGTCGACGTGACCGTCGACTCCGTCGCCGCCGACTCGCTCGGCGCCCGCCGAGCCTCCGCCACCGCCCTCGTGGCCGCCCAGCAGGACGGCGTCCGTACCGTCCTCGTCACCGACGCCGAGATCAGCCGTGCCCGCCGGGCCCTGTGGGACGATCGCCGCCTCGCCGTCGAGCACGCGGCCGCCACCGCCCTGGCCGCCCTCACCGTCCCGGACGCGCAGGGCGCGACGGACCACGGCTACCGCCCGGCCCCGGGCGAGAAGGTCTGTGTCGTGCTCTGCGGTGCCAACACGGACCCCACCGATCTCGCGCACACCACAGAGACCGCGTAGCACGCTCATGGGCCGTTCCCACCCCGAAGGACCCCTCGTCCACCCCGACGACCCGGCGTTCCGGGCCTGGCTCCGGGCGCTCTCCCGCGCTCTCGACCGCGACTTCGAGGAGGACCTCGGCTCACCGGGCAGCCTCGGCTTCCTCCGGTCGGCCTTCACCCACAACGGTGCCGTCCCGGCGCCCTACTTCGCGCCCATCGTGGACGAGCACAGGCGGATCCACGCCGAGCGCATCGTGACCGTGCTGCTCGCACAGGCACTCACGGACACGGGCCGTGCCTTCGACGTACCGGTCCGCTACGAGTGGTCCGACGAGCGCGATGCGATCGGTCAGGTCACCGTCGGCCACGAGACCGTGTGGGGCCTCGACCCGGTCGACATCGCCGTCGAGGCGGCGGAGGGCGTGCAGTGCCACCTCGCCGACCGCGAGCTACTGGTCTGGCCGCTCTGCCCCGCCCACCGCACGGGACCCCACGCCACCCGCACCCCCACCGGCGCCGCCTGGGTCTGCTCGGTCGTCGCCCACGTGGTGGCACCGATCCCGGCCTGAGCCCCCGGAGCCGGTGGCGTGGAGCGCTCGCTCGGTACGTCAGGATGGGGGCATGACCGAAATTCGTACCCCCCGTCTCATCCTCCGGCGCTGGAGCGACGACGACCTTGTCCCGCTGGCCGAGATCAACGCCGACTCCGAGGTGATGCGCTGGATCGGAGACGGCTCGGTCCGGGATCTGGAGCAGACCGCCGAGGACATCGAGCGGTACGAGGAGGAGTGGGACGAGGAGGGCTTCGGGATCTTCGCCGTCGAGCTCATCGCCTCGGGCGAGCTGATCGGCTTCGCCGGACTGTCCCTGCCCGAGTTCCTCCCCGAGGTGATGCCGGACGTGGAGATCGGCTGGCGGCTCGGCAGGCAGTTCTGGGGACAGGGATACGCCTCCGAGGCCGCCCACGCGGTCCTGGAGTTCGCGCTCCAGGACCGCGGGCTCGACAAGGTCGTCGCCATCACCCACATCAGCAACCAGGCCTCCGAGAACGTCATCGGCAAGCTCGGCATGACCGAGGAGCGCGAGACGAACCATCCGGCCTTCGGCGTGCCCCTGCGGGTCTACGCGATCGACCTCACCGAGTACGAGGCCTGACCCCCGGGGCCGGATCCCCGGGGGCGAAGGGTCCCTCAGTGACGCTCGGGCAGGTCCCGCTCGGCCGGGAGCGAGGTGAGGTCACGGGCCGAGGGCGAGGCGGCGGCGCGCGAGGACGCCGCGGGCGCCGGCTTCTTGCCGCAGAACGCGGCCTCCAGCGTCCCGCCGAGCGCCGTGTTGGCGGCACCGTGGTTGGAGGTGTTCGCCATCGCCGAGAGGCTGCGCCGCCCGTCGCGGGTCGAGAAGGTGTACGTGTAGAAGCCCTGCACGGTGCCGGTGTGCCCGTAGATCTGCGTACCGCACGACAGGTTGTAGCGGCGCAGGCCGAGCCCGTAGAACCGGGTGTTGGTGGCGTCGGTCGGCGTGACCGTCGTCATGGCCTCCATCATCGCCGGGGACAGCAGCCGGCCGCGCATCAGCGCGCTGGTGAAGGTGTTCAGGTCGGCGGGGCTGGAGATGACGGCCCCGGCCGACTGGGCCCAGGACACGGTCTGCTCGGTGGAGTCCACGAGCGCGCCGCCGGCCTCGTCGGGGTGCAGGTAGCCGCGTACGTGGTTGCCCTTGATCCGGGTGTCGGGGTGCACGTACGAGGTCTTGCCGAGCTTCAGCGGCTTGAAGATGCGGCGCTCGTAGGCGTCGGCCACGGGCCCGCCCGTGAGCTTCTCGATCAGCATGCCGACGACCACGAAGTTGGCGTTCGAGTACTGGTAGGAGACGCCGGGCTCGGTGGTCCGCGGCTCGCTCAGCGAGAGGTCGACGAGCTCCTGGTAGCTGAACACCCGGTTCCGGACGGCCTCGAAGCCGGGCACCGTGTGCTCGAACATCGCGTTCGTGTAGTCGGCGAGACCGCTGCGGTGGGTCAGCAGATGACGGACCGTGATGCGGTCGTCGGGGAGCAGGCCGGGGAGGTACGTGTTCACCGGGACGTCCAGCTCCAGCTTGCCCTCCTCGACCAGCTGGAGGAGCACGACCGCGGAGAACGTCTTGCTGACGCTGCCGATCCGGAAGCGCGCATGGATGTCCATGGGGTTGCCCGAGACCCGGTCCTGGACACCGGCGGTGCGGATCCGGACGCCGTCGGGGCCGGTGAAGCGAGCCATCGCCCCCGGAGCCCCGTTGTTCATGGCCGAGTTCAACGCGGCGACCACGCCGTCCATGTCGGGTGCGGGGACGGCGGGTGTCTCGGTGGCGGCCGCGGGGACGGGAGTGGCGAACGCGCTGGTGGCGGGGACGACGCCCGCGGCGAGCGCGGCGATCAGGGTGGCGCTCACGGCCAGGCGTCGGTTCGACGACAGGGGCACGGTGATTCCTCGACTTCTTCCGAATCGTTCGGCACGGCGCACGGCAGCGGTGCGCCGAAGGGCACGGGAACACCTGACCGCGAGGCCTGGCTCCGATACCCATGGATCATGAGTGCCAACGTCCGAAAACGGTTCCTGACACGGGAAACGGGTTGTGGATCCAGTAACTCCGCATCCGTCGTCCGCCACCGCTGTCCGTCATGCGCCATCCGCCGTCCGGCATGCGCCGGGCCCGGCCGACTGTTGCGCGTCGGCCGGGCCCGGGGGCGGACAGGGATCAGACGAGGTCGAACCGGTCCAGGTTCATGACCCGGGTCCACGCGGAGACGAAGTCCGTCACGAACTTCTCCTTCGCGTCGTCGCTCGCGTAGACCTCGGCCAGCGCGCGCAGCTCGGAGTTCGATCCGAACACCAGGTCCGCGCGGGTGCCCGTCCACTTGACCTCGCCGGTGGCGGAGTCGCGGCCCTCGAACGTGGTCGCGTCCTCGGACGCCGCCGTCCAGGCCGTGCCCATGTCGAGCAGGTTGACGAAGAAGTCGTTCGTCAGGGAGCCCGGGGTGGTGGTGAGGACGCCGTGCGCGGACTGCTGGTGGTTCGCGCCCAGGACGCGGAGGCCGCCGACGAGGACCGTCAGCTCCGGCGCGCTCAGGGTCAGCAGGTTCGCGCGGTCGACCAGCAGGTACTCGGCCGGGAGGCGGTTGCCCTTGCCGAGGTAGTTGCGGAACCCGTCGGCCTGCGGCTCCAGCGCCGCGAAGGACTCGACGTCCGTCTGGTCCTGCGCCGCGTCGACGCGACCGGGCGTGAACGGCACCTCGACGTCGAAGCCGCCGTCCTTGGCCGCCTTCTCGACGGCCGCGGAGCCCGCGAGCACGACCAGGTCGGCGATCGAGACCTTCTTGGCGCCCGCGGCGTCGAAGGAGGCCTTGACGCCCTCGAGGGTACGCAGCACCTGCGCCAGCTCGTCCGGGCTGTTGACCTCCCAGTTGCGCTGCGGCTCCAGGCGGATGCGGCCACCGTTGGCGCCGCCGCGCTTGTCGCTGCCGCGGAAGGAGGAGGCCGAGGCCCACGCCGCGGAGACCAGCTGCGCGACGGTGAGGTCCGAGCCGAGGATCTGCTCCTTGAGGGAGGCGATGTCCGCGGCGTCGATCAGCTCGCCCTCGCGGGCCGGCAGCGGGTCCTGCCACAGGAGGACCTCGGAGGGGACCTCCGGGCCGAGGTAGCGGACGGCCGGACCCATGTCACGGTGCGTCAGCTTGTACCAGGCGCGGGCGAAGGCGTCCGCGAACTGCTCAGGGTGCTCGTAGAAGCGCCGCGAGATCTGCTCGTACGCCGGGTCGAAGCGCAGCGACAGGTCGGTGGTGAGCATCGTCGGAAGGTGCTTCTTCGACGCGTCGTGGGCGTCGGGGATGATCGCCTCGGCGTTCTTCGCCACCCACTGATTCGCACCGGCCGGGCTCTGGGTGAGCTCGTACTCGTACTCGAAGAGGTGCTTGAAGAAGTCGTTGCTCCACCGGGCCGGGGTCGTGGTCCAGGTGACCTCGAGACCGCTGGTGATCGCGTCGCCGCCCTTGCCGCTGCCGTACGAGTTCGCCCAGCCGAAGCCCTGCGCCTCAAGGGGCGCGGCCTCGGGGTCGGCGCCGACGTTGTCCGCCGGGCCGGCGCCGTGGGCCTTGCCGAAGGTGTGGCCGCCGGCGATGAGGGCGACGGTCTCCTCGTCGTTCATCGCCATGCGGCGGAACGTCTCGCGGATGTCGCGGGCCGCGGCGATCGGGTCCGGGTTGCCGTTGGGGCCCTCGGGGTTGACGTAGATGAGGCCCATCTGGACCGCGCCGAGCGGGCTCTCCAGCTCGCGGTCACTTGTGTAGCGCTCGTCGCCGAGCCAGGTGGTCTCGGGGCCCCAGTAGACGTCCTCGTCGGCCTCCCACACATCGGCGCGGCCACCGGCGAAGCCGAAGGTCTCGAAGCCCATCGTCTCCAGGGCGACGTTGCCGGTGAGGATCATGAGGTCGGCCCAGGAGATGTTCTGGCCGTACTTCTTCTTCACCGGCCAGAGCAGACGGCGGGCCTTGTCCAGGTTGCCGTTGTCCGGCCAGCTGTTCAGCGGCGCGAAGCGCTGCTGGCCGGCGCCGGCGCCGCCGCGGCCGTCGCTGATGCGGTACGTACCGGCGCTGTGCCAGGCCATGCGGATCATCAGCGGGCCGTAGTGGCCGAAGTCGGCGGGCCACCAGTCCTGCGAGGTGGTGAGCACCTCGGCGATGTCCCGCTTCACGGCGGCGAGGTCGAGGGAGCCGAAGGCCTCGGCGTAGTCGAAGTCCGCGCCGAGCGGGTTCCCCACGACGGGGTTGGTGGCGAGGATCTTCAGGTTGAGCCGCTCCGGCCACCACTGGCGGTTGCCGCCGCCCTGGGTCGGGTGCGCGGCACGGCCGTGCGCCACCGGGCAGCCGCCCGACTCCTGGGATGCGGCGTCGGTGACGGTGGCGTCGTGGTTCTCGGACATGGGAATCCTTCCGGACGGGGCGGATCGCGGTGCTCAGCCGGGGCGGGCACCAGCGGGGCCTTGCGCCCGACCGGAGCCATGATGTGCCTTGGCTATTGCCGGAACCGATCCTACGATGGACAGAGTCCAAGTCAAGAACCACGCGAACCATCCGAAGGGGTGAGCCGAAAATGAGCGACCTGCTGGAGCGCCTGCGTGCGCGCGGCTGGCGGATGACGTCCCAGCGGCGCGTCGTCGCGGAGGTCCTCGCCGGCGAGCACGTGCACCTCACGGCCGACGAGGTGCACGCCGGCGCCGCGGCGCGTCTGCCGGAGATCGCGCGGGCGACCGTCTACAACACCCTGGGCGAACTGGTCGCCCTCGGGGAGGTGGTGGAACTCTCCACCGACGGCCGGGCGAAGCGGTACGACCCGAACGCGCACCACCCGCACCAGCACCTGGTCTGCTCGAACTGCGGGATCATCCGCGACGTCCACCCGACGGGGGACCCGCTGACGGCCCTCCCGCCCGCGGAGCGGTTCGGCTTCACCGTGTCGAAGGCGGATGTGACGTACCGCGGGCTCTGCCCCGCCTGCGCCTGACCGGGCCGTGCCCGACCGGTTCTGAAAACGGCACCCGACCGGGCTCGCGAAACGGCACCCGACCGGGCCCTCGAAATGCAGGAGCCCCTCCACCGGGTCGGTGGAGGGGCTCCCGTGCGTCGCCGTGATCCGGCGGCGTTCCTACTTCAGGGCCGCGAGGGCGTCTTCGTAGCTGGGCTCCTCGGCGATCTCGCCCACGAGCTGCGCGTGCAGGACGGTGTCGTTCTCGTCGAGGACGACGACCGCGCGGGCGGTCAGGCCGGCCAGCGGGCCGTCTGCGATCTCCACGCCGTAGTTGGTGTGGAACTCACGGCCGCGGAGCGTCGAGAGGCTCTTGACGTTCTCCAGGCCCTCGGCGCCGCAGAAGCGCGCCTGGGCGAAGGGGAGGTCGGCGGAGATGCAGAGCACCACCGTGTTCTCCAGCTCGCCGACCTTCTCGTTGAAGGCGCGCACGGAGGACGCGCACGTCGGGGTGTCGACGCTCGGGAAGATGTTGAGGACCTTGCGCTGACCGGCGTAGTCCTTCAGCGACGTGTCCGCGAGGCCCGCGGCGACGAGCGTGAAGTCAGGAGCCTGGCTTCCCGGGGTCGGCAGGGTGCCGTTGACCTGCACCGGGCTGCCCTTCAGCGTGACCTGGGCCATGGGGGATCTCCTTCGGACGAGGTAGGTGACAACGGGGGAATCGTACGGCGTGCCGAGCCGCCCACCGGACATCGCCGTCCGGTCGCGCCCGGCGGTGCCGACGGTCTGTCATTCACACACATGAACGCATCGTGCGCCCTCGTGTCCGTCCGAGCTGGTGAAACCGTTCATCCGGCACTCATCTCGCCACCTTGACGCCACTGGTTCAGACCTTTAGGTTCCACCCTCGACAGTCACCAAGCGTTCACATATCTGAAGAAGGAGCAACCTCATGTTCATATGGCGTGATGGTTCCCATGCGAAGCGCAGGGGAAGGAGTGCGCTGCTCGCCGCCCCCGCGCTGGCCGCCACGCTCCTGGCCGCACTCGTCGCCGGCTCCGGGGGCGGCCGCGCCGAAGCGGCCCCCACCACGTTCGTCCACCCCGGCGTCCTGGTCTCCCGTGGCCAGCTCGACTTCACCCGGGAGCAGGTCAACGCCGGGGCACAGCCCTGGAAGGGCGCCTACGACCAGATGATGGGGAGCAAGTACGCCTCACTCTCCCGGGTTCCGAAGCCCCGCTCGGTCGTGGAGTGCGGCTCGTACTCGAACCCGAACAACGGTTGCACCGACGAGCGCGAGGACGCCATCGCCGCGTACACGCTCTCCCTCGCCTGGTACGTCACGCGGGACAGCCGGTACGCCCAGAAGGCCATCGAGATCATGGACGCCTGGTCCGGAGTGATCACGGACCACACCAACTCCAACGCGCCCCTGCAGACGGGCTGGGCCGGATCCTCCTGGCCGCGGGCCGCCGAGATCCTCCGCTACACCTACACCGGCTGGCCCCAGGTCCGTGTCGACCGCTTCAAGACCATGCTGCGCACCGTCTACCTCCCCGAGGTCACCAACGGCTCCCAGTCCAACGGCAACTGGGAGCTGAGCATGACCGAGGCCGCCATCGGCATCGCCGTCTTCCTGGAGGACCGAGCCGCCTACGACAAGGCCGTGGGCAAGTTCCGCGGCCGCGTCCCCGCGTACATCTACCTGGCGAGCGACGGCGCCCTGCCGAAGGCCGCGCCGGGCAGCGGCCTCGACACGCGCGATGAGATCGTCCGGTACTGGCAGGGCCAGACCACCTTCGTCGACGGCCTCACCCAGGAGACCTGCCGCGACCTCACCCACACCGGCTACGGCCTGTCCGCCATCTCGCACATCGCCGAGACCAGCCGCATCCAGGGCCAGGACCTCTACCCCGAGGTCGCCGACCGGCTCCGGCACGCCCTCGGCCTCCAGGCCAAGTACGAGCTGGGCACGGCGGTCCCGAGCTGGCTCTGCGGCGGCACGCTCAAGGATCACCTGGGGCCGGTCACCGAGGTGGGATTCAACGCGCTCCACCACCGCATGGGGTACGGGATGACGAACACCCAGAACCTCACCGAGTCCCGGCGTCCGGCGGGTACCAACAACCTCTTCGTCGCCTGGGAGACCCTCACCCACGCCGGCAACTCCCGCTGAGCCGAGGGCGTGAGGGAGGTCCGTACCTCTTGACGCCCCCTTACTTCACTTCTTAAATCATGGGGTCTGTCAAGGCTCTTGCCGTGTCATGTGCATGGTAAGAGCCATGTCCCCCACACCCGACGGAAGTGAGAGTACGGAAGTGAGAGTCATGCCCTCCTCCCGATCGTCACGGCGCCCGCTGCTGACCGCCGTGACGGCCCTCGCCCTCGCCCTGGCCACCGCGGCCCTGGGCCCCACCGGTCTCACCGGCCCCACTGAGCGCGCCGCCCTCCAACCCGCGGCCGAGGCCGCCGCCGTCACCTTCTCCGACGACTTCGACGGCGCCGCGGGACTCCCCGCGGACGGCTCGCGGTGGCAGATCGAGACCGGCGACAACGTCAGCAACCACGAACGGCAGTACTACACGGCCGGCAACCGCAACGCCGCCCTCGACGGCCAGGGCCACCTGGTGATCACCGCCCGCAAGGAGAACCCCGGCAACTACCAGTGCTGGTACGGCCGGTGCGAGTACACCTCGGCACGACTCAACACCGCCGGGAAGTTCACCGCGCAGTACGGCCACGTCGAGGCCCGGATGAAGGTGCCGCGCGGACAGGGCATGTGGCCCGCCTTCTGGATGCTCGGCAACGACCTCGGCCAGGTCGGCTGGCCCGCCTCCGGCGAGATCGACATCATGGAGAACGTCGGCTTCGAGCCGTCCACCGTGCACGGCACCCTGCACGGCCCCGGCTACTCCGGCTCCGGCGGCATCGGAGCCGGCTACACCCTGCCCGGCGGCCAGGCCTTCGCCGACGCCTTCCACACCTTCGCCGTCGACTGGTCGCCCGGCAGGATCACCTGGTCCGTGGACGGAACCGTCTACCAGACGCGTACGCCCGCCGACCTCGGCGGCCGCGCCTGGGTCTTCGACAAGCCGTTCTTCCTCATCCTCAACCTCGCGGTCGGCGGCTACTGGCCCGGCGACCCGGACGGCTCGACCACCTTCCCGCAGCAGCTCGTCGTCGACCACGTCCGCGTCACCACCGCGGACGGCCCCGCCGGCGGGGGACCGATCACCGGAATCGGCGGCAAGTGCGTCGACGTGGCCGCGGCGAACAGCGCGAACGGCACCGCCGTCCAGCTCTACGACTGCAACGGCACCGGCGCCCAGCGGTGGACCGTGGGGACCGACGGCACGATCCGGGCTCTGGGCAAGTGCCTCGACGTCACCTCCGCCGGTACGGCCGACGGCACGCCCGTCCAGCTGTGGGACTGCAACGGCAGCGGCGCTCAGCAGTGGACCGCCAACGGCGCCCGGGACATCGTCAACCTCGGATCCGGCAAGTGCCTGGACGCCACCGGCAACAGCTCCGCCAACGGCACCCGGCTGCAGATCTGGTCGTGCGGCGGCGGCGCGAACCAGAAGTGGACGGTGACGCGCTGACCTGCTGAGCCGTCTGCCGGCGGCGCGGGCCGCCCGCCTACGCTGGTACCCGTGCCGCCTACCCCTCGCCTCCACCGCGTCGCCGTCCTCGTACTCGAAGGGGCGAAGCCGCTCGACGTCGGCATCCCCGCGCAGGTCTTCACGACCCGCGCGAGCATGCCCTACGAGGTGAGGGTGTGCGGCGCGGAACCCGGTCTGGTGACCGGGGGCGACGGCCTCTCCTACGCCGTCGCCCACGGCCTCGACGCCCTCGCCTGGGCCGACATCGTCTTCGTCCCCGGCTACCGCTTTCCCGACCGCGAGGACCCGCCGCAGGCCGTCGTCGAAGCGCTGATCGCGGCCCACGACCGCGGCGCCCGCCTCGCCGCGATCTCCACGGGCGCCTTCGCGCTCGCCGCGACCGGCCTGCTCGACGGCAAACGCGCCACCACCCACTGGCACTACACCCAGGCACTGGCGGTGAAACGCCCCCTCGTCCACGTCGACGAGAACGTCCTCTTCGTCGACGAGGGGAGCGTGCTCACCTCCGCGGGCGCCGCCTCGGGCATCGACCTGTGCCTGCACATCCTCCGCGGCGACCTCGGCGTGGCCGCCGCGAACCATGCCGCCCGACGGCTGGTCGCCGCCCCCTACCGCAGCGGCGGCCAGGCACAGTACGTACCGCGCAGCCTCCCCGAGCCGCTCGGCGAACGGTTCGCCGCCACCCGCGAATGGGCCCTGCACCGGCTCGGCGAGCCGCTCACCCTCGACGTCCTCGCCCACCACGCGGCGGTCTCGGCGCGCACCTTCTCCCGCCGCTTCGTCGAGGACACCGGGTACACGCCCATGCAGTGGGTGATGCGCGCCCGTGTCGACCTCGCACGCGAACTCCTGGAGCGCTCGGAGCGGAGCGTCGAGCAGATCGCCGCCGACGTCGGTCTCGGCACCGGCGCGAATCTGCGCATGCACTTCCAGCGCATCCTCGGCACCACACCGAGCGAGTACCGGCGCACCTTCACCAAGGGCGAGTAGCCCCTCGCCGAGGTCTTGGCGCGATCCTTGCGGACCGTGGCGATCCCGCCTCTGTCAGGACCGTTCCCGCCGAGCGAACCTGGTGGCGACGCAGAAGTTGAAGGGACACCATTCATGACTCGCATCGCCATCAACGGATTCGGCCGCATCGGACGCAACGTGCTCCGCGCCCTGCTGGAGCGCGACACCGACCTCGAGGTCGTGGCCGTGAACGACCTGACGGAGCCGAAGGCCCTCGCGCGACTGCTCGCCTTCGACTCGACCTCGGGCCGCCTCGGCCGGCCGGTGAGCGTCGACGGGGACACCCTCGTCGTCGACGGCCGCCGCATCAAGGTCCTCGCCGAGCGCGAGCCGGCGCAGCTTCCCTGGGCCGAGCTCGGCGTCGAGATCGTCCTTGAGGCGACCGGCCGCTTCACCAACGCCAAGGCCGCCCGTGCCCACATCGACGCCGGTGCCAAGCGCGTGCTCGTCAGCGCTCCCGCCGACGGTGCCGATGTCACGCTCGCCTACGGCGTCAACACCGACGCGTACGACGCCGAGCTGCACACCGTCGTCTCGAACGCCTCGTGCACGACCAACGCCCTCGCGCCCCTCGCCAAGGTCCTCGACGACCTGGCCGGCATCGAGCACGGCTTCATGACGACGGTGCACGCCTACACGCAGGAGCAGAACCTGCAGGACGGCCCGCACCGCGACCCGCGCCGCGCCCGCGCCGCCGGCGTCAACATCGTCCCGACCTCGACGGGCGCCGCCAAGGCGATCGGCCACGTGCTGCCGAACCTCGACGGCAAGCTGTCGGGCGACTCGATCCGCGTGCCGGTCCCGGTCGGCTCGATCGTCGAGCTCAACACCACCGTCGCCCGAGACGTGACGCGCGAGGACGTCCTGGAGGCGTACCGCGCCGCCGCGGCCGGCCCGCTCGCCGGTGTTCTGGAGTACTCGGAGGACGCGCTCGTCTCCTCCGACATCACCGGCAACCCGGCCTCGTCGATCTTCGACTCGGAGCTCACCCGCGTCGAGGGCCGCCACATCAAGGTCGTCGCCTGGTACGACAACGAGTGGGGCTTCTCGAACCGCGTGATCGACACCCTCCAGCTGCTGGCCCGCTGACCCGGCCCGCCACCACCGCCCGCTGCCCCCACCGAACCACGGATTCGGCGGGGGCGGCGGGCGTTCTGGGCAGATGCCCAAGGAGACCCCCGAAGGTCTGGGCTCCTGCGGACAGACACTCGCCCCCGCGAGCTCGATCATGGCCTGGTCACGCTTGCGAGGACGCGCAACGTGCCGGATCCGTAAAGGAGTTCGTATGCCAGGGAGAACGAGCCGTGTGTTCGGCGGCCTTCTGCTCGCCGCCGTGATGGCCGTGTGCACCACACCGGGGACTGCCGGCGCGGCCGCCGACGCGGGGACCGCGGGCACCATCCCGTCCGTCGGCACCGACTGGGGCCGGACGGGCCCGTACGAGGTGAGCGTCGACATCGAGGCCGTGCACACCTTCTACTACCCGCGGACCATGGGGCAGTCGGGGGAGCGCCACCCGGTGATCATCTGGGGCAACGGCACGGGCGCCGTGCCCGGCATCTACAGCTCGCTGCTGCGCCACTGGGCGAGTCAGGGCTTCATCGTCGCCGCCGCCAACACCCCCACGTCGAACTTCGCGATCAGCATGCGCGCGGGAATCGACGTCCTGGAGCACCGGAACGCCGACAGCTCCAGCAAGTTCCACGGCAAGGTGGACCTCGAACACATCGCCTCCGCCGGGCACTCGCAGGGCGGAGCAGCCGCCGTCAACGCGGCGGTCGACCCGCGGGTCGACACTGCCGTCCCGATCCAGCCGGGTCCGCTGACCGACCCCGACCTGATGGACGAGCCCGTCTTCTATCTGGCGGGCCAGCGCGACCTGACCGTGTGGCCGGCCCTGGTGAAGGCCCTGTACCGGGACACGGATCACGCCCCCGCCGTGTACGGCGAGGTCCGCGGCGCCGGACACCTCAGCTCCATCGGCGACGGCGGGGACTTCCGCGCCCCGACCACCGCCTGGCTGCGGTTCTGGCTGCTCGGCGACGAGAACGCTCGTGGGGAGTTCTTCGGCCCCGGGTGCGGCTACTGCGTCGACACCGATCTGTGGTCGGGCTGGGACCGTAACGCCAAGGCGCTCCAGATCCCCGGGCCCACCGCCTGACGTCACCTCGGCACGTACGAACGGCTCCGGGCCTCCCTCGGCAGGAGGGCGTCCCGGAGCCGTGTCGTGCCCCGGCGTCAGCGGCGTACGGCGCGCCGCAGGAGGACGGCGCCGAAAACCGGGACGACCAGCGAGAAGGCGATGAACAGCAGGAGTTCCGTCGGGCCGATCCGGGACGAGGCCCCGAGCAGGGAGCCCAGCACGACCAGGGCCGGAACGGCCAGGGCGGTGAGGGCGCCGATCCGCCTGTGGCGCCTGTCCCACTGGGGGGAAGCCCACAGCAGTGCCAGAACGACGATCAGTACCACCGCCCCCACGTACGGCGCGAACACGAACAGCAGTCCGGAGATGCCGAGCAGGACGGTGATCGGCTTCGTGCGGCCGGGCGCGGCCGGGGAGGCCGAGCCGGCCGGCGCCTCCTCGGCGAGGGCGGAGGCGGCGACGGTACGGGGCTCGCCGAGCTCGGCGAGGACCGCGCGGACCTGGTCGTCGCCGTCCGCGCCGCTGACCTCGATGTGCTCGCGGAGGTCCGCGAGGAGCTCGGCCCGGCGCTCGGCGGGCAGCTCGGCCGTCTCGCGCGCGACGGCGTCGAGGTAGGCGGCGACGAGTGGGTGCTGGTCGGTGGCGTTCATGCGGAATCCCCCTGTGGGTCGGTGAGGAAGTGGTCGACGGCGTCCCTGAACAGCGGCCACGCCTGGGCGAACTCGGCGAGGGAGGCCCGGCCGACGCCCGTGAGCGTGTAGTAGCGGCGCGACGGCCCGCTGGGGGAGTCGCGCAGCTCGGTGTCGACGAGCCCTTCGCGCCGCAGCCGCGACAGCAGGGGGTAGATCGTGCCCTGGCTGGTGGTCATGACGCTGACCGCGGAGAGCTCGGCGACGAGCTCGACGCCGTACTTCGGCTCGTCCCTGAGCAGCGCGAGGACGCAGTACTCCAGCACTCCCTTGCGGAGCTGACTGGGGACCCTGTCGCCCGCCTCGTTCATTGCGTTACCAGGAACCATGCAATGCAAGATAGCTCGGGAAGGTGATCATGACAAGCGCGACCCCCCGAGGGTGTCTCTCCCTCGGGAGGTCGGGCCCTGTTCCTGCGCTCTCCGTCAGCCCGCGGCCCGGTACGCCTCCGTCAGCTTGCCGACCGCGCCCCCGAGATCACCCGTGAGCAGCAGATGGTCCGCGTCGGCGAACGGCTTCGCCGACGCCTCGGTGATGTTCTGGCCGATCTTCTTCTGCGCGATCTGCCGCGCCACCGCGAGGAGCTTCCGCCCCTCGGGGGAGTCGCCCCGGCCGACCGCCTGGAGTGCCTTGGCCGCGACCCGCAGCGCTCGCAGCGCGGGCTCGCCTCCGGTCGGCGCCGGGGTGAGGGTGGTCAGCCCCCAGCCGTACGGGTACTGCGGGTCGTAGCTGCTGTCACCCACGTTGAGGGGCAGCTGCGCCTCCGACTTCGGCCAGGTCACCGGAAGCTGACCGGTGAACGGCTGCCTGCCGTAGAGGACGTCGGCGACGCCGTCGCCCTCCGTGCCCGGCAGCCAGGACGCGACCAGGGTGTCGACGGCCGGCAGCCGGTCGCCGATGAGCTGAGGCCGTCCCGACACCACCAGGACCGCGCACGGCATCGCCGCGCAGACCTTGTCGACCGCGTCCTTGTCGGCGGCCGTCAGGTCGAGGTCGTTGCCGTTGCCCACGTCCCCGAAGCCCTCGGCGTACGGGGTCTCGCCGACCACCACCACACCGACGTCATAGCCCTCGGTCGGCGCGGAGGCGTCCTTCGACCAGCCGATCTCGGCCCCCGGCGCGGCCTTCCGCATCCCTTCGAGGATCGTCGTACCGGTCGTCGTACGCCCGGAGGAGCCCTGCCAGCTGATCGTCCACCCACCGGCCTGGTTACCGAGGTCATCGGCGTTCGACCCGGCCACGTAGACCTTCTGGGAAGGCTTCAGCGGCAGGACGGAGCCCTCGTTCTTGAGGAGCACCTGCGACTTCGCCACGGCCTCCCGCGCCACCGCGCGGTGCTCGGCCGAGCCGATCGACGGCAGGTTCGTGGTGTCCGCGTACGGCTTCTCGAACAGACCGAGGCGGAACTTCTGGGTCAGGATGCGGGCCACCGCGTCGTCGATCCGCCCGGTGGTGATCCGCCCGGCCCCGACCTCGGCGGTCAGGGTCCGGGTGAAGTCCTGGTAGTTCGTCGGCACCATGATCATGTCGAGGCCGGCGTTGACCGAGGTGCGCACATCGCTGGGGTAGTCGCCGGGGATCTGGTCGATGGCCTGCCAGTCGCTGATGACGAAGCCCTCGAAGCCCATCCGGTCCTTCAGGACGCCGTTGATCATCTCGGCGTTGGCGTGCATCTTCACCGGACCCTGCTCGTCACCCAGGATGTCCAGGGACGAGTACGAGGGCATGACCGTGCCGGTGCCGCGCTTCACCGCCTCGGCGAACGGCGCGAGGTGCACCGCTTCCAGCTCCGCGCGGGTGACCTTGGTGACGCCCTGGTCGATCGTGTACGAACCGGTGGCCGAGGAGCCGAACGCGGTCCCGCCGTCGCCGACGAAGTGCTTGGCACTGGTGAGGACCTTGTCGTTGCGGTCGAGGTCCTTGCCGTTCCGCGCGCCCTGCATGCCGTTGATGACGGTCTCCATCGCGGTCACCAGCGCCGGATCCTCGCCGAAGGCCTCGTAGGAACGGCCCCAGCGCTCGTCGCGGGTCACACAGAGACACGGGGCGAAGTCCCACGGGACGCCGGTCGCCCGTACCTCCTTCGCGGTCACCGAGCCGGTCCGCGCGGCGAGCTCCGGGTCACGGCCCGCGCCGATGCCGATGTTGTGCGGCATGATCGTCGCGCCGATGACGTTGTTGTGCCCGTGCACCGCGTCCACGCCGTAGATCAGCGGGATCTGGAATCGGGTCGCCTGCGCGCGCAGCTGGTAGGCGTCCACCATCGCGGCCCAGGCCGCGGGCGTGTTGGGCGTGGGGACCGAGCCGCCGCCCGAGAGCAGGGACCCGAGGGAGTATCCGGCGATGTCGCCCGGAGCCCGCAGCGCGTTGCGCTCGGCCTGGGTCATCTGGCCGGCCTTCTCCTCCAGGGACATCCGGGAAAGGAGATCGGCGACCCGCTTCCGTACCGGCAGCCTGGTGTCGAGGTACGGCAGGCCGTGGGCGTTCACCACGACCAGCGGGGTCTCGGCCGGGGCCTTGGCGCCGTCCACCGTGAGCCGCAGCGGAATCGTCTCGGCGGACTCGGCGGCACCGTCCTTCAGGGTCTGCACGGTGATCGAGCGCGTCGTACCCGAGGGCGTCCCGGCGGGGAACACGACGCTGCCCGTGACCGGTCGGTAGTCCTTCCCGGGCTCGGCGCCGCCGCCGGTCTCCGTCTCGTACGCCACGGTGACCGGCTCACCGATCGGCCCGGAGCCGGTGGTGGCCACCGAGACGTCGACCCGGGCGCTGCCGCCCTCGTCGACGGGGTGCACGACGGACTTCGTGACCACCTTGGTGTTCAGGGCGGGCTCCGCCGTGCCGTACAGCTCCACGCCGTCCAGGGCGAACGCCCCCGGCGCACCGGTCGGGAGCGTGACGGCGTACCCCCACATCCGGTCGAGCCCGAGCACCTGGTCGATTCCGCCGACGGGCTGGTAGTCGGCCCGGTACTGGAAGGTGGAGAACGGGATCTCCACGAGGTGCCAGCCCTCCCAGTCGTCGGTGAAGGAGGTCGTCCACAGCTCGGACGCCTCGCCGTTCGCGCCGCCGTCCTTGATCTCCAGGGCGATCCGCTTGCCCGAGCCGGGCGGCAGCGGCGCCGTGTTCTGGCCGTACCACCAGAAGCGGATGCCCCTGTACGCCGTCCAGTCGTGCGCCGGCTGGTCGAACGCGAAGTCGTGGGTGAAGCCGCCCCAGCCGCTGATGTCGTAGCGGCCTTCGAGGACCTTGCCGCCCTCGGGGGCGTCGGCGCGCTCCTTCAGTTCGAGCTTCGGGTGGGACTCGGTGGCATTGCCCCAGGTGAACAGGCCTTCCGCGGGCGGCGGCGCGAACGGGATCTCCCCCTCGAACCGGTCGACGGCTCGGGGTACGGGTTCCTGGGCGGCGGCACTCGGCAGGCCGCCGGTGAGCAGACCGGTGAGGACGGCGGTCGCGGCGACGACCGCGGCGCTCACCGTTCTTCTGCTGGGACGAGCGGGGGGCATGCGGGCTCCTTGAAGGGCCTTCTGATGGGGGAGGAGGGCGGAGGGGCGGGCCGGATCAGGCCGCGTTGTGCGTCCACTTCTGGTTGGCCCCGCCGGTGCAGGACCAGATCTGGGCCCGAGTCCCGTCGGCGGAGGAGTTGCCGGTGATGTCCAGGCACTTGTTCGCGCCGGTGTTGACCACGTCGTGCGTGGTGGCGTTGTACGTCCAGCGCTGCGCGGCCGTGCCGTTGCAGTTGTACAACTGGACCTGGGCGCCGTCGGCCGTCGAACCGCCGCTGACGTCGAGACACTTGCCGAGCGCCCGCACGCTGCCGTCGGCGGCGAGCGTCCAGCGCTGCGCCTCGGTGCCGTTGCAGCCGTACAGCTGGACGGGGGTGCCGTCGGCGGTGGCGCCACCGGCCACGTCCAGGCACTTCCCGGCCAGACCGGTCAGCGTCCCGCCGCCCGTCTCACCGCCGCCGGTCGTCCCCGACCAGGTGAAGGTCGCCGTGGTGCGGGCGGGCAGGGTGTACGTGAAGGACTGGTTGCCCCAGTTGACCCGGACGGACTGGGCGGAGGTGCCGCCGTTGTGGGCGATCAGCGCCTTGGAGCCGTCGGAGTTGCGCCAGGCCACGTTCTGGACCGTGCTGTTCGCGGTGGAGTCGATGCGGTACGCGCCGGGCTTCACGAACTTGGTGAGGTGACCCGTCGTGTAGTACTCGACCGTGTAGTCGACCTGGCCGGCCCGGGCGCCCCCCTCCTGCACGGTGATGAGACCGGTGCAGGTGCCGCAGCCGCCGTTGTGCGGGCCCATGCTCTGGTTGAGCCCGAGGCTCCACTTGACCAGGCTGCCGCTCCAGTTGCGGGCGTAGTTGACGATGTCGCTCAGGTCCTCGTTGTGCTGGTTCCCGATCCAGGTGCCGCCCGAGTGCTCGGTGCTGAACTGCTTCACCGACGGGTACTGGTTGTGGACCTGGGTGCCCACGGCCGGGTCGCCGGCGTAGCCGTGCCAGGCGATGCCGCCGAACAGCGGGTCGTTGCGCACGCCCGCGTCGTTGAGGATCCCGGCGCCGAAGTTGGCGTAGTCGCCGTAGTTCCAGTCGTGCACCAGGACCTTGGTGGTGATGCCCGCGGCCCGGAAGGCCGGGTAGACGTGGTTCTTGGTGAACTCGACGAGCCCGGCCGGGTTCCAGCTCATGCCCGGGTAGTTCATGGCGGTCGGGTTGCCGGCCTGACAGCAGTTCGGCTCGTTCTGCACGGAGAGGTAGTCGACCTTCACCCCGGCGGCCTGGTAGCTCTGTACGTACTTCACCAGGTACTGGGCGTACAGCGGGTAGTACTCCGCCTTCAGCCAGCCCATCTGGTCCATCCGGCCGTTGTCCTTCATCCAGCCCGGGGCGCTCCACGGCACGCCCTTGACGCGCAGGGCCGGGTTGAGCTGCTTGGCCTGGGCGGTCAGCAGCCGGACGTCGGTGTCGTAGCCGTTGCTCCCGAAGTCGTTGAGGTCGCAGCAGGTGTCGTCGAGGGAGACGTTCCCGGGCCGGGAGAGGTCCGAGGCACCGATGGGGTTGCGGACGAAGGACAGGCCGATGCCCTCGGTCGGCGAGAACAGCTTGCGCATCACCTCGTCACGGGTCGCGGCGCTGACGGCTCCGCCGCGCAGCAGATGCGCGGTGGTGTCGGTGATGGACGCGCCACCGCCCTCGAACTGCTGGTACGTGGTGTTCTCGTTGACGGTGATCGTGTGGTTCGCGGTGCCACCGGACGGGCCGAACGCGAGGGGCGCCTGCTGGGCGAGACCGCGCGTGACGGTACGGCCGCCGGAGTCGGAGGTGGTGGTGAGCCAGACGTCGACCCGCTCGCCGGCGGCCTGTGCGGTGCCGGGGCCGGTGAGGACGAGGCTGCTCGCGACGAGGGCTCCCGCGGTGAGTGCGGTCAGTGGCCGCAGACGGTGGGTGCGGGGCCCGGCGTCGTCTCCTCGCTCCGCTCTCCCCGCTCCTCGCCGGAGGAACGTGCGTACCCGCATGCGTGTGGTCTGCACCTGACAACCCTTTCGCCGTTTCGCGCCCGACGGACAACAACAGCAAGCCTTTTATCAAGGCCTGAAGTTATGAGGCGCCCTTCTGCCCGTCAACCCTTCAAGCGTTGTCGGCTCTCATGGGTTGCGTTCGTCGACCGCAAGAGCATGCCAACGACGCAACTCGCTTGCGAAGTTTGCGATACTCTTGCGTTCATGACGCGACGACTTGCTCAAGTGGCCAAGAAGGTGGGAGTCAGCGAGGCGACGGTCAGCCGTGTCCTCAACGGAAAGCCCGGTGTCTCCGAGGCGACACGGCAGTCCGTTCTCACCGCTCTCGACGTGCTCGGCTACGAGCGGCCCACGCAGCTGCGGGGCGAGCGCGCCCGCCTGGTCGGCCTGGTCCTGCCGGAGCTGCAGAACCCCATCTTCCCCGCGTTCGCGGAGGTGATCGGCGGCGCGCTCGCACAGCAGGGCCTCACTCCCGTCCTGTGCACCCAGACCAAGGGCGGCGTCTCCGAGGCGGACTACGTGGACCTCCTCCTCCAGCAGCAGGTGTCCGGAGTCGTCTTCGCCGGCGGCTTGTTCGCGCAGGCCGACGCGCCGCACGACCACTACCACCAGCTCGCCGAGCGCAACATCCCGGTGGTCCTGATCAACGCCTCCATCAAGGGGCTCAACTTCCCCTGCGTCTCCTGCGACGACGCCGTCGCCGTCGAACAGGCCTGGCGCCACCTGGCCTCCCTCGGGCACGAGCGGATCGGGCTCGTGCTCGGCCCCAGTGATCACGTCCCCTCGCGCCGCAAGCTCGAAGCGGCCCGGGCCGTGGCCGAGGCCGCCGGCGGTGCGCTGCCGGACGAGTTCGTCGTACGGTCGATCTTCTCGCTCGAAGGCGGGCAGGCCGCCGCCACCCGTCTCCTGGAGCGCGGTGTCACCGGCATCGTGTGCGCCAGCGACCCGCTCGCCCTCGGCGCCATCAGGGCCGCGCGCCGCCGCGGACTCTCGGTCCCCTCGCAGGTGTCGGTCGTCGGCTTCGACGACTCCGCCTTCATGAACTGCACCGAACCGCCGCTCTCCACCGTGCGCCAGCCCATCGAGGCGATGGGGCGGGCCGCCGTCGAGCTGCTGTGCGCCCAGATCTCGGGCACCCAGACGGATCCCGGCGAGCTTCTCTTCGAGCCCGAACTCGTGGTGCGCGGTTCGACGGCGCCGCCGCCCACCGTCTGATCCTTCCGCTCTCCGTTCCCCGGCTCCGGCGCCGGGGAGGCCTCACCGCCTCCCCGGCGCCGGAGCCGTTTGTCGTTGACCTGCGCGGATGTGAGCCCTCAACTTCCGTTTCTGCCACGGCTGTTGACAAAGCGGTGACCTGCTAGAAACCTGACACCCCGGCGGCGCAAAAGATTAACGAAAATGCTCAATAAGTCTGTATCTCGCCGTCATTCATTGTCAGAGTTCCGCTGGGTTCCTGGCGAGAGGCCCTGTGTCGGCTCCGAGCCGTGGCCCAGCAGACGGAGAGGCCCATATGAGAGGCAAAATCCTGAGCTGGCGGCTGACGGTCGGCGTACTGATAGCCGGACTGATCGCCGTCGGACTCCTGCCCGTCACCGCGTACGCGGCAGCCGCACCCAACCTGGCCCTCGGCAGAACGGCGACGGCAACCGGCGCCCACGGCGCGTACCCGGCCGGCAATGTCACCGACGGAAGCCAGCAGTCCTACTGGGAGGGCCCGGCCGGGTCGTTCCCACAGTGGGTCCAGGTCGACCTCGGCGCCGGAACCCGCGTCGACAGCGTCGTACTGAAGCTCCCCACCACCTGGGAGGCCCGCTCCCAGACCGTCGCCGTGCTCGGCAGCACCGACGGCGGCACCTTCACCACCCTCGCCGCACCCCAGTCACGGGCGTTCGACCCCTCCTCGGCGAACACCGTCACCCTCGGCGTCACCTCCGCCACGACCCGGTACCTCCGCGTCCAGGTGACCGCCAACACCGGCTGGAACGCGGCCCAGCTCTCCGAGGTCGAGGTCTACGGCGAGGGCGACCAGGGACCGGTCGACCCGCCGCCCAGCGGCACCAACCTGGCTCGCAACAAGCCCATCGAGGCGACCTCGACGACCCAGACGTACGTCGCGGCCAACGCCAACGACGACACCACCGCCTCCTACTGGGAGTCCGCGGGCTTCCCGTCCAGCCTCACCGTGAAGCTCGGCGCCAACGCGAACGTCACGGGCGTCGTCGTCAAGCTCAACCCCGACCAGGCCTGGGGCCCCCGGACGCAGGCGATCCAGGTCCTCGGGCGTGAGCAGGCCGCCTCCGGCTTCACCTCGCTCAAGGCGCGGGCCGACTACGCGTTCAGCCCCTCCACCGGACAGAACACCGTCACCATCCCGGTGACCGGCAGCTATGCCGACCTGCGGCTGACGTTCTTCTCCAACACCGGCGCCCCCGGCGCCCAGGTCGCGGAGTTCCAGGTCGTCGGCACGGCGGCACCCAGCCCCGACCTCACCGTCACCGACCTCACCTGGAGTCCGTCCGCCCCCTCCGAGACGGACCCCGTGACCGTCAACGCCACCGTGCGCAACGCCGGCACCGCCGTGGCCGCCGCCACCACCGTCGAGGTCAGCGTCGAGGGCGCCGTGGCAGGGTCCGCCCAGGTCGGCGCGCTCGCCGCCGGTGCCTCGGCGACCGTGCCGGTCACCATCGGCAAGCGGCCCATGGGCTCGTACACGGTCTCGGCCGTGGTCGACCCGACCGACACCGTCCCCGAGCCGGACAACGGCAACAACAGCCGGACGGCCTCGACGAAGCTCGTCGTCGGCCAGAGCCCCGGCCCCGACCTGCGGGTCACCGGCATCACCACCAACCCGACCAGCCCGGCAGTCGGCTCCGCCGTCACCTTCACCGTCGCGGTCCAGAACCGCGGCACCACCACCGCACCCGCCGGCACGATCACCCGGCTGACCGCCGGAACCAGCACCCTCAACGGCTCCACCGGCGCCATCGCCGCAGGCCAGACGGTCAACGTGCCGATCTCCGGGAGCTGGACCGCCACCACCGGCGGTGCCACGCTCACCGCGACCGCCGACGCCACCGCCACCCTCACCGAGATCGACGAGACCAACAACGTCTTCTCGCGCTCCCTCGTCGTCGGCCGGGGCGCGGCCGTTCCCTACACCGAGTACGAGGCGGAGGACGCCCGCTACCAGGGCACCCTGCTCACCGCCGACCAGAAACGGACCTTCGGACACACCAACTTCGCCACCGAGTCATCCGGCCGCAAGTCGGTCCGCCTCAACACCACCGGCGAGTTCGTCGAGTTCACCTCCACCAACCCGGCCAACTCCGTCGTCGTCCGCAACTCCGTGCCCGACGCGGCTGCCGGCGGCGGCGCCGAGGCCACCATCAGTCTCTACGCGAACGACGTCTTCGTCCGCAAGCTGACCCTGACGTCCAAGCACAGCTGGCTGTACGGCAGCACCGACGACCCCGAGGGACTCACCAACCGGCCCGGCGGCGACGCCCGGCGCCTGTTCGACGAATCCCACGCGCTGCTCGCCCAGTCGTATCCGGTGGGCACGAAGTTCCGCCTCCAGCGCGACGCCGGGGACTCGGCGTCCTTCTACGTCATCGACCTGATCGACCTGGAGCAGGTCGCGCCCCCGGCCGCGAAGCCGGCGAACTGCGTGTCCATCACCGAATACGGAGCCGTCCCCAACGACGGCATCGACGACACCGACGCCCTCCAGCGCGCGGTGACCGCCGACCAGAACGGCCAGATCCCCTGCGTCTGGATCCCCGCCGGCCAGTGGCGCCAGGAGCAGAAGATCCTCACCGACGACCCGCTCAACCGCGGCCAGTTCAACCAGGTGGGCATCCGCGACGTCACCATCCGCGGCGCGGGCATGTGGCACTCCCAGCTCTACACCCTCACCCCGCCGCACGAGGCCGGCGGCATCAACCACCCGCACGAGGGCAACTTCGGCTTCGACATCGACCACAACACCCAGATCTCCGACATCGCCATCTTCGGCTCGGGCGCGATCCGCGGCGGTGACGGCAACGCCGAGGGCGGCGTCGGCCTCAACGGGCGCTTCGGCAAGGACACCAAGATCAGCAACGTCTGGATCGAGCACGCCAACGTCGGCGTCTGGGCCGGGCGCGACTACTCCAACATCCCCGAGCTGTGGGGCCCCGGAGACGGCCTGGAGTTCACCGGCATGCGGATCCGCAACACCTACGCCGACGGCATCAACTTCGCCAACGGCACCCGCAACTCGACCGTCTTCAACTCGTCCTTCCGCAACACCGGAGACGACGCCCTGGCCGTCTGGGCCAGCAAGTACGTCAAGGACACCGCGGTCGACGTCGGCCACGACAACCACTTCCGCAACAACACCATCCAGCTGCCCTGGCGGGCCAACGGCATCGCGGTCTACGGCGGCTACGGCAACACCATCGAGAACAACATCATCTCCGACACCATGAACTACCCCGGCATCATGCTGGCGACCGACCACGACCCGCTGCCCTTCTCCGGCCAGACCCTCATCTCCAACAACGCGCTGCACCGTACCGGCGGCGCGTTCTGGAACGAGGACCAGGAGTTCGGCGCCATCACCCTCTTCGCCCAGGGCCAGCCCATCCCCGGCGTCACCATCCGGGACACCGAGATCCTCGACTCGACCTACGACGGCATCCAGTTCAAGACGGGTGGCGGCGAGATGCCGGACGTGAAGATCACCAACGTCCGCATCGACAAGTCGGTCAACGGCTCCGGGATCCTCGCGATGAGCGGCGCCCGCGGCAGCGCGACGCTGACCGGCGTGACCATCACCAACTCGGCCGAGGGCGACGTCCTCGTCGAGCCCGGTTCCCAGTTCGTCGTCAACCGGACCGGCTGACCCCGTGCACACGAATCGAGAGCGAGGACCGATGAGTTTCCGCCACTGGCGATCACGGGGCCTGAGCGCCGCGATCGCCACCAGCCTCCTGGCACTGGGAGGACCCCTCATGTCCGCCCAGGCGGCGGGCGGCCCCAACATCGCCCTGGGCGACGCCGCCGCGGCGTCCGGTGCCCACGCCGAGTACGGCGCCGCGAACATCACCGACGGCAATCAGGGCACGTACTGGCAGAGCGCCGGCAGCACCCTGCCCCAATGGGTCCAGGTCGACCTCGGCGCCACGACCCGCGTCGACGAGGTGGTTCTCAAGCTGCCGGCCGGCTGGGAGAGCCGTGACCAGACGCTCTCCGTCCAGGGCAGCGCCGACGGCACGAGCTTCGCCACCCTGAAGAACTCCGCCTCCTACACCTTCAGTCCGGGCGCCGCCAACACCGTCACGGTCGCCTTCCCCGCCACCCAGACCCGGTTCGTACGGGTCGACATCACCGCCAACACCGGCTGGCAGGCCGCGCAGCTCTCCGAACTGGAGGTCCACGCGGCCGACGGGTCCTCGGCCGACCTGGCGAGCGGCCGCACCCTCACCGCGAGCAGCCACACCGAGGTCTACGCGGCGGGCAACGCCAACGACGGCAACCGGGCAACCTACTGGGAGAGCACCAACAACGCCCTCCCGCAGTGGATCCAGGCCGACCTCGGCGCGTCCGTCCGCGTCGACCGGGTCGTCCTCCGGCTTCCCGACGGCTGGGGCGCGCGAAGTCAGACCCTCAAGATCCAGGGCAGCGCGAACGGCACTGCCTTCACCGATCTGACCGCATCCCAGGCGTACACCTTCGACGCCGCCGGAGGACGGGCCGCGACCATCACCTTCGACGCGACCACCACCCGGTACGTCCGGGTCCTCGTCACGGCGAACAGCGTCCAGCCCGCCGCCCAGCTCTCCGAGCTGGAGATCTACGGACCGCAGACGGGCGACACCCAGGCCCCGACCGCCCCGGCGAACCTCGCCTTCACCCAGCCGGGCACCGATCAGATCCGCCTCACCTGGAACGCCGCCAGCGACAACACCGGCGTGACCGGCTACGACATCTACGCCAACGGCACCCTGCTGACCAGCGTCGCGGGCAACGTCACCACCTTCACCGACACCCGGCCGGCGAGCCAGACGGTCACCTACCGGGTCCGCGCCAAGGACGCCGCCGGCAACCAGTCGGCCGACAGCAACGCCGTCACCCGCACCGGCGACACGGGGGACACCCAGGCCCCGACGGCTCCCGCGTACCTCGCGTTCACCGAGCCCGCAGCCGGTCAGATCAAGCTGACCTGGAACGCCTCCTCGGACAACACCGGCGTCACCGGCTACGACGTCTACACCGACAACGTCCTCCGGGGCAGCGTCGCCGGGAACGTCACCACCTACACCGACACCCAGCCGGCCTCCGCGACCGTCACCTACCGCGTCCGCGCGAAGGACGTGGCGGGCAACCAGTCGACCGACAGCAACTCCGTCACCCGCACCGGCAGCGGCGGTGCCGGCTCCAACCTCGCTGTCGGAAGGGAGATCAACGCCTCGTCCGTCGTGCACACCTTCGTCGCGGCCAACGCCAACGACAACAACACCAGCACCTACTGGGAAGGCGCGGGCGGCAGCTACCCGAACACCCTGACCGTCAAGCTGGGCTCCAACGCCGACGTCAACAGCCTCGTCCTCAAGCTCAGCCCGGACACGGCCTGGTCGACCCGCAGCCAGACCGTCGAGGTCCTCGGCCGCGAACAGAGCGCCACAGGCTTCAGCGGCCTCGCCGCCGCGAAGAGCTACACCTTCGACCCGGCGAGCGGCAACACCGTCACCATCCCCGTCTCCGCCCGCGTCGCCGACGTCCAGCTGAAGTTCACCGCCAACACCGGCTCCGCGGCGGGCCAGCTCGCAGAGTTCCAGGTCGTCGGCGTCCCCGCCCCCAACCCCGACCTCGAAGTCACCGGCCTCACCACCACACCCGCCTCGCCCGTCGAGTCGGACCCGATCACCGTCAGCGCCACCGTCCGCAACAGCGGCCCGGCCGCCGCACCGGCCAGCGCCGTCGCACTGCGCCTCGGCGGCACCAAGGTCGCCACCGCCCAGGTCGGCGCCCTGGCCGCCGGCGCCCAGACCACGGTCACCGCCTCCATCGGCGCCCGCGACGCGGGAAGCTACCAGCTCAGCGCCGTCGCCGACGAGGCGAACGCCGTCATCGAGCAGAACGAGTCCAACAACACCTACACCCGGCCCACCGCCCTGGTGGTCACGCCGGTGTCGAGCTCCGACCTGGTCGCCGCCTCGGTGACGACCTCGCCCTCCAGCCCGTCCGCCGGTGACGCCGTCACCTTCAAGGTGGCCGTCAAGAACCAGGGCACCGCGGCGAGCGCGGCGGGTGCCCACGGCGTCACCCTCAGCCTCACCGACTCGACGGGCGCCGTCGTCAAGACCCTGACGGGCACCCACAACGGAGCCCTGGCGGCCGGCGCGAGTTCCGAGGTGAGCCTCGGTCCGTGGACGGCGGCCAACGGTTCCTACACGGTGAAGACGGTCATCGCCGACGACGCCAACGAACTCCCGGTCAAGCGCACCAACAACACCTCCACTCAGCCCCTCTTCGTCGGACGCGGCGCCGACATGCCGTACGACATGTACGAGGCGGAGGACGGCACCGTCGGCGGCGGAGCCACGGTCGCAGGGCCCAACCGCACCATCGGTGACATCGCGGGCGAGGCGTCCGGCCGCAAGGCCGTCAACCTGGACGCGACGGGGGAGTACGTCGAGTTCACCGCCCGGCGCTCGACCAACACGCTGGTGACCCGCTTCTCCATTCCGGACGCCCCGGGCGGGGGCGGCATCGACTCCACCATCAACGTCTACGTCGACGGGGTGTTCAAGAAGGCGCTCCCGCTGACGTCGAAGTACGCCTGGCTGTACGGCGCCGAGGCCGGGCCCGGCAACTCCCCGGGCTCGGGGGCACCGCGCCACATCTACGACGAGGCGCACCTCCTCCTCGGCGAGACCGTCCAGGCGGGCAGCAGGATAAGGCTGCAGAAGGACGCGGCGAACACCTCCACGTACGCGATCGACTTCGTCAACCTGGAGCAGGTCGCCCCGGCCTCGAACCCGGACCCGGCCACGTACACCGTGCCGGCCGGATTCGGCCACCAGGACGTGCAGAACGCCCTGGACAAGGTCCGGATGGACACCACCGGAACTCTCGTCGGTGTCTACCTGCCGGCGGGTGACTACCAGACGTCGAGCAAGTTCCAGGTGTACGGGAAGCCGGTCAAGGTGGTCGGCGCCGGACCGTGGTTCACCACGTTCCACGCGCCGTCGACCCAGGACAACACCGACGTGGGCTTCCGCGCCGAGGCGGCGGCCAAGGGCTCGCTGTTCAAGGGCTTCGCCTACTTCGGCAACTACACCTCGCGCATCGACGGACCGGGCAAGGTGTTCGACTTCGGGAACGTCTCCGACATCGTCATCGACGACATCTGGAACGAGCACATGGTGTGCCTCTACTGGGGCGCCAACACCGACCGGATGACGATCAAGAACTCCCGGATCCGCAACATGTTCGCCGACGGAATCAACATGACCAACGGCTCGACGGACAACCACGTCGTCAACAACGACGCGCGGGCGACCGGTGACGACAGCTTCGCCCTCTTCTCCGCGATCGACGCCGGCGGCGCCGACATGAAGAACAACGTCTACGAGAACCTCACCACCACCCTGACCTGGCGAGCGGCGGGCGTGGCCGTCTACGGCGGCTTCGACAACACCTTTCGCAACATCCACATCGCCGACACGCTCGTCTACGCGGGCATCACCATCTCGTCCCTGGACTTCGGCTATCCGATGAACGGCTTCGGGACCGAACCCACGACCTTCGAGAACATCTCCGTCGTCCGGGCGGGCGGCCACTTCTGGGGCTCCCAGACCTTCCCCGGCATCTGGGTGTTCTCCGCCTCGAAGATCTTCCAGGGCATCAGGGTGAACCATGTGGACATCGTCGACCCCACGTACAGCGGGGTGATGTTCCAGACGAACTACGTGGGCGGTCAGCCGCAGTTCCCCATCAAGGACACCGTTTTCACGGACGTCTCGATCACGGGGGCGCGCAAGAGCGGTGACGCCTTCGACGCCAAGTCCGGCTTCGGCCTCTGGGCCAACGAGATGCCCGAGTCGGGGCAGGGTCCCGCCGTGGGTGAGGTGACCTTCAACGGACTCCGGCTGAGCGGCAACGCCGTGGACATCCGTAACACCACGTCCACCTTGAAGATCAACGTCAACCCGTAACCCCGGCCCCATCGACGTCGACCCCTAACCCCGGCCCGCCTACCCCGCGAGACCGATGCAGGTGGCTTGCAGTCACTTGCATCGGTCTTGCGTGCGTTCTGCCCGCCCCTTGAAACCGTCGAGCCGGTCGACTGCTCCGGCAGACCCCTGAACTGTCGGTTTCCTGAGCGGCTGACCCTACTCATCTCCCGATCCCTGTCAGGCAATTACGAAATCAGCGCGATATCTTGCGTTCACTTGTTGAGGGTGGTTGAGTGTGCGGCGCCCCACAACGCACAGGCGGTGGGGCGACCTCCACGTTCAGGCCCGAAGGGGACCACCCATGAGAAGAGCCCGGTTCCGCCGTACGCGCCGCGCCAGCGCGGTCACCCTCGTCTCCGCGCTCACGCTGACCGCGCTCGCCGCCTGCGGCACGAGCAGCAGCGACAACAACGGCAGCGGCGGTTCCGAGGGCGGTGGGTCCTCCGACCCCACCGCCCCGCTGGACCCGAAGACCAAGGTGACGCTCACCATCGACTGCATGCCCCCCGCGGCGAAGGCGGCCGAGCTCAAGGAGTGGAAGGAGGACGTCGCCGAGTTCAACAAGACCTATCCGAACGTCACCATCGAGGGCCGCTCCACCCCCGGCCAGTGCCTGGAGCCGCCGCGTTTCACCGCGATGCTCAAGGCCAAGTCCCAGCCGGACGTGTTCTACACCTACTTCACCGACCTGCCGCAGGTCCTCGACAACGACGGCGCCGCGGACATCACCGCGTACGTCAATGACAAGAGCGTGCCGCTCCTCAAGGACATCGACCCGAACGTCCTCGACTCCCTGAAGCAGGACGGCAAGCTGTACGGCCTCCCCACCAGCAACTACACGATGGGCCTGCTCGTCAACCGCAAGCTCTTCACGGACGCCGGCCTGGACCCCGACGCCCCGCCGCGCACCTGGGCCGAGGTCCGCACCGCCGCCAAGAAGATCGCCGGGCTCGGCAACGGCATCGCCGGCTTCGGCGAGTACAGCGCGGGCAACACCGGCGGCTGGCACTTCACCGCGCAGATGTACAGCGTCGGCGGCGAGGTCGTCGACGCGAGCGGCAAGAAGGCCGCCTTCAACAACGAGCTCGGCAAGCAGGTCGCGAAGAACCTCCACGCCATGCGCTGGGAGGACGACAGCATGGGCAAGACCCAGCTGCTCAAGTGGGGCGACCTGCAGAAGCAGATAGCCACCGACAAGCTCGGCATGTTCCTCGCAGCCCCCGACGACATCGCGTACATGGTCCAGCAACTCGGTGCGAAGTACGAGAACTTCGGGATGGGACCGATCCCCGGTGAGAAGAACACCCTGGCCGGCGGCAACAACTACATGATCAAGAAGGGGATCTCGGGAGACAAGGTCAAGGCCGCGATCGCCTGGCTGAACTTCAAGAACCTCACCGTCGGCAAGGGACAGTTCGACTGGGCCCGCACCAAGCAGGACGCCCTCCCCGTCGGCGTCCCGCAGCCCAACTTCTGGCTGAACGACTCCAAGACCAAGGACGACGCGGCACGCGTCACCAACGCCACCATGCCGGTCCAGAACTTCAAGGCCTTCATGGACAACCCCGTCGCCGGCAAGGCCGAGCCGCCGAAGGCGCAGGAGGTCTACAAGGTCCTCGACAACGTGATGTCCGGCCTCCTCACCAACAAGGACGCCGACATCGACAAGCTCCTCGCCACCGCCGAGGCGCAGGTCAACCAGGTCCTCGCACAGCAGTGACGGGACCCGGCGGGGGCGGACCGAACCGCCCCCGCCGGCCCACGAACCCCACCCAGGACTCCACCCCGGCAGACCAGCACCAAGGAGCGACGATGTCGGCCCCCAGCGTGACCCCGAGCAAGGCGGGCAGCCCCCGCCCCTCCCCGCCGCCGGCGGCGGGCCCCGTACCCCCCGGTGGCCGTGACCGCTTCGCGAAGAGCCTGCGGCGCAACCTCACCGCCCACGGCTTCCTCATCGGCGCCGTCCTCTGCTTCGCGTTCTTCTCCTGGTACCCGATGGTCAGGGAGTTCCTCCTGGCCTTCCAGAAGACCGAGAGCGGACAGACGACCTGGGTCGGCCTGGACAACCTCGTCACCGTCGTCAACGACCCGGCCTTCTGGCAGGCCTGGCGCAACACGCTCCTCTTCACCGTCCTCGCGCTGGTCTTCGGCTTCGCGGTCCCCTTCGCCGTCGCCCTCGTCATCAACGAGTTCCACCACGGCCAGGGCTATCTGCGGCTGCTCGTCTACCTGCCCGTGATGCTCCCGCCGGTCGCCTCGGTCCTCCTCTTCAAGTACCTGTACGACCCCGGCTACGGACTCCTCAACGAACTCTTCCGCTTCCTCCACCTCCCCGAGCAGCAATGGCTTCAGGACCCCGACCTCTCCATGCTCTCGGTCGTCATCGCGTCGACCTGGATGAACATGGGCGGCGCGGCCCTCATCTACCTCGCCGCGCTCCAGAGCATCCCCGGCGAGCTGTACGAGGCCGCCGAGCTCGACGGCGCCGGGCTGTTCCGCAAGATCTGGCACGTCACCATCCCGCAGACGCGCCTCATCCTCTCCCTGATGCTGCTCATGCAGGTCATCGCCACCATGCAGGTCTTCGTCGAACCGTTCCTGCTCACCGGCGGCGCGGGCCCCGAGGGATCGACCACGACCGTCGTCTACCTCATCTACCAATACGCCTTCAACTTCAACAACTACGGTGCCGCGTCGGCGCTCGGTCTGCTCCTGCTCGTACTCCTCGCCGGATTCTCGGCGGCGTACGTGAAGCTCAGCCGCGCCGAGGACGAGTAGGACCGGGGAGACCAGCATGTCCACACGCACACTCATCTCGCCCGCGCAGCTCGCCCGCCCGCGTGGCAAGGTCCTCTACTGGGTGGTCTTCGCCGTGGTCGTCGGCGGCTTCACCCTGGCGTTCCTCGGACCCCTCTACTGGATGGTGTCCAGCGGCCTCAAGGACACCCAGGAGGTCATCCGGACCCCGCCGACCCTGGTACCGGAAACCTTCGCACCGGAGAACTACTCCCGCGCCTGGGAGGTCATGGACCTCTCCACACTCCTCTTCAACACCCTCTACTACGCGTTCGGCGCCCTCGCCTTCCAGCTCGTCCTGGACGTGGCCGCCGCCTTCTCCCTCTCCAAGCTGCGGCCGATCTTCGGCAAGGCCGTGCTCGGCATGATGCTCGCCACCCTGATGATCCCGGCGACCGTCCTCGTCGTACCCCAGTACCTGACCGTCCTGGACCTGCCGATCTTCGAGCGCAACCTGCTGAACTCACCCTGGGTGATCTGGCTGCCCTCGGTGACCAACGCGTTCAACATCTTCCTGCTCAAGCGCTTCTTCGACTCGATCCCCAAGGAGCTCCTGGACGCCGCCTCCATCGACGGGGCGTCCCCGATGCGGATCCTGTGGTCGATCGTGCTGCCCATCTCACGGCCGATCCTCGGCGTGGTGTCCATCTTCGCCGTCGTGGGGGTCTGGAAGGACTTCCTCTGGCCGATGCTCACCCTGCCCGACCCGGCCGGCCAGACCCTCAACGTCGGCATCTACTCCCTCTCCAACGGAGTCCCGGTCAATGTCCTGATCGCCGCGCTCGCCATCGCCTCCGTGCCGACCCTCCTCATCTTCCTGGTCTTCCAGCGCAACATCATGAGCGGCCTCACGGCGGGCGGCCTCAAGGGCTGACCAGCCGGCCTCCCGGGCCACGGCCGTCGCCCCCGCCCCGCCCTCCGCACCCCGAATCCTTCGTCGCCGGCCTGCCTTCCCATGCCCCGCAGCATCCGGGCCGGCGACGAAGCACCCCGACCTGCCCGAAAGGACCGTCACGTGGCAGCCCCTCACTCGCATCGCACCGACGACTGGTGGCGCGACGCCGTCATCTACCAGGTGTATCCGCGCAGTTTCGCCGACGGCGACGGTGACGGCACCGGGGACCTCGCGGGAGTCCGGGCGAGACTGCCCTACCTCGCCGAACTCGGCGTCGACGCCGTCTGGTTCACACCCTGGTACCTCTCGCCGCTGGTGGACGGCGGCTACGACGTCGCCGACTACCGCACCATCGACCCCGCCTTCGGCACCCTCGCCGAAGCCGAGAAACTGATCGCCGAAGCCCGCGAGCTGGGCATCCGCGTCATCGTCGACATCGTCCCCAACCACGTCTCCGACCAGCACGCCTGGTTCCGCGCCGCCCTCGCGGCCGGCCCCGGCAGCCCGGAGCGGGAACTCTTCCACTTCCGGCCCGGCCGGGGCGAGTACGGCGAACTCCCGCCCAACACCTGGCCCTCCCAGTTCTCCGGACCGACCTGGACCCGGGTCGAGGACGGCGAGTGGTACCTCCACCTCTTCACCCCCGAACAGCCCGACCTCAACTGGGCCCACCCGGCGGTCCGCCGGGAACACGAGGACGTCCTGCGCTTCTGGTTCGAACGAGGAGTCGCCGGCGTACGGATCGACTCCGCCGCGCTGCTCGCCAAGGACCCGGCACTCGCCGACTTCGTCGAGGGCGTCGACCCCCACCCGTACATCGACCAGGACGAACTCCACGACATCTACCGGTCGTGGCGCGCGATAGCCGACGAGTACGGCGCCGTCTTCGTCGGCGAGGTCTGGCTCCCCGACTCCGAGCGCTTCGCCCGCTACCTCCGCCCCGACGAACTCCACACCGCGTTCAACTTCACCTTCCTCTCCTGCCCCTGGGAGGCGGGCCGGCTGCGCCGCACCATCGACGACACCCTCGCCGAGCACGCCCCCGTCGGCGCCCCCGCGACCTGGGTCCTCTGCAACCACGACGTCACCCGCACGGTCACCCGGTACGGGCGCGCCGACACCGGCTTCGACTTCGCCACGAAGGCCTTCGGCACACCCACGGACCTCGCCCTCGGAACGCGGCGGGCCCGCGCGGCGGCCCTGCTCACCCTGGCACTCCCGGGATCGGTGTACGTGTACCAGGGCGAGGAACTGGGGCTGCCCGAGGCGGAGGTACCGCTGGACCGGATCGAGGACCCCATGCACGCCCGCTCCGGCGGCACCGACCCCGGCCGCGACGGCTGCCGCATACCCCTGCCGTGGACCGCCGGAGCACCCTGGTACGGGTTCGGCTCCGACGCCGGCTCCGAGCCGTGGCTTCCCCAGCCCCGGGACTGGGACGACCACGCGGTGGACCGGCAGCAGGCGGACGGGACGTCGATGCTGGCGCTGTACCGCGAGGCCCTGAGGCTGCGCGGCTCGGTCGAGGGCTTCGGGGACGGCCCCATGACCTGGCTGCCCGCGGCGGACGGAGTACTCGCCTTCGCCCGCAGCGAGGGCCTGCTGTGCCTGGTCAACCTCTCCGCGACCCCGGCCGAACTCCCGGCGTACCAGCGCCTGCTCCTGGCGAGCGGCCCCTTGGCCACCGACGGCCGCCTGCCCGCCGACACGGCGGTGTGGCTGCGCACCTGAAATCACGGCGGGCGACCCTCCGGGCGCTCCCGGCGCCGAGAACCGGCACCGGGAGCGCCGTGCAGCGTCCGATAGTTTGACCGGCGTCACGCATCGGCGGCCGGCTCAGGGGACTTGAGGAGTCGGCCCTGCACAGGGGGAAGTACATGCGGCAGCTCACGCCCGACGATCCGACACACATCGCCCGCCACCGGCTGCTCGGCCTGCTCGGCGAGGGCGGGATGGGCCGGGTGTACCTCGGGCGGTCCGAGAGCGGGCGCACCGTCGCGGTCAAGGTCATCCAGCGGGAGTACGCGCGGGACCCCGAGTTCCGGCGACGGTTCGCGCGCGAGGTCCAGGCCGCCCGCAGCGTCGGCGGGGAATGGACCGCCGCCGTCCTCGACGCCGACACCGAAGCCGCCGTGCCCTGGGTCTCCACCCAGTACGTCCCCGGCCCCGACCTGCACACCGTCGTCTCCCGGGACTACGGCCCATTGCCCGAGCACTCCGTCCGTACCCTCGCCAACCGGCTGGCGCTCGCGCTCCAGGCCATCCACGGCGTCGGCCTTGTCCACCGCGACCTCAAGCCCTCCAACGTCCTGGTCACCGTCGACGGCCCCCGGGTCATCGACTTCGGGATCGCCCGCGCCCTGGACGCCCTCGCGGGGGACACCGTCCTGACGCGCAGCGGAGCGATCGTCGGCTCGCCCGGGTTCATGTCCCCGGAGCAGGTGAGGGGCGAGGAACTGACCCCGGCCAGCGACGTGTTCTGCCTCGGAGCGGTACTCGTGTACGCCGCGACGGGCCGTCAGCCCTTCGGCGGCCCCGCCGGGGGCAGCCCGCACGCCCTGATGTTCCGCGTCGTCCAGGAGGAGCCGGATGTCACCGGCGTCCCGGACACCCTGGCCGCTCTCGTACGCGCCTGCCTGAGCAAGGACCCCACGGCCCGGCCCACACCCCGGCAGATCGCCGAGGCGACCGGCACCCTGCCCGCCGGGACCTGGCTGCCCGGCGAAGTACTGGCCCAACTGGGCAGCCACGCCGCACGATTGCTCGACCTGGAACCGGGGCCGGAACCGCAGCCCGCCCGGCCGACACCGACGGCGTACGACAACCAGACGGCTCCCCTTCCGGCCGCACCGGTCCCCGCGCACGCGCAGCCCACGCAACCGGCCGCCGTGCCACCTCCACGACCGCCGATGCCGGCCGCTCCTCCGGCGGCGGAGCTCCGGGCGCAGCCCGGCGCACCGGCGCGGAGAGTCCGACGCGGCGCCCTCGTGGGCGCGGTACTGACCGTGCTCGCCATGCTGGGGCTGTGGGGAGGCGCCATGCCGCTGATGGCCTTCCAGCTCCACCTCTGGACGGGCGACGGGCGGAGCATCGACGCCAACGAGTCGACGTACGAACTGCTGGGCCTCGACCAGTTCCCCGAACCGGCCCCGGAGAGCGGCCTGCTGTCCTGGTCCTGGCTGCTCATCGCGCTCCTCGCACAGGCCGTCCTCGTATACCGGGCCACCGAACCCCGTCTCCCACCCGCCCTCTTCCTGCGCCTGCTCGGCTACGCGTGCGCGCTCGCCCTCCCGGTCCGCCTCACCGCGGCCGACGTGTGGTGGGAAGTCCGGGACCTGACGAGCTCGCTCCCTTCCCACGTCGTGGAGAGCGCCACCTTCTCGTACGAGGGCGGCTGGTGGCTCCTGCACGCGGGCGCGCTCCTCGGTCTCGCCGCCTTCGTCTGGCAGGACCTCCGGTCGTTCCGTGCACGAGCGTCCCAGCTCTGACCTCCGCCGGGTGCGGGCTCAGACCGAGTCGCCGAACCGGCGGAGGACCTGAGGCAGATAGTCCGCGCCAGGGCCGAGGCGGGCCGCCTCGGCAGGCGAGCCCACGAAGGCCACCGCGTCGAGCTCGGGCCCGGCGCCACGCCCGGTCTCCGCGGCGACGATCTCGGCATGGCGACGGAGCACGAGGGCGCGGGCCACGGGCGGGGCGAGAAAGTGGAAGCCGAGGCTGCCGAACCGGCGTCCCCGGGTGACCGCGAACAACCGCAACTCCTCTTCGGCGATCCGGAGCCCGACCTCCTCGGCCAGCTCACGCACCGCCTCCCGCCGCAGGGCTCCCGCATCGAGGGGCCGACCCTCCTCCGGTGGCTCCACCGAGCCCCCGGGAAGAGACCAGCCGCCGGGGGCGGCGGTGGAGGGCGACCCCCGCCCGACCACGAGACCGGCCTCGGTGGGCAGCAGAACGGTGACGTACACCGACCCGGGCACGTCCTCGGGAGGCCGGAGCCGACGCAGCGCCCGGTAGCGGTAGGTGACCCGCGCCCACCGCGCCACCAGCGCACCAGGTGCGGGGAGTTCGATGCCCAGGCTCGCGACCAGGGGGCCGTCGAAGGTGTCGGGGTCACGGGCCTGCGTACCCACCCAGATCCGGTCCATCTCCTTCCGCTCCGCCGGTGACAACACGGGTGGCGGATGTTCGACGAAGGTGATCCGGCGGGCGTCGAGAAACTCGACGGGCGCGATCGGGCCGAGCCGGCTGGGACGGTCACTCATCACGGGCGAGACCTATCGTCGGGGGCGGGCAGAGAACGAGGACGGAGTCCATCCGAGCCCTCCGACCTCCGGCGGGCCACGGTGTGCACGAGGCGGGCCAGATCGCGGAACGGGCTGCGCCAGGAGGCGGTCCACTCGGTTTCCAGCGCCGCCGGGTAGGCGTCCTCCCCGGGGCGCCAGCCGTCGTCCAGATGGTCGTGGAAGATCCGTACGCCCTGCCACGGCAGGGGGACCAGGCCGTGGTCACGTGCCAGTGCGTCCAGGGCCTCGGGGGTGTCGCCCCGGGTGCGCAGACCGAGATTGCCGATGCTGGCGTCGCTGCCGCTCTCGATGAGCGCCCGCGCCTCCTCGTACGCTCCCCGGAGCGCCTCACGCGCACCGATCGACCGCCGATTCCTGGTCAGGACGCTCAGCACCCCGCCGGGCGCGACCAGCCCGGAAAGCCGGGCGACCGCTTCGGTGGGCTCCTCCAGGTACATCAGGACGCCGTGACAGCACACCGCGTCGAAGTGCTCCTCCCCGAAGGGCAGCGAGAGCACGTCGGCCTCGACGAATCGCCCCCCGACGGCGGCGAAGTCCACGGCGCATTCCACGGTGAGGCCGTCGGTCACCGCGTCACCGTCGCGGCCGGGCGTCACCACCCCACCTCCGAGTACGTCAGGCCCGCCAGAACGCCCTCGATCGCCACACGCGTGTACGGGACGATCGGTTCGGGCAGCTCCTTCGCGCTCCACCAGCTCCACGCCAGACACTTGTCGGGTTCACGGAGCCGCGGCGTGCCCTGCCACCGGCGGGCGCGGAACACCAGCTGCATGCGCGGCCGCTCCCCGGGCCGGTCCACGACGTGGGCGACGTGGACGAGTTCGACGTCGCCGGGTTCGATCACGAGCCCGGCTTCCTCCCGTGCCTCACGGACGAGGCACGCGACGGCCGACTCGGCCTCGCAGTGCCCGGCCAGGAAGTGCCAGGTGTTCCCCGCGAACGCGGAATCCGGGTGGCGAAGCCCCAGCAGTACCTTGCCGTCGCGCTCCAGGAACAGGTGCACGCCGACGACGTGCAGCACGGTTCCGTCCCGGTGCGCGGTGTTCTGGTCGGAGCCGTCGGGAGGGGTGGGTGACACGGGCGGTACCTCACGTGGGTCGGGGAGCGGGTGACGGGGACTTCGGGGAGCGGGTGACGGGGACCGAGGAGAAGGCGCGCGCTACCTGAGGTGGTCGCGGAGGACCTCCTCCGCCTCGTCGAGCCGCTCGCGCAGTACGACCGCCGCCAGGACGCGACTTCGGGCGTACGCCTCCAGGGACGGGGTGACCGGTCCCAGCCCGTCGGCGACGGTGTTCAAGGGATAGACCATGCACCCGAGGTACGCCGCCGTCAGCCGCACCACGCTCACCAGCTCCTCCACCGGCAGTGTCGGGTGCAGTTCGTGGTAGGCGGCGGCGAGCCGGGCGAGACCTTCCGGCCAGTCCGCGTGGGTCAGCACGGTGCGCGGGTCGAGCGCGAGGCGCCCCAGCTCCCACACCGGGTTGCGCCGGGCCGGCGGGTGGAAGTCGATCACGGCGGCGACGTGGTCACCGCGCAGCAGTACGTTCGGGCCCGACAGGTCCCCGTGCACGATCTGCGAGGTCGTCTCCGGCGGAGCCTTCTCAAGCAGCCGTTCCACGAGCGGCAAGGCGGCAAGCCGTTCCCCCGCGACTCTCGACGCCCACTGCTCGAAGCTGCTGCGCGGCGGCTCCGCCTCGTACCGGCGCACCAGGTCCATGAGCCGCACGCGGGCGCGCGCCGGGTCGAAGGACCGATCCCGTACGCCGAGCGTGGGCGGGCCGAGCGGGTGGCGGGCCAGGCCCCGGTGCAGACGTCCGATCGCCGAGCCGACGGCTTCCCATCTCCGGCCCGCGAGCTGTCCGTCGGCCGTGACCGCCCCGACGACGTACGCCGTCACGGAGAGGGCCGTGCCCTTGTACGAGGCGACCAGCCGCTCCTGGTCGACGACCGGGCGGGCCCGAGCCACGGGCACGCCGCAGAGCCCGGCGTACTCGCTCAGCCGGGCCGCGCTCTCGGCCCGTCCGAGATCCGTCCCGGCCGCGTACGTCTTCACGAACCAGCGGTCGCCCGCGGCGGTCTCCGCCACGTAGTTGCGGGTCGCGGTACCCGACGGACCTTCGGCGAGGGAGGCCGGAACGATGCCGAACTCGCCGGCGAGCAGGAGCGTGACTCGGTCGAGTCGCGAGCGGGAGCTGATGGTCACGACCCAGCCTTCCCGCTGCGCCCGGCGATATACGTACCGACACCGTCACCGACCACGGCGTGACAGCGGAGAACACAGGGGTACGGTGGCCGGTCCTCGTGATCGAGCTGCCCGCCGAGCCGACACGACACCGGGTAGCCGTGTGGCGGGCCGGGCCCTGGACGAGGGGCGTCTGACCACCCGCACCGGTCTGACGGCAGGACTCCTCATCACCGCCGCGGGCCTCGGCTGCGCGATGCTGCCCGGACTCCTCGGGGTGCTGACCGGGGCAACCCTCATCGGCGCGGGCACCGGCCTGATCACCCCGCTCGGCTTCGCCGCCCTCGCGGCCGGCACCCCGCAGGAGCGGCTCGGGCAGACCATGGGCTCGGCCGAACTCGGCCGAGAACTGGGCGACGCGGGCGGCCCCTTGCTCGTCGCCGCCGTCGCGACGGTCACGACCCTCACCTACGGCTTCGCCGCCCTCGCCCTCCTGCTGGCGATCGGCCCACTCCTGGCCCTGCGCCGCAGAGTCGCCTAGAGCCGGGCTTCGCCCTCCCTCACTCCCGCATCCCGGATCATCTCCATCACCGCCCCCGACACCGCGTGCATCCGGGGCTTGCGGAGGTCGAGGACCGGTTTCGGGTTCGAGATGCCGTGGGTGACGAGCAGGTTCATCAGGGGCCAGAGGGCTGCGGAGCGTCTCGGCAGGGGGATCACACGACCGTCCGGCGCGATGACCCGGGCCGTCGTGACGCCGGCGAGAAGATGGGTGCGGGCCCAGTCGACCACCTGGGACCTGCCGTTCGGGCTGACCCGGAGGACGACGTCCCTCGTGTGGTGAAGGACCGTGAGGTAGTTCATCGGGACGGTGAGACGCCGGGTCACGTCGTACGCGGGAGAGCCGTCCGCCGGACGGACGCGCAGCAACGTGTCCAGGACCGGACCGTGGTCCTGGAAGGTGGTCCGCCCGCGCAGCGCCAGGAAGCGGGCGAGTACCAGGTGCCCACCGCGGCGCGACCAGCGGCGGGGGACGGAGCCGAAGGTCCCCTCGCCACCCGGGAGGAACTCCGCCAGCCAACGTGCCTCCTCGCCCGGCTCGGTCACCGGCGCCCGTTCCTCGGTGACGTCGCGGGCCACGGCGGCGTACCGGGCCGCCGTGGCCGCGTCGAGGAGCCGGAGGTCGATGAGGTCGCCGTCCATCACGACGCCGCCGACCGACCGTGAGATCCGCATCTGCTCCAGCTGACGCCGGGCGTGACGGGTCACGTCGGTCATGCGTCCGTCGAGGTCGATCACCCGGCAGGTTCTCGTCCCGGCGAGGAGGAGGCTGCGCGGCCAGAGGACCGTGACCCTCCCCGGCGTCGGCGCCTCGGGGGGATCGACGAGGACGGCCAGGCGCCCCGCCGTGATCGCCGACAGGCACAGGGACGGCACCTGGACCTCTTCGGTGACCTCGCGTCCCCCGGAACCCCGGCCGGAGTCCTCCCCGTCGTGGACCCACAATCTCAGCTCGACCGTCGCCTTGAATTCCGCCGGATCGTGATTGCCCCCGTACGTCGTGAACGTCGCACCCCCTTCGGGGCTGTACCGCACGAACGACGCCTCCAGGACATCCGCTCTCACCAACCGCGCGCCCGGCGCACCCTGCGGGGACCGGGGTGCCCACACCACCGAGGTGTCGTCCCCGTACGCGAGGCCGGCGTCCCGCGTACGGCTCCGCCGCGTGATCCGGGGAAACTCCTGCCCCGCGCTCCTGACGGCCGAGAACGGGATCATGATCGTTCCCACCGCGCCGATGCCCAACGCGCCGGCCACCCAGAACCATTCGGCACCCTCGACCCAGGCGACGTACCCCACGACGAGGAACACCGGTCCGGCCAGACCGGCGAACGAGGCGAGGATCAGATTGCCGATGAGCACGCCCGTGTAACTGCGCATGCACCCCTCCTTCAGTCAGGAACCCCAGGGATCATCGTTCTTCCCGGTCCGGCGCCTGAGAAGGGGTCCCGCCGTGATTTCCGGCCGTTCCCCGCTCTCACGGGGTGTCAGGACACGGACCTGCCGAAGAACTCCAGCTCCGCGACGGCCACCTGCTTCGTGGGATCGGCCCGCCACGCCGTGCGCAGCACCAACTGCACCGTCAGCGCGTCCCGCACCCGCACGTCGACCC
Organism: Streptomyces sp. NBC_00572; assembly: GCF_026341815.1. Taxonomy (GTDB): domain Bacteria; phylum Actinomycetota; class Actinomycetes; order Streptomycetales; family Streptomycetaceae; genus Streptomyces. The sequence continues at coordinate 6,976,245 of NZ_JAPENX010000001.1, forward strand.
GCTGGGTGCCGCCGTCGTTGATGAGGTGCTGCGAGACATGCGTCTCGCCCGAGGAGTCCTTGACCACGAGTTCGAACGTGCGCGGAGTCGCCTGGCCGTCCGCCTGCGTGGTGTTCTTCGAGCTGCCGGGGGTGATCAGGACGCTCAGCAGATCGGTCGGCTCGGCGAACCGGGCCTCCATGTACTGTCCGGCCGAGTCACCCGCGTACCCGGTGCCCCACCAGGTGTTGGAGTACCCGTCGCCCGCCAGCCTCGCGTCCTGCTTCGGCGCGGAGTGGGAGGCCGCCCAGGCCACGGGGTGGACCGGAACCCGCTTGGCGAAGTGGTCCTGGACCGCGCGGACGGCCGGCGGGCCGCCGACGATGCCGCCGACCACCACCACCACGATCCCCGTGACGATCAGGGCGCGGACGATCCAGCGGCTCCGGTCGCGGGCGAGCCCGGGACGTCGGCCCGCGTACGGGCCCTCGGCCGTGGAGAGCTGCTCCGGGACCATGGGGGTGGCGCAGAAACGGCAGAAGTGACGGCCCGGGGTGTTGGCGAGCGAGCAGGCCGGGCAGGGGGTGCCGCCCTGCACGGGGGCGGGCGCGCCGGCGGCCCGCACCGTCGGCCGGGCGGCCTCCGGACGCGCGGGGAGCACGGGCGCGGCGACGGCGGGCTCCGCGGCCCTGTTCCCGGGGACCGGGACGAGGAGGGACCGTACGAGCGTGTCCGAGGGCCCCTCGGTCGCCGGACTCGCCTCCGGTACGGGGGTGGGCGCGGGCGCGGGTGCCTCCGAGGCGGGAGCCACGGCGGGCAGCGGGGCGGTCACTTCCTCGGGCCCGACGGAGGACCGGTCGTCCGTCACTTCGGCGGGGGAGTCGGCCGGACCCTCCGCGGCGGCGGGCTGCGGCGCTGCGTCCGCCGACGAGGTGTCCGGCTCCTCCCGGACCGTCCCCACGGATTCCGAAGCGAACGGGGCGGACGACGCTGACACGGCGGACGGGGCGGCGGCGGACCCGCTCTCCGTGCTCGCCGCTCCGGCCGGGCTGTCCCAGCGCAGGAACGCTCCGCAACTGTCACAGAACGACTGGTCCACCGCACGCACCGGGCTCGCGCAGTCCGGGCAGGGACGGGACTGGGACGCGTCACTCATCAGGGTCAAGCTCCTTCGGATGTACGGGAAGAGGTCACCGGCGGCGGGGAGGTCGTCACCGAGACCGTGAACGGCAGGTGCGCGGGGCGGGCCGCGGCCACGACCGCGCGCAGTCGGTGCGGATCGACGGAGGCGGGGTCGGCGACCCGGAGAACGACGTGCAGCCCGGCCACCGGCGCCCCGGGGAACGGGCCGAGCGGCGCGGCCGACCAGCTCGCACCCCCGCTCTCGGTGATCTCCGGAGGAACGCCGAAAGCGAGCCGGACCGCGGCCGCCAGACCCTGCCGGGTGCCCCGGACCCGGTGCAGCGCCACGGCCGAGGCGACCGCGTGCCGACGCAGCGGCAGCGGCTCGTCGCCGTCCAGCTCCGCGCCGACCCAGGTCGCGAGATAGTCCACGAAATCGGCGGGGGCGAGCGCGGGCGAGAAGTACGCCTCCAACGAGTCGAGGACGTTGAAGAGGGGAGCGAGGACGACGTCCAGGCCGGACACGAACCGCTGCCCGAAGTCGTCCTCCGCGTAGACGGCGGGCAGCGCCGCACCCAGCGGGTACGGGGTCGCGAGCCCGGGAACCGTCCCCCGCGCGGACCCGCTCACCGCGCCTCGATCACACGGACACGGTGGTCGAACGGGAAGAGCAGCGCGGACGGCGCCAGCTCGATCCGGTCCGTCGTGTCACCCCTGCGGCCGGTCAGCGGATCGGCCGGATGCAGCAGGACCTCGTCCACCAGCTCCACGCCCGGCACCCGCTGTAGCGCCGCGAAGACCTCACCGGCCCGCAGCGGACGCCCGAACGGCCAACCCTCACCGTGCGCCCCGCCCGTCAGCGGGTCCAGGTACGCGTACAGCGTGTCCAGCGCGTCGGCGCGTACGCGCTCCGCCTCGGCCGCCCGGAAGGAGTGCAGCGTCGCCACCACCGTCACCCCCTGGTAGAACGGCGGTCCGACGGCGAGCCGGGTGCCCAGCGGGCGCCTCTCGTCGAGGAAACCGGTGACCCGGGACAGGAGTTCCTCGCCCGGGACGAGCTGCTCGAACCGCAGCCGGCCGCCCCGGTCCGGAACGGCCTGCGGCACGACCAGGACCCGGACCGCGTTGTCACCCGCCTCGGCCGCGTCCGCCGCCAGGCAGGAGATACGGGCGGCCTCGGGCGCCGCCCGTCGGGCCAGCTCCTCGTAGTCCCGGGCGGTGACCGCCCGTTCCTGTGCCCGCAGGCTGATCGGCGCCCGGGACTTGGCCTCCTCGACGGTCTCCCCGTCCACCCCTCCCCGTGCCGCCTCGCGGTTCTCCACGCGCGCGATGTACGGGATCGAGCTGCGCAGCACCGTGATCGTGGACCGGGCCACGTTGCCCGCCCGGCCGCCACCGGTCCCGTAACGGACCGCGCGGATCGCCGCGCCCTTCGGCGGCACCGCCCCGAACTGCCGCAACGTGCCGTCCGGTTGACGTACACACGGCCCGAAGGCGATCTCCCCGGTGGTCGCGTCGAGGGTGAAGTGCCGGTCACCGGGACGCGAGGAGGCGAAGTCGCGGACGACGGTCCACTCCTGCCAGCCGGCCTCGGGGTCCTCCTCGTCCATGCCGCTGTCCGCCCGCTCGGCGACCTGGAGCAGCAGCGGCGGCCGGTCCACGACCGGCGCGTGCGCGAGCCGCACCCGCTGCGCGGGGACGCCCTCGGACTCGCCGAGCTGCTCGTTCCGTACCGCCTCGGCGTGCGCCGCGCGTACCGTCCCGCCGATGGTGAACGCCCCCGCCGCCCGTACCGTCGGCGACTCGCTGTACGAGGGCAGACCCGCGGCGGGTTCCACCACCCGGCAGCGCACCCAGCCCGCCTCGTGCCCCCCGAGGCGGGAGACCGCGTGACCGGACGGCATGTGCAGGACCACCTCGCCCGGGCGGTTGAGCCCGCCCGTGGAGTCCTCGTCGATCTCACACACGACCCAGCCCTCGGACCCGGTCCACGCCTCCCACACCAGCGGAGGCCTGCGCGGGTCCACACCGACGCCGTCCACCCGGCTGTCCAGATCGAGGACGAGCACACAGTCCGGCACGGCCGCTGAGAGCCCGAGCAGCAGCAGATCACCGACGCGCGGCAGCGGAGAGAAGGCGGGGACGTCCTCACCGCCGAGCAGATCCTGCGAGCGGTCCTCGGGCGAGCCCCCGGCCTCCTGGCGCAGGAGATGGGTCAACGAGCACGGCACGACGGTCAGATCGGCGGACGTCGCGAAGACGACCGCCTCCTCCGTCTCCGTGCGCCCCGTGGACACCTCCGTGCCCGTAGGCAGCACCACGGGCTCCGGCTGCGGCGCCGAGAGCCGGAAGGTGATGTCGGCGCGGGCGGCGGCGGGTGGGAACAGGGTCACCCCGAGCAGGTCGAGGAAGGCCAGATGGTTCTTCTCCGGGACCCGGTTGAGGCGGTAGACGAGCTGGTCCGCCATGTGCGCGACCGCCTCGACCAGGGTGACACCCGGGTCCGAGACGTTGTGGTCGGTCCACTCGGGGCACGCCTGCTGGATGTAGCGCTTGGCGTCGTCGACGAACTGCTGGAAGCGGCGGTCGTCGAGATGGGGTGCGGGCAGGGCCATGGCGGCTCTTTCAGTCCTCGGAGGGGATGACGTAGAAGGGGAAGACGAGGTTGCGCGGGTTGTTGGCACCGCGCACCCGGTAGCGGATGTCGATGAAGAGGGTGGTCGGCTCCCCGGGGGCGGGAGAGACCGTGACCTCCTCCACGTCGATGCGCGGCTCCCAGCGGTCGAGCGAGGACATCACCTCGTACCGGACCCGGCCCATCGTCGAATCGTTGACCGGAGCGAACACCAACTCATGGACCGCACAGCCGAATTCGGGGCGCATCGGCCGCTCGCCCGGCGCCGTGGCGAGGACGAGCCGCATCGACTCCTCGATCTCCCGATCGCGCCGGACGAGCGCGATGGAGCCGCTCGGGCCGGTCCGCAGCGGGAAGGCCCAGCCCGCGCCGACGAAGTGCTCACTCAAGGGAAGGTCCTCCTCTGGATTCCACGGGAAGGGGCGGGGGCGGTCATCAGAACGGCAGGTTCGCCACGACGGGATTGGGCATCGGGACGGTCGAGGTGACGAAGGACGGTGCGTTGACGACGGCCTGCGTCAGTGCCGAGACCTTGAACTTCGCCCCGGCCTTGATGTCGACGCCGAGCCCCGCGTCGAGCTTGATCCGCCCCTTGGCCGAGAGCGTCAGATCCATCCCCGACTCGACCGTGACCCCCCGCGCCCCCGAGATGGTGACGGTGCCGTCGCTGTCGATGGTGAGAGTGGTCCGCGCCTCGTTCAGCTCGACGCTCAGACCGCCCTTCGCGGTGCGCAGCCGGATGCCGTGCGAGGCACGCGTCCGGCCGCCCTCCTCGCGCAGCTCCACGGTGTGGCCGGTACGGGAGGTCAGAGCGCGCCACTGGATCCGCCCGCTGGTCGGATCGACCGGCGGGACCCGGTCGGTCGCCGGAGTGTGCTTGTCGACGCCGTTGTACAACCCCGCCAGGACATACGGGTGTTCAAGGGAACCCCGGTCGAAGGCGCACAGCACCTCGTCGTCCACCTCGGGAAGCATCAGGCCCCCGCCACCGCGTCCGCCGAGCTGGGCGACCCGGCACCAGCCGCTCTCGTACGTCGCCGAGAGCCACGGAAAACGCAGTCTGACCCGGCCGAGCGAGAGCGGGTCCTTGGTGTTGGTGACCAGCGCGACCGCGACACCGGGCATGGGCGGCGCCGCTTCACCGCCGCCGGACGCCGTCCCGTACAGCGAACGGAACTGCCGGCCGGACACCGTCAGCCAGGTCGCGAACTGCCGTCCGGACGCGAAGACATGACGCACACCCGTGGCCGTGTAACGCCCCTCGAAGGGGAAGCCCGCGCCCTTCACGGCCACCGGCTGCCCCGGCTTCAGGGACGGATTGCCGGTGACGGCGACCTCCACCTCCGCGAACGAACCCGTGACGTCGTCGGCGAGCGCCGTGGCCGCCTGCGTCACCTCCGACTGGGTGGTGAACGGCGTGTCCGTCGCGGCCAGTTCGGCCGGACCGAACGGGGCGGAGAGCTGCGCGGGGGTGATGTCGGAGACGATCTCCTTGCTCGCCACGGCGGGCGTCGGCGAGGAGAGCGCCTGCTTGGTACGGGGATCCCAGCCCCGCACGTCCACCTTCCCGACCTGCCCGGCGGCGGTGACCGACACCCGGCTCTGCAGGGTGTTGCTCCCGAAGTCCAGGACGTACGGGCTCGCCGCGGCCGGCGTGGTGTCGGCGGGCGCGGAGGAGGCGGGGGGCAGCGCGGCGAACACCAGGCGCCCCGCCGTGTCGAGGGAGAGCCGGACGTCGTTCTCCCGCGCGAGCCGGGACAGGAAGTCCCAGTCGGTGATGTTCGGCTGGGTCGCCAGCTCGTACACCGTCGGAGTCGCGTCGATCTTGCCCAGCGGAATGCGGTTGAGTCCGGCGAGCTTCCGGACGATGTCGGACGCCGTCATGTTCGGGTAGCCCTCGACGCGCCGACTGCGCAGCAGACGGTGGCCCGGGTCGTAACCGCGCACGATCAGATACCGGCCGTGGCCGGGAGCCGCGTCCACCTCGACGGCCGTGACCTCGCCGGTGAGCATGGGCTCGCCGAGCTTCCCGTCGGTGAAGGGCGAAAGCACCGCCATCGCGCCGACCTTGAGGAACGGGAACTTCGTGGTGAGGGTGCCGTCCTTGTCGCTGAAGGTCAGCTGGAAGGCTGACGGGACATTGACACTCGCGTCCACCCAGCCCTCGGTGAGGCGGACCGCGAGCGGGTCCGGCAGCGGCGTGCCGTCGAGCTGCACGTGGAGGACGGTGGTGAAGGTCTTCTCGCTCATGAGGCGCCCTCGGTCTCCGGCGTTTCGGTGGTGGACGGGAGCAGCAGTTCCGTGCCGGGCCGCAGCCGCATCGGATCGTCGATGCGGTTGGCCTCGGCGATGACACGCCAGCGGGTCGCGTCGCCGTACTCGCGCCAGGCGAGGGAGGCGAGGGAGTCCCCGGCGACCGTGCGGTGCACCCGGCGGGCCGAGAGCGCGCCGGACGTCGGATTCTGTTTCTTGGTCGCGCTGGAGATCTCGGTGAGGGAGAGCGAACACGTCGCGCGGATCGGAATGCCGCTGGGGCTGAAAAGGGTGTACGTCGCCGACACGGAGGTCACGTACGCGACGAACTGCACGGTCGAGAACGACCCCCAGGAGAACTGCACCCACGGCGGCGACGGCGCCTTCGCGGCGATGCTCTGCTGGGTCACCTCGCAACACGAGAGCAGCAGTTCCACCTGCTGCTGCACGTCGTTGGAGGACGGATCACCCGAGCGGTCCAGGAACACCTCCAGCTGGAGCTGGGCCGGCTCGCTGCCGGTGAACTTCGGCGGCGCACCCCGGTCGTACGCCACGGCCTGTTCGGTGAACCAGTGCGCGGACCTGCTCAGTTGGAGCTGGTCCGGATTGAACTCGAACTTCACCTCGCCGAGCTTCCCGCCGTACGAACTGGACAGGTCGGTCGGCGGCTGGTGGATGGCGAGCGAGGCGCGGGAGAGCCCGCTGGCCGTCAGCCCGCCGAAGGACGGGGCCATCTCAGGCGCCTCCCGCGTCGGTGAAGCCGTGGTGCGCGATCTCCAGGGTCTCGGTCGCGACGGCCGGGTTGGCCGGGTCGAGCGTCGGCCCCGTCCAGCGGACCGGCAGCACCTCGACCAGGCCCCACTGGGCGACCGTCGAACCGTCGGCACGCAGCGCCGCGATCTGCGCGGTCGGACGGGTGATCCCCGTGGCGAGCGACGAGATCCAGGCGGCGACCTGTGCCGTCTCGGGAGTGAGGGGGCGGGTGAGACGGATGGTGGAAAACGTGACGCGGGTGGGCAGCTGCCAGACGAAGCCGTTGTTGCCCCCCTCCCGGCGCTGCTCCACCTCCACCTCCGAGGCGAGACCGTCGCAGCTGTTGAACAGGCCGAGGTCCTCGCCGTCGATGGTGAGCTTGAAGAAGACGGTGGATGCGGGGTCCAGCTGCTGGGGCATGGTGGCGGGTCTCTCGGATCGTCGGTCTGTGGTGGTGGTTGACGGGCGGTCGGTCAGCGGCCGTGGTCGCGGAGGCGGCCCACCCGCTCGCGGTCGGCACGGAGCTCGGCGCGGAGGAGCCGCGAGAGCGGGGTGACGAGACGGCGGGCCAACTCGTCCAGCTGGGTGGGCGATTCGGAGTCGGCGGGGGCGGGGCCGGGAGAACGCTGTACGGAGACCTCGGCGGATGCGCTCCGGCTGACCGTGGTGACGCGCGGGGCGTGCGGGGCCGGAGCAGGGGTGGCCGAGGTCCGCTGGAGCGAGGTCGGAGTCGAGGTCGAGAGCGAGGCCGGGTTCGGGGCCGGGGTCACCACGGGCGGGGCCGGCCTCGACGCGGTCACGGCTGCCGGGCCGGCCTCGGGAGCGCTCTGACGCTGGACGACCACTGGCCGGGCGACCGGCCGCGCGGCGGAGGGCGGGGCGAGGGGGACGACCGGACGGGGGGAGGTGAGAGGTGCGACGGCAGCGCGCTGGACGGTGGGGGTGGTCGGCACGGTCGAGGCAGTCGAGGCAGTCGAGGCAGTCGAGGCAGTCGAGGGAGTCGAGGGAGTCGAGGGAGTCGAGGCGGTCGGTACGGAAGGGGCGGGGGCGGCGGCGGTCGGCGAGAAGAGAGGAACGGGCGCGGGCGCGGTCGGCTGGTACCCGGGTGAGGTGCGGCCGACCGGGCTGTGGGAGTTACGGGGATGGGCGGGCGCGTTCGCGCTGCTCGGCAGACTCGGGGTGAGCGGCCGGTTGGTGGCGAGCGGAAGGGTGGCCCTGCGCTGCACGGTGGGCGCGGTGGCTCGGGGGAGGTCGGTGACCGTGACCACGGGCGTGGCGGGCCTGGCGGTGGGTACGCGGACGGGCGGCTGCGCGGCGGACGGGGTGTGCGGGCCGGTGACCGACGGGGGAAGGGGGGAGTGGGCGGGGCTCTGGGGTCGGGATGCGGCCGTGGCGCGTTGGACGACGGGGGGAGCCGGCGTGGCCGGAGGGTGACCGGCTGCGGCGGCTTGAGGCGCCGAAGTCGTTGAGGGGACGGCCGGTGCCTGGTGCTTGTGCGCGGTCGATCGCTGCAGGGGCGCGGGTGCGGCCGGGCTCGGGGCCGCGGCGGCCCGCGGGGGCGCCTGCGCCGGCAGCGGGGCAGTGGGGAACGGGCCGACCGGCTGAGGGGCGGGCACGGCGGGGGGGCCAGGGGCGGGCGAAGCCTTGACCGGAGGGGCGGTGGTCTCCGGGCTCGTGGACGCACGCGTGATCGGCGCGCCGATCGGGGAGCGTCGCGGTGCGGGGTTCGCCCGCGGTGCCGGTGCTTCGGCGGTGGCGCGCTGAACGGGTGCACCGAGTCCCGGCCGGACCGGGGGAGTAGCGGTGGCCGGGTTCGGCCGGGCTGCCGGGGCCTCCGGGGTTGCGGGGGTGGTGGCGGGGGCCCGAGCGATCAGGGGAGCCGGGGCTGCCGGGCTCGCGGGGGCCGCCGCCGAGGTGGGAGTGGTGGGAGGTGCGGGCGTGGCCTTGGTTGTCGGCAAGGTGGCAGCCGAGGGGGCAGGGGTTGCCGGGGCTGCGGGAGTGGCGGGGGTCCGAGCGACCGGTGACGCCGGTGTCGGGGGGTGCGCGGGTGCGGCGGGACCGGCTTTGGGTGCCGCCGCCGGGGGCGAGGGCGTGACGGGGGTCCTGGCCACCGGGGTTGCGGGCCCTGCCGGAGCGGTGGAAGCAGCCTTGGGTCGCGGTGCCTGAGGCCCGGTGGGTGCGGTGGAACTGCTCTTCGGTGCCGGAGCCTTCGGAGCCGCCGGACCGGCGGGAGCGGTTGCCGACGCAGGACCGGCAGGGCTCGCCTGCGGTCGTGGGGCCACCGGGGCCGCGGGGGCCGTCGGAGCCACGGGGGCCGCCGGGGCCGCCGGGGCAACCGGCGGCGTGGAAGCCGTCGTGCTCCAGTCGGCGCCCGGGGCGCGTCGCGAGCGCCGTACGGGAGGGCGCCGCTGCACCGGAGTGCTCGGCGCGCCGTCGGGAGTCCCGGGCCCTGCTACGGGGGAAGCGGGGCCCGGGACGTTCTGGGGCCGCCCGGCAGCCGAGGGCTCCGGTGCGGCGGTGACGGGCGCGGGCCTGGGCGGCGCCGCGCTCTGGGGTGTACGGGCAGGTTCCGCCGCCCGCTGGACGGGAGTGGTGCCGGCAGGCCGGGCGGCACCGGCCGGGGCGAGCTGCCGGGGCGGCTGTACGGGCCGGGCGGTGACCAGCGGCGAGCGTCGGACGGGCGCGGGGCGTACGGGGCCCGGGCGTGGAGCATCGGCGGACGGCGTGGCCGCACCAGGCTTGTCCGCGCCCGGGGCCGCAGAGGTCCGAGCAGCCCGGTCCGGACCACTGGCGGGCGCGGCGGCACGCTGAACCGTCTGAGGCGCGGACGGGGACGCACCCGAGGCCGCCGTCGCCCGCTGCGTGCCGCCACTCCGTACCGGAGCGGCCGGCGCCACGCCCCGTACGGGACCGGCGGACTCACTCCGTACGGGACGAGGGGTCGCCACGCTCCGACCGTCCGGCGCCGCGGCCACGCGCTGGACAGCCGACGGCGCGGCGCCACGACTGCCCGCATGCGGATGCGCGCCCGGGGCCGACGGCCCGATGCCGCCCGCGGCCGCAGCGGACGACGAAGGCCTGGCGGACTCCGCCGCCGGTCCAGCGCCCGCCGCTGAGCCCGCCACCGGGAGCCGCAGCCCCGGCAGCTCCGCCGTATCGGCGGTGCTCGCCGACTCCCGTACGGGTACGGGACGTACCGCGTCCAGCATCACGCCGCCGGGCGCGTCCGGTACCGCCCCATGGCCCAGGTCGGTGTGGAAGGAGGGGTTCCAGTGGGTCGCGAGCGAGGTGGCGAAGCCGTGCTCCGAGACCGTGCGCGGACCGGCGTCCAGCACCCGCTGTACGGGCGGCAACCCCCGCCACGCATCCCCGGGCGCCGCCGCGGGCGCGACGGGAGCCACGCTCTCGGCGGACGCACCGGCCTCCGCGCTGTGCGAACCGCGCGATCCGCGCGACGCCCGCCACTTCCCGAACATCCCCACTGTCTCCTCCAACCTCCTTTCCCTGCCCTGCTGTTACGCCTGCGACCGCTCCACCAGCGAGGCCACCTGGGCCACGTACTTCCGCCGGTCCGCGTGTTCCAGATCGAGGATGTCGTCCATGCCCCAGTGGAAATGGAAGGCGAGGTACGCGGTCTCCTCCTCGATCCGGTCGGCCGCGTACGTCACGATTCCCCCAGGCGGCTCCCGGCCAGCTCGACCTCGAAGGACTCCTCGCAGTGCGGGCAGGCGACGGCGGCCCTGGTGTGGCCCTCCGCGTTGATCTGCCGGTAGAAGTCCTGGAGGAACGCCAGGTCGGAGGCGAACATGTTCTCCACCGTCCCGTCGTGGACCGACGGGAGCGTGCCGAGCCGGGTGATCACCCGGCCGAGCAGCACCACGGACAGGTACGCCGGGTTCTCGCGGACCCGGATGTCCCGCAGCGGGAGCAGTTCGTCCCTGGCCGTGGCCAGCCGCATCGCCCCGTTGCGGTGCACGGTGCCCGCCTCGTCGACGAACCCGCGCGGCAGCTCGAACTCGAACTCCGTCCGGAGCGGCTCCTGTTGGCGGCCCTGCAGTGCTCCCGCCGATCCCTCGCGTCGCATCAGCCGAGCGTCAGCTCTTCGAAGGTGATGGTGACCTGCTCGGTCAGGGCCGCGGCGTCGCCGGCCTTGGTCGCGCTCAGCTCCACCTTGGTGCACCAGGCGTTGCGCAGGTTGTACCGCTTCACCTCGGTGAGCTGGTAGTCCAGGAAGATGATGGACGCGTCCTTGCGGGCCGAGCCCATGTCGCCCGCGATGGAGGACGTGATCCACTCGGTGAAGGCGGCGGACTGGGTGGCGCCGCGGGTCACCGTGCACTCGCCGGCCTTCTTCACTCCGGGCAGCTTCTTGATGATCGGCTTGCCGTCCGCCGAGACCTGCTGGAACTCGATGACGTCCTGCTCCATCGAGAGGCCGCTGATCTCCTGCAGGGTCTCGACCATGACGCCGTCGATCTGCAGGCCGAAATTGTGGGTAGTGAGGGCGTCACCGGTGTCGAGGGACATGGGGGTTCACTCCTGTTCAAGGGGTGGATCCGCGCGACAGGCGCACGGACCCGAGGTCACAAGGGGGCGGGGCGACGAGAGGGACGGGGAGGACTACTCCTCCAGCTCGCCCCCACCGCCCTGGATCTGCGCGAGCCGGAAGACCACGAACTCGGCGGGCTTCACCGGGGCGATGCCGATCTCGCAGACCACGCGGCCGAGGTCGACGGACTCCGGCGGGTTGGTCTCGGCGTCGCACTTCACGTAGAAGGCGTCCTCGGCACGCTGGCCGAACAGGGCGCCCTGACGCCACTCGTTGACGAGGAAGGCGGAGATGTTGCGGCGGATACGGGCCCACAGCGACTGGTCGTTCGGCTCGAAGACGACCCACTGGGTACCGACGAGGATCGACTCCTCGAGGTAGTTGAAGTAGCGGCGGACGTTCAGGTAGCGCCACGCCGGGTCGGAGGCCAGCGTCCGCGCGCCCCACACCCGGATGCCGCGGCCCGGGAAGGCGCGGATGCAGTTCACGCCGATCGGGTTGAGGAGGTCCTGCTCGCCGCGGGTGATCTGGAGCTCCAGGTCGACCGCGCCGCGCACGATCTCGTTGGCGGGGGCCTTGTGGACTCCGCGCTCGGCGTCGTTGCGGGCCCAGACGCCGGCCATGTGGCCGGACGGCGGAACCGTGCGGGTCTGCCCGCTCGCCGGGTCGAATGCCTTGATCCACGGGTAGTAGAGGGCCGCGTACGCGGAGTCGTAACCGGCGATCTCCTGACGCCACTTGCGGACGTCACGGGCGTTGAGCGACGGCGGCGGGTCGAGGATCGCCATCCGGTCGCCCATCAGCTCGCAGTGCGCGATGAGGCCGATCTGGACCGCCTTGACCTGCTCCAGGTCGATGAGGCCCTGCTGGTAGGCGGCCATCAGGTCGGGCACGGCGACCATGTTGATCTCGTCGTACGCCTCCAGACCGCCGAAGCCGGTGCGGTCGGCGGAGTCGCCGATGAACTGCCCGGACTCCAGGGCGGCGGCGACGTCGGCTCGCACGTCGACCTGCGCCGGAATCTGCACGGGCGGGGCGAGGGTGACGGACTGCGCGTCGGGCTTGGCGAGCTGCCCGCCGGCCACGGCCTCTTCGAGGACGATGGTCTTGGAACGCTGCTTGACCTGCGCGACGACGTAGTTGCGGGCGCTCTTCTTGGCGGAGGCGTCGAAGCTCTCGACGACCTTCTCGCCGTCCTTGACGACCAGCTTGAAGCGCTCGGTCTCGCCCTCGACGTCCTGCACCTCGACGGTGAGTGCCCCGCCCGCCTCGGATCCGGCGGCGATCGCGGCGACCTTGAAGGTGCCGAGCGCGACGGCCTCACCGGAGACGAGCTGCGGCGCGGCGGCGACGGCGGCCGCTGCCGATCCGACGGCCCGCGTGGCGCCCTGTGCGTCCCCGCCGCCGACGCGCACGACGTACGCGGCCGTGCCGCCGTTGTTGAAGAACCCGTACACGGAGTGGGCGAGGTAGTACCCGTCCGTGAAGTCACCGAACGACGCCACGTACTGGGACCAGTTGGTGACGAGCACGGGCTCGTTGAGCGGCCCGACGGGCGAGAGCCCGACGAACGCGGCGACGGAGGTTCCGAGGCCCTCGATGGGACGGGAGCCGCTGGCGACTTCCTCGACGTAGACGCCGGGGGACAGGTACGTGGGCATGGTGCGTGTTCTCCTCGGAGAGCGTGGTTCTGCGGAATGCGGTGGCTCGGCGGTGTCACAGCGTGGGGCGTGCGGTTGCCCGCGTCCGGCGTGCTGCGGTGCTCGACCTCGTCCCGCTCGCCCTCCCCCCGACCGTGGACAGCGGTCGTACGTCTCCGACTCTCGCCGAACCGTGCCGCCCCGAGCAGGGGAGAAGGGGCGCTCACGAGGGCAGGGCCGATTGCCCTCGCGGACATCGGACACCCGACGTCCGGCCCGCGGTTCGTGCGCCGGGGACCCCGGGCCCGGGCGCTACGGCGGCCCACCACCCGCCGACGGGCCGCCGGGGCACGTCGCGCTGCCCCCGAGCAGGGACTTTCGGGCAGCCGGACACCGCCCCCGCGCCCTTAACGTTCGCCCATGACCATGTGGACCTCTCTGGACCCGGCCGAGGTGACCGTCGAGCCCGGAGCACGGGCCGGCGCCCGACTGCGGGTGCGGAACACCGGCGACACCGTCGAGGAATACCGCCTCTCCCTCGTCGGCAAACCCTCGGGCTGGTCCCGGATCGAGCCGGACGTGCTCCGCCTCTACCCGGGCAGCGAGGGAACCGCCGAGATCTCCTTCGCCCCGCCCCGCTCCTCGGACGTGGAGGCAGGGCCCGTCGCGTACGGCATCCGTGTCGACCCCCGCGAGAACGCCGGCGCCCGAGACGTGGTGGAGGGCCGGCTGACCATCACGCCCTTCACCGAGACCCGCGCCGAACTACTGCCGCCCGCCCTCCTCGGCCGCTTCCGCGGACGCGCCCGGATCGCCGTGGACAACCTCGGCAACATCCCGCTGACCGCGTCCCTCGTGGCGCGCGACGAGGCGAACCGGCTCACCTTCGACGTGACACCGAACGCCGTACAGATCGCCCCGGGCCGCGCCGCCTTCGGCGAGCTCGTGGTGCGACCGCAGGCCGTGCGATGGACCGGGGCCGAGGAGTCGCACCGGTTCACCGTGGCCGTACGGCGGGCCGGCGACGACACCGCCCTCGACCTCGACGCGACATTCGACCAACGCCCCGTCTTCGGGAATTGGCTCGTGGTGGCCGGCGGACTCCTGCTGACCGCCGTGATCGCCTTCATCGTGCTCTGGATCAACTTCTCCCCCACGATCGTCAGCGCGGCGAAGGAGATCCGGGCGACCAACGCGCCCAGGCCCGCGCCGCAGGGCAAGGGGGACACGCTCCCCGACGCACCGCCGCCGCCCGGCGAGTCCGGAGGACCCACCCCCGGCGGGCCGCCGCCCGGCTCCCTTCCTCCCCTCACGGACGACGGGCCGCCTCCGGGCGGCGGAGACGACGGGACGGGTGACGGCCCGGGCGGCGGCGGACCGACCGACGGCGGCGCCCCCGGAGGCGGAGGCGGCGGCAACGGCGGTGGCGGTGGAGGCGGCGGTGGCAACGACCCGACCGAAGGCGGCCAGGACCCCGGTGACAGCGGGGTCCAGCAGCCCCTGACCCCGACCGCGCCGGCCGAGCAGGTCACCGTGCCGCCGTGGCGCACCGGCTACCCGAAGGACCCGGTCGTCGAGTTCGCCCAGGAACGCCTCGCGGCCCTGGGGAACAACGCGTGCACGCTCAAGCCGGGCTGGAGCCCCGGTGTGATCGACGCGCGGACCCGCGCCTCGATCGCCTGCTACCAGCACGCCGTCGAGGACGACGGAGTCAACAACAACAAGAACTCCGCCGCGATCCTCAAGACGGACAAGGAAGGCGAGCTCGGCCGGGCCACCCTCACCTCCCTCTGGGCCCAGCGCATCACGCCCGACTCGGTGAAGTCCGGTTCGAGCACCATGCAGACCACCCAGCTGATGGCGGCCTTCTGGTGGGCGTACAACCGTCAGTTCAGTTCGAGCGACCTCGACAAGGCGCGTGTGCGCGCCCGGATCGGCATCGACTACTTCCGCACCGGCAAGCAGACGCCCACCCGGTACGACAGCAGCGTCGCCGAGCACATACGCCAGTACCAGACGGCCGTGGGACTGTCCCCGACCGGCACGGCCGACTGGGCCACCATCCGCATGATGGTCGGCGGAAGCGTCATGTGACCTGACGGGCAAGGGATCCGACAGCGCACGAGAGGGGGCCACCCGCACCGGGTGGCCCCCTCTCGGCTGCCGCTTCAGCCCTTCACATCCTTACGGGGCCCAGGGCGCCCCCGCGTCCGGGACCAGCCGCCCCGCCTTCCGGTACTCGCGCCGCGCCCCGGCCCGGACGTCCTCGCCGGTCACCGCCGAACCACGGGCAGCCGCCAGATACCCGGCCGTCACCGCCGCCGACCGGATCGCACCGCCCGCCAGCTCGAACTCCTTGGCGCAGCGGACGATCTCCTCCTCCACGTCCTCCGCCTTCGGGGTGCCCGCGAGGCAGGAGTGCCAGAGCGAGACCCGCTGCTCGGGGTCCGGGAACGGAAAGTCCACGACCAGGTCGAGCCGGCGCGTGAACGCGTCGTCGATATTGGCCCGCAGGTTGGTGGTGAGCACCGCGATCCCGTCGAACGCCTCAAGACGCTGAAGCAGGTACGCGCTCTCCAGATTGGCGTACCGGTCGTGCGAGCTCTTCACCTCGGACCGCTTGCCGAAGACCGCGTCGGCCTCGTCGAAGAGCAGCACGCAGTCCGTGCGGTCCACCTCGACGAAGATCCGCTCCAGGTTCTTCTCCGTCTCGCCGATGTACTTGTCGACCACCGACGAGAGGTCCACCACATAGAGGTCCAGGCCGAGTTCGCCCGCCACCACCTCGGCGCCGAGCGTCTTGCCGGTGCCCGACTCCCCGGCGAACAGCGCGACGACACCGCGCCCCCGCCCGCCACCGGTGCGCAGCCGCCACTCGCCGAGCACCCGGTCCCTGTTGCGGGCCCGGCCGGTCAGCTCGTGCAGCAGCCCCAACGGCTCCTCGGGAAGGACGAGATCGGGAAATCCGACCGCCGGCCGGATCCGCCGCGCATGACTGTCGAGCAGCGGCGCGGAGACCAGCCGAGCGCTCTGCTGCACCTGCGCCAGGGTCACCGCGGTGCCCTCGAACGCGGCGAGAGCCCGTGCCGCCCGCGCCGCACGACGGATCTGATCACCGCTGAGGCGGTACGGAGCCGTGGCCTCGGTCAGATCGAAGTCGCCGTCCAGCGAATCGAGTTCGCGATGCCACAGACCGGCCGGTCCCGCCCCGGCGTCCGGTGCTTCAAGGGTCACGAGCTCCGCGTCCGGCGCCCATCCGGGGTCGGGCGCCTCACCGCCGGCGAGGACCACCGTCGTACCGGACGAGGCGAGTACCCGCACCAGCGGTCCGGGCCGCGACGGCAGCGGCTCGACGACCACGGCGGCTCCGCGCAACCGGGCCTCGCGCAGCAGCGCCCGCGCCACCACCACGTCGACGGACTCCGGCCGGTACCGCAGCACGGGCCGCCCGGCGCCGAGCAGTGCGGCCACCACGTCTTCGGTGGCGGCCCCGGGGACCCGCTCCCGCAGATGGACCGTGACGGGCCCGGCAGCGGCGACACGAGCGCCGAGCGGGGAGGGGGTCGCGTCCGACACCGCACCGGCGGAAAACGGTGTCAGCAACTCCACGCCCACCCCCGCCAGTTGGGGATCCATTCGAGTGTCGTCACCCAACAGGTGCGCCACCACCCGCTCCGGTACGCGCAGCGCCCGCCCCGGCAGCGGCCGGTCCTCGTCCTCGACGTCGAGCAGCCCCCCGGAGCGCAGCGGCGCCGCCGGATGGAAACGGTCACGGCCCACCGGGTCGTAGGGGCCGGTACCCGCGAGGTCGAGGGCGAGCGCCACGGTGGCGCGCCGCCGCCCCACGTCATCGTTGAGATACCCGTACAGCGCCTCGAAACCCCGGTCCACGTCGGGCGCGAGCGCCGCGAGCAGGATGTGCGCGTCGAGCGAGGACAACGCGAACGCCTGCGCGAGCGCGCCGAGCCGATCGTCCCGACCCAGGTCCGGCAGCGGGACGCCGACGTCGTGACCCTCGCGCCCACCCGGCCCCGTGGCGATCCGACGGGCCGCCTCCTCGGTGACGTAGAGCCCGCGCAGGGGATCGCCGGCCGTGGGGTCCCCGGCACTCCGGGCGTCCACGAGCGCGGCGACACGTGCGCGCAGGGCCTCGATGGAGTCGAGGACGACGGAAGGCTCGCTCATGCGTCGCCGCCCCCGTCCCGCGATCCGGCGACAGCACTGCCGCTCTCCTTGCTCTCCCCGGTCTCCTTGCTCACCGGGCGCCGGATCATCCGGGGCCTGGACGCGGCGGGCTCACCGGCGATGCCACGGACGACGATCTCCGCCTCGGTCACCGGCGGGGCCACCTCGTACACCGGCGTGACCGGGAACGGAGTGGTGATCACGACGTCGAGCGAGGGCTTGAGCTCACCGCCGAGCGCCGACCAGATGTCGGCGAGCGAGCGCGATTCGGCGGGCGGGACCGCGACGGAGATCGGAAGGGAGGTGGCGATCGAGCGCACCGACTCCGGTACGGCGTCCCTGGGCAGCACCTCGTGGGGGAGCAGCAGTGCCATCGCCCCCGACAGCAGCCGGTGCTCGTCCTCGGGCCGGGAGGTCCAGGCGGTCACCAGGTAGGAGAGCCGGAACCAGCGCGGCGGCTGACGCCTGCGCGTCACGATGCCCTGCGAGTCCCACTCGGCGTAGGCGCCGCGCTCCCGCCGGGCCACGTCCTCCCGGATGTCGTACAGATAGGCGTTCAGGGTCGGGGCGTTGCGGCGGGCCGCCCAGTCACGGGTCGGCGCGTCGAAGGCGACGTCGCCGGTGACGGCGGGCGTGAGCAGACGGCGCAGCGCCTCGTCTATCTCATGGATCATCAGATGTAGCCTTCGCGGAGCGCGTACGCGACGGCATGCGCCCGGTTGGTGAGCTGCAGACGCGTCATCAGCGCGTGCAGGATGTTCTTGACGGTGCGTTCGGAGTAGGCGAGCTTCTCGCTGATCTGGCGGGTGTCGAGGCCCTCGGCGAGCAGCCGCAGGACGTCCACCTCACGCGGCGCCATCCCGAAGAGCGGCGCCGCCCCACCGGTGGCCGCGCCCGCCGTCGTCGCCCGCTGCAAGCGGCCCACCTGGTTCAGGAGACGGCTGACGAGATCCGGCGGGAGCTCTCCCTCCCCGCGTGCCGCGCTGTGCACGGCGCTCAACAGCCGCTGCTCGGTGGCCTGATGGCGCCAGATGATGGCCCGCACCCCGTACTCGACCACGGCCAGCAGGTCGGGCTCGCGCAGTTCGCGCGCGACGAGCACGACCCGCTGGTCCCTCCCTCGCAGCAGGCGCCGCAGTTCGGCCGTGGTGGGATCGTCGATCCGTTCCGCGAGCATCACCGCCACCGCCGGGGCGTCCCGGCACCCGTCGTCCTGGTCAGGAACGACGTCTATGGTCGGCTGGTGCCGCAAGTGGCTGATGAGGCCGGCCCGACTGAGTGGGTCGGATGCGTGGACGGTCACCGTCACCCGCTTGGTGAGCACTTCCGCTACCTGCTCTTTCTCACTCGCCTCGACGCCCGGGCGCGGCCGGGACGCCCGGCCGCGGCCGCCGAGGCGACCGCTCCGTCGTCTTCCGGCCGATGGTCGGCACGCATGGTGAGGTCCCCGTGGTCTGCTGATTTACCGGTCTGCTGTGGTGCTGTCCGTGGCCGGCTCGCCGGCCACGGTGGTCCCCTCCAGGTTCCCGTGCGCCGCTCACGTCCCGCTGCCGCCGTGCTAACGCATCGCTGTCGTCGTTCAGAACCAGTGCGCCAGGGCCTGAACAGCCAATCCTCATGTGGTTCAGCTCACTTGTGGCCGTCTGCGATCCGCTCCACGTCCGTCATCAGCGAATCCAGCCACTCCACGGCCGCGTAGTACGGCCGAGGAGCACCCGGTGGCTCGGCGTCGAAGTCGGAGAAGGCGCGTGCGCCGAGGGCGACCGGTGCGCCGGGCGTGTCACCGCTGGGGTCCAGACGGGCGGAGACCAGCAGCATGCCCGCGGCCACCCGGTCGCCGATCCGGGTGACCGCCTCGGCCGGCTCCTGCGGCAGGGGCGGGACCACAGCCGGCTCGGGCGGCACGAGCAGCCGGTCCGCACCCCACAGGGTGTGGTGGCCGGACATCAGGGCGGCCTGCCAGTCCCGTGCGTCGTCCGGCGGCGCGTTCAGCTCCTTCGGCTCGCTCCGGTACTGCGCGTACGCCGCTTCCGCCATGATCAGGGCGTGCTGCAGGGACCGGTGGCCCGGCGCGGTGGGCACAGGGGCACGCGCACCGCCCGTGGCGAGCTGAGCGGTCGTGGCCACCACGGTCTCCGCGGCGCTCCGGAGCATCGTCGCCACCGACCGCCGCAACTCGTCGTGGGCGCCCCGGGGCCAGGCGAGCAGCCCGAACACGGCGCCGACCGCGCTGCCCGCGATCACGTCGAGGAGCCGGAACTCGGCGAGCCGCCAGGTCGCGGGGGCCAGCTGGGCGAAGACCAGGGCGATGACCATCGTGAACATCGCCTGGGCCCACCCCACTCCCTTCACCGGCCCCAGCGTGAAGGCGACCAGCATCAGCGGAGGCAGCGCGGCGGCGTACACCGTCGTGTCCGTCCCGACCAGGGCAAGGAACGCGGCCACCACGAGCGCCCCCACGAGGGTCCCGGTGAGCGCCACCCGCACCGTGCTCCTGGTCTCCCGCGCCGTCGTACGGGTCAGGGTGAGCGTGGCGAGAAGCATCCAGAATCCGTGCGGAAGCGTGTCGAGGCCGGCGATCGTCCGGGCCGCCGCGAGCGCCAGAGCGATGCGCACCGCGTTCTGGAAGAACACCGACCGCTGTCCCGCATGCCCGGAGAGCCGCCGCCACCACAGTTGGGGCGCCCGCATCCGCGCGTACCAGAACCGCCCCGGGGCCGCCGCCGGGGCGGCCCTGCCCCGGACGGCGATCTCCGCCGCCATGGACATCGCAAGCGCGGCGTCGGCCACCTCCAGGACCGCCGCGTGGCGGCGCAACGCGGCGGCCGCGGCATCCGGCTCGGCGCCCGCGGCCAAGGCCTGACGGGCCTCCTGGAGCCGGGAGCGGGCGTCTTTGGCCCCGGCGACCGCGTCCCGGCCGCGCAGCAGGGAGGCGGTCTCCCGGGACGCGTCGCGCACCGCGAGCAGGACCTCCGGCCCCGCCCGGCCCACCGCGGGGTCGCCGGAGAGCGGTGGGAGCGACGTCAGCCTTGCGAGGAGGGTGCGGGCGGCCAGACCGGTGTGGGCCAGGGCCCGGGCCCTGACCCCCGGACCCGCGGGCCGTTCCGCCTCCGGCACCCGTGAGGACCGCAGTCCACCGCTCAGCTCCCGGGCGGCCCGCAGCGCCGCGTTGCCGAGCGTGTACGGGGCGGCGGCCAGCTCGTCGGCGCAGCGTCCCGCGCGGTCGGCGGCCCGGGCGGCCAGCTCGCGGTACGGGACACGCGGCGCGCGATCGGGCAGCAGGAACGCCTCGGCGAGGATCAGCAGGGCCAGACCGACCGTCGCTCCCACCAGCCGCTCGCCGAGCGACTCGGGGACGTAGGGCGGGAAGGACGGCAGGATGTACATCAGTTGGAGCCCCGGAGCGGCCCCGGCCGGCCGGGGCCCTCCCACGGCCATGAAGGTCAGGACGAATCCGACGACCAGCATGCCGAGGACCGCACTCCACGTCCGTACGGACAGGTAGGTGCCGATCGTGATGAGGACCCAGCAGGCGGGCACCACGGGCAGCAGGGTCGCGGCGCGCTGCCGCCCGGTGCCGGGGATGTGCGACAGACCCGCCATCGCGACCGCGGCGAAGAGCGCGTACGTGGCGGCGACGGCCGAGTCGAAGCCGTACAGGAAGAGGTAGAAACCGGCGGTACCCGCGAGCGTGACGCGTACCGACCGCCGTACGGCAGCCGCGTAGGCGGGCGGGAGCCGGGCCTTCGACGGCCGCACCCCTGGAGTGCCACCCATACCCCCAGGATCCACCGGGACGCCCGGTCCGGCATGTGGCGGCAGTCCGGCCCCCTTGCCGGCCGGGTGAGCGGCCTCGGGGCCGGGAGAGCGGGCCAGAGAGCACCGCCCCGCTCTCACACGGCGTGTCGCCGTCGCTCAGAGCCCGGCCAGCAGGGAGGCGCCGAGCGGCGTCACGCTGTGGAGGACCGACGTGCCCGTCCGTACGGTCGTGATCAGACCTGCTCCCCGCAGGACACCCGCGTGCTGGCTGGCGGCCGCGAGCGAGACGCCGGCGCGCTCGGCGAGGGCCGTCGTGGTGGCCGGAGCACGCAGCAGGGCGAGCACCTGCGCCCGGGTGCGGCCGAGCAGCGCCGCCAGTGCCTCCGGCCGGTCGTCGGACCCGCCCGCCGGGCCCGCAGCGGCACCGTCGTCGTACATGGGGTAGACGAGCACGGTCGCCTCCTCGGGGCGGTACATCACCATCGGACCGGTCGCGAACCACGAGGGAACGAGATGCAGTCCGCGCCCGCACAGCGGGATGTCGTACGTCGACGCGGAAGGCAGGTGGAGCGTCGGCGCCTGCCAGCACCAGGTCGTGCCCAGGGTGGTCAGAAGGGCGTCGACACCCCCGCGCAGCAGCATCTCCGCCCGTAGCGCCCGATCGGTCAGGGCATCGCTCCGGATCCGTGGCCAGAGCGGTTCCACCGCCAGCCGGAAGTAGCGGCGCGTGTCGTCGACCAGCGCCGTGGACGCGGCGGGGACGCCCTGGGCGAGCTCGTAAGCCCATCGTCCGGGCCTGGCCAGAGCACCGTTCCAGCCCGAGGCGTCCGGTATCCCGAGGTCGAGCGCCAGCCGCTCGGTGGGCGTCGAGGCCGCCGCCTCCAGGGCGTCGCCGAAGTCCCGCGCCGACGGCTGCGTCAGGAAGTCAGGGACGAAACCGTCCTGGGTGACCAACTCGGCGAGAACACCCGCCCTGGCGCTCGCGCCTCCCGGCAGAGACCGGTGCCACTGCCGGGCCGCCGTGCGCGCCCGCCCGGCACGCGGACCGGTACGGAGGCCGAGACGCAGACTCAAGGCGGTCTCCGACAGTGCGTCGGCCGTCGGCGCGAGCGTGACCCGACGCAGATCGGCGGCCGTGAAGTGAAGGCGGATCATGCCGACCGATTATCGGCCCGACGGACCCGTTCACCCAGAGGTGAAAGCAGAACCCTTTCACCCAGACGTGAAAGGCCATGCGTTCGGCAGGACGACGGAGCACGCTCCTGGTGTCCACCTCGCCGAACTTCCCCGCGCCGGGCCCCGGTCGCCGTAACCCTGCTCGCCGCATCCCTGCTCGCCGTAACCGTGCTCCTTGCATCCCCGCTCGCTGTACCCCCGCTCCCGTACCCCTTCCGGAGGTCACATCCATGCGCCGCGCCCCCACCCGTACCGCCTGCCTCGCCGCCGCGGTCCTGCTTGCCGCCCTCGCCGGCGCGCCCGGCCCCGCCGTCGCCCGGGACCTGCCCGACACCTATGTCGTCTCCCGCGCGCCCGGGGTGCTCCCCGAAGGGATCGCCGTCACTCCTGACGGCACCCTGTACGTCTCCTCGGACGGCACGGGCGCCCTGTACCGCGGCCACATCGGCCGCCCGGATCTGAGGCCGTTCCCCGCGCGGGGCCTGGAGAGCCGTCCCAGCACCCTCGGCGTCCACACCGACCGGCGCGGCCGGGTCCTCTCGGTGGGCGGAGCGACCCTGACCGTCCACGACCGGCACGGGCGGCTGCTCGCCACCCGCACGGCCCAGGGCGGCCCGCTCGGCGCGCCGCACCTCAACGATCTCGTCGTGACGAAGGACGCGGTGTACGTGACCGACTGGGCCAACCCCGTCGTTCACCGGGCGGAGCTGCGAGGCGGCACCGTCGGCCCCCTCGAACCCTGGTTCGACATCCGCGACGCCTTCCCGCAGTTCCCGGCCCAGTACTGGCTGTTGAACGGCATCGTGGCGAACGAGTCGGGCAGCACGCTCCTGGTCGCCTCCAACGGCACCGAAGCGGTCTGGCGGATCGACACCGCCGATCGGAAGGCCACCCGACTCGACCTGGGCGAGCAGTCCTTCGGAGCCGACGGCATGGTGCTGCGCGGCCGGACGCTCTACGCCGTGCTCAACTACGGGGCCCCGCACGGCGTCTACATCGCCCGCCTGGACGAAGAACTGCGTACCGGCACGGTGACCCACCGCCTGACGAATGAATCCCTCGGCGGCGAACCCTTCGACCTGCCGACCACCCTCGCCCGGCACGGCTGCCGCCTCTACGTGGTGAACAGCCAGCTGGACGAGCCGCCGGGCCGTCCCCCGTACACCGTGAGCGCGCTCGACGACCCGACCTGCGACACCCCCTGAGGCAGCCGGACCCACGACACCTCCCTGACCCGGCCCGCGACACCTTCTGCCGCGGTCCGGCGGGCCGCCGCCGCAGGGCGACGGCCCGCCGGAACGTCCTACTGCGCGGACGGCACGGTGTCCTCGAAGGCCGTGCCCGCCGCCCGGTAGGCCCCGACCTTGGCGGCCACCTGGGCCGGCGTCAGGACCTGGTCCTTGACGTGCAGGACGTAGTCGACCTTCTGGTCGTAGGCGCGCGGGGTCGTCGAGCTCTGGCCCGCGAGGTCGATCAGCCACTGGTTGAAGTTGATGGACATCGGGCGCTCGGGCAGGTAGCGGGCGTCGTGCCGGCCGAACTCCTGGCCGTCGACGTAGTAGACGATCGTGTTGTCGTCGATGGTCAGCACGAGGTCGTGCCAGCCGGCGTAGCTCGTCCGGGACTCCGAGTGCTGGTTGACGGCCTCCCAGGGGTCGGGCCGGTACGTCTCCCACGAGGTCGTGTAGAGGATGTTGGCGGGCTCGCCCCAGCCGCCGTTGGGGAGGTACTCGAAGTCGTACTCGGCGTAGTCGTCGGCCATCGGCGCCTTGAGGTCGTTGATGGTGAAGAAGGTCTGCACGACACGGTCGCCGTCCGGGCCGGACACCGGCGCGTCGGAGAAGCGCACGCGCGCCGCGTACGTGCCGTTCTTGAACTTCGTGGCCCGCGTGAGGATCTCGGTGTGCCGGGTCGACTCACCGGTTCCGGCGGTCGAGCTCCGCAGGTTCATGATCGAGTTCGTGCCCTCCTTGGCGAAGGTGACGTTCTCGGGGGCCCAGGTGGCACCGGACACGCCGGGGCCACCGGAGTTGGAGCGGACGCTCCAGCCGTGCGCGTTGATCGCCGGGTCGGTGTGGCCGGTGTAGTCGAAGTCGTCGAAGAGCGCGGCCCCGGTGGGCGGCGGGGTCGTGGGGTCGGTCGGTGTGGGCGTCGGGGTCGGTTCGTTGCCCGCGGGGGCGGTGCCCCAGACCGGCACGCCGCCCACGGCCGCCGTGACCTTGGACCAGTTGGCGTACGTCGTCTGCGCCGGTCCGAAGGAGTAGTCGTCGTTCTGGTTCAGCGGCTGCCAGTTGGAGCGGTGGAAGCGCAGCTGCATGTCGCCGGTGTCGGCGCCGGGCGCGAGGGAACCGGCACCGGCGGTGAAGCCGACCTCCAGGTAGCGGTCGGCGGTCGCCGTCGGGTTGGCCAGTGTGCCGAACGTACCGGTGAGGTTCGCGCAGCCCTTCACGGCCCAGGAGCAGGCGTAGGTGTACGAGGCTCCCGCGTCGGCCTTGAAGTAGTAGCGCACCTTGACCTGGCTCAGCGGGACGCTCGACGAACCGGTGTTGACCACCTTGAGCCAGGGCTCGACCTGGTCGCTGCCGGTGGCGCTCTGCCGGTACTGGACGGTGACGGCCTCACCGGCGGCCGCCGCCGGAAGTGCGGTGAGGGCGGTGGCGCCGAGCCCGGTCACCGCGGCGACGGCGAGCGCGGCACGGATCCGCAGGTTCCTGTTCCTTGTGGTGTCGTTCATCGTTGTTCCTCTCCTCGGGTGGGGTGGTTCCCCTGCACGGGGCGCGGATGGGTGGTCATGGAGCGGGGGTGAGGAGCGGCGCCGGGGTGGTGGCCAGGTGGCGCGGCACCCCGAGGACGTCGAGCCGCGTCCTGTGGTGGCGCAGGCGTTCCTGGAAGCCCGGCCAGTCGTGACGGCCGGTCCAGACGACCTCGGCGAGGGCGCAGAGCCGAGGAAACGTGAGGTACTCGGCGTGCGCGGTGGTGGGCACGTACTCGGTCCACAACTGGACCTGGGAGCCGAGGACCCGGTCGGCCTCCTCGGGGCTCCAGTCCGCGGGCGCCGGCTCATTGCCGTGGACGGTGCGCAGGTCGACGACCTCGCCCGCCTGCCCGGGCGGCTCCGTGGGGCTGGTGGACTGGGGGTAGTCGAGGTAGGTGGTGCGGTGCGGCGCCATGATGACGCGGTGTCCGCGGCGGACGGCGGTGCGACCGTGGTCGGCGTCGCGCCACGGCATCACGGTGAAGTACGGCGGGAGATCGGCGCCGTTCTCGGTCCAGCTCAGCGGCCGGCGGCCGGCGTCGACGAGATGGCGCCCGATCCGCTCCATGAACCAGCCGTGCAGGGCCGCGGGGCCCGGCAGTCCCTCCTCGGCGGCCCGTCGGCGCGCGGCCGGCGAGTCGTGCCACTCGGTGGTGGGGCACTCCTCGCCGCCGATGTGGACGTACGAGGACGGGAAGACGTCCATCACCTCGTCCAGGACGGTGCGGCAGAAGTCGAGCGCTCCGTCGTGGACGCCGAGGATCGTGTCGCACACGCCCCACCGCTCCCAGACGTCATAGGTGCGGCCCGGGTGGTTGCCCAGCTCGGGGTAGGCGGCGAGGGCGGCGCGGACGTGGCCCGGCATCTCGATCTCGGGTACGACGGTGACACCGCGCTCCGCCGCGTACGCCACCAGACCGGTGAGTTCCGCACGGGTGTAGGCGCCGCCGTGCGGCAGTCCGCCGATCTCGGTCAGCCGGGGAAGCGCGGCGACCGGCATGCGCCAGCCCTGGTCGTCGGTGAGATGGAGGTGGAGGACGTTGAGCTTGTGGAGGGCGAGGAGGTCGACGTACCGCCGGAGATAGGAGACGGGGCGGAAGCGGCGGGCGACGTCGAGCATGGAGCCGCGCCAGGGGAAGCGGGGGGTGTCCGTGATCTGCACGCAGGGCACGGACCACACGACTCCGGTCACGGGTTCGGCGCGGAGTGCCTCGACGGGCAGCAGCTGGCGGAGGGTCTGGATTCCCGCGAGGAGCCCCTGGGGCCGGGCCGCCCGCAGCAGCACCCCTTCGGCGCCGATGGTGAGGCCGTACCCCTCCTCGCCCAGACCGGTGAGCGCGCCGTCGAGCGCCAGGACGACGGAGCCGTCCGCACGCGCGGGCAGCGGCAGACCGGTGGCCGGCCCGAGGAGGGTGCGCAGCAGTCCGGCCGCGCCTTCGGCGCCGGGCGAGACCTTGAGCGCGGTCGAGTCGTCGAAGGTGAACCTGCCGGGCAGGAGCTGGAGATGGGTGGGTTCGGGTACGAGTCGGGGCTGGGGCATCGCTGAGCGTTATCCCTTCACGGCTCCGCCGGTCATTCCGGCGGCGACCCGGCCCTGCAGGGCCAGGAAGAGGACGAGGACGGGCAGGGCGAAGAGGGTGGAGGCGGCCATGGTGGCGCCCCAGTCGGTGCCGAAGACATTGGAGAAGGACGAGAGCCAGACGGGCAGCGTGCGGTCGTCCTGGTTCTTGATGATGAGCATGTTGGCGAAGGCGAACTCGTTCCAGGCGGTGATGAATCCGAAGAGCGAGGTCGCGAGCAGTCCGGGGGCGAGCAGGGGGAGGGTCACCCGGCGGAAGGCGGCGGCACGGGTGCAGCCGTCGACCTGAGCCGCCTCTTCGAGCTCGGCCGGGACGGCGGCCAGGAAGGAGCGGAGGGTGACGATGGTGAAGGGCAGGGTGATCATGAAGTAGATGAGGCTGAGGGTCGCGAGCCGGTCGAGCAGGTCGGCGTCCCGGGCGATCACGTACATCGGGATCAACAGCGCCTCCCAGGGCGCCACTTGGGCGATGAACACCATGAGGATGAAGCCCCGCCGGCCGCGCCAGCGCATCCGGGCGACGGCGAACGCCGCGGCGAGCGCCACCACGAGGGCGAGCAGGACGCACCCGGCGGTCACGAGCAGGCTGTTGCGCCAGAAGATCCAGAAGCCGTCGGCGGCCACGGCGTTCCGGAAGTGCTCAAGGGTGACGGACACGGGCAGGAACCGCGGGGTCTCGGACTGGATGTCGCGGGTCGGCCGGAAGGCGGTGAGGACCATCCAGTACACCGGGAAGACGGCCAGGGCGAAGACGAGCGCCGCCGCGGTGTTCAGGGGGAGTCGGCGCAGGGCGCGCGGGGTCACCGGTCGGCCTCCTGTCGGAGCATCTGACGGAAGTAGGCGATCAGTACGGCGACGAGGAGAAGGACGGTGAGCGTGGAGACCGCTGCCCCGAGGTCGTAGCGGTGCAACGACTGGGCCACCCGGTAGGCGTAGACGGGCAGGGTGGTCGTCGCCTCGCCCGGCCCGCCCTTGGTCACGGCCCAGATCTGGGCGAAGCAGCGGAACACCCAGATGACCTCCAGGCAGAGGACGAGACCGAAGATCGGCCGCAGCAGGGGCAGCGTCACCGAGCCGAAGATCCGCCAGCCCCCGGCGCCGTCGAGCCGGGCCGACTCGTAGAGCTCGGCGGGGACGGTCAGCAGCGCCGAGTGCAGGGTGATCGCGGCGAAGGGAACCGACTGCCAGACCACGAGCAGCACCATGACGGTGAAGGCGGCGGGACCGTCCGCCAGCCAGGAGTAGCCCTCGAAGGACTCGAACCCGAGCCGGACGAGCACCCAGTTGACGACGCCCAGACGGGACGCGAAGAGCCACTGGAAGACGGTCGTGGTGGCGATGACCGGGCTGGCCCACGCGAGGACGAGCCCGGTCGTGACCAGGATCCGCATCCGCCGACCGAGCCGCTGCATCATCAGGGCGACCAGCGTGCCGATCACCATGATCAGTACGACGTTGACCAGGGTCCACCAGAAGGTGCGGCGGACGACCTCCCAGAACTCGGGGTCGGTCAGGACGGTCCGGTAGTTGTCGAGCCCCACGAAGTCGGCGTCGCCGCGGATCAGTTCGCCCATGCCGTACTGCTGGAAGGAGATCAGCAGGTTGCGGACGAAGGGGTATCCGAGCAGGAGCACGCCGCCGAGGACGGTGGGGGTGACCAGGAGGTAGGGCCAGAGGGCCGCTCCCCGCGGCGGGCGCGGCCACCCGGGCCGGTGCGGCCGTCTCACGAGCCGAGGGTCTTGGTGATGCTCTGCGAGGCGGTCGCGGCCGCCTGCGCGGGTTCGGTGCCGGTGAGCACCGCCGTCATGTACTGCTTGATCGGGTTGGTCGCCTCGACGGCCGCCCACTGCGGGGAGTTCGGCGTGGCCCGGCCCTGGGCCGCGCCGGCGGCCATGGCGGCCGTGCCCTCGTCGTCCTGGATGACGCGTGCGAGGGAGGTGCGGTTGGGGACGTAACTCATCGTCTTGGCCATGTCCGTCTGCCACTTCTCGCCCGCCAGCGCCTTGACCACCTCGTACGCGGCCTCGGGGTGGGTCGATGCCTCCGGCACGATGAGGTCGGAGCCGCCGGTGAACACCGCGCCGGGCTTCGCCGCGGTCTTGCCGGGTACGGGGAAGAAGCCGAGCTTGCCCTTGAGCGCCGGGTTGATCTCCTCGACGATCTTCGCTCCGCCGGGTACGGCGATGATCTGGGCGACCTCACCCTTGGCGAAGACCTCCGCCTGCGGGGGCTTGGCCTCGTCGGCGTCCTTGGGTCCCTTGCCGAGGGCCTGGAGCCGACGGTAGAAGTCCATGGCGGCGAGGGCCTGTGAGGTGTCGAGCGCCCCCTTCCACGCGGCGCCGTCCTTGACCGCGAGGTCGCCGCCCTCCTCCCAGACGAACCCGGACAGGGTGTACCAGTTCTGGCCGGGCAGGTAGATGCCCTGCGTCCGGCCCTTGTTGAGCTTCGCGGTGACCGTGAGCCACTCGGCCTGCGTCTTCGGGGGAGTGGTGACGCCCGCGCGGGCGAAGAGGTCCTTGTGGTAGATCACGACGCGGTTGGCCGCGTACCAGGGGATGCCGTACTGCTTGCCGTCGACCCTCCCGGGCTCGGCGAGCCCCGGCAGCCAGTCCGCGCCGCTCAGCTCGGCCGTGCGGCCGCTGAGATCACGTACGCCGCCGCTCGCCGCGTACTGCGCGACCTGGGTGTTCCCGACCTCGATGACGTCAGGGGCGTCCTTGCTGGCGAGGGCGGCCGTGACCTTCTCGCCGATGCCGTCCCACTCCTGGATCTGGATGTCGAGGTCGATGTCCTTGTGCTCCGCCTCGAAACCGGTGCGGAAACGGGTGAGGAAGGCGTCGGTGACGCTGTCCTTCATGATCCATACGGTGACCTTCTCCGGTCCGCCGGAGACGGCCGGGTCGCCGGACCCGCCACAGGCCGTGGCGGTGAGGACGACGGTCGCGGCGAGCGCGACGGGGCCGGCGAGGGGACGAGTCTTCACGAGCACCTCGATGAATGATTGACCAATTGGTCAAGTGGTCAGGTGTGTGACCAGAAGGTGGCATGGACCGCTGGAGTCGTCAATCCCTTGAAAAAGATGGGTTGTTCACCCAGCAACAGGTCAACCGCTCCGGCTAGTATCGGACTTACCAGTTGACCAGTCAGGGTGAGGGTGTGCGGAATGAAGGACGGCTCCTCCAGTGGGGTGCTGAAGAGGGAGCGGGTGCGCGAACACCTGCTGGGCCTGATCGAGGCGGGCGGCCCCGGCGACCCGATCCCCTCCGAGCGCACGCTCTGCGCCACCCTCGGCGTCTCCCGCCCCACCCTGCGCGCCGCGGTCGACGAACTCGTGGCCACCGGCGCGCTGGTGAGGGAACACGGTCGCGGCATGTTCGTCGCACCCGCCAAGATCACCCAGCGGCTCGCCCCGGACGACGCGGCCTTCACCGTCCCCCGCGCGTCGGGCACGTGGTCCAGCGCGGTCCTGGAGTCCGCCACGATCCGGGCCGGAGCCCGCATCGGCCGCAGGCTCCGCCTCTCACCCGCCGCCGAACTGCTCTACGTCGCCCGCCTCCGCCTCGTCGACGGCTCACCCATGGCCATCGAGCACCTGCACATCCCGGCGGACCTGGTGGGCGCGTCGCTCACCCCGGAGGAGCTCGAAGCGGGCGACCTCTACGACCACCTGCGGGAGCACCACCGGGTCCACGTCCAAGAAGCCACCCAGTCGATCGAGCCGACCGTCGTCAGCGAGGACGAGGCCGCGCTCCTGGACGTCCCCGTCCTCTCGCCCGCCCTGCTGATCGAACGCCTCACCCTCGACACCGCGGGCCGCCCCGTCGAATACGTCCACTCGGTCTACCGCGGCGACCGCTACCGCATCGTCTCCCGCCTCGACTTCACCCGCGACGGTCTCGTGACCTCGTCCACGGAGGGGGATGCATACTGACCGGCAGCGAACGGCGTACGGGGGAGTGGACGGCATGGAGCTCAAGCGGGAGCGTGTACGGGAGCATCTGCTGACCGTGATCGAGAGCCGCCGCCCCGGCGACGCCATCCCCTCCGAGCGCACCCTCTGCGCCACCCTCGGCGTCTCCCGCCCCACCCTGCGGGCCGCCGTGGACGAACTCGTCGCCACGGGCCTGCTGGTACGGGAGCACGGCCGCGGCATGTTCGTCGCACCCGACAAGATCACCCAGGAGCTGGTCGCCGAGCACCAGGCGGCCGGCGCGCCCCGGAGCCGGGGCAGCTGGACGAGCACGGTCCTCGAACTCCGCACGGTACGGGCCGGCGCCCGGATCGGCCGCAGACTCGCGATCTCCCCGGCGGCGGAGCTCGTGCACGTGACCCGACTCCGGCACGTCGACGGCGCTCCGATCGCCCTGGAGCACCTCCACGTCCCGGCCGACCTGGTCCCCGGACTCACCGCCGCCGACATGGAAGGCGGCTTCTACGCCCACCTGCGCGAGCGGCGCGGCATCCGGCCGGCCCACGCGGTCCAGTCGATCGAGCCGACCGTCCTGAGCGAGGAGGAGGCGGCGCTCCTCGACGTGCCGGTCCTGTCGCCCGCACTGCTCTTCGACCGGACCACCATGGACCCGAGCGGCAGACCGGTCGAGTACGTCCGCTCCCTCTACCGGGGCGACCGCTACCGCATCGTCTCCCGCCTCGCCCTCGGCGACGGTGCGACCGACGACCCGAGGACCGACGGTCCGAGCGCTGACGAGGCGCGGGGCGGGACGTGGTGGGGGACGGTGGAGTGACGCCGCTCGTCCGGTGAGCGTGGTACCGAGGTCGGTTCCGCGCGGTGGGGATCCGCCGCGAAGTCCACCGGTGCCGACGGTGAAGGGGCCGTCCGGCGCGTGACCGTGAGGTTGTCGCCGTCACACCCGTTGGCCCGCCGTCGCCGTCGCCGTCGCCGTCGCCGTCGCCGTCGCCGTCGCCGTCGCCGTAGGGGCAGGGCGCGAACCGGGCACCAGCGCAGGGGCGAGCTCGCGCCACTCACGCTCGGGCAGCGCGGTCGGGTCGGCCGTCAGCACCTGCAGACAGACGTGGTCGGCCCCGGCGTCGAGGTGCTGTCGTACGCGCCGCAGGGCGGCGTCCGTGTCGCCGTACGCGACGATCGCGTCCACCAGCCGTCGGCTCGGGCCGCCGACGAGGTCCTCGTCGCCGAAACCGAGCCGGCGCATGTTGGCCGCCTGGTGCGGGGCGGCGGCGATGTACATGGCGACATGGGCCGTGGCCAGCTCCCGCGCCCGGTCGACGTCCGTGTCCAGGACGACGGCCTGCTCGACGCCGAGAAACGCCTCGGGTCCCATGATCCGGCGTGCCCGCACCGTGTGCTCCACCGGCACGAAGTACGGGTGCGCACCCCAGGTGCGCGCGGCGGCGAGCTCCAGCATCTTCGGGCCCAGGGCGGCCAGGACGCGGCGCGGCGCCGGGTCCGGCAGCGGCCCCTGGGCGGGGGCGGCGTCCAGGGCGTCCAGATAGGAACCCATCGTGGTCACCGCCTTGCCCCGGGTCGGCACGGGGAACCCGTCGACGTGGTGAACGGTCTCGTCGACCCGGTGGCCGCCCAGCCCCAGCAGGTACCGCCCGGGAAACGCCTCGCCGAGCGTGCGCTCCGCCGCGGCGAGGGAGATCGGCTCCCGGTAGGCGATGTTGGCGATGCCGGACGCGACGGTGATCCGGCGGGTCGCCGCCAGCAGGAGCCACGCCTGGCCGATCGTGTCGCGACCGAACGCCTCGCCGTACCAGATGGCTCCGTACCCCAACTCCTCCAACTCCGCGGCTGATTCGCGCACCCGCCCGGCGGGGTGTCCCTCGTAGGCCATGGTCCAGATCCCGACCGGGCCGAACGCGGACCGTGCAGCGTCTGTCATCGAGTACTCCTCGAAAAAGCAAACCGGAGAGGTTCTCCGCTTGGTGGAGGCTACGATACGGAGAAGGTCTCCGTTTGGCTACGGGGATGATCGAGCTACGGGGATGATCGAGAGGCAGGGCGATGTCGACGAGCCAGGGCAGCACCAGCTGCGCCCCACCACCACGGCGCACCGACGCACGCCTCAACCGGGAACGGCTCGTCGCCACGGCCCAGGAGGTGTTCGCCGAGGCGGGCCCGGGAGCCTCCCTCAACCAGATCGCCCAACGCGCCGGCGTGGGCCCGGGGACGCTCTACCGCCACTTCCCGAACCGCCAGGCACTCCTGGCCGCGGTCCTGAGGGACCGGATCGAGAAACTCGTCGAGCAGGCGGACGTCCTGATCGCCGCGGAGCCACCCGACGAGGCCCTGACGCAATGGCTGCGCGCGCTTCTGGCCCACGCCCGCCTGAACCAGGGGATGGGCAGCGCGTTGATGGTGGAAGATCCCGAAGTACTGGGCATGGACTGCCACCGCCTCATCCTGGACGCGGCAGAGGCGGTCCTGGCCGGAGCCCAAACCCGGGGCACGGCCCGCGCGGACCTCGCGGCGGCGGACCTCGTCCAACTCGTCGTCGGAATCGCCCTGTCGACAGCCCACACCCCGGACCCCGACCAACCGGACCGGCTGCTGGAGCTGGTGCTGGACGCGACGGTCGGGACAGCGCGCTAGGCCGTCTCTTTCGGATCTTGCCTGACCCGCGTCGCCCGGCACCGCACCTCGCCGCCTTGTCGGGACACCCGAGTGCACCCAGTACACGGGCGCCCCTCCGCCTTGCGATGCACGGCACCGGACGACGCGGCCTGACCGGCAAGATCCGAAAGAGACGACCCAGGGGTGTTTGAAAGGTTGACGGACCCCTGGCCAAGCGCGGCCAGGGATCGGCCGGCGCCGACCGTGCACCCCTCGTCACGCACTGAAGCCGACCGACGAGGTCTGCGCTTGACGACAGCCCGGCACGGGGCTGGACTGGATTCATGGACGCTGCGGCTACTCCGTCCTAGGGAGAGCAGCGATGACAACCACGGAGAGTTTCAACCTTCTGCAGCCGTACAAGATCGCCGAGGAGACGTTCGTCATCCCGTGGGCCCTTGAGGCTCCGCCGGTCGGCCACTTCCCGATGAACTCGATGGTGATTCGGGGAGCCGAACCGGTCCTCGTGGACACCGGGGCGCCCGCAGTGCGCTCCCAGTGGCTGGAGGCAGCCTGGTCCGTCGTGGATCCCCTGGACGTACGGTGGATCTTCCTCACCCACGACGACCGCGACCACGCCGGCAACCTCCTGGCGGTCCTCGCGGAATGCCCGAACGCGACCCTGCTGACGACATGGTTCTCCATAGGCCGCATGGCCGAGGAGTGGGAGACTCCCGTCAACCGGTGCCGCTTCATGACCGACGGCGACACGATCGACGCGGGCGATCGCACCCTGGTCGCCAAGCGACCACCCCTGTACGACAACCCCACGACCCGCGCCCTCTTCGACCCGAAGTCCAACGTCCTGTGGGCCGTGGACACCTTCGCCACGAACGTGCCGACCCCCATGCCCGAAACGGCGGCGCTGTCGCCGGACGAATTCCGCGACGGCCAGCTCTTCGGCGGAAGACTGGTCTCCCCCTGGGTATCCCTGCTCGACGCCCAGAAGTTCGGGACGGTCGTCACCGACTTCCAACACCTGAACGCCGAAGTCATCGCCGGCTGCCACTGCCCGGTCCTCCGCGGAGCCCAGATCCCCGAGGCCTACGACCTCCTCCGCCAACTCCCCGGAATCCCACCGTGGACAGAGTTTACCCAGACCGACCTGGACCAGTGGATGGCGCTCGCCGAGAGCTCGGTTCCGCCGGAGCAGCCGCGACCGTCGGGGACGTGAGCGGCGCTGCGGCGCGGCGTTGGGATCCGCTACCCTCCGGCACCTCAGACCGGAATCCTGCCGCGCGGCCGGCCCGTGCCGGGAACTGGCTGAGCCTGGAGCCGTGCGGAGTGCCGCGCCGGGTTGGTGGGCTCCAGCCGACACGCCCCTTTCGCACTGGAGAAGCGGATCGCACTGGAGCATCGGATCACACCTCCCGCTGGTCGGTCCGCCAAGGGATCTCCTGAAGAACGTCGTCAGGGGTCGCCACCGCGTCCGGGTAGTGCCGACGGATCTCCCGGATGACCGAGGCGTCGTCGGTACAGAGGTCCCAGCTCGTGCTGTCGAACTCCCTCAGCACCACTCTCAGCTCATCACCCGCAAAACCCGCGAAGTCCCCGTCGACGAACTGTCGGGCCGGCGCGGCCAGGGCCAGCAGCTCCAAGGTGCCGATCCCGGCACCCGAGGCGGCCTTCTCGATCTCGGCGAAACCGGCCTCGTAGATCCGCACCTTCCAGGTGAGACCGAGCCCAAAGCTCCCGAAGGAGCCGCTACGACTGTCCCGGCCCCGGAGCGGCGGTCCGCGACAGCCACTGCCGCACGCTCGGAGACGTGTCCAGGAGGCGGCCGACCCGCATCCCCTCGTCGCGCGATGTCACCTTCGGCAGAGGCGCGAAGTCCTCGGGCAGGACGTCCAGGAGGCTCATCACGCGCTCCTCGTCGCGAAGCGTGATCAACAGCTCGCACCGCAACTGCCTCGGGACTTCCGGGCGATGGGGCAAGCCGTTCCACACGGTCGGCCACAGATAGTGCGTACCGCCGGCTGCCGCGTGCGCCTCGACCCACACCGGATCCAGCCGCTGATTGAGCCCGAGCCCCAGAGCCCGCTCCTCCAGCGCGAGCAGCGAACCCGTGTCCAGGACCTTCAGTTCACGCGGCACCGACTCATCGGGATTCATCGTTACGGCACGACCGGCGGCAGCGGTTCACGGGCCGCGTGCCAGGCGGCGGGGAGGTCGGCCACTCCGGTGCGCGCGGCGATCACCCCGCCCGCGATGGCACACGTCGTGTCGATGTCACCGCGCCCGGCGACCGTGATCCACAGACCCTCCTGGAGGTCGTCGAGGTGCCCCGCCGCGCACCAGAGGGCGTAGGGGACGGTGTCGGGCCCGGACATCCTGTACCCGGAACCCAGGACCTCCGCGGCGTGCCGGACCGAGGTGTGCTCCGGCATCCGGGCCGCGACTCGCACGCCCGACCGGACGTCGCTGTCGGGAAGCCGAGCGGCGACCGCCCGGAGGAACTCCTGCCGCGCTGGAGCGGGTCCGCCCCGGCTGCGCGTCGCCAGCGCCGCGGCGAGGGCGACCGCCACAGCCCCGGCCACCGCCTCCGGATGGTGGTGCGACACCGTGCTCTGGTGGGCGGCCTGCTCGGCTACGGCGTCGAGATCGGCGGCGTGCCAGGCGCCGAGCGGGGCGACGCGCATGGCTGCGCCGTTGCCCCACGAGCCCTGGCCGCCGAACTGCCCGGCGACCACCTCTCGCCAGGACTCGCCGGCGCCGATCCGACGGAGCACGTCATGCATCGAAGCGCCGTATCCGCGGTGCGTGTCGTCGGCGTAGGCCGCCGCAAAGCGCCGGGCGAGGCGGCCCTGGTCGACACTGCCGCCACCGTCGGCGAGCTCCCGGACGAGAACCAGTGCCTGAGCGGTGTCGTCGCTCCACTGCCACAGCGACTCCGCGGGCAGCGTCCGCGCCTCCAGAGCCGCCGGACCCTCCCGGCGCAGGATGCCGAACCACCGGTCACCGAAGGCGTCACCGAAGGCAAGCCCGTGCAGCGAGTCGAGGACGGCGTGAGGGACGTTGATCATCGGATGAGTATCACAGCGGGACGAGGCTCCTGGCATTGCGTTTTCGGAGCCGACCCGCTCCTCCCCGCCGCCTCCGCCGCCTCCCTCCGCGTCTCCGCCTCCGCGTCCTCCGGCGGCCCGGTCGGCACCTGCGGCATGATTCCCGCATGGAAGCGAGAGTGACGGGGACGCGGCGTACCGCCGACGGAAGGATCTTGGCCGAGGTCGGCACGCCCATCGGTTCCTGCACCGCGGAGTGGAAGGGAAAGGCGAGCGGTGTGG
The DNA here is from genome assembly GCF_026341815.1 of Streptomyces sp. NBC_00572. Taxonomy (GTDB): domain Bacteria; phylum Actinomycetota; class Actinomycetes; order Streptomycetales; family Streptomycetaceae; genus Streptomyces. The sequence goes on from NZ_JAPENX010000001.1 coordinate 7,012,509, forward strand.
CTCCGGTCGAGGGTGACTACTTCGTGGAGTTCACCGTCGACGAGCCGGTCCGCTGGGGTGCGAACACGACCTCGGCCGACGCCCACTGGCCCGCCGTCACGCAGGGGTCCGACGGCACCTTCCTCCTGCGAGGCCTGCTCACGCGCGATGGCGCCGCCGACGGCGATGGTGATGGCGCCGCCGACGGTGGTGGCGATGGTGATGGCGCCGTTCTCGACCTCGGCGGTACGCACGTCCTGCTGGACCTCGACCACGACGGCCCGCGCCCTCCGGCCGAGCCGGCCGGTATCTGGGTCGAACTCCGGGTCCCCGTCCACCTGCTGACCCTCTGGCCGTACGACCTCTGAAGCCCCCGGCCGCACGGCGGTGAGCCGAGCGGTCGGGGGCGTGCGGAGGAGCCGGGCGCCTTGGTGTTTCTACGCCGCCGCCAACGCCAGCGTCGGCGACAGTCGTGACGCCCTGACCGCCGGGTACAGCCCTGCCACGGTGCCGATGGCGAGCGTCGCGCCGAAACCGCCGCCCACCGCCCACGGCGGTACGACCCACGGCAGCCCGCCCGTGGACGCGTACACGCCCGTCGCCGCCCCGCCGAGCGCCACGCCCGCCAGGCCGCCGATGCCCGACAGCATCAGGGACTCCGTCACGAACTGGATCCTGATCTGGCCCCTGGTCGCACCCAGGGACCGGCGCAGGCCGATCTCGTGACGGCGTTCCAGGACCGAGATGATCATGGTGTTGGCGACGCCGACCCCGCCCACGAGGAGCGCGATTCCCCCCAGTCCGAGAAGCAGCGTGGAGAACGCCCCCTCCGTCGCCGCCTTGGCCTTGAGCGCCGAGGACGGATCGCCGACCGACACGTTCTGCGGGTTCTGCGGGTCGATCGTGGGGGCGAGGAGCTGCTGGACGTCCTCCACGGACGCGTCCGTGGACCGCTCGTACACCGTCGTCGGATGCCCGTCGAAGCCCAGCAGCCGCCCCGCACCCACCCAGCCGACCAGCGCCGAGCGTTCGATCTCGGGCGCGAGCGGCAGCGGATCGAGGATGCCGATGACCGTGAAGTACCGGTCGTCGACCCAGACCTGCCGGCCCGGCTCGGTGATCCCGAGCCGCTCGGCCGCGACATGGCCGAGGACCACGGACGGGTAGCGGCCGGTGGCGCCGTTCAGCCAGGTGCCGGACGCCAGCCCGCCCCTCAGAACGTCCAGGAGCCCCTCCGTCGCCGCCTTCACCGCGATCCCGCCGGTCTCCGCCTCGGGGATCTTCTCGGAACGGCGTACCGAGCTCTTGAGGTCACCGGTCCCGGCGGCCTCCTCCACCCCCGCGATCCGGCCGACCATCCCCACCGCGTCCTTGGGCAGCTTGACCTCCTGCCCGCTGAACATCCCCTCGCCCGGCTTCGCGACCAGCATGTTCGTACCGAGGGCGTCGAGCTGCCGCAGCAGCTGGGCCTGGCTGGAGGCGGAGATGCCGACGACCGCGATCATCGTGGCGATCCCGATGGCGATGCCCAGCGCGGACAGCACCACACGGACGGGACGGCTGCGCAGCCCGGCGGAGCCGACATGGAGGACGTCACGCGGGCCGAGCCGAGCGGCCGTGAGTTTCGTACGGGCCATCAGACGGCGACCTTCCCGCCACCGGACGCGTCGGACGCACCGGACGCGGCCGATGCACCGGAAGCATCGGGCGTGCCGGGCGTGCCGGACGCGCCAGATGCAGCGGTCCCGCCGGATCCGGGGCCGGCTGCACCGATCCCACTGGTTCCACCGTCCGCACCGATCTCGCCGGTCCCATCAGCCATACCGGTCCCGCCGATCTCGTCGTACGGGCCCGGGCCCATCCCCTGGTCCCCGGAGCCGCTCCCCGTGTCGTCCACCACCCGCCCGTCCCGGATCCGCACCTGCCGTGGCAGCCGGCCCGCGATCTCCGTGTCGTGCGTGATGACCGCGATCGTCGCGCCCTCCGCGTTGAGTTCGTGGAGCAGGTTCATGACCGCTTCCCCGGACGCCGAGTCCAGCGCGCCCGTCGGTTCGTCGGCGAGCAGCAGCGCCGGTTCGCCGACCACCGCGCGCGCGATGGCGACGCGCTGCTTCTGGCCGCCCGACAGCTCGTGCGGCCGGTGCTTCATCCGGTCGGCGAGGCCGACCCGGGCCAGCGCCTCGGCGGCCATCTTCCGCCGCCGGGACCGGGGAAGTCCGGAGTACAGCAGGCCCTCGGCCACGTTCTCCAGCGCGCCCACACCTGGTACCAGGTGGAAGGCCTGGAAGACGAAGCCGATGCGCCGGGCGCGCAGCGCGGACAGCCTGCGGTCCGTCAGGGAGGCGATGTCGTGCCCGGCGATCTCGACCGTGCCGGCGCTCGGCCGGTCCAGGGTGCCCACGATGTGGAGCAGGGTCGACTTCCCCGACCCCGACGGCCCGACGATCCCGAGCAACTCCCCTTCCCCGATGGTGAGATCGACGTCGTCGAGGGCCCTGACGCCGCCCGCGTACTCCTTGGTGACTCCGCGGAGCCGAACGACCGTGACCCCGGTCGTGGTGGCGGCAGTGGTCGTGGTGGGGTGAGCCGTGGTCGGGGTCATGCGGACGGCACCCCGACCTTCATGCCCTCGCGCAGCCCGTCACCGCTGACCTCGACCCGGCCCTGTCCGAACATGCCGAGCTCGACCTTCACGTCCCGGGCCGTTCCGTTCTCGACGACCTGGACGCCGAAGCCGCCGCCGGGCAGGGCCAGCAGCGCGTTGACGGGTACGGTCAGGACGTCCCGGCGCGTCTCGCCGGTGAGATCGACGGTGACCGGGGACTGGTCGATGCCTCCGACCTTCTCCGGCTGGTCGAAGGAGACCGTCACGGGGACCTTCGGGGTGCTGTCCTGCGGGTCGTCGCCCGCCGACGCGGTCTTCCCGACGGCCGACACCTTCCCCGGAAGCTCCGTACCGTCCGGCAGCCGGACCTTCACCCGCGTGCCGGTCTTCGCCGACTCGGCGTCCGACACCGGGATCTCGAAGCGTACGACGCGCTCGGAACCGGTCACGGTGAGCACCGGACCGCCCGGCGCGATCCGGTCGCCGGGCGCCGCGGTCGCCTCCTTGACCCGTACCGCACTACCCGCGAAGGCGATCCGGTCCGGCCCGACGGTGCCGGTCTGCTTCAGATCGTGGGACTTCTGCCAGCGCTTCACGGCGGCGGCCGTCTTGGCGGTGTACTCCTCGTCGACGTCGAAACCGATGTATCCGAGGGCCGCGAGGTTCTCCTCCAGCTGGCGGACGTCCTTGCCCTTGTCGCCCGTCTTCAGCGTCCGGTACATGGGCTCGGCGCCGTACATCAGCCGTACCGGACCGCCCTCGACCTCGTACAGCCGCTCATCCCGCTCGACGACCGAGCCGGTGGCCGCGACCCAGGTCAGGACCCCGGCCGGACCCGCGTTGATCTTCCGTTCGCCGAGGTGACCGAGGGTGCCGTCCTGCTGGGAACTGCTGCTGAGGTCGCCCCGGGTGACGGGGGCGGTCTCCGCCGGCAATCCCTTGGAGCCGGTGGAGCTTCCGGACCCGTCCGGTGCCTTGTCGGGCGCGGACACGGCGGTGACGGCGGCGCCGCCGCCCGCGACGGCGACGATCGCCGCGAGGGCGAGCACCAGCCGGCGCCGGGCCATCGGGCGCTCGCGGCCGCTCATCGGGCCACGCTCTCGCAGGCCTTGGCGGCCTTGTCGAACTTCTGCTTCGCCGCGCCCTGCGGTATCGGCATGGCGGCCTGCGCGCCGCCGTCGAACTTCGGGTCGGGCATGTTGAAGCCGTTCTCGCGCATGCACTTCGCATACGCGAGTGCCTTGTCCTTGTCGGCCTGTGTCGGCTCCTTGCCGAAACCGGCGCCGCCGGCCTTGTCCTGGCAGGCCTTGAACGCCTTCTCCATCTTCTCCTTCGACATGCCGTCGCCGCCGATGGTGAGCCCGACGCCCTGCTCGCCCGGCTTGGGCTCGGGCACGTCGAGGCCCTGCTCGCGCAGGCACTTGCGGTGCTCGAAGGCCTGGTCGGCCTTCTTGCCCTCGTCGCTCGCGCTCCCGTCGTTCTTCCCGCTCCCGGCGGAGGCGGAGTCGGAGCCCGATCCCGAGCAGGCAGTGGCGAGCAGGGCGAGGGCGGCGGCCAGAGAAGTGGTGGCGGCGGCCCGGGTGATCCGTCGAATCATCATGGCGTGGAGCGTGCCGCGAAGGGGTGTTTCGTTTCTCTCAGCGGTTTCGTTTACATCGGCGAAAGGTCCCCTTCGGATACACAGGGGTCATGCGCGTACTGGTGGTGGAGGACGAGGCGTTTCTCGCCGAGATGATCGCCGAGGGGCTGCGCCGCGACGCGCTCGCCGTGGACATCGCGGCCGACGGCCTCGAAGCCCTGCGGAAACTGCAGCTGGGGGAGTACGACGTGCTCGTCCTGGACCGAGATCTGCCCGGGATACACGGCGACGACGTCTGCCGCCGTGTGGTCGAGCAGCGGCTGATGACCAGGGTGCTGATGCTGACGGCGGCGGGCACGGTACGGGACCGCGTCGAGGGCCTCGGCCTCGGTGCCGACGACTACCTGGCCAAGCCCTTCGCGTACGACGAGCTGCTCGCCCGGGTCCTGGCCCTCGGCCGGCGTGCCAGGCCCGCGCTGCCTCCGGTACTGGAGCGGTCGGGCATCGTCCTGGACACCGCCCGCCGTCAGGCCAGCCGGGACGGGCGTCATCTGCAGCTGTCGCGGAAGGAGTTCGCCGTCCTGGAGGCCCTCCTGCGGGCCGAGGGCGCAGTGGTCAGCGGCGAGGACCTGATCGAACAGGTCTGGGAGGAGCACACCAGCTACCGCACGAACGCGGTCCGGGTCACGCTGAGCAAGCTGCGCGCGAAGCTGGGCGAGCCGCCGGTGGTGGAGACGGTCCCGGGCTCGGGCTACCGGATCGGGTCGTGAAGCCGGTGACGCGGGCGGCCACGAAGCGGGTCACCGAGCCGTTCATGAGGTGGGTCTCCGAGTCGCTCGTGAAGCGGGTGACGACACCGGTCATCAAGCGGGTGACGACAGGGGAGCGGGCCCGTCTGACGGCCCTGTACGGCGGGCTCCTGCTGTTCGCGGGCGCCCTGCTGACGGGCGTCGTGTACTTCCTGGTCAAGGAGGGCCTGTACTCGTCCATCAGCCTGGCCGTCACCGGGACCGTACCGGCGCGCCGGCTGGAGGAGCTGCCGACCGCGTATCCGACGGCCTTCGCCAGCGCCGCTCCGGCCAGTCCGGTACCCGCGAGCCAGGCCCCGAGCGGCGCCGCCCAGATCCCCAGCGAGGTACTGGCGATCACGCGGTCGGTGAGCGGCGCGGCCGAGTCGGCGGCCCTGGAGCGTCTTCTGACGGTCTCGTTGATCGTCCTGCTGGTGTACGCGCTGCTCTCCGTCGTCCTCGCGTGGTGGATGGCGGGCCGGGTCCTTCGGCCGGTGGCCGTGATCACGGAGACGGCCCGCCGGCTGTCGGGCGAGAACCTGCACGAGCGGATCGCGCTCGAAGGACCGCCGGGCGAGCTGAAGAGGCTCGCGGACACCTTCGACGGGATGCTCGGCCGGATGGAGGGACTGGTCTCCGCCCAGCAGCGGTTCGCGGCCAACGCGGCGCACGAGCTGCGAACGCCGGTGGCCGTCCAGCGTGCGGCGGCCGAGATCGGGCTCGCCGGGGAACCGTCGCCGGAGCGGGTCGCCCGCATCCGGGCGAAGCTGATCGAGGTCGCGGACGACAGCGAACGGATCATCGAAGGTCTCTTGCTGCTCGCCGCGTCCGACCAGGGCCTCCGGGAGCGACGTCCGGTGGCCGTGCACGAGGTGGCCCGCCAGGCCGTGGACGCGTTGGCGGCCGAGGCCGCGGAGCACGAGGTGACGGTCTCGGCGCGGACCGGGCCGCTGACGGTCGACGGCGACGCGGTACTCCTTGACCGGCTGGTCCACAACCTGGTCGTGAACGCCGTACGCCACAACGTCCCCGGCGGCCGAGTCGAGGTGCGTACGGGCCGAGGAGTCATCGAGGTGTCGAACACCGGCCCCGACGTCCCGCCCGCCACGGTCCCGCTGCTCTTCGAGCCCTTCCGCCGCCTGACGGAGCGTACCCACGCCCCCGGCGAGGGCGCGGGACTCGGCCTCTCGATCGTCGAGTCGATCGCCCGCGCCCACGACGCCACGACGGAGGCGTTCCCGAACGCGGAGGGCGGCGGGCTGACCGTGCGGGTGAGGTTCGGCGCGAAGGGCTGACGCCCGGGCCCGGAGGCTGACGTCCGACGTCGGCCAGTTCCGGGGGAGGGAAGCGGGCGCGAGGCCTGCGGCTCCTGTCGTGAACCATGGTCGGCCTGCCCGAGCTCGGGCACCCCGGAGGCTCCGGCACCCGGGCGGTCAGTCCGCCCGGACCGGGGCCGTACGGGCGAAGTGGCGGGCGGTGGGTACGAGGGCCGCGGCGGCCGGTACGAGGAAGCAGGCCCCGGCACACGCGGCGAGGACGGCCGTCACGCCGAAGCGCTCGATGGCAGGGGCGATCAGGGCGAGGCCGATGGGTGCGAGGCCGTAGGACACCAGGAAGTCCAGCGACGAGACACGGGCCAGCTTGTCCGGGGCCACCTCGCGCTGCGTGGCGGTGAACCACGGCACGTTGAACAGCTCGATGCCGATCCCGGCCACGGCGTACGCGGCCACGACCACGGCCGGGTGCACCGGCAGCATCAGGCTGAGCGGCGCGACACCGTACGCGCCGAGCCCGGCGAGCGCGGCCCATCCCTGGGAGCGCGGCCGCCACCGGGCGATGACGAGGGCCCCGCCGAGGGCACCCACGGTGTACGCGGTCATGGCCGCGGCCAGGACCCACTCGGTGCCGTAGCGGTCGCGGCTGATGAGGGGCAGCGCGACGCTGGTGGCGGAGTAGCCGAGCGCGATGACGGCGACGAGTGCGCCGAGTCCGGCGAGGAACCAGGGGTGTTGGCGGGCCTCGCGTATGCCCTCAAGGAATTCGGCGCGGAACCCGGGACGGATCCCGGCGCGCGCGGCGGCCTCCGTGGCGGGTTCTCCGGTGGACTCCGCGTCCCCTTCCCCGGCGACGACGGAGCCGTCGCAGGGGGCGAGTGCCGCGACCAGCCAGAGCAGGCCGACGCCGAGCAGCAGTGTCCGGACGTCGAGGAAGGCCGCAAGGAGCGCGGTCAGGGCAGGTCCGGCGAGTGTGGAGCCGCGTACCGCCATGGTCATGGCGGCGTTGGCCTGCTGGCGCCGCCCCGGTTCGACGGTCTCGGCGGTGAGTGCCTGGAACGCCGGACGGCAGGCGCCCTGCCCGGCCCCGGCCAGGGCCGCGGCGAACGTCATCAGCACCAGCGAGCGGCCGAGTCCGGCGGCGAGCAGGGGCGCGGCGGCCCCGGCGGCGAGGGCGGACCAGAGGACGACCGTGCGACGGGAGTGCCGGTCGGCCAGCACGCCGCCGACGGCGACGGCGGCGAGGAAGCCGGCCGTGCGGGCGGCGAGCACCAGGCCGAGTCCGGCGGCGCCGAGGTCGCGGTGCAGGACGGCGAGCCCGAGGACGAAGGGAAGGGCCCAGGTTGCGAGGCCGGAGGCGGTGGTGCCCGCCCACAGGCGCAGGAAGACGGGGTCCCGGAGGACCGAACGCGGGGGCGGGGCAAGGGTCTTGGCGGCTGTCGGCGTGGGTGTGTCGGCCACGGTGCGCGTGCTCCTCGGTGGTGGGGGAGCGGTTCGGTGAACCGCCCCCGGGGTCGTTAATGAAAATGATTGCCATTACAGTACCTTTCGAACGCGGCACTCCTGCCCGGTGCACGACCACACCCATGCCCGCCCCTCCCAGACCGGAGAACCCATGCGCCACCCCGCCCGTCTCGGCATCGCCCTGACCCTCGCCCTCGCCACCGCGGGCTGCTCCACCGCAGCCGGCGGCGGACGCGAAGCGGACACCAAGCCCGCGACAAGCCCCGCCTCCAAGCCCTCCGCCGGTGCCGCGGGCGTGCCCGGCGCCGCGAAGCCGGCCTCCGTCACCAGCTGCGGCCGCCAGGTGTCACTCGCCGGGCCGCCGCTGCGGGCCGTCGCCCTGGACCAGAGCTCGACCGAGACCCTGCTCGAACTCGGCCTCCAGGACCGGATGGCGGGCACGGCCAACCTCAAGACGAAGATCCCCGCTCCGTACGAGGCCGCGTACGCGAAGATCCCGGTCATCGCCCCGAAGATCGCCACCGGCGAGCAACTGCGCGCCGCGACGCCCGACTTCGTCGTCGCCGGCTCCACGGACCTCTACACCAAGGACCGTGCCGGCACCCGCCAGGAGCTGGACGCCCTCAAGGTCCCCACCTTCGTCAGCGCCGTGGACTGCCCCGAACACAACCCGCTCGGCACGACCCCTTTCGAGCTGCTCTTCTCCGACTACGAGAACCTGGGCAGGCTCTTCGGCGCCGAGGAACGAGCCGGAGAACTCGCGGCGAACCAGCGTGCCGCGGTCGCCCGGGCGGGGGAGAGCACCTCCAAGGCGCCCCAGGGGGCGGACCGGCCCACCGTCGTCTACCTCTACTCCGTCTTCAACGGCATGCCGTACGTGGCGGGGAAGACCGGCCTGCCCAGCGAGATGAGCCGGATCGTCGGCGCGCAGAACGCCTTCGACGACGTCGACGAGGACTGGCCGGAGGTCTCCTGGGAGGAAGTCGCCCGACGCGACCCGGACTTCATCGTGATCGGCGACCTGTCCGAGCGCGGCCGCCCCGGCGACAGCGCCGCGGAGAAGCGGGCCACGATGACCGAACACCCGGTGATCTCCCGGCTGGCCGCGGTCCGAGACGACAAGATCCTCGAAGTCCCGGGCATCGAACTCGACCCCTCGGTGCGCTCCGTACACGCCCTCGGACTGCTCGCCCAGGGCATGAAGGACCTCGGCCATGTCCGCTGACCCGCCCGTCCCCACAGGCCCGGCAGACCTCCTGCTTCCCACAGCCCGCGCACACGGACCGAAGGCGTCCCCTGTCACCCCCCAGCACCGGCAGCCCGGCGCGCCGACACTTTCCCACCAGCAGCACCAGCACCCTCACCCCCACAAGCACCAGCACCCCCTCCTCCTGGTCCTCTCCACGGCAGCTCTCGCGGTCTCGATCGCGGCAGCCGTCCGCACCGGCACCGCCGACATCGGCTGGGCCGATCTCGTCCGCGCCTTCGGCACCCGCCTCGGCCTGGCCGTCGAGCCGCTGCCCCCACTGGTGGACTCGCTCATCTGGGACCTGCGGTTGCCACGCGTGCTGATGGCCGCACTCGTCGGCGCCTCGCTCGCCGTCTGCGGCACGGTGCTCCAGGCCGTCACCCGCAACGCGCTCGCCGACCCGTACCTGCTCGGCGTCTCCTCGGGGGCATCGACCGGAGCCGTCGCCGTCGTCGTCCTCGGGATCGGCGCGAGCACGCTCGGCGTCACCGGCGGCGCGCTCGCCGGCGCGCTGCTCGCCTTCGGCCTGCTCGTCGTCCTGCTGCGGCGCACCGGCCTCGACTCCGTCCGTATCGTCCTCACCGGTGTCGTCGTCGGCCAGCTCCTCACCGCGCTGACCTCATTGATCCTGATGGCCTCGGCGGACGCGGACACCACACGGGCCGTCACCCACTGGCTGCTGGGTTCGATGGCGCCAGCTCGCTGGAGCACCGTCGTGGTCTGTGCGATCGTCACGCCGCTGGGCCTGGCCGCAGCGTGGCTGTGCTCGAACGCCCTCGACGGCCTCGCCTTCGGCACCGACACCGCGGCCTCCCTCGGCATCGGCGTACGACACACTAGGATGTTCCTGCTGGTGGTGACGGCCGCACTCACCGCGGTCGCGGTCGCCACCGTCGGCGCCATCGGCTTCGTCGGACTGATCGTCCCCCACGGGGTGCGGTTCCTCGTCGGACCGCTGCACCGGGTGCTGCTGCCGTACGCGGCGCTCGCGGGCGCGGTGTTCCTCGTGTGGACGGATGCCCTCGCCCGGATCGCGTTCGCACCCCGCGAGGTCCCCGTCGGCGTGATCACCGCCCTGCTCGGCGTACCGCTCTTCCTCCTCGTCCTGCGCAGGAGGGGTGAACTGTGAGGATCACCGCCGAGAACCTGAGCTGGTCTGTGGCGGGCACTCCGGTCGTACGAGAGGTCAGCGCCACCATCGCCCCCGGCGAGACGGTCGGCCTGCTCGGCCCCAACGGCTCGGGAAAGTCCTCCCTGCTGCGTTGCCTGGCCGGCCTCCGAGCCCCCGAAACGGGATCGGTCCGCTACGACGGCACGTCCGTACGGGACTGGAGCGCCCGCCGCATCGCCCGCCACGTCGCCTTCGTCGCCCAGGACTCGGGCGCCGACAGCGACCTCCGGGTCGCCGACGTCGTCGGCCTGGGCCGCACCCCGTTCCGGGACCGCTGGCGCGGAGCCGACGCCACCGACCGCGCGGTGATCGCCGCCGCCCTGGAGGTCGTCGGCCTCACCGCGCTCGCCGACCGCCCCTGGAAGGCGCTGTCGGGCGGCGAACGGCAGCGCGCGCACATCGCCCGCGCGCTGGCCCAGCAGCCGTACGCCCTGCTGCTCGACGAACCGACCAACCACCTCGATGTCAAACACCAGCTGGAACTGATGGAGCTGCTCACCGGCACCGGCCGGACCGTCCTGGTCGCCCTGCACGACCTGTCGCTCGCGGCCCGGTACTGCGACCGGCTGCTGCTCCTGCACCACGGCCGCCTGATCGCTTCCGGCACCCCGGGGGCCGTCCTGACGGCCGACCGGCTCGCCGAGGTCTTCGAGGTGGACGCCGAACTGACCACCGACGCCCTGGGACACCCGACCGTCGCCTGCCGCCGCCCTCTCGGCACGCCACTCCCAGCGCCCGAACCCGCCCACTGAAAGGGACACGACCTTGATCACGCCTTCGATCACCTCCTCCAGCACCACGCCCCTCCCCACAGGCCCCGTCGCCCCCACCGTTTCGCTCTCCGTCTCCCTCTCCGTCGACAAGCTCATGGCGGCGGCCCTGGCCGGCGAACACGGCCCGCTCCCCTCCGAACTCATCGCGACCAGCGTGTTCTGGATCCATCACGGAACCCGCCTGGCCGGCGGCGACACCACCTACCTCAACCAGTACGTCCTGGTCCGTCTCGGCGACTCCTTCGGCGGCTGCGCGTTCGAGGCCGGCGAACTGGCCCCGGAGGTCTGCCGCGACTACTCCGGGACGCCGCTCGACGTCCTGCTGCGCGAGGCCCCGCGCCCCCTGCGGATCGCCGCCCTCGACGCGTACCTCGCGCACACCCGCCCCCACCGGGTGGCCGCCGACGAGGGAGACGCCGAGCCCGTCACCCTCCCGGGCGGGACGCCGGAGACCCGCGCGAGGGCCCGCGACGCGGCCATCGCCGGGCTGCTCGACGTCGAAGACGGCGCGACCGTGGGACTCATCGGCGTGGTCAACCCGCTGGTCGCGGCGATACGCGAGCGCGGCGGCGAACCCCTGCCCTGCGACTTCAACCTCAGGCAGACCCAGTGGGGCGATCCCGTCACCGACGACATGCACGAAGTCCTCGACCGCGCCGACGCCGTCGTCGCCACGGGAATGACCCTGAGCAACGGCTCGTTCGACACGATCCTGGAGCGCTGCCGCCACCGCGGCATCCCGCTGATCGTGTACGCGCAGAGCGGCAGCGCCGTCGCCCGTGCCTTCCTCGGCTCGGGGGTGACCGCCCTGTCGGCGGAGCCGTTCCCCTTCTCCCAGTTCAGCGCCGAGGAGACGGTCCTGTACCGCTACCGCACAGCGGACGGCGGGGCCGCATGACCCGCGACACCCACCCGACCCCACCCACAGCCAAGGCCAAGGCCGACGCCGACACACGCGCACGCGCACGCCCGAGTGCGAGCACGGGAACGGGTACGGGTGCGGACGCAGGACCCGACGCCCTCCCCACCGGCACCGGACACGCTCCCTGCCACCACGGCGAACTCCTCCAGGGCGTCTTCCTGGACGCCGACGGACGCCGGTGCGCAGGCCTGGTCACCCTCCCCATGGCCGGCCCCGGCAGCCGGGCCGAGTTCGTCCGCCGCCCCGGCACACCGCCGGAGGCGCTCACCGTCGTCCCCGCCGACCGTGGGAAAGCCGCAAGGGCCGTCGCCTTCGCGGCGGCGGAGTGCGCACGACGGGCCGGACTGCCGCCCAGCGGCGGGCAGTTGAGGCTCACCGGCGACGTGCCGGTGGGCCTGGGCATGGGCAGCTCCACGAGTGACGTGATCGCGACCGTCCGGGCGGTCGCCGACTCGTACGGGCTCCGCCTCGCCCCCGAGACCGTCGCCCGCCTTGCCGTCCGGGCGGAACGGGCCAGCGATCCGCTGATGCTCGACGCCCGCCCGGTCCTCTTCGCCCAGCGGGAGGGCCGGATCCTGGAGGTCCTGGGGCAGGCCCTCCCGCCCCTGGTCGTCGTGGGCTGCGTACTCGGCGGGGGAGCGCCCGTCGACACCCTGGCCCTGCCCGTACGGGAGACCACGGACGCCGACATCCAGGAGTACGAACGACTGCGCACCCTCCTGCGCCGCGCGATGACCACCGGCGACGCACGGCTGGTGGGTCACGTGGCCACGGCCAGTGCGCGACGCGGCCAAGAGGTCTTGAAACACCGGGAGTTCCAGACGCTGATCGCGATCGCCCGCCGGTCCGGAGCGGCGGGCGTGCAGATCGCGCACAGCGGCGCCGTGGCAGGCGTCCTCTTCGACCCGGCCGCACCGGGGGACCTGCGGTCTCGCCTGCGCGTGTGCCGGCACGCCCTGAACACCCACGGCATCCCCACCACCCGCACCTTCACGACCTTCACCCACGCCCCCGAGGAGTTCCCCGATGGACGAGCACATCGCCGACGCGATCGGCCGGCCCGACCTGATACGCCTCGACGACCGGCTCGTCTGCCTGCGCTTTGAGACGATGAAGGTGGTCTCCGCGCTGGCCGCGGTACGCCACCTCCTCGACACCGGAGCCGTACGGCGTGGGGACACCCTCCTCGACAGCTCCAGCGGCATCTACGCGTACGCCCTGGCTCTGGCCTGCCACCGGCACGGCATGCACTGCCACGTCGTCGGCTCGACGACCGTCGACAAGACCCTGCGCACCCAGCTCTCCGTGCTGGGGGCCACGCTCGAACAGATGGAACCCTGCGACGACCTCAAACTCGACCAGAAGCGACGCGTAGAGCGGATCCACGAGATCCTCACCGCACACCCCGAGTACCACTGGATGCGGCAGTACCACGACGACATCCACTACCTCGGCTACCGCGCGATCGCCGACCGCATCGGGGAGGAGGCCGGCGCGAACCGGCTCACCCTCGTCGGCGGAGTCGGCTCGGGGGCCTCCACCGGTGCACTCACCCGCTGTCTGCGCGCGGCGGGCGACGGCTCGGCCGACGTCGAACTCGTCGGCGTCCAGCCCTACGGAAGCCTCACGTTCGGAGCCGAGCACACCTCGGACCCCGAGATCATCATCGCCGGGATCGGGAGCTCCATCCCCTTCGGCAACGTCAGGCACGAGCTGTACGACACCCTGCACTGGATCTCCTTCGACGCCGCCCTGTCCGGCGCCGTCGACCTCCTGCGTCGCCACGCGGTCTTCGCGGGCCTGTCCACCGGCGCGGCCTACCTCGCGGCCCGCCACGAACATGACCGCGCTCCCGAACGGACCGTCCTCTTCATCGCCCCCGACACCGGTCACCGCTACGTCGACACCGTCTACACCCGCCACCGCGAAGCCACGCCCGTCGCCCACCTCACCCCCCGGGACATCGTCGACCAGACCGAACTGGCCCTTCCCTGGTCCCGGATGCCCTGGAACCGAACCACGGGCCCGTCACTCGCCTCGTAACACCCCAACACCCCAACACCCCAACGCGCTGACACCCCGGGCCCAGGACCAGCTCCGTACGCCACTATGGGATGTTTGCTGAGTTCACCCCAATAGATGCGGAAAATACGGAAAGCAGGGAATGGTGCGGAACGGTGGCAGCTACGGCGAAGACACCACGGAACAAGGCGACGGCCGGCTCCGGATCCTGCTGTACGTGGCGTTTCTCCTGCTTCTGGGCTCCGCCCTCACCCGCTTCCTGATCCGGCACACGGGCGAGAACCTCGCCCCCTGGGTCATCTCCCTCTCAGCCGCTCTGGCGGTCCTCTACGTCGTCGAACCGTTCCTGGGCCCTCGCCCGTCGAGGCGCAGATACGCGTGGCTCGGGGCGGTCGTCGCCGTCTGGTTCGCCTTGGTCTGGCTGGCGCCGAGCTTCGGCTGGTGCGCGGTCCCGCTCTTCTTCATCGGCCTGCGCACCCTGCGCCCACCGGCCGCGATCGCCCTTATCGCACTGGTGACCGCGGCCTCGGTGACCGCACACCTGCGGCTGGCCGGTCGCCTGGACGTGGACGTGTTCCTCGCACCTCCGGCGATCGCCGCGATCGCCGTCGCGGTCTACGTCCAGATGGACCGCCAGGCGCGGCGCCAGCGCGAGCTGATCGACGACCTGATCCGTACCCGCCGTGAACTCGCCGCGACCGAACGCCGCGAGGGCACTCTCGCCGAGCGCCAGCGCCTGTCCATGGAGATCCACGACAGCCTGGCCCAGGGGCTGTCGAGTCAGCAGATGCTGCTCCAGGCCGCAGACCGCGTCTGGGACACCGACCCGGCCACCGCCCGCACTCACGTACACACCGCCACCGCGATCGCCGAGCACAACCTCGCCGAGGCCCGCCGCTTCGTCCACGACCTGGCCCCCGCCGACCTCGCCGACGGCGACGGCCTCGACCAAGCCCTCCGCACCCTCGCCGAACGGGAGACCTCGGACCGCCTCATCGTCCACTGCCACATCGACGGCACCCCCACCGGGCCCCTGCCCGAGCGAGTCCAGTCCGCCCTGCTCCGCATCGCCCAGGGCGCCCTCGCGAACGTCCGCGAACACTCCGGCGCGACCACCGCGGCGCTCACCCTGACGTACCTCGACGACCAGGTCGTGCTGGACGTCTCCGACAACGGCAACGGCTTCGACCCCGCATTCGGCCCCGCCTTCGACCCAGCCGACGCGCGGCACGGCGAAGAGGCGGGCACACGCGGGCACGGCCTCCCCGCCATCCGGACCCGCACCCGCCAACTCGGCGGCACCCTCACCATCGAATCCCTCCCGGGCGAGGGCACGGTCCTCTCCGCCGCGGTCCCCGTCCACCCCGCGACGACCTGACCCGGAACGCCCCGCCCCGCACCTGCTTCACGCGAAACACGGAAGCCGGCCCAGGCCGCCCGACGCGTCGGGATGCCCACGGGGCGCCCACGGTGTCGGCGTCGTCAGATGCCGCAGCTGGACGCGGACCAGAAGCGGCTGCCCCGGTGGTCGAGGTGGGTGTGGTCGCCGTGTCCGGGGTAGCCCGGGCCGAGGATCCCGTTGAAACCGTGGTTACGTGCCTGCTGGGCCAGCAGGCACAGCGAGTGGGGTCCGGAGCCGAGGTCGGCCGCGTCGCCGTAGAGGTGGCGGCTCGACGTGGCACCGCCGACGGCGTCGTTGCAGGCGTGGCTGCGGAAGCCGCTGGTGACGCGGATGCTCTGGTCGCCGAGGGCGTGCCGCAGGGCCTCCAGCTTCCACATCGTGCGCAGGGCGTTGGACTTCGCGGTGGCCGCGCTCACCGCCCCTCCGGCCCAGGTGGAGTTGCAGTCGTTGAGCTCGGCGTAGGAGAAGTGGACGGGGGTGCAGTCGTCGTCCTGGAGCGCGTAGATCTTGCCGAACGTCGCCGGGCCCGCGACGCCGTCGGCGGCCAGCCCGTAGGCGGCCTGGAAGCGCTTGACGGCAGCCGCCGTTCCCGGGCCGTAGGCGCCGTCGATCGCGAGCACCCCGCCGTAGCCGGGATACCCGGCCACGCGAATCTGCAGCGCCGTGACGTCGGCACCGGAGGCGCCCTGGGAGAGGGTCCGGGACCAGGTGTAGCAGCCATCGGCCTGGGCGGTGCCGGCCGTGGCCACCACCCCGGTCAACGAGGCAGCCATGAGCATGACAATTGAGAGGAATAGGCGCAGCGGCAGAGAACGTGGGGCGTGTCGGGACATCGATCCTCCATGGCCTCAGGAATCCGAAGTGACCCAGGGGTGAGAGTCCCCCCGAGACTGACGGCCCGGTCGACGCGCGTCAACCACGCCGGAGCGGGCGACATTTGTCGGGCCAATGGCGCCCGGATGAACGAGAAGACCCCCGGGTCTCCGCGCTGACCCCGCCCGATCCGTGGGCCTCGCCACCGGGTGCGCGAGGCCCACGGACCGGGCGGCGGAGAAGGCGGACCACACCGACAACCGATCCCCCGCGTGTCAGAGGCGCTTCGCGCTGCGCAGGGTCTTGGCGTAGTAGCCGTTCCCGTCGAGCCGGGAGACTCCGCCGACGTCGCCGATCGTCGGACCGTTGACCTCCTCGCGGCTGGAGATGAAGATGAGGTGCCCTTCGGTGTCGTGGCCGAGAACCATGCCGACGTGGTCGAGTCGCTGTCCCGTACGGGCGTCGAGCTTGAAGAAGACGAGATCCCCCGGCTGCAGCTGGTCGATGGCGGAGGGGCGGTCCCCTTCCGAGACGCCGGCGAGCGGCAGGACGTCCACACCCCGATCGGAGCGCGCCATGCCGTTCGCGGTGCGGGGCAGGCCGTCCCCGGCGGTGTCGGAGGACATCAGCGGGTAGCGCGCGCGGTAGCCGAGCACCATACGGATGTAGCCCGAACAGTCCAGGGACCGGGCACGCATGGCCTCCGGCGAGCCGACGGCGCCGTTCCGGAACGAGTACGGGATCCCGAGGTAGTCGTAGAAATCGGACTGTTCGAGACGCAGATCCCCGCCCTCGGCCCCCGAGGTGTTCAGCGGCCCGAAGTTCGCGTCACCCGCGTAGACGACCCCCTTCTCGTCCTTCTGCTGCGGCGCGCCCGCCACGTACTGGTTGGCGAAGGCGAAGATGTCGTCCTCCTCGCTGCCCGCGTACTCCGCGTACCAGTCCTTGAACCACTTCCGCTTCTCCGCGCCCTTGGCCCAGGGTTCGGGCATGAGCCGGACCCAGTCCGTCGTCGAGACCTTGGACGCCGTGGAGGCGGGCTCGGCGAAGGTCCGCGCCGGGCCCGTCAGCTTCGCCGTGCGGGCCCCGTCGGTCAGGACCGCCTTGACCTGGCCGTCGGCGCCCCGCAGCACGCTCCGTGCGGGGTTCGCGAGCCGCGTCCACCGCTCCTCGCCCGTCTTCTCGGACGTGGCGGCCTGCCCCCGGACTCCGGTGAGCACGCCGACGTTACGCACCTCGGTGACGCCTCGCTCCTCCTGCTTGCGCAGTTCGAGGGTGAGGTATCCCGAGGTGGCGACGAGCCCGAGGACCACGAGGCCCGTGAGGAGCGGGCGGGTCTTCTTCTTCCCTGCCATGGTTGGTTCTCGATTCTCAGGCGGCGGGCATGACGCCGAGCAGCAGGCCGGCGGCGACGACGATGTAGGCCATCAGGGAGACCGAGGCCGTCGCCAGAAGCGTGGGCCCCTTGGGCTGACGGACCAGCTGGTACGCGATGAGGCCGGGGACGATGAACCCGAGGGTCTGGTTGCCGTACAGCAGCGGGAACTCGAGCGAGAGCACGATCATCACCGTGGCCTGCAGCAGGACGCCCAGGAGGACCACCGCGGCGAACAGCCTCTTGCCGTACAGGATCACGAGCCGCTGCATGACCTTCGTACCCGCGTACGTCAGGGTGGTGACGCCGACGACCATGGCCGCACGCTGCAGGTCCTCGATGAGGGTGAGCGCGAGCCAGCCCGGCGTGATCATTCCGCCGGGGGAGAGGTTGGTGGTGAGGTAGCACAGCAGGGAGAAGAGCAGACCTATGGCGATGCCCAGGGCGGCCATCTCGGGGGTCAGGGCGGCGGTGGTCAACGGTGGCTCCGGGCGCGGGTACGGGTTCGGGCGGGACGGTCGGCAGGGGCCGGCGGCGGTCGGCGGCCGTCGGGGTCAGGAGCGCGGGGTTGGTTGTCCGCCCTCGTCGGCGGGCTGGTGGAACCAGCCGAAGGCCTCCTCGGCCGCCATCCCGCTGCGCCCGTCCACGATCCGCACCATGGGGACCTCCTGGGTCCTGGCGGCCTGGTAGGCCTCCTCGTAGGCCCGGGGATACGAGACATAGGGGTCGATCCAGGACGGCTGGGCGGGCACCACAGGCACCGTGCGAGCACCGGCCCTGGGACCGCCGATGTCCGCATGACCGCCGGCGCCCGCATGACGGCCGACGTCCACGTGAGCAGGGTCGTCCGGGTGAGCACGGTCGTCCGCGGGATCGCTGTCGTCCGCCGGAAGCCCCGCGAGGTACTCCAGCAGCTCCTCGCCCTGGCCGTGGATGTTGCCGATGGCGACGAGCGAAGCGCCGTCGGACATCCGGCCGAGCATCGCGGGCATGAACTCCTCGGCCGGGCGTCGCTCGCCACCCAGGTCGACCGCCCGGTCACGCCAGGAGGCGGGAATGGCGTCGACGGCGCTCTTGGCGGGGTGCCCGATGACGAACACGTTGTCCGGGCGCAGGTCGGGGATGATCTCGCCCATCTGGCCGTTGCGTTCGACGCGGTCGGGCCGGCAGTTGATCACGACGTTCACCGGACGGCTGATGGCGCCGAGGTCGAGCAGCTGGTTGACGTTCATCAGCGTCGACTCCGGGTCGTTCGCGGCGAAGACGTTCGCGAACGCGAGCCGCTTGCCCTCGGGCGTCACGTAACGCTCGACGGACAGGACACCGGGGTCCGGAGGGGCGTCGTACATCCCCTGGAGAGCGACCTGCCGGTCGATGCCGAGGAGCTCCGCGACGGCCAGCGCGATCGCGACGTTCTCCTTGAAGGTGAACCAGCTGAAGCCGCGCAGCTCGGCGTCGGTGACCGACTCGGGGTCGGCGTACACCAGACGGCAGTCGCGGGCGTCCGCCTCCTCCTGCAGGATGTGGAAGCGCTCCTTCTCCGCGGTCACGCAGATGCCGTGCTCCGGCATCGAGCGGCACAGGGAGCGGGCCACGTCGTCCAGGGTGGGGCCCATCTCGGCGAGATGGTCCTCGCGCACGTTGCACAGCACGCCGATGGTCGAGCGGATCAGCTTGCTCTGGTTCACCTCCTGCAGGGCCGGCATGACGGCCATGCACTCGATGACGAGGGCGTGGGGCCGGTACGAGGCGGCCCGGCGCACGATGCCGATCTGCTCCACGATGTTGGCGATGCCGAACTTGCGGTAGACCGGCTCCTCGGTCGCGTCCGGGTGGATGAACCGCGCGGCCGTCCCCGTCGTCTTCGCGACGGTGACGAGACCACCGCCGCGCAGGGCTCCCGCGCACAGCCGGGTGATGGAGGACTTGCCGCGGATGCCGTTGACGAGCACCCGGGTCGGGATGATGTGCAGGGCGGCGTAGTGCCTGCGTTGTTCCACGATGCCCGCGATCAGCAGGAACACCCCGCCGGTCAGCAGGACGAAGTAGAGATAGAGCACGGCCTTGTCACCTTCCGCCGTCGCCGGACCGGGGCGCCGAAGTCCGGCGCGTGTCGCCGCGCCGGTGGGCCTGATGTCTGTGGGCCTGCGCCTGCTGGCGCAGCAGTTCGAGACTGCGGACGACGGCTCCCACCTCGTCCTGGTACCGCGGGTACAGCACGGTCTTCAGGTCGCCGTCCGCGAGCCGCTCCGCCCCGGCTGCCAGCGCCCGCAGCGGCCGGACGATCACGAGGTGGACCCAGCCGAGGCAGACGATGATGGCGGCCAGCCCGAGCATTCCGGCGAGGACGCTGCGGTCCTCGCGCTCGTACGGGGCGATCTGGAAGCGCTCGGCGTCCTGGCGGCTGACGACGGTCCAGCCGATGTCGGCCGTGACGCCGCCGCCGGAGAACGGGGCTGCCGCGGCGACGGTGACGCCGTTGCCTTCGCGGATGAGCAGGGCGTTCTCGACGGGGCCCGCTCCGACCGGGACGCCGGCCGCCCGGACGAGATCGGTCAGCTCGGTCGGCAGTGTCTCGAACGCCAGGAATCCCTTGCCTGCGGCGATGGTCAGGCCGTCGGAGTCCACCACCCGGACCTCGCCGAGACCGGGCCTGGCGAGCAGCGAATTGAGGAACTCCACCCGGATCTCGCCGACCAGGGTGCGCCCCTCGCGCCCCGGTACGGGAGCCCCGGCCTGGATGACCGGCTCCTTGCCGCCCTTCCCGGACACGCGTACGAGCGGCAGCTCCTCGCCCCGGCTCCAGGCATGCGGGTCCGAGCCCGCGCGCGCACCCACCGAGCCGTCCGCGTCCACGACGTACAGGGCCCGATAGCGGGTGTGCTTGCCGAGCGTGTCCTCCAGCAGACGGGTGGCGTCCTCGGTGTCGTCCGCCGCGATCAGACGGGAGGTGGAGACGAGGTCGGCCTGCGCCTCGTTGAGGGCCCGGCGGAGCCGGTCGGCGATCAGATCCGTACGGTCGCGCTGGTCGTTGACCATGCTCGTCGGCACGCTGACCGACTCGTCCGTACGGTTGAGCAGCAGCCCGACGGGCACGCACCACACGAGTAGCAGCGCGGCCGTCAGCGCGAGCGGCCCGCGTCCGCCGATCCGGATCCGCCTGCGCGGGGTGGGGTCCGGTCCGTCGTCGTCACCGTTCAGCCGACGGCGCATGCGCTCCAGAGCGGCGCCGATGCGGGCGGCCTCCCCCCAGCGGGGGACCGTGACCGGCCGGGTCAGATCGCCGCGTGCGAGCCGGCGGGACTCGAGGAACAGCCGCAGGAGGGGCCGCTGAACGGTCGCCCACAGCACGCCCGCCGCGAGGAGCCCGAGCAGGACGAGGATGCCGGCCGCCACGAGGCCGTACAGCTCACGCCCCTGCTCGCCGGTCTGCTGCTGGACGACGGGCAGCAGCCCCACGACCGTCAGCCCGAGGCCGGCGGCCACGCTCTCCTTCTCCTCGGGATCGGAGGAGGCGAGCGACGCGTACCCGGCGGTGGCCACCCGGCCGTTGTACGCGCCGCCGACGAGGGTGCCGCTGACGCCGGGGTAGCCGCGCGAGCCCGGCTCCTTGGCACGGACGGGATGCTGCTCGGTCCGTTCGGCCGCCTGGTCGGACAGCCGGCTCATCTGCTTGTGGAGGAAGGAGAGCTCCTGGCGTTCCTGGTCGGAGTTGAGCGCCTCGGCGCGCTCGAAGCCGGCCGTGCCGAGGATCTCGCCGCCCCGCGCCACGACCGCCATGGTCCGGAACGGGCCGAGGTTGATCGCGGGTACGGAGAGGCTGCTGGACGCGATCAGAAGCTGCTGCGGCCGGTCCTTCCAGTCGAGTACGGCCATGGTCATCAGGCGTACGTCGCCGGTCGCCAGCCGCACCATGCGGGGCGTCAGAGCCTTGTCGCCGGTGAGGACGTCCTTGTCCAGCCAGGCGAGGGGAATCGTCTCTCCCCGTGTGGCGAGCACCTCCGCGCTCTCCAGGTCCACCACGGTGGTGCCGGTCCACTTCTGGTACGTCCGGCCCAGGTCCGACAGGATGCGCTCGGGCTCGACCGGCCTGCCCGCGCTCAGTGCCGTGGCGGTGCGCTGCAGGTCCGTGACCCGCTCGTCGATCGAGGCGCGCAGGGCGATGGCGCCGTCCTCCGCGAAGTACTGCTGGGAGGACAGCACCGCCTTCGGCGCGACCGTCTCCTTGCCGGGGCCGAGCACCCGGGCCGTCAGACCCGCCAGAGCGAGGACCAGGACGCACAGGAGCGCGATCGGCGGACGGATGCCGCCGAGGAGCGGCATGTCCGCGCGCCTGCGGATCCGCCGCCGCCCTCCCCGCACGGAGTACGCGGCACTGCTCGATGTCACGGCTGCTCTTTCCTGAAGTCCTGCGGCCGCGGCACACGAAGGGGCGGTGTCGAGGCGGGCACCGGGACGCCGGTGCCGAGAATGAACGGGGAGATCGCCGGGCGGTTCGCCCGGCGGCGGTACGCGGTCGGGGCCGGCGCTCAGTCCTCCAGGGAGAGCTCGGCCAGACCGTCGCCTCCCGGAGCCCCCCGGTTGAACAGGAAGCCACGCGTACGTTCGGCGGCGAGGCGGTAGCGGGCGAGCCGGTCGGCGGACAGGTCACCCGGATCGGCGAGCACCCGCCCGACATCGACGAGCCGGTGGTCCTCGACGGCGCCCCGGGGGAGCTCCTCCCCGGGCTCTGTCTCGGGTGGGATGTCCACCAGCGTGGTGCGGTAACGGGCGGCGACGTCCCACCCGGAGGCGGTCTCCCGGAACTCGAACCAGCCGATCGCGCCCTCTTCGGTCAGCCCCGTGGGCGACGAGTGCCGGGCCACCTGGTTGCCCAGGCTGTAGGCCACCCAGGTGCCGTTCAGCTTCTGGACCGGCTGCACCACGTGCGCGTGGTGACCGATCACGAGATCGATCCCGGTTTCCTTCGTGATCCGATCGGCGAGCTGCAGCTGGGGGACGCTCGGCTCGTTGTAGTGCTCCAGGCCCCAGTGGAGCGAGAGGATGACCACCTCGGCGCCCTGCTGCCGGGCCCGTGCCTCGGCCTTCTTGATCTCGTCCGTGCCGATCCGGTTGAAGGCCCAGCGCTCCTTCTGGGGCGTGGGATTGAGGAACGACTCCCACGAGAAGGCGAGGTGCGCCACCTTGACGCCCTTGACGTCGCGGATGTTGATCTTCTCCGCTTCCTCGGGCGTACGCGCCGAGCCGGCATGGCCGAGCCCCACCCTGTCCATGGTGTCCAGGGTGCGGGTGACGGCCTTCAGACCGTGGTCGTAGGTGTGGTTCGACGCGGTCGAGCAGGTGTCGTACCCGACGTCCTTGAGCGTCGTCAGGATCTGCGGCGGCACCAGGAACTCCGGGTACCCCTCGAAGGGCCCCCGGGGTGTGCCGACAGGCGTCTCCAGGTGGCAGATGGCCAGGTCCGCCTTGCTGATCACCGGCCGCACGCCGGACATCAGCGGGCCGAAGTCCAGCCCGGCGTTTCCCTTGCCCGACCTCTTCGCGTCCTTGGCGGCCTGCTGCACCAGCTCGGGGTGGATGAGAACATCTCCCGCGGCGGCGACGGTGAAAACGCGACCGCCCGGCTTGCTCTGCGACTCATCGGGGGACGCCGCGCAGCCGGCGGTGAGAACGGCGAAGACCGCCACTCCTGCCAGTGCACGACCCATGCGGAGAGAATCACAGAATGTCACCGGCCGATTTTCACACGACTCGCAAGATCGACTATTCCTGGGGCGTTACGAGATCATCACTTTCTCTCCGCATTCTCGCTTCTTTCGGTATCGCGATGATGTTGATCGCCTGTCAGGCGACACCGAGTAATGAATCGGAAGCAGAACGTCCGAATCGGCGCGAACTCGTGGACATCGAAGATCGGATCCTTGATTACGCCGAGCAGGCGAAAGCCCGCACGCCATACACACCCCCCGATGAAGCCCACCGCGAACGCCTGGTTCAAGGCGTGGGTCACCTCCTGGGCGGCGACCCGCGGAAGGCCGAAAACGTCCTCCGTGACGTCGGCTTGAAGGTGACCGGCCTCACGGATGCGACGACCGGCCGACGCTACGACGAGGTGGCTGCCCGAAATGCGAGGGGAGTCGAGGCGGGATGGGGGAGGCTGTACGTGAACGCCGACACCGGCGTCCGCTGGAGCGTGCAAGTGCCGCACCCGGTGGCCGACAGTGACACCGAAGCCCTGGCGGTGCGGCTCCTGGAGGGCGCGCCGGGCGGCGCACTGGTCCTGGCCGGCGCCCACCGCACGGCAGGACGTGGAGATGCGGCAGACGTCGCACACCGCACCGACAGCGCTTTTCACGCGATCGTCGCGGAACTCCAGAAACGGGGCATTCCGGGCGTTCAGTTGCACGGCTTCGCCCGAGCATCCGACCGCCCGTACGACGCCGTCGTCTCCACGGGCGCCACTCGGACGGCACCCGCCGAGGCGGCGGCACTGGCCGACCGCATGCAGGGCGACGGCCTCAGGGTCTGCAGAGGATGGTCCGACCGCTGCCCCCTGGAAGGAACGACGAACGTCCAGGGAAAAGCAGCGAAACGCCACGACGCGACATTCCTCCACGTCGAACTCTCCCCACAAACGCGCGGCAACGGCAGTGAGGCGGAAAAGGCGCGGACCGCCCTCTCGGGCCTCCTGGCGACGTGGTCCGAAGTGGGACGGTAGCGCCCTCACGCCCTCACGCCCTCATGACATTCACGGCCCAAGGGAACTCGAATGAATTCTGATTCCCCATCAGTCACAAGCGTCACCATGGCGCGAGAAACCCACCAACAGAGGATCGCCGCGAGGCCGCCGACGGTGGGAGTGCCGGTCCGGCGGTCCGTCAGTCCGTCGGCGACGTCGTGCACGCCGAAAACCGGTGGCGAGCCCGGTGCGACGGATGCGATGCTGACGCCAGTTGAAGGGGTGTAGCTCAGAGGCCAGAGCGCCGGTCTCCAAAACCGGATGCCGCAGGTTCGACTCCTGCCACCCCTGCCACCGAGTCGGCAGTTCCCTCACAGCCGACCGACCCACTGGTCGCGAGGGGCGTTCCGGGACGTGAAGAACCCCGTGCGGAGGTCCGCCCCCTCGGGGGGATACGGGGAAGAGGACCGCCCGATGATGGGACGTGAGATCGCGGCGAGCGAACTGCTGGCCGCGGACGAGATCGCACTCCTGCGGCGAGCGCTGCTGGAGTGGGGCGGACCGGCCAGGTGCAGTGATCCCATGGCCGTCGCCATGGGATTCGCTGACAGCCAGGACCTGCTCGACCAGTGCGGGCGGCTGAGGAGTGCGCTCCACGACGACCTCCCGCTGGCGCCAGTGGACTGGGCTCGGACTCTCCTGGCGGTGGAGATCGTGTTCGTCAGCGATCTCGCGGGTTCCGGCGTCGAGTGGCAGACGACCGCAGGACACTCCGACGAGTCGACGATCCGCTCCCTGCGGTCGATCCAGCGCAAGCTGTCCAGAACCGTGAGCCCCTACTACGGCAGATGCCCGCGGGCGTGACCAACGGCCATTGTCAGACCCTCGCGAGAGGATCACCTCATGACGATCCTTCCCGCCGAAGAGGCGCTGTCCGGCCTGCCCACCCCGTCCGACCTGTCCGGCCGCGCCGAGTACGAGGCCGCGCTCCAGCGCCTCCGCGAGGCCTCGCAGTCCTACTACGGGGATGGCGACAGCGCCATGGACGACACCTCGTACGACCGACTCCGGCAAGCCGTCCTGGCCTGGGAGGAGGAGAACCCGGACGAGGTCTCCCCGGACACTCCCACCGGCCTGGTCGCCGACGGCGCCGCCCCCATCGGCGACATAGCGCACACCACCCGACTGCTGAGCCTGGACAACGTCTTCGACGCCGAGGGCCTGATCGCCTGGGGCGCCTCCGTCGAGCGCCGCCTGGGCCGTGCCCCGGCCGGCGGTTTCACCGTCGAGCCGAAGATCGACGGCGCGGCCGTGGCCGCCCGCTACCGCGAGGGCCGCCTGGTGCAGGTCATCACCCGCGGCGACGGCAGGCACGGCGAGGACGTCAGCCATGTGGTCGGTCAGATCGACGGCCTGCCGGAGCAGCTCGCCGAACCGGTCACCGTGGAGGTCCGCGGCGAGGTCGCCTTCACCCAGGAGCAGTTCGAAACGGCGAACGAGGTCCGCACCGCCCACGGCGCGCAGGTCTTCGTCAATCCCCGCAACGGCACGGCGGGCACACTGAGGGCGAAGGGCCGCCCCTACCGGCTCCGGATGACGTTCTGGGCATACGGCGTGGTCGAGCTGGACGACGTGCCGTTCCTGCCCGAAGGCGCGACCCACGCCGAGGCACTGGCCGCGGTGGCCGCCGCCGGAGTACAGACGACAGCTGCCTCCCCGGCGGGCCTGCTCGTCGTCTCCGACCTGGCCGAAGCCCAGACACAGGTCGACGCGATCGCCGCGATGCGTGCGGACCTGCCCGTGGGAATCGACGGCCTGGTCGTCAAGCTGAACGAGGCCGCCGAGCAGGAGGCGGCCGGATACGGCTCCCGGTTCCCCCACTGGGCCATCGCGGTCAAGTTGCCCGCGATCGAGCGGCAGACGGTGCTTCAGGACGTCGTGTGGGAGGTCGGCCGCACCGGGGTCCTGGCTCCCACAGCCATCCTCGCGGCGGTCGAGATCGACGGGTCCACGGTCACCCGGGCCACCCTGCACAACCCCGCCGACATCCGCCGTCGCGACCTCCACCTCGGCGACACGGTGACGGTGTACAAGGCCGGCGACATCATCCCCCGAGTCCAGGCGGCCGTCGTCCGGCTCCGCCCGGCGGGAGCGAAGCCGGTGCCGCTGCCCGAGACGTGCCCGCGCTGCGGTGGCGAGATCAACACGGCCCAGGAGCGGTGGCGTTGCGCGCAGGGCACGGCGTGCGCGCTCCCGGCACTGATCGAGTACGCCGCCGGACGCGAGATGCTCGACATAGACGGCCTCGGCAAGACGTACGTGGCGGCTCTGGTCGCGTCCGGCGATGTCCGCGATGTCGCCGACCTCTTCACCCTGACCATCGAGCAGCTCACCACCGCCTCCGGCAGCTCCAAGCGCGCTGCGAAGCTCGCCGAGCAGATCGCGGCCGCCAAGGACCGCCCTCTCAACCGTGTCTTCTGCGCGCTGGGAGTGCTTGGCACGGGGCGCAGCATGTCCCGTCGCATCGCCCGGCACTTCGGCACGATGGAAGCGATCCGACAGGCGGACGCGTCCGACATGCAGGACGTGGAGGGGATCGGCCCGGAGAAGGCCCCGGTCGTCGTCGAACAGGTTGCCGCACTGGCCCCCGTCATCGACAAGCTGAGAGCGGCGGGTGTCAACATGAGCGAGCCCGAGGACCCGTCGGCGGCGCAGGGCGGACCGCTGGAGGGCAAGGTCGTCGTGGTCACCGGCAAGATGACCGGGCCACTGGACGGCTTCGGCCGGTCCGAGATGAACGCGCTGATCGAGAAGGCCGGCGGGCGCGCGGGCAGCAGCGTCAGTGCCCAGACGTCCATCCTCGTCGCGGCGCCGTCCGCGAACGGCAAGCCGAGCTCGAAGGCGGTCAAGGCCGCCGAACTCGGCGTCGAGGTCCTCACCCCGGAAACCTTCGCGGAGCGGGTGGCCGACTACCTGACCTGACACCCCGCCGCGCCGGGAATCCGTACGACCACCGCTCCGACCGATGAGTATGTGCTCCGTGCCCGGTCTCCCTTTCAGAGCCACCATCCACAAGGAGCGGCAGATGACTGATCAGACGACCCTCGACCTCGGACCACAGGCCGGCATCGTGGCCCGCGTCGCGGCGGAGGTCCCCGACGCGCGGCTCGCCGACCGTACGCCGTGCCCCGACTACACGGTCGGCGACCTGCTCGGCCACCTCACAGGCCTCGCCGTCGCCTTCCGTGACGCCGCACGCAAGGATCTGGGCCCGACGACGGACACGGCCCCCGACTCGGCGGCACCGTCGCTCCCCGCCGACTGGCGCCAGGTACTGCCTGGGGTGCTCGACGACCTGGCCGAGGCGTGGAGGGATCCGGCCGCGTGGACGGGCATGACCCGCGCGGGTGGCGTGGACCTTCCCGGCCAGATCGCGGGTGTGGTCGCCATCGACGAACTGGTGATCCACGGCTGGGACCTGGCCCGAGCCACCGGCCAGGAGTACGCCCCTGATCAGCCCGCACTGCTCGCCTCGCACGCGTTCCTGCTGGCGGCCGCCGAGGAAGGGGACCGTGGCGGCGGCATTTTCGGAGCCGTAGTGCCCACCCCGGACGATGCCCCGCTCCTGGACCGTGCGGTCGGCCTGAGCGGGCGAGACCCGAACTGGACGGCGGGTACGAGCTAGACCTCCGTGCGGCCGTCACCGCCCGCACCAGGGTCCGCAAGCACCCATCGCCCAGCCGCTACCAGATTCCGTGCTCAAGCTCCTCAAGGGATTGGTTCCACTGCGAGTCCTCGACCTCGAACGGCGTGGGATCGAAGGCCTCGACGGTGTCGCGGAACCCGGCGGCGAGTTCCTCCGGGTCGAGGCCGTTCGCGTGGTCGTTCTCGACCTTGCGGAACTCGACGAGAGCGAAGACGAGCGACTCGACGTCACGATGGAGCTTGACGTAGCCGAGCGCGCCTTCGGGGAAGGCGTAGATCGTGCCTGACGCGGGGTCGAGGGCAAGCAACGAGGTGAACAGGTACCCGAGGGGCCACCACGAGCGGCTCTCCGCAGGGCAGTGCAGGCCGTAGCGGTCGAATCGGCCGCCGATGGTGGAGGCGTCGACGTCGGGACCGTAAGGGTCGTCGACATCCATGCGCGAGGTGAACACATCGGAGGTCGGAAGCCCGACGCTGCTGAGAAAGCGGGCCGTACGGGCATCGAGTTCGCCGCCGTCACGATGAGGGAAGTAGGTGACGCAGCGCAACCCGTAGACGCCGGTCACGATCTGCGGGGTTACGGCGAAGGTCACGTGAGCTGCCCCGTCGTCGGTGATGCGGTGTGGTGCCGCAGCGGAGTTTCCGCAGGAGGCGCCAGCCTCTGAGGGTGGCCATGGTCTGCTCGCCGATACAACGGATCTTGGCGTGGGTGGTGTTGTGGCGGCGCTTCCACCGCTTGAGGTGGCGGCCCCGAAACGGTTCGCGGACGGGGCTGGTGGAGGCCATTCGGTCGATCGGCAGCAGGTGCCGTCGAGGATGACGAACGCCTTCTCCCGGATCGTCCGCATCGCCTCGGCCAGGGACGGGGCGATGCAAGCATGCGAAGCTCCTGGCCGACACGGGTGATCTTGGTCGAGAACCTGTCTACCAGGAGCTTCGCCGTTGCGCCCAACTCGCGTTCAGCGGATGCCCGCAACACGTTGAACGGCAAACAGAAGGGCCTCGGGTAGCCGGGGCCCTCCCTCTCATTCGCCGACGGCACCCGCGTCGCGCGCTCGGCCTTCTCCACAGGCCGGAGCAGGCCGAAGCGAGCCCGCACTACCACTGCTGATTCGGCTGGCCTGTGCAGTCCCACTGGCGGACCGGGTCGCCGTTGTCCGTACGCCAGTCCGCGACTTCAAGACACTTGCCACTGTGCACGTTGACGTACTTCATCGGCGCCACTGCGGATGCGGGCGAGGACGCCAGGCACAGCGCTATGGAAGCGCCCGCCGTCGCTACACCAACGGCCCGGCGAGCCGTACGGCTGATGCCGTTCTTCATGCGAGCGGGACCGGCCGCGGCCAGGGCCGTTCGGTCGTAGGTCATCTGACGGTTCGATCTCGATGACGGCCATGAATTCCATGCGGTATTTGTCGAGTTCAGGGTGGTTCCAGTATTCATCCGGGCGGATCTTGTGAAACCTGAATGTCGCGTTGGTCTCGTTCGTGGCGACGATCCAGCGCACGGGGCAAGGCCGGTCGAGCCCGTAGACGATTCGGCTGAACTCCAGGGCGAAGGCGATGCCATGGAGAAGCAGGATCCGCTGATCGTCGTCCGTGATGCTTGGAACGCCGTCGACGAGTTCGACCTGAACGGGGACAAGGTCCTCCAGATGGAAGGAGCTGTCGGAGCATTCCCAGGCGGTGAGGTCGTTGAAGAACGAGGGGGCGCCACCAGGATCGCCTGCGGAGTCGCCCCACGTGAGTACGTCTCCTCGGTGGCTGATTCCCGTTGAAAGCTCGTCGCGCAGACCTGGTGCGAGCCCGCCGGGCGGTGTCGCGGCATCCAGCCCGGCAAGCACTCCCACCGCGCGCACCGGGGCGTCGTTCAACTTCAGCGACAACATGGTGAGGATGATCGCAGCCGCTTCCCGGCACGCGACTCCGTGCAGCCGCGGCGGTGTCTACGGCCGGTGTTAGCCTGCTGCTCATGATCAAGCGCAGCCTCGGCGACCGAATAGCCCGCATGGCGGGGGACAGCAGGCCGGAGCGCGTGCTGATCGCCGCCAGTTTCGTCAACCGGGTCGGCAACGGTCTGTTCAACGCGGCGTCGGCCCTCTATTTCACTTTCATCGTGGGACTGCCGGCCATGCAGGTCGGCGCGGCGCTCACCATCGCCGGAGTGATCGGCTTGTGCGCGGGGATACCTGGGGGTCATCTCGCTGACCGGCGCGGCGCACGCGTGATCATGATGCTGGCCCTCGCGGTCCAGGCGGTGTCGATGGCGGCCCTCGTCCTCGTCGACAGCTGGGCCGCGCTCACGGCCATCGCGACGGTCGACCAGATCGCCGCGGCGGTCGGAGGGGCGGCGTGGGGGGCTCTGGTGGTCCGGGTCGGGGGTGAGCGACCGGCCATGTTCCGGGCGAAGCTGCGCACCTTCGTCAACCTGGGCGTAGTCCTGGGAACGGTGGGTGCCGGGCTGGCGCTGGCCGCGGACACCCGCGGCGCCTATGTCACGCTGATTCTCGGCAACGCGGCGAGCTTCGCCCTGTGCGCGGTGCTTCTGCTTCTGCTGCCCCGCTATCCGGTGCTGGCAGCGCCGCCGCGGCAGCGGCGCTGGCTCGTCTTCGCGGACCGTCCGTTCCTGACGTTCACCGCCCTCTACGGGGCCATGGGACTGCAGTACCCGGTGGTCTCCCTGCTCCTGCCGATCTGGATCTCCGAACACACCGAAACGCCGCGTTGGACGGTGGCCGCGCTGTTCGCCGTCAATGCCGCCTTCTGCGTACTCCTGCAGACCAAGATCGGCTCCCGTATCGAAACCCCGTACGACGGCGGCAGGGCGTTTCGCACTGCGGGGCTGCTCTTCCTCGTCAGCTGTCCGATGATGGCGCTGGCGGCGTACGCCCCTGTCTGGGCGGCAGCAGGACTGGTCCTGGCGGCGATCTTCGTCCATAGCCTGGGAGAGGTCTGGGAGTCATCGGCGTGCTTTGCCCTGGGTTTCGGTCTTGCCCCCGACCATGCCCAGGGCCAGTACCAAGGTGTCCTCGGCCTCGGCTTCAATGCGGGCCAGGCTCTTGCCCCTGCGATCCTCACCACGGTGGTGCTAGGCCTCGGCACCCCAGGCTGGCTGCTCCTTGCGGCGTTCTTCGCGGCGCTGGGCGCTGCCGGCCCCTCTCTCGCCCGCTGGGGCGAACGGACCCGGCCGAAGCCGGGTGTTGCTGCGGAAGCGACGGCATAGCCGGGGAGTAGCTGTCAGGGACCGTAGATGTTTCGGCAGAGGGCTCCGGCTCCCATGGGCGTGTGGATGCGCTGGGCCTGTCGGCAGAGCTGGCGCATTTCGGGTACCTGACCGGCTGTCGGCTGCTGCCGGGGAGCGGATGCCCGCTGGTTTTTCGGCGGCTGCGGTGCCGGGTTGTCGCCGGTCTTCCGGGCAGACGGGCGAGATGGCTTCCGTGTCGCCGTCTTCGGCCGCTGCTTCTTCGGTACGGCTTCCCGTACGGGCTTCGAGTCGTCCGACTGGCTCGGCTGCCCTGCGATACGACGGGCCGCTGGAACAGCGGGCGGGGGCGGGGGTGCGATCTTGGGCGCGGTCCGGGGCTGGGATCGGGGTTGGGGAGGGGTGGTGGCCAAGTCTTCGCGGGGCGCCGCCTGGGTGGCGTCGGGCCATGCAGGGATGGTGGTGGGGGGTCGCTCGGCGGCAGGCGCAAGCTCTGCGGGCCGGACCGGCGGACGTGCGGCCGGGGAGTCGGGGATGGCGACGCACCCGCTGCTGAGGAGCGCGGCGAGGATGAGGGACGTCGTACGGCGGGGCTGCATGACGATCACGCTGCCCGAGCGGTCCGGGGCCCGACCACGGCATCGCCTCGCGCCACTGGGACGAGTGAACAGCCCTTGCCGGTGGACATGGCCGCGTCCCGCACGGGACGAGGCGTGTGGCAGGCGGGGCCGCGCTTCGCGGACGAATGGGGGCGGGAGTTCGGTCGTGGGCATGGCCATGGGCGTGCTGTGAGGAGCGACCGGAAGTGGGGCGCACGGCAGCCCTCTCCGTGTTCGAGCGTTCTGAGATGATCACGTCATGAGATCGAACACCGAGAGGCCGGCCCCCTTAGGGGTGGCCGAAGTCGACATTCCCGCCCCGGGCGGCGGCCGGCTGCGGGCCGAACGCCGTGGCATCGGCAGCCCAGTCGTCCTGCTGCACGGCGCGGGCATGGATGCCCGCCTGTGGGATGCGGTTGTTCCGGAGCTGGCCCGTCACCACGACGTCGTCCGCTACGACGCCCGCGGTCTGGGGCGCTCCAGCCTGCCGGACCGGCCCTTCGACGATGTCGAGGACTTGGGCGCCGTTCTTGACCACTTCGGTCTGGATCGCGCCGCTCTGGTCGGGCTGAGCATGGGAGGGGAGACGGCGCTGGACTTCGCGCTGGCCCACCCCGGGCGGGTCAGCGCACTGGTCCTGGTCGGTGCGTCGGTCAGCGGCCACGTCTGGCCGCAGGACCCGCACTCCTCGGCCTACGCCACCGCCCGCCGACAGCGGGACGCGGCGGCCCTCGCCGCGCTGGAACTGTCGGTCTGGGCTTCGCTGGGCCGCACGGCCGTCGGCGGAGAGCTCATCGAGGCGATGGTGGCGGACAACGCCGAACGCCGAGTCGCCGGCGAACCGTTCTTCGCGCACTTCCCGGACCGCAACGCCGAATCGCGACTGTGCGACATCGCCGCGCCGACCCTGGTCGTCCACGGCGAGCAGGACCACCCGGAGATCGCGGCGATCTCCGACCGGCTGGTCGCCGACATTCCCGATGCCCGCGGCGCGGTCGTCCGGGACGCCGACCACTACCTGCCGCTCCGCAGTCCCGAACGACTCCTCGAACTGTTGCTTTCGCATCTGGCCTGACCGAACGACTGCAATCGATCAACAACCATGGACGATCGCACCCGTCCTCGGACGGCCTTCCGCAGCAGGACGGGCCGGGCTGTGGGGCTCTCTGCGGGCTGGTGTGAGGTCTGACGTCGTGCTGCCAGTGGCTACGGCCATCGCATGTCGATGGCGGACAGCCGTTCGGTCCGCTCCCGGGTCAGGGTCGCGGCTCGGGTGCGTTGGTTGTTGATCCAGGCTCCGAGCTTGATCTCCCGTTCATCTCGGCCGTCCCCGTCCCCGTCCCTGCTCAGGGTGATGGTCTCGATGTGTTTGCGGGGTACGTCCAGGTGTCCTTCGCGTGTGTGGAACTGTCGGGCTGCGGCGTAGTGGATGGCCCATTTCTCTGCCTGGCTTGTCCGCGGCTTGGGCTTCTCGTCTTCGCCGGCGGGCCTGATGCCGAGGACCTGCTCGCACATCCACTGCTGCACGCTCGTGAGCTTGTCCCAGCCGAGGCGCTGCGCGCGGACCCAGCGTCCGAGATCTTCGCCCTGGTGCATGACGACGCCCGGTCGGGTGGGCAGTTCGCTGCCGATCTCCTCGAGGTGGAGGCGGGTGAGGTGGAAGGCGCGCTGCCATTCCACCGGCCAGGCCGGGCACCAGGAGGGGTCGATCGCTTCGAGTTGCTCACGTCGTTCCGGTGGCAGGGTCCGCGTCCATGATGCGACCGGGAGTCCCTGGGCCTGGCGTTGTTCGAGGTCCTGGGCGCGCCGGTTGGCGGCGCGGGCGTTCTTCAGCCAGATGCCGACCTTGTAGCCCTGGTGGGAGGCGTCGAGCGGGGCCAGGAGGTGGCCGTGCTCGGCGGCCCACCCGCGCGCCGCCGACAGACCCTCCTCCCAGGCGACGTCGAAGTGCGACCACACCATGCCGAGTGTCTCCAGCTGGGCGATACGGCCTTGGTCCATGTCGCCGCGGGCGTAGAACCGGCGGGCGTCGGCGGTCCACTGCCCGAGGGGGAAGTCTGCGAGCGAGGTCGGCCACCCGACTCCTTCCGCCTCTTCGCCTTCTGGGACGCGGTACGTGAAGGGCACGCGGAGGTCGCCGTGCTCACGGGCGTAGATGACGGCGGCTTCCACTCCGCGTCGCCAGTGCTCGTGCTCGGGGTCGAGGACACGCAGGCTGATGAACGCGGCGAGGACGGCCGGGTCGCGGGGCGTGGAGAACTTCAACAGGGCCCTTGCGGGGGCGCTGACGCCCCCGGAGCTCCCTTCCGCCCTCTTGCCCTCCTCGTCTGTGATGACCGGCTTGGAGCGGCTGGGGGCCTGCTGCTCGGCGAGGGCTTCCACGACCCGGGCGTCGTGCGCCCGCAGCGCCTCCAGGAGCTTGGCGAGCCCGCCGTAGGCCCGGGAGGTGAGCATGGTGTCGGCCGTTTCACCCGGTCCGAGGAGGATCGGCACCACGAGCGACGCCGTCTTCCCTTCGCCCGGCTGCATCCGCAGCGCCCGCCCTACTGCCTGGACCAGGTCGGGCATCGAGCCGCGTACGTCGGCCCAGTAGACGGAGTCGCAGTTCTTGGTGTCCACGCCTTCCCCGAGGACCTTCACGGACCCCAGATAGCTCTTCTCCGCCACAGTGCCGTCGGTGGCGATCCCGTCGGCGAACTCGCCCAGCACGCGGCGCCGGTGAAGCGGCTTGTGCTCGCCGCACAGCCAGTCGGCCCGGATCGTCCCGGGGTACAGCTCGGGGTCGGCGGCGTGCAGCTGTGCGGCGACGCCCGGAAGGCCGGCGGCGAATGCCTCGGCCTCCTTCACGACGTGGTGGAAGACGAGCGTCCTGCGGAAGTTCCCCTCGGAAGACGCCTTCACCAGGGCGGTCTGCAGGGCCGCGAGCCGGGCCCCGCGGACCTCCTCGGAGCGCCCTTCCGTGCCCAGGAGCTGCGCGGCTTGGAGCTGGGTGTCGGCGACGTCGACGCACACGACCTGGTAGGGGGCGCAGATTCCCCGGTCGATCGCCTCGGAGAGCGTCAAGGTGTAGCAGCGGCTGCCGAAGGCCCCGTCGGGGTCGTCGTCCATGCTCGCGACCAGGTCACCGGGCGCGCTCGCCCCGTCCTCGTCCCCGAGCTGCCACAGCCGGGGCGTGGCCGTCATGTAGAGGCGACGCAGCGAGGGAATCCTCTGGTTGTCGTGGACGACCGCCCAGGGTTTCCCGATCCGGCCCGAAGTCCGGTGCGCCTCGTCGACCACGATCAGGTCCCAGGCGGAAAGCCCGGCGGCATGCGCCCGCTCCAGGGTGCCGAGACCCAGGCTGGCGTAGGTGGCGTAGACGGTGACTTTGTCCAGGCCGTGGGTCCACTCCACCAGCTCGTCGACGTCCGTGGTGTTGGGGAAGGACGCCTCCTCGCCCCGCAGGGAGGAGACCCCGATCATCGGGCCACGACGGCCCCCCGCACGCCAGGCGTCCTCGGTCTGGGAGAGCAGGTCCAGTGAGGGCACGAGGACCAGGACACGGCCGGCATGGAGCTCCTCCGCGCTGCGGACCGCCACCCGGGTCTTCCCGGATCCGGTCGCCATGATGACCTGGGTCCGGAGCCCCCGCTCGGGCACAAGTGATCGTGCGGGCAGTTCGAGGGCCCGCAGGACCGCGTCGACGGCTTCACGCTGAGCGGCTTCGCGCTGATCAACGCGGCTTGTGGTCGACATGTCCCGCCTGCCTTGTCCTGGGCGCCGCCCGGTCGGTTCGGGCGGCGATAAATGGTAAACCCGCACGCAGGAGAGCCGTGAAGGCTGTGGCCGGGCTGGTGCGGTGGAGCGCTCTCCAGGCTTCCTGGAGGCCCCGGGGCGCGCGGTCACGCCACGCAGCAGATGGTCACGCTACCGGGAACGCTGATCACCTGGAGTACGACGGACCCGGGGCGGTCGACGGTCGCCGACAGCGCGTGAGGAGCGGTCACGGGCGTGCCCCATGAGCGAGCGGGCGAAGCAGTAGGAGGTCGGAAGCCACACGGCGGCGGCGATCCACAGCAGCACGCGCCCCAACACTTCCAGCCACCCGACTCCGGTGGCGGCCGCGACCGACAGGGAGGCCACCGCCGTCATTCCGAGCGGGAAGACCGTCGCCCAACGACGGACGTCGTAGCCGAGGCGGGGGCGGACGAACTCGCCGCACAGCAGGACCACGTACCAGGCCAGATCAAGCGCCACCAGGACAAGGGTGGTCGTGCGCAGCGTCGTGGCCGCGCCGCCCGACCAGACGCCCGAGGCCAGGAGCTTCGATCCGGCGAGCGCCGAGATCGCCAGGGCCCCGCCCGCGATCCATTGGTCGCCCGCGCCCGTCACCACCTGGCGGACATCGAAACGGGCCAGGGCGTCGACGTACAACACGAGTCCCAGCAGGAACAAACCGAGGGCCACCCGAGCAAGCCAGTCACCGGCTTCCGGCGCGAGGACGGCACACAGCACCGCGAGCCCCTGGGTGGCCACACAGATCAGGAACACGGCGCCCGGTGCCCGCCGGGGCAGGTGCCGGAGGACGGCGACCAACATCACGGGCCACACCACCGCGGCGAGCACCAGGAGTGACACGGCCACCGGAGTGAGGCCGAGGCCCTCGAACCGGACGCCGAGCACGGTCGTGGCAGCTACCGCGGTCAGGGCCGGAGGGGTGTCGGCGGTCACCGCCCAGCGGCGCCGGTCCCCGAGGAGCAGGGCCGCGAAGTCGAACGCCAGCAGCAGCCACAGCGCCGTGGCCAGGCACAGCGCCACCACGGAGACCACCTCGAAGCCGGTCAGGCTCAGACCGACCGACAGGATGCCGGTGGCCATGACCGCGGCACCGGTCACCGGCGGCCACGCGGCCCAGTGCCCGGCGTACCGGTTCATGACATGCTCGCGCTCCTGCATGTCCCCATCGCATCGCTGCTCCCGGCACCCCGCCAGTCGTCGGGGCGGAGGAACGGGCGGAGAGGCACCCTTTCGGCTCTACGGGGGGATGCCAGTACGACCGTTCGTGGAACTGGAGACCGCGGTCGAAGGGCGCTGCCGAACGACCGGATGGCGCGGACGGACGGCGCTCGGCGAGAGCGTGTCAGCGTCGCAGGGCCGTTCGCAGCGTGAGTCCGTGGTGGCGCCGTAGCCGGTACAGCTCCCAGCACGACAGGGCCGTCACCGTGACGGGGGCGCCGAGGATGAAGACCACCCGGGCTCCCGTCGGCACCTGGCCGTAGGCTCCGGTGATCACATCCAGCAGGGCCATCTCCCACACCAGGACGCCGGCGAGGATCGGCGGCAGCACCTCGTGGATGTCGGCGGTGCGGAACACGTGCACCAACGACAGTCCGATGCCGTAGAGCGCGAAGCCGATCGACCACAGGAACAGCACGACGATGAGGATCCTCCCGGGAAGCCCCACGGCGTCCCGCAGGCCCGCCAACTCCGGGGCCATGGCGAGGGCGGAGGTGCCCATGGACACCATGATGGCCAGGACCGAGCCGATCGGACGCAGGGCCCGGCGCAGGTACACCCGGCGCAAGCCGTCCCTGGCGGCTGCCACGAAGGCGCCGACCACTACGGGGAAGGTGCAGACGAGAACGAGCACACTCGACCAGCTTTGGTCGAGGCGTTCGCTCGCCACGCCCTGGACGTCGTCGGCGGTCACGATGGCCTTGTAGGTGAGCATCAGACCCACCCAGGCGACGAGTCCCAGCCCGGTCCGCCACAGCTGGAGCTTCCGGACCTCCCGATCGTTGACGATCTCGGGGCGCGAGGGACGGAACGTCCGCTGGGCGGCGTACAGGGGGTTGTAGAGGCCGCGGAGGATGTTCCGGGCCCGCGAGGGCTCTGCGCGCGGCGTCGGGACCGGTCCGTATCCCGGCGGGTACGGGTATCCCGGCGGAGGGCCGGATTGTGCGTACGGGTATCCCGGCGGAGGGCCGGACTGCGCGTACGGATATCCCTGTGGCGGACCGAAGGGGGCGTTCGGGTGCCCCTGCGGGGGCACCGGAGGCGCGTAGGGGCGTCCCTGCGGCGGGTTCGCGCCGCTGCTGCCCGCCTGGTCGCCGTACCCACCGCTGCCGTAACCGCTCATGCCACGTACCCCCGATGTCCTGCACGTTCGAACCCGGGCATCCTAGGTCCTGGACGTCCGGCGGCGGGTCTCCGGCCAGGGATCGTTCCACAGAGGCGGCGGTTTCATGCGAGAACGCACCAGCGATGGAACGGTGAGGCAGATCATGGCACTTCGCCGGATCGCGCATGTCCAGGTGGCGCCGGCCGTGCCGGTGGTGGCTTCATGAGGGGTGCGGTGGTGTTCCCGCTGCCTTGCTTCTCGCAACCACCCCGTAGACGCGTCGAGGTGATCTCCGATGGTGACAGACCGGTACGGCAACCCCTTGCACGAGTGCACCGAAGAGACGGCCGCACACCTGGACCGGGCCGTCGACTCCCTGCTCCACTTCGACCCCGAGGTCGAGCAGGCGGTCGGCGATGCTCTCGAAAGCGCGCCGACCTCACCTCTCGCCCAGTCCTTCGCCGCCTATCTCGGGGCGTTGGGCACGGAGCCCGGCGACGCCCTCACCGCGCGGCAGCGGTTCGGCCGGTACACGGCCGGCGTGGACGGCTCGTCCCTGCCCGTGCGGGAGCGCCTGCACCTTGCCGCGGCCGGGGCATGGCTGGCCGGAGATCTGCACCGTGCGGGCGGGCTGCTGGAGGAGTTGTCCCTGGTGTGCCCGAGGGACGCGCTCGCCCTGGCCGTGGGGCACCAGCTGGACTTCTTCACCGGTGACTCGGTCCGCCTGCGTGATCGCATCGGGGGAGCCCTCTCGGCCTGGGACGCCGCCGACCCCCACCGCGGCCTGGTGTTGGGCATGTACGCCTTCGGGCTGGAGGAGTCGGGTCACTACCGCTTGGCCGAGGAGGCAGGACTCGCCGCGGTCGAGCAGAACCCTCGCGACGTCTGGGCGATCCACGCCGTGGTGCACACCTACGAGATGCAGGGACGGGTGTCGGAAGGCATCGGCTACCTCGATGCCCGCCGCGAGGACTGGGCGCAGGGCAACTACCTGAACGTCCACAACTGGTGGCACTACTCCCTGTACGCCTTGGAGGCGGGGGACACCGGCACCGCCTTGAGCATCTACGACGCCGCCCTGCACAACGACGCGTCGGCCGGCGTGGCCATGGAACTGCTGGATGCCGCAGCGCTGCTGTGGCGGATCCGACTCGCGGGAGGGGAGTCCGGCCCCCGCTTCGGGGCGCTGGCCGATGCGTGGGCCTCGCGAGCCGATCCACCGTTCTACGCGTTCAACGACGTGCACGCAGTCATGTCCTATGTGGGTGCCGGGCGGCTCGCGGAGGCGGCGCGGCTCATCGCGGACCGACGACGATGGCTGGCCCAGGGGGGTCCGGACACCGTCACCAACAGACGGATGACCGCGGACATCGGTCTGCCCGCGTGCGAAGCGCTGGTGGCGCACGGGCAAGGGAAGCACGCCACCGTCGTGGAGCTCCTGTGGCCGCTGCGCCGTAGGCTGCACGAGTTCGGCGGAAGTCATGCGCAGCGCGACGCGCTCCAGAAGACCCTGATCGACTCCGCGCTCGGCTCCGGACGGCGTGAACTGGCCCGTGTGCTCATCAGTGAGCGGATCGGGCTTCGGCCCGACAGCTCGTACAACTGGGCGGCTCGGGCTCGCCTCGCCGATGCCCTGGGCGATGCCGCCCTGGCCACCGCCGCCCGCGGCCATGCGAGGGACGCCGCTGCGACAGCTGCCGAAGCACTCCCGCCCTTGCCCCTTCGTCCGGACGCCCACGCACCATCCGGCGAAAGTGCTGCGCCTGGAGCCGGTCCCGTATCTCGGTGAATTCCGGAGCGGCGGGGGTCTCCGTCTTCCGTCAGCGGCCGGAAGACGGAGACCCCCAGCAGCCGGAAGACGGAGACCCCTGCGGAGACGTGGGACGGAGACCCCCTGTGGAGACCCGCTGTGGAGGCGTCGGCGTGGATGCGACGCCGACTCACCCGGCCCAGCCGGGCCTCCGGCTTCCTGCCCGGCGAGGCCGCCACCTTCTGCGGATCCACGCCGAACCGGAACGGCTTGTCGGCTCCGTCGGCGAACCGCCACGAGGATCCGGGGCTAGCTGAGCGTCTTCACCGCGGCAGCGTCGTACGGCTTGAGCTCGTCTGTCCGCCCTGCGAGTACCTTCGCCGCCCACTCCGGGTCCTGGAGCAGCGCGCGGCCGACGGCGACCATGTCGAACTCGTCCCGCTCCAGGCGGTCGAGGAGGTCGTCGATGCCCTGTACCGGGGCGCCTTCGCCCGCGAAGGCGTGGATGAAGTCGCCGTCCAGGCCGACCGAGCCGACCGTGATGGTGGGCCTGCCCGTGAGCTTCTTGGTCCAGCCCGCCAGGTTCAGGTCCGAGCCCTCGAACTCGGGAATCCAGTGGCGGCGGGTGGAGGCGTGGAAGGCGTCGACGCCGGCCGCGGCGAGCGGAGCCAGAATTGCCTCCAGCTCCTGCGGGGACTGGGCGAGCCGTGCGTCGTAGGCGTCCTGCTTCCACTGCGAGTAGCGGAAGATCACCGGGAAGTCGGGCGAGACGGTCGCGCGGACCGCGCTCACGACCTCGGCCGCGAACTTCGTACGGGCCACGGGGTCGCCGCCGTAGGCGTCGGTACGGCGGTTCGTCCCGGCCCACAGGAACTGGTCGAGGAGGTAGCCGTGGGCGCCGTGCAGTTCGATGCCGTCGAAGCCGATGCGCTCGGCGGCCGCGGCGGCCTCGGCGAAGGCGCCGATGACGTCGTCCAGGTCACTCTGGGTCATCGCCTTGCCCGTGCCCTCGGTGCCGTCGGGGCGGATTCCGGAGGGGCCCACCGCCGGGGCGTCGGCGTAGGGCGCCTGGCCCTGCTGGCGCACCATGCCGATGTGCCACAGCTGCGGGACGATCGTGCCGCCCGCCGCGTGCACGGCCTCGGCGACCTTCGCCCATCCCGCCAGCTGCTCCTCGCCGTGGAACCGCGGCACACGGTCGCTCTGCCCGGCCGATTCGTGTCCGACGTAGGTCCCCTCGGTGACGATCAGGCCCACGCCGGCGGCGGCGCGTCGGGCGTAGTACGACCGCACGTCCTCGCCGGGGACTCCGCCGGGGGAGAACATGCGCGTCATCGGCGCCATCGCGATGCGGTTCGGGACGGTCAGCCCGTTCAGCGAGACGGGCCGGGACAGGATCTCGGCAGCGCGGGAGGTGGGGGACGCGGTGACGGTCACAGGGACGCTCCTCGTGGCGATTACTTGACAACCTTGATGCTTGAGAACTTCATGCAACGAAAGGACGGTAGAGGCCAATGCTTGAGATAGTCAAGCATCTCCGGCTAGAGTGACCCTCATGACAGAAGCTCCCCGCGTCGACACGGCCCAGCTCATGGAGCTGCTCTCCGTGTCGCTCGGCGTCTACTACGGCGACTTCACCGTCGCCGCGGCGAGCGAGAACCTCACGGCCAGCCAGGGCAAGGCCCTGACCGTGCTACGTCGGGGACCCGCCGCGATGCGCTCCCTGGCCGAGACCATGACCTGCGACGCGTCCAACATGACCGGGATCATCGACCGGCTGGAGAAGCGGGGCCTGGTGCGCCGCGAGGCCAGCGCCTCCGACCGGCGCGTGAAGAACGTCATCCTCACAGCAGAGGGCGAGCGCGTCACCGACGCGATCCGCGCGAAAATGCGCACGACGCAGGAGGGCCTGGACAGGCTCACCGGCCAGGACCGGGACTCCCTGTACACCCTGCTGGATCGGGTCTTCGTCTCCCAGCCCGACGCCTGACCCCCTGGCCGCTTGTGCCGGCCCTTCACGGCACCGCGGGCGAGGACGTACCCCAGAACGAGAACGGCCTGCCGGTCCGCTTCACCTCGGTGCTCGTGGCCGAAGAGAAGTGCCGGGAGATGCGACGAAGGCGAGAGGCCGACATCGCTCACCGAGGGTGCGTCGGACCCGGGGTGCGTCGGACCTTCGTGGTCCGACCCGTCCTCAGCGAAGCTGTTCGGCCAGTCCGACGATGATGCCCTCCGGGCCGCGGACGTAGCAGAGCAGATAGCTGTCCTCGAACCGCGCGATCTCGCCGACGAGTGTGGCGCCGTGAGGGCGCAGGCGGGCAACGGTGTCCTCGATGTCGTCGACGGCGAACATGACGCGGTGCGTGCCCAGAACGTTGTGCGGCCGGTTGCGGGGGCCGCCGCTGATCACCGCGGGGCTGCGGTACTTCGCCAGCTCGAGCCGACTGTGACCGTCGGGGGTCCGGACCATCGCGATGTCACAGTGGACGCCTTCGAGTCCGGTGCACTGGTCGGCGAAGAGGCCCTCGACCTCCCCCCTGCCCTCCAGCTCCATACCGAGTTCCACGAAGAACGCGATGGCGGCATCCATGTCGTCGACGACGATGCCGACGTTGTCCATCCGCTGAATCGCCATGCTGACTTCTCCTTCTTCCGCGCGCGGCCGGTGGTGGCCGCCGATGACCCGGGGACGGATCCGGTGACCCGTTCTCGACATCCTCGGACCGCCGATCTCCGAAGAATCTGGATCGTGTCTCAGCACCGATACAGCAGCTGGCGAGCCAAGGGTGAGTGCGGGGCAGAT
The DNA here is from genome assembly GCF_026341815.1 of Streptomyces sp. NBC_00572. Classification (GTDB taxonomy): domain Bacteria; phylum Actinomycetota; class Actinomycetes; order Streptomycetales; family Streptomycetaceae; genus Streptomyces. Next base: position 7,054,762 of record NZ_JAPENX010000001.1, read on the forward strand.
GGCCCCTCCCATCACGATGGTGGATGTGGGAACGACGCGACGACATCCACGAGGACTTCCTCGGCCTGGCCGCCTGCCTCATCACCCACCGACGCGTCTCGCCGGTCAGGGTCTCCACTCCTTCGGGCGCCATCCACGAGTCGCTCGCCCGACCCACGGCGTCGTTGGTGCGCAACAGTGACCGTCTGCGCCCGAGCGACGCTCCGCCCACAGTCGCCGGTCGGCGCTCATTTGTCGCAGTGCTCGGCGGGCTCCTGACGACCAGGCGCGTCATCACCGAGGTCTTGGCCATCCACCCTTTCGTTCTCCCCGGCAGAGCCCCCTGTCGGGTCGCGCAACCTTGGCCGAAACGCGCCGTCTGTTGGTGACACCTGCCCGAGCGATGCGACCCGGAGGCAGTCCGGCTCGGGCGACCCGTGATGGTGTCACGGGTTCCCGCGGTGGGTGCCCGGGCCGGGATCTCCCGGGGCCGGGTCCTCACCGCGCCTTTGCCGTGCGGTGGTGCAACCGCCGCTTCAGGCAACGGCGTTCGTTCTCGTCGAGACCGCCCCACACTCCTGTCACCTGACGGGAGTCGTCCATGGCCCAGCGAAGACAGGCCTCCTGAACGGGGCAGCCTCGGCAGATGCGCTTGGCCTCTTCGGCCTGGACCAGAGCGGGGGCGCCGGTCCCCACGGGGAAGAAGAGGTCGGGGTCGATGTTCTGGCAGGCGGCGGATGCGCGCCAGTTGTCCATGGCGTTCCTCCTGTCTACGGGTGCGAGTGTCCTGCCATTCGGCTGACCGGTCGGCGGCACTTGAAACGCTGTCAGCCTCGCGAGTACGCCCCCTTTCCGGCGCGACGATGGGTGGCGGCCCGGCCCGTCAGCCGACTGGCCAGGGCCGTAGGGGCGGGTGATCGAGCGGGCTTCGTGGCGCGCGGGCTGCTGTACCTTCTCGTCGGAGCCCTGGCCGTACGCATCGGCCTGACGTGCACGAGCGATCAGGCCGACCGGCCCGCGTGCGGATCTGGTGAGCCGATCGTGCCGGAGGAAGACTCCCTCTTCGTCGTCAAGGCACGGCATTCCGCCTTCAGGGCGGCCGCCCTCCTGCCGGCGGACGGCATCACGTTCGACCTTCCGTGCGTTCACCGCTGTCCGGACCCGCCTCGCTGAACGCGCGCATGCCGGGGCCGGGTCGAACCGTCGTCGGCGGCGATGCCGGCGTCCGTCGGCTCATCTCACTTGTGACGAGATGCCATAGGGGACATCCGGGTGGCTTTCTCCCTGGCCCGCAACGGGTCGCGGTGCCCACGTCGTCATCATCTGCACGTTGCACGACGACTGAGGAGACGCTCATGACCGAGTTCCAGGCGCTCACCACGGCTCCGCGCGCACTGTTGGATCTCGACCCGTACCGCTTCCCTGCCGTGTACGTCGACGACCGGCCCAGGGAGACATCGGCGGTCTTCGGCATCATGGAGTACGACGACTTCCCCGAGCCGGAGCCTGCGCCTTCAAGCAGCCTGTCCGACCGTCTGCAGCCGGCCGACCGCCGCCGGCTGGAGCTGCACGCCGCTCTCACCACGGCGGGTATCGCACCCATGCCGGGCGATCTCGACGTCATCGAGGTGCTGTGCACCTTGGACGACACCACCCACAGTGCGCTCCGTCGATGGCTCAGCCGGTCTGGCACCCACTGACACATCACAAGAGTCGGCCGGTTGAATCCGCCATGCCTCGCCTCCCTGCCCATGCAGCTCCTGGTCCGGGATAGTCAGCCACTTCGTCGGCTGATCCAAGGAACGAGGTAGGAAGAGATGTATTCCTCTTTGCGGTCGGTGCGGTGGCTGGCTTCCGTCTGCGATGACCCCAACAAGTGCCTGAGCGAGTGGGGGCTGAGCGATCGGGGTGTGGTGCTCTTGCCGGCGGGGCGGCTCTGGGACGCCCTTGCAGTGCCGGAGACGCTGGGACACGGCCTGCTGAACGCAGTCGCCCGCCGCGGGCGTTCAACGACCGGCCCGGTGCTCCGCAACAGCAGGCGTCAGGAGCTCGTGCTGCTGATGACTCCAGGCAGCCCCGCCACGAAGCTGGGGCGGGCCGCTCGGTACCTGACGACGGGAACCTGGCTGGCCGTCCCCGACCCCGGCCGGAAGGTGACCGGCCTTTCGTGGCTCGTCCCGCCCGACGGGCGGGGAGCGCTTTTCTCCCCACACGAGGTCTATGCCGCACTCGAGCCACGGTGACGGCGGGTGCCGTCGCAGGCACGGCGGCCGAGCTCACCCTCGCGTACGCGCTGGGACGGCGGGCGCGGCGACGCGGCCTCGGACCGGCGGCCCTGCTCTTCGAACGCCGCTTCTGAGGGGGGCGAGGTTCCCGGCCCTTCCCAGCGTCGCGTACTGACCGAACCCCGTCCATCCGTCTCCTTCACCACCTGTCCTTCGGGAGGTAGACGCGCATGGTCCCGCTGCTTCTTGTTCTTCTGCTCGTCCTGCCGCTCTCGGCGCCGGCTTCGCGGCCAAGGCGCTGTGATGGATCGCCGTCCTCGTCCTGTGGCCGCTGGGCTTCGTGGTCCGGCCCAAGAGCGGCCCGGCCCGCTGGCATCGCCGGTAGACGGCCCCAGTCGTCCACCGCTGGAGGACGGTCGAGTTCACCACCTTCGCCGTGCCCTACTACATGGTCGGAGAGATCAAGACGTTCTTCCGAGACACTTGCTGGGCGTGCACGTACCCGCCGCTTGCAGGAGGCCCGGGTGCACGTATCCCGCCTGCTCTCGCGCCCCATGAAGCGCCTGCGTCAAGCCCTGTTCGATCCGGATGATTCGGCCGACCGCCCGCGCGCGCCCCCGTGGACGTGGTGCGGCGCGTGGAGATCGGCCGAGGCCCCGGCCCTTCTTGGGCTGATCGGTGCGTCTCCAGGGTGTCTGCCGGGCGAAAGCCTTGGGGCAGGCGCCCTGTCCATGCCTCCGTGACGAGTGTCCCCAGCGGGCGCGCTTCCACAACTGGACTCGGTGAGGTCGGTCCTGGCGTCACCGTGCGTGGTCGCCGGGGGCGTATCGGGTCCAGGTTCCGCCGACTTCGCCGCCCGACGGCCGCAGCGTGCGCATGTGCGGACGTGCCACCGCTTGTGAGAAAGCAGTTGCGCACCCGTGCGTTCCCGGATGTACCGCCTGGAGAGATGGTTGCCCCGAGGCGGCTGCGGGTCGGTCCCGTTGTCATAGCCAGTTGGCAAGATCGAGTTCATGAACCGCACCCCGACCACTTCGCCGCGGCCGTTCGACGTGACCACGGTCTTTCCTCAGCTGGCTCCGCTGGCACGCACGGCGACCCGGTTGCACCCCCGCCCCGGGTCTCCGTCACCGCAGGACAGCTCCATCGGCGGACCGCTGCTATGGCCCGCCGACGAGCCGTGGCCGCACTGCGACGGACCTCATGTGGTGGACGGAATCAACCGGGCCCTGTCCCCAGCGGACGTGAGGCTGGAACGACGGATCCGTGCTGCCTCGCGCGGCAGGAGCCTGACCTCACAGGAACGAGAGACCCTTGAGCGAATCCGACCCCCTCGGAAGTATCCAGTGACGCTGGCGGTCGCCCCGTATGAGGGTTCCCTCGCGATGCTGCCGGTCGCACAGTTGTACACACGGGATGTGCCCGATCTGCACGCGCCAGACGGAGCGGACCTGCTCCAGGCCCTGTGGTGCCCCTTCGACCATCCGATCATGCCCAAGACCGCGCTGTTCTGGCGGTCGGCAGCCACGGTCACCGACATCCTCACCACGCCCCCCGAACCGCCCGCGATGCAGTTCGACGGCTACCTGCCCGAGCCGTGCCTGCTCAACCCGGAGCAGGTCACCGAATACCCGGACCACCTGGAGTTGAGCAAGGAACTCCAGGAGCAGATAGGCAACTGGAGCGTGTGGCAGGCAGCCGAAACAGGGGTGGACAGCGCTTACGCGTCGTACCCGCAGAACTTCTACGACAATGAGTTGGCCGGCGCACCCGGCTGGAAAGTCGGCGGCTGGCCTCTCTGGGGCGCCACCGACCCCGCCCCCCGGCTCTGCCCTGCCTGTGGCAGCGACATGGATGCCCTGCTGACCATCGCCACGTTCGAGGCCGACGACGACAGCAGTTGGCTCCCGCACGAGGGCCCGGCAGATGAAGCATCCCTGGGCTTTGACCACTTCGAACCTGGCAAGCCCACTGCGGTCCAGATCGGCAGCGGCTACGCCCAGCAGCTCTATGTCTGCCCGGCGGCGCCCGAGCACCCCCACTCCGAGCTGATGCACTAGCCGGCCACACGAGACCGGCCCCCCAGCCCCTCCACGTTCGAGTTGAGACCTATGCCTATCGGCACGTGGCGGGGCGGGCGGTGTGGACGTCGCGGACTGCTTCGCGAACACCGCGCGCACGGCGGGCTCATCGAGGGCCTGCTGGGCCGCCATCCGTCATGTAGCGCTCAATGACCACACACACCGGCCTCCGTCGCACTGCTGGAGGACAGCCGCGCGACGGAGGCCGCTCGCGGGCCAGGTCACATCCGGCCCAGTATTCGGTTCTGTGACAGACCGGTACAGCCGCGGAGACCCAGATCAGTAGCAAGGCCGCCACCCACCTCTCCCGGGTGTTCCGCAAGACCGACGTCGCCACACGTGCCGGCCTCGCCGCCCTCATGGCCCGTTTCTGACACCGGGACACCTCGTGGCCGCGGACCCGGCGGTGGGTGACCGGCGTCCGGTCACCCACCGCCGGTCCGGTACGTCCTCAGGGCGTGGTGCGCACGGGGAAGCTGAAGGTGCGTCCCTGTTCCTTGAGCCACGGCAGCACCTGCTTCAGGGCCTCGACGGTCTGATCGCGGTCGCCGCCGCCGTCGTGGAAGAGGATCGTCGGCCCGTTGGACAGCTCGTTCTTGACCGTGCTGACGATGGCGCCCGTGCCGGGCTTCTCGAAGTCCTTGGTGTCCACGTTCCACCCCAGCGGCCGCATCCCCGCCTCGGCGGCGATGCGTCGGCTGTCGGGGGTGAACGCACCGCCCGGCGCCCGGTAGTACTCCACCTTGGCGCCCCCGGCGGCGTCCTCGATCATCTTCTTCGCGTCCAGGATCTGCTGCCGCTGGTACGCGACGGACTTCTTGTCCATCGCGGTGTCGTGGGACGTGGTGTGGTCGCAGAGACGGTGCCCGTCCGCGACGATCCGCCTGACCAGGTCGGGGAACTCCTTCGCCCGCGGCCCGACCATGCAGAAGACCGCCTTGACGTCGTGCTGCTTGAGGACCTCCAGCACCTTGGGCGTCCACTGCGGGTCGGGCCCGTCGTCGATGGTGATGTTCACGGCCTTCCCGCCCGCCTCGGCGGCATGAGCGATCCCCTGAGGCATCCTCACCTTCGAGACCGGCGGCGGCCCCTGCGCCGGATCCTTCGTCCGTCCCTCGGGCGTGTCCTGCGCGCCCGCCCCCGTTCGGGCGGCGGCCTCGGTGTCCGTCAGCGTGGTGGCCCCCCACGCCGCCAGGCTGATCGCGACCGCCGAGGCCGCCACGGCTATGTGCGCGGTGTACTTGCTCTTCAGCCCCATGTCCTGCTGCTCCTCGCCCGTTCTCAACGCTCTCCCGGAGAAGGGGACGGAAGAGACGGCCGAAAGGTTTCACCCGACCCGGCCCCAAGAGCGTAAACGTGCGGAGCGGGGGACTCAGACCGAGGTACCCCTGCTGAACCAGCCGCTGAACGGCGGCGCTCCCGCAGGGGATTCCGCCCCGGCGCCGGCGCCTTCGCCGAGGGCGTACCGCTCGGCTCTCGCCAGTACCCTCTCCGCCTCCGCACGCCAGGTCGCCGCATCCGCGTCCGGACGGGGCGGCGGCAGGTACGGGCCGCGGTCCGGTGCTTCGGAGGCCGCTCCGAAGAAGTCACCGCCCTTGCGCTTGAAGTCGTCCGTGCCCCACGGGCGGCCGTGGCCGCGCGCGGGGACCTTCTGGAAGTGGGGGATGTGCTTGGCGCAGTGGATGTACGCCTCCTCGACGGTGATCACCACCCACACCAGCGGCCGTCGGCCGGGCACTTGGTCGGCCGGGAGCCAGGGGTGGGCGCGGCGCATCTCGTCGTCGGCCACGCCCCTGGCCCTGCCGTTGACATGGAGCCCGATGCGGTCCCGGAGGAAGTCGACCATGAGGATGCCGACCTGCGGGTTCTCCTCGATGTTGCCGAGGCTGGCGTGGACGCCGTTGCCCCGGTACTCGGGGTAGGTGAGCGTCGCTTCGTCCAGGACGTGGAGGAAGCCGGGCGGGCCGGCGCGGAAGGTGTTGTCACACGCACCGTGTCGGTCGGCGGTGGCCAGGAAGAACATCTCCTGCCGGTTCACGAACTCGCGCATCCGGGGGTTCAGTCGGTCGAGGACCTGGTCTGCGTAGAAGCGGTCCGCGCGGTCCGTGGTGCCCATGCGCTGCTGGACGAGGTGTTCGCCGTCACTGCCCGGGCGGGTGGTGCGCAGGGTCGTCGTCGCCTGCTGTCCGGCGTGTTCGAAAGTACTCACGTCGTTGCCCCGACCAGTTCTTCGATGGAGTCGTGCCGTATGCGGTGGGTGGGTATGCCGATGCCCACGAGGGTGTCGACGCTGCACCGGATCATTCCGGGCGGGCCGGACAGGTACGCGTCGTGGGTGTGCCACGGGCCGAACTCGCGTACGGCCTCCGGGATGCCTCCGGACAGCAGGCCGACGGGACCGTCGTCGAGGACCGGGCGCACCGAGAGCCAGGGGTGCGCCTGCTGCAGCCGGAGCATCGTGTCGATGTCGTACAGGCCCTGGTTCTGGCGAGCGCCGTAGAACACGTCGACGGAGCGGCGCCGACCGTGCTGGGCGACATCCTCCACCAGGGCCTTGATGGGCGCGATGCCGGTGCCGCCGCCGAGACACAGCAGCCCGTTGTCGCTGGTGTGGTCCACGGTCATGGAACCGGCGGGAGGACCGAGCCGGATGACGTCTCCGGTGCGGGCGCGGTGGACGAGGGCGTTGGAGACCCAGCCCGCCGGTACGGCCTTGACGTGGAAGGAGAGGAGTCCGTCGGAGCGGGGCGCGGAGGCGAAGGAGTAGTGCCGCCAGATCCGCGGCCACCAGGGGGTCTCAAGGGCCGTGTACTGCCCGGCGAGGAAGGGATACGGCCCGTCGGGCCGGACCGTGACGACCGCGACGTCCTTCGTCCGCATGACATGGGCGACCACCTCCGCCTGCCACCAGGCCGGCGCACGCAGCTCGTCCTCGGTCGCCGCGTCGATCATGATCTGGGAGATCGTGGTGTAGGCGCCCACCCACGCGGCCTCGGTCCGTGGCCCCCAGGTCTCCGGGGCGTGGCGGGCGAGGGCGCCGATCAGGGCCTCGCCGACGGCCGGATAGTGCTCGGGGAGAGTGCCGTACTTCCGGTGCCCGCGGCCGAGGTGGGTCAGATACGTGGTCAGGGTGACGGGGTCGTCCGCGTGGGTCGCGGCGGTGAGCAGGGCCTTGAAGAGCCGGTCGCGCTGGGTGTCCATCGCGGCGGGGAAGAGGTCCCGCAAACCGGGGTGGCGGAGGAAGAGCAGTGCGTAGAAGTACGAGGTGACCCGGTCGGCGATCGGCTCGATCTCGGCCATCGTGCGGCGCAACAGCTCCGTGGCGGACGGGACCGCTGCCGCTGCCGGGGTCGCTGCCGGGGTCGGGGTCGGTTGGCGTTCCGCCGGGCGCGCGGCTTCCGGGGCCGACCGGCCGGTCTCCGGATGCCCGGGTCGCCGGGGCCCGTGCGCTCCCTTCGGACCTCGCGCGAACCAGCCCCCGTCCTGACCGCCGGCAGTGGCAGCGGCACCGGGGCCGTAGCCGTCGGCCGACGGGGTGGTCGGAGCTTCCATCGGTCTGCCTCGCCTCGAACGTCTTTGGTCGGTCTTCGCCCACGGGGTCTGCATGTGCCCCGTTTTCCTCGTTTTCCTTGTTTCCTTGTGGCCCACGGCGTTCGACGAATACTCGGACGGGTGAGCGGGCCCGACCATACCCCGCCCGTCTGAATTCCGTGGATTCCCTTGACCGCCCCCTCGGAGAGGGCGTTTTGGCTGTTCAGAGGCTGGTTACTATTGAGTTGGAAGGGCCTGAAACTGTTTCCGGTGCGGCGTAAGAGAGGAATTCGCCGACCGAAAACTCACGCGGTGACCCGAACTTCTCCACATCTGCGTCGACCAGATCGGCGAGGGGCCGGCAGCGGAGGGCGTCGGTGAAGCCGGACCATCCCGACGAGTGCCTCGGCGCCACCCACGGGGCAGTCTGGGCGGTGCCGCGGTCCGCCTCTGCGTCGCGGAGGCCGTCCGGGAACACGTCGGTACGTGGCTGGTGGGCCCACGAGGAGGCCGGCGGAAGCGAGGGTCCGTGCCGCGCCGAGCGAGGGAGTCATTCGACGACGGACAGCCTGTGCCACCAATGACCGCACATGCAGGAGCAGAAGCGCTCGCGTCGCCAGGCGCGCTGCACTGGACGCGCGCTTCGACGACCTGGCAGCTGTGCCCGCCAGGAGCTGAGCAGCCCGGACCCGGGGGACCCCGTACCACGCGATCGACATGGCACGCCGTCCGATCACCTTCTGGCGGGGTGTCACACCGACCCCGTCCGGCTGCTCACCGACTGCCTGCTGCCGTACGACTCCACGACGTCGGCGGTGGCCGAAGTGCTCGGGTCCCTGACCGGCCTCGCTGAACCGGCCCCGGATGCCCTCGCCCCCATGTCACATCGCAGCGACCCGATGCGTGGGCGGAGTCCACACTGTGGCCCGCGCCGTACCCACCAGCAACCCGTCGTGACGCCGGCCCGCCCCGTTCGGCGAGCAGGTCATGCGGTGGTCGCGTCGGCGCTGTTCCTGCCGTGGCGGTCGCGGAGGTCTGTCGGCGGTGGGTCACGGGCGTGACGGGTTCATGACGGCCGCGAAGGGTGTAGCTCTGGGTCGCGGAGTCGTCGGTGAGGCATTTGCCTTTGAACGGAGAGTTGGTGGCGTCCCAGTGGGAATCCCCTGTGTCCAGTTCCCACCATGCGGTCACATAACGCGGCTTCCGCGTCACATTGATGACGTTGTTGTTGGAGCGCACTGGCGCGTGGTGGATGACGAACTCGCCCTCGCATTCCTCCGGGGGAGTGGAGGACCGAGTTCTCCCCGCGAATACTGCACCGCAGCGAAGGTTCTCAGGTCGATCCGTCCCCGGTCCGTCCTCACCGACGGCCCGGGTGGCGACCGGCCCGCCGGCCTGCCACCCGCCGGCCTGCCGCACGGCGGCCAGAAGGCGCTGGTAGTCCGCCGGCAGCGCGGATTCGGCCACCCCTGACGCCCGGTCCGGGACCATCCGCACCGCCCGACCCGTCACCTGCACCACCGGCGACCCGGTCGTTGCCCGCTCGTCAGTGAGCTGCTCGCTCATCCGCTGCCACACCCGCACCGCCACGGCCGGCTCGTCCCGCTCGCTCGGCCGCACCTCGGACAGCCGCTTGACCAGCTGCTCTTCCGGTTCATCCCGCTCCGCGCGGCGCGCGGTGATCCGCTCATGCACCTCGGGGCGGGTCCACCATGCGCCGGAACATGCGAGCGCAACCCGCGACGGCGGGCGAGAAACGCAGAACCCGCACCTGCCGGACGATCTACGTCCCAGACCGCCGCCTTACCCAGCAGCCCCGGCGTCAGGCCGTCCGGATGCGGTCCCGCACCTCCGGCCGCACCTCGAACCTGGCGGCCTTGTACGTGGCGACGGCTCCGACGTTGGAACTCGGCGTGCACACACGGACGCTTGACGAGCCCATCTCCCGCAGCGCGGCCGCCCCGGCCACGGTGATCGCCCGGCCGTAGCCGCGACGACGGTGGTTCTCGTGGACGCCCATCGGCTCGACCAGCCCCGGCTTCCCCGGGCCGGCCGACCACACCGTCACCACCGCCGCCACGCTGCCCTGGTCGTCATAGGCGCCCAGGCAGCGGGCGTCGGCGTAGAACGGTCCGGCCGACATCGCGTGCCAGTACTCGCGCGTAGGCCGCGAGGTGTTGAACGCCGACCGTAGGACGTCGGCGAAGTCCTGTGCCTGCTCCGGGCCGATCGACTTGATCCGCACGCCGGGGTCCTCCACCGGGTCGGTGAGGTCGCGGAAGAGCGGCGTCCACGGCTCGTCGACGCCCCAGCCCTCCTTGCTCAGCAGGTCGTGGAGCAGCAGGCCTGGCGGAGCCTCGATGGACACCGCTCCGTCCGGCAGCACGCCGCGCTCAGCCAGCGAGAAGTCCTCGACGAGCCGCCGCGCCAAGTCCTCATCCTGGAAGGCGTCCGGAGCGACCGTCATCCGCACCAGCGTCGGCGTGTCGAGCATCCCGACCGCGAGAATCCGCCCGTCCCGACTCCAGGTCCGGACCACCGCGGCAGTCTGGGCCGTTCCGAATCGGTAGTTCCAGCCGATGTCCCCGGAGTGCAACTGCATCGGCGCTACGTCGTACTGCCACTCCCGCAGCGCGGCCATGGCCTCGCGTACCCCGTCGACAGTCGGCGTACCCAGCACAATCGTCATAGCTGGGATCAGACACTCCAGCCCGAAGGTCCGCAACCGATTAACCGGGCCGGCAAGTTGCTCCCGCAGCGGCCCGACCAAGAGCTTCTTCTCCCGCAACAGCCCAGCAGCTTCGGTCCCCCCGTTCCACGCGGCGCGGTGATGCGCTCACGCACCTCGGGGTCCACCATGCGCCGGAGCGTACGAGCGCAACCCGAGACGGCGGGCGAGAAAACGCAAACCGGCACCTGCCAGACGATCTACACCTCAGGCTGCCGCGCACGACCAGCACGAGTACGCCGAAGACAACTCGCGCGAGACCGGTGACCGGCACCTTCACGATGCACACCGCTCATTGGAGTGCCGGGCAGGCTCCGTACCTCACCTCCGCCATTCCTGCTCCCCACGGCGCCCCCGGCACACCAATAGTGAGCTGTCGCCGGGTCCGGGACGACGACCGACTGCAGGCCGAAAGACGTCGCGGACCAGGTCCGCCGTCGCCACGTCAGCCGCCTGACGGTCTGTCCGCGCGCACCCCGCGAAAGACGTCGGTCCGGCCCTGCGTGACCCCTTGATCGCCGCGAGTTGGACGGACATACTCTGGCCAGCGCTTGAGAGCGCTCTCAAAGAGTGGGGGTACGGCACCTTTCCGGCGATTCCGGCCACGCAGCCCTCCTCCCGTCCTCGCGGAGCGAGCCTCGCGCGCCTTCCGGCCTCGGCCTGACCACTCGCCACTCGCCGCTCACCACTGTCCTGCTGGCCGTAGAGGTCCCAGGGCCTGTCAGCGCAGGTCGAGCCGCATCAGGACCCGGGGATGACCGGCCAGTACCGATGTGGTGTCGGCGGCGTGGGTGAACCCGGCGCGTTGGAAGTTCTTCCGGATCCCGGCGTACGCCATCGTCGCGTCGACTGTGGCGCCACCGTTGTCGAGCGGGTACGCCTCGATCGCCGGTGCGCCATGGGCGCGGGCGAACTCGACCGCACCGGCAATCAGGGCGTGCGAGATCCCCTTCCTGCGATGACCGGGACGTACGCGGATGCACCACAGCGACCAGACCGGCAGGTCGTCAACGTGCGGGATCTTACGGCTGTGCGCGAACGAGGTGTCCGAGCGCGGTGCCACGGCGGCCCATCCGACCGGCTCGTCACCGTCGTAGGCGAGCACCCCCGGAGGGGGTGCCGTCCGACACAGCTCGGCGACGTACTCACCGCGGGCCGGCCCACGGAGCTCGTTGTTGAGCTTGGACGGGATCCGGTAGCTCAGGCACCAGCAGACGTTGGCCCCGGGTGACTTCGGACCGACGAGGGTGCGGACATCCTCGAAGACGGCAGCCGGGCGAACCACGATGGTCATGACACCACGATGTCACGTGTACAGGAGGGGCGCCGCTCACCCTCCGATGCCGTACACCACTACTTTCGCCGGCGCGATCCGCACGTACGTTCCGGCCCTCGGGCAGCCCACCTCGGCACGCGTGCGGAGCTCGTGGCGCAAAATGATCACGAATGGTGATCTCCATGTGACACGTTGTCAGTGGTGGGTGCTTTCATGAGCCGGTCGCGCAGGGAGGCGTGACTCGACTGATGAGGGGGGACACCGCTGTGCCTGTGGTCGAGCAGTATGCGAAGTCCGACGGAACCGTGGTCGGGAGGCACACGCGCCTCCCGGCCGGCGCCCGCCGGCAGACGGCGATCGCGGGGATGATCGTGGCAGGGGTGGTTCTCTTCGGTAGTGGAAACACGACCACCGGGGCGAGTGACCAGCCGGGGCGACACCGGATACCCCGGACGCAGTCGACGGTCGTCTATCCGATCAAGTGGCCCGGACGGGACAAGCCGGTGGTGCGCTCGACACCGACCGTCTCGTATCCGATCGTCTTCCCCAGCTCAGGGAGCGGCCGATGAGCCGCCGTCCCACCCGCCGTCGGCCCGCCCGGCGTGGGCCGCGCCGTCGCAAGAGCCCCGTTCCGGTCAACTTGTGGGTGCTCGGACTGATCGGGATGGTGGCCGTGAGTCTGGTCATGGCAGTGGTGTCGTGGCTGGCCGCGCATCCGTGGGTGGTTCTTCTGGCGTTGCTGGTCGCGGCAGGTGCTGGAGCGCTCTGGACGCACCGACGGCAGGAGGCCGCGCGGTGGAGCCGCGTCAGGGCTCAGGGCCTGAGGTATGCCGTCGAGCACCTGGACGGCCTGCACTACACCCAGTTCGAGTACGCCGTCCGCGACCTGATGCGCCGAGACGGCTGCCAGGACGCCCGACAAGTCGGCGGACGCGGCGACAACGGAGCGGACGTGAAGGCCACCGACCCGTTCGGAAGGCGCTGGGTGATCCAGTGCAAGCACCGCAAGGCCGGCTGGTCAGGTTCCGCCGTCGGTACTCCGGACCTCCAGGTCCTCAACGGCACCGGTCGACAGATCCACGGCGGCGACGTCCTCGTCATGCTCACCAACGGCCGTTTCTCCGCCCCCGCTCTCGACTTCGCCTCGTCCCAGCGCCTCCACCTGGTCGACCGCCATCTCCTCGCCCAGTGGGCCGCCGGATCGACGCCCCTGTGGGAGTTGCTGCGGGCCGTGCCGTCGCCGCGCAAGCCCACCGCACTCTCTTGACGTGGGCAGCGGAGCACGATCGAGTCGAGGGGGTCGTGAGTGAGTACCCCGTCGCGAGCGGTCATCCGCCGGCGCGGCCGGGCCGGCGCATGGCCCACCGGTCACGGAGGGCGATACGGCGTCGGCGGTCACTGCGCTCGCGGACCCGCCGGTCCAGCTCCTCCATCAGTCGGTGGCCCCGGTGCTCGGGGTCGAGTTCGTCGAGGATCCGGTCGACCTCGGTGAGCAGTGCCCCGTACAGCTGCCAGCGCCCGGGGTCGGCGAGGGCGAGGGCGAGGAGCCGGTCGGCGGCGTGGTCCCTGCAGGCCCTGGCCGCCCGCAGCTCGCCCGTAAGCCGGGTCTCCGCGGCCTCGGCGTCCTCGCTGCCCCGCGCGGTGACCAGGACGGCGAAGCTGACGAGGGCGTCGGCGGTGTACTGGGCGGTCTCCCGGATGGCCAGGGCGGCCTGCTCGGGCAGCAGCTGGTGCCCGGCACGATGTTTGGCCAGGTCGGTCAGGGTGCGGGCGAGGACCCGCAGGACGACGGCGCAGATCTCCAGGGTGTCGAGGCCGGTACGCAACACCACCCGGTGCAGGAGGCCCTCCTTGACGCGGGGGTTGAGCCGCAGGCTGTCCTCGGCGGTGCGCAGGGCCCCGTCGACGTCGGCGACGTCGTTGTCGAGACGGCGGGCCTCGTGGAGCCGGGTGGCGGCCTGCTCGACGGGGGGTGCACCGGTGAACTCGTCCGCCACGTCGAGGAGGAGCAGCCGCATCCGTCGGGCGAGGTCCTCGATGGAGTCGCCTGCGGTGTCGACCCAGACGGGCGGGGCGAGAAGCAGGTTGAAGAGCATGCCCACGGCGGCGCCGATGAGGGTCTCCAGGACGCGGTCCCAGGCGGTGTCGGAGACCTGGGTGACGCCGAGGACGAGCATGGCGCTGATGGCGACCTCGGGGATGAACTCCTCGACCTTCACGAGCCGGCCGACCAGCAGCGAGGCCAGGATGACGAGGGCGAGACTCCACCAGGAGAGGCCGACGACGGCGCTGAACGCGATGGCGATGAGGACACCGACGACGACCGAGTTCACCCGGCGCAGGCTGGTGGTCACGGTGGAGTAGAGCGTGACCTGGACGACGAGGAGGGCGGTGAGGGGTGCGGTGAGGGGGACCGGTTCGCTGCTGAGCCGGAGGGCGACGACGTAGCTGAGGGTGGCCGCCGCCGTGGACCGTACGGTCTGGACGGCGAAAGGGTCGCGCCGAACGCGCGCGAGCAGCCCCTGGCCCCGGTCGTGCTGTCCTTTGCCGAGTGCCACGCCCCACCTCGTCCGTCGCCGCCCCGCAGGGGCCGTATGGACGACCGCCTGCCCGGACGACCCCGGGTTCATACGTGGGTACGCCCGGGCGGACGAGGGATCACCCCCACTTCGGGGACGGGCAGCTCCGAAAGGGACGGCGTTGATACCGGTTGCCGTGCTGCCCCAGCAGCTGCCGCCGCGTGTGCCCTGATCAGGCAGGGGACCCTTGACCCGCGGGATGCCGATGCCGGCGAGCTCGGGGGAGGGAGCGTCAGCCCGGTTGCTGCGCATGCGTGACGCCATGGCGAGCGCGGGGAGTTCGGCGTGCGGCGAGCAAGCCGTGGGAGACCCGCCGCGCTCCACTCCCTGCGAGCTCGCTGGGGGCTCGATGGCGCGCCCGACCTTCGGCGAGGGCGCTGGTCACGGTCGACGGCATGGGTCTCGGTCTCTGGCCCTCACTGGTCTTCCTCCATCCGGATCGCCTGCCGCAGCTCGTCCGCCGCTGTGTGGCTGGTGCCGTCGCGTTGCTCCAGCAGGGCTGCTGCGATGGCGTCCAGCTTGCGCTGAACGGCGTGCGTGTCACGCCGCTCGGTGTTCTTCAGCAGAGCGAGCAGGAGGAGGTTGACGGCCGTCATGACATCCCCGGCGAAGATCAGCCAGGACAGCGGTGGGTGCATGAAGTGCAGGACGACCGTGCCGAGGACCAGAAGCACACACAGGACGTAGAACAGCGGGGAGCTGGTGATGTTCGACGCCCGATCGGAGAACGCGGCGAACCGGTCGCGCCCGGCGCCGCCGCGCTCGGCGGGATGATCAGTGGTCATGGCGCCATGCTCGCTGTCCACATCCCATCGGTTCGGGACCATGGAACGGCGCGGCGGGACGGACTCGGGTCAGGAGATGATCGCTTCACGACTGAGATCGTTCTGATGTCCGACCCGAAGGTCGCAGCCGTGCCTGTCCGGGAGTGCGGTGAACGGCTCGTGGATGTGCGACGAGGCATTCCCCTGCTTGGTCGACGAGCGCAAGTGGCAGGACTCCGCCAGTGCCTTCGCCCACCTGCGGGAAGGAGTGCTCGATCGACTCCTCAAGGCGCAGGCGCAGCTGCCTGAGGGGGTGCGGTGCTGTTCGTCGAGGGGTATCGTCCGCCGTCGCTGCAACGCCACTACTTCGACGAGTACGCGGCCCAACTGCGAGCCGACAACATCAGCGCCGAGGCTCGCTCCCATCGGGACGTCCTGAGTGCTGCGCTGACCGCTGCCGGCCTGGTCAACTACCCCACAGAGTGGTGGCACTGGTCGTGCGGAGACCGCTACTGGGCTTTGCAGACCGGAGCAGCCGTCGCCCACTACGGGCCCAGGGAACTCGACTGACCGCACACCTCACGAAGGCCCCGCACGATGGGCAGCAGTCCCGGTGTGGGCCGGAGACCTCGGCCCGCACCTGAGGACGTGAGACGTTTCTCCGCCCCGAGGGAGGGAACCCCGCTGCCGGGTTCCCTCCTCTCCGCGCGGCCGTCAGGCCAGGACGACCGGGAGGTCGAACAGGTCGTTCTGCGTGACGACCGGCTTGTTCCGGAGCTTCTCGGGCGCGACGGCGAGACGCAGCTCCGGGAAACGCGCGTACAGGGCGGGGAGGGCCACCGACGCCTCCAGGCGGGAGAGGGCGGCGCCCGGGCAGACGTGCGGGCCGTGACCGAAGGAGATGTGACGGTTCGGCGTACGGGTCACGTCGAACGAGCCCGCCGTCGGGCCGTGCTGCTCCTCGTCCCGACCGATCGCGCCGAACGAGACGATCAGGGCCTCGCCCTTGGGCAGGACCCGGTCGCCCACCTCGACGTCCTCGGTGGCGAAGCGGATCAGCACGTGCGAGGTCGGCGTCGACCAGCGCAGCGTCTCCTCGATCACGTTCGCCCACGGCACCTCGCCTGAGAGGACCAGGGCACGCTGCTCGGGGTGGGTCTCCAGGGCCACGACGGCGTTCACGATGAGGCTGATCGTCGTCTCGTGCCCGGCCGCCACCATCAGCTGGAGGGTGTTGGTGATCTCCTCCGTGGTGAGGCGGTCGCCGCCCTCCGACGCCTCGATCAGCGCGCTCGTCAGGTCGTCACCGGGCTTCTCGACCTTGCCCGCCACGATCCCGGAGAACAGCGCGCCCAGGTCCGCCATCATCTGCGGCACCTCCTCGGGCGGTGTCTGCGTCGAGAAGAACTTCTCGAACAGGGCCTTCAACCGCGGGTGGTCGACCGGGTCGACACCCATGAGGTCGCAGACCACGTTCATCGGCAGCGGGTAGGCGAACTCCGCCTTCAGGTCGACGGTCTCACCCGCCGGACGCTCCGCCAGCCGGTCCAGCATGCCCGTGGTCAGGGCCTCGATGCCCTCGCGCAGCCGCTCCACCCGGCGCGCGGTCAGCGCCTGCGCGACCAGTGTGCGCAGCCGCCGGTGCTCGTCGCCGTCGACCGTCAGCATCGACCTGCCGGGGTTCGCGAGGCCGATCAGCGGCCAGTCCATGGGTATCTCGCCACGCGTCCAGGCCCCCCAGACGTCGATGTCCTTGACCAGGCGGGCGTCGGTGAGCAGCCGCCGCGCCTCGGCGTGGTGGGTGACGGCCCAGCAGGCCACCCCGCCGGGCAGGACGACACGGGCCAACGGGCCCGCGGCCCGCAGCCGGGCGCTCTCGCCGTCGAGGTCGGTGACGAACGGGTCCAGGGCGATGGCGTCGGCGGCGGACGCGGCGTGGGCGTGCGGGCAGGTCATCCGAGTGCTCCAAGGGCGGGGGTCGGGGTGTAGGTCACGGGGAGCGCGGTGAGTCCGCGCAGCCAGGGCGAGGGGCGCCGGGCGAGGTCGGCCGCGGGGACCGCGAGGTCGACGTCCGGCAGTCGGTCGAGCAGCACCTCGATCCCGGTGCGGGCGATGGTCTCGGCGACCTCCTGCGCGGGGAAGGGGCAGCGGTGCTCGCCGTGGCCGAAGGAGAGATAGGCGTTGTTGCCGCCGGTGAGCCGGCCCGCGTCGGCGCGCACGTGCGGGTCGGAGTTGGCGGCGGCCAGGCCCAGCAGCAGCAGGTCGCCGCGGCCGATCCGGCGCCCGCCGAGGTGGGTGTCGCGCGAGGCCCAGCGGCCGGCGACGTTCTGGGTGGGGGTGTCCTCCCACAGGACCTCGTTCATCGCCTCGCCGACGCTGTGGCGGCCGCCGGACAGGGAGGCGGCGAACCGGTCGTCGGTGAGCATCAGCCGCAGCGAGTTGCCGATCCAGTCGGCGGTGGGCTGATGGCCGGCGGCCAGCATCACCATGAGGTCCTGGGCGACCTCCTCGACCGTGAAGCCGGCGGTGTTGCCCAGCATCCGGGAGGCCACGTCGTCGCCCGGCTCCTCCGCCTTCGCGGCGAGCAGGGCGAACATGGACTCCGCCAGGTGACGCTGGCCCTCCAGCGCGCCCTCCTGGCCGTTGATCATGTCGTTGAGGGCGGTGACCAGCCCCGGCCCCTGCTCTTCGGCGAAGCCGTAGACGCTGGCGAGGACGCGTACCGGCAGCAGCATCGCGTACTCGGCGATGATGTCGCAGGACCCCTTGCCGCACAGCGCGTCGATCAGCTCGTCGGCGAAGCGCTCGGCCCGCTCCTTCAGTACGAACGGGTCGACACCTTCAAGGGCCGAGGAGATGACGTTCGCGCGCTCGCGGTGCCGCTCCCCGACGGTGTAGAGGATGGACGGCTGCTTGCGGCCGATCATTGGCAGCAGCGGCCAGTCCGCCGGAATGGAGTCCCACTGGTTCCACAGGTCGGAGTCGCGGGAGAAGAGGGCCGGGTCGCTGGTGACCTGGTGGAGCTCGCGGTAGCCGAGGACCAGCCAGGCCGGTACGTCGCCGTCCAGCACGACGGGGGCGACCGCCCCGTGCTCGCGCCGGATCTGCCGGTACAGCTCGGTGGGGTCGGTCTGGAAGCGCGGCCCGCTCAGGGGGACGGGCGGGTGCTCGGGGAGGGTCACGGGGCGGGCTCCGGGATCGGCTGCGGGTCCGGCCGCGTGGCCGGGGCGACGACGGTCCGCAGGTGCTCGACGAGCGAGATGAGGACCTGCTTGCTGGACTCGCGCGACCGGGCGTCGCAGAAGACCAGCGGAACCTCGTCGGCGAGGTCGAGGGCCCCGCGGATCTGGGCGGGGGTGTGGGCGGGACCGCCGAAGTCGTTGCAGGCGACGACGAACGGCGTCCCGTGGTGTTCCAGACGGTCGATGGCGTACCAGGAGTCGGCGAGCCGACGGGTGTCGACGAGCACCACCGCGCCGAGCGTCCCGGAGAACAGCCGGTCCCACAGGAACCAGAACCGCTCCTGGCCGGGCGCCCCGAACAGGTACAGGACGTTGTGGGTGTCGAGCGAGATCCGGCCGAAGTCGAAGGCCACCGTGGTGGCCGACTTGGCGGCGACCCCCGCGGTGTCGTCGACGCCCTCGCCCGCCTGCGTCATCGTCTCCTCGGTGTTCAGCGGACGGATCTCGCTGACCGAGCGGACGAGGGTGGTCTTGCCGACTCCGAATCCGCCGACGACGACGATCTTCAGTCCGTTGTCGGCGGTGCTGTGCAGGGTCTGGCGCTGTTCAGAGGTTACGGAGTCCAACGAGCACCTGCTCCAGGATGTCGTGATCGGGAAGGCGGTACGACGCACGGGGATGCCGGGCGCTGATCCCGCCGGTGTCGTGCAGATCGGCCAGGAGGATCCGGGTGATCGACACCGGCAGTCCGAGCCCGGCCGCGACCTCCACCACCGCGGTGGGGAACCTGCACATGCGCAGGATCGCGGCGTGCTCCGACTGCATGCCGGGGACCGGGTCGCTCTCGGAGACCACCAGGGTCACCAGGTCGAAGGCGTCGGACCCGGCGCGGCTGCGGCCGCCGGTCAGGGTGTAGAGCCGGTCGGGGGAGTCGTCCCGGCCCGGCCTGCCGCGGCTCATCCCCGGGGCCTCGCGACCAGGTGCTCGCCCAACTGCTCCACCAGCTCCGACATGTTGTGGCCCACGAGGCCGGCGTCGGCGTCCTCGTCGGCGACGACCGCGAGGTGGGCGCCCTCGCCGGCCTCCACGATGAAGAGGATGCCGCCGTAGAACTCGGCGATCGCGGACCGGACCCCGCCGGTGCCGTCGCCGAACTCCACGGAGGCACCGTGCGACAGGCTCTGGATGCCGGCGGCGATCGCGGCGAGCTGGTCGGCCTGGTCGACGGAGAGCTCGGGGGTGCGGCAGAGCTTCAGGCCGTCACGGGAGAGCACCAGGGCGTGCCGGGTGCCCGCGGTGCGTTCCAGCAGGCCCTCAAGGAGCCAGCTGAGCTTCTCGTCGGTGGTGGAGCCGGTCATTACGAGGTGCCTTCCGGGTACGGGGGGTTCGAGGTCGGCGACGGCGTCCGCGGAGCGGACGTCGGGCCGGCCGGGTCGGTGGGTACGGAGGGGGAGCCGGGACGGTCGGCGCCGGCGGACGCGCCGGACCCGGCGGGGTCGGACGCCGTCGCGGTCTCCGGCACGGGGCCGCCCTCGGGCTCGCCGTCCGGCCGGGCCGTGGTGCCGCGGACCGCGCGGCGGAACGTGCCGAACCGGTTCGCCGCACCGGCGGCCGCGCCGGTGCGCGGCCCTTCGGCGGGCGCCTTCTCGGCGGCCTGCGGCCCCTCGGGGTGGGCGGCGGCCATGGCCCGTCCGCGGCGGCGCTGGGGCAGGCCGCTCTCGCCGAACCGCGGGTGCTCGCCGGTGGTCTCGGCCGCGCTGTCGTGCACGGTCTCGGGCTCGGAGGCCGTGGCCGGGGTCGGGGCGCCGGTCGTGGCGGGCGCGGACAGGCCGCGGCCCGAGACCGGCGGCAGAGTGTCGACGGGCGTGGCCGTCGGTTCCGCGGGTGCGTGGCTGATCAGTTCCTGAGGCAGCATCAGGAGGGCGCCGGTGCCGCCGCGCGCGGAGGGGCGGAACGACACGGTGAGGCCGTGCTTGCGCGCCAGCCGGCCGACGACCGCGAGGCCGAGGCGGGTGCCGGACAGGCCGGCCAGGTCCTGCGGTGCGGAGCCGACGGCGGCCTCCGCGCGGCGCTGCTGCACGTCGCTCATCACGAGGCCGCTGTCCTCGATGGCGATGATGACGCCGGCCGGGACCTCCTCGACGTAGACGTGCACCTCGGCGGTGGGGGGCGAGAAGTTCGCCGCGTTGTCCATGAGTTCGGCCAGGGCGTGCATGACGCCCTCGGCCGCGTGCCCAGCGACGGCCGCGTCGCTGCTGGAGTGCAGTCGCACCCGCTGGTAGCCGCTGATCCGGCCCATGGCGCCGCGGAGTATCGACTCCATGACGATGGGGCGGGTCCAGCGCCGGCCGGACCTGGCCCCGCTGAGCACGGCGACGGAGTCGGCGAGCCGACCCGCCTGCGCGGTGCGGTGGTCGAGGTGGAGCAGATCGGTCAGGACGTCCTCGTCGGCGTGCCGGTGCTCCATCTCCCGGAGGTCGGCGAGCATGCTCGTCGCAAGGGCCTGCATGCGGCCGGCGGCGTTGGCCGCGGCCGCCATGGCGGCCGACCGGCCGGACTCGGCGCGGCGCAGCCGGGTTTCGAGCCGCGCGGTCTCGGCGGCGCGTTCCCGGCCCAGCTCGGCGATCTCGGCCGCGTGGGACCGGACGAGTTCTTGGGCCTGGGCAGCGTGGGCCGCCCGGGCGGCGGCTGTCTCCGCCTCCTGACGGTCCCTGAGGGTGGCCGTCTCGCGCTCGGCGGTCGCCGCGAACCGGGCGACGTACGCGTCCTTGGAGGCGACTTCGGCGGCGAGGGTCTCGGCCCGCCGGGCCAGTACGCGCGAGGTCCGCCCGTACCAGGTCACGGCGAAGGCCGCGGCCGAGAGCAGCAGGACGCCACAGGCGGCGAACCAGCCGAGCGGGGCACGGACGCCGCCCGGTGCCGCGGCGACGGCGGCCACGGCGAGCGCACCGCCCGCGGCGGCGGTCAGCAGCGAGGCGGTCAGGGCAGGACGGAAGGGGGTGGGTGACGCCGACATCAACCAGACTCTCGGGAGCGGGCACGCGGGGAAGGGAGTCGCAACGACGGCACTATAGATGCGTTGTTGATCAGTTCGGAACTCTTGTGATCGGATCGGCATTCATTGAGGGGAATATTCTTCCGGTACTGCGCCCAAGAAGCTCCGAACTCGGTGACCCCGCAGGAAGTACCGCTCGGTAAGCGCTTCCTGAATGCCCCTCGGTTCCACGTTCCGCCCTACTCGCCGCGACACGGCAGGGGTTGGGCCGAGGGATGTCCTGTCGATCAGGCCGATCACCGCCCTTGGGCGGTTCTGTGCGGTACCAGCGTCGACTCGATATCGAGGTTCCGCAACGCCGGCGACTCCCTGGGGAACCCGCCGGTCGGCCGCAACCCTCGACGGGGAACCGGACGGGGAGCTCGACGGGGGAGGCGGACGCCCGCAGGGCAGGCCGCTGGAACCGCTCACGGCCTCCGACCCCTCCCGGCGTTCCGGCGCGGGAAAACGGTTTGTGCTCGGGCTGCGCGGCCGACAGGATCGGGAGCACCGATGAGTTCTTCCCGGCGCCGCCGTCTGTCAGTGTGAGCTGCCACGTGCGGAAGACACTCACATGACGGAAGGCGCCATGCCCGCACCACACCCGACACCCACCCTCTCGCCCGCCCACGTCACCGCCGTGCTGCGGATTCTCGTCCTGTCCACGTTCGTCGTCCTCCTCAACGAGACGATCATGGTCAACGCGATCCCGCGGCTCATGCGCGAGTTCGAGGTCACCGCGGCAGCCGCAGGATGGCTGTCCACGGCCTTCATGCTCACCATGGCTGTCGTCATCCCCGTGACGGGCTGGTTCCTGCAGCGCGTGACGACCCGGACCGCCTTCAGCCTGGCCATGGCACTGTTCCTGGCCGGTACGGCGCTGGCCGCGGCCGCGCCCGCCTTCCCCGTACTGCTGGCCGCCCGCGTCATCCAGGCCAGCGGCACCGCCGTCATGATGCCGCTGCTCATGACGACCCTGATGACCCTCGTGCCCCCGCACGACCGCGGCCGCGTGATGGGCAACATCACCCTCGTCATCTCCGTCGCACCCGCGCTCGGCCCCGCCGTCTCCGGCGTGCTGCTGGAGTTGGGGACATGGCGCCTGCTGTTCCTGGCCGTGTTGCCCATCGCCGGAGCGATGGCCGTCTTCGGTCGGCGCAAACTGGTCAACATCGGCGAGCCACAGGCCGGCCCGATCGACTGGTTGTCCGTCCCCCTGGCGGCAGCGGGCTTCGGCTCCCTGATCTACGGCCTGAGCGAGCTCGGAGCCGGGAACGCATCCCAGGCCCCCATGTCCCCGGCGGCCCTGACCCTGGCCGGCGCCGTGCTGGTCGGCCTGTTCGTATGGCGACAGCTGGCACTTCAGCGCTCGTCCACGCCGCTGCTGGACCTGCGCGCCCTGGCGTTTCGTCACTTCTCCGTGGCACTCGGCCTGATGTGCCTGTCCTTCATGGCCCTCATGGGTGCGTTCATCCTGCTGCCGATCTATCTGCAGGAGGTGCGCGGCCTGACCTCACTGCAGACCGGGCTGCTCCTCATCCCAGGCGGTTTGACCATGGGCCTGCTGGGACCACAGGTCGGCAAGCTCTACGACCGACTCGGCGCACCACGCCTGGTCGTACCCGGAGCCGCACTCACAGCGCTGTGCCTCGCGCTGTTCGCCCTCACGGACGAACAGACCTCGCCGTGGCTGGTGCTCGCCCTTCACGTGGTCCTGAGCGCCGGCATGGCGTTCGTCTTCACCCCCGTGTTCACCTCCGGCCTGTCCGTGCTGCCGCCGCACCTCTACCCCCACGGCTCCGCCATCCTCGGCTCGCTCCAACAGGTCGCTGCCGCCGCCGGCACCGCCCTGGTCATCAGTGTCATGTCGGGACACGCCGCCACGGCAGCCGCCGACGGCGCCGACACGACCGGCGCCCTGGCCACGGGCATCCGATGGGGGTTCGGCGTCGGCGCCGTGATCGGCGCCCTGGCCGTACTGGTCGCGCTGCTCGTCCGCACCCCGCCCACGCCGCAACAGCCCGCTGAGCCGGAGGCACAGGACGACGGCGGCACCACGACGCACAAAACCGCCCCCACACCCACCTGACACCTGGTCGAGCGGCCCGGTGCCCGCCGTGGCGACGGCGGGCAGGGCGGGTACCAGCCGCCCCAGGAGTACTTCATCGGCGGCGCCGGTACGCCTGCGCAGCCACGCCTGCGTCGACACGCCCGCGCCCGTAACGCTGGTCGCTGTCGGCCAGTGCTCCAGGGCGACGAGAGGTCACCCGTCACCCGCACTTCGCTCCCGTACGGCGGGAGTGGCGGGCGGCGGCCCGGCGTCGGTGACGACGGGACGGGGCAGGTGACGACGGTAGGGGGCGGGGGACCGCGTTGAGCGCGGCCAACGGGGCGGCGAGCAGACGCACCCAAGGGGATGGCCCGCCCCTCGGATCGCTGCCCCTTCCCCCGCCTGGACCCGCTCACTGCGCCGCTCCGCAGCCGCCGCCCTACGGTCGAGACATGCGACGCCGACAGATGCACATGTCCCGCGAGGCCCAGGACGACCTGCTCAAGGCACTGCAGCAGCTCCGGGCAGAGCTGAAGGCCTCTACGGAATTTCCCGCGCATGTGCTGGAAGCGGCGGAGGCCGCCAAGGCCGCGGTCCAGCTGCCCGCCAAGGACGCCACTCACCTGCCGTTGTTCACCATCGACCCGCCGACGTCGAAGGA
Organism: Streptomyces sp. NBC_00572; assembly: GCF_026341815.1. Taxonomy (GTDB): domain Bacteria; phylum Actinomycetota; class Actinomycetes; order Streptomycetales; family Streptomycetaceae; genus Streptomyces. Next base: position 7,078,852 of record NZ_JAPENX010000001.1, read on the forward strand.
CCTCGACCAGGCCATGCACCTGGAGCGGCGGCCCGGTGGCGGATACCGCGTGCACTACGCCATCGCCGACGTGGCGGCCTTCGTCAGGCCCGGTGGTCCGCTGGACGCCGAGGCGCACGACCGGATCGAGACGCTGTACTTCCCCGACCTCAAGGTGCCCCTGTACCCGCCCTCGATCTCCGAGGGACCGGCCAGCCTGCTTCCGGACCAAGTCGTCCCCGCCCTGCTGTGGCAGCACGACCTCGACGCCGACGGCAACGTGACCGACTCGACCGTGAGCCGGGCCAAGGTCCGCAGCCTGGCCAAGCTCAATTACAAGAAGGTCCAACAGGACATCGAGGCCGGAACTGCCTCGGAGTCCGTCGCCCTGCTGCGCGAGATCGGCAAGCTGCGGGAAGCCGTCGAGGCCGCGCGCGGCGGGGTGGCGGTGAACCTGCCGGACCAGGAGGTCACCCTGGAGGACGGATCGTTCCGGCTGAGCTACGTGGCGGCATTGCCCGTGGAGGGCTGGAACGAGCAGATCTCCCTCATGACCGGAATGGCTGCGGCCCGGATCATGCTGGACAGCGGTACCGGGATCCTGCGGACCCAGAAGGAGCAGGCCGACCCGGACGTGGTCCGGCGCGTGCACGACATCGCAAAGCTCCTGGGCATCGACTGGAAGCCCGGCGTCTCGTACGCCGCGCTGGTCAACTCCCTCGATCCGGCTGACCGCAAGCACATGGCCTTCCTCAGCGAGGCGACCGCCATGTTGCTCAAGGCGGAGTACACCACCTTCCGTGACCACCACATCCCGAAGCACACGATGCACGCGGCGATCGCGGCTCCGTACACCTACTGCACGGCCCCGTTGCGGCGCCTGATCGACCGCTACACAGGTGAACTGTGCGTGGCCGCGTGCGCCGGCCAGGCCCCGCCGAACTGGGTGCTCGACGCCCTGTACTGCCTGCCGTGCGACATGGCGCGGGGGAAGGGGAAGGTGGCGGACCGGCGCGCGGTGGACCTGGCGGAGGCCGCGGTGCTGAAGAACCGGGTCAACGAGGTCTTCGGCGGCATGGTCATCAACACCGACGCGGAGATCGACGAACCGAAGAAGGGCACGGTGCACCTGGCGGAACCCGCCGTGATGGGCAGGATCACGTCCGGCGTCGAACTCGACCTGGGCGCGAGCGTCCAGGCCAAGCTCACGCGGGCCGATCCCTTCTTCACCGGCCAGCACAAGATCCTCTTCAATACGGTGTAGCGGCCCGTCGCCTCCGGTGGGCCGGGCGCCCGCGCGGCCCGCACCACCGCGACCAGGGCCGCCGACAGCTCCTAGGATCTACGGCATGGCGACACGACTTGTGCAGATCAACATGAAGGCCCAGGACGACTCCGTGCTCGGCCGGTTCTGGGCGGAGGCACTGGGTTGGGGTGTCGACAGTGAGGGGCCGGGAGTGACCAACCTCGAACCGGTGGGTTTCTCCTATCCCGACCCCACGGCCGTCTGCATCGACATCATCGCCCGACCGGAACCCAAGACGGTGAAGAACCGGGTGCACCTTGATCTGGCCACCACATCGACCGCGCATCAGGCGGAGTTGGTGGCGCGCCTGAAGGATCTCGGCGCGACGCTCGCGGACGTGGGTCAGGGCGACGTCCCCTGGACGGTCATGGCCGACCCGGAGGGCAACGAGTTCTGCGTCCTGGAGCCCCGTGCGATCTACCGGGACACCGGGCCGGTCGCCGCGGTGGTGGTCGACTGCACCGACCCACGGGCGATGGCCCGGTTCTGGGGCGAGGCGATGGACTGGACGCTGCACGAGGTGACCGACGACCACGCGTCCATGCGCTCCTCTCAAGGAGTCGGCCCCTACCTGGAGTTCATTCGCACCCCCGACACCAAGACCGTGTGGAACCGCGTCCACCTCGACGTCCGCCCCTACCCCGGTGACGACCTGGCGGCAGAGGAAGCCCGACTGCGTGCCCTGGGTGCCACCGACCCTGGCATCGACCAGTCCGCCATCTCCTGGACGGTTCTGGCCGACCCAGAAGGCAACGAGTTCTGCCTCCTCACCCCCAGCTGACCTCCAGCAACGGCTCCGGCCGCCTTCGGGCCGGCGGCGAAGACCGTGTCTCATGACCTTCACGGGAGCCTCCTGCCACGGGCGAGCCGGCCGCCTGCTGCGGCAGCCAATGGCTCGGGCACAATCAGGAGCCGTGCCTACACCTCCCGATCCCGCTGTCCTGTACTCCGGTGTCGCGGCCTTCGGCAGCCTCGCCGCGGCACTCCGGGCCGAGTGGGAGGGTTGCCTCGACGCCGTCCCCGTCACGGCCTCGGTCTTTGCCCCGCTGCTCGAAGCGGCCGTCGCGACCACCGTGTCGCATCGCAAGCCGCTGGAGATCAGCGCTTGGAGGTCCGAAAGGCGGTGGTCGATCAGGGGCACGGAGCCGTTCCAGAACCTGGCCCTCGTCGACGGCCAGACGGACGACCTGGCGCAGGTCGCCAGGGCCGCCCGGGCCTGGCACGACGGAAAGTCCCTGGAAGACATCTGCCGGACGGCAGCGTTCGTACACCCGACCGGCCGGTTCGAGGTACCGGACAACGATCCCGCGCGCCTGCCTGACCGCCCACGGCGACGGCACGTACGGGGTGGGCACGAGCGTGATCAGCGATGACCTCGGCCGGTTCGCCACGGCGCAAGATGCCGTGGCAACGGCCCTGCGCAACCTGCCGTCCGACGTGGGTCCGCCCACGCTCGGCGGATGACTTCAAGCGGCAGGCATCAGCCGCGCAGGAGCGGGCTGAGCACCCGACACGGCGAATGGTGCCGACTCGGGTGCTCAGCTGCCCTGCGACCGGCCTGAGCGGGCTGCCGTCACGCCCTCAGACGGAGCTGCGTGCCTCTTCGTGGTCCGGCTCCGGGAGCGGAGCCTTCTTCTTTCCGGCAGGCAAGGTAATCAGCAGCACAACTGCTCCGAGGAGTGCGATGACCGCGATCCAGCCCGCGCCGACGTGCATGGCATGGATGAACGCATCATCAGCAGCCTGAGCAAGAGTGGGCCGGTGGATGGTGGTGGCGATGTGGCGGGCCTGCTCGGCAGACACTCGCGCCTGATCCTGCACGGGACCGGGTGCACCCTCCAGCGAAGGTTCGATGGCACGTCGGTACATGATCGACATGATGGTGCCGCCTACGGCGATTCCGATCACACTGCCGGTTTGTCGCACGGTGTTGGTGACGGCCGATCCTGCACCGGCCTGTTCCAACGGCAGGTTGCTGATCAGTGCGGCCGTAACGGGGCCGATCACCATGCCGATCGAGAGACCCTGTACCAACAACAGGATCTCGATCCAGACGAGTGGAGTCTGGAGTCCGAGGAACCCGTATCCGCCCATGGTCAGCGCAGCCACGGTGAGCGCGGGCACGGTGACAAGGCGTAGCGGCAAGCGGCGAACCAGGCGTGAGGCAAGGGGCGCCCCCGCGAGCGCGCCGAATGCGGTCGGAATATTGGCCAGACCCGCCTTCATCGGCGAAAGTCCGAGCGCGCCTTGCAGGTAGAACGCATTGTAGAAGGTGATCGAGGCCACGCCGAAGAGCAGCAATCCGAGCGCTATATTGCCGCCACCGAATGTGCGCTGCGCGAACAGTCGCGGATCAAAGCTGGGCGCCTTGAGGCGCAGTTCGACGAGTACGAAAGCAGCCAGCAGGACCAGACCGACAATGATAGGCGCCCAGACGTCGGTCCGACTCCACACCGCCACCTGCCCCGCCCGGATCAGCCCGAAGGCCAACGCCACGAGGCCACTGATCGACAGCAGCATTCCAGCGGGGTCCAGAGGTCGCGGAGTGGGGCTGCGGAAATTCGGAATCAGTACGGCGAGTCCGGCCAACGCCAATGCCGCGACCGGGACATTGATCAGAAAGACCGAGCCCCACCAGAAATGATCGAGCAGGAACCCCGCCAGCACCGGGCCGGCAGCCATTCCGACACCGGCCGAAGCCGAGAAAATGCCGATCGCGGCAGCCCGCGAGGGGCCGGTAAAGGTCCACATGAGGATGGCCATCATGGAGGGCGTGATCAGCGCACTGCCCACACCCATCGCAGCTCGAGCTGTGATCAGCTGGCCCGTATCGCTTGCGTACGCCGCCCACAGCGAGGACCCGGCGAAGACCACCAGTCCAATGGAGAACACCGTCCGGTGGCCGAACCGATCGCCCAATGAGCCCGCAGTGAACATCAACGTGGCGAAGGCCAGCGTGTACGAACCCGTCGCCCATTGCAGCTGACCGGGATCGGCCCCCAGCCCGCGGACCGGGTCGGCAAGGGTCTCCAGCGTCGTGCTCAGGACGGTATTTTCCAGCCAAATCAGCAACGAACACAACATAAGAACGGCAAGAATCAACTGCTGCCTGAGCTTCGGCAACGTTGGAGGCGTGGTCATGAACACCTTCGGATAGCGCGCGGCGGGAACCTGAACGACTGGACCATAAGCAAACTCCGCGACGACGTCAAGCTTTAATTTTCTTGGCAATACTGTTGCGACTGAACGAACCGTATGCCCTCTGCCGGATTTGTGAACCGAACGATTTTGTGCCCTCAGGCGGATGTGCGAGTCGAAGGATTTCCTGACTTCAGGGAGTTGCGACCGGGCGGATTTCATGCCCTCCGGTGAGCTGCAGCATCGTGCCCTGTGCCCCCAGCTCGGTGCCCACGTCAAAAGGCAGCCGCTGCCCGCCCGGAACCGCCGGAACTCTGGCACCTACCCGACGCTTTGCCGACGCCATTTCTGCGTCACCATTTCTGCGTCACTCACCATGGCCTCAGAACTCGGTCCCGCCGGATCGGGCCGCCGCCAGGAGAACGCAGGATCCGGGCCTGTGGGATCTGGCGGCCCGACTCCGAGCTCACGTACCAGGAACGCGGCATCCTGGAGAGATGGGTGCGATGGGTGCACCCATGGTCGTCCACGGCTCAAGGCCGGCCGGCGGACGTCGAGGCACCGCGGGCGGAGGGAACCTCGGCGTGACGGCAGCGCTCGACCCCGCCTGCATCGCAGCGGCAAGCGGGGTCGTGGCGGATCCCCCGACGGGGGTGGCGGGGAGGCCGTGGCCACAGCATGCACCTGGTATCAGCCACGGGGCTAGAGGTGTGGCGGAAAATGGCCGAGCGGCCGTGCCCGCTCACGGGGGCGCGCCTGACACACAAGGGCACCGGCCGGTTCGTCACGACCTGGTGAAGACCGCTCACGCACTGCGCACGAGTGGTCTACCGTGACCCGCCTGTACCGGCACCACTCGGGGGGAACCCGTGCGTACCCGCATTTTCACCACCACCTTGCTCTGCGTCATGCTGGGCGGCGCCGTCGCCTGCCAGCCTGCCGACGACGCCAAGTCACCCGCCGCAAGCGGCCCGTCGGCAGCCCCGCCGACGTCGACGACCAAGGATCCGGCGAGCAGCAAGCCTGCCAAGGACGAGAAGGCCACCGTGCCGAACTTCGTCGGCATGGGCCTGCAGTCCGCCCAAGACGCCGCGCAGGAGCTGGGCTTCTACGCACTCACCTCCCATGACGCGCTTGGCCGCGGCCGCATGCAGGCGCTCGACCGGAACTGGAAGGTCTGCAACCAGAGCCTCCCTGCCGGCACGTCCACGGCGGTCACCACCACGCTCGACTTCGGAGCGGTGAAGCTGGAAGAGGCGTGCCCGGCACAGGAAGCCGAGGCGCCGTCCACCGCAGGCGGGAAGATGCCCGATTTCACAGGGAAGTCGGTGAAGGCCGCCCGCGGCGCGCTCGACGCGAGCACGTCGATCACCGTTGCCGACGCTACAGCGGACGGTCGCATGGTCCTGATGGAGTCCAACTGGCAGGTGTGCGGCCAGACGCCCTCACCTGGGGCTGCACTGAACGGGCAACCCGTCGAGCTCATGGCCGTCAAGTTCGGTGAAGACTGCGCGTAGTTCCGCTCCCGGACACGCGACCCAACGGCCCCCTCGCTCGGAGGCGAGGGGGCGGCGCGCGCGCCGCTCCTCGGCGTCCAGGCCGCGGATCCGCCGGCCTCCTGGACCTCTGTCGTTCCCCTCTTTACCAACCACCGGCCCAACAAACAGGGACCCTGCGACGCCCCGAGGGTCGCCCGATCCCCACGGATCGGACGGCCCTCGGACGTCAGCCGCTCACCCCTGAGCCCTCAGCCCCGTGACCTCGGCGACGTGCCGCAGGCTCGGGTCGAGCAGGATGCCGTGCAGCTGCTGGAAGACCTGCCGGGCGGCCACCGCGTTCCAATCGGCCGGCAGGAGCTCGGTCGGCAGACCCGGGTCCAGGTACGGCAGCCGCCGCCACTGGGTGAGCAGGGGAACGTAGTGCCGGAACGCCTCCGCGGGCTCCGGCTCCGCCTCGGCCGCCGCCCACCACGCGGCCACCGGCGCATAGGTGTCGGTGAACGCCGCGTACTGCGTCTGGATGGCGGGGAAGTCCCACCACGAGCTCACGGTCCCCGGCAGATCGCTGAAGGCCGCGTACTCGGCCGCGAACAGGTGGACGTAGTCGCTGAGACCGAGTCGTACGAGCATGCTCCGCGCGTCCTCCAGGAGCCGGCCCGGCGCCAGCCACACGCCCGGGGCGATGTTGCCGAAGCCGAGCCAGGTCAGGCGGGTACGCAGCTGGTAGCGGTGAGAGCGTTCCGACTCGGGTACGGAGAACACCGCCATGGCCCAGCCGTCCGCCAGGTCGGCCGGCTCAAGGCTGGCGAAGATCCGGCGGTCGCCCTCGTCGAAGACGGGAAGGACGGCCGGGCTCAGTCGGTAGCCGGTGGCGCCCCGGCGCTCCGGTTCGAGGACTCCGCGCTTCTTCAGCCGGGAGATCGCCGAGCGCACCGCCGGGGCGTCGACGCCGAGTTCCCCCATCAGCGTGATCAGGTCGGCGATGGATGTCCAGCCGCCCAGGCGGCGCAGGAACGCACCGTAGACCGTGTTGATCAACGAGCTGGGCCTGAGGGGGCTGTCCGACATGATCGCCTTCCGTTGTACGCGGTCGCGATCATATCGAGGCCCCCTCCGGGCCCACGGGGGTCAGGCGTACGCCCCCGACAGCAGATGTCCGGCACCGGGGGCCTCGGCCCGGAGGTCCAGGGCGCGCAGCATCTGGTGGGCGGTGCACACGGCGGCCGACACGACCGGCTTGCCCAGGAGCTGTTCGGCTTCCTCGATGACGTCGAGCGAGGGCATCTGCACACAGGCGGAGAGGACGACCGCGTCGGCGTCGGCGTGGTCGAGCGCGCGGGCGAGTCCGGGCAGCCTGGCCGGGTCGTGGGCGGCCACGTCCAGGTTGTTCGGGATCTCCAGGGCCTGGTGGTCGAGGACGTCGATGCCCTCCCGGGTGAGGTAGTCCACGACGGTCCGGGTGAGGGGGCGCATGTAGGGGGCGAGCAGGGCGATCTTCTTGGCGCCGATGGTGTTCAGTCCGTGGACGAGGGCTCCCGCGCTGGTGACGACGGGCGCGGGAGCGCCGTTCTCGACGGTACGCAGGTGGAGCCGCTCCTCGGAGACCCGGTGGTAGCCCGGTCCCATGCTCATGATGGCGACGAGACAGGCGTACCCGAGTACGTCGACCCGCGCGTCGGACAGTTCCACGGCACAGCGGTCGGAGTCGGCGTCCATGGCCTTGAGCTGTTCCGGGGTCACATGGGTCATGCGCATCCGGCTGGAGTGGAAGGTGAACCGCTCGTCCGGCGCGACGGCCGCGCGGGCGCGCAGGATCGCGGGGACCTCGGTCTCCATGGTGACGTTCGAGCTCGGCACGATCTGGCCGATGCGATAGGTACGGGGTGGCACGGGTGACTCCTCGTTCTCGTACGTATGTGTCCGGCGTTTGTGTCTGGCGTACATGTCCGGCGTCGGTGTCCGACGTATTCGTCCGGCGTCGGTGTCCGATGGGGATCAGCGCGCGTCGGCCACGGGATTGGTGAGTGTGCCGATCAGCTCGACCGTGGCCTCGACCGTGTCACCGGGCGCGAGGAATTCCGGCGGGACCATGCCGGCCCCGACCCCGGAGGGCGAACCCGTCGCGATCACATCGCCGGGCTCCAGCGTCATGCCGGAGCTGATGTCGGCGATCAGGCGGGCGATCGGGAAGAGCATGTGCCGCGTGTTCGACTTCTGCTTGGTGACGCCGTTGACGCGCAGCGAGAGGTCCAGGGCCATCGGGTCCGGGATCGCGTCGGCGGTGACGACCACCGGGCCGAAGGGCGCGTACGAGTCCTGTCCCTTGGAGAAGAACCACTGGCCGGAGCGGCGCTGGTCGCGGGCGCTGATGTCGTTGACGATGCTGAAGCCGAAGATGTGGCCGTACGCCTCCTCCTCGCTCACGCGGTACGCCGTCCGGCCGATGACGACGGCGAGTTCGCACTCCCAGTCCAGCTGCGTGGTGAGATCGGCGTTGTGCAGGATGGGCGCGCCCGGGCCGGTGACGGCGGTGGCGGGCTTGCTGAACAGCACGGGGCGAGGCGGGAGTTCCTTGTCGGTGTCGAGGCTGCGGCTGGACTCCTCGACGTGCTCGACGTAGTTGAGGCCGACTCCGATGATCTTGCCGGGCCGGAAGGGTGCGCTCAGCCGGACGTCCTCGGTCCGGTGGACGGCGTGGTCCGGACGGTCCCCGTCGAGCAGCCGGCGCACGGTGTCCAGGGCGGCCGGGCCGGCCTGGACCAGGCCCAGCAGGTCGTTCGGGACCGAGGTGCCCGTGTGGTCGGCGAGGGCGGTGAGGTCGAGGACGTGGTCGTCGGTCTCGACGCCCAGCCGCGGTGCGGCACCGGTGGTGGTCGTGAAGGTCAGCAGACGCATGGGGGCTCCTCGTGGGTCAGGCGGCGGTCACGGGCTGGTGGCCGCCGTTGTCGGGGTACGCCTCTTCCCGGTGGAAGCCGAGCGAGCGCATGACGGGGAAGTCGTTGAAGGAGAAGAGGCAGGCGTCCTCGGACGGGTCGAGGTTGTGGTGCTCGTGCCAGGCCCAGGAAGGGACGCAGAAGATGTCCCCTTCCCGCCACTCGAAGCGCCGTCCTGCGATCACCGACGCGCCCCGGCCCTTGGCGACGGTGTAGATCACCGAGCCGGTGTGCCGGTGGGCCGCGGTGGCCTGGCCGGGGCGCAGAAGCTGCATGTGAGCGCCCATGGTCGGCATCACCGAGCCGCCGGTCACCGGGTTGGTGTACTCGGCGATGACCCCGTCGTACGGGGACCCCTCCGTCGCCTCGGCGAGGCCGCGCAGGGCCTCGTAGGTCGGCTCCCACGGGTAGGCGAGCAGCGGCGAATGGGGCCGCGTCCACGTGTCCGACCCGTACGGGAGGAGGGTGCCGGAGTAGGTGAGGACGGAGGAGTTGACCACCTTCCCGGGCATCTGGTGGAGGTCGGGGTGCACCTCGTAGAACCCGGCGTCCAGGGCGTTGACCAGGGGGATGTCCAGACCGTCCTGCCAGATCACCGGGGCGTCGGTCCCGTCGTTGCCGTGTTCGTGCCAGGTGCCGTTCGGGGTGATGGCGAAGTCGCGCGGGCCGACCTTGAGCTTCTCGCCGTCGACGATCGTCCACGCGCCGGTGCCCTCGTGGACGAAGCGCAGGGCGGCGGCCTGGTGGCGGTGGGCGGTCATCGCCTCACCGGGGCCCATGATCTGGAGGCCCGTGTAGAGCAGACCGGCGGCGGCGCTGACGTCCTTGCGGCCCGGGTTGACCAGCATCACGACGCGGCGGCCCGCGTCGTCGGCCTTGACGAGACCGAGGGCCTTGTGGACGAGGGGCCGCAGCTCCTCGTAACGCCACAGCACGGGAACGGACTTGGGCTGGGGGTACCAGGGCTCGATGTCGTTGGCGACGGTCCACAGCGCGCCGGCGTCCAGTGCTTCGAGCTCGCCGTAGTACGCGGTGAGTTCCGGGGTGTCGGAGACCCGGGCGCGGCCGAGCATCGTGTCGTCCTGCTCGATGGTCATACGTCCTCCTCAGGAGCGGTGCTGGTCACGGGGCCGGTCAGTGGCATGGTGAACGTCACGGGCGGGCGCGGGGTGTTGTCGACTTCGAGGCGGAAGATGTCGAAGCGGTTGTAGTGGCCGGTGATGTCGTGCATCTGCTTGGGCTGGATGCAGCGGCCGAGGTCGATCTCGCCGTAGACGATGCCCTCGTCGTCGACGAGCGGTTCGACGACGGGTCGGCCGTCGGGGCCGAAGATGCCGGACAGCGCGCTGCGCGGCCGCTGGAACTGGGCGCGCAGCTCCTCGTCGTCCCCGGCGACCATGTCGACGATCTCCGGGGAGACGGTGGAGCAGGCGACGACGGAGAAGACCTTCCCCTCGAAGCTGTGGGCCGCGGTACGGACGGCGATCGCGTCGGCCATGTCGTAGTCGGCCGGGGCGACGGGCAGCGCGATGTAGCAGGCGGCGTGCACGAGTTCGCCCTGCGCGAGGAGGGTGAACCGGGCCAATGTATTGGTGTTCTCGCCGCAGGCGAGGGCGCCGAGCGGGCCGACGGGCGTCCGGTGGACGCGCAGCGAACTGCCGTCACCGCCGGTCCACGTCAGCTTCTCGGCCCATGTCGGCACCAACTTGCGGTGCACCCCGAGGAGTTCGCCGTCCGGGCCGATGGTGAGCAGCGTGTTGTAGAGGACGCCGAGGCTGTGGGCGGCACGCTCGTTGACGCCGATGACGAGGACCACGCCGTACTGGCGGGCCGCCGCGCGCAGGGTGTCGACGTACGGGCCGGGGACGTCCACGGAGGCGCGCTGGAGGCGCTCGAACCAGGGCGAGCCCTGGATCGGGTTCATCGTCCAGTTCCAGTACGGGTATCCGGGAACGAACACCTCGGGGAACACGATCAGTCGGGCACCGTTCCCGGCCGCCTCGGCGATCAGGGCGACGGCCTTGTCGACGGTGGCGGCGGGATCGAGGTAGACGGGCGAGGCCTGGACGGCGGCGGCCGTGAACCGGGGCAGGTCGTCAAGGGGCGGATGTGGCACGGGGGTTCTCCCCTTTCAGTGGGCGAGGGAGACGGCGGCGACCTCGGCGGGCCCACCGCCGGTCCCGACTGCGTGGGTGTTGGCGTCGGCCTTGGTGTGGGCGGTGGTGGCGCGCGGCAGCCAGCGCTGATGCACGGGTACGGCGGGCTGCCGCAGGAGTTCGAGACGCGGCGGCACCCGGTCCGTACGGCCCGCGGGCGGTCGCCCGCTGCCTGCCCTCCATGACGGTGCCCAGGGCGCGGCCGGCCCGCGGTAACCCTGCGCGGCGGCCGCGTGCAACGTCCACAGCGGGTCGTGGAGCTGGGCCCGCCCCACACCGCACAGGTCGGCGCGGCCGGCCAGGATGATCGAGTTCACGTCGTCGTACGACGAGATGGCGCCGACGGCGATCGTCGGGACCCCGGTGGCGTTGCGGATCAGGTCGGCGTACGGAGTCTGGTAACTGCGGCCGAAGCGGGGCCGCTCGTGGGGGACCACCTCGCCGGTGGAGACGTCGATGGCATCGGCACCCGCCTCGGCGAGCGCGCGGGCGATGCCCACCGCGTCCGCCTCGCTCAGCCCGCCCTCCGCCCAGTCGGCCGCGGAGATCCGCACGAGCAGCGCCTTGCCCGCCGGCCACGACTCCCGTACGGCAGACAGCACTTCCAGCGGGAAGCGCAGCCGTCCGGCGAGGCTGCCGCCGTACTCGTCGGTGCGCAGATTGGTCAGGGGGGAGAGGAAGCCGGACATCAGATGCCCGTGCCCGTACTGGAGTTCCACGGCGTCGAAGCCCGCCCGGTCGGCGCGCCGGGCCGCGCGCACGAAGTCCCGTACGACCAGATCCATGTCGCCGCGCGTCGCCTCGCGCGGCACCGGGCCCTGCTCGTCCCAGGACAGCGGGGAGGCGGCGAGGAGCGGTCCGGCGGCCGCGCGGCGCCCCGCATGGGTGAGCTGGACACCGAGGCAGGTGCCGCTCTGGCCGTGCACGAAGTCGGCGATCCGCCGCCAGGCGGCCTCCTGGTCGTCGTCCCAGAGGCCGGGGCAGCCCGGGTCCGGGCGGGCGTCGGCGCTCACGGCGGTCATGCCGGCGACGACCAGACCGGCCCCGCCGAGAGCCTGGGTGCTCAGATGGACGAGGTCGAAGTCGCCCGGGACGCCGTCACGGGCCGTGGCGAGCGCGGTGGGCGGGACGACGACACGGTTGCGCAGGTGCAGCCCGCCGACGCGGAAGGGCCGGAACATCGGCGGAACGGGCGCGGTGGTGTTGACGGCGTCGGTGAAGGCCTCGTCGCGGACGCGCAGGTTGTCGTAGGTGACGCGGCGGCTGCGGGTCAGCAGGTTGAACGCGAACTGGTGCGGGTCCTGACCGGTGTAGCGGTCGACGTTCTCGAACCATTCGAGGCTGGCCTGCGCGGCCCGCTGGGTGGACTCCACGACCGGCCGACGCTCGTCCTCGTACGCGGCGAGCGCGCCCGGGACGTCCGCCGGGTGCTCGTGCAGGCAGGCCGCGAGGGCGAGGGCGTCCTCCATGGCGAGCTTGGTGCCGGAGCCGATGGAGAAGTGGGCCGTGTGGGCGGCGTCGCCCAGCAGGACCACGTTCTCGTGCCGCCAGGTGCGGTTGCGTACCGTCGTGAAGCGGAGCCACTTGGAGTTGTTGGGCAGGAGCCGGTGGCCGTCCAGGTGCCCGGCCAGGATCTCCTCGCAGCGCCGGATGCTCTCCTCGTCGCTGGCGCCGGGCGGGTACGCGCGTCCGGCGGAGTCCGCGAAACCAGCGCGCCGCCAGGCGTCCTCGTCCAGCTCGACGATGAAGGTGGAGCGCGTGTCGTCGTACGGGTACGCGTGCACCTGGAGGGTGCCGAAGTCCCGCTGCTCCACGATGAAGGTGAAGGCCTCGAAGACCTTGTCGGTGCCCAGCCACATGTAGCGGCCGGAGCGCTCGTCGAGGTCGGGGCCGAAGGTGTCGGCGTAGGCGGCGCGGGTGGCCGAACGGACGCCGTCGCAGGCCACCACCAGGTCGTACTCGGCGGAGAGCTGCTCCGCGGCCGGTGCCTGGGTGCGGTAGCGGACGTCCACGGCGAGGTCGGCGCAACGGTCCTGGAGGATCCGCAGCAGGCTCCGACGGCCCAGCGCGGCGAAGCCGTGGCCTCCCGAGGTGAGGGTCCGCCCCCGGTAGCGCACGTCGATGTCGCTCCAGCGGGCGAACTCCGCCGACATGGCGGCATGGACGACCGGATCGGCGGTCGCGATGCCGTCCAGGGTCTCGTCGGAGAAGACGACCCCGAAGCCGAACGTGTCGTCGGGGGCGTTGCGCTCCCAGACCGTGACCTCCCAGTCCGGGGAGAGCTGCTTGGCCAGGGCCGCGAAGTACAGGCCGCCCGGCCCTCCTCCGATGACTGCTACGCGCACGGGGTACCTCCTGTGGTTCCGGTGATGAGCTCGGGGGCCTGCGGGCCCGCCGTGGTGAGGACCTCGCGCACGTCCGCGGGCCAGGGGGTGGTGCCGGTGGCCCGGGCCGCCGAGTGGGCGATGACCATGCGACCGGTCGCGGCCTCCGCACCCTCCGCGCCGAGGACGGTGAAGGCGTAGTGCAGGGAGCTCGTGCCGACCTTGGTGACCCGCAGCTCGGTGCGGACCGCCTCGCCGAACCAGAGCCGGGCTCGGTAGTCGGCCTCGAAGTGGACGCGCGGCGTACTGCCGAAGAGGTGCGACAGGCCCAGGCGGCGCAGCAGCACGGCCTCGGCCGCCTCGACCCAGCGCACGACGGTGGAGTGGTGGTAGTGGCCGGCGGCGTCCGTGTCGGGCCACTCCACGCGGCGCTCGACCGTGACACTGGGCAGACGCCGGACCAGCGGCTCGGCGGCTCCGGCGGCGCGTCTTCCCTCGCCGGCAACGGCGGCGACACGGGATGCCTCGGCCGCATCCGTACGGGTGGTGTCGCCGGGACGGGCCGGTTCTGCGCGTGTGTCCTCGGCGCGGGCCTCGGCCCGCGCGCGTTGGCGCAGCTCGCCGCGCTGGAGCTTGCCGGTGGCCGTTCGGGGGAGATCCCCGACGAACGCGACGGCCCTGGGGTACTTGTACGGCGCGATGGCCTGCTTGACGTGGGCCTGGAGCTCCCGGGCCGTGGCCTCGGCCGCCGGGGTGCCGTCGCGCAGGACGACGTACGCCTTGACGATCATGCCGCGCCGCACGTCGGGGGCGCCGACGACCCCGCAGTCCTCGACGTAGGGATGGGCGGCGAGGGCCTTCTCGACTTCCGGGCCCGCGATGTTGTACCCGGAGGAGACGATCATGTCGTCGCTGCGGGCCACGTACCAGAAGTATCCGTCGGCGTCCCGTATGTAGGTGTCGCCGGTGACGTTCCAGCCGTTCCTGACGTACGTGGTCTGCCGCGGGTCGGCGAGATAGCGGCAGCCCGTCGGGCCCGTCACGGCGAGCAGTCCCGGCTGCCCGTCCGGTACCGGATCGCCCTGCTCGTCGACCACGGCGGCGCGGTATCCGGGGACGGGCCGGCCCGTGGAGCCGGGGCGGATGTCCTCGTCGGCGGCGGAGATGAACACGTGCAGCATCTCGGTGGCACCGATGCCGTCGATGATGCGCAGGCCCGTGGCGGCGTGGAAGTCCTCCCAGACGGTGGCGGGCAGGGGTTCTCCGGCCGACACGCAGCGACGGAGACCGGACAGCTTCCCGGTCGCACCGGCGGCCATGATCGCCCGGTAGGCGGTGGGGGCGGTGAACAGGACGGTCACACCGTGTGCGGCGACCAGCTCGGCCAGCTCCTCGGGGGCGGCCTGCTCGATCAACAGGGTCGAGGCGCCCACGTGCAGCGGGAAGACCACGAGCCCGCCGAGACCGAACGTGAAAGCGAGCGGCGGGGTGCCGGTGAAGACGTCGTCGGGACCGGGCTTGAGGACGTGACGCGAGAACGTGTCGGCGTTGGCGAGGACGTCCCGGTGGAAGTGGAGGGTCGCCTTGGGGCGTCCCGTCGTACCCGAGGTGAAGGCGATCAGCGCCACGTCTTCGGCTGCCGTCTCGACGGCGGTGAACCGGCCTTCCTTCGTGGCACAGAGGGCGGTCAGATCACCCGCGTCGGGGCCCCCGTAGGGGATGACGGGCAGAGCCGGCGGGGCGGCGCTTCCCGGTGGGCCCGGCGGGTCCGCGGAATCGAGTTCCGCGAGGTAGCGGTGGTCGCACAGGGCGACCGTCGGACGGCTGATCTCGCACAGTTCGGCGAGTTCGGCGGAGCGCAGCAGCGGCATCGTCGTGACGGCCACGCCGCCGGCCTTGAGCACGCCGAACCACGCGGCGACGAGCCAGGGGTTGTTGGGGCCTCGCAGCAGGACACGATTGCCGGGCCGGAGTCCGTGGTTTTCGGTGAGCACCTGGGCGACCTGATCGGCGCGCCGCTGGAGCTCGCCGTAGGTCCAGCGTTCGGTCGGGGTCAGCAGACAGGGCCGGTCGCGGCCCCAGCGTTCGACCGCGTCGTCGAGCAGGCGGCGGGCGCAGTTGAGCCGGTCGGGATAGTCCAACTCCGGTAGGTCGAAGTGGAGTTCGGGCCAGAGGGAGAAGTCGGGCAGCCGGTCGCGGCAGAAGGAATCGGCGTGCGCCGAAGGGGAGAGCTCCATGGGGCGGCACCTCAATCAGGGAGCAGCGGGAGATGGGGCAAGTATCTCGATAATTTGGCGGCCGTCAACATTGCGCGATATTTCCGAGTCCCCGCAGTGTCGCCCGAGCTGCTCAGGGGAGGGGGAGTCGCACCCGTACGCACTTGCCCGACTCGTGGATGAGGACGGCGAGTTCGCCGCCCGCCTCGGCGGCCATCAGCTGGATCAGGAGCAGGCCTCGCCCGCCCTCGGCGTCCGCGTCGACCTCGGCGGCGCGCTCGGGCACGCGGGGCAGGTCGGCTGCGCCGTCCGTGACCCGCAGGCACAGCCACCCCTCGCCCCGGGAGACGGCGACGCGCATCCGGCCGGTGGCGGCAGCGGCGTGCCGGACGACATTGCCGACGAGCTCGCTGACGGCCAGCAGGAGGGTGTCAGCGACGTCAGCGGCGATCCGCCACCCGGCGAGCAGGGTGTGGACGCGCGAGCGGACCAGGGGAACGGTCGCGGTGGTGGGTTCGGGCACCCAGCGAACGAAGGCCCGGGTGGGGGCGGCGGCCTGGGTGCGGTCCGAAGCGTGACTCGGGGCGGCTCCCGGGGAGTGGTCGGCGCTGTGGGCCGGGGCGTGGCCGGGGGCCGGGCGGTGGTCGACGCTGGGGCCCGGGACGTGGTCGATGTCCGGAGCGCTGGGTGCGGGATGAGCGGTGGCGGTGAGCATGACGTGCTCCCAGAGGGGGTGCGCAACGCGACCGCAGAGTAACTCGTGTAACTAACGTGAGCATCGGACAGCCGTTGGGCTTGCTGTTGGCGGAAACGCGTCGCTAGAGTTTTGATAACACGTGTAACACGTTACGTTTCCCCGGGCGTCAGGCGCAAGCATTTCGGACAAAAGGCGCCGAACCCCGGGGTCGGCAGAAGGGCCGCAATGACGCACTCCCACCCGGCCGAGCTCGACCTGGCCGACATGACCTGGCCGCCCCCGCCCTACCAGCCCCCGGTGCCGCCCGTGACGGACGAGCACGGGGTGCACCGCTTCCACGGGGTCACGTACGCCACCACGCCCGGCTACCGCCCGCGGCTCCTCGATGTCCAAGTCCCGGCAGGCGAAGGGCCGTTCCCTGCGGTCGTCTGGATCCACGGCGGAGGATGGCTGGACGGCGACCGCCGCTACCCGCCGCCGACCGTGCCGGTCGCTCTGCTGCACGGATCGGTCCTGGAGGCCGGGCTCGCGCTCGTCTCCATCGACTACCGGCACAGCCTCGAAGCCCCCTTCCCGGCCCAGCTCCACGACGTGAAGGCCGCGATCCGCTACGTCCGCCGGTTCGCCGCCGACCTCGGCATCGACCCGGACCGGATCGCCGTCTGGGGCGAGTCGGCGGGCGGCCACCTGGCCGCCCTCGCCGGGCTCGTCGGCCCGGACAGCGCCGACGCCCAGGCGCTGGAGGGCGCCCACGGGGTGGGCGCCGGGGACACGGGTGTCCGGGCCGTCGTCGACTGGTACGGGGTCTCCGACCTCGCCGCCCTGGCAGGCCACCCCCTGCCGGGCATGCCCCCCGGCGGAAACTTCCCGGACCCGTACGACGCCTTGCTCGGCGGGACCGAGGCGGAGCGCCCGGAGCTGGCCCGGGCCGCGAGCCCGGTGACGTACGCGGCGGGTTCGACCCCGCCGCCGTTCCTGCTGATCCACGGCACGCGGGACGGCCTGGTCCCGTACAGCCAGAGCGAGGTGCTCGCCGAGGCCCTCGCGGGGGCGGGCGGCGATGTGACCCTGCGGCCCGTCGAGGGCGCCGACCACATCTTCCTCGGCTCCGCGGACATCGCGGGGATCGTCGCCGAAAGCGTCGCGTTCCTGGCCCGCCACTTGGACGCGAAGGTCTGAGGCGGTTGGGCCGTTGGGTGGTTGGGCTCTCCGAGGCCGGGGGGTCGGGCTCGGGGGCCGGACGGTTCCCGAGCCGGTGCGCCGGCATCCGCCCCCTCCTACCTGTTCTTCCCCTCCCCTCCCATCGCTTCTCTCCCCTCCCTTGCCTTCCCTCCTGCACCGTCCCCTCCCCTTTCCGCTGCCGTCGGAAGTCCGGCCCGTCGAAGGGGGCCCGCCCCGCAGGCCCTGCGGATACACCGACCACCCCAAGGGCCGCGGCCATCCCCGCGGTCCGCGAGAGGCGCTCATGTCCACCCCTCCGGTCATCCCTTCGCCGCCCCCCGAGAGACCGCCTCTCACCGAGACGCCGTCCGGCACGGACAGGCTTTCCCGCACGGACAGGCCGCCAGAGGCGGGGTCGGCGCGTCGGCCCGGTGTCCTCGCGGCGGGGCTCCTGCTGCTCACCGTCGCCACGCTGCCCGCCTTCGTCGTCCGGGCCGACCCGGCGAACCCGCCGTTCCAGGACCTGGACGACCAGTGGCTGGCCTGGATGGGCGGCCCGCACGACGGCCCGTACGCCGTTCTCGCCGCGGTCCTGAACTGGTTCGGCGGCCCGCTGGGTGTCGTCGTACCACTCGCCCTGCTGTTCTTCCTGCTCGTCCGGGGGCGCTGGGTCTCCGTCGGCTTCCTGCTCGGCGTCTATCTCGCCGGCAACCTGCTCGTGGTCCAGGGCCTCAAGCACCTGGTCGATCGGCCACGACCGGCGAACCCGCTGGTCCGGGTCGACCACGGCTCGTTCCCGTCCGGCCACGCGGCCGGGGCGGCGCTGCTCGTCGTACTCGCCGGGGTGCTGCTGATCCCGGCCGCGCGGCGGCGGGCATGGTGGCTCGGGGGAGTGGTGTTCACGCTGGCCATGATGTGGAGCCGTACGTGGCTTCACGCGCACTGGCTCACCGACACGGCTGCCGGGGCGGCCGCCGGTGCGGGCGCGGGCCTGCTGGCGTGGTGGCTCTGCGCTCCGGCACTCGCCCGGGAAGCCGCTCGCGACCGCCGGGGGGCGGCCGCGGCGCCACCGGACGCCGGCCTCGCAATTCCCTAGCCGCAGCTTTCTCAAGCGCGCTTCGGGTCAGCGTCCTTCGGTTACGCGCGGTTCGGTTATGCGCGGTTCGACCGACCGTGCGCGGTTCGACGGTGTGCCCACCTGGGCACACCTGCGCGCGGCTCGACCGCGCGCACGTCGACGGCGCCCTGGCCCTGTGCGGGCCCGGGCGCCGTCGGGGGTTCGTGCCGCGTGCGGGACGCGGAAGCTCAGGACGTCTGGCGGTGGACGAGAACGGCCTCTATGGCGGGGAGGGGCGCGGTCGAACCGGTCTCGATCAGCTCGTGCAGGGCGTCCGCGATCTGCGCCGGCGAGGCCAGGTCCAGGCGGACCGTGGTGAGCGCGGGCTGCTGGAGCCCGGAGAGGACGAGGTCGTCGGAGCCGACGATCGCCACCTCGTCCGGTACGGCGATCCCCTCGGCCTGGAGGGCGTGCAGGAGCAGCGCGGCGTACTCGTCGTTGTAGGCGAAGACGGAGTCGAGGTCCAGGCTCGCCCAGCGCCGGGCGAGCGCGGTGGCCGACTCCCGCGTGTAGGCGAGCTCCAGCGGGGCGACGGTGGCCATGTGCCGGGCGGCCACCGATTCCGCTCCCGCGAGGCGCGGCCGGGCGAGCGCGCCGAGGCCGCGCTCCTGGGGCATGACGACGCCGATCCGGGTCCGGCCGCGGGCGATCAGGTGCTCGGCGGCCGTGGCGCCGATGTGGGCGTGGTCGAAGCCGATCGTGTGGACGCCGGGCACCGGGTGGGACGCGAAGGCGAGCACTCCGCGCACCCCTGCACGACGCAGCAACTCGGCGGCCTGCCGCGTGAGTCGGTCGCCGTCGAGGGCGACGACCGCTGCGGGGCGCAGCTCGGCCCAGGCCCGGGCGGCGTCGACGGGGTCGCTGAAACGACCCGCGTGGAGGACGGCCGTGTAGCCGTGACGGTCGAGTTCGCTGTGCAGGTCGTCGACCCAGTCGCTGACGAGCCGGCCGATCGCGGAGATCGACGCGGGCATCAGGACGAGGTTGCTGCGTCCCGCGCGCAGGGACCGGGCGGCGGCGTGCGGGACGTAACCGAGCCGGTCGGCCGCGTCGAGGACGCGGGCGCGCGTGCTCTCGCTGACGCGGTGGCCCGGGGTGTCGTTCAGCACGAAGGAGACGGTGGCACGTGACACGCCGGCGAGGCGCGCCACGTCGGCGCTCGTGATCGAGACGGGGACGAGGGATTCTTCTGCCATGACGTCCCGTGACGCTCCTTGCGAGGTTCGTGTCTGCGGTTGTGCCAGCCTTCCCCATCGAGGTTACACGAGTTAGATCACGAGGCGTGGTGGGCCGTGCAAGACGAGTGTGGTGACCATGAGTGCGATGGGCCACGTGCCACGTCCGCGCGGCCCACCTGGCACGACTGCCGGTCTTACACGCCCGCTCCGTGCAGGCGGCGCGAGTCACCGGCCAGGTCCCCGACTGCGGTCACCGCCGAGTCGAAGCGCATCGTGGTGCGCCACTCCCTGTCGTACGGGTCCCACGCCGGCATGTCCGCGTGGTTGGGGTCGCCCGTGCGGGCGAAGGCGATCCACGCCCTGTGCATGGTCTGCGCCAGGCCGTCGCGGACCGCGGGGGCGAGTCCGGTCACGAACGGCGCGTGCGCCCATTGGTCGAAGTTGGCGAAGACGAAGGGGAGTTCGAGGCAGTGGGCGGCGCCGAGGCGGCCGCCGTGCGCGGGCGTGGGGAGATCGAACTGGTAGGCCCAGACGGGCCGCCCCGACGCGGCCCTGGCCTCGGCGAGTCGTACGGCGGGTACGCGGAAGAGCTCGTCCGTGATCAGGTCCATCAGGACGTGGACGGGGCGGGCGCCGGGCCGGGCCCGCTCGTACGCCGCGTACACCCCGGGCGCGGCGTCGGCCCCGAAGGTCTCGGCGATCCGCGCGGTCACCTGCTCCCGGTCGGCGGCGGCGTACCCGGGGTCGAGGGCGAAGCCGAAGTTGGCCTCCTCGCGGGTCCAGCCGATCATCACGTCGATACCGGTCGCGGCTCCGTGCAGCAGGGCCTCCACCGGATGGCGTGTCAGGGTGATGCCGTCGACGACGGGCAGAAAGGGCGTCGGCCAGTGGCCCCAGCGTGCCGTGCGGGCGAAGAGCCCGCCGGTCGCGCCCATCAGTGCGGGCCAGGGCAGTTCGCGCAGCTCCGCGACCGTCTTGACGCCGGCCAGTTCCAGAAAGGCGGAGGTGCGGTCCGCGTACGCGTCCGGGCCGGGGAGATCGAGGCCGAAGGGCGGGCTCTGCAGGATCACGCGCTTGATCACTCCCTGGGCCTCGGGGAGCCCGGCGAGAGAAGCCGTGGACAGGGCGCCGCCCGACTGGCCGGCGACGGTGATGTTCTCCGGGTCGCCGCCGAAGGAGGCGATGTGCGCCGCGATCCAAAGGAGGGCGGCCAACTGGTCGCTGAGCCAGGGATTGCCGGCGCCTTCGGAGTTGCCCTCCTCGGGTCCGGTGTACAGATAACCCAGCGGCCCGATCCGGTAGTTGACGCTCACCATCACGAGGTCGCCGTCCCGGGCGAAGGTCTCGCCGGAGTAGTTCGGCAGCGATCCCGAACCCGAGACGAAGCCGCCTCCATGGATCCACACGAGGACCGGGCGGCGGGCCTCGTCGGCTGCCGGGGTCCAGATGTTGAGGGTGAGGCAGTCCTCGTCGAAGGGTGGCGATCCATGGCCGCCGAGGACCGGGTCCCCACCCTCCACGTACGGCTGCGGGGCGCTGGGGCCGTCGGCGGTCGCGTCCCGGGTCCCGGTCCATCCCGGGTGCGGCTGGGACGGGCGCCAGCGCAGGTCACCGACCGGGGGAGCGGCGTAGGGCACGGCGCGGAAGACGGCGACCCCGCCTTCGACCGCGCCGCGCAGGCGCCCTGCGGGGAGGGCGACCAAGGTGTGATCCGGGCCTGGAGTGAGAGCCATGAGTCAATCCTTCCTGGGCCGCGCGCCGAGTACGCGCCGACCTTTCGAGAGTATGGAGAAAATTTGGCGACCGTCAATTGTTCAACATATGACGGATGTGGCCTCTCACAGCCAGAGGCTGTTGCTCGCCGTCCGCTCCGCTTCCGTTTTCAGGAGGGGGGCGAAGACCCGCCACAGCACGAGGCATGTTCCGGCCCCGGCCAGCCCGCCGGCGAGGGTGTCGCTGATCCACTGGGTGTGCAGCCAGGTGCGGCTCCACGCCACGGCGACGACGTACGTGGCACCGAACGGCCACCACCAGCGTCGCGCCCGCGGCGGGATCAGCACGATCGCGGCCGTGAGCATCAGCGTCACCGCGCTGAAAACCTGGCCGGAGGGGAACGAGCCGTCGTTGACGAGGACCCAGGGGTGGGGCGGGCGCGGGCGGTCGGCCAGATGCTTCAGGGGCAGCACCACGACGACGCTGGAGAGGACGGCGGCCGTGAACGCGTACAGCGCGGAACGCCAGCGCCCGTAGACGCAGAGGCAGCCGCCCAGGACGAGCGGCGGAATCACGCCGATCGGGCCGCCGAGTCGGTCCAGGGCGGTGGCGAATCCGGTGGCGGCGTCGGCGCGCGTGCCGTCCATGGAAGCAGCCCAGCGATCGTCGAGCCCCTGGAGGAACGAGCGGTCGTCGACCCGGACAAGGAGCCCGATCAGCAGCGACATGGCGAGGAGTGCGATTCCGGCGGCGAGCGCGTGACGCGGCGGTGCCGACGGGACGTGGTGGGCGGGGAGGGTGCGCGGGGAGCGGAGGAGGAGGGCGTCGGAAGGACGCGACATGGCAGGCCTTTCACGGCCTTCACCTCGAGCGGTGGGGGCACGCGGGAAGGCGGTCACGGGAATGTGTGGAGAGGGGTGCGCCTGAGGGATGCGCCTGGCGAATGCGGCGCCTGAGAGATGCGCCTGAGGGATGCGTCTGAGCGATGTGTCTGAAGGGGTGCGTCTGGAGGGGTGCGCGAAATCCGGTGAGCGGGACGGGGGAGGGGCGGCAGCGGGGGAGGAGGCTGCCGCCGCGCTCACCGGGCTGCGCGACCGGAGGGGCGTACGGCTGGAGGGTCGTACGCCGCACGTTCGTACGTGGTCGGCATGGGCATCGGCATCGGAACAGCGCCTGAGCCGGGAGGTCCTCGCGGTGGGCACGGAGTATGGCGGATCCGTGACCACCGCCACAAGGGCAAGAGGGATTCTCGTCGCGATTGCCCTGGTCAGCGTGGACCATCGAGTGGTTACACGTGCTCGACGTGCGCATCTCCCCTCGGTCACGATCTGAGCAAGGCCCCCACAAAGGCTCTAGCCGAGTACGGAAATGGGTGCTACACAGTGTCCTAGCGCTGCAGGTGACACGTGTAACAACACCGTGTCGGCCGTAGCCGTCGGAGGCGGCTTCCGCTGACACCGCCGCCCCCGCGCGACCGCTCACGTGGCGTCTCCCTCACCCGGCCCCACCGCCACCCGCGTACCCGGAACCGGTGCATCACCCGCCCGCACCCCATCCGACCCGGTTCCGCGACACCTCCATCTCCCCGCTCCGTCCTCCCAGGAGTCGTCATGGCCACGAACGAGCTCACCGATCCGATCGATCCGCCCGCCGCCGCCGACGGCACCGGTACTGTCGCCGCCGGCACAGGCACCGCTGCCACTGGCGCAGGCATGGCTGCCGCCGGCGCAGGTACCGCCGCCACCACCTCGGAACCGGAAGCTCCGCGCCAGCGCGGGCTCATGCCTCTGCTGCTGGTCGCCAACTCCGCGATGATGGCGGTCTACATGGGAGTCGGCTCCGTCCTCCTGCCCACCCAGGTCGCCGCGATCGCACCCGACGACAAGGTCGCCGTCCTGGGCCTGATCGGAGGCGTCAGTGCCATCTTCGCGACGGCGTTCAACCCGATCGCGGGCGCCCTCTCCGACCGCAGCGGCCGCCGCAACCCCTGGATCCTCGGCGGCGCGATCGGCGCGCTGATCACCCTGGCCTTCCTCGGCAGCGTCTCCACCGCGCTGCTCGTCGGTATCGGCTGGTGCCTGGTCCAGGCGACGATGAACACGTACCAGGCGGCGGTCACCGCCATCGTGCCCGACCGCGTCCCCGCCGCCCGTCGCGGCACGGCGTCGGCGCTGGTGGGCCTCGGCATGCCGATCGGTGGAACAGCCGGCGTCCTCATCGCCTCGCAGACCGCGACCCAGATCCGCACCGGCTACCTGGTCTTCGGCGCGATCGTCGCCGTCGCCGCACTGCTCCTCTCCGTCTTCTGCCGCGACACTCCCCGCACCGAGGCCGTGGCGAAGGCCCCGAAGGGTTCCCAACTCGCGGCTTTCCTTTCCTCGTTGGCCAACCACGACTTCCGCTGGGCCTTCATCGGACGCGCCCTGATGGTCCTGGGCTACTTCTCCGTCGTCGGCTACCAGCTGTACATCCTGGGCGATCACATCGCGCTGCCCGCCGGGTTGAACCCGCCCGAGGCGATGGCGATCCTCACGCCGGTGTCGATGGTCGCCGTGGCGCTGTCCACCGTCGTCGGCGGGCTGCTGTCCGACCGATGGAACCGCCGCAAGGTGTTCGTCGGCGTGTCGGCCGCGCTGGCCGGACTGGTCATGGTGGTGCCCGTCGTCAGCCCGACCTGGACCGGCATGCTCGTCTTCAGCGCCCTCAACGGCCTCGCCTTCGGCTGCTTCATGGCCGTCGACACGGCGCTCGTCACCCTGGTCCTGCCCCGGGCGGAGGACGCGGCCCGCGACATGGGCGTCCTCAACGTCGCGAACGCCGGGCCGCAGATCATCGCCCCGTTCGTCGCCTCCGCCATCGTCACCGGCCTCGGCGGGTACACCCCGCTCTTCCTGGCCGGCGGAGCCCTGTCGCTGATCGGCGCGCTCGCCATCCTCCCGATCCGCGGAGTGCGCTGAACCGACCGGTCCAAGGAGTGCGCTGGTTCCGGTCGGTCCGCGGCGGCCGCTGCCCGCAAACGACTGCTGCCCGCGTCGGCCATAGCCCCGTGTGGCAGCAGCCCGTATCGGCTGCTGCCTGTGCCGACCGCTGCCCGCGCCGACGCGGACCGGCCGCCCTGGCTCCGGCGGGCGCATGCCGAGGGTCACGTGCCCGCCGGTTCAGCCCCATCACCCTCGCCCCACCAGCCCACCAGCCCACCAGCCCACCAGCCCACCAGCCCACCAGCCCACCAGCCCACCAGCCCACCAGCCCACCAGCCCACCAGCCCTACCAGTTCCACCACCCTCGCCCCGCCGCCACCGGCACCCTGCCCTGCCCTCCCACTCCCACTCCCAAGGAGCCTCCTGTGAGTCGCAAGCGAGTTCTGCCGCCGGCCATGCTGATCCTCTGCACGGCGGCCCTCACCGCTACCGCACCCGCCGTCGCCTCGCCCCAGGCCGCCCCGGCGCCCGCGCGGCCCGCGGCACCGCTGCGGATCCTGCTCACCAACGACGACGGCTACAACGCGCCCGGCATCCGCAAGGCGTTCGAGCGGCTCACCGCCGCGGGCCACGACGTCACCATCGTCGCCCCGCTCACCAACCAGAGCGGTGCGGGCACGAAGATGTCGAACGCCCCCGTGATCACGGTGAAGCACCCTGAGTCGAAGGTATGGGCCGTCGACGGATCACCCGGTGACTCGGTGGCCTTCGGCCTCTCCGAGGTGTTCGAGGGCGACGCCCCCGATCTGGTGGTGTCCGGCACCAACTTCGGGCCGAACGTCGCCGGGCTCGCCACCCACTCCGGTACGGTCGGCGGCGCCGTGGCCGCGGTGGAGTCGGGCGTACCCGCCATCGCCCTGAGCACGGGCGGCCTCTCCGTGCCCGACCCGGTCACCACCGTCAACGCGATGGACCCGACGCTCGACTTCGCCGTCAAGCTCATCGACCGGCTCCGTGTACGGGCGAAGTCGGGGCCGCTGCTGCCCAAGGGCGTCGGCCTGAACGTGAACCACCCCATCGTCGGCGCCGACGGCAAGGGCACCGCCGCCGGGGTGTCCACCACCTTCCAGGATGCGCAGACGATCCTCGAACCGGACTTCACCGACTCCGGCGACGGCACCTGGAAGGTCGACGTGACGGTGGACCTGCGTTCGCCGGTGAAGGGCGGTGACGTGGAGGCCGTCAGCGCCGGACGGATCGCCGTCAGTCCGATCAACGCAAACTGGAACACCGGCCCCGCCGACCACGCCACCACCTCAGCCCTGATCGCAGGTCTGCGTCCCTGACCGCCGCACCACACCAGCCCATTCAGGAGGATGGATGAAGCGGCCCGGAACGCGGCCCAGTTCGGCAAGACCCCTGCTCGGTACGGCCCTTGCGCTGCTGGCACTGTTCACATCGGCGGCCCCCGCCACTGCGACCCCCGCCACCACGGCGGCCCCCACCACCGCGGCCCCCACGTCTGTCGCGGGCTCGCGCCCTGTGGTCACCGTGGCGCAGGGCAAGCTGCGCGGACAGACTCACGACAGGGCACAGGAGTTCCTCGGCGTCCCGTACGCCGCACCCCCGGTCGGGGAGGCCCGGCTGCGGGCGCCCCGTGAGCCGCGCCGCTGGAGCAGTGTGCGGGAGGCGGACCGCCAGGCGCCCGCTTGCGTGCAGTTCTCGCCGTTCGGCCTCGCCGACCCCTCGGCCGTCAGCGAGGACTGCCTCTACCTGGACGTGTACCGGCCCAAGGGAGCCAGGGCGGGAGCCCGGCTGCCGGTGATCCTCTGGATCCACGGGGGTGCGTACAGCCAGGGCACCGGCACCCAGTTCGGCGGCCGGACGATGGCCGACCTCACGAACAGTGTCGTGGTCAGCATCAACTACCGGCTGGGACAGCTGGGTTACCTGGCGCTGCCCGAACTCGTACGGGAGAACGCGCGGCGCTCCGGCTCCCTCGGCCTGCTGGACCAGGTCGAGGCGCTGCGCTGGACGCGGCAGAACATCGCGGCGTTCGGCGGAAACCCCGGCAATGTGACCGTCTCCGGCCAGTCGGCGGGCAGCGGCTCGGTGTGCGGGCTGCTCGCGGCGCCCTCGGTGGCCGGGCTGTTCCACCGTGCCGTGCTACAGAGCGGGCCATGCACTCTCATTCGTACACCCGACAGCCCCCGGGCCGCCTCCCAGGCCCGGGAGTTCGCCGAAGCGGCCGGCTGCACCGATCAGGCCCGGGTTGTCGCGTGCCTGCGCGCCACCCCGGCCGACGCGCTGGTCGAGGCGGCGCGCACGCTGCCGACTTCGGGACCGGCCTCGGGCGACGGGCTTCTTCCCATGGACCCGGCAGCAGCGATCGGAAGTGGGAACTGGAACAGGGTGCCCGTGCTCATCGGGAGCACCCGCTCCGAGTCACGGCTGTTCGTGGCACTGTCCCAGCCACGGCTGACGGAGGCGGAGTACACGGCGCAGATCCTGGCGACGTACGGTACGGCGAGCCCGGAGGTGCTGGCCCGCTACCCGGTCTCGGCGTACGGCTCGCCGTACCTGGCGCTGTCGGCGGTCATGACCGACTCCTCGTTCGCCTGCCACACGGCGTGGACGGCGCGGCTCTTCGCCTCGCAGGTGCCGACGTTCGTCTACGAGTTCGACGACCCCGACTCCCCGACGCTGGCCGGCGCGCAGGTTCCCGGTCTCGACATGGCGAACGCTCACAGCGCCGAGCTGGCGTACCTGCACGACTTCACGGCGGGTGACCGTCCCCTGACCCCGGTCCAGACGGCGCTCGCGACGCGGATGAAGCGCTACTGGGGCGCGTTCGCCCGCTTCGGCACGCCGACCGTACCGGGCCAAACTCCCTGGCCCGCGACCGGAACCGGGAACGACATCGGGGCGGCCACGGTGCTCACGCTCAACCCAGCGGCCACGCAGCCGAGTTCGACGTTCGCGTCGGACCACCAGTGCGCCTTCTGGCAGACCGGCCCCATTGGACAGCCACTGTAGGGGTCGCGGCAGGCCAATCGGCCAATCGGGCCACACAGGCCACACAGGCCACGATGCCCTGACGCCCGGCGGCCCGGAGTGAGACCAGGGCTGCCGGGCGGACGGTTCTTCCGGCGTCGGCTTTCGCGGGGCGCCGGTGTCGCGGTCGGCGCTTCCTCGGCCGTACCAATTTCGCGACGGATCACCGGCTTGGGGTCGGCATCCACGTCGCCAGGGCGACGAGGTCACACGGGCGCGACCACCGTCATTGCGTCAACCAGCCGGGGTGGGCGCGTGCTTCAGTACCGGAAGGGACGAGTGCCCGTCAGGGACCAGGCGCGCGCGAACCGGTCGGAGCACACCGTCAGGAGGTCGACGCCGCCGACAGAGGCACCGGCAGCCCTGGTTTCGGCCGTCCAGAGAAGCGCTACGTACCCCCGCGTGGGGTCGACGACGGGCTGCCGGTGGGTCGTGATGATGGGAGGGTCGTTGGTCCCGGCCTGTCGCTCGATCAAGTCGGCCAATTCGGAGGGGCCGTGCGCGTCGCCACCCGGCCCGGCGCCCGAGAACAGGTCGAAGTCGCCCGTGACCACGTCCGTGGCCAGCTCGGCGCGGCCGTTGCGCAGCTGAACCCAGCGGTGGCACAAGTCCTCGATCGTCGCAAGGTCGGTCCGACCGGCCGCCTGAGGTTCTGGATCGGATTGCTCACAAAGCCGCTCCGCCACGAAGGTCCAGTTCTCCCGTATGCGGTCGTCCTTGAGAATGTTGACGTCGATGCCGGTCAGTACTTGACCGTCGGCCTTTCTCACATCCCACAGGTAGGCGAACCGATCACCGGCATCGACGAGTACCCGCGGGCTGAAGATGTTCACATGCCGCGCGCGGTACCCGGTGACGAACCGTTCCTGCTCGTCCGGGCCGACCACCGTGTCCAGGCTGTCCACGTGATTCGACCACTGCACGCAATCGTCGGACATCAGGTCGTACGCCAGCGAGGGGTCCTCGTTCCACATGCGGCACCACGTGATCATGCGCTTTTCGTTGTCCATGGCGAAAAGCATCGCGGCCCCTCGCGACACCGTCCTGTCGGTGTTTCAGATCACAGAGCGAACGGCTCGGCATCCAAGCGCTTCAGCTCGGCCCTCCACTGCGGCTCGCGGGACGCCACTTGTTCGTCCGACAGTTCCAACGAGGTGATCCGGTCGAGCTGGAAGCCTCGGACAGCTGACCGCAGCCGGCACCACGCCGCCAGATACCAGCCTTCCGGTCCCCACAGGAGCCCCAACGGCTCGACATCGCGCGTTGTCGCCGCCCCGGCCCGGTCCGTATAAGTGAGGTGCAGGACATGCCCGGAGACCACTGCCCCGACGATCACCTCGCTCAACTTGCCGCTCCCGACAGGGGCGTGATCGCCGACCCGGTACACCAGCCGTGCGAGCGCTGCCTCCCGCTGTCGCACGTCGGCGGGGAGCACTGCCAGCACCTTCTGAGCGGCGCGGTGCGCGGCTGCAGCGAACGGCGTGGATGCCGCCGTGCGTAGCGCGACGCTGACGGCGAGGGCCTCGGCGGCGCTGAGCGTCACGGGCGGCAGCGTACGGTCCCGGTCAAGGCTGTATCCACCAGCCCGACCGGCGTCACTACGGATCGGCAGGCCCGACTGCCTCAACGCCTCGAGATCCCGCTCCACGGTGCGCACGCTGACCTCGAACCGCCGTGCCAGCCACGGAGCACTGCGTGGCCGGGGCGCCACCGCTCGAAGCTCCTCGACCAGCGCATACAGGCGATCGGTGCGGTTCATCGCCCCAGCCTAAGGGCTGTCCGGCAATGATCGCGGCTCCGAGTACGCAGCCACCGGAAGAGCCGATCGGGTGCTCAGCCGGTGGTTCGTGGAGTGTCCAGGGATCGGCCGTACTCGCGAGCGTGTAAGAGGCTGGAGCAGCTCGCCCGGCGGCCGCGGCGCTTTGAAGTGGGTGGCCCGTGAAAGCCGCAGCAACACCTGGCCCGAGCTCCGCGACGAGACCGGACTGCGCCGGAGCGGTCGCCTCGAACACAGCGCCAAGGTCGGGCCTTTCGCCCTGACAGAGGGCGGTACGACCCCGAAGACCTCTCCCGTCCCCCCTTCCTGTCGTCGCCGCCGCCGACGACAGCGCCCCCTCGGGCTCCACCGCGCCTCTTCTCACGGCTCCTCGGCCGCCCCGGCTCTTTGAGGGTGGTGGCTGGGACGTTGGGGTGGCCTGGGGTCGGGTGGGCGGCGTGGTTCCTGTATTGATCGGTGCCGATTCCTATGGTCGGGGGAGGTACGGCAAGGGGCCGGCCGCTCGGATCTGATGGGGAGTCATGGTAGGTACGACGGCCGGGTCCGCAACGATGACGTTCGCGCTTCCGAAGGGGCGTGCCTCGCGCCGATGGGCCCGCCGGCTTGCCGCTGCGGTGGGTCTCGTGGCGCTGTGCGCGCTGCCCACGACGACGGCGGGCGCGGCCCCGCCGCAGGACGGTCGGCCCTCCGCGCATGCGCCCCTGTACGTGTCCGACTACGGCAACAACCGGGTTGTCGCCCTGCCCGCGAGGGGCGGTGATCAGATGCCCGTGCCCTTCGAGGGTCTCGTACGGCCGACGGGGATGGCCGGGGACACGGCGGGCCGGCTCTACGTGTCGGACACCGGCAACAACCGCGTGGTCGTGATGGCAGCGCACGGGAGCGGCCAGTCCTCCGTCCCCACCGACGGCCTGTCGCGCCCCCTGGGGCTCGCCCTGGACCGGGCAGGGAACCTCTACGTCGCCGACAGCTTCAACGACCGGGTCGTGAACGTGTCCCTGGCCGACGGTACCCAGACGACCGTACCGACCACAGGGCTGCTGCACCCCTGGGGGCTGGCGCTCGACGCCGCCGGGAACCTGTACGTCTCCGACTTCGTCAACGACCGCGTCGTCAAGGTGGCCGGTGACGGGAGCGGCCAGTCCACTGTCCCCACGGTCGGCCTCTCCCAGCCGACCGGACTGGCCCTCAGCGCCAAGGGGGACCTCTACATCTCCGACAGTGGCAACAACCGCGTGGTGAAGATCGCGGAGGGCGGCGGCCAGACCACCGTCCCCACCAGTGGTCTCAGCGGCCCGCTCGGTCTCGCACTCGACGGCTGCGGCGGCCTGTACATCGCCGACGGCTTCAACAACCGGGTGGTCCGCGTCCACGAGACAGGCGGTGGCCAGACCACTCTCCCGGCCACCGGCCTGAACACGCCGACGGGCCTCGCCTTCCCGCCGATGGGCACGCGTCCCTGAAACACCACGATCCGCGTCGTTGGGCCGAGCGCGGGAGCGGGCTCGGCGAGGCAGCGCGGACGCTGTGCCCGCCGGCCGTCGAGGCGGAACGACCGGCGAGCCTCGTGCCGCTGGTGCCGGGCGGGAGCGTGAGTCCATGAAGACCGCTTGCGCGAGCCTCGGAGGGGTACGAGGCGGCGGTGCCGCCGTCGAGCGGGTGGGAGCCGAACTCGTGGCTCGCAGCGATGTTCACGGCCGTGGTCGTGCCGGCGCGCCCGTGAGACCGGCGCGCCCGACAGACCAGGTCCCCCCGCCGCCCGAGACGTCGGAAGAGGACCCGCCCCACGCAGGGCCTCGACGCCTTCGGTCGGTGGGTAGATGACAATGCCCTCCGCGTGCGTCTGGCCGGACACCGGGCATCCGCCCCACCACACGAACCACGGGCTTTCGCCCGTTTCCCCGAAACCCCCGGCCTGCCGTTCATCGACTCATCGACCGCAACGGATCCGACGGCGTCATCGTCCCGGGAGCGTCCGAGCCCAAAGGCGACCGCCCCGCCGAGGGCGCGGGACGCAGCATCCAGGAGCGTCGGCCCGTGCATGGCCGACCGCAAGGTCGAAGCACCGTACGAGAACACCTTCTTCTCCCTCGCCGACCGGCGCATGCAGGCCGGCGACACCACCGGGGAACGCGCCCTGGCCCGCGCGTACTCCGCCTGCATGAAGCCGGTCGAAGACGTCCGCTCGGAGCTGGGGAAGGCGCTCGGGAAACGCCTCCGCGCCGACTACCGCCAGAAGATCGACCAGCTGAACACCGCGTTGCGGGCCAAGATCCGCGATCCGCGAGTACGAGCGCCGCTAGGGCGTGTATCGAAGTGCTCGTCATACGGTGGCCGTGGGCGACCCCTCACCAGTTCCCCGTCATCTACCTGGGGAAACGACGTCTTCCAGCGTCCGCGGCATTGAGTAGGTGCGCTCGACAGGAAACAGCCGATGAGCCTTGGTGGCGTGCCCGGTCTGTATCAGTGTCGAGGCTTTGCGGACCTGGGGAGTGAGGTCGGTGAGACTGACGATCCAGTCGTCGGTGAACGTGCGGATCAGGTGGCGACCGATGCCGACCTGGATGCTGTAGTGATTCAGTGCCGCTCCGCGCGGCGAGCGCTCCGGGTCCCACTGGACGTGTACGGCTGCCTGGGTCACCGCCACCGGGTCGGCGGTCGTCAGCACGGCCCGGGACAGCGCCTCCTCCCAGCCCTCCCGAGTGATCCGCACCGCGAGCACACGTTCCTGGCCGGGCTTGCGGGCCCAGTTGCTGCGGTGCATCAGCCACATGAACGACGGCTTGATCCACGTCATCCGGTGGAACGAGAACGGCGCAACGAAGCGGCCCGCCCGCAGTGCCGCGTCAGCGATGGCAGGCGAGTACGCCTGGTAGACCACGATCGTGCGAGCGTCGTAGTCGGCACGAATCTGATACTGGGGCGTCATGCGCCGCACCCTGCCATCCGGTCCGCCGCCGCGGCGAGCCGATTTCGGCTCACCGCCCCCGGGGTCGGTTCGAATGTGCTGCTCAAAGCCACTCGTTGATGGCCGCGACGAGGACGGTCGCCTCGCAGGTAACCGCGAGCTTGTCGTAGCGCGTGGCCACGGCCCGGTGTCTCTTGAGGTGGTTGATGCCGCAGTCGAGCGCGTGACGAGCCTTGTAATCCTGCGGGTCGACCTTCGGCGGACGGCCGCCGCGCGAGCCGCGTTTCTTGCGGTTGCCGGCCTGGTCGGCCTTGTCCGGGATGGTGCAGCGGATCCCGCGGCGCCGCAGGTGGACGCGGTTGCCGCGGGAGGTGGACGCCTTGTCGGCCCGCACCGGGATGGTCTGGTGCGCGGCCTGCCCGGCCCAAGACGCGGAACTTTGCGGGTCCGTGAGATCTCCACGTGCCATGAATCAAGATCATCTCGCGCTCGAGATCCACTTTCGATACACGTCCCAGGTCGTCCGGATCTCCTCCCGACTCTCTGACCGAGTGACCCTCGCCTGCCGCCCCCGGTGCGCGCACCGCGGGGGGCGCATCACCGCGAGCGAACCCGCTCAGGGCGACATGTTCAGCATGGACGAGAGCGTCTATGAAGCTGTCCGTGCCCTGGCCGAACGGATCTCGACCCGCGCATCGGCCTACCGTGCCGCCGGCAAGACCCTCGACCCCGCTACTCATGGCAGCTCCTGATGTGCAGCTGGCACTCCTGTGCGCTCTGTACGAGGCCAAGCAGTCCGTCGAGCGGCTGGCGGAGAGCGCCGCCACCGTCGCCGGCCGCAGCGGAGCCAACTACGCCCAACTGGGTGCTGCCTGGGGTGGCGTCAAGCGTCAGTCCACTCGTCTCAAGTGGCCCCACGCCGTCGTCAGGAAGTCCACCAGCGAGTCCATCCCGCTCCACTACGCCGGTGGCACCGCGATGGTTCACCACGATGCCGACAGTGACGCCTGGTGGTACACCGCCACCGCCGCGGACCACGAGGACACGGAGTCCGAGCCCGTCCACCGCACGTACGCCGAGGCCATCGCCGGAGCGACCGAATACCTCCTCGCGCACTCGCTGCCCGGTCGGCAATCACCCGCGTGAGACACACAGACCGCCAGCCGGTGAGAGGTGGCCCGCCGTTCCTCTGCGGCGCGGCATGCGCCTCTCGGGCGGCAGCGTAGGAGTGGACCGGAGGGGTGCTGTGGATCGCTCCGGCGGTCCGCGCCCCCTGACCTTGCGCGAGCCTGCATCGCCAGGCACAGAGAACAGCTCCCAGCCCAATGCCTCTCTACGCCCCGTCGCCCCGTAGAGCCAGCTCGTGGAGCCCGCTCGTCGTGGCGGTGTGATCCCCCTTCAGACCCGGCGAGAGAGCAACCGTCAGGCCGGCAAACGCACTGCGGCGGCGGCCCAGGGGGCGCCCTCCAGCCTGCAGACAAATGGAGGGCAAAGTCTGCTCTCCGCACAGGGATCGGAGGGCGCAGTGGATCACATCCAGTCGACGCCGGGGGACGACCGGGCAAGCATCACCACAGCCCAGGGACGCCCTGGACAGGGCCGATTCGGCCGGTCTGTCGCGGGCCGGCAAGGCGCTGTCCAGGCGCTACGCCACGGGGGTCGCCTACGGGGCCGGCACGGCCACCGGGAGCATTCTGATCGCCCTCATTGCGTGGTGGATCACGAACCGCTAGCGGCGTAGATCATTCGGGGCTCCGGGTGCACACGGATCCCCGTCGCCGTCTTCGGCATGTGGGCTGGTCTTCCCCGCCGTTCTTACGTCTCGGCGCTGAGACTTCCGGCACCATGAGGTCAGTTGCTGATCTAGGGGGGTACCGGTGGCGGAGCAAGAGTCTCCTCGAGTCCTGCGCATCACGATCGAATTGCGGGTGCCTGTCGGCCTGCGCAAGAACGTCCACTTCCAGCGTGTGAAGACCGCAGCGGAGGCGTTCAAGAGCGCCATCCAGTCCCTCGCGGGGCAGGTGTTCCCTTGGGCGAACGAGATGCGAGTGCGTACCGAGTGGTCGTACGCCTGGTACGACGACCAGCCTGAGCCGATCCAGTTGCCGGCGACTGCGGAGAACTCACTGCCGACTCAGAACGAGGGGACACCAAAGTAGGCAACTGCCCCGCACTTCGGTGCTGCTGGCGCAGTCGCGCACACGCAATCGAACACCCGCAATCGTGCATGTGGCGTCTGACCAGACCTCGGCGGAGAGCACCGCCGAGACCCCTTCCGGACCCGTGCAACCCCGGCCGGTGTGGCGCGGTGCGCCGCTCGGCCTGCAGCCGATCGCGCCGACCCCGGCGAAGAGTCGCGAAGTCGACCCTGTTCAGGCACACCGCTGCCCACGGGCAGCCTGGTCAGCCGTTTCCTTGGCCGTATGAGCAATCATCTCCACCTGCGCGAGGCCGTTCTTGTCGCGGCTCAAGCGCCCTGGCCGCCCGCCGGTGCGCGGCCAGCGTGCTGCCCGAGGTCGACGGACGTTCTCGCGACGCCGTGGGGGCTCGGGGGATACGGGCGTACGGGGGGTCGGGCTGCGGGGGACGTCCGCCAGGTCTACCAGGGCCGGGCTTGAACGCCCGCAGGAGGTCGCCGCAGCGGACGCGCTGCTCGGCCGGTCAGGCATCCGGCGTGGAGTGGGGTTGACGAAAGAGGCTCGGGATCTGCTGGACGAGATGAACGCCGTCCAGCTGGCCCGGGCGCGCACCGCGGCGCCCGGGCCCGGCGAGCCGGGACCTCTGCGGACAGATGCTTGGCGGCCCTGCCGATATCGCGGCCAGTCGGCGCGCGACCGCCGAAACCGACGCCCTTTCAACCCCTGGCCACCCTAGGTACCTACTAGGTACCATGCGGGGTATGCCGTCTTTGAACGTCACCTTCACAGAGGAGGAGCTGGAGGAAGTCCGCGCCGCCGCGGCCGCCGAAGGCAAGTCCCTCAAGCAGTACGTGCACGACCTGCCGCTGCGCGAGCGCCAGCGCCGCCAGTTCGTCCGATACGCCGTCTCCTGGGGTGAGATCCACCGGGCCGAGTTCGACGACGCCTTCCCCGACGAGATCCCGCCCGCCACCCGGGAACGCGGGGCGGACGCCGCCTGATGATCCTCCACATCGACGTCCCCTGGCTCCTGGACGTCCAGGAACAGGCTGTCCCCGAGGACGTCAGCGTCGCCGACTACTCCGCCCTCGTCGCCGCCGTCGCCCGCCACAAGACCCGCATCCCGCGCCCCACCACCGCCGACCCCGACCCGGCCTGGCGCGCCGCAGCGCTCCTGCACACACTGATCCGCCTGCAGCCGCTGCCGTACCGCAACAGCCTGTACGCCTGCCAGGTCACCGCCGCATACATGCACGCCTCAGGGGAGGGCATCGACCCTCCTTACGGCGCCATGGTCGATCTCGTCCGCGACGTCCAGTCCGGCAAGGCCACCGTGTACCAGGCCGCCGACCGCATTCGGACCTGGCGCATCTGACGCTGTTTGTGCCGACACCATCAACACGGCCGATGTCCTCGGAGGCTCGAGTTCGTGAAAAGGAAGAGGTCGCTTCCCTGCGGAGTCGCTGGAATTGGGCGGCGTTCTCCATCGGCTTGATGTTTCTGCTCATGGGGCTCGCGGGTTTTGCTGGAGGGGGCTTCTGGGAGAATAAATCCGTCAACATCCCGTTTCTTGTCATTGGCGGATGGGTTTCCCTCAATGCCCCCTTCCGTTGGTGTCCGTCGACGTCACTGGGATTCAGTACCGGGGCTTTTTCAAGTACGCCTCCCTCCCGTGGGCCGAGATTGACGCCATCGGCGTCGACCATGTGGCCGGCGGTGGGGGACTGCTGACGGCAGAAGTGCCTCTCGTGCGGAAGGATGATGGCAAGGAGCTACTCCTGCTGGTTCTCGCCGGATACACACGGGAGGAACCGCCCGTGAACAAGAGGGTGCGCGTACAGATCTCGCGGATGGCGCTGGCGCAGGAGAGTGCGGTCGCAGACTGAGTGCTCCACTGGATCGAGGGCGGGGAATTCTGCCTCCTGACCCTCGGTTGTGTCATCGGATGTGCACGTTGCGGAGGGGGACGTTGTCCCTGGCGAAGAATCAGGCATCCGGTTGGATTTCGAAGGTCCCGGTGCAGGGGAAAATGCGGCATTAACCTGGATGTCGACGATGTGGAGGGCGGCGTAGGGTATCTCGTGCACCGGCAAATGGCATGGTGCGAGCGCAGTGCGGTGGGCTCGAATCAGCAGGAAGGCGCTGCGCTTGCCTCCGATGCGAAGAGCGGCGGACCGCCTTTGGAGGCGGCTGTTTCACAGCTGGCGTGGGGATGCGGTCGGGCTCCCCAGGAAGAGCGTGTTGGTGGCATCTCGCTTCTGACTTGAGCGGGTGATGTCGGGCCGTTCTCCGGACGGTGTCGGGTGGCTCCGATACTCGGGGCAGTCGCTTGGCTGGGCGGTCGACCGTCCTCGCTCAGCAGCCGACCGGGCAAAGAGTTCTCGAGGGCATAACGATGGCCCGGATCACCCGGCTGGGGGTCCTGCTCGCCTCATGGACCCGTTGGTAGGCCGACAGCGTCACTGGCAGCTGGCGACGCCCGCCACCAGGCTCGTCCCGACCGCGAGCACCAAGGCCAGACCGCGCCCCGCGCCCCGCGCACCCGCGCCGCACTGCCGAGCGATGGGCATGGAGTACGCGGGGTGCTTGTGTCGCGTGCTGCCAGGCGGGCCCGCCTCGGGCATCACGGCGGAGTCTCCCGATCCGCAAGACACCCTTTAGCCTGGTGGTATGGCAGTGGTGCGGGTCGGTGGCGTCGATGTCGCGTATACGCGGAAGGGGCGGGGGCCGGTCGTGGTCCTTGCTCACGGGGCCGGGCTCGACGGGCGGATGTGGCAGCCGCAAGTCGAAGCGCTGGCGGACGAGTTCACGGTGGTGGCCTGGGACGAGCCGGGGTCCGGGCGGTCCGGTGTGCTGCCGACGGGCTTCGGGCTGGAGGATTTCGCGCGTGCCCTCGCTGGCGTGATCGAAGACGTGGGGCTCGGACCTGCGCAGGTCGCAGGGCTGTCCTGGGGCGGGACGGTGGTCCTGGAGATGTACCGGTGGCGGCCGGACCTGGTGCGATCCCTGCTGATGGTGGACACGTACGCCGGCTGGAAGGGCTCACTGCCGCCCGGGGAGGTCGCGGCGCGAGTCGAGGGGGCGCAGCGGATGCTCGCGGCGCCACGGGAGGAGTTCGACCCGACGCTGCCCGGGCTCTACGCCGCCGGCCCGCCGGAGCGCTTCACGCTGATGCTGGACGCCATGAGTCGGGACGTTCGGCCGGAGACCATGGCCACGCAGCTCTCCCTGATGGCCGAGGCCGACGAGACGGACCTGCTGCCCAGGATCACGGTGCCGACTCTGCTGCTGTGGGGCGAGGAAGACGCCCGCTCCCCGCTGGACGTCGCTTACGCTTTCCAGGATGCCATCCCGCATGCCGAGCTGGTGGCGATCCCAGCGGTGGGCCACATGAGCAACCTGGAGGCGCCGGAGGCCTTCACGGCAGCGGTTCGCGCCTTCTGCCGTGCGCACGCCTAGAGCTGCCACCGGAAACGGTCACGGGTTCGAACGTGTGCCGGCACGGCAGCCTCGTGGATCTTTCCGAGGGCCTGGCTGACTGGGACGGTGCTGCCCTCGTGGTGGGCCGCTCGCGGGGGACGTTCCGCGAGGCTGAGACGTTCACACAGGTCAAGTAGGTGGTCGGGGGCGAGTAGGTGTTCTGGACCGACAACCCCTTTGGGGAACGCACTGCTTGAGGTGCTGGGGCGATTGGCGGCGGCGGGAGTGCTGGAACGTCGCGAGAAGCCGGACGACCTCCAGCTCCGTCGGCGCGACGGTGGCGCCAGCCCGCTTCAGTAGTGAACAGGGAGAACTCCCGGGGATGCCCGGTAGCCACTCCGTCGGACTCTGGCTGGGGCCGTCCGAGCTGAGCGCAGGAGGGCATCAGAGGTCCGGACCGGACCGTTTGTGCACGACGAATTCCACTTCTCCGGGCCTGCGCTTGAGCTGATGGGCGAGCGGCCCGGCGAAGGCGAGCGGGGCAGAGGACTCGGCGGCGGCTTCGGGGTCGTACTCGCGGACGTAGGCCAGGCACCCACGGCACAGTGCTTGCTCGTCCACGGGCAGGCCATCGCGTCGGTAGCGCGGACACCGACCAGACGGATACCGCTCGGGCACGTCCTACCAGGTCGCGAACCCACGGCACCACGTCGTCGTGATCCCCCAGCTGCCGCAGTCCGCACACGAGCGCGGCCACGGTCCGCTCGAAGCCGTCGGCGTCGACGGCTGTGTGGTCCAGGGCCTCGCCGCCGATGTCGGGAGCGGCCGGGGCGGGGACCTGGTTGTCCCGCCGGACGTCACGCCGGCGGAAGGACGGCACGTCCCTTTTGGCGGTCGACAGTCCGACGGACAGCACTCCCAGGGCGCCGAGCGCTACGAGGACGGCGTCGACGACCCCCGAGCCACGGCTTCCCGCCGGCTGGGCTGCTTTGAGGAAGAGCGTCAGACCGGCGACGCATATCCCCACGAGCCCCACGGCCAGCACCAGATCGCGCCACACCCTGGGGCTCCTCCTGACCGCACCTCTGTCCACGTCGGTCGACTTCATCCGAAACCTCCCCTCCCTCACGCGTCGACAGACCGTTTGTCCGTGCACGGGGCCTCGAAACGTGGTTGCCGAAGTGAACCCGTCGCCGTCGATGGCGGGCCTGGGGCCCGGGGGAACGCGGGTGACGTGCGGGCGTGGCCTGCTTGACCGGCCCCTCCGCCACCTGCAGAGTCGGGATGCGGCTCCGTACCAGCGCCGCCCGACTCTGCCGGCGGCCCGCCCGTCCACCGGCACCACCCTCACGTCCGGGAGCGGCTGATTCGATGGTCCTCGACCTGATTGTGATCGGCTTGGCCATCAGCCTGGGGCCCTTGCACAACAGCGCCTTCATCCTCCTGCTCTCCTCGCGGCGCGGTGTTCGCAAGGGGCTGGCGTTCCTGTTGTCGTGGCTGGCCAATCTCGTCGCGGTGATCGCCTGTGTGGTGCTGCTGACCGGTGGTCAGCCCCCCGCGCACGACAGCGCGCCCTCGACTGCCGTGATCATTGCGAAACTCGTCATCGGCGTGGCCATGGTGCTGTACGGCGGGCACCGGCACCGCCGACCGCGCCCTCCGCACGGCCCACCACGCTGGGCCGTCCGGATCGACGACGCCTCTCTGGTCACCGCAGCCGCCCTCGCCTGGCTGCTGCAGCCGTGGGGCCTGGTCGGCGTCGGCGCCGCGACCGCCGTCGACGCGGACCTCTCCACCCTCAACGACTGGCTCGCTCTGAGCGGCTACTGCCTGCTGGCCACGCTCAGCCTTGTCGTGATGGAGATGTACGCGGTCTGGGCGCCCGCCGCCGCGAACGCCCGGCTGAACGCCCTGCGGAGCTGGCTGGAGCACCACCAGGAGCAGCTGATCGTCACCCTCTCCCTGCTCGTCGGTCTGTGGGTGACGGTCCGGAGCATCTACGACCTGGTCTCCTGACACGCACGGCCGCGGGGGCAACGAGGTACGCCGAACGGAGGGAAGGGGCGAGGGTGCGTACCGGTGTGAAGGCCAAGGGTCCTCACCGGGCCGTTCGGCGTGCTGCGTTCCCCGTTCCCCGTTTCCCGTTCGCCGGGGCCGACCGGGGGAGTCCTGCCCGGCCGGCCCCGGCGAACCGGCTCACTTGGACTGCGTGGAGAGCGTCACACCGCTGAAGTCCTGCGCGGCGGCGAGGCTGAAGTAGACCCAGCCGGACGGCGGGTTGTCGATCGTCAGCGTCTCGCCGTTGCCGGCTCTGACGGACTTCGCCTTGTAGTTGCCTGTGGTGGCCCAGTTGCTGCCGCCGTAGTACAGGTCGGCGTTGCCGGTGCCGCCGCTGCTTGTAATGGTCAGCTGCTTGACGCCGGCGGGCAGGTACACGAAGTGGTAGCTGTAGTTGCCGGTGGCGGCCGCGAGATCGTCCCGGCGGCAGTTCTGGTCGAACTGGCGGGAGTCGCTGATCGTGCAGAGCGGGACGGCCGCGGTCGAGGCGGCCTCGGGCAGCGGACCACAGTCGTCGGTCGCGCAGGTGGTCGTCAGCCAGGTCGCGAAGCCCGCGTCGTAGCGGGTGCCGATGGTCTCCTTCAGGAAGGAACGCGCCCCGGTCCAGTCACCGGCGCGGTACTTGTTCAGCACGGCCTCGACGTCGGCCGGGTGCGCCTGGAGCATGTAGCGGACGGCGAGGAAGCCCCAGCGGTAGACCCGGTTCGAGTTGACCTCGGGGTCCTCGTCCTGGCCGTAGACGGTGTCGAACAGCTGGCTCAGCTTGTACGTGTTCTTGCGGGCCTCGGCGATCGCGTCGGCGTTGCGCTCGCCGCGGTAGCCGAACGAGATGTTCTCGGCGATGCCCTCGACCCACCAGATGGTCGGCGTGGTCATGCCCGCCTCGAAGTCGCCGTACATGTTGTAGCGGCCGTCGAGGTAGTGGGTGTACTCGTGGTTGAGGTTCCAGATCTGGAAGTCCGGGCGCAGCCAGTGGGCCTCGTGGGCGATGAAGCGGGCCTGGTTGCCGGCGGTGGCCGGGTCGCCCTCCTCGTACATGCCGCCGTTGTCGACGTCGATGTTGTAGATGGCCCAGGCGTACAGGGCGTACTGGGTGTAGTCGTCGAACACGACGACCTCCAGGTTGGTGTTCACGTCACCGGGGATCGCGCCCTTGTCGCCGATGATCCGGTGGAAGTAGACGTCCTGGTTGACGAGGCTGGTACAGGTGCTCGCCAGCTGGCCCGGGGACATGTCCTGGGCGCGGATCTTCAGGTCCGGGGTGCACGTGTGCCGGATCGGCAGGATCGCCGGGAGCACGCGCTCGCCCAGGTCGCAGATGGCGTAGGCCGCGCAGTTGTTCCTGTCGTACTGGCGCGTGTACCAGCCGAGGTTCATGGTGATCGGCGCGGTGGGGCCGACGTTCGGGTAGCGGTTGATCAGGTCCTTGAGCAGCGGCCGGAGCCGGTCCTTCAGCTCGGGGACGTCGAGGGCGTAGCCGAGGTAGCGGCCGACGTTGCTGACGACGTCCAGGCGGTTCAGCTGCGCGCCGTTGCGCGTGATGAAGCCGGACCAGGTGTCGAGGATCGTGGGGTCGGCCTTGAGGGCGGCCCGCCAGCCGCGGCCGTCGTCCTTGGCCTTGAAGCCGTTCTCGACGACCCACTCGACGTGCTGCATGGCCAGGTTCATCTGGCCGGGCCAGGTGTTGTCGTAGCTGCCGAGCATCCACTTGACGACACCGGCGTACCGCCCGGCCGTGTGGGTGCTGTCGATCAGGGTGACGACCTCGTTGAGGATCTCGCCGTTGGCGTCGGTGACGTCCTTGCTGCGGGGAGAGGCGAAGTACGCGTCCAGCGCGCCGCGCGCCGCGGTGTCCAGCGCCGTGCCGTAGTCGCCGACGGCGTCCGCGTTGTTGTCCTGCACGTAGTAGCCGGCGCGCAGGAACAGCACCAGCTGACCGACCGCGGCGGCGTTGTTGCCCGAGTACGTGGCCGATGCGTCGCGCAGCGCGTCGGCGACGGTCACCATCTGGGCCTCGTGGAAGGCCTTGCGGGCGTTCTCCCCGGTGAGGCCGAACAGCGGGTAGGTGCAGTTGATCCGGGGGAGGGACTTGAGCTGCTGGACCAACAGGCTGCCGGTGGCGTTGATGACGCCGGAGAGGTCGCCACACTCGTCCGCCGCGGCGGCCGGGGACTGCTTGCCGACCTTGACGGACGTGACGGTCGGGGCGGGTGCCTGGGCGGATTCCTCGGTGCTGTCCTGTGAGGAGATCCGGAAGCGGGGCCTGTCGTTCATCGCGTCGGGCGACTTGGGCACCGGGATCGACCGCGGCGGCGAGGCCGCGGGTCCCTGCGCGGTCGCACGGGCCGGCGTGGTGGCGTCGGCGGAGGCGGCTCGGCTCTGCGGGGCGAACAGGCCGAGCGCGATGAAGACGGCTGCGCCGAGTGCGGGAAGTCTGCGCGCGTTGGCTCTCGATATCCGGAACGGATGCATCTGTGGGGGCCTCCGGGGCCGTTGAAGCCACGGGTTGGGAAGCGTGGCAATGATGTGTGACATGTAAAATTGCATAGACCTCCATGCACTGGAAGGGTTTCGGCCAGATTCATCGGCCTGGGCAACGGAAACGTCGTCAACTTCGGGCGGGGGACTCGGCCGACCACCCGCGCGGCCCACGGGCCGGGGGTGCCTCGATGCCTGGATGCGCGCCGGTGCGAGCGGCCCGCAAGAGCCGCGGTGAACGGTCCCCGGAGTGCGATGACAGGCACGGCTCCGAGGGGGCCGGGACCCGCCCGACCCTCACTGGGCGGGCGCCCGGATCTCCTGCCCCCGCTGTGCTTCAGTCCGTCTCCGCCACGGGGTCCGGCGTCAAGCGGGGCCCTGAACGCCTGGCCTGCAGTGCGGCTCTCGCCGCAGCGGCCCCCTGTGCCACCCGGTCAGCAGACGTACCTTCCTGGGCCTGCAGCTCTCCTACATCAATGCCGTGGCCGACATGTGCACCGCCGCCGACG
This sequence comes from Streptomyces sp. NBC_00572, assembly GCF_026341815.1. GTDB lineage: Bacteria > Actinomycetota > Actinomycetes > Streptomycetales > Streptomycetaceae > Streptomyces. The sequence goes on from NZ_JAPENX010000001.1 coordinate 7,121,532, forward strand.
CAGACGTCGCCCAGCTCGTCGAGGCCCTGGGCATCGACCCGCGGATCGGCCACGGCGGCATGCGCCCCGGCATCGGCTACGGCGGCGGCTGCCTGCCCAAGGACGTCCTGGCCTTCACCGCGAGCGCCGGACAACTCGGCGTTGACCACGCCGAGACGCTGCTCCTGGCGGCCGAGGCCGTGACCGACCGCCGCCCCGACTACGCGGTGCAGCTCATCGACGCCGCCCTCGACCGGGATCTGTCCGGCGCCCGCGTCGCAATGCTTGGCGCCGCCTTCAGCGTCGTACCTTGCCAGAGTCAAATCACATCGAGTTGGCGACGTTCGGCTGGTGGTGGACCAGAATGCGGGAACGCTGACGGGCCTGGGACGTGTGCACCTCCCTTCCAGCCGAACGAAGACGTCACCCTCCGCAACGACTCCCCAAGATCTCGGCCAGAACCGAGAAGCGACAGCAGATGTCGGCGATGGGGAACAGCACCCTGAGCGTGGCAGTCGATGCCGATGCGAAACGGCAGCGCCGCCGTCGAAATCGTTGAGTAGCGGCGTGCGGCCGAGGGTGGGGCCGGACGGCTGATGCCGTCCGGCCCCACTCAGGACAGCCTCCACCTCGCGTTCTCGGCCTCCTGCCGAGACCCGCATACAGCGAGACAGATTTCGGTGAACGCGGCAGCCGAGGGGGCCGGTGTTGTGCCCTGCCCAACGGGCGGCAGCAACTGTGGTCACGGGAACCGTGTGAGCACGGGTCCGCTTCGCCGCCCCGTCGGCAGGCCGCGGCACGTAGGTTGCCGAAGATCCGGGCCGACTCGGTGGTGCCTGGGGTGTCGCCGTTCTGGTGGACGTACTTGATGCGGGTGCAAGTGGGCACGAGGAGACCGGCGCCGTACGGGAGAGGAACCTCCGGCGCGCTGCTCGGTAGCTGCTGGGTCTCCCCTCTGGCGTTCGTACTGCTGGGCAGCGACAGGAGAGCATGATCAAGTTAAGGTTCACCTGAATATGTCTCGAGCCGGGAGCACCGGCCTCGTCTTAGGGGGATCTCCATGAGGAACGGCATCATCCGTAGGGGACGCAGAGCTGTTGGGGTAGCGGTGGCGGGCGTTGCCATGGCCCTGTGTCTGCCGTCCTCACCCGCATCCGCAGCGATGGTGTGGACCTTCCACAACGGTTACAGCGGCAAGTGTCTTGAGGTCGCGGACTGGCGGAAGGACGACGGCGCCCCGGTCCGGCAGTGGGACTGCACCGACCAGCCCAATCAAGGCTGGTACTGGATCGACTGGAATTCCAACGACGACGCGATGCTCCAGAATCAGCACAGCGGCAAGTGTCTTGAGGTCGCGGACTGGCGGACGGACAACGGCGCCCCGGTCCGACAGTGGGACTGCACCGGCCAGCCCAATCAGGAATGGGCGTTCGTGCTCTCGGGCTACAGGCATGCGCTTATCAACAGGCACAGCGGCAAGTGTCTTGAGGTCGCGGACTGGCGGACGGACAACGGCGCCCCGGTCCGACAGTGGGACTGCACCGGCCAGCCCAATCAGCAGTGGTAGCGCGGGCACTGTTCGACATCCACCGCCACTGCCTTCGCGGCTGACAGATTCGTGAAGTTGCGTCCGTGGCCAGGAGACATAGCGCCCCTGGCCACGGACTGATCTGAGCTACGCCCAGGCCGTGTCCGATGGGTCGTGGAATCGCTTGGAAGTCAACGTGCCCGGCCGGCGTACGTCGCTCGGCCCGGGAACGGCGTCCGTGGCCCCAGCCGCCGAAGCGGCGGCTAGCTCGTCGGGCGCTGCTCGGTCATCGGCGGCTGGCCGTATGTCATCGCGCGCAACGTGCTCGTGGCGCCGCTTCCTGACTGGACGGGACCGCCTGCTGAACTCCTCCGCCGCCGCGGGCGTGATGTCCCACTCGCCGCCGTAGACGGTGTTGTTGGTGATCTCGACCCACTCGGCGGGCGGTCGAAGAAGCAGACATGGGAGATGTCTCCTCAAAAACAGTGCCCCACCAGCCGATAACAGCTGGTGAAGCGGTGCGGGTCCCGGCCCGGTGCTGGGCCGAGGATCCGAACTCTGCCGCCCCGCCGAGCCTGTTGGGACGTCGGCTGAGGCCCGTTGCCGGGTACGGACATTTCCGTCACAGTCACCTGCACTCGGCACGCATATGCCGCAGTGGCCCTGACATTCACTGACAGCTACACCCACCCGCCCAGTGATCACCGGCAAGCCCTTCCACGCTCCGGCGCACGGCCCGCAGCACCAACCGGCGCACTCCTCCAGTCGTATGACCCGGGCAGGTAACAGGTGCCCTGCACGTTCCTTCGCACAGACCAGTCCTCTTTCCGGCCTTGCGCTGCCGGTCGGGCGGTCGCCCGGCGCGTGGCGATGTCAGTGATGGCTCGTACCGTCGTGAGCACGAGGGCCGGACCTCCCGGCCCGCCGGAAGAACGGGAGCGGGTCATGGGTGAGATCACCGTCAGCGCCAAGGACATGCACCACCTCCTGGCCGACAGCACCAGCACGCACGGCGCCCCCTACCAGCAGGCCTACTCCGACCTCGCCGCCACGCACCGCAGCCGGCCGGTCGCCGAGATCGTGCCGCTCCTGCGCGCGGCCGCCGACCGCGCGCTGCTGGGATTCACCGGCACCGACCTGGCCGAGCAAGCGCAGGCGATCAGCAGCGGCGCACCGTACGAGCTCCGCGTCCGCGTCACCGGCCCCTGACACCGGAATGCCGGTGCGCCGCTTCACTCCCGCCCCGTAGGATGCCGGACATCCCTCGTCGTCCAGCGGCCAAGGACACCGGTCTCCGGTTCACCCGGAATCGGAAACCCGGGTTCGAATCCCGGCGAGGCAATCCGCCCGCGCTGCCCGCGCCGCCAGCGATCACGGGCCAGGTCTGCGTAGCCTGGGAGCTGTAGGGCCTCGCTGCTCGTGGCACAGGTGGTGCCCGTTGACCAGCGGTTCGTCCGCTGTCTCAGGTCTCTGGCACAGCCGCTCAGTCTCAGAAACGTGGCATTTCCTCGCGGTCTCGACCCCTTGGCTCTGTCCACCAGATGAGGTTCTGGCTCAACCTCTGGGGCGGCTTGTACGGGCACGCCCCCGACCCTTTGGAAGGACATCCAGAGCCGCGCACGGACGGCTCCGTATCCACCGGCGTATCCGCGGACGCGGTACGCCCTTCCTCGAGTCAGCTGCGAGGACGGAGAATTGTCCGTCCGGCCCGCCGCTGCGTCACGTCAGGCAGTGACGTCGTCGTGGCCGAGGTTGCCGCCCAGCTCGCGGGAGGCTTCGGCCTGGGCGAGGAGTTCCTTGGCCTTGCCCTTGACGCCCTCGATGGCGTCGGCGCCGGCGACGAAGCGCAGCAGCGGCTTCTCCTGGGCGGCGATGGCCAGCAGGGCTTGGGCGAGCTTGGCGGGGTCGCCGGTCTGCCGGCCGTTCATGCTCTTCCAGGCCGCGATGGTGGTGGTGGTGCGCTCGGCGTAGTCGTCGATGGTCGGCTCGGGCCAGATGGTGGAGCCGTCGACGAGCAGCTCGGTGCGGAAGAAGCCGGGCTCCACGACCGTGGTGTGGATGTTGTACGGCTCGACGTCGAAGCGCAGCGATTCCATCCAGCCCTCGACGGCGAACTTGGAGGCGGCGTAGGCGACGCAGAACTCCTGGCCGATGATGCCGGCGGAGGAAGAGAGGGTGATGATGTGGCCGGCGCGCCGCTTTCGCATGAGGGGCAGGATGGCGCGGGTGACGTTCATCGGGCCGAAGAGGTTGGTCTCGATCTGCTGGCGCATCTGGTCGGGCGTGATCTCTTCGAAGTAGCCGGCGAAGAAGTTTCCGGCGTTGTTGATCAGGACATCGATGCGGCCGAAGCGGTCGACGGCGGCCTGCGCGGCTGCCTGGGCGTCGTCCAGGCTGGTGATGTCCAGCTTGGTGACCAGGAGGTTGTCCTGCGGTCCGCCGAGGGTCTTCTCGACCTGTTCGGGGCGGCGTCCGGTGGCGACGACCTGGTGGCCGACTGCGAGGGCCTGGCGGGCGATGTCCGTGCCCAGACCGCGTCCGGCGCCGGTGACAAAGATGACCTTGCTCATGGGGGATCCGTTTCTTTCGGGCGCCGTGGGGTGGCGCCTGGGGGTGGTTGCGCGGGAGATGAGATCAGGCTTGGTCGGTGGGCATGATCCACAGTTCGCCGATGGAGGCGTGCCGGGGGCGGGTGACCATGTAGGCGACGCCGTCGGCGATGTCCTCGGGGGCCAGGACCTCGGTCTGCTCGTAGAAGGCGGCGGTCGCTTCGCGGACTTCGGGCTTGTGGTCGTTGTGCGAGGCGAGCTCGGTGTCCACGCCGCCCGGCTCCAGGACGCCGACACGTACGTGGCGCTGGGTGATCTCCTGGCGCAGGGACTCGGTGAAGCCGTTCACGCCGAACTTGGTGAGGTTGTAGACGCCGTAGCCGTTCCGGGCCACGCGTCCGGCGATCGAGCTGATGTTGACGATGTCGGCGACCTGGCGCGGCCCGTCCTCGGCGGCCTTGAGCAGGTGCGGGAGGGCGGCGTGGGTGGTGTGGAGCAGGCCCTGGACGTTGACGGCGATCATGCGTTCCCACTCCGTGGGGTCCGCGCCGACGACGGGGCCCAGGAGCATCAGGCCGGCGTTGTTGACCAGGATGTCGAGTCGTCCGAAGTGGTCGACGGTCTGCTGCACGGCCGCCTCGGCCTGGGCGCGGTCGGCGATGTCCGCCGATACCGCCAGGGCCGCCCCTCCGGCCTCGGTGATCTCAGCGGCGAGGTCGTCGAGGCGGTCCTTGCGGCGGGCCACCAGCGCCACCGAGGCGCCCTGCTCGGCGAGCAGGCGGGCGGTGGCGGCGCCGATACCGCTGCTCGCGCCCGTGACGAGCGCGACGGTGCCGGTGAGCTTCGAGGTCATGGGAGATCCGTTCTGCCAGTGTGCCGCACGTTCATCGATGCGGATACTTCGTTCATTCTTCGCTTAAGGGCTTGAAGCGGCCCGATATCCAGGCAACCACCCACGGGCCCCGCGTGGGGCGCCGTACGGGGTACCCCTCTTCCGGGGGTCTGCCGGTACCCCTTTACAGGTGACCGGCCCTGAGGTGGCCGCCGTACCGTGGACTCATGGACCACAGCACCGAGATCCGCGAGTTCCTGCGCACCCGCCGGGCCCGGATCACCCCGGAGGAGGTGGGCCTCACCCCGCACCCGGGCGCCCGCCGGGTGCCGGGGCTACGGCGCGAGGAAGTAGCCCAGCTCGCCGGGGTCAGCGTCGACTACTACGTGCGCTTGGAGCGCGGCCGCACCCAGGGCGTCTCCCGGACCGTCCTGGAAGCCGTCGCCCGCGCCCTGCGACTGGACGACGCCGAACGCTCCCACCTCTTCGACCTCGCCCACCCCACCCCCGACCGCCCCCGGCGCAAGCGAGCCCTCAGTCCCCAGCGCGTCCACCCCACCCTTTATCAGGCCCTGGACGCCATCGGCGCCCCGGCGATGGTCCTGGGGCGCCGCATGGACATCCTGGCCACCAACCGCCTCGGCGCCGCCCTCTACACCGATTTCCAGGCCCGCCCCCACGCCGAGCGCAACTTCCTGCGCTACCTCTTCCTCGACGAGGCCGCCCACGCCCTGTACGGCGACCAGTGGGACAAGGCCGCCGCCGAAACTGTCGCCACGCTGCACCTGTACGCCGGAAGCCACCCCGACGACCCTCAACTCACCGAACTCGTAGGAGAGTTGTCGCTGCGCGACCAGGACTTCCGGCGGATGTGGGCGGATCACGACGTCCGCACGCACGCCACCGGCACCAAGCACCTCCACCACCCACTCGTCGGTGACCTCGCTCTCGACTACGTGACCCTGAACGTCGCCGGCGCCCCCGACCAATCCCTCGTCATCCTCACCCCCGAGCCCACCTCCCCCTCCGCCGAGGCCCTCTCCATCCTCGCCAGCTGGACCGGCACCGCCGCCCCCGCACCGGCCACCGCCGAAGAAGCACGCGACACGGCCACCGGCTGACACCAGCCACAGGGCTCGACGCCGAGCGAGGCCGACGGGCCGGGCGCGCCTACCTGGATGTCGTTGAAGGAGCGCACGGGCGACAGTGACAAGTCATCCACCGGGCCTGGTGGACGGCTCGCCCTGCGCCACGATCCTGGGACCACTCCTGTTCCGTCTCCCGCCGCCGCAAAGCTGCGGCCTTCCACCACGTGGGCTCAGCTGTACGACTGGGGGATGGTGACCAGGGTGCGGCCGCGGCCTCCGGCGTCGACACGCTCGTGCGCCTTGGCGATCTCCGCCAGAGGGAAACGGTCGCCGATATCCACCGAGAGGGCGCCGACGGCGGCTGCGGCTGTGAGGTCGCGGGCGGCCTGCCGTCTGGCTTCGACGGGGAAGTCGTCGCTGCCGAGCAGGCGGAGGGTGACGTTGTTGAACAACAGTGGCCAGAAGGGAAGTTCAGTGCGATCAGCGCGGGTGGCGTAGGCGGCGATGACCGCGCCGTTTGCGGCGACGGCGCAGTCCAGGTCGGCGTTGTCGGACAGGGCCACCTCGACGATGCGGTCGACTCCATCGGGTGCATACGTGCGGATCCCCTCTGCCGGGTCACCGGAGTCGAGAGCGACGGCATGCGACACCACGGCAGGGTCGACGTGGTCCAGGTCCTCCTCGCGCCGGACAGTGGCGAGCACGGTGGCCCCGGCCCAGTGGGCGAGCTGGGCGGACAGGGAGCCGACCCCGCCGAGCACACCGTGCACCAGGACCAACTTTCCGTCGACCGGGCCGTCGGCGAACACGGTGCGGTGGGCGGTGATCCCGGGGATGCCCAGGCTCGCCCCGAGCTCGTCGCCAAGGTGGTCGGGCAGCACAGCGGCCAGGTCGGTGGGGACGACGGTGTACTGGGCGGCGGTGCCAGAGTGCCGGTAGGACTGGGCGCCGTACACCCACACCCGCTGCCCGATACGACGCGCGTCAACGCCCTCCCCGACGGCGTCGAGGACCCCTGCGGCGTCGCTGTGCGGGATCACGCGAGGAAAGGGCATCGTCGAGCCGAGCCAGCCGCGCCGTTTCTTGGTGTCGCCGGGGTTGACGCCCGAGACGGTGACGCGGACACGGACCTCGCCGGGACCGGGGATGGGGTCAGGGAGTTCCCCGACGTGCAGGACGTCGGCGGCCGGGCCCTGTTCGTCGTACCAGGACGCAAGCATGGGCGCTGCACCTCCGGGGCCGGTCAGCTCGCGGGTGCCTCGAGCCTACGGGGATCGCCCTCGGCGCGCGCGTCGGGCACCGGTGCGGCTCCTCCGAGGACCTCGTCACCCACGCGCCGTGCGGAGACACCCGGATGCGGGCGACCTGCGGATCTCAGATAGATGGCACAAATGCCGCCTTGGTGCCGTTGCAGATGAGACTGTGCCGCGAAATCCTGGACCCTACAACAACACACCTCCAGGGGACTTGTGAGGAGTGCGCATGCCCCGCCCTCTGTGGTCCGGAGCGATCTCGTTTGGCCTGGTCAATTCTCTGAACCAGGCCCCGTACGGAGCGATTCGGGTCTAGGTTCCGGAGGCGGGGAACAGGCGCTGGACTGGGTTCACGATGGCTTCGCGACGGGCGGCCAGGAAAGACGTGCGCTGGCCCTCGTCGCTGGGCAGCAGATCCGCCTGGCCAGCCCAGGACATGGCGAGCTGGTTGACGAACATCAGGATGTCGACGGGGCGAGGGCGAGAAGCTCTCGGCCACGCGCTGGCACCGATCCGTGACGAGGTGACGATCGCGACCAAGTTCGGCTTCGCCCCCGCTTTCGGCCCCAGCTCTCAGCCGGACCACATCCGCGAGGTGGTCGACAACAGCCTGCGCAACCTGAACACCGATGTAATTGACGTGCTCTACCAGCACGTGCCCGACCCCGGTGTCCCCATCGAAGACGTCGTCGGCGTGATGAAGGAGTTCGTCGACGCGGGAAAGGCCCAGTACCTCGGTCTGTCCAACGCCGGCAAGGACGCCATCCGCCGCGCCCACGCCGTGCACCCGATCTCGGTCCTCCAGAACGAGTACTCGCCCTTCGCACCCCACCACGCCCCCGCTCTTCCCGGTCCTTGAGGAACTCGGCATCGGCTTCGTCGCCTACTCTCCGCTCGCCCGAGGTGTCCTCAGCGGCGCGGTCAAGTCCCGCGACCACTACACCGCCGACGACTTCCGCCAGCGCCTGGCCTGGTGGAGTCCGGAGAACTTCGATGCCAACCTCGCCATCGTCGGCAAGCTAACCGAAGTCGCCGAGAGCAAGGGCACCACCCTCGCCCAGCTGGCGCTCGCGTGGCTGCTGGCCGAGAAGAACTACCTCGTTCCCATCCCCGGCTCGCGCAACCCCGACCGCGTCGCCCAGAACACCGCCGCGGCCGACCTGACCCTCACCGTCGCCGACCTCGCCCGCATCTCCGAGATTGCTCCCGACGGCGACTTCGGCGGACGTCTGAACTGACACTCGCGCCCCGCGCCCGCCCCGCATCAGAGGAGGCGGGCACCGCTGCTTCACCGGCCCGGGGATTGGTAGGCGTAGTTGATCGCGTAGTCGGTGTTCGGCTTCCCCTGCTGTGGAGGGGGAGCGGGTGTCACGGTGCGTGGTCGCGTCCGTCCCGTGGGGCGAAGGCTGCGAGGGCGTCGGCGTCGGTCGCGCGAGCGTTCAGGAAGTAGTCGGCCCACTCGGTGATGTCGGGGTAGGACGAGTCCTGGCTGAGCTGGGTGGCTGCGGCTTGGAGGTCGAAGTGCGTGGTGCGGAGTTCGATGCCCGGGCCCAGGAGGGCCCAGTGTGCTCCGGTTCGTCCATAGGGCATGCCAACGCTGCCGGGGTTGATCACGAGTCGGCCGTGGGCGAGGCGGACGAACGGCATGTGGGTGTGGCCACAGACCACGGTGCGGATGCCGGCATCGAGTCCGTTGAAGACTTCCTGCCAGCGGTCGAGGCGGGAGTCGACGAGGACGACCTCCTCGTCGTCGCGAGGGGTGGCATGGCAGAACAGCACCTTTCCCAGCCCGTTCAAGGACAGGGTGAGTGATCGTGGCAAAGATTCGAGAAGGTCGAGATGGTCCTCACGGAGCTGTGCGGCTGCCCAGGGGGCGATCGGGTCGGGGATCGTGTCGCGCTGCCCCCGGCGGTATTCGAGGAGTTCGCGGTCGGCGTTGCCGCTGATCCAGATGACGCGGTCGCCGAGGCTGGTCAGCAGGTCGAGAACTTGGGTCGGTTGCGGGCCGGCGGTGATGTCGCCGGTGAGCACGATGTGGTCGGCGGTGCTGACGTCGGGTTCGGCGAGTACTGCCTCCAGGGCCGGCAGGACTCCGTGAATGTCGGACAGGACAGCTACTCGGTTCAGCATGGTCACCACTGTGGGGTGAAGACAGCCGAGCGGGGTGATCTTTCGCCCGACGCGTAGCTCCAGGTGGCCGTTCAGCGTGTGTGGTCGCCGGGTGCGTAGTTCTTCCAGGGGGCTCCGGCCTTGGTAGCGATGCGGGTGGTGCTCTTGTCGTGGTAGCCCAGTGCCTGGGCTACCACGGGCGCCGGGGCCTGGAGGACGAGCTGGCGGATGGCCACGGGTCGGCCCTTTTCGGCCGGGACGCCGAGTTTCCGCAGCGCGTCGCGCAGGGTGCCGGGGTTCATCGGTTGGCTCGGCCGGCGGCCGGGGAAGAGCCAGGGCGAGTTCTGGTTGATGGCGGGGGTGTTGGCGGGCAGGGCCTGGAGGCAGTCGAGCAGGAGGGCGGCCACCGGTTCGGGGGCTGGGGTGGGCGGGTCGCCGAGCCGGAGTGCGACATGCTGGCCGTCGTGGACAACCTCGGCGGTGACCATGCGGACGATCCGGCTGACGGGCTGGGTTCTGTCTCTTTGGTCAGTGACGGGTCCAGATGAGGATGCCAGCGAGGTGGAGTGCGGCCTGGTAGGCGATGGCGAGTTTGTCGGTTCGTGTGGCCAGGCCGCGCCACTGCTTGAGGCGGTTGATGCAGTGTTCGACGGTGTTCCGTTGTTTGTAGGCCTCCCGGTCGAATCCGGGCGGGCGGCCTCCGTGCCGGCCTCGCCGTTGACGGTGGCCGATCTGGTCGGACGGCTGCGGGATGACCGCGCGGATTCCCCGGCGTCGCAGATGGGCCCGGATGGCGCGTGAGGAGTAGGCGCGGTCGGCCAGAACAGCGTTGGGCCTGGTCCGGGGCCTGCGCGGACCGGTGCGGGGCACGCGGATACGGTCCATCACCGTCTCGAAGGCAGGCGCGTCACCGGCCTGGCCTGCGGTGATGGTGAAGGCCAGGGGCCTGGCCCGGCCGTCGGCCGCAAGGTGGACCTTGGTGCTCAGTCCTCCGCGGGAGCGTCCGAGTGCGTGGTCGACTGGCTCCCGGCGCCCGCCGCCCCTTTTTGAGCGCTCCGGCGGCGTGCTGGTGGGCCCGAACGACGGTCGAATCGACGGAGACGGTCCAGTCGATGTCGTCGGCGGCGTCCGCTGCGGCCAGGACCGAGGCAAGGATCCGTTCCCAGGTGCCGTCGACAGCCCATCTGACCAGCCGTTTGTGAGCGGTCTGGAACGGACCGAGCTCGCCTGGCAGGTCACGCCAGGGCGAGTTGGTGCGGTACTTCCAGGCAATGGCCTCAAGGGTGCGGCGGTGGTCGGCCCACCGTCTTCCACGGACCGGATCGGCTGGCATCAGCGGCTAGATCCGGTCCCACATCGCATCAGTGATCACTAATCGGTCAGACACATCCGATCAACTGACCAACCCATCAAAGAGACACGCGCTAGTCGGAGGAAGAGGCAGTAGTTCATTCCAAGTCGGCTGGGCCAGAGTTCGGCCCAGCTCGCCAGGGTCCGTCCCATCCGGACGGACCCTGCGGCGGCATTGCTCCCGCCTCCGGGGAGGTGACCCGATGGATCGCTCCCGCACCGACAACGGATCGTCTCGAGCTCATTCAACATCTCGACGATCGCCGTCCGGCCCGGCGCGCTCCGCACCGACCTGGGGACGGGCCGTGTGTCGTACCGGCTCGTACACGCGCAGTCCCTCGGGCGCAGTTCCGTCATGTTCGGAAGCGACGCGCTGTGTCGGTCATCTGTCGGCGGTTGCCGGTTCGTTGTCGGTGGGTTGTCGGTGACGTCCGGAAACGTTCCAGGGACGGCCGGCCGGAGCTCACCGGGCGGCCCCGATTCCCAGGAGCCACCATGCACATGCCCGTTACGATCATCGGCGCCGGACTCGGCGGACTCACTCTGGCCCGCGTCCTGCACGTCCACGGAATCCCGGTCACGGTCTACGAGGCGGAGTCCTCCCCGACGATGCGCACGCAGGGCGGTTTGCTCGACATCCACGACTACAACGGACAGCTCGCACTCAAGGCGGCCGGCCTGATGGACGAGTTCCACGCCATCGTTCTCGAGGGCCGCCAGGCGATGAGGGTCCTCGACCGGGACGGGACCGTCCTGTTTGACAAGGCCGACGACGGCACGGGCGGACGCCCCGAGGTGCAGCGCGGCGAGTTACGACAGATCTTGCTCGACTCGCTCCCGGCCGGCACCGTCCGGTGGGGGCACAAGGTCGACGGCACTCGCGCCCTCGGCTCAGGACGCCACGAGGTGACGTTCGCGGCAGGCGGCACCGTCGTCACCAGCCTGCTGGTCGGCGCGGACGGCGCCTGGTCACGGGTACGGCCACTGCTCTCCACCGCCACACCCGAGTACGCCGGCACGTCGTTCGTCGAGACTTACCTGTTCCACGCCGACACCCGCCACCGGGCCGCTGCGAAGGCGGTCGGTGGCGGGATGCTGATCGCGCCCGCGCCGGGCAGGGAGATCTTCGCTCACCGGGAGAGCGGCGACACTCTGCACACCTACGTGGCGCTGACCAGGCCGCAGGACTGGTTCGCCGCCATCGACTTCACCGATGCCGCCGCGGCCACCGCGCGGATCGCGCGCGAGTTCGACGGCTGGGCCCCGGAACTCACCGCGCTGATCACCGACGGCGACACAGCGCCGGTCCTGCGCCCCCAGTACACTCTGCCGACCGGACACCGGTGGGACCGGGCGCCGGGGGTCACCCTGCTCGGCGACGCCGCCCATCTCACGCCCCCGAACGGCGAAGGCGCCAACCTGGCCATGTACGACGGCGCCGAACTCGGCAACGCCCTCGCCGCGCACCCCGACGATGTCGAGGCCGCGCTCACCGAGTACGAGCAGGCCATGTTCCCCCGCAGCGCCGAGATCGCCACTTTTGAAGGTGGAGAGGTTCCGGGGATCGACTCCGAGCACAACACGGCCCAGGGCCTGATCAACATGATCACCGAGAAGGGCCGATGAGCCGTCGGTTGGATGCCGTTCGAGGGCAGCAGCAAGGTCTTCGCGATCCACGACGTGCAGTATGGGGCGACGCAGGGATCCTCGGCGGGCCGGTCCAGGCGGGCACTTGACACCACGTCCACACAGGGCGTGATCGTCGCGAAATGTGGGCTACAGCCTTGAATCTCCCCACCCTGTGGTCGGGGAGGGGACAGACCTGCTCACCCCGATTCCCGCCCAAGTGCAGTGACCTGCGAACTGGTGTCGCAACGGAGGGGCCGGCCTGGGCCGGCGTCAGGTGGTGCGCAGGCCCTCCAGGATGCGGGTCAACGCGGCTTGGGCCTCGGTGAGATCGGTCGGATCGGCGGAGGAAGCGAGCCAGAGGGCGGCCTCGTTCATGGCGCCTGACAGAAGTCGGGTGAGGGGCTCGACGGGTTGCGGTGCGAGGATGCCGCGGTCGACGAGGACGGTGAGGGCGTTGGCGAGGTGGTGGGCGGAGGAGGCTTCGTCGAGGGCGCGCCATTCGTTCCAGCCGAGGACGGCAGGTCCGTCGAGGAGCATGATCTGCTGGATGTCGGGGTCGGCACCGGCGGCGAGGAAGGTGCGGCAGCCGGCGAGGAGCTGACCCCAGGGGTCGTCCTCGGCGTCGGCGGCGGCCGCGACGGCCCGGCCCACATCCTGCTGGACCTGTTCGAGGACGGCACGGAAGAGGGCGGCCTTGCCGTCGAAGTGGTGGTAGAGCGCACCCTTGGTCACCCCGGCGGCGCGGACGATCTCGGCGAGACCGACGGCCGCGTACCCCTGGGTCGCAAACAGGCGTCTGCTCTCACGCAGCAGTGTCCGACGGGTGTGTTCGCGCTGTTCTGCCCGGGTCACCTGCACCCCTTTGACGTACCGACGGTATGTGAATAGCCTGAGTTTGACATACTGATGGTACGCGAAATGAGGTTCGGCCATGAAACTCACCAGCCTGTATCCGGTGATCTGCACGTCGAAGCTCCAGGAGTCGCTGCTCTTCTACACCGAGCTCCTCGGCTTCAAGACGACCTTCGAGGCCGACTGGTATGTGAGCATGCGGCGACCCGGCACCCCCGCGTACGAGCTCGCTCTGCTGGACCACACCCACCCCACCCTGCCCGAGGCGTACCGCGAACCGGTCCAGGGACTGCTGCTCAACTTCGAGGTCGAGGACGTCGACGCGGAGTGGGACCGGATGGTCGTGCGGGGCGGTCTGCCGGCCGAGCTGGAGCTGCGCAGCGAGGACTTCGGGCAGCGGCACTTCATGGTGGCCGACCCGAACGGCGTCCTGATCGATGTCATCACCCCCATCCCTCCCACGGGGGAGTTCGCGGAGCAGTACACCGCCACCCCGGCCTGACAGGGGCAGCCCCGGCCGTCCAGGGTGGGTGAAACCCGGTGCGCAGCGCCGCCGAAGGCGCCGGTGACTGATCGTCGCGACGCCCGCACACCCCACCAGCGGGTGATCCCCACTCGGTTGCTCACAGCAACCGAGTGGGAACCGAGACCAGCCCCAGCCGATTTCACGGCTCTGGCCGGAGTTTCCGTGAAATCCCAGGCCAGGAGCCGTGTGAGGGAACGTTCCGGCAGGGCATGTCTCGCTGGCGGGGGTCTGCTCGCTGGATGATGTGCTGTTCCCGGACGTCGATGTGCGGTGAGAGGCCGTGGAGTTCACGGCCGAGGCGTTGGTGGTGGTAGCGGCCGCGTGCGGTCCGCCGCCCAGGTGCCCGGGGTGCCGTGCCCGGGCACGGCGGGTGCATTCCTGCTATGAGCGATCTCTTGCCGAACGGCCGTTGTCTGGGAAGAACCAGGTGGCCGCGACCCCGGAGAGACCGGACTGCCCTGCCGAACGGTTCACGGAATTCCGGGGCAGAGCCGATGCCATAGATCCACATCATCGGTAGGGACGCATCATGCAGCTCCCGGGTGAACTGGGAGTATGCCAAGCCGTGAGTGCCGGGGGCGCGAAAGCGACCCCGGCAGGCGTGACCTCGGGGGCACGCGAGGGCGGGTGGGGCTTCGGCCTCAGTGGCCAGGGGCGGCTGCGATCAGGTCTCGTCCACGGTCGGCCAAGCGGTACTCCAGCAAGGGGGATTGAGCCGCGGGATCCGGTGTGCGGCCGGCGGCCGCGGAGGTTCGCCCGGCGAGGCCGGCCGACGGGGGCGGGAGCGGGACCGAAACGCATCCGGACCGGTCCGATTCCAGCGCGCCGTTGAACGCGGAGACGCAGAATTCGAAGTTCCAGTTGCCCGGGAACAGGAAGGCGATCTCGTGCGAGGTGGTGTCGGTGGTGGATTGGTCCGCCGTGAACGAGCCGCCCGCGGTGGCGTTGCGTACCCACACCCGGTATCCGGCCGCCTGGGCCGAGCCCTGCCAGGTGAGGCGGACGGTCGTGGCATCCAGGGACTGGATCTTCACGTCTGCCGGGGTGGGGGGCACGCCCGCGCCGACTGTCACGGACCTGGCCACGGTGGGCATGCCGCCGCCCGCCTGGTTCCAGGTCGCCACCGCTACGAGATAGTGGTGGCCCGGTACGAGGCCGTCGATATCCGCGGACGTGCCCTTAACCGCCGTGCTGTTGATATAGGAGCCAGGCACGTCCTTGTCCCAGGTGATGATCTCGTATCGGTCGATGCTGTCCGTGTGCGGGCCGGTCGGCGCATCCCAGTACACGTGGAGCCCGTTGGAGGAAGGACGGGTGGAGACGTTCGTGGGCGGGGCGGCGGTCGCCGGGTGTGCGGTCGCGGAGACCGTCTCGGACCATACGGACACGCCGTCGGTGCCGTTGTCGGTGTTGACCTGGTATTCCCAGGTCCAGCCGTCCTCCGTCCAGGTGGTGTCGTAGCGGTTGGTCGAGACATGGGTCTGGTTCCAGTTCGCAGCGCCGGCGAGCCGGTAGCGGACCGTGTAGCCACGCGCACCGAACACTGGTGACCAGGTCACCTTCACACCGCTCGGGACGGACTCGGCCACGACGCTGTTCACCGGGAAGATCGGCCGCCGGGGGATCGTGGTGGGGATGCCGGGCACGAACTGACCTATGCCGTACCCCTCGTGGAGGGTGCGTTCGAACGCGGACGCGATCTGGAACTCACCGAGGGCGTTGGGATGCAGGTTGTCGTATCCGCCCGGGCAGGTGTTCGTGTCACAGCCGTACGCAGTCTCCCAGTCGACCAGCTTCACCGGCGAGAGAGGCGTGCTCCAGGACGGGATCGCATCCCGGAGCATGTTGTTGAACTGCCGGGTCTTGACGATGAGGTCCTGGCGGCCGTCGATGAGCGGCCGCATGGGGACGTTCGCCACGGCGAAGCGGACGTCCGGTTTGGCCGCGCGCGACCGGTCGACGAGGGTCTTCACGCTGTCCAGCGTGCCGGGCCCGTCACTGACCAGCCAGCCCATGTCGTTGAACCCGATACCGAACAGCACCAGGTCGGGCTTGTACTGGGCCACCATGGGCCCGATCAGATCCTTGTCCTGGGCGGCCTGCCGCCCCCAGACAGCGAAGTGGTCACTGTCGAAGCCGGCCCGCACGCCCTGGGCGTACGCCCCCGTGACGGGCGGATTTTCGACCGATGGGTTGTCCAGCACCTCCCCCTGGAGACGAGGCGGGGCGGGGGGCCCGGTCGGGGTCGCCTGCTGCTTGGTGCCCTGGTAGGGACCGACGAAGTCGACGTCGACATGCTGGTCGCGGAACCATTCCCACAGCCGGTACCGCCAGGTCCAGTCGCCCTCCATGCCCTGCGTCATGGAGTCGCCCACCACCATCACCCGCAGAGGGGCGTCGGTGCTGCCGACACCCCGCTCGAGCCGTTGCAGCGACGCCAGCAGCTTCGGCGCCAGGTCCTTCATCACGTCGGCCATGTAGGTGGTGACCGAACCGAAGTACTTGATCTTCGTCCCGAAGTTGCGCAGGGCCTGCTGCACCTGAGCGATGGCTGTGGCGCCGCGCTCAGAAGTCCACGCCAGCAACGCTCCTTGGAAGGCACCCTTCACGGCCGGCCAGAACGACGCGGCCAGCGCCCCCGCCCAGACGTCCGCGTCGCCGAGCGACCTGTCGTCGTAGTAGGCGTTGAGCAACTCGCCGACGAGCGTGCCCAATCCCTCGGAGACGGCGCCGCACACCGGAGCGGCGGCGGGCGCGCCGACGTTGAAGAAGGCCATGCACGAGGCCCAGACCAGGCCGGTGACCGCCCAGGCGACACCGCTGGCGATGAACTTCTGCATCGGGGTCGCGCCGAAGCCGCCAGCATCGGTCGAAGCGACGATCACGAGGCTGTCCTCCACGGCGTGCACCGTGCCCTCGAAGTCGCCGCCGCTCCCCTCCTGCGGCGGGTAGATCCCGACACTGTGCTCCCGGGCCCGCTTGGTGAACGAGGCCCCCAGCGTCATGCCCGCGGCCTGATCGGCACGGGTCTGGTCGACCAGCGCCTTCATGAAGTCGCGCACATGCTGGCGACCCTCGGCAGTGGGCAGGAAGTCGATGGCCATGACCAGGTCGTCGTCGTTCACAGCGAGCGAGCGGAAACCACCCGAGTCCTTGGCGCACCCCAGCCGCACCGTCATTGGCGCCGCCTCATCGCCCTCAGTCGCGAAGGACGTGGCGTGAGTGGCGCACAGGGGGGAGGATTCGACCGCAAAGCCCGGGGCCGCTGGTGGCCCAGCGACGGCGCCGAGGACCAAGGCCAGTGAAACCATCAAGGTCACCGCGCGGCGGCGCGTCGTGGACACCCTCACCCCGCGTCGCTTGCGGACCGTTCCTAACGTACGTTGCCATAGACGCATGCCGTTCCGTGTTCCCTTCGAGATTTCCGTGGCGCCGTGTTCGCGGGCTGTGTGGGGGGTGATAGCCGCCTGAACGTCCTGAACGGCCAAGTCCGGTAATGAACGGCTGGCCGACGGCGCGCCCGCCCGGGACCCGGTACGGGGTCAGCCGCCGAACTTCGCGGTCTGTTCCGGATCTACACGACCCCTTCGTCGGGTAGTTCCCCATCGCACTGCCGCATGGGCAGCCTCAGCATCCCAGCACTGTCCGAGACGGAGTCATGCCGGTGAGTGGGCCGGGTGCGGACCTCGATCCCCAACTCGTAGCCACCCTAGACACCTTGCTGGCAGGGCAGAGCGTTGCCCCGTGCCACTGCCCGACCGCACACCCTCAGAGGGCGGGCGGCGCTCAGGAGTGATCGGCGGACCAACTCGGTGAAACCCGGCAGGATGCCGAGGGCGTGCAGAAAACGTTGCCAATTACCCACGTCAGCCAGAGCTGCGCGGCGATGCTCGTCGACCTCTGCCCGAACACGCGATCGGGACGGGGCGGTGATCAGCCCTCATACACGGCCGCTGGCTGGCGTCGATGAACTCCTTGCCCTTGCAGCTGACATGCGGTGACCTCGGTCGGGTCGTCCGTGACTCCCTGCGGACCACGTCCAGCCTTTGCGGTCCAGGACGTTGCGCCGGGCTCCAACACGGCGATGAGCGAGTACGCCCAGCCCGGAATGGACTGCGGCCGCGGTGCGGCAGGCGGTTCTGGACCACCGGCCCTGTGACGTGGGGCTTTCCGGGCAGCTGTGGACGCGGCGGTTGGTGGGCGAGCTGATCGCGAAGCTGTACCGGGTACGGCTGACCGAGGTGGGGGTGGGCAAGTACCTGAGGCGGTGGGGGCTGCCTTCCAGCGCCCGGACAAGCGGGCCGTCGAGCAGGACCCCCAGGCCGTCCGGCGCTGGCATGAAGAGACCTGGCCGGAGATCCGCGCGAAGGCGAGGAAGGACGGCGGTGAGATCCTCTTCGCCGATCAGGTCGGTGTCCGTTCCGACCAGGTCACCGGCCGCACCTGGGGTGAGAAAGGCAAGACCCCTGTGGTGCGGCGGAGCGGGAACCGGTTCTCCGTCAACGCGATGTCCGCGATCAGCACCAAGGGCCGGATGCACTTCATGGTCTTCACCGAGAGCTTCACCGCCGAGGTGATGTGCCGCTTCCTGGACCGGCTCGCCGGCCACTTCGACCACAAGGTCCATCTCGTGGTCGACGGGCACTCCGCCCACCGTTCCAAGAAGGTCCGCGACTGGCTCGCCGCCCACCCCGATGACGTCGAGCTGCACTTCCTGCCCCCGTACTCGCCCGAGCTGAACCCCGACGAGCTGGTCAACGCGGACCTCAAGCACAGCCTGCCCACACAGCACCGGGCCCGGAACCAGGCCGAACTCGCCGCCGAGACCCGCCGCTTCTTCCACAGACGTCAACGTCAGCCGCACATCGTCCGCGGCTATTTCGGCGGCCCGCACGTCCGCTACGTCCTGGACGAGAACCCCATGAGTTTCTGATCAATAGGTGGTGAGGCGGATGAGCCGTTTGTAGCAGCAGAGGGCTGCCGCGAGGCCGAGGAAGGCCAGGTAGTTGCGGGAGTGGCGATCGTAGCGGGGGCTGAGTCTGCGGTAGCCGGAGAGCCAGGAGATGTTCGCTCGATCACCCAGCGGTGGCGGCCCAGTCGTTCGCCGGACTCGATTCCCTTGCGGGCGATGCTGACGCCGATGCGTTTCCCACGGAGCCATTTCCGCAGTTCAGGGATGTCGTATGCCTTGTCCGCATGGAGCTTGCGGGGCTTGAAGTGGTGGCCGCGATGGGGGTCGTGTCTCGTTTGGTGACCGAGGATCATGGGCTTCAGGGCTTGACTGTCATGGGTGTTGCCTGCGGTGATGCCGACAAGGACGGGCAGTCCGTTCGCGTCCGACAGGATGTGCATCCTGGAGCCCGGCTTGCCCCGGTCCACGGGGCTCGGACCTGTGAGTTCGCCCCCTTTTCAGCCCGGACGTGGGCCGAGTCGAGGACCGCGCGGGACAGATCGAGGAGGCCGGCGTCGTCGAGCCGGTGCAGGATCTCCTCGTGCAACCGGCCCTTGGCGGTGAGCTGGTTGTAGGCGCCCCCAGCTGCCGCCGATCCGGGTGCATGGGGCGAAGGGCGCCTTGTAGCTGCCCTTGCCATGGCACAGCCACAGAACGCTGGCCTTGTCGCGGGCGACGAGGTCGCTGTCGCGGGTGCCGCCGAGGTTGCCTGCGGCGAGGATCCGGTCGTAGGCGTTCCAGCCGCCGCCGACCGGGAGCGGGTTCGAATCCCCGCCGGCACTGGAACCGTCCCGGCTTCGGCCAAGCGCAAAAGCCACGCCGGAAAGCCACGCCCGAAAGCCGGGGCTGCGCGGCGGTCGTCGTCCCCCTCGGCCTACTCGGCGCACCCGGGACGGCTCACCTTCGGCGGACACGTTCTCCAGAGCAGACCCGAGTCCTACCATCGCACCCGTACGCTCACCTCCCCGCGTTCAAATGCCGACCGGCGACACCCCCACAGGCAGCAACTCCGGGCGCCGGGCGGTGCGGCCGTCGCCGGAGGAACGGTTACGCAGGCGTCGGAGCAGCCAGGGGCCGAGGAACCCGGCGGCCCAGCGCAGTTCGGCGGCTGCCGTGCGTACCGCGGTGGCGGCTGCCGTGTGTACCGCGGTGGCGGTCGTGGGCGTGGGCGCGGCAGGCGCCACGGCCCCGGCACACGAGTCGTCACTACCCGGCAGACCGAGCGCGTGAGCGAGCGCGGCGGAGATCCGGGCGTGGCCCAACGGGCTCGCGTGCAGCCGGTCCGCGGCCCAGAGACGTGGATCGGTGGCGGCGACGTGCGGCGACGTCTCGGCGAGGGCGACGCCGTCCCGGGCCGCCGCCGACCGGATGCGGTCGTTGAGGGCGGCGATCCGGGGCGTGACCGGGCGCGACCGCGCGGGCGATGGGCGCGACACGGGTGATGTCCGGGAACGTGACGGTCGCGACGCGAGCGCCCGCGCCCGTGAGCGCGGCGAACATCCACGCGGTCCAGGCCGTTGCCTCTATGCACAACCCCGCCCTCGCCCACGTGATCAGATCAGTACGAGAACCGGCCTTGGCCTGCCCGAACACAACCTTCTGCAACACGCTTTAGGCGAAGGTGAACCAGTTGAGGTTAACGAAGTCGGAGGGCTGACCACTGGCGAAGGTCAGGTAGACGTCGTGGGTGCCTGTGGTGCGGCTGATGTCGGCGGGGACGGTGCGCCAGGTCTGCCAGCCCCCGGTGCCGGCGATGGCGAAGCTGCCGATAGGGGTGGCGGTAGGGCTGCCGAGGCGGACCTGGACCAGGCCGCTGACACCCGTGGCAGCGCCGGATGCGACGCGGGCGGTGAATCGGGTGGCGCCGCGGGTGCCGAAGGCGACGGAGGGGTACTTGAGCCAGTCGCCGTTGGACAGCCAGCCGACGTCGGAACCGCCGTCGGCGTCGGAGCAGGCCTCCACCTGGGTTCCCGACTGGGAGGCGAACGCCTCGGCCTGGATGGTGGCGAAGGCGCTGACCCCGCCGCCTGTGGCAGTGGCGGTCGGCGTCGGCGTAGGGCCTGCGCCGCCGGTGGTTCCACCGACGGTGATGGTCCAGCGGCCGGGGCTGCCGGACTGGACCTTGCCCTCGAAGTCCACCCCGGCCGGGTGGACGTCGTCGTAGGGGAAGGCGTACCCGAGGTGGTCGGGGGTGGTGTCGTGCAGGATGCGGGCGTAGTGGTTGGTCCGCGGCCGGGTGTAGAAGGAGGCCGGGTTCTCGGCGGTCGGCTGGTGAGGGTTGTCCAGCAGGGTGGTGCGGTTGAAGGCGGCGGCGAGCCGTGCGCTGAGGTTGCCCATCAGGTCGTTGCCCGTGGTGAAGGGGGCGTCGCTGCAGGAGAAGATGGAGAGGGTGGACGGCTTGGCGAGCCTGCCCACTCCCGGGAAGGTGAGCGTGTCGCCGTTCACGCGGCCGGTGACGGTGCCCCAAGTGAACTGGGTGTCGATGCGCAGGTCGGTGGAGCGGTACTTGTTCCACACCTCGTCGACGTAGCTGTCGAAGTAACCGCGGAACAGGGCGTTGTTGCCCCGGATGGCCAGGTTGGGGCTGACTACGCGCAGGTCGGCGCCGCCCTTGGTGACGATCAGCTTGCTCCAGTCGCTGCCGTCGGCGGCGGACTGGGCCCGTAGTGCTGCGGCGACCCGGGACAGCCCGTCGGCGGGCAGTCCACGCACCGTCTGGGGACCCTGTCCGGTCTCCAGCTGGAAGGCGATCGGCAGCGAGACCATGTCGACGAACGTGATGTTGGCGTACAACTGGTCGTTGTTGAAGGTGAATTCGCAGAAGTCGTGGTGGACGTTCGCGTTGGGGTCGGTCGGGTTGCTCACCGACGGCAGGGCCAGGCCGCCGCCGCGGTTCATCAGGAAGGTCAGCTTCGCTCCGACGGAGAAGTAGATGCGTCCGCTGTACAGCGGCGGCAGTGTCACCCTCCGCGCCCCGGCGCTGGACGCGTTGAGCGCGATGGCACAGTCGACGCCGAGCGGGGTCTGGTCATCGGCCGGGGACGGCGGGTGGTGCAGGCTGGAGCCGTCCGCCTGGATGAAGGCCCAGTTGCCACCGGCCGCCGGGTCGCGGCCGAGCACGTAGGCGTACACCGTGTTGCCGCCTGTGGTGTTGACCAGGTCCAGGGGGAGTGTCGGGGTGGTCGAAGCGTCGGCGTCGACCTCGAGCCAGGTCGCCACGGCGGGCACCGCCAGGGCCAGGCCCGCGGTCGCGGTGAGGAGTTTTCTGCGGGACATCGTTCGCTGGTGGCGAGCCGTCACGGTGGGGGGTCCGTTCTGCGAGAGGTCGGGGGGAGCCAGGTACGGGGACGGAGCGGGAGGCGGGGAAGGAGCCGCGGCAGGGCTCTGCCGGCTCCGTGGTTCGGTCAGCCGACCGTCCACTTCTGGTTGGCGCCGCCGTTGCAGGCCCAGGTCTGCAGCCGGGTACCGTCGGCCGAGGAGTTGCCCTTGGCGTCCAGGCACTTGCCGGCGCCGATGTTGGTGAGGTCGTGGGCGCCGGTGTACGTCCATTTCTGGGCGTTGGTGCCGTTGCAGGTGTAGAGCTGGACCACGGCGCCATCCGCGGTGGAACCGCCCGCCAGATCAAGGCACTTGCCGAGAGCGCGAACGGTGCCGTCGCCGCCGATGGTCCACTGCTGGGCCGCGTTCCCGGTGCAGTTGTGCAGCTGGATCGGCGTACGGTCGGCGTTCGAGCCGCCCGTGACGTCGACGCACATACCGCCGATGCCGCGGATCGGGCGTGCGGCGGTGGCGCTGCCGGAGGCGCGTACGTAGTCGACGACCATCGTCTGCGGGAAGGCTGAGGAGGCGTCGGGACTACCGGGCCAGTCGCCGCCGACCGCTACGTTGAGGATGAGGAAGAACGGGTGGTCGAAGACCCACTTGTTGCCGTTGGTGCCGGCCGGGGTGAGCGTCTTGTACGTCGTGCCGTCCACCGACCAGACGATCGAGTCCGGGGTCCAGTCCACGGCGAACACGTGGAAGTCGTCGGCGAAAGCCCGTCCACCGGGCAGGCTGTACGACGCGCCCAGGCCACCCGCTCCGGAGTACCCCGGTCCGTGCACCGTGCCGTGCACCGTATTGGGCTCGCGTCCGATGTTCTCCATGATGTCGATCTCGCCGCTGTTGGGCCACCCCACGGTGCCGAGATCATTGCCCAGCATCCAGAACGCGGGCCAGATCCCCTGTCCCCGCGGGATCTTGATACGCGCCTCGAAACGGCCGTACGTCTGCGTGAACGTCTGGGCGGTGTTCAGCCGCGCCGATGTGTACTGGCACTGCCCGTACCAGCACTGCCGCCCGGCATCGGTGTTCTTCCGCGCGGTGAGGACCAGGTGCCCCTGACCGTCGAGCGCGGCGTTCGAGGTGCTGTTGGTGTAGTACTGCAACTCGTGGTTCCCGAATCCCGAACCACCGGTCTCCAGCGTCCACTTCGCGGAATCGGGCCCGCGACCCGCCGGCCCGTCGAACTCGTCGGACCAGGCCTGCGCGGCAACCGCCGCGGCACCGGCCCGTGAAGCGCCCGAGCCGAAGAAGGACATGAACACCGCCACCACCAGCCCGGCTGTGACGACGACGACCAGTCCGCCGAAGGACCAACGTCTCGCTCGATGAGCAGCAGCCATGGGCAGTCATCCTTTTCCGAGGGAGGGGAGCGAGAAAGCGTTTTCGCAGGCCAATCGTCGGACTGCCCTGTGAGAGCGCTCTCAAGAGTGACGCGGCGTCACCCGCGGCCAGTGAGTCTCGCGGAGATGTAATGCCCATGGCAACACCAGGCCTCGCCCCTTACGCGCCTCTGACCTGCGGTTTTCTACAGGCGCCAGCGGCTTAACGTTCTCTTAAGGCTGGCTTGATCTGCCCAAAGGGCGGCATGCCAGGGTGCGCGCTACTTCTCCACCTCGGTGGACGCGCCCCGGTGAACGAGCGGTCTCACGTCGGCGGGCGGGTAGGCCCCTCGCCGCGGCGCCTGAGATGTCGTGGTCCGCAGGGCCGCGGATCTGGACGACGGCAGCAGCTTGCTGATCCGCGTCTCCCTCCGGTATCGCCCCGCCGATCCCATCGCTGCCGAGGCGCTCTCGACCTGGGGGACCAGGCATTGAAAACCTGCCCCAGGACGAGGAGCGTCAATGTTTTATGGTGCTGCTGGAGGAGCTGGAGGAGCTGGAGGAGCGAGTTCTGCGGCCAGCCGCTCTGCCCCAAGGCGCCGCGGATAGGGTGAGGGAAAGCCTGCACCCTGGGCCGTCGGTGCCTCGTGTCACTCTCCTCCCCTGGTCACGGGGGTACACGTCTCCTGTGGTCTGAAGGGGATGTGTGTGAACAGGGTGGGGTGGGCTGCCGTCTGCGCGGCGGTAGTGATGATCGGCGTGACCGGTTGCGGGGGCGACAGTATCGGCCGGGATGAGAAGGGGAAGCCTGCGGCTTCCTCCGCCCCGGTTACGGCGAGGCCGGAAGACTCAGGTCCGATCACCAAGGGCAAGATGCGCCTGGTGCTCGACGGCATCACCAGGGACATCGGGGCGCCGCCGAACGATCCGAAATGGGCGGCCTCGATGGCGGAGCCATCCAAGTACCCGCTGACCGCGTGCTTCGTCACCTACAGGGGGTTCGACACGGCCACCTCCACGCTGGACGTGGACCGGACCAACGCGCTGACCGGCCGTGGGTGGACAGAGACCAAGAAGCGCAATGAGCGAAAGGCGCCGGACGGCACAGTCGACGTGGTGGGGGCGGTGTTCAAGAAGCGGGGCTGGACCGTAGCCATGGAGTACCGCCTGTTCTCCGACAACCGAACGCTCAGTCTGAACGCCTTCGACGACGCCTGTGTCAAGAAAGTCCGGGCGGCCGAAGACGCCGCACGCCAGACGTCCTTATCGCTTTGACTGGCAACAGAGCCAAGGGATTCCGTGCAGCGGACAAGGCGGCTGGCATTACGGCGGCATACCGGAAGGGTACGTGGACCTGGCATCACCACCAAAACTGTGGACTGATGCAACTCGTTAACATGTCAATTCACTCAAGAATCAACCATACCGGCGGTTTCTCGATATGCCAGAGGGGAGTCTGTGTTCATGATCTTCATAGAATCGGATGGATCAGAGTACGTTGGTCCGCCGCTAGATGCTGGGATGGTGCAGCAGGCCGAGAGTATTCTCCAGGTTCGTCCACCGAAGAGCTATCTTGACCTGCTGTTTGTCCAGAATGGCGGCGTGCTGCGGAATCGTTGTTTCCCCACCAAATTTCCGACATCGTGGGCGCCCGACCACGTTTGCCTCGACGCGATTTGGGGGATCAGCGGCGCATGGGGAGTGGATGTTTCGTCGCCCAACATGATTGCCGAATGGAGTTATCCTGAGGTTGGCGTTGTCTTTGGCATTACCCCCTCCGCCGGGCATGACACGATGATGCTCGACTATTCCGAGTGCGGTCCACTGGGTGAGCCTTCAGTATCGTATATCGATGAAGACAGGGTGCCGAGTCGTATTGTGAATTCGTTCTCGGAGTTTCTGCATGGTCTCGTTTCGTGTCGAATTTACGGCGATGATGCGGACTGATTTCTGATCCAGCGGCCCCGTTGGAATCGCGGCGGGGTCAGTGAGCCTTTTTCAACCTGGCTGCATGATCGGTGTGTTGGTGGGTGAGGGCTGTACGGAACAGCGAAGCTCCTGGTAGACGGGTTCTCGACCAAGATCACCCATGTCCGCCAGGAGCTTCGTTTGCTTGTCTACCCGTCGTTGATCGATCTGTCCAGCTGCCGCTCTCTCCCTTGCCCTGACACCGCTGCTCCTTCCCTCCATGGCGACCGCGGCCCCGGCCGGCCCTGCTGCCGCGGAGGTGCTGAACCTAGCCGACGCCGCCGAGCAGATCCCGCTCGCCGATGAGTCCCGTGCCGGGTACGAGCGGACGAAGTTCAAGCACTGGAACGCCGGCATCGACCTCGGGGATGGCTGTAACACCCGCGCCGAGGTTCTCCTTGCCGAGGCCTCCGAGTCGCCGACGGTGGCGGCAGGCTGCAAGCTGTCCGGCGGTGAATGGCTGTCGTACGACGACGGGCAGGAGGTCAACGACCCCGCCAAGCTCGACATCGACCACATGGTGCCGCTCGCCGAGGCGTGGGATTCCGGAGCGAGCGCCTGGACGCCGGCGCGGCTGACCTGCCGACCGGCTCGCCCCTTTCATAGGGCAGTCACAGCCGGATGAACCTCAACGGCGATGTATACGTGGTGCCGCCGCCCGTCAGTGGGTGATCGTGTTTCGGGGAGGGGCCTCGCGGCCTGTGGCAACGTCACGTTCCAGGGGCCCCGATTCGTCCTTGTGGTGCACACCCGGCTGTCGTTTCTCGCGCAGGATGAAGGAGTCCCACGTGTTCGCCACTTACCTTGTCGCCACCCTTCTTGCTTCGGTCGTCAATGGCGTGGCAGCCGCAGCCAACCTCATCGGGCACGACTACCCGAAGAGCCAGGCGGACAGGTTGGGCGTGCCTCACTCCTGGATGCGACCGGTCGGGACACTGCTGGGGGCAGGCGCCCTGGGGCTGCTGGCCGGGTTTGTCATGCCGGTGCTGGGTGCGCTTGCCGCTGCCGGTCTCATGCTCTACTTCATCGGTGCCCTTTGGGTCCATCTCCGGATCGGCGACTACGTGTTGGGCCCTTGGTTCGTGTTTTTCTGCCTGCCCACCACCGCCCTGGCCGTGAATCTGGCCTATCACGGCCACTGGTGAACCGGTGGCGTCGCCGGGCGAGCCCCGGCCCCGCGGCGACGCCCCATCGAGAGGGGCCGATGACGAGTAGGCTGACAGCCCCCATGCCGCGGGGCCATGAAGCTGCTCCGTTTCTCCGTGCCGCGTCAGGCAGCCATGAGCCCGCCGGACCGGCCGAAGACGTCCTCGAACGGCATGGACCGGTCGGCGGGGACGAGAAGGTAGGGCGACCCGGAACCGGCAGTCGTTCGGGGACCTTCTTGCCCGCAGCCGAGGGCGTCGTATGGGGTGAGGATGTCGAGGTTGTCGAAGACGTAGTACAGGGGGAGCAAGGTCCAGGCGACGAGCTGGAGGTGGGCGTTGACTGCGGCGCGCTCGACGACGTGCCGTCGGCTTGTGCGACTGGTCATGCGGCTCTTGCAGTCGATGAGGACTACTTGCCGCTCACGGGCGGCGATGAGGTCGGGTGTCCAGCGCAGCGAGCTGGTGGTGTGGTGCAGGGCGAGCCGTACGGGCTCGCCCATGATCCCCTGGCCCCAGGGGCTGACGTGCCAGCCGCGGTGGTTGAGTTCGTGGGTGACGCGCTGCTCGTGGGCGTCACCGATCGCCTTCCTTTGCTGAAAGCTCGGCATACGGGGGAGTGTGGCGCACTCCGGTCCAGGTGAAAAAGCGACCGCTCCCCGGCCCTGTACGGTTCGGCCACACCCCTCCCACGTACGTGGACGTCCGTGGTTGTCTGCAGGTGTCCAACCATGTCCAGCCGTGTCTCACCACGTCCGGCTGTCACCGGCTGGAACTTGGCCGAATCTCCACCCCGGCGCGTCCTGCGCGCACCCGCCCGGGCTCAGACGGTCTTCACCCCGGGATGAGACAAGCCGTCCAGGCGCGTCGCTGAGGTAAGCGTCATCGGCCATCCGGCGCGGCCGCATCGCGAACGCCCGGGTCTGCACGGCGTCCGTATCGGCCGCGAGCCCAGGGTTACAGAACGGACGACCGGTATGCACGACGTACTGTCGCCTCCTCACGATCCAGCTCCGCCCCCAGTCGCGCTTGAGGGCCCTGCTCGTCGAGCGACACCGACAAACCGGCCTCCCTGCAGGGACCGGGGTTCCCAAAGTGGCGTATCCCGAGGTCGGCCGAACTCGATGGAACTGCGGGCTCAGAGGAGCGGCGTTGTCGGTGGGCTCTGCCAGGGTGTGCGTCGTGGATGAATGGGTGGAGCGTGTCGACGATCGAGATCGTGTGCTGGGGATGGTGGTCAGCCGCCGGGAGGCCATTCGGGAGGGTTGGCTGCACCGAGTCGCCGTGACGGTGTGTCGTGATGATCGTGGACGGACCCTCGCCTGCTCCTGCTGCTGTTCGCCCAGCCTGTGGGCCGCATGAGCCGCCTTACCACCGAGCACATCGCCGACCGTGGCAACACGCTCGCCTTGAAGCTCGGTCGCGTCCCCGTCGAGATCCCCGCACCCCTGGACGACCTGATCCGCCAACTCGCCGAGTGGAGGAACGGCCGCGCGGCGACCATCCCGATCGAGGAACCCAAGTGGCTGTTCCACAGCATCTACCCGGGGCAGCCGATCGACCCGCACACTCTCGGGCGGCGCCTGAAGGCGATCGGCGTCCCGCCTCAACTCGCCCGCCACGCATCACTGATGGACGTCGCCTCGGAACTGCCCGCCGTGGTCATCAGCCGACAGCTCGGATTTCACCAGAGCACAGGCGATAACTGGACCCGCGAGAGTTAGGGCTACGGTGCCGAGTACGCCGCAGACATCATCCGGCGGTGAACAGTCGCCGTCTCCCGGGATGCGAAGGCGTCATCGATGAGCATGAGGACTTGACGGAGTGAGTACACGATCAAGCCATTCCCGTTGCGGTGGATCAGGGGAGGGGATGTCCAAAACCAGACCGGGGACCTCGCCTCCGGATGAGAGGCAACCGAGCGTGCTGGCGCCGTAGTCCAGCGCTGTAGATCATTCCGGTTGCCGACTCCCTCTGATGGCTCTTGATCGGATCCGCCTGTTTCACCAGTGCGGACCTTTTCAGGCCAGGGAGGGAATAATCCGTGGTGTTCCTGGCGAGCGCTGCTGGGGATGGCGGTGCGCGAGGGGCTCACGGGATGCACCTGGCCAGGGGAGGCCGGGCGCGGTGTCGGCAGGCGTCGTACGTGGCTCTTGCGTCGTACCGAGCCCCAGCGGGGCTCTCATCCAAGGGGAGGACTACCGAATGCATCGCATAGCGAAGCTGGCTGCCGTCGTCGTTACCGCGGCGGCCTTCAGTACGCCCGCCACAGCCCAGGCCGGGTCGTCTTTCATCTACAACAGCTACAGCTACGACACGCAATACATTTTCGTGTCGTGGGGAAAGGTCGTCGTGTGTGACGGCGACAGGGATGGCAACTCCGTCAAGGCGCACTACACACGTGACGACGGCGTGTCGCGCAGCATCCATGAGGAACGCGGTATCTACAACTGCACCCACAGCGAGGCCAGCACCACGAACCGCGTGACCAAGCACCGCTCGCAGCAGATCCGTGACTGGGCCACCGACCCGTACGGTCCCTGGGTGTACCGGGTCTGATCAACTAGATAAGTCACCGCGCCGAGCCGATGCCTCTCATCAGAGGGCGTCGGCTCCGCGCCGCCCGGCGTAGATAGAGGATATGTGAGTACCGAGTTGCACAGCCGGAAGACGGCCGCGGTGGAAGTCCAGAACCTGCGTTACAGCATCGGCGATCGTCGCCTTCTCGATGGCCTGACCCTCAACGTGCCTGCCGGGTCGTCCGTTGCGGTCACGGGCCCCAGCGGCTCGGGGAAGACGACGCTCCTGTGCTGCCTGAGTGGCTTGATTAGCCCCTCCTCAGGCATGGTGCGCGTCGGGGGTGTCGATATCACGCAGGCATCCGCAGGTGAGCGTGCCGCCTTGCGACTGCGCACTGTGGGGACCGTGTATCAGTTCGGCGAACTGATACCAGAGCTGTCCCCGCTGGAGAACGCGGCCCTGCCCGTCCTCCTCGCCGGCGGCAGCGCAAAGGGCGCGTACGCCGACGCACAGCAGCTGCTGGACGAGCTCGGTGTGCAGGGTGCGTCGTCCAAGACGACGGGAGCGCTGTCGGGCGGGGAGCGCCAGCGTGTCGCTGTCGCGCGGGCGCTGATTGGCAAGCCCTCGGTGGTGCTGGCGGACGAACCCACTGGATCGCTCGACCAGCGGACCGGGGACGTGGTGGCCGACCTGCTGTTCGGGCTCCCTGCTCGCTTCGGGTGCGCTTTGATTGTTGTCACGCACAACCCGCAGATCGCGGACCGCGCCGACCGAGCCCTTGAGCTGGCGGAAGGCCGGCTGATCGCCGACTCGGGGGAGGCCAGGTGAACAGGCATCTGGCGATGCTCCGTCTGGGACACCGTGTGGGGCGGGCGAGTGGTGCGTCCGGACTGGTGCACCGCTTCGGGCTCTTCGCCGCATCCTTCCTTGTCCTGATGGTGACCTGGAGTCTCCTGGCGGTGGATGCCAGCCTGGAGGCCAGACAAGAGAGGCAGGATGCCCGCTCTCCGGTCTCGACCGACCAGCGGCAGGAAGCCGTGGCCCGATGGCTTGAACGTCCGGACTACGCGGATGGCGAAGCGGTGTCCGTGATCTTCACCGAGCCTCTGAGCGCCTCCGCTGCCCCTCCTCCTGGCCTTGACCGGTGGCCTGAGAAGGGCGAGGTGTTCCTCTCCCCGCAGGCTGCCAGGCATGCCGACGGGGTGCTCGTCTCTCGCTACGGCACCATGGCGGGAACCATCGGACGGCAGGGCCTGACCGAGCCCGATGAGCTGCTCGTCTACACCCGCTCCCCCATCGAGGGGATCTTCGACGAGACGACCCTTAACACCTTCATCTCCGGCTTCGGGCGTCCGGGATCTCAGTTCCTCGACTATTTCACGGTCAGTCACCAGTTCGAGCGCTCCCCAATGGACTTGTGGGTGCTGCTGTTGCTGTTCACGGTGCTGCCGGCGACAGCCGCCCTCCTGGTCGTCGTGCGCGGTGGCTCGGAGCTGCGGGACCGCCGTATCTCCATGCTCGAAGCCCTCGGTGCTTCTCGCCTGTCGCGCCTCCTCGTGGTGATCGGTGAGGCCGCTGTCCCCGTGACCGCGGGTTCACTGCTGGCCGCGGCCACGGCCTGGGCGACGACGCTCTGGGACATCCGCCTTCCCTTCACCGGGCATACCGTCGCCGCTGGCGATCTGGCCCGTGTACGCCCCTGGCTCCCTGTCCTGATCGTAGCCACGGCCGCACTCATCGCGGGCGTCAGCGCCCTGCGGTACGCCAGGCCGCCCAAGCGGACCTCCACTCGCCCCCAGCAGACCAAGACGGCGTCGGGCCGAACGACCTGGATCCTGTGCGGGGCGGGATCCGCACTGTGCCTGTACGGGACATGGCGCGCGGACGGTCCCGGCAGGGTCGTCTTCTTCTTGGGCGTCGTACTCGTGCTTGGTGTCCTGCCCAGCCTCGGGGGGCGTCTGTCCGGTGCGCTGGGTTCGGCTATCGCGTCCTTCTCCGTTCGCCGGGGTGGCCCCGCGGGGGTGATCGCCGGACGGTGGCTTGCAGCCCGTCCGGTCGTCCTCGCCGTGCTCAGCGCATCCATGATCGTGGGACTGGGACTGACAACACTGGGGCAGGTCGTCACCAGCCAGCTCGCAGGACCGGAAATCGTCGCCAAGCAACTGGCTGGCGCAACGGACCGAAACGCGATCCTGATCAACGCATCCGGCGACCCCTCCCGGTTCGACCGGCTCCGCAAAGACCTCCCCGGACAGCCCTCGGTCCTCTTGTACTCGGAGAACGACAGGGTCGTGTTCTCCGGCAACTGCACGTCCCTGGCCTTCTTCGGCCCGATGACAACCTGCCCCAAGAAGAGCACTGCACTGACCGATGTCACCAAGAACATCGGACCTGGACCGCAGAGAGCGCTGGCCGTCCTCGGGCTCACCCCGGACAGGGTGAATGTCACGTCCAGCCACCCGGGCATCACGGATCCCGAAAAGGTCTCGCTCGTCGTCTTCAACACGGCGGGCGACGCGGGAGCCGACCGCGTCTGGGAAGCCGCCTATCGCACCCTGGGCCTACCCATGCTCGACGTGCCCGTGGAGGCCGGAATGCTGGGGGCACAGGCACGAGCCGGATACGTCAAATGGGTCCTGGACGCGGCACTCATCGGCCTTGCGGCCCTCGTCCTTGCCGGGGTGGTGGGTGCAGCATCCGTCTTCGACGACCAGGCACGTGGTCTCGGCCCGATCGCCTCGTTCCGCAACGACCGACGCTTCTACGTGCAGGTCGCCTTCTGGAACCTTTCCGTCCCGCTCGCAGTCGTCGGCGTCGGAGCCGGTGCCGCCACCTACCTGCTCGGACAGATGCTCCTATCCATCGGCGACGGCGGCGAACTCTCCGTCGGCCTCGTCGCCACCGGCTCCCTTCTCATCGCCCTCGGCGGCCTCGTCGTCGCCGTCGTCTGCGGTGAGATCGCCGTGCGCCGCGCTCGTACATGGCGTCCCACCGGCGATTGACGCGCCTCGACAAGATGGACTCCGGCGCTGATCACTGACTGCTTGGTCAGTGGTATTCCGCGTCCAGCGATAGCCGGGCTTACCGATAACGGGCATGAACGTTTCTCCTTCGTTGAGGGGTGAGGGCGGTGGGGTGGAGGTGCGGCGGTGCCGGCCGGGTCGGCGGCGGGGCCGAGTACGGGCCGGGAGAGTGCGAAGACGGTGGTGGCGAGGATGGCGCTGGCGGCGGGGAGCGCGGACAGGCTGAGGAGGTGGTCGGCGAGGTGGCCGGCGATGACGGTGCCTGCGGCCTTGCCGGTGCCGACGGCGAGGATCAGCCAGGAGTACGCCTCGGTGGTCCGCGAGGCGGGGGCGAGGGCGTCGATCGTCTCGAAACAGCAGGTGATGACCATGGTGAGGAACAGCCCGGGAATGGCGGCGGAGACGAGCGCCGTGTGCGGGCCCGGCTGGATCAGCAGCCCCAGCCAGCCCGCCGCGAACAGCGCGGAAGTGCTAAAGAGTTGGGTGGCGGGTGCTGCTCGGCGGGCGAGCCGTGCGAAGAGCATGCCGCCGAGGAACGATCCGGTGGAGAACGCTGCCGGTAGTACCCCGGTCAGCCAGCTTGTTTGTGTGTTTCGGCGATGGCCGCGGACCAGACGCCGAGCCCGCCCAGGCAAACACCGACGGCGGCAAGGCCGGTGCACAGCAGCGCCATGCCGCTGCTCGCGAGAGGCTGGCGCTTCGCCGGCAGGGTGGTATCGGCGACGGCCTCGTGGTGGGGGCGCCAGGCGCGTGAGGGCGCGGAGGTGAGGACGGCGGCGGTGCCGCACAGGCCGAGCGCGGAGGCTGCAGCCAGGGAGGTGTTCGCGCCGAATGTAACGGCGAGCGAGGTGGCCAGGAGCGGCCCGGTGACTTACATGAGGCCCTGGGAGCCGGTGTCGAGGGCCTGGATGACTTTCCTCTGACCCGGGTCGGTCACGACGCTCGGCCACAGAGACCGCAGGCCCGACTCCAGTGGCGGGGCGGCGAGGCTGGCGAGCGCGCCGGCGCTGCCGATGGCCCAGGTGCTGCCACCCGGTCCGATGACGGGCAGGGCGAGCAGGCTGCTGCTGGCGATGACGGAGGCGGGCGCGCTCACGCGGGTCTGCCCGTACCGGTCCATGAGCCGGCCCTTCACCGGCTGGGTGACACTGGCGGTCAGCCCGTAGACAGCGGCGAGCGTGCTGGCCGTCGTCAACGACCCGCCGCCGCCGGTGACCCACAGGACCAGGGAGACGGCGACCATGCCGCTGGGCATCCGGCCGGTAAGGGTGCCGGCCAGCAGTCGCAGGACGTGGCGCGTGCCCAGAACGGCCTGGTAGGTCACGGGC
The DNA here is from genome assembly GCF_026341815.1 of Streptomyces sp. NBC_00572. Lineage (GTDB taxonomy): Bacteria > Actinomycetota > Actinomycetes > Streptomycetales > Streptomycetaceae > Streptomyces. Next base: position 7,154,805 of record NZ_JAPENX010000001.1, read on the forward strand.
GGTGGGGCGATGGGGCGTTCGGCCAGGAGCAAGGAGGGGTGGGGACTTTCCGGGAGGAGGCGGAGGCGCCGCCCGCGGCCCGTGCTGGAGTCAGAGGCGGCGCGGGACGCGGGACGGGGCGGCCTGTGCGGGAGGCAGCGGGGTGGCCCGGACGCCGGGCGGGGTCTTGATGTGCCGGGGCTGCGGAGTGCGGTGCGGGGGCAGGACGGCGATCGTGTCCTCGAAGGCGGCGAGGGCCTGGCGGAGCTGCTGGTCTAGGACGTCGGTCTGGACCATGAGGCCGCGCAGCCGTACGGACAGATCCCGGCCGGCGACCGTCTCGGTGGCGAGCGCGAAGTCGGCGCATTCGGCCAAGAGGTCGGAGAGCTGGGAGAGGTGATGGGGACCGCCGCCGCCGGCGACGTGGTCGAGTACCTCGGCGACCGTCTGGCTCTGCGTGGCGCCGGCGACGTCCTCGATGAGGTCGGCCAGCGCCGGAAGCGTCCGCGCCGAGGGCGCGGCGGGGGAACTGTCCGCGTGAGTGCAGTACGCCGGGCTGGATGGCCGGCGGCAGGTCGGCCAGCGCCTGGTCGTGGGTATCGTACCGGCCCAGGACGCACAGCGTGCTGCTGTCGACGTCCCCGGCGACGATGAGGACGCAGTCCTCGGCGGGCAGGTCGAGGTCGGGCACACCGACGACGGTGAGCTGCCGACCGGCCGCGTCGTACCGGCTCTCGTACAGGTACATCATGTGCTGGCGGCGGGCATCGTGGGCGTGGGCGGTCCACCGTGCTTCTTCGGCAGCGGGCAGCTCGGGCCCGGGATGCGGAGGGGCTTCCTGCACGGCAAGGTCCCGCAGGAACCGTGCCCGCTGGGCCCAGGTGACGTGGCACTGCCGGACGGCCGCCCGGTCGATGCTCGTTTCATCCGAGAGACGGCGGCGGGCAAGGTCTGCGGCGGCTTCGAGGTCGTCCACGAGCAGGCTCCACCCGGGCCCGTGCCGGGTGGGCGGCTGGAACCCGAGGGCGGCACGCGCACGGTGGATCAGGAGTTCCGTGTGGGGAAGGAGGGCGGCGAACCCCGCCTCCTGCCTCAGGTGCTGCTCTGAAACGATCTCCCGCTCCAGGACGACGTGCTCGGGCCAGCCGGTGCTGGCCCGCGACGTGACCGAGCACCTGCCTGGACGGTGCGCCGCCCGGGTCGAGAACTACTCGCTCCGCGTCTGGCCAGTTCAAACGGCTCCGCACCCGCTACGAACGACGCGCCGATCTCCATCACAGGCTACTCGAACTGGCCTGCAGCCTCATATGCCTCCGCCGGCTCCAGCGCGGCCAATCGCCCGGTCAGTAGCGGACGCGAGCCTCGGACCCACTGATACGCACGATGCAGTTCTTGAAGAGCCGCATCGGAGGCTGCTGGCCGTCGACCGGAGCCAGTGTGAGCTCCAAGTCATGCAACGGCTTGACCAGGGCGACAAACCTGGACCCATCCGGGTCAGGGCCTCTGAAGGCCGCCCACGCCTCGAACAATGGCCTCACGCTCTCCCAGCCCGGCCCCGGGATGAAGTGCGCCAGGAAGAACGGCTGATCACAGTCGTACTCACTGAGCTCACCAACCAGGACGTCTCCCCGTAAGAGCTGCCACCGCGTCATCTGCTGTCCCCGTCCCCCACCGTCCAGCCGAGTTCGCATCTTCGCAGCGCATAACTCTCTGGCCAAGCGCTTCATTCTGAAACGATCAGTAAGTGGTCTGCGCTCGAAGTCCTTTGGGGGTTGACCCCGGAGCCAATCTCCTTGACTGACGCCTCGTTGCGCTGTCACAGGATCCACCGCTTGCTCACGTCCGGGCGTTCCCACAGGGCGCGGCCCACAAGTCCCATCGGTACACAGCTCCGTGTACCTCCCCGAAGCGTTCCTCGTAACCGGGGATGTCGCACTGGGTGTGGTTGGCCAACCTCGTCGACCAGGGCCTCGGCGAAGGGCTTGTCGGTCGTTGCAGCCGAGCGTGCGGTTCGATGATGCTCCAGAACGACTCGAGGTCCAGGGCAGGGAGCTCTCCCGCCCGCGTACGACAGTGGCTGTTGGCCGCCGACTGGCAGGCCCGCATGTCAGGGGGACGGCTCTTGTGGCGCTAACCCGTACCGGGTATCGAGGCGCGGCCAGGTGCGCTTCCGGTGTAGTTGAGATCGACGAGCCTGTTACGCGCGCCGGGGTTACGTTGGAAGCGACGGCGAGGGGGCGGCAGAAGTCCCGACGACGGAGGCTGTAATGGCTGCGATGGCCGACGACCCAACCCGCCGCGTGGCCGACACGCCACGAGAATCCTGGCGCCTCACCTTCCACTTCGACGGCGAGTCCGTACAGCTGGCCGAGAGCGAGCGTCTGCCGATGTTGGCTCCTGCGGCTGTCGGTGAGCCGCCGCGAGGTGGCGAGAACTCGGGGGCCTGGGTGGAGGTCCTCGACTCGGGCGGAACAGCCTTGTACCACCAGCTGCTGCATGACCCGTTCCACCTTCGCGCGGAACACCACTCGCCTGACGGACGCATCGAGGTCCACTGGCGTCCGCCGGAGCCGACGGACTTCGAGGTGATCGTGCCGGCCCTGCGGCAGGCGGAGACCGTGAGCGTGTGGGCGACTCCACCCGACGAGTACGAGCGACGAAGCGCGGCACGCATGCAAGGGCAATTCGCCTTGCACGAGCGTAGGGGAGACCCTCATGGGCGCGGGTGACGGCAGCATCGGGTCGGCCACCAAAGTCGTCGACCACGGTTCCCCCTTGGCGCGTTGGGACCTCGTCGTCCTCGGCGACGGCTACCAGGCGAGCGAACTCGGCAAGTTCCACTCCGACGTGCAGGCCTTCATCGACCGCATCCGCACCACCCCGCCATTCGACGAGTTGTGGTGCGGCATCAACGTATGGCGGGTGGACGTAACATCTACGGACAGCGGGGCCGACGACCCCACCGGCTGCGGCGGGACCGGCGCGACACCGAGGACCTTCTTCGACGCCACGTTCTGCAGCCCATGGGGCTCGACGACGCTGGAGCGGCTTCTGACCGTCGACAGCACTCGGGCGGACGCCGCGGCCAAGGCGGCCGTGCCGCTGCGCAACCAGACACTCGTCATCGTCAACTCGGCGAAGTACGGCGGCGCCGGAGGTTCCGTGGCCAGCTGCTCGACCCATGCGTCGTCGGCCGAGATCGCGATCCACGAGATTGGGCACTCGGCTTTCGGTCTGGCCGATGAGTACGAGAACGGCGGCAACGCTTCCGGTCCCGAACCGCCCGAGCCCAACGTCACCTTCGACGCCAACCGCACAACGAACAAATGGCGCGATCTGATCGCAGCCAGCACACCGATGCCGTCCTCGTGCAACAGCGGCTGCACCGGCTGCACACCGCCCGCCTCACCGCCACCGGCCGGGGCGGTCGGGGCGTACGAGGGGGCCGTGTATGTCAGGTGCGGCGCCTACCGACCCCTGCCCAGTTGCTACATGCGCGACTACGGTCCCTTCTGCCCCGTGTGTTCCCGAGTTATCAGGCAGGCACTTCAACAACATCTGCCCCCGGAATCCATCGCGCTGCAAACCCCGGGCGTCGCGTTCGGAAACGTGCCGGAAGGTGTGGGCGGAGTAGGCCAGACCACCTTCCGTGCCGTCGTGTTTGAGGTGCAAACGTGCCGCCGGCTGACCTTCCGCGTGGTCAGCGGCCCCACGGGCGCCTTCACCGCAGTGCCTCCAGCACAGGCCCAGGTGCTCGCCGGACCCTACACTCCCGCGAACTACGCGCGGCTCTGGATCTCGTACACGTCGACCACAGCGGGCGACACCGCAAGCGGCTCCGTCACCGTCCGCCTCGACCAGACCGGGCAAACGTGGACTATCCCGATAAGTGCGGCCACCGTCGCACGCCCGCGCACTGAGGTCGTACTGGTCCTCGACCGGTCAGGCAGCATGAAGGAGGAAGCAGGCGACGGCACGACGAAGGTCCAGAAGCTCCGGGAGGCGGCCGGCGTCTTCATCCAATCCATGCTGCCCGGGGACGGCTTGTCCGTCGTCCGCTTCGACAGTACGGCGCAACGCCTCACCGACGTCACCGATGTCGGGCCCGCTCCCTCGGGTTCCGGCCGCTCCGCCGCACTCAATCAGATCAACAGCCCCGCATTGGATCCCGGTGCGAACACCTCGATCGGCGCCGGCGTACAGGCCGGTCGTACCGCACTCGTCGATGGCCAGGCCGCAGCCTCCACACCGTACGGAACCCAAGCCATGGTCATCCTGACCGACGGCATGGAGAACACCGCACCCACGATCGCCACGGCGAGCGCGGGCCTCTCAGCGAACACGTTCGCCATCGGGCTCGGCCTGCCGCACAACATCAGCGTTGCCGCACTCCAGGCACTCACCCAGGGCAACAAGGGCTACCTGCTGGTGACAGGCGCGCTCGACGAGTCCCAGCGCCACCGCCTTGCGAAGTACTTCCTTCAGGTGCTCGCCGGCGTCAACAACGCCGGCATAGTCCTCGACCCCCACGGCGAACTGCCCCTCGGACGCGAGCACCGCATCCCCTTCACCGTCAGTGAGGCCGACATCGGTCTCGACGCCTTCCTGCTCACCTCCTACCCCTACGCCGTGGACTTCCGACTGGAAACGCCGGACGGCACGGTCTTCGAGGCCGACACAGCAGCTGAACTTGGAACCGGCGACTACGTCGTGGGCGACGACGTGGCCTACCACCGGTTGGCGCTGCCCGCAGTACCCGACCCGGCTGTGTCGGCCCACCAGGGCGTGTGGACTGCGGTACTGAAACGGCTCCGCGAGTCCGAAACGCAGACCGCGCTGCCCTACGACCTGCTGGTCCACTGCCACTCGAACCTGTCCTTCCAGGCAGATGCCCTGCAAGGCGACCTCCGGCCGGGCGCGGACGTGGCGCTCATCGCCCGCCTTCGCGAATACGACGTACCGGTCGAGGACCGCGCGACGGTGTGGGCGGAGGTCACATGGCCGAGCGGCGGCAGCCACACCGTGCTCCTGAAACCGAAGCCCGGCGGCGACTACGCCGGTAGTTTCAGAACCACCGCACCGGGCTTGTACACCATCCGGGTTCGCGCGCACGGCGAGACTCTCCACGGAAGTCCGTTCACCCGCGAACAACTGCTGACGGCCCAGGCCGTCGTCGGTGGCGCCGGAACGCCAGGGCAGGAGCCGGGCGACGACCGGCTCGTGGAGTTGCTGTGCTGCCTGGTCTCCAGCGGCGCGATCGGCCCCGCCTTCTTCGAGCAGTGGGGCATGGATCCGAACCTTGCCCGCCGTTGCCTCGCGCGCCTTTGTCGGGAACGCCCCGACCAGCCAGGCGACGGCTGATCCCGCCTACGTGGAGGCCGAACTTGCCGACGGCGAACAGGTCAAGCTGATGCGGCTGCGCTACACCGGCGCCGTCGGCAGGTGGGGCTTCGCCCTCTACTACGCCGGCAGTGACCGCTACGAAGACTCCATCCTGCCCACCGGCGGCCTTGCCGGCACCCCCGAAGACGCCCTCGACTGCGCCTGCCAGCTCCACCTCGCTGCCCTCGACATCTGACAGGACACCACGCACGACATCGGCTCCGGGGTCAACCCCCGAAGGACTTCGAGCGCAGACCACTAACAGGTCCTAACAGAAGTCGTTGATCATGTGACTTTCGGCTCGGATGGTCGTTGGTGTGGCCGTGGGGAAACGTCAGTCGCGGCCGTGGATCGTGTCGGATGAACTGTGGTCGCTCATCGAGCCGTTGTTGCCTGAGCCGGTGCCGAAGCAGGTGGAGGGTCGCCCTCGGGTGCCGGACCGGCAGGCACTCTGCGGGATCCTGTTCGTGCTGCACACCGGGATCCAGTGGGAGTACCTGCCGCAGGAGCTCGGCTTCGGCTCCGGGATGACCTGCTGGCGGCGTCTGGCCGCGTGGAACGCTGCCGGCGTCTGGGAGCAACCGCACCTGGTGCTGCTGAAGAAGCTGCGGGTCGCGAAGAAGCTGGACTGGTCGCGGGCGGTGATCGACTCCTCCCATGTCAGGGCGGCTCGACGGGGCCCAAAAGCGGTCCCAGCCCGGTCGACCGAGCACGGCCGGGCAGCAAACACCACGTCATCGTCGACGGCCAGGGCATCCCGCTCGCCGTCTCGCTGACCGGCGGCAACCGCAACGACGTCACTCAGCTGATACCTCTGCTGAAGAAGATCCCATCGGTCGTCGGCCTGGTCGGACGTCCACGCAACCGACCCGACAGCCTGCTCGGCGACCGCGGCTACGACCACGACAAATACCGCCGTCTCGTCTGGGCGCTGGGCATCAAACCTGTGATCGCCCGCCGCGGCGTCCCACACGGTTCCGGCCTCGGCGTTTACCGGTGGGTCGTGGAGCGGACCATCGCCTGGTTCCACGGCTTCCGCCGGCTACGGATCCGGTGGGAACGACGCGACGACATCCACGAAGCCTTCCTCGGGCTCGCCACCTGCATCATCACCCACCGACACGTCCAACGCCTTTGTTAGGACCTCTAAGAGGAGGTCCGGACCCGGCTGGCCTGCAACCACCCATTGGCTCCGCCGCACCTGCTCCTGGACGTCTTCGTCACCCGACCGGACCACCGTTCGGACCTGCTGACGCGGCCCGGCTTCCCGCGTACCGGCCGAACCCACCTCGTCGGCCACCCGGATCCCGAGGTACGCGCCCTGGCCGCAGCCGATCCCACCCTGCCCGAACCCCCGGTGGACGACGCCGACGAGACGGTGCGGCGGGCCGCCGCCGCCAACCCGCGCCTGACACCGGAAGCCCTGGAGACCCTCCTCGCCGACCCTCGCACCGCAGAAGGCGCCGCGGCCAACCCGTCTCTCCCCGTAGGCCGTATGCACGCACTTCTCGACCGCTGCCTCAACGGAGCCGCCACCCCACCGACCGCGGCGGGACGCTGAGAGGCGACGCCCGCGTAGCGAGCACAGGCAGGGCAACCTCTGCCCGCCATCGGCCGACGCCGACACGCCCGACAGGCGTTTCCAAGTCTCGGTTCTGGCACAGATCTTGGGGAGCCGTCGCGGAGGGTGATGGCGCTGTTCGATTGAGAGGGTCCAAACCCCGGTTGCTCGACCTGAAGGCTTGCCTCGTACCCTCCGCACATGACTGATGATCCGTTCCGGTGCCGGTGTGTCCTCTGCCATGACTACGGCGACCGGGACGAAGCGGACCGCATGGATCTGACGGTCATCGAGCACGTGCAGCAGCATGGATGGCACGTCGTGATGGTTCCCGAAGACGAGATCGGGCCTGGATTCGCCTACACGATCGGCCTCGCGCACACCCACGGCGGACCTGAACTCGCCATGTTCGGGCTCGATGTCCACGCCATGCACCGCATGCTCAACACTCTCGGAGAGAGGTCCGCCGCGGGCGAAGTGCTGGCGGACGGCCAGAGCCATCCTGATGTTGTCCACGGGTATCGAGTCGCGCTCAGGCAGGTCGATCGCAGCTGGTACCGGACCTTCTTTGTACAGGCCATCGGGTTCTACCGACGGCCGCCTCTCCCCGTACTGCAAGTCGCGTGGCCTGATGCCGAGGGCCGTTTCCACTGGGATGAGCAGGCTGACAAGAGGCATCGCGACTCACAGCCTCAGTTGTGGCTCCCTTCGCGTGACCATCCTGTCGGGATCTGGACGGCCGATCTCTGATCTCAAGGGGCCGGGAATCTGGCGAGTCGGCGCCCGGGCGATGCGCTATTGGAGCAGGATCATCTTGCGTAGGAGTTCGAATCCGGCTCGGCCGTAGAGTTGCCGCTTGATCTTCTTGATGCGGTTGACGGCGCCCTCGATGCTGCCCGAGCTCCAGTGCAGGGTGAGGCCGGCGGTCACGGCGTCGAAGTCTCGGAGCAGGTGGAGTGCGAAGCCGGTGAGGCCGGGTAGCTGGCTGGCGTCGACCGCGTCGACCGCGTCGATCCACGCAGGGAGCGTGCTTCCGAGGCGGTCGCTGAGTATCTCGCCGAAGTCGCGGACGTGTCCGGCGGCCGTGTCCAGTTCGGGGCAGCGGGCCAGGACGTCCTTCAGGCCGGCACAGTCGTCCTCGCTCAGCGCGGTTGGGTGTCGGGTGAGCCAGCCGGTCACCTGCCGCATCGTCGGCGGCCGGGGCGGCGCCCCGGCCGGAGCCACGCGGAGGGTGGCGATATGGGCGCGGACCATCTGGTAGGTGACGGGCGCGTTGTTGGCAACGAGCTCGCTGTGGAGGCGGGTGACACTGGTGCATCCCTCGGCGAATCGGCGCTCCAGGTAGGGCTTGTAGGGCCTTCATTGAGCGTTTTCAGCGTGGCCACTGATCGGGTGACGAGGGCGGGGTGTAGGGAGGTGTCCGCAACACACAGGGCCCCCGCGCCGTTGAGGGAGGTGTTCGAAGTCTCAACCCACCGGCACAGGAGCCCTGTTGGTTCCCTATCCTGGCGCACTCGACCTTCCGCACGCACTGGTCGGGTGGGTCACCATGCTCATCGTCACCCGTGAGGGTGACCGGCGGTGCAAGCTGCCGCCGCACCAGCGTGCGCTGGTCGCCCTGGTGTACCTGCGCAAGCACGACCCCCTCGCACAGATAGCCGCCGGCTTCGGGATCTCCGTCGGCACCGCCCACGCCTACACATCCGCCGTGATCGCTCTCCTCGCCGACCGGGCTCCGGGCCTGCTCAAGGGCCTGCGCGAGAGCGACCCTGACTACGTACTGCTCGACAGCACCCTCGCGGAGTGCGACCGGACCGGCGACGGACGGGCCGCCTACTCCCACAAGCACCGCCGGCACGGCGTGAACGTGCAGGTCGTGACCGACCCGACGGGCCACATGCTGTGGATCTCGCCCGCGCTGCCCGGCCGCACCCACGACCTCACAGCGGCCCGCGCGCACCGCATCATCCGGATCTGCGAACGCCAGGGCGTCCCCGTCCTCGCCGACCGCGCCTACCAGGGAGCCGGACCGTGGGTGACCACCGGACGCAAACGGCCTCCAGGAGGTGAACTGTCCTTGACCCAGCGCACGGTCAATCGGGCACTGGCCCAGGCCCGGGCACCCGTCGAACGCGGGATGGCACGACTGAAGTCCTGGCGCATCTTCCGCCGGTCCCGCGTAAGCCCCAACCGCATGACGTCAATCGCCGCAGCCGTCCTCACCCTGGAGAGGCAACGCTGAAAACGCTCAATGCTTCCTTCAGGCAGAGGGGTGGGGGCGGTTGTGGTCGCGCCAGGCCCGGGGCGAGATGCCATAGGCTTGTTTGAACACTTTGCTGAAGTGGGTCGCGTCGACAAAGCCCCAGCTCCGACCTATCGCTGCGATGGTCCTCCGTCGGCCCTTCGGGGCGGCCAGCTCCCGCTTGCATGCTGCCAGGCGGTGCGTGCGGATCCAGTCTCCGAGGCTGATACCCGACCGGGCCAGCACGGTGTAGAGATGACGGACCGAAATGCCGTGCACGGCGGCGATCCGTGCCGCCGACAGGTCGGGATCTGCGAGGTGTGCCCGCATGTACTGCGTGACGCGCAGACCGAGTGTCTCCTCCAATGGTCCCCGGGCAAGGTCCGCGTTTCCGAGCTGGGACGCCACGACGGCCCGGACGAGTTCGACGCTGGGCTCCACGACCGCTTCGGCGTGCCGGCCCTGGTGCAGCTCCTCGCTGACGGCCAGTTGACCAAAGTATGTGGAGGCCAGGCGAGCAAGAGGATTGTCGGACGCGAGGGCTACCGCGGTGGTCTCACGGAGCGACCGCTCAGGCAGCGCGAGTGCCGCGCGGGGAAAACGGAGGAAATGCTGGTCGACCCCCTCGTCGAAGAGGAGCGTGTAGGGGGCGGATGTGTCGTAGAGGGCGAAATCTCCCGGATTCAGCAGGGCCTCGCGGTCGTTCTGCACCACCACGCTGGTGCCCGTCACTTGAAGGCCAAGGAATACGGCCGGCTCATCGTCCTCTCGCGCCAGCCGCGGGGTCCGTCGAATGGTCAGCGCGGTCGCTCGCGCCGAGCAGACCCCGATGGGCCCTACGGTGTCCAGCCCAATGTGCACCGCGAGGTCATCGGGCGGCAGATGGTGATCGATATCGATCCGTACGACGGACTCCCACACCGCATGCCGGACCACCTCTTCCCGGTCTCGCGGAGGTACCGAGGTGGTGTCCAGGATCGGGCTCACCGGGCAGGCATGGGTCTGGACCCGCCGTCGGCCCTGCTGGGTAACGCCTCGGCTCCTGCCCTCACAAGTCGCCCCCCACGCAGTCAGCCAGGCACCAGAATGCCAGGGGCCAGCCGAACCACGCAATGGAGTCGAGGCGCAGAGGCTGCATTCAACAATGCACAAGTAACAAAGTCCCCTGCACGCATGACACATTGCGCGCGCTGAATCCGTCCTAAGTTCTTCGAGGCCATGCGAGGTGGCTTCAGGATGACTTGGGAGTGCCGATGTCTGGTTCGCTGACCGTGCTGGTGGTCGTCGCGGTGGTCTGGTTGTTGATCTCGCTCATCCCGATGCGCAGCATCCCGGCGGGCAGGGCGTGGGGTGTGATCATTCTCGGTGTCTCGGCTCTCTTCGTTCTGGTAGCCGGCCTCTTCGCCTCGCAGGTGGAGGTCAGTGACTCCTACCAGGGGGAGTCCCCCACCCTCCTCGTGATGCTCGTCGTGGCGATTGCCTTGGCCCCCGGTGCGATCGTCGCTCTCGTCCGCCGAGGCAAGAGCGGCTAAAGCGTGTTGCAGAAGGTTGTGTTCGGGGAGGTCAGGGCATGATCGCGGGCTGGTCTGGTCATGCGGTGAGGTCGAGGTTGTGCATGTGGGCGACGGCTTGGACGGCGTGGTGGAGGCCGGGGCCGTGCTGGCGGCAGTCGCGGAGGATCTTGTAGTGCTTCATGCGGGCGAAGGCATGCTCGACTCGGGCTCTGACCCGTCGGTGCTCGGCGTTGTCTTCCTCTTGGCCGGGCAGGAGGGCCCGTCCTGGGCGTTTGCGGGTGGGGGACGACGAGGCCGGTGTGGATGTAGGCGCCGTCGGTGAGGACAGTCACGCCTTCGCAGGGCTGGGCGGGGCCGGAGTCGCGCCATGCCCTCGCGTCGGCGATGCTGCGGGCACCCGCCGGGCCGCGGCGATTGCCAGCTTGGAGTCGGCATCGGTGATGACCTGCTCGTTCGCCGAGAACCGGTAGTTACGTGAGGAGGCGCCGGCCTTCCGGTCGCGGACCGGGATCAGGGTGCCGTCCACGATCCACAGCCGCTCGACCGTGTCGGCGGGCCGGGTGGCCGGCCCGATGGCGAGGAGCGCCCGCAGCCGCTGGATCACCCGGCAGACCGTCGCTGGCGGGACGCCGAACAGCGGGGCGAGCTGCCGCATGGTGAGGTTCGTCCGGTAGCAGACGGCGACCAGTACCCCGTCCGCAGGCGGAAGGAGGCGCCATGGCCGCCCGCCACCCGGGTCGTTCCCGACCCGTTCCCGCACCACTCTCAACGGCCGCTCAAACTGCCGCATCCGCAGCCCCGTGAACGCTCCACCCTCATCGGATCAGCCTTCAGCACCCCACCCCTGCAAGGGAAATGCCCGGTCCACAGCTTTCTGCAACACGCTCTAGATCACAACAACTGACACATGGTCAACTGCCCTGGCGCAGGCGGCACTGACGCGTACAGACAGCCGCATGGAACGGCTCTCTGGGTCACCCGCATTCTGCCGCACCATGCACCGACGCACCGAGAAGACCACGAAGCGGCGACGTGTCCCCTACGACGCGCCCGCCCCCACCCCCGGAGGCTCCCATGGGCAGCACCCCCTTACTGGTACGCACACCCGTGCGGGCCTTGGCGATTCCGTCTGTCGTCTCCGGTCTGCTCCTGCTCACCGGGTGCGGCGGGACCGACAGCAGCAACGACGCGAACTCGTACCCCGCCTCGACGACCTCGGCGACCGCCACCCCTCGCACCACGGCGCCTCCGCCGCCGATCGCCGCATTCGACCCGCCCCGGACCTTCGACGAGATCACGAGCGGCCCGCCGAGCGGGCTGGGAGTCGCGAACATCCTCCTGGCAGGCCCCTACGCGTACTCCCTCGCGCCGGACTCCCTGAGCGCGGTGAATATCACTGACGGGTCGGACACAGGCCTGGCCAGGCCGGAGGACGAGCAACCCCAGACCGCACAGGGAATCGGGCGGGCCACCGGTGCACCCTCGTCGATCCGCATCGGAACGGTGACCGCCGCCGTCGGGGCCTTCGTCACGCTGCCGCCGGCCACCGGTACCCAGGTCGCCACGATGGCCGTACAGGCCCTCGCGCTCGACGCGTCGACCGCTCGCACCGCCTGGTCGGCCTCCTGGCCGCTTCCCCTGACGGACCTGCCCGACGGATTCCTCGACTCAGGCGCGGGCGCGCCCACCGCCGAAGTGGCCGGGACGGATGCCGGAACCGTGGTGGTCGTCGTGCGGTCCAACGGCGCCCCGATCACCTACGGGGTCGGGATCCAAGACAGCAAGGTCCACTGGAAGCAGAAGAACTTCGCGGCGGAGCACGTGGAGGACGGCCTCGCCGTCGGATTCTCCTCCGAGAGCGGGAGTTGGCGGGGTGGCACGGACCTGGCCGTCACCGCGCGTGACGCCGCCAGCGGCGACCGGCGGTGGGCATGGGACGACTTCGGCGGCGGGGAAGGGGCACGGATGTCCGTCTTCGGGCCGGGCCGTCTGCTGGTGGAGCGGGCGAACGACCGCGACGAGCGGGAACCCGAGTTCCTCGTGACAGTTGCCGCAGGACGGCGTACCGCCGTGCCCGGCTCTGACGCATACTTCACCACAGTCGGACCTTGCAGCTTCGATGAACGCTCGGCCACCGTGTGCAAGGCCTCTGACACCGAGGGCGGGTGGATCGCCGCATACGACACCGCATCGGCCCGGCAACTGTGGAAGATCCCCCGTACCGAAGCATCCGGCGGGCGGGCACTCCTCGAGGCGACCGGCGCCTGGCACGGCGTCGTCTACGGCATGACGCTCCAGGACGCCCCGATCACCCTCGACGCCCGAACCGGCAGAGACCTCACCACGGCCCCCGGCGCCGCCCCTCGCCTCGTCAACCAGTACGGCGCCGTCGCGGGCGGCGCCGATCAGGTCACACTGTTCCGCGCCACCAGCTGAGCAGCCCCGCCCCGCCCCGCCCGCTCGAGGCCATCGAGTGGAACTACCGCCCCAACTCGTTGGCGGGACCTTCCCGACGAGCTCGGCTCATCCCAGACCGCCACCAACGGCTGATCAGATGGGCCGTCGACGGCACCTGGGAAGCGAGCCTCACCGCCGTCACCCGCGACCTTGTCCGCCGCGCCGGGAAGAGCGTGACCGTAACCTCCTGGCTGCTGCACTGGCTGCGAGCCCACCCGACGCGACAGCCGGGCCATCACCCCGATCCGGTACGCACATAGCACCGCGGGCGGCACCACGTTGTCGACCTCGGGGAAGCCGTGACCGGACGTCGCCTTCCCGACGCCCGAGTCGGGGCTGTGGCCAAGGCCCGCAGGGCGGCTGCGGTCTGGATGTGGTGGAGGAGGTCTCGGGCGCGCGGCGGTCTGCTGGCCAGCAGACAGGTGCCGCGACCTGGGGCTCAGGGTGCCCCGCCCCGCACCCCTGGTGGACGCCGTCGACCGATCGAGGGCTCAGCGCCCTCGGTCGTAGACCAGAGCCAACGCGCCGTGCTCGCCTGCGGCCTGGCTGACGAGCGCCCACTGCCCCGGGCGCGCTGACCTTTTCGACTCCTGACACCGTGGCCATGCAGCCCGGCGGGCTGAACCGCCTCAGGGTGACCGTCAGCCGGTGCAGCCCGGGACCGCACCGGCGGGGCTGCAGTTGTTCGGCTGGTTGTTGCGAATGACATCGCCGTTCAGGATCAGGACGCCGGACGCCTTGAAGATGCCGTCGCCCGCCCGGGTTGAGGGTGATGGTGTTCTCCTGCAGCGTGGTGGTGCCCAGCCCGTGGTTCCCCCGGCGTGGTAGAGGCCGTCGCCCTGAGCCGTACCGTTCGGTGCGTCGACGGTGTTACCGGTGATATGGCTGTCGGTCAGGTCGAGCGTGCCGAAGGGGCCCACGCGGACGCCGCCACCGCGCGCGGTGCCGTCCATGGCTACTGCCCGGTTGCCACTGATCTCCACCCTGCTCTCGGTCGTCTCGGCGAAGCCGATGATGTCGGCCGCGAAGTCGGTGCTCTGGGTGTCCTTGGTGACGGTCGCGGTGTTCCCGGTCAGCCGGGAGCGGGTGACCGTCAGTGGACCGTCGTTCGCGATGGCGCCGCCGCCGGTTGCGCTCCGGCTGTAGATGACGTGGTTTCCGATGACTTCGGATCAACGAGGGTCTAGGCGGGGGAGTGGACATGGAGGCCGAGACAGCGCAGCTTCTGAGTAGCCTGCTGCCTGACCGCGATTGCGTGACGTCCGAACGGACGAGCGAAAGTGGGTGTGCCAGAGTGAGGACCATGACCGGTTTTGAGTCTCATGACGAGCTGACCCCACTTCTTCAGGAGGCCCCTTCGGCGTCATGGTCTGTTAGAGCGGCCTCAGGCCGGCGTCTGGCGGCCGTCGCGGAGGTTCCCGAGGTAGCCGAGGTCCTGCACCGGCTGTTGCTGGATGGTCGCGACACGTTCGTCACTCAGGAGACGGCGGAGGCTCTACTCGAACGCTGGGATGTGCTCGGTCTGCGCATGGTGCTGACCGCGCTCGCCAGCGCGGATGACGAAACCGGCGATCACCTTGGGGCTGCGATCCTCAATATCTGCGGTCAGTCAGAGGAGGACGGAGAACGGCTTGCGGTGCTGTGCTCGGCGTTGACATCCGATGAAGACCGAGCCGTGCGCGAGGAGGCCCGAAGGATTCTCGAACCCCTGCGGTGACCTGATCACTACTTACCCTGAGTGAGGATCCGGGTCCGGAGGAGCATGAAGGATGCCCGGCCGTACATGGCTCGCTTGAGTGTTTTCACGCGGTTGACGTGGCCTTCGACGATGCCTGAGCTCCAGTGGAGGGTGAGTCCGGCGGTGACGGCGTCTAAGTCTTGTCGGAGGAAGCCGGCGAAGCCGCTCACCGGCTTCGGGGCGTCCTGTTCGGCCTGGCGGATCTACTCGGTCAGCAGGAACCCGCGCCGGCGTCGGAGGATTTCGGCGAAGGCTCGGGCGAGGTCGCAGGCTCGGGCGATGTCTGGGCAGGCGATCCAAACTTCGAGCAGGCGGCGGGCGAGTTCGGGCGGGAGGGTGTCTTGCGGTCGCATGATCCAGCTGGTGATCTTGCGAGGGCTGGGTACGTCGGCGCGGATGGGTTCGGCGTAGCCTGCGCGGAGGGCGGCGAGGTGTTTGCGGACGACCTGACGGCTGCCGCGGTAGCCGCGCTCGCAGATCTCCAGGTAGAGGCGGCTGCCGCTGACCTGGCCGAGGCTTTCAGTGAAGCGGGTGTTCAGGTACGGCTTGAACGGTTCCAGGACTCCGGCCGGCTGACGTTCGTTCGCTGAGGCCAGGAGCTGGTCGAGGTCGGTGTCCCGGAAGCGCCGGACGGTCTTGCGGTCGAGGTGGAGACGGCGGGCGATGGCACTGATGGTCCAGCCCGCGGCGACGAGCTTCTGGACGTCAGCGTGGCGGTGCCGGGTCCGGTCGATGATCGGCGTTCGCGGTAGTTCGTGGAGAGGTAGCTGCATCAGCGGTGGTGCCTCCGGGATACTGCCGGTCACCTCGTCGACGCGTTTACGCAGGCAGGCAGGCAGGCGCGGTGTTGGTGGCAGGTCTTCTCCACGGCGGAGGCGAGGTTTTGGAGCAGGTGCCAGCGGTCTGCGACTTCCACGGCATCGGGCGCCGCTTCCTTGATGGCGCGGGTGTAGGCCGAGGCCCGGTCACGGCAGATGATCTCGGCGCCTGGATGCTCGCGCAGCCAGGCTGCGAAGGTCTCGGAGGTACGGTCGGGCAGAACATCCACAACGTGGCCGGCCTCCACGTCGACGAGGATGGTTCCGTAGGTGCGGCCCCTGCGGAAGGCGAACTCGTCGACACCGAGAACCCGCGGGGCTCGCTCCGGCACCGGCGGAGGAACCAGCAGCTCCAGCAGTCGCGTTCGTCCGGCGGTGAGGTGCATGCGGCGGCACAGCCGTTCACCGGGCCGCCCACCGAGCTCGACCGCAACCTGGCCGAGCCAGGCCTTCAGCCCGAGACTGGAGCGGCGATAGCGCTCGCTCAGCCCGCTGACCTGCTCGACGAACGTCCGGCGTCGGCACGTGGCCCGGTCACAGAAGAACCGCCGGACCCGCAGCCTGACCAGCAGCTTCTTTCCCGACAATGGCCGCTCGGCGAGAGATCGCTCATAGCAGGAGTGCACCCGCCGAGCCCGGACGCGGCAGCCGGGACATCTGGGCGGCGGACCGCACGCGGCCGCTACCACCACCAACACCTCAGCAGTGAACTCCACTGCCTCCAACCGCACATCCACGTCCGGGAACAGCACATCATCCAGCGAGCAGACCCCCACCACGGAGACATGCCCTGCCGGAACGTTCCCTCACACGGCTGCTGGCCTGCGCTTTCACGGAACTCCGGCCAGAACCCGAATTGGTTCTGGCACACATTCCGTGAACGATTTTGACTCGCGATCCACCAGCGCCTCGTGACGTCCAATCCGCGCAGCTCACGTGCGCGTGCCGCCTGCTGGCGGAGAGCCAGCAAGATCGTTCACGGAATGTGCGCCAGAACCGAGAACTGGCAACACCGGCCGGCGTCGAAAGCGCAGCGACGGCGATAGACGGCTCTCCTACTGTCATGCGGCACTAGCCTTGGTGCGCCGCAGTGATGTTCCAGGGGGGAGCTACCTACCGTGCAGCCCTTGCAAGAGCAGGACCCCGAGCGGGTCGCCGACTACCGGCTTCTTGGCCGACTAGGGGAAGGTGGCATGGGGGTGGTCTACCTGGCCCGGTCCCCGCGAGGGCGGATGGTCGCGGTGAAAACCATCCGCGCCGAACTGGCAGCGGCCCCGGACTTCAGGCGCCGCTTCGCCAAGGAGACCGCCGTGGCACAACAGGTCGGCGGAGACTGGACGGCCGCCGTGCTGGCCGCCGACCCGGACGCGGCACTGCCCTGGGTCGCGACGACCTACGTCGCTGGACCGACCCTGCAGCAGGTGGTGGCGGAGCAGCACGGGCCGCTGCCGGAGCACTCGGTGCGTGGTCTGGCCTCCGGGTTGTGCCGGGCGCTGGGTGACATCCACGCCGCCGGGATGGTCCACCGTGACCTGAAGCCGTCGAACGTCATGGTGACCATCGATGGCCCGAAGGTGATCGACTTCGGCATCGCCCGTGCTCTGGACTCCACCACCAGTGCCCTGACCAGTACCGGGGTGGTGGTCGGCTCGCCCGGCTTCATGTCACCCGAGCAGATCCGGGGCGAGAGTCTGACCGAGGCGAGCGATGTCTTCTCGCTCGGCGCGGTGCTCGCATTCGCCGCCTCCGGGCGGCTCCCGTTCGAGGTGACGGGAGGGCAGGTGCACGCCCTGATGTACAAGGTTGTGCACGAGCCGCCGGACCTCACCAGTGTGCCCGAGACGCTACGGGAACTGATCGACGCATGCCTCGCCAAGGATCCGGCGGACCGGCCCACTCGGGCCGCGCTGCTGGCACGGCAGGACACCCAGTACCACTCCCTGAGCCCCTGGCTGCCGCTGGATGTGCTGACCCGGCTCGGCCAGGACGCCATCCAACTCCTCGACCAGGAGGACCCGCACACCCGGGTGAACACCGGGTGCAGCGGGTTGACCACATACACGGCCAACTCGCTGCACCCGCCCACGGCCCCCGACCAGCCACCCCGCCCAGTCCAGCGCGACCAAGCCGGGCAGACGCAGGAACCGCTGTCCCGTCTGGCCGACGAACGCCTCCGCGCACGCGGCCAGACGGGCCCGGCCGACGGGTCCCGGGCCACTGTCTACGGGTTCTCACCCTCTCCGCCTTGGTCTCCGCGCTCACGGCCATCCACCAGATCATCGCCGCCACCGACCAAGGGCACGTATATGACCACACCTTCAATCCGAACTGGGGAGATCTCTGGTGGGCCTGGGGCAGCCCAGTCGGCGGGCTCTGGACCGCCCAGGTCCTCTTCGGCGCGGGGCTGGTAGTGAGCTGGCTGATCTGGTCCGCCCGCGTGCGCTCCGTCGCCGAGCAGTTTGCTCCCGGCCGGCTGCGATACCGCCCGTCCATGGCGGTGCTGGGATGGCTTATCCCTGTCGGGAATCTCTTCCTCCCCAAACAGATCGCCAACGACGTCTGGCATGCCTCCAGCCCGCCCGGCCAAGGGGACAGCACAGACCCGGCCCGTCTGCTGCACACCTGGTGGGCCGCCTGCCTGGTCCCCCTCATGACCTGGCCGCTCTTGCTGCATCCCTGGACCAGGTTCCGCAAGGAGGTGTTCTACTGGGATGGGAAGGATGGGTGGTTCCGGTATGAGTTCCAGCCGGTAACCTGGTTCGTTCTCGCTCTGCATCTGCTGATAGTGCCGGCAGCGATTGTCACCGCCCGCTATGTCGACCGGGTGACCGCCATGCAAGCGGCCAAGGCCAGGGCTGACCGGTAACAGCGTCGCCATCGCCTCCAACGAGTGCTTCGGCCGCTGGACCAAGACTTTCACCGACCCCCGGCTCTGCGCGGCCATCGTCGACCGCCTCACCTTTAACGGCACCATCATCGAGACCGGCACCGACTCCGACCGCCTCGCCAGCACCCGAGCACGAGCTGAGGAGCCCACAAGGCCGGCTGACCGCTGCCGCTACCTGTCCTGACGGCTCGCCGCCCTGACGGGCGGCGAGCCGTCCCGCACTCGCGGTCACGATCGTGCTGCCCTGTCTCGAGGTTCGCCCGGCTCAGCCTTCGGGGCTGTCGTCATCGATGGGACGCAGGCGACGTCGGGCCTCCTCCAACCGCTCGTCGTAGTCAGGAAAGAACAAGGCGGGAAGCATCTTGTCCAACTGGCCGGCGATCCTATGGATCGGTGCCCAGGCCGCTGGATCGTCAACTGTGTTGCTGAGGTCGGTCATCTGCAACCGCTCCAACCAGTCCGACAGGATCGTCGCTTCGTCACGGGTGAGTTTGATCGTGATCTCTGGGTCTTCCATCCCGGCCCCACCCCTTTGAACAGGCGACTCAGTGTTCGACAGCACAACCTACCGATCACCAGGCCCGTAAGATCGGCCAGCCTTCCTGGGACCGGACACGTGCCGTCATCTCTCGGTTCTGGCACAGATCTTGGGGAGTCGTCACGTCGTTCGCCGGGCCCAGGAGCTGCTGATCTCCCAGGGTGTGCTGGAGGGACGGGCCGGGTCCGGGACCTACGTGGCCGAGCCCTGGAGCGGGTGCGGATGGTTCGGTCTGCTGCGCGCGAGCAGCCCGACGGGTCGCCGTTCCAGGCCGACATGAAGGCCGTCGGGCGGCATGGCGGCTGGGAGAGCCGGACCGATGCGAAGGTGCCCGCGCCGGCAGAGATCGCTTCGCGACTCGGGATCGGTGAGGGTGAACTTTGTGTCCGGACCGCGTTCGAGTTCCTCGCCGACGCACGGCCGGTGCAGCTGTCCACGAGCTGGGAGCCATACGACCTCACCGGCGGGACACTCGTGGTCCTTCCCGAGGGCGGGCCTCACGCCGGTGCCGGCGTCGTTAACCGCATGGCCGAGATCGGCGTCACGGTCAGCCATGCCGTCGAGCAGCCCGAGCCGCGGCAGGCGACCGCTGAGGAAGCGTCGCTCCTTGGGATCCAGAAGGCCGCCCTCGTCACGCACATCCGGCGGACGTACTACAGCGACCAGGGACGGCCCGTGGAGACTGCGGACATCGTCGTGCCCGCAGCGCTGCGCGAGATCGTTTACGAGATCCCCATCAGCTGAGGGACGCTACGACCGACTACTGACAACGACCGAGAGAGGTTGCACGCAATGGCTGACTGGCCCCTCCGCTGCCCTGAGTGCGACCGATCCATGGAGTGGAAGGGATACGTCCTCTGCCTGCGTGAGGAGGACGAGAAGCGAGTCTGTCGTTCCCTGTGGCGTTGCCCGGGCCGAGTTCTCTGGTGGCACTGGGCCGACCGCCAGGACGAACCGCTGGAGCGCTGGCCCATCCCTAACCTGGTCCGCTGACGCCCACTGTCCACGACAGCGGGCCCTGAGGCGGCAGACAATGGTGGGATGACATTAACGATTTGGGTCGATGACTGGCAGGTGCAGTGCTGCGGAGGGAGCTTCGCGCCAGGGGATGTTGTCTCGTGGACACTGCTGGAGGTCGATCCGGAGGACTACGCCGACGTCGTCGGTAGCGAACGTGCGGCTGGGATCGACTTCCGCGAGGAGCATCACGGCCAGGGGGAGGGGCATGCACGCACTTCGGTGCAGGTGGTGTCGATCGTCGAGGTGCACCGTCGCATCCCTCTTCCTCTGGCTCAACCCTCTTTGAAGACACTGCCTAAAGCGTGTTGCAGAAGGTCGTGTCCGGGCAGGTCAGGGCCGGGTTCGTGGCCGCTCTGGTCACGCGGCCATGGCGAGGTTGTGCATGTGGGCGACGGCCTGGACGGCGTGGTGGAGGCCGTTGCCGCGCTGTCGGCAGTCGCGGAGGATCTTGTAGTGCTTCATGCGGGCGAAGGCGTGCTCGACGCGGGCCCGCACGCTGCGGTGCTCGGCGTTGTCCTCCTCCTCGCCGGTCAGCAGGGCCCGGCCGGGGCGTTTGCGGTGCGGGACGACGAGCCCGGTGTTGATGTACGCGCCGTCGGCCAGCACCGTCACGCCCTCGCAGTGCGGGGCCAGGCCGGAGTCCCGCCAGGCCTTCGCATCGGCGGTGTTGCCGGGCACCGGGCGGGCAGCGGCGATCACCAGTTTGGTGTCGGCGTCGATGATGACCTGCACGTTCGCCGAGAACCGGTAGTTGCGCGAGGACGCGCCGGTCTTGCGGTCGCGGACCGGGACGAGGGTGCCGTCCACGATCCACAACCGCTCGACTGCGTCTGCAGGCCGGGAGGCCGGCTCGATCGCGAGCAGCGTCCGCAGCCGCTGGATCACTCGGCAGACCGTCGCAGGCGAGACGCCGAACAGCGGCGCGAGCTGCCGCATCGTGAGGTTCGTCCGGTAGCACACGGCCACCAGCAGCACACGGTCCGCCAGCGGCAGACACCACGGCCGGCCGCCACCGGGACCGTTCCCGCCCCGTTCCCGCACGACCTTCACCAGCCGCTCGAACTGCCGCATCCGCAGACCCGTGAACGTCTCCACCCACAACGGCTCAGCCCTCAACACCCCACGCATACAAGGGAAATGCCCGAACCGAAGCCTTCTGCAACACCCTTTAGGGGACGCCTACCCGATCGCTGACCACGGCTGACGGGTACGGCAGACGTGTCGGCTGCTGGAGTGGACTTGCCTGAGCGTCAGTGCGGTGCGCGTCGCGCAGGGAGGATCTTGGGGATTCTGGGGCGGTGACCAGTCACGGCTGCTCCGCACCGCGCCCTCTGCACGTACTGTTGCTGCTCCTCTGCCTCGTCCTCCCCGTCATGGGAAGGGCCGACGCCGCCGAACGCGCCTCGCCCGATTGCCGAGCCGATCAGCTCAAGAAGGCCAAGGTGACGGCGCTGGCGGAGTTCGAGCACCGCGGCAACGACTACAGCGCGCTCAAGAGCACCATGGACGTCAGCGTGCCCGCCACTTGGGCTCGTGCCTCCGAACTGCTCCTGGACACCCACTCACCGGTCTACAGATCGGCGCTGGCGTGCCTGGTGGGCAAACCCGCGCTGGGGCAGGACACCCCCTTGACGAGGAGTGGCGGTTCACGCCGCTGGCCGTGAAGGCCGACGGCCAGTGGGTCAAGGTCCACTACGAGGCAAGCACCTGGGTCCAGTCCTCGCTCTCCGCTGTCGGCCCGTGGGAGCTGACGGTGACGACGGAGTACTGGCTCGTCGAGTTGAAGCCTTCTTCCGCCCTGCAGAGCGCGAACTGGGAGAGCGTTCAGGTCAACCTGGGCGGTAAGGGCGCACTGACGGCCACGCCTCCGCCGGCCTTCGGCGAAGGCGGAACGAATCTGAGCTGGCGGCACAAGAAGCCCGACCAGTATCCCGCAGTCACGTTCCGCCCACCGGCGGTACAGCAGTGGAACATCGTCACCACTTCGCCGGAGCCATTCTGGGAGGCGTGGGGGACGTGGGGCGCCTGGAGCGCCTCGGGAGCGTTCTGGTATGTCGCCTCGGGCGCGTTGCTGCTCGTCGCGGCTCGGCGACTCAGGAGCAGCCTGGCAGGCAGGACGGTGCCGGCGGAGTCGACAGCGCTGCTCTTTCTGCGGTGGTGGTCGCTCCTTTTGATCTTCCTGGGCCTGCTCGTCTACCTCGGAGACAACCTGTACCGGCTTCTCGGCCGACTGATGGGCTGGGACTTCGACTACTCGCCGATGCTGTCGGTGTTCAGCCTGGCGTTCCTCGGACTTGCGCTGTGTCTCCTCGGCAGCCGGTCCAAGCGCCTGCGGGTGAGCGTGAGCGTACTCGTCCTGGGGATCCTCGGCTGGTACGTGGTGTCGGAGGTGTTCGAGTTCGCTTTGCTTCCCACATCCGACGTTCTGCTGTCCCCGCCGGGCTGGACCGTGGCGGCCCTCGCCATCTGTGCGCTGATGTCAGTGTGCTGGCTGGGGGTGATCGCCGCAGGGCAACGGATCCTGCTGATCAGGGAGACACGGATCCCGCCGCGCGTGATGGTCCCCGCCGCCATCACGGCGGCGATGGTCACCGTCCTGTGGGGCTATCTCGCCTTCGCACGCTACTGGGACCGGATCAGCTGGCTCGCCGACCCCGGTCAACCGGAATTCCAGGTCTTGTGGGAAGAGACGCTCGACACCTGGTGGTTGTATTTCCCGAACTATGCTCTGAATCTGATGCTGGGCCTCGTGGGGATCCTGGCGCCGCTGGCCGTGCTGGGGGTCTTGCGGGTCTGCCGGGTCGAACAGTACGAGAGGTCGGCGTTCACACCCGCGCCGGCGGAGAAGTTCCTCCTCGTGGTCCTCTTCGCCATCACTCTCGCGCCCTTGGGGGATTACTACGGTCTTTCCGCCTACGCCCTCACCCTGCTGCTGTGCATGTGTGCGGCCTGGGGCGTCCTGGCCCTGGGCTCTTCCGTCTCCGTTCTGGAGCGGCCTTTCGCCGACAACGTGCCGCTCGGCATGACGATCTCGCAGACCGAGCGGGCCGACGTGCTGCGTCTGGCGCGCCGGTTCCGGGAACTCCAGGCACGCCTGAGTCACCTCGGCACGGCAAACCCGGCGGAGCGTGCCGAGCGGGAGTCGCTCGAGGCCGAGATCGACAGACTGGACCAGTCGCTGCCGATCGGCGTCAGACCGGTCGATCTTCCGTTCGCCTGTGGCCCTCTGACCACGTGGTGGGGCAATGCCCGCCGGGGGGCCGTCATCGCGTCTCTCGTCGGGTTGCCCGCGACCGGCCTGCTGTACTGGACGTACGCGGTGAAAGATGACTCCTGGACGGTGAACGCGGAGGATCCGGTGGGATTCCTCGGGATCACGTTCCTCATCTTCTTCTGGCAGACCGCGTGGCTCGTCGCGGGATTCTTCCTCGGGGCGCTGTGGCGTGATCTTCCGGGCCGTCACGGGCCGACGAAGGCGCTCTTCGTCGCGCTCGCGTTCGCCGTTCCGGAAGTCGCCGACTTCCTCGTCGCCCAGGCCCTCGGAGAGAGCGTGCCCTCCTTGATCGGCGAGATCGCGGCATTCGCTTCGGTCATGACGTGCACGGGTCTGGTGATGGACCTGCAGACCTTCCAGAACGAGCGCCGCTACTGGGCGACCAACGCCGGCATGGTCGCTTACATCTACCAGATGCGCTTCGCCTCTGTGGCGTTCTTCGTAGCACAACTCATCGCGCTCGCCACGCTCTGGAAGACCCTCTCGGAAGTGGCCTCGACGTCACCCACCCC
>NZ_JAPENX010000005.1 GCF_026341815.1 Streptomyces sp. NBC_00572
TGCAGCCGTACCGGTAAAACACTCCGCGTCTGACCAGCGCCAAGGCAACGGCTCCGCGTCCCAGCCAGGGATGCGGAGCCGTTCTTCGTTTACGACGACACGGGTACGGCCCGTTCCCACAGCTCTTCGGCGTGCTCCGCGAAGCGGTCGAACATGCCGTCGTCATCATGTCGCCGAAGGTGCAGGAGCGGCGAGTCGTGGCCGACGAGACGGGCCAGGTGGGGTGTCACGAGGGCCTGCTCGTCGAACCGGAACACGGACAGCGAGACGTGGTTCACCGCGTCTTCCGCAGCGCTGAACCGGGCCTCGACACCCTCGGCCGGCCCGAGCTTGGCAAGTTCATCGAGCGTGATTCGAATGCGGGTGGACACCGAAAGCGGGACGTCCTCGATCACCTCGCGCTGCCGGGTCACCTCGCCGGCGGGGTCACCGAGCAGGAATCGCACGCGGCACCCGGACTCCGCCTTACGCCGAATGAGACCGGCGAACGCAGGAATCTGCGTCCACAGGAAGTAATTCGTATACCCCGCGAAAAGGAGCTCGCGTTCAGCGCCAACCGTGAGGTCGGCCCACACCGTTGACGGGCACGCCGAGCGGTACGGGTAAGTGCGGAGGATTTCCCGGTCTCCGCCGAGCTTTACGCGGTCCTGCACCGCCTTCGGCCAGATCATGTCCTCATCCACTCCCAGCGCCCGTGCAGCGTCCGCGCGGTTCCGCGCGTGCGGCGTGAGCCTCGCGTCAGCCAGCCATCGTTGCACCTGCTTCGGCGATACCCCCACCCGGTAGGCCAGCTCACCGGCGGACACCCCGGCGTCGTGCATCGCCGACCGTAACCCTGTGTTCACTGTCAACCCCCTCTGCCCGGACTTTTGGGCCTTATTCGACCCTAGCGAGAGACGTCTCAACTGTCCTCGTTTCGGGGGCAGATACGTCCGGACTGGGGTGCCAAGGTGGAGCCATTCCGGAGCAGGCCCCGTAAGGAGGAGAGCAGCCGATGAGCACGTCGACGACCGCGCCGCCCACCGCGCCGCAGATCCGCCCCGTGAGCACCGCCGAGGCCGGAGAGGTCTTTCAGGGTCTCAGGGACGCCATGGAGGCCGCCGGCTTCCCCACGCAGGGGCTCTACCGGGAGGCACGGCAGACCCAACACGGCCCCATGCACATCTTCGGACTCGGCGAGGTCACCGTCGCCGGGGCAAAGCGCATGACGGCGATCCTGCGGGCCGCCCGGCGGCAGCCGTGATGTACCGCGAGGGCGACGTCGTCACGGACGGCACGCGGGCCCTCGCGGGTCAGGTGCGCGCCGTGAACGGCGACCTCCTCACGCTCGCTCGACCCGGAGGAACCACATGGCAGGCGAAGGCGGACAACTGTTGGGCGGCGAGCCCGGAGGAGCGCCGGGCCCTGCGCCCGAGCGGGGCGATCACCCTGATCGGGGAACACCTCCCTCCCGTACAGCCGCCCTCGCGCTCTTCCTGACCTTCGTAGCCATCGGCGCCGCCGGCGCCGCCCTGGCGATCCGGACCACGTAGACCGCCTCACCCCGGATTGGAGCTCCCGGGGTGAGGCTCCCATCCGGCCCCGGGCGACCCGTTCCCAGCCCGGGGCCGGCCCCAGCACCGCCGCCCCAATGTGTCCCCCGCCCGTCGGGGCGGCGGCTCCACCCCCACCCCAGTAGCTCAGTCAGGTAGAGCCCGACGGCGGAGTACCCAACTGTCTCCCGTCGCCCGCCGTCGACGACCCCGGTTCGAGTCCGGGCATGGGGACCCGGCCCCCGGTTTCAGGGACGGCCGATCCGAGCACCACCTCACCGAAGGAGTGACCACCATGTCGGGAAAGCACGGCGGCGGAAGCGGAAGCGGATCCGGCGGTAGCCAGCAGGACGACAGCAACAGCGGTCGCGGGCACGGCGGCGGCGGCTCGGAGACGAGCGGCGGGAACTCTTCCGACGGCTCCGGCCCCGCGAAGAAGTAGAGGCACGCACAGGTGAGTACACGCGTAAAGGAGGCGGGCCCCGAGGGGCTCGCCTCCGCGCTCATCGCATCGGGCGCACTGCAATCGGACTGGCTTCCGACGTACCGCGCCGTCCCCCGCGCGATGTTCGTTCCGGATCGAGTCTGGCCCGGCATCCCCGAAGGAACGCAGCAGGGGGCCCTTATCGACCGCCGGGTCGACCCGCGCGCATGGTTGGCGGCGGTGTACTCCGACCGACCGCTCACCACGCAGTGGGACAACGGCGAGCACCAGGGCGACGAGGTCGGCACGACCCCGACGAGCAGCAACAGTCTCCCCACCATGGTGTTCGCAATGCTCGGCGACCTCGACGTCGAGGACGGTCACCGCGTGCTGGAGATCGGCACGGGGACCGGATGGAACGCGGCACTCCTCGCGACCCGCGTCGGGGCGACGAACGTCGTCTCTGTCGAGTACGACCCCGACGTCGCGGCCGAGGCCCGAGAAAACCTCAGCGAGTTCGGGATCAAGCCCTTCCTGCACGTCGGCGACGGCCGGCAGGGAGTCGCGGCCCATGCGCCGTACGACCGGATCATCGCCACCTGTTCAGTCGGCGAGGTACCCCCGGCCTGGATCGCACAGGCCGTGACTGGCGGGGTGATCGTCGCTCCGTGGGGACCGCTGTACGGCGGTGAGGCCGTCGTGCGCCTGATCGTCGGCGAGGACGGGTCGGCGCGGGGACGGTTCACCCGCTCGTCCGCGTTCATGCGGCTCCGGCAGCAACGCGCCGAGTTCCCGGCCCACGAGACCTACATGGGCGGGCAGGCGTGGCCGGCCGACGGGGTGAGGAGCGCAACGACGATCCCGCCGACGGACGTCGGCGAGTGGGTCGCACAGTTCGCCATCGGCCTCCAGGTGCATGACGCCTTCTGGACGATCGAGCGGTACGACGGGGGGGCGTACACCCTGTGGACGTACGGCCTCGACGGGAAGTCGTGGGCGTCGGTCGACTGGGAGCCCGGAGAGGCCGAGTTCCTGGTCTACCAGCACGGGCCCCGACGTCTGTGGGACGAGACCGAGGCCGCTTACCGATGGTGGAACGGGCGCAGCCGACCGGGGTTCGAGCGGTTCGGGCTGACAGTAGGGCCGCGCTCAACGGTGGCGTGGCTCGACGACGAGTCGTGCCCCGTACCCGGGGCGGAGTGGCTCCGCTGACTGCCCAGACATGACGAAACCGCCCCCCTCCGGCGCCTGTACGGCACGGGAGGGGGGCGGTGTGGTTCAGCGGGTGGCGAGCTGCCAGAGAGTGAGGCCGAGGCCGCTGGTGGCGACCAGGGCGGCCAGCGAGGCGAGCGGCCAGCGGGCACGTTCGAGGGCGTCGAGGCGGGACTCATGGTCGGCGAGCTGGCGGTCGGTCTGGTCGCCGCGCTGGACGAGCAGGGCGAGCGAGCCGTCGACGCGGGCGAATCCGGTCTCCATCGTGCCCCGGAGCTTTTCCAGCTCCACGGCGACGGCGGCAGGGTCGGACGGGGTGGGGATGCTCACCGACCGCCCCCGTTGTCGTCGACCAGGCCGAGGCCGAAGCGGTCGAGGAACGCCTCGACGGCGGGGAGCGCCATGACGCGGGCGAGGCCGCCGGCGACGGCGAGGAAGCCGGCGACGTACGGCAGGGACTCGGGGATGCCGGACGCGGCGACGATGCCGGGGGCGGCGACCGCGAGGGCTGCGGCGGACTGGAGCACGGTGCGGACGGTGCGCTTGGTGGCGGCGGACATGCGGGGTTCCTCCTGTGGGGGGATGCGTCAGGTTGACGAGAATGCTCGAGTTACGCGGCGACGATGAAGCCGTGCCGGGCCGCGAGGCGGACGAGCGTCTGCCGGCCGGGGATGCCGTCGGCGTCGCTGCCTCGGAAGCCCTGGCGGGCCTGCCAACGGGCGTACGCGGTGCGGGTGGCGGTGCCGTAGTGGCCATCGATCAGGGAGCGGTCGAGGAGCCCCTCGGCGGCGAGGGCCTCCTCGACGATGCGGGCGCCGGCGTACGAGACGGGGGTGCCCTTCTGGGCGGGGTCGCGGCGGGCGGCGGCGGTCAGGTGGGAGAGGCTGACGGTCGGCTGCTTGGGCGGGGTCGGCTTCGGCTTGGCCGGCGGGGTCGGCTTCGGGGCCGGCGGCTTGGGCTTGGGCTTGTCGTCGAGGCGGGCCTCGACGCGGTCCCGCATCGAATCCATGGTGAAGCCGCGGGGGTCCGGCTTGCCCGGCTGCCACTCAAGGTGGCCGATCACGGAGCCCGGGCCCCATCCGTGCAGGCGGCAGACGGCGGCCGACGCGCGGGCGATGGCGTCGAGCTGGACCTCGGGCCACGGGTCGGCGCCGTCGCCGAGGTTCTCGCACTCGAACCCGTAGAAGTGCCGGTTGCCGTCGGTGGTTGCCTCGTTGTCGGCCGGGAGGGGCTTCTCGTCGATGACGGCCCGGAGCACGTCCGGGTCCCCGCTGCCGGCATGGTTCGTTCGGCCGTAGCCGATCAGGTGCACGGTGCCGTCCTTGGCGATCACGCCGTGACACAGCGGGCCGGGCAGGGTGCTGTGTCCCTCGCGGCAGATCCGTACCGTGTTCGCAGTGCCCTTGGTGACGGTGTGGTGCACGACGACGCCATGCACGGGGCCCCACGGGCCCTTGTGGTTCCGGTTGTGGGTCTCCCACCCCGGGTAGGTGACGACGGTCAGTCCCTCGGCGCGGAGAGCGGCGAGGAAGCGGGCGGCGGTCGCGGGCGCGGCCATGGGGTACCTCCGAGAATGCGGAAGGGCCGCCCGGCGCGGTGCGCGGGGCGGCCCTCGGTGGGGTGGGGTCAGGACTGGAAGCCGTACAGGTAGCGGGTCTGGGCGTAGGCGGTTCCGGTGCCGCTGGACACGCGCGCCTGTAGCTCGAACTCGGCGTTCATGCCGAACGCGTACGACGGGATGGCGAAGGTGGCGAGGAGCGGTTGCCCCGCCGTGCCGGTCGCCACGACGGTGCCGTTCACGCGGAACTGAACCTGCGCGGTGGCGCCGCCGGACGCTGTCACCTGTGCGTAGACGCGGGCGCGGGGCTGCTGAATGATGCCGTTGGACCGGCCGACGGTGGTGAACGACGTGGACGTCGTCGACGGCCACTTGGTGGTGTTCTCCTCCTGCGGGACCGGCAGGGGGATGTACGGCCTGGCGATGCCGCCGGCGACGGTGTCCTCGGCGAAGATCTCGGCGCCGTCGGCATCGACGATCCGGAGTGCCTGGGGGACGGTGTTGGGGTTCTCGACGCCTCGGTAGAGGCTGAGGGCGATGGATCCGTCGTCGCGGCGGACGACCATGCCGTACTCGTGGGTCTGGGCGAAGAGTTCGCCGACGCGGAACGCGGTCGGGCCAGAGGGGTGCAGTACGGCCAGGGCGCCGCCCTCGCCGACGACGACGTCACCGTTCAGGACTTGGTCCATGGCGGGGCGGATGTTCGCCCGGCCCTCCAGCATCCGTAGGCGGTTCTCCAGGGCCCGGACGCGGTCGAGGAGGTCTTGGGGGATGGCTGCCATGTGGGAGGGCCTCCTAGGCGGTGAGGGCCGCCGGTGCGGCGGACGGTTCGAGGAGCAGTTCGGCGGTCTCCGGCCGGCCGCGCTCGCCGGGCGTGGTGGCGAGGCCGATCAGGCGGTATCGGGCGTCGAGCCCGTCGGGGAACCACTCGTCACGGACGCGGAGCCGGATCGTCGACCCGAGCAGGCCCGGGGAGATCCCGGAGCCGTCGAGGCGTACGGACACGGTGGGTACCTGTGTGGTGGTCCAGGCGCGGGTGAGGTCGGCGCGGGCGTGCGCGTCGAGGGTCGCCTGTTTCTCCACGCTGCTGTAGTCGCTGGTGCCGTCGAGGATCGGCCACCCGCCCGGCTCTACGGCTCCGTTGATGGAGACGGGGGCGGACATCAGCGGGTAGGACGGGGCGGCTTGGTTGCGGTTGGTGGATGCGCCCCGGGAGTGCCAGTGCGTAGCGCGCGAGGTGCCGTCCTCGGGCATTCGGTAGTCGATGACTGGGCCCGGGGAGGAGAGAACCAACTCGGTGCGGCTGCTCCGGATGATCGGGTAGCCGAGCTGCAAGCTCTTCACGCGGCGGCCGGACGCGTCGCGGTACGTACGTACGCGCCATTCGAACCCGTTCTCGACGTTGGCGAGTTGGTCGAGCAGATCGCGCACGACGTACAGGTCGTAGCGGGAGTACGCCCGGTCGCGGAGCACTCCGGATGTCTGCGACCAGTCCAGTTCGATGCCGATGTCGCCGCCCTTGATCGACTGGACCCAGTCGACGATCTGACGGGCGATGTCGAGTTGGTCGACCCCGTTCCCGGTCCACCCGTCTTTGAGTAGCCGGTGTGCGAGGTACGAGTCGAACGTCGCGGCCTGGACGGCGAGGGCCCCGGCGCGGCCCCGGGACGGCGGTGTGATCTCCGTGGTCCACACGATGCCGCCCCACCACACTTCGCCGGCCCGCTCGATCCACACAGCCGTACGTGCCGGGATGACGGCCTCGCGCGCGCGGCGCGCCATGTCCCGGCCGGCGACGGGGATGGAGAACTGGGCGCTGCCGGTCTTACCGATGTAGTCGTCGCATTTGATGCCCTGCGCGGGAAGGATGTCGAGGACTTGGTCGGATCGCAGGTCACACAGAACGACTCGATACATGCCGCTCACGCGGGGCCCTGCCAGACCAACGACGCGCGGCTGTAGCTGGACGGAATGCCGGACAGGGCGGCGCCGCTGAAAATGGTCATCTCGACGTAGTCGCCGGCGGCCAGAACCAGCGGGAGGCCGTCCGCCGTGCCCTGTCCGCCGGACGACGACGGCTGATAGCTCATCTGGATGGAGTTGTTCTCGTCGCCGTTCACCCGGGCCCGGGTGCGGGCGAGGGTGGCGCCGCTCGGCCATGTCTGCTGCGCGTAGAAGATGTACTGTCCGGCGACCGGGGCGACCAGCCGGGAGGGCTGTGCGGCCGACCACATGACGGTGTCCGTGCGGGCCGTGGCCTGGCTCCACTGAATCGCCGTGTAGGTGTTCGCGGAGAGGGCGTAGGTGCCGGTCTTTGTGACGGAGACGTAGTGCCGTTCCTCGGTCGGCATCCATGACGTGCCGTTCCATCGCTCGATGCCGCGTCCGCCGTCGCGGAACTGGCCCGGGTAGGCGCCCGGCGCGGTGGGGGCGCCGACGAGAATGCCGCCGACTGCGACGGTGCCCGTTCGGCGGTCGGTGAGCGCGGTTCCCCAGTCGATGCCGCCGGATCCCGCGCTGGCGCCGGCCGGTACGCGGACCTGCGCGAGAGGGATGGCAGCGGCCGGGACGGTCGGGACGATCGGGGTGGCTGCGGCGGCGCCCTGGAGAACTTCGATGGCGCCCTTGGTCTCGGCGCCGCCGTCGACGGCCCCGTCGTAGATCCGGAGCACGACGAGATCGATGCGCGGGTTGGATGCGTTGCCGTCGCCGAACGTGAGGGTCATGGCGGTGTCGAGGCTGACGGGGTAGGCGCCGGCGGCCTCGGTCGACTGGATGAGGGCGCGGCCGGGGGCCACAGACGCGGTCATGGTGCCGGGGCCGGTGCCGGTGACGGCGAGGCCGCCGAGGACGGTCGTGCCGTTGGTCGAGCCGGGGACGATCCCGGAGAGGGACGTCAGGCGGCCGGTCGGGGTGAGGGTGCCGAGGGGGGCGAGGCGCGTGTCGGTGCGGGTCTGCCCGCCGGCCGTATCGCCCCTGTTGGTCAGCCATGCGGGACGCACGGGCATCGGGGGAGTCCTTCCTACCAGTAGGCGGAGCGCCACTCGATGGCGCATCGGGCGGTGGCCGAGTGCGTCTCAGCGCGGTACGAGAGAGAGGTTGTGCCGGGGGCGAGGGTGAACGCCTGCTCGGGCACGCTGCGGCTGGTTGCCGTGTAGAGGCGGGACGCGGCGCCGTTCAGGGTGACGGTGCCGGCGCGGGTGTCGACGACAAGCTGATCGCCGGCGGCGAGGGCGATGTCGTATTCGAGCGTCCGGCCGTCCTCCTGTGTGAGGCGCGGCGCGGTGACGGGGCCGGTGAAGGTCACGATGGGCGAGGTTTCGGCGTCGCCGCCGTTGACGACGCCGACGTTGCCGGTGGCGCCGCCGATCCCCCAGTCGAGGCCGTCGGTCCACTGGAGGCCGGTTCCGCCGGCCCATTCGAGGCCCGGCTCGGGTGCGGGGAGGCCGGTCTCGACGTGCTGCTCGTCGACGCTGTATCGGCGGGGGTCGGATGCTTCCCACTGGATCGCGGCGCCGAGGATCGTCCCGACCGTGTATCCGTT
Source organism: Streptomyces sp. NBC_00572 (assembly GCF_026341815.1). Classification (GTDB taxonomy): domain Bacteria; phylum Actinomycetota; class Actinomycetes; order Streptomycetales; family Streptomycetaceae; genus Streptomyces. Next base: position 8,271 of record NZ_JAPENX010000005.1, read on the forward strand.
GGCGACGGGGACGTTGCGGCGGATGGCCCGCGCGGTGACGAGCAGGGGCCCGCGCTCGTCGAGCCATACGACGAGCGGGATCTCGTCGGCGCGCGGGACCGTGCCGGCGTTCAGCGCGGCGACGGTTCCGCCGATTTGATCGCGGGGGGCCCGCACCATCAGATCGAGACCGATGGTGCGGGTCTGGGCGAGCAGGGCGCCCGGATAGGCGCCGTGCGCGTCGGGGCGGAGTGCCAAGGAGGAATCGAGCGAGGGGAGTTCCTCCCACCCGCTCAGTGCCTTCCACCGGTAGGGGGTGCCGCGGCCGAGCAGCAGGTCGCCGTACTGGATCTGTCCGGGGCCGGTGATCAGGCTTCCGAGGTCGGTGGCTCCCACGATCACCCCCGACCCTTCGACGCCCATTCGAGGGCCTTGGCGTTGTCGTCCGGCGACCCGTTTTCGGCGGCGTGCCAGTGCTCGATGTGGAGTCGGGCGCCCGGCGCGGTTCCGCCGGCGGGGATGCCCGGCGCGGTCCCGGCGAATGCGGGCGCGCCCATGCCGCCGAACTGTGGGAGGTCGGGCGTCGGGACGAGTGTCTGCATGGCGCGGGCGACCATGCCCTTGGTGCGGTCGATGCCTCGGACAAGGCCCGGCGGGATCCAGCGGCCGATCCTGGCCATGACGCGCGAGGGCGAGGCGATGCCGAGGGCCTTGGCGATCGGCCCGGGGACCATGTTCTTGGCGAAGCTCATGAGCTGGCCCTTGAGCCAACCGCCCATTTGCTTGACGCCGTTGACGAGTCCGCGGATCAGGTCCTTGCCCTTGTCGACGAGCAGGTCGCCGAGACTGCCGAGCGCTCCCGTGATCATGTTCGGCAGACCGCGGACCCATGCGAGCAGGTCGGAACCCTTTTGGATCACGCCGGCTTTCAGGTCGTCCCAGTGCTTGATCACGCGGCCGACGATGGTCCAGTTCAGGAAGAAGTCGGCGATCTTCCCGGGGAGGGCCTTGACCCATTCCACGGTTGCGTTCCATACGCGCTGAGTGCCTGTCTTGATGGCGTCCCAGTGCTTGATGATCGTTCCGAGGATCGTCCAGTTCAGGAACCAGTTGACGATGGCGCGGCCGAACTCGGTCAGCTTGGTCCAGATCCAGTCCCATGCCTTCGTGGTGGCTGCGACGATCTCGTCCCAGTACTTGATGATCAGGACGACGAGACCGACCACGGCGGCGATGAGCAGGCCGATAGGACCCATGGCGATGAGCCACGCGGCGGCCATGCGGGCGGCCTGCATGAGGGCCTGTGTGGCCATGAGGACCCACTGACCGACGACGATGGCCCCGGCCCATACAGCCCGGCCGGCCATCGCCACCCATCCGCCGACCGTGGCCCATGACGACGCCACCTGTGTGGCGGCCGAGGTCACGGATGCGGTCGCGGTGGTAACCCACCCGGTGACCACTGCGGTGGCCGTGATGCCCTGCTGGATCGCCCACTGAATCAGGGCGGGCAGGATCACGACCGTGATGACGGTGGCGATGCTCAGGAAGGTGCCGGAGTTGTTGGCGATGAACTGTCCGGCCGCGGCGAACCCTGCGCCGATGGCGACGGCTGCGTCGGCGCCGGCCATGAGCGCGGGGACGACGTAGGCGCCGATCACGTCGACGACACCTTGCATGAGGCCGCGCTTGAACGCCTCGAACCTGTGCGCGGCGGTGTCGCGCATCATGTTGCCGGCGGCGTCGGTGGCTCCCTCGACCTTGCCGAGCGCGTCGACGGCGCTTGAAGGGTCGAGGCCGAGGATGGCTTTCTGCATGTCCTCGGCCTTGGTGCCGAACAGGCCGAGGGCAATCTCGCTCTGCTTCGCCGGGTCCTTGACGGCTCGGAGTCGGTCCATGACCTGATCCAGCGCGGCGCCGGCCTTCGGGCCGCCCTCCTGGAACACCTTCTGCATCTGCTCGCCGTTCAGGCCGAGGGCCTTGAAAGACTCCGCAGTTGACTCGCCCATGCCCTGAGCCATGAGCGTGAATTCCTTCAACGCGTCGGCGACCGTATCGGCGTCGCGCGCACCGCCCTGGAGCCCCTGGGAGAGCAGCCCCATCGCCGTTTCGGCGTCGAGGCCGAGCTGACGGAACTCCGTCGGATACTCGGCGAACGTGTCCAAGAGGTCTTCGGCGACGTCTACGCCGCTCTGCGCGCCCTTGGTGAGGACGTCGAGGGCCTCCTCGGCGGAGTCGGCCAACCCGTTCTTCATCATCGTGCCGACGGCCCGGGTGACGCGGGAGACGTCCTCGCCCATGACGGCAGCGGTGTCGGCGACGCGGCGGCCGAGCGTGGACATCTGCTCTTCGGTCGCCTCGGGCGGGAGCAGGCCCCCGCGGGCGATGCCCTTGATGATCTCCGCACCCTGCTCGACCGACTCGACGATCGCGTCGGCGTACAGGTCGCCAGCGACGTCGCCGTACTGCTTCGCCACGGCCGGGGTCGCGCCGAGCTGGGCGCCGAGGTTGGCCTCGATCTGCCCTTGCTGCATGGCCTCGGAGATACCGACCATGAGTGCCGCGCCGACGGCGGCGCCGACGGCGGCCCATCCGAACGCGGCGAGGGCGCCGGAACCCTGCTCGGCTCCCTGCTCTGCTCCGCCCTCGATGCCCTCGGCGAGGGCGTCTCCGGCTTCGGCTCCGGCCTGCTCGGCCTCGGACACGATGCTGTCTCCGGTCCGGGCCATGGCGGCTTCGGTGCGCTGCATTCCGGCGCGTGCCTCGGAGTCGTCGACGCTGATGGTGGCGAGCAGCTCGCCAACGGTCAGTGCCACGCCGGATCACCTCCCATCGGGGGTCATCCGGCGTGGTGCCGGGGGTGCTTGGTTCAGCTGGCGGGGTTGCCGGTGAGGGCCGCGATTTCGGCGGGGTCGGTGACGCGGCGCGGTGTCTTCGCCCATGCGCGGGCGAACCGTGCCTCGGGGGAGAGGCCGCCGATCAGGACCAGGAATCGGCGCGTGGACAGGGCGGCCACGGCCGGGGCGTCGAGGCCGTACTCGCGGGCGAGGTCAGCCTCGACGGCCGGCCAGTTGGTCAGGATCGCTTCCCAGAACTCCCGGCCTTCTTGCCCTTCTTGCTCCGTCGGGTCGCCCTGTTCGGGCCCTGTGCTTTTCCCGTCGCCTGCTCCGCGTACAGCTCGGCGGCGCGCTCCATCGAGACCTTGCCCGGGGAGCGGATCGCGGCGGCCGACCAGATCAGGAGGATGCCGAGTTGCTTGTCGGTGAGGCCGTGCTCGGCCCACTCGTCGAGGACGTCGCCGCCGTAGAGCGCGGTCAGCATCCGGCGGACGTCGTTGGGGTCCTCGGACGCCTGGAGCCGCTCGGCCTGGAGCGTGAACAGGATGGGGAGGGACTCCGGGAGGGTGTACGTCCGGCCGAACAGGGCGAGGGCCTGGCGGGGCTGCTGCTCGGCCTGCTCGGCGAAGAACGCGTCAAAGTCGGCCGTCTTGGGCGCGTGGTCCTGGTGCTCGATGTCGAGGTCGGTCACGGCGTCACCGCCGCGGAGGTCGCCAGACCGGACCGGCGGAACGTGGCGCTCCAAGAGGTCTTCTCGTTGGTGCCGCCGGACTGCTCGCCGGGGGTCATCGTGGCGTCCCAGATCGCCCATGCGGTCTGCGTCTCGTGCCGGTAGCGGATCTCGTTGTGCGAGTCGATGCCGAGACGCGGCGTCCAGTCCTCATCGATGTACGCCTGTCCGACGTCGCGGGCCTTGGTCGTCTTGTCGATGCGGTACTGACCCTCCAGGGTGATGGAGGCGCCGCGCTGCATGACGTCCTCCTCGTACGCGCCGTCGCTGTCGAACGACGTGGTGTCGGCTACCTCCTCGTTCTCGCCGGGGGAGTACGACCAGGAGTTGAGACCGGCGATCGGGAGCCACGTCTCGGTGCTGGCGTCGGCGTCCTTGACCTCGAAGAGCCATCCGCGCGCGTCGATGGACCTGCTGTTACCCGCCATGGGCGGACCTCCTTACGGGGTGGGGGTGGGGCCGGCGGTCGACACGTCGTAGTTGGTGACGTGCTCGTGACGGCCGTTGCTGTCGGCGCCCATGGGCGCGGGGATGCCGCGTGCGGCGATCAGGACGGCCCATGTGCCGTCGGGGAGTTGCGTGTTGGTGAGCCCGTGCAGTGCGGCGTAGATGGCCTGCGCGCGGGCGCGGGAGACGCGGGGGTCCGGGCCGCCGCGGACGCGGACCTGTAGCCGCTGGTCGGTGTCGTCGTCGCGGGCCTGTTGCGGGCCGGCGTCGTACAGGGCGAGGGACACGGCCTCGTCCGGGGCGGGCGGCATCGCCTCGACGAACCCGTCGCCGGTGATGCCGTCGGGGTCGTAGGTGAGCAGCCCCTCGGCCGCGAGGTATCGGGCGATGCCGTCGAGGAGGTCAGCCACGGAGGGCCCGCCTCACCTGGGCGGCGATGATCTCGTTGATGGGGCCGGCCTGCTCGACGAGCGGCCGTTCGAGGTACTTGGCCGTTCGGCTGTCGTCGTGCCGCAGGTCCATGTCCTCGTGCTGGCGGACGGCGTACGGGGTGTCGTAGCTGACGCCGGCCGTCATGGACGCTTCGTCGACGGACGCGACTCCGGATCGTTCGAGGGTGGCCTCCTCGATGGGGACGACGCGGCGGGACTCGGTGAGGAGGTGCTCGGCGCCGAGCCTGAGCCCGAGCAGGGCCCCGGCTCGTTCGGCGGCGAGGACGGCGTTGCCGTTCCATCGGATCCGGGCACGGCTCATTCGCACATCACCTCCAGGGACTCCGGCACGGGTAGGCCCGGCGCGGTGTGTTGGGCGGCCGACAGGGCGCGCGTGCGGCGACCGGACGGCAGGGTGATGCGGGACTCGGCCGGACAGTTGGTGTCCGGCGCGGTGATGACCTGCGCGGTGGAGACGACCTCGCGGCCCTCGCGGTCGCGGACGGTGCGCACCTGCTCGGCGACCATGGCGGGCACGTCCGGCACGGGCGTGCCGTACCGCGGGCCGTACGCGGAGTCGCCGAGGTAGGGCTCGATCACGACGCGGTGGGGGAGCAGCCACGGGGGGACGCGGGTCACTGGATCACCCCCGGGAGCAGGCCGGCGCGGGCGAGGGCCCGGTATGCCTGCGGGGAGAGGTCGACGTTCCCGGCGCCGGTCCCGCCCGCCTGCTGCTGCGGGCCGGACATGGACACGGGGCCGATGGACACGGACGACCAGCGGCCGGCGGCGCCGGTCCCGGTGTCGCCGGTCTCCTTCCGGTAGGCCACCTGCGCACAGGTGGCGTCGGCGAGGGCCTGGGCAACGGCGGGGTCGGTCGGCTTGCCCGCGGCGTCGACGGCGTAGACGGCGGTCAGTAGGCCGTCGTCGACGTCCTCGGATGCGCGGGTGAGCAGCCGTTCGGCGTCGGCCGGGGCGGGCTTGCCGGTCCACTCCGTGAGCTGCTCGGGGGTGGCGTAGACGCGGCGAGCCATCGGCTACCCCTCGCTGCTGTACTGCTCGGCGAGCTGGTCGCGGGTGAGCTGCTCGGCGACGTCCTGCTCGGTGCCGAGGGCGACCGCGTAGGCGACCCAATCGGCCTTGGACGCGGAACGGGCCAGACGCTTGGTGTCGTCCGGCCCGTTGCCGTTGTCGTCCCCGCTCGGCGGCGGGGGCCCGTCCGGCTGCTCTTCGGCCTCCGGGCGGTCGTGGTAGCGGCGCAGCATCATGCGGCGGCTCCCTTCCTGATCAGGTGGTGGCGAGGGTGCCGACCGCGACGCCCCGGTCGTCGAGGCGCTTCACCGCGTAGTGGACCGTGGTGGTGATCACGTTCGAGCGGGCGAGGATGTCGCGGTCCTGCTCGACGAGCGGCCGGCGCTTGTAGAGCAGGCCGAGGGCGCCGCGCTTCATGATCAGGAACTTGCCGGCCGCGACCCGGTTGGTGAGGAACACCGGGACGCCACCGATGCGGCCGATCGATCCGGTGACGGCGGCCGAGGGGCCGTTGCCGAGCTTGGACGCGTCGATGAACTGCGGGTCGGCGAGCGCGTCGGCGTACTGGGCGCTGTTCAGGTACAGGCCGGCGAAGTCGTCCGGCTCCCACTCGTCGCCGAACTGGGCGATGCCCGGGACCATGGCGTCCAGCCACGTGAACTTGGTCTTACCGGCGGCGGTGGTGAACTTGAACGGGTTGCCGCCGCCGAGGGAGGTCTCGTCGGCCTGGGCCTGCGTGATCAGCGAGGCGTCGATCTTGCGGGCGGCGAGGATGCCGAACTGCCGGCGGGCCTCGGCCTCGGGGTCGCCGAGACCGACGAGCCGGGACTTGTCGGTGATCTCGACGGCCTTGCCGGCTTCCTTGATGGTCGCCTTGGCCGAGCTGGTCGACATGGCGACCGGGACGAGCGGGGCCGTCTCGGTCAGGTCGTCGAGGTCGGACAGGGCGCCCCACTTGGGGAAGTTGATCTCGTCGCCCGGGGCACCCTCAAGGGTGTTGTCCTCCTGGACGGCGGCGGATCCGGCGACGCGGACCTTGCCGAGGAATGCGGCCTGCGCCATGTCGGCCCATACCTCGGGGACGATCATGTTCGCGGACGTGGTCTGTGCCATGGGGGGTGCTCACTCTCTCCGGCCGGGGCCGGGGGTTGGTCACCCGCCGGCGAGGCGCCGGTAGGTGTCGGGGTCGGAGCCGTACAGCTCGGCGCGCGCGGCGTAGTCCATGGCGGCGAACTGCTCGGCGGTCACGGCGCTCGGGCCGCTGGTGAAGTCGGCGCCGCCGCGCTGCGGGCCCTGGGGCTGCTGGGCGGCGAGGCGCGGGTTGGCCGTGACGGCGGCCGTGATCGCGGCCGTGACGGCGGCGGTGTCGGCCGGGTCGACGTTGGCGGTGGCGTCGGCGAACGCTCGGGAGTCGGCGAGTGCCATGGGGTCGCCGCCGGCGGCCGGGGCGAGGCTGTAGACAGCGAGGCGCAGCTCGGCGGCGCGGGTCCGGGCCTGCTGGGCGGTGAGCTGCTGCGTGAGCTGCTCGGCCGTGGCGGGCTTGTCGGCGCTCTCCGGGTCGATGACGGCCATGAGCTGCTTGATGAGATCGGTCTTGGCCTCGTCGGCGGCGCGGTGCTTGGCGGTGACCCGCTGGTTTCCCGCCTCCTGGCGCGCGCGGCTGAGTTCGTTCTGCAACCGGGCGATCGTGGCGGCCGGGTCCTCGCCGGGGGCCGGCGCGGCCGGGGCCGGGGCCGGGGGCGGGGTGGGCGCGGGGTTCGCGGTGGTCGGGTCCTGCCCGCCCGGCTGCGCAGTGGGGTCGCCGCCCTGGCCCGGGTCGCCGGTCGGGCCGGTCGACGGGGCGGTCGAGGTGGGGGTCGGGGTGCTCATGGTGTCGCCCTCCTGGGGTGACTCGGGGGGCCCGCTCCTGGCGGGCTCTGGACATGCGAAAGGGGCCCCTGCACCTGGCGGGGGCCCCTTCGGGGTGGTGCTGGTGTGCTGCTACTCGTCCGGCTCGGAGACCGGGCGGGCGGCGGCGTAGCCGCGGATCCACGCGGCCCGCAGGATGTCCATACGCGGGTACGGGCACACGGTCGGTGGGTTGCCCTTCCGTGCGGCGCGGTCGCCCTCCAGGAGGGCGCGGGTGATGTCCTCGCGGGCACCCATCGGCTACCTCTTGTTCTGCTGGTCGGATTCGTTGTGCCGGGCGCCGGCGGCCCATCGCTGGGCCTTACCGGTGACCTGCTCGATGAACTCCGCCTGCGTGAGGCGGCCATGTTCGGCCCACCACTCTTTCAGCTCGTCCGACGCTCGCGCGTACGCGATACGGGCGGGACCGCTGAACAGGACGGCCGGGTTGATGCCGTCCGCCTTGGCCTTCTTGTTCAGGAGGTAGCCGTTACAGGCGTCCTCAGCGTCCGCGTACTGGCGCCATACGTACTCGTCGTACAGGGCGCGGGCCTCGCGGCGGGTGATGAGGTGCCGCTCGTCCTGGTCGCCGTCGTCCCCGCGACTGCGGGCGGCGGCGGCCTTCTTCACGGCCTCCCAGAACGCGGGGTCGCCGGCGCCCGGCTCGTCGGCGAGGGCGCCCCACCCGGCGGGGTCGGGGGCCGGGTCCATCACCTCGGCGAGGGCGTCGCGGTCGGCGAGCAGGTCGTCGACCGCGTTGCCCGTGACGGCCGGCGGCGGTAGCTCGATGCCGTCGCGGCGGTCCATCTCGGCGGCAATCCTGAGCAGCTCGTCGGCGGTGGCGTGCTGCATCGCCCACGCGAGGTCATCGTCGCCGACGTCGGCGAGGTCCCCGGAGAGGTGGCCTCCGGGGAACAGGCGGTCGGCGCGCTCGGCGAGGTCGTCGAGGTCCCGGCGGTCCGCCTCGGCCTCGACGCGGGACAGGGCGCGCGCGTCTATGGGGCCCGACCGGACGGCGGCGGCGAGCTGCTCGTCGGTCATCTCCCGCATGGTGCGCTCGTCGCCGGACCACACCCGCGCGTTGTCGAGCTGGTCGGGCGTGACCGTGGCGCGCTGCTCGGGAAGGTTCCCGGCGCCGAGCTGCTCCCGGGTGCGATTGCGGCGCAGGTCGGGGTGGTCGGCGAGGTGCTGCCTCATGGCGGCCTGCCACTGGCGGGCCTTGGCCTCGGCGGCCTTGCGCCCCTGCTCGTCGACGGCGGCGGCGGCGCGGCGCTTGTACTTCCTGATGTGCCGCTCGATCGCCCGCTGACGCTGGCCGGCCTCGTACCCATCCGGGTCCGGCTCGGCGTCGTCCACGCGGGTGAGGCCCGGGAGGTATGCGCTCACGCTGTGTCGGCAGTTGGGGTGCTGCAACCCCTTCTGTCGTGCCTCGTCGAGGGATCCGGCGACGCGCACGGTGACGGTCTCGCCGTCGCGGGTGGCGTGCTCGACCTCGACGTCGCGGGCGCCGGGCGAGCCACCCACGGTGAGTACCTGGCGCTCCCACGGGCGACAGAGGGGGCACTCGCGCGGCGAGTTGGAGACGACCACTAGGTCGACCCCGGCGGTGGCGAGGGTCTGCATGTGGGCCTCGGTCGCGGCCCTGCCAACGCTGGTCCGTACGGCCATCTCCGCGTATGAGGTGAGCTGCCAGGGGCGGCCGGCCGCGTCGCGGAATCCGGTGATGCCCTTGTCGGCAAACGCGCGCATGGCGTCCTGTGTCGCCTGGCGGCGGGTGCCGGTGCCGACGAGCGGCGTGGCGGTGACGTCGGCGACGACGGCGCGGTACTGGTCGTCGACGGCCCGCAGGATGCTGCGGTGGGTCGAGGTGAGGAGGCCGACCGTTTCGGCGGCGAGGCGGTCGACGGCCTGCGCCTGCGGTAGGACCTCGTCGACCATGCGCACGGCGTCGTCCGACAGGGCGCCGAGTTCGGCGACGGCGGCGCGGTGGCCGGTGTTGTACGCGTCGGCGATGGCGTCGTGCACGTCGAGGGTGACGGCCTGGCCAAGCTCGGTGACGACGGCCTGCGAGGCGCGCCGTACAGCGGAGAGGGCGGAGAGCTTCCGCTCGGCCCATCCAGGGGCGTCGAGCCCGTCGCCGAGCTGCCTGGCGATGATGGCCAGTAGGCGCAGTTCGGCGGCGACGTACAGGTCACGGGTGCGCTCGGCGAGGGGCTCGACCATGCCCGGGTGGATCGGCACATCGCCCCCTACTCTAATTGAGTGATTATGTGGTCGGTCCGCGCATGGTCAGTTGTATATCACCGTCAGCTGTTTCATTGTTTCGCCTAACATGCCGAATGTGAGTTCGCGATGAATCAGCCTGCGCGGAGAGTGCCCAAAACGCTTACAGTCGCCATTGACGATGCGAGCCAATTGACCGAGAGGCTGCATACGGAAACAAGCAAATTGGTGCGCAAAATCCGTCGCTATAGCGCGGCGTCTGCAATCGTCAGTGCCGTTACCGGGCTCGGCGTCTGGCCTGTCATTTCGCAGAGTCCCCAGCTTGTGGCGCAAGTGGTGGTATCGGTCGTGTCCTTTATCTCTGCTGCACTAATTGCGTTGCCGACTGCTCTGGGAATGCGTGAGCAGTTGGAAAGAATGATCAGCCTCAGCGAGGAATGCGGCCTTGCGCATAATGATTTGCTGGATGTCAAGGAGGGGTGGGTGTCAGGTTCGAAGGGCCTACCGGACGTGAAGGAATCGATTCAGAAGCTTCGCGCCGCCAAGGTTAAAAAATCCACATTGGGGCTGAAGGACGAATAGATTTCGCGGCCAATTCGCGACGTCGGTGTTGACTTCGCTCTGTCTACATGGCAGCTGGTTAGGCCGACATAGGGAATGTGGCAACCGGATCCGGCGCGGCGGCGCCAGTCTCGGCGAGAATCGCGGCGACCTCGGCCGCGACGGCAGTGTCGTCCCAGTCCGGATGCAGAATCTTCACCCGCGTCTTGGTGGACGCGGACTCGGCCCGCTTGAGCAGGTCGAGCGTGGTGGCGGTCTGCTGCTCCGACTCGGCGACCCCGTCCCCGAAATCGACGGTCACCGGCTGGGTGAGGTCGTTTCGGCGGCCGAAGTGCGCGTTGTCGAGGGCGAGGAGGGTCGTCACCTGCTCGGCGATGCCGTAGCGGAAGTAACCGGCCTTCTTCCGGCGAGTGACCATGCTGCGTTGGTCGCGGGACTCGGATTCGGTTGCGGTGATCGGCTGCCCGCCGCCCTCCAGCCCGAACGACTGGGCCGAGTAGCCGGCGGACTGGGCGGCCTGTCGCATGATCGCCTCGGCGGTCCGCTGGTGCTCCTCGACCCGGATGGCGAACTGGGACAGGGTGATGCCGCCGCCCTCGTTCGGGGGCATGTTCAGCTCGTCGTAGACCTCGCGGTCGAGGTCGAACGTTGCGCCCCGGCCGGGGCCGTCGTCGCGCAGGTAGCCACGCGGGACGATCAGGCGTGCGCGGGCGAGCAGGATGTCGCGCATCCATGACGTCCAGACCTCATCGAGGCTGGCGAACTGGTCGTACAACGGCGCCCCGTAGTCGGACCGGCCGAGGGGGCTTCCCCGGTAGAGGCGGTTCGGGAGCATGTTGGGGACGTATGACGCGGTGAGCTGCGGGATGCCCGTGTTCACGGTGGCGCCGTTCGCCCCGGCGCCGTCGAGGTCGAGGGACTCGACCAGGGCGGCGGTGTCCGGGTGCTCGGTGAGCGGCACGCGGCGGCCCACGTCGTTCGGGGTGCCCTCGTAGAGAGCGTGCTCGACCTCGCCCGGGGCGTGGCGCTCCATGTGGCGCCACACGGTGGACTGGGTCGAGCCGGTGAGTTCACGCCAGAAAGTCACGGCCCGCAGGATGCCGAGGAAGAACTCGGGCACGGCGCGGTCCGGCTGCACGACGGTGAGAAGGGGCCTGTCCGGGGCTACTTCCCGGTCCCATGTCGAGCGGAGATAGACCCCGGACATGGCGGCGGCCTGCTCGCCGGCGGACAGGAGGACCTGTTGCACGCGGCCGAGGTCGAGCAGCTCGTCGAGGCGGGTCTGAGTCTCGGCGCTGCCGATGCTGATGGCCGGCATGTCGGCGAACAGGAGGTCGGCGCTCGTGGCGGCGATGTCGCCGGCGAGGGGGACGTGCAGGCGCCTGTCCCGCTCGGGGGTGTGGTCGACGGACCGGCGCCCCCACTGGTTCCGGCGGATGTTGGGCTGCGGGGCGTGCTCGTAGACGGCGGAGAGCCGGCGCTTGTCGCCGGAGTACCAAGCGTCGTCCACGCGCATCTGGGCGTAGACGGGGGCCCATTCCGGGGGCGGCCACGGGGCGCCGTTCTCAGGAAGTGCCATCGGTGCTCACCTCCTCGGCCATCAACGCTTTGTTGATCGCGGTCAACCTGGGCATTTACGTGAACTCCGCATCGGAAGAGTGATCGGTGCGTTACCGTCGGTGCCCGGAAAGGAGAAGACACGATTATCGAAATGAGTCATCAATCGTGTTTAACTCCACTAATCACCGCAAATGCACCGTAGTGATTCTGCTGCTGGCCAGCCTTGTTGCTGCCCTGCTCGCCGGGATCGGATGGTCGCTGCTCGGTGGTGAACCGCTGGCTGCTGTGGCGGCAGGAGGTGCAGCGTTCGCCAGTTGCTTCGGCATCGGCCTGGGCGCTGCTACCTACCTGCGCGAACAGGGCAGTTAGCGGAGCGGAGGGGCGGTCTTACGGGGCTGCCCCTCCGTTGCGTTGGTGAACTGTGAGCAGGTGGCGCCACTCGTGCGCGGTGGAGTGCACGGCGTACCTGAGCGCGTCGACGCTGTGGTCGTCGACCTTCATGGGGGCGTCCTCGCCGCGCTCGGTGGCCTTCGGATCCCATGAGTAGCCGGGGAGTTCGGAGAGCAGGCCGGCGCATGACGAGTGGACGAGCAGGCGGTCGGCGGCGAGCAGGCTGGACACGGACCGGATGCCGTCGCTGACGGCGTTGGTCGCCTTGGCGGGGCTGCTGTGGCCGTCGGCCCACATCTGCGTGTGGAAGCTGGCGGCGGACGGGTCGATGAACGTCCACTCCGGCAACACGCCCCTTGGCGCGGTGTCGGGCGCGCCCGGCGGCCGGTAGGTGGCGAGCCATGTGCGGACGGCGTCGCTGTACTGGGCGTCGGTGAGCTGCCGGCGGGTCGCGCGGGAGTCGTGCCGGTACTCGGAGCAGGCGTACAGGCGGCCGTCGACACTGAGGCCGAGGAGGATGGCCGAGAAAGGGTTGGTCGTGCCGTAGTCGATGCCGACCCAATACCGGCGCATGTCCGGCAGGGTGTCGACGACGTGCCGGGCCTCGTCCCACATGCCATAGACGGCGCCCTCGGCAACCACCCATGCCCCATCGATCATGCGGCGTTTCCACAGACCGACGTACTCGGCGGCGAGGGAAGCGACGTACTCGGCGGAGAGGCTCGGGTTGTCGGCGAGGCGGAAGTGCCACGCCCTGAGGTTCAGCTCGGCGGCGCGGTCGAGGTATCCGACCTTGAGCCAGTGCCGCGGGCTGTCGGGGTTCGTGGTGGCGAACAGGCGCGCCCCCGGGGCGCTGAGACGCGCGAGTAGCTGCGTCCAGAACCCTTCGGGTACGAGCGTCGCCTCGTCGACGTACGCAAGCTGCGCGGTGAGGCCGCGCAACCGGCCTTCGGACTTGGCGTCGTTGGCGCCGATCAGGTGGACGGTGCGGCCGAGGATGGTGGCCGTGGTCGACCCGCGGGTGTGCACGACGTGCCGGGCGAGGGGGCCGAACAGTAGCGGGTCCTGGAGGGGCTCCAAGACGTTCCGCTCGATGGTCTGGATGGTCTTCCCGGCGATCAGGATGAGGCCGGACGGTCCGGCGCCGGCTACGGCGATGACGAACGCGAGCAACGACGCAATCGTCTTCCCGGACCGGACGGAGCCGTGCCACAGGTTGATGCGCGCGGTGGCGCGGCCGATCGAACGGAGCTGCTTACGGGACAGGGGGAGGGGGATGTCGGGGAGCACTGCTCACCCCCTCGATGGGCTATCCGCCGTCCTCGCCGGGGTCGTCCGCGAAAGCCCCTGTGAGGGCCTCTCCGAGACTGCCGAGCATCGAGCGGACCTGTCCGGCGTCGGCGCCGCCCTCGGCGGGCTGTAGGCGCATCGACTGCTGAATCGCGGTGGCGGTGGCGCTCATGATCTGTCGCTGATCGGCGAACCGGGGGCGGGCAAGGTTGGCGGTCTGCCAATCGCCCTCGCGGCCAGCGAACTCGCCAATCTCGCACGGCTCCCAGAGCTGCGCCCGGAGCTTCTCGGCGTCCTGGTGGAGGGTCTCGGCGAGGGCCTGGCGGCGGGCGGCGAGGTCGATGCGGCGGGCCTCGGTGGCGGCGACTACCTCGGGGCCGCGGGCAAAGCTGAGCGGCGGCTCGAACGCGGCGGCGATCTTGCTTACGGTCGAGGAACTGCGGTTGATCTTGCGGGCGATGTCGTTGCGGGACATGCCCTCGGCGTGGAGGGCCTTGACCTGCTCCCGGTCTCTGTCGGTGATGGGTCGGGCGGCCACGGCTCACCTCCTCGCCGAGGGCGGACATGGGGACGGCCCGGCTCCCTGGTGAGGGGGCCGGGCCGTCGGTGTGCGGATCAGGTGTTGCAGAAACCGGACTTCTTGAGTGCCTCGTTGATGGACTTGCCCTGGGCTTCCGTGGTCGTGACGTCCTTGTAGGTGAAGCGCTGGGAGGCGGTCCAATCCAGCTTGGACCCGCCGCCGTTGATGGCCTGGCACTGGTTCCGGGCCGCGTCTACGGCCTTGTCCTCGTAGCGGACGGTGCCGGGGGCTACGGCCTTAAGGGCGGCGAGGAGGTCGGCGCGGACCTGGCCGGTGGGCTTCGGCGGCAGACCGGACTTCGGGACGGCGGCGGAGGTGGTGGGCGCCGTCGCGGTGGCGGACAGCTTGGCGTCGGGTGCGGTCTCGTCGCCGCTGCACGCGGAGAGGGCGAGCAGGGTGGCGGCGGACAGGACGGCGGCGATGGCGGTGCGCTTCACGGTGTTCCCCTGGACGTACGGATGGGTCACTGGTGTGACTCGCGAGACGCAAGGGGGGTTGTGCAGGCATTCGTACACCTTCGCCCCGGGGTTCGCCGTTGACCGTCATCTCTTGCCCGAAAGGCGCACCAGGAGGTCCGACGGAACAATGGCAGGGAGGACCCTGAGCCGGAGGCCGCTATGTTCGATAAGCCGGGTGAACGTGAAGCTTTGGAACGTGCAGCAGACACGGCACTGTCCGAGAATCGGCCCGTGGTCGTTGAGGGCTTTGGGCTGGTCGTGGCACCCGACACGATCATGACGGAAGCTATGGCCAACAACCAGCCCATCACGGAGACGTGGAAGTTGCGCCGCCTAGATGGACGCTCGGTGCACATATACAAGTGGACCGAGTGACCGTTTCCGGGCACGCCGGGGACGGCCCGATTAGATCACGGAACGGTAACGGCGCGCAACGTGATCACGCGGACGCGTCGGTGCCTGCGACCGGTCGGTCGGCGTGCTGACGCCTGAGCCATGCGAGCCATGCGGCGCGGCGGCGGTCGGCGGCAGCATGGATGGCGCGCACCAGTGGTGCGGGGAGGTCGCCGGTTCCCTTGTCGGCGAGGGTGTTCAAGTCCTGGATGAGTTCCCTGGTGAGGTTGAACAGGATGGCCGGTGGGCGGGGCTCGTTGCTGGTCGGGGCGGGTGGTGCGTCCTGTGGTGCGGGGGTGGTGCGCAGGATGCGCGCCACGGTGGTGTGGTGGATGCCGAGTTCGCGGCCGATGGCTCGATGGGAGGCGCCGGCTCCGTGGCGCTTGTGCACCATGGCGCGCCGTTCGTCGACGGATAGGGTGGGTGTGGCCATGACGGGGGTTGCTCCTGTCGTGGTGGGGCGGGTCTGGCCTCGCGGTTGCGTCGCGAGGGGTGCCGGGCCCGCCCATCCTGTTCTTGGGCTACTCGGCGCCCTGTCGTCCCTTCCGCAGGACGGTGTAGACGTGGGACGGCGTGACGCTGAGGCACGCGGCGATGTCCGGCGCGGTGATGCCCGCTCCGTTGGCCGCGGCGATTGCCTGGGGCGTCTTCTTGATCGCCTCCTCGCCTCCCTCGCGCTTCCGGCGGAGCCCCAAGAGTTCGTGGATGAACGGGCGCTGCTCGGGCGGGAAGTTGTTGGCGATGGAGCGGTCGTTCTCGGTCAGGGTGTGGCTGCGGTGGGCTTCCTCCTCGACCTCGGTGGGCAGCGCGGGGAGGGCCGGGAGGCCACGTTCGGCGCGGTAACTGTCGAGGAGGTCGATTACCGCTCCGAGGATGCTCGACTGGAGGCCGTCCGTCGTCGCTCGCTCGGTTGCGAGGTGCTGGCGCAGCTCGGCGACGGTCGGTTCGGTGTGGCGCGGGTCGGTGTCCATGGTGGTCCTTCCGGGGCGGGCCCGCCCCGGTGTGGGGCGGGCCGTGCGGGTCAGCCGAACAGGGATCCCTGTTCGCGGTCGGGTCGGGCGGGGAAGATGGCGTCGGGGTGCTCGCCGATCCACTGGCCTTGCCATGTGCCGGCGGTCGCCTCGGCCTCGGTGACCAACTCGGCGGCGTGGCGGGCCTCGGTGTCGACGACGTCGTCGAGTTCGAACGCGGCGGGGGATCCGGCGAGGGCGTCGCGGAGCCGCTGGGCGGCGCGGGCGCGGTAGTCGTGCTGGGCGCGCTCGGTAGCGTCGACCTCGGCCTCGGCGGCGGGGGGCTGCTCCTGGGCGCGCTGCTCCTCGACCTGGGCGGGGGTCAGCTCGGACATGAGCAGGCGGCGGCGGGAGAAACCGCGGTGCTTGCGGATGACGGCGCGGACCTCGGGCAGGGCCTCGGCGCGCGGGGTCATGTCCTGGTAGGTCTCGCCGTAGACGCGCGCGACTTCCTTGCCGCTGGCGGGGTCGGTGATGGTCCACCAGTTGGACGGCTCGTCGCGGACGGCGGCGGGCGCCTGAACGCGGGCGTTGACGCGGGCCGCGTAGGCCGCGAACAACTCCGACTCGACCGCGTGGTTGATGCCGTAGGACAGGCCCCCGTTCGCGCGCTTCTGTTCGGCGCGGAACTGCGTGATGCCGGCGGCGTTCTCCAGGGCTTCAATGCGCTGGTTGTGGATCTCCCGCGCGGGCTTCCCGGCGCGGGTGATGCAGGGGGCGCCTACGCCGACGCGGCACGCCGGGCAGGCGACGGTGTCGGCGAGGTTCCCGCGGTGGGGGCGCTCGGCGACCTGGGGCGCGGGCTTGGGGGTGTGGCCGGCGCGCTGGATCCACAGGCGGGAGGCGCGGGCCTCGGAGGGGGTGTGCAGCTTGCGGTTTTCAAGGATGGCCTCGGCGTACGCGCTGATCAGGTGGAGTACGGCGGTGCCGTGCGCGGGGATGACGAGCGTCCGGCCCCGGCCGCGGCGGGCGTTGTCGAGGGCGATGCGCAGGTCGGCGGCGGCGGGGTGCTTGGCGGCGGGGCCGGTGGCGAGGTCGGCGCGGCTGAGGTGGTCGGCGAGGGCGCCGGGGATCGTGACGTCCATGGGGGTGCTCCCTGGTCGTTGTCGGGGGCCGGGTTGCGTCCGGCCGGGGGTGTCGGGTTGCGTCCGACGAGAACGACTGTAGCCGCTACTGTGACGACTACACAAGTGGTCACAGTAACGGCTACACATGGAACTGCGTTCGAGCGGCGCCGAGTTGGGCTAGGCGTCCCGGCGGCGGTCGTCGAGGCCGGTCCACAGTGCGGCGAGGTCGGCTCCCCGCCACGTGCGCCGGCCCCGATCGAGCGTGGCGGGGGCCGGGCACTGCTCCCCGGTCTGGCACGTCGCGGACGGCTCCCCGCCGGGCACCGTGCGGG
The DNA here is from genome assembly GCF_026341815.1 of Streptomyces sp. NBC_00572. Taxonomy (GTDB): domain Bacteria; phylum Actinomycetota; class Actinomycetes; order Streptomycetales; family Streptomycetaceae; genus Streptomyces. Next base: position 25,478 of record NZ_JAPENX010000005.1, read on the forward strand.
CGAGCAGCTCGCCCCCGCACCACGGGCACGGGTCGGGGAGCGTGGTCGTCCGGCCGTCCCGGCCGAGGGCGGCCTCGACGCGGCGGCGGGCGCGGCGGGCGACTGTGGCGAGGTCGGCGAGGACGTCGTCGCCGAGGGGGTAGAACAGGCCGTCGCCCTGGTCCTCGTCGAGGGCGCGCCCCTCCAGCCACACGGCGGCCCAGTGCAGCCCGTGCGCCCGGGATCCGGCGGCGGTCGTCCGGCCGGACGGGCCGACGGTCGACGGGGTCCAGCGGCGGGGGTCGGCGCGGTCGTCCTCGTCGTCGACGACGCGCATGGTGCCGGTGGTCGCCGTGCCGCCGCCGCGCAGGTGGGCGCGTACGGGCCGCTGGTAGCGGGGGGCGATGCTGTCGCACGCGGTGAAGAGTGCGGCCTCGACGGCGAGGGCGGCGTCGAGCGCGGTCAGGTTGGCCGGCGCGGGGTGCTGGCGGAGCGTAAGCGGGGTGCGGCCGAGGTGCTGCTCGTCGTCCTGGTCGGCGTCGCCGAGCTGGTCGAGGAAACCCCGGGTCTCTCGGGGCGGCCATGTGTCGGCGGGGCGCTGCTCGATGGCGACGAGCAGGTCGCCCCACTGCTCACGGACGGCGCGCAGGTCCGCGGCGGTGGTGAGGGCGTTCTCGGGGAGCGCGGTCGGGGTGATCATGGCTGGTCCTTCCTGGCCTGCTCGATCGCGGCGTACAGGCGGTCGGCGATGTCGGCGGGGTGCTCGGTTCCGAGCTGGTTGGCGGCGCGGCCGGCGGCGTCGAGCAGCTCGTCGAGGCGGGCGCGGGCGTTGGCGTAGAGGCGTGAGGCGTGCTGCTCGCGGGGGCATCCGCAGGTGGCGCACTCGGCTGCGAGGCGGCGGCGGGCGTCGGCGAGGCGCTGCTCGTTCTTCCGGGCGTGCTTGGTCTGGCGGGCGAGGGTGACGAGCAGGGCGCCGGCGCGCTTCCGTTCCGCGGTGAGCTGCTGCCGGAGGGTGCGTACCTCCGCGGCCTTCCCGTCGAGGGTGGCGAGGGCGTTGTTGGCCTGCTCGTAGGCGAGGCGCTCGGCCATGGTGCGGCGGGCGCGTGCTTCCTGGCCGGCCTGTTCGGCGGTGTAGCCGTAGCGCATTCCGAGGTGTGCCCACAGGTCGGCCCACGTGCGGGCGCCGCGGACGTGGGCGAGGAGGGCCTCGGCGCGGTCGGTGCGCTGCTTCTCGGTGGCGAGGGCGACGGCGTGTTCGCGGTCGCGTTCGGCGAGGACGGCGGCCTGACTGTCGGCGGCGGCGGCGAACGCGGCGGCGGCGCGGGCGGCGGCGGGGGTGAGTCCTTGGTGCTCGCCGAGGATCGCGAGGACGTCGCCGTACGTCTCGGCTCGGTGCAGTCGGCCGAGGAACGCCTCGGCGCGGTCGCGCTCGTCCGTGATGCGTTGCGCTCCGTCGGCACGGCCAGCGTCGACGGCGTGGAGCACGTCAATGTGGTGTCGAGCCTCGGCGAGCTGCTCCTCGACGCGGGCGCGGTCCTCCTCGGCCTCGACGATTGCGGCGTCGGCGGCGGCGAGGCGGTCGCGCATCTGCTGCATGGCGCGGTCCTGCCCGCGGGCGGTGGCTCGGAGTTGGTCTGCGGTGGCGGCCTCGGCGAGGGCGTACTCGCGGAGCGCGTCCGCTTCGGTGGGGGACAGTCGGTCGGCGCGGTCGAGGAGGATCTCGAATTTGATCCGGCGGGCGAGGCGGTCGGTGGCGTGCTTCTTGCGGTCGGCCATGGTGCGGCGGCGGGTCATCGGCGCGGGCCCTTCGGGCGGCTGGGGTAGTGGGTGTGGTGGGCGCGCCCGTGCTCGCCGCGTAGGGCCCACGCGATCAGGTAGGCGGCGGCGGCGAGCAGGGTGGCGGCGACGGCGAGGGATGCCGCGTGGGCGAGCGTCATGGGGTGTGCTGCTCGGCGAGGGCCTGGTCGCGGTCGAGGCCGGCGGCGCACGCGGCGACGATCTTCCGGGCGCCCTCGTACCCGGTGAGCAGGCCACGGGACGAGCGGGTGAGTCCCCATTCGGTGCGGGTGGCGCGGTAGTGGGCCTCGATCAGGGCCTCGATCTGCCGGGCGTGGGCGGCGAGCAGGATGCGGGCGGCGGCGAGGGCCTGGTCGGGGGTGCGGGACAGGGAGGTGTCGAGCAGGACGTCGCGGAGCGTGGCGAGGGTCTGGTCGGCGGTGTCGTCGTTGAACGCGAGGGCGTCGCGGACGGTGCCGGCGTCGAGGTCGCCCTCGAACGCGGGGGCGGTCTCGGAGGGGGCGGGGGTGTTCATGGGCTGGCTCCGTCTCGGCTCGTCAGTCGGGTGTCGGTGTTGACCGGGGCGCGGTAGTGCACGGGACGTGTGTGGGCTTCACGGTGTTGGCGGTGAACCACTGCACGCGCGCGCGTGGGCGGCGCGGCGACCGGTCGGCGGCGCGGTCAGTAGGCGGGGCCGCCGGTGTTCCACTGGTCGTACTGGGGCTGCTGCTGGCCGTATCCGCCCTGTGCCTGCTGGGAGTTGCCTCCCTGGCGGTTGCCGGTGGTCTTGGTGACCTGTGCGGTGGCGTTGCGGAGCGAGGGTGCGACTTCCTCGGCCTCGATCTCGACGACCGTGCGCTTGACACCCTGGTTGTCCTCGTAGCTGCGCTGGCGGAGAGTGCCGACGACGACGACGCGGGCGCCGCGCTGGATGCTGGCGGCGACGTTCTCGCCGAGAGAGCGCCATGCGGTCACGGTCATGAACAGGGACTCGCCGTCCTGCCACTGGCCGGACTGCTTGTCGTAGGTGCGGGGGGTCGAGGCGATGCGGAACTTGGCGACGGCGTGTCCGGCGCCGGTGTGCCTGAGTTCGGGGTCGTCGACGAGGTTTCCGGCGATGGTGATGGTGGTCTCTCCGGCCATCAGGCGGCGGTCCTTTCGGTGGTGGGGCGGCGGCAGGCACGGCAGGCGCGGGCGCCGTTGGGGCGTACGTAGGTGTTGGCGGCGTCGAAGGGGTGACCTCGGAGGCATCGCACCTTCCGCGCGTTGATCGCGGTCGGGCCGCTGCTGCGGAGGGTGTTGGTGCGGTGGTCGGTCACTTCGAGGTGGGCGGGGTTGACGCAGTTGCGGCGGCGGCATCGGTGGTCGACCTCGGTGCCGGCGGGGATGGGGCCTCGGGCCTGTTCGTAGGCGTACTGGTGGGCGCGGACGGTGTGGCCGTCGGCCTTGAACGCTCCGTAGAACTCGCCGTGTTCGCCGGCGTCGTGGGGGCGCTTGCTGCGGGCTCCGCCGGTCCAGAGGTGGCAGGGGCCGGGGGCGTCGCGGTAGAGGCTGAGGGGGCCGGCCGGATCGACCTTGGCGGCGAAGCGCTCGGGGGTGTTCACGGGGGCGGTCCTCCTGCTCTACGTGCTGAGCGCGCGCGCTCGCGGTTCTGTCTCGACAGGCATGTATCTGTCGAGACAGAAAGATAGCGGATGTGGAGCTGCTCCGGCTCCCCCTGCGGAGGGGGGGCTAGGTGGCGTCCTCCGGGGTGAACGCGGGCGGGATCACCCGCAGGTCCCACCCGGCCCATTCGAGGGCCCTGGCGGCCCGTACAGCGGTCGAGCCGGGCCGGTACAGCAACTCCCTTACGGTCGCGTCCTCGATGACGGTGCGGATGATGGCGACGGCGGCGGCCGGGATCGGCGCGGGCGTGGTCATGCGGCGGCCTCCTGGTGGTGGGCGGCGAGGGCGGCCTCGACGCGGGAGGGGTGCGGGGCGCGTTCGGTGCGGCGCCGGTCGCCCTTCTTGCACGGCGTGCGGACGTCGGCGCGGCAGTGCTCGTACGGGCACGGGACGCCGAGGGGGTCGGGCCGCTCCTGCTCGGCGAGGGCTCGGCGGCGAGGCCGGTGGTCGGTGAGGGCGGCCTCGACGTCGCGGGGCACGTAGTAGCCGAGGGCGGCGAGGCGCTCGGCGGCGAACTCGTCGCGCTCCTCGCGGGTGGCGGCGGCCGGGAGGGCGAGCGTCGGCCGGTCCTCGGAGAAACCGAGGGCCCTGGAAGCGGACGGGGGCGCGACTCGGCCGTCGGCGACGGCAGCGAGGAGGGCGCGGCGGCGGGTGATGGACTCGGCGCCGGTCTCGCCCGGGACTCCGTCGTAGACGATCGTCGCGGCGTTGACCCGCTCGGCGCGGATCCGGGCGCGCTGCTGGCGGACGTGCGCGGGGGTCAGCCACTTGTCGGTGTCGCCGTAGTGGCGGGCAACGGCGGCGCGGGCGTCGTCGTCGAAGGGCATCGAGTGCAGGGCGGCGGCCCATGCGCGGGCGTCGGCCTCGCCGACGGTGCGGCGGTCAAATGCGGCGGCGAGGGTGAGCAGTTCGGCGGCGTCGGCGGGGGTCACTGGGCGGCCTCCTGGGCGCGGAGTCGGGCGGCGAGGTCGAGACCCTCGGCGACCCGCTGGTCGGTCGTGGAGGGGCGGTTGATCGGGACGACGTTCCCGCCGGCGGCCGGGCGGCTGGCCTGGAGACGGAGGGTGTCGTACTTGTCGCGGAGCTTCGGCATGGACAGCACGTTGGAACGCCAGAAGTCGGAGTTCTGGCACCAATCGATGGCGTTGTGCACCTGCTCCTCGGTGCGGCCGTCCTTGTCGAGCATGAGCCGGGCAGCGTCCCGCCACGCCTTCGTGATGCTGGGCCGCTTGCTGCCGTTCTGTTCGATGCGGTCGGCGAGGTGCTCACACACCCGCTCGACGTCTTCACGGACCGGCGCCGGGTCGGGGTCTCGCGGAGCGAGGGCCGACGACTTCCCGTTCCCTGTTCCCTGTTCCCTTCCCTGTTCCCTGTTCCTTTCCTGGTGTGAGTCCTCACTGAGATGTGCGTGAGCCTGCTCGGAGTCGTCATCACCGCTGGTCAGGGGCGGTTCCGGGGCCGATTCGCCCTGGTCGGGGGCCGGGAGGCGCGAGGCGGACGGCCGGTTGATCCGCTGGTGCTCCTTCCACCCGGACACGGCCAAGTAGTGCTTGCCGGTGACGACGTAGCGAACGATCAGTGAGGACTCACTGAGTGCGGCGAGGTCGGTCTCGACGTCGGCGGCGGTCCGGTCGTCGAGCGGCCAGAGTGCGGCCTTGATGAGTCGGGCGTCGTCGACGGCGCGGCCGAGGTCGTCGCAGTGCGTCCACAGGCCGATGAACGTCAAGCGCTGCTCGATGGTGAGGTCGGCGATCGTCAGGGACGTGAAAAAGTCGGGTTTGATCGTGCGAATGCGCGGCATGGCGGGGTCCTGTCGGGGTGATGCGCCCGGGGCGAGGGGATCGGGTCCGGCCTCGCCCCGGGGCAGTGCGGGGGGCTACTGCGGGCGGGTGCGCGGTACGGGGCGGTGGGTGTCGCATCGCCATCCGCACGGGTACAGGCGGGCCGGTGCGCCGTACTTCGGCGTCTCGCACTCGGGCGCCGGCCGGTCGTGGGCGAGGCGGGTCATGCCGCGACCGTCATGCGCTCGGCGAGGATTTGCTCGGCGGCCTGCTCGGCGAGGAAGCGGGTGTAGGCGGGCGGGATGGCCTCGGTGAGTTCGTGGCGTACGTCGGTCCACGTGATCTGCATGGCGACTTGCATCTCCGCGACGGTCGCCTTGCCACCCCCGCGGCCGTACGCGGCGACGTACGGGCCGTCGTAGTGCTTGCCGTGGCGATGTCCGCGGACGCGGCCCCGGTGCCGGGTGTGCGGGAGCGCGAGGGGGAACCATCCCTCGGCCTCGAACTTCCGGTGCCTCAGGATCGGCAGACCGAACATCGTCCCGCACAGGGTCACATCGGGGCGCGCGTCCGGGTTCTCGATCACGTACGGCCGGCCGGCGGCGAGCATCGCCTCGCGGCCGGGGCCGATCAGGTCCGGGTACGTCTCGCGCAGGTGCCGGTTCGTTCCCTTGGTGATCGCGGCGCCGTACTGGCACGGCCACGACGCGTGGACCATGTCGTACTCGTGGCCGTGCGCCCGGATGTACTCGATGGCGTCGCCCCGGACGAACGGGAAGGGGTAGTTGGGCTGCTCGTCAAGGTCGACGCCGACCACGTCCCATCCGGCGAGGTACCAACCCATCGCGGCCCCGCCGGCGCAGCAACAGGCGTCGAGGACCGTAAGACCGTTCCACGGGCGGGCCGGGAGCGGCCACCCGGTACGGCTCGCGGCCTGCGAGGCGTCCAGTTGGCCGCGGACCGGGGCCGGCGGCGCGGTGTCGAGCAGGCGGCGGGCGCGGTCGAGGCGCGCGCGGCCGGTCATGCGGCGGCCTCGACGGCGAGGGCGGCGCGCTGCGCCTTCTTGGCGGCGTTGTAGAGGTTGTACCGGCCGCTCGCGGTCCTACCGCCGCGGATACCGAACCGGCCGGTCTTGCCGCGCCCGCCCTCCTCGGCGAGGGCCTCGGCGAGGCACTCCTCGCGGACGGGGCACGGCTCGCAGATCGCGAGGGCCTCGCGACGGCCCTCCGCGTCGGCCGCGGCCGGGAAGAACGCATCGACGGCCATGTCGGTGCACGCGGCGGCCCGGCGCCAACCGGTGTTGATCGTGAGGGAGTTCATGGGTGGTGCTCCTGGTCGAGGGGCCCGCCCCGTTCGGGGGTCGGGGCGGGCTGTGGCGCGGGGGTTCAGGGCTGCTCGGGCGCCGGCTCGTCGGCCGGGGGGAGCGCGGGCGGCGTCGGGGGCGTGTCGAGGTCGAGGCGCTTGGCGGCGACGGCCTCGGCGACCAGGGCGCGGCCGTCACGGGGCTGGTTCTTGCTGGTCTTGCTGAACAGCCATCGGAAGTGCGGCGACTTGGTGGGCTGGATCGCGACTCCGGGCACGTCGTGCAGCTCGCCCGTGTCCGGGTCGGCGTACCGGGGGGTGTTCGCCGCGTTGACGGCTCCGAGGACCCGCGCGGTGAACTGCTCGTCGACGACGACCTCGGTGCGGGCCGGGACGATCCGGAAATCGAAGTATTCCGGGTAGGTGTCGCGCACCCATGCCTCGAACGCGGGCCGGTCGACGACGCGGGCCTCGGCCTCACCGCCCACGCGGGTCACGGTGGCGAACTTCGTGCCGTCGTCGAGGGTGACGTCGGCCTTCGTACTGCGGGTCGCCTGGTACTGCTGCGTGAGCAGCTTGGCGGCCTGCCGGCTGACGTCGTCGAACATTTCCTCGGCGCGGTCGAGTTGGGCCCGCATCGCCTGTCGGTGGCGCAGGACGGCGGCGAGGTACTCGGGGTCGGGCGCCTCGACCTTCTTCTCGACGGTGCTCATGCGGCGGTCCCCTCGATCTTCTTCCGGAACGCGTGGAGCTGAACGGCGGTGGCCTGGGCGATCGGGATGCCGTAGACGCGCTCGAAATCGGCGTCGAGCGTGATCAGGTGCGCCCGGGACGCGGCGATCCTGAGCGCTTCCTCGGCGGCGGTGGTCGGGTTCCCGCTGGGCGGCGCGGTGGCGACGGCGGGGACCGGGGGCGCCCCGGCCGGGGCCTGCTCCGGGGGCGGCCCGGCGGGCGGGGTCGACTGCGGGCCGCGGGCCGCCGCGCGCTTCTCGGCGGCGATGGCGTCGAGCTGCGTGATGTACTCGGGCGGCGCGCCGGCTGCGTCGGCGGCCTTGCGGATCGCGGCGAACTCCTCCTCGCTCGTCGCCTTTCGGGCCTCGGCGGCGTAGTCGCGGCGGCGGCGCTGCTGGGGCTGCTCCTGGCCGTGCGCCTGGTCCTGCTGCGGGCGGCGCTGCTGCTGACGCTGCCCGCGCTGCTGCTGGGGCTGCTGGCGGCGCTGCTGGGGCTGCTGCTGGCGCTGCTGCGGGGCGTTGGTCATGACCGGGTGATCGCGGTCGCCGTCGTCGATGCTGCGGGCGTCCACGGGGATCATGAACACCTGAAAGAGCATGTACTTGAGCGCGGCCGACATAGCCTTGTTGGTGCTCTTGTCGGCCGTGTCCATGGCCTCGCCCGGGATGGTGACGGCGAGGCAGTCGCCGGCCGGACCGTAGATGCGGTACAGCATCGTGATTACGGTGTGCGTGCCCTTCTCGCCGCGCGGGCGCTGCTTGTGCTCGACGACCTCGGGGGCGATGAAGCACCCGTGGTTCCGCATGGGGCCGGCCATGGCGGACATCGCGTCGTCGACGCCACGGAAGTAGTAGTTCTGCTGCTGGTTCTGCTTGTCCTTGCCCACGGGCATGACGTCCCGCATGACGCCGTGGATGACGGCGAACACGCGGGGGAGTTCGGCACTCGTCCCGGCCGGCGCCGGGGTGTACGCGGTGCTCGCGCGGCGGGCGACGGGGGTCTCGACAACCGGCGGTGCGGTGTGGGCGGTCGGCAGGGTGGTGACGGTCACGAGTGGTTCTCCTGTGCGGTGGAGCGGTGGCGGATGTAGGCGGCCTGCTTCGTGAGCGACGTAGCGAGGGCGATGGCGTCGTCGGGGGTGAGCAGGTCGTCTAGGCGCTCGGCGGACTCCAGCGGGGCGAGCAGGGCGTCGCGGGACCCGTCCGCCTCGGCGGCCCGAATGGCGCGCTCCCAGTCAGCGGCGTCGTCACTCACGACCACGTGGTCGAGGGACAGGACCGACGCGGCGTGCTTGGTGAGCAGGCGGCCGAACAGGTCGGGGTCCTCGGCGTACGCGAGGGCAAGCTCGTCGAGCAGGGGGGAGACGGCGAGGGTGACCGGGAGGCGGACGGCGGTCCCGTCGGCGGTGAGCGTGGGGCGGATCACTGGTTCACCTCCGGCGCGAGGTCGAGGGCGGCCGGAGCGGTCGGCGCGGTGTCGAGCAGGCGCCCGGTGTCGGCCCGGTAGGTGTGGGGGTGCGTCCAGTCGGCGGCCGGGAACTCGCCGATGATCAGGCGGCGGGCCGCGCGGTGCGCCTCGACGTCGGCCTCGATCGGCTGACCGGTGAGCGTCGCGAGGGATACGAGCGTGCGGCGGGTGGGGGTGTCGGCCGGGTCGCTGTAGACGGGGGTCAGGTAGACGCGGACGGTGCCGGGGGCGATCCGGTGCAGCTCGGCGGCGAGGCGGTCACGGAACGCGACGTGCTTGCGGCCGGCCTGCCCGCCACGGAGTGCGGTGGCGGCGCGGAGCTGGGTAAGCTGGGGGTTCATGAGTCGGTCTCCTTCGGGGGATCGGTCGGGCCGTCCGGGTGCCACCGGGCGGCCCTTTTGCGTGTCAGGCGGCGAGCGGCCGGGGGCCGGCCTGCTGCCGTTGCTGGCGCATGAGACGGCGAACGATCAGCTCTCGCTCAGGGGAAAGACGGCCGGCCGCGTAGTCGGCAGCGATGTCGGCGAGGGCGATGTCGAGGACACGGCGCGCGTTGGCGAACGCCTGCTCGCGGGGGATGACGGGGCCGGTCATGCGGCGGCCTTCGCCGGAGTAATGAGCTGCGCGGTGGTGAGGCCGTAGCGGGCGTGCACCTTGGCCGCGAGGCGGGCCGAGGGGGCGGTCACGCCACCCCACAGGCGCCACGCCGTGACGGGCGGGATGCCGAGGTCGGCGGCGAGGGCCTTGTAGTCGCTGACCCCGTGCGCGGTGGCGGCCTGCTGCAAGAGAGCGCGGTCGTACATGGGAGTGCTTCCTTCTTTCCTGGCAGATAGCTATCTGCCGAGACAGAAAGGTAGCATCTATCTTTCACGAGTGAAAGATAAAACCGGTGGGCGGTGTCAGACCCATGCCCGGGACTGCCGGTCGGGTCTCGTAACGGCATGTGACGGAGTCATGTGCTGCGCGTTGACAGAGTGGTTGAAAGATGGGCAGTATCGAACCCACGTTCGACATAAACGTGGCAGGTCGAACGATCAGGGCCGTGCCCGGGGGAGGGGGGAGTCATGTCTAGAACTCGCTGTTTCATCTATGAAACGAGCGCGCTAGATTTCTGCCATGGCAGAAAACAAGACCGACGCGACGCGCTCGGCGTTCGCCGCGTGGCTCTCTCAGGAACTCGTGAGACGCGGATACGACGTCACCGGCCTACGCAGCGGGGGACGCTCCCGCTTCGCCGCAGATAGCGGCATCAGCCCCTCGACTGTCGGCCGGCTCCTCAGGGGCGAAGCCGTCACAGACACCCGCGTCCTCGGCACCCTCGCCGCCGCCCTGAACAAGCCCCTCGCCGAGATCCTCGTACGGACCGGCGTCATCACCGACGAGCAGCTCTACGACGTCCAGCACCCCACGACGGACACCACCCGCAAGATCAGCCCCGAGGAAGCCGCAGACGACCTCGGCATCACCGACCCCCACAAGCGCGCGCTGTTCCTCAACATGACGCGCACGCTGCAAGAACAGTCCGACAACGGCGAGGGCGAGGCCCGAGCCGAGTAGCACCACCCCGGAGGTCACCCCCGTGTTCCGTCGTCCCGCGCCCCTCATCACTGCTGGACTCTTTGCCGCCGCCCTCTCCGTCGGGGCGACCGGATGGGCCACCAGCACCCAAGCCCTCACCGATGCGGGCATACTCGGCGCCGTCGCGACGGTCCCCCTCCTCTACTGGGTGATGATCACCCGCACCCACCAGATCACTGACGACCAGCTCGCCGAAGCGCACCAGGCCGGCTACGCCCTGGCTCTCCACCACGTTGCGCGCGGTCTGCTCGTCCCGGACCCGGCCCCGCCGACCCCCGGCCACCACCAGGACGACGAGCAGACCCCGGGCAACGTGGTGCACCTCCACCACCGCCCGAACTACACCACCGAGGAGAAACGGACGGCACAGTGAAACCGTCGGACACGTTCCGCAGCTCCCTGCACGATGAGGGGGGCGAACCGTGGCTCGGGTACATCCGGGTCTCGACCTACAAAGAGGAGAAGATCTCACCGGAGATCCAGCGCGAGGCAATCACCCAGTGGGCCGCCCGAACGGGCCGTCGCATCGTTGAGTGGGTGACCGACCTCGACGTCAGCGGACGCCACTTCAAACGCAAGATCACCAAGTGCGTCGAGAACGTCGAGGCCGGCAAGGCATTGGGCGTCGCTGTGTGGAAGTACAGCCGGTTTGGCCGCGACCGCACCGGAAACGCGCTCTGGCTTGCCAAGCTCGAATCCGCCGGCGGTCAGCTCGAATCCGCCACAGAACCGGTCGACGCAACCACCGCCATCGGCCGCTTTCAGCGCGGCATGATCCTGGAGTTCGCCGCCTTCGAAAGTGACCGCGCCGGCGAGCAGTGGAAGGAAACACACGAGCACCGGCAATACAAGCTCGGCTTGCCGGCCAGCGGGGGAAAGCGATTCGGCTACATCTGGCATCGCCGCTGGAACCCTGAAACGGAAACGCTCCAAAAGGAACGGTACGAACCGGACCAGACCATCGCGCCTGTCGTCGCGGACCTCTACCGCGCCTACGTTGCAGGCAAGGGGTTCCCGCAGTTGGTGCAGTCCGTGAACGCCCAGGGGCACCGAAGCAACTCTGGAGGTCTGTGGAGTACCGACACCCTCCGCTGGTACATGGACAGCGGCTTTCCCGCTGGCCTGCTCCGCGTGCACGACCCCGACCACCGGTGCCGCAAGAAGGACGGCAACTGTCGCTCGAAGATCTACATCCAGGGGACCCACGAGGAACTGATCGAGTTCGACCTGTGGACGGCCTACCTCGCACGACGCAAGACCGTCCGCAATACCAAGCCCCGCGCCCGAACAGGGACGTACGAGCTTGCCGGATTGCCGTCCTGCGGCGGGTGCCGATTGGGTACCAGCCTGAACACGCGACGCCGACACGGCAGCGCAATCACGGAGCCCGGCTACTCGTACAGGTGCACCCGTCGAGCGAAGTACGGGCCCCTTTCATGCGAGGGCGTACTCGTCCCGCGCACCATCGTCGAAAAGGAGGTGACCAAGTGGCTGGAGGAACGGGCCGCCGATGGCATCGACGATGCGCCGTCCACGGACGTCAGCCCCCGCCGTGACCTTATTGCCGAGCAGGCCACCCGCGCCCGCGCACGAGTGCAGGCACAAGCTGAACTCGACCGGCACCGCGCCGCCATCGCCCGACTGCGAGCGGATCATGCGGCCAACCCGGAAGACTGGGAGCAGGACGAGTACGAGGATGCCCTCGCCCTCGCCCGAAAGAAGCGAGCCGACGCGCAAGCGCAACTCGATAGCCTCCCCGAGGAGGAGCCTCTCCCGGACCGCGCAGAAGCCGAGGTGCTGATTGCTGGCGCGGCCGAAGCGTGGGATGCCCTGGATGCGCAACAGCGCAACGCCCTGCTTCGCCAGCTCGTACGCCGAGTCGTGCTGACCAGGACCGGGCCCGGTCTGGCCGAGGTGACTGTGCACCCCGTGTGGGAGCCCGACCCGTGGGCTGCTCTTGAGCCCGCAAGTCGCGGAGTCATTACGGGGTGATCAACCCCATAAGTGTTTTACCCGTACGGGTGTG
>NZ_JAPENX010000004.1 GCF_026341815.1 Streptomyces sp. NBC_00572
AGCGCTGCGCGCTAAGCAAACGCAGCGGTTCGCTGCGCTCACCGCCCTCCCGCTTCGCGGAGGGCCCCTCCGCTGCGCTCCGGGGCCTGAAAGGGGGCCGGCCCGCTGCGCGGTCCGGGTTGAAAGGTGAAGGGGTTCGCTGCGCTCACCCCCGCCCTGGCGCAGCCGGGGTGGTCCCCTCCGCTGCGCTCCGGGACCCGAAGGGAGCCGGCCCGCTGCGCGGTCCGGGGTGCAGGGTGAAGCGGTTCGCTGCGCTCACTGCATCTCCCGCTTCGCGGGGGTGGCCCCCTGCGCTGCGCTCCGGGGGCCTGAGGGGCCTGGAAGGAGGCCGGCCTTGTTGTACGGCCCTGATGGGGAGGCTCACTGCGCGAACCAGGGCACTGTATCCAGGGCGGGACGCTGCGCTTACCCGCCTCATGCTCCACGCGCAAATCCCATCCCCCGAGTTCCGTGCTGAACACCAGACGCCACTACATGAAGCGAAGAGAACCCCAGGGGTACTGCGCCTCCGGCCCACACACAGTCAGAGACCCCCTCCACCGTGCCTCAAAAACCCCAACAGAGACCCGGAACACGTCAACTGCCGGCAGGTCAACTGCCGGGCGGCAGTACTACGACCCTCCAGAGAAGGCCCCCACCACACCCCAGCCACCCACAAACCCCACCACCCCAAAAACGACAAGGCAAGGGGGGCTAGTGACGGACCATCGGAACGAAAGAGGGAAGCTGGTGACAGGTCGTCAGAACAAAGAGACACGGGTACCGGAACCCGCTGCCCAGACAGAAGAAGCAAACCCGGGAGTGACCCCTGAGGTGATCCCGGGGGTGATCCCACGACTCACACCACGATGTGCTTCAAAACGAACAGAAGATAACCTATGGAGGAGTCCACACCCACCTCACCCCACCCCACACCTACCCGACACCGGCGGGCCGACGAGCGGGCCGTCGCCGCCGTCCGTGAGGCACTGCGCCGCAGACGCGGGCGTTCCAAGGGCACCGTCAACGGCCTGCTCCCACTGAACACCCAGATCCTTCAGAACCGGCACGGCACAGACATCGTGCCCGAGGTCATCACGGCGAAGGCCAAGCACCGTACTCCCGCGCCGGCCAAGGACGAGGAGACAGCGGCGACCGCGCCGGTCGTCAACCCAATGGCCGCCCTGGAGAAGTCCGTCTCCGAAGCCCACGAGCACCGCGGTGAGACCGGTGGCGAGGGCGAGGGCGAGGCGACCGTGCACAAGATGCCGAAGCCGAAGATGCAGGCAGCCCCGAAGAGGACCCCAAGCAAGAAGACCACTGCGAAGAAGACGACCGCAGCCCGGCGGAACAAGGCCGCTTAGGGCAACTCAACCTCCGTCGCCCGCGCGGGCCGGTCGGCCGGCTTGTCCAGGCCGAGGCTCCCCCACGGCGCGCACACGTCGCACATCTCCAGGTCCGGGTACTCCTCGAACGCTCCCATCACACCGTCGAGGTCCACGAGCTCCCCGGCCCCGTACCGGGCCCTGAGACCGCCGTTCCCCCGATGGAGCACCGGATGCCCGTCGAGGGTCCGGGGCACCGAGACCACCCACGCCAGCTCACACCGCGCGACCTCCCGGCGCCGCTTCTCCTCGGCGTCCTGGGCATCGAGGTCACGGATCTCCCGCTCGGTGACCGCCGCCTGGTACCGCAGCCACTCCAGCAGCACCCTCTTCTTCTCCAGCCGAACGGCTATCGGCATCCCCATAACCGCACCCTTGCTCACGCCGCCTCGGCGTCGCTGGCCGCACTTGCGGCGTCCGGCTGGGCTTTCGGGTGCTGCTTCAGCTCCATACGCGCCTCCACCAACCCTGCATCCTTCTCCAAGGTGGCCCAGTACGGGTGTGTGGACACCGCGACCGACAGCTCCCAGACGAGATCCCACAAGCACTTCTCCTCGGCCTCCTGCTCCGGCGTGTACCCGGGGGTCTTCCGCGCACCAGGGGCGAAGGGCAAGCGCGGGAGCGGTCGAGGTCGCGGCAGCCTGGAGTATGACGGGAGAGTTCACTGCCGGATCATGTACAGCCGGGCTTTGATCTGGCCTCGGCGATAGCTGGTCCATGCCGCCCCGCAGTCGTCCCGTCATCTCCGTGTCCGAGCCTGCAGAGCATGGACGGCCCAGTCGAGCACCGGCCGCAGGCTCTCCGGACCCGGCCAGCCGTTGATCACCGCAAGCAGCGAGGAGTACCGCTCCCTCCGAGGGTCATTCATACGTTCCAGCCGGACCAAGAGCTGCCCCCGCGACGTGGCATCGTCACCGCAGTCGAGGAGATGTGCGCAGCGGGTCATGAGAACCGCGACGACCGGACCGGCCTGGGGCGAAGCCGGTTCGACACCCGCTGCCACGGCCGGCGTGATCTGGCCACGGACGATCGCAGCCAAGTCGTTGTGCAGCGCGGGTGGACGGCCCGGGATGTACCTGGCCGTCTGCTCCTGTGCCAGGTCTCGTACAAGGGCGCGGAAGTCTAGGTCCTGCGACAGCTCGGCCAGTTCCACCCATGCCTGGACCTGCTCCGTATCGGGGTTGTCCGGCAGTTCCGGAGTCATCGAGCGCATGATTCCCGCGAACATGGAGCTGGTACCCACGCCACCGAACGCGGCGTCGAGGAAGTCGCCGACCAGTTGTTGGCGTTCGACTTCGGATAGCTTGGCCAGTTTGTGCATCAGATGTGTCTCCTCAGGGGTAGCCCCGCGGTCCGCCACCGCGGTCAGCACTGCGCGCCGCAGCCGCAGGATTCGGATCTGCACGTCCAACGCGTCGGCATGTACCGCGGCGACCTCCGACAGCGCGAGTTCCCGGTCCATGACCTTCCGGATGGCCGCGAGGTCCAGTCCCAGGTCGCGCAGGGTTCGCACAAGATCCAGGCGTGCGACGGCGTCGTGGTCGTAGAGGCGGTAGCCAGCTGGGCTGCGGTCAGCGGGCGGTAGGAGTCCGGAGTCGGAGTAGAACCGGATGGTCTTGACTGTGCTACCGGCCCGTCGGGCCAGTTCGCCGATCGAGTAGAGCGTGCGGCCGTTCATGTCCCCACCCTCTGGTCTCCCCCTGCTGGAGACTCAAGCTCGTGAACTCGCGACGGTCGAATTCTCACAAACGGCCCTTTGCCCGAGCAAGATCGACCGTGAGCCATCAGACCCACGCCGGACCCGGATTCGTTCTCACAACCCGTTCTCACCCGAAAGCGGTACGGACCCCGTTGTGAGACTTGCATTGTGCGAAAATCCGGGTCCATGACGGACCCTCAGCACCCCTCTCCGGCCGACCGGTCGGACGCCGACGACGTCGAGGCGCACGCCTGTCCGAAGTGCGAAGCCCAGCCCGGATCACCGTGCCGCTCGCGTAGCGGCGCGGTCGCCTCCGCCTACCACACCCGCCGCTTCGCCCTGGTGCCCCGGCTGAAGAAGGAACTGCGGGTGCCGACCCCGGCCGGTCGCGGTCCGGGCCGCCCATGGCGGCCCGGCACCCCGCCCCCGGCACCGATCGACCCGGACCTGCCGAGCGCGGACATCCGCATCGGCTACGCCCGCTGCTCGCCCCTCGGCCAGGAACTCGACTCCCAGCTCGACGCACTCAGCAAGCACAACATCCCCCGGGACAAGATCTTCGCCGAGAAGATCAGCACCCGCGTCCGGGTCCGCCCGAAGTTCGAAGCGGCCCTCCGTACTGCGCGGGAGGTCAAGGCGCACGCCCCACACTGCCGGGTCATCTTCACCGTGTACGAGATGAAGCGGCTCAGCCGCGACGCCGCAGAGCTCACCGCTCTGGCCGACCACCTAACCGCCCACGGCTTGGTCCTGGAGATGCTCGCCGGGCCCCTGCCCGGCATCTACGACCCCACCGGGCCGGGCAAGCTGCTGTTCGCGTTCTTCGCGGCGATGGCGGAGACCGAGCGGGAGAACATCCGGGAATCGACGCTCGAAGGGCTCGACACCGCGGCCCGCAAGGGCAAGCACGGCGGCCGGCCGCCCGTCATCACCGACGACATGCTCCACACCGTGCTCCGGCGCCGCGCGGGCGGCGAGTCCGTCGAGCAAATCCAGCCCGACCTGATCATCCCCACCGGCAAGCGCAAGGGACACAGCCCCTCGGTCGCCAGCATCTACCGGGCGCTCACCGAACACGCCCACCGCGAGGCGTACCCCGAAGCCGTCGAAGCCGCGCACACCGACTTCGTCAACCTCCAGCAGCGCGACCATGGCCCCGCGTAACTACTCAGCGCTACATGACGGGTGGCGGCAGCTATACGAGAACACGGCCGAGTCGAGGAGCTCGTGGGCGTCATCGCCGGGGCCGCCGACGAAACCGCAGGAGCGTCGCGGCGAGCTCGGGCAGGGCCTTGATGACGGCAACGGTGTCGGCGCGGTCGGCACGGAGCAAGGCGACGATGCAGACGATGGCCACAAGGGCGATGCAGAAGATGCCGACCAGCAGAGGCAGCGCGAGCAGCGGGTCGATCGAGATGGGCATGGCGGTCCTCCAGTAGGTCAAGAAAGTTCTCCCGTGCCCGGCATCGGACGGCGGCCACACGTTGGAGGCTTTGCGGGGTAGCCCCGCAAGACCTCAATCCTGAGGGACATTTGAACGCCTTCCAGGGCCGGACGTGTGGGCTGCGGGATCGAACAGGACAGTGCGGTTGATCGGGAGGGTCTGAGAGCACGGCAATGGCGGCACCGAGATCACCAGCGGGGCGATCGCCAGTCAGTAGCTGGAGCTTTCGAACCTGACTCCCCCTTGCCACGGCATGGGCGCAGGTCAGCACCCAGCTGGGGGCGATGAAGAAGCCGGTGCCCCAGTAGTGGGGCTTGGGCGGGTCGAACTGGAAGATTTCAGGCCGGCCCCTGCTTCTTCTTTGTGCCACCGGAGCCGTGGTGGGCATCTGCGACGGGCGGACCGGGCCGCATCTCAACGTCCCCTCGCCTCACCAGGTGGCTCACCGTGTACTTCACCGACCGTGGCATCGAGGAGCTGGAGAAGCGGCGCGGTGAGGAGGAAATCACCTTCGAGTGGCTCGTCGCGCAGCTGCGTACGTTCGTTGACCAACCCAGGCTTCATTCACCTCCCGACCGGCCACAGCTCCGCCGAAATGGCCTGGTCACCGAGCCTGCCCGCGCTGGCAGCGGCGACCCCGTCGCCGAGAAGCCGGCGGACGGGGCAAGGACAGCAAGGCCATGCGCCGCTACCGAGAGGCCGACGACGACTCAAGGAGAACGGCGTGAACTGGAGGATCGCAGTCAACCCAGGACGGTTGCCTGCGTCCTGCATATGCGGAACGATCCCCGTGCATGCTCACCCCGAGGAGGCGCAATGCCGTGGGGAGACGGGAAGACCCGGTTGTAGGTGGGGGCACGGTCACGCTCGCCGATGGGCACGAAGTACTGGTCGTCGCCGCCTTGGTACTCAAGGTCGATCCCGACATGGTGCCGGGCTTCACCTACGACCGGCACACCAGCTGGGCCGGAAGCATCCACACAGACACCGCCGACGAACTCCAGGCTCGCTACCGCGTCAGATGGATCCCTGACTGACACTCTCCGGCCCCGGCCAATCCGTCGGCGAGGGCAATGCTGGACGACCAGGAGCCGGACTCAGATACGTACCTGAGTCCGGCTCCTGGTCGTCACTGACCCGGCCGTACCGCCGCGTGGTCAGTGGCCGCAGGCGGGTTTGGGGTAGTCGAGGTATTTCCAGGTGTCGGGGCCGACCTTGCCGTCGGCCGTGATGCCGGAGCAGCGCTGTACAGCCTTCACCCCGGCCTCGGTGTTGGCGCCGAACACACCGTCCTCAGGGAGGGTGTAGTCGTAGTTGTGGTTGAGAAGGCACTGCACCTGGGCGACGTTGGTGCCGACCATGCCCTTGGCCAGGATCACCCTGCGGTTGGGCTTGTAGTGGGCGCACGCGGTACGCCCTTCCTCGCCGAGCGACGCGGCTGTCGTCGGGGCCTTGGTGGGCTCGGTCGTCGGCGTCGCCGTCGAGGGTGTCGTGGTCGGGGTCGGGGAACCCGAAGGGGTCTTGTCCGGCGTCGCCCGTCCGCTCGGGGCGGTGGTGTTCTCGATGCCGGACGACGCGCCCGGCGCGGGCGATCCCAGGTCACCGGGGCCGGTGGCGGGAGAGTCCTGCGGCTTGTCGTCGTTTCCTGCCGCCGTCGGGTCATCGGCTGGCGGGGGCATGTCCTGGGGTGACTCTTCGTTGCCCGGGTCACCGCCCTCGCCAGCGTCTTCGGTAGCGCCGGGCTGGGTTTCGCCGGTGGTCTGGGGCCCGGTGGTCTGGGGCCCGAGGGCGTTCTTGTCCGGATCGGGCATGGCGGCCCAGCGTCCGATGAGGAGCACCACCGTGAGCGCCAGGAGGGTGATCAGCATCTTGGCGATCTTCCCCGTCTTGGTGGCGGGCGCCGGGACGGGGACCGGGCGGACGACTGCGATCTCCTCGGCAGCGGGCGCCGGGGCCACTGCCGGGGACGGCGAGGCCGCATCGACCGCCGACTCTGCGGGGCCGTCTTGAGCAGGGGCCGCTGGGACGCGCGGAACAACCGTAGTGGTCTCGGCGGCCGGGGTGGTGTTCGGGCGTCCGGACGGGGAGTCGGAGGGCAGTGGCTCGCCCGAGGTAGGTCTGGCCGTGGCTCCGGGGGCATCGTCGGCCGGGTCGCTGGGCGGTGCCGGAGTAACGGGAGCGGTGGAGCTGTCCGGAGCGGCCGGAGCAGGGGCCGTCGTGGTCGGCGGGGCGGTCGCGACGTCGTCGTCCGGTGCCGTTGGTGGCGCGCCGGCCGAGGCAGCGTCCGCCGCTGTGGCCTTGAGTGCCGCGTCGGCGGCCTCCCACAATCCCAGCAGGTGCTGCGCCTCGAGCCTGGGGCGCCTGCTGAGCCGCTCGATCTCCTTGCGGGGCGGGAACGACTCTCCCTTCAGAACCCGGTTCCAGGTCGACCGGGAGATCTCGCTGTCGTGGGCGAGGGCGGTTAGGGAGAGGTTCTTCTCCTCCTTGATCCGAACCAGTTCGGCCCGCAGGGCCTCGACTTCCGCCGGCGGATTGCCCCTCTGGCGGCCCTCGTCCTCGGACAGCACGCGTCCCCCTCGACACGATCACGGAAAACCGCGCGTTCCAGCCTCTTCTTTCCGCAGGTCAAAGGCCATGTGGAACGACTGGAACACACGGAACGACTGGAACAGTTGATCAGGCTACCGATGGAACGCCGGTACCCCGAATCTTCACCTCGTCAGCGCCGCCCATCAGGAGCGGCGACACCGCTCCATGTCTCCCGCACCAGCGGGAACGTGGGCATGCGATCGAAGGATGAAGATGCGTAAGAACGTCAGGAACCTTCTGCTCCAGGGCCTTGCGGCCGTAGTTCTGGCCGGCGGCGCGCTCGGCGCGGTGAACGCGACCGGCGACGAGGCCAACGCCTCGACGACGCCAGGCGCGCACGGCGCCACGGGCAAGAACTCGGCTTTCACCGGTGTGTGGCCGAAGCTGAAGAACGGTTCGAAGGGGACGGTCGTCCTGACCGCCCAGCACCTGCTGGCCGCCCGCGGGTACGCCGTGACCCCCGACAAGATCTACGGGCCGAAGACCGCCCAGGCGGTCGCGACCTTCCAGAAGCGCGCCGGTCTCAAGGCCGACGGAGTGATCGGCCCGAAGACCTGGAGCAAGCTGACCGCCCGCACTGTCACCCGCGGCGACCGGGGTCACGTGGTCAAGGCCGTCCAGGTCCAGCTCGGCGTGAAGGCCGACGGCGTCTTCGGCAAGGGCACGCAGGCCGCCGTCGCCGCCTTCCAGAAGAAGAAGAATCTGCGGGGCGACGGCGTCGTCGGCCCGCAGACGTGGAACGCTCTGATCACCGGGTCCATCGCGGCCAAGGTCAAGCCCGCGAAGCCGGTCGTGCGTGGATACTCCCTGCAGTTCTCCAAGAACCTGAAGCACCCCACCTACTCCAAGCTTTCCCTCGTCCGTGACGGCAAGGTCCTCAAGTCCTGGCGCGCCGGCTCCGGCATGGGCAGCAAGGACGAGTGCGCCTCGGGCAAGGGGTGGCTGCCCAGCGGCGCGTACAGGGTGCAGGGCCACTTCACCAACCGCGACGGCGACGCGATCGACGGCTACGCCATCCAGCTCCCCGACAAGGCCTGCAAGCCCAAGGCCGGCAGGAAGCCCGTCACGCGTACGCAGCTGTTCATCCACAGCGAGATGAACCGGTACGGCGGTCAGGGCAAGGACAACCCGAACCGCGATGACAGCGACCGCTGGGAAGGCCCCAACGACTACAGGTCCCTCGGCTGCATCAAGCTCACGCCCACCGACATCAAGGACCTGTTCAAGCGCCTCGATCAGGCCCGCTGGCCCAAGAACCTGACGCTTTACGTCCGCTGATCCCCCACCACCTCACCCGACCCGCCCCCGGCATCTCCTGCCGGGGGCGGTCGGCGTTTCCAGCCCCCACCAGCAGACGGGCCCAGCCCCTCCTCGCTCTGCGCCCGGACGGGACACCGCCACCGCACCAGGGACGCCCTGGCCCCCCTGCCAACCGCGGATCACCGTTCCACCCATTCCTCGTTTCCCCAGGTCAACGCCCTGTGGAACGCACCGGCGCGGACGCCGGAACAGGCGGAACGACAGGAACGCGGGTCCGGCTTCCAAAGGAACGGCGGTACGCCAAACCTTCAACTCGTCAGCGCCGCCCCCCGGGGCCGGCAACACACTCCCGCCCCCGCCGCGAGCGGGGAACGGGCACACCTGAATGAGGACGAGAATGCGTAAGAACGTCAGGAACCTTCTGCTCCAGGGCCTCGCGGCCGTGCTTCTGGCCGGCGGCACGCTCGGCGCGGTGAACGCCACCGGCGACGAGGCCAACGCCTCGACGAAGCCGGGCCCCCGCACCGGCTCCCACGCCACTTCCCTGAGGGCGGTGTGGCCGGCCTTGAAGACCGGCTCGAGGGGCACCGATGTCCTGACCGCCCAGCACCTCCTGGCCGCCCGTGGACACCGCCTCGCCGCCGACGGCGCCTTCGGCCAGAAGACCACCAAGGCGGTGCGGGACTTCCAGAGGAAGAACCGCCTCAAGGCGGACGGTGTCATCGGCGCCAAGACCTGGGCCAAGCTGACCAACCTGACCGTCGCCTCCGGCGCCCGGGGCCAGGCGGTCAAGGCCGTCCAGGTGCAGCTCGGCGTGAAGGCCGACGGCGTCTTCGGTAGGAAGACGAAGGCCGCGGTCAGCAGCTTCCAGAAGAAGAGCCGCCTCGCCGTCGACGGGGTCGTCAGGCCCACGACATGGCACCGCCTCATCGCCGGCACCAGCACCCTCGCCGTCCCCGCCTCCCCTCGCGACGTCCGCCTCGACCACAAGCTGGCGCTCCGCCAGCTCGCCGCCGCCGGCATCCAGCGACCCGTCGGCCGCACCTCCCTCCACGGCGTCCGCGCCCGCACCATCCAGGGCGTCATCGCCCTGAGGAAGGCCAGCCGCTGCACCATCGTCATCACCGGCGGCACCGAGTCCGGCCACAGCACCAAGGGGAACTACAGCCACGCCAAGGGCTACAAGCTCGACCTGCGCACCCGCGACGAGGGCCGCTGCGTCACCAACTGGATCAAGAACACCCAGCGCAAGGGCAAGCCCCGCGGCAACGACCCCCGCTGGCACGGCACCCTGAACGGCATCTCCGCCGAGTACGTCTACGAGACCCCCCGCAACGGCGGCATCCACTGGGACATCACCTTCAAGTAAGCCCTCCGGCACCCAGGTCAGGTGAGCAGCCAAGACCTCCCCCACTGCACCGTGGCCCCCGGCATACCGCCGGGGGCCACGGTGCAGTGGGGGCTTGCAGGGCCTTGGCCCGGATCTGCGGGCCGGCCGCCCTGCCCGCACCACGGGATGCTGTCGACCCGCTGCTGCTCTCCTTCGACATGATGTCCGACGCGCTCGACCTCTCGGCCGACGAGCTCGTCGAACGTGACCAGGGAATCGAAGACCTGGGAGGCGACCTCGGAGTCGCTTCCTTCGACACCGGCCCCGCAGGACCCGACATCCTCATCGGCGTCCCACCGGCTGATACGGGGGCCGGCTCCGGGTCTGACCGTGCCGCCGGTCCTCCGCCGGTCTTGCCCTGGACCGTCAGCGGTAGGTCAGACACCAGCCGTGGCGGCCGAGGTGGGACCGGCGGCATCCCGCCGACTCCGCCCTGGACCGTCATTGCTGAGCTGAACACCAACCGTGACAGCCGGGAGCATCCCGCGGACGGACCGGACCACGAAGAGGACATCCTGCTCCCGACCGGGCTGGGCGCTTGGACCACGAAGACACCCGCCCAACCGCCGGCCCCCAACCCTGATCATGCGGACGAGGCCGAAGACGGGATCGTGGACGACGTCGTGGACACTCCCGGTCGGCGGCGACACCTTCCACGGGCAGGGCGTGGACAACGCGAACAACGTGGACAACTCTTCGACCAGCAAGGACGCCGACGAGAAGGCGCCTCCCAGCGAGCTGGCGCAGGCGCTGTCCCGCATGTCCCACGAAGGCCAGTTGGGAGGACAGATCCGGGCGCTCAGGCGGCGGGCCGGCGAGAGACGGTGGAGCTATCCCTCCATGGCTCGGGCCGCGACCGGGCGGGCCTCACACAGGCACGCCGCGCTCGTACGGTGTTGGACGGGCGGCCTGGTGATGCCCGAATGGGAAAATCTGAAGCGCCTCGTCAAGGCCATGGGCGCCACACAAGAAGAAGTCGAGGCGTTCCGCGCCGCCCGCGAACGCGTGACAGCCCCGCGCCTGACTCCGCCGCGTCCCGCACCAGGCCCCTCCCCCGCCAAGAACGTGGCCTGGCTCCTCCTGCCCCACTTGGTGGCCCTCCTGGCCTTCGCGCTCGACCTCGGCTTTGGCACATTGACCGGGATCACCTTCAGCGTCGCCTTCGACAACGACCCCGACCTGAGCACGTGGAAACTGCTGCTGGGCATCCTCGCCAACCTCGGCGTCGCCAGCACTGCGATGGCCCTCGCCGCCCGCCTGACCGACTCCACCGCCTGGGCCGTGATCATCTTCATCGGCTGGCTACCCGCCCTACTCCTCGGCCTCAGCCTGCCTGACATCACCGCCGGCATCTGAGGCGGCACAGAACTTACACCGAAGCGAGGGCACGAGACGACGCAGCGGCTTGTCTGCGCTGGGCATAGTGGTCCCCCGCCGAGCCCGCCAGGTAACGGCCGAGGCCATGAAGGAGGCACGATGTCGATACGCAGCCGCAAGGATCGCCGTGAGGCCTGTGACTGCTCGTTACGTTCCCAAGGCACTAAGGTCCGCGAAGCGGTCCTGGTCGCGGTTCTCTCCAGTGTGGCGGCCGCGCTGACGACGGCTGTAGCGAGCCTGGCAGCCGGAGTCCTGCGATGAGGGCAGCACAGAGGCAGAGCGACGTGCCGCTCACCGCTGATGACCTCCTCAGGATTGCCCACGAGCACGGCTTCACCCAGGTCAGCCGACGCCTCATCACCGACTGGATTGAGATCGGCATGCTGTGCAGCCCGGAGTTTCAAAAAGGTTCACGGCACGGAAGCAGCCAGCGCACTTTCCCTCACCTGCAGGGGCAGCACTTCATCAACGTTCTCAGAGCCAGGAGAGACATTCCCGTTGCCCCGCGCGACCGACGCAACCGGATCCTGGGACGAGTGGTCTACATGTGGCTCCTCGGAATCGTCGGATGCCCCGTGGACATACCCACCGAGCAAGCCAGGCGCGCCCTGAAGACTCTCTCCTCGAAGCAACTGCGTCTGCCCTTGAAAGCCATCCAGAAGGACGTGGCGGGCGTGGTCGACGATCTCACTCACCCCAACGCGACGCCTACGCAGGTACGGAAGGCGAAGCTGGTCCTGGACAGTGCCATGTCGAGGACACCGGTGCGCTGGGACCTCGTCGAGTCTGTGCTTGGGGAGGTATTCGCTCCCCTGACAGCCGATGGCCGACGGCCCCAAAGAGCACTCACCATCGGTGGTAGGCCCGCAGGTGTTCCTGAGTACGTAGCAGGGCTGCAGGCGATCCACCGAACGCTCATCGCCCTCGCTGCAGGACAAGTCAGTAGTGAGCAGTTGGAAGAGGCCCGGTGCCTGTACGGGCGGCGATTCGGGCACAGAGCTTTCGTCGGCGCCAACCACATGCTGGTGACCCTGCCCTCCGCCACAGATGCGCCCGATCGTGAAGTGGAAACCTTCCACCTGGTGCTCAGCGATCTGGTCGGAGGCAGCACTGTGAAGATCTTCCCGTGATCATGTGCCCTCCCTTCGGCAGGACGACAGGCCCGGCACGCGCTGATCGCTGTCTCCGGCCGTACGGGCGACACCGCAGAGCTGATCACTCGCCATGCTCGCCCATAGCGGCCTCCAGGCCCTCGACGAGCCCACGCGCGCCGACTCATCAACGAGCTCGCCGGTGGCACGCGCGATCGGGGAGCTGAAAGGGGAGATGTGGGACCTGTTCGTCGGGGCCGTGGAGGACTCCGGCAACCGCAGGACGATCTTCGACGTCACCACCGGCAGCCAGCACGACGATGCATGGCTGGATGCCAGAGTGAGCGGCTCTGAACGCTCCTCGTCGGCGGCCCTGCGCTCGTACCTCGAATCCTGGACTCGTGGCTCCGACATCCACGAGCGGGTCGAGGGAAATCCAACCCCGGTGCTTGCCGTAGCCGGTGCGAACGACCCGGCGATGGGCCCCGAGGCCCGAAACCCACCCCATCCAACTGCGGAGCACAGAAGGAACCCCGCGCCGATCACTCCATTCCGAGCAGATCACCAACTCTGCACCTCAGCGTCGCTCCAGGTCCCGATACTCCGCGAAAACCCCAGCTCAGAGCCGCACTTCACCGCCTCAGCAGATCCTGAAATGATCACTGGACTCCCAGGTCGACACATCGCCGATCCAGTGATCACCAGGGGACTTGTCCCCCTGCGTGACCCGGGCGCCGCCGGCGAGGAATGACCGTGTGGACGTCGCTGCGGCCTGCTAACGTCTGCGGCATGAAGCGCGCTGTTATGACGACGACGCCGGAGAGTGTCCCGGCGCGCTGACAGATGTCTTAGTCCGAAGCCCCGGGGCGAGTGCCCCGGGGCTTCGCCTTTCGGTCACTCGCCCGATGTCCGCGAGGAGACCGCCATGCATGACCACCGCAAGCTCGGCCGTGAACTGGGCCTGTTCGACACCGACCCGCTGATCGGCGCGGGCCTGCCGTACTGGCTGCCCGACGGCGCGACCGTACGGCACACCCTGGAGGAGTACATCCGCGCCGCCGAACGGCGAGCCGGGTACCGCCACGTGTACTCGCCGGTCCTCGGCAAGCGGGAGCTGTACGAGATCTCCGGGCACTGGGCGCACTACAGCGACGACATGTTCCCCCCGATGGACCTCGGCGGTGAGCAGGTCGTCCTGCGGCCCAGCCTGTGCCCTCACCACGCGGTGATTTTCCGCTCCCGCTCCCACAGCTACCGCGAGCTGCCCCTGCGCATGGCCGAGCTGGGAGGCATGTACCGCTCCGAACTCTCCGGCGTGCTCGGCGGGCTGAGCCGGGTGCGGGCCATCCAGCTCAACGACGCGCACATCTTCTGCACCCTGGATCAAGTTGCCGAGGAGGCGCAGGCCGCGCTGCAGATGATCCGCCGGGCCTACGAGGCGCTCGGCATCACCCCGACCCGCTACCGGCTCTCCCTCCCGGGCCGCGGTGGCAAATACGTTGCCGCTCCTGGGAAGTGGCAACGGTCCACCGCCCTGCTGACCGACGTCCTCGACCGCTCCGGCCTGCCCTACGAGGCGGCGGAGGGCGAGGCCGCGTTCTACGGCCCCAAGATCGACGTCCAGGTCACCGACGGCGCCGGCCGGGAGTCCACCCTCTCCACCGTCCAGGTCGACTTCCACCAGCCCGAGCAGTTCGACCTGCACTACATCGGCGCGGACGGCGCCAAACACCGCCCGGTCATGGTCCACCGCAGCATCATCGGCAGTGTGGAGCGAGCCGTTGCCCATCTCATCGAACAGCACGGCGGTGCCTTCCCTGCCTGGCTCGCCCCCACTCAACTGGTGATCCTGCCGATCTCCGACACCGAACTGCCGAACGCCGCAGCCCTCGCCCAGCGATGTGCCGGCCTCGGGCTGCGTGCCGAGATCGTAGGACCGGACCGCGGCACCCTGGGCGCGCGTATCCGGGAGGCCCGCCTGGTTCCCTACCAAGCCGTCATCGGCGCCAAGGAGGCCGCTGACGATCACGTCGCCCTACGTCTGCGCGACGGACGCCGACTCGACCCGCAGCCGGTCGGCGAGGCGCTCACCCGTATCAGTGCTCTCGTCGATGCCCACAGCACCGACCTGTGGATCGGCACTGCCGCATAGTCGGCGCTGCGATCAACGTCCGCTGTCGCCCGGGGCCAGGAGGCTGGTGATTTCCGCGATGGCGTCCGGCGAGGGCGTGAAGTGGCGGCGGACGTTCTCCGGCCTCCTGTGTCGCGACGTGGCCATCGGCATCAGCAGGCTCGCCCCGGCCTCGCCGAGGTGGGATCCGCGCCCTGTACGAGCGGGCCGGCGAGCTGACCGTGCCCGAGGCCTCGTTCCTCCAGGACATCGGCGCCATCAACCTCCTCCACCGGCGCCGTGTCGTCGCCCTCGCTCGCCAAGCAACCGCGGGCACTCTCGCCGACACGGCAAGGCGTCTCAGTCCTTCCCTCCGGTACCGGCCGCGAGCGCCTGCGCGATCAGGTCGGGCAGGCTCGTGCGTCCGTCGTCGTCGGCCCAGCGCGTCAGCGCCGTATGCATGGCGGCCAGGCAGGCGCTGGTCGCCGCCCGCGCGCGGAAAACGTCCTCGGCATCTGCCGTATCGCACCCCAGCGCGTCGACGATGACCCCCTGCAGCGCGTACTGGCTGTCCAAGTGCCGGGCCCGCAGGGAGGGCGTCGAGACCATGAGCCGGAGGCAGTCCAGCAGGAACCGCTCGTCGGCAACAGGCTCACCCCCACCCCCGGTCAGTGCCGCGGCAGCTTCGACGAGCGCCCCGCCGACCCTCCGCACCACCGGTTCCCCCGCCGACGACGCGGCAACCCGCTCCGCGATGAGCAGTGCGGGCTGATCCACGAGGACGAGGTCCTCCTTGGTGGGGAAGTGCCGGTACACGGTCATCGCCGAGACGCCTGCGGCCTCGGCGACGTCGGCCACCGTCACGGCGTCGTAGCCGCGGTCGGTGAACAGCCGTACCGCGTACGCCTGGATCGCGTGCCGCGTCTCGGACCGCTGTCGCTCCCGCAGGGTCGGTTTCCGCTCGCTCATGTGGTACACACTACCTTAATGTTAGTGACTAACATGAACGTGAACAGCGGCACGTCAGAGACAAGTGAGGCGGGTGGACGTCATGGACGGCACGACCAGCAGAACGGCTCTGGTGACAGGCGCGTCGCGTGGCATCGGGCAGGCGATCGCGGCCCGGCTCGCGGCCGAAGGAACCCTGGTCATCGTGCACTTCGGGAAGGACGCAAGCGGGGCGGCGGCAACAGTCGAGGCGATCGAGCGCGCCGGTGGGACCGCCCACGCCGTACAGGCCGAACTGGGCGTGGACGGCGACGTCGACACGCTCTTCGCGGGCGTCGAGGCGGCCCTGGCCGGTCGGCCGCTCGACATCCTCGTCAACAACGCGGCGGCCCCACCGGCCGGCCCGCTCGGCGTGACGACGCGGGCGGAGTTCGAGCACCTGTTCGCGGTGAACGTGCGCGCGCCCTACTTCATCATCGAGCGCGCGCTGCCCCTGCTGCGCAACAGCGGCGGCGGCCGGATCATCACGATCTCCTCGGTCGCGACCCGGATGGCCAACCCGGCACAGACGTCCTTCGCGATGACGAAGGCCGCAGTCGAGACGATGAGCAGGACCCTCGCCACCCAACTCGGCCCCCGGGGCATCACGGTGAACGCGGTCGCTCCCGGAGCCACCAGAACGCCGACCAACGGAGCCGTCTTCGACGTGCCGGGACTCGCCGAACAGATCACCGGCATGACCGCGCTCGACCGGCTGGGCGGACCGGACGACGTCGCCGAGGTGGTCACGTTCCTCGCATCGGACGCCGCCCGCTGGATCACGGGCCAGGTCGTGGACGCGAGCGGAGGCCTGTTCCTGGGCCCACGCGTGTGACCGAGGGCAACCACGACGTCGCTCACGGCGCCACCTTCGGCCCGGGCTGGTGAGGAGCCGGCTGCCGTCCGCTTCGTCAACGTAACCGGTGCGTCTTGCAGCCCTCGGCGAGGGTGGCGAGGTGCCCCTCGGTCTCCCCGGTGAGGTCCTGCACCTGGGTGTCGACGGTGCGGTTGGTGGTGGTGCCGGCTGCTTGGTACTGGAAGGTGCTGACGAAGAGCGGAAGGGTCGACACTGACGACTTGCCCCTCGGCATCGACCCTTCGCGGACGCGGGCTCGGGACGCCTACAGCGTCGCCCTCAGCACAGGAGTCCGCGGGAAGTGAATCCACATGGCCCACTCGAAAAGACACCTGGCCATGACCACGGCATCCGACGGCTCATGCAGCTCCCGACACCGGCGATCGTCGTCCCGGCCAACACCGGTTCCTGCCCCTGGTCTCGAAGCGCTTCGGGCGTACCCGACCGGGGGCAGGCCGATGCCCCGGCTTCCGCTGTGGACGTGGCGGGAGACGGGGCATCAACGGGAGGGGTCAGCGGCGGTGGTGGTGGTGGCCCCAGGACTCGGTGTCGACGGTGCGGCCGCGGTCGTCGCGGAGGGTCGCGGTGTCGGAGTGGTTGTCCCACACGTAGTTGCGGCGGTCCTGGAACAGGTCCGTGCGGGTGTCACGGCCCTCACCGGTGTGGATACGGACGGTGGAACGGCCGGCGAGACGGTAGTCGTTGAACTTGTAGCGGTGGCCGTCCTCGTCCTTCAGGGTCCAGCCGTCGAGGTTGATCGCGTGGCGGGAGTTGTTGGTGATCTCCACCCACTCCGCGTTCAGCGACCGGACGCTGCGGTTGTCACGTCCGGGGCTGTCCGCCTGGACGCTGCTGATCTCCACCTTCGGCGTCCGGTGCCGGTCGCCGTCGTGGGCGGAGGCCGGCAGGGCTGCGACGGACACCATGGCGCCGGCCGCGAGGACGGTCGCGGCGATACGGCGGGCGGTCGAAGAAGCAGACATGGGTGATGTCTCCTCAAAAACAGTGCCCCACCAGCCGATAACAGCTGGTGAGAGCGGTGCGGGTCCCGGTCCGGTACGGGCCGAGGACCCGAACTCTGCCGCCCCGCCGGCCCTGGCGGAATGCTGACTGCGGCCGGTTACCAGGTACGGACATTTCCGTAACTGTCACCTTCATCGGGCACGCATATGCGACAGGCATGGCCCTGACATTCGCTGACAGCTACATCCACCCGTTCACTGATCAACCACAAGCCCTTGCATGCGCCGGCGCACCACCAGCAGCACCCCCCGGCGCACTCCGCCAACCGCGTGACCAGGCCGGGTAACAGCCGTCCTGCACGTTTCTTCGCACAGACCGACCTCCATCGCACACGAAGACGAATCGCACCTGGAATCGTCTCCAGGATGGGCAGAGGCTCGGCAGCTGGACCGCTGCCTCTCCCCCGTGGAGGCGTAGGCGCGCGTACACCGCCCGTTCCGCCGGGCGGGAGATCCGGGTGCTGCGGCGGCCTGGAAGCGACCCACTTGATCAGCCGAGCCGACCGGTGGTTCTACCGATGGGGCGGTACGGCCGGCGCGGGTAGGTCGAGAACGCGGGCGAGGGCGGCAACGACGGGGACCGAGTGGTCGGGCAGGTTCCCGGAGCCCCACTCGGATGCCAGCGCGAGGAAGCCGGCCAGGTCGCGCTCGACCCTTCCCAGTTGACGGCGAAGCCCGGTGGCCGACCACTCGATCGACGGGCTGTCACTCTGCTCGATGTCGACGATCAGCCGGACGGTGTCACCGAAGCGCTCAGCCACCGGGTAGGGGTCATGGCCGAAGAAGACCGGTCCGCTGCCGCTGACGACCGTGCGCCAGTCACGCCACTCCTCCAGCCCATTGCAGCATCCGGGAAGGAACGTGACGCCTGAGGAGCTGTCCGTGACTCTCAGGCCACCGGCCGCGAAAAGGCTGTCGAACGTGAGCAGTCCGTGCAGGAATGACCCGAGCGGGTGAGCAGGCCGGGGCGGGCGGTCGTCCCCCGCGTTCGGATCGGGGTCGATGTCGTTGCATGCGACGATGCTCATCACGGCTGTCCCGACCTCGGCAGCGGTGAGCTCACCGCTCAGTGCCATGTGCCAGAACGGCTTCCCGTCGGCAACAGGCAGAAGGGGAAACCCTCGGGATGGCGTATCTCCACGACGGGCTGCATCGATATCACCCGGCAGAGTGTCGCGTATCCCCTCCCGTGCAGGTGTCCCGATGAGGCCGTCATCCTCCCCTCTGCCACCCTCGGCGGTAGGTGGCCGGGCTGGTTCCCCTGGCTGATGGTGATGGTGTGATGCATCGAGCACCCTCCCCTGCCGTCAGAGCCCGGCGGCTGTACGCCCTCCGGAGACGTCCGCCGACCGGCGCACCGCCGGGGGCCGCACGACGGCCACGTGGCCTCGGCGACGTCCTCGTGCCCTGGGCGACGGCCTTGACAGCGCTCGCGGCCGCGATCGGACTCTTCTTCAGCGCCACGGTGGCGTCGTCGAGTGTGGACGCGACACGCCGGCAGCTGGACCAGGACGCGCGGCAGCAGGCCGGACGGGTCGGCTACTGGACCGAGTCGGCCGGTGAACTCGCCGAGACCATCGTCATCGTGAACCGCTCTCTGGATCCGGTGACCAACGTCGAGCTGTGGTGGTACGCACCGGACGCGAACATCGACCCGGCCAAGCACGAGGATGTCTTCATGGCCTTCTCGACCATCCCACCCTGCACCCGCATGGTCTTCGATCACCGCGCCGTCGACGCATTCCTTCTGAGCAGGTTCGGAATCGAACAGGGCGGGGCCCCGCTCCGGGCGATCCAATTCATCGACAGCGACGGACAGCAGTGGCTTCGCGACCCGACAGGGCTCCGTACGGCGGAGTACGAAAGGGAGGACGGCGAGGACCTCGGCGACGCGCCTGCTCGCCAGGAACCCGCCGAGCACTGCGACAAGTGAGCATCGCCCCGCCGCTGCCGAACGGCGTGGGATCTAGGACCTGCTGAAGCGGCGCCAGATACCGGAGCGCTTCTCCTGGGGCGGGACGCTTCTGGGGGGACGGACTTCCAGCGACCAGTCGCCCTCTCCTCGGACGACCGCCACGAACAGCGGCCCCTCCGGCAGCGCTCGCGCAACCTTCGGGCTCCGGCCGGACTCGCTCGCCAGAGCGTCCGGGTACCTGGCGGGGGCACCGGGGCGACGCGGCTTGTGCCCCTCGACACGCACGGACCCGGTTGCCTCCGTCGGACGCAGTCGGGAGACCAGCTCGCCGGCGGGTCCGGTGTGGAGCAGTACCTCTGAGCCCCGGCCGGTGGCCGCCTCGCCGAGCTCGCGCACCGTGCTCACGGGTCGGATCACGATCGTCCACTCGTCGCGGTCGTCGCAGCCGACGCGGAAGCGCAAGGGGTACAGGTTGTCGCACCACATCACCCGTCGCTCGAACCGGTGGGACGTGGCCGAGTCCCCGAGGTCGACGGCCTCCCTGCCGTTCCAGTCGATGGAGTCCAGGTCGAAGTAGCCCTTGCCGGTCCGGGCGAAGTCGACCAGGACGTAGCCGGGCGGCGGAGTCGTGTCCATGGCGAACTTGGCGCTGCCCCGCCCGCTGTACACGATGTCGTCGAACTCCCCGCCGAGCATCCCGACGGCGGCGACCGCCTCGGGCGACGCGGCCGGCGAGGGGACCACCGGGATCGCTCCCGGCCCCCGGGTCGGGGGCCGGGGCTGGGGCGGGGCTTGGGCCTGGGCCACGGCTCCGGGCTGGGCCTGGGCGAAGGCATGCGGTGGATGCGAGCCCGGGCCGTGTCCCTCGGCCTCGCCCTTCGTCAGTCCCGAGCCGCCTCCGTGCCCCTGCCCCTGCCCCTGCCCCTGCCCCTGGGCCGAACCACCCGAGCCCTGCCCCCGCTCCGTATCAGCAGGCGATCCCTGGGACTTGCCGACGGCCCCGCGGGGAAGCTCCACCGGCACCGGCCCGGTCGCGCCCGCGGACTTGCCCACCGACCCGTGCGGAAGCTCCGCCGGGACCGGCCCGCCCTGGGTCGGTGCCGGCACCGAGATGCGGAAGTCCTCCGCCAGCGCCCTGAGCCCCTCGTCGTAGCCCTCGCCCACCGCGCGGAACTTCCAGCCACCGTCGCGCCGGTAGTACTCGCCGAGGACGAGCGCCGTCTCGGTGGTGGCGTCGTCGACCTCGTACAGGGCGAGTTGTTCCCCGGTCGCGGCGCTCGACGTCCGCACCGACAGGCCGGGTACCTGCCCGAGCGTGCCGTTCTGGCCGACGGCGACGATCACGATGCGCCGGACGTCCGGTCCGACGCTCCCGGTGTCGAGGTCCAGCCGGTCCGCGGACCGGTCGTCCACTGCGCCGGTCCGTTCGAGGACCAGGTGCCCGACGGCCTTGTCGGCGGCGTCCAGGAGCAGCGCGGAGACCGCCACCTCCGGCACCCCGTCGCCGGCCGCCTGCCGGACGACCTCGATCCGCCACGCCTGCCCGGGGACCGGCAGGTTCTCCCCCTTGATGATCTGCGTCACCGCGTCATGCTGGCACGCCGCCCCGGGCGGGTCCACGGTCGGGCGCGGCGGTGTGGGGATGCTCCGCCCCTCGATGACGCGCTGCTGCTCTCCCGCTGGCCGTCCTGCACGGAGCCCTGCTCGACCTGCTCGCCACCGACGACGAGCAGCTGGTGGCAGCCGCTGTTCGTCAGCATCTGGCACTCCTGGGTCGCGCGGACCCGGCCCGGTAGCCGGCCGGGCCGGCTGAGGCCCGGGGCGCTGTCGGTGGCGGGACACACACACTCGTGGTTCCGAGCAGCCACTACGCGGCGCCCGAACCCGGGTCCCGACAGCAGTTGCCCGACGGGATGTTCCGGCGTCAGTGGACTTCGTAGGCCCGGGCGAGGAACCGTACGGTCTCCGCCATGGCCAGGCGCAGCTCCGCCGGTGCGACGACCTCGACGTCGACGCCGAGCCGGAGCAGCTCGCCGCAGGCGTGTTCGGTGCTTTCCGTCGGTATGACCGCTTCGACCCATCCGTCGTCGCCGACGGCGGTCGCGGTGGAGTCGACCGCCCGCACCACCTCCGGCGGGACGTTGTCGGGCAGGCGCCGGCGTCCCCGGGGGGACAGCCGAACGGTGGCCGTACCGGTGTGGCGGCGTGCCTCGAACGCGTCGAGGTAGGAGTTCCAGTACGTGGTCAGGTCGAAGTCGCCCGGCCGGGTGAACGTCTCGCCGCTCAGTACCGCGTCGAGGATCTGGGTGACGCGGTAGGTCGCGACGCCCTTCTCCGTGGCGGCCACGAGGTACCAGGTACCGGATTTGAGGACCAGTCCGTAGGGGTGGAGGCGGCGGTCCACCTCCTGCGGGGCGCGCCAGCGGCGGTAGCGCGCGTCCACCGCACGCCGGGTGAGCACCGCGTCGACGAGTAGGGGGAGGTGCGGTGTCCGTTCGGGTTCCCGGTACCAGCCGGGAGCGTCCAGGTGGAAGACCGCCGTGGTCCGTTCCGCCTCGTCCCGTAGTCCTGTGGGCAGCGCGGCCAGCAGCTTCAGCCGGGCCGCGGCCACCTCGCCCCCGAGCCCCAGGTCCGCGGCCGGGCCGGGCAGTCCGGCGAGGAACAGTGCCCGCGCCTCGCCCTCGCTCATCCCGGTCAGCCGGGTGCGGTAGCCGTCGAGGAGTCGGTAGCCGCCCCCGCGGCCCGGCTCCGCGTAGACCGGAACCCCGGCAGCCTGCAGGCGCGTCAGGTCGCGGTACGCGGTCCGCACCGACACCCCCAGTTCCTCGGCGATCGTCCGTGCGGACAGGCGGCCACGGGATTGGAGCAGCAGCAGCACCGACAGCAGTCGACTGGCAGTCATGGGGGCATTCTCTTCGGAAACCCTGACAGCCTCTGTCATACGGCTCCCCTACCGTCGGGTCCGCGTCCCGGCTCGGACCGAACGAGCGCCGGGATCGCGTACCCGATGAAGCGTCGAACAGGAGTCCTGCTGTGCCACCGACCGACCCCGTCGGCCTGCCTTCCGTGATCGAGCTTCGCCAGTACACCCTGCGTCCGGGCCGGCGCGACGAGCTCATAGCGCTGTTCGACCGAGAGTTCGTCGAATCCCAGGAAGAGGTGGGGATGATGGTCCTCGGCCAGTTCCGGGACCTCGACGACCCGGACCGCTTCGTCTGGTTGCGGGGATTCCCGGACATGACGGCGCGCCATCGCGGGCTCTCGGACTTCTACGGCGGCCCCGTCTGGGCCAGGCACGGTCCCCGGGCGAACGACACGATGATCGACTCCGACGACGTCCTGCTCCTGCGCCCCGAGCCGAGCGGGAGCGGGTTCACCTGCTCCCCCTCCGGGCGGCCCGCGGTCGGAGCTCCTGCGCCGGACCGGTTCGTGGCCGCCATCGTGTGGTCCTTCCCTCCCGGACGACACGATGGCATCGCGCTGATCAGGGACGGACTCCTTCCCGTACTCCTGGAGACGGGGCCCGCTCCACTCGCCTTCCTGACCACCGAGGACGCGCCCAACACGTTCCCGAGGCTGCCGGTCTGCTCCGGCGAGAACGTCGCCGTGATCGTCACTTCGTACCCCGACGAGAGTGCGCACCGTCGGCACCTCACCGGCATGCGTGCTCATCCCCTGGCACGCGTCGAACTCCTGCCGGCCATCGAGCGAGAGCAGACAGCGGCACCCCGGAGACTCCGGCTGACGCCCACGGGACGCTCACTCGTCTGAGGCCGCTCGCCGACAGCGGCCGGTCGCACCTTCATCGGTCGCACCTTCCGTCGGCCTCGCCTCGCGACGGAGTCGCTGGACCTTTGCGCACGGGCTTCAGGCCTTGACGACCTTGACGGCGTCGGCGATCTGCCAGGCGGCTTCCGTGGGGGTGAGGTGGGTGGTGTCGATGACTTCGGCCTCCTGGTGCAGCCAGGTGCGGGCCGCCTCGGCGTAGGGCTCCAGGTAGGCGAGGCGGAACGGGGAGTCGGGGCCGACAAC
Source organism: Streptomyces sp. NBC_00572 (assembly GCF_026341815.1). GTDB lineage: Bacteria > Actinomycetota > Actinomycetes > Streptomycetales > Streptomycetaceae > Streptomyces. The sequence continues at coordinate 23,137 of NZ_JAPENX010000004.1, forward strand.
CGTGTCGTTCGCGATGCGCTCGCGGAGGGTTTCCCGGTCGGCGTGGAGGACGAAGTGGCGTACCGGAATCGTGTGGTGGGCGAGGCCCTCGCTGATCTCGCGCCAGTACCGCTCGACCAGGACCGTCATGGGCATCACCAGAGTGCCGCCGGTGTAGTCGAGTACGCGGCGGGCGGTCTCGACCACGAGGGGGCGCCACGGCGGCCAGTGCTGGAAGTTGTCCGTCCTGGGCAGCCCCGGGGTGATGTCCATGAGGGTCTCGCCGACCTTTTCGGCGTCGAGCACCCGTGAGTCCGGGATCAGCTGCTGAACGAGTGCGCCGGTCGTCGTCTTGCCCGCGCCGTGGGTGCCGTTGAGCCATACGATCATGGGTCCGACGCTAACGGAGTACGAGGTCGCGCCGGGCCGGTTCAGTTCGGTTCCGGTGGGGGCTTGAGCCTGCGGAGGGTGTAGCCGTTGTGTGTCGGGTCGAGGGATTTCGTCCGCTCCTTGAACAGGTATTCGGCCCGCTCGTAGGACAGGCGCCTGCGGCCTGTGTCCGGGCAGAGATCCGCGGGCTCGGGCGTCCGGGCCGGGCCGGGGCGTCGGTCGGAGAGGAAGACCGGGCCGCGGGTCCGGTCGGCCAGCAGTCGGGGCAGGAGCCGGGCGGTTCCGGAGCGCCAGCTCACCCAGCCGCGGCTCGTGCGGGCCCGGCGGTCGTCCAGGTCCAGGTTCTCGATGTCGAGGGACAGGACGGCCTTCACGCCGGCCGCGGACTCGTGGAGGAGGCGCCACAGCGTCCGTTCGCGCAACGGCAGGTCCGGGTGGCTCCACAGCTCGTCGAGTTGTTCCGCTGTCAGTGCCTGGGCGCGGGGGCGGGTCTCGGTACGGCGGTCCAGCTTCGCCGCGAGGTCGTTCGCCGACGTCCAGGTGCTGAAGGAGCGGACGGCCGAGCGGTGGCGGTTCCAGGTGCCGGCCTCGGTGCCTCCCCAGGCCGTCGCGAACGTCTGCGCCACCTGGTCGGCCGTCAGGGCGGCCAGCGGTGTGTGTTCGCCGAGGGCGCGGCACAGGCGCCGGAGGGTCTGTCCGTACGAGTGGACGGTCGCGGCGTTCAGGGCGTCGCGGCTCAGGAAGTCGTGCGCGGCCTGCCCGAGGGTCGGGAGGGACGGTCCGGTGACGGTGATCTCCTCCGCGCGGCGGCGCAGGAAGGCGCGCTCGGAGGCGTTCCCGGTGAGTGCCACGGCCCGGAGGAACTCCAGCCGCGCTTCCTGGCGCCGGTCCAGGCGGAGGAGCAGATCTCCTCTGACGCTGGGGAGGAGGTGGTAGTCGCGCAGCGCCGGGTCGGTGATCAGGGAGTCGACCAGGTCGAGGCCCGCCTGCGGTCCGTGCGCCCTTCCGAGTGCCACCGCCCGGTTGAGCTGGACGATCGGTGTCGGCAGCAGCCGCGCCAGCGCCCCGTACAGGTCGGCGATCCGCACCCAGTCGGTGTCCTCGGCGGTACGCGCCTGGGCGTGGGTCACGGCGATCGCCGCCTGCAGCAGGTACGGGCCGGGTGTTCCACCGGCTTCTCGGGCGCGCAGCATCGCGGTGAAGCCGCGGCGGATGAGCAGTTGGTCCCAGCGTCCCCGGTTCTGTTCGTGCAGCTGGACGGGCTCGCCGGACGGGCCGGTGCGTGCGGCCGAGCGCGAGGCCTGGATCTCCATCAGCGCGACGAGCGCGTGCACTTCGGCTTCCTGGGGTGCCGACTCTGCCAGCAGCCGGCCCAGTCGCAGTGCTTCGAGGCAGAGGCCGGGCCTCATCAGATCGTCGCCGGAGGTCGCCGAGTACCCCTCGTTGAAGATCAGGTAGATGACTTCGAGGACGGACGAGAGGCGCTCGGCCAGCTCCGCTTCGTCCGGCAGATCGAACGGTACGCGCTGCTCGGCCAGCGTCCGCTTGGCGGCGGCGATGCGTTGGGTGATCGTCGTCCCGGTGACGAGGAAGGCCCGCGCGATCTCCTCGGCGGTCAGGCCGCCGAGCAGTCGGAGTGTCAGTGCGGCCCGGGCCTCCGTCGGCAGGACCGGGTGGCAGGAGATGAGCATCAGTCGCAGGACGTCGTCCTGTTCGGGGGTCTCCTGGTCTTCGGTGTCCTGCTGCTGTTCGAGCTCGTGGGCGAGCTGCTGCTGTTTGCGCGTCAGGCGCTCGGAGCGCCGGATGTGGTCGACGGCGCGTCTTTTGGCGGTGGTCATCAGCCATGCCGCGGGGTTGTCCGGGATGCCGGAACCGGGCCACTGTTCGAGCGCGGCGACGAGCGCGTCCTGGGCCAGTTCCTCGGCGAGTCCGACGTCGCGCACCATCCGGGTGAGCCCGGCGATGATCTTGGCCGATTCGAGTTTCCAGACCGCGTCAATGGTGCGATGGGCATCGAGCACAGGCACGATGACAGCACCTGCCCCGGCTCGCTCGCAAGCCGGGGGCAGGTGCTGTCATCGCTGGTCGGAGCCCGGGGGCCGGGGCTGGAGCCCGGGGGCTGAGGGCCGGGGGCCCGCAGGTCCGGGGCCGACGGTTTCAGGGGCCGGCAGGTCCGGGGGCCGGCAGTTCAGGAGTGTCGGCAGTTCAGGGGCCGAAGACCTCCTGGACCACGCTCTCGCCGTCGCCGACGATCCTGCGGAAGCGGCGGGCCAGTTCGATCGCCTCCTCCTTGGACCGGACCTCGATCAGCGCGAAGCCGGCCACGGCCTCCTTGGCCTCGGCGAACGGCCCGTCCGTCACCGTGATCTCGTCGCCGGCCGAGCTCACCAGGATGCCGCCCGGCGCGAGGCCGCCGGTGGCCAGCAGCACACCGGCGGCCGTCAGCTCCTCGACGAACTTGCCCATCTCGGCGTACAGCTGCTCGTCGGGGGCGGTGTCGGAAGGCCTGGTCGTCATCAGGTAGCGCATGGGGTTCTCTCTTCTCGTCGTGCGGTGACTTCGTCGTGCGATGACCTGCTGACCGCTCTCATTCAATCGAGGCGTTCACTCAGCGAACCCAGTCGTTTCGCCTTCCGTCTCAGCGAATCTAGTCGTGTAGGCGATCGCGCTGGGGGTGCTGGGTGGCTGTACCGGTTGGGGTTCGAGGTGACGCTACTCAGCGCAGTACGGCCGCCAGCAGGTCGGTCCCCAGCGCCGTCAGATCGGGCAGATTGACGGTGTAACGGACGTAGCGGCCCTGCCGCCGGGCCGTGAGCAGGCCCGCGCGGCGCAGGACAGCGAGGTGGCGGGAAACCTCCGGGGGTGAAAGTTCCCAGGCGTGGGCCAGCTCACCGGTGGTGTGCGGGCCGCGGGCCAGGGTGCGCAGCAGCCGCAGCCGTACCGGATGCGCGAGTGCCTCCAGCCGTAGCGTGACCGTTTCCAGCGCTACCGGCTCCGGTGGACTCGGCTCGGCGACGGGGTACTGCACCACCGGCTGCCACCCGGGCGCGTGGACCGCCACCAGGTGCGGGCGGCCGAAGACGCTGGGGAGGAAGGTGACCCCGGTGCCGTGGGCGACGGTCGCATTGTCCTGCAGTTTGTCCACGACGATGCCGTTGCCGTCCGGCGCCAGGGTGACGGCGCTGGAGATTGAGGCGAGTGCCGCCCCGATGCCCTGGCGTTTCAGCAGGTCGTTCTTCAGGCGCAGGTCGGTGGCGAGTTGCACGGCGACGCCCGTCCATGCGGCGTCGAAGAAGGCCTCGGCGCACTGTTCGAGGGTGTGACGCACCCGCGCCCGCACGGCTGTGGGGTCCGCGAGCAGCCGTTCCGCGAAGGCCTCTTGGAGCGCGCCGCGGGCCTGGGCGAGGTCCAGGGCCCGCTCGCGCGCCGTCGCGTCGGCGAGCGGTGACGGCGCGGCGAAGTGGACCCGGTTGCTGCCGCACGTGGTGATGAGCGCGGCGGTCACATAGGTTTCGTCGTCGATCCGGTCTACATCGTCCAGTTCCTCGGTGAGGGTCGGCCGGGGACGAGCGGGGACCAGGAAGTCGGCTCGTGAGGAACGCCAGAGGAACTCTGCCTCCCTGAGCCGCTCGGCCAGCTCCGGCCGCAGCCCGGCCCAGACGTCCCCGGCCCAGCCGGCGAACTGCGGGTGATGCGCGGGCTCGGCCAGCACATGCAGCATCGCGGTCAGTTCGGCCAGCGGGGAGGCAGCGAACCGCAGCCGCCCGGACGGCAGGCCGCCGATGTCGATCCTCAACGTCATCCCGTCATTCTCGCTGGTCGGATGGCCGACGACCGCGTCGGTTGACGGTCTCCGTCAACCGGCATAGTCGGCCCGGCGGACCGAACGCACCGTTGACGCCATGGCAACCATCACCAAGCTCCAGCCGCGCGCCCTCGTCCGTGCCTCCGGAGGCACCCGCTATGCCGTCGCCCTGGCCGTGGACGCGCTCGGCACCGGCTTGCTGCGGCCCTTTCTGCTGCTCTACGGGGTGACGGTGCTGAGGCTGTCCGCGTCGGCCACCGGCATCGCCATGACGGTCGGCGCCGTCGTGGGTCTGGTGTCCATGCCCGCGGTGGGCCGATGGCTGGACCGGGGCGCACGCAGCACGGTCGTGGCGGCGTCGATGCTGGTGCGGGTGGTGGGCGTGGCGCTGCTGCTGGTCGCCCCGGCGGGGCACGTCTGGCTGTTCGCGACGGCGGCACTCTTCCTCGGCATCGGCAACCAGGCCTGGCCGGCCGCCCATGCAGCCCTCGTGGCCACGGTCGCCCGCGGCCGGGAACGCGACGCCGCTCTCGCGGGAGGCCGCGCCCTGCGCAACGCCGGCCTGGGCGTGGGCGGCCTCCTCGCCACCGCATGCCTGGCGGGTGGCACCACCGCACTGCAGGCGCTGGCAGCCGTCACCGGGCTCGCCTATCTCGCTGCGGCAGCCTTGGCGTGGTCGGTCCGCCTGCGCGCGCATCCGGCTGCTGCCCCGGCCACGGACAGGGCCCATGGGCCCGCACCTCGGATGCGCGCGCTGCTGGCGGCCAACGTGGTCTACGTCTTCTGCCTCAACGTCCCCGAAATCGCGCTCCCGCTGGTCCTGGTGACCCAGTTGCACGCATCCCCGGTGTGGTCGGCAGCCATCTTCGTGGCGAACACGGTGCTGGTGGTCACCCTGCAGGTTCCGGTCACCGTCCTGATGTCCCGCTTCTCACGGCGGGCCGTGCTGGCTCTTGCCGGCGTGGTACTCGCCGCGTCTTACCTCGGATTCCTGGTGGCCACCTCGCTGGGACACGGCTGGAGTGCCCCGGCCGTCGCCACGGTGTCCGTGGTCTGCACCGTCGGCGAGATCATCTATGCCGGCAGCGCCACCGCGCTTGTCACCGCCCTCGCGCCGGCCCATGTCCTGGGACGCGCCCTCGCCCGCTTCCAGCTCTCCACGGGCTTCGGCCTCGCCGTCTCCCCGGCGGTCATCACCGCTCTCGCCTCCCACGGCTCGGCTGCCCTCTGGGGCAGCCTCGCCGCTGCGACGCTTCTATCCGCCTCCGCCGCCGCCACCGAGAAGGATCAAGGAACGCGGCTCAGCGGTGGCTGCCGCCGAGCGCGAGCAGGCTCGTGAGCTCGGCGATCGCCTCGGGGACGGCTTGAAGTATCGGCGGACGTTCTCCGGCCTCTTGTGGCGAGACTTCGCCATCAGCATCAACAGCGAGGCGCCCTGCTCGCCGAGGTGGGTCAGGGCGGAGTGGCGGTACTCGTGCAGGCACGCCGTCTCACGGAACCTAGTCCAACCAGGTCAGGTCGCATCCGGCGACTATCTTCGATGAGACGGGACACCTGCGGTGCGGTGGTCGCCGTCTGCCTACACGTCGAACGACGTCATGTGACAGGGAATGCCGCCATTCCCTGTCACATCGCTGGATCGACGTGTCAGCGAGAACCGAACACGACGAACCCCGGAGGACACCCGCCATGACCACCGTCGACCACCGCAGCACCCTTTCCGCCACCGCCGCTGCCACCGGCACCCCGGCCACCCGGGGCGCCACCCGCTCCCTGCTCACCTGTGCGGTCCTGGCGTCTCCGCTGTGGGCGGTCGTCGCTCTGACCCAGGCCGCCACCCGGGACGGCTTCGACATCACCCGCCACCCGCTGAGCGCGCTGAGCAACGGCTCCCTCGGCTGGCTCCAGATCGCCAACTTCCTGGTCGTCGGTGCCCTGCTCGCCCTCGGGGCGACCGGTCTGCGCCGGGCACTGCACGGCACTCCCGGGGGCACGTGGGCGCCGCGGCTGGTTCGGGTCTCCGGCTTCGGCATGATCGCGGCGGGCGTGTTCGTCATGGACCCGGCCGACGGTTTCCCGGTCGGCACCCCCTACGGAATGCCCGCCGAACTCACCTGGCACAGCTACGCCCACTTCGCCGCCGGTTCGGTCACCTTCCTCTCGATGATCGCCGCCTGCTACGTCCTGGCCCGTCACTTCAGCCGCGTCGGCAACCGTGGGTACGCCGTCCTCGCCCGCATCGGCGGCACCGCCCTCCTGCTCGGCAACGGCTGGTCGATGGGCGGCGGCACGGCGGGCACGCTGACCCTGGCCGTGGGCGTCATGACCGCGATGTTCTCGATCTCCCTGATCGCCGGCCACTACCGCCGAAGCCACTGAAACGCCTTCCCCGACAGCGCCTTCCCCGACACGGACGACGACTCCCGCGATACGTCAGCGAGCCCCGGACCGACTGGTCCGGGGCTCGCCGGTTGTGCGAAGTGCGGGGGCTACAGGTCGAATTCCAGGTGCTCGATGTCCGTGAAGCGGACTTCTTCCAGGGAGCCGGCTCGGCGACCGCCGTCCTGGAAGTAGATCTCCTTGAGGCCTTCGGCCGCGATCTGCTGCAGCTCGGTGTCGGTGGCACCCGCGTCCTGGGCCCGGAAGAGGCGTGCGGCGTACTGCGGGGGCAGGGCCACGGTCAGGTGGCGGATGCGGTCCTGGTCGGTCGAGCCGATCGGGGCGGTGTAGCCGAGCCGGGCCTGGGTGTCGATGATGATGCCGCCGGTGCTCGACGCCTTCTCCTTGGCCTTCGCCCGGATCTGCGGCTGCCACCGCTTCTTGACCTCGGCCTCCAGGCGGGCGGCGAGTTCCGCGCGGGGCTTCTTGATCTGGTCCTTCACGTACCGCTCGACGGTGCGCTGGGAGATCCGCAGCATCTGGGCGACCGCCTTGGTGCCCTTGAGCTGCTTGACCAGGTACCTCATCTGCGCGCCGGCGCTCTTGGGCGCCGGGCGGGTGAACGCCTTCTGCACCGCTTTTTCGAGGCCGTCCCCGAACATGCTCATCGGCTGCTACTCCCCGTTGTCGGCATCGGTGACGGTGCCGTCCTTGATGTACCGGGCGAGGTTGAGTTCCGGGGCGTCGAACCGCTCGCGGACCTCTTCGCCCCACAGGACGGTCTGGGTGCCCTCGTGCTTGACCAGGCCGGGGTTGATGCCGAGCTTGAAACCGCCGGGCAGCGGCTTGCCCTCGCGGTAGGGCAGGAAGTCCAGCGGCGAGGTGCCGTCGGCGGCGTACACGACGCAGTCGGACAGGACCGCGATCGGGTAGTCGCCGGTGAAGGCGGCGTGCTTGACGATCTTGCGGTGCAGGTTGATCCGGGTGCGGGAGATGACCGCCGCGCGAATGTCGGGCCGCCAGGTGGGCCGGGCCAGGGCCCGCCACGGCTCGCCCGGCCGCCAGCCCTCCCCGCGGGGGCGCTCGCGCAGCTTGCCCAGGCCGCCCTTGACCGTCGCCTTGATCGCAGAGACGACGATCGCCAGCTCCGGGTCACGGCTCCTGTGGCCGTCCATCGCCGTCAGGAAGTCCTCGGGCGGCAGGTCCGCGGCCACGCCGAGGTCGGCCATCGTGGCGAGGTAGGCGTCGCGGAGCCGGTTGTACCAGCCGTCCAGGTAGCGGCCGTTCTCGTGCCGTACGTACGCCTCGGCCGGCGCGACGTCGTAGCCGAGCTCCACCGCGTACGCCACGGTCGGCGTCGCGTACCAGGCCGGGCCCTGCGGGTGCTCGCCCTTCGGCGTGAACGGGCTCGGCAGCCGGCTGCCGTCCAGTCGCACCCACTTGTCCTTGGCGACCTTCACCCGGGAGAGGTCGACGTGGGAGAGGTCGACGAGCCACGAGCCGGGCAGCTTCGGGTCGAACACCGGCTCCTTGACGTGTGTCGGCGCGCCGGTGCCGACGATCAGGCCGTTGGCGCCGGCTGCGAAGGCCATGTTCACGTCGATGCCGACCAGGTGCCGGCGGGTGCACTCGGCGTCCGTCATCGGCCGCGCCCAGTCGTACGCCTCCTCGAACAGCTTCTCCGCCGGGCCGCGGACGTGGAACCGGGGCAGGTCCGCCAGGAGCGGGTGGCCGTCGGGGGCCTCGCACGGCGCAGGGTCGACCGGGTCCTTGCCCAGGCTTCCGGGGTTGTGCTCGGAGTGCCGCTTGCCGTCGGCGTCGGGCTCGGAGGCGCGGGTCGGCGGGTGCAGCGCGGTCATCAGTTCCAGGCCGGTCACCGCGGTCGACCCGCGCGGTGTCATCACCCGTTCCGCGTACGTGCCGAGGAGCCGGGCGAGCTCCTCCGGGGCGAGGCCTGCGGCGTCGCCCCAGTGGCGGGTGTCGAGGGCGTCCCACGACGGGATGCACAGTTGGACGCAGGCCCGCTCCGAGCCGGTGGCGGGGCGGTAGATCCGCGCCCACGGGCCGAAGCCGCGCTTCGTCAGCTGCCAGTCCTGCCGGGTCAGCTGCTTGATGACCTTGTGGCCCTCCGGAATCCGTCCGGCGACCCGCTCCTGCTCGGTGAGGGTGGTCGGCAGGCCGTAGCGCTCCAGCGCGGCTTCGGTGAGCACGATCAGCGGGTCGGCGCTCCTGCCGGGCCCGGCGAGCTTCGGCTGCCCGAGCCGTCCCTCCGTCAGGGTCCACTCGACCAGGGCCGGCAGCGACTTCGCCGGTACGTCCAGGACCAGGCCACCGGTGCAGTACGCGAAGACCTGGCCGTCGGCGGCTACGTCGACCACGGCGAGCGGGCCGTTCGCGAAGCGCGGGTCGGTGTCGGTGGGGGTGCTCGCGGGGGTGTCGGCCGGGGTGCCCGCCGGGGCGGGCTTCCTGGTGGGCGCGCGGCGCGTCGCCGACGCCGACCTCGACTCCGACGTCGAAGTCGAAGTCGGAGTCAGTGGCGGCCTGGTGGTCCCGGGCGGGGGCGGTGTGGCGGGTGTGGTGGTGGCCGGAGCGGGGGCGGTGGTGTCCGCGGGCGCCTCGGGCAGCGGCGCCTCCGACGGCTCATGCGACTCGGCCGGTTCGGGCGTGGCCGCGTCGGCGGGGTAGAGCTTCGCGAGGCCTTCGAGGAGACGCGCGTACGCGTCGCGCTCCGGCGGCCTCGGCTCGGTCCTGCCGGACTCCCAGTAGCTGACGGTGGCACGACGTACCTTCAGTGCCGTCGCGACCTCGTCGACCGTCAGCCCGTGGGCCCTGCGCAGCCGCTTGCGCTCTTCCGGCGACGGCAGCGTGGCGCGGGACGCGAGCAGTGCGTCGACCGCGTCGAACAACTCGGACATGCCCTACCTCCTACCTGGCAACCTATCCCATGAACCGCACGCTTCGCGTGCTCATGGCGCGCAAAGGTCGGGCACGTCGCGTACGAATCGCGTACGAATTCCTTTCCCGGCGCCTCCTCTTCGTGTCCTCACGGTTTGGTGCACACGAGAACAACACAACAAACCGGCTGTGTGGTTTCATTTACTTGCGGCTCGCCACACTGCTCCTCGCTCGGCGCGGCTCTCCTCCGGCGTGCCACGACCGACACACAGGACACCACGGTTTCGCAGGGAGTAACTGGACATGCACTCGCCCTCGATCGGTCCGACGTTCCACGAGACGCTCGCCGGGATACCCCTCGACCTGTTCGACTCCCTGCCGAGGAACGACCAGCGGCTGAAGGCCGGCGAGTACGTGGTGGGGCTGCTCGGCGCGCACGGGCGCAAGACCCTGCGCAACGTGGCCGACCAGTTGGGCGGGCAGGCGGCGCGCAAGCAGAGCGTCCACCACTTCATCAGCGAGTCCTCCTGGGAGTGGGAGCCCGTACGCCGCGGCCTCGCCCGCCGTACGGACGAACTGCTCGGGCCCCGGGCCCTGGTGGTGCGCCCCACCGTCGTGCCCAAGGCGGGCGGGCACTCGGTCGGCGTGGCGGAGTACTTCGCGCCGCAGCTCGGACGGACCGTCACCGGGCAGCAGTCGTTCGGCGCCTGGCTGGCCTCACCGGCCGCGGGCGTGCCGGTGAACTGGCAGCTCGTCCTGCCGGCCGACTGGATCGAGGACCGCTCCCGGCGGTTACGGGCCCACATCCCGGCGACCAGCCGGGCGCTGAGTCCGGAGGAGAACGCGGGCGACGTCGCCCTGCGTGCCGCGCGCTCCCTCTCCGGGGCTCCCCTTCCCGTGGTCCTCGACGCGCCGGGACTCGATCCGCTGCGGATGGGGCGGCTCTTCGGGGAGGCCGGGATCCCGCTGATCCAGCGCGTCGAGCGGCGGCTCCGGCTGCGGGTCGACCCCTTGGTGTTACCCGGCCACGGCGATCTGCCGCTCACCGCGGCGGGGCTCATCGGCTCGATGCGGCACCTCTGGCGGCCCCGTGCCCGGCTCGCCACGGGAGGCAGGGGCCTGTCCATGGCCGTTCCCGTGATGCTGCCGGGGGCGCCGGCCGGCGGACCGCGGCTCCTGGTGGCCCAGTGGCCGGAATCCGATCTGTCCGCGGCGCGGTTGTGGCTGGCGGACGGCCGGATGCGCCACGGCCCCGTGCTGTCGCTGGCCGGGCTCGCGGAGGTCGTGGACCGGGACGACGGTCTGGTGGCCACGCGGGTGGGGCTGCGGGACTTCGCCGGGCGGTCCTTCCAGGGCTGGCACCGTCACATCACGCTGGCCTCGGTGGCCCATCTCGCCTGTGTACGGGCGGTCCTCGGAGACGCCGTACCGCACCGAACGGCCATGAGGCCGCTGCTCCTCGGGGCCGGCTGAGCCGCCCTGCCCCGCCGGCAGCCGACCAGCCGTCCCGCACCACCCGAGACGTCCGCCCCGAAGGAGAGTGCGTCATGCGTTTCAACCTCATCGGACCGTTCCAGATCGTCGCCGAGAGCGGTGCGGTCCTTCCGGTGGGTACCCCCAAGGTCTCCCAGATCCTGGCCGTACTCCTCACCCACGCCAACGACCTCGTGACGCCGGACACCTTCATCCAGGAGCTGTGGCAGCACAGCCCGCCGCGCTCGGCGCTCAACACGGTGCAGACCTATGTGCACCACGCGCGGAGACTGCTCACGGACGACGCCCGTCCGGACACCGAGCACTCCCTGCTGACCACGCGCTTCGGCGGGTACACGATGCACGTCGACGACGCCGCGATCGACATCAAGACCTTCGAACGGCTCGTCGCCCGGGGGAAGGACGAGCTCCGGGCGGGCCGGTACGAGGCCGCGGCCGACGCCCTCGGCATGGCGCTCGACCTGTGGCGCGGCCCCGTGCTGTCCAACGTGCCGACCGGGGATGTGCTCGCCGGCCGGATCGTCCATCTGGAGGAGTTGCGGATCAGGGCGCTCGAACTGCGGATCGAGGCCATGCGGCTGCTCGGGCGGCTTCGTGAACTCGTCCCCGAACTGCGGACGCTCGTGCACGACTACCCGCTCAACGAGTGGTTCCACGGCCAGCTGATCGCCGCCCTGCACCAGGCGGGCCGCCGTGCCGAGGCGCTGGACGCCTACCAGAAGGTCCGGCGCATCCTGCGGGAGGAGCTGGGGCTCGAACCGTCGCCCGACATCCAGTGGTTGCACGAGAGGGTGCTCAGCCCGCCCCGGGGCCCGGCGGCACCACCCGTCCCGCGCGGTGGTGTGGTGGTGCCCCTGTGGGAGTCGACTCGCACAGGGTGAGTGCCGGTCGGCCCGGGAGGGCCTCAGCCGGCGCCGACGGCCTCGGACGTGGCGCGCCAGGCAGGCATGTCGTCGTAGAGGTGGGCGGCCCGGGCGGCCGAGATCTCCAGGCGGGGCAGGACGGCGGGGGTCGTGATCGCGTGCAGCAGGAGCTGGAGGAGCAGAGCGATCTCGGCGGCCAGGTCGTAGGTACCGGGCAGTCCCTCGGACACCACCCGGACGCCGGTCCAGGTGCTCACGATCATGCGGGCGATGTCCGCCTCGTCGACGTACGGAAGGACCTCTCCGCGGCCCTTGGCGTCCTTGAGGAATCCGGCGAGCAGCTCGGTCCAGTCCGGCCAGGCCGTGCCGAACTGCCGGCGGGACTGGAGATCGACCGCCATCCGGAGGGCCGCGCTGAGCATCGGCTCGCGAGGCAGCCGGTAGGCCAGCAGCAGCAGGGTGTCGACCATCTCCTGGAGCTTGAGCTCCTGCGGGCGGACGCCGTCGGTGGTCACGGCGGCGGCGAGGACGCCGCGCGCCAGATCGCTCTTGGAGGGGAAGTGGAAGTACAGGGCTCCCTTGGTCACATCCGCCCGCTCCAGGATCTCGGCGATGGTCGTCGACTCGTAGCCGCGCTCGTCGAACATCTCGGCAGCGGCCTCCAGGATGATCCGCCGGGTACGGATCGCACGTTCCTGCTGCGCCACAGGCCACCTCTCAGTACTTGTGCTTTGAAACTGTTCCTTGAAAAGGACCGCTTAGCCGGTATCTTATCCCGTGTCGGAACCCGGCACCTCAATCTAGGCCTGACCCAGGGGGGGATCATGCCCAAAGCCCTGCTCTCCGATCGCCGACGGCACACCAATGTCGTCCATCGGATCGCCGCGCCCGTCCGGAACGTTCCCAAGGAGTACGTGCATCTGCACGACGAGGACGCCGTCCTCCTCACGAAGTGGTCCTCATTGGGGTCGGACCGCTATGCCGTGACCGCGCACTGGCCCGAGGCCGGGGTCTACGGCGGCTCCGTCCCACTGCTGCTCGCCCAGACGGTCCGTCAGGGCGCCCTGCTCATAGGGCACGCGGAGTTATCGGTCCCGCTGTCGCACCAGACGCTCATGGAGCTGATGGACTTCAGCGTCTCCGGCGATTTTTACGATCCAAAAAACAAACCGGACAACCTGTTCATTCTTGTGACAGTCAAGCGCAACAATCCGCGCTCCCTGCGCATCGAGCAGTCGATCCTGTCCGAAGGACGGCTGGTCGCGGAGGCACGTCTCGACTACAGCTGGATCGCCCCCGCCGCCTACCGCAGGCTGCGCGGCGCGCACGCCGAGGTCGCGTGGGAAAAGGTGACCTCACCCGCTCCGGTCCTCGCGCACACGGTCGGGCGCACCCATGAGCGCGAGGTCCTTCTCGCCCCGAGCGGCCTCCCGAACCGCTGGCAGCTGCGCACGGACGTGTCCAACCTCGCGCTGTACGACCACCGGGTCGACCACGTGCCCGGCCTGGTGCTGGTCGAGGCCGCTTATCAGGCCGCGCACGCGGTCACCGCACCGGACTGCCATCCCATCCGTGTGATGAGCACCTTCAACCGCTACGTCGAGTTCGACGCCCCGTTGTGGATCGACGCCTCCGTCGTCCCCGCACCGGACGAGGGCGTCCTGCACGTCGAGATCACCGGTGTGCAGAACGGCGGGCGCGCCTTCTCCGTCTCCATGGACTGCGCACGGTAGCGATGCCGGCGTGCGGGGCGGTGCGGTCCGTGGACCGGCACCGCCCCTGTTCCGTACCGGCCCTGCCGCGCTCAGTGGTTGAGGTAGCCGCCGTCCACCGGCATGACGGCACCGGTGACGTACGAGGACCTGTCGCTGAGCAGCCAGGCCGCGGCCTCGGCCACCTCCTCGGGCGCGGCGGTGCGCTTCTGGGAGGTGGTCGCCTCGACCGTCTGCTCCAGACCGGGGTTGCGCGCGAACCAGCCGACCGTGATCTCGCTGCGGGTCGGACCGGGTGCCACCGCGTTCACGCGGATGCCCTGCCTCGCGTACTCGTCGGCCGCGGCGCGGGTGAAGCCGACCACCGCGTGCTTGGACGCCACGTACGGGGCGGCGGTGGCTATCGCCACCAGGCCACCCACGCTGCTGTTGTTGACGATGGCGCCGCCGCCGCTCGGGAGCATCGCGCCGATCTCGGCGCGCAGGCAGTTCCACAGTCCCCGCACATTGGTGTCGAGGATGGTGTCGTAGACCTCGTCCCCCATCTCGTGGAGGGGGGCCTGGTCCCCGCCGATGCCCGCGTTGTTGAAGGCGCCGTCAAGCCTGCCGAAACGTTCCGTCGCGTGTGCGACCGCGCGCTGCGCGTCCTCGGCGCGCGTCACGTCGCACACCACCGACGAGGCCTGTAACCCCTTGGCCGTCAGCTCCGCCACGAAGGCGGTGAGCCTCTCCTCCCGGCGTGCGGCGAGGACCACCGACGCGCCTTCGCGGGCGAAGAGGTACGCGGCCGCCGCACCGATCCCGCTGCTCGCCCCCGTGACCAGAATGACCTTGTCCTGCAGTAACCCGCCCGTATCGCTCATGGCGCCGATGCTGCCATCCGATAGTCCGTCACCTGCCGTCTTCCCTCCAGGTAAAGGGAAGGTATGTCAGGTCAAGGGTGGGTCAAGAGGTCCGGGCCGGGGCACTTCGTCGGGCCCCGGCCCTGACCTCCCGTCACACGCGCGCCGGATCCCGGCCCTGACCTCCCGTCATACGCGTGCCGACTCCCGGTCCGGCACGGGCGGGAAGTGGCCCACCTCGACGAAGAAGCCGACGTACCGGGCGAAGAGCTCGGCGGTCAGCGGCGGGCAGTCGACGCCGGTCCCCGCGAGGGCCGCGAGGGTCTCGGAGGTGTCGATCGGCGGGTAGAAGCCGTCGGTGTCGGAGGTCATCATCTCGAAGGCGTGGAGCAGCGGGCGCAGGGCGTTGTCGCTGCTCGCGCCGACCTCCTCGTGCCAGCTCCGCCGGTCCCGCTCGTCCAGCGCGTACCCGTACGCCCGCAGGTTCTCCACGCACTGGGCGAGGCTGAGGGAGCTCTGGTTGAACAGGTGGAAGGTACGGCCCGCGGTGTCCCGCTGCCGGGAGAGGGTGGTGATGGCGGCGCTGACGTAGTCGACGGGCAGCAGGTGGAACCGGCCGCTTGTATCGGCGGGCACCGCCGCCGACTGCAGGATGCCCTTGAGGCTGAGCCAGACGAAGTCGCGGGTCTGGCAGGCGCCGGTCCGGGTGTCGCCGGAGATCACGTCGACGCGGTAGACGGAGACGGGCAGGCCCCGGCCGCGGGCGGTGCCGATGAGCTGCTCGGCGACCCACTTGCTCTGGAGGTAGCCGCTGGGCAGGGCCTCGGCGGGACCGGTCGGGTCGGTCACCTTGAGCGGGACACCCTCCTCCCGTACGCCGTCGAAGACGCCGACGGTGGACACGTAGTGGACGGGGACGGTGCGGTGACGGGCCGCCAGGCGCAGCACCTCCTCGGTGCCGCGGACGTTGGCGTCGCGCAGCGCCGTGTACGGGTGCAGCCAGTGGACCCGGGCGCCGTTGTGGTAGACGGCGTCCACCGTCCGCGCCAGGTCGTCGAAGTGCTCCTCCGTGAGGCCGAGCCGCTCCTCGGCCAGGTCGCCGAGGACGGGCGAGAGCCGGCTCTCGTCGACCTCGTCCCACAGCCGGTACCACTCCATGTTGGTCCGAAGCCGCTTCATCGCCTCGTCCTGGTCGGCTCCGCGGACCAGGCAGTGGATCGTCGCCGTCGTCGTCCGCATCAGGTCGCGCAGCAGGAACGCGCCGAGGAAGCCGGTGGCTCCGGTCAGCAGGATCGACCGCGGCTCCGCGGCCGACGTGACGACCTCGTCCGCCGGGCGGATGTCGTCGGCGAGGCGCACCTCGACCGCGTAGTCCACGGCGGGGAGCGCCGGGGCGGCGTCCGGCCCCGGCCCGCCGGCGAGCTGCCCGGAGACGAAGGCGGCGAGGGCGGCGGGGGTGGGGTGGTCGAAGACCAGCGTCGCGGGCAGCTTGGAGTCGACCAGGGCGCTCAGCCGGTTGCGGAGCTCGACCGAGGTCAGCGAGTCGAAGCCGAGTTTGGTCAGCGGCTGTCCGGGCTGGATGCCGGAGGTGTCGGCATGACCGAGGACGGCCGCGCTGAGTTCGAGCACCGCGTCCAGGACGGCCTGTTCGCGCTCGGGTCCGTCGAGCCCGGCGACCAGGTCGGCGAGCGAGGCGGTCGCGGCCGTGCCCTCGCCGGCGGCTGCCCGGCGCAGGGGGGCGGGGGCGAGCCCGGTGAGCACCGCCGGGATGCGGCCGGGCTGTTCGCGCAGGACCGCGATGTCCAGCGGGGTCGCGACGACGGCCGGGTGCCCGAGGGCGATCGCCCGGTCGAGCAGCGCGGGCCCCTGGGCCTGGGGGACGGGACGGAAGCCGCTGCGGGCGATGCGGCCGAGGTCGGTCTCGCTGAGGTGGCCGCTCATGCCGCCGGACTGCTCCCAGAGGCCCCAGGCGACCGAGGTGGCGGGCAGGGCGCGCGCGTGCCGGTGCTGGGCGAGGGCGTCGAGGAACTGGTTGGCGGCGGCGTAGTTGGACTGACCCGGGCCGCCGACGACCGCGGCGATCGAGGAGAAGAGGACGAAGGCGGTGAGGTCCTTGTCCTGGGTGAGGCGGTGCAGGTTCCAGGCCGCGTCGACCTTGGGCCGCAGTACGGCGTGCAGCCGCTCGGGGGTGAGGGTGGTGAGGAGGCCGTCGTCCAGGATGCCGGCGGCGTGTACGACGCCGGTGAGCGGGAGGTCGGCGGGGATCGTGTCGAGGAGCTCGGCGAGCGCCGTGTGGTCGGCCGTGTCGCAGGCGGCGACGGTGACCCGGGCGCCCAGGGCGGTCAGTTCGGCCGACAGCTCCTTCGCACCGGCGGCGGCCGGGCCGCTGCGGCTGGTGAGCAGGAGGTGGCGCACCCCGTGCGCGGTGACGAGGTGGCGGGCGAAGAGGGCGCCGAGGCTGCCGGTGCCGCCGGTGATCAGGACCGTGCCGTCGGGGTTCCAGGCCGGGGCGGTGCCGGGAGCGGGTACGACGGCCCTCGCGAGCCGGGGGACGTACACCTGTCCGGCGCGCAGGGCTGCCTGGGCTTCGCCGGCGACGGCGAGGGCCGCGACCAGGCCCGTGACGTCGGTGTCCGGGTCGGCGTCGGGGTCGGCGTCCACGAGGACGATGCGGCCGGTGTGCTCGGACTGGGCCGAGCGGAGCAGGCCCCAGACGGCGGCGCCCGCCAGGTCGGTGACGTCCTCCCCGTCGGCGGTGGCGACCGCGCCCGAGGTGACCACCACGAGCCGGGTCCCCTCAAGACGCTCGTCGGCCAGCCACTCACCCACCAGGCCGAGTGCCTTCTCCGTCGTGGCGTGGACCGAACCGGGCAGCGAGCCCGCCGGTTCCGGCCGGACACGGAGGACGACGACGGGTACCTCCCGTCCGGCGGCGACGGCCGCGACCACCTCGCCGGGGCTGGTGAAGTCGCCCTCGTCGCCGAGCGTGGCCGGACGGGTCTCCCCGGCCGGCCGCACGCCCAGCGGCGTCCAGCCCATGTGGAACAGCGCGTCGTCGTGCCGGCCGGCGGCCGTCGCGAACGCGCCGTCGTCGACACCGCGCACCGCAGTCTCGGCGACGACGGCGACGGGCTGCCCCGACGGGTCGGCGAGTTCGACGCGCGCGCCGCCACCGGCCCCGGGGGCGATACGGACCCGGAGCGCGGTGGCGCCGGTCGCGTGCAGCCGTACGCCGCGCCAGTGCCCGGCGAGCGGAGCACCCTCCGGTACGGCGGGCAGGAGGGGCCGTACCGCCGCGTCGAGGAGCGCGGGGTGCAGGGTGAAGTCCTCGGCGCCGGTCGCCTGCTCGGGCAGCGCGACCTCGGCGAAGAGCTCGTCGCCACGGCGCCAGGCGGCGGTGAGGCCCTGGAACGCCGGGCCGTACGCGAGGCCCGCGTCGGCGAGACCGGCGTACAGCTCTTCGAGGGCGGTCTCCTCGGCGTCGGCGGGCGGCCACTCGACCGGCTCGAACCCGGGGCCCTGGGCGGTGACGCTCAACGTGCCGTGGGCGTGCGCGGTCCACGCCGCGTCGGGGTCGTCGGGGCGGCCGTGCACGGTGACCGGGCGGCGGCCGGTGGCGTCGGGGGCGCCCACGGCGACCTGGAGCTGGTGGGTGCCGCCCTTGCCGAGGACGAGCGGGGTGTCCAGGACGAGTTCGTCGAGGGTGGTCGCCCCCGACTCGTCCCCGGCCCGGACGACGAGCTCCACGAGCGCGGCGGGCGGCAGCACCACGGAACCGGAGACGGTGTGGTCGGCGAGCCAGGGATGGGTGCGGGGAGAGAAGGTGCTGGTGAACACGGTCCGGTCGGCGCCCGCGAGGACGACGGCGGCGCCGAGCAGCGGGTGGCCGGTCGACCGCATGCCGAGCCCGGCGGCGTCGGGGGCGACGGCCGCCGACTCCACCCAGTAGCGCTGGTGCTGGAAGGCGTACGTGGGCAGGGGGACCCGGCGGGCACCGGTGCCGGCGAAGAACCCCGCCCAGTCGACGGGGACGCCGTGCTGGTGGAGTCGGCCGAGCGCGCCGACGGCCGTGTCGGCCTCGGGCCGGTCGCGGCGCAGCAGGGCGACGGCGGAGGGGACGAGCTCGGCCGCGAGGGCGGACAGGACGCCGTCGGGGCCGAGTTCCAGGGTGGCGGTGACGCCCTGGGAGACCATCGTCTCGACGGCGTCGGCGAAGCGGACCGTGCCGCGGACCTGGTCGGCCCAGTACTCGGCGGTTCGGAGCTCCTTGCCCGTCGCGACCTTGCCGGTGACCGTGGAGACCACGGCGATACGAGGAGCCTCGTACGTCAGCCGGGACGCGACGGCCTTGAACTCGTCGAGCATCGGGTCCATGAGCGGTGAGTGGAAGGCGTGGCTCACCGTCAGGCGGCGTGTTCGCCCGCCCAGCTCCTCGACCTTGCGGCCGACTTCGAGGACGGCAGTCTCCTCGCCGGAGACGACGACCGAGCGGGGGCCGTTGACCGCCGCGATGGCAACCCGGCCCTCCAGGAGGGCGACGACCTCGGCTTCCGTCGCCTCGACAGCGACCATCGCACCGCCACGCGGGAGCGCCTGCATCAAACCGGACCGGGCCACCACCAGACGAACCGCGTCCCCAAGCGAGAACACCCCCGCCACATGCGCGGCCGCGATCTCACCGATCGAATGCCCCGCCACGAAGTCCGGACGCACACCCCACGACTCCACCAGACGGAACAACGCGACCTCGACCGCGAACAACGCCGGCTGCGTCCAGCCCGTCTCGTCAAGCCCCTCGCCCGAGACGATCACCTCACGCAGAGAACCGTCCAGCGCCGCGTCGAAGAGACCGCAGACCTCGTCGAAGGCCGCCGCGAACACGGGGAAGGAGGCGTACAGCTCCTGCGCCATCCCCGCCCGCTGGGCGCCCTGGCCCGTGAACAGGAAGCCCGTACGGCCCCCGGCCCGCTCGCCGTGCACCAGGCCCGGAGCCGTCCCGCCCTCGGCCAGCGCCCGCACCCCGGCGAGGAGTTCACCACGGTCCCGGCCCGTCACCACCGCACGGTGGTCCAGGGACGCCCGCCCCGTCGCCAGGGAGAAACCGAGGTCCAGGGGAGAGTGGGTGGCTTCGGCCGAGACGTGGTCGTGGAAGCGGCGGGCCTGCTCGCGCAGGGCGTCCGGCGTCCGGCCCGACAGCAGCCAGGGCACCACGGGCAGTTCGGCCGTCTCGGCCTGCGCGGGTTCCTCCACGGGCGGCTGCTCGATGATCACGTGCGCGTTCGTGCCGCTGACGCCGAAGGCGGAGACGGCGGCCCTGCGGGCGCGATCGGTGGCCGGCCAGTCCCGGGCCTCGGTGAGCAGCTCGACGGCGCCGGAGTCCCAGTCCGCCATCGGCGTGGGGCTCTCCACGTGCAGGGTGCGGGGCAGCACTCCGTGTTCCATGGCCTGGATCATCTTGATGACGCCGCCGACACCGGCGGCGGCGACGGTGTGCCCGATGTTCGACTTGAGGGAGCCGAGGTAGAGCGGGCGGCCCTCCGGGCGGCCCTGGCCGTAGGTGGCGAGCAGGGCCTGGGCTTCGATCGGGTCGCCGAGCCGGGTCCCGGTGCCGTGCGCCTCGACGACGTCGACGTCGGCGGTGGTCAGGCCCGCGTCCGTCAGGGCCTGGCGGATGACCCGCTCCTGCGAGGGGCCGTTCGGGGCGGTCAGACCGTTGGAGGCGCCGTCCTGGTTGACGGCCGAGCCCCGGATGACGGCCAGGACCTGGTGGCCGTGGCGGCGGGCGTCGGACAGCTTCTCCACGAGGAGCATGCCGACGCCCTCCGACCACGAGGTGCCGTCCGCGTCGGCGGAGAAGGACTTGATGCGGCCGTCGGGCGCCAGGCCGCTCTGCCGGGAGAAGTCGACGAATCCGCCCGGGGTCGCGGTCACCGTGACGCCGCCGGCCAGGGCCAGGTCGGACTCGCCGGAGCGCAGCGACTGGATCGCGAGGTGGAGGGCGACGAGCGAGGAGGAGCAGGCGGTGTCGACGGAGAGGGCGGGGCCTTCGAGACCGAGGCTGTAGGCGACCCGGCCGGAGGCGACGCTGCTGAGCTTGCTCGTCAGCAGATAGCCCTCGAACTCCTCGGGTCCGTCCAGGCCGAGGTAGCTCTGCTCGATGATGCCCGCGAAGACGCCCGTACGGCTTCCGCGCAGGGTGTCGGGGTCGATGCCCGCCTGCTCGAACGCCTCCCACGAGGTCTCCAGGAGGAGGCGCTGCTGCGGGTCCATGGCGAGGGCCTCGCGGGGCGAGATCCCGAAGAACCCGGCGTCGAACAGGGCGGCGTCGTGCAGGAAGCCGGCCTTGCGGGTGTAGGAGGTGCCGGCGCGGCCCGGGTCGGGGTCGTAGAGGCGCTCCAGGTCCCAGCCGCGGTCGGTGGGGAAGTCGGTGATGGCGTCGGTGCCGGAGTCGACAAGTCGCCACAGGTCGTCGGGGGAGGCCACTCCGCCGGGGAAGCGGCAGGCCATGCCGACGACGGCGATCGGCTCGGAGTCGGCCGCCTCCAGCGCGGCGATCTTGCGATGCGCCTTCTGCAGGTCGACCGTGACCCGCTTCAGGTACTCGACCAGCTTCTCTTCGTTCGACGGGTTGGACATCGGGTTCGTGCTCTCCTCGGGCGAAGGCTGAGTGGCAGGGGGCCGGTCCGGCGGAAGGGGGCCGCCGGACCGGCTCTGGGATCCGTCCGCCGCCAGGGGGCCGACGGCGGAAGGCACCTAGGGGGTGGAGCTGCCGAGTTCGTTGTCGATGAAGCTGAGAAGCTCGTCGACGGAGGCCGACTCGATGGCATCGGAATCGTCGGCCGCGTCGGACGGGTCGTACGCGCCGGGCACCGCGGCCGGACCGTCGGCCCCCTCGACCCGGGACAGCAGGGCACGGAGGCGGGCGGAGACGGCGGACCGGTCCTGGTCGCCCTGGGACACGGCGGCCAGCTTCCTTTCCACCTCGTCCAGTTCGTCGAGGAGCGCCTGGCGGGCGTCGGGTGCCTGGGGGGTGAGGCGGTCCCGCAGGAACGCGACGAGGGCCGCCGGGGTGGGGTGGTCGAACACGAGGGTGGCGGGAAGCTTGACGCCGGTGGCGGTGCCGATCCGATTGCGCAGGTCGACCGCGGTGAGCGAGTCGAAGCCGAGGTCCTGGAAGGCGCGTTCCGGGGCGATGGACTCGGCGTCGGTACGGCCGAGGACCGCGGCGACGTCGGTACGCACGAGGGTGAGGAGGAACTGTTCCTGCTCCACCTCGCTCAGCTCGCCCAGTCGTGCGGCAAGACCGGCCGCCGGGTCGGCGGCGTGGTCGGCGGACCCGGACCGGGCGACGCGGCGGCCCGGCAGGGCCGCGAGCTCGCTCAGGAGGGCGGGGATCCGGGCCTGGGCCCGTACGGCGGTCACGCCCACCGGGGTCGCGACGAGCGCGGCCCGGCCGTCGGCGGTGGCCCGGTCGAACAGGGAGAGGCCTTCGACGCGGGCGATCGGCCGGAAGCCGTCGCGGGCGAAGCGGTTGAGGTCGCTCTCGGCCAGGTGGGCGTTGATGCCGCCGAGCTGCCACAGGCCCCAGGCGATGGAGGTCGCCGGCAGGCCCTGGGCGCGCCGGTGGGCGGCGAGGGCGTCCAGGAAGGCGTTGGCCGCCGCGTAGTTGGCCTGGCCGGGGCCGCCGAGGACGCCCACCGTGGAGGAGAACGTCACGAACGCCTCCAGTTCCAGGTGCCGGGTCAGCTCGTGCAGGTGCCAGGCCGCGTCCGCCTTCGGCCGCAGCACGTCGGCGAGCCGGTCGTCGGTGAGCGCGGGGAGCAGTCCGTTGTCGAGTACGCCTGCGGTGTGCACGACCGCGGTCAGCGGGTGCTCCTCCGGGATGCTCGCGAGCACCCGGGCGAGCGCGTCGCGATCGGCGGCGTCGCAGGCGGCGACGGTGACGTGGGCGCCGATGCCCCGCAGGTCGTCCAGGAGCCCTGCCGCGCCGTCGGCCTGTTCGCCGGTACGGGAGAGCAGCAGGAGACGGGTGGCGCCGTGCTCGGCGACGAGGTGGCGGGCGAACTCGGCGCCGAGGGTGCCGGTGCCGCCGGTGACGAGGACGGTGCCGTGCTTCCAGACGGGGGGCCGGCCGGCGGGCTTGTCGGTGACGGGGACTCGTCGCAGGCGGGGCAGGAGCGTCTTGCCGTCGCGCAGGGCGGCTTGGGGTTCACCGGCGGCGAGGAGGGAGAGCGTCACCTCGGTGTCGGCGTTCGTGCCCGTACCGCCGTCGGTGTCCGTGTCCGTGTCCGTGTCCGTGTCGATGAGGACGATGCGGTCGGGGGCTTCCGACTGGGCCGAGCGGAGCAGGCCCCAGACGGCGGCGCCCGCCAGGTCGGTGACGTCCTCCCCGTCGGCGGTGGCGACCGCGCCCGAGGTGACCACCACGAGCCGGGTCCCCTCAAGACGCTCGTCGGCCAGCCACTCACGTACCAGCGCGAGGGTCTTCCGCGTGGCCGTGTGCGTGGCGGCGGCCTGGTCGGCGCCGGGATCCGCGGGGGTCCAGGGCAACAGGACGGCGTCGACGCGCGTGCCGGCGGCGACGGCCGCGGCCACCTCGGCGGGGTGCGCGTACCGGTTCTCGCCGGTGCCGTTCTGCCCGCCGGTGCCGTCCGGGTCCAGGACGGCCCACGCGAGCGGTTCGGCCGGCTCCGGCAGGGCGGTGGGCGTCCAGTCGACGTGGAAGAGCGATTCGCGTCCCGTGCTGTCGCCGCCCACGGCGGCCCTGAACTGCTCGTTGGGTATGTCGCGGAAGACGATGGACTCCACCGAGACGACCAGGTCGCCGGCCGCGTCGGCCAGCTGGAGCGAGAAGGCGCCCTCGTCGATCTCCGTGACCCGCGCCTTGACGGCGGTCGCCCCGGTGGCGTGGAGCCGTACCCCGTACCAGTCGGCGGGGACCGGGACCGTACCGGCGGCCGGGTCCTCGGGGCGGACGGGCAGGGCCGCCTGCAGCAGGACCGGGTGCAGCCCGTACCGTCCGGCGTCGGTCCGGAGGCCGTCGGGGAGCTGGATCTCGGTGGTCCGGCCCGTCGCGTCGTCGTCCCAGGCGAGGGAGGCGGCGACCTCGGGCTCCTCCGTGAGGTACCAGCCCTCGGCGTGCATGGTCCACGGCGCGTCGAAGTCGTCGGGGCGGGAGTACAGGCACAAGCAGTGCCGTCCGGTGTCGTCCGGAGTGCCTGCCCTGACCTGGAGCTGGATGTTTCCCTCTTCCGGGAGCACCAGCGGCACCTGGAGGTTGAGCTCGTCGAGCGCCGGGTGGCCGATCAGGTCGCCCGCGTGGATGGCGAGTTCGACGAGCGCCGACGCCGGGAGGACGGGCGAGCCGAGGACGACGTGGTCGGCGAGCCACGGGTGGCTTTCCAGGGAGAGGCGGCTGGTGAACAGGATCTGGTTGAAGCCGGCCACCGTGATGGGCGAGCCGAGGACCGGGTGGCCGGTGGTGGGGGCGCCGTGGCCGTGGGTCTCGGGGGCGGGGCGGGATTCGAGCCAGTAGCGGCGGCGCTGGAAGGCGTACGTGGGCAGCGGCACCTGGCGGGCGCCGGTTCCCTCGTACAGCGTTCGCCAGTCGACCGTGACGCCCCGGGTGAAGAGCGTTCCCACGGCCGACAGCAGCGTCACGGCCTCGTCGCGGCCCCGGCGGAGCGCCGGAACGGCACCCTCGGCCAGTGCCGACAGCACGCCGTCGGGACCCACCTCCAGGTACGAGGTGACGCCCTCGGCCACCATCGACTCGACGGCGTCGGCGAAGCGGACGGTGCCACGGACCTGGTCGGCCCAGTAGTCGGCGGTACGGAGGTCGTCGCCGGTGGCGACCTTGCCGGTGACCGTGGAGACCACCGCGATACGGGGAGCCTCGTACGTCAGCCGGGACGCGACGGCCTTGAACTCGGCCAGCATCGGATCCATGAGCGGCGAGTGGAAGGCGTGGCTCACCGTCAGACGACGGGTCCTGCCCCCCAGCTCACCGACCTTCCGTGCGACCTCGTGGACCGCTTCCTCTTCGCCGGAGACGACGACCGAGCGGGGGCCGTTGACCGCCGCGATCGCCACCCGGCCCTCCAGGAGGGCGACGACCTCGGCCTCCGTCGCCTCCACAGCGACCATCGCACCACCACGCGGCAGCGCCTGCATCAAACCGGCACGCGCCACCACCAGACGCACCGCGTCCTCCAGCGAGAACACCCCCGCCACATGCGCGGCCGCGATCTCACCGATCGAATGCCCCGCCACGAAGTCCGGACGCACACCCCACGACTCCACCAGACGGAACAACGCGACCTCGACCGCGAACAACGCCGGCTGCGTCCAGCCCGTCTCGTCCAGCCCCTCACCCGAGACGACCACCTCACGCAGAGAACCGTCCAGCGCTACGTCGAAGAGCGCGCAGACCTCGTCGAACACCGCCGCGAACACCGGGAACGACGCGTACAGCTCCTGCGCCATCCCCGCCCGCTGCGCGCCCTGCCCCGTGAACAGGAAGCCCGTACGGCCCCGCGCCCGCTCACCGTGCACCAGACCCGGAGCCGTCCCGCCCTCGGCCAGCGCCCGCACCCCGGCGAGGAGTTCACCACGGTCCCGGCCCGTCACCACCGCACGGTGGTCCAGGGACGCCCGCCCCGTCGCCAGGGAGAAACCGATGTCCAGGGGGGACACGGCGAGGTCCGCCGTGAGGCGGGCGTTCAGCCGTCGTGCCTGGTCACGGAGGGCGGTGGCCGTCTTGCCGGAGATGATCCACGGCACGACGGGGAGCGCCGCCGACGCCTCCTGGGGCTTCTCCGTGGCATCTTCGGCCGCCGCGGGCGGTTCCTCGATGATGACGTGGGCGTTCGTGCCGCCGAAGCCGAAGGAGGAGACGGCCGCGCGGCGCGGGGCCCCCGTCTCGGGCCAGGGCCTCGCCTCGTTGAGGAGGGAGACGGCGCCCTCGTCCCATTCGACGTGGGTGGTCGGCTGATCGCTGTGCAGGGTGCGAGGCATCACGCCGTGCTCCATGGCCTGGATCATCTTGATGACGCCGCCGACTCCTGCCGCGGCCTGGGCGTGGGCGATGTTCGACTTGAGGGAGCCGAGGTACAGCGGGCGGCCCTCGGGGCGGTCCTGGCCGTAGGTGGCGAGGAGCGCCTGCGCCTCGATCGGGTCGCCGAGCCGCGTTCCGGTGCCGTGGGCCTCCACGACGTCGACGTCGGCGGGGGTGAGGCCCGCGCCGGCGAGGGCCTGGCGGATGACGCGATCCTGCGCCGGACCGTTGGGGGCGGTCAGACCGTTGGAGGCGCCGTCCTGGTTGACGGCCGAGCCGCGCATCACGGCGAGCACCCGGTGACCGTTGCGGCGGGCATCGGACAGCTTCTCCACGAGGAGGAGGCCCACGCCCTCGGCCCAGCCGGTGCCGTCCGCGGCCGCGGAGAAGGACTTGCTGCGGCCGTCGGCGGCGAGCCCGCGCAGCCGGGAGAACTCGACGAAGGCGACCGGCGTCGACATCACGGTGACACCGCCGGCCAGGGCGAGGTCGCACTCGCCGCGGCGCAGCGCGTTGGCCGCGAGGTGGAGGGCGACCAGGGAGGAGGAGCAGGCGGTGTCGACGGTGACGGCCGGGCCTTCGAGGCCGTACGTGTAGGCGACGCGGCCCGAGGCGATGGAGCCCGCGCTGCCGCTGAAGAGGTAGCCCTCGAAGTCCTCCGGGGGGAGGTGGGGGCGCGAGCCGTAGTCGTTGTACATGACGCCGGCGAACACACCGGTCCGGGTGCCCTTGAGCGAGACCGGGTCGATGCCGGCGCGCTCGAAGGTCTCCCAGGCGGTCTCCAGGAGGAGCCGCTGCTGCGGGTCGGCCGCCAGGGCCTCGCGCGGGGACATCCCGAACAGTTCGGGGTCGAAGAGGTCGGCGTCGTAGAGGAATCCGCCCTCGCGGGAGTAGGAGGTGCCGGTCTTCTCCGGGTCGGGGTCGTAGAGGCGCTCCAGGTCCCAGCCGCGGTCGGTGGGGAAGTAGGAGACCGCGTCGACGCCGTCGGCGACCAGCTGCCACAGGTCCTCGGGCGAGGCGACGCCTCCCGGGTACCGGCAGGCCATGGAGACGATGGCGATCGGCTCCTGTTCCTTGTCCTCGACCTCGCGCAGACGCTTGCGTGCGTCTCGGGCGTCGGCGATGGCCCTCTTGAGGTATTCGCGGAGTTGTACCTCGTCAGCCACGTGAATTCAGCTCCCGTGTGGTGGTGTGTCCGATTGCCGTGTGCGCGCCGTGGGCGGCGCGTGCCCTGGGGGTCATTCGAGTTCGTCGAGGAGCGCGAAGAGCTCCTCGTCGCTCGCCGTTTCGAGGTCCTGCTCGTCCTCGGTGTCCGCCGGGCGTCCGAGGCCGTCGGCGATCTCGGCCGCCTTGAGGAGTTCCTTGAGGCGTGCGGTGATCAGGTCGCGCGTCTCCTGGTCGGGTGCGGCGGCGATGGCCGTCTCCAGGCCCGCGAGGGGGGTGAGGACCGGTTCGGCGGGCGAGGCCTCCTCCACGGCGAGTTCGCCGAGGAGGTGGGTGGCGAGGGCCTGCGGCGACGGGTGGTCGAAGACGAGAGTGGTCGGCAGGCGCAGTCCGGTCGCCCGGCCCAGCTGGTTGCGGAGTTCGACGGCGGTGAGGGAGTCGAAGCCGAGCTCCTGGAAGGCCCGGTCGGCCTCGATGCGGCCGGGGTCTCCGTGTCCGAGGACGCCGGCGACCTGGGCGCGTACGAGGTCGGTGAGGGCGCGTTCCCGTTCGGCGGTGCCGAGGGAGGCGAGCCGCTGGGCGAGCGGGGCCTCCTCGGAGGCTCCGCCGCTCGCGACGGTGGTGGTGCGGCGCTTGGGCGGTCCGGCGAGGGCCCGCAGGACGGGCGGCAGTTCGCCGCCGCCGCGCAGGGCCGCCGTGTCGAGGCGGGTGACGGCGAGGACGGCCTCGCCGGTGGCGGGTGCCGCGTCGAAGAGGGCCATCGCCTCCTGGGAGGCGAGGGGGCGCAGGCCGACGCGGGCCAGGCGGCGCAGGTCGGTCTCGTCGAGGCTGCCGGAGATGGTGCTGGCCTGGGCCCACAGGCCCCAGGCGAGGGACAGGCCGGGCAGGCCGTGGGCGCGGCGGTGGGCGGCGAGGGCGTCGAGGAAGGTGTTGCCCGCCGCGTAGTTGGCCTGGCCGGCGGTGCCGATGAGGCCGGCGACGGAGGAGTAGAGGACGAAGGCGGTGAGGTCGAGGTTCCGGGTGAGTTCGTGGAGGTGCCAGGCGGCGTCGATCTTGGGGCGGAGGACCTTGTCGAGCTGGTCGGGGGTGAGCTGGGCGGCGACGCCGTCGTCGAGGACGCCGGCGGTGTGGACGACGGCGGTGAGCGGGTGCTGGTCGGGGACGGCGGCGAGGACGGCGGCGAGGGAGTCGCGGTCGGTCACGTCGCAGGCGACGGTCTCGGCGTGGGCGCCGAGGGCTTCGAGTTCGGTGCGGAGTTCGCCGGCGCCGGGGGCGTCGGGGCCGCGGCGGCTGAGCAGCAGCAGTCGGCGGGCTCCGTGTTCGGTGACGAGGTGCCGGGCGAGGACGGCGCCGAGGGCGCCGGTCGCGCCGGTGACGAGGACGGTGCCGCGGTCCCAGTGGGGGGTGGTGGGGGTTTCGGCCGCGGGGGTGGCGCGGGTCAGCCGGGGGACGGTGAGGGTGTCGCCGCGGACGGCGATCTGGGCCTCGCCGGTGGCTACGGCGAGGTCGAGGAGCCGGTCCTCGGCGGCCGTACGGTCCTGGTCGCCTGCGGTGTGGTCTCCGGTGGTGGCGGGGTCGAGGTCGACGAGGACGATCCGGCCGGGGTTCTCGGTCTGTGCGGACCTGAGGAGGCCCCAGACTCCGGCGTGGGCCAGGTCGGTGACGTCCTCGGGTCCCGCGGCGACGGCTCCGCGGGTGGTGACGACGAGCCGGGTCTCGGCGAGCCGGTCGTCGGCGAGCCAGTCCTGCACGGTGTCGAGGACCCGCCGTACGGCGGTGCGGGCCCGCTCGGGCAGGTCGGCGTCGTGGGCGCCGGTCACGTGGGCGCCGGTCGCGTCGGCGTCGTGGGCGCCGGTCGCGTCGGTGAGGTGGGCGCCGGTCGCGTCGGTGAGGTGGCCGGGCGTCCGCAGCAGGAGTACGGCGGGCGTCGCGGCGCCCGCGTCGAGCGCGGCGCCGAGGGCCCGCACGCTTCCCTGGCCGGCGCCGTCGGCGAGCAGGGCCCAGCCGGTGCGGGCCGGTGCGGTGCCGGTGGCGGGCAGGGCCGTCCAGCCGAGGCCGAACAGTCCGTCGCGTGCGGCGGTGCCCGCCCCGCGGAGCGCCTCCTCGGACAGCGGGCGCAGCAGGAGCGATGCGGCGGAGGCGACGGATGCGCCCGCGCCGTCGGCGACGGTGAGCGCGACCCTGAGCGAGTCGTCGCCGGCCCGGTTGAGGGTGAGCCGGACGCGCAGGACGGTCGCCCCGGTGGCGTACAGGCTCACGCCGGACCAGGAGAACGGCAGCCAGGAGGTGCCTTCGGGCTCGGCGACGCCGGGGAGCAGCGGGTGCAGGGCGGCGTCGAGGAGGGCGGGGTGGAGACCGAACCGGGGGGCGTCGGTGCGGTGTTCCTCGCCGAGGACGACCTCGGCGAAGAGCTCGTCCTGTGCCTTCCAGAGGCGGCTGAGGCCCTGGAAGGCGTTCTCGTAGCCGTATCCGGCGCCGGCGAGCCGGTCGTACACGCCGTCGAGGTCGACCTCGGTGGCCCCGGCGGGGGGCCAGGCGAGGAGGCCCTCGGGGGTGGCGGTGCCGGTGCCGAGGCGGCCCTCGGCGTGCAGGGTCCACGGCTGGTCCGGGTCGTCGTCCTGGTCGGGCCGGGCGTAGACGGCGAGGCTGCGGCCGCCGGTCCCGTCGGGTTCGCCGACGACGAGCTGGAGCTGGACGGCTCCGCGCTCGGGCAGGACCAGCGGTGCGGCGAGCGTCAGTTCGTCGACGAGGTCGCAGTCGACCTGCTCGGCGGCGCGGAAGGCCAGGTCGAGCAGGGCGGTGGCCGGCAGCAGGACGGTTCCCGCCACGGCGTGGCCCTCCAGCCAGGGGTGGGTGCGGCGGGAGACGCGGCCGGTGAGGAGGTACGCGTCCCGGTCCGCGACCCGTACGGCCGCGCTGAGCAGGGGGTGGCCGACGGCGGCGAGGCCGAAGCCCTCGGCGTCGCCGGGGGTGGCGGCGCCCTCCAGCCAGTAGCGGGCGTGGTCGAAGGAGTAGGTGGGCAGGTCGACGCGGCGGGCGCCGGGGAAGTACGACTGCCAGTCCGGGCGGGCGCCGCGCAGTACGGCGCCGGTGAGGGCGGCGGCGACGGTGTCGGCCTCGGGCCTGCCCGAGCGGAGCAGCGGGGCGAGGAAGCCGGCCTCGCGGGTCAGGCATTCCTGGGCCATGGCGGTCAGGACGCCGTCGGGGCCCATCTCCAGGTACTCGGTGACGCCCAGCTCTTCGAGGTGGCGGACGCCGTCGTGGAAGCGGACCGCCTCGCGGATGTGGGTGACCCAGTAGTCGGGCGAGGTGAGCTGCTCGGTGGTGGCGAGGACGCCGGTGACGTTGGAGACGACGGGGATGCGGGGCTCGTGGTACGTCAGGCACTCGGCGACGGAACGGAACTCGTCGAGCACCTCGTCCATGTGCGGCGAGTGGAAGGCGTGGCTGACCGGCAGTCGCTTGGTCTTGCGGCCCCGGGTGCGCCAGAGGGTGCTGATCTCCTCGACGAGGTCCTGGTCGCCGGAGATGACGGTGGCCCGGGGGCCGTTGATCCCGGCGATGGCGACGTCTTCGTAGTCGGCGAGGACGGACCGTACCTCTTCCTCGGAGGCCTGGAGCGCGGCCATCGCGCCGCCCTCGCGGGCCGCCTGCATGAGCCGGCCGCGCTCGGCGACGAGGGCGCACGCGTCGGCGAGGTCCAGGACCCCGGACAGGTGGGCGGCGGTGACCTCGCCGATGGAGTGGCCGAGGAGGTAGTCCGGGGTGATGCCGTGGTGTTCGGCGAGCCGGAAGAGGGCGACCTCGGTGGCGAAGAGGGCGGCCTGGGTGAAGGCGGTCTGGTCGATCAGGGCCGAGTCCGCGGAGCCTTCGGGGGCGAAGAGGACGTCCTTGACGGGGCGGAACAGTTCGGTGTCGAGGTGCCTGCACACCTCGTCGAGGGCGCGGCGGAAGACGGGGGACGTCTCGTACAGCTCGCGTCCCATGCCGAGCCGCTGGCTGCCCTGTCCGGTGAAGAGGAACGCCGTCTTGCCGCGGCGGCCGGTGGTGGCCCGTACGACCGCGGGCGTCGGCTCGCCGCCGGCGAGGGCGGCCAGTCCGGTCAGGAGCGTGGCGCGGTCGGTGCCGAGGACGGCGGCGCGGTGCTCCAGGGTGGCGCGGGTGGTGGCCAGGGTGAGGCCGACGTCGCCGGCGGTGAGCCCGGGGTGGCCGGTGAGGTGGCGGTGGAGCCGGTCGGCCTGGCGGCGCAGGGCGTTCTCGTCCTTCGCGGTCAGGATCCAGGGGAGGACGACGGCGTCGGTCTCGCCACCGGACGGGGTGTCCGGAGCGGCCGGTGCCGGGGTGTCGCCGGCCAGTTCCAGGACCACGTGGGCGTTGGTGCCGCTGATGCCGAAGGACGACACGGCGGCGCGGGCGGGGCGGCCGGTGGCGGGCCACGGGGTCGCCTCGGTGAGCAGCTGGACCGCGCCGGTGTCCCAGTCGATGTGGGGGGAGGGGTTCTCGGCGTGCAGGGTCTTCGGCAGGGTGCCGTGCCGCATGGCCTGGATCATCTTGATGACGCCGCCGACACCGGCCGCGGCCTGGGCGTGCCCGATGTTCGACTTGAGGGAGCCGAGGTAGAGCGGGCGGCCCTCGGGGCGGTCCTGGCCGTAGGTGGCGAGGAGTGCCTGGGCCTCGATCGGGTCGCCGAGGCTGGTGCCGGTGCCGTGTGCCTCGACCGCGTCGACGTCGGCGGGGGTGAGGCCGGCGACGGCGAGGGCCTGGCGGATGACGCGTTCCTGCGCCGGACCGTTGGGGGCGGTCAGGCCGTTGGAGGCGCCGTCCTGGTTGACGGCCGAGCCGCGCATCACGGCGAGGACCCGGTGGCCGTTGCGGCGGGCGTCGGACAGCTTCTCCACGAGGAGGAGGCCCACGCCCTCGGCCCAGCCGGTGCCGGAGGCGTCGGCGGAGAAGGAGCGGCAGCGGCCGTCCTCGGAGAGGCCGCGCTGCCGGGAGAACTCGACGAAGGTGCTGGGGCCGGACATCACGGTGACGCCGCCGGCGAGGGCGAGGTCGCACTCGCCCTGGCGCAGCGCGTTGGCCGCGAGGTGGAGGGCGACCAGGGAGGAGGAGCAGGCGGTGTCGACGGTGACGGCGGGGCCTTCGAGGCCGTACGTGTAGGAGAGGCGGCCGGAGACGACGCTGGAGAGGTTCCCGGCGAGCAGGAAGCCCTCGAACTCCTCGGGGCTCTTGGCGAGCCGCGAGGCGTAGTCGTCGTACATGGCGCCGGTGAAGACACCGGTGCTGGTGCCGCGTACGACGGCCGGGTCGATGCCGGCGCTCTCGAAGGTCTCCCAGGCGGTCTCCAGGAGGAGGCGCTGCTGCGGGTCGGTGGCGATGGCCTCGCGCGGGGACATCCCGAAGAACGCCGGGTCGAACCGGTCGGCGTCGTGGAGGAATCCGCCGTGCCGGGTGTAGGAGGTGCCCGTCTTCTCCGGGTCCGGGTGGTAGAGGGAGTCCAGGTCCCAGCCCCGGTTGTCGGGGAACTCGCTGATGGCGTCGGTGCCTTCGGCGACGAGCCGCCACAGGTCCTCGGGCGAGGACACGCCGCCGGGGAAGCGGCAGGCCATGCCGACGATGGCGATGGGCTCGTCGGCCGCCGCGGCGGCCCGGCGGGCGGGTGCGCTGCTCGTGGCGGGCTTGCGGCCGACGGCCTGCTGGTGCAGATAGGCGGCGAGGGCGGCGGGTGAGGGGTGGTCGAAGACGGCGGTGGCGGGCATCCGCAGTCCGGTGGCGGTGTTGAGCCGGTTGCGCAGTTCCACGGCGGCCAGCGAGTCGAAGCCGATGTCCTTGAAGGCGCGCTCCGGGTCGATGCCCTCCGGGCTCGCGTGGCCGAGGACGCCGGCGACGATGCCGCGGACGAGGTCGGCCGCGGCGGCCCTGCTCTCCTCCTCGGGGAGGCCGGCGATGCGGCGGGCCCATTCGGTGCCGCCGTCCGCTGCCGCGGCCGTCGCGCCCTGCGCGGCCCGGGTGGTGGCGCGGGGGCGGATCAGCCCGCGCAGCAGGGCGGGCGGGTTGCCGGCCGCGGCGGCGCGCAGCCGGGCCAGGTCGAGCAGGGCCGGTACGACCAGGGCGTCGCCGCCGGTGAGGGCGGCGTCGAAGAGGGCGAGGCCGGTGTCCGGGTGGAGCGGGTCGACGCCCGCCCGGCTCCAGCGGGCGAGGTCGGCCTCGCCGAGCTGGGCGCCCATGCCGTGGCTGGCGTCCCACAGGCCCCAGGCCAGCGAGGTGGCGGCCCGGCCCTGGGCCTGGCGGTGGGCGGCGAGCGCGTCGAGGTAGGTGTTGGCGGCGGCGTAGTTGGACTGTCCGGCGGTGCCGGTGATGCCGGAGACGGAGGAGAAGAGGACGAAGGCGGCCAGGTCCAGGTCGCGGGTCTGCTCGTGCAGGTTCCAGGCGGCGTCGACCTTGGGCCGCAGGACCTTGGCCAGCTGTTCGGGGGTGAGCGATTCGACGGTGGCGTCGTCGAGGACGCCGGCGGTGTGCACGATCGCGGTGAGCGGGTGCGCGGGGTCGACGGCCGTCAGGAGGGTGGCGACGGCGTCCGGGTCGGCGGCGTCGGCGGCGACGGTGGTCACCCGGGCGCCGAGTCCGGTGAGTTCTGCGGTGAGCCGGTCGGCTCCGGGGGTGTCGGGTCCGCGTCGGCTGGTGAGCAGCAGGTGGCGTACGCCGTGCCCGGTCACGAGGTGGCGGGCGAGGAGTCCGCCGAGGCCGCCGGTGCCGCCGGTGATGAGGACGGTGCCCTCGGGGTCGAGGCGGGGCGCGTCGGCGGGTGCCGGGGCGCGGTCGCGGCTGAGCCTCGGGGCGTGCAGCCGGGTGCCGCGCAGGGCGAGCTGCGGTTCTCCGGTGGCCAGGGCGGCGGGCAGTCGTTCCTCGGCCTCGGAGGTGCCGTCGACGTCCAGGACGACGATCCGGTCGGGGTGTTCGCTCTGGACGGCGCGCAGCAGGCCCCAGACGGGGGCCGCGGACAGGCCGTCGACGGCTTCGCCGGGGGTGGTGGCGACGGCGCCGGTGGTGGCGAACGCGAGGCGGGTGCCGTCGAAACGCTCGTCGGCGAGCCACCGCTGGGTCAGGGCGAGGGCGCGGGCGGCGTTCTCGTGGGCGGCGGCGGGGTTGGGGGCGCTGCCGGCGTCGACGCGGACGAGGAGGACGTCGGCCGTGGGCTCCCCCGCGTCCGGGAGGGTGTCCGTGCCGGCGGGGAGTTCGGTGACGCGCGGCGCGGGGCCGCCCGCCGGGGTGAGGGTGGTCCAGGCGACGGTGAACAGGCCGTCCGTGGTGGCCGCCGGGGCGAGCTTGTCCTTGGCGACGGGGCGCAGCATCAGCGAGTCGACGGTGGCCACGGGGGCGCCGGTGGCGTCGGCGAGGTGCAGGCCGACGGTGTCGGTGCCGGTGCGCTCGATGCGGACGCGCAGGGTGGTGGCGCCGACGGCGTGGGTGGTGATCCCGCTCCAGGCGAACGGCAGCCGGATGGTGTCCGGGTCGGCGGCGTCGGCGGCGTCGAGGACGACCGGGTGGAGGACGGCGTCGAGGAGGGCGGGGTGGATGCCGTAGCCGGCGGCGGCCTCGTGCTGGTCCGTGGGGAGGGCGACCTCGGCGTAGGTGGTGCCGTGCGCGCCGCGCCAGAGGGCGCGCAGTCCCTGGAAGGTGGCGCCGTACTCGTATCCGAGGGCGGTGAGCCGCTCGTACGTGTCGTCCAGCGGCACCGTCTCCGCGTCCTGCGGCGGCCAGGTGAGGAGTTCGTCGAAGGCCGGGCCGGTGGTGGGGGGTGTGCCGGCGAGGGCGCCGGAGACGTGGCGGGTCCAGGCGGCCGGCTCGTCGTGTTCGGTGTCGGTCTCGGGCCGGGAGTGCACGGCGAAGGTGCGGGTGCCCGTGGTGTCGGGGGCGGAGACCGTGACCTGGACGCGGACGGCCCGCTGCTCGGGAAGGGCGAGCGGGGCTTCCAGGGTCAGCTCGACGAGGTGCTCGGCGCCGGCGGTCCGGCCCGCCGCCGTGGCGAGTTCGATGAACGCGGTGGCGGGTACGAGGACGGTGCCGTGGATGCGGTGGTCGGCGAGCCACGGGTGGTCGTTCAGCGACAGCCTGCTGGTGAGGACCAGGCCCTCGCGGTCGGCGAGGTCGACGCTGGTGGCCAGCAGGGGGTGGCCCGCCGGGTCGAGTCCGAGACCGCGGGCGTCGGTGCGGGCCTCGGGCCGGAGCCAGTAGTGGCTGCGCTGGAACGCGTACGTGGGCAGCTCGACGCGCGAGGCGCCGGGGAAGAACGAC
This sequence comes from Streptomyces sp. NBC_00572, assembly GCF_026341815.1. Classification (GTDB taxonomy): domain Bacteria; phylum Actinomycetota; class Actinomycetes; order Streptomycetales; family Streptomycetaceae; genus Streptomyces. The sequence continues at coordinate 58,011 of NZ_JAPENX010000004.1, forward strand.
GCCAGGTCCAGCGGGGCGCCGAGGGTGTGGGCGCGGGCGAGTCCGGCGGCGAGGGTGACGGGCTGGGGGCGGCCGGACCGCTGGAGGGCGACGGCCTGGGAGGTGTCGGCCAGGAACGATCCGGCGGCCATCGCGGTGAGGACGGCGTCGGGGCCGATCTCGACGAAGACGGTGACGCCCTCGTCCTCAAGGCTGCGGGTGGCGTCGAGGAACCGTACGGCCTCGCGGATCTGCCGCACCCAGTAGTCGGGGGTGACGAGGTCGTCGCCGGTGGCGGGCAGGCCCGTGACGGTGGAGACGACCTGGAGGAGCGGCGCGTGGTACGTCAGGCCCTCGGCGACGGTACGGAACTCGTCGAGGATCGTGTCCATGTGCGGCGAGTGGAAGGCGTGACTGACCGTCAGTCGGCGGGTCTTGCGGCCGCGCTCGCGCCAGAGCGCGGCGAGCGCGTCGGCGGCGTCGGCGTCACCGGAGACCACGACGGCGTCCGGGCCGTTGACGGCGGCGACGGCGAGGCGGTCGGCGTAGGGGGCGAGGGTCTCGGCGACCTCGTCCTCCGTGGCCTGGACGGCGAGCATCGCGCCGCCGGGGACCGCCGCCTGCATCAGCCGGCCGCGGGCGGCGACCAGGGCGGCGGCGTCCTCCAGGGAGAGGACCCCGGCGACATGGGCGGCGGCGAGTTCGCCGATGGAGTGCCCGGCGACGGCGTCGGGGGTGAGCCCGTGGGCCTGGAGGGTGTGGTGGAGGGCGACTTCGAGGGCGAAGAGGGCGGGCTGGGTGGCGCGGGTCTCGTTCAGCAGGACGGTGTCGCCGCCCAGGGCCGTGTCGCTGTACGGGGTGTCGCCGCCCAGAGCCGTGTCGCTGTCCGGGGCGGTGTCGCCGTCCGCGTCGTCGAACATCACGTCGCGCAGCGGCCGGCCGAGGTCGAGGTGCGGGTCGAGCGCGGCGCACACCTCGTCGAGGGCGGCGGCGAACGCCGGATGCGTCTCGTACAGTTCGCGGCCCATGCCCGGGTACTGGGCGCCCTGGCCGGTGAACAGGAACGCGGTACGGCCCGCGCGGGCGGCGGAGCCGGTGACCAGCTGGGGGGCGTCGGCGTTGCGGCGCAGCGCGTCGAGACCGGCGAGGAGCTCGGTCGCTCCGGTGCCGGTGACGACGGCCCGCTCGGACCAGGTGGCGCGGGTGGTGGCGAGGGAGAAGCCGATGTCGGCGACGTCGGCGGCGCCGAGCTCGGGGTCGTTCTCCAGGCGGGTGTGGAGCGCCTCGGCCTGGGCGGTGAGGGCGGCGCGGTCGGGGGCGGAGAGGGCCCAGGGGGTGGGCAGTCCGGGGGTGGTCGCGGCCTCGGGGCGGGCGTCCTGGTGCTCGTCGTCCGCCTGCTCGACGATGACGTGGGCGTTGGTGCCGCTGATGCCGAACGAGGAGACGGCCGCCCGGCGGGCGCGTTCGGTCTCCGGCCAGTCGCGGGCCTCGGTGAGCAGTTCGAGCCCGCCGGCCGTCCAGTCGACGTGGGGGGTGGGCTCGGTGACGTGCAGGGTGCGCGGCAGGACGCCGTGGCGGATCGCCTGGACCATCTTGATGACGCCGCCGACACCGGCCGCGGCCTGGGCGTGCCCGATGTTCGACTTGAGCGATCCCAGATACACCGGGGTTCGGTCGCTTCGGTCGCTGCCGTAGGTGGCGAGGATCGCGGCGGCCTCGATCGGGTCGCCGAGCCGGGTCCCGGTGCCGTGCGCCTCGACGACGTCGACGTCGCCGGTGGTGAGGCGGGCGTCGGCGAGGGCCTGGCGGATGACCCGCTCCTGCGAGGGGCCGTTGGGGGCGGTCAGACCGTTCGACGCACCGTCCTGGTTGACGGCGGTGCCACGGATGACGGCGAGGACCTGGTGGCCGTTGCGGCGGGCGTCGGAGAGCTTCTCGACGAGGAGGAGGCCGACGCCCTCGGCCCACGAGGTGCCGTCCGCGTCGGCGGAGAAGGACTTGCTGCGACCGTTCGCGGCGAGGCCGCGCTGCCGGGAGAACTCCACGAACATCCCGGGGGCGGACATGATCGTCGCGCCGCCCGCGATCGCGAGGGTCGTCTCGCCCAGGCGCAGCGACCGCACGGCCATGTGCAGGGCGACGAGCGACGAGGAGCAGGCGGTGTCGACGGTGAGGGCGGGGCCGACGAGTCCGAGCTGGTAGGCGATGCGGCCGGACATGACGCTGCTGGTGGAGCCGGTGAGCAGGTGGCCCTCGACGCTCTTCGGGGCGTCGTGCAGACGCGGGCCGTAGTCGAGCGCGGTGGCTCCGACGAAGACGCCGGTGCGGCTGCCCTTGAGGGTGTCGGGGTCGAGGCCGGCGCGCTCGACCACCTCCCAGGCGGTCTCCAGGAGGAGGCGCTGCTGCGGGTCCATGGCGAGGGCCTCGCGGGGCGAGATCCCGAAGAACCCGGCGTCGAAGAGGGCGGCGTCGTGCAGGAAGCCTCCCTCGCGCACGGAGCTCTTCCCGGAGCGCTCGGCGTCCTGGTCGTACAGGTCGGCGTCCCAGCCCCGGTCGGCGGGGAAGCCGGAGATGGCGTCGGCGCCGTCGGCCACGAGCCGCCACAGGTCCTCGGGCGAGGCGACGCCGCCGGGGTAGCGGCAGGCCATGGCGACGATGGCGATCGGCTCGTCGTCCTGGAGCGGGGTGGCGAGGTGCTGCTCGTCGGCGGTGGCCGAGCCGGTCAGTTCGGCCTCGATGTACGCGGCGAGCGCGGTGGGGGTCGGGTGGTCGAAGAGGAGGCCGCCGGAGAGGCGCAGACCGGTGGCGGTCGCGAGCCGGTCGCGGAGCTCGACGGACATCAGGGAGTCGAAGCCGAGGTCCTTGAAGGACTGTCGGGCATCGGCGCGGCGGCCCTTGTCGTATCCGAGGACGGCGGCGATGTGCGTGGCCGTCAGGTCGGTGACGGTGCGGGAGCGTTCGGCCGGGGACATCGCGGCGAGCCGGTGGCCGAGTTCGCCTCGGGGGACGGGGGCCTCGGCGGGCGTGCTCGCGGAGAGCTCCGGCAGGGCGGGGGCGGTCCGGCCGGCGGACCCGGGTTCGAGCCAGTGGCGGCTGCGCTGGAAGGCGTACGTGGGCAGCGGTACCCGACGGGCGCCGATCCCCTCGTACAGCGCCTGCCAGTCGACGGCGATGCCCCGGGTGAACAGGGTGGCGACGGCGGACAGCAGGGTCACGGCCTCGTCGCGGCCCCGGCGGAGCGCCGGAACGGCGCCCTCGGCCAGTGCCGACAGCACGCCGTCGGGGCCGACCTCCAGGTACGAGGTGACGCCCTCGGCGACCATCGTCTCGACGGCGTCGGCGAAGCGGACGGTGCCGCGGACCTGGTCGGCCCAGTAGTCGGCGGTACGGAGGTCGTCGGCGGCGGCGATCTGACCGGTCACGGTGGAGACGACGGCGATGCGGGGTGCCTCGTACGCGATTCCGGAGGCGACGGCCCTGAACTCGTCGAGCATCGGGTCCATGAGCGGCGAGTGGAAGGCGTGGCTCACCGTCAGGCGGCGTGTTCGCCCGCCCAGCTCCTCGACCTTGCGGCCGACTTCGAGGACGGCAGTCTCCTCGCCGGAGACGACGACCGAGCGGGGGCCGTTGACCGCCGCGATCGCGGCCTGGCCGTCCAGCAGGGCGACGACCTCGGCTTCCGTCGCCTCGACGGCGACCATCGCACCGCCACGCGGGAGCGCCTGCATCAGACCGGACCGGGCCACCACCAGACGCACCGCGTCCCCAAGCGAGAACACTCCCGCCACATGCGCGGCCGCGATCTCACCGATCGAATGCCCCGCCACGAAGTCCGGACGCACACCCCACGACTCCACCAGACGGAACAACGCGACCTCGACCGCGAACAACGCCGGCTGCGTCCAGCCCGTCTCGTCCAACCCCTCGCCCGAGACGATCACCTCGTGGAGAGAACCGTCCAGCGCTACGTCGAAGAGCGCGCTGATCTCGTCGAAGGCCGCCGCGAACACGGGGAAGGTGGCGTACAGCTCCTGCGCCATCCCCGCCCGCTGCGCGCCCTGGCCCGTGAACAGGAAGCCGGTGCGGCCGTCCTGGACGTGTCCGGTCACGACGCCGGTGCCAGGTGCGCCCTCGACGAGGGAGTCGAGGCCAGCAAGGAACGTTTCCTCACTGTCTGCGAGGACGACCGCGCGGGCGTCGAAGGTGGTGCGGGTGGTCAGCAGGGACCAGCCGATGTCGGCGGTCGCCGCCTCGCTCGCGTCGGCGAAGGCGCGCAGCTTCCCGGCCTGGGCACGCAGCGCGTCGGCGTCACGGCCGGAGAGGACCCAGGGCAGTACGGCGGGAGCGTCCACGGCGGAAGCGTCCGCAGCCGGAGAGTCCGCAGCCGAAGTCTCCGCGGCCGGGGCCTGCCCGGAGACCGACGCCTGCCCGGAGACCGGCGCCTCGGTCAGTACGACGTGGCAGTTGGTGCCGCCCATCCCGAAGGAGGACACGCCCGCGACCAGGGGGCGGTCGGGATGCGGCCAGGGGGTGAGTGCGCGCGGTACGGAGAGGCCGAGGCCGTCGAGGTCGATGGCCGGGTTCGGGGTCCCGAAGTTGAGGCTCGCGGGGATCTCGCGGTGCGTCAGGCTCAGCAGGGCCTTGAGCAGGCCGACCATGCCGGCGGCCCCCTCCAGGTGCCCGACGTTGGTCTTGGCCGAGCCGACGACCAGGGGGTCGCCGGGTGCGCGGTGGGAGCTGAAGACGTCTCCGAGCGCGGCGGCCTCGATGGGGTCGCCGACGGGGGTCCCGGTGCCGTGCAGCTCGACGTACTGAACATCGGAGGGGCTGATTCCGGCCTTTTCGTAGGCTTCGCGGAGAACCTGGCGCTGGGCCTCGCGGCTGGGCACGGTCAGTCCGGGCGTGGCGCCGTCGTTGTTGACGGCGCTGCCGCGGATGACGCCGTAGATCCGGTCGCCGTCCGCCTCCGCCTGGGCCAGCGGCTTGAGGATGACGGCCCCGCCGCCCTCGCCCCGCACGAATCCGTTGGCGCGGGCGTCGAAGGTGTAGGCGGTGCCGTCCGGGGAGAGACCGCCGAACCGCTCCTCGGTCACGGCGCTCTCGCCGAGGATGTTGAGGTTGATGCCCGCGGCTATCGCCGTGGTGGACTCCCCCGAGCGCAGCGACTCGCAGGCCAGGTGCACGGCGACCAGGGAGGAGGACTGGGCGGCGTCGACGGTGAGGCTCGGTCCGCGCAGGCCCAGGTAGTAGGAGACGCGGTTGGCGATGACGCCTCGGTTGAGGCCCGTCATGGAGTGCTGGGTGATGACCTGCTCGCCGTACTGGTTGGCGAGGCTGGTGTAGTCGTCGCGGAGGGTGCCGACGAAGACGGCGGTACGGGAGTCCCGCAGGTGGGCGGGGACGGTCCCGGCGTCCTCCAGGGCCTCCCAGGCCAGTTCGAGGACGAGTCGCTGCTGCGGGTCCATGGCGGCGGCCTCGCGGGGCGAGATCGCGAAGAAGCCGGCGTCGAAGTCGGCGATGCCGTCGAGGAATCCGCCACGGCGGACTCCTGCCCCGGCCTGTGGTTCCGCGGTGTTCCAGCGTCCGGGCGGTGCGTCGGTGATCGCGTCCGTGCCGCTGCGCAGCATCTGCCAGAAGTCGGCCGGGCCGAGGGCCATGGGGAGCCGGCAGGCCATGCCGATGACGGCGATGGCCCCCTCGTCGCCTCGCGGCGCGCGGCTCTCCACAGAAATGCGATTAGTCGTCATGGCGCTCGACTGCCCTTTCCTGACTGATATCGAAGCGGCCTGAGTATCCCGGATATGGAACCCCGCATTTTCGACCCTAAGACCGACCGACCTGTTTCTTCTCAACACCCGGTCATGCACGGGTAACCGTACGATTCGGCGACGGGGTGGCCGGTCCGTTACTTGTCGGTGGGCGGCCGGTGAGGTTGGCCGGTTACGTTCTGGACAGATCTGCGTGAAACTCCTCGAATTCCCGGGTGTCATGCCGGAAGAAAGCAGGAACGGTCTCACCATGAGTAATCTGACCAGCGATGTCGCACAGCACACCGCGCTGTACGAGGCGGCCTTCAACGCGGGCGACGCCGACGCCGTGAACGAGATGTACACCGACGAGGCCGTCGCGGTCTGGGAACCGGGCAAGCCGCTCACGGGCCAGGCCCGAAAGGACGCCGTCAAGGAGTTCCTGGCCCGCTCGCCGAAGATGAGCGCCAAGCCGCGCCAGGTCTTCGAGACCGGAGACACCGCGCTCCTGATCGTGGACTGGTCCATCGCCACCGTGGACGACGCGGGCATCCCCGAGCTGCTGACGGGTGTCGGTGTCGACGTGCTGCGCAAGGGTGCGGACGGCAACTGGCGCTACGCCATCGACGAGCCGTACGGCGAGAAGAAGTAACCCCGTACGGCGAGCAGCAGCAACCCGCGCGTCTCCGTGCCCGGCGCGGAGGCACCCCAAGACCCAAGAAAGTGGTGTCGCAGACCATGAGCATTCCCGGTATCACGGTCGACTTCGACGTCGACAACCCCGATCTGACCGCGGACGCGGATACTCAGAACGAGATCTTCATCCAGCTCTTCAATTCCGGTGACGGAGCCCTGTTCGACCTCCTCTACCGTGAGGACGCGATATCGAACTTCTCCGGCTCCCCGCTCACCGGGAAGGAGCGCCTGGAGTTCTTCAAGGAGTTCCTCGCGCCGAAGCCGTTCCTCAAGGCGGAGATCACGCACGCGTACGTGGCCGGCGACGTGGCCCTGATCGGCGTGAAGTTCAGCGTCGACAGCACGGGTCCCGAGGGCGAGCCCGTCCGTATCGAAGGCAACTGCACCGACGTGCTGCGTCGTGGCGAGGACGGCCGCTGGCTCATGTCCATCGACCGCCCGGTCGCCGGCACCCTGCTTCCGGAGTAGGTCCCCCCTTCTCCTGGCCTGCCCGATCCTTCCCCCCGCTCGGGCAGGCCAGGCTCCGGATTCCGGGCCGTCCGACGGGTGGCCTTTTCAAGACGAACTCGATCCGGGCCGATAGAAAACCGCCGTTGCGGTTCATTACGCTGGACGTTCTTGAGGGGCCGTCAGCAGCGCCCCCAGGCATCCACGGAGTGCACATGGCTAAACAGGAACGCGCTGTCCGTACACGAGCGACGGTGCTCCGGTCCGCGGCGGAGATCTTCGACACCGACGGTTTTGTATCGGCCTCCCTCTCCGCCATCTCGCACCGGGCCGGAGTGAGCAGCGGTGCCCTGCACTTCCACTTCGCCAACAAGAGCGCCCTCGCGGAGGCCATCGAGCAGGCCGCCGTCCAGCGGCTGTGGTGTATCACCGGTCCGGCACCGGACGGATCCGAGGGCCGTGGATCCCATGGTGACGTCGACCTGATCCAGAACCTCGTCGAGACCTCCCACCAGCTCTTCGACGGGCTGAACAGCGACGTCATCCTGCGCGCCGGGTTCACGCTCGGCTGCGAGCCGTCCTGGGCGAGCCCGGTCGACCTGCACGGCCAGTGGCGGGACTGGATCGACGGCACGCTGCGGCACGCGGCGAAGATCGGCGCGCTCGCCGACGGGACCGAGCCGGAGGACGTCGTGACCGTCGTCGCGGCGTCGACCGTCGGCTTCGAGGCCCTCGGCCGCAAGGATCCCACCTGGCTCTCCCGGCAACGGCTCGGCCGGTTCTGGCAGTTCATGCTCCCCCGTCTGGTGCCACCGGGTACCGGCCCGCTGAAAGGGACGTAGTGGATAGCACGTGGTTCAGGCGCTTCGGAGCGGCCCGTGAGGGCGCGGTGCGGTTGGTGTGCTTCCCGCACGCGGGCGGCGCGGCCAGCGCGTTCATTCCCCTGTCGCGGGCGCTCGGCGAGCACGTCGACGTGCTCGCCGTGCAGTACCCCGGCCGTCAGGACCGGCGGCGGGAGGAGCCGTACCGCAGCGTCGACGCGCACGCCGACGCCCTCGCCGAGGCCATGGGTCCGCTGACGGACGAGCCCTACGCCTTCTTCGGGCACAGCATGGGGGCGGTCCTCGCGTACGAGACGGCACATCGTCTGGTCGCCGCCGGGCGGCCGGGCCCCTGCCGGGTGTTCCTCTCCGGACGCGGCGCGCCCTCGCCGCTGCCCAGCCCGCACGACCGGCTCGGCAGCGACACGGAGATCCTCAGGGCGGTGCGCGGTCTCGGCGGGACCGGCCACGCGGTGCTCGACGACCCCGAGCTGCTCGCCATGGTGATGCCGGCGCTGCGCGCGGACTACGGCGCCCTCGGCACGTACCGCTGGAGCGGCGGCGCCCCGCTGGCCGCCCCCGTCACCGTGCTGATCGGCGACGCGGACCCGGTGGTGGCCGTCGACGAGGCCGCGGCCTGGCACGACCACACCAGCGGCGACTTCGACCTGCGGATCCTGCCCGGTGGCCACTTCTACCTGGACGACCGTACGGACGAGGTCCGCGACATCATCACGGACGGCCTGCTCGTCGCGGGCTCCACGGCGTGATCGGGCGTGATACCGCCACCTGCTGAGGGCCATCGCGAGGAGGACCGTCGCGAGGGCCATCGCGAGGGCCATCGCGAGGGTCGCGCCGAAGGCCACCCCGAGGGCCACTCCTCCCCCGGCAGTCTGCTGGCCCTCAGCGACCTCCATGTGCGCTACGACGAGAACCGGGCGGTCGTCGAGGCGCTACGGCCCTCATCGGACGAGGACTGGCTGCTCGTCGCGGGCGACGTCGGGGAGCACATGGCCGACATCGAATGGGCACTGTCCACGCTGGCCGGCCGGTTCCGGAAGGTCATCTGGGCGCCGGGCAACCACGAACTGTGGACCCCTCCGGACGACCCGGTCCAGACGCGCGGCGCCGCCCGCTACGACGCCCTGGTCCAGCTCTGCCGGAGCCTGGGCGTCACCACCCCCGAGGACCCCTACCCGGTGTGGCGCGGGGCGGGCGGCCCCGCGGTGATCGTGCCGCTCTTCCTCCTGTACGACTACAGCTTCCGGCGGCCCGGCGTCCGCAGCGCCGAGGAGGCGCTGCGGCTCGCGGACGAAGCGGGGGTCGTCGCGACCGACGAGATCCTGCTCCACCCCGACCCGTACGCCGGCATCGGTGACTGGTGCCGGGCCCGCCTCCGGCGGACCGCCGAGCGCCTCGACGCGCTCCCCGCCGACCTGCCGACCGTCCTCGTCAACCACTTCCCCCTGGTGCGCGAGCCCACGGAGGTGCTGCGCTTCCCCGACTTCGCCCTGTGGTGCGGCACGGAGGCCACCGCCGACTGGCCGGTCCGGTACCGGGCCGCCGCCGTCGTCTACGGGCATCTGCACATCCCCCGGCTGATACGGAAGCAGGGGATTCCGCACTACGAGGTGTCCCTCGGCTACCCACGCGAATGGCGCCGCCGAGCCGACCCCGGCCATGCCCCACGGGTCCTGCCGGGCTTCTCGGCCCCGGCGCCGACAGGGATCCCGGCCGAGGCACCCACCGAGGCTCCGACCGAGGCCCCGACCGGCCTCGCCACCGACGCTCCCACCGGAGAACGGCCGTGATCGCCGCGCTGCTCCCCGCGCCGGTCGTCACCGCCGAGCTCTTCCACGACCCTCCCGGGCCGCCGGGCCTGTTCCCCGAGGAGGAGCGCGTGGTGGCGGGAGCCGTCGCCGGGCGCCGCAGGGAGTTCGCCTCGGTCCGGGCGTGTGCCCGGCAGGCACTCGCCCGCCTCGGGCTGCCGCCGGCGCCGCTGCTGCCCGGCGCGCGCGGAGCGCCCCGGTGGCCGGAGGGCGTCGTCGGCAGCATGACGCACTGTCAGGGGTACCGCGCGGCGGCCGTGGCCCGGGCCACGGATCTGCTGGCGGTCGGCTGCGACGCCGAGCCGAACGCGCCGCTTCCCTCGCCGGACACCCTGGAGCTGATATCGCTCCCCCAGGAGCGGGTCTGGCTGCGCGAGTTCGCCGCGCGGCGGCCGGCGGTCTCCTGGGACCGGCTGCTGTTCAGCGCCAAGGAGAGCGTCTACAAGACCTGGTTCCCGCTCACCGGGCGGCCTCTGGACTTCGACGAGGCCGTGATCACACCCGATCCCGTGGCGGGCACGTTCCGCGCCGAACTCCTGGTCCCCGGACCGGTGGTGGACGGCGTACGGATCACCGCCTTCGACGGACGGTGGCGTACGGGCAACGGGCTGGTGGTGACCGCCATCGGTCTGCGGCCGCCCGTGCGGTCGACGACGTCCGCCCGGACCGGGCCGGCGCGCGGCGGGGCCGTTCCATTCGACGACCGGAGGACATGATGCGCGACGAGACGTACGACGCCGACCTCGGCCACGCCTTCCCCAAGGGCCTTGCGCACGTCCTGCGCTACCCGCCGCTCCAGCTCGCCGGCACGGACGAGGAGCCCGGCGAGCCCCACATCGTGCGGGGCATGGACTGACGTACGGGTCCCCCGGGACATGCCGGTCCCCGGGCCGCCGGTGCATCTCGTACCGGCCGGCCCGGGGACCGTCCCGCGTCAGGCCGCGTCCGCCGCCGTGCCGGTGAGACCGGCCCCGTCGTGGGTGCGGAAGAGCTGGGCGGCGCCCCGCAGGCCCCGCTCCAGCTGGTCGATCTCGGCGTCGGTCAGGTACAGCGAGGGTTCGAACCGGAGCGTGTTCACGGCGCTCGCGGTCGGGAACGTACGGATCCGGTGCTCGCGCATCAGATACCCGGCGACCGTGTAGCCCAGCAGCGGGGCGCTCTCGCGGATGGCCTCGGAGCCGGAGCCGGACTGGTCGTGGAACTCCAGGCCGAGCATCAGGCCCCGCCCCCGCACGTCCTTCACCACGTCGGGGAAGTCGGCGCGTACGCCCTCCAGCACCCCGAGCAGCTTCGCGCCGCGCTCCCGGACCGTGCGGTACGCGGCGCCGTCATCGGCCTCCAGGATCTCCAGGACCTTCTGCGAGATGAAGCAGGAGAGGGCGTCCTTCGCGAAGGTGGAGCTGTGCACGAGCTCGAACTCGGAGCGGTAGCGGGACTGGCGGGTGAGCATGACGGACGTCTTCGCTATGCCGCCGCCCAGGCTCTTGGCGAGCGCGTAGTAGTCGCCGCGCAGGCCCAGCGCCGAACTCGCCAGGAAGTCACCGCTCCGGCCCATTCCGCTCTGCACCTCGTCGACGATGACCGGGCAGTCGACCTCGGCGCAGGCCCGCTGGATCTCCTGGGCGAACTCCTCGGAGAGCACGCGGATCCCGCCCTCGCCCTGGATGGGCTCCAGGACGAAGGCGCAGAACACCGGGGAGTTCCGCTCGGCCACCGACACCGTGCCGCCCTCGACGACCAGGTCGAACACGGTCGCCCGCTCGCTCTCCAGGACGGCCTTGAGGGCCTGCGGGCTGTCCGCGGGGATGAACCGGGCGGGCGTCGCCAGGGCGGCGAAGGGGGCCCGGTAGCCCTCGTTGTGGGTGAGCTGGACACTGCCGACCAGCTTGCCGTGGAACCCGCCCTCCAAGGTCAGGAGCACCGGCGGCCGGCCGGTCTGCTCGGCGTTGTGCCCCGCGACCGCCGCCGCCAGCGCCTCGAATCCGGCCGTTCCGGCCTGCGCGTCCACACCGACGAGGCGGTACGCCTCCGCCGCGACGACCGCCCCGTCCGCGACCGCCGCGCGGGCGGCGGCCAGGTTCGCGTCGAGCTGCTCGCGGAGCTCGGCGAGCCGGAGCCCGCGGTCGAGCTCGGCGTGCTTGACGGCCGCCTCCACCGCCTCGGCACCGGTGTTGGCGAAGATCGCGGAGTAGTTCTCCTCCGTGCCCAGCTCGCGCTGGAGGATCCTGTTGAGCGCGACGGCGACGTCGTTCGCGTACGGGTGGCGGGAGAACTGCGCGTGCACCGGCGTCTGCGACGCGAGGAGCTGCTGCGCGTATGCCGTGATCTCCGGATGGTTGTGGCCCAGGATCAGGGAACCGTACCCGCCCGCGAAATCGAGTACGGGAATCTCCGCGCCGTTCGCACCGAGGTAATACAGAGTATTCCCTTCGGCCCGTACGTAATCGACGTCGAGACCGAGCGAGGCCAGCCAACCGAGCAGATACGGTTCAGCGAGCTGCGGGTCAGCAGAGACGCTATTCATGTCACCCCTTTTTGACAGTGCCCTGACCGAAACGCCCAGATCCTAACCACGGAGCGCTCATCCCCTCGTGAACGGGCGCTCATGGAACGGTAATCCGGCACTCCCCCGTACACGGCTGAGCGGCCAGTTACTCGACGGTTCCTCGACCGCCGGATTCCCCTCGTACATTTATCCCCATGGATTACATGAAAGGCGCGGCATGAATTCCGTATCCACTGGCGTCGCCGTTTCCCCGGGGCCCGCGACGCATCCCGCCCCGCTGCGGGAGGTCATGTCCCTGTTCGCGACCGGTGTCACCGTGCTGTCGGTCGGCGGTGAGAACATCCACGGCATGACGGCGAACGCCTTCACGTCGATCTCTCTCGATCCGCCGTCCGTCCTGTGCTCCATCGCGCACAGCGCGGTCATGTACAAGGCGATCACCTCCGCCGGACACTTCGGCGTCTCGATCATGGGGGCCGGCCAGGAGGGTCTGGCCCGCTTCTTCGCCGACAAGAAGCGCCCCCTGGGGCCCAGCCAGTTCACCGGCGTCGACTGGGTCCCCGGCCCCGCCACGGGAGCCCCCCTCCTGAACGGGTCGCTGGCCTGGCTGGAGTGCGAGGTCTCCGCCGCCCACGAGATAGGCGACCACACCGTGTTCATCGGCGACGTGGTCGGTTCGAGCCGTGGCGACGGCGCGGACGGGCTGCTGTTCTTCGGCGGCGCGTTCCACCGCGCGGACGCCCCGACCCGATGACCGCCGAGGTCGCGGTCGGCGGCTGGGAGTCCGTCATCGGCCCCGGTTTCGCCGAGGCCCTGCAGGAAGGACTCGTCCGTGTGGCACAGCAGGCGTCCCCCGGGCCGCCCGGGCCCCACGTCGCGCGGCAGTTCGTGCCCCGGAAGCCGGCGCGCTCCGCGGAGGGGCCGGGTTCCGAATGCCTGGACGCGGTGCTGCGCCGGTTCGAGTCGGCGCTCCCTGCGACGCTGAACAAGGCCGTCCGCTGGGACAGTTCCGTACGGCAGGCCCTGAACGACCGGGCCCGTGCCGTCCTGGCCGCCGCGTTCGGCACCGACCTCGCGGCCGACCCCGGACCACCCCCCACCCCGCCGGTGACGTTGGCACCCCACCACAACGCGGCGGCGGCCGTCCTGCTCATGGAGTGCGCCATGCTGCAGATGATGGAGAGCGGCCGCCTCGACGAGGGATCTGTGCGGGTCCTCGGCGAGGCGGCCCGGCGGGCGGGCGAGAGCGCCGGCTCGGCGGACCAGTCCGAATGCTGCTGGCATGAGCAGCGCCGGATCTCCCGCGAGCTCCACGACGATGTCGCCGACGGCGTCACCGCGGCCCGGGAGGCCCTGGAGGAGTGCGACGAGCCGCTGGATGGGGTCACCGCCGACCGGATCGCGGCCGCCCGGGACGCACTGCGGGCCACGGACCAGCGGCTGCGCGACCTGGTCGGCGGGGTGCGGGAGCGGTCCGTCGTCCCGCCGCTCGACGTGGCGCTGCGCGCGTTCGCGGTCGGCGCCGCGCCGGACGGGGTCCAGGTCACCGTGAAGGTGACGGGCGACGAGGGCCTCCTGCCCGACGTACGGCGCCGGGACCTGTACCTCACGGTCCGGGAGGCGCTGCGCAACAGCTTCGCGCACTCCAAGGCCGGGCGGGTGAAGGTCTCGGTGCGCTCCACCCGCTGGTGGGCGTACGCGAGCGTCGAGGACGACGGTCGCGGGTTCGATGTCGAGCGGGTGCTGCGGCCCGGCCATGCCCATCAGGGCTTCCGTTCCATGACGGAGCGGATGGAGGACGCCGGCGGCCGGCTGACCGTGAGCAGCTCGCGGGGGCACGGGACCCAGGTGGAAGCGCATCTGCCGCTTCAGCCGCACCGGCACGGGACACGAATGGTCCCGTCCGTGGCGTGAATTCCCGCCGAATGGGTCGTAATTCCCGTATGTCGTGAAACAGGTATCACGTATGCCGTGAAACAGGTATGAGGAGCCGTCGTGCGCAAGGTGCTCATCGCCAACCGTGGCGAAATCGCTGTCCGTGTGGCCCGGGCGTGCCGGGATGCGGGTATCGGCAGCGTGGCCGTGTACGCCGAGCCGGACCGGGATGCTCTGCATGTCCGGGCGGCTGATGAGGCGTTCGCTCTGGGCGGTGACACTCCGGCGACCAGTTATCTGGACATGGCGAAGGTGTTGCAGGCGGCCGAGGACTCGGGTGCGGACGCGGTCCACCCCGGTTACGGGTTTCTTTCGGAGAACGCCGAGTTCGCGCAGGCCGTGCTGGACGCGGGTCTGACGTGGATCGGTCCGCCGCCGCAGGCGATCCGTGATCTGGGTGACAAGGTGGCGGCCCGTCACATCGCCCAGCGTGCCGGTGCCCCGCTCGTCGCCGGCACCCCCGACCCGGTCTCGGGTGCGGATGAGGTCGTGGCGTTCGCCCGCGAGCACGGGCTGCCGATCGCGATCAAGGCCGCCTTCGGCGGCGGCGGCCGTGGTCTGAAGGTCGCCCGGACGCTGGAAGAGGTCCCGGAGCTGTACGACTCGGCCGTGCGTGAGGCCGTTGCCGCGTTCGGCCGGGGCGAGTGCTTCGTCGAGCGTTACCTCGACAAGCCCCGCCACGTCGAGACCCAGTGCCTGGCCGACTCCCACGGCAACGTGGTCGTCGTCTCCACCCGTGACTGCTCGCTGCAGCGCCGCCACCAGAAGCTGGTGGAGGAGGCACCCGCCCCGTTCCTCTCCGAGGCGCAGAACGCCGAGCTGTACGCGGCGTCCAAGGCGATCCTGAAGGAGGCCGGCTACGTCGGCGCCGGCACGGTGGAGTTCCTCGTCGGCACCGACGGCACGATCTCCTTCCTGGAGGTCAACACCCGCCTCCAGGTCGAACACCCGGTCACCGAAGAGGTCACCGGCATCGACCTCGTCCGGGAGATGTTCCGCATCGCCGACGGCGAGGAACTCGGCTACGGCGACCCCGAGATCCGCGGTCACTCCTTCGAGTTCCGCATCAACGGCGAAGACCCCGGCCGCGGCTTCCTGCCCGCCCCCGGCACCGTCACCCTCTTCACCCCGCCCACCGGCCCCGGCGTCCGCCTCGACGCCGGCGTCGAATCCGGCAGCGTCATCGGCCCGGCCTGGGACTCCCTCCTGGCCAAGCTGATCATCACGGGTGCCACCCGTGAGCAGGCCCTCCAGCGCGCCGCCCGCGCACTCGGCGAGTTCAAGGTCGAGGGCATGGCCACCGCCATCCCCTTCCACCAGGCCGTCGTCATCGACCCCGACTTCACCGCCACTGCGACATCCGACGACGTCTTCCGGGTCCACACCCGGTGGATCGAGACCGAGTTCGTCAACGACATCAAGCCCTTCGCCCCCGCCGGCGCCGATGCCGACGAGGACGAGGCCGGTCGCGAGACGATCGTCGTCGAGGTCGGCGGCAAGCGTCTTGAGGTCTCGCTGCCGTCCTCGCTGGGGATGACCCTGGCCCGGACCGGGCTCGCGGCGGGTGCGAAGCCGAAGCGCCGCGCGGCCAAGAAGTCCGGCCCGGCCGCTTCCGGCGACACCCTCGCCTCGCCGATGCAGGGCACGATCGTGAAGATCGCGGTCGAGGAGGGCCAGGAGGTCAAGGAAGGCGACCTGATCGTCGTCCTGGAGGCCATGAAGATGGAACAGCCGCTCAACGCCCACCGCTCCGGCACCATCAAGGACCTGGCCGCCGAGGTCGGCGCGTCGGTCACCTCCGGCGCCGCGATCTGCGACATCAAGGACTGACGGCAGACACGGAAGCCGAATGCAGGGGTGCGGCGGCCGGCGGGCGAGGCGGACGGCTACCCGCGACTGTCCGGTCCCGTACGGGTGCGAGGCCCAGCGTGCACAGAGTGGTGACCGAGGTGACCCGGCCGAGGTATCGGGGGTCGGTCTCCGTCTGGATCAGGGCTCCGGTCACGGTCGTCCGGCCGCTCGCGGGGCAGAGAACGGTTACGGCACGTCCTCTTCGCCGAGCTCCAGCGTGTCCACCGCGTACGCCGCGGACACCAGCGTCATGTGGTGGTTCCAGCCGGGGAACGACCGGCCCGTGAAGTCCGCCATCCCGTAGTCCTCGCTGATGGCCGTCAGCGCTCCGCCGGAGGTGTTCCTGAGCCGCAGCAGGGCGAGGAAGTCGTTCGACGCACCGTCCAGGATGTTGGTCAGCCACACCTGTCTGGGGCGATCACGCGCCGGGGACCACTCGGTCAGGAGCCGGAAGCGGCCCGCTCCGTATCCCGGCAGGGCGAGGCGTGCTGGGGAGGCGAGAGTCACCAGGGGTCCGCGTACCGGCGGCTTCAACAGATTGGCCCGCCGCCGCTCGGCCTCACCCAGGGACAGCAGGAAGTCCGCGCCCCGGTCGAGGAGACCGGCGGCGGCGCGGCAGGTGTCTCCGGTGCCGCGCAGATCGAGGATCACGGGCGGAGTACGGCCCCGCCGCGGCTCCGGCGCCTCGTCGAGGAGTTCGAGCGCCAGCTCCTCCAGGGGACGGCGGCGTACCCCGTCGGGGACCCGGGCGCGCTGCCGGTGCGCCTTGTCCTCGCCCCAGGCACGGTTGAGGTAGAGCCGCCAGTCGACGGGCAGGCTCCGGCCCCGCTCGGTGAGGAACATGCCGAGCGAGACCTGACAGTTGACGGACCCGCCGGTGGGGGTGGGCCGCCGGTGGACGCCCACGATCTGCTCGCCGTACTTGGGGACGAGGGCGAGGTCGAGGACGGTGGCCCGTAGGTTCATCCGCTCGGCCGCGAGGCGGCCGAGCGCCCGGCGGGCCGGCCGCCAGTCCCAAGGGCTGGCGTTGACGAACTGCTGGAGGGCCTGGAGGTCCGTGGTGGAGTTCGCCATCGCGCGGACGGTCTTGCGTCCGGGCGAGGTGAGCAGCGCCCGGAGGTAGGCGGTGGCGCAGCGCCGTTGGTCGGAGCGCGGCAGGTTTCCGAACACGGCGCTCGCGAACCAGGCCGGGACGGGGTCGCTGTCCCCGTGCCGGGTGTCGGCGTGACCCTGCCCGGTGTCCGTCGCCGGCCGTTCCCCGGTGAGCTGGTGCGCCATCTCCGCTCCTCGTCCCTTGTCCTGTCGGGGACCAGAGTGGCGAGTGGCTCTTGAATCCCGCGTGGAGCGCCCTCACTTGCTGAACCGCTGATTCCGGAAGCCGGAGCGGAAACCCCCTTGCGCAATGGTCAAGAAACGTTGACCATTGGACCCATGCCTACCGATGACGTCCCCGAGACGTTCCACGTCACCACTGACGAGCAGCTACGCGCCGTCTCCAACCTCACGCGCCACCGGATCATGGCCGTGCTCCGCTTCGAGCCCGCGACGATCACGCAGATCGCCGAGCGAGTGGGCCTCGCGAAGGGGAGTTCCAGCTACCACGTACGGCTGCTCGAACGGGCCGGCCTGGTGAAGGTGGTACGCACCCGGAAGGTCCGGGGGGTCACCGAGCGGTACTACGCGATGGCCGCGCGGTCGATCGTGCTGCCGGATCCGGGCGAGGGAGGCCCGGACATGCTGATGCGGCATGCGGTGGCGGACCTGGAAGCAGCGCCGGCGGACGGCGAGCGGCACGTGGGGATGGCGCATCTGCGACTCACCGACGAGCAGTTCGCGGAGCTGGGGGCGCGGCTGCAGGCACTGGCGGAGGAGTACCGGGGGCTGTCCGATCCGTCGCTGCCGGACGCGTCCTTCGTCTTCGCACTGTTCCACCCGGCATCGCGCGCGCAGGCCGAAGGTGAGGCCAAGTGACCTCAGACCTTCGGAAGCTGCCGACCGGGTTCGGACGGCTGTGGACCGCTCAGACGGTGTCCTCGCTCGGTGACGGGGTGTCGCATGCCGCGCTGCCCCTGCTCGCGCTGACGTTGACGCGGGACCCGATGGCGCTCGCCGTCGTCGCGGCCGCCGGAACGCTGCCGTGGCTGCTCTTCGGGGTGCTCGGCGGTGCACTGGTGGACCGCTGGGACCGCCGGCGCACGATGTGGGTCACGGACGCGGCGCGTGCGGTGCTCCTCGCGATACCGGCGGCAGCGGCCGCCCTCGACGGGCTGAGCATCCCCCTGCTCGCGGGCGTCGCCTTCCTCCTCGGCCTCGGCGGACTCTTCTTCGACACGGCCGCCACGGCCTATCTGCCGGATCTGCTCGGCCGCGACCCCGCGCTCCTGGAGCGCGCCAACTCCCGCCTGCGCGGCACCCAGACCGCCGCGTCGGGCTTCGCCGGGCCGCCCGCGGGCAGTGCCCTGCTCGCGCTCGGGCGGGCGGTTCCGCTGCTCGCCGACGCGGTCTCGTTCGCGGTCTCCGCACTGCTCGTACGCTCGCTGCCCGCCTCACCCCGGCCCGTACCGCAGGCCCGTGAATCGCTGCTGCGGCAGGCGCGCGCCGGTGCCTCGTACGTGTTCCGGGATCGGCTGCTGCTCGGGCTCGCGCTGCGTCCGGCGGTCGGGAACATCGCCTTCCTCGCCGTGGAGACCGTGCTCGCCCTCTTCGCTCGCGATCGTCTCGGCATCGGCACCTTCGGCTTCGGCCTGCTCCTCACGGCGGAGGCCACCGGCGGTCTGCTCGGCGCGGGCATCGCCTCCTTCCTCGGCCGGCGCCTCGGCACCGGCACCGCGCTGACCTGCACGGCAGCAGTCGAGGGACTCGCCATCCTGGGCCTTGCCGCCGCCCCGAACCCGTACGTCGCCGGTCTCGCGCTCGCCGTCTGCGGAGCGGGCATGGGCGCCACGATGGTGCTCGCCCCCTCCCTCCGGCAGTCGATCGTCCCCGCCCACCTGATGGGCCGGGTCGCCTCCACCTCCCGCATGCTCGCCATGTGCGCCGCCCCGTTCGGCGCCTTCCTCGGCGGCTGGCTGGCCACCACCTACGACGTCCGCACCCCGCTCTACACCGCCGCCGGCCTCCTCCTCACCATGACCGCCGTCACCGCGACCATGACCAGCAACCGCCGGGTCGAAGCGGCGCTGCGTGCCGCCGCCCCGGCCGATGATCAAGATCACCCGGAATCCGGGGACCGCGTTCAGGAACGCGCCGTCTAGTGCACCGCGAGGGGCGTTGAGCCAGCGCCGGTACGGAGGCGGAGTCACGCGACCCACCGCCCACGGGGTCCGGACGGAACAACTCCCCAAGGGTCGGAGCGGAACGGCACCCACGGCTCAGGGCCGCCGGGTAACGTCCTGATCATGCTCGCGATACGGTTCGACCGTTTCGGCGGTCCCGAAGTGCTCACGCCCGTCGACGTGCCCGTCCCGGTCCCCGGACCCGGCGAGACCCTGCTCACCGTGGAGGCGGCCGGCGTCAACTTCGCCGACACGTTGCAGGTGGACGGGTCCTACCTCTCTCCCGACCTGCTTCCCCACATCCCCGGCGGCGAGGTCGTCGGCCGGACCGAGGACGGCCGCCGGGTCCTGGCCAAGGTCACCCACGGATACGCGGAACACGTGGTCGCCCGGGAGTCCGCTCTGGTCGAGGTCCCCGAGGAACTGGACGCCCCCCGGGCCCTCGCCCTACTGACGCAGGGGCTCACCGCCTGGCACCTGCTGCGCTCCGCGGCCCGGCTCCAGAACGGCGAGAGCGTCGTCGTGCACTCCGCCGCGGGTGGGGTGGGCAGCCTCGCGGTCCAACTGGCCCGGGAGTTCGGGGCGGGCCGCGTCCTGGCGCAGGCGTCCACGGCGGAGAAGGAGAAGCTCGCCCTGGAGCTGGGCGCCGACGAGGTCGCCCGGTATCCGCTGGCGCAGCGTGCGGACGTGATCCTGGACGCCGCCGGCGGCGACCTGTTCGACCACGCGCTCGGCTCGCTCGCCGACTTCGGCCGGCTCGTGACGTACGGCAACGCGTCCCGTACCGCGTTCGCCGCGCTCGACCCGGCGAAGCTCAGCCGACTCAACGCCGCCGTCGTCGGCTTCTGGCTGCGGCCCACCCTGGCCCGACCGGGTGGCCTGCGCGAGCCGTTGGAGCAGCTCATCGGGCTCACCCTCCAGGGGAAACTGCGTCCGGTGACCGGCATCGAGTACCCGCTCGCCGAGGCCCGTACGGCCCACGCCGACCTGCTGGAGCGCCGTACGACAGGCAAGGTCGTCCTGCGCCCCTGACCGGCCCGAAGCCCTGCCCGGCGGACGCGGCGTCCGGCCTGACGCCGCGTCCGGCCTGGTGCAACAGCCCCACGCGAAAACAGACCGACCGCGCGGAAAACTGACACTCTCGCCGATACTCCTTTGGCCCGAAGCCGGGCGCCGGTTCAAGCTATGGCCACGAGACGGCGCGGGGGCAGGTCCTTCATGCCCTGACTGCCCCTGCCCCGTGCCGCCTCACCGCGACTGCTCCGGTGCTCAAGACGCACCGGCCGGAACCGAAAGGCAGGGGACAGGACATGCCGGAAGCGACCCGTCCCCCGTCCACCCGATACGCCCCCAATCCGTACGAGGCGGCGGCCCCCGGCACCAGCTCGCACACGACGACGCCCGGCATCAGCCCGCACACGACGACGCCCGGCATCGGCCCGTCCGCCACGCCGCCCGGCCTCGGCCCCCACCCGGCGGCCCCCGGCATCAGCTCGTACGCGGCACTCGGCGACAGTTTCACCGAAGGGATCGGCGACGAGACTCCCGGGGGCGAGGTGGTCGGCTGGGCCGACCGGCTCGCCACCCGACTGGCCCGGCACTCCCCCACCCCCGAGTTCCGCTACGCCAACCTCGCCGTCCGGGGCCGGCTGCTCGACGAGATAGTCGAGGAGCAGGTGCCGAGGGTGCGGGAGTTCGCACCGGACCTGGTGAGTCTGTGCGCGGGCGGCAACGACATCCTGCATCCCGGCAGCTCCCCCGACGACATCGCCGCCCGCTTCGAGGCCGCGGTCACCGAGCTCACCGGCGCGGCAGGTACGGTCCTGGTCTTCACGGGCTTCGACCCCCGCGACACGCCGGTCCTGCGCAGGCTGCGCGGGAAGATCGCCGTCTACACGGCCCACATCCGCGCCATCGCCGACCGGCACGGATGCGCGGTGGTCGACCTGTGGTCGCTGCGGGCGATCCAGCATCCGCGTGCCTGGAGCGAGGACCGGCTGCACCTGTCGTCCCAGGGGCACGAGCAGGTCGCCCGGCGGGCCGCCGACGTCCTCGGTCTTCCACGGCAGCAGGAGCCCGCCTCCGCCTGGGCGGCGGAGCGCCGGCCGTGGCCGGCGGAACAGCTCCAGGACCTGCGGTGGTTCCGTGCGCACTTCCTTCCCTGGATGGCGCGTCAACTCCGCGGCCAGTCGGCCGGCGACGGAATGAGACCGAAGCGTCCCGACCTCTCGCCGCTGGGAAAGGCGACGGCCCCGTGACCGCCGACGCCGCCGTCCGCACGACCGTCGCCGTCCTGTCCGCCGCCCGCAGGCCCCACTGACGTCCCGCCCTCCGGCCGCCGTTCGTGCGGGAACGCCCGCCGGTGCTGTCGGGACTGACGAGGCTGCCGGGTGAACCCGGTCTTCCCCCACCGTGTTCACCCGGCCCTCGCGACCGTTGTTCACAGGGGCTCACAGGATTTCGCCCGAGCCTCCGCTAACCTACTCGGAGCATATTCCGACTTTGAGTCGCTTCGGTCGCTGAGAGGAACGCCTCATGCTCCCTGACCTGGGGAAATCACCCAGCGACTCAACATGTCGCAGCGAGACCGACCGAGTCGGCAGCCGCCCGGGGACTCCTCTGGAGATCGCCCTGTGGTGTTCCCAGCAGGGGTGGCCCGTGCATCCTCTCGCGCCCCGTCGCAAGACGCCCAGCGCGAACTGCCGGGAGTGTCAGGTCCGTACGCACAAGCCTCAGGACTGTCCCTGCATCCCGTCCGGGCGCTGGTGCCACGGCTTCCACGCGGCCACGACCGACGTCGCCAGGATCCGCGCCTGGTGGGGGCAGCAGCCCGGCTTCGGCGTGGGTGTGGCCTGCGGCAGCGCCGGTCTCGTCGTCATCGACGTGGACGCACACGACGCCCTGCCCCCGCAGCGGGAACGGCTGTTGCCCGGGATCCCCATCCCTCCGGCCGTCTCACTGAACGGGCTGCGCCACGGGTTCCACAGCCTCGCCCTGCTCGCCGCGCTGCGGGGCCAGCCCGATCCGGCCGAGGACTCCACGACCCTGCGCGTCCGCACGCCCTCCGGTGGCATGCACATCTGGTACGCGGCGGAGCCCGGGCAGGCCTGGCAGTGCTCGGCCGGATCGAGCCCCTCCCGCGCGCTGGCCTGGCAGGTCGACGTGCGCGCCCACGGCGGCTACATCATCGCCCCCGGCACCGTCACCGACGCCGGTACCTATACGGCGGTCGGCAGCGCCCGCCATCCCGCACCGCTGCCCGCCTGGCTCGCCCTTGAGCTGGCGCGGACAGGCCACCTGCCCGCGCTGCCACCCCAGCGTTCCGGATCGCCCGTCCCGCAGCGCGCCCGCGCCGCCGTCATCGCCGCGGGCGGTGGCCGGGCCGTCGTCGGACGCACCCTGGCCACGGTCCTGGCCGCGGTGTCCGCCTGCGCCTCCGTCCCCGAGGGGGCTGCCTTCAGCGACAAACTCAACCGAGCCGCCTACACCGCGGGCGGGCTGGTGAGTGCCGGTCATCTGACCGACTCCGACGCCGAGTCCGCGCTGCTGGCCGCCGCGCTCCACGCCCGCCCCACGCAGGAACGGCGGGCCCTGCAGATCATCCGCAGCGGGATGAGCGCCGGCCGACAGCGTCCCCTCATGCCGGGAGACTTCTCTTGACCCGCGTACCCGAGCCCCACGACGGACTGTTCGACCCGGCAGAAGTGGCCCGGCAGATCCTGCTCTCGACCCCGCGTGCCGTACCGTCCCAGACGCCGCCCAGCACCGTGCCGTCCCACGCGACCGAGCACGGCCTGCTCCCCGACAGTCTCAGCGACCGTGGCAACGCGAAGCTGTTCGTCGCCCTCTACGGACGGGACTTCCGGCACGTCCCCGGTATCGGCTGGTACCGCTGGTCGGGATACCGCTGGGCCCTGGACGAGGACGACACCGTCGTGTGGGCCGCCGGAGAGATGGCCGAGTCCCTCGCCGAGAGCGACCCCATCAGCCGGTACACCACGACGGACCTGCGCCGCCACAAGCGCCGGGCCCTGTCCACCTCCGGCATGAAGGCGATGCTGCTCCAGGCGAAGGCCGCGCCCGGCATGGTGCTCAACGCCGCGCTCCTGGACGCCGACCCGTACGCCCTGTGCACCCCGAACGGGGTGGTGGACCTCGCCACCGGGCAGCTCTCCGCGCCGGATCCGGACAAACACTTCCACTCGCGGGCGACGAGCGTCTCCCCGCGTGCGATGTCCACGCCACGGTGGAACCGGTTCCTCACCGACACGTTCGGCGACGACGAGGACGGTCAGAAGCTGATCGACTTCCTGCACGAACTCCTCGGCTACTCGATCACCGGCGACGTCGGCGCCCAGATCATGCCGTTCCTGTACGGGCAGGGAAAGAACGGCAAGAGCGTCCTGCTCGACGTGATGGTCAAACTCCTCGGGGACTACGCCGACGCCGCTCCCCCCGGGTTCCTGATGGCCCGCCCCTTCGAGGGGCACCCCACGGACCTGGCGGAGCTCCACGGCCGCCGCATCATCGTGTGCTCCGAACTCAAGCCCGGGGACCGGTTCGACGAGGCCCGGGTGAAGCTGCTCACCGGCGGTGACCGCATCAAGGCCCGCCGGATGCGGCAGGACTTCTTCAGCTTCACCCCGACCCACAAGCTCTGGCTGCTGGGCAACCACCGCCCCGAGGTCGGGACCGGCGGATACGCCTTCTGGCGCCGTATGACGCTGATCCCGTTCGAGCGGGTCGTCGCCACGGACCGTCAGATCGACAACCTCGCGGACGTCCTGGTCACCGAGGAGGGGCCGGGCATCCTGCACTGGCTGATCTCCGGAGCCGGCCTCTACCTCGACGGCCCCCGCGATCTGACGGGGCCCGACCAGGTCCGTACCGCCACGACCGCATACGCCGAGACCGAGGACCACACGGGCCGCTTCCTCGGCGAGTGCTGCACACTGCACCCCGCGATGCGCGCCGAGCAGAGGCAGCTGTACAACAGCTATACGGGCTGGTGCCAGATGGAAGGAGCCAATCCTGTCTCCTCCAGGTCCTTCGCCGCCCGTGTCCGTGAAACCATCGGTATCAGCACCCCCAAGCAGATGATCTTGTCGAATCAGCGGAAGTTCTACCCGGGCATCGGACTCAACACCGAAGGGGGCGAGACGGTATGAGCGCGCTCATCGAACCCGAGCAGCTCAGCTCCGAGACAGAACTCGTGTGGCTGGAGGACATCGCTCCGCTCGACTACGTGCGACAGACCCTGGACCGGCTCCCGACCCGCCGGGGCAAACCCGCCTACCACCGGGCCGGCCGCATGGTCGGCTACGCGATCCTCGGCCCGGACGCCCGCTCATCGCGCGCCTCCGGGACCTTCGTGCGCCGGGTCTTCTGGCTGCTCCCCCACGACCGCGACGGGCAGCCCACGGGGCTGTACGCCTCCGGCGCACCCTCCGAGGCCATCGACCCCCGCACCGTGGCCCCCCGCATCAAGGGGTACAAGACCCAGCGGTCCGAGGGCGGTCCGGAGTCCGCGGCCATGCGGGAGCTGGGCATCACGCTGCCCGAGGCCTGAGTCGCTGGACTGAGTCGCTCAGAGCCACCCTTGAGTCGCTGTCAGCGACTGAAAACTACGTGCCCAGCGACCGAACTGCCTCGGTCGCTGGGCACGAGCACGTCCGGAGCGCCTCAGCGACTGAAGAAATCAGCGATTCAGCGACTCTGGAGGGCTTCGGTAGCTGTTCAGTCGCTGCCACATAAGCCCAGGTCAGGAGGGGTTCACCCCTCCCGTTAGCGACCGTAGCGACTCAACTTCGGACTTTATGAAGACATTCGCGTGCGCGTGTGCGTGTCATAGATACGAGTCTTGAGTCGCTTCAGTCGCTGTTTTGAAGGTTTTGACCCCTCTGACCTGCACTTCTTCCAAAGCGACTGACAGCGACTCAAAAATCCTCAGTCGCTGTTCCTTCAGTAGCTGGTGAGTCGCTGCGCCCTCTCAGTCGCTGGTCTCTCCAGGCGCCGCTCTCTCTTCCCGCGCTCGCCAGGCGCCCCCGTGGGCCCCCTGCCCTGGCGGCCGTGGGCAGAGGGACGTGGGAACGGACGAGGGCCGCGTACGGCGGGGGGATTTCGCCGTACACGGCCCTCGGGAACAGCCGGCGGTCTAGAAGAACTCGGTGTCCGGGTCGAGCCCGACCAGGACCCTGCCGTACGCCTCGAAGCCGCCCAGGGGCGCCATCAGGCCGTGCAGCGCGAGCCCCTGGATGTCCCGGTGGACGCGCTGGAACGGCTGCGAGCGCTGGATGACCGAAGCCCCGCTGACCGAGTGCAGGGTGTCGACGGCCTCCTTCGCGAGCAGGACCGAGTAGGTGATCTGGCTGCGAAGCTCCACCCGGTCGTTCATCGACATCCGCTCACCCGCGTCGGCGACGGCCTGCATGCGCTGGACATAGCTGTCGGCCAACGCCTGGGCAGCGGAGATCTTGTTGGCCGCGGCCGCCACCTGGAACTGGATGTACGGGTGAGCCCGCTGCTCCTCCCAGTGCGAGTAGGCGATGCCCTTGCCCGGCAGCCGGTCCAGGAACAGTTCGAGGCCCGCCCGGGCCATTCCGACGTAGGCCGCCGCCGACAGCGCCATCACATACGCGGTGAGGCCGTACTCCCGGCCGCTCCCCTCGGCGTGCGCCCGGCCGGCGACCTCACCCTCCAGCACCTCGAAGCCGTCCACGACCCGGTGCGCCGGGACGAAGAGGTCCTTCACGGACGAGGTGCAGCTGCCGGTGCCCGCGGCGGAGGAGACGTCCCAGTCGTCGGCGATCGTCATATCGTCGGCGCGCACCACCGCGTAGACCTCCTCGTGCACGTCGTCCGTGCGCTCGACGAGGGCGGCGAGAATGTTCCAGTCGGCACCGCGGATGCCGGTGTTGAAGCGCCAGCTCCCGTTCAGGACAAAGCCGTCGTCGGTGCGGGTCGCCCGGCCGGTCGGGGTGAAGCCACCGGAGACCTTCAGAGAACCGCCGCTGGTGGCGTAGATCTCCTCCTGGGCCTGGTCGGGGTACTGGGAGATGATCCAGGCGCTGGATATCCAGGCGTTGGACACCCACCCCGTCGAACCACAGCCGCGGGCGATCTCGGCGACGACCGCGAACTGGTCGGCGAGCGGCAGGTCCAGCCCGCCGAACCGCTGCGGGACCGCGGACCGGAAGACCCCGGCCTGGTCCAGCAGCTCGATGTTCTCCTGCGTGAGCCAGCCGCGCTCCTCGGTCGCGCGTCCGTTCTCACGGAGAGTCTGCACACTCTCCCGAACCGCCTTCAGTACGGTGCCGGCGTCGATGTCGACCGTGGCCATCCTGCCTCCTCTGCCGCGAATTCATCCGGTTCTGCCGACTGTACTGCCGGCGCATTCAACTGCTTCCGGAATTCGCTCACACCTCGGTCATTACCGGGACTATCAATTGATGAGCGCCCGGTTACCGATATCTGGGAATCTTGAATCTTTTCATGACCTGGCGACCTCACGACCTCATGGTCTTGCCGACCTCATGACCTTGCGACCCCGACGACCCCACGATCGTGGGTACGGGCCCGGCGCGGGCAGAGGCCGAATCATCTGCCCGCGCCGGGAGTTCAGCGCCGGCTCTCGTCGGTCCAGATGCGGCTGCTGAGGTCCGAGCCGCGCAGCACCTGCACCCTCCACGGGTCGATGCGCAGGACGTGGTACTTCGGGTCCTCGGGTCCGCCGCGCCAGAAGTTGAGCGGGTTGTACCCGACGCCCGCGGGGCTTCCCTTGCGGTAGAGGTCCCACGCGTACTGCCTGGTCTCCTGGTCCTCCGCCCACGTGGAGACGCTGTCGATGAACACCGCGTTCTGGCGGGGGTTCCAGTACGAGTAGGTGGTGTGCGGGTTGTTGGCCAGATGGGCCACCTTGACGGGCGTCTTGTAGGCGGCGAGCCAGCCGACCGGCTTTCCGTCGACCACTTCCCAGATGGGCAGCAGGACACGGGCCCGGGGGCGCGACTTCTTGTCCACTGTGATCATGGTGCAGTAGACGATGTCCTGGATGTAGGAATTGAATTTGTCTTCGATTTCCGAGAAGGATTCCACGGTGGTAGCCATATCGATTCCTCTCGGCGTCCGATTGTCGATGGCAGGGGTCCGGAAGACCCCTTCTGGTATCAGAATGCAGTACCGCCACCGGTCGCGGAAGAAGGCACTTTGAAGTCACTGACTTCTCCCGCGGGTACCGTCAGGGACGTGGGCGGAAGCGGTCGACGACGGCCGCGTAGCTGTCGCCGCCCCGGCCGTTCGCGACCGTTTCGGCGACCAGGCCACGGAAGAACCGCGGCAGCGAGACGTCCACCCCGGCCGCCTCGCTCTCCTGCACCAGGTGGTCCATGGCGGCGGCATGGGTGTCGAGGGTGGCGTCCCGGGCCACAGGCGCGTCGGCGTCGATCTGTTCGGCGTAGGCCGAGACGAAATCGGTGACCGAGGAGATCCACTGGTTGGCCAGGACGGCGAACTCGGCGGCCGGCACCTTCGCCGTGCCCACGAGCGCCGCCCCGTGCAGGAAGCTGTTCAGCACGCCCCACATGATGTTGAGCAGGGCCACGTCGTGGAGGGCGGCAAGACCGGGATCCGTACCGAGGTGCAGGCAGGTGCCCAGGTCACGCAGGACCGGCAGGTGTTGATCGAAGACCTGCTCGTCCCCGCTGTGGAGCAGGACCGCCTCGGGACCTCCCATGGTCTCCGGGACGGCCATGATCGCCCCGTCGAGGTAGGCGGCCCCCCGGTCGCCGACCCAGGCGGCGAGCTCGCGGGCCTGGTCGGAGGTGCTGGACGTCAGGTTGACGACGGTGCGCCCGCTCAGGGCCTCCCCCAGGGGGTCGAGGACGGACCGGACCGCCTCGTGGTCCTTGAGACAGACGATCACGAGGCCGTCGGTCGCCGATAAGGCCGCGGCCGCGGAGGGCGCGACCCGGGCGCCCTGGGTGATCAGATCCCCGTCCCTTCCCGGGGTCCGGTTCCACACCGTGGTGGAACGGCCGGCCCGCAGGAGCGCGGCGGCGATCGCCCGCCCCATCAGGCCAAGACCCAGAATTGTTACTTCCGCTTCGGCTTCGTTGTCGACCATGAGTTTCACCTTCTCTTTTCCTGGTCTGTCCCCCGGACAAAAAATATTCCCGTCACGCACTGCTCAAGACTCTTTCAAGGAGCAGGTGGGACAGTGGGGGGAAAATCTGCGGGAAGTGCACCACAGGCCTTCCGGCGCGTCAAGGATTGCCAACCTGATTCGGCCCGCGGGTATTTCCGAATGCACGTCAAACCTTGGAGCGGGGGGCAATGAGGTTCAGATTGCTAGGGCCGTTGGAAGCGATATCGGGGGACGGACCCGTTGCCCTGGGTGGGACGAAACAGCGCGCGACACTCGGCTATCTCCTGCTGAATGCCAACCGCGTGGTGGCCACGAGCGAGCTCGTGGAAGCCCTCTGGGAATCGGAGGACGTACCGGCCACGGCCCGGAAGATTCTGCACAACGCGATATGGGGACTGCGGACGATCCTGGCCGAAAACGCCGGCCCCGGGGCCCACGGTGCGCCGGAACTCGTGACCAAGGCGCCCGGATACATGTTGCGTGTCGACCCCGACGACGTGGACCTGATGGCCTTCCGCCGGTGGGTGACCGCGGGCAGGGCCGAACTCGCGGCGGGTTCACCGGAGGAGGCCTCGCGGCTGCTGCGGAAGGGGCTGGACCTGTGGGGAGGCCCGCTCCTCGCCGACCTCGCCGAGTCGGGCATCGCCTGGCCGGAGCTCGACGCGGCCCGCCGGGACCGGCTCGACGTCCTTGAGGACCTCTTCGAAGCCGAACTGGAGTGCGGGCGCCACCATTCGATACTCGGCGAGCTGACGATGATGGCCGAGGCGGAACCCTGGCGAGAACGGGCCCGCGGGCAGCTGATGCTCGCGCTGTACCGCTGCGGACGACAGGCCGACGCCCTGAACGTCTACGAGCGGGTGCGGTCCTCCCTGGTGGAGAACCTCGGTCTGGAACCCGGCCACGGTCTCCGTACGCTCCAGCACGCGATCCTGACCCACGACCCCGCGCTGGCTGCCGAGGCCACCACTCCCCTGCGCGAGGCAACCACTCCCCCGGGCGCAACCGTCACTCCGCGCGGGGCCACCAGCCCGGAAACCCCGGCCACCACCCCGGGGGGCACACCGCTCGCCCCGGTCACCTCGGTCCTCACACAGCGGCCCCCCGTCGAACAGCCCGCCGCCCCCCTCGTGGTTCCACGTCAGGGCGGCACGGCCGTCACCGAGCGGATCCCCGTGAGCGCGCTGCTCGTAGGGCTCAGGCTGGGCAGTCTCGACGAGGTGGCCCCCGGGGACATCGAGACGGCCCTGCTCACCGTCGAGGACGTCATCACCCGGTTCGGCGGCACCGTGGTCGCCGCGATCGGATCGCTCACGCTGGCCCTGTTCGGAGTCGACGGGCCCGGGGACGACGATCCCGAGCGGGCCGTCCGGGCCGCCCTGGCTCTGCGCGAGCGGTTCTCGGTCGACATGCAGACGGCCCTCAGGGCGGCGGTCACCACCGGCAGGGCCCTGGTCCGGCTCAGCCCCGGCGCCGAAGCCGGCCGCCCCTCGGCCGTGGGAACGCTGCTGGACGACGGCCGGGCGATGCTGGGCCGGGTACCGGACGGCGAGGTGTGGATGAGCGGCGCGGCGCGCCTCGCGACCGCGCCCTCCGTCGCCGCGAAATCGGCCGACGACTCCTCCGACGCGTGGCAGGTCCTGGGACTCCTCGGCGACGAAGCCGAGTTCCGTACCGACCGCGAACACGAACTGGGGGTGCTCAACGGTCTGCTGGACTGGGCCCGGCACAGTTCGGTCCCCCACCTGGTGACCGTCCTCGGCGCGCCGGGTGTCGGCAAGTCGCATCTGCTGGCGGAGTTCGAGCGCAGCATCGCCGTACAGTCGCCGGCGCCCGTGCGCGTACTGACCGCCCGGGCCACCGGCCGCGGCGAGCCGCTGGCCGTGGCCGGAGTGATCCTGGCCCGCTACTGCGGCGTCCTGGCGGAGGACGCGGTCGAGGTCGCCCGGGCCAAACTCGCCGCGGCCGTGTGGCGTCTGCCCATGGCCAAGGCCCGTCGCGCCCAGATGTACCAGCGTCTCCTGCCGCTCCTGCCCCCGGATGGCTCTCCGGTGGACCCGGCCGACCGGGGCGAGGTCCTGAACGTATGGGCGGAGCTCCTGACGGCGGCCGCCGCGATCGAACCGGTCGTGGTCGTCGTCGACGACGCCCACCAAGCGGCCGACGCCGTACTGGACCGGCTCGAGTCCCTGTCCGACGGCGCCGGTACGGCCCCGCTGCTCACCGTCGCCACGGCCCGGCCCGAGCTGCTCGAACGCCGCCCCGGCTGGGGCGGCGGAAAGCACCGTGCGTCGACGCTGACGCTGCTGCCGCCGCGGACGGACCGGTCGCAGGAGCCGTCGGCGGGCCGTCCGCAGTCGCCGACGCGCGGACGGAGGATCGCGGTGTGAGGGAGGGAGCACCGGGAAGGGGCCCCGCCGGTGATCCGGCGGGGCCCCGGCACGTCAGGTGCTGAAAGCCCGGTAGGACTCGGACGTTCCACAGCCCGGTAGGACTCAGACGTTCCAGACGCCTCGCGCGGCGGCGTCCTTCACGAAGTCGGAGAAGTCCCGGGGTTCACGGCCCAGCACGCGCCGGACGGTGTCGGTGGGGGTGGCGTTCTTGTTGTCGCGGATCTGGGCGACGAGATCGGCGACGAAGAGCGCGTAGTCGGCGGGTACGTCGTAGCTCACGAGCTCGTCCACGTAGGCCTGGTGCTCGACGGGGACGTAGCGGATGTCCCGGCCGGTGGCCTGGGCGATCTCCTTGACGGCCTCGTCCAGGGTGAGGGCCCGGGCGCCGCTCAGCTCGTAGGTCTGTCCGGCGTGGCCGTCCCCCAGCAGGGCCTCGACCGCGACGGCGGCGACGTCCTCGGTGTCGACGAACGGCTCGCGGCCCGACCCGGCGGGGAGGGACAGTTCACCGGCACGGACGCCGTCGAGCAGGACCCCCTCGTCGAAGTTCTGGAAGAACCAGTTGGGCCGTAGCACGGTCCACTCGGCACCGGACTCCTGGACGGCGCGTTCGCCGGCTATCAGCGACTTGCCGCCGACCGGCTCGGTCACCCGGGCCTGGAGCAGCACCAGCCGGCGGACCCCGCCGGCGACGGCGAGGCCGGACAGCTCGCGCAGCGCGGCCTCGGCGTCCCAGGCACCGGGCTTGTCCTGCGCGTCCACCAGGTAGGCGACGTCGACGCCGGCGAGCGCGGGCTCCCAGGTGCTCGTGTCGTCCCAGTCGAAGCGGACGTCCCCGGAGCGGCTGGCCGCGCGGACGGTGGCCCCGCGCTCCTTCAGCCGGTTCACGACGCGGCGGCCGGTCTTTCCCGTACCGCCGAGGACGAGGACGGTGGTGTCGGTCATGGCAATGAGCCTTCCTGCACAGGGAGATGTAAACGACCAAAGAGGGGTGTACGAGACCGGGCCGCCCGCGCGTGCGGGCGGCCCGGTGGCCGGAGCGTTCCGGTCATCCGGAACGGCGGATCACAGGAACGGGGTGTCGGGGGCGAGCCCGAGGATGGCCCGTCCGTGCACTTCCTGGTTGGGGTTGAAGGCGAACAGCGCGTGCAGGGCCAGGCCCCGCATGTCCCGGTGGAAGCGCTGGAACGCCACGTCGCGCATGATCACCGAGGCGCCGCTGGCCTCGAACAGCTCGTCGACGGCCTCCTTCGCGAGCTGGATGGCGAAGGCCGCGGTGCCGCGGGCGGTGGCCCGCTCTTCCACGGACTGGCTCGTACCGGCGTCGGCGTGCTCCTGGAGCCGGCGCAGCCAGTTGTCCTGGAGCGCCTCGGCGGCCGCGATCTTGTTGGCGGCGATGGCGACCTGGATCTGGGTGACCGGAGAGGCGCTCTGGTCGGTCCAGGAGGTGTAGGTGATGCCCCGGCCCGGAAGGCGGTCGAGGAACAGCTCGTAGGCACCCTTGGCGATCCCGATGTAGGCGGAGGCGCCCTGGGCCATGAAGAAGGGGATGAAGGCGTAGTTGCGCCCGGTGGCACCGGTGTTCGAGCGGTCGCCGGTGGTGCCGGAGAGCACCTCCATCAGGCTGACCACCCGGTGGGCCGGGACCGTCACGTTCTCGGCGGTGGCCGTGGAGCTGCCCGTGCCGGCGGCGTACGAGGCGTGCCAGTCGTCGGCGATGGACAGCTCGCTGAAGGGGACGAGGGCGGCGAAGGGAGCCGGGGTGCCGTCGGGGCCGACGAGCAGGGCGGACAGCACGGCCCAGTTCGAACCGCGGGCGCCGGAGAGCCACTTCCAGGAGCCGCTGAGGCTGTACGAGCCGTCGGCCGCCGGGGTCAGCGTGCCGGTGGGGGTGAAGCCGGTGGAGACGCGCACCGCGCGGCCGGCGCCGTACACCTCCTCCTGGGCCTTGTCGGGGAAGAGGCTGGGGATCCACGAGCTGGACACCCAGATCATCGAGACCCAGCCGGTGGCCGTGTCGGCACGGGCTATCTCGCTCAGGATCCTGACCTGGTCGGCGACCGGGGCCTCAAGACCACCGAAGCGACGCGGGACCGCCAGGCGGTACACGCCGGCCTTGTCGAGCAGCTCGACGTTCTCGTCCGGGATCCAGCGACGCTCCTCGCCCTCGGGTCCGCTCTTGCGAAGCGTGTCGACGAGGGCTGTCACCTCGTCCAGCACCGCGGTGACGGCACTGTCGGTCGTGGTCATCCTGTCTCCTCAGAATTTGCCGCAGCAACTTTACGACGCGCACTCTTCTTTGCGCCGACGGTCATTCGTATTCTCTCGAAAGCAAGGTCATGTGCAGGTAATCCGGCGCTCTCGGAAAACAGCTCGATCAAACAGCCAGACCGGCCGTCGTCTCGACCGGCCGGTTACCGGAGAATGGTTCCGCGCAAGAAAAAAGCATTGCCCTGGCCGACCGGGGCATGGAGGCCAGGGCAATGCTGCTTGAG
Source organism: Streptomyces sp. NBC_00572 (assembly GCF_026341815.1). Taxonomy (GTDB): domain Bacteria; phylum Actinomycetota; class Actinomycetes; order Streptomycetales; family Streptomycetaceae; genus Streptomyces. Next base: position 91,127 of record NZ_JAPENX010000004.1, read on the forward strand.
CGGCTTGAGCGGCTTGAGCGGCTTGAGCGGCTTGAGCGGGTTGAGCGAGGTGCTGCCGAGGGTGGGGCGGGAACTACCTCGACGCCTCGACGGGCTCGGCCGCGCCGGGGATCTCCGTGGCTGCCGGCTCGGCGTCGGTCGCCCCGGCCCGGCTACGCAGGCCGAAGGCGCTGATGAAGGCGGCGACGAGGGCGGCGACCAGCGGCACGACCAGGGCGGCCTGGTAGCCGTCGAGGAGCTCCGCCGGCGAGGTGCCGTCCGTGGCCCCGATGTTGACGGCGGCGACGGAGGACAGACCGAGAGCGGCGCCGAACTGGAAGGACGTGTACAGCAGACCGCCGGCGACGCCCTGCTCCTCCTCGGCGATGCCGTCGGTGGCGACGATGGTGAGCGGTCCGTAGGCCAGGGAGAACGCCAGGCCCAGGATGATCAGGCTCGGGAACATCGCCATGTACGTCCAGTCCGCGCCGACCGGCAGGAACAGGGCGTAGGACAGGGCGGCGAGGAGCAGACCGCCGAAGATCACCCGGGCGTTGCCGAACTTGGCCACGAGCTTGGGGGTGAGGGTGGGCGAGAGGATCGCGTCCACACCGATGACGATGAGGGCGAAGCTGGTCTGCAGGGTCGACCAGCCGCGCAGCTCCTGCAGGTAGAGCACCGCGATGAACTGGAAGCCGAAGAACCCCGCGGCGAAGAGCATGCCGGCCAGGTTGGCGCGGACCAGGGAACCGTTGCGGAAGATGCCCAGGCGTACCAGCGGCGAGGACGACTTGCGTTCGATGGCGATGAAGGCACCGAAGAGGACCAGGCTCGCCGCGATCGTGCCGATCGTCCAGGCGGCGGAGGCGTGGGTGGCACGCTCGACGCCGAAGACGAGGAGCAGGATGCCGCCGGTGACGGTGATCGCACCCGCCAGGTCGACGCCCTGGCCGGTGCGGTCGGGGCGCGCCGACTTGGGGATGAGGGCGATCGCGGCGATGAGGATGAGGGCGCTGAGGATGACCGGCGCGAAGAAGACCCAGCGCCAGTTGATGGCGGCCAGCAGACCACCGACGACCAGGCCGATGGAGAAACCGCCGGCGGCGGTGCCGGAGTAGACGAGCAGGGCCTTGTTGCGCTGCGGGCCCTCGTCGAAGCTCGTGGTGATGATGGACAGACCCGCCGGGGTCATGAACGCGGCGGCGACACCGGTCACGAAGCGGGCGACGATGAGCATCCAGCCCTCGGTGGCGAAGCCGCCCAGGCCGGAGAAGAGGAGGAAGACCACGAGCCAGAAGACGAACATCTGGCGGCGTCCGAACAGGTCGGCGGCACGGCCGCCCAGCAGCATGAACCCGCCGTAACCGAGCACGTAGGCGCTCATCACCCACTGGAGCATGCCGGTCGACATGTCCAGGTCCTCGCGGATCGAGGGCAGGGCGACGTTGAGCATGGCGACGTCGATGCCCTCGAGGAAGATCGCGCCACACAGCACGAACAGCACGCCCCATGCGCGCCCGCTCATGCGGTCGGTGCCGCTGCTCGAGGGGGATTGCAGTGTGGACACAGAATTTCTCCTTGAACGCGAAGGAATAGCGATAGGGAATCAGCCGCATTATTGCGGCAGGTGCTTGGAGTTCCCTTGAAGTTCGCGTGAGAACGGGGCAGGCTGGGAGAGGAGTTGCAAAGAAGAAGCCTGTGCTGGTTCCCACTTGTAACCACTGGCATCATGCGGCACGGTGGGGAACCATGGAAGAACGCACTTTAAAGTCACCAAGTCACTGCACGGGTACCGAGCAGGACTACGACGTCCGCCAGTGGGATGCCCGCGAGGGATGCGAGGTGAGGCAGATCCTCGACCGCGTCGCCGACAAGTGGTCGCTGCTCGCCATCGCGCACCTGGAGCGCCAGACCCTGCGTTTCTCCGAACTGCGCCGCCGCATCGAAGGCATCAGCCAGCGGATGCTGACCGTGACGCTGCGCCAGCTGGAACGGGACGGCCTCGTACGACGCACGGTGCACCCGGTGGTCCCCCCGCGCGTGGAGTACGAGCTCACCCCGCTCGGAGCGACCCTGCACACCACGATCAGGGCCCTGGTGGACTGGACGGAGGACCACCAGGAGGAGATCGCCACCGCCCGGGCCGAGTACGACATCCGCCTGGACGCCCTGGAGTCGGCCACCTGACCCCACCAGGGCGGTTCCACCGCGAAAGTGCTGGTCAAAGCCGTCCGCCGAGGGCCGCGACCAGCACGACCGCCGAGCAGGCACCCCTGTACGGGGGCACTGTGGAGGTAGTCGTACGAAGAAGGTGACGGCCATGGGAACCACCCCCGGTCAGCAGCCCCCTCCCCCCGGCGGAAGCTGGGGAGCCGTGCCACCGCAGCCCCCGAAGAAGAGGTCGAGGACCTGCCTGGTCGTCAGCCTCGTCCTCGGCGGCCTCGTCCTGGTCACGGTGATCGCCGTCATCGCACTCGTGGCGACGGTGGAGGACCCGAGCCGGGACGGTCCCACCGGGCCGGCGGGCGATGTGAAGATCACGGCCTGCCAGGTGGACGCAGGGACGAAGTGGCCCCATGCCGACCTGGACGTCACCAACCGCAGCAGCAAGCCGAGCGACTACATCATCAGCGTGGAGTTCGTAGGAGCGTCGGGAGAGCGCCTCACCGAGTCCAACGCAGTCGTCAGCCACCTGGCCCCCGGCCAACTCGCCAACGAACGTGCCCAGAGCCTGACGCAGGTCGACGAGGCCGTCACCTGCCGGATCACGGACGTGACGCGGGTCGCCTCCTGACCCAAGGCGATTCCCTTCCCGCGACCGGGCTTCGGCCGCACGGCGGGGGCGATACTGATCGTGACAGTCGCCCCACCTTTGTCGACGTCTCCGAGGGGATCCGTTCATGACCACGGCAAGAGACCTGTTCCTCATCGGAATGAGCCCGGAGTCGAAGGACTCGGTGGGACAGGGTGACCTGTCGCTCGCACTCGCGGGAGCCGAGCTGATCGATCTCATCGGCGCGGGGACCGCCACCGTGGACGGCGACCGCATCGTGCCGGGCGAAGCCGCGACACCGGACGACCGGCTCCTGGCCGAGGCTGCGACAGGGCTGTCTCGGCAGGCCCCCTACGAACAGGTCGAGGACTGGCTGTGGCGCCGGGGCCGAGACCTCTCGGCCACGTACCAGGCGGCCTTGGAGGACGAGGGCGAGCTGACGCGGAAGCGAAGCGGTCGGCTGCCCTTCGGCGCGGAACGCGTGGAACCGGCCGATACGCCCGCGCGCCGCCGGGCAGCCGACCGCTGGGAGGAGAAGGAACCCGTCCTGGCCGCCCTCGCCGCGGTCGTGGGCATCGACGGCGGCCGCCGCCCCGACGAAGAGCCCGGCTTCGACGACGAGGCGGTGACGACCGTGGTGGCCTCGGTCCATGACGCGGTGATGGAGCTGGAGGCCGTACGCCAGAGGCGGAACATCGAGAACTCGGCCTTCGCCAACCTCTGGCGAGGACCGTGAGTCGAGGCCGAGGCCGAGGCCGGGTTCGCGGTCAAGGCCGACGCTGACGCTGACGCCAGGAATGAGCGATGCCGGCTGAAGTCATCGACCCTTGACCGCGAGCGCGTCAGGCCTTCTTGGCCCTGGCCGCAGGGCTGTTGGGGCCGCAGGACAGGCGGGCCGCTTCCAAGACCGGTTCCCCCGGCTTCACGTTCCCGGTCGATGTGGAGCACTCCACGACGCCCGAGCCGTCACCGGTCCAGCTGATCGCGCGGCCCGTCACCCGCTCGCTGTTGCCGCAGGTGTACAGGAAGTCGGCGGTGACCTGTCGGACAAAGGCGAAGTCCACGAAGGTCCCGGCGCCGCTGACGCTGGTGGCGGTCGCCGGCTGCGGCGCGGGCCTGTGGACATCGGCGAAGCCGTAATCGTGGTTGTCGATCTCGTCCGTCTCCCCGATGTGGGAGCCCAGCGAGCGGAGCGTGGCCTCCGCGTCGACCCGCGGGCCCTTCTCGAACGTGACGGCGGTACGCGGGGTGTGGAGCTTCGACAGCCTGTTCGTCAGCTTGCCGCCCCCCTTGCCGAGCTTCTGCTTCTCGGCGACACCCGTCAGCACGTCTCGCTCGTCGACGTTGAACCACGTGTACGTGCCGTTCTTGCATGCCGTGTCGACGGCGAGCTCGGCCTTCTTGGGCGCCCCGCCGCTGGTCGCCCCGCCGCCGGTTGCCCCGCCGCCGGTTGCCCCGCCGCCGGCCGTACAGGCGGCCGTCCCCGTGAGCAGCGCGACGACGGCGTATGCGGACAGGCAGGTCCGTCTGATCTTCATGTTCGTCTCCCCCTGGTACCTCAGGCCATTGGTCGATGGCGAAGTCCACCCTGCGGCCAAGAGACCTGCAGGGACAAGTGACTTGAGCCGTTTCTGAGCTGGGCCAGGAGACGCCCGGCCGAGGCCGTTCGGGCGCTTCGCGGCGGGCGGCGCGGAGGGACTCAGCCGAGGCGAACGAGCGACGCGTCGTCTGTCAGGCCAGCCGGCGGCGGATCCACCAGACGCAGCCCCCGGCCAGGGCGAGGGCGAGGCCGAGATAGAGCCCCGTCTCGGCCCACTGCAGGGCCCAGAAGTTGCCGGCGGGCTGGTACGTCACCTGCTGCTGGTAGCCCAGCGCCTGAAGGTCGCCGATGCAGCCGTCGACTTGCGGCAGGGTGGGCGGGCCCGAAGCAGTGTGCAGGCAGTCGCCGAAGGACGACGGCACGGAGGTCGGTTCACCGGCGGCGTCGAGCGTCTGTTGGGAGGTGACCCAGGACCCTGGCACGTCGGGATGGGCGACGATCTGCTTGGCACCGTCCTGGATGCTGATGGGGGCGCCGTCGGGGGCGATCGGCACGGTGGTCCGGTCCGCTGCGGCCAGATGGGCCCGGATCCACATCGGCACGGTGAACTGGACCGCGATGTAGGCGACGAGCGTGGTCGCCATCGCGGGCACGGTGCGGCGGATGACGAGGCCGAGGGCGACGCCCAGGACGAAGGCGAAGGCGGCGTGGGCAACGGGGACGACACCTCGTGCGGCGAAGGCCACGGGGTCGAGCCTCGCGAAGTACGTGTCCGTCGCACCCCCGTTGTCGATGGACCGGTCGATGGGGCTGCTCCACCAGCTCACCGCGAGCGTGGCCAGTCCGGCGACGGTCATGGCGGCCACCGTGCCGAGGCCCAGCTTGGCCGCCAGCCAGCGGGTGCGGGTGACGCCCTGGCTCCACGCGAGGTGGTGAGTGCCGGTCTCCAGTTCACGGGCGATCAGCGGCGCGCCCCAGAACATCCCGATGACGGCCGGTACGGCGAGAACGACCAGCAGTCCCGCGTAGTAGAGGCCCTGGTCCGAACTGGGGAGCCGGTCCACCAGGCTGCTGCCGGCGGCCTGGTAGAGGTTGGCCAGCTGCGGTCCGGTTACCGCGAGGGCGGCGGCGAAGACGGCCATCGCGGCGAACATCACGCCGGCCTGGGTACGGAACTGGCGCCAGGTCAGCCAGATCATCGGAGTACCTCCAGCGCGGGTCGGGTGTCACGGACCGCGTCTGCGGGCCGGGTCATGTAGGCCAGGACGATGTCTTCCAGGCCGAGCGGGCTGACGGTCCAGGACGGATCCTTGACCGGAGCGTCAGCGCGCACCAGGAGGGTGGTCTGCCGGTCGGTGTGACTCGCGGTGATGACGTGCTGGTCCGCGGGGAGGGTGGCCGGGTCCCGGCGCGGGCCGGTGAGCCGGTGGTGGCAGGCGACCAGGTCGTCGATGTCGCCGGCCACCTGCACGCGGGAGTCGACCAGCACGATGACGTAGTCGCAGGTCCGCTCCACGTCGGAGACCAGGTGGGAGGAGAGTACGACGCTCAGTTCGTGCTCGGCGACGGCCTCCATGAGGTCCTGCATGAACTCCCGCCGGGCGAGCGGGTCCAGCGCCGCGACCGGCTCGTCCAGGATCAGCAGCTCCGGGCGCTTGCCGATGCCCAGGGTGAGAGCGAGCTGCGCGCGCTGGCCGCCGGACAGCTTGCCGGCCCGCTGCTTGGGGTCCAGACCGAGGCGACGGATCCGGTCCCGGGCCAGGGCGTCGTCCCAGTTCGGGTTGAGGCGCTTGCCGAAGTCGAGGTGGTCGGCGACGCTCAGCGCGGCGTAGGTGGGGGTGTCCTGGGCGACGAAACCGACTTTGGCCAGCTGTTCCACATCAGCGGCTGGACGGCCACCGCACACCTCGATGGATCCGGCTGTCGGGGTCAGCATGCCGGAGGCCAGCTTCAACAGGGTCGACTTGCCGGCTCCGTTGGGGCCGACCAGGCCGACGACCCGGCCGGGCGGAACTTCCAGATCGCAGTTCTGCAGCGCCCACCGCTGCTTGTACCTCTTGCCCAGCCCCTGGGCTCGCAAGACTGCACTCACGCTACGTCCTCTCCGGCGACGTTACGAAAGGCGTTCAGGAACAGCGCCTCGATGCTTTCGTCATCGAGCCCGGCCAGGCGGGCCTTGGTCAGCCAGCGCTGCAGGTCCTTGAGCAGCGGGCCGTGCGCGGCGAGCGTGCCGTCGGCCAGCGTCCGGGTCACAAAGGTCCCGACGCCGGGCCGGGCGGCCACCAGACCGTCGTGCTCCAGCTCGCGGTACGCCTTGAGCACCGTGTTCGGGTTGACCGCCATCTGCTTGGCGACCTCTTTGACGGTCGGCAACCTGTCGCCCTCCTTCAGCACGCCCAGGCGCAGAGCGTGCCGCACCTGCTGGACCAGCTGCTGGTAAGGGGACAGCCCGGACCGGCCGTTGAGGTGGAACTCAATCACCAGTTCCTCCATTTATCTAGTTGCCTAGCACTATAGCCATCTACCCTAGCAATCCGGCAAGGTAGAGCCCGCGGCACAAGCCCCCCGACGCCGAGGACGGCTCCACCACCGACGAATCTCCGTGGAGGAACCACCCCGCCAGCCCGCGCAACGACGCAGCCCGGTTCAAAACCCGGTTTTGAAACCAGCCGCATCGCTGGGCCCGGAGTGGTGCAGCTACCGTTCGACGGGATGTCAACCCGCCGTCCCATCGACCTGCTGCCGGACCGGGAGGCATCCAGCCTGGCGGCCTGGCTCGCCGAACGGCCAGGCATTGAGGTCATCTGCCGAGACCGAGCGCCCTTCTTCGCCGAAGGCGCCTCCGGCGGCGCCCCGCAGGCTGTCCAGGTCGCGGACCGGTGGCACCTCTGGCACAACCTGAGCGAAGCCGCCGAACGGGCCGTCGCCCAGCACCGTCGCCGCCTGCGAGCCCTGGTCCCCACCGCCCCCGAACCCGAGCCTGAACCTGCCCCAGAAGAGGAGCCGCCCGGCTCACCCTGGCCGACCGGCCACCGGTTCGCCGACCGCACCAGGGCCCGGCACGCCGCCGTCCACGCACTGCCGGAGGCCGGGCACAGCCGCCGCTCGATCCAGCGTCAGCTCGGCATGACCTGGCGGACGGTCAAGCAGCTCGCCGAGTCTGCGGCCCCGGAGGAACTGTGCACCGGCCAGTGGCAGAACCGACCTTCGGTCCTCGATGACTACAAGCCCTACCTGGACGACCGGTGGAACGAGGGTTTCACCAACGCCTGGAAGCTGTGGGAGGAGATCGTGCCGCTCGGCTACAAAGGCAGCTACCAGCGCGTCCGTGCCTAGACGAGGCCGGGCCGGCCTCGAACTGGGTCGATCCGGAAGACTGGAAGCAGTGGCGAGCCGACCTCAACCGTCTTCGCACAGTCCTTGCTCCGCCATCACCGTCCATCCCGCTGTTCGATGTCGAGCAATGACAGAGCGTCACCCGCCACAAAACCTGAGCCAGAACCTTCTCGTTCTGGCTCAACTTCTGGATGCTGTTGGCGATCTTGTCGAAACTTCCCGTGCCGCGCTGCGACTCGTACGCAGCGCCTCGGGTCGCGGTGGTGGCAGCGGGCGGGCTGGGACCTGCGGAGTACTGCAACTCCGATCTGACCCACCTCGGCGAGGGCGGATCTGAGCGTCAGGTACTGCCTGCTGTCCACCTCGCGAGGTATCCGTGCGTGCGTCGGAGCGCGTCAGCCATCAGGCCGTTTGCGAGAAGTAGCAGCCACCCTCCAGGCAGGAGCACGGTGCGAATCGTATATCCGGGATTGGCGTCATCCGAGGGCTCCAGGCCGAAGGTCATCGCGAGCACCCACAGACCAAGAAGCGTCACGATGGTGATCCAGCCGGCACAGATCACGCCTGCCGCCAGGCCGAACTTCTTCAGGTCTTGGCTGCCGGCCAGTCTCAGCAGGAACAGGAGTGCCAAGGCGAGGCCGGCCGCTGTACCGATGACCCCGATGGGTATCGCCTGCCAGCTCGTCGCCAATCCGGGGATGCCGCTGGGAATCGCTTCCCAAGGGTGCTGCCAGTTGAAGCGCTCGACTACGTGTGCCACTTGAGTGCCGGAGGACTCCTTCTTCCAGGTCTCCGAAAAGAGCGGCTTGAAGCTCGCCCAGACGAGCGCTCCCGCTGCCACGAGGATCTCTGCCACATGGGGGCCGATCACTTCACCCACCGATGGGGGCCCGATCGGGTTCGGCACCTGCTGCGGCAGTTTCTGCGTACCCCGCAACGCGGCGGGAGCCGATGAGGCGACAGGCACGGCCTCCGTCGTCCCGCCGCCTTCATCGCCACCCGTCATATGCGGGGAATCGGGCTGATTGCGGAAGGCGGTGTCTGCCGCTTCCGAGCCGGCGACAGCGAGGGCGCGCAAAGCGCTGGTGCGCGCCTGGATAGCCGCGCGGGCACCAGTAATCCCCATCCAGGCGCCCGGACCGAGTGCGTTACCCAGCTCCTCCTCGCACCACTCCCGCACACGTAATGGTGTCGGGCGCTGGCCGGGGTCCTTGTGCAGGCAGGCGGCGATCAGTTGGCGCAGAGGTGGAGTGAAGAGGGACACGTCCGGGTCGTCGGCGACGACGCGGTGGGCAACGGCCCACTCGTTCTCCGCGGCGAACGCCTCACGGCCGGCGGCGAGGAAGTACAGGGTGGAACCGAGAGCGAAGACGTCGGAGGCCGCGCCGACGGCGCGGCCCGAAGCCTGCTCGGGCGACATGTACAGCGGGGTGCCGATCCGGGTGGAATGGCTCCGGTAGGTCACCGACTGGGTCAGAGATTTGACGATGCCGAAGTCGATGACCTTCGGACCGCTCTCGTCCAGCATGATGTTCCCGGGCTTGAGGTCCCGGTGCACCACGTTCGCGGCGTGGATGTCGGCGAGGGCGTGGGCGATGCCCCAGGCCAGCAGCATCACCTGCTCGGTCGGCAGCGGCCCATGGTCGGCCACCAGGTCCCGCAGGGAGGGCCCGGCCACGTACGTCGTGGCCAGCCATGGCCGCTCGGCCTGGGGGTCGGCGTCCAGCAACGGCGCGAGGTGGGCACCGCGCACCTTCTGTGCGGCGCCCACCTCGCGCGCGAATCGCTGTCCGAACTCCGCGTCCCCGGCGAACTCGTGACGGATCACCTTCAAAGCCGTTGGCTGCCCGCCGGGGGAAAGAGCGAGAAACACCTGCCCCATACCGCCTTCGCCCAGCCGCGCCACCAGCTGAAAGCCCCCAAAACTGTCCGGATCGTCAGACTGCAATGTAGGAAACTGAAACGCTGCCCTCGGCACGAAGTACTCCCCCCTCGTCTCCCCGCGCGGGGATTCCTCACGGCTCGACCGCCCGCCGCGTTCGCCCCACGAGCCTAGGACCCTGCCTGTCGTTCCACCAGAACAGCCGAAGGTCCGAGTTGCCTCGCTCATTGGCTGCAAGTCAGGCAGCGGCACAGGGCGCCTCAGCTCCGTGCCAGCAGGCCCCGACAAGATCACCAACAGCATCACTTCTGTGGAGTCGGCAACCATGAGTGATGGCTGGCCTGACAAGGGTCAGCCATCGTCGTGCAGCCCCATACGCCGTCTCAAGCGGCTTCGCATCGTCCGATCCATGACGATCATCATGGAGCAGATGCCGCCCAGCACTGGGCCGAAGATCAGCACGACTAGCGCCGAGCCGAGTTCTTCAGCCCACAACAGGCCCACGACCAACCACAGAAGTTGTGCCAGAGCCCGAGTAGCGCCGTCGGGTGTTCATGGGATTGGGAGGCACCCAGATCCACGGTCGGGTGATGTTCACGAGTTTTGGTTCTGGCTCAGGTTCTGTGGACTGGCCACACTGAGTCACGGATCGGCAGGTGGGGGTCGGCCACGGACGGGCACGGCTCTGGAGAGCATGCGCCCGGAACCGGGGCCCAGCTCGGGTGAGGCTGCCTCAGCCAGGGGCGACCTGATATGAGTTGATCATGAATACTGAAACTCTTGACCCGATGGAGCGCCTGCTCGCAGAGCGGGCTTGTGAGCGGCTGGTCGTCGAGTTCGTCCACCGGCTCGACCTCGGAGACCCGGGCTCGGTGGCGGACCTCTTCACGCAGGACGGCACCTGGGAATGGCCCGCCGGCGACCGCCGCATTGCGGGTCACGACGCCCTGCGCATCTACTTCGGCAACCGGCCCGCAGACCGACTGTCACGCCGTATATGCACCAACATCCTGGTTACCGTGACCTCTGCGGACACCGCCGCCGCCACCACCTACTTCACCACGTACCGTGTCGACGGCTACAGCGAGGGCCTCGTACCGCCGCGGCCCCCGGTTCAGGTGGGGCACTACGAAGACACGTTCCGCAAAGTGGACGGCACCTGGCTGCTCACCACGCGGACTCTCTTCCTCTCCTTCGCCGGTCCCACGGAACGCCTCGGCGGGCCCGGCCAGTCATGAGAACGGCTCCCAGCCGACCGGCCGTCAAGGGTCCTGCGCCACGGGGAGTGACACTCCACAGAACTTGAGCCAGAGCCTTTTCAGGTTCTGGCTCACTTTCCGTGGAGGGCTGACTGAGTGTGATGTCAGTGGTGTGTGGTGAGATGGCTGGACTATGTGGTCTGTCGTGAACGACTCCGATCGAGTGCAGTGGCACTACACCCCCTTCGAGAGCGTGGGCCCGCTCCGATTCGGCATGAGTCACGAGGAAGCCGGCGCCGCGATGGAGCTGCAGGGGTTCACTGGAACCGTCTTCTCCATGCACCAGCGACACGGCGCCCTTGTGCTCCAGGCCGTCTTTCGCGAGATGACCGCCCCGGCTTACGCAAGGGCTGTCACCGTCTACTACAGGGAATCCGGCGGGCTGGCCTGTGTAGCCGTCGATGCACTGTGTGGACCACTGGTCTCGATGGACGGGCTGCAGTTGGTCGGGCGGGTGCCTTCCGAGCTGGTGCGGGAGGTCATATGGAGTTGGCGGCCGCTCGCCCTCCGGCTGAGCCCGGCTGCCAGTAGTTCGTGGACGGTCGCGTGCTTGTCGCGGGTGCGGTCAGCGAAGCGGTGTCCCCTTGGCCAGGGCGAGTCGGAGGGGTCTTCGAGCTTCTTCGGCTCGGGGGCCGACTGGGCTGAATCCGGCGCCAGGACCTGCAGGCATCCGCGGTGGTCTGCGACGCACCGCTCTGCGACCTCGCTCAGGTTGTGCCAAAGATGCCACCGGTCCGCCACCTGCACCGCTTGAGGTGCCCCAGCCGTGGCACCTTCGGCGAAGAACGGCGCCCGATCGCGGCAGACCACCTCCACCCCGGGCCGATTCACGAGCCAAGCGGCCAGGCTGGACGCCTCCCGGTCGGGCAACAGATCGACTGGACGCCGGCTCTCGACGTCGACCAGGACAGTCCCGTAGTGACGCCCTCTGCGGGTCGCGTACTCATCGACGCCAACCACCCGCGGGGCCGGAAATTCGGGGTCGGGCAACGCTTCGACCAGCCGCAGCACCGTGCTGCGGCTCACGGAAACGCCGATCACGCTCGCCAGGCGGGCACCGGCCCGACCGGCGAGCGCGAGCCCGACCGCGGCCAGCGTCGACCGCAGCCGCTCCGTCCGCCGGCCGTCCGACGCGTCAGCCCTGGCAACTGTTCGGCGAAGGTCCGCTGCCCGCACGAGATGACCGGGCAGAGGAACCTGCGGACGCGCAAACAGAGAGCAACCCGTCTGCCACCGCTGGGCACAGCAGCGGGAAAGCGCAGGTACGAGCTGTGAACCCGCCGTGACCAGCTCCCGCATCCGGGACAGACGGCCCCAGCCACCGTGCTTCGAGCCTCTATACGTACCGCCTCGTCGTTCACAGCGACCGACAGCACCGCCACGTCCGCAATCGACGGGAACAGCAACTCCTCCAGCCGAAGCACCACTTCTTCCACGGGCCGAACTGTCAGCCACACCCCACCCGGTACGGGTCAATTCCGGGCAACTTCCCCACGGCCCACTCACCCAACAACCGTCACTCAGCGTGCAAGCTCCACGGAAAGTGAGCCAGAACCCGAGTTTTGCTCATGAACATTCACGGGCCTCAAGATCCGCAAACTGCTGCCCAAACTGGCGGACAAACGCTGCCTAGAAGCGAACGAAGCCACCGGCTCATGGGTGACCGGGCAGGTCCGCGCGTACGACCTGCTGCGGGATGTCCGGCCGCGAGGGGCTGCGGACCCCGGGCCCTGCCGCCCGAGGAGCGGGAACGTGACGTCCTGGACGAAGACGCGGCCGCGGGCTCCCCGCTGAAACGCGCCACCGTCAACTGCCTGGGCCGCTACAGCTGCGCCGCCCACCCGCCACGCGAGGGTCTGCGCAGGCAGCGGCGCAGGGCCCGAGGGTCCCGGCCGCGTACCCGCCGGGACGCTGTGTCAGACCACGGCGAGCCGTTCCACCAGCAGTTGCACCCTCAGCTCGGTGTCCTCCGGCGGCAGCCGTCGCGCCCGGGTCAGGGTCGCGACGCCGTGCAGGGCCGCCCAGAAGGTCTCGGTGAACAGTCCCGGGTGGACGCCGTCCCCGGCGACCTCGCCGAGGGTCTCCAGCAGGGCGGCGAAGGCGTCCTTGAGCGGTTCCGGGGTGTCCTCCTGCGCGTACGCGAGACCGCCGTCGAGCTGGAAGATGGCGTCGTAGACCGCCGGATGGCGTTCGGCGAAGTCGAGGTAGGCGCGGGCGAGCGCGGCGGCCCGCTCGCGCGGGCCGTCCGCGGCGGAGGTCGCGGCCCGCACCGCCGCGGCCATCTCGGCGGCGCCCTGGAGGGCGACGGCGCCGATGATCTCGCGCTTGCCGCGGAAGTGGCTGTAGAGGACGGGCTGGCTGTATTCGATGCGCTCGGCGAGCCGGCGGGTGGTGACCGCGTCCCAGCCCTGCTGCTCGGCGAGTTCGCGGGCCGTCGTCACGATGAGGCGCTCGCGGTCCGCCCGTTCACGCTGCTTGCGTTCCTGTACCGACATGATTCGATCCTAGCACCGCTAGACAATCGAGCGGCAGTAGTACTAGCGTTGCCTCATCACCTAGCGACGCTAGATTCTTGGAGGGGTCATCATGCTCAACGCACTCGAGGTCTTCACCACCGTGGTCGTCGGCCTGATGGTGGGGGTGGAGTTCTCCGTCGCCTTCGTCATGAACCCGATCTTCAACGCACTCCCCGAGGACAGCGGCCAGCTCGGCCGCGCCCACGGCGGCCGGATGCTCGGCGCCGTGATGCCGGTCTGGTACATCGGCTCGCTCGTCCTCACCGCCGTCTGGGCCATCGCCGGATGGCACCACGCCGGCACCGGCCTCGTCGTCACCGCCGGCGTGCTGCTGATCGTCAGCGTGATCATGTCGATCCTGCTGCTCGTCCCGATCAACAACCAGGGCAAGACGTGGACCCCTGAGAACCGGCCCGCCGACTGGAAGCAGCAGATGAACCGCTGGGACCGCTTCCACTACGTCCGCGTCGCCGTCATCATCGCCGCCTTCACCCTGCTGGTCACCGCCCTCGTCTGACCCTCGCGGACTCCCCCGCCGTCCTGGAGGGACCTGTCGACATCGGACCTCCCTGGGCGACCACCTGATGGCCAACTCGCCCGAGCTCACCCTCTTCGGCCTCGTCCTGGAAGACGCGAACCCGGCCGAGCGCGCACGCTCGTGCCCGCCCTCCCCGCTCCGGCGCGCGACATCCAGCACGACTCACCGGCGCTCCACCACGTTCACGAAGACCGACAGGGAGAAGACAATGCCGCTGAAGAAGATCAACACCGTCCTGTCCGCCGCCTTCATCCTCTTCATCCTCTGGTTCGGGACGGACTTCATCCTGAGCCCGGAGACGACGGCGCCGGGCTTCGGCCTGCCGAGCTGGCCGGCCGGCGACGGCGGCGGCTTCCTGATCATCAAGGGAATCCGCGACGTCGTCCTGGCCCTGGTCCTGGGCATCCTGCTGGTCACGGGCCACCGCCGGGCGCTGGGCTGGGTCCTGCTGGTGGAGGCCCTCGCCGCGTACGGCGACATGACCACCGTGCTGGCCCACCACGGCTCCGTGGCCACCGCCCTCGGCGTCCACGGCCTGACCGCGACGCTGATGGTGGTCAACGGTCTGCTGATGATGCACGAGACCCGCAAGGTCGCGGCCGCTCCGGCAAGACCCGCCCCGCAGCCCGCCTGATCCCCTCAGTCCAAGGTGGCCCGGCCCCCGGCCGGGCCACCTTCACGCGTGCCGAACCGACAGGAGAAGCTCGTGGCGACGGCGCAGCAACTCGCGGGCAAGGTCCTTCCCCGACACCTCTCGCCCAGCTCTGATCCGAGGTCTTCAAAACCCGGTTTTGAAGACTGACGGCCCATCGACCCGCGGAGCGCCACTCCCCCGTCTTCAAAACGCGGTTTTGAAGACCGCCGACCCGCCGACCCGGTGAGCGCCGTTCCGCCCGCTTCAAAACCCGGTTTTGAACCCCGCCGAGCCCGCCGACCCGCGGAGCGCCACTCCCCCACCTTCAAAACCGGGTTTTGAAACCGACACGCCGAGGGGCCGCCGGTGGGGCATTACGTGGCATCCTGTCCCGGTCCGCTAGTACCGACCCACCCGGGCCGGGAAGCATACGGAGCATCAGGAGTACCACCCATGGCACGGATTACCGCGCTCATCAACCGCAAGGGTGGAGTCGGCAAGTCGACTCTCACCGTGAACACCGCGGCCATCACCGCCCACGTTCTGGGCGAATCCCCCGAAGGCGACCCCAACTACGTCGCCGCCGTCTCCGCCGACCCCCAGGGGTCGACCACCTGGTGGTCGGAACGGGTCGGCCACGATCTGCCCTTCTCCTTCGAGCAGATCAACTCCCGAGAAGACCTCGAACTCTTCTCCCACCTCAAGAAGTCCCGCAAGATCAAGCACGCCTTCATCGACACCCCGGGATGGATGGACCTCCCCGAGGACGAGAAGGAAGAAGCCGGCGACCCCTTCGGCAAGAGCACCGCGGCCGACGCCATGCGCGCCGTGCTCTCCAACGCCGACGACATCATCGTGCCCGTGGAGCCCGAGCCCCTCGGATTCATGCCGACGCGCGACACGATCGAGGAAGTGGTGAAGCCCCTCGGCATCCCCTACCTCGTCGTCATCAACAACTGGGACCCCCGCGACGGCGAGGCCGACCTGGAGCAGACCAAGGACTTCGTCCGTGCTCAGGGCTGGAACCTGGCGAACACCGTCGTCCGCCACTACAAGGTCCACACCCGAGCGGCGCTCGAAGGGACCGTCGTGACCCAGTACAAGAAGAACCGGGTCGCCATGGAAGCACGCGAGGACTTCTACCAGCTTGCCCTCGAACTGGGCGCCGGCAAGAAGGAACGTCGCTGATGGCCGCGAAGAAGCCCTGGGCGGACCTCCTCGACGGGCCGGGCAAGCCCGGCACCAAGCGCACCACCGCCGCAGAACCCGCCAAGGCGGAGGCCCCGCCGACCACCGTGTACATGCACACGCTCGTCGGCAACCCGGACAACCCGCGCACCGAGGTCGACTACACCGACGACGACGCCGACTTCCGCGAGCTCAAGGAGTCCATGACATCGGTCGGCCAGCTTCAGCCGGCCGTCGCGATGTCACGCGAGGCGTTCCTCCGCATCAAGCCCGAGCACGGCGCTCGCATCGGCGACGCCGAGTGGATCGTGATCCTCGGCAACCGACGGTTCCACGCGGCGAAGCAGCTCGGCTGGACGAAGTTCGAGATCCGGGTACGCGACCGCCTCGGCAGGGAAGACGACGACAAGGTCGACGAAGCCGTCATCATCGAGAACATCCACCGCAAGAACATCCCCCCTTACAAGGAGGCGGAGTTCCTGCAGCGGATGGTCGAGCGCCACGGCTCCCAGGAGAAGGTCGCGGAACGCATCGGCAAGTCGCAGATGTACGTCTCCAACCGCCTGAGCCTGCTGAACCTGACCCCCGAGCTCCGGGACGTCGTCGACACCAAGCAGCTCAAGGTGAAGACGGCGGAGAAGATCGCCAGGATCCAGGACCCCGAGGAGCAGAAGGCGACCGCGGCCGAGGAGATCCTCAAGGCCAACCAGCCGAGGGGCCCGCGCAGGAGCACGAAGCCGGCGCAGGAGCCCCCGCAGCTTCAAAACCCGGTTTTGAAATCGGTGCCGGAACCCCCGCAAGTTCAAAACCCGGTTTTGAAACCGCCCTCGGAGCCCACGGCAAACAACGGGGAATCCGTTGCCACCGAAGCACCGGGGCAGGACGGACCTCCTGACGGCCATGTCCCCGAGCCACGACAGACACCGCACGCGACGGACACGAACGTCGCGGTCCCGTGGCACGACGGAGCAGCCCTCATGGACGCCGCCTTCGAGCGGCTGGCCCCCGCCGAGCGAAGCGCGTTCATCCTGCGCTACTTCCGGCGGAGCCATGGAGTCGACGCCGTCATCAAGGACATGCGGGGGAGTCTCACCCCGCAGGACCGGTCCTCGCTCGCAGACATCCTGCAGCAGGTCTCGGATGGACTGAGGCACCCGTAGCCCATCCAAAGAAGCCCCTGCTGCTCCATCGACACGATGGAGCAGCAGGGGCTTCCACGTCTCCAGCGGCACTCCTGGGACCGCACGCCCCCGTAGCGGAGACGTGCGGAAACAGCAGGGCTCGTTCTCGCGGGCCTGAGGCATTTGTTCAGGTGAGTGCTGCGCGGAGCTGGGCGGCGACGGCTGCGGCCCGCTCGGGCGTGACGTCCAGCACGCCGTTGTCCGACATCAGGGCGTGGAACTGCTGCTGCTCGTACGGGACACCGGGCGGCCGTGACTTCGCCATGAGCAGCAGCAGGCGGATGCCCTGCTGGCCGGGGTGGGTCGGGCCGGTGTCGGGCGCAGGTGTCGCGTGGGGTGAGGAGGGTCTGGACCCCCTCCATAGTTAATCTTCTGCTCATTTTGAAGCATGCCATGGTGTGATGCGGGGATCACCCCTCTCGTCCCAACGCGGGATCACCCCTCTCGCCCCAACAGTGGGTCCCGGTACCCCTGCCCCTTCCGTTTCGACGGCCCGTCACCAGCTCCCTTCTTTGCCGTTGTTGGGGTGGCGGGGTTTGTGGGTTGCTGGGGTGTGGTGGAGGCCGCCCCTGGGGGCTGCACCCCAGCCGCCCAGTAGTTGACCTATTCCCGGCTCCTGTTGGAGTTTCTGGAGTTGCACTGGAGTTGTACATGGGGCCATGGGGCGGGTAAGCGCAGCGTCCCGCCCTAGACGCACCCCTCTGGCCCGCGCAGCGAGCCTTCCCAACCGGCCCGGGAACCCGGACCGCGCAGCGGCCCGGCCCTCTTCGGGTCCCCGGAGCGCAGCGGAGGGGACCACCCCGGCTGCGCCGGGGCGGGGGTGAGCGCAGCGAACCCCTTCACCTTTCAACCCGGACCGCGCAGCGGGCCGGCCCCCTTTCAGGCCCCCGGAGCGCAGCGGGCGGCCCTCCGCGAAGCGGGAGGGCGGTGAGCGCAGCGAACCG
>NZ_JAPENX010000003.1 GCF_026341815.1 Streptomyces sp. NBC_00572
CTAATACTCCAGTGCGGTTTCGTGATCTATCCGCTGGCTTCGTGGGCTGAGCGTCGTCGGTAATGGCTGTGGCGGGCTGTTGCCTGGTGGCGTCTGCGCCAGTTCGACCAGTGCAGCAGTCTGGCTGGGGATACAACTGGTGGGTTGAAGACGGCGGTGAACAGGTGGCGGATCTCCGGAACGGTCAGCGAGATCGGGTTGCTGCCCCGGGTGTGGTGATGTGGGTCGGCTGGCCGGTCGAGGGCTGCATCGGCGGCGACGGTGGCGAGGAAGGCCAGCGCGAGCATGGCGAGCGTGACGTGCCGGTGCCATGAGGTCCAGTTCCTCACCTGGTAGTGGTCCAGGCCGACTTGGCCTTTGGCGGCCTGGAAGCACTCTTCGACGCTCCAGCGGCTGCCGGCCACGCGGACGAGTTCGGCCAGCGGCGCTGCGGTGGGTGACCAGCACAGGTAGAAGGCGAGCTCCCTCGTGGTGGGGTTGCGGCGGATCAGCAGGTGGCGGTGTTCGCCGGTGCCGATATGGATCCAGGCCCAGTCGTAATAGCGCAGGCCCTTCGCGCCGGTGCCGGCGCTTTGCCGGTGCCAGGCAGCCTCGGGCAGGCGGTCGGCGACCGTGTCGGCGCGAATCGGTGTGCGGCCGGAGTTGATCCGCACCCGGATAGAGCAGGCGACGGCCAGAACGTAGCCGGTCCCGCGGGCCTCCAGGGCGGCACGAAGCTGCGGGTCCTGTCCGTATGCCTCGTCGCCGGTCACCCACGGTGCTTCCACCCCGGCGTCCAGTGCAGCGGCGATCATCTCCCAGGCCAGGCGGGGTTTGGTCGCGAACTGCACCTCGTCGGGTATCCCGGCCGCCTGGCGGCGCTCGGGATCGGTGCACCAGGAATGCTCAGGCAGGTAGAGCCGGCGGTCGATCAGCGCCCGCCCCCGGCCGGTGGCGTAGGCGAGAAAGACACCGACCTGGCTGTTCTCAATGCGTCCGGCGGTGCCGGTGTACTGCCGCTGCACGCCCGCCGAGGCCCGGCCCTTCTTCAGGAAGCCGGTCTCGTCGACGATCAGCACGCCACCATCGCCGCCGAGGTGGTCGACGGCGTAAGCGCGGACTTCGTCGCGGACGGAATCAGCGTCCCAGCGGGCGCTTCGCAGCAGACGCCGCATCGGTCCGGGACGTGCGTGACCAGCCTGTTCGGCCAGCCACCAGCAGTTCTTGCGCTCGACGCCGGACAGCAGCCCGAGCAGGTAAGCGCGGGCAGTCGCTCGCGGTTCCACCCGTCGGAACCGGCCCGCGATCCGGGCCATGGCCTGGTCGAACAATGCCCGCCACCGGATCGGGTCTACGCTCTGGCTCGCGGCCACCGCACGATCTTCAGGAGTCCACACAACCCCCGATGATCACGCGGTGGCTGCTCTCGCTCCGGGCCGGGTCCTGGGCAGTGCCGAACTCCTTGCTGCGGTCCGACGGCGGCCCCTGATCGACACAATGAGCACATGGACAGCGAACCTCTGCGGATCCCGCTTGATCAGCTTCGAACGGCCTTCGAGCTGGCACTGCAACACATCGAAGCGTCGGCCGGCAGCGCAGCGGCGCTCGAACACGATTACTTCTGGTCTGTTCCGGGCGACGAACTCTACGACGTCCCCAACGAACCGAAATCGATCACAATCGGGCAGCTCTCCGAGTCATGGCAGCACCTTGAGGACCTCCTCGCCGACCCGAACCGGGCCGTGGGCCACCACCTGGTCTGGCTCGCCGATGTCCTCCGCGCGATCGGACAGGACACCGCCCAATAGCCACCACACGTGCGACATGACGTGGAACTACGAAGTCACACTGGAGTACTAACCGCCAGGTACGTCGGGCAAGCGACTACTTGATCGGAAATTGTCTACACGCCGAGCAAGGAGTGTGCTCGTGAGAAGTGGTGCGACCGTAGGGTCGAGGGCGATCTGCGGAGGTTCAAAGGCTTCATCGAAGAACGCGGGCAAGAAACCGGTGGGTGGCGCGGCCGCATCACCCCGGGCAGACCAAGACCATGAGCCCCACGGGCGGGGAAGCCAAGCGACCATCACGCATCGTCGCCCGCCTCAGTCGCGGGGTCCCATCAACTGGCATCCTAAATATGACCGGAAAGACACTCCCTAGAAGAGGCCCCCGCGCGCCCCTGCCCTGCGGCCGCGTTCATCGGGGGACGTCATGGGAGCGTCGCCGTAGGTGTAGGCGGTTCGGATGTGCCCGTCGCGGGCATGGACGATGACCTGTGCGGGGGTGTGCTCCTTGGCATGCCGACGTGCGGAGTCGATCGCGTCCCTCTGGGTCCGGTGCGGCTCGTGCATCAGCCGGCGGCCCTCCCTGCCCTCGACCTGCCACTTCACACCCGCAGCCGCCGCCCGCTCGCCGGACGGTGCGACGTGGTAGACGGTCCGTTTCGCTGCCATGGCCCTTCTCCTCGCATTTCAAGCGGACTTCCGACGCCGGAGCGTCGCCGGCTTCCACGTAGCCGACTCCGTGGCCGGAGCCTTCTTCCCGCCCGCCTCCTTCGTCGGTCTCGGCATCAGGCTCGGGAGTCGCTCGTGATACGCGCGCAGTGGGTGACCACCGAGGTGAGACTGCCATGAGTGCGCAGGAGCTCGCGCTGGATGCGAGCCCCGTTGCCCCCTTCCAGCAGACCGGCGATGCCTCCGCGGACCCGTTCGTCGTCGCCGCACTCGACCAGGACCTCTCGGACATGGGCGTACAGCGCCTGGACGACCTCCGCCGCCGGCGCCTTTCGCATGGTTCCGGGATGAAGGAGGGGGCCGTCCAGGCCCGATCGACCCGCCAGCCATGCCGCCAGCCGAAGCAGGTCCGTGCTGACGCGGGAGGGCGGATCCCCTCCGCGCCAGGACCTGGCGGCAGTCTCGACGAGGGCGCGGACCAAGGCGGCGAGGAGTACGGGCGTCGACGCTTCGAGGCACACGTCCGCCACTCTGACCTCCACAGTGGGGTAGGTGGCCGACAGCCGGGCGTCGAAGTAGATCATCCCCTCGTCACGCAGGACTCCGGTGTCGAGCATGGCACCGACCTGCTCGTGGTAGCGATCGGCGGAACCGAAGACGTCCATCGGGCCGGCCGAGGGCAGCCTGTTCCACACCCGGCTGCGATAGCTCGCGTACTTGCTGTCCTGCCCCTGCCAGAAAGGCGAGTTCGCGCTCATCGCGGTCAGAACGGAGAGCCAGGGCTGGATCCTGTCCAGTACGGCGACACCTTCCTCGTCCGACTCGACCGATACATGGACGTGGCAGCCGCAGGTGAGTTGTTCCTGCGCGGTCAGGCCGAACTGTTCGCCCAGCCACGCGTATCGCTTGCCCGGTTTCAGCGAGGGCTGGGCGGGCAGCGGCGAGGTGGCGAGGGCTGCCACGAGGGCGCCCGCGGATGCGGCGTGCCGACCGGCCTCGGCGCGGCACCGGGTGACCTCATCCCCGAGTTCACCCATCTCCGTCACCGGTTTGGTGGCGAACTCCACTTGTTCCTTCTGCAGTTCCTTCTCGAGGGCGTGTCCTGGCGCGCCGTCACCTCGCGGCTGCCGACCTACGGACCGGTCCGCAGCCGCGAGGACAGCACCGGCCAGAGCGAGGGGCTCCCCACTGCAGGCATGCACGAGAAGCAGCTCTTCCTCCACACCCACGCTTCTCATTCGGCCACCGCCGTTCGCCCCTTTCCATGAGCGGGAAGACCTGCCGTCTCACATGGGTGCCCCTGATGTGGTCGTGGGCGACAGCTCTTCACCGGCCCATCGTGCTCGACACCCACCGCGGCTCCTCGACCGCGGCTCACACCGTCGGCGGGTCAGCCCTTGAAGACGTCCTTGATCTTCTCCTTGGCCTGGCGGGCGTTCCCCTTCGTCTTCTCGGCACGCCCCTCGGTGGTCATGCGTTCATTGCCCACCGCACGGCCCGCCGTCTCCTTGAGCTTGCCCTTGGCCTGCTCAGCCTTGGCCCGGCCCTTCTCCTTGCTCGACACGAGCGATCACTCCCTGGAAAATAGTGGCAAAACCGTACATATACGTTCTGACCGGCATTCCGACCGGCAAACCTGGGGAAGCTCCCGACGCCTCCCGACGGGGGGAACGGACAGTAACCATGGCCGCCCCTCAGTACCCACCGGATGGTTCCGCTCCGTCGCACAGTCGGCACGGTCCTGTTCTCATCAGACGCAAGTAACGCGGCAGTCCTGGCAGCACAAGGAAGGGAAGGCCACATGCCTCGTGGATCGAGTCCGAAGCGGGAGCAACAGGACGATCCCTTGAGGGCGAGTCCCCGTCGAAGCGCGGAGGCCGGAGATCGGGAAGCGGCGCGGCGGGCCCCACGTGCGACCAACTGTACGAAGAGGCCAAGCGCCGCAACATCTGACCGATCGTCCATGAACAAGTCCGAGCTGAAGAAGTCCCTCGGCCGCTGACCGTTGCACCGGCCCGAGGACATCTCGCACGCGCGCAGTCCGGCCACTGCTGGGGGCGCCGAAACACCCACTCACTGATCACCCGGCTCTGGCCGACACGGCAGCGAGCGGGCTGTCAGCGAGATGAGCCAGCAGATCGGCGGGATCGCGGTACACGGCGGCGGCACCGGCTTCTTCCAGGTCGGCCCGCGGGATTCCGCCGCAGAGCAGGCCCACGGCAGTCACACGAGCGCGGGTGGACGCCTTCATGTCCCACACGGTGTCGCCGACGAACACGGCCCGGTCGGGTGGCACCTGGGCCAGTCGGAGGGCGTGCCGGACGGGCTCCGGTGCGGGTTTGCCTTCCTCGACGTCATCGGACGTACTGGTTTCGGCGATGGCGTCGTCCGCGTCGATGGCTCGGCACAGGGCCGAGAGTTCGCTGTCCTTCGCCGACGTGACGAGGACGACCCGCCAGCCGCTGCCGGCGAGCGTGCGCATCAGGTCGGCGGCCGACGCCAGGGCAGGCAGGCGGTCGAAGAAGGTGGCGTACAGGGTGTGGTGCGCGGCGCTCAGTCGGTCGTCCTGCGCTGGGTCGCGGTCGTCTCCCAGGAGGTGATCGAGCAGGTCCTCGCCGGGCAGGCCGATCGCCCGGTGGACGGAGTGCATCGGTACCTGGTGCCCGGCTTGGCGCAGTGCCTCCCACCATGCCACCACGTGAAGGTAGTTGGTGTCGGCAAGGGTCCCGTCGACATCGAAAAGCGCGGCACGGTCCATGGTTTCCCTCTTCACAGTTCCCGCAGAGCAGGGAGCAGCTCCGCCTGTGCCCAGCGGAGGAAGGGCTCCTGCTGGTCGCCGCCGACTTGGGCGAGGGCGATCTCGGTGAACCCCGCGTCGCGGAACGGACGTACCGCTTCGACGAACGTGTGGACGTCTGCCCCGCAGGGAATGACGTCCGCTACGTCCTGGGGACGTATGTGCGTGCCGGCCTGTTCGAAGCCGGCGGGCCCGGGGAGTTCCGCGTTCACCTGCCAGCCACCAAGGGACCAGCGGAACTGGTCGTGTGCCCGTGCGATCGCCGCGTCGCGGTCGGTGTCGTAGCAGACGGGCAGCTGGCCGATGCGCGGCCCGCCTGCCCCACCGTGCGTGTCGAACGCTTCCAACAGCTCCCGGCGGGGCTCCGTGGCGATCACCAGGTCCCCGTACCGGCCGGCGATTTCGCAGGAGCGTTCCCCGGACACCGCGATGCCGATCGCAGGGGGGTCCTCGGGGAGATCCCAGAGTTTGGCGTTGTCGACGTCAAAGTGAGGGCCGCGGTGGCTGACCGTGTCCCCCGCCAGCAAGGAACGGATGATGCCGACGGCCTCTTCGAGCATCTCCAGACGCACCGGGGCCGCGGGCCAGCCGGCGCCGATGATGTGTTCGTTGAGGTTCTCGCCCGAGCCGAGGCCGAGCCGAAAACGGCCCCCGGACAGCATCTGCATGGTCGCGGCCTTCTGGGCGATCACTGCCGGGTGGTACCGGAAGGTGGGGCAGGTCACGAAGGTCATGAGCGGTAGCGAGGACGTGGCCTGCGCGGCCGCGCCGAGAACACTCCATGCGTACGGTGCATGCCCTTGCGACTCCAGCCAGGGAAAGCTGTGGTCGGACATGACGGAGAAGTCGAAGCCAGCCTTCTCCGCGCCTATCGCGTGGGCGACCAGTTCGCGGGGCCCGGCCTGTTCGGTCATCATCGTGTAACCGAAGTGCGCCATAGACACCATTTTGTTACTTTTCCCCCGGTCTCACGAGTCGACAGCGGCGCCAAGTCACCGACAACCTCTTCCTCTCGCGCACTCCGCAGCCCGCCGCCCCGCGGCCGAGTAGCCCGGATGCGTCGAGCGGCGGACGAGGCGGCCCGGCGCCACAATGGAGCGTGTTCCGACTGGAAGGAGCCCCTCCCGCATCACACGGCGGGCCAGGAATGGGGTCGAGATCCCGGACCTGCGTTCCCTCGCCGACGACGGGATCCTCTCCGCGAACTCAGAGATCCGGAGGTTCATGGTGCCCAGTACGGCTCCGGCCTTCGACCCGCTTCCCAGGCGGCTGATCGCCCTGCCCGGCGTGTACCGCCCGCAGGCCGACACCTGGCTCCTCGCGGAAGCCCTCTCCCATGAACCCATGGGCGCGGACAGCGACATCCTGGACATCGGCACCGGAACAGGTGCTCTCGCCCTGTCCGCGGCACGTACCGGGGCCCGGGTCGAGGCCGTCGACGTCTCGTGGCCCGCGGTCATCACGGCCGGCCTGAACGCCTTCCGGCAGCGACTGCCACTGAGAGTGATGCACGGTGATTTCGAGACCCGAGCCCAGGGCCGGTGCTTCGACGTCGTCCTCACAAACCCGCCTTACGTGCCCTCGGCCCGAGCGCGCCCGCCGTCGCACGGGGCCGCCCGCGCCTGGGACGCCGGCCCCGACGGGCGGGTGGTCATCGACCGCGTCTGCGCGTGCGCGCCGGCCTTGCTGCGCCCCGGCGGGGTCCTGCTGATGGTGCACTCCGGGATGTGCGGTCCACCGGCCACTCTTGCCCGTCTGGAAGCGGGCGGGCTGTCCGCCGGGGTGACCGCACGGACCTCCGTCCCATGGGGGCCGGTACTGCGTGCGCGGCGGACCTGGCTGCGGAGGCAGGGCCTGGCGTGCGATGGCAACGAGCGCGAGGAGCTGGTGATCATCCGTGCCGAGCACCCCTGACGGCGTGACGCAGGCGGCCACCTCTACGACGGTCCGGCCCCCACCCGGACCCGCACGCCGGGTGGCCATCGACCCGCAGGGCCCGATCCTGGTCGAGGGCCCGGTGGAATTCGTGCTGGACGACGGGACCCTCGCCCGATCCGATCGGTTCATGGTCGCGCTGTGCACGTGTCGCCGCAGCCGCGCGTATCCCTGGTGCGACACCAGCCACCGCCGCCGGGAACGAGCTGTAGCACCCTCCGAGGGCAGGAGCCTCACATGACCCCGTCCAGCACGAGCGTCACGGAATCCGGCCCCCGCCTCGTCGCAGCGCGGGGTGACCTGTCGGGCGCCGTGGAGAGGGCCCTGCGGAGCGACCGGCCACCCGCGTACACCGAGGCCAGCATCCGAAGGGCGGACCCCTGGGGAGAGGACCTCCAGCTCGCGCTGTACCTGCTGTACGAACTCCACTACCGAGGCTTCGAGGGCGTCGACGACGCACGCGAATGGGACCCGGACCTGCTGCGTCTGCGACGGGAGACGGAAACCCTGTTCCTCCACGCGCTGCGCATCGCACTCCCCGATGCGCCCCGGACCGTCGAGGAGACCTTCGCCCCGCTCCTCGTCGAACAGCTGAATCCGGCCGACAGCGTCAGCCACCATCTGGAAACCAAGGGCGAGCTGTGGCAGTTGCGCGAGTACGCAGCCCTACGCTCCCTTTACCACCTCAAAGAGGCGGACCCGCACGCCTGGGTCATCCCGCGGCTGACCGGCCGGGCCAAGGCCGCGATGGTGGCCGTCGAGTACGACGAATTCGGCGCCGGGCACCCCGAACGCATTCACGCACGGCTCTTCGCGGACCTCATGACCGACCTCGACCTCGACCCGGCCTACGGCCACTACCTGGACCACGCTCCTGCCCCGCTGCTCGCCACCGTCAACCTCATGTCCCTCTTCGGACTGCACCGATCCCTGCGCGGCGCGCTGGTCGGCCACTTCGCCTGCGTCGAGGTCACCTCCCCGCCCGGCTCCCGAAGGCTCGCCAATGCCATGCGCCGCTGCGGCGCGGGGCCCGCCGCCGAGCACTTCTACGCAGAGCACCTCGAAGCCGACGCCGTCCACGAGCAGGTCGTACGGCGTGAGGTCATCGGCGGCCTCCTCGCCGACGAACCCGGACTAGAGCCGGACATCGCCTTCGGGTGCGCTGCCACCGTCCTGCTCGAGAACGAACTCGGCGCCCATGTTCGCGCAGCGTGGTCGGCAGGGCGCTCCGCGCTCCGTAGCCCCCTGCCCCCGACCCCACCCCCACCCCCGGACCCGGACCCGGACCCGGACCCGAGGAGCTGACCGTGACCGGCCTCGACGGCTTCACCGACGTGCTCGACTACCCGATGTACGTCGTCACGGCGGCGGCCGACGGCGAGCAGGGTGGCTGCCTGGTGGGCTTCGCGTCACAGTGCTCGATCGACCCACCCCGTTTCATGGTGTGGATCTCCACCGCCAACCGCACCTATCGCATCGCTCGCTGCGCCTCCCACCTCGCCGTACACGCGCTGCGCCGCGACCAGACGCAGGTCGCCGAGCTGTTCGGCAGACGGACCGGCGACGACATCGACAAGTTCGGCAGGGTGGCCTGGCGGCCGGGAGAAGGCGGAGCGCCGGTACTGGAGGACTCCTGCGCCTGGCTCGTGGGCCGAGTTCGGGAACGCGTCGACGGAGGAGACCACGTCGGCTTCCTGCTCGCACCTGTCACGCAGAGCCCACCCGGCCCTGCAAGGCCGCCACTCCTCCGGTTCAGTGACGTCGCGGACCTCTCGCCAGGGCACCCGGCCTCAGATCACGGGACAGATCCTCCCTGCTCAAGCTCCGTTCCCGGAGGCCATGAGCGGAGGGGACGCCTACTCTGATATGGAAGCAACCAGCAGAATCGGAGGACACCATGATCGTCCTCGGCGTCATCCTCTGGATCCTCGGCGCGGTCGGTCACCAGGTCGGCGGGCGTCGGCACTACTGGTAGAGAGTCAGAACAGCCTCAATGCGACCGGGGAAAGCGCCGAACCCGGCATGTTCAAACGACTCCGGCAGTGAGAGTTCTGCACGTTCACTCTGCCCACCGTCGTCGGTGAGATGAAGCGCTTCTTTGGCCGACGCATCGGCCTCTCCCAGGCACGTCTCACGCCTCTTCGCTCGCATCCTCAGCGAGCTGCGCGCGAGCCGGATGTTCGGCGGCCGTCTCACCACGTGGGCGGAGTGCCTTGGCGCGCCGAGTGCCGCACCCGGAGGGAGTCCCATGGGCGCACCTCACGACTTCGGTCCACGGAGGCCCTCGCCCGACGAGCCGGGGCGCCCTCTGGACGCATCTGAGCGCTCGGATTACGAGCGTCTTCGCAAGGACGCCGACCTCCGTCACCGCAGGCTGCGCATGGTGGTCGCCTCCGGGCTTCTCGTCCTGGCCGTACTGCTGGCTCCCGTCGCCGTGGTGGCAGCATGGACGAGCTCGCAGATCAACGACGTCGACCGCTACGAACAGACGGTCGCGCCGCTGGCCCGCGATCCGGCCGTCCAGGACGTCGTCATCGACCGTGTGACCGACGGAGTGGTCGCGCGCGTCGACGTCCGCAAGATCACCGACGCCCTCGCCGACATCCTGGCCGACCGCGACGCACCCCCCTTCCTGGTCGACGCGGCCAGATCGATGGACGAACAACTCAAGAGCGGCCTGACGACCGGCGTGCGGTACGTGGTGAAGAAGGTGGTCACCAGCGACGCCTTCGCCGAGGCCTGGGACAGAGTCAACCGGGGCGCCCACACCGCCGCGACGAACGTCCTGACCGGCGACGGCGGTGGCGCGATCGAGGTCAAGGGAGAGGCCCTCGTGCTGAACGTGGGGGTCGTGGTGGAGGAGATGCAGAAGCAGTTCGTCGGCACGACGATCGTCGATGCGGATCAGATTCCCGGGGCCGACACATCGATCGTGCTGACAAGGAACGACCAGCTGGGTGAGGTTCGGAACGCGGCCCGCTGGCTCGGTGTGCTCGGTCCCTGGCTGCCCGCGACAGTCGTTGTTCTTGCGGGCCTCGGGGTCTGGGCAGCGCCTCGGCGCCGCAAAGCGGTGATGGCCCTGGGGGTCGGCATCGGCGTGATGATGTGCGCGCTGCTTGTGGTGCTCTCCGTCCTGCGCCAGGTGTACCTGGACGCGGTGGCCCCGGTCGCGAAGTCGCAAGAGGCCGCGGCGGATGTCTATGACACCCTCGTGAGGTTCCTGCGGCAGTCGACGGTGGCGACGCTCGTGATCGCGCTGATCGCCGTGATCACGGCCTATCTGTACGGGCCTGGCCGCGGAGCCGACGCCGTCCGCTCGGCCACCGGCCGGGGCGTCGACGCCGCCGGTCACGCGCTGGCCCGCACCGGGTGGGACAGCGGCCGGGCCGGCGACTGGCTGCGCGCGCACCGCCCCTTGACCACAGCCACCGTGATCGCGGCGGGAACTCTCGCCCTCGTCCTTTGGAGCTACCCCACGCCTGTGGTCGTCGTCCTCGTGCTCCTGTGCGCCGTGCTCGTCCTGGTGCTCCTCGGTGTCCTGTCGGCCGCCACGAACGATGTGGGGGATTCCTGAGCTGCGCGAAGCGATGCTTGACGCGCCCCGACGACGGGGAACCCCCGCCGTCGCCGCAGCCCAAGAAAAAGGGGGCCTCCTTCTCCGCGCAGCCGCGGGGCGCTTCGCCCGGGTCGAAAGGCAGCGGACCCGGATAGGGGCCCGGTCGTTCGGGGGAGGGGGAGGAGACGCCAGCAGCGCCCGGTCCCGGTTGGTCCTCAGCGCGGCGAACAGGTCGTTGAACCGCCCGTCCGGAATCCGCCGCGGTTGCCGCCGGGGCACTGAAGGCCGGTACTGGCCCGTGCGACCGGTCGGCCCGCCAGAGGCGCGTCGCCCCTTCGGGAAGGGGTTGATCAGCGGTCCGACGCCTTCACTCAGATGGAAGTCGTAGAAGGTGCGCAGCACCCTCTCGCAGTGCGCCCGCGTCGACGCCGTGTACTGCAGCCCAGGCGTCGCCCGGCCAGTCACCGGATTCGGCAAGGCGGCCGGCCCCAGTCGCGCCGCCGGAGCGACAGCACCGCCACGGCGGTACCGCCAATGAACCCGCGCGGGCTTTCTCGCCATCTACATCCATCGCACGAAGTCCCGGGCATCCCCTCACCCCGCCCGGTCCCATTCCACCTCCCATGCGGACAGCCACCGCCACCACCGCAAGAGCTCCATCCCGTACGAGCGGATCGTGGACGCCGGTCGTCAGGCCTGCAGCTCGGCAAAGAACAACTCCGTCGGCTCCACCACCGCACCATCTGCTGATCGGTCGCCGGCTCGGCCGCGCCGTGCACCCCCGCCGGCGGCACTGGTGGCACCGCTTCACCAAGCGACCGACAGCTGCTGGCTAGCGACGGGCTGGGCAGGCCCCGTTGGCTGCGGCATGGCCCTCGAGTGAACCGCATCGAACGGCCATGTGGGCGTCCGGGGTAGATCGGAGACAGCCATGTGGGGCGTGCCGCCGCGTACAGCCGGGTCTTGGCGAAGCCGCCGGTCAGGGCGGTGGCCATCAGCCTGGTGCGGGCGAAGTGCCCGCCGTGGCGATGCGCACGTCGAGCAGCCCATCGGCAAGGTCGTGGCGGCGCACGGGTGCCACTCCCATGCTGCAGTATGCGCTGTTGCCTGCGAACAGCAGCCACATCGAGTGCCGTTTTCACAGCTCGCCAGGGCAAGGCGGTGACGTCCTGGGCCGGTGCGGCACTCGCATGGGTGAGCCTGACCGACAGCGAGTCGGGCAAGGGCACATGATGCGATGGCTTGTAACTGCCGAACGTGTCCTTGGCCGCCATGGCGTCAGAGGGTGGTGAGCATCCCCTCGCGAAGGCGGGCCAGGGTGCGGGACAGGAGGCGGGAGACGTGCATCTGGGAGACGCCGAGGCGTTCGCCGATCTGCGACTGGGTGAGTTCCTCGACGAACCTCAGGTGCAGGATGCGCCGGTCGCGCTCGTTGAGTTCTGCGATGAGCGGGGCGAGAGCATGGAAGTTCTCCACGAGCTCCATGGCGGGGTCTTCCTCGCCGATGAAGCCGGCCAGGGGCGCTTCACCGTCGTCGGCGTCACCGTGGACAGCGGCGTCGATGGAGGTGGAGTTGTAGCCGTTCGAGGCCAGGCGGGCTTCGATGACCTCTTCCTCGGTGAGGTCCATGAGCGCGGCCAGTTCGCTGACCTTGGGTGCGCGGCCGAGGCGGGTGCCGAGTTCCTCGGTGGCCTTCGCGAGGTCGACGCGGGCCTCCTGGAGGCGGGCGGAACGTGGACGGCCCAAGAAGTGTCATGGAAGAACCGTTTGATCTCGCCGACGATGTAAGGCACGGCGAACGTGGCGAACTGAACCTCGCGGGAGAGGTCGAAGCGGTCGATTGCCTTGATCAGGCCGATCGTGCCGACCTGGATGATGTCCTCCATGTCGTCGCTGCGGTGGCGGAACCGTCCGGCGGCCTAGCGGACCAGCGTCATGTTCATTTCGACGAGGGTGTTGCGTGCGTACTGGTACTCGGGCGTGCCCTCCTCCAGTACGGCGAGCCTTGCGAAGAACTGCCTCGACAGGTCGCGGGCGTCCTTCGGCGCGACACCCTGCGGAGCGGCAATTGCCGGTAGTTCCGCGATGCCGGTCTCCGTGGATGTCCCGGTAGCCGTCGTCATGCTGTCCCTCCCCTTTGTCCGCCGGCCCTCTGCCGTCCCCCGCCAGGCCGGTGCACCGCACATACCCCCGAGCTGGTGCCTCATGCGCCCGTCTTGCATACGGCGGGTGATGCCGCCACCTGGCTGACTGCGATATGCGTGTCGCGAAGGAGCGTCCGCGCATGACAGGTGCCAACTCAAGTTCGGCTCGGCGTTACAGGATCCGCTTTGAGGGCAAGTGCGCATCTCGGACAGAGGCCACCATGCATGGAGGGCTTATGCTGATCCACCCCACGGGACCGGACACTGGGATGTCGGACCGAGTTTTCATCGACAAGCGGCCGGAATCCGTCGCGCACGCACCGAGACTTCGCCCGCGCCTTCCTGGGCAAGCTCCGCCCGGCTGCGGATCCCCAGGATGCCGCCAGCTAGCCAAATCCGTCACCGTAACCACGGGACCCAGAGGTAAGACCATCCGCGCAGTGCTGCCACGACAGCCGTGGCCCGCGTCTCCGGGCCGGTGGATGACTACGCGGTGCGCTTCGCGGCAGCGTGCCCCACCGAGGGGCCAGTCGACCCAAGGCGGACCGCCTTTGGCACGAGCGTGCTCGGGCGGGGCACAAGAATCCAATGGCCGACCTATCTCAGCTGCTGAAACAGACGATGCGCTGCCGCCACCTGACGCCGCAGGCGATCGCGAACAAGACCGGCATCCGCACCCCGCGCATTCGGGCCTTCGCCGAGGACGGCGCGGAGGGGCCCATCCGGCCGACCGAGGAGGAGCTAGCCGAACTTGCCGGCGCCCTCGCTCTGCCGCTAGCGGAGGTCAAGGCCGCCGCCCGGCCCACTGCCGCGGTAGCTGCCCCCTGACCTGCGCCGATGCGACGCCTATGTGATAGCCACTGTGGTCGTCTCGTCATCGAAATACACATGCTCGACGCGCGACCGCCCTCTTCCCCGGAGGGAGACGCGGTGCGTTCCATTCCCGTTCACCAACCCGTGCCTGTCGTATCCGACGGCTCAAGTGACTGAGCGCAGGAGGAGGGCAAGCGCCCTGCGCCGGCGGGGCTTCCGCCCCCACGACCGGCTGGCGCCTTCACGCACCGGGAGTCACCGCGGGAGGCAACTGACGACGCCGGGTAGGGCATGCTGCTCGGCATCGCCCATCGTCCCCAGCGCCGCTCTTGACGCAGATCGGGGCCGCGCAGCTGTGGCCGCGCGGCCCCGATCACCACATGCCGCAGATCCCACCGCCGCCCGCGCAACGCCCGGTGCCCGCTGCTCGGGTAGTGGCCGCACGAAGCAGCCGTACACTCCGGTCGCGGTGCCCGCGGTTCCGCGGGCGGGGTGGGGAAGGTCAGGCCGGGTTGATGTTCTCGGCCTGGGGGCCCTTCTGGCCCTGGGTGACGTCGAACGTCACGGTCTGGCCCTCCTGGAGCTCACGGAAGCCCGTGGAGTTGATCGCCGAGTAGTGGGCGAAGACGTCCGGGCCTCCACCGTCCTGGGCGATGAAGCCGAAGCCCTTCTCC
This sequence comes from Streptomyces sp. NBC_00572, assembly GCF_026341815.1. Taxonomy (GTDB): domain Bacteria; phylum Actinomycetota; class Actinomycetes; order Streptomycetales; family Streptomycetaceae; genus Streptomyces. The sequence goes on from NZ_JAPENX010000003.1 coordinate 14,352, forward strand.
GCGTTGAACCACTTCACAGTTCCCGTAGCCATGTCTCATGCCTTCCAGTCGATGAACGCCTCCCGCACCATGCGGAAGGCAGAGGTGATCGCCCTGGTCCCTGCGGCACTGCACAGCAAAAAACCCACGCCGAAGGCATGGGCAAGGGGAACTTCCGAACCACGACAGCTAACCGGGACGCTACACGTCAGTACACCCTGTCACCAGAGGAAACGCCTGTATGTATGCGCGGGATGGGCCGGTATCCGACGGGCTCGCACCGTCTCAGTCCGCGGGCGCCGGCCCGGATGATCCGGCGGCGCGGCGGTACTCGGCGTTGATGCGCTGCGCTTCTTCGAGCTGGTCTTCGAGGATGATGATGCGGCACGCGGCCTCGATGGGGGTGCCCTGGTCGACGAGTTCCCGGGCGCGGGCGGCGATGCGCAGCTGGTAGCGGGAGTAGCGGCGGTGGCCGCCCTCGGAGCGCAGGGGTGTGATGAGGCGGGCTTCTCCGATGGCGCGGAGGAAACCCTGGGTGGTGCCGAGCATTTCGGCGGCCCTGCCCATCGTGAAGGCGGGGTAGTCGTCGTCGTCGAGACGACCGCACGAGTCGTCTGCTGTCATTGCACCTCTCTCGTGGAACGCGTTGAGGGGCCCTGGTGCCGTACGGCACCAGGGCCCCGAAGGAACTTCTACACCACCTGCCGGCCCTGATACTGCGCCGGCGTTCTGTGTCCGCGTACCCGACCTGGCTGCTGTCGGGGGTGCGGGGATCGCGGTTGCTTGACCGGAGACCACCTCGTTATCGATGTCCTGCGGTACCCGGGCTCAAGTCTTCCGCCCGGGCGATCCTGATGGCGCGGGTTCCTCCGTTCTTCCTCGGTGATCAACTACTCACTACGGGATACTGCGTACTGCGGGTACTGATCCACTGCGGGTACTGCTGGTGATGCGAGCTGCTCAGTGGCCTGTGACAGCGCCACCCTTCGGCAGCCAGCCCCGTTGCCCGTCCTGCGTCTTCTCTGGCTCAGAACCCCACTGCCGAACTTCCCGGTGCGCGCGTCCGCAGCCGACGCCTTCACCAGGGGTACTGCTCGCTCTCCACTGCTGGGTGCTGCGCACTGCACTCACGGGTACCGCACCTGCCATGACCGCGGTCCCGCTCACGGCGGCCCCTGATCACTGCGGGCCACCCGGTCCGGCCGTCAGTCCCGTCGCCGTCCTGCAACAACCTGGCTTCGAAACTCCACCGCCGCACCGTCCTGCTCACTGCAACTACCTGTACTGCTGGTACTGCTTGCCGGCAGTTCGTCTCTGCCAGGCCCTGCTGTCTCTCTGGGCTACGAGAGAAACCATAACCACGCCACCACCCAATGTCTACTGCGGCCGACACAGATTTCCGTGTGTCCGGTAGACAGGTAATCGACCTCAAACAGTGACGCGAAGGGTCGCGGAGCGGTCTCTGGCAGTCCCGTGGGATGCCTCGATGCTCACGCGGCGTATTTCTGACGGGAAAGCGGTGACGGCCCTTCTCGCCCGGTGGCACGACCGGTTGACGGGACGGGACGGCCCGTGAATAGGATCGGCTCTCATGCCGAAGCATGACGAGCTGCTCGTTGACGTCGCCACGTTGGTGGAGTCCGGGCAGAGCAATCAGATGTCCTTGACGGTGGTCACCGGTGGAGCTGTCATCACCGGTCGGCTGGCGCCCGAAGCGGTGTGGAGGCAGCGGGTCTCGGAGGTCCTGGCGGACTCCGCCCGCCTGGGAGGGTTCTCCGCCGCCTTCACCGCTACGACACGGAGGGACGGGCCGCCCGCCTATCTGCACTTCCACATGGCGCGGATCCTTCAGGGCACGGTGGGGATCCCGGAGACGGGGGGAATGTACCGCGTCTCGATCGCGGACGTCAGCGCCTGGACCATGGGCGACTTCAGCTACTCCGATCACTGACCCCGCGCCGCGTCACGGACCACATGCCAACTACCAGCACGCGCTCGAAGTCCGTGAGAGGCCCTCAGATCCCACCTGAGGCCCCCACGGTTCCGCAGCCGATTCCTGCGAGAGGACTTCCCCAGCCGCCGAGGAAGGTGACCGAGCCGGGGTACGTTCCCGCCCGTCGGTCGCTGTTGCCCTACCTCCACCCTCCGTCGTCAACTTGCCACGGCTTCCGGGCGCTCTACGAACGGCTCCGAAAGCAGGCGGCGCCACCGGCGGTGAACGGCCGGTGTGGCGCACTCCGCCATCTCACACCTGAGCGGGTGGTGGCTGCGGCCTCGGAGGTCCGGCTCGGACGCACCGTGTCGATGGCGGCTCCGATCGAGACTGTACCGGGCCCCGACGATCCTGAGCCCGCGGTGCACCGCATGGCCGGCCCCAGCCCGCGCGATCTCGACTCCGACGCGCTCCACTTCGCCACCGACGGCACGGATCTGCGACAGCCTGGAACCCCGGCCCGCGCGCAGCTCCCCCTCGGCGTCACGAAGCGGGCGAAGGTACGTGGCCTTCAAGTGCTCCCGCGCCTTGCCGTCCACACCGGGCGTCAGCTCCAGTTCGAGCGCATCTCCCGTTTCCTCGGGCGATCTCCGGGCACCGAAGACACGGAAGTTCTCAGCCGTCAGCGTGGCCAGATACACGGCACCCCCGCCGAAGGGCCGGCGCCCCAGGTGGGCGCAGGCGCATCCCCCGCGGCACACTCCCCAGTCGTGCGCGGCTGTTCGGGAAGTCGTACGACTCGAACCAGCCTCCGCGAACGGCTGCCCGCCCCACGGGGCCAGCAGCGCCACACATGGGGGATCGCAACCTACGACCGACCTTGGCGCATCCATCGGAACCGGTCTGTCGCAGATGTCGGAGTTCAGCGCTGCGTAGTCAGCACCAAGTCAGCACGGGAGGGGTTGGCACGGGTGCTGACATGGGGTTTCAGTCAGCACGAAACCAGCACGGGAGTCAGCAGCGCGCCACCAAAACGCGTCCGATCAGCGCAACCCGGACAGCCCCTCTCCGGGCCCCTCCCGGGCCTTCGGCGGGGTCGCGACAGCAGGCCATGGAGGCCGCGCGCACACGGCACACCCGAACTATGGTGTCCCACCACATACGTCCCTGACCTGCATCTTCCTACGGTATGGCGACACCGAATCGTCCCCGCACTTGCCTGGAAGTGGTGCACATGGCCGCCGCAACAACCTCCCCGACCCCACCCGGCTCCCTCAAGCGGATCGTCGCCGCCAGTCTCATCGGCACCACCATCGAGTGGTACGACTTCTTCCTGTACGGGTCCGCCGCCGCGCTCGTGTTCAACAAGCTGTTCTTTCCCGAGTCCGATCCGCTCGTCGGGACCCTGCTGTCCTTCCTGACGTACGCGGTCGGGTTCGCGGCCCGACCCCTCGGGGCGCTGGTGTTCGGGCACTACGGCGACCGGCTGGGGCGGAAGAAGCTGCTGGTGCTCAGCTTGCTGCTGATGGGTGGGGCCACCTTCGCCATCGGGTTGCTGCCGACGCACGCGACCGTCGGGTCCGCCGCCCCGGTGCTGCTGACCGTGCTGCGGCTCGTGCAGGGGTTCGCGCTGGGTGGTGAGTGGGGCGGGGCCGTCCTGCTCGTGTCCGAGCACGGGGACGCCAAGCGGCGCGGGTTCTGGGCCTCGTGGCCGCAGACGGGCGCGCCGGCCGGGCAGTTGCTCGCGACCGGGGTGCTGTCGGCACTGACCGCGCTGCTCTCCGATGCCTCCTTCGCCGCCTGGGGCTGGCGTGTTCCCTTCCTGCTCTCCGGTGTGCTCGTGATCGTCGGCCTCTGGATCCGGCTCTCGGTCGACGAGTCGCCCGTCTTCAAGGCGGCCCTCGCCGCCGCCGAGGAGCGCAAGGCGGTCGCCGGGCAGGTCGAGAAGACGCCGCTGGTCGCCGTGTTGCGTCACCACTGGCGGGACGTCCTGATCGCGATGGGCGCGCGCATGGCGGAGAACATCTCGTACTACGTGATCACCGCGTTCATCCTCGTGTACGCGACCACCCAGGTCGGCCTCTCCAAGCAGACCGCCCTCAACGCCGTCCTCATCGGTTCCGCCGTCCACTTCGCGGTGATCCCGCTCTGGGGCGCGCTGTCCGACCGGCTCGGCCGCCGTCCCGTGTACCTCATCGGCGCGATCGGTGTCGGTGCCTGGATGTTCCCGTTCTTCATGCTCATCGACCGGGGCACCTTCGGCAGCCTGCTCCTCGCGGTCACCGTCGGTCTGGTCCTGCACGGAGCGATGTACGCGCCGCAGGCCGCGTTCTTCTCCGAGATGTTCGCGACCCGGATGCGCTACTCCGGTGCCTCCATCGGCGCCCAGTTCTCCTCCGTGGCCGCCGGCGCGCCCGCCCCGCTCATCGCGACGGCGCTCCTCGCCGACTTCGGCAACTCGACCCCGATCGCGCTGTACGTGATCGCCGCCGCGCTGCTCACCGTGGTCGCCATCGCCTGCGCCAAGGAGACCCGCGACCGGGACCTCGGCGAGATCGAGGAGCGGACCGCCGCCGACGCCAAGGTCGGCGTCGACGCCTGAGACGCCTGAGACTTCTGAGAGGCCTGAGGCGTACTACAGCGTCGGACGGCCCGGTGCCCCGCTCGTCGACGAGCGGGGCACCGGGCCGTCCTCTACTTTCCCGTGACCGTGACCGTGACCGCGTCCGAGAGTGCGTGCAGGCGCAGTGCCAGCTGGATCTCCAGGGCCCGGGACGGGGACTGCCAGTCCGGGCCGAGGAGTCGGCCGACGCGTTCCAGGCGCTGGGCCACCGTGTTGACGTGGACGTGGAGGTCGTCCTTGGTCCGGGCCGGGCTCATCCCGCTCGCGAAGTACGCGTCCAGGGTGCGGACCAGGTCCGTGCCCCTGCGCCGGTCGTACGCGACGACCTGGCCCACCGTGCGTTCGACGAAGCCGTGGATGTCGCGGCTGTCGGCGAGCAGCAGGCCGAGGAAGCCGAGGTCCTCGGCGGCGGCGCCCTGGCCCGAGCGGTGCAGGAGCCGGAGCGCGTCGAGGCAGCGGCGGGCCTCCTCGTACGCGACGGCCACCTGGTCCGGGTGGTCCAGGGGCGCGCGTACGGGAGCGGAGGCGCCGACGGTGACCGGTTCGCGCAGGGTGCCGCCCAGGCTTCTCGCGGTCTGGCGGGCGAGGTCGGCGGCGTTCTCGCCGGGGCCGAGGGGCAGGAGAAGGACCGTTCCGCCGTCGCGGGCCGAGGCGAGTCCGTGGCGGGTCGCGGCCAGGTGGGTGGCGGCCGACCACAGGCGCTGGCGGTCGGCGCTCTCGCGGCCGCCCGCATCGGGATCGGCCGCGCCGCCGGCCCGGTCGATCCGGGCGGCGAGCACCACGTGCGGGGCTTCGCTGTCGGTACGGAGCCGGGCCGCGCGTTCCCGGAGCAGCCGGCGGTCCCGGTCGGGGGCGTCGAGGAGGTCGTCGAGGAGTTCGCCCCGAACCCGCTGCTCGGCCTCGCCCGCGGATCGGCGGGCGAGCAGGAGGAGGGAGGTGACCAGCGCGGCACGTTCCAGGGTGCGCTGGTCGACCGGGTCGAGGTCCGGCTGGCCGTGCAGCACGAGGGCGCCCAGGGTCTCGCCGCCGGCGGAGACGGCGGCCACCCAGTCGTCGCCCTCGCGGACCGCGTGGCCCCCGGCGCGGCGGGCGGCTCCCGCGCCCTCCTCGGTGAACTCGACCGTTCCGCCGAGGACTTCGGAGACGGCGTCGGCCACGTCGTGGACACCGCCGCCGTGCAGGACCAGCTCGGACAGCCGGTCGTGGACCTCCGAGGCGCGCTCGATGACCCCGCTGTGCTCGCGGATGATGTCGTTGGCGCGCTCCAGTTCCGCGAGGGCCGAGCGGGTCTCGGCCAGGAGGTTGGCCGTGTCGATGGCGACGGCGGCGTGCGCGGCGAACGAGCCGAGCAGCGCGACCTGTTCGCGCTCGAAGACCCTCGCCCTGCGGTCGGCGGCGAACAGGACGCCGATGACCTGGCTGCCGAGGCTGAGCGGGACGCCGAGGATGGCGACGAGGCCCTCGTCCCGTACTGCCGTGTCGATGGTCCGGGTGTGCTGGAAGCGCGCGTCGTCGAAGTAGTCGTCGGTGACGTACGGGCGGGCCGTCTGGGCGACGAGACCGCCGAGCCCCTCGCCCATGCCCAGTCTGAGCTGCTGGAAGCGGGCGGAGACCGAGCCCTCGGTGACCCGCATGTACGTGTCTCCGGCGGCCGGGTCGTTGAGGCTGAGATAGGCGCACTCGGTGCCGAGGAGCGAGCGGGCGCGCTGGACGATGGCGCGCAGCACGGCGTCGAGGTCGCGGAGTCCCGCGAGGTCGTGGGCGGTGGCGAAGAGCGCGGACAGTTCCGCCTCGCGCCGCCGCCGTCCCTCCAGCTCGGCCCGGACCCGCAGGGCGAGCTGCTTGGCCTCTTCGAGTTCGGCCAGCGCCTCGGGGCCCGCGCCGCTCGCACGGGCGAGCAGCACGGGCCTGTCGTAGGCCTCCGTCGCGGCTCCCCGGGAGAGGAGTTCGAGATAGGAGACGTGTTCGTGGGACATGGACACAGGGATACCTGCCGAACGTGTGGTCGCACCACCCCTGTGGACAACCTTCACAGGGACATCAGGGGCAACCTTCAGTGGGCGGTCCAGCCGCCGTCGAGGGTGAGGGAGGTACCGGTGATGAACGAGGCCTGGGCGGTGCAGAGGTAGAGGACGGCCTCGGCGACCTCGTCCGGTTCGATGAGCCGCTTGAGCGCCGAGTCCTTCAGGAGGACCTCGGAGAGGACGCGCTCCGGGGGGATGCCGTGGGCCGCGGCCTGGTCGGTGATCTGCCGTTCGACGAGCGGGGTGCGCACATAGCCGGGGTTGACGCAGTTGGAGGTGACCCCGTGCGGGGCGCCTTCCAGGGCGGCGGTCTTGGAGAGGCCCTCCAGGCCGTGCTTGGCGGCCACGTACGCGGACTTGAAGGCGGAGGCGCGCAGCCCGTGGACGGAGGAGATGTTGACGATCCGGCCCCAGCCCTGGGCGTACATGTGCGGCAGGGCACCCCGGATGAGGCGGAACGGTGCTTCCAGCATCACGGTGAGCACGGTGTGGAAGACGTCCGGCGGGAACTCGTGGAGGGGGCGGACGAGCTGGAGTCCGGCGTTGTTGACCAGGATGTCGGCGCCGTCGGCGGCGGCCTCGGCGGCGTCCAGGTCGGTGAGGTCGAGCAGCCGGGGTTCGAGGCTCCCGGAGAGCGCGGCGGCCTCCTCGGCCAGGGTCTCCAGGCCCTCGGCCGCGCGGTCGACGGCTCTGACCCGGGCCCCCGAGGCGGCGAGCCGCAGCGCGCAGGCGCGCCCGATGCCGCCGGCTGCGCCGGTGACGACCGCGGTGCGGCCGGTGAGGTCGAGGGCGACGGCATGGGGCCGGGGTGCGGCGGAGACCGAGCCGGGACCGGACACGGAGTCCGGACCCGCTGCGGAATCGAGATCCGTTGCGGCACCGGGGACGGTGATGGGGGCGCTCATGCTCCGCACCCTATGAAGGGCCCACTCCCCCACCGATGTGCTCCGGTCCCATAGTTCAGCTGGTTTCTGTGGTGCGGAACCATGTGGGTTCGTCGGCCAGCGCCTTCTCGATCCGCAGATACGAGAAACGCTTCATCTCCGGCAGGTCGTCCACGTCGAACCAGCCGACCTCGGTCGACTCGTCGTCGTTCACCCGTGCCTCACCGCCCACCGCGCGGCAGCGGAAGGAGACGTCCAGGAACTGGCACTGGTCGCCGTTGGGGTAGACGACGGGCTTGCGGAGGGTCTCGACGAGCACGATCCGCTCGACCTCGCACCGCACGGCGGTCTCCTCGAAGACCTCGCGCACCGCGCAGTCGGCGGGCTGCTCGCCGGGCTCGACGATGCCACCGATGACCGCCCAGCGTCCGTTGTCGGCGCGCCGGCCGAGCAGCACCCGGCCCCGGTCGTCGAAGACGACGGCGCTCACCCCGGGCAGGAAGAGGAGCTGGTGGCCGGCAGTCTCGCGCAGGGCCCGGATGAAGTCAGGGGTAGCCATGCCCCCGACCCTAGATCATCTACGGACCGGGCCACGGGCCCTCTTTCCCGGGCCCTGGTTCCGCTTCACTCGGACCGCGTGCGCCGGGACCGTACCGAACGGAAGGCCGACCAGCCGAGACCGGCCGCCGCGAGCGCCACGAGCAGGGCCTCCGGCAGGGTGCCCATCCGGGTCGCCGGGGTCAGCGAGGAGCGCAGCGGCACCTTCTCGACCAGGACGTCCGGGGTGAACATCTTCGTCTCCGCGACGATCTCGCCGTCGGGGCGGATGATGGCGCTGACCCCGCTGGTGACGGGCACGACGACCGACCGGCTGTGCTCGACGGCCCGCACCCGGGACATCGCGAGCTGCTGGTAGGTCATCTCGCTGCGGCCGAAGGTGGCGTTGTTGCTGGGTACGGAGATGAGCTGGGCGCCGTGCGTGACGGTGTCGCGCACGGCCCAGTCGAAGGCCGCCTCGTAGCAGGTGGCGAGGCCCACCTTCGTACCGGCCAGGTCGAAGACGCCGATCTTCGTGCCGGCGCCGAAGTCGCGGCTCACGCGGTCGACGTTGCTGTTGAAGATGCGGACGAAGGGCCGCATCGGGATGTACTCGCCGAAGGGCTGGACGTGCCGCTTGTCGTACGTGGCGACGGGGCCGCGGTCCGGGTCCCACTCGATGAGGGTGTTGCGGAGCTTGCCGGTCTCGGGCGCGATGACCGCGCCGACCACGGTCGGTACGCCGATCTCCCGGACAGCACCCTGGATGACGTCGGCCGCGTCGGCGTTCGCGTACGGGTCGATGTCGGAGGAGTTCTCGGGCCAGAGGACGAAGTCGGGCTGGGGCGCGCGGCCGGCCTTCACGTCCTCGGCGAGTTCGCGGGTGCGGGCGGCGTGGTTGTCCAGGACGGCCCGGCGCTGGGCGTTGAAGTCGAAGCCGAGGCGGGGCACGTTGCCCTGGACGGCGGCGACGGTGGCGGTGCCGTCCTCGGCCGAGTCGTCGACGAGCGGCAGCGCCGCGAGGGCGCCGGTGACCGGGACGAGCACGGCGAGCGCGGCGGCGACGAGCGGGCCGCGCGGGGAGGTCCTGGCGCCGGTGCGGGTACCGGAGGCACTGTCCGCGCCGGTGGCGGTGTCCGCGACGGTGGCGGCGTCCGTACCAGGGGTGGTGTCCGTGCCCGATGCCGTGCCCGGGCCGGGCTCCGTGCCCGTGGCCCGGCGGGCCTGGATCTGGCGGTACGTCTCGTACAGGCCGAAGCCGCAGAGGGCGACGGCGAAGCCGAGCACTGGGGTGCCGCCCACGGCGGCGAGCGGCAGGAAGATCCCGTCGGCCTGACCGAAGGCGATCTTGCCCCAGGGGAAGCCGCCGAACGGCACGCGCGCGCGTGCCGCCTCCGCGAGGATCCACACGGCGGCGGCGAAGACCGGCCACAGCGGAAGCCGGGAGACCGCCGCGATGCCGAGGCCGGCGACGGCGACGAAGAGCGCCTCGACCGCCGCGAGGGCGAGCCAGGGGCCCGCGCCGACCTCCTCGCCGGTCCAGACGAGGAGCGGCATCAGGAAGCCGAGCCCGGCGAGGTACCCGAGGCCGAACCCGGCGCGGAGCCGGCGGCCCCGCAGGGTCCAGCCGAGCAATGCGAAGGCCGGCAGGGCGAGCCACCACAGAGGGCGTGGCGGGAAGCTCAGGTAGAGCAGGAACCCGGACAGCAGAGCCGCCCCGGGCCGTACGAACCGCCGCAGCCGGGACAGCCGGGAACCCGGCGTGGGTGCGGTGTCGGCTCCGGACGCGTCGACGGGGGTGATGGTGGCGCTCACCTTGCGGAGTCTACGGGTCGTTCCTGTCGACCGAGGGGAGCGGGAGGGCCGGATGACCCGCCCCGGGTCCCGGGGCCACGCCGGTCCGGGCGCATCCGGAGTCAGACGGGCGGCCGGTCGGCGCATCCGGAGTCAGACGGGGCGGCCGGTCGGCGCGGGCGGTGTCGGCGGGGCCATGTCGCGGAGGTGGTCACGGATGACGCGGACCGCGGACTCGGCGTCGTCGACGGTGACCGTGAACGTCCGTCCGTCGCCCAGCCGCAGGATCAGGCCCTCGCCCCGCCGCACGACCACGGCCGTGCCCTTCTCGGGGCGCCAGCGGTAACCCCAGCCGCCCCAGTGGCGCGGGGTGACGCTCGGTTCGAAGTCGGCGCCGACGACGAGGGAGAGGGGGATACGGCGGCGCGGCACGCCCATGTGGCCGCAGCGGACCTCCATGGCGCGGTCGTCGACCTTCACGGCCACATGGACGAAGGCGAGGGTGCCGAAGAGGACGAGCAGTCCGGCGGCGACGCAGCCGATCACGGCCATCAGGAGGGGTGCGATGCCCGAGGTCCAGGCCGATGCGACGGCGAGAGTGATGCCGAGGGCGACACAGGCGGCACCGGCGGCGGCCGCGAGCCACTGGAAGCGGTTGGTGGCGCGGCCGGTCCACACGGCGGGCGTCGGCTCGTCGGCGTACTGATTCCGGACATGCTCCCTCATACCGGGAAGAGTACCCAGGATCGCCAGGAACAGCGCGACGGGACGAGGTCGTCCGCGCACGGTCTGTGAGGGGCTGCGGCGAGCAGCCGGAGATGTCGCGCACGGCCGGTGAGGGGCGGCCTCGGTGAGCGGCCGGAGGCGTCCACGCACGGCCGGTCAGGGGCCGGCGGGCAGCCGGAGGCGTCCGGCTCAGTGAGCGGGCGCGACCGCCCCGAGGAGCCGGCCTTCGGCGTACCCCAGGGCCGTGGCGGGGAGCCGTCCGGGACGACCGCTGAGCAGGACGGAGAGGCTGCCGGTGGGGGCCGCGTCGGGGGCGGGTTCCGCACCGACGCGGCGCAGCGCCTGAGCGGCGACGGCGTCGGCGGAGCCGTGGAACACGAGCGGGGGCAGTCCGGCGCCGCGGCGGTCCTGGAGCGCGGCGAGGATGCGCTCCTCGACCAGTTCGTAGTGGGTGCAGCCGAGGACGACGGTGCGGACGTCCCGGGGGGTGAGCTCGGCCGCCGCGGCGACGGCCCGGTCCACGGCCTCGGGGTCGGCGTGCTCCACGGCGTCGGCGAGTCCGGGGCAGGGCACCTCGGTGACCTCGGCGCCGTCGGCGAAGTCGCGGATGAGTCCGCGCTGGTAGGCGCTTCCGGTGGTGGCCGGGGTGGCCCAGATGGCGACCTTGCCGCCTCCGGCGGCGGCGGGCTTGATCGCGGGCACGGTGCCGATGACGGCGATGTCCGGTTCGAGGGCGGCGCGGATGGCGGGCAGGGCGTGCACGCTGGCGGTGTTGCAGGCCACGATCAGCGCCTGCGGGCGGTGCTCGGCGGCCGCGCGGGCGACGGCGACGGCGCGCTCCGTGAGGTCCTCGGGGGTACGCGGCCCCCAAGGCATGCCGTCGGGGTCGTTCGAGAGGAGGAGATCGGCGTCCGGCCGGAGTCGCCGCACCGCGGCCGCTGCCGGGAGGAGGCCGATGCCGGAGTCCATGAGCGCGATCTTCACCCGGTCACCCTAGCCGATGAGCATTCTGTCCCCCGCGATCTGGGGCAGACTGCCGCGAATGAGCACCCTCACCTGGTTCGCGCTCGTCTCCCTGGCCGTCTGGGTCTGGCTGCTGCTGGGCCAGGGCTTCTTCTGGCGCACGGACCAGCGGCTGCCACCGACCTCCCGCGACATCGAGCCCCGCACAGTCACCGAGCCGGAGCACCGGTCGCCCCCGCGCACCGAGCCGTGGCCTCGCGTGGCCGTCGTCGTGCCGGCGCGGGACGAGGCCGAGGTGCTGCCGCTGAGCCTGCCGTCGCTCCTCGCGCAGGACTATCCGGGCGTCGCCGAGGTGATCCTGGTGGACGACGGGAGTACGGACGGTACGGGGAAGCTCGCCGCCGAGCTCGCCGCTCGCCACGGGGGGCTGCCGCTGACCGTGGTGTCCCCGGGCGAGCCGGAGCCGGGCTGGACGGGCAAGCTGTGGGCGCTGCGGCACGGCATGGCGCTGGCACGCACGCGTGGACCGGGTTTTCTGCTCTTGACGGACGCGGACATCGCCCATGAGCCGGACAGTCTCCGCCTCCTGGTGTCGGCGGCGACGGCCAACGAGCTGGACATGGTGTCGCAGATGGCCCGACTCCGGGTGGTGAGCTTCTGGGAGCGCCTGGTCGTGCCGGCGTTCGTCTACTTCTTCGCGCAGCTCTATCCCTTCCGCTGGATCAACCGGGCGCGGCCGCTCGCGACGGCCGCCGCGGGTGGCTGTGTGCTGCTGCGGACGGAGACGGCGGTGGCGGCGGACGTGCCGGAGGTGATCCGGCAGGCGGTGATCGACGACGTGTCGCTGGCGCGGGCGGTGCGGCGGTCCGGTGGCCGGATCTGGCTGGGGCTCGCGGAGCGGGTCGACAGCGTGCGCCCGTATCCGGGACTCGGCGAGCTGTGGCGGATGGTCGCCCGCAGCGCGTACGCGCAGTTGCGGCACAACCCACTGCTGCTCGCGGGGACGGTGGCGGGGCTCGTGCTCGTCTATCTGGTGCCGCCGGTGGCCCTGGTGGCGGGTGTGTCGGGCGGGGACGGGGTGGCGGCCTGGGCGGGTGGTGCGGCCTGGGCGGTGATGGCGGGGACGTACGTGCCGATGCTCCGCTACTACCGGCAGCCGCTGTGGCTCGCTCCGCTGCTGCCGTTCACCGCGTTCCTCTATCTCCTGATGACGGTGGACTCAGCGGTGCGGCACTACCGGGGTGTCGGTGCGGCGTGGAAGGGCCGGACGTACGCGCGCCCGGAGGCGGCACCGGACCGGTGACCGTTCCGTCGCTTCGGGTGAGCGGGTCGCCTTCTTAACGGAAATGGTTTTTCCGACACGGGGAGTAGCGCCGTCAATTCGGCGTGTACACAACGCCCCGGGCGGCTGCGGATTGACGCTTAATCATGCCCATGATCACTTCCACCACCCCTTCTCGGCACCTTTTCTTTATGTGTTCTTCATGCCCGGGGCCCCGAGGTCGGTCCGGGGCGCCCGACCCGCCGGTAACCCCCTCCGAACTCGGCTTTTACGCGATCTTGAGACTCAACGGCGCCCGTTTTTGTCACGTTCGCTCGGATTGGGGATCCGCTTCTTCACGAAGCCCGTCAAACAACCCGCTAATCGGGCTCCCCAACCAGCACATCGTGGGCTTAACTTATGTGCCATGACCTCCCCCCGCTCCACCTATGGAGGCGGTTACCACACCGCGCCGTCCTTCCCGGACACCCCGATCTACGACTCCCTGGTCGCGGAGCGGGGCACGCCTCAGATCGCCCCGATCCGAGTGCCCGCCGCCTACGACACCGGCAGCAGCTTCCAGGCCTCCGGCAGCAGCTTCCCCTCAAGCGGTTCCTACCTGCCGGCGCTCCCCGCGGCACTGCCCGCCCTCCCGGCGGCGCCCTCCCCGCAGCCCTCCTACGGCAACGGCTACGGATACCCGCAGCCCACGCCGCAGATGGCCCCCGTGCCCCTGCAGCACGCCCCCGCCCCGTACATCCCGCAGCAGCAGGTGGCCCCGCGCGGCTACCAGGGCGGTCAGTACGCGCAGCCGCCCCGCCCCGCGCCCGCGGGCTACGAGGCGATGCGTCCGGCGGCCCCCCGGCCCGCTCCCGCGCCGATGCAGTACGAAGACCCGTACAACCGTCCCTACCAGGGTGGGGGTTACTGACCGGCTTTCGCGCTCCGGACGGCGTCGGTTCCGGAGCGGCTGGCAGGATGACCGCATGCCGACTCCTGTGCTCCGCTCCGTCCACGTCCATCCGGTGAAGGCCATGCGCGCGCTGGCCCCCACGGAGGCCGAGGTCCAGCCCTGGGGGCTGGCCGGGGACCGCCGCTGGGCCGTCGTCGACGCATCGGACAAGGTCGTGACCCAACGCCGTCACCCCCGGATGGCGTTGGCCACGGCGGAGCCGCTGCCGGACGGCGGGATCACGCTGTCCGCGTCCGGCCATCCGCCGCTGACCATCGAGGTGCCGCGCCCCTCGTCCACGGTCACGGTGGAGATCTTCGACAAGCCGGTGGAGGCGGTGCCGGCCGGCCCCGAGGCGGCCGACTGGCTCTCGGCGTACCTGGAGGGCGAGTTCCGGCTGGTCCACATGGACGCGCCCGAGCACCGGCGTCCGGTCGACCCGGAGTACGCGCTGCCGGGCGAGACGGTGAGCTTCGCGGACGGCTATCCGCTGCTCGTCGCCACCACGTCCTCGCTGGACGCCCTCAACTCCCTGATCGCGCAGGGGGACCATGCCCACGAGGGTCCCCTGCCCATGAACCGGTTCCGGCCGAACCTGGTGATCGAGGGGACCGCCCCCTGGGCGGAGGACGGCTGGACGCGACTCGCCGTCGGAGAGGTCACCTTCCGGGTCGCCCGGCCGTGCGGACGCTGTGTCGTCACCACCACGAACCAGGTCACCGCCGAGCGCGGCAAGGAACCGCTGCGAACCCTCGCCCGGCACCGCAAGAGCGACGGCCGGGTCATCTTCGGCCAGAACCTCGTCCCCGAGCACACCGGTACGGTCCGGGTCGGCGACGAGGTGAAGATCCTCGACTGACGCGTCACACTTCCCGGCCCGACAGGCGCGGAACCCTCCCCCGGGGCACACTCGTTGAAGGAGCGTTGAACAACGAGGGGGTTCCGACGTGCGCGCAGCCATCGGACTCTGGCGCTGGCGGCACAATCCCCTGCGCCGGACCACCGACCTCGTGGAGGCCTGGGTCGCGTTCGCGGCGGTCGCGGTGCTCTGCGTCGTGGTGCCCCTGACCGGCTGGGCGGCCGGTGCCTCCGCCCACGGCTCGCTCCAGCGCGCGGTCCGCACCCAGCAGGAGCAGCGCGTGCCGACGACGGCCCGGGTCCTGCGGCCCGCCGACCGGCCCGCGAGCGGACCCCGGACCGCGGAGGCGGCCGGCGAGGAGCGGCTGCGCCGCTCCGTCGTGGCCCAGTGGACCGCGCCCGACGGCTCGGTCACCACGGGAACGGTGACGACGGCCCGGCGGAGCTCCGCTCCGGGCGCCACCTTCCCGATCTGGACCGACCGGTACGGACATCCGGTGGCGCCGCCGATGCAGGCGGACACGGCCCGCGCGCACGCGGCCGTCGCCGGTCTGACGGCCGCCCTCCTCGCGGGCCTCATGGTGGAGATCGTCCGCCGCCTCGCCGTACGCCGCTTGGTGCTGCTGCGGTACGCGCGCCTCGACCGCGCGTGGGCGGCGACCGGCCCCGACTGGGGCCGGACCGGTACCGGCAGCTGAGCCGAAGGGCGAAGGCAGCGGTCGAACCCGGCAGCTGGACCGGCAGTTGAACCGGCGCCGGTTCCAGGGCCCCGCCGATGCCGGCGCGCGACCGAGCCCGACCGACCTCGACCACCCGCGACCGCCCCCTGACCGCGCGTGACACGAGCCCGGAACCCGCTCCGCCGCACGGACCGGTGCGGGCCCACGACCCGTCAACCCCGCGCCCCCGCGCGCGCTACGGTGGGGCATCGGATCAGCGGCGAGGCATCAGGCGGGGGCAGGACACACCCATGGCACAGGGCACGGTCCAGGTGACGCACACCGGCACATCGCGGTGGCGGCGCCGCACGGGTGAGTACCCCTCGCTTGCCGCCGCCCTGGAGGCCGCCGGGGACGGGGACGTGCTCACCATCGCTCCCGGCACCTACCGGGAGAACCTCGTGGTGCGGCGGGCCGTCACCCTGCGCGGCCCCGAGGGCGCGATCGGCTCGGTGCGGATCGCGCCGCCGGACGGGGTGCCGCTGACGCTGCGCGCCTCCGTCACCGTCCAGGACCTCCACATCGAGGGGCAGGACGTCGCGGCACCGGCGCTGCTCGTCGAGGACGGCACCCCCGAGCTGCTCGACCTGCGGATCATGACCCGCTCGGCGGCCGGGATAGAGGTGCGGGGCGCGGCCCGGCCGACGGTCCGCCGCTGCACCGTCGACAACCCCGCCGGGGTCGGCATCGCCGTCCTCGACGGCGCGGGCGGGGTGTTCGAGGAGTGCGAGGTGGTCTCCGCCGGACAAGCGGGCATCTCGGTGCGGGGCGGGGCGCATCCGCGCCTGGAGCGCTGCCGGGTGCACCACGCCTCCGGCGCCGGGATCGCCGTGACCGGTGAGGGCAGCGGCCTGGAGGGCGTCGGCTGCGAGGTGTACGAGATCAAGGGCGCCGGGCTCCAGATCGCGGCCCGTGCCACCGCCCATCTCACCGACTCCTCGGTGCACCGCACTTCGGGGGACGGCATCACGCTCGACACCGACGCGGTGCTCACGCTCTCGGACTGCGACATCCACGACGTCCCGGAGAACGCCGTCGACCTGCGCTCGCGGTCGGTCCTGACCCTGACCCGGTCGACCGTCCGCCGCTTCGGCCGCAACGGTCTGTCGGTGTGGGACCCGGGGACCCGGGTGGACGCCAACCAGTGCGAGATCCACGACAGTACGGGCGACTACCCGGCGGTGTGGGTGAGCGACGGGGCGACCGCCGTCCTCGACGCCTGCCGGGTGCACGACGTACCGGACGCGCTCTTCGTCCTCGACCGCGGTTCGCGGGTGGACGTCGTCGACAGCGATCTGTCGCAGGTGCGGAACACGGCGGTGTCGGTGAGCGACGGGGCGACCGCCCAGCTCGACGACTGCCGGATCCGGGAGGCCTCCACGGGCGCCTGGTTCCGGGACCACGGCAGCGGCGGCACCCTCGGCGGCTGCACGATCGACTCCGTGCAGACCGGGGTCATCGTCACCAAGGGCGCCGATCCCACGATCGACCGGTGCACGGTCACCTCGCCCGCCGAGGCCGGGTTCTACGTGTCCGCGGAGGGCCGCGGCTCCTTCACCGGCTGCCGGGTCACGGGCAGCGGCGGATACGGGTTCCATGTCACCGACGGCTGCCGGACCACCCTGCGCAAGTGCCGTACGGAGCGGTGCGCGCGCGGCGGTTACGAGTTCCCCGAGGAGGGCGCGAGCGCCGAGGACTGCACCAGTGACGAGAGCGCCGTCCGCTCCTCCGTGCCCGACGGGGGGACGGTCCTGACGGCCACCCAGTCGGCGGGGCTGCTCGGGACGGTACCCGCGCCGCGTACCCCGGCGGCCGTGCCTGTCCCGGCCGCCCCGGAACCCGACGCCCGCTCCTCTCAGGACGTGCTCGGCGAACTGGACGCCCTGGTGGGTCTGGAGAGCGTCAAGGTGGAGGTGCGCACCCTCACCAACATGATCGAGGTGGGGCGCAGGCGTCAGGAGGCGGGGCTGAAGGCCGCCTCGGTCCGGCGCCATCTGGTCTTCACGGGCAACCCGGGCACGGGAAAGACGACGGTTGCCCGGCTGTACGGCGAGATCCTGGCCTCGCTGGGGGTCCTGGAGCGCGGGCATCTGGTGGAGGTCTCCCGGGTGGACCTGGTCGGCGAGCACATCGGCTCGACGGCGATCCGTACCCAGGAGGCCTTCGACCGGGCGCGCGGCGGGGTCCTGTTCGTCGACGAGGCGTACGCCCTGTCGCCGGAGGACTCGGGCCGGGACTTCGGCCGTGAGGCGATCGACACGCTGGTGAAGCTGATGGAGGACCACCGGGATGCGGTGGTGGTCATCGTGGCGGGATACACGGCGGAGATGGAGCGTTTCCTCACGGTCAACCCCGGTGTGGCGTCCCGCTTCTCACGGACCATCACCTTCGGCGACTACGACCCGGAGGAGCTGCTCCGGATCGTGGGGCAGCAGGCGGACGAGCACGAGTACCGGCTCGCCCCCGGCACGGACGAGGCGCTCCTCGTGTACTTCACGAAGCTGCCCAAGGGCCCTGCCTTCGGCAACGGGCGTACGGCGCGCCAGACGTTCGAGTCGATGGTGGAGCGGCACGCGGGCCGGGTCGCCGAGCTCGCCGAGGCGAGCACGGACGACCTGACGCTGCTCTATCCGGAGGATCTGCCCGAACTCCCTTGATCCGCTGTGGAGTTCGGATCGCGCTGGTGGGGTACGGCGGGTGGGAGCCGGTCCAGGAGGGCGCCGCGCCGGTGGGCGAACGCCGGGTCGGCCTGGTAGTCGGAGTGGCCCAGGATCGGTTCGGGCAGCGGGTGTGCGCGGGTGCGGCCGTAGGCGACCGGGTCGAGCAGGACCGATCCGTCGACGGCCGGCCTGCCGTTCTCGGCGGGGACCCGGACGGGACCGCCGATGGGGTCGGTGGCGCGGTACAGATTGCTCCAGCAGTGGACCGTACGGTTCAGGGCGCGCAGCGCCTCCGGGCCGAAGTAGGCAGGGAACCAGCGTCCGTAGAGCCGCTCCAGGGGTGAGCCGTACGTCAGGAGCGCGACCCGGCCACGGGTGGCGGGCGGCAGCTGCCAGACGGCGGCCGCGGCGAGGACACTGCCCTGCGAGTGCCCCGAGATGACGAGCCGGCCGCCGGTGCTCCGGGTCCAGGAGCTCATCCGCCAGGTCAGGTCGGGGACCGCCCGTTCGGCGTAGCAGGGCGGGGCGAAGGGGTGGGCGGCGCGGGGCCAGAAGGTGCCGACGTCCCAGAGGATGCCGATGGTGCGGCGGGCGTGGGCGTCCCGGTAGGCGCGGCGGCCCCAGGTGACGAAGAGCAGGAAGCCGAAGCCGATCATCCAGGAGCCGATGGCCTGGGTGGCGGTGGCCAGGGACGCGAGGGCGGGGTGGGCGCCGTCGAAGGCGCGCCCCGGGACGTTTCCGCTGGCCCAGGCACCGGCGACGGAGCCCGCCCCGAGGAGCAGGGTGGCTCCGGAGACGACGCCGACGAGGACGGGCGCGGAGTCGGTGAGCGACGCCCGTGCCCGGCCGGCCGCGATCTGTCCGGTGCGGACGGGGTCGCGTTCGCCGGCGGCGTCGTAGTCGGCCTCGACCTCGGTGCGCAGCCGCCTGCCGGCGAGCACGGTCCGTACCGCGAGGAGGGCGGCGGGCACGAGCAGCAGCAGGAGCAGCACGGGGATGACGGACGCCTGCCAGCTGAGCAGCACGGGCGGGCCGATCCGGGGGCCGTCGTCGCCCATGCCGGGGGTGGCGGGCCCGTCGAGCCAGTCGGCGACCCGCTGGGCGACGCCGCCGGACATGACTCCGGCGAGGGCGCAGGCGAGCATGGCGACGGCGGGGCCGCCGAGTCCGCGCAGCGCGGTACGCGGGTCCCTGCGGGGCCGCTGGAGGAGCAGGGCGACCACGCCGAGGGCGACGACGAGGCCGCCCTGGACGAGGGTGAGGCCACCGAAGGCCGCATTGCCGGGCAGGGAACCGTCGGCGACCCAGCCGGGGCGGGACCACCCGGCGTACAGGGCGGTGAGCGCGAGCAGGACGAGGGAGACGCCGGGCAGCCAGGAGACGAGGGCGCGTTCGATGCGCAGGTCGAGGCGGCGCTCGCTGCGGCCTCGACGGCAGACCACCCAGACGACGAGCACGGCGAGGGCGGCGACGGCGGCCTGGAGGACGCGGCCGAGGACGGCTCCGGCACCCGGGGCCGTGGCGTCGTGCCGGGCGGTGGCCGTGGCGAGGGCGGCGGCGACGGTCAGGAAACCGGCCGCCGTGTGGGCGGCCCTGAGACGCGCGACGAGCCGGCGCCCGTACCAGAAACCGGGGCGGCCGAGGGCGGGCCGCAGCTCGGCGGGGCCGGGACCGGGGCCGGGGCCGCCCTCTTCCTGGTCCGCGCTCTCCGTGTCGACGCCCGGGTCGGTCACGGCTTCCGCGGCCCCCGAGTCGGTGGGCGGCTCGGCCACGGGATCGTCGTAACCGGTGGGCGGGCGCTGGGCCTCGTACGCGCTCCACGTCCGGTTCGACAGGTACCAGAGGAGGCCGACGAGCAGGGCCGGCACCAGGGCGGCGAGCGCGAGCCGACGGCCGGGCGCCGACCACCAGCCGCCGCGCCCCTCGGAGAGGAAGCCGAGCCAGGAGTACGCGTCGGTGCAGGCGGTGCTGGCGGCGCACTGCCAGGCCGTCAGATCGAGCGCGACCTCGCAGGCCGCGGCGGTGAGCAGCACGGTGAGGGTGAGGGCGACGAGCCGCACCAGGACCCCGTAGAGCCGGACGAGTCCCGGGCGGCCCTGGGCGGGCGGGCGCATCCAGTGCGCCAGATTGGCGACCATGAAGGGCAGGAGCAGCAGCCACAGGGCGCGGGCGCCGTCGCCCGAGGTCAGGTTGGACCAGCAGTACGCCTCCGGGACCGGGCGGGCCGCGTACCGCTCGGGGTGGTCCTCGGCGTCGACGTCCTCGGCGCGCCGGTGCATGGCGGCGGTCCGGTCGCCGGTGATCCGTACGGTCCTGGGGTCGTCGAGCATGTCCTGGGGGGTGGCTCCGCCGACTCCGTGGACGAGGAGTTCGAGCGCCGCGCCCCCGCTCTCCGGGGCGGGTGTGGCAGGGGACACTGAGGCGACTTCCTCTCAGGGTGGGAAGATGCGACGTCGGCACCAGGATCGCGGACAGTGGTGCGCCCGCGCACCGATCCTCACCGAATCCGACACCCATCCCCTTGTCTCCTGCGGAAGGACCGGCCCCGGCGGTGACTGACAACCAGAACCTCCTCGCGGAGCAGCGGCGTGCCCTGATCCTCGATGAGGTACGGCGGCGCGGCGGTGTACGGGTCAACGAACTGACCCGGCGCCTCAGCGTCTCGGACATGACGATCCGTCGCGACCTGGACGCGCTGGCCCGGCAGGGCATGCTCGCGAAGGTGCACGGCGGGGCCGTTCCGGTCGTCGAGGCGAGTACCCACGAGCCTGGCTTCGAGGCCAAGTCGGTGCTCGAACCCAGCGCCAAGGACGAGATCGCACGGACGGCGGCGGCCCTGGTCGCGCCGGGCAGCGCGATCGCCCTGTCCGGCGGGACGACGACGTACGCTCTGGCCCGGCACCTGCTCGACGTACCGGACCTGACGGTGGTGACGAACTCCGTCCGGGTCGCGGACGTGTTCCACGAGGCCCAGCTGACGGGCAGCGGCGGCGAGGCGCGGCGCGGGGCGGCGACGGTCGTCCTGACGGGCGGGATGCGCACGCCCTCCGACGCCCTGGTGGGGCCGGTGGCGGACCGGGCGGTCCGCTCGCTCCACTTCGACCTGTTGTTCCTCGGGGTGCACGGCATCTCGGTGGAGGCCGGACTCTCGACGCCGAACCTGGCGGAGGGGGAGACGAACGGGTGCCTGATGCGTTCGGCGCGCCGGGTCGTGGTGGTCGCCGATCACACCAAGTGGGGCACTGTGGGCCTGAGTTCGTTCGCCGAACTGGACGAGGTGGACACCTGGGTGACGGACCCCGGCCTGCCCGAGGGCGTACGGGCCGAGGTGGCGGAGCATCTGCCGGGACTCGTGGTGGCGGGCGAGGAGCAGGCGTGAGCCTCTTCCGGGTCGAGCGGACCGTGCCGTCGCCTCCGGAGGAGGTGTGGCCGCGGCTGACGGACTGGCCGGCGCACGGCCGGAAGGTGCCGCTGACCCGGACGAGGGTGCTGACCCCGGGGCCGAACCGGGCCGGGACCCGGTTCACGGCCCGTACCGGCATCGGCCGGCTGTCGTTCGACGACCCCATGGAGGTCGTGCGCTGGGAACCCCCGGCGGAGGGCAGGACCGGGGCGTGCCGCCTGGAGAAGTCGGGGCGGGTGGTGCGCGGTTGGGCGCTCGTCGAGGTGTCGGGCGCGGGTGACGGCAGCCGGGTGGTGTGGACGGAGGAGCTGTCCGTACGCGGAGTGCCCCGGGTCTTCGATCCGGCGCTCGCGCGGGCGGGACGGTTCCTCTTCGGCCGGGCGGTGGACGGGCTGCTGCGGGAGGGCTGACGAGCCGCGCCGGGAGACGGTGGCTCCCGGTCTCCCGGCTTCCGTCGCCCCCTGTGCTGTTGACAGCATGTCAGCTAAGGTCGCACTTCCGTTCGCGACCCGGGAGGTACGGTCCATGGCACGCCGACTCAGGCCGGTGGAGCTCGACTTCACCGCGTCCGCGCCCGTCCGTCTGGTGTTCACCTCGACCCTGACGGCCCCGCCGGCCGCCGTCTTCCGGTCGCTCGCGGTGGAGGTGGGCAGCTGGCCGCACTGGTTCACCGCCGTCACCTCCGCCGTCCCGACGGGCGATGGGGCGGGCCGGACCGTCCGGCTGCGTGGCGGGGTCCACTTCGAGGAGACGATCCTGGCCGCCGAGCCGGAGGTCCGCTACGCCTACCGGGTGGACCTGACGAACGCGCCCGGAGTCACCGCCATGGCGGAGGAGTGGTACCTCTCCCCCGCCGGGAGCGGCACCCGGCTGCGCTGGACGATGGCCCTCGACGGCCCCGCCCCGCTCCGGTTCGGGCTGCGCCTCGTGGGGCCGGGCGTGGGGCTGTCCTTCCGGGACGCCGCGCGCCGCCTCGACCGGCGGCTCACTCCGGCCAGACCCCCGTCGCCAGGAACCGCTCGATAGCGGCGCTGTAGGGGGCGATGTCGAGGCCCTGGGCGGCCAGCCAGTCGTCGGAGTAGTACTTGTCGAGGTAGCGCTCGCCCGGGTCGCACATCAGGGTGACGACGCTGCCGGTGCGCTCGTGGGCCACCATCTCGGCGATGATCTTGAAGGCGCTCCACAGGCCGGTGCCGGTGGAGCCGCCCGCCTTGCGGCCGATCGCGGTCTCCAGGGCGCGGACGGCGGCGACGCTCGCCGCGTCGGGCACCTTCATCATGCGGTCGACGGCCCCGGGCACGAAGCTCGGCTCCATCCGGGGGCGTCCGATGCCCTCGATCCGCGAACCGCAGTCGGCGGTGGCGTGCGGGTCGTGGTGCGTCCAGCCGTCGAAGAAACAGGAGTTCTCGGGGTCGGCGACACAGATACGGGTGTCGTGCTGCATGTAGTGGACGTAGCGGGCGATGGTCGCCGAGGTGCCGCCGGTGCCCGCGGTCGCCACGATCCAGGCGGGCTCGGGGTAGCGCTCCAACTTCAGCTGCTGGTACATCGATTCGGCGATGTTGTTGTTGCCCCGCCAGTCGGTGGCCCGCTCCGCGTACGTGAACTGGTCCATGTAGTGACCGCCGGTGCGCTCGGCGAGCGCGGCGGCCTCCTCGTACATCGTGCGCGAGTCGTCGACGAAGTGGCACCGCCCGCCGTGGAACTCGATCAGCCGGCACTTCTCGGGACTGGTCGTGCGGGGCATCACGGCGATGAAGGGAACGCCGATGAGCTTCGCGAAGTACGCCTCGGACACGGCGGTCGAGCCGCTGGAGGCCTCGATGACGGGCTTGCCCGGCCGTACCCAGCCGTTGCAGAGGCCGTACAGGAAGAGGGAGCGGGCGAGGCGGTGCTTGAGGCTGCCGGTGGGGTGGGTGGACTCGTCCTTGAGGTACAGGTCGATGCCCCACTTCTCGGGGAGGGGGAAGCGCAGCAGGTGCGTGTCGGCCGAGCGGTTGGCGTCGGCCTGGACCTTGCGGACGGCCTCCTTGAGCCAGGTCCGGTACGCCGGGTCGCTGCGGTCGACGTCGACGGTCACCGCCGCGCTGCCCGCCGTCACACTCGCCGCACTGTTCTCCGTGGTGCTCATCCGCGCCTCTCCTCGGTCACTTCCCTGGGGGTGCCCCGCTGCCGACAATACCCCTCTCACCTGGGCAAACGTTTCCTTTGACTGTCCATAGGGATGACTTGCGGAAGGGCCACTGGTGCGGTCGCCGACGGCCCGGCACACTGGGAACGGCAACCGGGTGGAAGGGGCGGATCGGCATGTCGGAACCCGAATTCAGCGCCAGGGGCGTGAGGATCGCCCGCTGGCCGCGTTCGCTGACACGCGCCGGCGAGGTGCGGATCGAGGACGGGCGGCTCGCCCTCCTCACGAGTTACGGCAGCGAGATCGACAGCGCGCCCGTGGGAGCGGTCCGGGCCGGACGCCCGTGGTTCGCGAAGTCCGACGAGGCGGTGGCCACCGTGAACGGCACGCGCTACCGGCTGACCCTCCACAAGGACGGCGCCACCAAGGGCGACGGCCCCGGCGCGGCGGAGGAGTCGGGACGGTTCCTGGCGGCACTGAAGCGGGCGGCCGGGCGGCGCTGAAGCGGCCGCCCGACGGCGCCGAGGTGGGCTGCCGGGCGGTGCCGAGGCGACTCCTCGGCGTGTCGCAGGTCGCCGTGAGTTGCGGGACGCACACCACTGGTTCACGCTGGAACCACCTCACCGAGGGTTGACCGGTGGTGACAGCGCGCTCAGGTCGCCACCCTGCTGTACCGCATGTGAGATCCGAATCTTCGTCTTCTTCCGGACTACTTCGGGGAGTCGCAGCCGTGATCAGCGAGCCGAGCAGGTATTACGCGGTGGAGCTCCAGGCCCTGCCGTCGCGGATCGGACAGGTCCGCAGGATTGTCTCCGCGCATCTCCGTCATTGGCATCTCGACGGTCTGATCGACCATGCCGTGCTCGGTGTCACCGAGCTACTGACGAACGTCCACCGGCACGCGCAGCCGGACAAGCGGTGCACCGTCGAGATCGAGCTGTTCCTCGACCGGCTCACGGTCTCCGTCCGGGACCACGACCCCCGCATACCGAAGGCCGGCTGCCCGGACCCGCTCGACGCGTACGACGAGCTGGCCACGTCGGGTCGCGGCCTCGCCATCGTCGGCGCGGTCAGCGAGAGTTGGGGTGTGCGCCCCTGTGGGGCGGACGGGAAGGTGGTGTGGTTCACCCTCTCGACGCCGCCGCCCGCCGCCCCGGCCGACACGCGTTCCTACGCCGTGTACGACTCCGCGGCCGAAGGCCCCTTCCTGGGGTACGCGCCGTTCCCCGGCGTTCCGCTGAGTACCCCGGCCGACCCCGCCCCGGCCCCGGCCCACGAACCCGTCCTCGCGCCGGCTCCCGCCGTGGCCACGGCCCGCCGGGTGCCGGCGGGCCGCACGGGCTGACGGAGGGACGACAGGGCGGCCCCGCCCCCTCACTCCGTGGCGATCGCCCTGAGGATCTCCAGGCGGGCCGCCCGGCGCGCGGGGCGCAGGGCCGCCACGGCTCCGGCCACAAGCCCGACCAGGGCCACGGTCGCCAGCTGCACCGCCGGTACGGCGAAGGTGAACGCGCTGTCGCCCGCGCCCTCCGAGGCGCGGACGAGCACCCAGCCGAGGAAGCCGCCGAGGACGAGTCCGCCGAGCGTGCCGAACGCGGCCACCAGGACCGACTCCCACCGGACCATGGCGCGCAGTTGGGCCCGGGTCTGGCCGACGGCCCGCAACAGGCCCAGCTCACGGGTCCGTTCGTGGACGGACAGGGTGAGCGTGTTCGTGATGCCGAGCAGCGCGATCAGGACGGCGAGGGCGAGGAGCGCGTACACGAGGGTGAGCATCATGTCGATGCCGCCCGCCGAGGACTCCGCGTACTCGTCCCGGGTCTGGACCTCGGGCTGTCCGTAGCGGTCCGCGACCTCGGTCACGGCCGCCTTTCCCTGTGCGGTGGTGACTCCGTCCGCGAAGGAGACGGCGACGAGGGTGTCGGAGTCCTGGGTGCGGTGCGGGGCCCAGGCATCCCGGGTGACGAGGTAGTCGCCGGCGAGGTCGGCGCGTTCGTAGACCGCCCGCACGGTGAAGGTGTGCCGGGTGCCGTCCGTGAACGTCAGCTCGGCCGTCCGGCCGGGCACGAGGCCCGAGGAGGCCGCCTCGTCGGCGGCGACGGCGAGCCCGTCCGTACCGAGGCCGGTGAGGGAGCCCCGCACTTCTCCCAGGTCGAGGGTGCGGGAGAGCGCGATCGGGTCGGTGACGGTCAGGGCGCGGCCCCGGCCGTCCACTTCCGCCACCCCGCGCCCCAGGCCCACGGCGGTGTCGACCTCGGGAAGCGCGCCGACGGCCGGTGCGAGGCGCGGGCTGAGCCCCGCGCCGCCCGCGCCGAACGTGGCCCCGCTGATGGCCACGTCGCCCGCGAAGGAGCGGTCGACCGTGGTGTCCATGGTCGCCTTGAGGGAGGCGCCGAAGACCGTGAAGAGGGTCACCACGGCGACGCCGATCATCAGGGCTGTGGCGGTCGCCGCCGTACGTCCCGGGCTGCGCAGGGCGTTGCGGCGCGCGAGGCCGCGGTTGGCGCCGCGCAGGGGGCCGGCCAGTACCCGGACGGCGACGGAGGCGGCGACCGGTCCGAGGACCACGAAGGCGGCGACGGCGAGGGCGGCGCCGGTCGCGGCGAACCACAGCGAGGGAGTGCCGAGCACTCCGCCGAGGACCGTGCCGACCGCGACGGCGAGCAGGGCGGAGCCGGTCACCACGCGCGCGCGTGAGGTGCCGGAATCGTCGACCTGGGTCTCGCGGAGTGCGGCGAGCGGGGCCGTACGTCCGGCCCGTACGGCGGGCAGGAGCGCCGAACCGGCGCAGACCGCGAGCCCGACCGCGAGCGGCAGCACGAGGGACGTGCCGGACACGACCAGGTCGCCCTCGGGGAAGGGGAAGCCGACGGCGGGGAAGAGGGCCTGGAGTCCGGCCGCCACGCCGATCCCGGCCAGCAGCCCGGCGAGGGAGGCGAGCAGGCCGACGGTCAGCGCTTCGACGAGGGTGCCGGTGACGACCTGGCGCCGGGCGGCGCCGATCGCGCGGAGCAGGGCGTTCTCGCGGGTCCGCTGGGCGACGAGCACGGCGAAGGTGTTGTGGATGGTGAAGACGGAGACGAGCACCGCCACCCCGCTGAACACCAGCAGGAAGGTGGTGAAGAGGCTGAGGAAGCGGCCGGAGACCGTCTCGGTGTTCTCCTCGGCGGCGCGCTGCCCGGTGATCGCCTCGACCCCGTCGGGGAGGGCGGGGGCGAGGGCGGCGACCAGCTCCTCCTGGGAGACTCCGGGCCCTGCCCGTACGGCGATGCTCGTCGCCTCGCCGGGGTGTGCCGTCAGATACCGCTCGGCGTCGGCGCGGGTCAGGCCTGCCCAGGTGACCTGGCCCATGCCGTCCGCGCCGCCGAAGGTGGCGAGACCGACGACGGTGACGCGCACGGGGTCGGGGGTGCGCAGGACCGTGGTGTCGCCCAGGGCGAGGCCCGCGGCCTTCGCGGCGCCCCGGTTGACGACGGCTTCGCCGGGGGCGCTCGGGGCACGGCCTTCCGCGAGCTTGTACGGGTTGAGGGCCGGGTCGTCGATCCAGTTCCCGGCGAGGGTGGGCGGTCCCTTGCCGCCGACGGGGGTGCCGTCGGTGGCGAGGAGCTGGCCGGCGCCCTCGATCCGGGGCGCGGCGGCCGCGACCCCGGGGACGTGCGCGAGGCGGTCGGCGAGGTCCGCGTCGACGGGGCCGCGGGTGCCCTGGGCGTCCCCGGAGGCCGTCACGGTGACAGCGCTGCGGACGACGGCGTCGGTGCCCCGGGTGGCGCCGGTGAACATCGAGTCGAAGCTCGCGCGCAGGGTGTCGCCCATGACGAGGGTGCCGGTGAGGAAGGCGACCCCGAGGAGGACGGCGACGAAGGTACCGAGGAAACGGCGGCGGTGCGCGCGGAGGGAGGAGCGGGCGAGACGGAGGGAGGCGGGGGTTGGCACGGTTCCGGTGGCTCTCATGGCGTTACTCCCCCGGTGGTGAGGGCCCCGGTCGTGTGGGCCCCGGTCGTGTGGGCCGCCGCTCCCGGTGATGTCTCGAACGCCTTCAGGCGGTCCAGGACGCGGTCGGCCGTGGGGGCCGTCATCCGGTCGACGAGCCGGCCGTCGCCGAGGAAGATCACCTCGTCGGCGTGGGCGGCGGCGACCGGGTCGTGGGTGACCATGACGACCGTACGGCCGGTCTCGCGCACCGTACGGCCGAGCAGACGCAGGACCTCCTCGCCGGAGCGCGAGTCGAGGTTGCCGGTGGGTTCGTCGGCGAAGACGACGTCGGGGTCACCGGCGAACGCACGGGCCACGGCCACGCGCTGCTGTTGTCCGCCGGAGAGCTCGCTCGGCCGGTGATGGAGGCGGTCGCGCAGTCCGACGGTGTCGACGAGCCGGTCGAAGCGCTCCCGGTCGACGGTGCGGCCGGCGAGGTCGAGCGGGAGGGTGATGTTCTCGGCGACGGTGAGGGTCGGCAGCAGGTTGAAGGCCTGGAAGACGAAGCCGATCCGGTCGCGGCGCAGCAGCGTCAGACGACGGTCGTCGAGCGTGGACAGGTCGGTGTCCCCGAGGAGGGCTGCGCCGGAGGTGAGGGTGTCCAGCCCGGCGGCGCAGTGCATGAGGGTGGACTTTCCGGAGCCCGAGGGACCCATGACGGCGGTGAAGCGGCCGACCGGGAAGTCGACGCTCACGCCGTCCAGGGCCCGGACCTCGGTGTCGCCGCGCCCGTAGACCTTGACGGCGTCGACGACGCGGACGGCGGCGGGGGCGGCCTGGGGCCGCGTTCCGGTGGTGGTCATGTCCGGCGCCCCTTGGGGTCGGTGCGGCGGCCGAACTGCTCTTCGAGGACGGTCAACCGGCGCCAGTACTCGTCCTCGTCGATCTCCCCGGCGGCGAACCGGTGGCCGAGCAGGGCGATGGGCGAGCTGTCGTCGGGTCCGGTGTCGCGGCCCGGGCCGGCGAAGGGGCCGAAGCCGCCCTCGCGTCCGCGGCGCCATCCGGCGCGGCGGGCGACGGTGACGAGCCCGAAGATCACGACCGCCCAGACGAGGGGGAAGAGAAGGACCCACGGGCCGGGGCCCGCGTGGGCGAGTGTGTTCATGAGGGTTCAGCTCCTCGGTTGTCGGTGGTTCGAGACTCCCTCCGGAGGGGGGTCGGGCGCGTCGTACGGGCAGCGGCATCGCGCGTACGACGGCGGGAGTACGTGGCGGTTCCGGCCCTCCTTCCCCTCTGTACCTACTGGTATGTACAGTGCGCTCATGAGCACCTCCGAGCGACTGATCGAGGCGACCCGCGAGCTGCTGTGGGAGCGCGGTTACGTGGGGACCAGCCCCAAGGCGATCCAGCAGGCGGCCGGGGCGGGCCAGGGCAGCATGTACCACCACTTCGCGGGCAAGCCCGATCTCGCACTCGCTGCGATCCGGCGTACGGCCGAGGAGCTGGGAGCGGCGGCCGAGGCCGTCCTGAGCGGCGAGGGCACGGCGTACGCCCGTATCGAGGCCTATCTGCTGCGCGAGCGGGACGTCCTGCGGGGCTGCCCGGTGGGGCGACTGACGATGGATCCCGACGTGATCGCCGATCCGGTGCTGCGCGCGCCGATCGACGAGGTGCTCGGCAGGCTGCGGGCCCGGCTCGCCGAGGTCGTCCAGGAGGGCCTGGACAGCGGCGAGTTGCACGGCCCTGGCGACGCCGACGACATCGCGGCGACGGTCGTGGCGACCGTGCAGGGCGGATATGTACTGGCCCGCGCGACGGGGTCGAGGGCCCCCTTCGACAGCGCCGTGCGGGGGCTGTCGAGCCTGCTCACCCCTCGTACCACCGCCGGCTGAACAGGCCTTCCACGATGGGCGATCGGAGCCTTCTGTGCACGCGATGCAGTACGAGATCAACCTGCCCGCCGACTACGACATGGGAATCATCCGCGAACGGGTGGCGACGAAGGGCCATCTCCTCGACGCCTACCCCGGGCTCGGCCTGAAGGCCTACCTGGTGAGGGAGCGGGGGGACTCGTCGCCGGTGAACCAGTACGCGCCGTTCTATCTGTGGGCCACCCCTGAGGGCATGAACTCGTTCCTCTGGGGCCCGGGTTTCCAGGGCATCGTGAACGACTTCGGCCGACCGGTGGTGCAGCACTGGACAGGCCTGTCGTACGAGGAGGGCCCCGCGTCCGGTTCGGCGCCGGGCACGGCGACGCGCCGCAGGAGCCCACTCGGGGAGTCCGGCGCGCCCGGCGAGGCCGTGGCGGACGCCGTGGCCCGGCATACCCGCGAGGCGCGGCGGGGCGGGGTGGTGGCCTCCGCCCTGGCCGTCGATCCACGCCACTGGGAACTGCTCACCTTCACCCTGTGGGCCGACGCGGAAGCGCCCGCCGACGAGGGCGAGCGCTTCCGGGTCCTGCATCTGTCCGCGCCGGGGCGGGGGCAGCTGGGGCCGGGGCGGCAATGGTGAGCCCGGGACCGGGACTTGGTCGACCAGGCGGCGAAGGTGCGCCTGGACCCGGGACTGGTTGACCGGGCGGCAGTGGCGCGCCTGGCCCCGGGCCTTGGTTGATCAGGCGACGGCGACGAGCGTCAGGTAGGCCATGCCGAGGACGCGCCGGTAGCCGTTCACCCAGGTCGAGCGCTGCCGGTCGACGCGCTCCCGGGTCTCTGCGGCGAGCGGGTGGTCGGGGTGGGCGGCCAGCCAGACCTCGGTGTCGTACCGGTAGCCCGACTCGAACTCCTCCCACTCCTCCGCGGTCGCCGTCTCGATCCACGCGGGCCGGAATCCGGCCTCGATCGCGAGGTCGACGAGGACGCCGAGGGACGTGTGCTCGTCCGCGGTCGCGCCGGGCCACATCCCGGCCAGCTCCTCGTCCGTGGGAGTGCGATCCCAGAAGCACTCCCCGAGCACGACATGTCCACCGGGCCTGACGAGACGGCGGAGTTCGCGCAGGGCGACGGAGAGGTCGTGCGGCTGCTCGGGGTCGAGGAGCGCCTGGCTCGACCCGTGGCAGAGGACCACGTCGACGGGTCCCCGGTCCGTACCGAGCGCGGACTCCTCGAAGAACTCGACACGGTCGGCGAGACCACGGGACTCGGCGAGGGTCCGGCCACGGGCCAGGTCCTCGGCGTTGATGTCGATCCCCGCGCCCTTGGCCGCCGGGGCGGCCTCCAGGACACGGAGCAGCAACTCGCCCCAGCCGCAGCCGATGTCGAGCACATCGGCGGGCTCGATGGCGGCGAGCCGCTCGACCATGCGCGCGGCACGGGCCTCGGAGAGGGGGCTGTGGAAGGTGAGGCTGCCGAGGCGCGGAGGAAGTTCATGATCAGAAATGGTCATGAGGGGGAACGGTACGTCGTCCGACCGGCCCTGGCCAGGGGTTTCCGGCCGATGAGGGGCGCGTCGGGGGTTCGTCCCGCCGACTCCGTGGTGATTTCGGCAAGACGCCGTCACCAAGTCGTGAAGTTTCTTCGGGACTCTGGAGTTCGGACCGACCGAGCTCGGCCCGGAACAGGTCAGGTCAGGTCAGGTCTGATCGGTTCGTCCAGTACCGCGCCGTGCGCGCTTCTCATCGGGGGACACCGTCATGAGCACCGTCCGCAGATCCGCCGTCGTTCTCGTCGCCCTCTCCGCACTCGCGCTGACCGCCTGCGGGCCCGGCGAGGACGGGGCGGCAGGTGGTCCCGAAGCGCCGTCGGCGACTCCGTCGAAGTCCGTGACGCCGACGGACGCACCGACCGCCGCACCGACGAAGGCACCCACGACCGCGCCGACCAAGACTCCCACGGGCGCGCCCACGAAGCCCCCGGCCCCCTCGAAGCCTGCGACGCCGTCGGTCGACCCCGACTACGACGTGTTCCCCTGCAGCACCTTCGACGTGACCTTCACCGCGACCCTGGCGGAGCCCACGACCAGCAGCTATCTGCTGAAGATCACCAACAAGGGCAGCAAGCCCTGCCGGGCCCTGGGACACCCGATCGTCACCTTCGGCGTCCTCGACGGGCATGCCGTCGAGCGGGGTCCGGCCCCCGGGATCGAGGACGCGATCCGACTCGCGCCGGGACAGTCGGCGTACGCGGGACTCATGGGCGGCCTCAAGGACGGCAAGGGCACGACCGTCGACTCGATCGCGATGACGATGAGCACCGACTCCGACCTGGAGCAGAAGCCGCTGAAGGTCTCGACCCCCGGCCTGTACGTGTCGCCGGACAAGAACTCGGTGACCGCGTGGATGACGAACGCGGAGGACGCCCTCAGCCTCTAACGTGGGAGGGGTGTACACCACGCGCGTGTCCCGACATGTCGACGCCCCGCCCTCGGCCGTCTACCGGGCGCTCGTCGACCCGGAGGCCGTGGCGCGCTGGCGGGTGCCGGACGGGATGACCTGTGAGGTGCACGAATTCGACGCGCGCGAAGGGGGAACCTTCCGCGTCTCGCTCACGTACGACACGGCCGACGGCACCGGCAAGTCGGGGGCTCGCACGGACACGTACCACGGGCGCTTCGTGGAGCTGCTCCCCGACGAACGCGTGGTCGAGATCTCCGAGTTCGAGACGCAGGACCCCGCGCTGCGGGGCCCCATGACCCTCACCGCGACGCTGATCGCACTGGAGGGCGGCACGGACGTGGTCCTCGTTCACGAAGGGGTGCCCGACGCCGTGCCCGCCGCCGACAACGAGGCGGGCACCCGGATGGCTCTGGAGCGGTTGGCCGCGTTCGCCGAAGGACGCCCGGAGTCGTAACCCCGCTCGTACGGGAGCGGGGGCCGGGCCCGGTTCAGACCGGCTCGCGGCTCAGTGCCGCCAGTGGATCGTCGAGGACCGGCTGCCACGCCAGCTCGGCGGCGCCGACGAGGCTGTTGTGGTCCAGGGTGCAGGGGAGGATCGGCACTCCCCCGCTGCGGCCCCACAGGCTTCGGTCGGCGACGACCGCGCGGAGCCGCTCCGGGTCGGCGTCGAGGAGCTCGCGGTGCAGGCCTCCGAGGATGATCCGGTCCGGGTTGAGGATGTTCACCAGGCCCGCGAGGCCTAGCCCCAGACGGTCGATCAGCTCCCCGACGGCCACGCGTACGCCCGGGTCGTCGGGGCTCGTGCGCAGCAGGTCGCGGGCCTGCTGGAGCAGGGACAGCTCGGGGCCGGGGGCGCGGCCCGCGGCCGTCAGGAAGGCCAGCGGGTCGGTCTCGACGTCCAGGCAGCCTCGGCTGCCGCAGTGGCAGGCCCGGCCCTCCGGGTTCACCGTGAGGTGGCCGACCTCCAGGGCGAGGCCCGCGCTGCCGGTGTGCAGGCGACCGTCCAGGACGAGCGCGCCACCGACGCCCCGGTGGCCGGTGGCCACGCAGAGCAGGTCGCGGGCGCCGCGCCCCGCGCCGTGGCGGTGCTCGGCGAGGGCGGCGAGGTTCACGTCGTTGCCGGTGAACGCGGGGCCTTCGATGCCGGCGGCCCGTACCTGTTCGGCGAAGATCTCCCGGACCTGCGCCCCGGCGGGCCAGGCGAGGTGCAGCGGGTTCAGCGCCGTGCCCTCGGGCTCGGCCACGGCCGAGGGGGCGGCGAGGCCCGCGCCGACGCAGCGGCGGCCGCTCTCCCTGAGCAGCGCGGCTCCGGCCTCGACCACCTCGCCGAGGACCTGGGCCGGGTCGGCGGAGACGGTGACACAGCCGGGAACGGTGGCCACGATGGTGCCGCCGAGACCGACGAGAGCGGCGCGGAAGCCGTCGGCGTGGACCTGGGCGGCGAGGGCGACGGGGCCCTTCTCGTCGACGGCGAGACGGTGGGAGGGCCGGCCCTGGGAGCCTGCGGCGGCGCCGGGGTTGGAGTCCACGCGGATGAGGCCGAGGGCCTCCAGCTCGGCGGCGACCGCGCCGGCGGTGGCCCTCGTGACACCTAGTTCGGCGGTGAGGACGGCCCTGGTCGGCGCCCTGCCGGTGTGCACCAGTTCCAGCGCCGGGCCGAGCGCGTTGCGCCCCCTGTCCAGCCGTGTCCGGGTCGTCGTCGCCTTGCCGTTCATGGGGGCGAGTCTCCCATGATCGAGGGGTGGGGTGTCCCCCTGGGCGCCTCCCCCGGGGGCGTGGGGGTTTCCCCTGGCCGCCCCCCTCAGGAGCGTGGGACGTCCCCAAGGGCGGTCCCCCTTGGGGACGTGGGTGTCGCCCGCCGTGGTCCGGCCGTGGGGGCCGCTCCGGAACCGTACGTAGCCGACCGGCCCGCCCTGCGGCCCCGGCCTCCGGAGTGGGTCGGCTCGGGCGAGGGCTGCGCCGTCGCCCGAACCGGGGTGGCGTCAGGTCAGTGGGCGCCGAGGTAGGCGAACTCCTCGCCCTCTTCCCAGCCCTTCTCCGAACACGAACCGGTGAAGATCGTTCCGTACACGGACGGCACGCCCGCAACCGCGCAGTGCGAGCTGAAGCCCGCGCCGCCGGCGGAGCCGTGCCCCAGCCCGACTCCGTCGTTGGCGAGCGCGGCACCGGCGCCGCCCAGCAGAATGCCCACGGCCAGGACAGACGCGGCGAGAGAACGCATAGCTACTCCTCAAGATCTCGGAATGACGTGCCAGAAGGTGCTCGTCTGCCGGTCAAACGTCCGGGGAAATGGCGAGACACGGCGTCTCACTCCAATGCCGGGCAGCCGGATCCCGGGGTCGCGCGAGCGCAGAAACGATGTTCCTCAGCAGCCCGTTGAGGATCACCGTCACCTCGATGACCTGGGCTTTGTCACCCGGACGGCGTGCACGGCGGACAGGAGCGCGGCCAGTCGGCGTCGACGATCAAGGGCCGACTTCGGGTTCACCCGCCGCTCACTTGATTACGGCCGGGGGATCCCCCTATCCTGAGTTTGTGCCGCTACTAAACAAAGTACGGACGGCCGTTCCGGGGGGCTTCGGCGGAGACACCGCCACCCACCCCCTGTCCCGCCTCCGCGTCGCCCTGACCCTCTTCTTCGCCCTCGACGGTTTCCTGTTCGCCGGCTGGGTCGTCCGCATCCCCGCCGTCAAGCAGCAGACGGGCGCCTCGGCCGGTGACCTCGGCCTCGCCCTTCTCGGGGTGTCCGCCGGCGCCGTGATCACCATGACGCTGACCGGGCGGCTCTGCCGCCGTTACGGCTCCCACGTGGTCACCGTCGCCACCGCCGTACTCCTGTCGCTGTCGGTCGCCCTGCCCGCGCTCACCCGGTCGCCGCTCGCTCTGGGGCTCGTACTGCTCGTGTTCGGCGCCGCGTACGGCGGGATCAACGTCGCCATGAACAGCGCCGCCGTGGATCTCGTGACCGCCCTCCGGCGCCCGGTGATGCCCAGTTTCCACGCCGCCTTCAGCCTCGGCGGCATGATCGGGGCGGGGCTCGGCGGGCTGCTCGCCGGGGGCCTCTCCCCGACCGCCCATCTGCTGGGGCTGACCGGGGTCGGGCTGGTGCTCACCGCCGTCGCCGGGCCCGTACTCCTGCGCCATCCCGCCCCTGCCCCGCCGCCCGAATCCCTGCCGCCCACGGCCGGCGCGGAGGGCGGGCGGTCCGGCGGATCGCGACGCATCGTGCTCGTCTTCGGTGTGATCGCGCTGTGCACGGCGTACGGCGAAGGGGCACTCGCCGACTGGGGCGCCCTCCACCTGGAGCAGGACCTCGGCGCACACCCGGGGGTGGCCGCCGCCGGGTACTCCGTGTTCGCGCTGACCATGACCGCCGGGCGTCTCTCCGGTACGGCCCTGCTCGAACGCCTCGGCCAGACACGGACCCTGGTCCTCGGTGGCGCCACGGCCGCTGCCGGGATGCTGCTCGGCGCGCTCGCGCCGAGCGTCTGGGCCACGCTGCTCGGCTTCGCGATCACCGGTCTCGGTCTGGCCAACATCTTCCCCGTCGCCGTGGCCCGCGCCGGTGCCGTCGCCGGTCCCGGCGGGGTGGCGACCGCGTCCACGCTCGGTTACGGGGGCATGCTGCTCGGCCCGCCGTCCATCGGGTTCCTCGCCGACTGGTTCTCCCTTCCGGTGGCCCTCACGACGGTCGCCGTGCTCGCCGCCGGTGCCGCCGTCATGGGCTACTGGGCGCGGAACGCCGGAGCCCCTCGGGTGAGTTGAGCTCGCGACGCGTCCAGGGCTGCGAGAATTCGCTCATGGACGCTTCGAACGGGGGAACGTTGAAGATCGCGGAGTACATCGACGTCTTGGAGACGGCCGGCCGGGCCCTTGCGGTGGCGGCGGCCGAAGCCGGGCCGGACGCGGAGGTGCCGACCTGTCCCGGGTGGCGGGTCCGGGACCTCCTCCGGCACACCTCGATGGTGCACCGCTGGGCCACGGATCTCGTGGTCGAGGCACACACCACGTACCGGCCGGACGGTGGCGAGACCACACTCGACGGCGACGAGCTGCTGGCGTTTTTCCGCGAGGGCCACGCGGCTCTCGTCGCCGCCCTGCGGGCGGCGCCGGAGTCCCTGGAGTGCTGGACCTTCCTGCCCGCACCCTCGCCGCTCACCTTCTGGGCGCGGCGGCAGGCGCACGAGACCACCGTCCATCGCGCGGACGCCGAGTCGGCTCTCACGGCAGGACCGGGGCCGGTGGAGTCGTCGGTCGCCGTCGACGGCATCGACGAGCTGCTGCTCCATTTCCACGGCCGGGACCGCAGCCGGGTGCGGACGGCCGGGCCCCGGACGCTGCGGGTGCGGGCGACCGACACGGGCGAGGTGTGGACGGTACGGCTTTCGGCGACGGAGCCGCCGCGGACCGAGCGGGGCGACGGCGCGACGGGGGCGGTGGACGCCGAACTCGTCGGGGCCGCCGACCGGCTGTACCTCGCGCTGTGGAACCGGCTGCCCTTCGACGCCATGACGTTCACGGGCGACGAGGAGATCGCGCGGGTGTGGCGCGAGACCTCCGGGGTCTGAACCCCGGACGGCTCAGGCCGTCCCGTCCAGCATCCGGGTCAGTACGTCACGCTGGAGCGGCCGTACCTCGGTATGGCGCGCGAGGCCCTTGTCGGTCAGCTTCACCTGGACGCCCCGCCGGTCCTCGGCGCACATCCCCCGCAGGACCAGGCCGTCCTTCTCCAGGCGTGCGATCAGCCGGGAGAGGGCGCTCTGACTGAGATGGACGCGCCCGGCCAGCTCCTGGACGCGCCAGGAGGCCGGGCCGTCCTCCGCCGCGCCCTCGGCGAGGACGTCGAGGACCTCGAAGTCGCTGGCACCGAGTCCGTAAGGATGGAGCGCCCGGTCGAGCTCACAGGTCGTACGGGCGTGCAGGGCGAGGACGTCACGCCACTCGTCCACGAGCGCGCGTTCGGACTTGTTCGCTGCCATGGCCGCACGTTAGCAGAGACGACCCCTTTTGTTGCATGGGAATTAAATGCGCTTGCATTCAATGCATGTGCATGTACTGTCCTGCCCATGACCTCTCCGCTCACCGACGCGCCCACCGGTGTGTCCAACTCCGTGCAGGAACGCTGGAGTCCGCGTCTCTGGGGCACCCTGCTCGTGCTCTGCGCCGCGATGTTCCTCGACGCCCTCGACGTCTCCATGGTCGGCGTCGCCCTGCCCTCCATCGCCACCGACCTCGGCCTCTCCACCGCCACCCTCCAGTGGATCGTGAGCGGCTACATCCTCGGCTACGGAGGCCTGCTCCTCCTCGGCGGCCGTGCGGCCGATCTGCTCGGCCGGCGCCGGGTCTTCCTCATCGCGCTCGCCGTCTTCGCGCTCGCCTCCCTCCTCGGCGGGCTCGTCGACTCCGGGCCGCTGCTGATCGCCAGCCGGTTCATCAAGGGGCTGAGCGCCGCCTTCACCGCCCCCGCCGGTCTGTCGATCATCACGACGACCTTCAAGGAGGGCCCGCAGCGCAACCGGGCCCTGTCCATCTACACCACCTGCGCCGCCACCGGCTTCTCCATGGGCCTGGTCCTGTCCGGTCTCCTCACCGAGCTGAGCTGGCGCTGGACGATGCTGCTCCCCGCCCCCGTCGCCCTCATCGCCCTCGCCTTCGCCCTGCGCCTCATCCCGCACAGCGCCCGCGAGAACTCCTCCGGCGGCTACGACCTGCCGGGTGCCGTCACCGGCACGGCCGCGATGCTGCTGCTCGTCTTCACCGTCGTCCAGGCCCCCGAGACGGGCTGGACCTCCGTACGCACCCTGCTGTCCTTCACGGTGGCCGCCGCGCTGCTCGTCGCCTTCGTCCTGATCGAGCGGCGCAGCGCGAGTCCCCTCGTACGGCTCGGAGTGCTGCGCTCCGGCTCACAGGTGCGGGCCCAGCTCGGCGCGGCGGCGTTCTTCGGCTCGTACGTCGCCTTCCAGTTCATCGTGACCCAGTACATGCAGTCACTGCTGCACTGGTCCGCGCTCCAGACCGCCCTCGCGTTCCTCCCCGCCGGTGTGCTCGTGGCGCTCTCCTCCACGAAGATCGGCGGCGTCGTGGACCGCTTCGGCACACCCCGGGTGATCGCCGTCGGCTTCACCCTGCTCGTCGTCGCTTACGCGCTGTTCCTGCGGATCTCCCTCACCCCGCAGTACGCCGCCGTCATCCTGCCCTCGATGCTGCTGCTCGGCGCGGCCTGCGCGCTGGTGTTCCCCTCGCTCAACATCCAGGCCACCAACGGGGTCGACGACGACGAGCAGGGCATGGTGTCCGGGCTTCTCAACACCTCGATCCAGGTCGGCGGCGCACTGTTCCTGGCGGTCATCACCGCCGTGATCACGGCGGACGGCGGCGGGGCGAGCACATCCCCGCAGGCGGTCCTGGACAGCTTCCGTCCGGGTCTGGCCGTGGTCACGGTCATCGCTCTGGCCGGGCTGCTCATCACACTGCCGGGACTCCGGACGAAGCGGGAGCAGGGCGGCGAGCCGTCGATCGTCGTCGCCCGCTCCACGCCGTCGGGAGCGGGCGCCACGGCCGTCGCCGGGAACGGTACGGCCATCGAGGGCGCGCCGACCAAGGTCGCGGCCCGCGACTAGAAGGCGCTGCCTTCCGGATCTCGCCGGGCGCATACCGCCCGGCGAGATCCGCATGCGCGCCCGGGTCGGGCCCACCGTTGCAGCGCCGTTGCCGCGGCCCGCGAACCGGCGGCCGTCCGCGAGCGGAACCGGCGGGGCGCAGCCTGTCGGGGACGACACCGTCATACCGCTGACCAGGCAGCTCGCCCAGGGCGAGCTCGCATCCGTCCTCCTCGCGCACACGGGATCGAGCGGCACGGTCTACGGCTACGGCCGGTCCGGCTTCCGGACATCTCTCAGGGATCAGCCGAGCCAGCCGGGGCGTACGAGGCCCGACTCGTAGGCCAGGACGACGAGTTGGGCCCGGTCCCGGGCGCCGAGCTTCACCATGGCGCGGCTGACGTGGGTCTTGGCGGTGAGTGGGCTGACGACCAGTCTGCGAGCGATCTCCTCGTTCGACAGGCCGATGCCGACCAGGGCCATCACCTCCCGTTCCCGCTCGGTCAGCGCGCCGAGGGCCGCGGTGGCGCCCGGGGCCTTGGAGCGGGCCGCGAACTCCTCGATCAGGCGGCGGGTGACGCCCGGGGAGAGCAACGCGTCGCCGTGGACGACGGCGCGCACCGCCCGTAGCAGTTCCTCCGGCTCGGTGTCCTTGACCAGGAAGCCGGAGGCGCCGGCACGGATCGCCTCGAAGACGTACTCGTCGAGTTCGAAGGTGGTCAGCATGACGACCCGGATCTGGGCCAGGTCCGGGTCGTCCGTGATGCGGCGCGTGGCCTCAAGACCGTCGAGCCCGGGCATCCGGATGTCCATGAGGACGACGTCGGGGCGCAGGGCGCGCACCCGTTCCACCGCCTCGCCGCCGTCGGCGGCCTCCCCCGCCACCTCGATGTCCGGCTGGGCGTCGAGCAGCGCGCGGAACCCCGCCCGGACCAGCGACTGGTCGTCGGCGAGCAGCACTCTGATCACGGGGTCTCCTGCGGTGACGGGGGCTCCTCCTGGCGGAGCCGTAGTACGGCGTGGACGCGGAAGCCGCCGTCCGGGCGGGCGCCCGCCTCGATGGTGCCACCGAGGGCCGCGGCCCGCTCCCGCATGCCGGCGAGACCGTTGCCGCTGCCGCCGGCCTCGGTGCCGGTGGCGGGGCCGTCGTCGTCGACCGTCAGGTCCAGGTGCCCGGAGCCGTACCCGATGCGTACCCGGGCCGTACGCGAACCGGAGTGGCGCACCACGTTGGTGAGCGCCTCCTGCACGATCCGGAAGGCGGCGAGGTCGGCTCCGGGCGGCAGGTCGGTCCTCGGGCCGGTCGTCGCGACCGTGACCGTGAGGCCCGCGGCGGCGGCCTGTTCGACGAGCTCGGGGAGCCGGTCGAGACCCGGGGCGGGGGCGCGGGGCGCGTCGCCGCGGGTACGGAGGGTGTCGAGGACCTGCCTGACCTCGCCGAGCGCCTCCTTGCTGGCCGCCTTGATGGTGGTCAGGGCGGTGCGGGCCTGTTCGGGGTCCGAGTCCAGGAGCGCGAGGCCTACCCCCGCCTGCACGTTGATCACGGAGATCGAGTGGGCGAGCACGTCGTGGAGTTCCCGGGCGATGCGGAGCCGTTCCTCGTCGGCGCGGCGCCGCTCGGCGGCAGCGCGGTCGGCACGGAGCTGCGCGCGCTGCTCGCGGCGCACCCGGACCGTTTCCGAGACGGCCAGTACGGCGAAGGCGAACGCGGCGGCGGGAAGCTCCTGCCCCCAGGGCGCGGGGCCGTCGCCCGGCGGGGGCAGCCAGCGGTAGAGCCAGTGCGAGAGCAGCAGATGGCCCGCCCACAGCAGGCCGAGGGCCCACGCGGCGGCGGTCCGGTGACCGTGCACGACGGCCGCGAAACAGGCGACGGCGACCATGACGAAGACCGGGCCGTACGGGTATCCCGCCACGAGATAGCCGAGGGTGACGGCAGCGACGCCGAACACCACCGGCACCGGCCACCGGTGACGGAACAACAGCGGAGCCGCCCCGAGGAGCAGCAGGGCCCGCCCGAGCGCGTCGAGCGCCTCCCGGTCCGGCTGGTTCCTCGCGGCGAACCCGGTCCCCGCCATGACGACCACGGCGATCAGGACCGTGGACCGCCAGGGCAGGCCCCCGCCGCTGTCCCCGCGCTGCCACCGGCCCCACGAGCCGCGCCCGGCCGTCCACTCCTGTTCCATGCCCGCCACGCTAACCGTGGGCGACCCGCGAAGACGTCAGCCCGACGGGGTGGTCGCCCCTACTCCCGCCGGAGTAGACGGGATCATCGGCCGCCCGAGGTGGTGCAGCAGGCCTCCGGCGCACCGGCGGCCTTTTCGAGGGTGTCGGCGTCGGCCTTGACCACGTAGACCTCCCAGGGTTCCCCGCCGGGGCCGTGGACCCAGACCTTGTCCTGGAGGGCGTAGCAGCACGAGGTGTCGGTCTCCGGACGGGTGGCGAGGCCGACTCGCGCAAGGCGGTCGGTGGCGGCGGTGACGTCCTCGGAGGATCCGACCTCGACGCCGAGGTGGTCGAGGCGGGTGTCCGCGCCCGGCTCGCCCTCGATGAGGACGAGCTTGAGCGGCGGCTCGGTGAGGGCGAAGTTCGCGTAGCCGGGGCGGCGCTTGGCGGGCTCGGCGCCGAACAGTTTGGTGTAGAAGGCGATCGAGCCTTCGAGGTCGGCGACGCGCAGGGCGAGCTGGACGCGGGACATGACAGGACTCCTCTGATCGGATGCCTCGACGGCGGCCAGCGATGGCTGGGGCTTCCTGTATCGCCGGTCCTGAATCGCGATCCCGAACCGCAGATCCTGGACCGCACAGCCTGTATCGATGGCCGTCGATATCTTGCTTTCAAGGTTGCTCCTTGATGAGACAGCTGTCAATATAGATACATGTCGAATCTGGAATTGCCGCTGCTCGACCCCGCCGATGCGGACGGGGCGGGGGCCTGCTGCTCGCCGATGATCCGGGAGCCGCTGGGCGCGGAGACCGCCGCCGATCTGGCGAAGGCCTTCAAGGCCCTCTCCGACCCGGTCCGGCTGCGGCTGCTCTCGCTCATCGCCTCCCACGAGGGCGGCGAGGCCTGCGTCTGCGACCTCACCGGGCCGTTCGACGTGTCCCAGCCGACCATCTCCCACCACCTGAAGGTGCTCCGGGAGGCCGGATTGGTCGACTCCGAGCGACGCGGGACCTGGGTCTACTACTGGGTGCTGCCCGCCGCCCTGACGCGACTCTCCTCGCTGCTCCAGGCTCCGGCCGGGACGACCGAGTGACGGCTACGGCTCCGCTCGGGCGGCGCGTGGCGGCCGAGTTCGTCGGAACCGGTGCGCTGGTCGCGATCGTGGTGGGCTCCGGCATCCAGGCCACCCGGCTCAGCCAGGACGTCGGCGTACAACTCCTGGCCAACTCCGTGGCGACCGTGTTCGGCCTCGGCGTCCTCATCGCCCTGCTCGGCCCCGTCTCGGGCGCCCACTTCAACCCGGTCGTCACCCTTGCGACCTGGGCGACGACCGGGCGACGATCCCTGAACGGCGGGGGCCGGGGCGCAACGGACGGCGGGGGCAGGGGCGGGGAAAGCGGCGAAGGGCCGCACGCGCGCGAGGTGGCCGCCTATGTGTCCGCGCAGACAGCCGGAGGGATCGGCGGCGCCGTCCTCGCGGACGCGATGTTCGCCGAACCGCTCGTCCAATGGTCCGGCCACGACCGGTCGGACCCACACCTGTGGCTGGGCGAGGTCGTCGCCACCGCCGGCCTGATCCTGCTGGTCCTCGGGCTGCCCAGGGCCCGCCGGGCGCACCTGGCTCCCGTGGTGGTCGCGTCCTACATCGGCTCCGCCTACTGGTTCACCTCCTCCACCAGCTTCGCCAATCCGGCCGTCACCGTGGGCCGGGCCTTCACCGACACCTTCGCCGGCATCTCCCCCGGCTCGGTACCGATGTTCGTCGTCGCACAGCTCGGCGGGCTCGTCGCCGGACTCGCGCTGTACGGCCTGCTGTTCGGCCGACCGTCCGACCGGCACACGGCCGACCCGGGCCCTGTACCCGAGCCCCCTCGCCCCCGTGAAGGAAGTACCCGCCCGTGAGCGCTGCCCCGATCCCCTCCGCACCCTCCGTACCGTCCGTCCTTTTCGTCTGTGTGCACAACGCCGGGCGGTCCCAGATGGCCGCCGCCTTCCTCAGCCACCTCGGCCGGGGCCGCGTCCAGGTGCGCTCGGCCGGATCCGCCCCGGCGGATGCCGTGAACCCGGCCGTTGTCGAGGCTCTCCAGGAGGTCGGGATCGACATCTCGGCCGAGACCCCGAAGGTGCTCACCGTCGAGGCGGTGCAGGAGTCCGATGTCGTGATCACCATGGGGTGCGGTGACGCCTGCCCGTACTTCCCGGGCAAGCGCTACCTGGACTGGCAGCTGGACGACCCGGCCGGCCAGGGCGTCGCCGCCGTCCGCCCGATCCGTGACCGGATCGAGCACCTCGTCCGCGAACTGCTCACCGACCTCGATGTCGAGGAGGCCGTATGACCGCGAACGGCGCGGTGCGGATCGCCCCTCTGCTGCCCTCACACGCCGAACAGGTGCTGGAGGTCTACCGCCTCGGCATCGAGGGCGGCGACGCCACGTTCGAGACGCACCCACCCACCTGGGAGGCTTTCGACAGCAGCCGGGCTCCCGCGCACCGGTTGGTCGCCCTCGACGGGGACGACCGGGTTCTGGGCTGGGCGGCCGTCACCCCGGTCTCCGACCGTTGCGCGTACGCGGGGGTCGTCGAGCACTCCGTCTACGTCCACCCCGAGGCGCGCGGCCGGGGTGTCGGTCTGTCACTGCTCACCGAACTGCTCGCGTCCACCGACGCCGCCGGGATCTGGACGGTCCAGTCGGGCATCTTCCCGGAGAACACCGCCAGTCTCGCCCTCCACGCGAAGGCCGGCTTCCGCGTCGTCGGCACGCGGGAGCGCCTGGGGCGCCGTCAGGGTGTCTGGCGGGACGTCGTCCTCGTCGAACGCCGCAGCCCCGTCGTGGACTGACGCACCCCCGGGGCGCATGGCCACGTGGGCCTGCTGCCGCGCGCCCCTCAGCCGCGCGGCAGCAGGCCCACGTCCTGGCCGAGGCGGCGGGCCGCCGTCGCGAAGAAGGTGTCGCGGTCCTCGACGATGTTGTGGAAGTGGCCGAACACCTCGAAGGAGACGAGGCCGAAGAGCTGTGACCAGGCGGCGACCAGCGCGACCGCGAGCGCCGGGGGGAGGTCCGGGGCGACGTCGGCGGCCAGGCGGGCGGCTTCGGGGCTCAGCGCTTCCGGGAGCGGGGGAAGGGCGA
The DNA here is from genome assembly GCF_026341815.1 of Streptomyces sp. NBC_00572. Taxonomy (GTDB): domain Bacteria; phylum Actinomycetota; class Actinomycetes; order Streptomycetales; family Streptomycetaceae; genus Streptomyces. The sequence goes on from NZ_JAPENX010000003.1 coordinate 57,934, forward strand.
CGCCCTCGCCGGTGTGCGCGCTGCGCGCGGTCTCGATGAGGACGAGGCCGACGCGGGAGGCGGGGACGATGGTGTCCTGGGGTGCCGTGTAGCCGGGCACCGGGGAGCCGTAGATCAGGGCGTACTCGTGCGGGTGGGCGACGGCCCAGGTGCGGACCGCCCGGCAGACGGCGGTCCAGCGGTCCAGGGGGCGCTGCCGGGCGGTCTCGGAGGCGGCCTGTTCGGCGGCGGCGCCGATGGCGTCGTAGGCGTCGACGATCAGTGCGGTGAGCAGGTCGTCGCGGCTCGGGAAGTAGCGGTAGAGCGCGGAGGACACCATGCCCAGTTCGCGGGCCACGGCCCGGAGGGACAGCTTGGCGGCGCCTTCGGCGGCGAGCTGGGTGCGGGCCTCGTCCTTGATGGCGGCGGTGATCTCGATACGGGCGCGGGCGCGGGCTCCTCGAACAGTCGTCATGGAGAGCAGTGTGCCATTTTCGGAGCGCCGATACGAAACGAGAGCACCGCTCTTGCTTGTGAGCGACGATCCGTGCACACTGATCTCAAGCGAGAGCAGTGCTCACACTTTGCTCTCGTGGTCAGCAGTCGCCGCACCACCCGTCGATTCCGCAGTCTCCGCAGGAGGAACCCCATGTCCGACCGGTCCACCACCGACTCCGCCGGCTCGAACGACTCCACCGGCTCCCCCGCCGCTCACGTCATGAAGCCCGGCTGGCTCACGATCAACGTCCTCAACCGCGCGGTCGCCTGGATGACCCGGCGCGGCTTCAGCGTCTGGGGATCCCGCGTTCTCGCCGTCCGCGGCCGCAAGAGCGGTGAGTGGCGCCGTACCCCCGTCAACCTCCTGACGCTGGACGGCGACCGGTACCTGGTCGCTCCCCGCGGGCACGTCCAGTGGACCCACAACATGCGGGCCGCCGGCGGCGGCCGGCTGATCCTCGGCAAGCACGTACAGGACTTCACCGCCGTCGAGGTCGCCGACGACGACAAGCCCGCCCTGCTGCGCGCCTACCTCAAGCGCTGGAAGGCCGAGGTCGGCGTCTTCTTCGGCGGTGTCGGCCCCGACTCCTCCGACGAGGAGCTGCGTGCCATCGCCCCGAAGCACCCCGTCTTCCGCATCACGCCGACGGGCCCCACCACTCCCGCCGCGTGAACCGGCCGGAGCGGCGGAGCCCGTCCGCACCTCTTCGTCGGAAAGCCTCGCCGAACAGCCGCGTCAGACCACTTCCGGAGCTTCCGGACTCGCTGAAGCCTCAGGACTCACGGAAGCCTCCGTGCTCGCGGAAGTCGCCGGGCTGTCGGAGGCCTCCGGAGCCGACCGCTCCCGCTGGCCGACCCCCCGGCCCGCGGGACCGACTCCGGTCGAGGTGTCCATGCGCTTGTCGAGGATCTCAAGGGCCCGCCGGGCCATGCCGTTCGAGCGGACCATGCCACCGAGCGTCGCCGAGCCCCGGGTGATGTCCGCGAACGCGTTCCACGCCGGGCGCAGCCCCGTGAGCGTCGCGTGCAGCAGACCCGGCCGCCGCTCGAAGACGGCGAGCATCCGCCGGCCGACGGCCATCTCGACACCGAGGCCGGCCTTGATGGCGAAGGCGTAGTTCAGGGCCTGACGCCGGGCGTCGACCGCGTCGTTGGCCTCGGCGACCCGTACCGCCCACTCGCCGGCGAGCCGGCCCGAGCGGAGCGCGTACGAGATGCCCTCTCGCGTCCACGGCTCCAGGAGCCCGGCCGCGTCACCGCAGACGAGGACCCGGCCGCGGGAGAGCGGCGAGTCGTCGGTGCGGCAGCGCGTCAGATGACCGGAGGAGATCGTGGGCTCGAAGCCGGAGAGGCCGAGCCGGGCGACGAAGTCCTCCATGTACCGCTTGGTGGCGGCGCCCTCGCCGCGCGCCGAGATGACGCCGACGGTCAGCGTGTCGCCCTTCGGGAAGACCCATCCGTAACTGCCGGGCATCGGGCCCCAGTCGATGAGGACACGGCCCTTCCAGTCCTCGGCCACCGACGGCGGCACGGGGATCTCCGCCTCAAGGCCCAGGTCGACCTGACCGAGCTTCACCCCCACATGAGCGCCTATCCGGCTGGCGCTGCCGTCGGCACCGATGACCGCGCGCGCGAGCACGGTCTCCCCGTCGGCGAGGACCACGGCGACGGTCCGCCGGTCAGGGACCGCCGGGCCGTGCTGCTCCACGCGGGTCACGGTGGCCCCGGTCCGCAGTTCGGCGCCGGCCTTCTGGGCGTGCTCGACGAGCTGCGCGTCGAACTCGGGGCGGTTGATGAGCCCGAAGAGCATCTTCCGCGAGCGACGGGTCCGGGCGAAGCGTCCGTCCAGGGAGAAGGTGACGGCGTGCACCCGGTCCTGGAGGGGCAGTTCGAAGCCGGGCGGCAGGCAGTCGCGGGAGGGGCCGATGATGCCGCCGCCGCAGGTCTTGTACCGGGGCAGCTCGGACTTCTCCAGGAGCAGCACCCGACGTCCCGCGACGGCCGCCGCGTAGGCCGCGGACGCGCCTGCCGGTCCCGCGCCGACGACCACGACGTCCCAGACCTCGGCCTGCTGGGCCTCACCGGCCGCCCCGACTTCGAGGTCCGCCTCGACCACGGCGTCCGCCTCGACTTCGAGGTCCGGCGCCGCTCCGTCGGCCGCGACGTGCGCGAGGGCCGCGTCCGTGACGTCGTCCGCGACCTCGTTCCCGACCGCGTCCGTGACCTCGTCCGTCGCCGCCTCCGCACCGATGCCCTCAGGAGTCGCGCCTTCGGGGGCGGTGTTCTCCGGACCGGCGTTCTCCGCTTGCTCGCTGCTCACGATGTGCTTCTGCTCCTGATCCGACCGGTGGTCTGCTCCTGACGCATCCTACGGCGCGGTAGCCAGAGGCCCGCGCCGTAGGATCGGCGGTGCGTTCGCCGTACCACGACATACGCCGAACGCCGTCCTACAGTCGTAACGTCGCACCCATCAGGAGCGTGCCCATGACCTCGAATCCGATCGCCGAGACCGTCCGGTCCCTGATGCCCCGAGCCAAGGCCGAGCTCACGGAGCTGGTGGCCTTCGAGTCGGTGGCGGACGAGGCCGTGGCCCCGCGCAGCGAGTGCGAGGGCGCCGCCAACTGGGTCGCGGACGCCCTGCGTGCCGAGGACTTCCAGGACGTGGCGCTGCTCGACACCCCGGACGGTTCGCAGGCGGTGTACGGCATCCTGCCCGGCCCGGCCGGCGCGCCGACCGTCCTTCTCTACGCCCACTACGACGTCCAGCCGAAGCTGGACGAGTCCGCCTGGCTCACCCCGCCGTTCGAGCTGACGGAGCGGAACGGGCGCTGGTACGGGCGTGGCGCGGCCGACTGCAAGGGCGGCTTCATCCTGCACCTGCTCGCGCTGCGCGCCCTGAAGGCGAACGGCGGCGTTCCCGTGACGGTCAAGGTGATCGTCGAGGGTTCGGAGGAGCAGGGCACCGGCGGTCTCGAGCGCTACGCCGAGCAGCACCCCGAGCTGCTCGTCTCCGACGCCATCGTCATCGGCGACGCGGGCAACTTCCGAGTGGGGCTGCCGACCGTGACCGCGACCCTGCGCGGCATGACGATGATCCGGGTGGGGATCGACACCCTGGAGGGCAATCTGCACTCCGGTCAGTTCGGCGGCGCCGCGCCGGACGCGCTGGCCGCGCTGATCCGCGTACTGGACTCGCTGCGCGGCCCGGACGGTTCGACCGTCATCGACGGGCTGCCGGGCGACCAGGTGTGGGAGGGGCTGCAGTACCCGGAGGAGGACTTCCGCCAGGACGCCAAGGTCCTCGCCGGGGTGGCGCTGCCCGGCTCCGGAACGGTCGCCGACCGGATCTGGGCGCGTCCGGCCGTCACCGTCATCGGCATCGACTGCCACCCGGTGGCCGGGGCGACCCCGTCGATCCCGTCGTCGGCCCGTGCCCAGCTCAGCCTGCGGGTGCCGCCGGGCCTGGACTCGGCCGAGGTGACGAAGCTGCTCTTCGCTCACATCGAGAAGCACACGCCGTGGAACGCCCGGGTCTCCCTCGAACAGGTCGGCCAGGGCCAGCCGTTCCAGGCGGACACGTCGAGCCCGGCGTACGCGTCGATGGCCGAGGCGATGCGGATCGCGTACCCCGGCCAGGAGATGCAGACGGCGGGCATGGGCGGCTCGATCCCGCTCTGCAACACGCTGGCCTCGCTGTACCCGGAGTCGGAGATCCTCCTGATCGGCCTGAGCGAGCCGGAGGCGCAGATCCACGCGCCCAACGAGTCGGTCTCGCCGGAGGAGCTGGAGCGGCTGTCGGTGGCCGAGGCGCACTTCCTCCTCAACTACGCGCATTCGAAGCAGGGCTGACGGAGCGACGGCTTCGTCCTACAGGGTCGCTACCACCCCTACGTTTCGCGGTAGGGCGACCCCGTACGGATTCGCCGTAGGCCTTCGCCCTAAGGGTTCGCCGTACGAGTTCGCCGTACGAGTTCGCCGTACGGGATCGTCGCAGGCCTTCGCCGCGCGGGTTCGCCGTACGAGTTCAGCGTTCGGCGAAGCCGCTCCATCGGCCGGGCCAGGACTCGATGCCTCCGGCCGGTGGCCGCTCCGGCGGTCAGCCCACCGGGTCTCCCGCCTCCAGGTTGAGCACCGTGCCGCGTTCGCGCGCGCGCAGGGCCCAGCGGAGACGGCGGTAGCGGACGGGGGGCAGGAGGTCGGCGGCCTCCTCCTCGGTGACGAAGCGCCAGTCGCGGAGTTCGGCGCCGGGGAGGTGGAGGCGCTCCGTGTCGGCGGGGCCGAGCGTGCCGCCGTCGAAAAGGAGGCGGAGTCCTCCGTAGCCGGGGGGCTGGGGGCGTTCCCAGTCGACGAGCAGGAGGCGGGGTACGGCGTCGAGTTCGAGGCCTATCTCCTCGGCCACCTCGCGCATTCCGGCTCGGGCCGGGGGTTCTCCGGCCTCGACGACCCCGCCGGGAAACTCCCAACCGGGCTTGTAGGTGGGGTCGACGAGCAGGAAGCGGTCCTGCTCGTCGAAGAGCAGGACTCCTGCGGCAAGCGTCTCGCCGGTCGGTTCGGGCGTCTGGACGATGCCGCAGGGCGTGGCCTGCCCCGCCCGGACCGCGTCGGCGACGGACCGGGCGACCTCGGCCACGGTGAGCGCCGAGGTGTCGACGACGTACGCGTCGGTGGCGAGCCAGCCGAGCGCGGTGCGGTAGGGCGCGACATGGCCGTGGCACCAGTCCCGGACGCGCGCGTCGGTCTCGGGGTCGCCGTACTCCGACCTGCCGTCGATACGTTGCCGCAGGATCGTTTCCTCCGGGGCGAGCAGCACATGACGCACGTCGATGCGGCGGGCCGCGAGCCCACCGAAGATCTCGTCCCGGTACTCCTGCCGCAGCAGGGTCATCGGGACGATCAGGACACCGCCGACCTCGGCGAGCAGCGCGGCGGCGGTGTCGACCACCAGGCGTCGCCAGATCGGCAGGTCCTGGTAGTCCTCGACCTCGGCGAGCCGCTTGGCCGGCAGGAGGCCGCGCAGGCCCCCGCCGGTGACCTCGGGGTCGTACAGCGTGCTGTTCGGGATCAGATCGACCAGCTCGCGCGCGGTACTCGACTTCCCCGCGCCGAACGCACCGTTGATCCAGACGATCACGTTTCCCCCTCTTCGACAGCCCCCTGTGGCTTGCCCGCAACACCCTGCCACGAAAACCACGAAGTCATGTCCCGGTGATTCGGCGCCTCGGTGATTCGGGGTCGCGGTGATGCGGCGTTCGACGTCTCGGCATGTGCGTGACACTTCCGCGCGGGTGTCGTTGAGAACGGCAAGCACGAGGGGGTGCGGAGAATGAGTCGTAGGGTTCTCGAACGTTTTCCGGCCGGCGGCCCGCGGGGCAGCTGGCCGGCGGAGGAGTTCGCCGGGGCGCGGCGCGACGAGGGGGTGCCGGCCCGGGTCGTCATGGATCTGGCGTCCGACACCTTCCTGGTGATCGTCGAGCAGCGGGCGCCGGAGCGGATACGGGAGGAGTGAGCCGGGGGGATCGAGTCAGGAGGAGCGAGCCGGGGTACGGCTTCCCGGCTTCCCCTCGCTCAGGCCGCCGGGCCCGTCCACGCTCCCCCGCCCACCGCGCGCGATGCCGCCGCGGCGGCGCCGAGGAGGCCCGCGTCTGTGCCCGTGAGGGCCGGGACGACGGTCAGGTTCCGGACGAAGGAGAGCGTGGCGTAGGTGGCGAGGCTGCGTCGAAGCGGGGCGAAGAGGACCTCTCCGGCACCCGCCACCCCGCCGCCGACGACCGCGATGTCGATCTCGACGAGGGCCGCCGTCGCGGCGATGCCCGCCGCGAGCGCTTGGGCCGCCCGCTCGAACGAGGCGACGGCGACCGGGTCTCCGGCGCGCGCGGCGGCGGCCACGGCGGCGGCGGAGAGATCGCCGTCGGGCCCGGGGCGCCAGCCGTTGTCCAGGGCGCGACGCGCGATGTGCGGGCCGCTGGCGATGCGTTCGACGCAGCCGCGTCCGCCGCAGGCGCAGGACTCGCCGTCCATGTCCACCACGATGTGACCGATGTGACCGGCGTTGCCGGTGGGGCCCGGGTGGACCTGTCCGCCGAGGACGAGTCCGCCCCCGACGCCCGTGGAGACCACGAGACAGAGGGCGTTGTCGTGGCCCCGGGCGGCTCCGAGCCAGTGTTCGGCGGCCGTCATGGCGACGCCGTCGCCGACCAGGGTCACGGGCCGTCCGCCCGTCGCCTTGTGGACCCGTTCGACGAGCGGGTAGTCGCGCCAGCCGGGCACGTTGACCGGGCTGACGATCCCCCGGTGCGCGTCCACGGGGCCCGCGCTGCCGATACCGACGGCGCCCGCGGCCTCCCACAGGGGCGAGGCCGCGAGGTCGGCGAGTACGTCCTCGACCGCGCCCATCACCGTCTCGCCGTCCTCACGCGCGGGCGTGGGCCGCTGGGAGCGGACGCGGATGCGCCCCTCACCGTCGACCAGGGCGCCGGCGATCTTGGTTCCCCCGATGTCGAGAGCGACGACGAGACCGTCGGCGGGGCCGTCGTGGGGGCCCGTGGCGGGATCGGTCTGCATGGGCGTGGGGTCTCCAGTCGGCGACGGCGGACGGAACGGTCTTCCGTCCAGTCTCCCTCGCCGTGACAACGTTGTCCAGGCCCTATGCTTCGACGAGGGAGTCGATCAGACCACCGCGTCCAGACCATCGCGTCACGGACACCACCGCGTCGCAGACACCACCGCACCACCGACCTTCGACGGAGGAACCGCACACCGTGGCCGACATCGCCCGCCGCCCTGAGCACCGCTACGGCAACCGGCCCACGATGAAGGACGTCGCCGCGCGCGCGGGCGTCGGCCTGAAGACCGTGTCCCGGGTCGTGAACGGCGAACCGGGGGTCACCGCGGACACCGAGCGGCGGGTCCAGGAGGCCATCGAGGTCCTCGGTTTCCGCCGCAACGACAGCGCGCGGGTCCTGCGCAAGGGCAGGACCGCGACGGTCGGGCTCGTACTGGAGGATCTGGCCGACCCGTTCTACGGGCCGCTCAGCCGCGCCGTGGAGGAGGTCGCACGGGCGCACGGGGCCCTCCTCATCAACGGTTCCAGCGCCGAGGACCCGGCCCGGGAACAGGAGCTGGCGCTCGCGCTGTGCGCGCGCCGGGTCGACGGTCTGATCGTCATTCCCTCGGGCGACGACCACCGTTATCTGGAGCCCGAGATCAGGGCGGGCGTCGCCACCGTCTTCGTCGACCGGCCCGCAGGGCTCATCGACGCCGACGCCGTGCTCTCCGACAGCTTCGGCGGGGCCCGCGACGGTGTGGCCCATCTGATCGCCCACGGGCACCGCCGCATCGGCTTCATCGGTGACCGTCCGCGTATCCACACCGCGGCCGAGCGGCTGCGCGGCTACCGCGCGGCGATGGAGGACGCGGGTCTCCCGGTCCGGGACGACTGGGTCTCGCCGGGGTCCACGGACCCGGAGCGGGTGAGGACGGCCGTACGGGAGATGCTGGCGGCGCCGGAGCCCGTGACGGCGCTGTTCGCGGGGAACAACCGGGTCATGGTCACGGTGGTCCGCGCCCTGGCCGGGCACCCGCGGCCGGTGGCCCTGGTGGGCTTCGACGACATCGAGCTGGCCGACCTGCTCGGCATCACGGTCGTCGCCCAGGACGCGGCCGCACTGGGCCGGACGGCGGCGGAGCGCCTGTTCCGGCGCCTCGACGGGGCCGACGAGGCGCCCGAGCGGGTGGTGCTCGGCACCACGCTCCTGGCTCGCGGTTCTGGCGAGATCCCGCCGCCGACCGTCTGAGGGTCGGCCGTCCGGGCCATCACCCCGACCGCCCGCCGTCCGAAACCGTCACCCCGACCGTCGGGGCCGTCGGAACCGTCACCCTGAGCACAGGCCGTCCGGGCCGCCTCCTCGGCGGCCCGGACGGTACCGCCGCTACTCGGCGGAGGCCGTCAGGTCGCCGCGGCGCGGGGCGGCGAAGCGGTCGAGGGCGGCGCGGTTCATACCGGTGAGCGCGTCGACCTCGGCGGTGTCGAGGGCGCCGCAGTCGATGCCGCGCAGCAGGTAGGAGCTGAGGGCCTTCGCGGTGGCGGGCTCGTCCATGACGTCGCCGCCCGCGTGGTTGGCGTACGCGGAGAGGCGCTTGGCGGCGGCCTCGAAGCCCTCGCGGTAGAAGGCGAAGACGGCGGCGTACCGGGTGGGGATGTGGCCGGGGTGCATGTCCCAGCCCTGGTAGTACGCGCGGGCCAGGGCGCGGCGGGTGAGGCCGTAGTGCAGGCGCCAGGCCTCGTGGACGTGCTCGGTGGAGCCGACCGGGAGGACGTTGGTGGAGCCGTCGGAGACGCGGACGCCGGTGCCGGCGGCGGCGACCTGCATGATCGCCTTGGCGTGGTCGGCGGCCGGGTGGTCGCTGGCCTGGTAGGCGGCGGAGACGCCGAGGCAGGCGCTGTAGTCGAAGGTGCCGTAGTGCAGTCCGGTGGCGCGGCCCTCGGCGGCGCCGATCATGCGGGCCACGGCGGCGGTGCCGTCGGTGGCGAGGATGGACTGGCTGGTCTCGATCTGGATCTCGAAGCCGAGGCGACCGGCGTCGAGGCCGTGGGCCTTCTCGAAGGCCTCCAGGAGGCGGACGAAGGCGGAGACCTGCTCGGGGTAGGTCACCTTGGGGAGGGTGAGGACGAGCCCGTCGGGGAGGCCGCCGTTCTCCAGGAGGCCGGTGAGGAAGACGTCGGTGGTGCGGATGCCCCGGTCGCGTACGGCGGACTCCATGCACTTCATCCGGATGCCCATGTACGGGGCTGCCGTGCCGTTCCGGTACGCCTCCGAGATCAGCCGGGCGGCGCGGGCGGCGTCCTGGTCCTCGTCGGCTCCGGCGTAGCCGTCCTCGAAGTCGACGCGGAGGTCCTCGATCGGCTCGCGCTCCAGCTTCGCGCGCACGCGGCCGTAGACGTCCTCGGCGAGGTCGTCGGAGAGGCCGAGGACGGCGGCGAAGGAGGCGGCGTCGGGGGCGTGCTCGTCCAGGGCGGCAAGGGCCTGGTCGCCCCAGGAGCGGACGGTTCCGGCGTCGAAGACGTTGCCGGGTACGTAGACGGTGTGGACGGGCTGGCGGGTGCCGGGGTCTCCCGGGTAGCGGCGGTCCAGCTCGGCGTCCACCGCTGCGAGGGAGGCGCTGATGCCCTCGCTGACCGCGCCCGCGAGGCTCGTCGACACCTTCTCCTGCTGACCCATCCCACATCCTCCTATTTTCCGCTTCACGGAATCAACAATCCGTATAGCGAAGTTAGTAGTCCGCCGGGACCTGAGTCAATGGTTGTCCGAAACGGCCGAGGGCCGCGCGGTGATCATCACCACGCGGCCCCCGGGCCGTACAGAAGCGCAGGTCAAGCCTGCGCGGTCGGATCAGCCCTTGCGGGACTTGACCTCTTCGGTCAGCTGCGGGACGACATCGAAGAGGTCGCCCACCACGCCGTAGTCGACGAGGTCGAAGATCGGCGCCTCGGCGTCCTTGTTGATCGCGACGATCGTCTTCGAGGTCTGCATGCCCGCGCGGTGCTGGATCGCGCCGGAGATGCCGGAGGCGATGTACAGCTGCGGCGAGACCGACTTGCCGGTCTGGCCGACCTGGTTGGAGTGCGGGTACCAGCCGGCGTCGACCGCGGCGCGCGAGGCGCCGACGGCGGCACCGAGCGAGTCGGCGAGCGCCTCGATGATCGCGAAGTTCTCGGCACCGTTGACGCCACGGCCGCCGGAGACCACGATCGCGGCCTCGGTCAGCTCCGGGCGGCCGGTCGACTCGCGCGGGGTGCGGGCGGTCACCTTGGTGCCGGTGGCCAGCGCACCGAAGGAGACCGAGAGGGCCTCGACGGTACCGGCGGCCGGGGCGGCCTCGACGGGGGCCGAGTTCGGCTTGACCGTGATGACCGGGGTGCCCTTGGAGACACGGGACTTGGTGCTGAAGGAGGCGGCGAACGCGGACTGCGTCGCGACCGGGCCCTCGTCACCGGCCTCCAGGTCCACGGCGTCGGTGATGATGCCGGAGCCGATGCGGACCGCGAGACGGGCCGCGATCTCCTTGCCCTCGGCGGAGGACGGGACGAGCACGGCGGCCGGGGAAACGGCCTCGTACGCGGCCTGCAGCGCGTCGACCTTGGGGACGACGAGGTACTCGGTGAACTCGGGGGCGTCGGCCGTGAGGACCTTCACCGCGCCGTGCTCGGCGAGGACGGCGGCGGTGTCGGCGGCGCCGTTGCCGAGCGCGACGGCGACCGGCTCGCCGATGCGGCGGGCGAGGGTCAGCAGCTCCAGGGTGGGCTTGCGGACGGCTCCGTCGACGTGGTCGACGTAGACGAGAATCTCAGCCATGGGACTTCAATCTCCTGCGAACGGAAAGGGGCGGTCTGAGGGGCTCGCGCGGGCCGGGGACGGACTCCCGGCTCACGGCGCCGAGTCCTAGATGAACTTCTGGCTCGCGAGGAACTCGGCGAGCTGCTTGCCGCCCTCGCCCTCGTCCTTGACGATCGTGCCCGCGGTGCGCGCCGGACGCTCGGCGGCCGAGTCGACCGCGGTCCAGGCGCCGGCCAGGCCGACCTCGTCCGCGTCGATGTCCAGGTCGTCCAGCTCCAGGGACTCCACCGGCTTCTTCTTGGCGGCCATGATGCCCTTGAAGGAGGGGTAGCGCGCCTCACCCGACTGGTCGGTCACGGACACGACCGCCGGGAGGGAGGCCTCCAGCTGCTCGGAGGCGGTGTCGCCGTCGCGACGGCCGGTGACCTTGCCGTCCTCGATCTTCACCTCGGAGAGCAGGGTGACCTGCGGGACGCCCAGACGCTCGGCGAGGATCGCCGGGAGGACACCCATGGTGCCGTCGGTGGAGGCCATACCGGCGATGACGACGTCGTAGCCGGTCTTCTCGATCGCCTTGGCGAGCACCAGCGAGGTGCCCATGACGTCGGTGCCGTGCAGGTCGTCGTCCTCGACGTGGACGGCCTTGTCGGCGCCCATGGACAGCGCCTTGCGCAGCGCGTCCTTGGCGTCCTCGGGGCCGACCGTCAGCACGGTGACCTCGGCGTCGTCCGCCTCTTCGGCGATCTGCAGTGCCTGCTCGACCGCGTACTCGTCGAGCTCCGACAGCAGGCCGTCGACGTCGTCGCGGTCGACCGTCAGGTCGTCCGCGAACTTCCGGTCTCCGGTCGCGTCGGGCACGTACTTCACACAGACAACGATCCTCAAGCTCACGCCGGCTCTCCTACTGCATCGTCATAACTGGGCTGCCTTGTTGCTCGCAGCATAGGCGCCTGAAGGGCGGGTTTCCGGTCGGGGCGCCGGACGCCCCGACCTGGAATATTACTCGCCAGTACACCCAGTTCGTTACCCCTGAGCAAGCGCTCAGGCATGTGACCTTGACAACGCGCGGAGAGCGGCGCGCGCGGGAACCCTCAGTCGCGCAGAGCGTTGAAGCGGCCGTGGTGGTAGAGGAGCGGACGGCCCGCCCCGTCCGGGTCTCCGGCGACCGCCTGGGCAATCACGATCCGGTGGTCACCGGCGGGCACGCGGGCCACCACACGGCAGACCAGCCAGGCGAGTACGCCGTCGAGTACGGGCACTCCCTCGGGCCCCACGCTCCAGCGGGTCCCCTCGCCGAAGCGGTCGGCGCCGCTGCGCGCGAAGGTGGCGGCCAGTTCCTGCTGGTACTCGCCGAGTATGTGCACGCCGATGTGCTCGGCCTCGGCGAGCACGGGCCAGCTGGAGGAGGTGGTGCCCACCCCGAAGGAGATCAGCGGGGGTTCGGCGGCGACGGAGTTGAGCGAGGTCGCGGTGAAGCCGACGGGGCGCTCGCCGTGTGCGGTGACGACCGCGACACCGGCGGCGTGCCGGCGGAAGACGGAGCGGAGCAGATCCGGAGAGGCCTGCCGGGGCGCGCCGATGGTGGGAACGGTGCCGGGTCGGAGGTCTGGCGTGACCGTCATGGAGTTGTCCTTCTGCGAGGGCGGCATGAGAGAGGTCCGGGGGCGGTCAGACACCCGGACAGCGCGCGCTCGCGTTGCGGGCCAGGTCCACGTGGGTCCGGCCGTAGAGAAGGAGTTCTGGGGGCACACGGTCAGGGTGACGATCGTTGCCGCGTGCAGTCAAGTGCGTACCGGGATGTGGGAGAAGTGTCACCGCGTCAGACCGCCCGGCCCAGGGCGGCGATGACATCCGCCTTGCGCGGCTGTCCCGAGGCCCGGCGGACGACGCGGCCGGTCCGGTCGAGGACGAGGACGGTGGGGGTCTTGGCGATGCCGAGCGCGCGTACGAGATCGAGGCGTTCTTCGGCGTCGATCTCGACGTGCCCCACGCCCGGCACCATCGCGGCGACCTCGGCGAGGGTGCGGCGGGTGGCCCGGCAGGGCTGGCAGAAGGCGGTGGAGAACTGGACGAGGGTGGCCCGCTCCCCCAGTTCGACGCCGAGCGCCTCAGGTCCCAGCGTGTCGGCTCCGGGTATCTCGGTCACCCCTGTCCCCTTCTCTGTCAGGCCGTCTCCCCAGGTGCAGCGTCGCACGGGAGCGTTCGATTCCCGCCACGGCCACCGCGAGTGACGAGAATCTCCCTGTACGGAGCCGCCTGGACTGGTCACGACGGCCCACATGGGGCACGATCTGCCCAAAGCCGAAAACCTACGGCTGCGTAACTTCCGCCGGGAGAACCCTCCCCAGGCACAGAAGAAGGGTTCCTCTCAGATGGCAGAACTCGTGTATCGGCCGGTCATCGGCGCCGCATTGACCCTGTTCAAGGCGCTCGACCTGAAGATCGACACGCAGGGTTCGGAGCACATCCCGCGGACCGGCGGCGCGGTGCTCGTCAGCAACCACATCAGCTATCTGGACTTCATCTTCACGGGCCTGGCCGCGCTCCCGCAGAAGCGTCTCGTGCGCTTCATGGCGAAGGACTCGGTCTTCCGGCACAAGGTCTCCGGGCCGCTGATGCGCGGCATGAAGCACATCCCGGTGGACCGTTCGCAGGGCGAGCACGCCTACAAGCACGCGCTCGAATCCCTCCGGGCCGGCGAGATCATCGGTGTCTTCCCCGAGGCGACCATCTCCCAGTCGTTCACCCTCAAGGGCTTCAAGACGGGTGCCGCGCGCCTCGCGCAGGAGGCGGGCGTCCCGCTGATCCCGATGGCGCTCTGGGGTACGCAGCGCATCTGGACCAAGGGCCGTCCGCGCAACTTCAAGCGCAGCCACATCCCGGTGACGATCCGCGTCGGCGAGCCCGTGGAGGCCCCCGCCGACCAGTACGCGGGCGCCATCACACGGCGGCTGCGCGAGCGCTGCCAGGAGCTCCTGGAGGCCGCGCAGCGCGCCTACCCGGTGCGCCCCAAGGACGCGAACGACACCTGGTGGGTGCCCGCGCACCTCGGGGGTACGGCTCCGACGCCGGCCCAGGTCAAGGAAGCGGGCTGACGGCAGGCCGCCGACCCCGCTCCCGTCCTCTTCCCCGCTGAATCGTCACTCCGGGTCACGGACCGTGATCCGGGCTCCCGGGCTGAGCTTCTCCAGCGACTCCGCCAGCTCGACGCCCGCCGCGAGGAGCTCCTCCCGGGTCATCGGGACGAGCGCCTCCAGCAGGAAGAACGCGTCGACGGTGTCGTCGTCGATGCGGGTACGGGGGCCCTGGCGCCAGTTCCAGCGACGGCAGGTCACGCCCTCCTCGTCGCACCAGACGATCTCCCCGGGCTCGGGGTGCTCCACCGTCTCCACGCCGCCCGCCACGGTGACGAAGGGCTCCTCCCCGGTGGCCCGCACCAGGCGCATGGCGCCCTGGATCCTGCCCAGGTCCTCGCCGCCGACCGGGATGAGGTGAGCGACGCTGATCGCGTTGTAGGCGTCGACGAGCCGGTTGACGCGGGGCAGCCCGCCGTCCGCGAGCGCGCGCTTGGCCAGCGCTTCCGCGGAGTTGCGGGTACGGGAGGGCTTGGCGCCGAACGCGGTGTACGCGGCTCGCCAGGCGGCGATGTGCGGATCCTGGTCCGGGGTCCGGCCGTCGAGGCGCTCGGCGAGCCGCCGCGCGGCCTCGTCGAGGAGGGCCGCACTGGTCTCGTCGCTGGGACCGTTGACCAGTCCACGGGCCTCGACCACCAGAGCGGTGAAGCCGGGTACGAGGGTGCGCACCTCGTCGGAGACGGTGAGCGTGAGAGTCATGATCCGCCGTTCGCTGGTGTCCGGGGTCAGAGCTCCGTGGGGAGCGTCCGCCAGAGGGAGGACCGGTCGGGGGCGGCGCGCAGCGCGTCCAGAACAACCGGGTGCGGTTCAGTGTAGAGCACTGAATAATCCACTTCATTGAACTCCGGTCGCACGACCCAGGCCAGCCGCTCCCCCTTCAGGGAGAACCGGGCGTCGACGCCGGGCTTGTTTCCCCGTACGTCCTGGCGGGCCCAGGTCCGCTCGCCGGGGAGCAGGACGGCGACGAGGCCGTGGATCACCGGGTTCGAGCCGTCGTCGTCGGCGAGTCGCTGGTAGCAGAGGGCGGCCGGGATGCCGCGGGCCCGCAGGAGGGCCGCGTACGCGATCGACTTGGCGTAACAGACGCCGGTGCGCTGCTCCAGGACGTCGGAGGCGCGCCAGGTCACGCGCGGGTCGCCGGCGTCCGCGGAGTGCGGGACGGTGTCGCGTACGTACACGAAGGCCGCTTCGGCGTATGCGTATGCGCCGGGGTGCTCTTCGGAGAGGCGGTTCGCCACGGCGCGGACCGCCGGATGCTCATGGTCGACAGCTTCACTCGCGGCCAGATAGGCGGCGATGTCGGGGTTCTGCTGGACGAGTTCCATGCGGGTGGAGCGTACGGAAACGGCCGGACGGAAGTCAATGACTTTCCATCCGGCCGTATATCCATGCAGTTGGCGGGAGTTACTGGCGGGCCAGCTCTTCCTTCAGCGCCTGGAGGAAGGCGTCCACGTCTTCCTCCGTGGTGTCGAAGGCGCACATCCAGCGCACGTCACCGGCGTTCTCGTCCCAGAAGTAGAAGCGGAAACGCTCCTGGAGCCGCCGGGTCACGTCGTGCGACAGCCGGGCGAAGACGGCGTTGGCCTGCACCGGGTAGAGGATCTCCACCCCGTCGACCTCGCGCACCCCGGCCGCGAGGCGCTGGGCCATCGCGTTGGCGTGGCGGGCGTTGCGCAGCCACAGGTCCTTCGCGAGGAGGGCCTCCAGCTGCACCGACACGAAGCGCATCTTCGACGCGAGCTGCATGGACAGCTTGCGCAGGTGCTTCATGTGGCTGACCGCGTCGGGGTTGAGGACGACGATGGCCTCGCCGAAGAGCATGCCGTTCTTCGTGCCGCCGTACGAGATGACGTCGACGCCGACCGCGTTGGTGAACGCGCGCATCGGCACGTCCAGCGAGGCGGCGGCGTTGGCTATCCGGGCCCCGTCGAGGTGCACCTTCATGCCCTTGGCGTGCGAGTGCTCGACGATCGCGCGGATCTCGTCCACCGTGTAGACGGTGCCCAGCTCGGTGTTCTGGGTGATCGAGACGACCTGCGGCATCGCCCGGTGCTCGTCCTCCCAGCCCCAGGCCTGCCGGTCGATCAGCTCGGGGGTGAGCTTGCCGTCCGGGGTCGGCACGGTGAGCAGCTTGAGGCCGCCCATCCGCTCCGGCGCGCCGCCCTCGTCCACGTTGATGTGGGCGGACTCGGCGCAGATGACGGCGCCCCAGCGGTCGGTGAGCGCCTGGAGCGCGGTCACGTTCGCCCCGGTCCCGTTGAAGACCGGGAAGGCCTCGGCCGTGGGGCCGAAGTGGCTGTGCATGATCCGCTGGAGGTGCTCGGTGTACTGGTCCTCGCCGTAGGCGACCTGGTGGCCGTCGTTGGCGAGGGCGAGGGCCGCGAGGATCTCGGGGTGGGCGCCGGCGTAGTTGTCGCTGGCGAAGCCCCGGACCGACGGGTCGTGGTGACGACGTGCGTCGGTCCTGGGGCCGAGTGCCGCGGTCACGGCTTGGGGGTCAGCCACAGACGCTGTCCATTCACTTCCTGGGCGGGCCTGTTCCACAGCCCGGCGATCTCGTCCGCGAGGACCGAGACGTCGGTGAAGCCCGCGAACTTCGCGTTGGGGCGTTCGGCGCGCATGGCGTCGTGCACCAATGCCTTGATCACCAGGATCGCAGCCGCCGCCTGCGGGCCGTCGTCGCCCCCCAGCTTGCGGAACGAGTCGGCCATCGCGAGGGTCCAGGCCTCGGCGGCCGCCTTGCCGGCGTTGTACGCGGCGTTGTTGGCGAGCGGCTTGTGCGCGCCGACCTGGCTGACCAGGGCGTACCGGCCGCGGCCACCGGCGCGCAGCAGTCCGTCGTGGAAGGCGAGCGAGGTGTTCTGGACGGTGCGGATCAGGAGCTTCTCCAGGAAGTCCCAGTCCGTGAGGTCGGTCTCGGTGAAGGAGGCGCTGCCGCGCCAGCCGCCGACGAGGTGGACCAGGCCGTCGATGCGGCCGAACTCCTTCTCGGTCTTCGCGGCCCAGTCGCGGGTGGCGTCCAGGTCGAGCAGGTCGACGGTGTCACCGACGACCTTGGCCCCTCCGTGGGCGTAGCGGGCGGCGTCGACGGCCTCCGCGAGGCGCGTCGGGTCCGCGTCGGACCCGACGACCGTGGCGCCCGCCTCGGCGAGACGCAGGAGCGTCGCGCGGCCCGCCGGGCCGGCCGCACCGGCGACCGCGATGACGGCGCCGTCGAGCGGCCCGCCGTTTCCGTTGGCGTTCATGGGCGACGCCTCCTCCGTGTCCTCCGTACGAGCACTCACGCGGCGGCCCGCTCGGTCCGCGAGACGTCGGCGGCGGTGATCCCCTTGGTGTCGGCGATCACGCCCTTCAGCTTCTTGGCGAGGGCCTCAAAGAACATGCTGAGCGGAAACTCGTCCGGAAGCACGTCGTCGACGAGCTTGCGGGGCGGGAGGGACAGGTCGAGGGCATCGGGGCCCTTGGCCCACTTCGATCCCGGGTGCGGGGCGAGGTAGGTGGAGACGAGCTCGTACGCCTTGAACCAGTGGACGAGCTTGGGGCGGTCGATGCCGTCGCGGTAGAGCTTCTCGATATCGGCGCAGAGCTGGTTGGTGACCTCGGGGGCCCGCTGCCAGTCGATCTTGAGGGTGTTGTCCGTCCAGCGCACCACGTCGTTCTTGTGGAGGTACGCGAAGAGGAGCTGGCCGCCGAGACCGTCGTAGTTGCGGTTGCGGTCGCCGGAGAGCGGGAAGCGGAACATCCGGTCGAAGAGGACGGCGTACTGCACGTCACGACCGTGGGTGTTGCCCTCGGCCTCCAGCTTCACGGCCTCCTTGAAGGCGGTGAGGTCGCAGCGGAGCTCCTCCAGGCCGTACATCCAGAAGGGCTGGCGCTGCTTGATCATGAAGGGGTCGAACGGCAGGTCGCCGTGGCTGTGGGTGCGGTCGTGGACCATGTCCCACAGCACGAAGGCCTTCTCGCAGCGCTCCTGGTCGCCGATCATCTCGGCGATGTCGGTGGGCAGCTGGATGCCGAGGGTGTCGACGGCGGCCTCGGTGACCTTGCGGAAGCGGGCGGCCTCGCGGTCGCAGAAGATGCCACCCCAGGTGAAGCGCTCGGGGGCCTCGCGGACGGCGATGGTCTCCGGGAAGAGGACGGCCGAGTTGGTGTCGTACCCGGCGGTGAAGTCCTCGAAGGTGATGCCGCAGAACAGCGGGTTGTCGTAGCGGGTGGCCTCCAGCTCGGAGAGCCACTCCGGCCACACCATGCGGAGCACGACGGCTTCGAAGTTGCGGTCGGGGTTGCCGTTCTGCGTGTACATCGGGAACAGCACCAGGTGCTGGAGCCCGTCCACGCGGTCGGCGGCCGGCTGGAAGGCGAGCAGCGAGTCCAGGAAGTCCGGGACGACGAAGCCGCTCTCGGCCCACTTGCGCAGGTCGGCGACGAGGGCGCGGTGGTAGGCGCCGTCGTGCGGGACGAGCGGGGAGAGCTGCTCGACGGCGGCGACGACCCGGTCGAGGGTCAGCTCGGCCACGGAGCGCGCGGGCGCGTCCTCCCGCTCGAAGTCGATGGATCCGTCCGCGTTCTGCCAGGTGCGGATCTCCTCCACGGCATTCTTGAGCTCGGGCCAGGCGGGGTGGTCGATCAGCCGGGCGTCGGTGGATATCCCCCCACCGGTCACGTCCTGCACAAGAATTTCCGTCATGCCTCTTCCTTCACAGGAGAACCTCGTGTCAAGACACCGTAACCGTCGACGGTTCTCCGCCACAAGGGGGCGCAAGAGAAATTATCCTGTGCGACCCCCCTGATCGCAGAAGTTTTTCCTGTCAGCCAGGGGGGAAGCCACGCTTCCGCCGTGTTCGTCAGCTCAGCGGCTTCACCAGGAGCTCGAACTCCAGGTCGTCACGCTGGGGCACGCCGAAGCGCTCGTCGCCGTACGGGAAGGGAGTCATCCGCCCGGTGCGCCGGTAGCCGCGGCGCTCGTACCAGGCGATGAGCTCCTCCCGTACGGAGATCACCGTCATGTGCATCTCGCGGACGTCCCACTGCTCGCGCACCCGGCGCTCGGCCTCCGCGATGATCTGCTTGCCGAGACCCGCGCCCTGAAGTTCGGGACGGACCGCGAACATGCCGAAGTAGGCGGCCTCGCCGCGGTGCTCCAGCTGGCAGCAGGCCACGATCTCGCCGTCGCGCTCGACGATCAGGAGCCGGCCGCCGGGCGCGGTGATCACGGCTGCCACGCCGTCGGGGTCGGTGCGCTGCCCCTGCAGGATGTCCGCCTCGGTGGTCCAGCCACCCCGGCTGACATCGCCCCGGTAGGCCGACTCGACGAGCGGAACGAGGGCCGGGACGTCGTCCAGAACCGCCTCGCGATAGCTGATCCGGCCGGTCTCCTGCGGCGTGGCGGTGTCCATGCGAACGGGGCTCCCCTCGGGCGTTGACGATCGTCGTACGCGATCGTCCCGAGCCTACTTGGGTGCCCCACCCCCGATCTCCGCACCTTTCACACCCCCTTTGTACGCCGGTGCGCGCCCGTGCGCCCGGGTGTGCCCTGTCGGGCGCGGGCATCCTCCGGGGAGGGGACGCCGTCGAGGGGGAGGTGTGCCGTGCACGGACCGGCCCTGCCCGGGTGGTTGATGGTCGCGCTCTGCGCGGTGACGGGCGTGTACTGCCTGCTGCGGATGCGCGCGTGCACCGGGGAGGAGCGGCGGGCCGCTCGCGGTGAGGCGGTGATGGGCTTCGGGATGGCGACGATGGCGCTGCCCACGGCGGTCCTCACGCCGCCGGAGTGGAGCTGGGCGGTGTACGCGGCGGTGTTCGGCGGCGCGACGCTGCACGGTCTCGCGGCGGTGCGGCGCGGCGGACACCATCGGCACCACCTGATCGGCTCGCTCGCCATGGTCTACATGGCGGTGTCGATGGCCGCGCCCGGCGCGGGGGCGCACTCGGGGCACACGGTCGGCGCGGCGGGTGGCATACCCGTACTCACCGGCGGGCTGCTCCTCTACTACATGGCGTACGTGCTGCACGCGGGCGCGAGACTCGTGCCGGTCGCGTTGCCGGCGGCGACGGGGGCTTTGGCTACCGCCACGGCCGCCGCAGGGACCGGGCCGGGGGGAGGGCCGGCGCTCGGACCGGCCTGGGCGGCACGGCCGGAGTTGGCGCTCGCCTGCCGGCTGTCGATGGCGCTCGCGATGCTGGCGATGCTGGTGACCCTGTGAGGGCGCCCGCCCGGTAGAGGGGGGGTGCGGCCGGGTGGACGCGTGCGGGCGGGGCAGTGCCGTGCTGCGCCGGGGGCAACGAAACCGTGGCGTACGTCACTTGCCGTTCGTGGGCATACCCCCGACCCGTACGCGCTCATAGGCTGACGCCATGTGGGTCTCCCTCGCGCTGTTCCTGCTCGGCGTCCTGACCGCCCTCGCGGCCCCCCGGCTGCTGTCACGGGCGGACTGGGTGGAGCGAGAACCCGTGGTGGCCCTCTGGGTCTGGCAGTGCGTGGTCGCCGCGGTGCTGCTGAGTTTCGCCCTCTCCATGACGTTCAGCGCCTCGACCGCCTGGCAGGCCGTACGGGGCCAGGTCTTCGCGCCCGCGCCGCGCGCGGTGATCGACGCCTATGAACTGGGGACGACCGGCCCCTGGTCCGCGGTGCTCGCGGTGGCCCTGGCGGCCGGCGGGGTCTGGTCCGGGGCGATGCTGGGCCGGGAGATCAGCCAGGCCCGGGCGCGGCGCAGGCAGCGCCGCTGCGATCTTCTCGTCCGCGCGCCCATGCTGCCCGGGGAAGAGCCGGGCGGCGAGCGCCTCGTGGTCCTGGAGGGCGAGCGGGCGAACGCCTGGTGGCTGGCGGGCACCACGCCCCAGCTGGTCATCACCACGGCGGCACTGAGGCGGTTGAAGGGGCGTCAGCTGGACGCGGTCCTCGCGCACGAGCAGGGGCACGCGCGCGCCCGGCACGACTGGCTGCTGCACTCCTCGGCGGCGCTGGCCGCCGGGTTCCCCGGGATTCCCGTCTTCGCGGCCTTCCGTGAGGAGATGCACCGGCTGGTGGAGCTGGCCGCCGACGATGTGGCCTCGCGCCGGTTCGGGCGGCTGACGATCGCGCTCGCGCTGGTCGAACTGAACGAGGACCGGGGCGTGTTCGGGCCCGGCCAGGCCCCGTACGGCGACCTGCCGCGCCGGGTGAACCGACTGCTGACCGCGGCGCCCCGGCTCACGGCCGGCCGCCGGTTCCGGCTCACCGCCGCCGCCTCCCTGGTGCCGGTGGTCCCGGTGCTCGTGGCCTTCGTCCCGGCGCTCAGCGCGCTGGGACAGGGGTGACGGGAAGCGCGCCGGTCCGGGCGCGCACGACGGCGCGCGCGGGGAGCGCGAAGGATCGTCCGGAGCTGATCGTCGGGCAGGATCGACGCATGCGCTCCTCCGCCGTGATCTCCGGGGCCCTGGCCGTTCTCCTGCTCGTGCTCGTCGCCGTCGGGTGGACCCCCTTGCTGTCCTTCGACCGGTCGGTGGTCGAGACCCTCCATCGTGACGCGGTGGCCGACCCCGGTCTCACCCAGGCGCACCGGATCCTCAGCGACTGGGTGTGGGACCCGTGGACGATGCGCGCCCTGGCCGCCGGGACCGTGGTGCTGCTGTGGTGGGAGCGGGAGCGGCGCCTCGCCCTGTGGGTGGCCGTGACGAGCCTGCTCGCCGTGGGGCTCCAGCAGGGCCTCAAGACGCTGGTGGGGCGGGACCGGCCACAGTGGACCGATCCGGTCGACTCGGCGCGCTTCGCCGCCTTCCCGTCCGGGCACGCGATGACGGCCATGGTCACCTGCGGGCTGCTGCTCTGGGTGCTGTCCCTGCGGTGGCGGGACGAGTGGCGCGGCTGGGGCACCCTCGCGGGCGTCGCGCTCGTCTCGGTGCTCGGCGTGGGCTGGACGCGGGTCTACCTGGGCGTGCACTGGCCCTCGGACGTGCTCGGGGGCTGGCTGCTCGGCTGGTGCTGTGTGTCCGTCGCGGTCCTGACGTACCGCTGGAGCGAGCGACGTTTCCCCCGGACCGGCCCGGCGGACGCCGACAGCAAGGGGAGCAGAATGGGAGGAACAGAGTGAAGCCGCCTGTTCTGGACGATCCCCCGTGTCGCCCAGAACAGACGGCATCCCCGGCGGTCTGCCACACGGGCATGCCGACGGGATGCGCCGAGTATATTGGCTGGCAGCCAGTCAACGCAGGAGTCCAGCATGTCCCCGCGTAGCCCATCGGTCAATGAAGAGCTTCGGCGCAGGTCCCGCGAGCGCATTCTGCAGGCCACGGTGGAGCTGGTCGACACACGCGGTTACGAGGCGACCACACTCGGCGACATCGCGGAGCGGGCCGGTTCGGCACGGGGGCTGATCTCGTACTACTTCCCGGGCAAGCGGCAGCTTCTGCAGGCCGCGGTGCACCGGCTGATGCATCTCACCCTGGAAGAGGCCCTGGAGCGCGAGCCGCGCACGGAGGACGGCCGCGAGCGCATGGCGCGCGCGATCGACGCGATCCTGGGGCTCGCGGCGGCGCGCCCCACCCTGATGCGCACCCATATGGCGGGCATTCTGCAGGCCGAGGGGTTCGTGCAGTGCGAGGAGCAGCAACGCCTGGCGTTCCTGCTGCGCGACACGGTCACGCGCTACGGCTCCGAGGACGTGGACACGGACTATCCGATGCTGCGCGCCCTGCTGATGGGCGCGGTGGTGGCGGTGCTGCTCCCGGGCGCCAAGATGCCGCTGGCGCGGCTGCGTTCGGAGCTGTTCCACCGGTACGGCCTGGACTGGGAGGCCGGCATGCCGCCGGACGGGGGTCCGCCCGACGGTACGCCGGCCCTCAGGACGTCAGCCGGCCGCCGCGAGCCGACGGCCGGTGGTCACGGTTTCGATCAGTCGTCGAAGTCGAAGTAGTCCGGCTGCGTCTGGACGTTGAGCTCGTCCATCCGGATCCGCTTCGCGGGGTCGGTACGACGGTCCGAGAGCTTCAGGACGTCGAAGCCCTTGGCGATGTCGTTCGAGTAGATGTAGCCGTTGTAGTAGTACGCGGACCACGAGCCGCCGGTGGCGATGGTGGTGGCGGACAGCGGGCCGCGCTCGAAGTAGGCGATCTCCTTGGGCTTGCGGGAGTCGGTGAAGTCCCAGACGGAGATGCCACCCTGGTACCAGGCCTGGACCATGATGTCCTTGCCCTTGACCGGGATCAGCGAGCCGTTGTGGGCGACGCAGTTCTCGGTGTCGGCCTGGTGGCGCGGGATCTTGAAGTAGCTGCGGAAGACGAGCTTGCTCTTCTTGCCCTTGCCGACGATGTCGTAGATGCCGTCGGCACCGCGGTTCGGGCCGACCACGGCGTTGCAGGTGGCCGCGCCGCCGCCGCCGAGCTCGTCGGTGAAGACGACCTTGTTGGCCTTCTGGTTGAAGGTCGCGGAGTGCCAGAACGCGAAGTTGACGTTGTCCTGGACACGGTCGATCACCCGCGGGTGCTCGGGGTCCTCGATGTCGAAGAGGATGCCGTCACCCATGCAGGCGCCGGCCGCGAGGTCCTTCTCCGGCAGCACGGTGATGTCGTGGCAGCCCGTGGTCTTGGAGACACCCGGGTTGGTCGGGCCACCGGGGTTGCCGCCACCGTCCGGGCCCTCGCCCGGGAAGAGGACGGGGAAGCCGACGAGCGCGGCCTTCTCGGGCGCCTTGCGGGGCACCTTGATGACCGAGATGCCGTCGTGCGGGGGCTGGCAGTCCGGGAACGCCGCGTTGGGCGAGTACGACGAGACGTAGATGTACACGTCCCGCTTCTTGGGAACCAGCGTGTTGGTGTGCGAGCCGCACGCGGTCTCGACGGCGGCGACGTACTTCGGGTTCCTGACGTCGCTGATGTCGAAGATCTTCATGCCCTCCCAGGATTCCTTGACCGAGGCGGGCTGCGACGTGCTGGCGCAGGAGTTGTCGCTCCGGGAGGAGTCCGTCGAGAGGAACAGCAGGTCCCCGGAGACGGAGATGTCGTTCTGGGAGCCCGGGCAGAGGACCTGGGCGACGGTCTTCGGGGACTTCGGGTTGCTGATGTCGAAGATCCGGAAGCCGTCGTAGTTGCCTGCGAAGGCGTACTTGCCCTGGAAGGCGAGGTCCGAGTTGGTGCCCGGAAGGGCGTCCTTGGGGATGTTGGCGAGGTGCTCGATGTTCGAGCTGTGGACGATCTCGTCCACGCCGGGTATCTCACCGCTCTGTATCGCGGCACGCGCCTCGGCCGCCTGCTCCGAGGAGACCTTGCCCTGTGCGGGGACGTCTCCCGGGTCGGGGGTCGCGGTGGCGGGGCCGGCCATGAACATGGTGGCCATCAGTCCGGCCGCGGCGGATGCCACGCCAAGGCGTCTGAGCCTGGCACGCGGGTCGCGCGTGATGGACGTGGTACGCGGGGTACGCAACGAAGTCACTCCGTCCTCCCTGGTATCCGTTCAGCGTTGAACGGGTGTTGGACCCCGGCAGTATCTTCCTTGCCGTGCACATCTCAACAGATGGCAACACAGACGTAATGAAGGTTTTTGATCGGTCACCCCGAGAAAAGTGCTAGGAACGGTCACTGTCCCCGCAAGAACATCTGGAGGTCGCGTTGTTGATCCGCCGTCAGCGTGCCGTCGTCGCCGTGGCCCTGTCCGCCGTCGCCGTACTCGCCCTGAGCGCCTGCGAGTCGGGGCCCGACAAGGGCGCACCGGAGGCCAAGGGATCGGCCGGGACCGTGGTCGCGCCGGGCAAGCCCGGCGAACCGGCCAGGCGGATATCCCCCGAGGAAGCCGCGAAGCTGCTTCCGGACCAGAGCCCGAACAGCGCCGACTTCACCTACACGCAGATGATGATCGTGCACCACCGACAGGCCCTCACCATGACCGCGCTGGCCCCGCAGCGGGCGGCCTCGGCTCAGGTGAAGGGGGTGGCCGAGCGGATCGCGGCGGCGCAGAAGCCGGAGATCGGCGCGATGGAAGGTTGGCTGAAAAACAACGGCGGCCCGCGCGAACAGACGGGCCACGACCATCACTCGATGCCGGGCATGGCGAGCGAGGCGCAGCTGAAGGAGCTCAGGAACGCGAAGGGCAAGGCCTTCGACGAGCTGTTCCTGAAGCTGATGATCACGCACCACGAGGGGGCGGTGACGATGGCGGCCGAGGTGCTGAGCGAGGGCAACAACGTCCTCGTGGAGGAGATGGCGAACGACGTGATCGCCCAGCAGTCGGCGGAGATCGGGAGGATGCGGGGGCTGTAAGGGGATGCGGACCCTCTGATGGGCACCCAGGGCCTGCCTGACACATGGACATCGGATCAGGCCGGGTCGCTCGGTGCGTGCGATCGACGTGCGGCCGGGGCGCCCTCGTAGCGGAGCTACTTGGGTGTTCCGGCCGTGCGGCGAGCGGGCGGGCCCCGACGGGAATCGTCTAGACCGTCGCGTCCTCGCGGTCGGCCTGGGCGCCTGCCGCCGCCAGGACCGCGGCGAGGAGGCCCGGGAAGAGGGCTTCGAGGTCGTCCTCGCGCAGGGCGTTGAGTTTGGCCGTGCCGCGGTACGTCTGCCGGATGACTCCACCCTCGCGCAGCACCCGGAAGTGGTGCGTCGTCGTGGACTTGGTCACCGGGAGGTCGAAGTACGAGCAGCTCAGCTCGGCGCGTTCGCGCGCCATGTCCCGCACGATCCGCAGGCGCACCGGGTCCGAGAGCGCGTGCAGCACCGCCTCCAGGCGGATCTGGTCGCGCGTGGGGTGCTCGAGAGCACGGGGGCTGGTGGCGGTCGTCATGGCGGCGGCTCCACTTCATCCGGGATACGGGCCATTGTACGAGAACCCTCGTAGTTTGACAGATGCCGTACTACGATGGTTACCGTACTAGCGTCCTTCGAGGCATCCCGAAACGGAGTCCGTCATGAGCGTCGCCCTGTTCGAGCCCTACACCCTGCGGTCGCTGACCGTCCCCAACCGGGTCTGGATGGCGCCCATGTGCCAGTACTCGGCGGAGATGACCGGACCCGGCGCGGGTGTCGCCACGGACTGGCACTTCGCCCACTACGCCTCCCGGGCCACCGGCGGCACCGGACTGATCCTGGTCGAGGCGACGGCCGTCTCCGCCGAGGGCCGGATCAGCCCGGCGGACCTCGGCCTCTGGAACGACACCCAGACCGAGTCCCTCCGGCGGATCGCCGGCTTCCTCAAGGACCACGGCACCGTGCCCGGCATCCAGATCGGGCACGCCGGACGCAAGGCCTCCACCAAGCGCCCCTGGGAGGGCCGCGGACCCGTCCCCGAGGGCGGCCCCGGCTGGCAGCCCGTCGCGCCGAGCTCCGTCGAGTTCGCCGAGGGCTACCCGGTGCCGACCGAGCTGACCGTGGAGCGGATCCAGGAGATCACCGGGCAGTTCGCGGACGCGGCCCGCCGCGCCCTCGACGCCGGTTTCCAGGTCGTCGAGGTGCACGGCGCCCACGGCTACCTCATCGGCGAGTTCCTCTCTCCGCACAGCAACCACCGCACCGACGCGTACGGCGGTTCCTTCGAGAACCGGACCCGCCTCGCCCTCGAAGTCGTCGACGCCGTCCGGTCCGTGTGGCCCGAGGAACTCCCCGTGTTCTTCCGCATTTCCGCCACCGACTGGCTTCAGGAGCAGGGCTGGACGATCGACGAGACCGTGCGGTTCGCCGCGCTTCTTCGCGAGCACGGCGTCGACCTCCTCGACGTCTCCAGCGGCGGCAACGGCGGACCGGCCGAGATCCCGGTGGGCCCCGGCTACCAGGTGCCCTTCGCGGCCCGCGTCAGGGCGGAGACCGGGCTGCCCGTGGCCGCCGTCGGCCTCATCACCGAGAGCGAGCAGGCCGAGAAGATCGTCGCCAACGGCGAGGCCGACGCGGTCCTCCTCGGCCGCGAGCTGCTGCGCGACGCCTCCTGGGCCCGCCGCGCCGCGCGTGACCTAGGCGCGGAGACGCACGCGGCGCCGCCGCAGTACGCCTGGGCGATCTGAGGGCCGCGCCGTGGGCGCCCGGGCCTGAATCAGGGCCGCGCGGCCGGGGCGCGGGGTGTCCGGGAGCCGTTGTCAGTGGCCGGGTGCAGACTGGCCCGTATCCGCGACAACGGCGTCCTGGAGGTTGGCAGCCATGCCCGACGTACTCCTCACCGTAGGCACCCGCAAGGGGCTCTTCATCGGCCGCAGGCACGACGGCCGGTGGGAGTTCGACGATCCGGCCTTTCCCGCGCAGGCGGTCTACTCGGTCGCCCTGGACACCCGCGGGCCCACACCGCGGCTGCTCGTGGGCGGGGACAGTGCCCACTGGGGACCGTCCGTCTTCCACTCCGACGACCTCGGCAAGACCTGGACCGAGCCGGCGCGACCGGCCGTGAAGTTCCCCGAGGACACCGGGGCCTCTCTTGAGCGCGTCTGGCAGCTGCACCCGGCGCCGGAGCACTCCCCCGGCGTCGTGTACGCGGGGACGGAACCGGCCGCGCTCTTCCGGTCGGCGGACGGCGGGGAGTCGTTCGAGCTCGTGCGGCCACTGTGGGAGCACCCGACCCGCTCCCAGTGGGTGCCGGGCGGAGGCGGCGAGGCCGTGCACACCGTGGTGACCGACCGGCGCGACCCCGAGGCCGTCACGGTCGCGGTGTCCACCGCGGGGGTGTTCCGCTCGCAGGACGGCGGGGCCGCCTGGGAGCCTTCCAATCAGGGTGTGTCAGCGGTCTTCCTGCCGGACCCGCACCCCGTGTTCGGACAGTGCGTCCACAAGATCGCCCAGGACGCGGGCAACCTGGACCGGCTCTACCTCCAGAACCACTGGGGCGTGTTCCGCAGCGACGACGCCGGCGCCAGCTGGACGGACATCGGCTCCGGGCTGCCCTCCGACTTCGGCTTCGCGGTCGCCGCGCACCCGCACCGCCCGGACACCGCCTATGTCTTCCCGATCACCGCGGACTCCGACCGGGTCCCGGCCGGCCGCCGGTGCCGGGTCTACCGTACGACCGACGCCGGAGCCACCTGGGAGCCGCTGAGCCGGGGACTGCCCGAGGGCGACCACTACGGCACGGTGCTCCGGGACGCGCTGTGCACGGACGACGCGGACCCGGCGGGCGTGTACTTCGGCAACCGCAACGGCGAGGTGTACGCGAGCGCGGACGACGGCGACAGCTGGCGACTCCTCGCCGAACACCTGCCGGACGTGCTCTGCGTGCGGGCGGCGGTGATCTGAGCGGGTCGGCCCGGCGGGCGGAGAGGGAGGCTCCGGGAGGGCCGGAACAGGGGGCTCCCGGAGGCCGGAACGGGAGCCTCCGACAGGTGGAACGGGAGCGTCCTCATCCTGTTGGCCGATCGTCTCAACTGTCGGGATCAGCAGGCGAGTCGGCTCGTACAGTCGTGCGATCATGAGCGGCGTTTCCCGGCCACCGGCCGGGTCCTTCCCGATTGCAGAGGACCATGAAGCCCAGTCCCCTCCTCCGCGCCCGCCGCGGTCTGCTCGTTCTCGCCGCCGCCCTCGGCCTCGTGTTCGGCATCAGCGCCGCCCCGGCCCAGGCCGCCTCACCGGTCTACGACTTCACGTACACGATCAGCCCGCAGCACGCCCCGGGCATGTGCCTGGAGGTCGCCGACTGGAGCACGGCGAACGGCGCGGCCGTCCGCCAGTACCCCTGCACCGGGGGCAACAACCAGAAGTGGCGGAAGTACTACATGCCGGGCTCGTCCACCGGTCCGTACTGGTACGTGAACGTCCACAGCGGCAAGTGCCTGGAGATCGGCGGCTGGGCGACCGGCAACGGCGCCACCGTCAACCAGTGGGACTGCCACTACGGCGCCAACCAGACCTGGTACGGCAATTCCGGCCTGATCCACCCGTCGTTCGAGTACGCGTCGAGCAAGTGCCTGGAGATCGCCGACTGGAGCCAGAACGCCGGAGCGCCGGCCCGGCTGTGGGACTGCCACTACGGCGCGAACCAGAAGTTCAACTTCACGTTCGTGTAGCCGTACTCGGGGGGCGGGGGCGTGGCAGGGCCCGGATCATCGGGCGCCCGTCCCCCCTCCCCACTGAGGGGCCCAGGGTCAGGGCAGGCGCCAGTCCACGGGCTGGGCGCCCTGGTTCAGGAGGAGTTCGTTCGCGCGGCTGAAGGGCCGGGAGCCGAAGAAGCCGCGGTCCGCCGACATGGGGGACGGATGCGCGGACTCGATCGCCGGCAGATCGCCGAGGAGCGGGCGCGCGTTGCGCGCGTCGCGACCCCACAGGATCGACACCAGCGGCTTGCCCCGTGCGGCCAGCGCGCGGATGGCCTGCTCGGTCACCTCTTCCCAGCCCTTGCCGCGATGGGCGGCGGGCTTGCCCGGGGCGGTGGTCAGCGCCCTGTTGAGGAGGAGGACGCCCTGGCTGGTCCAGGGGGTCAGGTCGCCGTTCGACGGGCGGGGCATGCCGAGGTCGGTGTGCAGCTCCCGGAAGATGTTCTCCAGGCTGCCCGGCAGCGAGCGGACCTCGGGCGCGACCGCGAAGCTCAGTCCGATCGCCATCCCCGGTGTCGGATAGGGGTCCTGACCCACGATCAGGACCCGCACCTCGTCGAAGGGCTGCTGGAACGCCCGCAGCACATGCTGTCCCGCCGGAAGGTAGGTCCGGCCCGCGGCGATCTCCGCACGCAGGAAGTCGCCCATCTCCGCCACACGGCCTGCCACGGGGCTCAGGGCCTCCGCCCAGCCGGGCTCCACCAGTTCGTTCAACGGTCGCGCTGTCACGGTCCGTCACTCTACCGGCCTACGGTGACACCCCGGTCCGGACGCCTTCACGGCCGACCCCCTAGACTCCGCCCACTCCCCCGCCCACCCGTTGCGAGGACGGTGCACCGTGGCTTCTGTGGCTCCCGTGGTTTCCGTGAACGACCCGGTCGGCGCGCTGGTCGTCGGCGTCGACTCCGGCGGTTCGGGGCTGCGGATCGCGCTGGCCGAGGCGGCGGGCGGCGCCGTGCTCGACACCCGCTCCTCACGTGAGCCGGTACGGACCGGCCCCGGCGGGATCTCCGCCCGGCACTTCCTCGAACAGGTCCTGCCGGCCGTCCGCGCCCTGACGGAGCCTCACGGTGCGCGGCCGGTCGCCGCCGTGGCCGTGGGCGCCGCCGGTATGGCCACGCTCGGGGACGAGCTGCGGGCCGAGCTGCCGGGCGCCTTCGCCGAGGCCTGGGGCGTACGACGGCTCGCGCTCGCGGCCGACGCGGTCACGGCGTACACCGGGGCGCTCGGGCAGCGACCGGGGGCCGTCGTCGCGGGCGGTACGGGCATGATCGCGCTCGGCACGGACCAGACGTCCTGGCGGCGGGCGGACGGCTGGGGCCACCTCCTCGGCGACTGCGGCAGCGGAGCCTGGATCGGCCGGGCCGGCCTGGAGGCGGCCATGCGCGCGTACGACGGCCGCAGCGGCGGTTCGGCGGCGCTCCTGGCCCGCGCCGAGAAGCTGTTCGGCCCGGCGGCGGGCCTGCCGGGCACGCTCTACCCCCGTACCGACCGGCCCGCCGTGCTCGCCTCCTTCGCCCCCGAGGTGGGACTGTGCGCCGCGGCGGACCCGGTGGCGGCGGACATCCTGGCGCGGGCGGCCGGGCACATCGCCGAGGCCGCCGAGGCGGCATGCCCCGCCGGGCCGGGGGCGCTCGTGGCGCTGACCGGGGGCCTGTTCAAGATGGGCGACCCCCTGCTCGTACCGCTGCGGGCGGCGCTCGCGGAGCGGATCCCGGAGGCCCGGACGGTGTCCCCCGCCGGAGATCCGCTGGCCGGGGCGGTCGCCCTCGCGTCGGCCCTCGCCACGGGCACCCTGCGGCTGCCGGAGGACGATTCGCTGCTACGGCTGTTCGGGCGGGACACCCCCCTAGGGAGCTGACATCCGCCCAGGTGGGAGGCGGTGCTTCGGGTCGTGGTGGGGGCAGGGGGCACGTCCCGGAGGGTCCTGGAGGGGACATCGGGGGGACATAGAGGGGCAGAAGGCGCATGATCGCACCTCAGCCGACGGCGCGCCGGGCGAAACCAGTAGCATGCGGCGCCATGAGCTCCCCCAATGGGCCTGCTTCCGGCCTGCCTGTACGAATGCCTCGACCCCGTCAGTCCGGGCGGCACCGTCGCCCCGAACCCGCGGCGGCGCCCGAGGGCGCTCCCGCACTGGTTCTCGCTGTGCCCGGCGCGCCGTCCGCCGCCATACGCTCGCTGGCCGAAGAGGTCGTGAGCATCGCCCGTTCCGAGCTGCCCGGTCTCGATGCCCTGATCGGCTTCCTCGAAGGCGACGACAGCGAGTACCCCACGCTCGCGACCGTTCTCACGGCCGCCGCCACCCTGCGCCACGAGCGGTACGAGCTGGCCCTGGCCGCCGGCCGCGAGGTCAGCGCCCCCACCGGCCCCGCCTCGGTCGTCGTGCCGCTCCTCGCGGGTCCGGACAGCGCCCAGACGCGCCAGGTCCGCCAGGCCGTCATGGACGCCGGCAACACCGCCGAGCTGACCGACGTCCTCGGCCCGCACCCGCTGCTCGCCGAGGCGCTGCACGTGCGACTCTCCGAGGCGGGTCTGGCCCGTGCCGACCGCGCCCGGCTGTTCACGGTCGCCACGGCCGCCGACGGCATCATCCTGGCCACGGTCGGCGGCGAGGAGGCCGTCCAGGCCGCCGGGATCACCGGCATGCTGCTCGCCGCGCGCCTCGCCGTGCCGGTGATGGCCGCCGCGCTCGACCAGGAGGGTTCGATCGCCTCCGTCGCCGAGCAGCTGCGTGCCACCGGTTCCGAGCAGCTGGCCCTCGCCCCGTACCTGATCGGCCCCGAGCTGGCCGATGGCCTGCTCGACGAGGCCTCCAAGGAGGCCGGGTGCGCCGCCGCCGAACCGCTGGGTGCCTACCCGGCCATCGGCAAGCTGGTGTTCTCGCAGTACACGGCCGCTCTGGGCATCCCGCCGCAGCAGCCACAGGGCGCGCCCTCGTTCTGAGGACCGCGACCCGAGCCCGTACGTCGAAGGGCCCGCACCGATCTCCGGTGCGGGCCCTTCGGCGTACCCCTGGCGCCGCCGCGCGGGTCGGCTCAGCCGAAGACGACGCAGGAGGCCGCCGGGGCCTCGATCGAGCCCGCGCGCGCGGGGATCCCGGTCTCCGGGTCGAGGGTGAACCAGGTGACGTCGCCGGAGCGCTCGTTCGCGGCGTACAGGTGCCGTCCGGACGGGGCGAGGGCCAGATCGCGGGGCCAGGTGCCGCCGCAGGGCACGGTGGCGACCAGGGCGACCCCGTCGCCTTCGAGGGCGAGCACGGCGAGCGTGTCGTCGCCGCGGACGGCGGCCCACAGGAAGCGCCCGTCGGGGGCGACGACGACCTCGGAGGGGTAGCTGGGTCCGGGGGCGTCCTCGGGGACGACGGGGGTCTCGGCGAGCGGTTCGAGCACGCCGGCCTCGGCGTCCCAGCGGCAGACGGTGAGGGTGGGTTCCAGCTCGTTCAGGACGTACGCGTGCGTGCCTGCCGGGTGGAAGGCGAGATGGCGCGGTCCGGTGCCGGGACGCAGCGCGGTCTCGCCATGGAGGGTGAGCGTCCCGGTGGCGGCGTCGAGTGCGCAGATCCGTACGGAGTCGGTGCCGAGGTCCACGCTGACGACCCAGCGGCCGCTGGGGTCGGGGAGCACCTGGTGGGCGTGTGGGCGGGCCTGGCGCGCGGTGACGGGTCCGCGGCCCTCGTGCCGCAGGACGGCCGTGGCGGGGCGGGCGGTGCCGTCCTCGGCGAGGGGCAGGGCCGTGACGCTGCCGGAGGTGTAGTTGGCGGTGAGGAGGTGCCCGTCGGCGAGGGCGAGGTGGGTGGGCGCGGCGCCGTCGACGGGCACGGGCGAGCCGAGCGGCCGGGGTGCGGGCCCGCTGATGTCGAAGGCGGCCACGGCGCCGGCCTCGGTCTCGGACACGGCGTGGAGCACGGGGCCCGCGAGGGCGAGGAAGGAGGGGTCGGCGACGGCGTCGCTGCCGCCGGTGACGGTCAGTGCGCCCGTCTCCGCGTCCACGTCGGCGGCGAGGACGCCCCGCCCGCCCGCCGAGGTGAAGGAGCCGATGTACGCCCGTACCGCGCTCCGGCCCCGAACCGTCCCTGTGCCGCCCACGACGCCTCCCCTGTCCCGGTGCCGGTCACGGTGGACCGGCCTTCGTCCGGCCGACGGTAGCAGGCGGTCTAGACCAAAGAGGCGAGCTGGGCGGGAGCCGCCGCCGGGAACCGTGACCGGGAGGGAGCCGCCGGGAACGGTGCCGGAGCCGCCGGAAGCGGTGTTGGAGTTGTCAGGATCGGTGCCGGAGTTGTCAGGAGCGAACGAGCAACGAGCCCGGGGGCGTCCGCAGCGGCTCGTCGAGCGCGGCGAGCAGCTTCTCCAGACCACTGACGTGGCCGAGCGCGACCTGACCGGCGGTCGGAGCGGCCACAGCGGCCGTGGGCGCCCCTTCCCCGCGGCCGCCCCGGGGCGACGTCAGCCGCTCCACAGCCGCTTCGACGCGCCAGCAGGCAGCCGCGAGGCGGGCGTCATGGCTCGCGGCCGGGTCGGCCGCCACCGCGGTGAGCCCCCGCACCTCGTCGGCGCACTCGTCGAGGAGCGCCAGCACCTGACGGGCCCGGGCCTTCCGGCCCCGGAACGGGCTCAGCGGATGGACAAGGGGCGCGAGGGACAGGCGTACCCGTCCGAGCAGCAGCTCCAGCTCGGCGGCGTGGGGGGTCGGGTCGGCGTCCTCGTCACCGGACAGGCGCCGCAGCGAGGCGGACGTGGCGGACCGGACGCCCTGCAGGGCGCGCTGGATCCAGGCGTCGTTGATCGCGTGGGTGGTGACCGGGAGGATGAGGAGCACGGCGAGCGCGGCGCAGACCGCGCCGACGGCCGTCTCCTCCAGGCGCAGGACCAGCAGCGCCGGGTCGAGCACGCCGAGGAGCCCGTAGAGCAGGCCCGCCATCACGGTCACGGCCAGCATCATCCAGCTGTAGGAGACGGGCGCCGTGTAGAAGATCCCGAAGACGCACAGGGCCACCAGGACGGCCGTGGGGGCCACCGCCCCGTTCAGCGGGATGGCGACCACCATGCCCACGGCGATGCCGATCACCGTGCCCAGGACCCGGCGGAAGCCGCGTACCAGCGTCTCGCCCCGCGACACGGTGTTGACGAAGATCCACCACGTCGTGCCCACGGCCCAGTACCAGCGGTCCTCGGACAGCACCTGGCCGACCGCGAGCGCCACGGCACACGCGGCCGCGGCCTGGAACGCCTGCCGCGTGGTCACACGGGAGAGCCCCGAGCCGGGCAGCGGGGCCGGCGCGGCGGCCGGAGGGATGCGCCGCTCCAGCGGCCACAGGAGGAAGCGCACCGCGCCCGCCGCGGCCAGGGCGATGCCCACCGCCGCATAGAGCTCGGGGAGCTGCCCGGGGACGGCGTGGAGGAACTGGGTCGTGAAGAAGTTCATGAACGCGAAGATCCCCAGCGCGTGCCCGCGCGGTCCCCAGCGCCGCGCGTACACCCCGCAGAAGACCACAGCCAGGAAGGCGAGGTCGCGCAGCAGCGTGATGTCGTGCAGCGCGGTGGCCAGGGCGAGCACGGGCAAGCCCGCGGCCGGCAGGAGCAGGGTCGTCACGGCCTGCGCCCGGACGGTGGAGTCCATGACGGTGAACAGCGCGAGCAGCGCCGCCAGACCACCGGTGATCGAGGCGGTCAGCGAAAGACCGGCCAGCTCCGCGAGGGCGACGGCGAGCGCGATGCCCATGACGGCGCGCAGCGAGTTCCTCAACCTGACGTGCCCCGGATCCGGTGCCACGAACATCCTCTTCACGGTGGTGAACCGCCCCCTCGTCTTGCCTTCCGCCTGTCGCGCGGCGTCCCGGGGTGGTGGGAGCTCGCGGACATGACGAAGGCGCCGCGGTCCGGACCGGCCTCGTCGCCGCCCCGGCGCTGCGCGGCGCCGAAAGTACCTGGATACGACAAGCAAACCATCCAGGTCGCCCATGGCTCAACTCATCGCCCACCCGCTGAGCCATTGGCCCAGTGAGCAGCCTCCCCGATAGTCCATCGGGAGACCAACGGACCACCGGGCCCTTGGCTGCGGATGACGTATCGCGGGCCTATCGAAAATCGCATACGCCGCCGCAACGGCCCTCCGCCTTCCATGAGGGCATGAACCACGACGCATCCCTGTCGGCACCGCCCGGCCGCACGCGCAGGATCGTGCTCCTCGGCCTGGCGGTCCTCGGCCTGGCGAGCGCCCTGTTCGCCCTGCGGGGGCCGCTCATGATGTCCGCTCCGCGATGCATGGCCGGGCGCTGGCACGGCTGCTTCGACACCTTCAACGGTGTGGTGCTCATGACGCTGGTCACGCTGCCGCCGGCCGTGCTGGTGGCGTGGGCACTGGCGTACCGTCGCCGTGCCGCCGGTGTCCCCTCGGCGTGGCAGATGTCGCTGGCCGAGGTGGGCATGGTCCACGGGACGGTGCCGTTCCTGTGGCTGACCTTGATGCCTGGCTCCGCGCCCGGCATCGCGCCCGCCCGGGTGAGCCTCGTCCCGCTGCGGGACCTGGTCGCGATGGGGCCGCTCGGGATCGTCGGCAACCTGCTGGTCTTCGCGTCGCTGGGGTTCTTCGCCCCGATGCGCTTCGCGGCTCTGGCGTCCTTGCCGCGGATCCTGGCGCTCGGGGCGGGCTGCTCGGTCCTGGTCGAAACCGCGCAGTCCGTCCTGCGGCTCGACCGGGTGTCCTCCGTGGACGACGTACTGGTCAACGCCACCGGCGCGGTGCTGGCCGGACTGGCGTCGCGCCGCTGGTGGCGCGTGAGGGCGGAAGCGCCGCCGTCGGACCGGCCTCGGCCCGTACTGACACCGGCAGGCTGAGTCACGTGCCCGGCGTACGGGCGTCCTCGCACCCCTCCCCGGTCCACGCCCTGCCCACGCCCACGACCACGCCCCTGAGCGCGTGCCCGCATACGTCGGCGATATGTCGTGCTGCTTAGGCTTCGGGCATGCGCGTACTGATCGTGGAGGACGAGCCCTACCTGGCCGAGGCCGTCCGTGACGGCCTGCGCCTGGAGGCGATCGCCGCCGACATCGCCGGCGACGGCGACTCCGCTCTGGAACTGCTCGGCGTCCACTCGTACGACCTCGCGGTCCTCGACCGCGACATCCCCGGCCCCTCCGGCGACGAGGTCGCCCGGCGCATCGTCGCCTCCGGCAGCGGCATCCCGATCCTCATGCTCACCGCTGCCGACCGGATCGACGACAAGGCGTCAGGGTTCGGGCTCGGCGCCGACGACTACCTCACCAAGCCGTTCGAGCTGCGGGAGCTCGTCCTGCGACTGAGGGCGCTCGACCGACGACGCGCGTACGCCCGCCCCCCGGTCCGCGAGATCGGCGGCCTGCGGCTCGACCCCTTCCGCCGGGAGGTCTTCCGCGACGGACGTTACGTCGCCCTCACCCGCAAACAGTTCGCCGTCCTCGACGTCCTCGTCGCCGCCGAGGGCGGAGTCGTCAGCGCCGAAGAGCTCCTCGAACGAGCCTGGGACGAGAACGCCGACCCCCTCACCAACGCCGTGCGCATCACCGTCTCCGCACTGCGCAAACGGCTCGGCGAACCATGGGTCATCGCCACGGTGGCCGGCGTCGGCTACCGGATCGACACCACCGGTCCGGACGGCACCGCCCCCCGTACGGCGCATGCCGACACGACCGACCCCGGCCGTCCGCATGCCTAGACGCCCGGGGCTCAGCGTCCGGCTGAAACTCACCCTCAGCTACGCCGGGTTCCTCGCCGTCGCCGGTGCTCTCCTGCTGGCCGTGGTGTGGGGGTTCCTGCTGCGCTACGTACCCGACAACCCCCAGGGCCTTCTCGGGATCTCGCCCAACCGCTACCTCCTCGTGCGCACCTTCTTCCCCGCCGCGGCCGTGGCGATGGCCTTCCTGCTCGTGTTCGGCCTCGTCGGGGGATGGCTCCTCGCCGGGCGGATGCTCGCGCCCCTCACACGAATCACGGACGCGGCACGCACGGCCGGGAACGGGTCGCTGTCCCACCGGATCCGCATGGAGGGACGTCAGGACGAGTTCCGCGAACTCTCCGACGCGTTCGACTCGATGCTCCGGCAACTCGAGTCCCACGTCGCCGAGCAGCAGAGGTTCGCCGCGAACGCCTCCCACGAGCTGCGCACCCCGCTGGCGATCTCGCGGACGCTCCTCGATGTCGCCCGCAAGGACCCCACGCGGGACCGGGACGAACTCATCGAACGTCTGCACACCGTCAATACGCGGGCGATCGACCTCACCGAGGCCCTCCTGCTGCTCAGCCGCGGCGACCGAGGGAACGTCACACGCGAGAGGGTCGACCTCTCCCTCGTCGCCGAGGAAGCCGCCGAAACGCTGCTTCCCCTCGCCGAACAGCGCCGGATCACGCTCGACGTCACCGGCGGGGCGGCCGTGACCGGCGGCTCTGCGGAGCTCCTGCTGCGGATGGTGACGAACCTCGTCCAGAACGCCGTCGTCCACAACCTCCCCGCCGGCGGCACCGTGACGGTCCACACCGAGGCACACGGCGACACGAGCGTGCTGCGGGTCGAGAACACGGGCCGGCCGCTCCCACCGGAACTGGTGCCGACCCTCACCGAACCCTTCCAGCGCGGTACGGAACGCGTACGCACCGACGAGCACGCGGGCGTCGGCCTCGGCCTGGCCATCGTGCACAGCATCGTCCGCGCCCACGGCGGGACCCTCGACCTCCTCCCCCGCCCCGCCGGTGGTCTGCTCGTCACGGTCAGGCTTCACTACGCACCGTAGGCCCGCTCGTGGAGTGATGAGGGGGCGGACATCCGGCTCGGGGTGGTCTCCTGCCGTCCCGGCCGAGCGAAGCCGACGGCACAGATCGTCTCGGCCGGACAGCCCTTAGAGTGCGGTGGTGCCGTCGTACAGCATTGGGCAGGCCGCTCGGCTGCTCGGAGTGAGTTCGGAGACCGTTCGCCGGTGGGCGGACGGCGGTCGTCTGCGCGTGGACCGAGACGGTTCGGGCAACCGCGTGGTCGACGGAGCAGGGCTGGCGCGCTTCGCCCAGGAACGGGGAGCCGGCCTGCACGCGGTGCCCGAGGACGACGTGCCGACCTCGGTACGCAACTCGTTCGTCGGGATCGTCACCGCGGTACGCGTCGACGACGTGGCCGCGCAGGTGGAGATCCAGGCGGGCCCGCACCGCCTCGTGTCCCTCGTGACACGCGAAGCCGTCGAGGAGCTCGCACTCGACGTCGGCGTCACCGTCACCGCCCGCGTGAAGTCGACCAGCGTCCACATCGACCTCACCTGACCTGGATCGACCTCACCCGAGCACGGATCGACCTCATCTGACCCTGGCCGGCCCTCAACGGCACAGCAACGCGGCCCGCAGATCCAGCCGATGGTCCAAACGGGACAGATCCCGCCCGGTGAGGCTCTCGATGCGCTCGATCCGGTAGTGGACCGTGTTCACGTGCAGGTGCAGGGCCTCGGAGGTCCTCGCCCAGGAGCAGTTCTCCCGCAGGAAGACCTCCAGCGTCTCCAACAGCACGGCATGCGAGGCCCGGTCGTCCTGCAGGAGCGGTCCCAGGACGGTGTCGCGGTAGACGGTGCGGACGTCGGTGGGGATGCCCGCCAGGAGCGTTTCCAGTCCGCGCAGGTCCTCCAGGCCCGCCACGAGCGCAGCCGCCGGCGCCGTCGTACGGGCCGCCGCGAGCGCATAGCGGGCCTGCGTCAGGGCCCGGCCCAGGTCGGCCGGAGTGCCCACCGGCCCGCCGACCCCGGCGTGCAGAGCCGCCTTCGGGCGGCAGGCGTGCAGCAGCGGCCACACCTCGCCCAGCACCGCCCGCACGTCCGGCTCCCCGCCGTCCTCGTGTGCCAGGAGCGCCAACGCCTCACCGCCCGGCCGCTCCGCGACGGCGAACACGGCCGACGGCAGATGGCTCAGCGCCTCCGTGAGCGCGGCCACCCCGTCGGCCCGCTCGCCCGCCGGTTCCAGGGACGCCACCACCACGGTGTAGGGCCCGGTGGCGGGCAGCGCGCACGAACCCAGCGCGTTCTCCACGCCGTTGACCTCGCCGTACGCCGCACCGACAAGCGCCATGAGCTCCTCGTAGGCCTGCCTGCGCTCCTTCCGGCGCCGGTCCAGACGACGCCGGTGCCGGCCCAGGAGTTCGGCTATCTCGTGCAGCACCCGCGGCGGCACCTCGTTGCCCTCCGGCAGGTGCAGATGCCAGGCGTCGAACGCGGTGTCGTCGGCGTCGACGCGGACCGTCATGCCGCGTGTACCCCGCAGCGCCTCCGCGGCCCGCCGCGCCGGCAGTTCGCCCGCCTCGCTCGTGCGGGCGAGGGTACGGCCGCTGCCGGTCAGCAAGTAGCAGGCGGGCGTCCCCAGATGAGCGAAGGCGCGCTCCAGCAGAACACCGGCCGACGCCCCGCCCTCCAGGACGCGGTCGAGGTCGACGCGTACGTTCTCCGGCAGGGCGTGGTGGTCCGTGGGGCGGCGGCTCAGTTCGCCCCACTGGCGCACGTACACCGCTTCGGTGATCGCCCGGAAACTCGTATGGGCCGGCACCGCGACCAGCGCGATCCGGTGCTCCCGGCAGGCATCCGCCAGCTGCACGGGCACTTCCCCGTGGGTCTCCTCCCCCGCCAGCAGGGCCACCGCACCGGCGTCCCTCAGCGCCGACACGAAGCGGTCGGTCTTCGCCGGGTCGCCGTCCCGGGTCCACCACACCAGCCCGCTCAGGACGACCTCCCCCGGCTGAAGGAACCGGGCCGGGTCCTCCAGATCGGTCGCCGTCACACCACCGATCTCCTGACCGAGCAGGACCTCGTCACCCCAGACGAGGGAGAGGTCAAGACGGTCCAGGCGGAGAAGTTGATCGACCTGCATGCGGAACTCCTAGGGCACCCACGGGACGCGCCCGCATCTCATATTCACGAGGCACATTCGAGTCCGACCATCGTAGATGCCAAGAGAAGTCTGCAAAATGCCTCTTGCTCGATCGGCCAGAGCGCGGTACGCAGCGCTGGAGGATCTCGGCATTGCCCCAGCACCGGACGCCGTGGTGGCGGGTACACGACTCGTCGCGACCTCCCACCGATGAGTTCCCGATGAGCTCCCGACCGACGCGTTCGTCCCTTCCTCCAAGCCACCTCTCATTCGCCATGGAGACTCGCACGGGCTTGTTGCAGATGAGACCCTCATCGACCTACGGTGTGGCACATGCAGTCCTACACGATCGGTCAGGCCGCTCGTCTGCTGGGCGTGAGCCCGGATACGGCGCGGCGCTGGGCGGACGCGGGAAGGATCGCGACCCACCGCGACGAGAGCGGTCGGCGCCTGATCGACGGCACGTCGCTGGCCGCGTTCTCCGCGGAGATCGCGCAGGGCGGCAGCGGCGACGACGACGCGTCGTACACCTCGGTCCGGAACGCGTTCCCCGGCATCGTCACCGCGATCAAGCTCGGTGACATCGCGGCCCAGGTCACGATCCAGGCCGGTCCGCATCGTCTCGTCTCGCTCCTCACCCGGGAGGCCGTGGAGGAGCTGGGTCTCGAAGTCGGCATGCAGGCCACCGCCCGCGTGAAGTCGACCAGCGTGCACATCGACCGCACCTGACCCCTCACGCAGTACCGGCAGTACCGGGTTGCATCGGCCGTCGGCGCGGCCCGTCACCCCCAGCCATGCATCTCCCTTACGTCCCAAGGAGTTCGGACCCTCATGTCTCTCGCCCTCACCGCCACCAGACGCCGCACCGCCGCCGCTGTCCTGACCGCGGCCCTCCTCGTCCCGCTCGCCGCCTGCGGCAACGACGACACCAAGAAGGACACCGGCGGCTCCAAGCCGTCCGAGTCGGCGAGCGGCGCGCCCGCCGCCCAGCTCACCGTCCTCGCCGCCGCCTCGCTCACCGACGTCTTCAAGACGGCCGGCGCCGCGTACGAGAAGTCCCACCCCGGCACGAAGATCACCTTCTCGTTCGCCGGCTCCCAGGAACTCGTCGCACAGGTCGCCCAGGGCGCCCCCGCGGACGCCCTGATCACCGCCGACACCAAGAGCATGGACAAGGTCAAGGCCGACACCGGCACCCCGGTCGTCATCGCCAAGAACCGGCTCGTCATCGCCACCGCCGAGGGCAACCCGTACAAGGTCGACGAGCTCAAGGACCTCGCCGACACCAAGCTCAAGGTCGTCCTCGCCGCCCCCGAGGTCCCGGCCGGCAAGTACAGCAAGAAGGTCCTCGACGCCCAGAAGATCACGGTGAAGGCGGTCTCCCAGGAGCCCAACGTCCGCGCCGTCCTCAGCAAGGTCGAGCTCGGCGAGGCCGACGCCGGTCTCGTCTACAAGACCGACGCGGAGAGCGCCAAGGACAAGGTCGACGCCGTCGAGATCCCCGACGACCAGAACGCCGTCGCCCAGTACCCCGCCGCCACGATCAAGGACTCCAAGAACGCCGAGGCCGCAGCCGCCTTCGTCACCTGGCTCTCCTCGCCCGAGGCGCAGAAGATCCTCCAGGACGCCGGCTTCCAGAAGCCGTAACCTCCTCAGATCGCGAGGGGCTGCCCGGATCGGGGGACCGGGCAGCCCCTTGTTCCTCCTACGTCTTCAGGACATTCGATGAAACGATCAGGCGTCCGTACACCCGGAGCCCGCACGCCCGTCGCTCTGGCCGTACCGGCGCTCCTGGCCGTGGCGTTCCTGACGCTTCCTCTGATCGGCATCCTCGTACGGACGGAGTGGGGCGAACTCTCCGACCACCTCACCTCTCCCGGGACGATCGAGGCGCTGCGGCTCTCCCTCGTCGTGTCGTTCTGGGCGCTGGGACTGTCACTGGTGCTCGGTGTCCCGCTCGCCTGGCTGCTGGCCCGGGTGTCCTTCCCCGGCAAGGCGCTCGTCCGTTCCCTCGTGCTGCTGCCCATGGTGCTGCCGCCCACCGTCGGCGGTGTGGCGCTGCTCCTCGCCTTCGGCCGGCGCGGGCTGCTCGGCCCCTGGTTCGAGGACGCCTTCGGCATCACCTTCCCGTTCCACACGTCCGGAGCGGTCATCGCGGCCACGTTCGTGGCCATGCCCTTCCTCGTCATCAGCCTCGAAGGCGCGCTCGGCGGACTGCGGCCGCGCTACGAGGAGACCGCGGCCTCGCTCGGCGCCTCGCCGGTACGGGTCTTCTTCACCGTCACGCTGCCCATGGTCGCCCCCGGTCTCATCGCGGGCGCGGCCCTCACCTGGGCACGGGCACTCGGCGAGTTCGGCGCCACCATCACCTTCGCCGGGAACCTCCCCGGCACCACCCAGACCCTCCCCCTCCAGGTCTACCTCCTGCTCCAGGACGAACCGGAAGCCGCCACGTCCGTCTCCCTCCTGCTGCTCGCCATCGCCATGGGTGTACTGATCGCCCTGCGCGGCCGCTGGACGGGAACCCCTACGGACCGCCGTACGCGCCCCGCCCCGGCAGCCGGACCCGACGATCCCGCGCCGGTCCCGCAGGCGCCCCCCGTGTCCGTGTCCGGGCTGGTCTCCGAGCGGTCCGAGCGGTTCGAAAAGTCCGAGGAGTCCGAGGAGTCCGAGGAGTCCGAGCGGTTCGAGTCCAAGGAGGGCGCCGAACGCTGGGCGCTCCACGCCGAGGTCACCGGCTTCACCCACCTCACCCTCGACGCCGAACCCGGCACCACCATCGCCGTCGTCGGCCCCAACGGCGCCGGAAAGACCACCCTCCTCCGCGCCCTCCTCGGCCTCACCCCCCGCGCCCACGCCGCACTCCGGCTCGGCGACACCGACGTCACCGCCCTGCCCCCGCACCGACGGCATGTCGCCTGGGTCCCCCAGGACGGCGCGCTGTTCCCGCACATGAGCGCCCTGGCCAACACCGCGTACGGCCTCCGGGCCCAAGGAGTACGCCGAGCCGAGGCCCGCCGCGAGGCACGATCCTGGCTCGACCGTCTCGGCGTCGGCCACCTCGCCCACCGCCGGCCCACGCAGCTCTCCGGCGGCCAGGCCCAACGCGTCGCCCTGGCCCGCGCCCTGGCCGCGCGCCCCCGGCTCCTCGTCCTCGACGAGCCGCTCGCGGCCCTCGACCAGACCACCCGCGCCCACGTCCGCCACACCCTGCGCACCCACCTCTCCGGCTTCGCCGGCGTCTGCCTCATCGTCACCCACGACCCGGTCGAGGCCGTCTCCCTCGCCACTCGCGTCCTCGTCCTCGACGAAGGCCGTGCCCTCCAGGACGCCCCACCCGTGGAGGTCACCCGGCACCCACGCTCTCCCTGGGTCGCCCGCATGCTGGGCCGCAACGCCTGGCCCGGCATCGCCTCCACCGAGGGGCTCGCCTTCGACGGAGGCGGCACCCTGGTCGCGTCCGACCCACCGCCGCCCGGCACCCCGGCGCTCGCGATCGTCGCGCCCGAGGCGGTCTCACTCCACCGCGACAAGCCGACCGGCAGCCCCCGCAACGTCTGGCCCGGCACCGTACGCGAGATCACCGCGAGCGGCAGCCGGCTCCGGGTCCTGATCACCTCCGACCAGGCCCCCGACCTCGTCGCCGAGATCACCCCGCAGGCGGCCACCGAACTCGGCCTCGCCGACGGGGTGTCCGTCTGGACCAGCGTCAAGGCGACCGAGACGACGATCGTCCCCCTCTGACCTGCCCCGGGTGCCAACGGTGCCGGGAGAAAGCGAGGACGACATGACGGAACGCGACGAGTCCACGGTCCGTGACTGGCTGCGCGGCATCGAGGTGTTCGCCCGCCCCTTGCCCGAGTTCGTGACGGAACGAGCCCCGGCGGAGCCCTCGGATCTGTTCCTGGAATGGCTGACCGATGCCGTCGCGGCAGGTGTCCCCGATCCCCATGCCATGACCCTGTCCACCGTGGACGAGGAGGGCGACCCCGATGCTCGGGTCCTCATCCTCAAGAACGTGGACACCGCCGGCTTCCAGTTCGCCGCCCACGCCGACAGCCCGAAGGGCGTGCAGCTCGCCGGCAGTCCCTGGGCGGCACTCACCTTCTACTGGGCACGCACCGGTGGAGATCTCCACGCAGTCGCCCGGGCCTAGGGGGTGTCTTGCCGATCAGGCCGGATCAGGGAGCGGCGGCTGGTGCATGGGGTCTCCCCAGGCCGCAGGGGCCGAGGGGACGCATCGCAAGGCGGAGAAGGGAGGCATGGCGGAGCCATGCCGACCGACGACAACGGGGCGAGGCGCGGTGCCAGGCGTCGCGAGCCCGGCCTGATCGACAAGACACCCCCTAGGCAATGCGCCCGTGGCGACCCGACCGGGCGCCGCGGGAGGCGTCGACGCCGAAGGCCGGTCGACCCGCCCCGTTGTCCGCGACCACGAAGCCGCATCGCGGCGCGTACAACGGCCCGGGGCTGTAGCCCAGCCCGGCAGTGTCAGCCACGGGCCTTGGCCTCTTGCATGGCGGTCAGCCGGCGTACGTAGCCGGCGGCGACGAACGCCGCCGGCACAACCAGCACGTGCAGAACCAGAG
Organism: Streptomyces sp. NBC_00572; assembly: GCF_026341815.1. Lineage (GTDB taxonomy): Bacteria > Actinomycetota > Actinomycetes > Streptomycetales > Streptomycetaceae > Streptomyces. The sequence continues at coordinate 102,306 of NZ_JAPENX010000003.1, forward strand.
TGAGCCAGGTTTCCGGTAGGAACTCGTACGTGTCGTAGTACGAGTAGCAGCAGCTCTCTCCCACCGGCGGTGAATCGCTGAGCTGCGTCCGGTCGAGGAGGGAAGTCCACGGAGTCAGCACGAGCGGCCCGGCCACGAGGGCAAACAGGCAGGCAGCCCACCAGCCTTGCAGCAGACGGGGCGCAGGGGCTGTGCCGTCGCCCTGGCCGGGCGGGCTGGAGGCATGCCAGACGTCGTTGGCGATCTGTTTGGGAAGGAAGAGATTCGCGACGGGGATGAACCATGCCACCATCGCCATGTACGGGCGGTAGCGCAGCCGGCCGGGCGCGAACTGCTCGGCGGTGGCGCGCACCCGGGCGAACCAGACGAGCCAGCTCACCGCCAGCCCTGCGCCGAAGAGGAGCTGGGCGGCGAACAGGGAGTGGAACGTGACGCTGTCCCACCTCTCCACGTCGGCGATGTTCTCCCAGGCATCGTCCCAGCCCGGGTAGAGATCTTCCCCTTGCCTGCGCCCTGGGACGGTAGCGAAGACGACCACCTGGTGGACGGCCGTGAGCGCGGACACCAGCGCGGAGAGTCCGAGCAGCCAGTAGAGGGCGGCCCGGTACCCGTCGGCCGGTCCCGTTCTGCCGCGCGCACGGCGGCGTTCGTCGGCCAGCCGGGACGGCGGCTGATCCGTACGCCTGGTCTGGTGGGGCAGGGCTGCCTGCTCGGCCTGGCCGGCGGCAGCCGGCGGGTGCAGCGGCCGGGTCGGGCCCTCAGTCGTCATCGCCTCGGCGGCAGGGGGCACGTCGAGCGCATCCGTGCCTGGACCCAGCCGGGTGTGCGGGTCCTCCTGGTCGAGGAGTTGGACGGCTTCCTGCCCGAGCCGGGTCAGTACCTCCAGCGGCAGCCAGGGCCCCAGCGAGCGGTACTGCGTATCGTGCCGTTCCCGCAACTCGGCCAGCGTCGGCCGAGCCGCCGGATCCTTGGCCAGACAGGCCGCGGTCAGTTCACGCAGCGGCTCGGGCACCCCAGTGAGGTCCGGCGGCTCGTGCACCACCCGGTACATCAGGGCGTGAGCCTGGCCCTCAGCCACGTCGAAAGGGAGCCGCCCGGACGCGGCGAAGGCCAGCACGGTGCCCAAGGAGAAGATGTCGCTCGCCGCGGTCAAACGCTCGCCGCGGATCTGCTCAGGTGACATGAAGCCGGGCGACCCGATCACCACCCCGGTACTGGTCAGGCCGCCAGTGGTGGAATTCAGAGCACGGGCGATGCCGAAGTCGATGACCTTCGGCCCGTCAATGGTCACCATGACGTTCGACGGCTTCAGATCACGGTGAACGAGACCGGCGGCATGAATGTCCCCCAGAGCCCGGCACAATCCGGAGGCGAGACCGCGCACCGAATGCTCCGGCAGCGGCCCGTCCTGCTCCGCGACCACCTGTTGCAGGGTCGGACCGGCGACGTACGCCGTGGCGACCCAGGGCAGCGCCGCCTCCGGGTCGGACGCAAGCACGGCGGCCGTCCAGTCCCCACCGACCTGCTGTGCCACGGCGGTCTCCTTGGCGAACCGGCGACGGAAGTCCGGGGCCGCCGCCAGCTCGGCGCGGATGGTCTTCACCGCCACCATCCGGCCCCGCGGCGAACGGGCCAGATAGACCACCCCCATGCCGCCTTCCCCGAGCCGGCCGAGGAGCCGGTAGTCAGCGACCCGGTCGGGGTCCTGTTCCTGCAAAGGCTGCACGACAACTAGCTCCCATGGAAGGCCACTTCGGTCGATCAAGACTAGCTAAGGCTCACCAACCACCACCGGTGAATGACGCGTCCACGGCCACGGCAGTCCCTGGGGCCTCTTGTAGCCCACGTGCCTACAGGGCACTGCCCGCGGATTGCCCGGAGTTCGGGCGGTGCCGAGAGGCAGGGTGACGTCCGTGGTCGTGAAGCGGATGCTGCCGACACCCAGCGGAGGTCGGCAGAGCGGAGCGTGTGCGGCATGCGGCATGCGGCGGGCTGCGTCCGCTATGACGGCGCGCCATGGGCATCGGTCCTGGCCTCTCCCGGAGAGGGATCGGCGACCCGCCGCATCGTCAGCCCCGGCGGACGGCCCACCTGGCAGCCCATGTCACGGGCGACCGCCGGCGGCCGAGCATCGATCGAGGCCGGCTGATCGACGACCACCAGCACGGTCCCGTGCTTGGCCTGCAGTTTCCCGAAGACCTTGCGGGGCTTGGCCTCGTTGTTGGGCAGCCGTTTGTCGAATGCCTTCTCCCCGGCCGGCGTGACGGCGGCGGCGTGGGGTTCGCCCTTGCCGACGTCCAGGCCGAGGACGGCGCCGATGCCACTGGTGTCGATCACGCGTTCCCTCCGGTCGTCCTCTTCGCCCGGCCGTCCCGCGGCACCGATCGCCACATCCACATCACGAAGAGCCTCCCGACCTGCGAAGGAGCCGGTGGCCATGCCCTTGGTCAGCGGTCTGTGGATGCCTCCGGAGCCGGTGACACCCCCAAGACATGCGATCGACAGGGGAGAAAGTCATGCCAACCCCGGAGGCCAGGCGCCCCATTGCGGGGCAACCAAAACGGTCATGGGGGGTGAGCTGCATGAGACGTCGGACCGCTCAGGTAGCTCACGAGGACGCGTCCGGGCGATCTTCGTACGGCGTCAAGCAGCCCGCTGCCGGTCAGCTCCGACGGTTCCGCACCCGCCACTCGTTCGGCGGGCTTGCCACGCGGGAGACCGGCGATGCTCGTAGCGTCTGGCCCGTACAGGGCGCCGGAGCAGATGGGAGAAGCCGATGACGGACGAGTCGATGGAGGAGTTGGCCACTGAGGCATGGCTCTACGGGTATCCGCTGGTCACAGCAGCGATGACGAAGCGCTCGATGGCGGCGGTGCCGGCCCGGGACGACGCCCGTCGAAAGGCCCCGGTCAACCAGTTCTGCTACATGCGCAGCACCCCGGACGCCTCCTTCACCGAGGTCGTCTCGCCGAACGCCGACACCCTGTACTCCAGTGCCTGGCTCGATCTGTCCGACCAGCCTCTGGTACTGACCCTGCCCGAGTTCGGGGACCGGTTCTGGATGGTCCCCATCCTGGACGCCTGGTCCGATGTCTGCGCCGTCGTCGGCCGACGCGAGAACGGCCCGTCCGCCGGCCCGTTCCTGATCGCCGGGCCATCCTGGTCGGGAGCGGAACCGTCCGGCCTGACCCTGTTGAAGTCGCCCACCAACGTGAACTGGATCATCGCCCGGTACGCGACGAGCGGTCCGTCGGACTTCCCGTCCGTCAACCGGCTCCAGGACGACACGCGGCTGATTCCGCTGTCGGAGTGGACCGGCGACCCGGGTGACTACTCCCCTACGTCCCCGTACCCGCCGACGCCGATACCACGACGCCGCCCGTCGACAAGGTCCACGCTCTCAGCGGCCGCGAGTACTTCGCTCTGCTCAACCAGATGATGCTGGACAACCCTCCCGACCCCGCCGATGCCCCGTTCCTGGGCAGGCTTGCCAAACTCGGCATCGCACCTGGCGCGAGCATGGACGACCTGTCCTCCGAGGAGCTCGCGACCCTGAACGCGGGTGCCCAGCGCGGCCCGGAGGCCCTGCGCACGCTGCTCGCCCAAGCGGAGTCCGCGAACTCCGGCGGGTGGACAGTGCACCGGGGTCTGGGTGATGACGAAACCGACTACGCCAAGCGCGCGGTCATCACCCGGTTCGGGTACGGAGCCAACCTGGACGCCGACGCCTTGTACCCACACGCCACCACAGACTCCGAAGGCCGACCTCTCGACGGTGCCCACACCTACGTGCTGCACTTCGACGCCGGGAAAACCCCGCCCGTCGACGGCTTCTGGTCCCTCACGATGATGAACGAGCGTCAGCTCTTCGCCGACAACCCGCTGAACCGCTACGCGATCGGCGACCGCAGCGGTATGCGGACCAATGCCGACGGCTCCTTGGACATCTACGTCCAGCACGACAGCCCCGGACCCGACCGCGAGAGCAACTGGCTGCCCGCACCCGCCGACAGCTTCAACGTCTTCCTGCGCTTGTACTGGCCCCAGCAGCCCGCCCTCACCGGGGACTGGACCCCGCCGGCACTGCAGCGCACCAGCTGAACCCGGACCCTGAAAGCGAGAGCCGCGCACCCGCTCGGTGCGCGGCCCTCGCGCATGACGCGGGACATAAGGAGCGATCCGGAGCGATCGGGAAGGATCAGGCGGAGGCGAGGGAGATCTCGGTCGACTTGATCAGCGCGACGACGGAGGTACCGGCCGCCAGGCCGAGGTCCTCGACGGCGTCCTTGGTGATCGCGGCGGTCAGCTCGCCGCCCTCGACGGAGACCTTCACCGAGCCCATGGCTCCTCCGGTGGCCACCTCGGTGACGGATCCCGCGAGCTGGTTGCGGATGGAGATGCCCTCCACGGGGCCGGTCGCGAGCGCGACCTCGGTGGACTTCACGAGCGCCTTGACGGGGGCCCCCTCGGCCAGGCCCAGGTCCTTGACGGCGTCGGCGGTGATCGCGGCGGTGATGTCCTGGCCGCCGGCCAGGCACACCCTCACCGATGCCATGGCCTCACCGGCGGTGACGGACGTGACGGTGCCGGGGAGCTGGTTACGAATGGACAGGGTCATGGAAACACGCCCTCGCAAATCCGGAAACGGAACAGTCGTCACTTCTGTGACCTGCGTCATGACCGACCGTACCGGAACGGAAATTGCGTCACGCAACTCGCGTCGCATTCACCAGCCGAATGAGCGCAATCCCCTCGCGTATTCCATGAGGGCCGAAAGTCGCCTGCCCAGCGAGGCGATCAAGCGCCTGACCTGGGGCTTGAGACCTGAAGCGCGGCCGTCCAAGCACTCTCGAACAGAGCTACCGGACACGGCAGATGAGCAGTTCCACTCATGCATCCGGCGCAAATGCCGCGCCTCTTCCTGAAATGAAGCCCCAGGTGCGCCGACGCGAACCTTCCAGAAGTTGGATGATTCACCGTAGCAACTACGGCCGTCGAGGCCTGTTTCTGTGTCCGGATCCAGTCGTCCCACCCGAGTGACGCTTGATTCACTGAGTCCCACCGGCCCGGGCGGAGGAGCAGCTCTCGCCGCCCCGCCCGGGCCGTACTCCGCAGATGATCGACGCACACGACCGCCCCCGACTGTCGGTACCTCCAATTCCCGGTGTCACATTTGCATAGCGATCTAGGCGATTGACCAAGCATTCGCGAAGTAATTGTGAGAGCAGGCCAGCATCTGCAAGATTGGGCGAGCGACTGGCGGAGGTGCGGCGACAACGGCTGGGCGATGATCCACGACGTCCTCGTCCCCTCCCCTCCTCCGCTGCTCCTGCTCACGAGGCGAGGTTTGGCACATGAAGGCACGTACGCGCGACGGCAGCGCCGGTGACGTCGACTACGGCACGATCGGATCCGGCTACTCCGCCTACCGCAGGCCGGACGAACGCATCGCCCAGTTCGTCGCGGAGTCCCTGGGTGGAGCCCGCACCGTGCTCAACGTCGGAGCGGGGTCCGGATCGTACGAGAACGTCGCCGACGCGGTGACGGCCGTCGAACCGTCTGCGTCGATGCGGGCCCAGCGACCGCCTCGTCTCACCCGGGCCGTCGACGCCGTCGCCGAGGATCTGCCCTTCGCCGACGGCGAGTTCGACGCCGCGATGACGCTGTTCAGCGTGCACCAGTGGAGTGACGTGGCCGCCGGCCTCCGGGAGATGCGCCGAGTGACCCGCGGCCCCGTCGTCGTCCTCACCTGCGACCCGGCGTCGGTACGGGACTTCTGGCTGTACGAGTACGCGCCCGGGGTCCTCGACACGGAGGCCCGCCGCTACCCTCCCGTCGACGAGATCGCGGCCGCTCTGGGCGGAACGGGCACCGTCGAAGCCGTACCGATCCCGCTCGACTGCACCGACGGCTTCAACGAGGCGTACTACGGACGCCCCGAGATGCTCCTCGACCCGGCCGCCCGCCAGGCCTGCTCCGCCTGGAGCTTCGTCGACGACGGCGTCCGCGAGCGCTTCGACCGCACCCTGCGCCACGATCTGGCCTCCGGGACGTGGGACGAGCGTTTCGGTGCCCTCCGCGTCCAGCCGGCGTACGAGGGCTCGCTCGTCATCGTGCGATCCACTCCCTGACCGGGCGAACTTCTCCGCACTCAGTGGTGAGCCCCGGCCAGCACCGGATAGTCCGTGTATCCGGCTGCTCCGCCCGTGTACATCAGGCCGTGGTCCCGGACCTGATTGAGCGGCGCGTCGACGCGCAGTCGTTCGACGAGGTCGGGGTTGGCGAGGAACGAGCGGCCGAGCGCTATCAGGTCGGCTCCGGCGGCCAGGAGCCGCTCGCCCGCGTGCCTGCCGCCGTCGGCCGGCAGCGGACCTCCCCAGCCCAGCACCGGATTGGCGATCAGCGTGCCCGGCCAGGACTTGCGGATGTGCTGGAAGAGAGGCTGGTCCGGGTCGGCGAAGACGACGTGCAGATAGGCAAGACCGGCGTCCGCCAGGGCATCGACGAGCGCGGGGTAGATCTCCTCGGTATCGCCCTCGTCGATGCCGTTGACCGTGAGTCCGGGGGCGATGCGCAGGCCGACCCGCTCGGGACCGATCGCGTCGGCGACGGCCTGGACCACCTCGACCACGAAGCGGATGCGGCCGGCCACCGAGCCGCCGTAGGCGTCGGTGCGGTGGTTGGTGTTTCCTGCCATGAACTGGTGGAGGAGGTAGCCGTTGGCGGCGTGCACCTCCACTCCGGCGAATCCCGCGTCGACGGCGTTGCGGGCGGCGGCGGCGAAGTCGGCCACCGTGGAGCGGATCTCCTCGACGCTCAACTCACGCGGCACCACGGCGTCCTGGTGTCCGCTCGGGGTGTGGATCGAGTCCGGCAGCGGCACCGGCGAGGGCGCGACCGGCGTCAGGCCGCTGTTGTCGGGGTGACCGATCCGGCCGCCGTGCTGCAACTGCAGGAACATCCGGCCGCCCGCGGCGCGCACCTCGTCGGTGACGCGCCGCCATCCCGCCACGTGCGCCTCGTTGTAGATGGCGGGAATGTTGGGGTAGGTCAGGCCCACCGCGTTCGGGGTGGAGGCTTCGGCGATGATCAGCCCCGCCGAAGCACGCTGCGCGTAGTAGGTGGCCATGATCGATTCCGGAACGCCGTCGGCCCCGGCACGGTTGCGGGTCATCGGTGCCATCACCAGGCGATTGGGCAGGTGCAGGGCGCCGAGACGGGTGGACTCGAACAGGCGGGAGATCACTGGGGAGTTCGTCATGCCGATACGGTAGAAGTTGACATCAGTGTCAGGTTCAAGTCCTGAGTCGGCATGCGAGGTGGAAAATGCGAATCGGTGAACTGGCTCGCCACAGTGGGGTGAGCGAGCGCTCGCTGCGCTACTACGAGACGCAGGGGCTGCTGAGGGCCGAGCGTACCCCGGGCGGCCAACGGCAGTACGGCGACTGGGCGGTCGACCGCGTCATCCGCGTCCAGGCGCTCTACGCGGCGGGGCTGAACAGCAAGAAGATCGCTCAGCTGCTCCCCTGCATGCGCGACACGGACGGCGCCCCGAGCGAGATCGCGACACCGCAACTGGTCGACGAACTCGCCACGGAACGGGACCGCATCAATCGAATGATCACTGATCTGATCCGCTCCCGCGACGTCCTGGACGAGGTCATCGCCACGGCAGAGGTCGGCCTGGGTTCCGCGATGGCGCCGTCCCACCGGATCGACCGTCTCGGCGAACGGACCGTGCCGTCGCCGGCGGCCCGCGGGTCCTTGACCGTATCGCTGCAGTAGCCCTGCGGTTACCCGTGCCGCTCCAGGCGCTGTACGGCAACGGCGGCCTGCTCGGCGGCTCGGCGGGCTTCCCGTAGGGCGCGCTCCGCGGTCGTCGCCGCCTTGCCGGCCGTCGTCGCGGCAGCCGCGCTCTCCCGCTCGGCCTGTCGGGCCTCCCGCAGGTCCTGCCGCAGGGTGCGGACCCGGTCGGCCGCCTGCTCCGCCTGCTGCCCAGCGGCCTGCCGCGCCTCCCGCGCCTCGGCGAGCTCCCGCTCCCGTCGGACGGCGTCGGCATCGGCCTTCTCGGCCGCCGTACGCGCGCGTTCGAGGTCACGCAGACGCCGCGCGTCGCTCTCGCCGCGGCCAGGCTTCTCCTTCGGCGCCGGCGACTCGGGGGGAGGGGTCGCGGTCCGGCGCGGGGGCGTCGTCTCCGGAGCCACCTCCGCGAATCCCACCGCGGCTTCGGGCACCTTCACGAGCCGGCCCCTCGACCACTGCCCGGCGACCTCCTCGTCGGCGAGAACGCCGTGGAGGGTCTGCTCGATCTCGTGCAGCACCGTGTCGCTCACGGGCTGCCCGGCCTCCCCGGCCAGGGCGGCGGCCGTACGGGCGAGAACGGCGATCAACTGCTGCCGCCGGCTGCTCGCCGTCCGCAGCTTCTCGGCGTCCAGCGTCCGGTGGGCCTCCCGCAGCGCCTCCCCAAGGAGCAGGAACTGGTGTGCCTCCTGCTCTCGCCGACGGGCCAGCAGGTTCGCCGCCCACGCGGCCAGCGAAGGGCGCCGCAGCGCGGCGATCGCCTTCGCCGCCTTCGCGTCCTTCGCCTCTCGCGCGCGGGCGACGTACGCGTCCCGCCGGGGGACGAACTCGGCCGGCCTCAGCCCGTACAGCTCCTCGGCGACTTCCTCGACATCCACGCCGCCCACTCTCCGCCGCCCGCGCCCCGCCGGCACGCTCCCGCTCGCCGCCTCCGCCGGATGCCCGGCCCGATCACCCGCTCGGGTCGGGGCGGCTGCCCGGCGGGCGGGACGGCTGTCGCGGCCGTGCCGGATCGTCAGGTCGGTGGCGGGGCCCTCCTCGACGGCCACGGTCGGTCTTCACCCCTCCAGAGGCCGGGTGGCCGGGCCCTGGAGGATGCTGCCGTCGGCTGCGAAGCGGGAGCCGTGGCAGGGGCATTCCCATGTCTGCTCGGCCTCGTTGAAGCCCAGCTCGCAGCCCATGTGAGTGCAGCGCCGGACGGTCCGCAGGCCCGCCGCGTAGTGGCGCGCCACCGTGGCCTGCTGCCGTACGACCCCAGGCACCTCGCGCACCGGCAGCAGGCGGCGCGGGTCGACGAGTTCCGTCCAGGCCGGGCGTGGCGTGCCGGTCACGTGCGCGGCCAGCAGCCGGCCGGCGGCGACGCCGTTGCTGAGGCCCCAGCCGCCGAAGCCGGTGGCGAGGTGGACGTGTTGGGTGTCGGGGTGTTCGTGGCCGATGCAAGGCAGCCCGTCGGGCGTGTGGACGTCCTGGGCCGCCCATCGGTGGACCTCCGGTGCCTCGGCGAAACCCGGCAGGTGCCCGCGCGCCCAGGCTTCCAGGCGGTCGTACCGCTCGCTCACGCCCCCGCTCCCCGGCTCGAACACCTCGCCCGCGACGATCAGGAGCCGTCGCCCCTCGCCCAGCGGGACGGTGCGCACCGACCGGGTGCCTTCGTCGAACGTCAGGTACATGCCGTACGGGGCGTGGCGTTCCGCCACGGACGCGGCGACGACGAGTTCGCGCCGCACCGAGAGCCGCACCAGCAGACTGCTGTGACAGCGGAGCGGAAAATGGGTGGCGAGGACGACGTCCCGGGCATGGACCGTTCCGCCGCCCTCCACGGTGAGACGGCATTCGGCGCCCTCGTGGAGCTGGGTGACGCGGGTGCCCTCGTGGACACGGCCGCCGTGCGCGACGAGGTCGTCCGCCAGCGCGAGCAGGAAGCGGCGTGGATGGAACTGCAGTTGGTCCTCCACCCGGACGGCGGCCGCGACCGGGTACGGGAGGCCGGTCTCCGTCACGGTGGTCGCCCGCAGGCCCGCCTCCTCGGCGGCATCCGCCTCCGCGCGGATCTCCGCCACGTTCCCCTCGTCGACGGTGTACGTGAACGCCGGCCGGTGTTCGATCTCGGCGTCGACGCCCAGTTCCGCGGAGACCCGCGTCACCTGGCGGAGGGCTTCCTCCTGGGCGTCGGCGTACAGGGCCGCGGCCGCCGCGCCCTGGCGGCGGCGCAGGCGGGCGTAGTGGAGGCCGTGCAGGGACGTCAGCTTGCCGGTGGTGTGCCCGGTCGCCCCGGCCGCGATCCGGTCGGCCTCCAGCAGGACCACCTCGGCACCCGCGCGCACCAGCTCGCGGGCCGTGCACAGTCCGGCGATTCCGGCCCCCACCACGACGACATCGGCGGCAAGATCACCGTCGAGGGCCGGGTGCGCGGCGGCGGGCGGCGCCGACGCCGTCCAGTAGGAGTTCCCGGATCCGCGTCGCATGATCGCTCCTCCGCTGATCGCTCCCCTTCTCTATGTTCCTCTTCTGATTGCTCCTCCGCTGGTCGCTCCTCATCTGGTCGCCCGTCTGCTGGTCGCTCCTCTTCGCAGTCCCGCGCTGGGCGGCTACCCGGTGCGGCCCGACACACGAGTGGCTGCTCGGCCGGCCCGGCGGCGGGCCCGGCGGCGGCGGAGAGTGCGGGCTACCGGGGTCGAGTGACGGACACTGACGCCAGGAGAAGTACCGAAGGACCGAAGGAGGCCCGCGGACCATGGCCGTGGACGAGCTCGACACCCGGATCCTGCGGCTGCTCATCGAGCAGCCGCGGACGAGCGTGCGGGAGTACGCGCGGATCCTGGGGGTGGCACGGGGCACCGTGCAGGCCAGGATCGACCGCCTGGAGCGCGACGGGGTGATCACCGCGACCGGCCCCGTCCTCTCCCCCGCCGCCCTCGGGCACCCGGTGCTCGCCTTCGTCCACGTCGAGGTGACCCAGGGACATCTGGACGAGGTCGGCGACGCGCTCGCCGCGGTGCCGGAGATCGTGGAGGCCTTCTCGATCACCGGCGGCGGCGATCTGCTCACCCGGGTGGTCGCCCGCGACGCCGGGCACCTGGAGGACGTCATCCAGCGGCTCATCCAGCTGCCGGGGGTGGTCCGTACGCGCACCGAGATCGCCCTGCGGGAGCGGGTGGCGCACCGGCTGTTGCCGCTGGTCGAGGCGGTCGGACGACGGTCGGGTTCCGCCTGAGGACTTGCCCGCACGGCCTAATGTGTCGCACATGCAGTCCTACACCATCGGGCAGGCCGCGCGCCTGCTGGGCGTGAGTCCCGACACCGCACGCCGCTGGGCCGACGGCGGCCGGTTCGCCACCCATCGCGACGAGAACGGCCGGCGCCTCATCGACGGCCGCGACCTGGCCGCGTTCTCCGTCGAGGTCGGCCAGAGCGCCCAGGCGGACGACGACATGCCGTACACCTCGGCGCGCAACGCGTTCCCGGGCATCGTCACGGCGGTCAAGCTCGGCGACATCGCCGCGCAGGTGGAGATCCAGGCGGGCCCACACCGGCTCGTGTCGCTCCTCACCCGCGAGGCGGTCGAGGAGCTGGGTCTCGAGGTCGGCATGCAGGCCACCGCGCGCGTGAAGTCGACGAGCGTGCACATCGACCGGACCTGACCACACCCGCACCCTGACACCCGCTACCCGCTACCCGCTACCCGCTACCCGACAGCGGTCGGCTGACACCGGTCACCCGTTGCGACCTGCGCCTGCTGTCCCCCTGCGATCCGGAGCCCCGATGGCGATACCCGCACGACTCGTCCCCCTCCTCGACCAGTTCGACTTCGCCCGGCAGCGGCTGACCGACCGGATGGCGGGGCCGGTGGTGGACAGCGGGAACGGCACGGACGTCGCGGTCGGCCCGATGACCGACGCCGAGTACCTCTGGGAACCGGGTCCGGACTGCTGGTCCGTCCGGCGCCGCACGGACGGGCCCGGGCCCCGCGCCACCGTTCTGACCGGCGTCGGCGACTGGGGCCGGGACGCCACCCCGGCCCCGCACCCGACCCCGCCGCCGTTCACGACGATCGCCTGGCGGCTGAGCCACCTCAGCGAACTGCTCGCGCTCCGCGCCGACCACACGAACGGCGGCCACACCCTCACCCGTGACGACTACGCGGTCAGCGGGGACGTCGCGACCGCTGTCGCCGCGTTCGGCACCGCGGCGGGCGCCTGGCGGGACGCGCTGCTCTCCGCCGACGACGCGGCGCTCGACACGGTCGGCCACAGCACCTACCCGCACGGCAGTGATCCGGAGGATCCCTTCCTGGAGACCGTCTGGTGGGTGAACCAGGAACTCCTGCACCACGGGGCGGAGATCGCCCTCCTCCGCGACCTGTACCGGCTCCAGCACCCGGAAGTCTGAGAAGGGGTGCATCCGACTCCCCTTTCGCGTACGGAAGTTCAGCTGGTCGTACGAGCCAGCAGTATCGCCACGTCGTCCTGCGCGGGAGCCGCCAGGAGCTGCTCCAGGATCTCGTCGCACAGTTCGTCCAGGGGACGGTCGAGGTGCCGGAGCGCCTGGGCGAGCTGCCGCATCCCCTCGTCGAGGTCGCGGTCGCGGGCCTCGATGAGGCCGTCCGTGTAGAGCACGAGCAGGCCGCCCTCGGGAAGGGCGACCTCCTCCGTGCCGAAGTCGTGGGCGCCGGTGCCCAGGGGGGTTCCCGGCGGCCCGTCGAGGAAGGTGATCGTCCCGTCCGGGGTGGCCACGGCCGGCGGCGGATGGCCCGCGCGGGCGATGACCCAGACTCCGGTGGCCGGGTCATGGACGGCGTACACGCAGGTCGCCATCGTGTCCTCACCGAGGTCCGCGACGACGGCGTCCAGGGAGCTGAGCATCTCGGCCGGCGGGATGTCGTGGCGGGCCAGGGTCCGTACCGCCGTGCGCAGTTGGCCCATGACGGCCGCCGCGTGGATGCCGTGCCCCATGACGTCGCCGATGACCAGACCCGTCCTGCCACCGGGCAGGGCGATGACGTCGAACCAGTCGCCGCCGACGTCATGGGCGCTCGCGGGCAGGTAGCGGCCGGTGAGTTCGAGCCCGGTGACGGCGGGCAGCGCGCTGTTGGTGAGACTGCGCTGAAGGGTGAGGGCAGCCTCCCGCTGGGTGGTGTAGAGGCGTGCGTTGTCGATGTTGAGGGCGGCCCGGGCCACCACCTCGTCGATGAGGACGCAGTCCTGCGCGTCGAAGGGCTCACGGGTCCGCAGCCGGGTCACCGTGACCGAGCCGAGCACCTGGCCCCGGGCCACCATGGGGACGAGCCGCGCCGAGCCGATGCGGGTGGCGAAGTACGTGCGGAGTGCCTCGGTGCGTGGGTCGGTGAAGAGTTCCGGGATGTCGGACGTGACGAGGTTCGTGGGCCGGCCGCGGGCGACGACCTGCTCGTACACCGAGTCCAGCGGGATCTGGAAGGTCTGTCCGGGCGCGAGCAGCGATGTGGGGGCGGTCGGGTCCGGGAAGCGGGCCGCGAGTCGCCGCAGCACGCCGCGCGTGGAGGCGACCGGGTCGTCCGGTGCGAGGACGGACTCCAGCATCTGTACGTCCGCCGAGTCGGCGAGCTGCGGCACGAGGAAACGTACCGCCTCCTCTGCCGTCTGCTTCAGGTCCAGGGTCGTGCCGATCCGTGCGCCGGCCTCGGCGAGCAGGGCGAAACGGTGGCGGGCCCGTTCGACCTCGGTGTGCGCCTCCTGGCTCTCGGTGATGTCCACGAGGGACGCGATGAGTCCCAGGGACCGCCGGTCGGTGCGGTCGATGAGCGGGGCGTAGGAGCAGGACCAGATGTGGTCGCGATCGGGGTCGGCGGGGGTACGGCCGACCCGGCGGGCGTCGACCACGGCGTGTCCGCTCTCCATGACCTGGAGCATCAGGGCTTCGAGCGAGGCGGCGTTGACACCTGGCACGACCTCGGTGAGGCGGTGGCCCAAGTGCTCGGCCGCCGACACACCGTTCATCCGGGCCAGGGCGTCGTTGATCCGGAGAAACCGCAGGTCGGGTCCGAGCAGGGCGAGACCGATCGGCGACTGGGTGAAGAGACTCTCCATCGCCGCCAGGTTCTCCCGCATGCGCAGGACCTCGGAGGTCTCCACCGCGATGAGCATCGCCCCCGGCCGCCCGTCGGGGTCGGCGGCGGGCACGATCCACATCTCCATGGTGACCGTGTGTCCGTCGCGGTGGCGGACGGGGAGGGTGCCGACCATCGTCTCGCCCGCCTGGACACGGAGGGTGAGCCGGTCGGCGAGCTCGCGGTTGTCGTCAGGGACGAGGAGCGGGGTGGCGAGCCGTCCGAGCACGTGCTCGGGACGGTGGCCGAGCAGGTCCTGGGCGGCGAGCGACCACTCGACGATGCGGCCCTCGGCGTCCTCCCGCCAGAGGGCGATGGGCAGCAGCTCGCGGAGCACACCGGCGTCCCCGACGGCCGCCCGGGGCGGCTGCGGAACCCTGCTCGACGACTGGTGAGTCTCCAACGCATCGACCTACGCATCGGCCCGGCCCCGGGGGGCGCATTCCCTATCGAATCACCCTAGCCGAGTACCTGGTGGTGGGCGCTGCGCAGTGCGGCCGATCGATGGGGTGGGGAGGGAGGGGCGGGGAGGGAGGGGCGGGGAGGGAGGGGCGGGGAGGGAGGGGCGGGGAGAGAAGGGCGGGGAGAGAAGGGCGGGGCGGAGCCCGGGTACAGGAGGTGCGCAGGGGGCGGGGTGCAGGGGTGCGCAGGGCCGAGGATTCCGTAGTTCTACGGATGTGCGGGCGGCGCGGGGCTGCGAAAGTCGGTCCGACCTGTGTGTTTGCGGGTCCTCCCCGCGTCGTCGTCTCCGGTTCCGCTCACGTTCCTCCGCCCTCGCCTCCTCCCTGGTTCCCCGCTCCTCCTCCGCCTCGCCCCTCCCCTCACTCCTCTCCCCTCTCCCCTCTCCCCGGAGCACCCCCACATGAGCAGCCGCTCGCCCGACGAGTTCCGCCTCGGTGTGCGTCCGTACGACCGGGGGCCCGGCACCGGAGACGAACCGGAGGATCCACACGAGCTGCTCCACCGGGCCCGGCAGCTCACCGCCCATGGGCACCCCTGGGCGGGAAGCGCCTGGGAGCGGGCCGCGACCGCCCTTCAGCGCGCGGGCGGAGCCCTCACCCCGGGGGACCACGCCGACGCCTTGGACGCCACCGCGCTCGACTGTCGGGGCGCGGCCCGGCCCGCTGCGGGGCCGCTGTTCTTCCGGGCGGCCGACCTGCACGAACAGGCTGGGCAGCGCGGCAAGGCGCTCGTCTCACGGGCAAGGGCACTCGTCGCGGGATCTGGTTCGGGCCACGGCCCCGGCGCGACGGCCTTCGCGCGGCTCACGGAGCTGTGCGAGCGGGCCACCGCCCTCCACGCGGTCGGGCAGACCGGCACCGCCGAGACCGCGACCGTGCTGCTGCTGCGCGGGCGGGCCCGCGCCGATCTGCTCGACACCGCGCCCGACCCGACGGCCGAGGCCGGGGCCCTGCGCGAGGAACTCACCCGGCTGATCGCCTTCGCCGTGCCGCACCGGGCGGATCCCGCCGTCCTCGGCGTGCTCGCCGACACGCGCGCGTTGCTCGGCCGGATCATGGCGCCCGACGACCCGGCCGCCGCGCTGGCCCACCTGCGGGCCGCGGTCGACGACCACGGGGCCGGGGGCGGACCGTGGCCCGTCACCGAGCACCAGCTCATGCTCGCCACCGTACTGCGGACCACCGGCGCGCCCGAGGAGGCGGCCGCGCTGCTCCGGGCCGCGCTCGCCTCCGAGGCGCCCGACGCGCCGCTGCGGGGCGCCGACCGGGCCCGTCTCTGTCTGGCCCTGGCTCGTACGGTCGCCGGGGCCCACGAGCGGGGGCGTACGGCCCCGGGGGCGGACGAGGAGGACGAGCCGCTGTCGCTCCTCGCGGAGGCCGTCCGCCATGCCGACGGGCCGGCCCAGGACGTCCGCGTGGGTGCCCTCGCGCGGCTCCTGCTCGGTGCCGCGTACGCGGAGCGGGGACGTTGCCGTGAGGCTTCGGACCTCTTCGAGCAGGCCCTCGCCGGGTTCACGGAGGACGGCGACGCGGCGGCGCGGGTGCGAGCCAGGGTCGGACTCGCGGACTGCGTGGTGCGCCGGGGCGAACCCGGCCGGGCCGCACGGGAGTACGCGCTCGCGGAGGCGGAGGCCCGGTGCTGGGACGACCGGCGGCACGGCGCGGACCTGAGCCACCGGACGGCGCGCGCGCTCGGCATGGCGGGCTCGCCCGAGAAGGCGGCTCGCGCGTACGAGCGGGCGGCCGACCTGTGGCGGGCCGCCGGTGACCACGCCTCCGCGGCCCGTTCCCTGCGCGCCCGGGCCCGGCAGGTACGGGCCGTCTGGGGCGACGCCGCCGCCGAGGTGGTCCTGGCGGAGGCGCTCCGGGAGGCCGGACGCGGGCCGGGGGACGCGGATGGGGCGGTGGACAACCACCGCCGGCTCTCCGACGCGCCGGAGAGGACCCACCGCCCGCCGAGGGAGGTCCGCGCCGCGGGCGGTACGGTCGACGCCGAGGCGGCGGCCGAAGACGGGGCGGAAGTCGACGTCGAGGCCGACCCCGAAATCGAATCCGGTACCGACGACGACTCTTGCAGGGGCGGGCCCTGGCCGGGGTCGCGCGAGCTGCCGGAGCCGTTCGGGCCGCCGGGGCACTACCAGGTGAACGTGTACGGCGAAGTGGGCGGGGCCGGGCCTCGGGCCGCCACCGCCCCGGGGACCCGAGTACAGGGGTGCGTGTGAACAGAGTGATCGACGGCCGCTTCGAGCTGGTGGAGCGGCTGGGCGGCGGCGGCATGGGAACGGTCTGGCGCGCCCGCGACCTGGCCCTCCACCGTGACGTGGCGCTCAAGGAAGTGCGTCCGCCGGACCCCGCGCTGGCCGAGCACGACGTCGAGAGTGCCCGGACCCTGCGTGCCCGTGTCCTGCGCGAGGCACGCGCCCTCGCCCGGATCGACCACCCCAACGTGGTGACCATCCATCACATCGTCGACGCCGGCGAGGGCACGTACCCGTGGCTCGTGATGGAGCTGGTCACCGGCGGGTCCCTCCAGGACCGGCTCGATCGGGGCTCGATGACCCCCGTCGAGGCCGCCGCGATCGGCCGCGAGCTGCTCTCGGCCCTGCGTGCCGCCCACGAGCGGGACATCGAGCACCGCGACGTGAAGCCGGCGAACGTCCTGCTGCGCCCCGACGGGCGGCCCGTGCTCACCGACTTCGGCATCGCGGCCATCCAGGAGTCCACCGTCCTGACGGCCTCGGGCTCGATCATCGGCTCACCGGACTACATGGCGCCCGAGCGGATCCGCGGCGGAGGCGGTAGCGGGCCGGCCGCCGACCTGTGGTCGCTCGGCATGGTGCTGTACGTGGCGGTCGAGGGCCGCCACCCGCTGCGCCGGGAGAACACCCTCGCGACGCTGGCGGCCGTCCTCTCCGACGACGTACCGCCTCCGCAGCGTGCCGGTGAGCTGGCCGGCGTACTGACCCGACTGCTGGTCCGCGACCCGTCCGTCCGCCCGGACGCGGAGGAGCTCGACCACGCGCTCGCCGCGGTCGTGTCACCGGACCCGACCGCGCGTCCGGCCTTCCCTCAGGACACGGGAGCGGTACGGGATCCGGTGCCGCCGAAGTCCGACGGGGCGGGCCCGGGGGGCGTCGGCGAGCGGACCGCGGGCGAAGCGGCCGGGGAGGGCGAGGAGACCTCGTTCCGGCTTGCGCCTCCCGCGACTGCGGCGGCTCCAGGTGCTCCGGCTTCGGGATCCGGCTCGGGGTCCGGTTTTTCGGGGTCTCGTTCGGCGTCCACCGCCGCGGCCTCCGGTTCGGCGGCGTCCACCGCCGCGGCCTCCGGCCCCGTGGCGTCCACCGAGAGGCGTCGGCGGAGTCGTACCGCACGGTTCCTGGGTTCCGCCGTCGTCGTGGTGCTCGCCGTCGGCATTCCCGTCGCCGCCATGACGTGGGACTGGCGACCGGCCGACCCGAAGAGCGGGCCGAGCAGCACCTCGCCCTCCCAGCAGGGTCCCGCCGCCAAGGGGCCCGCGACGTCGACGAGCCGGACGCCGACGCCGACGCCGTCCCAGGAGGCGGATCCGGAGAAGCGCGATCTGCTGACGCCCGCCGGGGTCCGGGCCGCCATCGCCGCGATCAAGGAGGCCGCTGGCGGAACCATGGTCACCAGCCTCGTCGTGTACCCGGACTACGCGGTCGCCCAATCACTGGTCAAGGGCAGTACGAAGCGGTACGACCGGTACGTCTACCGAGGCGAGGACGTGGCCGTCCGTGAGGGCTCCGGCACCTCCTTCCCCGGCGCGGTCCCGACCGACATGAACGACATCGACTGGGACGCCCTGCCGGCGCTGTTGAAGCGCGCGGACAAGGAGCTGGGCGTCGACGAGCCGACGAGTCGCTACCTCATCCTCAACCCGGGCTCGACGATCTTCGGCAGCAAGGCGGGGATGAGCGTCTATCTGTCCGACACGTACGGCAGCGCCCATCTCAACGCGGACGCGAAGGGGCGGGTGACGGAGACCTATCCCCGCGAGAACTGACCTTCGCCGACCCCGTCCCTGACCACCAGGGAGGCGAGTGCGGCCCGGGTCTCCACCCCCGTCTTGCGGTAGACCCGGGCGACATGGCTCTCGACCGTGCGGGGGCTCAGACAGAGCCGGTCGGCCACGGCCTGGTTGGTGAGCCCTTCGGCGACCAGGACCGAGATCTCCCGTTCCCTCGGGGTGAGGACGGCGAGGCGTCCCCCGGCGAGCCGTCGCCCGGCGGCTCCGTCCGGAGGGGCCGGCCTGGTGCGGTCGGCCAGGTCGACCAGCAGGCGGGCCCCGCCCTCGGCGGCCAGTCGGCGGCCCCGGCGCCACTGGGCGGCGGCCTCGGTCGCGTCGCCCGCCGCATGTGTCTGGGGCGCGGCGAGGAGCAGGCTGTGGGCCTCGCGCAGGACGGCCCCCGAGCGTGCGCTCTCGCGGGCCGCGTCGGTGAACGCCCGTGCGGCGGCGGCCGGTTCACCGCGCCGGGCCAGCACCTGCCCCCAGGCGCGCAGTGCGGCGGCGCGCTGGACGGGCAGGTCGAGCGGTTCCGCCTCCGCGAGCGCCCGGCGGGCGACCCGCTCCGCCTCCGCGAGGTCGCCGGTGGTGAGGGCCGCGCCCGCGAGGAGTTCGAGGTATCCGGGGCGCAGCGAGGGCTGGAGCCGAGAGAGGTCCCGGTCGCCGCCGCCCCTCACGAGCACCTCGCGCACGCGGTGCGGGTCCCTGCCGAGCGGTAGGGCGTAACCGAGCAGGCAGCGGGCCTGGGTGGCCCACCAGCCCTCGGCGGTCCCCACGGTCGCCGCGGCCTCTTCGGCGGCGGCCGGCCCTTCGGGGTCGCCCGTGGGGAGGGCGTGGAGGAGGACGACGGCCCTGATCGCGCCGCTGAAACCTACGAGTTCGGCGCCGCCCAGGGTGCGGGCGACGGCGAGGGACTCGTCGGCCAGGTCGCGCGCGGTACCGACCCTGCCGGTGATGAAGTGGACGTACGCCGAGCAGAGGAGGAGCTGCGAGAGCGCGAAGGGCCGTCCGGCGCGACGGGCCATGGCGATGCCCCGGGTGGCGTGGCGCTCGGCCCTGCCGTACTCCTCCAGGAAGACCTCGGTCCAGCCGAGTCGTACCAACGATTCGGGGTGGGTGGCCAGTTCGCCGTCGGTGAAGGTGTCGGTGAGGGCCGCGGCCTCCGCCGCGTGGACGCGGGCGGCGGCGGTCTCGCCCTCGTAGACCTCGCCGAGCGCGGCCAGGGTCAGGACCTCCGCCGTGCCCGCTTCGTCGCGCCGCCGCCGGGTCTCGTCGAGGGTGTCGGCGACGACGGGTCGTACCTCGGGGTATCGGGCGGCGAAGAGGGCTCGGCAGCCCCACTCGACGACGAGCGAGGTCCGCAGGTCGGGGCGGGGCCCGGGGGCGCGCTCCAGTTCCCGGCGGAGCAGGGCGTCCGCCTCGGGGTAGCGGCCGAGGTGGCGCTCCATGAAGGCGCAGAGCAGCACGGCAGAGGTCCGCAGCTCGGCCGTGTCCGTCCCGTCCGCGCTGCCGTCGGTGTCGCCCCTGCCCCGGCCGTCGAGGCGGCAGGCGTCGATGAGGTGGTGGAGGAGGTCCCGGCTCTCCGCCACCCGGCCGGCCGACCCGAGGGCCTGGGCCCGTCTGAGGGTCAGGTCGCGCCAGGTGGCGCGGTGCTCGGGGGTGTCGGGGAGCAGGGCGAGGACGGCCGACAGCCAGTGGGCGGCGCGCCCGGGGTCGGCCGCGCCGATCCGCTCGGCGGCCTCGGTGAGGTCGGCGGCGACGGCCGGGTCCCAGGCCGTCACGGAGCGGACGAGGTGCGGAGCGCGCTCGGTCACGGGCGCCCCGGCCGCGGCGAGGGCGTGGGCCGCCCGCCGGTGCAGCTGACGGCGCCGCCACGGGTCGAGGGTGGCCCGGACGAGTTCCGGCAGCGCGGGGTGGCGGAGCGTGAGGACGCGCCCTTCGCCGTCGGGTCGGACGAGGTCACGGCGGGTCAGCTCGCTCAGGACCCTGCCCACGACGAGCGGGTCCGGCGGGCCGGACGGGTCCACCGGGTACGCCGAATCCGCCGGGCTGGCCGGTCTCGCCGGGTTCCTTCCGTCCGCTGGGTCCACCAGGTGCGCCGGGTCCACGGAGCGCGTCGCGTCCGCTGCGCCCGCTGAGCCGGCCGCGACGGCCACGTCCGTCGGCTCCGCCGGATGCCGGGCGGTCAGGGCGACGGCAGCGAGCAACTCGGCCGTGGCACGGCCGTCGAGTACGGCGAGTGCCTCGACGGCCGCCCGTTCCGGCCCGCCGAGCGGGGCGAGTTCGTCGAGGACCACCGCCACGGGTCCGGTGCCGGGCGCCTCCCCCCGGCGCGTACGGGCGTGGGCGAGGGCGCGGTGGTAGAGCGGGTTGCCACGGCTGACGGCGTGGATCCGCCGGGCGAGGTCCGGCGGCAGCCCTGGCATGAGCAGCCCCGTGCAGTCGTCCGGGGAGAGCGGCCCGAGGGCGAGCCGGGCGACGTCCCCCGAGTCGGCGGCACGGGCGAGGACCGAGGCGAGCACGGGCGCGGTCTGCCGTTCGCGACGGGCGAGGACGAGCAGGACGGGCGCCCGGGGCGGATGCCGGAAGAGATGGTCGACGAGCGCGACGGACGCGGGATCGGCGGCGTGGAAGTCGTCGAGCACGAGCACGAGTCCGGCCGCCGGAACCCGACCGAGCGCCACCGCGACGCGCCCCACGTCCGCTCCGCCCACCACGTCGGACGGCGGCTCGGACGACTCGACGAGGGCCGCGAGTGCCGCCAGCTCCGGGCACATGGCGCGGTCGTGGTGGTCCAGGTCCGCGAAGGCGTCCACGAAGGCCTGGAAGGGCGGGCCCGGGTCGCGCTCGGCGGGTCCCGCCCTGCCGCGGAGGACCGTGGCCCCCTGCCGCCGGGCCCGTGCCGCGAACTCGGCGAGGAGCCGGGACTTGCCGATGCCCGGCTCACCCACGACGTCCACGGCCACCGGGCCCGTCGCCCCGGTGCGGTGGCGCAGCAGCGCGTCGAGCCGGGCGAGTTCCCGGTCGCGGCCGACGAAGGGCGCGCGGTCGACGCGTACCGGGTCCGCGAAGGTGTCCACCGGCGGTCCCCTCCCCTCGTGCGGTCGTGCCGTCGTGTTTCTCGCTCTCAGTTGTACGGCACGGCACCGACAACGGCGTCAGCCGGTGGTGAGGGCCTTGAAGGCGCGGGTCTGTTCCGTGATGGCCCGTTCCGTCGGCAGGCGCTCGATGGACGAGGCTCCGAAGAAGCCGACGACGCCGGTGGTGTGCTCCAGGACGTAGCGGGCGTCTTCGGGCTCGGCGATGGGGCCGCCGTGGCAGAGCACCAGGACGTCGGGGTTCACGCGCTTGGCCGCGTCGTGCATCTCCTGGACCGCCGCCGCGGCCTGGTCGAGCGTCATGGCCGTTCCCGCGCCGATGGCCCCCTGGGTGGTGAGCCCGACGTGGGGCACCAGGACGTCGGCGCCGGCCCGTGCCATGTCGGCGGCCTGGTCGGGATCGAAGACGTACGGGGCGGTGAGCAGGTCCCGTTCGTGGGCGGCGCGGACCATGTCGACCTCCAGGCCGTACCCCATGCCGGTCTCTTCCAGGTTGATGCGGAAGGTTCCGTCGTAGAGGCCGACCGTGGGGAAGTTCTGCACGCCTGCGAAGCCCATGGCCTTGAGTTCGTCCAGGAAGAGGTCCATGCGGCGGAACGGGTCCGTGCCGCACACGCCCGCGAGGACGGGGGTGTCGCGGACCACGGGCAGCACCTCGCGCGCCATGTCCGTGACGATCGCGTTGGCGTCGCCGTACGGCAGGAGTCCGGCGAGCGAGCCGCGCCCGGCCATCCGGTAGCGGCCCGAGTTGTAGATGATCAGCAGGTCGACCCCGCCGGCCTCGGCGCACTTGGCGGAGAGTCCGGTGCCCGCGCCGGCGCCGACGATCGGGCGGCCGGCGGCGACCTGGGCGCGCAGCCGGCCGAGCGCGTCCTGACGGCTGATGGTGGTCCCGGTGTTCACGGTGGTCACTCCTCGCTGATCAGCTGGTGGAGACGGTCCGCCATGGCGACGGCGAACGACGGGTCGTTGATGTGGGCGTCGAGTTCGTGGACCCGGACCTCGCCTCCGCGGACGGCGGCGCGCAGCGCGTCGAGGCCCGCCCGGTTCGCCTGCGGGTCCTCGAAGGGCCCGTCCGTGACGTCCACGGCGGAGACGCCGCGCAGCGGCCAGAAGACCTCGGCCGGTCCGCGCGCGGTGCGGAGCTTGCGGCCCATGACGGCGCCGAGTTCGGTCATCTCGCGCGCGGTGGTCCGCATCAGGGTGACCGTCGCGTTGTGGACGAGCAGCTGTCGTTCGGTGAACCGCTCGGGGACGGTCGCGGCCGGTCCGAAGTTGACCATGTCGAGCGCGCCGGGGGCGACGACCTGCGGGATGCCCATGGCACCGGCGGCGGTGAGCCGGGCCGGGCCCGCGCTGAGCACTCCGCCGACGAGTTCGTCGGCGAGTTCGGTGGTGGTGAGGTCGAGGACGCCGTCGAGCATGCCGTCCCTGGCCAGCTTCTCGACGGCCCGGCCGCCCGCGCCGGTGGCGTGGAAGACGAGGACCTCGTAGCCGAGTTCGGCGAGCCGCGCGCGGGCCGCGTCGACGGCCGTGGTCGTCACGCCGAACATGGTGGCCGCGACGACCGGCCGTCCCCGGCCCGCGGGCTCGTCGTGGTTGCGCTCGTGGCGGCGGGCCATTCCGGCGGCGGCGGCCGCCGCGTTGCCGAGGACCTGGCAGGAGACGGAGTTGAGCCCTGAGATGTCGACGACGCTGTACATCAGGGTGAGGTCGCTGCTGTCGACGTACGGGGAGACGTCGCCGCCGGCCATGGTGCTGACGAGCACCTTCGGTACGCCGATGGGAAGGGCCCGCATGGCCTGGGCGGCGATGGCGGAGCCGCCGCTGCCGGCCGCGGCGAGCACTGCGTGCAGCTTTCCCTTGCGGTAGAGGTCGACGACGACACGGGTGAGGCCCTGGGCCATGGTGGCGACGGCCGCCCCGCGGTCGCCGGCGGCCCGCAGCCTGGCCAGGTCGTGGCCCGCCGCGCGCGCGACGACGTCGGCGGTGATGTCGGCCGTGGGGGCGTGAGCGGGTGGGGGCGTGGTCCCGGTGTCGACGAGCAGGACGTCGCTGCCGTACTCCCGGAGCCGTTCGCGCAGCCAGGCGTACTCCTCCCCCTTGGTGTCCAGAGTGCCGACCAGCACAACGGTCGCCATGCCCTCACCTTTCTCCCGTTCCCGCCTCTCGGTCCCGTCGCCCGGTCCCGCCACTGTCGATCCTCCGTCGTGTGACCTGCGGCGACAACGACCAGTCGAGCCGGATTGGCCTGCGTCGTGGCGCAAGATGGATGCCATGGCCCGGATTGCTTCGACCCGTTTGTCCCGACTCCTCACCGGCTGGTCCTCGGAGGGGCCGGGACCGCTGCCACGGCGGCTCGCGGACGCGCTGCGGGAGCTGGCCGGGCGCGGCGACGTGGCGGGCGGCACCGTACTGCCCTCGCAGCGCGAACTGGCCCTGGTCCTGGGCGTGAGCCGGTCCACGGTGACGGCCGCTTACGGCCTCCTGGAGAGCGAGGGATGGCTGGAGAGCGTACGGGGCAGCGGCTCCCGGCTGCGGGGCTCGGGCACGGTCGACGGGTACGTCACGGAGGGGCGGCTGGTCAGCTTCGACGCCCGGTCGCGTGCCGCCGCCACCGCCGGCACGGCGGACCTGTCGAGCGGGGCGCTGCCGGGGCTCGGCGCGGTCGGGGATGCGGTGGGGGCGCTGACCCGCGGTGACCTCGGCACGCTCCTGGAGGACGACGGCTACCACCCGTACGGGATCCCGGCGTTGCGGGAGGGGATCGCCACGTACTACCGGGCGGCGGGGGTGCCGACGGAGGCGGGGCAGATCCTGGTGACCTCGGGTTCGCAGCAGGCGGTGTGGCTCGTGGCGCAGGCCCTGGTCGAACCGGGCGACACGGTGGTCGTGGAGAACCCCACCTACCGTGGCGCCCTGGAGGCGCTCCGCGCGCGTGGCGCCCGACTGGTCCCGATGGGCGGGGACGGTCCCGGCGGCGGTACGGATGGGGCCGACGTGGCGGCGCTGCGGCGGCTGTGCGCCCATGGGCGGCCGCGGCTCGTGTACCTCCAGCCGACGGCCCACAACCCGACGGGGCGCAGCCTGGACGGTGCGGCGCGCCGGGAGTGGCAGCGGGTGCTCGCGGCACAGGACCTGTTCACGGTCGAGGACACGGCGTGCGCGGAACTCGCCCTGGGTGACGGGGATGCCGGTCGGGGAACGGCGGTGTCGGCCGGGACCGTGCCGGACGAGGCCGCCCCGGTGCCGTTGGTGGCCGGGCTGCCCATGGGGTCGTCGGTGACCGTCGGCACGCTCTCGAAGCTGTTCTGGGGCGGCCTGCGGGTGGGTTGGGTCCGTGCCTCGCCGCAGGTGGTGGCCCGGCTGGCGAAGATCAAGACCTCGGTGGACCTGTCCTGCTCGGTCGTGGACCAGCTCGTCGCCGTCCGTCTGCTGGACACGTTGCCGGAGGCACGCGCGCGACGCCGGGCCCAGCTGCGGGGGCAGCGGGACGCGGCCGAGTCGCTCCTGCTGGCCGAGGCCCCGCACTGGGAGTGGACCCGCCCGGCGGGAGGCCCCGCCCTCTGGGTGCGGGTCCCCGGCACCGACACGGAGACGCTGGCCCAGCTGGCGCGGCGTCACGGAGTGTCCGTGGTGCCGGGGTCGGCCTTCTCGCCCGTGGACGGCTTCCGGGACCGGCTCCGGCTGCCGTACGCGCACGGGACGGACGCGCTGGCGGCCGCGCTCCCGACCCTCCTGGAGTGCGCGGAGCGCGCGGCCGGCTGACGCCGCCCACCACAGCCTTCCGCGCGTTGCTCCCCGTCTTCTGCGGGCTGCCCACCGCTCTCCGCGAGCCGCTCCCCGTCCACCGCGGGCTGCCCACCGTTCTCCTCGGAAGCGAGCGGGAGAGCACGCGCGCGTGGGCGGCGGTCAGCGTCTCGGCGGAGCCCTCGAAGACCAGGACGGGCCGGCGGAACATCGGCAAGTACGGGGTGTCGTCGGCGTCGGCCCCGCACCAGTCGTCCGACGGCCCCAGGAATCGGCGCCGGTGTCGTGAACTGGCCACGCTCGGTGGCGTGAGCGAGCCGCGACGACGCTCCGGGGGTGGTCGACGAGGAGCGGAATGGACGCCACCTGGGGACAACTCGGCGCCCCAGCGTAATGATCCGGCCAGAGGTGGTGACTCTCCGTGCAGCATACGGCTGAATTCCATTGCCGTCACGCAAACAGACCAGATGACGCACAGGTGGTCATCTCCGCAGGTCGCCATGATCCCCGCGCCCCGCCGCACGCCCTGTTGAAGGTGATCTTCCGCCCGCACGCTGAACATCGGGAACTCGATCGGAGGGCGGGTGACACGGGTGGAGACAGGCATGGGCACGGACGGGGACGGGGACAGGGCCGACGACGAAGCGTCGGACGGGGCCGGTCGGAACCACGGCGCCGGGGCCGCAGACGTGGATGTGTGCGTGGTGGGGGCGGGCCCGGTCGGGCTCACCCTGGCGATCGGCCTGCGCCGGCTCGCGCTGCGGGTCCGGATCGTCGACAAGGCGCCCGCGACGAAGCACGAGGCCCGGGCCCTGGTGCTCTGGGCGCGGGCCCGGGAGGCGCTCGACGCCCTGGGGGTCGGCGACACCCTCCGGCGCAACGGTGTGGAGCTGGACGTGGTGACGATCCACGCCCGCGACAGGGCCCTCGGCGAACTCACCACCGGCTGGGCACGGTCGGCCCATGCCCGCCCGCTCAACATCGAGCAGCACGACATCGAACGGCTCCTCTGCGAGGAACTGGCGGGGCTCGACACCCGCGTCGAGTGGAACACCGAGGTGACGGACGTCAAGATCCACGACGACCGGGCGGAGTTCACCCTGCGGCACGAGGACGGCACCGTCGAGTCCGCCGCCGCCCCGTGGATCGTCGGCTGCGAGGGCACAGCCAGCGTGGTCAGGGACCGCCTCGGCATCCCCTTCGAGGGCCGGCGCCGCACCGGGCTCCAGGTCGTCCAGGGCAACGCCCATCCCACCTGGGCGCTCGGCGACGAGCCGGGCCGGGGCCACATCTTCCTGGCCCCGCACCGGTCCCTGCTCGTCTTCCCGCTGCCCGGCGGGGGCTACCGCTTCTTCTGTTTCCGGGACGACCCCGATCCCTCGCTGACCGCCGCTCCCACCCTCGGCGAACTGCGGGACCTGGTCGCGGACACCGCCCGGATGCCGGACCTGCGCCTCGGACCCACCGCGATCCCCTGGCTGAACCGGGCCCGCTTCAGCGACCGCGTCGCCGCCACGCTCCGCTGCGGGCGCGGGCTGCTCGCCGGAGACGCGGCGCACGCCTGGGCCCCGGTCGGTGGCCACGGCATGAACGTCGGCATCCTCGGCGCGCACAACCTCGCCTGGAAGCTCGCCGCCGTGCACCACGGCCAGGCGGGCGAGGACCTCCTCGACACCTACAGCGACGAGCAACGGCTGCTCGCCGTGCGGTACATCCGCGAGATGCGGTTCAACTTCATGGAGCTGCCGCTGCCGCCGCTGGGCTACCGGGCGTTCACGGCCACGGTGCCCGCCGTCCTCGCCCGCCGCGGCTTCCAGCGCCGGCTCGACCTGCGGCTGAGCGACCTGGGCCGGACCCACGCGGGCGGTGCGCTGTCCGCGCACCGCCCCGGCCGCCACCGCCGTTCGGGTCCACGCGCGGGCGACCGCATGCCGGACGTCACGGTCACCACCGGTCCGTCGGACCCCATGAGCCCTGCCCCCACCCGGCTGCACACGCTCCTCGGGTACGAGCGGTGGACCCTGGTCCTGCACGCCGCCGGCGCCCACGCGGGCGTGCTGGACACCCTCCGGGACGTGTGCGCCCGCTTCCCGGCCCCGGTCCGGATCCTGCCCGTGACCCCGTGGGACGGCGCCGAGGCCAAGCGCCTGGGGCACCCCGGCGACCTGCGTCTTGTGCGGCCCGACGGATACGTGGGCCTGGTCGCCCCGCTCGCCCGTCCCGCCCTGCTCCGCGACTACCTGACCGCACTCGCCCCCAGCGGCCCGTAAGCCTCCGCGTTCCGGCCCACCCACCCAGACCCGCGCACCGAACCGATCGGGAGTCGGACCGTCATGCAGACCACCACCGTCATGCAGTCCCGTCATCTGCCGCGCGCCCGGCGGCGGACCCGCGCCAACAGCACGGTCAGCATCGTGGGCGCCGGAATGGCCGGCCTGGTCGCCGCCTACGAACTGGAGCGGCTCGGGTTCCGGGTCGAGGTCATCGAGGGCAGCCGCAGGCTCGGCGGCCGTGTCCTCACGCACCGCTTCGGCCCGGCCGAGGGCGCGCCGTTCGTGGAGCTGGGCGCCATGCGCATCCCCATCGCGCACCGCCGCACCATGCACTACGTGGAGCGTCTGGGCCTCGCCGACCAGGTCCGGCCGTTCACCACCCTGCTGTCCGAGGAGAACGTCTTCCTGGCGACCAGCACCGGTCATGTACGGCTCCGGGACGCGCCCAGGACCCTGATCGCCGACGTCCGTGCCGCGCTGCCGGGTGCCCCGTACCGCGAGGAGACCGTCGTGTTCGGCGCGTGGCTGTCGGCCGTCGTCGACGCCGTCGCACCGCCCGGGCTGCGCGCCGGGCTCCGCGCCGACCTCGCGCGCAACCTCCTCGACCTGGTCGAGGACGTCGACCTGTCGCCGCATCTCCTCGGCCATGCCAAGGACCGGATCGACGTGCACGGCCTGTTCGCCGCGCATCCGGGGATCCGGGCGGGTTGCGGCGACCGGCTGAACGGCTTCCTCGACGACATCCTCACCGAGACCAGTCCGGAACTGGTGCGGCTCGCCTGCGGCATGGACCAGCTCGCGCAGCGGCTCGCCGCCCGGATCCGGGGGCCCATCTGGCTGGGCCAGCGGGTGTCCGGCTTCGAAGTGGCCCCCGACCACGTCCTCGTACGGCTCGGCGGCGGCCCGTCGGCAGCCGTCCGGCGCTGCGACTACGTGCTGTGCACGGTGCCGTTCTCCGTCCTGCGGAGTCTGACGCTCACCGGCTTCGACGAGGACAAGCTCGCGGTCGTACGGGAGGTGGACTACTGCCCGGCGACGAAGGTCGCCGTCCACTGCCGCGAGCCGTTCTGGGAAGGCGAGGGCATCCGGGGCGGGGCCTCGTTCTCCGGGGGCCGTATCCGGCAGACGTACTACCCGCCGTCCGAGACCGAAGGGGCCACGGACACCGCCCGGGGTGCGGCGCTGCTCGCCAGCTACACGATCGGGGAGGACGCCGAGCATCTCGGCACCATGCCGCCCGCCCTGCGGCACCGGACGGTGGTCGAGGAACTGGGGCGGATGCACCCGCAGTTGCTGCGCCGGGGGATGGTGCGGGGCGTCGCCAGTCTCGCCTGGGGCGAGCATCCGTGGACGGCGGGCGGGTGCACGATCCGCTGGGGTCAGGACGCGGCCGCGCGCGAGGAGCAGCGGCGGAGGGCGGTACGACCGCAGCACCGGATGTTCTTCGCCGGGGAGCACTGCGCGACCGAGCCCGCGTGGATCGAGGGCGCGGTGGAGTCGGCCCTGGAGGCCGTGACCCTGATCGCCCGGCACGCGCCCGGCCGGGGCGTCGTGGAGACGGCCGGACTGGAGGCGGCATGAGCGTGTTCGACCTGCCCCGGCTGTACTTCGGTGGAACGGCGCTGACCCGGCTGCCCACGGGTCCGCGCGGCGGCCTGGTGGACCTGGCGCGCAACACCGCCCTTCGGGGTACGGACGCCGTGGGCACCGGGGAGGACGGGGACGCGCGTCCCGACCAGCCCCTCGTCGCCGGTCCGTTCGGCGTCGACGAGCCCGCGGAGGCGTATCACGAGCACCTTGCGGGGCGCGGGGCGCGCGGAAGCCACTTCTCCGGGAACGGCCACTTCCTCCTGGCGGCCCGGGTGACCGGGGTGCAGCGGGACGACGGCGGCACCGTGGACACGGCGGATCCGGTGGTCGGGCGGGCCGTCGACCTGTGGGGCCACTACAACCCGTACCTGGGGACGACCGTGAACCGCGCCCGGGTCTTCGACGTCGACCCCTCGTCCGCGTGGACGACGACGCTGATGGGAGGCCAGTTCGCCTTCGGCCGGGACGGACGCTCGCACGACGCGGGCTATCTGTGCGTCGGGGAGGTGACCGGGTTCATGCCGCCACGGTGGCACGGCTTCACTCCGGTGCGACGCACCCTCCACCAGTTCGCGATCGCGGCCGGCGAGGGCCTGGACTGGCCGGCCGGATCGGCGGGCTCCCCCGCCGTACGGGCCCTTCGGGCCGCCTCCGAGGCCCGGGACGGCGGCGGAATCCTCGTCCAGTTCACCCTTGAACAGCCTTCCACCGACGAAGACTTGGACGCGGAGGACGCTCCGGGGCGGTGGCTGCTGCGGGGCACCGTGGCGCCCTGGCACCCGGACGAGCCGCGCACCCACCCGGCGGGCCGACTGCTCGTCCCGCACGGGAACCACGTGGATGGGGCGCCTGGGCCGTGCACCGTACGGCTCTCCCCCACTGCTGTGTCCTTCAACTGGCCCTTCACAGCCCCTCCTTACGGCTCCGCCGACCGAGCCGCGAGCGACCGGGGCACCCTGGAGCTGCGGACCGCCCGCTCGGACGTGCCGCTCGCCTTCCTGCCCGAGGGTGCGTCCGAGGGCGGTGCCGTCGTGACCGTGCCGGTGGAGTCGGCGGAGGCGGTGAGCCGGGCGGAGACGGAAGGCCTCGTCCTGGTGCGGTCCGGTGGCAGAGGCGGATCCTCACGCACGGTACTGCTGCGGGAGCGCGAGGCGGTCGTCCTGACCGACGAGGCCTGCCTGATCCTGGAGCACCCGGACCCCGAGCGGGGTGACGAGCACGCCGTCGAGGTCCCGGTGCGGACGTTCCTGCGGGGCCGCCCGGCGCCCCTCGACACGGTCGTCGTCCGCCAGTACCCCAACCCGCGCGCCCTGCCGCTGGAAGCGGCGGCCTCGGCACCGTACGCCCGCTGCGGAGACATGGACATCGTCCGGCTCCGGGCGGGCCGGAGCACCGGGGAGAAGCCCACGGCGGACACGTCCGGGACGGCCGGAGGCGCACGCTGCCACCTCGCCACGGACGCACGCGGGCGCGGTTGGTTCACGGTCGCCGGTGCGCGGGCCGGTACGGCACGGCTGCTCCTGGCGGCGGATTCCGAGGAGGAGCCGCCGGCCGATCCGGCGGCCCCCGGTTCGGCCGAGGCATGCTACGACCACGACGACGCTCTGGGCTTCTGGCCGTGGGCGGGCTCGGCGGCGGTCCGGGTGCTGCCGGACGACTGGCCGCTGGACGCGGTGCTCCAGCAGGACGTGACCTTCGAGCTGCTGCACCGCGAGGTGTTCGCGTATTACGAGCAGTTGTTCCCGTTCATGCGCGACGAGGTGTTCAGCCTCGCGGACCGCTGCAAGGTCGATACGTACGCGAGGCTCATCTGGCAGATGTGCGATCCGGCCAACAAGGACAGGACGTACTACATGCCGCCGACCCGCGATCTGTCGCTGCCGAAGGCGCGGCTGCTGCTCAAGTACCTGCGTGCGCAGAGCGCGGCGGCGGCCGTGCCACCGGCGGCCGTCCCGTCGCCGGTCCGCGCGTATCCGCAGATCACCACGCGCGCGCAGTTGCGGTCGGCGCTCTGGCAGGCGGTGTCGGTGGAGCTCGCCAGCTCGCTCCAGTACCTCTACGCGGGCTACTCGGTCCCCACGCACGGCACAGGGTTCGAGTACGTGCGCAGTGGGGTGTGGACGCCGCGCCAGCTCCGGCTGGCCTGCGGGGACGGTGGGGAGACCCTGGCCAAGGGTGTGCGGGACAGTCTCTTCGAGGTGGCCCGCGAGGAGATGATGCACTTCCTCGTCGTCAACAACATCCTGATGGCGATGGGTGAGCCCTTCCACGTCCCGGAGATCGACTTCGGCACGCCGGGCCGGCTGCCACTGCCCCTCGACTTCGCCCTGGAGCCGCTGCACCTGGGCAGTCTCCAGCGGTTCATCGCCATCGAGCGGCCCGAGCGGCTCGCGGGCGGCACGGGAGCGATGGACGGGCCCAACCCGTTCGGTTCGCCGAGCGAGCTGTACGCGGGCATCCGGGAGGGCCTGACGCGGGTCCCCGACCTGTTCATGGTGGACCGGGGGCGCGGCGGGGGCGAGCACCACCTCTTCATCGGCGAGGCGGTCAACGCCGTTCATCCGGACTACCAGTTGGAGGTGGACGACCTGTCGAGCGCGCTGTTCGCCGTGGACTTCGTGACCGAGCAGGGCGAGGGCGGGGTCCTCGACACCGAGAAGGACGGCTCGGAGTCCCATCACGACACCTTCGTACGCCTCGCGGAGCTCCTGATGACGGAGCGGGCCGACGGCCCGCACGGGGAGGGGACACCGTGGCACCCCGCGTACCCCTCGCTGCGGAATCCGACGCTCGACCCCGGGCATCCGGGGCGGGCGGCGGTGAGCGATCCGCACGCGCGTCAGGTGATGCGCCTGTTCAACCGCTGCTACTTCATGATGCTCCAGCTGATCGTCCAGCACTTCGGGGAGAGTCCGGACGCGAGCCTGCGCCGCTCGAAACTGATGAACGCCGCGATCGACGTGATGACGGGGATGATGCGCCCGCTCGCTGAGCAGCTGATGCCGTTGGAGTCGGGGTGGCGGGGGCGGACGGCCGGTCCGTCCTTCGAACTGGAGGAGCCACCGGCGTACATCGCGCGCCCCGATGTGGCCCGGCGCGGGTTCGCGATGCGGTTCCGGCACCTCGCGGCGATGGCCCGGGAGTGCGAGGGCGTGCCGGACCGGGTGCCGGAGCTGATGGCCTGGTACGCGGAACGCTTCGAGCACGAGGGCTTCGGGCACGCGGGCTTCCGGCACGAGGGGAGCAACTGAGTCGTGGAGACTGATGTGCTGATCGTGGGCGGCGGGCCCGTCGGGCTCGCGCTCGCGCTCGACCTCGCCCACCGGGGCGTGGACTTCGTCCTGGTGGAGGCCGGGGACGGGCAGGTCACCCACCCCAAGGTGTCGACCGTCGGCCCACGCGCGATGGAGGCGTTCCGGCGGTGGGGGGTCGCGGACGCGATCCGGGGTGCGGGCTGGCCGGCGGATCACACCCTGGACATCGCCTGGGTGACCGCCGTCGGCGGCCACGAGCTGCACCGGCTGAGCCTCGGCACGGCCGGTCGACGGCCCCCGCCCCCGTACACGCCGGAACCCGAGGCGATCTGCCCGCAGCACTGGCTCGCGCCGCTGCTCACC
This sequence comes from Streptomyces sp. NBC_00572, assembly GCF_026341815.1. Taxonomy (GTDB): domain Bacteria; phylum Actinomycetota; class Actinomycetes; order Streptomycetales; family Streptomycetaceae; genus Streptomyces. The sequence goes on from NZ_JAPENX010000003.1 coordinate 135,004, forward strand.
GCCCGTCTCGGGGTCCATCCGACGGGGCCGGTGCGGCTCGGGACCCGGCTGCTGGGGTTCACCCGGCTCCCGGACCGGGTGAGCGCCGCGCTCGTGGACGGGGCGGGGGTACGGACGACGGTGCACGCCCGGTTCCTGGTGGGCTGCGACGGGGCTTCGTCCCCGGTGCGCAAGGGGTGCGGGATCGACGCGCCCGAACGGCACCGGACCCGCGTCCTGCGCAACATCCTCTTCCGGGCGCCCGGGCTCGACGCCACCCTCGGCCCGCGCAGGGCCCTGGTGTACTTCGTGACCGAACCGGGCGGTCTGCGCTACCCGTTGAGGTCGATCGACGGGCGGGGCCTGTACCGGCTGACCTGCCCGGCGGGCCCCGCCGACGCGGCGAAGGCCGTGCGGCGGGCCGTCGCCCCGGCCGTGCCGATCGAGGTGGTGTCGGACTCCACCTGGCACCTGACCCACCGGGTCGCCTCGCGGTACCGCGCCGGGCGGGTGCTGATCGCCGGGGACGCGGCGCACACGCTGTCGCCCTCGGGTGGGTTCGGGCTCGCGACGGGAGTGGGCGACGCGGCGGACCTGGGGTGGAAGCTGGGGGCGGAGCTGGCGGGCTGGGCCGGACCCGGGCTGCTCGACACGTACGAGAGCGAGCGGCGCCCGGTGGCCCTGCGGAGCCTGGAGGAGAGTCACCGCAATCTGCGACGGACCCTCGACCGGCGCCTCTCCGCCGCGCTCTGCGACGCGACCGCCGACGGGGAGCGGGCACGGGCCACGCTGGGCCGGGAGATCGCGGAATCCGATCCGATACGCGAATTCGACGCGCCCGACACCCACTTCGCGTACCGCTACGAGTCGCCGGTCGTCGTGGACGAGAAGGTCGTCGTCGAAGAGAAGGCTGTCGGGGAAGACGGGACGGGGCCGCGCTGCTCCGATGGATCGGCCGCCGACCCGTGGTGGAACCGCACGGCCGTGCCGGGCGCACGCGCTCCGCACGTGTGGCTGGGGCCCGGCCGGTCGACGTTGGACCTGTTCGGCCCGGAGTTCGTGCTCCTCCACTTCGGTGCCGGCGCCGGTTCCGGCGATCCGGAGGGTCTCGTGCGCGCCTTCGGCGACCGCCGGGTTCCCCTGCGGGTGGTGCGCTGCGACGACGAGGAGACGGCGAGGCGGTACGAGCGGCCGTTCGTGCTCGTACGCCCGGACGGTCATGTGGCCTGGCGGGGTTCCGCGGCACCGGCGGATCCCGGGCGCCTGGCCGACCTGGTACGGGGGGCAGGAGCGCCCGGGGGCGGAGTGGGAGGAGCGGACGGATGAACGGGCACGCGGCGCCGACGGGCATCCCGGAACCCTTCGATCCGGCGCGGCTCGATCTGGCCGACCCGTATCCCGTCTACCGGCGCTACCGCGAGACCGACCCGGTGCACGCGGTACGACCGCCACGCGCGGCCGGCCGGACAGGGCCGACGACCTGGTACCTCTTCGGCCACACCGAGGTGGCGCGGGTCCTCACCGACCGGGGCTTCCGGCGGGCGTCGCCGTCGACCGGGAGCGGCGTGCCGATTCCCGAGGGGTACGTGATGCTCCGCCGGATCGTGGAGAACTGGCTCGTCTTCCTGGACCCGCCCCGGCACACCCGGCTCCGTGCCCAGGTGGCGCCGCCGCTGGGCGCCCCCGCCGTACGTGCGCTGCGCCCACGCATACGGGAGATCGCGGAGGAGCTCGTACGGCCGCTGGCGCGGCGGCCCGTGGTGGAGCTGGTCGAGGGCTTCGCCGCGCCGTTCCCGCTGCTGGTCGTGGCGGGCCTGCTCGGGGTGGAGGCGGGACGGTGGCCGTGGTTCCGGGCGGAGGCGCTCGCGCTCCAACAGGCGGGCGGGACCAGGGGTGACCGTTCGCCGGCCGCGCTCGAACGGGCGGACCGGGCGGCGGCGGGGCTGGACGCCTACTTCCGCGAGGAGCTGGCAGTCCGGCGTACGGAGGACCGGGGCGACCTGCTCTCCGCGCTGGCCGCGGTGGAGGGCACGGACGCCTCCCTGGGGACGACGAGCCTTACGTCGACCTGCGTTCATCTGCTGACGGCGGGGCACGAGACGACGACCGGGCTGATAGGCAAGGCGGTGCTGGCGTTGCTCGCCCGTCCGGAGGTCGGGGAGGAACTGCGCGCGGAACCAGGACTGTTGCCGAACGCGGTGGACGAGTTCCTGCGTCACGACCCACCGGTCCAGATGATCACGCGGTGGGCGCATCGGGACACGGAACTCGCCGGCCGGTCCGTCCGCCGGGGCGATCGCGTCCAGTTGGTCCTGGGCTCGGCCCACCGGGACCCGGCGCGTTTCCCGGACCCCGACAGGCTCGACATCCACCGGGACAGTGGCCGGCACTGCGCGTTCGGCCTGGGCATCCACTACTGCGTGGGCGCGGCGCTCGCGCGGGCCGAGGCGGAGATCGGGCTCGGGCTCCTGGTGGACCGGCTTCCCGCGCTCCGCCCCGGCACCCGACCGCGGGTCGAGGTGGAGTACGCGCCGGACTGGGTGTTCCACGGTCCGGCCCGCCTGACGCTGTCGTGCTGACACGACGACGTGCCCCGGCATCATCGGGAACGTCTCGGACCCACTCCTCGTTGCGAACCACATACCCCCCATGGGTATATTGACCGTAACGAGGAGGGCCACGTGACCACGAAAAGACTGACCGCGCTCACTCCCGAGCAGGCACCGGGCCGGGCGGGCGAGCTGTTGGCCGACATCGCCCAACGGCACGGCTCCGTGGGTGAGATGGTGTCGACGATGGCGCACTCACCCGCGCTGCTCGACGGCTATCTGAACCTGTCCCGGGCGATGAAGCGGGTCAAGATACCGCGCGCCCTCAGCGAGAAGCTGTCCCTGGCCGTCCAGGAGTGGATCGGCTGCGGCACCTGCCGCGAAGCGCACCGCGAGGCCGGCCGCGCGGCGGGCCTGAGCGAGACGGACATCGGACTGGCCCGCCAGGGCACGTCCACCGACCCCCGCGAGGCAGCCCTGATCGGCCTGGCGTTGCGGGTCCTGGCCGAACCGGGCTCCCTGTCGGACGACGACATCGCCGAGGTACGCGGGCACGGCTGGAGCGACCGGGTGATCGCGGAGGTGGTCGGCGTGGTCACCCTCAACCTGCTGACGGGCGCGTTCAACCTCCTGGCGGGCATCCAGCCGGACAACGAGCCCCGACCGACCGCCTGACCGACCGGGAGGGACACCGCCGGGCCCCGATTCCGCCACAGACCCCCTAGGGGGTCTTCTCGCGGGGTGCCGTGGCGCGGAGGTCGGCCAGTAGTTCCGCCTGGTTCGCCAGGACGCCGGAGATGATCGTCCGGGCGGTGCGCAGCAGTTCGGCCACCTGAGGACTCGTCAGCGCGTAGTACACGGCCGTCCCTTCACGTCGGGCCACGACCATGTTCGCCCGGCGCAGGACGGCCAACTGCTGGGAGAGGTACGCCGGTTCGACGCCCGTGTCGCGAAGCATCTCGGCGACCCCGTGTTCGCGTTCGCTCAGCAGCTCAAGGACGCGGATGCGGACGGGGTGTCCGAGCGTCTTGAAGAACTCGGCCTTCAGTTGGTAGAGCGGCGCACTCATCGCACCCACCCCGCGCGTCGCGTCGACCCGGCACTCTGCAGCATGCCCCCATCCTCGCTCCTCCCGTGGCCGAAGACACACCAACAGCGGGCCGGGGATCAGGCGGTGGGCCAGGCGTCGCTGCGCCAGGCCCGCTGCTCCGCGCCCGCGTCACGGTGCGCGGCGAGTGCTGCGGCCAGGTCGCGGTGGACCAGGACCGGGGGCCCTTCGCCCGCCGGGACGAGGGAGCCGTCGGCGGGGATCGCGGCCAGTTCGAGGGCCCGGCCCGCGGCCCGGAGCCGGAGCGCCGCCTCCGCCACGGCGAGCTGCCCGCCCACCGACCAGCCCCGCAGCCGTGTCAGGTCGAGGACGACCGGCCCGGTGCCCCGCGCGACCGCCCATCCCACGGCCCCGGTGAACCGTCCCACGGCGTCGGCTCCGAGGAACCCGGCCAGGGACAGTACGCCCAGGTCCTGCTGGACGGTGTAACGCCATTCGATGGTCATGTGCGTCGTCATCCTTCTCGTACGGCGATCACTGCGGAAGCACGGGTGGGAAGCAGGACTGCGGGGTCGGGACGCCAGTGGCGCCGGAGACGCCGCAGGTGCCGGGGGTGTCGGAGGCGCCGGCGGTGTCGCCCTCGCGGAGTTCCGCGAGGAGCCGTCCCTGTCCGGTGAGCATCTCGGTGAGGATCCGCCGCGCGGCCTGCATGAGCTGGGCCACGTCTCCGCCCGCGAGCGTGTAGACGACGGTCGATCGCTCGCGCGTCGAGGTCACGATCCCGGAGCGGCGCAGCACGGCGAGCTGCTGCGAGAGCGCCGCCGGCTCGACCTCGATCCGCGCGAGCAGCTCCCGTACCGGCATCGGCCCGCTCTGGAGCAGCTCCAGGACCCGGATGCGTACGGGATGGCCCAGCATGCGGAAGAACTCGGCCTTGGCCTGGTACAGCGGGACCGGCACGGTCTCTGTCCTCCGGGGGCGCGGGTGCGCGGGGCTGGGCGGGATGCGGCGCCCGGCGGCTACCCACGGGCTCGGCCCGACCAGGATGTATCGAATTGCAGAATATTGCAATTTGCCGATCTCGCATCCTGGGACTTCGCGCGTGGCGGGTTCCGACCCCTCCGTTCGGACGCCTGACGGAAGCTGGAGAACGACAGCTCTTGATCGCGTACAGCTCTCGACAAGGAAGCATCATGAAGATCGGCATCATCGGCGCCGGCAACATCGGCGGCAATCTGACCCGTCGCCTCACCGCCCTCGGCCACGAGGTGTCCGTGGCCAACTCCCGCGGCCCGCACACCCTCACCGCGCTCGCCGAGGAGACCGGCGCCACCGCGGTCGCCGCCTCGGAGGCCGCGCGGGGCGCGGAGGTCGTCGTCGTGACGGTCCCGCTGAAGAACGTCCCCGACCTTCCGGCCGGGCTCTTCGACGGTGCCGCCGACGGTTTCGTCGTGATCGACACCGGCAACTACTACCCGCGTGAGCGCGACGGCCGTATCGACGCGATAGAGGACGAGGGCCTGACGGAGAGCCGCTGGACCGAGCGCCAGATCGGTCACCCGGTGGTCAAGGCCTTCAACGGCACCTACGCCCAGGACATCCTGGAGCGGCCCCGCCCGGCGGGCGACCCGGAGCGGCTCGCCCTGCCCTTGGCGGGTGACGACGCGGCGGCGAAGGAGAAGGTACGGCTCCTCGTCGACGAGCTGGGTTTCGACTCCGTGGACGCGGGCGGCATCGACGACTCCTGGCGCCAGCAGCCGGACACTCCGGTCTACGGCCTCCGGGAGGGTGTGGACGCCGTGACGAAGGCGCTCGCCGAGGCCTCACCCGAGCGCCCCGAGGGTTTCCGCGGCTGACCTCCCGCCCTACCGGACCCGGGCACTCCGCAGCCAGGCTACTAGAACCAAACTCTAGTTAAGGCTGCACTAGGGTGTGCCCATGTCTCCTAAGCAGCAGCGTGGCGAGGCCACGGTCGAGCGCCTGCTGACCACGGCGCTGCGGGTGTACGCGGACTCCGGCCGGCACGGTTTCACCGTGAACGCCGTGACGGCGGCCGGCGGCGTCAGCCTCGGCAGCCTCTACCACCACTTCGGCAGTTTCGACGGCCTCGCCGCCGCCCTGTACATCCGGTGCACGGAGCAGTTGCACGGCGAGGTCGTCACCGCCCTGGGCCGCACCAGGACCGCCCGCACCGGGGTGCGGGCGATGGTCACCGCGTACCTCCGGTTCACCGAGGAGCACCCGGACGCCGCGCTGTTCATCCACGCCTCCGCCCACTCGGGGCACCTCGTCGCCCACGCCGATCGGGTCCGGGCGGCCGAGGAGCCGCTGCTCGCCGCGATCGGCGAGTGGATGCGGCCGCTCGTCGAGGCGGGCGAGATCGCGCCGATTCCCGAACCGCTGGTCGAGGCGCTGGTCATCGGGCCGGCCGCCGAGACGGCGTGCCGCTGGCTGTCCGGCGCGCACGACGTCGACCTCGCTCAGGCGGCCCGGATCCTGCCGGACCGGGTCTGGCGTTCGCTCCGCCCGGACTGACCGCGCATGAACTCCAGCCGGTGACAGAGGACTTCAGCCGGCACTGGACAGTGCAGGCACAGTGAAGGTGACCTCGGAGGCCCACACGGTGACCTCCGCGTCGCTGCCGAGGGCGTAGGCCGCCACCCGGGAGACCGTCGCAGCCGGTACGACCTCGCTGATCCCGGGCGCCGCCGGCACGTCCTGGGTCGCGTGGGCGTCGTGCGGTACGACGACGCGGTAGCCGCGCGCCAGGGCCGTGCGGGCCGTCGCCTGCACACACATCTCCGACATCACGCCACAGACGGCGACCGCCCTCACTCCCGCGTCCGTGAGCACTCCGCCCAGCGGGGTCTCCGCGAAGCCGTCGTCGTACGGTTTGCGGATGACCACCTCCCTGGGGCCGGGCTCGACCGGGTGGTGGAGCTCCCAGCCCGGCGTGTGGGGTTCGTCCTCCGCGCCGGGCGGTCCGTCGTTCTGGAGGTGCACGACGAGGGCCCCGTCCCGCCGGGCCCGCGCGATGAGGTCCGTCGTACGGTCGACGAGCCGGGCGGCGGCGGGCACGGCCCCGGCACCGGTGACGAACGCCGACTGCACGTCCACGACGATCAGGGCGTCCACGGGCGGGGTGATGGGGCCGTTCGGAGTGGTGAGGGCATGCGGAGTGGTGTGGGCGTTCGCGGCGGTTCGCGCGTCAGGGGCGGTCTCGGGGTGCTGGGTGGTCATCCCGCCATCCTCATGTCCATGCGCCCCCGCGGCCAGGAGATTTCACCCTTCGGTCGCGGGCGGACCTCACATGTCCCGCGAGCCCGCTCCGCCGTCGACCCGTCGACCCGTCGACCCGTCGCGCTCCGAGCTCGCGGGCGGTCTCGACGAACGCCCTTACGTGCGGGGCGGGTTCGGCGTCACGCGGGACGAGCGCCCACTCGGAACGCATCACAGACGAACGAATCGCAGACGGACGCGACGCCGGCGGACGAGTCGCGCCGGCGGATCCGGGCCGACCGGGACGCGTACCGCAAGGCGTACGAGACCTGGATCGGCGAGATCGCGTCAACAGGCCGTCTCGTCGGCGGCGGGGCCTGAGCCGGGCCCCCGGCCCGGCGTTCCCGAAGACTTCATCGGAGCGCGTTCAGGCCTGTGAGTCCGCTGGAGAGTTCCCAGAGTCGGGATGCCGCTCCGGGGTCGGTGGCCCAGGGTTTCACTCCGCCGATGAGCATGTCGTCCGTGGCGGCCGGTTCCGCGATGTCGCAGTCCTGGCAATAGACCCCTCCGTGGCCGTCGAGGAGCGGGGAGGTCGCCGCCCAGACCGCTGTCGCCGCGCCTTGCCCCGGTGTCTTGAAGCCGTCGGCCGGCTCGCCGTCCGGCGTCACCCAACCCAGCGCGAGCCACTCCTCCCGAGGGATGTGGCGCTGCAGGGGTGTGAGGATGCTGCCGGGATGCACCGCGAAGGCCCGCAGGCCCAGGTCGGCGCCGAGACGGTCGAGGTGCAGGGCGAACAGGGCGTTGGCCGTCTTGGACTGGGCGTAGGCGAGCCAGCGGTCGTAGCCGGTGCGGAAGTGGATGTCGTCCCAGCGGATGTCGGACAGGAAGTGCCCGGCCGAGGCGAGCGACACCACCCGGGCCCCTCCGGCTTCCAGGGCCGGGAGGAGTCGCTGGACGAGCGCGAAGTGGCCGAGGTGGTTGACCGCGAAGTGCGCCTCCCAGCCCGGTCCGACCCGTGTTTCCGGGCAGGCCATCACGCCGGCGCCGTTGATGAGGATGCCGAGGGGACGGCCGGATTCCAGGAAGCGTGCGCAGAAGGACCGGACGCTTTCCAGGTCCGCCAGGTCGAGTCCGTGCACCTCTGTCCCGGGGATGTCGCGCAGAGCGCGTTCGGCGGCGGAGGGGCGGCGTGCGGGGACGACGACCTGTGCTCCCGCTCGGGCCAGAGCGCGGGTGGTCTCAAGGCCGAGGCCCGAATGGCCGCCCGTGACCAGGGCGGTCGTGCCGGTCAGGTCGATTCCGGAGAGAACGTCTTCGGCGGTGCTGTGGGCACCGAAACCGGTGCCGATGCGCAGCTGCTTTGTGATCATGCCGATGACGCTAGAAGCTGGAGTGCAGGCTAGGTCAAGGTACGTTGCCGTGATGAGCGAGGACACGGGTGGCCTGCCCATCGGCAAGGTCGCCGAGATGACCGGCATGAGCGTGCACGCGCTGCGGTTCTTCGAGCGCGAGGGCCTGTTCCTTCGCGAGATCCCGCGCTCCGGAGGCGGGCAGCGGATCTATGGACAGGCGGACGTGGACTGGCTGGTGTTGTGCGGCCGACTCCGGGACTCGGACATGCCCATCGCCACGATCAGGAAGTTCGCCGAACTCGTGCGGTCGGGGCCGGGCAACGAGCCGGACCGCCTTGCGCTGCTGCGCGAGCACGAGGACACCGTGCGCGCCAGGATCGCCGGCCTGACCGAGAACCTCGACGTCATCCACGGCAAGGTCGTCACCTACGAGCGGCATCTTCGCGACGGAACGGCCGCCGGGGTCTGGTCACCGACACCACCGACACCACCTCGGTGACCATTCCCGCCGCGCCGGGCCTGAAGGACCTCAGGGCTTCAGGGCCCCGGTCCCAGCGCCCATGACTTCAAGAAGCCCCCTCCTTCGGTGACTTGTCCACGTCGCTCGGCTCGTCCTCGACGGTGACGTCGTTTCGGCGGATGGCCCGCGAGAGCAGCCACTGGCCCGAGACCCCCGTCGTGAAGAGACCGGCGACGAGGGCGAGGAGCGAGATGCCCGGGCCCGAGGTCCAGTCGACCGACCCGGCATGGACGGCGAGAACGACCGTCGCGGCGAGCGCCACCGCCGGAACGGCCCGGAGCGCCGGACGGATACGGGTGAGGTCGTCCTCGGCCAGCGCTCCGAGGATGCCGACGCCCAGCGCCAGGGCCCACACACCGAGGCCCTGCGCGTCCGCGCGGTTCACCGTCCACGGCACGAGGGCGCCCCAGAAGTCGGGGAGGGCCAGCAGACCGAACCCGATGCCGAACCATCCCGAGCCGACGACCGCGAGCGGCGGCTTCGACCAGCCGGGCATCGGGGCGACCGGCTGCCGACGCGACGCCGGGCCGCCGCCCACCGGACCTGCCGAAGCAGCGCCCACCCGCTCTGCCGGTCTGCGGTACTGCGCGGCGAGGCAGCCGACGGCGGCGAGGGCGAGGAGTCCGAGCGTGGCGACCCAACCGAGGCTGAAGAGGGCGAGGAACAGCGGGCCGCCCTTGACGGCCTGGAGGGTGCCGCCGTTCAGCAGGCTCACCGTGAACAGGCCGACGAGCACGATCACCAGCGGCAGCACCAGGCTCCGTACGTCCTCCCAGACGCGCGCCCGCCCGATCGTGAACAGGGCCGGGGCCACCCCGGCCATGGCGGCGCCGATGAGCCCGGGGCTCAGCGCCTCGGGGGACACCCAGGCACCGGCCGCGTGTCCCAGCAGGCTCGTCACGGTAAGGAGACCGCCGGTGGTGAGACTGATGCCTCCCACGACGCCGCTCAAGAGGACGACGGCGGACGAGAGTTCACGGCCGTCGAGCCGACCGGAGCGCGCCGCCCCGACGGCCGCCTCAGCCTCTTGCTGCCGCATGTCGCTCATCGCAGCTCCCCTTCCCCCGCGGCCCCGCCGACGCCGACCGGAGCCGCGGCAGCGGCCGCCGGGCCGGTCGGAAGTTCGGCGAACTCCCGCTGTCTCTTCAGGACTTCGCGGCCGTGCAGGATCCGCAGACTCACCACCGTGACCGCCGCGTACGCCAGCATTCCCGCACCGATGCCGACGCCCGCGATCAGCGACGTGAGCCGGTCGAGGCCCATCGTCCGTTCCAGTACGGGCACGGTCACCGCCGAGAACGCGGGCGCCAGACACTGGGCCGCCAGGTGCAGGCGCCACTCCTCGCGCGCCCAGGTCGCTCCCCGCCGACGGGCGCGTGCCGCGCGGGCCGCGATGACGGCGTGGGTCAGCACGTACGGGACGAGGTACGCGACGAGCAGCCGTCGCCCCTGCGCGCCCTCGCCGAGAAAGGCGTTGGTGATCCACGCCAGGCCCGCGGCGCCCGCGAGGTGGGCACCGACGAGGACCGGGCCCGGCGCCCAGGTGCCGGTCAGGCCCGGGACGGTGGTCCGCCGGTCGAGGGCCCGGGAGGCCAGGAGCGCGCCGAAGGCGACGAGGGCGCCGAGGTGCATGATCGCGACGCGGTTGATGTCCTGGAGGGAGAGCCCGGGGTACAGCGAGGGCAGCGCGCCCCATTCGAGCCGGAGCAGCGGAGCGGTCATCAGGAAGCCGTAGCAGAGCAGCATCCAGCGCTGGTGCAGGTCGGGGAAGCCGCGTACGGCGGCGAGGACGCCGAAGGTCACGCTGCCGACGGTGCCCACCAGGATGGTGGCGAGGACGATCCAGAACGCGGCGCCGCTGAAGGCCTGCGCCGGCGGGGTGCGCAGCAGGTAGAGCGCGGCGCCGGCCATCGACACGTACACCGTGACGGCGAAGACGGTTCCGGCGATCCGGTGCAGCCGGATGCGGCGGCGTACCGCCGAGAGCAGCTGCACCGGGCCGAGCAGCATCAGGAGGCCGCCCAGGACCGAGTGCACGATCAGCGGGACCAGGCTGCGGGCGTACGGCGCCATCCGGTCGCGCACGGCCTCGGCCACGAATTCGGGGGAGACGGACCGGCCGAGGAGCCATTCGCCGATGGCGGGCGCGCCGGGTGTGGCGTACGGCCAGAGTTCGGTCATGGCGATCGGCGCGTACACGAGGCAGACCACCGTCACGGCGACGGCGGACACCCGCCCCCACCTTGTGCTCGCGTTGCTCGTCGGACGTCCCACGGTGCATCCCCCTCCACCGTTCACGCGCTTACAGCCACGATGGCCGCGATAGTCCTTTCTGGACTATGGAGGAAGGTAGGGCGGGGCACCGCCAGGGTCAACCGGTCGGTAACAAATTCAGGACTCGCGGCTCTCGACCCAGTGCCAGAAATCGACCATCATCCGCTCATACCGGATGCCGAACTCCAGCGCCTCGCGCTGTCCGCGCGTCAGCAACTCGCCGACTTCGCCGGCCAGTTCCTCGTACTCGTCCAGGGTCCGCCGGTGCTCGTCGATCTGGACCGGGGCGTGGACGCGCGGGCTGGCGCCGAACCACAGCTTGAGGATGCCGCGTTCGCGCGCCTCGACGGGCACGAAGGCGGGGTCGGCGAGCCAGCCGCGCAGGGCGGCCGAGCCCTCGTCCGTGAGTTTCATCAGGCGCCGGTTCCGGCCACCGGGCTGCCTGATCTCCGAGAGCAGCCCCGCCTCCAGGAGCCGGTCGCACTGGGCGTAGACCTGCGCGTGCGGCATCGACCAGAACGGCGCCACGGTCCGCGCGGCCTCGACCTTCACGTCGTACGGGCTGGCCTCGCCGAGTTTGTCGATGATGCCGAGCACGAGAAAGGAGGGCGTGGTCAACCGGACTTCAGACATACGGCCGACGGTATCGCGACACCTCGCCCGGGCCCTCGCCCCGGCCTGGACGGCTCCCCGCCCCCGCCTCCACCGCACCTCCGGTCCGCCCCTACTCCGCCCTCAGTGCCCGTGCCGTGGCCGTGCGGGCCGCCCAGCCCGCCGGGAGCAGGGCGCCGGCCGTCGCGATCACCACGCCGGCGGTCGCGAGGAGCACCAGCACGGGCGCGCCGTACACGTCGATGTCGGCGGACGGGATCGTGGTGCCGACCGCGCGGCCCATCGCCGGCATCACCTGGCGGTGCAGCGCCACGCCCAGCGGCACGCCGACCGCGCCCGCCACCAGACCGATCGCACCCACGGAGGTGAGGACCTGCGCGACCGTCTGCCGGGGCGTCATCCCCAGGGCCTTGTACACGCCCAGGTCCCGGACCCGGTCGCGGGTGTCGAGGACCACCGTGTTGAGCACCCCGAGACCGGCGACCACGACCAGCATCAGCGTGAGCATGGCGATCAGGGCCTGCATCGCCCGGATGACGCTCGACTTGCCCGCCTCGGTGACCGCGGCCTCCGCCCCGAGCGGGGCGACGGCGGCGTGCAGCCGCTCGGCATATCCGGCCGCGTCCGTGCCGGAGGCGACGCTGACGGCGAAGTCCGCGGGCTGGTAACGGGGTTGCAGCGCGGCGACCGAGGCGGCGGCCGTGCGCAGGGTCATACCCTCGCCGCCCAGGTCGAAGACCTCGCCGACGATCCGTAGCTTGGCGGTACGCCCCTGCTCGGACAAGGTGACCGTCTCCCCCGTGCGCATCCCCGTCGCCCGCAGGAACCGGGTCGGGACGACCGCCTCTCCCGGGGCCTCGAACCAGCGGCCGGAGACCATCGTGTGGGGGCTGCCGGCGGTGTTCCCCTCGTACGCGACGAGCGGCGCGCCGCCCTTGAGTCCCGCCACCTCCAGCTGCGTCTGCGCGGTCCGGTACACGGAGCCGGTTCCCGGGAGCGCGGCGATCGCCGCCGCCACGGCGGCCGGGTCGGCCGGCTTCCCGGGCAGGGGCACTCCGGGTTCGCCATCCCCTCCTCCCGACCGACCGGGGCCGGTGTCGTCCGGCCTCGCCAGGGTGCGGACGGTGACGTCGCCGCCCCGGTCCGGATCCCCGTCGGTCTTCACCGCGACGAGCGTGCTGCCGAGGCCGACCGCGAAGGTCACCGCGAGGGCCCCGAAGGTCACGGCGGCGGCCGTGCTCGCCGCGCGTGCGGGGCGGGCGAAGGGCGCGGCGAGGCCGAGGGTGACCGGGCGGGGCAGCGGCAGCCGCCCGAACAGGCCGCGGATCCGGCGCCCCCTGCCGCCGCCCGTGGCCGCGCCGAGCCGCAGGACCGCGGCGGTCCGCAGCCGGGCGGCGCGCAGCGCGGGGCCGAAGGCGGTACCGGCGACCACCACGAGTGCGACCGCCGGTACGAGGAGGTCGACCCGGAGCGGGATCAGGATCGCCGTCGTTCCGTACGTCTCCGCCACCTCCGCCATGAGGGGAACGGCGAGCACGTTGCCGAGGGCGACCCCGAGCGCGGCCCCGAGGGTGCCCGGGATCAGGGCCTGCGCCACGTATGCCCGTCCGACCTGGAGCGGGGTGAAGCCGAGCGCTTTGAGGATGCCGATCCGGCGGGTCGCGGCGCCCACGGCGCCACTCACCACGATGCCGATCACCAGGACCGACATCGCGAGTCCGAGGAGGGCGAAGGCGGTCACGAAGGGCACGAAGGCCGCCGTGTTCTCCTGGGCGGCCTCGCGGACGTCGAGATACGAGCGGGCCCCGACGACCGCTCCGGCGGGGGCGGCGGCGACGATCGCGTCCCGGCCCGACGCGACCTCCGCGCGCGTGCCGGCGTCGGCGAGCCGGTACAGCATCTGCGACGCGGGAGGCCGCTTCCCCACGAGCGTCGTGAGCTGGGCCGGTACGACCCAGGCGTCGGCGCTCTCGCCGGCCGACCCGGCGATGCCGACCACGGTGAGCACCGCGCTTCCGGCGCTCAGCCGCGTCCCCACACCGGCGCCCGGCGGGCGGGACCCTCGCTCCAGGACGATCTCGCCGGCGGCCCCGGCCCACCGGCCCTCCATCAGGGTCACCGCGTCCACGGGCCCGGCCGCGGAGGCCCGGCCGACCACCGTCAAGGGCGGCGGCTCGAACCCGGGCGGGGTTGCTCCGTCCGCGCGGAGGCGTACGGAGGCCACGGCGAACGGGCCCGCGGACGCGGCCACTCCGGGTGCGTGTGCCGTGGCGGCCAGCCGCTCCTCGGCGGCGGCCGAACCGTCGAAGCGCACGGTCAGATGGGCTCCGCGCTGCTGGTCGAAGGCCCGGTCGAAGGGGGCGCCCGAGGCGACGAGGAGGCCGACCGCGAGGACGGCGGAGGCGACGGACAGCAGCGTCGTCAGCATCATCACCGCGGTCTGGGTACGCCGCCGCCCGACGCCCGCGCGCACGACCCGGCCGAGAGCGCCGCCGGTCATCGGGCCACCGCCATGACGTCGCGGGCGATGCGGCCGTCGACGAGTTCGATCGTGCGGGTCGCACAGGCCTCGGCGAGCGCCAGGTCGTGGGTGACGAGCACGATGGTCTGCCCGTCGGCGTTCAGCTCACGGAGGAGATCGCGGACGTCCGCGCCGGACGCGGTGTCCAGCGCTCCCGTCGGCTCGTCGGCGAGGAGCAGCGGCGGCCGGTTCATCAGGGCCCGTGCGACGGCGACGCGTTGCCGTTCGCCGCCGGAGAGGCGGCCGGGGTGCACGCGCGCGTGCCGGGCGACGCCGAGCCGGTCGAGGAGTTCGGCGGCCCGCGCCGCCGCCTCGGCCCGGGGCACCCCGGCGAGCTGGGCCGGGAGCAGCACGTTGTCGGTGACGGTGAGGTCGTCGAGGAGGTTGAAGAACTGGAAGACCATGCCGATCCGGCTGCGCCGGTACGTGGCGGAGGCGGTCTCGGTCAGCCGGTCGACGCGCAGGCCGTCCACCGTCACGCGGCCGGTGCTCGGCCGGTCGAGGCCGGCGAGGAGGTTGAGCAGGGTCGACTTGCCGCTGCCGGAGGGCCCGAGGACGGCGAGCGCCTCTCCCCGTCCGACGCGCAGGGTCAACTCCGAGAGTGCGGCCCGGCCGTCGTCGTACGTCCTCCCGACGTCGCTCAGGTCGATCAGGGGCTCGGATCCGGTCATGGGCCCTCCAGGGCTCTGGGTTGGGGAAGAGGCGGCGGCGACCGACCCGGTCGTGGCCGGTCGGCCTTCCGGTCGGCCCTTGCGATCGACCTTCCGGTCGCCTTCCGGTCGGCCCTTCGATCGGCGTTCCGGTCGGTCGTGTCCGCGCCGAACCGACGCTAGGAGCAGCTCCGCGAGGAGCGCGTCGGCCTCGGTGGCGAAGATCCGTACCGTGTGCGGTGGAGGCGCGCCGATGTCATCCGCGCGATGTACTCCCCCGGGGCGGCGGGCTGGTCCCACGGGCTGATCCGCTCGCTCCCCCTCCTTGGCACACTGCTGCGGTGAGCTGGTACGAAGAACTCGTCGACCGGGTGCGCGGACCCCGGGCCCTCGGTGCGCCGCCCCGTCTGTCCCGCTGGGCGTGGGCGGCCGACGGGCTCCTCGCCCTGGCGCTCGCGATCACGACGATCGTGGGTGATCTGAACCGCTCGTACGTGGACGTCCATCCGGATCCGGAGGACGCTCCGTTCCCTCTGCCGGTGCCGCCATCGATCCCGCAGTCGCCCTTCCCCCCGGAGCTCCCGCAGGCGCCCCATCCCGTGCCCGCCCTGGAGCATCTGCTTCCCCGGGTCGAGGGCTGGGAGTTGTCGGCGGCCGCGCTGACCGCGCTGCCGCTGGTGCTGCGCCGCCGTTTTCCCCTGGCCGTCTACTGGGTGGTGATGGGCGCGACGGTGCTGCTGCATCAGGGCGATGTCGCCGCCGACGCGACCACGTTCACCTTCGCGTCGGGTCTCGTCGCGGCGTACAGCGCGGCGATGTACAGCCCGCACCGCACGGCCGTGGTGGTCTCCCTCGTCGCCGGCGTGGTGCTGTACGCGGTCTTCCCCCTGGTCCCGGACGTGGACGAGGGCCTCGTACCCCTGCTCGTACTGCTGCCTGTCGCCCTCGCCTCGCACGGCGCCCACCTGTGGCGGCAGCGGGAGCGGGCGGTCCGCGGGGAGCGGGAGGCCGAGCTGCGCCGGGCGGTGGAGGCGGAGCGGTCCCGGATCGCGCGGGAGTTGCACGACGTGGTCACCCACAACGTGAGCATGATGACGATCCAGGCCGGTGCCGCGCGCACGGTCCTGGCCACCTCCCCCGACCAGGCCCGCGAGGCGATGCTGGCCGTCGAGGCGGCGGGGCGGACGGCGATGTCGGAGCTGCGGCACGTGATGGGGCTGCTCACGATGGCCGCGGCGGGCCCCGACCCGGCCGTCGACGTGGAGCTCGCTCCTCAGCCGGGCCTGGACCGGCTGGCGGAGCTGACGGACCGGGTGCGGGCCTCCGGCGTGCCGGTGGAGGTGGCGGTGCGGGGCGACCCGGTCGCGCTGCCGGCCGGTGTGGACCTCGCCGCGTACCGGGTGGTGCAGGAGGCGCTGACGAACGTGGTGAAGCACGCGCCGGACGCCCGGGTCTCGGTCAGCGTGGAGTACGAGCCGGAGCGACTGAGCGTGGAGGTCTCCGACACGGGTGCCCCCGGCTCCGGTTCGGGCTCTTCCCGGGACCGGGGTACGAGCCCGGGTGCTTCCCGCGACCGCGGCGCCGAGCGGCGGGCCACGGAACCCGGCGGCGGTCACGGCCTGCTCGGCCTGCGGGAACGGCTCGCGGTCTACGGCGGTACGCTGCGGGCGGGCAGGGGCCCGGACGGCGGGTACCGGGTCCGGGCGGTGATTCCGTGGGAGGCTCCGTGACCGACCCGACCGGCGTGACCGAGTCGGCCGACGTGACCCACCCGGCCGGGGTGCCCGACGCTCCGCGTGTGGTGATCGTCGACGACCAGGCCTTGGTGCGCACCGGTTTCCGCATGATCCTGGCCGCCGACGGCATCGACGTGGTCGCGGAGGCGGCAGACGGCGACGCGGCGGTGGCCGTGGTGCGGCGGACCCGGCCGGACGTGGTCCTGATGGACATCAGGATGCCCGGCACCGACGGCCTGGAGGCCACGCGCCGCATCCTCGCGGACAGGGCGGACAGGGCGGACGAGGTGGCACCGCCCAGGATCGTCGTCCTCACCACCTACGACCTCGACCAGTACGTGTACGCGGCGCTCGGCGCGGGTGCCAGCGGCTTCCTGCTCAAGGACGCGACCCCCGAGCACCTGACGGCGGCGGTCAGGCTGGTCCGCTCCGGTGACGCGCTCCTCGCCCCGGCGATCACCCGCCGCCTGGTGGAGCGCTTCGCCACGTCCGGCGGGCGGTCCGCCGCCCCGCACCGCGAACTGGCCACGCTGACCCCGCGTGAGCTGGAGGTCCTCGAAGCGCTGGCACGCGGCCTCAGCAACGCCGAGCTGGCCGAGCGCTTCCGCCTGAGCGAGGCGACGGTGAAGACGCACGTCGCCCGCATCCTGTCGAAGCTACGGCTGCGCGACCGGGCGCAGGCCGTGATCGCCGCCTACGAGACCGGCCTGGTCACGCCCGGCTCGGACAGTCGGGGGTCCACCGGATCCAGCGGTCCGGGCTGAGACTCGGGCCCGTCCGGCAGCGCGGCCTCCGGGCACAGGACGTCGCCCAGTGCCGTCAGGCGGATGAGGCGGAGGATCCACGGCTGGTCGCAGACGAGCCTCCAGCGCGCACCCCGCTGTCGGGTGCGGCCCGCGCAGTGGGCGAGCAGGCCGAGCCCGGTGGCGTCGCAGAAGGTGAGGCGCCGGATGTCGACGGTCAGGGCGTCGGACTCCCGTACCAGGGCGTCGAGCTCGGGCCGCAGGTGCCGTACGAGGACGAGGTCGAGCTCGCCCCGGAGGGCGGCGACGGTGACGTCGCCGGTCGATCGGACGACCATGTACGGGTCATGACGGGGGATCAGCTGCATCGGGTGCTCCACAGGGTGGCTCCGTGTGTCGCTTCGAGCGTGGCTGTCCCTCTGCCGGGAGGGACGTTTCACCTCGGCCGCTGTCACCTGAATCGGTGAATGTTCGGGCCGTTTCCCCTCGTACGGACGATCTATGTGCGTACGTACGCCCACGATCGGCCCTCCGTCTCCTCACACGTCCAGGTCCACGTCCGTCAGGGGATACGCGACGCACGCGTGTGCGTACCCCGAGTCCGGGTCGGAGAGCCGGAGCCGGGCCTCCTCCGCGTGGTGGACCTCGCCCTTGAGGACGCGGACGCGGCACAGGCCGCACTCGCCGGAGCGGCAGGCGGATTCGGGGCGGATGCCGGAGTCCTCCAGTGCGTCCAGGAGGGGACGGCCGCGCCGGGTGCGGAACGCGCTGCCCCGGGTGGCGACCGTGACCTCTTCGGCCGGGTCGGCGCCGTCCGGCCAGTGCGGCTGCGCGGTGGGGTCGGCGGGGGCGCCGTTGGCCTCGAAGCGGATCCGGCGGCGCGGGTGTCCGAGCCGTTCGGTGAGCTGCCCGAGGGCGTACGGGTAGAGGGCCTGGGGCCCGCACACGTACACCATCCGCCCGTCGAGGGGCCCGGCGAGCTCCGTGACGAGCTCGGCGGTCAGCAGCCCGGTGGGTCCCGACCAGCGCGGGTCGGGGTGCTGGAGGACGTGGTGGACCCGGATGCCGGGGTGGGCGGCGGCGAGGGCGTCGAGTTCCGGGCGGAACAGGATGTCGTCGAGGGACCGGGAACCGTAGAGGAGGTGGAAGCGCCGATCGAGCCCCCGGTCGGCGATCTCCCGGATCATGCTCATGGCGGGTGCGACGCCGGAGCCGCCGGCGAGGAAGACGACGTCCTCGCCGTGGAAGAGCGGGTTGTGGTGGAAGGTGCCCTGGGGGCCGGTGGTCGTGACGGCGTGTCCGGCGGCGAGGGTGTCGAGCAGGTGGTTGCTGATCCGCCCGCCGGGCACGCGGCGCACGGTCAGGTCGTAGTGGCCGAGGTCGGCCGGGCTGGAGGAGATCGCGTACGGGCGGTTGGTCCCGTCCGCGAACACCCCCACGTACTGCCCGGCGAGGAAGGGCGGCAGGTCGGCACCGTCCGGACGGCCGAGCCGGAAGGTGCGGGTGCTCGGCGTCTCGTCGACGACCCGCTCGACCCGGAGGCCGAGCCGTCGCGGGTGGTGGGTGTCGATGGCGCGGCGGGTCAGGGCGGTGTGGTCGGCGGCGTCGGCCGGACGGGTCGCGATCTCGTCCCGGATGCGTTCCGCCCCGGCGAAGCGCGGGGCGAGGTGATGAGGCGTCACAGTTTTCTCCCGGTCTCTTCAGGCGGCCTTGGAGCGCAGCAGGCGCCGGGCCACGCGCGCGCCGGCTTCGAGGGTGGGCTGGAAGCCGCCCATGCCGGACCAGGATCCGGCGAGGTGGAGTCCCGGAACGTGCGGGTGGAGCTCGCTGTCGCGGAACTGCCAGCTCTCGGTGGCGTCCTGGTCGTAGCCGTAGATCGCCCCGCCGGGGTGGCCCAGGTAGCGGCTCATGGTGAGCGGGGTGGCGACGTCGACCTCCTCGATGACGCCCCGGATGCCGGGGGTGACGGTCTCGACCAGGTCGAGGAGCGTCTCGGCGTAGGCGAACTTCTCCCGTGCGTACGCGGCGGGTTCGACGCCGTCCCAGGCGGAGCCGTACTGGAGGGTCATGAGGCTGACATGGGTGGCCCCGGGCGGCGCGAAGCCGATCGGCTCGACGTCGTACGAGGTGACGCAGATCCCCCGGGCGGGCTCCCGCGTACGCCAGGAGGCGGAGGTGCGGTCCGCGTCGAGGTCGGCGTTGACGAAGGTGGTGCTGGTCGTGAACCCGAGTTCCGCCGGGGTGGCGTCGAGACCCATGTGCAGGACGAAGCCGGAGACCCCGATCCTGCGGGAGGCGAGGTCGGCTCGGACGGCGCCTGGGATGTCGAGGCCGTCGAGCATGCCGTAGGTGAGGGGCAGGGAGGCGTTGGAGACGACGTCGACCGCGCCCACCTCCTGGCCGTCGTCGAGACGGACTCCGACGACCTTCCCGCCCCGCGTGAGGATCGCCTCGACGGCGGTGTGGAACCGCACTTCGCCGCCGGCCTCCAGGAACGCGTCGAGGATCGCGCTCGACATCGCCTGCGAACCGCCGCGCACGTGCCAGGGCTTGAACTCCAGGTACGCGAAGAGGATCAGCGCGAGGTCCTGGAAGGGCAGCCGGGACGGCGGCTGACCGAGGTAGCCCCAGTAGGAGGCGAGGACCGCCTTGAGCCGCTCGTCCTCGAAGTGCTCGTCCAGGACGTCCTGCGCGGACCGCAGTCCGTGCCGGAAGAACAGCTCGTCCACCTGGTCGGCGGGGGTGCCGCGCATCGCGGCGATCTGCCAGAACGTGAGGTCCCGGACGAGGGCGAAGAACCGTTCCAGCCGGACGCGATTGCCGGGGAAGTGCGCTTCCAGGGTCGCGGTCGCGCCCTCCCAGTCGGCGGGGAGGGTCACGTCGAAGGAGCCGGGCACGACCGTGCGGTAGAGGTCGGGTTCCCGGACCCAGGTCAGCCGGTCACCGATGCCCAGCTTGTCGAAGAGGGGGCGCAGCGTGAACCCCTGCCCCTCGGCGCCGATGCCGGAGAGCTGGTGCAGCGCCACCTCGAACTCGAACCGGCCCCTGCGGAACGAGGTCGCGCAGCCGCCGGGCACGCTGTGGCGCTCGACGAGGAGGGTGCGGGCGCCGGCCCGCTGAAGGGTGGCGGCGGCGGTGAGCCCGGCGTTGCCGGCGCCGATGACGACTGCGTCGAAGTCCGCGCCGCTCACCGCTCGCCCTCGGCCCGCTCGTCCTCGGCCCGCGCACCCTCGGAGGATACGTCTCCGGCGGTGGCGTCTCCGGCGGTGGCCGCCGCCACGGCCTCCTCCTTGATGCGGTCGAACTGGGCGCCCATGGCCGCGGAGAGCGCCTGAGCGGCGGAGAGGGGCCGGACCATGACCATGAAGTCGTCGATCTTCCCCTCCTCGTCGCAGTGGAGGAAGTCGCAGCCGTTGATCTCCATGTCGCCGACCTTCGCGGTGAACACGAGGGCGTGGTCCCGGCCGTCCTCGCTCCCGATCTCGCGCACGTACCGGAAGTCGGTGAAGACGCGGATGACCCCGCGCAGGATCGCGGCGGTGATGGCCTTGCCGGGGTAGGGCCGGAAGGCCACCGGGCTGGTGAAGACGACGTCCTCGGCGAGCAGGGCCTCGATGGCGGCGTGGTCCCGGTTCTCGACGGCCTTACGGAACGGATGCATGACGCGACTCCCTATGCAACTTATTGATTAGGTGCAAGGGCAGCTAACCGCATCCCTCGGGCCGCGTCCAGAGGCCGACCGGTCCCGTCCCGCGTCAGCCCTCCGGCGTCGCCGCGCGCCGGAGGGGCGGCCGCGTCAGCGTGGTCCACACCCGCAGCAGCCACTCGACCGGGCCGTACCGGTGACGACGCAGCCACCACCGAGCGGCGACGATCTGCGCGGCGAAGAGCGCGAGGGCGATCGCGAACACCATCGGCGGCGACACCCTGCCGACGAGGCCCGCCCCGTACCCCGTGAACAGCAGGGCACAGACGAGGGACTGGGTGAGATAGCCGGTCAGGGTCATGCTGCCCACCGGTCCGAGCACGGCCACCGCGCGCCCGCCCGACCGTCGCCCCTGGGTGAGGCGGAGCACGGTCGCGGCGTACGCGGCGGCGAGCAGCGGCGCCGTGACGACGTCGACCCCGAGGGCGAGGATCTGATACGCGCCTCCCGGGTGCACCAGGCTCGCGTGGGCGTACACGACACCGCCGAGGAGCCCGAGCGTGAAGCCCGCCCCCTGGAGCCGGACCAGTGTCGTGCGGTGGCGGGCGAGGCCCCCGAGCACACATCCCCGCCCGGCGGCGAGACCGAGGAGGAAGGCCGCGAAGGCGGCCGGGGCCTGGAAGAAGGCGAGCAGGAAGACGACGTCGGGCAGCTGCCCCAGGTGCTCCCCGATCACGGCACCGGGGCCGCCGCGCAGGGCTCCGGCGGCACGCTCGGCCTCGGCGGCCGCGCCGGGGCCCACCCCCGCGCCGCCCGCCAGGTGCACACCGACCGCGAGCAGGACGTACAGGGCGGCCGTCACGGCGAAGAGGACGACGGCGGTACGGACGGCGGCGCGCGGCCCGATGCGGCGCGCGGCCAGCAGGATCAGGCCGAGCAGGGCGTACGTGGTGAGGATGTCACCGGGGAACAGCAGGACCGCGTGCACGGCGCCGAGGACGAACAGACCCGCCAGGCGCCGCAGGAAACGCGGGGCGAACCGGGCACCGCTCCGCTCGGCGGAGGCGAGCTGGAGGGTGAAGCCGTATCCGAAGAGGAACGAGAACAGCAGGAAGAACTTGGCCTCGAAGAACACGGTGACGAACCACCGGACCGCGCTGTCGAGGGGCGAGCCGAAGCCGGGATCCTCCAGCCCCGAGCCGTGGTAAGTCGATGCCATGTAGCCGATGTTGACGACGAGGATGCCCAGCAGGGCGAAGCCTCGCAGGGCATCGACGTGCGCGAGCCGCGCGCCGAGGCCGGCCCCGGCGCCAGGGCCGGAGCCATCGGCGCCGGCACCGGCACCGGCACCGGCGTCGACACCGGTCCCCGGCCTCTCACCGCCCTGCGCTGCCGCTCGTAAGTTCATGACCTTCCCCCAAAGCTATCGAATGTGAAACGCTCGTATCGAGAATGAACGTATTATTATCGATAGTGCAAGCCCGTCCGTCGAGGAGGAGCGCCATGAACACACCGCCGGTGGTACGCCGAGGCGTACCGGAGGGAGACGAGGCCAGGGTCGCCGCCCTGTACTGGGAGGCGTTCGCGCGCAAGCTCGGCGCCGCCCTGAACCCGCCCGACAAGGCCCGCGCGTTCCTCGCGGCCCACCTCCACCACGACCGGGGGATCACCGCGCTCGTCGACGGCGAGGTGGCGGGGGTGGCCGGCTATCAGCTCGACCGGCGAGGGCTCACCGGCGGCGGGGCTTCGGACCTCCTCGCCGCGTACGGGGTGCTGCGGGGACTGCCCCGGCTGGCCCTCCTCGCCCTCCTGGAGCGCAGGCCCGCAGCCCGCGAACTCGTGATGGACGGCATCGCGGTCGCCCCCGAGCACCGGGGCAAGGGCATCGGCGGCCTCCTGCTGCGCGAGATCACGACCGTGGCGGCCGAGGCCCGCTGCCACCGTGTCCGGCTCGACGTCATCGACGTCAACCCGCGCGCCCGCGCCCTGTACGAGCGGCACGGCTTCGTCGCCGTCCGCACCGAGAAGACGCCCTTTCTGCGTGGCCTGATGGGCTTCGGCGCCGTCACGACGATGCACCGGCCCGTCACGGCGGCCGACTCCCACCACGACCAGGAGACCCGATGAAGCCAGGAACCACCGCGACGGAGGGCGAGCCCACCGGCCCCGCCGAAACTCCCGAAACCTCCGGAGCCGCCGCAGTCCTTGCAGATACCGAAGTCCCCACAGGCACCGAAGTCCCCGCGGACGCCGCCCCCTGGAACCCCATCCCCACCCGCACGCTCGTGCACGCCCTCGTCCGTACGGACGGGACCGTCGACGCCGGGGAGCTCTACTCCGTCGCCGGACTGCTCTCCATGACCGACCAACAGGTCCGGCTCTGCGTCAAGCGCCTGGTCGCGGAGGGCCGGTTCACCCATGAGGGACGGGGGCGCAAGGCCGTCCTCCGCGCGGTCGCCGACCCCACCGGCTCGATCGCCCCCGACGCGGCCCATGTCGGCTTCGCCTACCGCCAGGACCACGGCCTCGCGCCCTGGGACGGCCGATGGCACCTCTTCGCCTTCGCCGTCCCCGAGTCCGCACGGGCCGCGCGTGACACGCTCCGCGACAGCCTCCTCGGCCTCGGCGCCGCCCCTCTGCAGGGGGGCCTCTACGCCGCCGCCAACCCGATCGAACCGCTGGTCGAGGCGCAGGCCCGCCATCTCGGCGTCCCGGGCCAGGTCACGTATCTCACCAGCACGGACCTACGGGTCGGGGACGTCGCCGAGCCGCAGGCACTGGCCGCCGCACTCTGGCCCTTGGACGAGATCGCGGCCCGGCACCACCGGCTGGCCGCCTTCGCCCGCTCCTGCCTCGACCGGCTCGAACGCCCGGAGAACCTGACGGACTCCGAGGCTCTGACGCTCGCCGTCCAGCTCGCCTCCGCCTTCACGTACGCCATGCGGCCCGACCCGCTGCTGCCCCCCGAGCTGCTCCCCGCCCCCTGGCCGGGCGCCGGGGCGCGCGCACTCTTCGCCGCGGCCTGGACCACGCTGACGAACCGCCCGGCGCCGGACTCCGGACCGCCCCTCCCCCGCCTCTTCGCCCTGTACGAGGACGTGGCGGACCTGCCCGGTCCCGAGTGAGACTCCCCGGCCGGGCCGACGCCCGGAGGGCGGGTGACGGCGGCCGGAGGGGTCGGCCATACTGACCGGCGGCATTCCAACGGGGGCGTGCCGCACAGGGGGTGGCGAGTGGACGGCGTGGACCTGCCGGAGCGCATCGGCGACTATGCCGTGGAGCGTGAGCTGGGTGCGGGCGGCATGGGGACGGTGTACTTGGCGCGGTCCCGGGGCGGACGTGCGGTGGCCGTCAAGGTGGCCCGCCGCGAGCTGGCAGCCGATCCGCACTTCCGTGCACGGTTCCGCGCGGAGGTCGACGCCGCCCGCAGGGTCGGCGGGTTCCACACCGCCCAGGTCGTCGACGCCGACCCGGACGCGGCGGCGCCCTGGCTCGCGACCGCCTACATCCCGGGGCCGACCCTGTCGGGGCTGCTCGCCGAGCGGGGTCCGATGGATGAGGACCGACTCCGGCTGCTCGGTGCGGCGTTGGCGGAGGCGCTGCAGGCCATTCACGACTGCGGACTGATCCACCGTGACCTCAAGCCGGGCAACATCATCATGGCCGACGACGGCCCGCGCGTGCTCGACTTCGGTATCGCCCGGGCCTTGGAGTCGACCCGGCTGACCTCCACCGGAGCCGCTTTCGGCACCCCTGGTTTCCTGGCCCCCGAGCAGGCTCAGGGTCTCGAAGTCGACGGCGCCGCCGATGTGTTCGCACTGGGGGCCGTACTGGTCGCGGCGGCCGGTGGGCACGCGTTTGGGGAGGGCACCCCGATGGTGCTGATGTACCGGGCCGTGCACGAGCCGGCGGACCTGTCCGCCCTGCCCGAGGGCGTGCGCCCGGTGATCGCCGCCTGTCTGGCCAAGGATCCGGCACAAAGGCCCACGCCGAAAAGGCTGCTGGACCTGTTGGCCCCGGACACCGCCGCGGAACCGGACGCGGCCGGCCACCCGCCGACGCTGCCCTCCGCGGCCGTGCCACCCGCGCCGAGGCCGACGGCCGGGTCGGCTGCCGTCCCGACCGGCGGGGGCATCGCCCGTGCCGCGACCGTTGCCGCGGCCCCGCGCGCGGACCCCCCGCCCGCCTTCCCGCAGCAGGCGACGCCGAGCCGGGAGACGAAGACCGCCCCGCCGGGAAAGAAGAGCACCGGACTGGTCGCCGCCGGTGTGGCCGGAGCCCTGATCGTGCTCGGTGGTGCGGGATACGGCGTCTACGCGTCCGGGAGCTGGGGCTCGGGCTCGGACGCATCCTTCCCCCAGGCCACCCACGAGCTCGTCATTCCGGAGTCGATGGTGGGAGGCGTGTACGGGCGCGACATCGAGCACCGCCTCCCTCCTGACCCGCAACCGGACCGCGAAGGCCAGAAGGCCTCGACGCACTACTCCGCCGACTACACGGTCACCAGTACCGGCATCGAGGAGGGGGCCCTGTTCCGCACGGTGCAGGTGTACGGCTCGTCCGGTCGGTACAAGAACCCGGAGTCGTATCGAGACGGCCTGATGCGGGCCATGACGGTGACGGGCAGCGAGACCGTCAGCGACCCGCCCAGGACGATCCGCGTTCCCGGCTCGGACGTCGACTTCCGCTGCGAGACCGTGGACGGCGAGACCGTGTGCGGCTGGGGCGACGACAACACCACCGTCGCGATCGCCTTCGCCCCGGCCGGCTCACTCGAACTGGCGGCGAGGGAGACCCACAAGATACGCAACGAAATCCGCCGGCCGATCGCGACGCCGACCGCCTCGCCGTAGGACCTGTCCGACCCTCATCCGCCGGACACGGCCTGGGTCGTGTCCGGAAAGCAGCGGCGGGACTCTCCGGACACCACCTAGCCCGCGAAGCGGGCCATCCAGGACTCGACCTCGGCCGAGGAACGCGGCAGGCCCGCCGACAGGTTCTCGTGGCCGTCGTCGGTGACGAGCAGGTCGTCCTCGATCCGGACGCCGATGCCACGCCACTCCTCGGGCACGGTCAGGTCGTCGGGCTGGAAGTAGAGGCCGGGCTCGACGGTGAGCACCATGCCCGGTTCGAGGACGCCGTCGACGTACTCCTCCGTGCGTGCCTGCGCGCAGTCGTGGACGTCGAGACCGAGCATGTGGCCGGTGCCGGCCATGGTGAAGCGGCGCTGGAGGCCGAGCTCGTAGGCGCGGTCGACCGGGCCCTCGATGAAGCCCCACTCGACCAGCCGCGCCGTCAGATGCCGCTGGGACGCCTCGTGGAAGTCTCGGTACGGAGCGCCGGGCTTCACGGCGGCCATGCCCGCCTCCTGGGCCTCGTACACCGCGTCGTACACCTGGCGCTGGACCGGGCTGAAGGTGCCGTTGATGGGGAGGGTGCGGGTGACGTCGGCGGTGTAGAGGGAGTGGGTCTCCACACCGGCGTCGAGCAGGAGCAGTTCGCCGGGGCGCACCGGGCCGTCGTTGTTCGTCCAGTGCATGATCGTGGCGTGCTCGCCGGCGGCGCAGATCGAGCCGTAGCCGACGTGGTTGCCCTCCAGGCGGGCCCGGCGGAAGAAAGTGCCCTCGATCCACCGCTCCGAGGAGGCGACGGCCCGGGACAGCTCGCCGACGCAGTCGGTGAAGCCGCGGACGGTCGAGTCGACCGCCTTGCGCATCTCGCCGATCTCCCACTCGTCCTTGACGAGCCGGAGGTCGCTGAGCGTCCCGTCCAGCTCGATGTCACGCTCCTCGTCGGTGGTGACGGCGGCTTCGAGGGCCGGGTCGATCCCGCGGACGATGCGGGTGGGCACGCCGGAGGCGGCCAGGTCCTCGACGATGGTGCGGACGTCGCGGCAGGCGAGGCCGAGGACGACCTCGGACTCCGCGAGGGTGCGGCGGCGGCCCATCCACAGCTCGGCCGTGTAGCCGATCCAGAACTCGTCGGTGTCCCGGCCGTCGCGCGGCAGCTGGTAGCAGTAGGCGTCGTGGCCGCCGTCCGCGCGGGGTTCGAGCACGAGGGCACCGTCGCGCGCCTGGTCGCCGGTCATGTGCACGTAGCCGGAGTACGCGCGGAAGGGGTACGTGTCGTCGTTGGAGCGGGTCTTGAGGTTGCCGGAGGGGATCACGAGGCGCTCGCCGGGGAACCGCGCGGAGAGCGCGGCGCGGCGGCGGGCCGCGTGCGGGGCCTGCTCGTCGGGTTCGAGCCCGTGCCGCTCCGTGTCCGCCCATCCCGACCTCATCAGGGTGGAGAGTTCCTCGGATACGCCTTCGTAGAGGCCGTTCTTGCGACCCTTCGCCACGTCCTGCACCTTCTTCCGCGTGAGTTCCCGGTCCGCCGTGGACCGGCGTTTCCCGGAACGTACTCCGCGCGGCGTACGCCGGTTGCCGAAGACCGCCAGTGGCACGGATCGGCCACGCAGGTGCCTAGCGGGGCGCCCAGGCCGCGGTCGGCCAGTCGTGCTCGGAGAAGCCGTCCGGCAGCTTGCCGCAGGGGGCGTAGGTGCTCAGGGAGAAGGTCCCCGTGGGCTCGTACCAGTCGACGTCCACCTTGTCGCCGGTCCCGGGGTGCTCGAAGCGGAAGCCCAGGTCGGAGACGCTCTCGCTGACGAGCTTCCAGCCGTCCCGCTCCAGACGGAGGCGGGTGCGGGCCTGCGCCGCGCGGGCCGTGGCCTCCGGCACGTCCGTGACCTGCCACGAGAGCCCGAAGCTGCGGACGTCGGGCCGGCCCCTGTCGATGTGCGCGAATCCCCTGAGGCCGCGGTACGAGCAGCTACCCGTCTCCACCCGGGACCCCACGCCGTCGGCTCCGCCGGGCAGCGCCGCCTCGTCGTACACCCGTTGCGCCTGCGCCTTGAGGCGCCCGGCGACCGCGTCGGGGTCGGTCGCCGGGTAGGGCGGGCCGTTCCAGAGGTAGTAGCCGGTGATGATCAGACCCACGGCGATCAGGCCGTGGAGGCACCGCCGCACCACTCGGCCCGGACGGCTTCGGGCTACAGCGTTCATGATCGGGAGCGTAGGACGGCGGCCCGGCTGCGCGCCTGGGCGCTGCTACTCACCCGTGGGTGAGTAGCAGCGCAGCGGCTCAGTCCCGGCCCGCTCCGCGGACGATCCGGTCGACGACGGCGGCGGCCTGCTCCGGGTGCCGCTCCAGCCACGCGCCGACGTGGTCGCGGACGGCTTCCTCGACGCAGGAGCGCACTGCGGCGCCGGCCAGGCGGCCGTGCGTGGCGCCCCCGTACTCCGGCTGATCCAGCTTCACCGACAACACCGCGGTGAGGCCCTCCCCCACCCGGGCGGCACCGAGAACGGGGTTCGCCGCTCTCAGGAGACGCCGCTCCTCCGCGTACGCGGTGACCGCGTCCGCCAGAGCCGCGCGGAAGCCCGCCACGTGCTCGCCGCCCTCGGGCGTGCGAACGCTGTTGGCGAAGCTGTGGACGACCTCCTCGTGGGAGTCGCACCACCGGAAGGCCACCTCCACCGACCCCGCCATGCGCGGGTCCTCCGTCTCGAAGCCGATGATGTCCACGTGGACGGGCGTACCACCCGCACGCGTTTCGAGGACGGCGAGGAAGTCCGGTACCCCACCCTCGAACCGCTCGGTTCCGGCCTCGCCCGGGGAGCGTTCGTCGGTCAGCGAGATGCGCAGGCCCCGGTTCAGGAAGGCCAGCTCCCTGAAACGCTCCGCCAGCACGTCGTACGAGAACTCCGTCGTCTCGAACATGTCCGCGTCCGGCCAGAAGACGAGGGTGGTCCCGCTCCCCGTCGCGGGCCCGGCGGGCGCGGGCGGGGTGAGCGCGACACCGCGCGCGTACTCCTGGGTGGAGCGCGCCCCCTCGCGCCGTACCTCGACCGTCAGACGGCTGGACAGGGCGTTGGCGACGCACAACCCGAGGCCGAACCGATCGAGTCCCGCGGCGCGGCGGCCGACGGGCTCCGTACCTGCGTACAAGCGCGTCAGCCGGGCTTCGAGGCCGGGAGTGCCGGCGTCCCCGGCATCCTCGAAGGGGATTCCGGGGACGTCGTCGGCGATGCGTACGCCGCCGTCGGACGTGAGCGTGACGTCGACGGGGCCGCCGCCCCGCATCAGGACTTCGTTCACCGCTCGGCCCATGACCCCGAACACAAGCTCGTGAAGACCTCTCGGGCCGGTGGATCCGACGTACATCCCGGGCCTCTTCCGGATGGCCTCCAGCCCCTCGATCACGTGGATGCGGCCGGCGTCGTACCTGTTCGCGGCGTCGCTCATGAAGTCCCCTCCGACGGTGTCTTCCAGACCTCCGCCAGCCTAGGAGAATTCCAGCAAAACACCAGGTCAGAGCGGTTCTGGCGAACGCCTGGGAGGGGCGGTGGGCGCCCGTCGGGAGGCGGTCGGACCCGGGGTCGGCGACCCCTGACGGCGGCCGTACGCGGTGGCCTTCAGGCCCGTCACGGCACATGAACGGCGGGGACCGACGGCCCCGAATCGAAGACGTCGATAATCGGTGCATGGCGAACGAGAAACTCAGCGAGGCACTCCGGCTTCTGGGCATCGGAGAGGAGGGCGCCCGGGTCTACCGGACGCTCCTGGAGTGCGGGCCCGCGCCGCTGAGTGCGATCGGCGCCGAGGCCGGGCTCGGGCAGGAGGCGCTGGCGGAGGCGTACCACGAACTGGTCGACTGCGGACTGGCGAGCACCGCCGAGGAGGGTTCCGACGTGGTGGCGCCGGTGCCCCCGGCCGCGGGTCTGGAGATCCTCGGGCGGCGCCGGGCGGCCGAGCTGGACGCGTCCCGGATCACCGTCGGGGGCGCCTTCGACTCGTTCCGGCGGCATCGGCTCGCCGGTTATCACGACCCGCTGGTGGAGGTCGTGACCGGTGACGCCATCGGGCTCCGGATGCGTCAGGCGTGGACGAGCGCCCGGCACCAGATCCGGCAGTTCGACTCGCCGCCGTACTTCCCGCTCGTCGGCGCCACGGACGACGCGCTGGCCACGCTCGCGCGTGGGGTGACGCAGCGGGTCGTGTACTCGCGGGAGTCCCTTGAGCATCCGGGGCAGTTGGAGAACTCGATCGAGCCGTGCATCGAGGCGGGCGAGCAGGCGCGGGTCCTGCCGTCGGTGCCGGTCAAGCTCGTGATCATCGACGACGCGTACGCGCTGGTCGCCCTGTCGATCAAGGAGACGGACGTCTACAACACCATGCTGGTCGTGCAGCCGTGCGGCCTGCTCTCCGCGCTCGTGGCGCTGTTCGAGCAGGCCTGGCAGAACGCGCTGCCGTTCCACGGCCGTTCGGCCCGGCCGGCGGGGCTGCTGCCCGCCGACCGGCGTCTTCTCCGGCTGCTCGCGGCCGGAGCGAGCGACGAGGTGATCGCCCGGGAGATCGGCGTGAGCCGTCGTACGCTCTTCCGCCGGGTGCAGGTCCTGATGGCCCGGCTCGGGGCTACGAGCCGGTTCCAGATGGCGCTGCAGGCGCAGCGGTCGGGGTGGCTGTGAGCGGTCCGGGAATGGTCGGTGCCTCCGCTCCGGCTCCCGTGAGCTGCTGCCACAGATAGGTGTGCACGAGCGCGCTGTTGTGGGCGGCCTGTTCGTTGTCGCCCGCGCCCGCGTGCCCGCCGCCGGTGTTCTCGTGGAAGAGGACCCGGTGGCCGAGTTCCCGCAGTCGTGCCGCCGTCTTGCGGGCGTGCCCGGGGTGGACCCGGTCGTCGCGGGTCGAGGTCATCAGGAGGACCGGCGGGTACTCCCGGTCCGCCGCGAGCCGGTGGTACGGGGAGAGTTCGAGCAGGTGGGGGCGGTCGGCCTCGTCGTCGGGGTCGCCGTACTCGGCGATCCAGGACGCGCCCGCGAGGAGCTTGTGGAAGCGGGTCATGTCGAGGAGCGGCACCTGGGCGACGATCGCGCCGAAGAGCTCGGGGTGGCGGGTGAGCATGGCGCCCATGAGGAGCCCGCCGTTGCTGCCGCCCTTGGCGCCCAGCATGGCCGGGGTGGTGATGCCCCGGGCGACGAGGTCCTCGGCGACGGCCGCGAAGTCCTCGAAGGCACGTGGGCGTTCGGCGCCGAGCGCGGCCTGGTGCCAGTCGGGGCCGTACTCGCCGCCGCCGCGGATGTTCGCGATGACGTAGGTGCCGCCGCGTTCCAGCCAGGCCCGGCCGGTCACTCCGCCGTAGAACGGGGTGAGGGAGACCTCGAAGCCGCCGTAGCCGTAGAGCAGGGTGGGGCCGGGGCCGGGCGCGATGGTGCGGTCGGGACCGATGACGAAGTACGGGACGCTGGTGCCGTCCCGGGAGGTCGCGAAGTGCTGGTCGACGGTGAGGCCGGTGGGGTCGAAGTGGTGCGGGGCCTGCTTGAGGGGCTCCGAGCCGGCGCCGATCCGCCCGTGGTGGAGGGTGGACGGCTGCAGGAACCCGGAGACGTCGAGGAAGTACTCGTCGGACACGTCGGGGTCGGTGTCGACGACGCTGACGGCGGACAGGGCCGGGACGCCGACGAGTGGCCGGCGCGTCCAACCGCCGCCGTCGGGGGCGGGGGTGAGGACCTCGATGTGGGTGCTGACGTCCCGCATCGTCTCCAGGATCAGGTGGTTGCGGGTCCAGGTGTGCCCGGCGAGCGCGGTCCGCGGATCGGGGGTGAAGAGCACCTCGGGGGTACGGTCGCCCGCCAGGAAGGCGTCGAAGTCGAAG
This sequence comes from Streptomyces sp. NBC_00572, assembly GCF_026341815.1. Classification (GTDB taxonomy): domain Bacteria; phylum Actinomycetota; class Actinomycetes; order Streptomycetales; family Streptomycetaceae; genus Streptomyces. The sequence goes on from NZ_JAPENX010000003.1 coordinate 166,546, forward strand.
GCGAGCAGCGATCCCGTCGGCTGCCCGAGCCACTCGGACTTGAGGGTGACGATCAGGTACCGCCGATGGGCGTAGGCGCTCGCGTCGTCGGGCACGTCGATGCGTACGCGGGTGCCGTCGGGGCGCAGGAGGTACGTCTCGCTCCTGAAGAAGTCCAGGGAGCGGCCGACGAACTCGCGCTCGAAGCCGGGCGTGGTGTCCCGGTATCCCCAGACGGCCACGTCGCCCCGCTCGGCCTGGTAGACGAGCTCGGAGTCCTCGACGGGTGTCCCGCGGCGCCATCTGCGGACGGTGCGCGGATAGCCGGAGTCGGTCAGTGAGCCCGGGCCCAGGTCCGTACCGACGAGGACGGTGTCGTCGTCGACCCAGCCGATCCGCGTCTTCGCCTCGGGCAGCCGGAAGCCGTCGTCGACGAACTCCCTTGTGCGGAGGTCGAATTCGCGCACGACGACGGCGTCCCCGCCGTCACGGGAGAGCCGCACCAGGGCCCGGTCGTAGTCCGGGCGCCGTACGCGTGCCCCGTCCCAGACCCATTTCTCGTCCTCGGCGGCGGCCAACGCGTCGACGTCGAGCAGCACGTCCCACTCGGGGGCGTCCTCGCGGTACCGCTCCAGGGTCGTGCGCCGCCACACGCCGCGCACGTGCTCGGCGTCCCGCCAGAAGTTGTACAGGTACTCCCCGCGGCGCACGGTGTAGGGAATCCGGTCGGAGGCGTCGAGCACCTCCCGCAGCCGCGCCTTCAGGGCCCCGAAGTCGTCGTCCCCGGCCAGCGCTCCCGCGGTCTCCGCGTTCCGCTCGGCCACCCAGGCCAGCGCGGCCTCTCCGGAGATGTCTTCGAGCCACAGGTAGGGGTCGTCGTCGTTCAGGTTCCCCATGGGTCTACTTCCCGTCCTCGCGTCGCAGCTGTGCCGACAGATGGTGTTGCAGCGGCCGGCCAACCGCCGCCAGGTCGTGGACGAAGTCCAGGGTGTCCGCGTCCGTGAGGGTGTAGCGGCGGCGGGTGGCCTCGACGTCCTTGGCCGTGGGAGCGAGGGCGACCGTGTGGGTGGTGAGGTCGATCGTGCCGTCCTCCGCCCGGCCGACCATGATCTCCGCGATGCCGGTGGGCTGGGTGATCAGTGCCTCCACCTGTCCCTCGGGCTTGAGGCGCCACCAGCCGCTCTCGCGCGCCGCCGGTCGCAGCGGGGTGCCGTCGGCGTCGATCAGCCAGGCGCGCGCCTCGTAGTGGAGGAAGGGGCGGCCGTCGTGGCTGAAGGTGACCTCCTGCGCGTACGCGAACTCCTCGGCGAGCGTCGGGTACCCGCCCCGGCCCGTGCCGACCCAGGTGCCGAGCAGCCCGGCCACCGGCGCGAGGAACTCGTGCGGGGCCGGTGCCGCGTCCGGCCGGAGGGCGTCGGGGTACGGGTACTGGCGGTCACGGTCGGTCATGGTGCGCGCTCCTGGGTCGAGGCTTGTGCCGGAGGGCAGCTTAGGTCGTCGGCCCTCCGGCCGGGCCTCGTGGCACTCCTGACGGGCTCCAGGGGTGTCCTGCCGATCACCGTCTAGTGCCGTGACCGGAAACGATCACCGGGTTGGCGTTGGTCGACCCCGGTAACTGGCCGTGTGAAGGGGGCGGCACAATGTCCCGATGGATCCGAGAAGCCAGATCATCGTCGCCTTGGATTGCGACAACCGTGCAACCGCTGATGCTGTTGTTGAGCAGCTGGGCGGCGAGTGCCGCTTCTACAAGGTCGGCCTGGAACTGCTCACCGCAGCGGGGCCGGAAGTCATCAAGGACCTTGTTGGACGAGGCAAGGAGCTCTTCTTGGACCTCAAGCTCTTCGAGATCCCGAACTCGGTTGCCGGGGCAGTTCGCGCCGCGGGAGCATTGGGCGTGTCCATGGTCACCGTGCACGGCATGGGCGGCATCAGCATCATGTCCGCCGCGGTCGACGCTGCCCGCGACTTCCCCGGACTGCGCATCCTTGCCTTGACCGTGGTCACCAGCATGACCGACGCGGATCTTACTGACATCGGTGTCGGCGGTACGGTGGACGAGCAGGTGCTCCGGCTGGCCCGCCTCGCGCAGAAGGCCGGCTGCCACGGCGTGATCGCCTCGCCGCAGGACGTTGCGGCCTTGCGCAGCACCCTGGGCCCCGACGCCCTGATCGTCACTCCGGGAGTCGCGCTGCCTGGTGAATCCCCGGCCGAGCACGCCCGTCCCGGGACACCACGTGCGGCGATCACCGCTGGGGCCTCGCACGTCGTCGTCGGCCGGACGGTCACTCGTGCCGCTGACCCGACGGCCGCATTCCGTCTCGTCCGGGCGAGTCTGGCTCCGTAGCAGACGCGCCCCGACCAGGGGTCAGACAAGCGCGGGGAGGGAGCGGCCGCCCCAGCGGATGCCCCTCTCGCTGCGTATACGAGCGCGCTCCTTCCGCTGGGCGGCGAGGACGTCCGGGTGACGCGCATTCTTGTTGCGCCAGCGCAGGTAGGCGTGCAGAGCCCGGGTCTGGACGGTGTGGTTGCGGTGGTTGGAGTTCGCGACGGTGAACTGTCGCAACGGCCCGAAGTGGGCCTCGATCGGGTTGGCCCAGGACGCGTAGGTCGGGGTGAAGCACAGCTCGACCCGGTTCTTCCTGGCCCAGCGCCGGATGGTCTCGCCCTTGTGAGCGGACAGGTTGTCCAGGAGGACGTAGATCGGGGCGCCGTCAGGGCGGGCCGCGCGGATCGACCTGAGCGCGGCCAGGGTGTTCGAGGCACCCTTCTTGCGACGGTTGACGCCCCACAGGGTGTCGTCGCCGATTGAGTAGCAGCCGTGGAAGTACCGGACGCCGTGAGTGCGGTGGTAGGTCGCCGGGTGTCGCTCAGGGCGACCGGCAGGGGCCCAGCCCGATCCGGCGGTCGGGCGGATGCCGAGCGGGCCGAACTCGTCGAACGCGAAGACGCGGCCGGGAAAGCGGTCCAGGACGTGCTCGATTCGGTCGAGCTTGGTGTCACGGTCGGGGTCCGGGGACTCCTTCCAGGTCTTGGTGCGTTGGAAGGTGACGCCGCGGCGGGCGAGCAGGGCTCGTAACGCCTCACGGCCGATCCGGATGACGCGGCCGTGCACTTTGCGCAGGTAGGCGGCGAGTTTGCGGATGGACCAGCGGGTGAAGGGCTGGCCGAGTTTGGTCGGACGGGTGGTGGCCGTCTGGACGACGAAGTCCTCGTCGTCAGGACTGAGAAGGCGGGGACGGCCTCCCGCCCATTGAGGGTCCAGGCATGCCAGGCCGATCTCGTTGAACCGGTGGATCACGTCGCGGACGGTGTCCTCCGCGGCCTGGACCAGTTGCGCGATCACAGGGACCCCGTTCCCACCGGCCGAGGCCAGCAGCATCATCGCGCGCCGGTACCGCACCGAACTGGTGCTGCCCCGGCGCACGATCCGCTGCAGCTTCTGCCCCTCCTGGTCGGTCAACCTGCGCACACAGACAGGCTCAGCCACCACACCCCCAGCGATCGGACGGACGGACGTCACCGCACATCCAACCGCCACGACCACCAACCCGGCGAACCTTCCCGGTCAAAGCACTAGCCGCGACGGCTCCGTACCAGGAGGTAGAGGAAGTACGGCGTGCCGATCACCGCCGTCATCAGGCCCGCGCCGAGCTGGGCAGGGGCGATCACCGTGCGGCCGACGAGGTCGGCGACGCAGACGAGGACTGCGCCGATGAGGACGGCGACCGGCACCACGCGCGCGTGCTGTCGGCCGACCAGGGCGCGGGCCGCGTGGGGTGCGACGAGGCCCACGAAGCCGATCGTGCCGGCGGCGGCGACGGCGGTGGCGCTGAGGAGGACGGCGAGGGCGAGGAAGCCGAGGCGGCCGCGGCCCAGGTTCAGGCCGAGGAGGCGCGGGGTGTCCTCGTCGAGCGACACCAGGTCGAGTTCGGTGCGCCGGGCTGCCGCGACGACCACGCCCACGGCGAGGACCGCCGCGAGGGGCACGACGTCGGGCAGGGTCCGCCCGTACGTGGAGCCCGAGAGCCAGGTCAGCGCCTTGATCGCGTTGAACGGGTCGGTGAGGATGATGAGCAGGCTGATCAGGGCCGATGCGCCGGTCGCGACGCCGAAGCCGACCAGGACGAGCCGGTTCTGCCGGAAGCCGTCCTTCGCGGCGAGCCCGAAGACGAGGACGGAGCTCGCGGCGGCACCCGCGAAGGCGGCGCCCGCCACACCCCACGACCCCGCCATCGGCACGGTCGTGACCAGGAGGACCGCGCCGAGCGCGGCTCCGCCGGAGACGCCCAGGATGCCGGGTTCGGCGAGGGGGTTGCGGGTCACGGCCTGGACGAGGGTGCCGGCCAATGCCAGGGCGGCTCCCGCCAGGAGCGCGGCGAGCACGCGGGGCACGCGTGTGTCGAGGACGAAGGCGGTGGTCCGGCCTGCCCGTCCCTGCGCCCAGTTCAGGACGTCGCCGAGCAACAGCTTGGCGTCGCCGAGGAGCAGGGCCGCGATCACCACGCCGACGAGGACGACGACCAGGACGGCGGTGGTGGTGAGGAAGACGCCCCGGCTGCGGATCCGCAGCCGGTCGGTCTCGGCTGCCGCCGCCGTGTCCCGGGTCCGGGTGGCCATGACGACGAGGAAGAGCGCGCCGACGAGGCTCGTCACGACTCCGGTCGGGACGGCGACGGCCACGTCCGAGGGGACGAGGACGCGCAGGACCACGTCGGAGCCGAGGACCAGGGCCGCGCCGGTGAGGCCCGCGAGGGGCAGGCTGCCCCGGGTGCGGGTGAAGCCGCGGAAGCGTCGGGCGAGCGGCCGGACGAGCGCGGGCGCGCACAGGCCGACGAAGCCGATGGGTCCGGCGAGGGTGACCGCGGCCGTGGAGAGCAGGGCGGCGAGCACCACGGCCGTGAGCCGGGTGGCGCGGACGGGGACGCCGAGCCCACGGGCGGCGTCGTCGCCGAGGGCGAGGGCGTCGATCCGGCGGGCGAGGAGCAGCAGTCCGACGAGTCCGACGACGGCGACCGGCAGCATCTGGAGGACGCCGTCGAAGCCGTTCTGGGCGATGCTGCCCTGGTTCCAGTGGTAGATGCCGTCGGTCTGCTGGGGGAACAGCAGGAGCAGGCCCTCGGTGACGGCGGTGAGGCCGAGGGTGAGGGCGCTGCCCGCGAGGACGAGCCGGACGGTGCCGGTGCCGAGGCCGGAGAGGCCGAGGACGACGGCGGCCGCGGCGAGCCCGCCGACGAACGCGAGGCCGGAGGAGGCGAGCAGGGGCAGCGAGACCCCGGTGACGGAGGCGAGCCCGAGGACGAAGTAGGAGCCCGCGTTGACCGAGAGGGTGTCCGGCGAGGCGAGGACGTTGCGGCTGACGGCCTGGAGGGCGGCGCCCGCCATGCCGAGGACGGCGCCGACGAGCAGGCCCGCGGCCATCCGCGGCAGCCGGGAGGCGACGACGACGGACGCGTCGGCCGGGTCGGCCCGGCCGGTGAGCGCCTTCCACACCTCCGGGGCGCCGACCGCGGCCGTGCCCTGGGTGATGTCCACGACCGCGAGTGCGATGACGAGAAGGAGGAGGGCGGCCGTCACCGGGGCCGCGCCCGGCCGGGACGTGGCCGTCGGCGGACGGGTGGCGGGGGTGGTTGCGGTGACGGCCATGGTGTTACTTCGTCAGGGCGGCGACGACGGAGTCGACGTACTTGTTCATCGAACCGGGACCGCCGAACATCCAGACGCCGTCGGGCAGACGGTGGACGTTGCCCTTCTTGACGAACGGCAGGGAGGTCCACACCTTGTCCTTGGCGAGGACACCCGCGAACGGGTTGCTGGAGGCGTCGCCGTCGTTGCCGATGTAGGCGAACTGCACGTCACCGATCTTGGTGAGGCCCTCGACGTCGGTGGCGCCGAGGCCGTAGGCCGGGTCGCCCTTGACCGTCCAGGCGTTCTTCAGGCCGAGCTTCTCGTTGACGGCGCCGATGAGCGAGCCGCTGGTGTAGGGGCGGATCGAGACCTGGTTGGAGACGACGTATCCGTCGGCGAAGGCGTACTTCGCGCCGGCCAGCTTCGCGTCGGCCAGGGCCTTCCTGCCCTCGTCGAGCTTCGCCTCGAACTGATTCTTGAGCTCCGTGGCCTTGTCGGTGGTGCCGGTGGCCTTGGCGATCAGGTCGAGGTTCTCGGTCATCCGGCCGATCGGGTCGGCGGCGTCGGCGGCCTTCACCTCGAGGACCGGGGCGATCTTGCGCAGCTGCTTGACGGCGGCCGGCGGCAGGTCGGAGGTCGCGAGGATGAGGTCGGGCTTGAGGGCCGCGACGGTCTCCATGCTCGGCTCGCCGCGGGTGCCGATGTCCTTGGGCTCGTTCTTCAGCGGGATGGCCGTGTCCCAGGTCTTGTAGCCCTTGACGTCGGAGACGCCCACCGGGTCGACGCCGAGCTCGATGAGGTGCTCGACGACGTTCCACTCGGTGCCGACGACCTTCTTGGCGGGGCCGTCGAGCTCCACCTTGGTGCCCGTGGCATCGGTGAGGGTGATGCGCTCGGCGGTCTTCTTCGCGTCGTCGGCGGCGGGCTCGGTGGTGCCGCAGGCGGTGAGGGTGAGGGCCGCGGTGGTGGCGACCGCCGTGGTGAGGAGGAGGCGTCTCATGAGGTGGTGCTGAGCCTTTCGCTTCGCGAGTGGTGCCGACCTATCGCACGGGTGCGCAGCCGGCCGGTGAGGGGATCGGTGTCGACCTCGATGCGGATGCCGTACGTGTCGGTCAGCCGTTCGGGCGTCAGGACGTCCGAGGGGCTGCCGTCGGCGACTACGCGTCCCGTGTCGAGCAGGACGATCCGGTCGGCGACGGCCGCCGCCTGGTCGAGGTCGTGGAGGACGGCGCCGACGGCGATGCCGTGGTCGTCCGCCAGGTCACGCATGAGGTCGAGGAGTTCGACCTGGTAGCGCAGGTCGAGGTAGGTGGTGGGCTCGTCGAGCAGCAGGACGCCCGTCTGCTGGGCGAGGCAGCCGGCGAGCCAGACGCGCTGGAGCTGTCCTCCGGAGAGGTGCTCGGCGCCGCGCCCGGCGAGTTCGGTGACGCCCGTCATGCCGAGCGCGCGGTCCACCGCGGCCCGGCCGTCCGGGTCGGCCTTGCCCCAGCGTCCCCGGTAGGGGTAGCGGCCGAACTCGACCACGTCCCGCACGGTCAGACCACTGGGGGTGGGGCGTCCCTGGGTGAGCAGCGCGACATGGCGCGAGAACTCACGGTGGCTCAGCGCGAGGCCGTCGGTGGCGCCGTCGAGGAGGAGCGTGGCGGTCCGCGGCTGCTGGAGCCGTGCGAGGGTGCGGAGCAGCGTCGACTTGCCGCTGCCGTTGGGCCCCACGAGGACGGTCACTTCGCCGGGGCGCAGCGTCATGGAGGCGTCGTGGACGACATCGACGCCTTCGTACGCCACGGTGACACCCGTAGCCGAGAGTTCATGACCGTGGGGACGGGGAGTCGCGGCGGTCTCTTCACCTGCTTGCACGTCGCAGAGGTTAGCCTAACCTTAGTGATTGGCAAAAGAGGGCCCCGCGAGCCGGGCGCAAGACGGATTCAGGCCAAGCCGACACCCTGCCTCGCTCCGCCACTTCGAGTCCGACGCACGTCCACGCTCCGAGACACCGTTGACCCGGCGCGCGGCCACCGCTACCTTCGCGCCATGTTGCGTACAGCCCTGCTCACCACGCGCGGTCACATCGACCTGCTGCGGGTGGCCTCCGCCGCGTGTCGCCGCGGCTGCTGACGCCCTTTCACGTCTTCGACGCCCTTTCGCCTTTCCGACGCCGCGTGCCCGCATGCTCGGGCGCGCGCCGTACCGGTACCCCCGCTGACGCTCTGACCGCCGTGTGCCCGCGCTCGCCCCGCGGCGCCCACGGTCACTGACGCGCACCCACGCCTCCCCTCCCCGGAGTCCCGCCATGACGGTCGGTCATGCCCCACCCCCTTCCCTGCCCCATCCCCCGCCCGACATATCGCCTTTGCCCGATGCCGAGTCCCTGACTCCCGACGGCGGGCGCGGTCGCGGCCCCGCCGTTCCCCGCTGGCTGCGCCGCACCGTGGGGCCCCTCCTGCTCCTCGCCCTCTGGCAGACCCTCAGTACGACGGGAGCACTGCCGGCCGACGCGCTCGCCTCGCCGGGGACGATCGCCCGCGCCGGTGGTGAGCTGATCGGCGACGGGACCCTGCCGACCGCGATGGGCGTCTCCCTGCGGCGCGTCGCCGCGGGACTGGTCATCGGCGGATTCGTCGGCACCGCGCTCGCCCTGCTGTCCGGTCTCTCCCGGCTCGGCGAGGACCTCGTCGACGCACCCGTGCAGATGCTGCGGACCGTGCCCTGGGTGGGCCTGATCCCGCTCCTCATCATCTGGCTGGGCATCGGGGAGGCACCCAAGGTGGCGCTCATCGCGCTCGGCGTCGCCTTCCACCTCTATCTGAACGTGTACGCCGGAATCCGCGGCGTCGACGCCCAACTCGTCGAGGCGGGACAGTCCTTGGGGCTCGGACGCTGGGGTCTCGTCCGGCACGTCGTGCTGCCGGGGGCGCTGCCCGGGGCCATGACCGGGCTGCGCTACTCCCTCGCCACGGCCTGGCTGGCGCTGGTCTTCGGCGAGTCCATCAACGCCGACGCAGGCATCGGCTTCCTCATGAACCAGGCGCGGGAGTTCTTCCGCACGGACGTGATCGTCGTCTGCCTGGTCGTCTACGCCTTCCTCGGGCTCCTCGCCGACTCCGTCGTCCGCACTCTCGAAAGGCTGCTGCTGCAATGGCGACCGACCTTCACCGGGCAGTGACCGTCCAGGGTCTCACCCGCTCCTTCGACGGACGTCCGGTCGTCGACGGGCTCGATCTGACCCTGGGCGCCGGGCAGTTCACCGCCCTGCTCGGCCACAGCGGCTGCGGCAAGTCCACCCTCCTCCGGGTCCTCGCGGGGCTCGACCGGGAGATCTCCGGCACCGTCCTCGTCCCTCGCCGCCGCGCCGTCGCCTTCCAGGCACCGCGTCTCATGCCGTGGAAGCGGGTCTGGCGCAATGTGCTCCTGGGGCTGCCCGGGAAGCCGGGCCGGGCGGTCGCGGAGCAGGCCCTGGCGGAAGTCGGGCTCGGCCACCGCTCGGGTGCCTGGCCGAAGACCCTCTCCGGCGGCGAGGCCCAACGGGCCTCCCTCGCACGCGCCTTGGTAAGGGACCCGGATCTGCTGCTGCTCGACGAACCGTTCGGCGCGCTCGACGCGCTGACCCGGATCAAGGCCCAGCGGCTCGTGGCCGAGCTGTGGCAGCGGCGCGGCTGCACGGTCCTGCTCGTCACCCACGACGTGGACGAGGCGCTGCTGCTCGCCGACCGCGCGCTCGTCATGCGGGACGGCGTCATCGCGTACGACACCGCCGTCGACCTGGACCGGCCCCGCTCCCCCGGCGATCCCGCACTGGCCGCGCTCCGCACCCGCCTGCTCGCCGAACTCGGGGTCGAAGAAGCCGAGTTCGCCGGACAGCCGACCTGACCCGCGCCACCCCCTGCCTCCAGGAGAGATATCCGTGAAGTCCTTCCGTCTGTCCACCGCGGCACTGCTCGTGCCGCTCGCGCTCCTCGCCTCAGCCTGCTCCGGCGCCTCGGCGGCCGGCCAGTCCTCGAACACGGACGGCAAGGGCTCCCTCGTCCTGAACGTCGGCGACCAGAAGGGCGGCGCCGAAGCCCTGCTACGGGCCGCCGGTGAGCTGGACGACCTCCCGTACCGGATCACCTGGTCGACCTTCACCTCAGGCCCACCCCTTCTCGAAGCGGTGAACGCCGAGGCCGTCGACATCGGTTCCGTCGGCAACACCCCGCCCGTCTTCGCCGCGGGCGCCGACTCGAAGATCACCGTGGTCTCCGCGACGCACGGCGACTCGGCGGGCGAGGCGATCCTCGTCGCCAAGGACTCGCCGCTGCGCTCCGTGGGTGACCTGAAGGGGAAGAAGGTGGCCGTCGCCCAGGGAAGCTCCGCCCACTTCCAGCTGATCGCCTCGCTCGGGAAGGCCGGACTGAAGCCGTCCGACGTCCAGGTGACCCTGCTCCAGCCGGCCGACGCCCTCGCCGCGTTCACCAGCGGCAAGGTGGAGGCGTGGGCGGCCTGGGACCCGTACACCTCGCAGGTCCTGCTGAGCGGCAAGGGCCGGATCCTGGCCGACGGGCGAGGGCTGGTCAACGGCCTCGGCTTCCAGGTCGCCGCCCCCTCGGCGCTCGCCGACCCCGCGAAGTCGAAGGCCATCGGCGACTTCGTCGAACGCTTCAGGCGCGCCCAGGGCTGGGTGTTCGGCCACCCCGAGGCATGGGCGACGGTCTGGGCGAAGGAGACCGGACTGCCGTACGAGGTCGCCCTCGCCGCCGTGAAGCGCAGCAACGGCACCCGGATCCCGGTCGCCGTCGACGACGCGGCGATCGCCTCCGAGCAGAAGATCGCCGACACCTTCGCCGCCCTCGGGCTCATCCCCCGCACGTTCCGCTTCGCCGACTACGTCGACACCCGCTTCAACAAGGACCTGCCGCCGTCCACCACCCCGGCGCGCAGCTACGGAAAGGCCTCCTCATGACCGTCCATCTGCACTGGTTCCTGCCGACCGGCGGCGACGGCCGGACCCTCGTCGACCGGCACGCCTACACGGACGGCGGGATCACCCGCGACCGCGCCGTGTCCGGGGTGCGCGCGCCCGACGTCGACTATCTGATCCAGATCGCCAAGGCGGCCGAGCAGTTGGGGTTCGAGGCCGTACTGACCCCGACCGGGACGTGGTGCGAGGACGCCTGGCTCACCACGGTCGCGCTCGCGCAGCACACCGAACGGCTCAAGTTCCTGGTGGCGTTCCGGCCGGGGGTGATCTCGCCGGTCCTCGCGGCCCAGATGGCGTCCACGTACCAGCGGATCACCCGCGGCCGGCTCCTCCTCAACGTGGTGACCGGCGGCGACTCCGCCGAGCAGCGCCGCTTCGGCGACCACCTGGACCACGACCGCCGGTACGCGCGCACGGCCGAGTTCCTGTCGGTCGTGCGGGGCGCCTGGAGCGGCCGGCCGTTCGACTACGAGGGAGAGCACTTCCGCATCGAGGGCGGTCTCACCGCGCTGCCGCCGGACCCGCTGCCCGAGATCTTCTTCGGCGGCTCGTCCGCCGCGGCCGGTCCGGTCGCGGCGGAGCACGCTGACGTCTATCTGACCTGGGGCGAGCCTCCGTGGCAGGTCAAGGAGAAGATCGACTGGATCCGGGGCCTCGCCGAGGAGCGGGGCCGGACGGTCCGCTTCGGGGTCCGGCTGCACACCATCTCCCGGGACTCCGCGCGCGAGGCCTGGGCGACGGCCGACCGACTGCTCTCCGATCTCGACGCCGAGACGGTCGCCGCCGCGCAGCGGGTCCTCGGCCGGAGCGAGTCGGTGGGCCAGCAGCGGATGCTCGCCCTGCACGAGGGCGGCTCCCTCGGCCGCGACCGGCTGGAGATCTCGCCGAACCTGTGGGCCGGGGTGGGGCTCGTCCGGGGCGGGGCGGGCACGGCGCTCGTCGGCAGCCACGCCGAGGTCGCGGACCGGATCGAGGAGTACCACGACCTGGGAGTGGAGCACTTCGTCCTGTCCGGCTACCCGCACCTGGAGGAGGCGTACTGGTTCGGCGAGGGCGTGCGGCCGGAGCTGGCGGCGCGCGGCCTGCTGCCGTCCGTCCTGCCGTCGCCGCTGCTCGGCGTCCCGGCGGCGAACGGCCGCCCGGCCTCGGCTCCGGGAGGCGCGCCGCTGCTGGTGTCCGGCGGGCGGTAGGCCCCAGGGCACAGAAGCCGGGGCGGGGCGCGGGAAGATCCGCGCCCCCACCTCGGTTGGTAGAACCGTGAACGATTACGGGGTCGAAGAAGCCGGGACCGTGACAGTGGCGGAGGGGCCGACGTCGGTGGACGTCGTCGTCATCGGCGCCGGACAGGCGGGGCTCTCGGCCGCCTTCCACCTGCGCCGCGCGGGCCTTGAGCCCGACCGGGACTTCGTCGCCCTCGACCACGCCCCGCGGCCGGGCGGCGCCTGGCAGTTCCGCTGGCCCTCGCTCACGTACGGCAAGGTCCACGGGATGCACGCGCTGCCCGGTATGGAGCTGACCGGCGCCGACCCCGCCCGCCCGTCCTCCGAGGTGATCGGCGCGTACTTCGACACGTACGAGCAGACCTTCGACCTGCGGATCCACCGCCCCGTCGACGTCACCACCGTCCGGGAGGGGGACGACGGGCGGCTCCTGGTCGAGACCTCCGAGGGCGCGTACGCCACTCGTGCCCTGATCAACGCCACCGGCACCTGGGACCGCCCCTTCTGGCCGCGCTATCCGGGCCAGGAGACGTTCCGGGGGCTCCAGCTGCACACCGCCGGATACCCCGGCCCGGAGGCGTTCGCCGGGAAGCGGGTCCTCGTCGTCGGCGGCGGGGCCTCCGGCACCCAGCACCTCATGGAGATCGCGGACGTCGCCGCCGAGACGTTCTGGGTGACCCGGCGCGAGCCGGTGTTCCGCGAGGGCCCCTTCGGGGAGGCGGAGGGCCGGGCGGCCGTCGCACTCGTCGAGGAGCGCGTACGGCAGGGGCTGCCCCCGAAGAGCGTCGTCTCGGTCACCGGACTCCCGCTCAACGACGCGATCCGCGCGGCACGCGCGCGCGGGATCCTGGACCGCCTGCCGATGTTCGACCGGATCACCCCGACCGGGGTGGCCTGGGACGACGGCCGCCCCACCCACGTGGCCGTGGACGTGATCCTCTGGGCCACCGGTTTCCGGGCGGCGATCGACCATCTGACCCCGCTGCGGCTGCGCGAGCCGGGTGGCGGGATCCGGGTCGAGGGCACGCGCGCGCTCCGGGACGAACGAGTCCACCTCGTCGGTTACGGTCCCTCGGCGTCGACGATCGGCGCCAACCGGGCCGGGCGGGCGGCGGTCTCGGACATCCGGCGTCTGCTGCGCCGCTCGCCGGCCGACGCGGTGACCGCCCCGGTGTGACGGGACTCAGCTCTTCTCGGCGCCCCGGTTGGCGTTGAACTCGGCCACGTTCTCCTGGTGGGCCGCGTAGTCGGCGGTGAAGCGGGTGTCTCCCGGGGCCACCGTGACGAAGTAGAGCCAGTCGCCGTCCGCCGGCCGGATCACCGCGTCCACGGCCTGGTCCCCCGGGTTGCCGATGGGTGTCGGCGGCAGACCCTTCCGCTCGTAGGTGTTGTACGGGCTCTTGATCCGCGTGTCCTCGAACGTCGTGTCCACGGTGCTGCGGCCGAGCGCGTAGTTGAGGGTCGAGTCCATCTGGAGGGCCATGCCCCGGGCGAGCCGGTTGTGGACGACCCGGGCGACCTTGGCCATGTCCTCCGGATTGTCGGCCTCGGCCTGGACGATGCTGGCCGCGATCACCGTCTCGTACACGCTCATGCCGTGCGCCTTCGCCCCCTCGACGATCCGCGCGGCCCCGAAGCGCTTGCCGGCCGTGTCGACCATGAAGCGGAGCAGCCCGTCGGGGGTGGTGGCATGGAGCACGGGATACGTCGCCGGGAAGAGGTAGCCCTCGGGGTTGCCCCCGGCCTCCGCGGGCAACGGGAGGGCGGTGGCGGATGCGGTCGCCGTCTTCCGTGCCGTGCCTTCGGGCAGTCCGAGCGCCCGGTCGAAGGCCGTGTAGACCTGACCGGCCCGCCAGCCCTCGGGAACGAGCAGCGGCCTGGGCTGTTCGACGGCCGGTTCGTCCCGCGTCAGGAGCAGCGGGAGGGTGATCGCCGCGGCCACCGCGACGACGGCCCCGAGCAGCAGCGCGAAGCGCCCGCGACGGGTGAGCCGGGGACGGCGGCGGGACGGCCGGAGGCCCCGAGGAAGGGAGGGGCGGCGGCGTGGGGGTGCGTACGGGGACGGCGGCCGGTACGTCATGGCCGCACGCTAACCCGCCGCGCAGGGGAATCCCGGGAACCCGCGCACGCGGCGGCGCCGCCGGTCCCCTGGGACGGGGAACCGACGGCGCCGGGGCACTGCGATCGTCAGACGAGCCAGCCCAGGAAGTGGACGACGCCGGCGAGCAGGTTGGTGATGACGTTCATGGTGGTGCTTCTCCTCGTACAGGTACATCAGTGGGACTGACGCTTCAGTGGGACCGCGCGGTCACGGTCTGCAGCCCGTCGATCGCGCACCGCAATCATCCGACGCCGTAGGGGAGCTGAGCAACGAATCCCGGCACGATCACACGTTCTGGGGAACAACCGATCCCACGTTCGCCTGTTCGGCCTTGGTGGTGAGGTCCACGACCCTCCTGGCGTCGCGGCGGACCAGGGCCGCGTACTTCCCGTCCCGGGCGAGCAGCTCGTCGTGCGTGCCGCGCTCCGCGATCCGGCCCGCCTCCAGGACGACGATCTGGTCGGCGTCACGGACGGTGGAGAGCCGGTGGGCGATGGTGATCGTCGTGCGGCCCGCCGACAGGGCGTCGATGGCCTGCTGCACGGCGTGCTCCGTACGGGTGTCGAGGGCGCTGGTGGCCTCGTCGAGGATCAGTACGGGCGGGTCACGCAGGATGGTGCGGGCGATGGCGAGGCGCTGCTTCTCACCGCCCGAGAAGCGGTAGCCACGCTCGCCGACCAGGGTGTCGTACCCCTCGGGCAGCGAGGCGATGTGCTCGTGGATCTGGGCGGCGCGGGCGGCGGCCTCGATCTCCTCGTCGGTGGCGTCCGGCTTGGCGAAGCGGAGGTTGTCGGCGACGGAGGCGTGGAAGAGGTACGTCTCCTGGGAGACGACGCCGACCGCGCGGGCGAGGGTGTCGAAGTCCAGGTCGCGGACGTCGACCCCGTCGAGGGTGACGCGGCCGCCGGTGACGTCGTACAGCCGGGGCACCAGGTAACTGAGGGTCGACTTGCCGGAGCCGGTGGGGCCGACGACGGCCAGGCTGCCCCCGGCGGGGACGGTCAGCTCGACGGTGTCGAGGGTCGGGCGGCCCGCGCCCTCGGGGTCGTAGTGGAAGTCGACCTTCTCGAAGGCGACCTCACCGCGCACCTCGCGGAGCCGGACGGGCTCGGCGGGCTCGGTGATGTCCACGGGCAGGTCGAGGTACTCGAAGATGCGCTGGAAGAGCGCGAGGGACGTCTGCATCTGCACGCCGGTGGAGAGCAGGCTGACGGCGGGCCGGAAGAGGCCCTGCTGGAGCGAGACGAACGCGACGAGGGTGCCGAGCGAGATCGCGGCCCCGCCGGAGCCCAGGGCGATGCCGGCGGCCCAGTAGATCAGGGCGGGCATGGCGGCCATGACGATGCCGATGGTGGACATCCGCCACCGTCCGGCCATGGAGGAGCGCACTTCGAGGTCGACGAGGCGCTCGGACTCCTCGGCGAAGGACTTCGTCAGGGAGTCGGCGCGGCCCATGGTGCGGCCGAGCAGGATGCCGCTGACCGAGAGGGACTCGGTGACGGTCGCGGCCATGGCGGCCATCTGCTTCTGGCGCTGGGTGGTGATCCGCTTGCGCTCGCGGCCGACGCGCCGGCTGATCCAGACGAAGACCGGCAGCAGGAGCAGCGAGACGAGGGTGAGGCGCCAGTCGAGGGCGAGCATGGCGACGACCGTCGCGACGACGGCGGTGAGGTTGGAGACCAGGGAGGTGGCCGTGGAGGTCACGGTCGCCTGCATGCCGCCGATGTCGTTGGCGATGCGGGACTGGACCTCGCCGGTACGCGTGCGCGTGAAGAACGCGAGGGGCATCCGCTGGAGCTGCTCGTAGACCCCGGTGCGCAGGTCGTGCATGACGCGCTGGCCGACGGTGGTGGAGATCAGGGTCTGGAGCACGCCGAAGACGCTGGTCAGCACGGCGGTGGCGATCATGCCGAGGGCGAGCAGGCTGAGCAGCCCGGTGCGGCCCTGGGGGATCGCGGTGTCGAGGATCTCCTTGAGCAGAAAGGGTGAGGCGACCGTGACGAGCGAGGCGGCGCCGACCAGGAGGCCGACGAGCACCAGGCGGGCGCGGTAGGGGCGGAAGAGCCGCAGGATGCGCCGCAGCTGCGCGGGCTCCTTCGGCTGCGAGGAGTCGCGGGGCGGGGGCGTCCAGTCGGACTGGTCGTGGGGGCGCATGGGCTCCTTCGAGGGTTCGGCGATGTCGATGAGAGCTTAGCTCATTGTTACCTATGCTCACAATGAACCAGGTCCTGATATTGTTCCCGCATGAGCACCTCCGCCGTCCCGACCGGCCCCGGCGGCCGTTCGGGGGAACTCGACGCCGACGGCCTCCTCGCCGAGCAGCTGCTGCGCCTCACCCGGCGGCTGCACCGCATCCAGAAACGCCACCTGGAGCCGGTCGGCATCACGCCCGCCCAGTCCAGGCTGCTCCGCACGGTCGCGCACTTCGGCGAGCCGCCCCGGATGGCCGACCTCGCGGCCCGGCTGGAGGTCGTCCCGCGCGCGGTGACCAGTCTCGTCGACGGCCTGGAGGCCGGCGACCGGGTGCGCAGGGTGCCCGATCCGAGCAACCGCCGGGTCGTGCGGATCGAGCTCACCGACGTGGGCCGCGCCACGCTGCGAGAGCTGCGCAGCGCGCGCCGGGCGGCCGCAGAGGACATCCTTGCTCCATTGACCGCCGCACAGCGCGAGGTGCTCGGGGGTCTGCTGACCGCCCTGGTCGACCCCGGCCCGGAGGGCGGCTGCTGACCCCTCGGGCACGGGGACGCGCCGAAGGGGAGCCGTGACATGCCGTTGTTCGAGCCGAACCCGCAGGCCCTTCGCCCCGGTACGAAGCGGAGTCCGGCCCCGGACCGCGTGCCGGAGCTCCAGGCGCGGGGAACGCCGAAGCGGCTGCGCCAGGAGCTCACCGAGCTCCTGGGTCCGGAGAAGGTCCTCTCCACGATCTCGGACCTCGTCCGGTACGCCTCCGACGCCAGCCCCTACCGCTTCGTCCCGCAGGTCGTCGTGGTCGCCGAGGACATCGACGACATCTCCACGATCCTGTCGTACGCGCACGGCAAGGGCCGCGAGGTGGTCTTCCGGGCCGCCGGGACCAGTCTCAACGGACAGGCCCAGGGCGAGGACATCCTGGTCGACGTGCGCCGCCACTGGGCGGGCGTCGAGGTCCTGGACGGCGGCGCGCGCGCCCGGATCCGTCCCGGCACCACCGTCGTACGGGCCAACGCCGCGCTCGCCCCGCACGGGCGGGTCCTGGGTCCCGATCCGGCCAGCGCCATCGCCTGCACGATCGGCGGAGTCGTCGCCAACAACGCCTCGGGCATGACGGCCGGGACGACGAGGAACTCGTACCGGACGGTCTCCTCGCTCACCTTCGTGCTGCCCAGCGGGACCGTGGTCGACACCGCCGACCCGGCCGCCGACGAGGAGCTGGCGCACGCCGAGCCCCGGCTCTGCGCCGAGCTGATGGAGCTCAGGGCGGAGATCGAGGCGGACACCGAGCTGACCGACCGGATCCGCGCCAAGTACGCCATCAAGAACACCAACGGCTACCGGCTCGACGCCTTCCTCGACGGCGACACCCCGGTGAAGATCCTGCGCGGCCTCATGGTCGGCTCCGAGGGCACCTTCGGTTTCATCTCCGAGGTCGTCTTCGACACGCTGCCGCTGGACCGCCAGGTGTCCTCGGCGCTGCTCTTCTTCCCCTCGCTGCCGGCGGCGGCGGAAGCGGTGCCCCTGTTCAACGGGGCGGGTGCGCTCGCCGTGGAGCTGATGGACGGCAACACGCTGCGGGCCTCGGTGAGCGTGGCCGGCGTCCCCGCCGACTGGGCGGAGCTGCCCAAGGAGACGGCGGCGCTCCTGGTCGAGTTCCGGGCCCCGGACACGGTGGCCCTCGACGCGTACGAGGGGGCCGCGCAGGAGGTCCTCGCGGGGCTCGACCTGGTGGCCCCGGTGGCCTCCGTGGAGAACGCGTTCACCCGCGACCCGAAGAGGATCTCCGGCTACTGGAAGGCCCGCAAGGCCTTCGTGACGGCGGTCGGCGGCTCGCGCCCCTCCGGGACGACCCTGATCACCGAGGACTTCGCGGTGCCCCCGGCCCGGCTCGCGGAGGCCTGCGCGGCGCTGCTCGACCTGCAGGCCCGGCACGGCTTCGACGCGGCCGTGGCCGGTCACGCGGCCCACGGCAACCTCCACTTCCTCCTCGCCTTCGACGCGGGCGACCCCACCGACGTTGAGCGGTACGCGGGCTTCATGGACGAGTTCTGCAAACTGACCGTGGAGCGCTTCGACGGCTCCCTGAAGGCGGAGCACGCCACCGGCCGCAACATCGCGCCGTTCCTGGAGCTGGAGTGGGGGACGAAGGCGACCGAGCTGATGTGGCGGGTCAAGGAGGCCATCGACCCCGACGGGGTGCTGGCCCCGCGGATCGTCCTGGACCGCGACCCGCACGCCCATCTGCGGGGACTGAAGACGATTCCCACGGTGGAGCGGATCGCCGATCCCTGCATCGAGTGCGGTTTCTGCGAACCGACCTGTCCCAGCCACGACCTGACGACCACTCCGCGCCAGCGGATCGTGCTGCGCCGGGAGATGATGCGGCAGAGCGACGGCTCCCCGGTCGAGGCCCGGCTCCTGGAGTCGTACGGCTACGACGCCGTCGACACCTGCGCGGGCGACTCCACCTGCAAGCTGGCCTGTCCGGTCGGGATCGACACGGGCGCCCTGATGAAGGAGTTCCGGCACGAGCGGCACACCTCGCGCGAGGAGCGGATCGCCGCCCTGGCCGCGAAGAACTTCCGGGCGGCCGAGGCGTCCGCGCGGCTCGCGGTCGCCGCGGCGGACCGGATCGGCGACCGGGTCCTGGCCTCGGTGACGGGCCTGGCACGCCGGGCGGTCAGCACCGACCTCGTACCGGAATGGCTGCCGGAGATCCCCGGCGCGGCAGCACGGCGGCTGCCCCGCACCCACCGCCCCGCGGCGGCCGCCGTCTACTACCCGGCCTGTGTGAACCGGATCTTCGGCAATCCGGACGGCGAGCGGGGCCCCTCGCTCCCGGAGGCCGTGGTCGCCGTGTCCGCGCGCGCGGGGAAGCCGGTGTGGATCCCGGACGACGTGGCCGGAACGTGCTGCGCGACGATCTGGCACTCCAAGGGGTACGAGCGCGGCAACGAGGTGATGGCGAACCGGATCGTCGAGGCGGCCTGGGGCTGGACCGCGGGCGGGACGCTGCCGCTGGTCGTGGACGCCTCCTCGTGCACGCTCGGCATCGCGCACGAGGTCGTGCCGTATCTGACGGAGGAAAACCGGGCACTGCACGCCGAGATGAGGGTGGTCGACTCGCTGGTGTGGGCGGCGGACGAGCTGCTCCCCCGGCTCGACGTACGCCGCCGGGTCGGCTCCGCCGTGGTCCATCCGACGTGCTCGATGCGCCACCTGGGCGACGAGGACAAGCTGACGGAACTCGCGCGGGCCTGCGCCGACGAGGTCGTCGTCCCGGCCGACGCGGGCTGCTGCGCCTTCGCGGGCGACCGG
Source organism: Streptomyces sp. NBC_00572 (assembly GCF_026341815.1). Classification (GTDB taxonomy): domain Bacteria; phylum Actinomycetota; class Actinomycetes; order Streptomycetales; family Streptomycetaceae; genus Streptomyces. The sequence goes on from NZ_JAPENX010000003.1 coordinate 185,936, forward strand.
GGCATGCTGCACCCGGAGCTGACGGCCGCGGCGACGGCCCGTGAGGCGGCCGAGGTGACGGCCCGCCCGTTCGACGCGCACTTCTCGGCCAACCGGATGTGCGAGATCGGGATGGACCGAGCGACGGGCCGGAGCTACGGGTCGGTGCTCCTGGCTCTGGAGCACGCGACACGGCCCTGACGCCTTTCGTGTTCCTGACGGCCCCTCACCCCTTGTGGTGAGGGGCCCTTCGTACGTTCGAGTGAGGGTCGGCGCCCGGTACGGCTCGACGCGAGATCCGGAACAGTAAAGTCCAACTACCCGTCGCAAGAGTCCTATCAGCATCCTTGCGCACCATCGGCCACCGGGGTCAGGGTCCTGTGCGGGATTCATGAAACAGCCGTGCCCACAGCTCCGGGAGGTTCCATGAACGAGCAGTCACCGCACGACCCGAGCCGCCGCACCGTCCTCAGGACCACCGCCACCGTGGCAGGGGCGGGACTCGGCATCGGCGCCCTCGGCGTCCCGGCCGCCGAGGCGGCGACCCCGGCGGCCGGGGTCGCGGCCGCGGCCGCGCCGAAACGCCTCGGAGCCACCATGGCCGGGGTCCCCTTCGGCGTCCGCTCCACCGTCCGGGTCGGCATCGTCGGCTTCGGCAACCGGGGCGCCAGCATGATCGGCCACTTCCTGTCGCACCCCTGGGTCCGGGTGAACGCCGTCTGCGATCCCGTGCGCGAGAAGGCCGAACGGGCCGCGGCTCAGGTCGTCGCCGCCGGGCAGCCCGCGCCCGCCGTCTACGCGAACGGCGAGAACGACTACGAGAAGCTCTGTGCCCGCACCGACCTCGACCTCGTGTACGTGGCCACCCCCTGGGAGACCCACTTCCCGATCGCCCGCGCGGCGATGCTGAACGGCAAGCACGTCGGCGTGGAGTGTCCGGTCGCGATGCGGCTCGACGAACTGTGGGAGCTCGTCGACCTGTCGGAGCAGACCCGTCGCCACTGCATGCAACTGGAGAACTGCTGCTACGGCCGGAACGAGATGCGGGTGCTCCGGATGGCGCACGCCGGCAAGTTCGGCACGCTGCTGCACGGCGCGGGGGCGTACAACCACGACCTGCGCGGCCTGATGTTCTCCCCGACGTACTACGAGGGCCCCTGGCGGCGCCTCTGGCACACGCAGCTGAAGGGCGACCTCTATCCCAACCACGGCTTCGGTCCCGTCGCCAACTACATGGACGTCAACCGGGGCGACCGGGCGGTGAGCATCAGCAGCTTCGGCACACCGGCGCTCGGCCTCGCCGAGTACCGCGCGGAGCACATGCCGACCGGCGACCCCAGCTGGAAGGAGTCGTACATCGGGAGCGACCGGACGATCAGCCTGGTCCAGACGGCCAAGGGCCGGGTCATCCGCCTGGAGCACGACGTCTCCACCCCGCACCCGTACAGCAGGATCAACAGCCTGGGCGGCACCCGTGGCGTCTTCGAGGACTACCCGGCCCGAATCTATCTGGAGCCGGACCACAAGGACGACCAGTGGGCCGACTTCTCGGCGTACGCGGCCGAGTTCGACCACTGGCTCTGGAAGGAGCACGCCAATCCGCCGGGCGGTCACGGCGGCATGGACTACATCATGATCTACCGCCTGATGCAGTGCATGCGGCTCGGTCTCGTGCCGGACTTCGACGTGTACGACGCCGCGACCTGGACGGCGCCGGTGCCGCTGAGCCACGCGTCGATCAAGGCGCAGGGCGCGCCTCAGGAGATCCCCGACTTCACGCGCGGCGAGTGGCGCAAGGCCCGCTCGGGCGTGGACTCGGCGAAGCCGGCCTGACGGACGAGGTGCCCGGCCCCTCTGTACGGGGCCGGGCACCGCCGTGTTCGGTCAGCAGCGCCGAAGGTCCCGGGTGACCGTGCCCTGAACGGTCGTCAGGCTCCGGTCGTGGCAGCCCTCGGAGCCGTACAGCCGGTAGCGCTCGTTCGTGGTGCCGACCGCGTGCCGCTGGTCACGCGGGACACCGGTGGTGTACGTCGCGTCCCCGGTGTACGTGTCGTCGAGCCGCGACCAGGAGAGCCGCCGTCCGTCGCGCAGGACGCTGGTGTCGGCGCGGTCCCCGAGGGTGAGGACGGTCCGCAGCCGGTCGCCCGCGCCGATCGTCGTCTCGCCGTCCATCGTGTACGTCCGGTCGGCGCGGGTGACGGTCCGGCCGCTGGTCACGGTCTCCCGGTCGGTCCAGCGCGCGGTGAACGCGTCCGGGTTCTCCCCCTCGCCCCAGCGGTGCGCGGAGCTGTGGGCGACGGTCCGGTCGACGGTGGTGGTGACCCGTCCGTGCGAGGTGTTCAGGTGTCCGGCGACGGTCAGGCGGTGCCCGGCGTCGGTGTCGAGCCGGTGGAGGGAGTCCGCGGTGGCCGCCGTGTAGACGGAGGAGTTGCGCGGGGCGGTCTCCTCGTGGCGGTCGAGTCCGCCGGTGACGACCCGGCTGCCCTCGTCCTGCCAGAGCAGCACGTTGGTGGGGGTGGACCAGCCCGCCTGCCCGGCCGGGACCCCGGCGACGGTGACCTCCACGCGGTGGGCGCGGCCGTCGTTGAGGACGGCGGCGAACGGGGTCAGGTCGTAGAGGATCGGCTGGACGTCGAAGGCGCGCGGTCCGGGGGTGACGTACCAGAGGAAGGGGTTGGACCAGCCGCCGGTCCAGACCGTGGGGAAGGGCGCGGCGATGCCCGCGAGGCGTCCGTCGACGGAGACCCGGACCTCACGGTGCGGTCCTTCGCCGGCCCGGCAGGAGTAGGGGGCGGCCTCGGGGACGGAGAGGTACCAGTACTCCTCGCAGCCGCCGCCGGAACCGGTGGCGTACACCTCGGCGAGGACGCGTTCGGTGTTGCGCGGGGTGGTGAGGGTGGAGCCGGTGAGCGGGATCACCCGGTCGGGCGTACCGGCGGCGGGCTTCACCCGGCCCTGGGCGGTGTGGAAGGTGAGGGTGACGCGGACGTCGAGGACGCCGGTGTACGTCTCGTTCACGACATTGCCGATGAGCATCTCGACGGCGCCCGGGCGGCTGAGGGTGTCGCGGTAGCGGGTGACGTCCTTCTCCACCGACCAGGTGATGCCGTCGGGCGAGGGCTGGGGCGTGGAGGTGCGGAGGATCTCGACGCCGCCGACGGCGAGGTACCCGAGACGGTCGTACTGGCGGCCCTTCACGTTTCCTTCGAGGCGCAGGACGACCTTGTTCCAGCGGGTGCCGCACTCCTTCGGCGGGGCGTAACTCCCCTGGTAGGGGGTGAAGTCGCGGAACTGGGCGGCGGCCAGGGCCACCTCGCAGCTGCGGGTGCCGGGGGTCTCGACGGGTGGGGCGGCGGTGACCGGGTCGTGCCAGTCGGAGGTGAACTCGGCCGGCGGCGTCGGGCCGTTCGGATCCTCGGCGGCGGCCGGGTGGGCGGTGAGGAGCGCGCCCGCGGCGAGGACCAGACCGCTGAGCATGCTCATGATCTTGAGTGATCTCATGGGGCTGGAGTGAAGCGCGCTCGGTGCCGTGCGGTCCAGAGGACGATGAGCGGACATGGCGCGATCTGTTCCCTCGTGGGGAAAATCGATTGCCGCCCCCGGGCGAAAAAGCGAACCTTGCACGGTTTCCCCCTGCCGTCGCACCCGCTCGCCGTCACACACGCCTGCCTTCGCGCATCCCCGCCTTCACACCCCCCGCGTTCGCACATCCCCGCCTTCACTCCTTTTTTCCGCCGTCGCACGCCCTCGCCGTCGCACACCCCCGGCGCGCGTTCCCCCAGACAAGACCCGGAGACCCTGGGACGCCATGCAGATTCGAGATCTTCCCTACGCCGACCCCGGGGTCCCCGATGTCCGCTCGGGCACCCGGTTCCTCGTCTGGCTCGGCCGACAACAGCTCGGCGGGCAGGTGAAGTCCATGCTGTGGGGGCTCCTGCACCACCTGGGCATCGCCGGACTCCCGATCGGCATCGGCATCGCCGTACAGTCGGTCGTGGACCGCGACGGCGGGCGACTCGCGCTCGCCGGAGGCCTGCTCGTGGTCCTCGGCGCCGCGATCTCGGCCGGTGACGTGATGCTGCACCGCACCGCCGTCACCAACTGGATCACCGCGGCCGCCCGGGTGCAGCAGCTCCTGGCCCGCAAGACCGCCGAACTGGGCTCGGTCCTCACCCGACGGGTCGCCGCGGGCGAGGTCGTCGCCGTCTCCACCGGAGACGTCGAGAAGATCGGCTGGTTCGTCGAGGCCCTGTCGCGGTTCGCCGCGGGCGCCGTCGTGCTCGTCGTCATCTGTGTGGGCCTCGTCGTCTACCAGCCCGCCCTGGGCGTCGTCGTGGCCGTCGGCATCCCGATCCTGGCCCTGGCCGTCCTGCCGCTCCTCCCCCGCGCGACCCGCCGGGCGGACATCCAGCGCGAGAAGGCGGGCAAAGCCACCGAGCTGGCCTCCGACACCGTCGCGGGACTCCGCGTGCTGCGCGGCATCGGCGGCGAGGAGCTGTTCCTCGGCCGCTACCGCGCCGCCTCCCAGGAGGTCCGCAAGGCCGCCGTCCGCAGCGCGCGGATGTGGGCGATGATCTCCGCGATCCAGGTCGTGCTGCCCGGCATCCTGCTCATCGTCGTCGTGGCGTACGGGGCGCGGCTCGCGTTCGACGGGCGGATCACCGTCGGCGAACTGGTCACCGTCTACAGCGCGGTGGCCCTCACCTACCACCCGCTGCGCAACTTCGAGGAGATCGCCATGGCCTTCTCCTTCTCCCGGCCGTCCGCGAAGCGGGCCGCCCGGGTCCTCGGCCTCGCCCGTACGACCACCACCGCCGCGGACGCGGACCGGGACGAGGACCGCAAGGCCACCGGTGACCTGTACGACCCGCTGTCCGGGCTGCGGGCTCCGGCGGGGCTCTTCACCGCGGTCGTCTGCGGAGACCCGGACCTGGCCGGGCGGCTCGCCGACCGGCTCGGCGGCCACCCGGCCGAACCGGGCGAGGACCACACCTCGGTCCTCCTCGGCGGAGTCCCCCTGGACGAACTGCCGCTGGGGTCCGCCCGTACGGCCGTCCTCGTCCAGGACAAGGACCCGGTCCTGCTCTCGGGCACGCTCAGCGAGCTGCTCGACGTGCCCCGCTCCGGCGAGGTGCCGCCGGATCGGGCCCTGGCCGCCGCCCGGTGCGAGGACGTCCTCGACGCGCTCGCCCAGGCGTCCGTGGACACCGACGGCGATCCGATGCGCACCCGGATCACCGAGCGGGGCAGGTCGCTCTCGGGCGGCCAGCGCCAGCGGCTCGCCCTCGCCCGGTCCCTGGTGACCGATCCGGAGGTGCTCGTCCTCGACGAGCCCACCTCGGCGGTCGACGCGCACACCGAGGCCCGGGTCGCCGCGGGCATCCGCGAACTGCGCGAGGCGAGGACCACCGTGGTGCTCGCCTCCTCACCGCTGCTGCTGGACCGCGCCGACCGGGTCGTCCTGATCGACGAAGGCCAGGCGGTCGCCGTCGGCACCCACCGCGAGCTGCTCGCCCGGGAGCCCCGCTACCGCGCGGTCGTCACCCGCGAGACCGACGAGGAGATCGCCGCGGCGGCGCCCCGGGGCGGCACGGCCGCAGCGGTGGACGACGTCGAAGCCGTCGGCGAACTCGAAGCACTGGAAGGGGAATCGGCATGATCGGCCTGGCGCCACCGGAGTACGACCCGGCGGCCCCGACGACGGCGACGACACTGCCCGTCGCCGCCAACGCAACCGTCCGCACCTATGTACGCGAGCTGCTGAGCCGCCACCGCCGGGCGTTCGCGCTGCTCATCGGGGTGAACGCGGTCGCCGTGATCGCCTCGATGGCCGGCCCGTACCTCCTCGGTTCGCTGGTGGACGAGCTGGCCACGGGCGCGCGTGAGCTCCATCTGGAGCGCACGGTCGTGCTGTTCGCGGTCGCGCTGCTCGTCCAGACCACATTCGTGCGGCTCGTCCGGCTGCGCGGGGCGATGCTCGGCGAGGAGATGCTCGCCGATCTGCGGGAGGACTTCCTCGTCCGCGCGGTCGGCCTGCCGCCCGGCGTGCTCGAACGGGCCGGCACGGGTGACCTGCTGTCCCGCATCACCACGGACGTCGACCGGCTCTCCAACGCGATGCGCGAGGCCGTGCCCCAGCTGGCCATCGGCGTCGTGTGGGCCGGTCTGCTGCTCGGCGGCCTCGCGGTCACGGCGCCGCCGCTGGCGCTCGCCGCGCTGCTCGCGGCGCCGCTTCTCGTCGTGGGCTCCCGGTGGTACTTCCGGCGGGCGCCGGCCGCGTACCGCTCGGAGTCCGCGGGGTACGCGGCGGTGGCCGCCGCCCTCGCCGAGACGGTCGACGCGGGCCGCACGGTCGAGGCGCACCGCCTCGGCGGCCGCCGGATCGCCCTGTCGAACCGGCGCATCTCGGAATGGGTCGCATGGGAGAGGTACACCCTCTTCCTGCGCTCGGTGCTCTTCCCCGTCGTCAACATCACCCATACGACGGTCCTCTGTTCCGTGCTGCTGCTCGGCGGGGTGTTCGTGCTCCAGGGCTGGATCGACGTCGGTCAGCTGACGACGGGCGCCCTGCTCGCGCAGATGCTGGTGGACCCGATCGGGATCGTGCTCCGCTGGTACGACGAACTCCAGGTCGCGCAGGTGTCGCTGGCCCGGCTCGTCGGTGTCCGTGACATCGAGCCGGACGCGGGCGACAAGGAGGTGCGGCCGGAGGGCCGGGCCGTCCGGGCGGATGAGGTCCGGTTCGGCTACCGCGAGGGCGTCGACGTGCTGCACGAGGTGTCCCTGAAGGTGGCGCCCGGCACCCGGCTCGCCCTGGTCGGCCCGTCCGGCGCGGGCAAGTCCACCCTCGGCCGCCTCCTCGCGGGCATCTACGCCCCGAGGACCGGCTCGGTCACCCTCGGCGCGGCCGAGCTTGCGCGGATGCCCGCCGAGCGGGTCCGTGAGCACGTGGCCCTGGTCAACCAGGAGCACCACGTCTTCGTGGGCTCCCTCCGGGACAATCTGCTCCTCGCCAAGAACGGGGCCACGGACACCGAGCTGTGGGCGGCACTGACGGCGGTGGACGCCGAGGTGTGGGCCCGTGGGCTCGACGAGGGCCTGGACACGGAGGTCGGCTCGGGCGGCCACTCGCTGACCCCTGCGCAGGCGCAGCAGATCGCACTGGCCCGGCTGGTCCTCGCGGACCCGCACACGCTGGTCCTGGACGAGGCGACCTCGCTGCTCGACCCGCGGGCGGCCCGGCACCTGGAGCGCTCCCTCGGACGCGTCCTGGACGGCCGTACGGTCGTGGCCATCGCGCACCGGCTGCACACCGCGCACGACGCCGACCTGATCGCGGTGGTCGAGTCCGGCCGGATCAGCGAACTCGGCAGCCACGCGGAACTGGTCGCGGCGGACGGGGCGTACGCGGCGCTGTGGAGGTCGTGGCACGGCTGACACCGGACCGGACCGGACCCGAGCGGGCCGGGTCGGGGCGTCGTACGACGTCTCGGCCCGGCCCGCTTCCGTCGGGTTCGGCTCAGTAGCCGATCGTGAACCGGCGCTGGACGAAGCGGGGCAGTTCCGCCTCATCGACGAGGGCCACGGCCGCGTCCTCCGCCGAGACGCGGCTGCGCCCTACGGCGTCGCGGACCGGCTGGTCCTCGCCGATGCGGAAGCGGGCGGTGCGCTCGCCGGGTGCGATGTCCTCGGCGGGGCTGAAGTAGGTCCAGCGGCGGTTGGAGGTGCGCAGCACGTTCAGGGCGTCGCGGTGGCCCCGTACCGCCGCCGCGTAGGCACGAGGCAGGCCGACGCCGTCGAGGGTCTCGTGGAGGCGTTCCTCCGCGTCGGCGAGCACCACACCCGGCTCGATCTCCAGGCTGCCCGCGCCGCCGATCACGATGAGCCGGGTCCTGGGGTGGCTCTCCAGTGCCTTGAGCAGGGCGCGGGCCGCGGTGGCGTAGATCCCGGCGTCGGCGATCGAGCGCCGGACGGTGTCCGCCATGTCCTGGGCGGCGTTTCCGGGCTGGAAGGCGCTGATGAGGACGTCCAGTCCGGGCAGGACGGACGCGATGCCCGCGGGGTCGAGGACGTCGAGGCTCGCCCAGGTGATGTTCTCGCGGGTCTCCCCCGCGGCAGCCTCCGTGGCATCACGGCTGAAGGCCCTGATGTGGTGCCCGCGCTCCAGGGCCTCCGCGACGACGCGACTGCCGATGGTGCCGGTGGCTCCGATGACTCCGATGTGCATGGCTCTCCCCCTGTGATCACAGCGTTGACGCGTCATGAAGTGACGCCGTGCGAAAACTATACGCCGTGAAGTTCACGCCGTGCAGTTTCCGTACACCCACCAAGGCAGCGATAGGCTGCGCGCATGACCGGGACATCGGAAGCACGAACAGAGGCGGCTCCGGCCGGGCGCGGGCGCCGTGAGCGGCTCCGGGCCGAGACCACGGCCGAGATCAAGGACACGGCCCTGCGCCTGATGGCCTCGGGCGGTCCCGACGCGATCACCCTGCGGGCCATCGCCCGCGAGATGGGCATGACGGCCAACGCCATCTACGGCTACTTCGCCACCCGCGACGACCTGGTCACCACGCTCATCGACGACGTGTACTCCGCGCTCGCCGACGCCGTGGAGACGGCCTGGGCAGACACCCCCGCCGAGGACCCCGCAGCCCGGATCCTCGCCTGGGCGCGCGCCTTCCGCACCTGGGCCCTGACCAACCCCGAGGGCTTCCGGCTCGTCTACGGCGACCCCGTGCCCGGCTATCGGGCCCCCGAGGAAGGCGCCGCCCCGGACGCCGCCCGCCGCGTCTGCACCGGCCTCGCGGGCCTCGCCGCGGCGGCCTGGCCGTACGCCGAACCCCTCTACCGGGACAGCGCGTTCACCTGGGCCGACTTCGACGCCGGCCTCCTGGACAAGGTCCGCCCCGCCTTCCCCGAGCTGCCGCCGGCCGGTGTCGCCCTCGCGCTACGCCTTTGGGGACACCTGCACGGGCTCGTCGCCCTGGAGGTGTACGGACACCTCGGACGCCAGACGGCCAGCCCGGACAAGCTCTTCCAGGAGGAACTCTCCCGGCTCGTGACGACGCTCGGCGTCCCGCGCCGCGCGGACGGCGAGGACTGACCCCGGCCCCGAGCCGACCGGAACCGGATCAGGCGGTCGTCCACCGCCGCACCGTGTCCTCGTCGTAGGTGAGCCATGTGCCGTCGCCGAGCGGCACGGCGGTCACTCCCGGCGGCCGCGGGTAGTCGAGCTCGGCGAGGGGCCTGAGCGTGCGGGCGTCGAGAAGGAGGTGGATGCCCTCCTCCGCCCACTGTTCCTCGGCCGTCACGACCAGGATCCGCCGGTCGTCGACGAAGCCCGGGGTGTAGCCGATGAACATCCGGTCCGGGGGCAGGACGGCGCCGGCCTCCACCAGAACCTCGTCGGTTCCGTCCTGGGTACGGATCAGGTATCCGCCGCCGACGTCCTGGATGACCAGCGCTCCCTCCGAGCCGACGCCGACACAGGCTTCCGTGACGGTGCCCGTCGCACGGACGCCGAGGCGGCCGTCCGTGCGGGTGACCAGGAAGCACAGGGTGCCGTCCTGTCCCATGGAGGCGGTGAGCAGGACCTCGGGGCGCCCGTCGGGAAACCCCTGGAACTCGTACGCCGCGACGCGGGACGGCAGGACGTGCTCGCCGAGCACCTCGCCGGTGGCCAGGTCGAGGGCGCGGCAGACGTCCCCCGCGTACGGTCTGCCGGGGTCGAGGGGCCCGGCCGTGGCCACCAGGAGGACCCGGCCGGCCGGGTCGGGCGTGCACGCGCCGGAGGAGTCGGACGCATGCGACCGGCCCCCGTGTCGGTGCTCCCAGCGGACGGCCCCGTCGGCCTCGTGCACGGTGACGGTCTCCGGGCCACTGATGGCCATGGCGCCGCCGGGCAGGGGCGAGCAGTACGTGCCGGGCGTGTTCGGATCCGGGTGTGTCCACGTCGCACGGTCTCCGAGCACCCGGGACGGATCGGCGTCGACCTCGCAGATGGTGATCGTGCCCTCGCGCCGGATGACGAGCCAGTGCGCCCCGTCGCGCCGCATCGAGCCGTCCAGGTTCCCGAAGGCCTCGGCGACCCCGGGTACGAGCTCGCTGGCGAGCAGCCTTACGGGTACGCGGGGGCAGGACCCCGAGATGCCGGTCGCATCGGCGCGCGTCACGGAACGCTCCCCTCGGACAGGCCCTAGAAGAAGCCGAGCGCCGAAGCGCCGCCCACTCCGCCGAGCACCATGAACGCGGGCATCAGGACCTTCAGCTCCACCCAGCTGCCGGCGCGGAAGCGCATGCCCTTCGGCGGGCCGATCGGGTACCAGCGCTTCCGGCCGACGGGGATGGGCCAGAGGATCGGGCAGCCGGAGACGGTCAGGGCGTCGCCGATGTCGTGGACGAGGGCGCCGAGCACGATCGGCAGCCCGAGCCACAGGTACTCCTGGCCGGGGCCGGTGAAGAACCAGTCCGAGCCGTTGCCGGGCTTGTCGAGGACGCCCGCCAGGATCCAGGCGCTGGTCGCGCCGAGCAGCCAGACCAGGACGTCGCTGGACATCCGGGCGGCCCGCCACAGCAGGCCTTCCACGGCGAGGACCAGGTGCACGAAGAGGATGGCGAGCACCGCCCACCGACCGCCGGTGATCGCCGCGACGGAGGCGCCGCCGCCGATCAGGACCGCCCAGAGCCAGGTGTGGGTGAGGGTCCGGTGGCCGCCGGACCTGCGGGGGTCCGCGGAGGAGCGGGTCGCCTTGTAGACGGCGTACGACAGCTTGTCGACGATCTCGCACAGGCCCTTGGAGACCGGTCCGAAGGCGCGCGAGATGGTCGCCGACTTGTGGTCCAGGTCGGGGGCGAGGGCCGCGCCCGCGCAGATGAGCGCGCCGACGACGAGAACCGGCCACGGCATCGGGCGGTCGAAGGCCGCCGCTGCCGCTCCGACACCCAGCCAGGCCGCCGCTCCGGACAGCGAGTGTGCCGGTCCCATCATGGTTGGCCCGCCCCGTTTCTCCCCTGCCGGCGCTCAGTTGACGACCGGTCGACGGACGAGCCTATCGTCCGTGATCTTCGTTCCGGTGGCCGGTTCCCTCATCCGAGCGGAATCCAGGCAAGATGGGGGCGTGACCCTTATCGATCAGCTGCCGCCGACCGCCGACCCCGACGCCCTCTTCGAGGCCTTCTCCTCCTGGGCCGAGGACCGGGGCATCACGCTCTACCCGGCCCAGGAAGAGGCGCTGATCGAGGTCGTCTCCGGGGCCAACGTGATCTTGTCCACGCCCACCGGATCGGGAAAGTCGCTGGTCGCCGCGGCCGCGCACTTCACCGCGCTCGCGAACGACCAGGTGACCTTCTACACCGCGCCGATCAAGGCACTGGTGTCGGAGAAGTTCTTCGACCTCTGCAAGATCTTCGGAACCGAGAACGTCGGCATGCTGACCGGCGACGCCTCCGTGAACGCGGACGCGCCGGTGATCTGCTGTACGGCCGAGGTGCTGGCCTCGATCGCGCTGCGGGACGGCAAGTACGCGGACATCAACCAGGTCGTGATGGACGAGTTCCACTTCTACGCCGAGCAGGACCGCGGCTGGGCGTGGCAGATCCCGATCCTGGAGCTCCCCCAGGCGCAGTTCATCCTGATGTCGGCGACGCTCGGCGACGTGTCGATGTTCGAGAAGGACCTGACCCGGCGCACGGGCAAGCCGACCTCGGTGGTCCGCTCGGCGACCCGGCCGGTGCCGCTCTCGTACGAGTACCGGCTCACCCCGATCACGGACACCCTGACGGAGCTCCTGGAGACCAAGCAGGCGCCCGTCTACATCGTGCACTTCACGCAGGCACAGGCCGTCGAGCGCGCGCAGTCGCTGATGAGCATCAACATGTGCACGCGCGAGGAGAAGGACAAGATCGCCGAGCTGATCGGCAACTTCCGCTTCACCACCAAGTTCGGCCAGAACCTCTCGCGTTACGTCCGCCACGGCATCGGCGTGCACCACGCGGGCATGCTGCCGAAGTACCGGCGGCTCGTCGAGAAGCTGGCGCAGGCGGGTCTCCTGAAGGTGATCTGCGGGACGGACACCCTCGGCGTGGGCGTGAACGTACCGATCCGTACGGTGCTGTTCACGGCGCTCACCAAGTACGACGGCACCCGGGTGCGCACGCTGCGCGCCCGCGAGTTCCACCAGATCGCGGGCCGGGCCGGCCGGGCCGGCTTCGACACGGCCGGCTACGTGGTCGCGCAGGCCCCCGAGCACGTCATCGAGAACGAGAAGGCGCTCGCGAAGGCCGGCGACGACCCCAAGAAGCGCCGGAAGGTGGTCCGCAAGAAGGCCCCCGAAGGCTTCGTCGCCTGGAGCGACACCACCTTCGACCGGCTCATCGACGCCGAGCCGGAGCCGCTGACCTCCCGCTTCAAGGTCACCAACATCATGCTGCTCTCGGTGATCGCCCGCCCGGGCAACGCCTTCGAGGCGATGCGCAAGCTCCTGGAGGACAACCACGAGCCGCGCAAGGCGCAGCTGCGGCACATCCGCCGGGCCATCGCCATCTACCGCTCGCTGCTCGACGGCGGGGTGGTGGAGCAGCTGGACACCCCGGACGCCGAGGGCCGCACGATCCGCCTGACGGTCGACCTCCAGCAGGACTTCGCGCTGAACCAGCCGCTGTCGACGTTCGCACTCGCCGCCTTCGACCTGCTCGACCCCGAATCCCCCTCGTACGCCCTGGACATGGTCTCCGTCGTCGAGTCGACGCTCGACGACCCGCGCCAGATCCTCGCCGCCATGCAGAACAAGGCGCGCGGCGAGGCGGTCGGGCAGATGAAGGCGGACGGCGTCGAGTACGAGGAGCGGATGGAGCGGCTCCAGGACATCTCGTACCCGAAGCCGCTGGAGGAGCTGCTCTGGCACGCGTACAACGTCTACCGGACGTCGCACCCGTGGGTCGGTGACCACCCGGTGTCGCCGAAGTCGGTCATCCGCGACATGTACGAACGGGCGCTGACCTTCACCGAGTTCACCTCCTGGTACGAGCTGGCGCGGACCGAGGGCATCGTCCTGCGCTACCTCGCGAGCGCGTACAAGGCGCTCGACCACACCATCCCGGACGACCTGAAGACCGAGGACCTGGAGGACCTGATCGCCTGGCTGGGCGAGATGGTGCGCCAGGTGGACTCCTCGCTGCTCGACGAGTGGGAGCAGCTGGCCAACCCCGAGATCCAGACGGCCGAGGAGGCCCAGGAGAAGGCCGACCAGGTCAAGCCGGTCACGGCCAACGCCCGCGCCTTCCGGGTCCTGGTGCGCAACGCGATGTTCCGCCGGGTGGAGCTCGCGGCCCTCGACAACGTGGCCGCGCTCGGCGAGATGGACGCCGAGGCCGGCTGGGACGCGGACGCGTGGGGCGAGGCGATGGACGCGTACTGGGACGAGTACGACGACCTCGGTACGGGCCCCGACGCGCGCGGCCCGAAGCTGCTCGCCATCGAGGAGGACGCCGCCCACGGCCTGTGGCGCGTCCGGCAGACCTTCGCCGACCCGAACAACGACCATGACTGGGGCATCAGCGCGGAGGTGGATCTCGCGGCCTCCGACGAAGAGGGCCGCGCGGTCGTCCGCGTGACGGCCGTCGGACAGCTGTAGAGGAGAGACCTGACGTGACCAACCCCGCCGAGAGGCTCGTCGATCTGCTCGACCTGGAGCAGATCGAGGTCAACATCTTCCGTGGGCGGAGCCCGCAGGAGTCGCTGCAGCGGGTCTTCGGCGGGCAGGTCGCCGGGCAGGCCCTCGTCGCGGCCGGCCGCACCACCGAGGGCGGCCGGCCGGTGCACTCGCTGCACGCCTACTTCCTGCGGCCGGGCCGGCCGGGCGTGCCGATCGTCTACCAGGTGGAGCGGGTGCGGGACGGGCGCTCGTTCACGACCCGCCGGGTCACGGCGGTGCAGGAAGGGCGGACGATCTTCAATCTGACGGCCTCCTTCCACCAGCCCGAGGAGGGTGCCTTCGAGCATCAGCTGCCGCCGAGGCACCTGACGGACCCGGAGAGCCTGCCGAACCTCGCGGACGAGATCCGCGAGCACCTGGGGGCGCTGCCCGAGGCCCTGGAGCGGATGGCTCGTCGGCAGCCGTTCGACATCCGTTACGTGGACCGGCTGCGCTGGACCCAGGACGAGGTCAAGGGCGCGGACCCGCGCTCCGCGGTGTGGATGCGGGCCGTGGGGCCGCTGGGCGACGACCCGCTGATCCACACCTGCGCCCTGACGTACGCCTCGGACATGACGCTCCTGGACGCGGTACGCATCCCGGTCGAGCCCCTGTGGGGCCCGCGGGGCTTCGACATGGCGTCGCTCGACCACGCGATGTGGTTCCACCGGCCGTTCCGCGCGGACGAGTGGTTCCTGTACGACCAGGAGTCCCCGATCGCGACGGGCGGCCGGGGACTCGCGCGGGGCCGGATCTACGACCGCGAGGGGCAGCTCCTGGTGTCGGTGGTCCAGGAGGGCCTGTTCAGGAAGCTCTGAGCGGGACGTGGCCGGGCCATGCATGGCCCGGCCACGTCCGCCCCGGTCCGCCCCGGTCCGCCCCGGCCCGGCCCGGTCACTCGTACTCGGTGCCGCCCTTCCGCGTCAGGTAGGCCGGGCTGACCGCCTTGGCGATGGCCCGGCCGCCGACGACCGGGCTGTACCGCTCGGTCGCGGGCCGGATCACGACGCCCTCCCGCAGGTGCGCCTCCCGCCCGGAGACGGTCTCCCGGCCGCTGGCGTGGACGAGGACCGTGTCCAGGTCGTACGGGCCGGAGTACAGCCGCGGTACGAGCGGGACCTCACCGTCCGCCAGGACCTCGGCCGGGTCCAGCCACTCCACGCGGCCGTCGATCTCGGCCGACACGTCGAAGAGCGCGTACCCGACGGTCTCGGACCGGGCGTCGGCGCCGTACGCGAGGTCCTGCACCCCGGAGCCGTACACCTCGCCGAAGAACCCGACCCGGCGGGCGCCGAGACGTTTCGCCAGCCGCTCGGCGACGGCGGGCAGCCCGTGACCGTGGACGGCCCGCCAGTACAGGTTGCGCGGGTCCTCCTGGAGGGCCAGGCCCTTCGAGCCGAAGCCCTTGGACGAGACCTGGACGCGGCCCTCCTCGGCGAGGTAGGTCATCAGACAGGCCGTGCCGTGGAGCTTCTCCGTCAGCACGACGTGCTCGCCGGGCTCGAAGATCTCCGGGTAGCGCTGGAGGTTCTCGATGTCGACCCAGGGCAGCAGGTCGGGCGCGACCTCCACGTCACCGCTCATGGTCGGCGGTATCGGCGGCACCCACTTGGTGATCCCCAGCGCCTCCGCGAAGTCGGCGCCGTCGGCGGCCGCCCGCGCCAGGTCGGTGCCGGCCAGCGCGCCCGGACGACAGACGATGCCCTGGGACAGCTCCCCGCGCAGCCGCACCGCCTTGACCCGGTCCGACTTCCCGCCGGCGAGCCGCCCGGTGAGCCCGAGCTCCTCGATGAGTTCGGCGGGCAGCACCGCCTGCTCCGGGATGTAGACGGCGGCATCGCCGGTCCGATAGGCACCCTTGGCGACGACGGCGCGGTAGAGGCCGACCTGGGCCAGCTCAAGGGCATCGGCGTTGGGGTGGGGATGGACGGTCAGGACTTCGGCGGTGACGCGCAGGGTCGACATATCAGCACTCCGGATGCTCGGGTTTCCTTCTCATCGCGGGTCACTGTGCCGGGCCACGAATCAGTTGGCCCAATGGTTTTGACGGCTGATAGCGTCGTGATCTTCGCCGGGCGGTGTCCCGTCGGAGTCACGTCGGGATCCGCTCATGACCTCTGCCGTCCCCTCCCCCGCTCTCGCCTCCGCGCTCCGCCGCGTCGAGGCCGTCTTCGGCGGGATGACAGCACCCGCCGAAGGGTGCCTGCGCTGCTACACGGAGGACGAGCTGGCGCTGCTCGCGGTGCCACGGGCTCCGCTCGGCGACCAGCTGCTGCGGGAGCTCTTCCACGAGGGGCAGGACCACTTCCCCGACCATGCGGCGGTGCTCCGGCGGATGGTGCCGGAGTTCTTCGCCTACGTCGCCTCCGGGCGGTTCTCCGGGATGGGGTACCTGCCCGGCGGACTCGGCCGCACGGCCTGGAGGGAGTGGCCTGCGGAGCAGGCGGCGGCGATCGGGGGTTTCCTCGACGCGTGGTGGCGGGCGACGCTCGCCGATCCGGCGCCCGTGGACGGGGTGGAGGCCGTCTGGGAGCTGTGCCTGGAGAGCCACGGCGCGCTCGCGCCGCTGCTCGACGTCTGGGCCGCCGCGCCACGGGGTGGGACGGAGGACCGGCACCTCGCGGAGTTCGTGGAGTGCTGGATCGATCAGCTCCTCCGGGACGACGGTTCGAGCGTCCTCGGCTCGGCGGACGAGTCACTCCTCCCCGAACTCCAGGCCTGGCTGGCCGAGCACGCCGTGGACCGTCTCGCCGAACATCCCGATCCACTGCTCGCACGGAGGACGGCGCTCCTCGCGCTCGGGCACGAGGAGCGATGGGCCGCGCACGCCGAGCTCATCGCCTCAGCCGGCTGAGGGGTCCAGGCCCGGCAGCGTGTCCTGGTCCACCTCGTGGCGGCGGGTTCGGATGTCGGGGGCCGGCGGGTGGAGCTTGGCGTCACACGTCGGGCCGAGGCCGGTGCGGCGGGAATCGGCGCCGGTGAGCGGGCGCCCACAGAGACGGCAGCTGATCCGGCGCGGTCCTTCCTCAGGTGCGGAATCGATCGAGATTGCCAGTGGTTCATCTCCCATGCTGAGATCAAACCTCATTCCGACGAGGAGCTGTCCATGAGCCTGTACGAGATTCCGCTGAAGACGCTGACCGGTGAGCCGGTCTCCCTTGCCGACTACCGGGACCGCGCGGTCCTGGTCGTGAACGTCGCCTCCAAGTGCGGCCTGACCCCGCAGTACGCGGGTCTGGAGAAGCTGCAGAAGGAGTTCGGCGACCGCGGCTTCACCGTGCTCGGTGTGCCCTGCAACCAGTTCGCGGGCCAGGAGCCCGGCAGCGCCGACGAGATCCAGACCTTCTGCTCGACGACGTACGGCGTGTCCTTCCCGCTCCTGGAGAAGATCGACGTCAACGGCGAGGCCCGCCACCCGCTCTACACCGAGCTGGTCAAGGTCGCCGACGCCGAGGGCGAGGCCGGTGACGTGCAGTGGAACTTCGAGAAGTTCCTGATCGGCCGCGACGGCCAGGTCACGCGCTTCCGTCCGCGCACCGAGCCCGACGCTCCCGAGATCGTCTCCGCGATCGAGGCCCAGCTTGTCTGACGTCGTCAGCGGTGCGGGGGTCGTCGAGCGGCTGCGGGCCGCGGGCTGTGTCTTCGCCGAGGAAGAGGCGGAGATGCTGCTCGCGGCGGCGGCCGGACCCGCCGACCTCGACCTGATGGTCGAGCGGCGGGCCTCGGGCCTGCCGCTGGAGCACGTCGTGGGCTGGGCCGAGTTCGCCGGGCTGCGCATCGAGGTCGACAGCGGGGTGTTCGTCCCCCGGCGGCGTACGGAGTTCCTGGTCGGGCACGCGGTGGACCTGGCCCGTCCGGGAGCCGTCTGCGTCGACCTGTGCTGCGGCTCCGGCGCGGCGGGCGCGGTGCTGCTCGACCGGGTCGGGGGCGCGGAGGTGCACGCCTCGGACATCGAGCCGGCGGCGGTGCGCTGCGCCCGCCGGAACGTCGAACCGCGCGGCGGCCAGGTCTACGAGGGCGACCTCTTCGCCCCGCTGCCCGCGGAGCTGCGGGGCCGGGTCGAGATCCTGGTCGCCAACGTGCCGTACGTACCGACCGGGGACATCGGGCTGCTGCCCCCGGAAGCACGCGACCACGAACCGCACGTCACGCTCGACGGCGGCCCGGACGGTCTGGACGTGCTGCGGCGGGTCGCCGCCGAGGCGCCGGAGTGGCTGGCGCCGGGTGGACGCCTCTTCGTGGAGACGAGCGAGCGGCAGGCCGAGCGGGCCGTGGAGGCCGTCGCGGAGGAGTCCGGGGGCATGCTGGCGCCCGAGGTGATCACCTCCGAGGAGTGGTGGGCGACGGTGGTCGTCGCGCCCCGGCGGTAGAGGACCGCGCTCCTACGCCTCGGCTCCGGGCGAGCTCGGGACCGCCCGGGGCTTGAGACGGCAGCGGGCCGGGCCGGCCGCCTGGAGGGTGATCGCGGGGGCGACGGGCACCACGGTGTCGACGGCCTCGAACGCGTGGCGCTGGAGGATCATCGCCAGCGCGATCACGGACTCCAGCATCGAGAAGTGCTGGCCGATGCACGCGCGCGGGCCGCCGCCGAACGGGAACCAGGCGTAGCGGGGGCGGGCGGCCTCCGCCTCGGGCGTGAAGCGGTCGGGGTCGAAGCGCTCCGCGTCCTCCCAGTAGTCGGGGTGGCGGTGGGTGACCCAGGGAGCGACGATGACGTCCGCGCCGGCCGGGATGGTGACGCCGCCGATCTGCGTGGCGACGACGGCGCGGCGCCCGATGGCCGGGGCGGCCGGGAAGAGCCGCATGGCCTCCTTGAGGACCTGGGTGACGTAGGGCAGCGCGTCGAGGTCGGCGGCGCCGGGCGTACGGCCTCCGAGGACCCGGTCGACCTCTTCGTGGGCCCGCTTCTGCTCCTCCGGGTGGAGGGCGAGGAGGTGGAGGGCGAAGCCGAGGGAGGTGGCGGTCGTCTCGTGTCCGGCGAGGAGGAAGACGAGGACCTGCTCGCGCAGTTCGGTCGCGTCGAAGCTGCCGTCCTCGGCGCTCTCGGCCTCGACGAGGAGGGTGAGCAGGTCGTGGCCGTCGCCGGAGGCCTCGCCGGAGGTCCGCCGCTGGGCGATGATGCGGTCGCAGACCTCGTACAGCGCCTGGTGGACGGCGTCGGCGCGGCGGTTGCCGGGGGTGGGCCAGTCCCGGGGGACGTTGAGCGGGGAGTAGCCGCGGCGCAGGACGTAGGCGCCGAGTTCGGGGAAGCTCTTCTCGACGATCTCGACGGCCGCGTCGACGTCCGTGCCGAAGAGGATGCGGGCGACGGCGCGCAGGGCGAGCCGGGCCATGTCCTGGAGGACGTCGACGGATTCGGCGCCGCCGTCCCGCCACTCCTCGGTGAGGGTGGTGACCTCGGCGGCGATGGCGGAGGCGTAGCCGTCGACGCGGCGGCGGGTGAAGAGGGGCTGGACGAGCCGGCGCTGGCGCAGGTAGTCCTCGTCCTGGCTGGTGAGCAGCCCGTTGCCGAAGGACTCGCGGATCTCCTGGTAGAAGGCGTTGTCCTTGCGGAAGTTGGCCGACTCCCCGGCGAGGACCTGCTGGACTCCGTCGGCGGAGAAGACGCCGTAGACGGTGGCGCGGATACCGGGCGGTCCCGCGGTGATCCGTACGACGTCGCCGTGCTCGCGTTGGGCGCGCAGGAAGGTGCCGAGGGAGTCGTTCTTGAGGTCGAACATGGAGCCGAGCAGCGGAAGTCCCGCGAGTTCGGGCGCTTCGGTTCCGGTGGTGATGGTCATGAACGGTTCCCCTCGATCGTCACCTGACGCGTGATTGTCCCCCAGGAGGTGACCCACGGGTAGGGATGCCCGAACGGCCGACCGGTTCGGGCCTTGTTGGCTCGAATCGGCCGACTGTCAGTGGTGTCTGGGAGGCTCGTCGCATGGAACGCCCCGAGCTCACGCTGCAACTGACCATCGACTGCGCCGACCCCCAGCGGCTCGTGCCGTTCTGGCTGGAGGCCCTGCGGTACGTCCCCGACCCGCCGCCCGAGGGCCACACCACCTGGCGGGCGTACTGGGAGGCGATCGGCGTCCCCGAGGACGAGCTGGGCGAGCACGCCGGGGAGCTTCCGGAATCCATCGTGGACCCGAAGGGCGTGGGCCCCCGGGTCTGGTTCCAGGCCGTCCCGGAACCGAAGACCGTCAAGAACCGCGTCCATCTGGACCTCAAGGTCGGCGGCGGCCGCGGGGTGCCGCTCGCCCTGCGCCGCGAGCGCGTGGACGGCGAGGTGTCCCGGCTGACGGCGATCGGCGCGACGATCCTGTACTCGATGGACGAGCCGAACGGCATGGACTACTACGCGGTGGTCCTCCAGGACCCGGAGGGCAACGAGTTCTGTCTCGTCTGACATCCCGCCCGGCAGGGCCGGCCGAGGTCCGTGGCGGACCGCGTCGCGCGGGATCGCGCGGGTGAGAGGAACGGGAGACAAGGTGGCCGAGACGACGGTGGCCGAGGTGATGGCCGAGCTGGCCGCGCTGGAGGACCCGAAGGCGCGCGCGGTGAACGAGAGACACGGCGACGACCATGGGGTGAACCTCGGCAAGCTGCGCGCGCTCGCGAAGCGGCTGAAGACGCAGCAGGACCTCGCGGAGGACCTCTGGGAGACGGGCGACACCGCGGCGAGACTGCTGGCGATCCTGATCTGCCGCCCGAAGGCCTTCGGGCGGGACGAGCTGGAAGCCATGCTCCGCGGGGCGCGTACGCCCAAGGTGCACGACTGGCTCGTGAACTACGTGGTGAAGAAGAGCCCGCACGCCGAGGAGCTGCGTCGGGCGTGGATCGCCGACCCGGATCCGGTGGTCGCGAGCGCCGGCTGGGCCCTGACCACCGAGCGGGTGGCGAAGAAGCCCGAAGGCCTCGACCTCGACGCGCTGCTCGACGTCGTCGAGGCGGAGATGAAGGACGCCCCGGACCGTCTCCAGTGGGCGATGAACCACTGTCTGGCCCAGATCGGGATCGAGCACCCCGAGCAGCGCGCCCGGGCGCTGGGCATCGGTGAGCGCCTGGAGGTCCTCAAGGACTACCCGACGCCCCCGGGCTGCACGTCTCCGTTCGCGCCCGTCTGGATCACCGAGATGGTGCGCCGCCGGGAGGGTCCCTAGCGCGGTCCGGGCCGGCCGGCTCTGCGGTGGCCCGGAAGGGCAGGACCCTCCGCAGAGCCGGATCGGCCTCGGGCGGTTACTTGGCGATGGCCCGGCTGATCACCATGCGCTGGATCTCGCTGGTGCCCTCGAAGATCGTGTAGATGGCCGCGTCGCGGTGCATGCGCTCCACCGGGTACTCGCGGGTGTAGCCGTTGCCGCCGAGGATCTGGATGGCCTGGGCCGTGACCTTCTTGGCGACCTCGCTCGCGTACAGCTTGGACATGGAGCCCTCCGCCGCGGTGAAGGGCTTGCCGGCCGTCGCCATCCAGGAGGCGCGCCAGACCAGGAGGCGGGCCGCGTCGATCTGGGTGGCCATGTCGGCGAGCTGGAAGGCGACGCCCTGGTTCTCGATGATCGGGCGGCCGAACTGGACACGCGTCTTCGCGTAGTCGAGGGCGACCTCGTACGCGGCGCGGGCGGTGCCGACGGCCATGGCGCCGACCGCCGGGCGGGAGGCCTCGAAGGTGGCCATGGCGGCGTTCTTCACGCGCTCGCCGCCACCGGCCTTGGCCTTCTCACGGGCCCGGGCCAGGCGCTCGTCCAGCTTCTCCTTGCCGCCGAGGAGGCAGTGGCCGGGGACGCGGACGTCCTCCAGGACGACCTCGGCGGTGTGGGAGGCCCGGATGCCGTGCTTCTGGAACTTCTGGCCCTGGGAGAGACCGGGGGTGTTCGGCGGCACGATGAAGGACGCGTGGCCCTTGGAGCCGAGCTCGGGGTCGACGACGGCGACGACGACGTGGACGTTGGCGATGCCGCCGTTGGTCGCCCAGGTCTTGGTGCCGTTGAGCACCCACTCGTCGGTGGCCTGGTCGTAGACGGCGCGGGTACGCATCGAGGCGACGTCCGAGCCGGCGTCGGGCTCGGACGAGCAGAACGCGGCCACCTTGACGTCGTTGGCGTCGCCGTACATCTGCGGGACCCAGGTGCCGATCTGCTCCTCGGTGCCGTTGGCGAGCACGCCGACGGCGGCGAGGCCCGTGCCCACGATGGAGAGCGCGATGCCGGCGTCGCCCCAGAAGAGCTCCTCCATCGCCATGGGGATGCCGAGGCCCGTCGGGTCGAAGAACTGCTGGGCATAGAAATCGAGAGAGTAGATGCCGATCTTGGCCGCTTCCTGGATGATCGGCCAGGGAGTCTCCTCACGCTCGTCCCATTCGGCGGCCGCGGGGCGCATCACATCGGCGGCGAAGCCGTGGAGCCAGTCGCGGACCTGCTTCTGGTCATCGTTGAGTTCGAGCGTGAACTCGCCCATATTCCCTCCCAGCTGTACGTTACTTGCGGTAACACCAGTGTGTTACCGGCGGGTACAAGCTGTCAACCTGCGGGGAAGCGGTTCGGCCCGACCGGCACCGAGGACCGGCCGGGTGTTACGTTGCGACAGCCTCACGGAATCGCACGGGCGGGGAGACACGCTTATGGACATCGCACACCGGACCACCGACCAGCAGACGCCCGCCGAACAGCGGCGCCGCGAACTGCTGGAGGCGGCGGACCGGGTGGTGCTCCGGGACGGCCCCAAGGCGTCGATGAACGCGATCGCGGCCGAGGCCGGCATCACCAAGCCGATCCTCTACCGCCACTTCGGCGACAAGGGCGGCCTCTACCGCGCCCTCGCCATCCGGCACACGGACGCCCTCCTCGCCGCCCTGCGGGCCGCGCTCGACGCGCCCTCCGACCGCCGTCGCCGCGTCGAGTCCACCCTCGACACCTACCTCGCCTCGATCGAGGCGATGCCCCAGGTCTACCGCTTCCTCATGCACCCCGCGGAGGAGCCGCACCAGACCGAGCAGGGCTTCGACGTGGGCCGCCACTCCGCCCCGCTGCTCCGGCGGATGGGCGAGGAGCTCGGCCAGGTCATCGCCGAACGCGTCGACCTCGGCCCCGGCGCGGAGGCCCAGGCCCGGATCTGGGGACACGGAATCGTCGGCATGATGCACGCGGCCGGCGACTGGTGGCTCGGCGAGCGCCCCTGCTCCCGCGCCGACCTCGTCCGCAGCCTGGCGGACCTCCTGTGGGGCCGGCTCGCCCAGGCACCGGACCTCCCGGGCGGCCCCGGGTTCTAGGGAGTGAGGCCTCCGGGCCCCTCGGACTTCCGGCCCCCGTCAGCCCTCCAGCACCCCGACTCCGCTCCCCCACGGCTGCTTGCGGATCGCGCGGATCAGACGTGACTTGCGCCACCCCGTGACGTGGTCCGCGTAGACCCCGCCCTCCAGGTGATCGGTCTCGTGCTGGAGGCAGCGGGCGAAGAAACCCGTGCCCTCCACCCGTACCGGAGTCCCGTCCACCCGTACGCCCTCGACCACCGCACGGTCGTAACGAGGCGTCGGGGCCTCAAGGCCCGGCAGGGAGAGGCAGCCCTCCGCACCCCGGAACAGGTCGCCGTCCGCCTCCACCAGGCGCGGGTTCACGACATGTCCCAGGTGGCGGGTCTCCTCGTCGTCGGGGCAGTCGTACACGAAGACGCGCAGGCCCACGCCCACCTGGTTCGCCGCCAGGCCGACGCCGTTCGCCGCGTACATCGTGGCGAACATGTCCTCGACGAGCAGGGCCAGTTCGGGCCCGAAGTCGGTGACGGGCGCGCAGGGAGTGTGCAGCACGGGGTCGCCGAGCAGAGTCATCGCTCGGACCTGACCGGAACTGCCGGGGATGGGGCGGTTTCGCATGGCGGTAAGGGTACGGTCCGCCGTGACCTGGCTGTTTCGCGCGGCCGCTCGGCGGTGCCGCTGTTCGGGCTGCTGGCCGGATCTCGATAGGCTGAGCCCGGACCGACGCAAGGAGGAACAAGAACGATGTCAGGACACCCCGGTAATCCAGAGCCGCTGTCGCCGCGCGCCAAGCTGGCCGTGACGGCGGGCAGGGCCGCGGCCGCGGTGTCGCGTGCGGCGGGACGCGGCAGCGGATCGGTGATCGGCGGCAAGGTGGCGCTGAAGCTCGACCCCGACCTGCTCGGCCGGCTCGCACAGCATCTGGACGTCGTCCTGGTGTCGGCGACCAACGGCAAGACGACGACGACCCGGCTGATCGCGGAGGCCCTGCGCGCCGCCGGCCCCGTCGTCTCGAACGCCCTCGGCGCCAACATGCCCGCCGGCATCACCTCGGCGCTGGCCGGCGGCTCGGACTCCAAGTTCGGCGTCATCGAGGTCGACGAGAAATACCTCGCCGGCGTCGCCCGTGACACCACGCCCAAGGTGATCGCGCTGCTCAACCTCTCGCGCGACCAGCTCGACCGTGCCGCCGAGACCCGGATGCTCGCCGAGAAGTGGCGCGAGGGTCTCAACGGCACGAAGGCCGTCGTCGTCGCGAACGCCGACGACCCGCTCATCGTGTGGGCCGCCTCCTCCTCCCCGAACGTGGTGTGGGTGGCAGCGGGCCAGGAGTGGAAGGACGACGCCTGGTCGTGCCCCGCCTGTGGCGGCGTGATGCAGCGACCGGGCGACGACTGGTTCTGCGGCGAGTGCGGCTTCCGCCGTCCCGCGCCGAGCTGGGCGCTCAGCGGCGACCACGTGCTCGACCCGCACGGTTCGGCCTGGCCGATCCGTCTGCAGCTGCCCGGCCGCGCCAACAAGGCGAACGCCGCGACCTCGGCCGCCGTCGCCGCCGTCTTCGGGGTGCCGCCGCAGGTGGCCCTGGAGCGCATGTACCAGGTGCAGGCCGTCGCCGGACGCTACGACGTCGTGTCCTTCCAGGGCCGTGAGCTGCGTCTGCTGCTCGCGAAGAACCCGGCCGGCTGGCTCGAAACGTTTTCCCTCATCGACGGGCCGCCCGCTCCGGTGATCCTCTCCGTCAACGCGCGCGGCGCCGACGGCACGGACACCTCCTGGCTGTGGGACGTGGACTACGGCCGGCTCGCCGGCCACCCGATCATGGTGATCGGCGACCGGAAGCTGGACCTCGCGGTCCGCCTGGAGGTCGCGGGTGTGGACTTCCGCGTCTGCGAGACGCTGGACGAGGCCGTCGCGATGGCCCCGCCCGGGCAGATCGAGCTGATCGCCAACTACACCGCCTTCCAGGACGTCCGCCGCCGCGTCGGCAACTGACCCGTAGAGGACTTGCAGCATGAGTGACAGCAGCCTGCGCCTGGTCTGGGTCTACCCGGACCTGCTCAGCACCTACGGCGACCAGGGCAACGTCCTCGTCGTCCAGCGCCGTGCCGAACAGCGCGGCCTCAGCGTCGAGCGCGTCGACGTCCGAAGCGACCAGCCGGTGCCGACCTCGGGCGACATCTATCTGATCGGCGGCGGCGAGGACCGTCCGCAGCGGCTCGCGGCCGAGCGGCTGCGGCGGGACGGCGGCCTGAGCCGGGCCGCCTCCAACGGCGCGATCATCTTCTCGGTCTGCGCCGGGTACCAGATCCTGGGCCACGAGTTCATCAACGACCTCGGCGAGCGCGAGGCCGGTCTCGGCCTCATCGACGTGATCTCGACGCGTGGCGAAGGCGCCCGCTGCGTCGGCGACGTCCTCGCGGACATCGACCCGCGACTGGGCCTCCCCCAGCTGACGGGCTTCGAGAACCACCAGGGCATCACCCATCTCGGCCCGACGGCCCGGCCGTTCGCCCGGACCGTCTTCGGCAACGGCAACGGGACCGGCGACGGCACCGAGGGCGCGTACAACGACACCGTCTTCGGTACGTACATGCACGGCCCCGTCATGGCCCGAAACCCGCAGATCGCGGACCTGCTCCTGAAGCTGGCCCTCGATGTGAACGCGCTGCCGCCGACCGACGACCGCTGGTACGAGGCACTGCGCGCCGAGCGCATCGCGGCCGCCACGCAGCCCGCCTAGGACAGGTCCGAAGGCAACACACGCACCGCCGTTGGTCCCTCGTACGAACGTACGTTGTCCACTGTGCGGACATCCGGTTCGGCCCCGCCACCCTGCGGCGATAGGGTGGCGGGGATCCAGCCGGACGACGTGGTCCGGGAGTCGGCCCACGTTGCAAAGGTTTTTGGGCTATGCGCATTGGCGTGCTCACCTCCGGCGGAGACTGCCCCGGTCTGAACGCTGTCATCCGTTCCGTCGTGCACCGAGCCGTCGTCGACCACGGCGACGAGGTCATCGGCTTCCTCGACGGGTGGAAGGGCCTGCTGGAGTGCGACTACCGCAAGCTCGACCTCGAAGCGGTGGGCGGCATCCTGGCCCGTGGCGGCACCATCCTCGGTTCCTCGCGGGTCCAGCCCGCGCACCTGGTCGACGGCGTCGAGCGCGCCCGCGGCCATGTCGCCGACCTGGGACTCGACGCGATCATCCCGATCGGCGGCGAGGGCACCCTCAAGGCGGCGAACCTGCTGTCCGAAGCGGGCCTCCCGATCGTCGGTGTCCCGAAGACCATCGACAACGACATCGCCTCCACCGACGTCACCTTCGGCTTCGACACGGCCGTGACCGTCGCCACCGAGGCCCTCGACCGGCTGAAGACCACCGCCGAGTCCCACCAGCGGGTCCTCGTCGTCGAGGTCATGGGCCGTCACACCGGCTGGATAGCGCTGCACTCCGGCATGGCCGCCGGCGCGCACGCCGTGGTGGTCCCCGAGCGTCCCTTCGACATGGACGAGCTGACCGCCCGGGTCGGCGAGCGGTTCGAAGCCGGCAAGCGGTTCGCGATCGTGGTCGTCGCCGAGGGCGCGAAGCCGCGTGAGGGCTCGATGGAGTTCAAGACCGCCGGCACCGACATCTACGGCCACGAGCGCTTCACCGGGATCGCCAACCAGCTCTCCGTGGAGCTGGAGCGGCGGCTCGGCAAGGAGGCCCGTCCGGTGATCCTGGGTCACGTCCAGCGCGGCGGCACCCCGACCGCGTACGACCGGGTCCTCGCGACCCGCTTCGGCTGGCACGCGGTCGAGGCCGCGCACCGCGGCGAGTTCGGCATGCTGACGGCGCTGCGCGGCACGGACATCACCATGGTCCCGCTGGCCCAGGCCGTGGAGAGCCTCAAGACGGTCCCCGCCGACCGCTACGCCGAGGCCGAGTGCGTGATCTGAGCCACGCCCGCGCGTGACACCGCCCCCGGTCGCAGTCGCGGCCGGGGGCGGTTCTAGTCTGGTGCGGACAACAAGCGCGAATCGGGCTCCAGGAGTGCACACGATGGATCACAGCGGGCACGGCATGACCACGGATCTGCCGCCGTTCACGCTGGGACGGGGCCTGGAGTTCTCTCCCGACCTGTTCTTCCTGATCGGTTGCCTCGCGGCGCTCGGTCTGTACGGCTGGGGCGTGGCGCGGCTGCGGCGGCGCGGGGACGCGTGGCCGGTGAGCCGGACGGTGTTCTTCGCGGTCGGCGTGCTGACCATCGCGCTCGTCATGTGCACCAAGCTCAACGACTACGGCATGGTCATGTTCAGCGTGCACATGGTCCAGCACATGGTGATCTCCATGCTGTCACCGATCCTGCTGCTGCTCGGTGCGCCGGTGACGCTGGCCCTGCGGGCGCTGCCGGTGGCGGGCCGGGGCTCGACGGGGCCGCGCGAGCTGCTCCTGAAGCTGCTGCACAGCCGGTACATGAAGGTGATCACGCACCCCGGCTTCACGATCCCGATGTTCATCGCGAGCCTGTACGCGCTGTACTTCACGCCGCTCTTCGACTTCCTGATGGGCTCGAAGCCGGGCCACATCGGGATGATGGTCCACTTCCTGATGGTGGGCGTGGTCTTCTTCTGGCCGATCATGGGCGTCGACCCGGGTCCGCACCGGCCGGGCTACGTGATGCGGATGCTGGAGCTGTTCGCGGGCATGCCGTTCCACGCCTTCTTCGGCATCGCGCTGATGATGGCCTCGGAGCCGATGGTCAAGACGTACCAGAGCCCGCCGGTCTCGCTGGGGATCGACGCCCTCACCGACCAGAACGCGGCGGGCGGCATCGCCTGGGCGTTCAGCGAGATCCCGTCGGTGCTGGTGCTGATCGCGCTGGTCTACCAGTGGTACCACTCCGAGCAGCGACAGGCGGTCCGTCTGGACCGGGCCGCCGACCGGGACGGGGACAAGGAGCTGGAGGCGTACAACGCGTACCTCGCCTCGCTCCGGACCGGTGGTCGGTGACGATCCGCGCGCGGTGAGCGGTCCTTTGCCGGGCCCGGTGTCGACCTCGTACGAGGTCGACACCGGGCCCGGTTCCGTTTCCGGCGCACGCCGGAGCGTCCGGGGAGTAGCGCGCGCCCCTCTCGGGGGGTGACCATGGCCTGGACGGCTTCCACGATCTCGGTCGGGAGGAGGGCGGACTGATGTCCGGTGGCACGAAGACGATGGCGGTGCTCACCTGCGCCGCGGTGGTGCTGACCACGGCCTACACGGTGGCGCTCGGCAGCAGCGGCTGGCTCTGGTTCGGCTCGGTGGTGCTCGCCGTGGCGACGATCGGCCTGGCCGCGTCGGACAGCGCGACCCCGTCCGGTCCGCAACCACGGCCACCGGCCGGCCCGGGGGCCGCACGCCCTTAGGGATGTCCCTGGGCGGTCCGGCGAGGTGGGTGTCCCCGGGCGGACCCTGAGCGGACCGGCGAGGCCGACTCTGCCCCGGCGGCCCGGTCGGGCCATGGGCGCCGAAGGTCACGTCCGGCCGTCCGGCGCCGAAGGTCACGCCGGACCGTCCGGCGCGAAGGTCATGTCCGGCCGAGGTCCGCCTCAGGACGGCAGGTTCTGCTCCGCCCAGACGACCTTGCCCGAGACCGTGCGGCAGGATCCCCATCTGCGGCACAGCATGTTGATCAGCTGGAGGCCCCGGCCACCCTCGTCGCTGAGGTCCGCGTGCTGGATCTGAGGCAGGTCGGGGCCCGTGTCCGAGACCTCCACGACGAGCCGGTCACCGCGCAGCAGCCGGAGCTCACCGGGGCCGTTGCCGTAGCGCAGCGCGTTGCCGACCAGCTCGGAGACGACGAGCTCACACACGTCGGCCAGCTCCGCGAGGCCCCACGCGGCGAGCTGGTCCGTGACCAGGCCCCGCGCCACGGACGCGGCCCGACCCTCCTGGGGCAACCGCCAGACACGGAGGTCGGCCGGGTCGGCCGGGGTGGTCGTCGCTCCGAGGAGCACCGCCTCGTCGAAGCGCGAGGCACCGGCCGGCGCCTGCTCCACTAGTCCGCCGCTCTCCAGGGCTGCGGGCCCCAGGCCGCGCGCCGCTGTCCGCAGGAGGTCCAGTTGATGGTCCAGGTCCGCGTGGCGGGACTTGACGAGGCCGTCCGTGTACATGACCAGATGGGCACTCTCCGGCACGGTCAGGCGCACCGGGTCGTACGGGATGACACCCGCGCCGAGCGGGGCGCCGACCGGCACGTCCACGAAGTCGGCGCCGCCCCGTCCGTCGAGCAGCAGCGGCGGCAGATGACCCGCGCTGGCGAGCGTGTACGTGGAGTCGACCGGGTCGTAGACCGCACAGAGGCAGGTGGCGACCTGCTCGTCCTCCAGGTCCCGGGTGGCGAGGTCGAGCCGGGCCAGGACGCGTTCGGGAGCCATGTCCAGGGCGATCAGGGTGCGGCCGACCGCGCGCAGCCGCCCCATCGTCGCTGCGGCGGCCAGACCGTGCCCCATGACGTCGCCCACCATGAGGGCCGTACGGCCGCTGGGCAGGGCCATCACGTCGTACCAGTCGCCGCCCACCCCGTGCTGGGCCGCCGAGGGCGCGTACTCGGCGTTCACGCGTAGTCCGGGGGTGACCGGCGTCGCGCGCGGCAGCAGGCTGCGCTGCAGCGCGACGACGTGGGCGCGCTCGCGCCCGTAGAGCCGAGCGTTGTCGATGAAGACGGCGGCCTGCGAGGCGAGCTGCTCCGCGAGCGCCAGGTCCGTGGAGGAGAACGGGGGCGTCCCCGGACCGCGCACGAAGTCGGCGCTGCCCAGGAGCAGCCCGCGGGCGATCAGCGGCACCGCCAGGTAGCTGTGCACCCCGGCGGCCCGCATCTTGTCCGCGGCGCTCCGGGTCGGCGCGACCTTGATGAAGTCGTCCTCCCGCATGCGGCTCAGGAGGACCGGTCTCCCCTGCCGCAGGCAGTACCGGTGGAGCAGCGTCTCGTGCTGCTCCACGCGGACGACGGAGGTCTCGCCCACGGGCGTGGGCTCCAGGGAGGTCAGCGACTCGATGGCAGAGATGGCGGTCGCGCGCGTCGGGGGGATGCCGGTGCCCGTCCACCGGGAGCCCTCTTCGCCCCGCAGGACGTCCTCCAGGATGTCCACGGCGGCGCCGTCGGCGAAGTCGGGGACGGTGAACTCGGCCAGCTCCTGGGCGGTGCGTTCCAGGTCGAGGGTGGTCCCGATGCTGGCGCTGGCCGAATTCAGCCAGGCGAGCCGTCCGCGGGTGGAGAGCGGGTCGAAGCCGGCTCCTTCGCCGTTCCGGCCGGGCCTCCCGCGACGCACGGCCGAGCGCAGCGCCGCGCTGCTTCCGGCCGTGGCCCTGCTGGTCAGGCGCCGTCGCCGGTTGCCGCCGTACACTCTCTCGGCCTCCAGACGGGTACGTGACGCATCGTGATGCACAGCATGCACCGGAAGGGGCCGTTGTGCACAGACATACGGATTGGCCGGTATTCGTTTGGCCCCTCGTCGTCTACGGCCGCGGCGCGAGGACCACCCAGACCTGGCCCGGGGCGAAGGTCATCGGCGCTCCGCTCGGGGTCGTGAACGTCGTGCCCGCCGTTGCCGAGGACCGCGACCAGCGGGCCTCGTGGGCGCGCCCGTCGCGCAGGACGAGCGCGGTGCCGCTGCCGACGGTCTCGGTGTACGGGGAGACGTTGCCGAGGAAGTCGTGGAAGCGCGAGGGGTGGATGTCGACGTACTGGACCACGACGGTCGCCGGCTTCAGCGGCCCGGCGTCGGTGGTCCGGGCCGGGCGGCCGTCCATCGCGACCCGCCAGGCCTTGTCCGCCGGAGCCCAGGTGAAGGTGTACCGGGCGGCGGGATAGCGCACGGTGCGTTCGTGGACCGGGGTACCGCCCTCGGGAGCCGGGCCGAAGCGGAAGCCGATGTCCTGGGCCAGGCCGGCTCCGGGGGCCGCCGCGAGGGCCCGTCCGGGCAGCAGGTACAGGTTGTGGGGTGCGGGCCGGGCCGCGCTGCGGGCGAAGGCCCGGGGCGCGTCCTCCGGGGGCAGTGCGTGCAGCGGCGCCGCCTTGAGCAGCGGTTTGAGGGCGGTCTGGGAGCCGGAGTAGGCGAGTGCCGGGTCGTCGAACTGTGCGAGCAGCTCCATGTCGGACTCGCGGGCGCTGCGGACGGGACCTGTCCGGTCCGGGAGCTGGGAGGAGAAGACCGCGAGGAGCCTCGTCTGGCCGCCCTCGACCTGCTCGACGTAGACCAGGTCGGCCGCGTCGAGTCCGGTGTGGGGGCGGGCGGCGGCCACGTTGTCGATCTTGACGGCGAGGACGGGGGCGGGTCGCGCCGGGAGCCCGGTGAACGGGGAGAGGCCGGTCGGGGCGGGTGTCGTGGTGGCGGGCGCGGGGCTCGTGGTGGCCGGCACGGGAGTCGGCGTGGGGGCCGGTTCCGGCGGGCCCGAGTCGGAGCAGCCGTACAGCCCGGCCGCCGCCACCGCGCACAGCAGCGCGGTGATGACGCGGCCGGGGCGCCTGGTTCCGCGCTCGCCCGTCATGATGACGCTCCCCCACCAGTGGACCACGGGCCCTCGCACGGATACAACGGGCTTGACGGACGACGAACGGGGGTCGCGGGTGTTCTACCACCTGATGAAGCACGTACTGCTCGGACCGCTCCTCAAGCTGCTGTTCAGGCCGCGGATCGAGGGTCTTGAGCACATCCCGGAGGAAGGTGCGGCGATCGTCGCGGGCAATCACCTCTCCTTCTCGGACCACTTCCTGATGCCGGTCGTCCTCGACCGGCGGATCACGTTCCTCGCGAAGCAGGAGTACTTCACGGGGCCGGGGATCAAGGGCCGGCTGACGGCCGCCTTCTTCCGGGCGGCCGGTCAGATCCCGGTCGACCGCTCGGGCAAGGAGGCGGGGAAGGCGGCGATCCGGGAGGGCCTCGGTGTGCTCGACAAGGGCGAGCTGCTCGGCATCTACCCGGAGGGGACGCGCTCGCACGACGGGCGGCTCTACAAGGGGAAGGTGGGCGTCGCGGTGATGGCGCTGACGGCCGGGGTGCCGGTGGTGCCCTGCGCGATGGTGGGGACCTTCGAGATCCAGCCGCCGGGGAAGGTCGTGCCGAGGATCCGCCGGGTCACGATCCGGTTCGGGGCGCCGCTGGACTTCTCCCGGTTCGCCGGGTCGGCGGGTGAGCGGGCGGTGGTCCGTGCGGTGACGGACGAGATCATGTACGAGATCCTCCGGTTGTCCGGCCAGGAGTACGTGGACGACTACGCGGCGGTGGTGAAGGCGGCGGAGGCGGAGGCGGAGGGCTGAGCCGTGGCGGGAGAGTTCCCGCGCCCCGGACGCTGTGAGCGGATCCGCGCTCGGCGCAAACCCCTGGGCCGCCGCACCGGGCGGCCGTAGCGTCACGATCATGACCAAGGGAACCGCGTTCGTTCTGGGTGGATCGGGACAAGTGGGGCGGGCGGCCGTGCGGGCGCTCGTCGCGGACGGCTGGGAGGTGACGGCCGCTTCACGGGGCGGCGGCAGGGACGAGAGGTGGCCGGACGAGGTCCGGTCGGTGGCGCTCGACCGGACCGGGGAGGGCGCGCTCGCGGCGGGCCTGGGCGAGGGTGTCGACGTGCTCGTCGACATCGTCGCGTACGACGCCGGGCACGGGCGGCAGCTGACGGGGCTCGCGGACCGGATCGGTTCGGCGGTGGTGGTGTCCAGCGGCGCCGTCTACGAGGACGCGCGGGGGCGCAGCTTCGACACCCAGGACCGGCCGGACGGCTTCCCCGACTATCCGCTGCCGATCCCGGAGGACTGGCGGACGGTGGCGCCCGGCGACGGCACGTACGGCACCCGGAAGGTGGCCCTTGAGCGGGAGTTGCTCGCGGCGGGCGACGCGCTGCCGACGACGGTGCTGCGGCCGGGTGCGATCCACGGGCCGTACTCCCCGGGTCCGCGCGAGCTGTGGTTCGTGAAGCGGGCGCTCGACGGGCGGCCGGTGCGCCTGCTCGCGTACGAGGGCACCTCGCGCTTCCACCCGGTGCACGTGGACAACCTCGCGGAGCTGGTCCGGCTGGCGGCGGCGAACCCGGGCAGCCGGGTGCTGAACGGCGGGGACCCCGAGGCGCCGACGGTGGCGGAGATCGGGGCGGCGATCGACGCGGTCATGGGTGTCAGCAGCGAGACGGTGCTGATCGAGGGCGCACCGCCGCAGGACATCGTGGGATCCACCCCGTGGACGGCGCCGCGTTCCGTGGTCTACGACATGGCGGCGGCGGAGCGGGAGTTGGGGTACAGGCCGGTGGTGTCGTACGCGGATTCGCTGCCGGAGACGGTCGCGTGGCTGACCGAGCGGGTTCTGGGCCGTGAGTGGCGGGAGGCGTTCCCCAATCTGGCGAAGTACGGGGTGGATCTCTTCGACTACGCGGCGGAGGACGCCTGGCTGGCGTCGCGGGGGTGACACGGATGAGGGGAGGGACGGCTGTCCCTCCCCTCACCGGGCCGTCAGCGTGTTACGGCTTCGGGGTGGCGTGCGGGGCGCAGGTCTGGTC
Organism: Streptomyces sp. NBC_00572; assembly: GCF_026341815.1. Lineage (GTDB taxonomy): Bacteria > Actinomycetota > Actinomycetes > Streptomycetales > Streptomycetaceae > Streptomyces. The sequence goes on from NZ_JAPENX010000003.1 coordinate 219,348, forward strand.
CGTGGCGTCCAGCTTGCCGGTCAGCAGGTAGGCCTCGACCTTGGTGTTGAGGCACGGGTTGACCAGGCCGGTGATGCCGTGCGAGCCGGCGTCCTTCTCCGTGATCAGGCGCGAGCCCTTGAACCGCTTGTGCAGCTCGACGGCGCCGGCGTACGGGGTGGCGGCGTCGCGCTCGGACTGGGCGATGAGCACCGGCGGCAGGCCCTTGCCGGTCTTCACCTCGGTCGGGCGCTGGCGCGGCGCGGACCAGGTGGCGCAGGGCAGGTTCATCCATGCGTTGGCCCAGGTCATGAAGGGGTACTGCTGGTGGAGCCGGCTGTTGTCCCGGTCCCACTTCTTCCAGCTGGTCGGCCAGGAGGTGTCGGCGCACTCGACCGCGGTGTAGACGGCGTTGCCGTTCTCCGAGGCCGCGTTGCCGACGGTGTCGGTCGGGTCCGAGGCCGCGTTGTCGATGAGCGGCTGCGGGTCACCCGCGGCGTACGCGCTCCAGGCCTCGGCCACCGGGGCCCACATGGAGTCGTAGTAGGGGGCGTTCTGGAAGAAGCCGATGAGCTCGGCCGGGCCGACCTTGCCGCCGAGGGGCTCCTTCTTGGCGGCGGCGCGCAGGGTCACCCACTGCTGCTGGACCTCCGCCAGGGTGTCGCCGAGGTGGTAGGTGGCGTCGTTCTGGGCGACCCAGGTCATCCAGTCCTTGAGCCGGCCCTCGAAGGCGATGTCCTGGTCGAGGTTGACCTCGTACCAGACCTTGCGCGTCGACGGGTTGACGACGCTGTCGAGGACCATGCGGCGGACGTGGGTCGGGAAGAGGGTGCCGTAGACCGCGCCGAGGTAGGTGCCGTAGGAGACGCCGACGAAGTTGAGCTTCTTCTCGCCGAGGGCGGCGCGGATGACGTCGAGGTCACGCGCGGTGTTGCGCGTGTTGATGAAGGGCAGCATGTCGCCGCTCTTCTCGGCGCAGCCCTTGGCGTACTCGGCGGCGAGCTTGCGCTGCGCCAGCTTGTCGGCCTCGCTGTCGGGGACCGGGTCGAGCTTGGGGCCCTTGACGAACTCGGCCGGGTCGACGCAGGAGATGGGGGCCGACTTGCCGACGCCGCGCGGGTCGAAGCCCACGAAGTCGTAGGCCTTGGCGGCGCCCGCCCAGATCGCGTTCTTGGTGGTGACCCGGCGCGGGAAGCGCAGGCCGGAGCCGCCGGGGCCGCCCGGGTTGTAGAGGAGCGCGCCCTGGCGCTCGGCGGGGGTGCCGGTGGCGTTGATCCGGTCGACCGCGATCTTGATCTTCTTGCCGTTGGGCTTGGCGTAGTCGACGGGGACGGTGACCCAGCCGCACTGGATCGGCTTCTCCAGGCCCCAGTCGGCCGGGCAGTCCTGCCAGTCGATGCCGGCCTGGGCGGCCCGCGACGCGGCGACGGTGACGCCGATCGCCTCGGCGTCGCGCAGGTGACGGTTGCTGTCGGCGTTCGCCGCCGGGGCCGCGAGCGCGCCCAGGACGAGCGTGCCCGATATCAGAGTGCCGGCCGAGCCGAGCACTGCCGTTCGTCTCAAGTGTTCTCCCCCAAGATGGGCGCCACCCCCCGTGGCGGCGCTGTGTGTTGGCTGTCCGGGGGATCCTTTCGTTCCGGAGGCTCTCGATGAAAGGGCGAACGCGTGTTTCTTTGCCGAACCAATAACCGGTGAACGGTGTACCGCTGAGCGGATACCTCTCGGCGGCCGCACAGGTCCGGTCAGAACGGGGCGAGTTCGGACAGAGCGATGTCGAGCAGGCGCCGCACCGTGAGGGCGTCCGGGGCGACGGCGGTGGCGAGGACCGCCGGTCCCGCGAGCGGCGTGACGGCGGCGTACTCCCCGAGCAGCCGTGGCTCCACCGGCTTCCCCTCGAACGCCGGGTCGACGACGAGGAGCTGTCCGGTGGCCCGGTGGCCGCCGAGGACCGCGCCGCCGTCCCAGCCGCCGGGAGCGCCGGGGCCGAAGGCCAGCTCCTGGTCGAGGAGGGGGCGCCCGGCCCGGTGAACGGTGAGGCGGGTGACGAGGGTGCCGGGCGGTTCGCCGTGCCGGCCGAGGATCTGCTCCTCGCGCAGGACCAGCCGTGCCGTGGCGGCGAGTTCGACGACCGTACGCATCCGCAGCTCCGAGCCGTGCACGGAGACCAGCTGTTCGGGCAGCCAGCGGAGCACTCCCTCCTCCCCGACGGTGATCCGGACGTCGTACGCGGCGGGCTCGGCGCTCCGGCCCGGCAGGGCGAGGGTGGCGGCGGCCGAGTCGACCAGGAGCCGGGCCCCGTCCCGTACCTCGGTCTCGATCGCGAGCCGGTCACCGCCGAGCGGGGCGCTCATCGCCCCGACGACGGTGACCCGGGTGTACGGCCCGGAGGCTCTGGTACGACGCAGGGCGAAGGGCCCGTCGCTCACCAGGAGCGGCAGCCCGCCGTCGGCGTCGGCGGCGATCCGGGCGGTGGCGCGCAGGCTCACGCGGTCCATGCTCCGAGCTGGGCCCGGACCCAGTCGGCGACCGGGGCGACGCCGTTCTCGGCGCGCAGCGAGGTGAAGGCGACGGGCAGTTCGCCGCGCTGCTCCTCGGCGTCGCGCGCCATCCGCTCCAGGTCGGAGCCCACGTAGGGGGCGAGGTCGGTCTTGTTGACGACCAGGAGGTCGGCGGTGGTGACGCCGGGGCCGCCCTTGCGCGGGATGTCGTCGCCGCCGGCCACGTCGATGACGAAGATCTGGGCGTCGACGAGGCCCTTGGAGAAGGTGGCCGTGAGGTTGTCCCCGCCGGACTCGACGAGGATGAGGTCGAGCGGGCCGACGGTGTCCTCCAGCTCCTCGACGGCTTCGAGGTTGGCGGAGATGTCGTCGCGGATGGCGGTGTGCGGGCAGGCGCCGGTCTCGACGGCCTGGATGCGCTCGGGCGGCAGGACAGCGTTGCGGAGCAGGAACTCGGCGTCCTCGCGGGTGTAGATGTCGTTGGTGACGACGGCGAGGGAGAGGGAGTCGCGCAGGACCCGGCAGAGGGCGGCGACGGTGGCGGTCTTGCCGGAGCCGACGGGTCCGCCGAGTCCGATCCGCAGGGCGCGGCGGGTGCCGTCGGGGCGGTGGGCGTCGGCGGAGACGGCGCCGAGGTGGTCGTGGGAGTGGTCGAGGTGCATGGGGCGGCTCCAGTGGTTCTCAGGATGCGAAGAGGCGGACGGGCCAGGCCGCGTGCTGCTCGGCGGTGATGTCGAGGAGGGGCGCGGAGGCGGCGGGCAGGGCGTCGACGCCCTGCCGGGCGGCGGCGGCGGCTTCCTCGGCGACCAGGTCCATGGCGGGGGCGAGGCGGGCGAGGACGGCGGTGGCCTGGAAGGGGTCCAGGCTCAGCAGCCGGACCGTGGCGGTGGCGGGGCCGCTGACGGTCTCGTACGCGACGCAGTGTGCGGCGTCCTCGGGGCCGAGCCCCGCGGCGCGGGCGGCGGTGCCCAGGACGACGGGCTGGTGGGCGCCGCGCGGGAACGCGGCTGCGAGCGCGTCGAGTTCTGGGCAGGGCCAGGTGGCGCGGGCCGCACGCATCATCTGCCGGCCGAGCTTGCGGGCGGCTGCGCGCAGGGCGGGTGAGGGGGTGCGGGCGTCGGCGGCCGCGTCGAGCGCGTACGGGTCGTGCCCGAGCGCGGCCGCGGCGGCGAGGGCCGCCGCGGTGAGACCGGTGGTGTGCAGCCTGCCGCGGCAGAACGCGGCGAGGCTCGCCGCGTCGGTGATCCGGCCTGCCTTGACGGCGGCCTCGGCCCCGCCGGAGTGGGCGTGCCCGCCGGCGGGGAACCGCCCGTCGGCGAGCACGAGGAGGGCAGCGCGACTCGTCATCAGAAGAGGAAGTAGCGCTGGGCCATGGGCAGTTCGGCGGCGGGCGCGGGCTCGACCGGTTCGCCGTCGATCGTGACGGTGAAGGTGTCGGCGTCGACCTCGACCCGGGGCAGCGCGTCGTTCTCCCGCATGTCCGCCTTGGTCACCCGCCGGGTGCTGCCGATCGCCGTGAACTGCTTGTTCACGCCTACCCGTTGGGCGATGTCGTCCTCGATCGCCGCCTGGGCGACGAAGTTGACCGAGCCGGCCGCCGCGGCCTTGCCGAGTGCGCCGAACATCGGGCGGGGCAGCACGGGCTGGGGGGTGGGGATGGAGGCGTTGGCGTCACCCATCTGCGCGTAGGCGATCTGGCCGCCCTTGAGCACGGTGAGCGGCTTCACCCCGAAGAAGGCGGGCTCCCAGAGGACCAGGTCGGCGAGCTTGCCGGGTTCGACCGAGCCGATGAGGTGGTCCATGCCCTGGGCGACGGCCGGGTTGATCGTGTACTTGGCGACGTAGCGGCGCGCGCGGTGGTTGTCGGCGCGGCCGTCCCCGGGCAGGGCGCCGCGTCGCTTCTTCATGACGTGCGCGGTCTGCCAGGTGCGCATGATCACCTCGCCGATGCGGCCCATGGCCTGGGAGTCGGAGGAGATGATCGAGATGGCGCCCAGGTCGTGGAGGACGTCCTCGGCGGCGATGGTGGAGGGCCGGATCCTGGACTCGGCGAACGCGAGGTCCTCGGGGACGGCGGGGTTGAGGTGGTGGCAGACCATCAGCATGTCGAGGTGTTCCTCGATGGTGTTGACGGTGTGCGGCCGGGTCGGGTTGGTCGAACTGGGCAGGATGTACGGCTCCGAGACCACCGTGATGATGTCGGGGGCGTGCCCGCCGCCGGCGCCCTCCGTGTGGTACGCGTGGACGGTGCGCCCGGCGATGGCGGCGAGCGTGTCGCCGACGAAGCCCGCCTCGTTCAGGGTGTCGGTGTGGATGGCGAGCTGGGCACCCGTCTCCTCGCAGACGCCCAGGCAGGCGTCGATGACGGCGGGGGTGGCGCCCCAGTCCTCGTGGATCTTGAATCCGAGGGCTCCGCCGCGCAGTTGGGAGTGCATGGCCTCCCGGGACATGGTGTTGCCCTTGCCGAGCAGACCGATGTTGACGGGGAAGGTGTCCAGGGCCTCGAACATCCGGGCCGTGTGCCAGGGGCCGGGGGTGACGGTGGTCGCCTTGGTGCCCTCGGCCGGTCCCGTACCGCCGCCGACCAGGGTGGTGACGCCGGTCGCGAGGGCCTGCTCGACGACGGTCGGCGAGATGAAGTGGACATGGGCGTCGACGGCGCCGGCGGTGACGATCCGGCCGTTGCCGACGATGATCTCGGTCTCGGGGCCGATCACGAGGTCGGGGTGGACCCCGTCCATGGTGTCGGGGTTGCCCGCCTTGCCGAGGGCGGTGATCCGGCCGTCCCGGATGCCGATGTCGGCCTTGACGACGCCCCAGTGGTCGATGATCACGGCGCCGGTGATCACGGTGTCGGGGGCGCCCTCGGCGCGGGTGGTGCGGGCCTGGCCCATGGACTCGCGGATGACCTTGCCGCCTCCGAAGACGGCCTCGTCACCGGCGCGGCCGGGCCCGCCGCTGCGGTCCTCCTCGATCTCGACGAGCAGGTCGGTGTCGGCGAGCCGGATGCGGTCGCCGGTGGTGGGGCCGAACAGGTCGGCGTAGACGGCGCGGTGCAGCTCAGGCACGGTCGGCCCCCTTGGTCTCGTCGGCTTCGCAGGGCTCGTGGGCGACTTCGCCGGCCTCGTCGCCGGACGCGTCGAGCGGGCCCGCCGTCTCGCCGCGCAGGCCGGGCACGATGCGGCGGCCGGCGAGCGGGACGAGTTCGACCTCGACGGGGATGCCCGGTTCGAAGCGGACGGCGGTTCCGGCGGCGATGTGCAGCCGTCGGCCGTGCGCGGCGGCGCGGTCGAAGTCCAGGCCGGGGTTGACCTCGGCGAAGTGGTAGTGGGAGCCGACCTGGACGGGCCGGTCGGCGGCGTTGAGCACGGTCAGGCGCGTGACGGGGCGGCCCTCGTTGAGGGCCACGGGGCCGTCCGCGTACAGGATCTCTCCGGGGATCATCGGCGCGGCCCGTTCAGAGGATGGGCTCGTGGACGGTGACGAGCTTGGTGCCGTCGGGGAAGGTGGCCTCGACCTGGACGTCGTGGATCATCTCGGGGATGCCGTCCATGACCTCGTCGCGGGTGAGCACCTTGCGCCCGGAGGCCATCAGCTCGGCAACAGTGCGGCCGTCGCGGGCGCCTTCCAGGATGTGGGCGGTGAGGAGGGCGACGGCCTCGGGGTGGTTGAGACGCAGACCCCGGGCCCGGCGCTTCTCGGCGACGTCCGCCGCCACATGGATGAGCAGGCGTTCCTGTTCGTGCGGGCTCAGTTGCACTCTTCCACCTCACAGTCGTCGACCGGGACACCCGGACAGCTGCGGACCCTACCGACCTTCAACACCTTGTTGAACTGCGGAGATGCGGCTCGCGGCCAGACATTGCACGTTAGGGCGGAAGTTTTTCCGGCTCGTTAACTCCGGCTTTGCGATTTCATGATCGCCGGACCTCGCCCGGTCGTCAGACCGGGTCGACCGACATGGACATCAGGCCCCGGAGCCCGTCCTCCAGTACGTCGACGGCGACGTCGCCGAAGAGGGCCTGCTGGGCGATGAAGCCCTGGACGACGGCGATCAGGGTGCGGGCCACGTAGTCGTCGGGGACGTCGGCGGACAGGATGCCGCTCTCCCGGTAGACGGCGACCAGATCCGCCCAGACGACGCGCATCCCGTGGTAGCCCTCGGAGAGGGTCTTCGCCAGCTGCTCGTTACGCAGGGTCTCCGTCCACACCTGGATGATCAGGCGAGCGAAGGCCTGCCGGTCGGCACCCTCGATCCGCTCCTCCAGGAAGAGCCGGAGCACCCCGCCGATCAGCACGTCGGGGGTGGGCGGCGGCGTGGTCCTGGACGCCTCCTCGAAGGCGCCCCGGATACCGGCGAAGGCCTCGGTCGCGATGGCCGCGATGATCTCGTCCTTGCCGCGGAAGTACCGGTAGACCGCACCGGCCGACAGGCCGACCTCGCTCAGCACGTCCTGCATCGAGGTGGCATGGAAGCCGTTGCGGGCGAAACAGCGCGCCGCGCCGTCGAGGATCTGCCGCCGCCGGGCGTCGAGGTGTTCCTGGGAGACACGAGCCATGACCCGAACTTAAAACGAATATTCATTCTTGACAACTTCCGACTCCCGCAGGACAGTGAGGCCCATATAAAAACGAACGATCCTTCTCTTTGAATCGAGGACACCATGTCCGCCAACGCCACCGCCGTCGACGCGGGGCGCAGGACCATCGCGGTGATGGTGCTGATCCCCGTCGTCGTCGCCCTGACCCTCTGGGCCTTCGCGTGGCCCGCCTCGCGGACGGCACCCCGCGACCTGCCGATCGGCGTCGCGGGTCCCGCCACGGTGGTCACGGCCCTGGAACAGGGCTTCTCCCGGCACGAGGGGGCCTTCGAGGTCCACCGTTACGAGGACGAGGCGGCGGCCCGCGCCGCGATAGAGAACCGGAAGGTATACGGAGCGGTGATCGTGACCCCGGGCGGTACGGAACTCCTGACCGCCTCGGCGGCGAGCCCCGTGGTGGCCGGACTGCTGCGGGAGGCCGTGACCGCACAGGCCCCGGAGGGCACGAAGGTCCTGGTCACGGACGTGGTCGCCGCCCCGGCGGGCGACCCGCGCGGGGCCGTGCTCGCCTCCAGCCTGCTGCCGCTCGCCCTGGCCGGAGCGGCGGCGGGAGTCCTCGCGACCCTCCTCGGCCTGCGCGGCGGGCGCGCGGTGGCCGCACTCGTCGGCGCCGCCGCGCTCGCGGGCGCCGTCGGCGCGGCCCTCGCGCACAGTTGGCTCGGCGCGCTCGGCGGGAACTGGTGGGCCGAGGCGGGCGTGCTCGGCCTCACCGTCCTGGCGATCGGGTCGACGTTCGCGGGGCTCGCGGCGCTCGTCGGCAAGCCGGGCCTCGGGCTCGGGGCGCTGCTGATGATCCTCCTCGGCAACCCCTTCTCAGGGGTGTCGAGCGCACCGGAACTCCTGCCGACCGCCGTCGGCACCCTCGGCCGCTGGCTGCCGCCGGGCGCCGCCGGCTCGGCCCTCCGGTCCGTCTCCTCCTTCGAGGGCGCGGCGGCGGGCGGGCCGCTTCTCGTCCTCGCGCTCTGGGCGACGGCCGGCCTCACCGCGACCGTGCTGGGGTCCCTGCGGCGGCGCACGGAACCCACGGAACCGGACACCGCGGTGACCCCGATTCCGGCGCGCGCGGGCTGAGCCCGGTCCACCGAGCCCGTACGCGCGAAGAAGACGGCCGCGTGCCCCCGCTGTAGCGGACGGGGGCACGCGGCTTTTCCGTCTGCGCCCGTGAAAGAGGAGGGGCCGACGGGCGGGCGCGCTGGGGGGCTCCCGGCAAGGCGCCCTTTAGGAGACGCCGGGCTCGCGGTGGTGGGCGGCGATGCCGAAGCGGCGCTGTTCGCCGGTAGCGGAGTCCAGGGGGTGGAGGCCGGAGACGGAGCTGATCACCTGCTCGTCGGCGGGCTTCTCTGCCGCCTCGAGTTCCTCCAGGTCAGCGGCGGAGACCAGGGCGACGAGGGGCTTCCCGTGGCGGGTGACGACGACGCGCTCACCGCCGTACACGACGCGGTTGATCAGGTCGGCGAGCTCGGCTCGCGCTTGCGTCACCGGGATCTCGTAGGTCATGCTCCCCATCTTACGGGTTGTACGTCCTGTACATTTTTTACAGATGGAGGTACCCGCCATGGAAGCGCGCCACGTCCTGCCCGAGTTCACGGAGCGGACCAGCTACGGAACCCGGACCCTCGACCCCTACTCCAAGCTCCTCGCGTCCCGGATCGTCTTCCTCGGGACGCCGATCGACGAGACGTCGGCCAACGACGTCATCGCCCAGTTCCTCTACCTGGACCACGCGGCACCGGACCAGGACATCTCGCTCTACATCAACTCCCCCGGCGGCTCGATCAGCGCCATGACCGCGATCTACGACACGATCCGCTCGCTCCACTCCGACGTGGAGACCACCTGCCTCGGCCAGGCCGCGTCCACCGCCGCCGTCCTGCTCGCCGCCGGCACCCCGGGCAAGCGCATGGTCCTGCCCGGCGCCCGGATCACCCTCCAGCAGCCGACCGTGGACGAGCCGGTGCAGGGCCAGCTGAGCGACCTCGACCTCCAGGCCCGCGAGATCCTTCGGCTTCGCGCCCTGGTGGCCGGGATGCTCACCGAGCACACGGGGCAGGACCGGGAGCGCATCGACGCCGACCTCGACCGCCTCACGGTCCTGGACGCGCCGGCGGCCGTCTCGTACGGCCTGGTGGACCACGTGATCACGAACCGGCGCTCGGGCGCCGGCGGCACGGCGGGGTGAGCCGGCCATGGTCCCCGAGCTGCCGCCGCTGCCCGCACTGACCCGCGCCGAGAGTGAACTCGTCGACGCCTACCTCGAAGTCGTCGACCTCCTCGGGAAGATCAACCCATCCAGAGGTGCGCATACCTATGGAGCACTTCGCGCGGCACAGGCCCTGGTGGGGCGGACGGAGGCGCTCCTCCAGGCCCTGACGCTCATGCATATGCGGGGCGAGAGCGAGGTGCACGCGGACACCTTGGCGCGCGCCCTCAGGGTGCTGGACGGGGAGCGCAGAGCACACCGCGTCACCGTCCCGCGAACTCGGGCGAGTTGACATTTCCGCGTGTCGTGTCGAGGCCCGGACGGCCGACACGCACCGCAGAATCGCTCCCCCGTTCGGCGTAGTAGACGAGTCGTCAAATGTGTCGGACGAGTTGCGCAACAGATGTACGCATTTGGCGGAATGAGGCGTTCCGCCGCTGGTGCGAGGCTCATAGGCCAAACCTCCGAAGATCACAAAGGCTGCCTGTCCACCCGAACGGATCAGTCGTGAGGAGCCTCACATATCGCCGTTTCAACTCGGATTTCGACCTTGGTGTGGGTCAAGATCCCTGTCGACGACAAGCCCCCGCCACCACGGCGGGGCGGTCCGGGCGGACGCCGAGTCCTGCCGCTGTCCCGGACGTCTGGTCGACAGGATTGGATCGGCAGGAGTGGAGGACCCGATTTTTACGGGACGTACGCGCTGCTCCGGCAGCGGGGCCGTCCCTTGGGGTGAAGCCGCGTCAGCGGCCGGGCATCTTCGCCAGCCCGAACCCGACAGGTCATCCTTCGCAGGCGGCTGACGAAGGGTTGCGCATGACCGCGCAGATGCACGTCCCGTCCCTGCTGTCCCGGGCCGGAGCCGTCTCGGCTCTCACCCTCGCCGCCGTCGGCGGCACGTTGTTCGCACCCGGTGCGGCGACGGAGGCCCAGGCAGCCACCACGCACGCGAACAAGGCACTGAGCGTCGCCGCGTCCAAGAAGGGAGCTCCGTACCGGTACGGGAGCACCGGACCCACGAGGTTCGACTGCTCCGGTCTGACGCTCTACGCGTACAAGAAGGCGGGCAAGTCGCTGCCCCGCACCGCGCAGCAGCAGTACAACAAGACCCGGCACATCTCCGCCTCCACCAGGCAGAAGGGGGACCTGGTCTTCTTCCACTCCGGCGGGAGGGTCTACCACGTGGGCATCTACGCCGGCAACGGCAAGGTCTGGCACTCACCCAAGACGGGCTCCTGGGTGAAGCTCGACAGGATCTGGTCGTCGAAGGTCTACTACGGCCGCGTCCGCTGATCAGGCAGCGGTAGCGGTTCGTCCGTGAGGGGTGCGGTGGCGCCGCCGTACCCCTGACCGGCAGGACGGGGCACCCCCTGGGACGTGTCCGGAACGTCCCGCCCGGCCCGCGGGCGGACGGCGCTGCCTTCCGGACACGACCTAGCAGCTGGCCACGGGGGCGACCGTCCACGGAAGAGTGATCCAGACCGTCTTGCCGCCGTCGTCGGTCGGTGTGACGGACAGCCGGCCCCCGGCCTCAGCCGCCAGGACGCGAATGATGACCATGCCCCGCCCGTTGTCCTGCTGGACGGCCGCCGGGAGGCGCCGCGGCCGGCGCGGATGGCTATCGGTGACGCCGATGCGGAGCCGTTCCTCCCGCTCCAGACGCACGTCGACCGTGAAGGTGGGCGACTGGCCGAGAGTGTGCAGGACGGCGTTGGTGGCGAGTTCGGAGACGATCAGACGGATCGCGTCCGCGATCTCCGCGGCATCGTCGAGGCCCCAGCCGGTGAGGACGTCCGCGACGTACCGCCGGGCCGTGGGGACCGAGGCGGGATCGCTCGGCAGGGTGACGGATGCTTCCTGGTGATCTGCCATGGCGACGCTGTCCCTTTCCCGCCGGGGCGGCTGCCCCGGATTGCGCTTCGCGTCAGAGTGCCACCGATCGTGCCGCGCCGGGCGGCGTTCCACCAAGATATGTCCCCATCTGTCGCCCGAAGCGGTGAACTCTGGGTCCCCGAAACGCTCTTGAGCGTCTCGTCAGTCCTGCCGGCCGGCCGACGCCGTGCGCAGAATCGTCCCCACCGCGCGCTCGATCTGCGCGTCCGTCAGATCGGCGCGGGCGGTGAGCCGGAGCCGCGAGATGCCGTCGGGTACGGACGGCGGCCGGAAGCAGCCGACCGCCAGGCCCTGTTCGCGGCAGTCCGCCGCCCAGCGCAGCGCCGCCTCCGGGGAGGGCGCGCGCACCGAGACGACGGCCGCGTCGGGCCGGGCGGCCGTGAGGCCGGCCTCCGTGAGCAACCGGTACAGCGTGGTCGCGACGGTGCGGGCCCGCTCGGCGAGGCCGGCCTCGGCCCTGATGAGGCGCAGGCTCGCGAGCGCACCGCCCGCGGCGGCCGGGGCGAGCCCGGTGTCGAAGATGAAGGTGCGGGCCGCGTTCACCAGGTGCTCGATCACCCGGGCGGGGCCGAGGACGGCACCGCCCTGGCTGCCGAGGGACTTGGAGAGGGTCAGCGTGGCGACGACGTCCTCGTCACCCGCGAGGCCCGCCTCGTGGAGGGCGCCGCGGCCGCCCTCGCCGAGGACGCCGAAGCCGTGGGCGTCGTCCACGACGAGTCCGGCGCCGTGCGCGCGGCAGGCCGTGGCCAGCTCCGGCAGCGGGGCCTTGTCGCCGTCGACGGAGAAGACGGAGTCGCTGACGACCAGGGCCCGGCGCCCGGGATGGGCGTCCAGGGTCTTGCGTACGGCCTCGGGGTCGGTGTGCGGCACGACGGCCGTCTCGGCGCGCGCGAGGCGGCAGCCGTCCACGATCGAGGCGTGGTTCGAGGTGTCGGAGACGATCAGGGAGTCCCGGCCGCCGAGCGCGGTGAGCGCGGCCAGGTTGGCGGTGTAGCCGGAGGAGAAGACGAGGGCCGCCTCGAATCCGCAGAACTCGGCGAGCTCGCGCTCCAGCCGGGTGTGCAACCGGGTGGTGCCGGTCACGAGCCGTGAGCCGGTGGAACCCGCGCCCCAGCTCCTCGCCGCCTCGGCCGCCGCTTCGGTGACCTCCGGGCGCCGGGTGAGGCCGAGGTAGTCGTTGCTCGCCAGGTCGAGCAGGTCCGACTCGGCCGCCCGGGGCCGCAGCGTACGGACGAGACCGGCGTCCGCCCGGCGGCGCGCCTCGGCGTCGGTCCAGTCGAACGCGGTCCGGCGCGGGCCCGCGGCCCGTGCGTCGTCGGCCTGTGGCATGCGGCGATCCTTTTGTAGGCAGCGCACAGACCCTAACCAAAGGATGCCGAGGTCGGGATGTGGTCATCCACACACCTCTATCGGGGGCGTTTGTTCGGATCCTCCTTGGCCAGGGGGTGGGCGGTAGGCGAGGATCAACGCTTATGGACCTGCTGAACACGCTGGTGGAGAAGGGGCTGCGGCGCGAGCTGCCGACCCGTGAAGAAGCGCTCGCCGTCCTGGCGACCTCCGACGACGAACTGCTCGATGTGGTGGCGGCGGCCGGCAAGGTGCGCCGTCAGTGGTTCGGGCGGCGGGTGAAGCTCAACTACCTGGTGAACCTGAAGTCGGGGCTCTGCCCCGAGGACTGCTCGTACTGCTCGCAGCGGCTCGGCTCCAAGGCCGAGATCCTCAAGTACACCTGGCTGAAGCCGGACGAGGCCTCCCAGGCCGCCGCCGCGGGTGTCGCGGGCGGGGCGAAGCGGGTCTGCCTGGTGGCGAGCGGCCGCGGTCCGACGGACCGGGACGTGGAGCGCGTCGGCAGGACCATCGAGGCCATCAAGGAACAGAACGAGGGCATCGAGGTGTGTGCCTGCCTCGGTCTGCTGTCGGACGGACAGGCGGAGCGGCTGCGGGACGCCGGCGCCGACGCGTACAACCACAACCTGAACACGTCCGAGGCGACGTACGAGGGGATCACCAAGACCCACACGTACGCCGACCGGGTGGACACCGTGCAGAAGGCGCACGCCGCCGGCCTGTCGGCCTGCTCGGGTCTGATCGCGGGCATGGGCGAGACCGACGAGGACCTCGTCGACGTCGTCTACGCGCTGCGCGAGCTCGACTCCGACTCGGTGCCGGTCAACTTCCTCATCCCCTTCGAGGGCACGCCGCTCGCCAAGGAGTGGAACCTCACCCCGCAGCGCTGCCTGCGGATCCTCGCGATGGTGCGGTTCGTCTGCCCCGACGTCGAGGTGCGGATCGCCGGCGGCCGTGAGGTGCACCTGCGCTCGATGCAGCCGCTCGCGCTGAACATCGCGAACTCGATCTTCCTCGGCGACTACCTGACGAGCGAGGGCCAGGCCGGCCAGGCCGACCTGGACATGATCGCGGACGCGGGCTTCGAGGTGGAGGGCGCGGGCACGACCACGCTCCCGAAGCACCGCGCGGACGCGCTCGCCGCGGCGGGCGGCGGCTGCGGTTCCCAGGCGTCGGCGGGCTGCGGCTCGCACGACGCGGCGGGCGGCGGCTGCGGTCCGTGCGGGGGCCACGCACCGGTCGCCGCCGACGAGACGGAGGCCGCGGCGAACCAGGCGCGGACCGACCTGGTCGCCGTGCGTCGCCGTGGCGCCGGTACGGACCTCGCGCCGAACGCGTGACCGCCGTGCGCAACGACGAACTGATCGCCCTCGACCGGGCCCACGTCTGGCATCCGTACGGCCCCATGCCGGGCCGTACGGATCCGCTGGTCGTCGAGTCCGCGTCCGGCGTACGCCTCCGGCTCGCCGAACCCTCCGAGGGTCAGGCCGAGTTGATCGACGGCATGTCCTCCTGGTGGTCCGCGGTCCACGGCTACAACCACCCCGTGCTCAACGAGGCGGTGCGCGGCCAGCTGGACCGCATGAGCCACGTCATGTTCGGCGGGCTCACCCATGAGCCGGCCGTCCGGCTCGCCGCCCGGCTCGTCGAGATCACCCCCGAGCCGCTGCGGCACGTCTTCCTCAGCGACTCGGGGTCGGTCTCCGTCGAGGTGGCGGTGAAGATGTGCCTGCAGTACTGGCGTTCGCTGGGCCGCCCCGAGAAGCAGCGCCTGTTCACCTGGCGCGGCGGCTACCACGGGGACACCTGGCAGCCGATGTCCGTGTGCGACCCCGCCGGCGGGATGCACGAGCTGTGGACCGGAGTGCTCCAGCCCCAGGTGTTCGTGGACGCCCCGCCGGCCGCGTACGAGGAGTCCTACGCCGAACTCCTGCGGACCGAGATCGGAAAGCACGCCCACGAACTGGCCGCCGTGATCGTGGAGCCGGTGGTGCAGGGCGCGGGCGGGATGCGCTTCCACGACCCGGAGTACCTGCGGGTGCTGCGCGAGGCCTGCGACGCGCACGACGTGCTGCTCGTCTTCGACGAGATCGCCACCGGGTTCGGGCGTACGGGCACGCTGTTCGCCGCCGACCAGGTGGGGGTCTCCCCCGATGTGATGTGCCTGGGCAAGGCGCTGACCGGCGGCTATCTGTCGATGGCGGCGACGCTCTGCACGAGTCGGGTCGCCGACGGGATCTCACAGGGCGAGGTCCCGGTCCTGGCCCACGGGCCGACCTTCATGGGCAACCCGCTGGCCTCCGCGGTGGCCCTCGCCTCGATCGACCTGCTGCTCTCCCAGGACTGGCGGGTCGAGGTCAAGCGGATCGAGGCAGGACTGCGGGAGGGTCTCGCCCCCGCCGCCGACCTCCCGGGCGTCCGCGAGGTGCGGGTGCTCGGCGCCATCGGCGTCGTCCAGCTCGACCACCCGGTCGACATGGCGGCGGCGACGCGCGCCGCGGTCCGGGCGGGCGTGTGGGTACGCCCGTTCCGCGACCTGATCTACACGATGCCGCCGTACGTGACGGACGACGAGGACCTGGCCCGGATCTGCGCCGCGGTGTGCGCGGCGGCGGCCGCGGGCTGACCGGAAGAGCGGGGAGAACAGTGGGAATCATCGTCGTCAGCGGTACGGGCACGGAGATCGGCAAGACCGTCGTCACGGCCGCCGTCGCCGCGATCGCCACGGCCGCCGGACGGTCGGTCGCCGTCCTGAAGCCCGCGCAGACCGGCGTCGGAGCGGACGAGCGCGGTGACGCGGACGAGGTCGTCCGGCTCTCGGGCGCCGTGGGCTCCGCCGAGCTGGGCCGTTTCCCGGAGCCGCTGGCCCCGGGGACCGCGGCCCGGCGGGCCGGGCTCGCCCCGGTCGGGCCCGCGGAGGTCGCCGAGGCCGCCGGGAAGCTGGCCGCCGAGTACGACCTGGTGCTCGTGGAGGGGGCGGGCGGGCTGCTCGTCCGCTTCGACGAGGACGGCGGCACGCTCGCGGACGCGGCGGCGCTGCTCGGCGCACCCGTCCTGGTGGTGGTCCCGGCCGGTCTGGGCACGCTCAACTCGACGACGCTCACGGCGGAGGCGCTGCGGGCGCGCGGGATCGAGCAGCTGGGCGTCGTGATCGGCAGCTGGCCGGACGCGCCGGACCTGGCGATGCGCTGCAACCTCGCGGACCTGCCGCAGGAGGCGGGCGCGCCGCTCCTCGGGGCCGTACCGGAGGGGTCGGGTTCGCTCGGCCCGGCGGAGTTCCGGGCGGCGGCGGGCGGCTGGCTGGGCCCGGTCCTGGGGGGTACGTGGGACGCGGAGGCGTTCCGGGAGCGGTTCCTGGAGCCGTACGCGGGAGCTTCGTAGCGAGGGACGCGGGGGCCTCGTAACGAGGGACGCGGAGGTCTCCACTCCGTAGGCTGGGGGCATGCGCGCTCACGTTCAGGAGATCGTCTTCGACTGTGCCGATCCGGCCGCACTCGTCCGCTTCTGGGCCGGGCTGCTCGGCGGTGCTCCGGTCGACCGGAGCACCGACTGGTCGTACGTGGACCCGCCGGGGTTCGTCCGGCTCGCCTTCCAGCAGGTGCCGGAGGGCAAGTCGGTGAAGAACCGCGTCCATCTCGACCTGGAGGTCCTGGACCCGGTCGTGGCCGCCGACGAGGCCGTGACCGCGGGCGCGTCCCGGGTCGGCGACCTCGTCAAGGACGAGCAGGGCTCCTTCCAGGTCATGTGGGACCCGGAGGGCAACGAGTTCTGCTTCGTGACGGGCTGAGGAGGCTCCGATGACACCGCCGAGCTCTTCCCCGCCCCTGCCGCCCCGTGTCCACCATCCGCTGTTCGCCCGCTTCTATGCCTGGTTCAGTGTGTCCGCCGACGCCAAGGGCGGGCTCGGTGACCTACGGGAGGAGCTGCTCGCCGGGCTGTCCGGACGGGTGATCGAGATCGGGGCCGGCAACGGGCTGAACTTCGCGCACTACCCGGCCGGGGTCACCGAGGTGGTGGCCCTCGAACCGGAGTCCCGGCTCCGCCGGCTGGCCCAGGAGGCCGCGGTCCTGGCCCCGGTCCCGGTGACGGTCCTCCCGGACACGGCCGAGGCGCTGCCGTTCGAGGACGCGTCCTTCGACGGGGCGGTGGCCTCGCTCGTCCTGTGTACGGTACGGAATCTCCCGCAGGCCCTCGCCGAGCTGCACCGGGTGCTTCGTCCCGGCGCCGAGCTGCGCTTCTTCGAGCACGGTATGGCGGACACGCCCGGCCTCGCGCGGGTGCAGCGGGGTCTCGACCGGACGGTCTGGCCGCTGCTGTTCGGCGGCTGCCACACCTCCCGGGCCCCGCTCGCGGCGATCGAGGCGGCCGGATTCGCCCTGGGCCCGTACCGCTCGTTCGACGTTCCCGAGAAGGGCCCGCGGCTGCCGTCCTCCCCTTGTGTGCTCGGCGCGGCCCGCCGGTAGCGCCGCCCTCCCGCAGACCGTCCCACGTACCGGAAGTCCTGGCGACGACTCGGCCCGCGTGATGGGATCCGATCATGATCGATCTGCAGATACGTGCCGCCACCCCCGACGACGCCGAGGCCGTGCTGGCCTTCTGGAAGGAGTCCGCCAAGGGGACGTCGATCTCGGACGACGTGAACGGGGTGACCCGGCTCGTCGAGCGCGACCCCGAGGCGCTGCTCCTCGCCTTGGCCGACGGCCTGGTCGTCGGGTCCGTGATCGCGGGCTGGGACGGCTGGCGCGCCCACGTCTACCGGCTCGCCGTGCTGCCGTCCCACCGTCGGCGTGGCATCTCCACCGCCCTTCTGCGAGCGGCCGAGAATCGTTTCGTCGCGCTCGGCGGGCGGCGTGCGGACGCCATGGTCCTGGAGGCGAACGAGACGGGACAGGGGCTGTGGACGGCGGCCGGGTACGGGCGCGAGGACCACTGGCGCCGCTGGGTGAAGCCGCTCACCGGCTGAGCCACGAACGAAGCCCCGAACCGGGCCGTGGTGACCGGACCCCGGACCGGCCACCACACCGTTTTGCCGATCCTTTACCATGGTCTCTCATCCAGACGACCCGACGACCGAAAGGTGTGAGCGTCCGCCCATGGGCGAGCCTCCCAGTAGTACCGATTTCCGTACTGCTTCCGAAAGCACCGGCTCCGACAGCCGACATCGAGCATTCCCCCTCCCCCTGACTGATCATGGGACGGAGGTGAACCGATGACCGAAGTGCTTCTGCTCCTCCTGGCGCTCCTCCTCTCCGTCGCGTGCGGTGCCTTCGTCGCGGCCGAGTTCTCGCTGACCACGGTCGAGCGCCGCGAGCTCGAAGACGCCGTGGAGCGTGGCGAGCGCGGTGCGGCGGGAGCACTCAAGGCCGTCAGGTCGCTGACCTTCCAGCTCTCCGGCGCCCAGCTGGGCATCACCGTCACCAATCTGGTCGTCGGCATGCTGGCCGAGCCCTCGATCTCCAAGCTCATCCGGGGCCCGCTCGAAGACCTCGGCCTCTCCTCCTCCGTCGCCTCGTCCGTGGCGCTGGTCCTGGGCACCGCCCTGTCGACCGTCGTCCTGATGGTGGTCGGCGAGCTGGTC
This sequence comes from Streptomyces sp. NBC_00572, assembly GCF_026341815.1. GTDB lineage: Bacteria > Actinomycetota > Actinomycetes > Streptomycetales > Streptomycetaceae > Streptomyces. Next base: position 237,444 of record NZ_JAPENX010000003.1, read on the forward strand.
CCCAAGAACTGGGCGATCTCCTCGCCCCTCGCGGTCGCGAAGGTGGTCGCCACCCCGCAGCGGGTGTTCACCGCCGCCTTCAAGCCGCTGATCAGCCATCTCAACAACACCGCGAACCGGATCCTGCGCCGCCTCGGCATGGAGCCGACCGAGGAGCTGGCGTCCGCGCGCTCCCCGCAGGAGCTGGTGGCACTCGCCCGACACTCCGCGAAGGAAGGCGCCCTGGAAGCGGACACGGCCGAGCTGTTCGTCCGCACCCTCAATCTCGCGGAGCTGACCGCCGAGAACGTGATGACGCCCCGCGTACAGGTCACCGCCCTGGAAGTGCAGGCCACCGCCGAGGACGTCGCCAACGCGACCCGCGCGACCGGCCTGTCCCGCTTCCCCGTCTACCGGGGCAACCTGGACTCGGTCGTCGGCATCGCGCACATCAAGGACGTCCTCGCCATACCGGCCGAGGAGCGGCCCCACCGCCGGATCGGCGAGCTGCTGCGCGAGCCGCTGCTCGTCCCCGAGACGCTGACCGTGGACCGACTCCTGGACCGGCTGTCCGGGAAGCAGACGATGGCCGTCGTCATCGACGAGTACGGCGGTACCGCCGGGGTCGCCACCCTGGAGGACATCGTCGAGGAGGTCGTCGGCGAGGTGCGCGACGAGCACGACCCGCACGAGACGCCGGACCTGGCGCGGGCGGGCGAGGACGCGGACGGGCGTGAGCTCTGGTCCGCCGACGGCGCGGCCCGTACCGACCAGTTGGAGGCGATCGGCCTCCGGGTGCCGGACGGCCCGTACGAGACGCTCGCGGGCTTCGTCGCCCATGAGCTGGGCCGTATCCCGGCCGTCGGCGACAGCGTGGAGCCGGCCGGCTGGCGGCTCGACGTCGTGGACGCCTCGGGCCGGCGCGCCGCGCGCGTACTGCTCCACGCGCCCCTGACGCACGAGCACCAGGACAAGACCGGGGAGGCCGGCCGATGATCGTCATCCAGCTGTTGATCGGCTTCCTGACCCTGGTCGTCAACGCCTTCTTCGTCGGCGCCGAGTTCGCCCTGATCTCGGTGCGCCGCAGCCAGATCGAGCCGCTGGCCGAGGAAGGGGACCGGCGGGCGCGCAGCGTCATCTGGGGCCTCGAACACGTCTCCGCGCTGCTCGCCGCGGCGCAGCTCGGCATCACGCTCTGCACCCTGGTGCTCGGCATCGTCGCCGAGCCGGCCATCGCGCACCTGCTGGAGCCGGTCTTCGACGCGGTCGGCGTGCCGCACGGCCTGGTCCACCCGATCTCGTTCGTGATCGCGCTGAGCGTGGCCACGTACCTGCACATGCTGCTGGGCGAGATGGTGCCGAAGAACATCGCGCTCGCCGAGCCGACGCGCACGGCGCTGCTGCTCGGCCCGCCGCTCGTGAGCTTCGCGCGGGCGCTGCGGCCGGTGATCTTCACGATCAACGCCTTCGCCAACGCACTGCTCAGGCTGCTGCGGGTGGAGGTCAAGGACGAGGTCGCGGCGACCTTCTCGGACGACGAGCTGGCCCGCATGGTCACCGACGCAGGCGACGCCGGACTTCTGGACGACCGGGCCGCCGAGCGGCTGCACGACGCCCTGGAACTGGGCCGACGTCCCGTACGGGATGTCGTGATGCCGGCGGAGAAGGTGGTGTACGCACAGGTCGGCACCACTCCCGAGGAGTTGGAGGCGCTGGCGGCACGGACGGGCTACTCGCGTTTCCCGGTGGTCGACGAGGAGCGCCGGATCCTGGGCTATCTGCACGTCAAGGACGCCCTGGACGTCTCCCCGCGCGACGAGCCGTTCCCGGTGTCCGCGCTGCGGCCGATCGCCCGGGTCCGGGCGGCCACGCCGCTGGACGACGTCCTGACGGCGATGCGCCGCAGCCGGACGCACCTGGCGGCGGTCCTCGACGAGGACGACAAACCGGCCGGACTCGTGACGATGGAGGACGTGCTGCGGGAGCTGGTCGGCCGCCCGACGGCGCCGTAGCACCGGGTGACGCACGGGAGGGCCCCGGGAACGCGACGTTCCCGGGGCCCTCCCGCGTCCGGGCTCCGGCGGAACGTTGCGCATACCGCACGGTATGATCGCTCCGCCATGGAGATCAATGCCACGTACAACAGTTTCGTCGCCCTCGGCGACAGCTTCACCGAAGGCATGTCGGACCGGAAGCCCGACGGTTCCTACCGGGGCTGGGCCGACGTCCTCGCGGACCGGCTGGCCGCCCGCACGCCCGACTTCCGGTACGCCAACCTCGCCGTACGCGGCAAGCTCATCGGCCAGATCGTCGAGGAGCAGGTCGACACGGCCGCCGCGATGAAGGCCGACGTCGTGACACTCGTCGGCGGGCTCAACGACACCCTGCGGCCCAAGGTCGACATGGGACGGGTGCGCGGGCTGCTCACCGAGGCCGTCGAGAAGCTCGTGCCCTCCTGCGGGCAGCTGGTCCTGATGCGCAGCCCCGGCCGGAACGGGCCGGTCCTGGAGCGCTTCCGCCCCCGGATGGAGGAGCTCTTCACGCACGTCGACGAGCTCGCCGCGCGGCACGGGGCCCTGGTCGTCGACCTGTACAGCGCCCCCTCGCTCGCCGACCCCCGGCTGTGGGACGTCGACCGGCTCCACCTCACCGCCGATGGGCACCGCCGGGTCGCCGAGGCCGTGTGGCAGACGCTCGGTCTGGCGCCCGAGGAGGACTGGCGGACGCCGCCGCCCCCGACCCCGCAGCCGGGCTGGGCGAGCCGCCGGGTGGCGGACGCCCGCTTCGCCAGGGAGCACCTGGGACCGTGGATCGGGCGGCGCCTCACGGGTCGCTCGTCGGGCGACGGCCGCGCGCCCAAGCGCCCGGAGCTGCTGCCGTACGAGCCGTCGACGGAGCCGTAGGCCCGGCGGGCACGGCTCGGGAGCGGCGCCCGTGAGCTGCGTCTCGTAGCAAGCTCCAGGTCGGACCGTGGCGCTGGCCTGCAGAAACCGCCAGTAGAATCTGTCCACGTGACTGCTGTGACTGCGAAGCCCCGTATCCCCAACGTCCTGGCCGGCCGCTACGCCTCCGCGGAGCTCGCCGTCCTCTGGTCCCCCGAGCAGAAGGTGAAGCTGGAGCGTCAGCTCTGGCTCGCCGTGCTGCGTGCGCAGAAGGACCTCGGGATCGAGGTTCCGGACGCCGCGCTCGCCGACTACGAGCGCGTGCTCGACCAGGTCGACCTCGGCTCGATCGCCGAGCGCGAGAAGGTCACCCGGCACGACGTGAAGGCCCGGATCGAGGAGTTCAACGCCCTCGCCGGTCACGAGCACGTCCACAAGGGCATGACCTCGCGCGACCTCACCGAGAACGTCGAGCAGCTGCAGATCCGGCTCTCCCTGGAGCTGATGCGGGACCGTACGGTCGCCGTCCTCGGCCGCCTCGGCAAGCTGTCCGCCGAGTACGCGGAGCTGGTCATGGCCGGCCGCTCGCACAACGTCGCCGCCCAGGCCACCACCCTCGGCAAGCGTTTCGCGACCGCCGCGGACGAGCTGCTCGTGGCGTACGCCCGCCTGGAGGAGCTGCTCGGCCGCTACCCGCTGCGCGGCATCAAGGGCCCGGTCGGCACCGCCCAGGACATGCTGGACCTGCTCGGCGGCGACGCCGGCAAGCTGGCCGACCTGGAGCAGCGGATCGCCGGTCACCTCGGCTTCGCCCACGCCTTCACCTCGGTCGGCCAGGTCTACCCGCGCTCGCTGGACTACGACGTGGTCACCTCGCTGGTGCAGCTGGCCGCCGCCCCCTCGTCGATCGCCAAGACGATCCGTCTGATGGCGGGCCACGAGCTGGTCACCGAGGGCTTCAAGCCCGGCCAGGTCGGCTCCTCCGCGATGCCGCACAAGATGAACACCCGCTCCTGCGAGCGCGTCAACGGCCTCATGGTCATCCTGCGCGGCTACGCGTCGATGACCGGCGAGCTGGCCGGCGACCAGTGGAACGAGGGCGACGTGTCCTGCTCCGTGGTCCGCCGGGTCGCGCTGCCCGACGCGTTCTTCGCGCTCGACGGTCTCCTGGAGACCTTCCTCACCGTGCTCGACGAGTTCGGCGCCTTCCCCGCCGTCGTCGCCCGCGAGCTCGACCGCTACCTGCCCTTCCTGGCGACCACCAAGGTCCTCATGGGCGCCGTGCGCGCCGGGGTCGGCCGCGAGGTCGCCCACGAGGCCATCAAGGAGAACGCCGTCGCCTCCGCCCTCGCGATGCGCGAGCAGGGCGCCGAGCGCAACGAGCTGCTCGACAAGCTGGCTGCCGACGAGCGGATCCCGCTGGACCGGGCGCAGCTCGACGAGCTGATGGCGGACAAGCTGTCCTTCACCGGCGCCGCCGCCGACCAGGTCGCGTCCGTGGTCTCCCGTATCGAGGAGATCCTCAAGCAGCACCCCGAGGCCGCCGCCTACGCCCCCGGCGCGATCCTCTGACCGGGACTCCCCGGTTCACCAAGGAGCAGCTGGAGGCCGCCCGCGACCGCGTCGTTCCCGACGTGGTGGCGGGCGGCCTTTCGGTGCTGTTCTGCGGGATCAACCCGGGTCTCATGACCGCGGCGACGGGCTTTCACTTCGCCCGTCCCGGCAACCGGTTCTGGCCGGTGCTCCATCTGTCCGGGTTCACCCCACGGCAGCTGCGGCCGGACGAGCAGGAGGAGCTCCTGTCGCACGGTCTCGGGATCACGAACGTGGTGGCGCGGGCGACCGCGCGGGCCGACGAACTGACACGTGAGGAGTACCGCGAGGGCGGGCGGATCCTGACCGGGAAGGTGGAGCGGCTCGCGCCCCGCTGGCTCGCGGTCGTCGGTGTGACCGCGTACCGCACGGCGTTCGGCGAGCCCAAGGCGGCCATCGGGCCGCAGGAGCGCATGATCGGATCCACCCGGGTCTGGGCGCTGCCCAACCCGAGCGGCCTGAACGCGCACTGGACCGCGGCGACGATGGCCGAGGAGTACGCCCGCCTCCGAGAGGCCGCGCAGGCTCCCTGAGGAGGCTGGGGCGTCACCCAGGCCCTGGACTCACCGTCCCTCGGGCGGTTCCACCGTGGTGGCCACGGCGAGAAGCTGGAACGGCAGCTCCGTGTCCCACTGGGAGACGCCGAGGCCGATCCAGTACCCGTCGACCCGCCACAGCCACAGCTCCGGGGTGTGGGCACTGAGCGACGCCCAGGGCTCGAGTATCGGCTCCCCGTCCAGGCTCCTCTCCAGGACGGGCCCCAGGTCGAGATCCCGGGGCGGGCCCCAGCGCGCGGTGAGCAGGGCGGCGAGCCCGTCCCGTTCCGCTTGGTACTGGTCCTCGACGATCTCGCGGCGCGTGCCGTCGTCCTCCCAGAACTCCTCGCTCGTCGCGAGCTCCGCCAGGTGGAAGTCCGGTCCGCCGTCGAACCCCCGGGCCCGAAGCACGTCGATCGCCGCCAGTTGGCCTGCCGTGGTCATGAACCCAGTAAAGCCCCCACCACTGACAGTTGGCGCCGCGTCAGGAACGGCGGACCGACGGCGGCGGGCCCCGGGCCGGGGGCGGATCCGGTGCGTGGTGGGGGCGGCACTCGCCGCGACCGTGCCCATTGAGTACCATCCGCCGAAGAGGTGCACGAGCTGGGAGGACACACTGTGGGGCGGCTGACCGGCGGGGATCCGTCTCTGCTGCGGCGGATCAACTCCGCGGTGGTACTCCATGCGCTGCGTGGCGCCGACGCGCCCACGCTCACGGACCTGACCCGGATCACGGGCCTCTCACGGCCCACGGTCGAAGGGGTCGTCGAGGGACTCATGGAGGGCGGTCTCGTCGTCGAGGCGGCGCCCGAGGAGGGCGAGGCCCGACGGCAGGGGCGTCCGGCGCGGAGGTTCCGCTTCCGCGCGGAGGCCGGTCATCTGCTCGGCATCGAGATCGGCCCGCACCGGGTCGCCGCGCTGCTCTCCGGTCTGGACGGGCGCATCATCGGCGCCGGGTCGCGCGAGGTGTCGGAGACGGCGCCCGAGGACGAGCGCCTCGACCGGGTGCGTACGGTCGTCGCCGACGTGCTGCGCAGGGCCGGGGTCGCCCGGTCCAATCTGCGGGCGGTCGGCGTCGGCACCCCCGGCATCGTGGAGGCCGACGGAACGGTCCGCCTCGGTACGGCGCTGCCGGGCTGGACGGGTCTCGCGCTCGGCGAGCGGCTGCGGCGCTCCTTCAAGTGCCCGGTGATCGTGGAGAACGACGCGAACGCGGCGGCCGTCGCCGAGCACTGGAAGGGTGCCGCGACCGACTCCGACGACATCGTCTTCGTACTGGCCGGGCTGAGCCCGGGCGCTGGTTCGCTGATCGGCGGCCGGCTGCACCGCGGCTTCGGCGGCGCGGCCGGGGAGATCGGCGCCCTGCACCTGCTCGGCCGGGGCGTGACCCCCGAGCATCTGCTGTCGACGACGGACGAGCCGCTGCACCCGCTGGACGAGCAGGCGGTCGCCGAGGTGTTCGCGCTGGCCCGGAAGGGCGACGCGCGCGCGGAGGCGGCGGTGGAGCGGTTCATCCAGCGGCTCGTGCACGACGTGGCGGCCCTGGTGCTCGCGATCGACCCCGAGCTGGTGGTCGTCGGCGGCTGGGCGGCCGGCCTGGACGGCGTGCTCCAGCCGCTCCGGGAGGAGCTGGCCCGGTTCTGTCTGCGGCCGCCGCGGGTGGTGCTGTCCCTGCTCGGCGAGGCCGCCGTGGGGACGGGTGCGCTGCGGCTCGCCCTCGACCACGTCGAGGAGCAGCTGTTCGCGGTCGACGGCACGGTGACGGCCCGCCGCTAGGGGGTGTCTTGGGGATTCCCTCGCGACGGGCCGTCGGCCGGTGTTCGGTGTTCGTGGGAGGGGCGCTACGAGGCCATCACCAGGTCGACCGAGTCGCCGAAGGTGAGGCGGCAGGTGTCGGCGCGGTAGGTGGCCACGGAGACGGCGGCGGTACGCCCTCCGGAGAGGTAGCGGGTCGTCACGACGAGCACGGGCGCACCCGGCAGCCGGTCGAGCTCCTTGGCGTCGTCGGCGCGGGCGGAGCCGAGCTCCACGGAGCGGTCCTGGCCGTCGAGGGCGAGGTGCTGGAGTTCGCGGAGCACGGCACGGGCGCGGGCGGCCCCGGCGGGCGCGTCGATGGCGCTGAGGCCCGGGACGGAGCCGGCGGGCACGTACAGCAGCTCGGCGGCGACCGGCTGGCCCTGGCTGACGCGGATGCGGCGGACGATGTGCACCCGCTCCTCGGCGCCGCTCTCCAGGACGCGCGCGACGGCGGCCGGGGCCACGTCGGCGGCGGAGTCCAGGGACTGCCAGGCCTCGTCCCCGACCCCCGGCCAGGCGTGCTGGGTGGTGGAGACGTCGACGCCGACGCGCGGCGGGGCGACCGTGGTGCCGACGCCGCGACGGCGCTGTAGACGGCCTTCCAGCTCCAGCTGCTCCAGGGCCTGGCGGAGCGTGGCACGGGCGACGCCGAAGCGTGCCGCCAGCTCGCGCTCGTTGGGGAGGATCTCCCCGACCGCGAAGTCCGAGTCGAGTGCTTCGCCGATCACTGTCTTGAGGTGCTGGTACTTCGGCTCCGGTACCGATGCCAGCTGCGTGGTCCCCACCCTGATCCTCCGCAATTCGCCGTGTCCCGCGGCGTTTTTCCGCGCCCTTGTTTATTAAAGGTTCCTGCACTAACTCTGCGACCATAAGGCGAGCCAATCCCTTGGTCAAGACCAATCCTCTGTCGAACGCCCCTGAATGTGACCCTCTGACCTAGATCGTTCACAGGACGTTCGCATCCCCGTGAGCCCCGCGCAGCGAAAAACCCCGCCTCCCGGGGTGGGAGGCGGGGCAAGTTCCGGCCGATCGGCGTGATCGGTTCGGTCGAGGCGGTCCTTCGGACCTCAGAGGGCCGCGGCGTCGGCGAGGCCCTGGAGCTTGTCGGGGTTGCGGATGATGTAGACGCACTGGACGCGCCCGTCGAGCACCTCGATCTGGAAGACGGAGTCCGGCTTTCCGTCGGCGAGGGCGAGGAGGGCGGGGGCGCCGTTGAGTTCGACGAAGCGGAACTCGAACCGCTCGTCGGCACCTTGGGCGGTGGCGTGGAGGAAGCGGCCGACCTTGTCGGCGCTGTCGATGATCCGCAGCGGCGCCTTGGACTTGCCGCCGCTGTCGCCGACGAGCCGTACGTCCGGGGCGAGCAGGGCGAGCAGGCCGGCGAGGTCGCCGCCCGCCGCGGCGGAGAGGAAGCGCTCGGTGAGGTCGCGGCGCTCGGTCGGGTCGACGTCGTAGCGCGGCTTGCCCTCGTCGACGTGGCGGCGGGCGCGCCCGGCGAGCTGGCGTACGGCCGCCTCGGAGCGGTCCAGCGCCGTGGCGATCTCCCCGTACGGGAAGCCGAAGGCCTCGCGCAGCACGAAGACGGCCCGCTCCAGCGGGGAGAGGGATTCGAGGACGACGAGGACCGCGAGCGAGACGGAGTCGGCGAGCAGGGCACGCTCGGCCGTGTCGGGCGCGGTCGGTCCGAAGTCGGTGACCACGGGCTCGGGCAGCCAGGGGCCGACGTAGGACTCGCGGCGCGCCTGGGCCTGCCGGAGGCGGTCGATGGCGAGCCGTGTCGTGATCCGTACGAGGAAGGCGCGGGGCTCGCGGACCTTGGCACGGTCCTCGGCGGTCCAGCGCAGCCAGGCCTCCTGGACGACGTCCTCGGCGTCGGCCGCGCGGCCGAGCATCCGGTAGGCGACGCCGAGGAGCATCGAGCGGTGCTCCTCGAAGAGTTCGGTCAGGGTGTCGGTCGCAATGTCAGGCACCTGTCCATCCCAGCCCACGTTCGGCTGTCTGTCCAGTTTCGGCCGGGGGTCTTGAACTCCAGGCTACTGATCGGTAATTCTCACTGACAGGACGTCTAAAAGCTTCAGGACAGGGAGTCCGCATGCCCGAACGGATCGCGTTCACGATCGAGACCCCGGCGGGCCCCCGCACGGCCTCCCTCACGTACGAACGCCGCGGCTCCGGTGAACCGCTGCTCCTCCTGCACGGCATCGGGCACCACTGGCAGGCCTGGGAGCCCGTCCTCGACATCCTGGCCGGCGAGCGGGACGTGATCGCCGTCGACCTGCCCGGCTTCGGCGCATCGGACAAGCTGCCCGACGGCTGCCCCTACGACCTGTCCACCGTCGGGAGCGTGCTCGGCGCCTTCTGCGAGGCCATCGGGATCGAGCGCCCGCACGTGGCGGGGAACTCGCTCGGCGGGCTGCTCGCCCTGCAGCTCGGCAGGGAGAAGCTGGTGCGCTCGGTCACCGCCCTCTCCCCCGCCGGCTTCTGGTCGGAGGGCGAACGGCGGTACGCCTTCGTGACGCTGCGGGCCATGCGGGGCGCGGCGAGGTCGCTGCCCGTACCGGTGATCGAGCGCCTCTCCCGTACGTCCGCCGGGCGCGCGGTGCTCACCAGCACCATCTACGCACGCCCGGGGCGCCGTTCACCCTCGGCCGTCCACGCCGAGACGCTCGCGCTGCGCGGGGCCACCGGCTTCCGGCAGACCCTGGCCGCCGGCGGGAGCGTGCGCTTCCGCGACGACCTCCCCGCCGTGCCCGTCACCGTGGCCTGGGGCACCCGCGACCGGCTGCTCCTGCCCCGGCAGGGCATCCGCGCCAAGCACACCATTCCCGCCGCGCGGCTCGTCCGGCTGCCCGGCTGCGGTCATGTGCCCATGAGCGACGACCCGGCTCTCGTCGCGCGGGTGATCCTGGACGGCAGCAGCCTCTGACGCCTCCCCGGGCCGTCGCGCGAACAGGCCGGTGCCCACCGCGGCACCGGCCCCCACGAGCAGGCTGCCGACCGCCTGCGGGAGGCCGAAGGCGGCACCCGCGACCAGGGCGGCACTCAGCGCGGCGGCGACCGGGATCGCGCCGGTGAAGAGGGTGGCCCGCTCCATGCCGACCCGCTGGACGCCCATGTAGAACAGGACGAATCCGACCACCGTGGCCATGGCCGCCTGCCAGACCAGGGCGCCCGCTTCCACCGCCGTCGGCATCCGGACGAGACCCGCCCCGTCCACCACCAGGCCCACGAGCGTCGCCTCCGCCGCGCCGACCCCGCACACGGCGGCCGTCAGCAGCTTCGGCCCGAGCAACCGGAGCACCGGCACGGCGAGCACGGTGAACCCCACCTCGCCCGCGAGCGCGGCCACCGACCAGCCGATCCCCGCCCAGTCCGTACGCCCCCAGCCCTGCACGGTGAAGGCACCCGCGGCGACGAGCAGCGCCCCGTACAGCACGGCGGGGGCGGGCCTGCGGCCCTCGGTCAGCGGGACCAGGACGGCGACGACGACCGGGGCACAGCCGACCAGGACGCCGGGTACGGCGGGCTCGGCGGTCCGCTCGGCGGCGAGGATCGCCAGGTTGAAGCCGACCATGCCGACCCCCGCGAGGGCGGCGAGCCGCAGCCAGTGACGGACGGTCAGGGTCCGCAGCGGGGCGAGCCCGGCACGGCCGAGCAAGGGCAGGAGAAGCAGGCAGGCGGCCCCGTAACGCAGGGCCTGGCCGCCCGCGTACGGATACGCGCCGAGCAGGCTGTTCGCGGTGAAGGAGGCGCCGACGAGGGCGTAGGCGAGGGTCACGAGGAGGGCCCCTCGCAGGGCGTTCGCGTTCATGCCTCCGACGCTAGGAAGCCGCGCGGCCCCGGTTAAGGTCCACTTCTGTCACGCCATCGGGGACCACTTCTCGGTCACGCCGTCGGGAGCCAGCCGTCGGAGGGCGGCGTCTCCGTCACGCCGTCGGGAGCCAGCCGTCGGAGGGCCGCGTCTCCGTCACGCCGTCAGGAGCACGCCGTCGGAGGGCCGCTGCTCGGTCAGGCCGCCGGAAACCGCTTCGGACCGGTTCGTGAGCGGAAGGTGCGGCGGTAGGTGTCCGGGGGCACGCCGACGGTGCGGTTGAAGTGCCGGCGCAGGGTTGTGGCAGTGCCCATGCCGGTGGCCGTCGCGATGCCCTCGACGCTCTCGTCGGTGGCCTCCAGCAACTCCTGCGCGTGGCGGATCCGCTGGGTCAGCAGCCACTGCAGCGGGGTCGTACCGGTCACCGACCGGAAGTGCCGGCCCAGGTTGCGCGAGCTCATCCGCGCCTGGCGGGCCAGGTCCTCCACGGTCAGCGGCTGGTCGAGGCGCTCCATCACCCAGGGGAGCAGGTCGCCGAGCGGGTGGTCGTCCCGTTCGGGCACCGGGGTGGTGACGAACTGGGCCTGGCCACCCGCGCGGTGCGGCGGTACGACCAGGCTGCGGGCGATGGTGTTGGCGACCGCCGAACCGTGGTCGAGGCGGACGAGGTGCAGGCACAGGTCCATCGCGGCGGCCTTGCCCGCGGAGGTGAGCACCTGGCCGTCGTCCACGTAGAGCACGTCCGGGTCGACCTCCACCAGGGGGTGGCGGGCGGCGAGTTCCTCCGTGTGGGCCCAGTGCGTGGTCGCGCGCCTGCCGTCGAGGAGGCCGGCGGCGGCCAGCACGAACGCTCCGGTGCAGAGCGAGGCCACGCGCGCGCCTGCCTCGTGGGCGGCGCGCACCGCCTCGACGAGATCCGCGGGCGGGGGCTCGTCGGCATCGGCGAGGGCGGGGACGATCACCGTGTCGGCGCGCGCCAGCCGGTCGAAGCCGCCGTCGGGCTCCACCCGGAACCGGCCGATCCGCACGGCCTCCGGTCCGCAGAGGGCGACCTCGTACCAGGGCTCGGTGACACCGGCGGGGGCGGGACCGAAGACCTCGTACGCAACGGACAGCTCGAAGTGCCGCATTCCCTCGGTGACGGCCAGCGCGACAGTACTCACGTCCGTAATTGTACGCATGATGTCGTTCCAGACACTCGTGTGCGCGACGCGTGCGGGCCAGGATTGCCACAACAGATCAGCGAAAACGGTTCGAGAGCAGGGGAAATTCATGGAATCGGGTCTCACTGTCGCGGTGTTCGGCGCCTACGGACACACCGGGCGGTTCGTGGTGGCGGAGCTCCTCTCCCGCGGGTTCGTCCCGGTGGCCTCCGGTCGCGACGCGGAGAAGCTCCGGGCTCTCGCGGCATCCCGTCCGGGGCTCGACGTCCGCCCCGCGTCGATCGACGACCCCGCGTCGCTCGACCGCGCGCTGGCCGGTGCCGCGGCCGTGATCAACTGCGCCGGACCCTTCGCCGCGACCGGCGCCCCGGTGATCGAGGCGGCGCTGCGCGCCGGGATCCCGTACGTGGACGTGGCCGCCGAGATCGAGGCCAACGTCGACACGTTCGCCCGGTTCGAGGACCGTGCCCGGGCCGCGGGCACGGTGATCGTCCCCGCGATGGCCTTCTACGGCGGCCTCGGCGACCTGCTGGCCACCACGGCCATGGGCGACTGGACGACGGCCGACGAAGCGCACGTCGCGTACGGGCTGAGCAGCTGGCACCCCACCGCCGGGACCCTCGCCGCGGGCAAGGTGTCCCGCGAGCGGCGGAACGGCCGGCACGTCCGCTTCACCCAGGGGCAGCTGGAGTACCACGACGACGAGTTCGCGATCCTGGACTGGCCCTTCCCCGCCCCGATGGGCACCCGGCCCGTCATCGGCGAGTTCACGATGGCCGACGTCGTCACCATCCCGAGCCATCTGAAGGTGCCCGAGGTCCGCACGTACATGGCGGTCGACGCTGCCCAGGACCTGTCCGCGCCGGACGCGTCGGCACCGGCCGCGGTCGACGAGCACGGCCGGTCCGCGCAGACCTTCCTCGTGGACGTCGTCGTGCGCTCCGGCGGCGCGGAACGACGGGCCGTCGCCGTGGGGCAGGACATCTACGCCGTCACCGCGCCGCTCGCGGTGGAAGCGGTCGGACGGATCCTCAGCGGCCGGACCCGTACGACCGGCGTCGCCTCGGCCGGGGAGCTCTTCGACGCACCCGACTTCCTGCGCGCGCTGTCCCCGCACATCTCCGTCGAACTGCACCGGTGACGGACGCCCGGCCGGCTCGGCTCACTCCGAAGGGGCCGGCGAGGGGAGCCCGCGGGCCCCTTCGGTCCTGGCCCCGGTGAGCTTCGCCCCGGTCAGGCGCGCGCCTCGGAGGTCCGCGCCGGTGAGGTTCGCGCCCGTCAGATTCGCGCCGGTCAGGTTCGCGTCGCGCAGGTCCGCCTCCGTCAGATCGGCTCCGGTCAGGTCCGCGTCCGTCAGGTTCGCGCTCTTCTCGATGACTCCGGAGACGATCTTGGCCTGCAGGGACGCGTCGGCCGCGCTGAACTTGGCGCCACGAAGTCGGGTCTTCACCAGTGACGCGCCGGTCAGGTCGGCATCGACCAGGATCGCCCCCGTCAGGTTCGATCCGCCGAGATTCGCCTCGGTGAGGTCCGCGTCCCACAGCACGGCGCGGGACAGGTCGGACGGCTTGACGTACAAGGGTGCGCCCGTGTCCGTCCCCAGGAACGTGCCCCGCAGGATCGCGCCGCCGAGATCCGCTTCGGTCAGGTCCGACCCGAGGATGTTGGCCTCGGTCAGGTCGGCCGAGCTCAGATCGGCCTCGCGGAGATCGGTCCGCAGGAGCTGCGCCTGCCTGAGGTTGGCCTCGTTGCAGAAGGCACCCCGCAGGTCCGCTCCGAACACGTTGGCGTGACGCAGGTCCGCACGTTCGAGGTTCACGTACGCGAAGGGGGCTCGTGTCCGGGGGAACGCGCCGCTCTCGGGAATCCTCGCGATGTCCCCGGAGGCCCAGGCGGTCAGGACCAGACCCCGGAGGTCCACCTGGTTCCAGTCGACCTGCGCGTCTCGGTCGTGGCGAGGGGCGCGGCGTGCCAGCACGTCCACCACAGCCGCCACGTCCGTGGCCGGATGACGGAGGACGGGTGACTCCTCGCTCTCCCCCGCCCGCTGCGGCTCTTTCGCGAACCCGGTCGCCGGAACGCTCGCGTGGCGTCGTACGTACGCCGAGAGGACCAGGACGATCCTGGGCTGGTCGCGCGGAGAGTCCTGCATGATGCGCTCCAGGGCGTAGATCCCGCCGAAGCGCACGTCCAGGGACGGGGAGCCGAGATTGGTGATCGCGTCGTTGAACCGGCTCGTGAGCTGGCCCTGTTCGGCGACCCGGACCTCCCGCCAGGTGAAGAGCAGGGCGACTATCGCGGCAAGACCGGGCAGGACTGCCACCAGGAGGACGGGCCACTGCGAGCGGCCCCGGGCGGGCGCGCCAGGAGTACCCGTGACGCGGCGACGGCGCCTCCGCCGGGCCTCGCGCCGGTACGCGATCCGAGCAAGCCATCCGCCGCGCGTGCGTCCCCTCACCGGTCCATGGCAGTCGACGGACCCCGAGACGGGCCGACGCCACACCGTCGAGGCACCCGATCGACGTAGAGGACGCGTCACGGGCCTCGGCATCATGGGCCTCGGCCCGGACAGGCCGGGGAAGCACGACAGCGGACAGCGGACAGCGAGATGGGGCCACACGGAATGAGCAGCCACGGACAGGCGGCCTGGGAGCTGCTCCTGCCGGCCGTCGGAGCCCCGGCGCGGCGGCGGGGCCGGGTCCTCCAGGAGGCGCTGCGCGAGGCGGTGCGCTCGGGCCGGCTCGCGGCCGGAACGCGGCTGCCGTCGACGCGCGCGCTCGCGACCGACCTGGGTGTGTCCCGGGGCCTGGTGACGGAGGCGTACGAGCAGCTGACCGCCGAGGGGTACCTGCGCAGCGACCGGGGCGCGGGCACCTGGGTGGGTGACGCGGCGAGGGGGCGCCTCACCGGCCGGAACGGGGCGGCGGTGGGGAGCACCGGGTCGGCGGGCCCCGGCCGGACCGGGGCGGCGGAGGGGAGCGGCGGGCCGCGCCCGCTCGGGGGTACGCACGCGCGTGGAGCGCGAGGGGCCTCCTTGGGCGCGTACCCGCATCGTGCCCACGGCCCCGCCCCGGGGGCGCCCGGTGTCCTGGTGGACTTCCATCCGGGGACCCCCGACCTGTCGCTCTTCCCGCGGGCCGCCTGGTCGGCGGCGCAGCGCGCCGTCCTGGCCCGGCTGGCCCACCCGGCGCTCGGCTACCCGGACCCGCGCGGGCTGCCCGAGCTGCGGGAGGCGCTGGCCGGGATGCTGACCCGGCGGCGGGGCGTGGTGGCCGATCCGGAGCGGCTCGTGGTCTGTTCGGGTGTGGCGCAGGCATCGACGCTGCTCGGTTTCGTCCTGCGGGCGCGGGGTCTTGACGCGGTCGGCATCGAGGATCCCGGCAGCCCGGAGCACGGGCGGCTGTTCGCCTCGACCGGTCTGGACACGGTGTGGCTGCCCCTGGACGAGGAGGGGCTGTGCCCGGCGCCGCTCGCGGCCTCCGGGGTACGGGCGGTGGTCGTGACGCCTTCGCACCAGTTCCCGTCCGGGATCAGCTGGTCGGCCGAGCGCCGTGCCGCGCTGCTCGACTGGGCGCGGGCGGTGGACGGGTACGTCCTGGAGGACGACTACGACGGCGACTTCCGGTACGACCGGGCTCCGGTCGGCGCGCTCCAGGGGCTCGACCCGGAGCGGGTCGTCTACGCGGGCTCGGTCAGCAAGTCGCTCGCCCCGGGGCTCCGGCTCGGCTGGATGCTCGTCCCCGAGGCACTGCTCGGCGAGGTCGTCGAGCGCAAGCGGACGATGGACCTCGGCAATCCCGTACTCGACCAGGCGGTGCTCGCGGAGTTCGTGACGCGGGGCGGGTACGACCGGCAGCTGCGCCGCTGCCAACGCGCCTACCGGGAGCGGCGGGACGCCCTGCTCGCCGCGCTCGCGGAGCACCTGCCGGGGACCGGGGTGAGCGGCATCGCGGCCGGGCTGCACGTCATCGCGCGCGTACCGGCGCGTTACGGTCCGCCGGAGCGGTTCCTGGCGCGGGCGGCGGAGGCCGGGGTGGCGCTGCGGCCGCTTGAGGACTACGGAACGGCGCGGCCCGGGGACGGGGACGTGCGGCTCGTCATCGGGTACGCGCATCTGACGCCGTCCGCCGTGACGACCGGGGTTCGGCTGGTGGCGGAGGCGGCCGGCCGGGAGTGATCCGTTCGAGCGATCGGTCCGGATGATCCGTCCCGGTGATCGGTCCCGGTGGTCTGCTCAAGCGATCGGTCCCGGTGATCTGTTCACGCGGGGTTCGTGTGGACGCCGCCCCCGGCCGTTAGGCATGGGGCGACGCACCGCCCCCGCCCGGACGCCCCTCGGAGGCCCTTCCATGTCCCAGTCCGTACCCGGTAGTTCCCCCTCCCCGGCCCGACGCAGCGTGCTGCGCGGTTCGCTGGCCGCCTCGGCGGCGCTCACCCTCGGCGGTGCCGGTCTCGCGGCCCCGGCGTTCGCCCTGTCGGGCCGCCCCCGCGCCGAGTGGGGTGTGCAGACGGGTGACGTCACCACGTCCTCCGGTCTGGTGTGGGTGCGCTCGGACCGGCCGGCACGCATGCTCGTGGAGACCTCGGCGAGCGAGTCGTTCCGGCGGGTACGCCGCCACCACGGGCCGCTGATCGGCGCGGGCACGGACTTCACCGGGACCACCTCCCTGCGCGGGCTGCCGGCCGGCGAGCAGATCCACTACCGGGTCACCCTCGCGGACCCGGACGATCCGCGCCGGACCGGCGAGCGGATCGTCGGCACCTTCCGTACCGCCCCCGACCGGCGTCGTGACGGCGTCCGGTTCCTCTGGTCGGGTGACATCGCCGGGCAGGGCTGGGGCATCAACCCGGACATCGGCGGCTTCCGCGCGTACGAGGAGATGCGCCGCCTCGACCCGGACTTCTTCCTGTGCAGCGGGGACTCGATCTATGCCGACGGGGTCATCCAGCCGAGCGTGACGCTGCCCGACGGACGGGTCTGGCGGAACGTCACGACGCCGGAGAAGTCGAAGGTCGCGGAGACCCTCGACGAGTACCGGGGCAACTTCCGCTACAACCTCCTCGACCACAACGTCCGGGCGTTCAACGCGCAGGTGCCGTCGGTGGTGCAGTGGGACGACCACGAGGTGCGCAACAACTGGTACCCGGGCCAGATCCTGGACGACGCGCGCTACACGGAGAAGGACGTGGACGTCCTCGCCTCGCGCGCGCTGCGCGCCTTCGGCGAGTACACGCCGGTGTCCACCCTCCACGCGCGCGGTGGCGGTCGCGAACGCCGGATGCACCGCGTGGTGCGGTACGGGCCGCTGCTCGACGTGTTCGTGCTCGACATGCGCTCGTACCGGAACGCCAACTCCCCCGGCCGCCAGGCCGACGACACCACCGGCATCCTCGGCGCCGAGCAACTGGCCTGGCTGAAGCGGGAGCTGGCCGGTTCCACCGCGGTGTGGAAGGTGCTCGCGGCGGACATGCCGCTCGGCCTGGTCGTACCGGACGGCGCGGCGAACATCGAGGCGATCGCGCAGGGCGATCCCGGCGCGCCGCTGGGCCGTGAGCTCCAGATCGCGGAGCTGCTGCGGTTCGTCAAGCACCGGCGGATCACCGGCACGCTGTGGCTGACGGCGGACGTGCACTACACCTCGGCCCAGCACTACGCGCCGGAGCGGGCGGCCTTCCAGGACTTCGCACCGTTCTGGGAGTTCGTGTCCGGGCCGCTGGCCGCGGGCGGCTTCCCGGCGAACGCGCTCGACGCGACCTTCGGCCCGGAGCGGGTGTTCGTCCGGGCGCCGGAGCGGGCAAACCTGTCGCCGATGGAGAGCCCGCAGTACTTCGGGGAGGTCGACATCGACGGCCACAGCGGGGAACTGACGGTCCGTCTGCGAGCCGAGGGCGGGACGGTGCTGTTCAGCAAGGTGCTGCGGCCGGGTCGCGTCGGACAGTAACGCCTGATCGGAAGCGGTGCGGGAGCCGGGTCCCGGCGGTCGTGAAGGCCGGACGGGCCCCGGCTCCCCAGTGATTGTCAGTGCCGGGTCCTAACGTCGTTTCCATGACGCGATCCGTACAGGCACTCGCCTATGTCCGCCCTTCCGCGCTGGAGTCGACCGGCTCCGGCCGGCTGCTCGGGCTGGAGACGGCGGGGGGTCTCACGCCCCGGGGGGTCGAGGCCCATCCCCGCTTCTTCGCCGGCTTCCTGGCCTCGCCGCAGGTCGCGGCCCGCGGTCTGCTCGCGGTCGCCGACGTGGCCGCGGCCCGCTACCACCAGCGGATACGGCCGGGGTCGCTCGACCCGGTGGTGACGGGGAACGGGGACCGGCTGCGTTTCGAGTCGTTCTCCGGCTGCGGCGGGGTGTACGCGCGCCTGGACGTCCTCGACGAGGGCCTCGGCGGTACGGAGACGGGGCACGGAACGACCAACGTCGACGTCAACAACCCGCTGCGCGAGGCACTGTCGCGCATGACGGGGGACGATCCGCTGCATCTCCGGGTGGGTCCTGAGGAGATGGCGGTGACCACGCTCGCGGGAGCGGTCGTGGAGAAGAAGGTCCCGCTGCCGGACCGCTGGCTGCGGGGCTTCGCCGAGGCGCAGGTCGCCTCGGCCCGGTTCGATCTGCGGGCCGAGCTGAGCGGGGCGGAGGCCGTGCGTTTCCTCCGGTCCCTGCCGCGCAACCAGGCCCGTGGACGCGGGCCGATGTGGATCACGCAGTCCGGCCGGACCCTGCGGCCGACGACCCGGCCGGGCGCGGGCGCGGTGTGCCTGCCGGGACCCGACCGGCTCGTCGCCCTGGAGAGGGTGCTGCGGCACGCGACGGGGCTCCGGGTGTACGGGCCGGTGCCGGACGGCACCCTGGCCACGGCGAGCGCCTGGGAGGTGGTCCTGCCGGGCATGCGGCTCACGCTGACGCTGTCGCCGGACCTCGCGCGGGGCTTCTCCGGCGAGGGCGGGGTCCTGGAGGCCCTGGCGACGGAGGAGGCCGCGCAGGACGCCGAGCTGATCGCGGTCCTCCTCGCCTGGGAGCCGCGGATCGATCCGGCCGATCTCGCGGCGCAGGCCGGGCTCACGATCGGCCGGGTGCGGGCGGCGCTGACCCGGCTCGGCACGGCCGGGCGGGTGGGGTACGACGTGGCGGACGCGGCCTACTTCCACCGGGAGCTGCCGTACGACGCGGACCGCGCCGAGCGGCACAACCCGCGCCTGGTGAGCGCCCGCCGACTGGTGGCGGAGGGGGCGGTGGCCCTCGAAGGCGAACCGGCGACGGTGGCCTCGGGCGAACGGCGGTACCGGGTGCGGGAGTCGGACGGGGTGCTGAGCTGCACCTGCCAGTGGTGGGCCGACTACCGGGGCAGGCGCGGCCCGTGCAAGCACGCGCTCGCGGTGCGGATGGTCCGAAGGGGCGGGACGGTCGCCGAACCGGCGGGGCAGACCGCTCCGGGCACGGGAGCGGAAACGGCGGCGGGAGGGGCCCGATGAGCGGGCACGGTCGCGAGGAACGGGAAGCGGAACACAATCGCGGGGGGACGGAGAACACCATGGGGATCGAGAACCTGGTCGAGGCGGTGCGCGGAGGAAAGGTCTCCGAAGTTCCCGCGCTGGTGAAGCCGCTGGACGCGGCCGAGCGGAGGACGGCCCTCGCGCGGCTCAAGGAGCTGCGCACCGAGATGCGCCGGAGCGGCGTGCCCCGGGTCCAGCACGCGCTGTATGTCGCGGGGGCCGGCTGTCATCCGGGGGCGGCAGCCGCGGCGACCTGGCTCGGCGGTCGCGATCTGTTGCCCTGGCGCTCGGAGGGCAGCGCCCTGGTGCTCGACGTGGTCGCCGACCGCACTCCGGAGTGGATGGCGGACGTGGCGGTCCGGCTCGCCGCGCGCCCCTCGGTGGCGGAGCACAGCTACAAGGTGATCCGGGGACTGGTCGAGCGGTCCGGCTGCGCGGTGCCCGCGACGGACGGCTACGTCCTCGCCTGGGCCTGGGAGCTCGGCGTCGC
This sequence comes from Streptomyces sp. NBC_00572, assembly GCF_026341815.1. Classification (GTDB taxonomy): domain Bacteria; phylum Actinomycetota; class Actinomycetes; order Streptomycetales; family Streptomycetaceae; genus Streptomyces. Next base: position 257,184 of record NZ_JAPENX010000003.1, read on the forward strand.
CCGTCGGTACGGGCGGAAGGCCGAGGGACCCGCGCTCCTGCAGCGTCTGCGGCAGGACCCGCAGACGCCGGCCCTGCTGGTCCACGCCCTGTCGATGCCGCAGACGCCCGAAAAGCTCACCTGGGCGGTCGAAGACGACTCCCCGGAGCACTGGCCCACGGCGGTGGTGGCGCTCGTCGGGGAGAAGGTGCTCGACCGCACCGAGGTCGTGGACGCCGCCGTCTCCCGGCTACTGCGGGGCGGCCGACTCCATGACCTGCGGTTCCCGCTGGAGGTACTGCGGCTGGTGGAACCGGCCGCGGAGGAGTTCCGGGAGCGGGTCCCCGACTTCGTCGGCATGGCGGCGGACGCGCCGTCGCCGGTCGCGGGGTACGCGCAGGAGGTTCTGGGCGGGCTCGCGGCGGACGGTGCGCTGTCGACGGCCGAGCTGGCCGAGATGACGGGTGCGGTCCTGTTCCGTACCGAGAAGAAGCTGGTGCGGGCCCAGTTGACGATGGTCGGGAAGGTCCTGGCGCGGGAGCCGGGCTCGGCGGGCGAGCTGCTGCCCGTCCTGGCGGAGGTCTTCGGGCACGAGGACACCGACCTCCAGGAACGGGCGCTGAAGCTGGTGGCCCGCCATCTGTCCGACGTGGACGGCTCCGTACGACGTGAGCTGGTCGAGCAGGCCCGTGAGTTGAGCCCGGTGCACCGGCGGACGGCCGAGGAGCTGTTCGGTGAGCCGCTCGGTGCCGGGGGCGGAATTCCGTACGAGGAGATCCTGCCGCCCGTCCCCGAGCCCCGGCGGGCCGAGGCTCCGGTGTCGACGATCGAGGCGCTGGTGGAGGAGATGCTGGCGAAGGGGGTGTCCGACGACCCGGTGCGGTTCGAGCGGGCGCTCGACGGTCTGGTGCGGCACGCGCACCGGGACCGGGCGGGGCTGACGCGGGCGATACGGGAGGCGTTCAGGATCGACGACTGGCAGCAGCCCCATCACTTCACGCACCACAGCCATGGGCTCCACGCGGTGCTCGCCGCGCTGCTCGGCCTCCTCGACCGGTCGTGGGTCGAGGCCAGGGCCGTGCGGGGACCGGAGGCGACGGCCTGTCCGCACGAGGCGTTGACGGGGATCACTGACGCGCGGCTGTGGGAGGCCGGCTCGCTGATCGGCACGGACGCGTTGCCCTACCTGCTCGCCACGCCGACCCTGAGCACCGGCGGCATCGAGCCGCTGGTGCTCGTGGAGCGGCTGCGGGGCTACCGCGAGGCGGACATCGAGCCCGCACCGGTGGACCTGGCCCAGGCCCTGCTGCGGGTGCTGCGGACCGACCCGGACGCCGCACGTGCGGCCGAGGACGCGGCGACCCTCGACACCGCGGCCGGGCGGCGGCTCGCCGTGTGGCTGCGGACGGCGGAGCCCGTGGCTGCGAGCGTGCGGTTCCTGAGGCGGGAGGAGGACCGGACGCTTGAACAGTGGTCGCTGCGCAACCGTGTGGTGGTCGAGATCGCCGACCGCGCAGTGGTGCGGGAGGAGTTCCCGCCCGCCTTCCGGTGGCTGGGCGGTGCTCTGGAGGCGACGCCCCGCCGTTGCTACCACTGGGTCGACGGCGATGAGCACTGGGCCGCGGTGCTGCCGGCGGATCGCGAGGTCCTCGCAGCCTGTGTCCTGCCGTCGCTCGCGCGCGCCGTCGACGGGAACCGGGAGGGGACCGAGTCGCTGACGGGCATGGCCGAGGCGGAGGGACGGGACGGCCGGGCCGTCTCCCTCGCCCTCGCCCTCGGTCTGGGCAACGGGGACGCGGACGACCGGCTGCGCGCGATCGACGCGCTGCTCGTCCTCGCGTCCCGGGGCGACCTGGACGGGGTGCGGCTCGGCACGGAGCTGGCGTGGCTCGTCGCGGAGGGCTCGGTGAAGCCGAACCGGCTGGCGGACGCCCTCCGGACGACGGCTGCCACGGGAGCGTATGCCACGGTCTGGACGGTGCTCGGGGCTGCGCTGCCGGAGCTGCTCGGCGCGGAGAAGCCGGTCCGCGGCCTGGGCGAGGTGCTCGCGGTCGCGGCGGACTGTGCGGAGCGGTGCGGGGCCGGCGGCGAGGTGCCGGGGCTCGACACGGTGGCCTCGACGCGGGGTACCTCTCAGTTCCTCGTGCAGGCGAGGCGGTTGCTTGGCGCACTCCGTCAAGGGGCCGATCAGGCTCTGACAGAAACGGCCTGAATCGTTCTTTAAGCCGCTAGATGGGCGCTTAACCCGTCAGTCACAAAGCGTTCGTGATCACGCAACACCACTGGGTCACAGTGAGGTCATGACCGATGTGACGTCTTCGAAGAGCGCCCGCCGTCCGCACCACTGGCGGCACGACCTGATCGAGCTCGCCGCCCTGTTCACCGCGGTGGTGGTGGCCGACACGATCGCCAAGAGCATCGTCAAGGGGCCGGACGGCCCCTACCTCCTGGTGTTCTCGGCGATCGCGCTGGTCGCCACCGCTGCCTTCCACACCTGGTGGGCACGGAGGCCCAGTCATGCGAGCCATGCTCCGCCCGCCGGTGACACCGGCGGGCCCTCCACCCTGACCGTCCCGGCGAAGGCCGAGGAGGAGCACGGAGAGACGGAGCCCGATGTGCCCGTCGAGACCGCGCTCTGGCGGATGCGGACCACCGTCGCGGACACGCCGGGCAGCCTCGCCGCGCTGTGCACCGTCCTCGCCCGCCTGGGCGTGGACATCCTCACCCTCCAGACGCACCCGCTCGCCGACGGCACGGTCGACGAGTTCCTGCTGCGCGCCCCCGCCGATCTCTCCGCCCACGCCCTCTCCCGTGAGACGGCGGCGGCCGGCGGCCGCGACACGTGGACCGAGCGGGCCGACGCCCACGACCTGGTGGACACTCCCACCCGCGTCCTCGGCCTGGCCACCCGTACGGCGCTCGACGCGGCCGAACTGCCGCTCGCGCTGCGCCAGCTCCTCGGCCGCTGCACCCTGCACTCCGTGCCCGCCGTCTCGCTCACCGGCCGCCCCACCGGCGAACACGCCCCGGTCGAAGGCGTCCTGGAGGAGACCGTGATGCGACTGCGCGACCCCAACGGGGGCACGCTCATCGTGGAGCGGCCCTACCTCCCCTTCACCCCCACCGAGTTCGCCCGGGCCCGCGCCCTCGTCGAGCTCGACGCGCGGCTCGGCCCGCGCGTCCCGCGCAGCCAGGACGTGCTGACCCTCCCCGAGGGCAACGAGATCACCGTCCGCCGCGCCGACCAGCGCGACCTCGCCGCCGCGCGCGCCATGCACGACCGCTGCTCGCCCCGCACCCTCGGTCTGCGCTACCACGGCCCGGTCGGCGACGCGGACCGCTACCTCGACCATCTGCTCAGCCCCCGCTTCGGGCGCACCCTGGCCGTGCAGACGACCTCCGGCCGTCTCGTCGCCCTCGGACATCTGCTCTGGGACGGCGACGAGACGGAGGTCGCACTGATGGTGGAGGACGACTGGCAGCGGCGCGGCATCGGCTCCGAGCTCCTCGGCCGGCTCGTGGCGATGGCGGAGGAGGCCGGCTGCGCCAGCGTGTACGCCGTGACGCAGTCGTCCAACACCGGGATGGTGGCCGCGATGCGGGCGCTCAACCTGCCCCTCGACTACCAGATCGAGGAGGGCACCCTGGTGATCACAGCCCGACTGGCCGCGGCACCGCGACCGGCCGCCCGGCCGCAGCAGGAGCAGCGGCACGAAGGGATCCGGCGGGCGGAACGCTGAGCGCCTGGGTCAGATCGCGCCAAAGGTCCTCGACGTCCTCGAGACCGACCGACATCCGCAGCAGGCGGTCGCTGACGCCCGCCGAGCGCCGGTCGCCCTCGGCCACGATGCGGTGGCTGATGGAGGCCGGGTGCTGGATGAGGGTGTCGACGCTGCCGAGGCTCACGGCGGGAGTGATCAGACGGACGCCGGCGATGACGTCGTGCGGGTCGCCGTAGACCTCGAAGGCGATCATCGCGCCGCCGATCCGCGGGTAGTGGACCCGCGCGATCCGGGGATCGGTGGCGAGCCGCCGTACGAGCTCCGCCGCCGTGCCGGACGCCGCCCGGACCCGTACCGGCAGGGTGGACAGACCACGCAGCAGCAGATAGCCGGCGAGCGGGTGCAGCACTCCGCCGGTGGCGAAGCGGACCTGACGGAGGGTGCGGGCGAACTCCTCGTCGCAGGCGACGATGCCGCCCATGACGTCACCGTGGCCGCCGAGGTACTTGGTGGCGCTGTGCAGCACGATGCGGGCGCCCTGCTCGATCGGGCGCTGGAGCACGGGCGTGGCGAAGGTGTTGTCGACCAGGAGCGGCACGGATCCGCAGGAGTGGGCGAGGGCGCGGATGTCCGCCTCGGCCAGGGTCGGGTTGGCGGGCGACTCCACCATGACCAGGCCGGTGTCGGGCCGTATCGCGTCCGCGACGCCCGCCGGGTCGGTCCAGGTCACCTCGGTGCCGAGCAGTCCGGCGTCCAGGAGGTGGTCGCTGCAGCCGTACAGCGGTCGGACCGCGACCACGTGGCGCAGACCCTGGCTCGCCCGGGCGAGGAGGACGGCGGTGAGGGCCGCCATGCCGCTGGCGAAGGCGACGCCCGCCTCGGCGCCCTCGAGGCGGGCGAGGGCCTCCTCGAAGCGGGCGACGGTGGGGTTGTCGAGCCGGGCGTAGACCGGCGGTCCGTCGAGCCGGGCACCCGTGGTGGCGAACTCGTCGATCCGGGCGGCCTCGGCCCGGGCGTCGTACGAGGGGTAGGTGGTGGACAGGTCGAGCGGCGGGGCGTGCAGTCCGAGCGAGGCGAGGTCTTCGCGGCCGGCGTGCACGGCTTCGGTGGCGAGGGCTCTCGGGGTGACCGAGGAGCCGTAGTCCATGGCGTCCATGGCGGCACTGTGAACGGATACCGGGAAGTAGCGGGAAATCGCCGTGCTACGTTCGCCAGATGGCCGATTCTGTCGTACTGGACGCGGTCGATCTGCACATTCTTCGCCTCCTGCAGAACGACGCCCGGACCACCTACCGCGAACTCGCCGCCGAGGTCGGAGTGGCACCGTCCACCTGCCTCGACCGGGTGGCGCGGCTGCGCCGCACAGGCGTGATCCTCGGACACCAGCTACGACTGGATCCGGCCAAACTCGGCCGAGGGCTTGAAGCGCTCCTTCTCGTCCAGGTCCGGCCGCACCGGCGGGAACTGATCGGTCCGTTCGTCGACCGGATCCGGGCCCTGCCGGAGTCCCGGGCGCTGTTCCATCTGACGGGACCCGACGACTACCTGGTGCACGTGGCTGTAGCGGACCCCGCCGACCTGCAACGACTCGTTCTCGACGAGTTCACGTCGCGCCGTGAGGTGGCCCGGGTCGAGACGCGGCTGATCTTCCAGGAGTGGGAGTGCGGCCCGCTTCTGCCGCCCGTTTCGAGCCCCTCCAAGTCAGCCGACTGACCCTCGACGAGGGTGACGCGGGCCTGCCGGACGCGCCAGGATGACCCCCATGCCAGAGACTTCCAGCAGCGCGCTGCCCCGCCAGGTCGCCGACGAACACGTCGACGCACTCATCGCCCTCGACCCGATCACCGGTACGTACCTGGGAGTCAAGGAGAGCGCCGGACTGCTGCCCGACTTCTCGCCGGCCGGCCAGCGGGCCGTGGCCGACCTCGCCCGCCGTACGCTCGCCCGGCTCGACGAGGCGGAGCGCGCCCCGGGCGCGGACAGCGAGGCCGAGCAGCGCTGCGCCCGTCTGCTGCGGGAGCGCCTGACGGCGGAGCTCGCCGTGCACGAGGCCGAGGAGGGGCTGTGCGCGGTCAGCAACATGCGCTCGCCCGCGCACAGCGTCCGCATCGTGTTCACCGTGATGCCGACGGAGACCGAGGAGGACTGGGCGGCGGTCGCCGCCCGGCTGCGGGCGGTCCCGGCCGCCCTGGAGGGCTACCGGTCCGCGCTCGCGCTCGGTCTTGAGCGGAAGCTGTTCGGCGGGCCGCGCCCCACGGCCACCTTCGTCGAACAGCTCACGGAGTGGGCGGGCGCGGAGAGCGGAGGGCCGGGCTGGTTCGAGGAGTTCGCCGCCGCGGGCCCGGCCACCCTCCCCGAGGACCTGCGCGTCGGGCTCGCCGAGGCGGGCCGGGCCGCCACCGAGGCCGTCGTGGCGCTGCGGGACTGGATGCGGGACGTGTACGCCCCCGCCGTCGCGGACGCCCCGAACACGGTGGGCCGTGAGCGCTACCAGCGCTGGACCCGCTTCTTCAACGGCACCGACCTGGACCTCGACCAGGCGTACGCGTACGGCTGGACCGAGTACCACCGATTGCTCGGTGAGATGCGGACCGAGGCCGAGCGGATCCTGCCGGGCTCCGACCCCTGGGAGGCGCTGGCCCACCTCGACGAGCACGGCACGCACATCGAGGGGGTGGAGGAGGTCCGGGTCTGGCTCCAGGAACTCATGGACGAGGCCATCGAGGTACTCGACGGCACCCACTTCGAACTCGCCGACCGGGTACGGCGGGTGGAGTCCCGGATCGCCCCGCCGGGCGGCGCCGCCGCGCCGTACTACACCGGCCCGTCCGAGGACTTCTCGCGCCCCGGCCGCACCTGGCTCCCGGTGGACGGCACGACCCGTTTCCCGGTCTACGACCTGGTGTCGACCTGGTACCACGAGGGCGTTCCCGGCCACCACCTGCAGATCGCGCAGTGGGTGCACGTCGCCGACCGTCTCTCCCGCTACCAGGCGACCATCGGCAAGGTCAGCGCCAACTCCGAGGGCTGGGCGCTCTACGCGGAGCGGCTGATGGACGAACTCGGCTTCCTGCCGGACGCGGAGCGGCGCCTCGGCTACCTCGACGGGCAGATGATGCGCGCCTGCCGGGTGATCGTGGACATCGGCATGCACCTGGGCCTTGAGATCCCGGCGGACTCGCCGTTCCACCCGGGCGAGCGGTGGACCCCCGAGCTCGCGCAGGAGTTCTTCCAGCGGCACAGCAGCCGTCCGCCGTCCTTCGTGGAGAGCGAGATGACCCGCTATCTGTCGATGCCGGGCCAGGCCATCGGCTACAAACTGGGCGAGCGGGCCTGGCTGCTCGGCCGCGCCAACGCGCGGGCGGCGCACGGCGACGCGTTCGACGCGAAGGCCTGGCACATGGCCGCCCTCTCGCAGGGTCCGCTGGGCCTCGACGACCTGGTCGACGAGCTCTCGCGCCTCTGAGGGCAGCAGGGATGAGATTCCCCGGCCGACCGCTTGATCGGCCGGGGAATCCCCTGCTATCTGTGGCCGTATGACCACCGAGTACACCGCCGACGCCACCGACTGGCGCATTCTCCAGGCCCTCCAGTCCGAGGGCCGCGCCAGTTTCGCCGAGCTCGCCCGCACCGTGTCGATGTCACCGTCCGCGGTGACCGAGCGGGTGCGGCGCCTGGAGGAGGCCGGGGTGATCACGGGGTACGCGGCGATCGTCGACCAGGACCGGCTCGGGCTGCCGATCCTGGCCTTCGTACGGCTCCGCTATCCGCACGGCAATTACAAGCCGTTCCACGATCTGCTCGACACCACGCCGGAGGTCCTGGAGGCGCACCACGTCACCGGCGACGACTGTTTCGTCCTCAAGGTCGCCGCGCGGTCGATGAAGCACCTGGAGGCGATCTCCGGGAAGATCGCCACGCTCGGCTCGGTGACGACGAGCGTCGTCTACTCCTCGCCGCTCCCCCGGCGTTCGCTCAGCCGCTGAGGGCGAAACCGCCCGCGTCCGAGCCGCTGGGGGTCACGCCGCACGGGCCTCAGCCGCTGAGCGCGTCCGCGCCGGTGCGCAGCCGTACCGCCGAGCCCTGCCGCGCCTTGACGACCTCCAGCTGGGCCGGGATCCGGCGGCGCAGATCGCCGACGTGACTGACGATGCCGACGCTGCGGTCGCGCTCGCGCAGCGAGTCGAGGACGTCGAGGACCTCGTCGAGCGTCTGCTCGTCGAGGCTGCCGAAGCCCTCGTCGATGAAGAGCGTGTCGAGCCGTACGCCCCCCGCCTCGTCCGTGACGACGTCGGCGAGGCCGAGGGCGAGCGCGAGGGAGGCGAAGAAGGTCTCGCCGCCGGAGAGCGTGGCGGTGTCGCGCTCGTTGCCGGTCCAGGCATCGACGACGTGCAGGCCGAGGCCGGCCCGCTTGCCTCCGGAGCGCGCGTCGGAGTGGACGAGGGTGTAGCGGCCGGAGGACATCCGCTGGAGACGCGCGGTCGCGGCGGCCGCGACCTGTTCGAGGCGGGCGGCCAGGACGTACGACTCCAGGCGCATCCGGCGCTCGTTCTCCGCGGAGGTGCCGGCGGTGAGGGCGGCGAGGCGGGCCACCCGGTCGTACTCCTCGCGGAGCGGACCCAGGCGGCGGGCCTCGGTGAGGGCCTGCCGGGAGAGTCCGGCGAGGCCGGTCGCGCGTTCGCGGGCGGCGGCCAGGACGGCGTCGGCCTCGCGGAGCGCGCGGTCGGCCGCCGCGTGGTCGGCCCCGATCGCCGCGGGGTCGGCGGGCGGAAGGGTGGCGGCGGCCGCGGTGCCGGGCTCGGCGAGCCGATCCGCGACGGCGGCGGCCTCGGCCTGCCAGGCGTCCACGCGGTGCTGGTGGTCCCGGCGCTCGCCCTCGCGCAGGAGTGCGGCGGCGGCCTCGGCGGGGGTGGTGAAGCCCGCGCGGTAGGCCGCGTCGGCGAGCCGGTCGTCGGCCTCCTTGAGGTGCTGGGCTGCGAGCTCTGCGGTGCGTACGGCGCCGGTGGCGTCGACCAGGAGGCCGATCCGCCGTTCGAGGAGGGTGGCGTGTTCGGCCACGGTGGCGAACGCGCCGCGTCCCCGGGTCAGTTCCTCGTCGAGGGCGTACTGTTCGCGGTCGAGGGCCTCGCGCCGCGAGGTCCGCGCGGCGACCCGCCGCTCGGCCTCCCGCTGCGCGCCGACCCGCTTCTCGTGCTCCCGCTCGGCCCGCGCGAGCGTCTCCCGCGCGCCGTGGGCCTGTCCGGCGAGCGCGTGCGCCTCAGCATGGAGGCGGGTCAACTCCTCGACTTCGAGAGCGAGTTCGTCGGCGGTCGGCTCGGGCGAACCGGCCGGGGCGCCCGCCTGGACCTCGGCACGGGCCGTGGACCAGGACTCGTGGGTGACGGCCAGGTCGCGTTCGGCGGCCGTACGGGTCTCCTCGGCGCGGGTGTAGGAGGCGTAGGCGGCGTCCTCGGTGGCCCGGTCGACATGGTCGGCGCCGGTGCGGGCGGGGGCCGGGTGGGCGGTCGAGCCGCAGACCTGGCAGGGGTCGCCCGGGGCGAGGGTGACCGCGAGTTCGGCGGCGATGCCTTCCAGGCGCCGTGACTTGACGTCCAGCCAGCTCTCGTGGGTGATGTTGCGTCGCTCCCGTGCGTCCGCGAGGCGCGCCTCGGCCGCCCGGGTGTCCTCGGCGAGGGCGTCCCGGCGGCGCGCCGCGTCGAACCGGCGGCGGGCGGGATCGAGGCGGCCCGCGAGGTGCTCCGCGCGGGCGGCGGCGTCCCGGGCGGCCTCGACGTGCTCGGTGAGCGCCGTCCGGCGCGGTTCCCAGCCGACGAGCCAGTCGGCGGCGTCCCGGAGGACGTCGTCGTCGGCGCGCGCCTCGCGCACGAGGACGGCGCGTTCCCCGGCGATCGCGGCGGCGCGGCGCTCGGCGCGACGTGCCGCCTCCAGGCCTCCGAGTTCCTCGCGCAGCCGGTGTTCGAGGGCCGAGAGCTGCTCCGCCCCGGCGTCGGCGAGGTCCGGGGGCAGCTGGGCGCGGGCGCGTTCGCGGGCGGCGTGCGCGGTGGAACGCTCGCGCTCGGCGTCCTGGCGCAGTCCCAGCGCGGGGGCCACCCGGTCCGCCTTCAGACTGCGGTCGAGGGCGGCCTGGAGCCGGTCCTTCTCCGGTGCGTGGGCGGTGAGCCGCTCCTGGCGGAGGAGCGCGTCGGCGTGCCGGGCCTGGCGGGCGGCCAGGTCGTTCTCGGCGTCGAGCGCGGCGCGCGCCGCGCCCTGCCGGGCCTCGGCGGCTTCGAGCCGTACGCGCGCGATGTCGAGGGCCTCGCGGGCCTCCGTACGGGCGACGGCGGCCCAGGTGAGGACCGTGTCGGCGAGACCGGGGTCGCCGGGCCGTCCCTCGACGGAGGTACGGGCGACGGCGAGGCCCCCGGCGGCCTGGCCCATGCGGTGGGCGAGGGCGAGGAGCCGCTCGTCGCCGTCCTCGACCTGCTGCTGCGCGGTCCGCCGCAGGTCGGCGAGGCGCTCTTCGACGGCGGCGAAGCGGCGGGTGTCGAAGAGGCGGCCGAGGAGCTTGCCGCGGGCCTCGGCGTCGGCACGGAGGAAGCGGGCGAAGTCGCCCTGCGGGAGGAGGACGACCTGGCAGAACTGCTCGCGGCTCATGCCGACGAGTTGGGTGATCTCCTCCCCCACCTCCTGGTGGGAGCGGCTCAGGCCGTTCCACGCGCGCGTGGCGGGGTCGTACTCACGCAGCCAGGTCTGGGCCTTCTCGGTGGTGAAGCCACCGCCGCGCTTCTTGGGCCGCTGCTGGGCCGGGCGCCGGGTGATCTCCAGGCGCCGGTCCCCCACGGTGAGTTCGAGGACGACCTCGGTGGACGTGCCGACAGGGGCGTGGTCGCTCCGCAGGGAGCCGCCCGGGGTCTGGCGGACGCCGGGCACGCTCCCGTACAGGGCGAAGCAGACCGCGTCGAGGACGGAGGTCTTGCCGGCGCCGGTCGGCCCGTGGAGAAGGAAGAGCCCGGCGGAGGAGAGGGCGTCGAAGTCGACGGTCTGCGTGTCGCCGAAGGGGCCGAACGCGGTGATCTCCAGTCGGTGCAGCCTCACCGGCCCACCTCGCGCTGGGCAGTGTCGACCCGTACATCGTCGAAGGCGCCGTACAGGATCGTCCGCTCGGCCCCGTCGAGGGCCGTGCCGGCGCGCACATGGGCCACGAAGTCCTCCGCGATCTGCTGGTCGGTGCGGTCGCGGAGCCGCTGGGCGTAGGAGGCGCCGGGGTCGTCCCCGGTGCGCTCGGGGTCGAAGACCAGGTTCAGGGTGTGCGGGAAGCGTTCGGTGAGCCGGGCCATGGGCTCGGCGGGGCGGACGGGGTCGGTGAGCGTGGCCTCGACCCAGGACTGCTCGTGGGGCGTGAGCGCGGGGTCGGCGAGGAGGTCGTCGAGCCGCCCCCGGATCCGGCCGAGGGGGCGCGGGACGGGGCAGTCGAGCCGTTCGGCGCCGGTGATCGCCCCGTCGGGGCCGGTCGGGCCCAGATCGACGAGCCACATCGTCTTGCGGTGGTCGGCCTCGGAGAAGGAGTAGGCGAGGGGGGAGCCGGAGTAACGCACCCGCGGGGTGAGGGTCTGGCTGCCGTGCAGGTGCCCGAGGGCCACGTAGTCGACGCCGTCGAAGATCCCGGTGGGGACGGCGGCGACGCCGCCGATGGTGATGTCCCGCTCGCTGTCGCTGGGCGCGCCGCCGGCGACGAAGGCATGGGCGAGGACCACGGAACGGGTTCCGGCGGGGCGGCCCGCGAGGTCGGCGCGGACCCGGCCCATCGCGGCAGCGAGCACGGCTTCGTGCCCGGCCTTCTCGGCGCCGAGCTGTTCCCGGACGAGGGCCGGTTCGAGGTAGGGCAGGCCGTACAGGGCGATGTCGCCGTGGGCGTCGGTGAGGACGACGGGGGTGCCGATTCCGGCCGGGTCGGTACGCAGATGGATACCGGCGCGCTCCATGAGTCCGGCGCCGACGCCGAGGCGTCGGGCCGAGTCGTGGTTGCCGGAGATCATGATCGTGGGCACCCCGGCCTCGGCGAGGCGGTGCAGGGCGGTGTCGAACAGCTCGACGGCGGGGAGCGGGGGCACGGCCCGGTCGTAGACGTCACCGGCGACGAGGACGGCGTCCACCCGGTGCGCGTGGACGGTCGCGACGAGGTGGTCGAGGAAGGCGGCCTGGGCTTCGAGGAGGCCGACGCGGTGGAAGGACCGGCCCAGGTGCCAGTCCGAGGTGTGCAGGAGCCTCACGATGCCGTCCCACCCCGCATGTGCGCCGCTCCTCGCCGCTGGTTCCCGTACGTGTGCGCCCACCACGCTATCCCGCCGGGGGGTGTGGTCGGGGCCGTACGGGACGGGAGCCGGGGCGGTGGGGAAGGGAAGCCCGGCCGTCCGCGCTTCGCCGTCAGAGGGCGCCGATCAGGCCTCGACCGTCACAGGTCAGGCGTCACAGTTCAGGCGTCACACCTCAGGCGTCCCCGTACGCCTCGCCGCCGAGTTCGAACGAGGCCGTGCCCGCCGTGGCGTCCGCGAGCCAGGCGCGGAAGGCGGGGACGTCCGAGTCCGGGAGGCCGATCTCGATCGTGACGGCGTCGGTGTACCGCACGTCACGGACGGCGCGCCCGGTCGCCCGCAGGTCGTTCTCCAGCTTGCCGGCCCGCTGGTGGTCGACGGTGACGGTGGCCAGCCGGAAGCGCTGCCGGGTCACCGTGCCCAGCGCGTCGAGGGCCTCGCCGACCACCCCGCCGTACGCGCGGATGAGGCCGCCCGCGCCGAGCTTCACACCGCCGTAGTAGCGGGTCACGACGGCGGCGACGTACCGCATCTCGCGGCGCAGGAGCATCTGCAGCATCGGGACGCCCGCCGTGCCGCCGGGCTCGCCGTCGTCACTCGCCTTCTGGACGGATGCGTCGGCTCCGATGACGTAGGCGAAACAGTTGTGGCTCGCGGTCGGGTGCTCCTTGCGGATGCGCGCGACGAACTCCTGCGCCTCCCGCTCGTCGGCGACGGGTGCGAGCGCGCAGAGGAAGCGCGAGCGGTTGATCTCGGTCTCGTGCACACCTTCGTGGGCCGGCGTGCGGTACTGCTCCTGCATCCGCCCAGCCTACGTTCCGTGGGCCCCCTGCCACTCCGGCGGCCGACGACACCCCCTAGGTCCCCTCGGCCTCGCGCTCCCCGGCGGCGGGTTCGGGCGGGGTGGCGAGCCCGGCGTACGGCAGGGCGCGCAGGGCCAGGGCCCAGCCGAGGCGGGCCTCGCCCGACTCGCTGGAGCGGCCGGTGAGCTCGGAGATGCGGCCGATGCGGTTGAGGACGGTGTTGCGGTGGCAGTAGAGCTGGTCGGCTGCCCGGGAGGCCGAGCAGCCATGGTCGAGCCAGGCGCGGAGGGTGGTGAGGAGCGCGGCGCGTTCACCGCCGGTGGCGAGGACAGGGCCGAGGTGGACGGTCACGATCCGCTCGGCGATGTCGGTGCGCCCGCTGAGCAGCACCTGGGCGAGCCGGTCGTCGAAGACGCCGACCTCGCCGCTGCCGGCGGGGAGGGTACGGAGGGTCTGCTCGGCGAGCCGCAGGGCGCGCCCCGCCTGGGAGAGGCGCTCGAACTCCGGCGAGACCCCGGCGGTGGCCCCGGTCCGCTCGCGCAGCGCCGCGAGCAGCGCACGCGTGGCGGGGTCGGCTCCGCCGCCGGGACGCGCCGAGGGAGTCCGCCCGGCGGGCGCGTCGCGGCGGGGCAGCCGGACGATGCCGGCGTACCGGCCGGAGCGGGGCCGCCAGTACGACCACATGCCCTGGGCCTCCAGGACCGGCGAGGGGTGCGGCGGAGCGGCGGGATCCTGGGCGGCGACCACGACCACGTAGCGGTCGACCGGAGGGACGCCGAGCGCGGCTGCGGCGGCCGAGGCGACGGCGGGGTCGTCGGCGCGGCCGTCGAGCAGCGCCTCGAAGAGGGCGACGCGCCGGGTGTCCTGGCGGCTCTGGAGTTCCAGCTGGGCGATCCGGTACGCGTCGGCCATCGCGACCGAGAAGCGGTCGATGGTCTCCCAGACGCCGCTCGCCATGTCGAGCTCGATGTCCCGGCTGTCGGACTCGCGCCCGGCCCGGACCCGGAGGTACTCGGCCATGACCTGCCAGAGGACCCGGCCGCCGCGCCGGTAGGCCTGGAGCACGGTTTCCAGGGGCACCCCCTGTTCGGCGCGGCGGCGGCCGGTCTCGCGGGCCGCCCACTCGAAGTCGCCGCCGGTCGGGGCGAGGCCGCCGAAGTCCTCCAGGGCACGCAGCAGGTTGTCGCGGCAGATCTCCCAGAGGTCCTCACGCGTGACGGGCGCGCCGGACGCGTACGTACCGGAGTGGGCACGGATGTCGTCGACGGCACGGTCGGTGAGCCGGTCGACGTCGGCGAGCATCGTCGTGGCCAGGGCGCGGCGCAGCGCGCCGGAGCCGCCGGTGCCGCTCAGCGGAGTGTGGACTCCGCCGGAACCGCCGGTGGAACCCAGCGGGGTGCGGGACCCGCCGGAGCCGGTCAGCGGGGTGCGGAGCCCACTGGAGCCGCCGGAGCCGCTGGATCCGGCCAGCGGAGCGCGGGGCCCGCCGGAGCCGCCCGCGCGGCCCTGGGAGGTGCGGCTTCCGCCGGAGCGCGCCCCCGGGGGCTCGCCGGGTGCGGCCGAGCTGTGCGTCATGGCTCGCACCGTAGCTCCGTCATTTGGCGAATGCCACGGGTCGGGCGCGACGGCGGGGCCGCTGCCCAGCTCGCCGGCCCACATGGTGGGCACCTGCACATGGCGTCCGGGCGAGGTCGCGGCGGATTCTGGGCCGTGTCACCGATCGTCAACAGAGCTGTTGACTCCGCGTACCTGGAGCGTGCCATGTCACTGAGCGTCGCCGGCGTCCTCGGCGAGTCCGCCCGCCACTTCCCCGACCGGATCGCGATCGTGGAGGGCGGGGCCCGGCTCACCTACGGGGAGCTGTGGACGGAGGCGCTCCGCTGCGCCGCCGGGCTGCGCGAGGCCGGGGTGAAGCCGGGCGACCGGCTCGCCGTGCTGCTGCCGAACACCATCGAGTTCCTCCGGGTGTACTACGGGGCGCTCGCGGCCGGCGCGACGGTCGTCCCGGTGCACGCCCTGCTCGTCGCCGACGAGGTGCGGTACGTCCTGGAGCACAGCGGCGCGGTGGGCATCGTGAGCGGCGGTCCGCTGTGGGCGGTCGCCGACGAGGCGGCGCGCGCGGCCGGGGTGCGCGCCTTCCACGGGGCGCCCGCGGCGGCGGAGCCGCTGGCCGCCGCCGAGCCGGCCGAGCCCTCGGACACGGCGGTGATCCTCTACACGAGCGGGACGACGGGCCGCCCGAAGGGGGCCCTGCTCACCCATCTCAACATCGTCATGAACGCGTCGGTGACCTCGCAGGACCTGCTCGGTCTCGGCGCGGGTGACGTGGTCCTCGGCTGTCTGCCGCTCTTCCACAGCTACGGCCAGACCTGCGCGATGAACGGGACGCTCCGGCAGGGCGCGACCCTCGTGCTGATGCCCCGGTTCAGCGGTCCGACCGCCCTGCGGGTGCTCGCCGACGAGGGCGTGACGGTCTTCATGGGCGTACCGACGATGTACCACGCCCTGGTGGAGGCGGCGGCCGGGTCCGACGTACGGCCGGAGGCCCTGCGGGCCGCCGTGTCGGGCGGGGCGGCGCTGCCGGTCGCCGTCCTGGAGCGCTTCGAGGAGACCTTTCGTACGCAGGTCCTGGAGGGGTACGGCCTGACGGAGACCTCACCGGTCGCGACCTTCAACCAGCCGCACATCGGCCGCCGGCCCGGCACCGTCGGGCACCCGGTCTGGGGTGTCGAGGTGGGCATCGCGGACGCGGCCGCGGACGCCGGGATCCTGCTGCTCGCGGACGGGGAGACCGGGGAGGTCGTGGTGCGCGGGCACAACGTCTTCGCCGGTTACCTCGACGATCCGGAGGCGACGGCGGCGGCGGTCGTCGACGGCTGGTTCCGCACGGGTGACCTGGGCGTACGGGACGAGGACGGTTTCCTGCGGATCGTGGACCGGAAGAAGGACCTGGTCATCCGGGGCGGCTTCAACATCTACCCGCGCGAGGTCGAGGAGGTGCTCGTGCGCCACCCCTCGGTCTCGGAGGTCGCGGTGATCGGGATCCCCGACGAGGCGAAGGGCGAGGAGGTGTGCGCGGTCGTCGTACGCCGGAAGGGCGCGGCGGCGCTCGCCGAGGAGGAGCTGGTCGACTGGTCGCGCGAGCGCCTCGGCCGCCACAAGTACCCCCGGATCGTGCGGTTCGTCGAGGAGCTGCCGCTCGGCCCGACGGGCAAGGTCCTGAAGCGCGCGCTCGTGGCGCAGTCACAGGCATGGACGCGGCCACGGCCATAGCTGTAGCCGTAGACCTGCATGACCGACGGCCCGAGGAAGGGTGGCATCGATGACGGAGCGGGGACCTGAGGTCCGCACGCGGTACGGAGCGCTGCGGGGCTCCCTGAAGGACGGCGTGGCCGCCTTCCTGGGGGTGCCCTACGCGCAGGCCCCGGTGGGCCCGCTGCGGTTCCGCGCGCCGGAACCGGTCGACCCCTGGGACGGGGTACGGGAGGCCACGGCCTTCGGTCCGACGGCGCCGAAGCGCCCGTACGCCCCGCCGCTCGACGCCCTGCTCCCCGACCCGGACATCGCGGGCGACGACTGCCTCAACCTGAACGTGTGGGCGCCGTGGGGCGACGGACCGGAGTCCGCGACGCCGGACGGCGGGCGCCCGGTGATGGTCTGGATCCACGGCGGTTCGCTGATCCACGGCTCCTCGGCGGTCCCCGTCTACGACGGCACCGCCTTCGCGCGGGACGGGGTCGTCCTCGTCTCGGTCAACTACCGGCTGGGAATCGAGGGCTTCGGGGTCTTCCCCGACGCTCCCGGCAACCTCGGCCTGCGCGACCAGATCGCCGCGCTGACCTGGGTGCGGGACACCGTCGCGGACTTCGGCGGGGACCCTGAGCGCGTGACGGTGTTCGGCGAGTCGGCGGGCGCGATCTCGATCACCGCGCTGCTCGCCTCGCCGCTCGCTAAGGGGCTGTTCCGGCGGGCGGTGGTGCAGAGCGGGGCACCCATCGCGCAGCCCCTCGGCAAGGCCCGCCGGACCACCGAAGCGGTGGCCGCCCGGCTCAAGGTGCCGGCCACGGCGGAGGCCTTCGCGCGCGTGGACCGGGAAAAGCTGCTCACGGCGCAGACGAAGGTGACCGGCAAGGGCTCGCCGCTGACCGGCGGGCATTCCTTCCAGATCGTCGTCGACGGCGAGGTGGTGCCGCGCGATCCGGCGGAGGCGCTCGCGGACGGCGCCTCCGCCGAGGTGGACCTGCTGATGGGCACGACCACGGAGGAGTACCGGCTGTGGTTCGTGCCGAGCGGGGTCACGGACAGGGTGGGTCCCCTGGTCCAGCGGCTCCTGCTGTGGAAGGCGAAGGTGCCGTCCCGGGCGGCCCGGGTGTACCGCGCGGGCCGTCCGCAGGAGAAACCGGGCGAGATCCTGGGCGCGCTCGCCACTGACAAGCTGCTGCGGATCCCGCTGAACACCCTCGCGGACGCCCGGCTGCGCTCCGGCGCGCGGGCGGGAACGTATCTGTACGAGTTCGGCTGGCCCTCCCCCGTGCTCGGCCTCGGTGCCTGTCACGCGCTGGAACTCGGTTTCGTCTTCGACACGCTGGACCTGCCGGAGACGCGCGCCCTGACAGGTCCGGACGCGCCCGGCGAGCTGGCGGCGGCGATGCACGCGGCCTGGGTGTCCTTCGCCGCGACGGGCGACCCGGGCTGGCGGACCTGGGACCCGGCCCGTCCGGTGATGACCTACGGCCGGGGTGTCCCGTCCCTGATCGAGGCGCCGCGGGAGGCCGAACGGCGCGCCTGGGACGTCTGAGGCCGCCGGCGGGAATCAGGTCAGGTGGTGGCCCGTTGACGAGGATGACGGGCCACATCGAAGAGAGGCAGCGAGCGCGATGAGCGTCGAGACCACGACCGCCGAACCGACCGGCTACTCCGCGGAGGAGACGGTACGGCGGATCCTCACGTCCACGGGCGACACCTGGGCGGTGGTCGGCCTGTCCACGAACCAGGCGCGGGCCGCGTACGGGGTGGCGGCCGTCCTCCAGCGCTTCGGGAAGCGGATCGTCCCGGTCCACCCGAAGGCGGAGACCGTGCACGGCGAGCAGGGCTACGCGTCCCTCGCCGACATTCCCTTCCCGGTCGACGTCGTCGACGTGTTCGTCAACAGCGAGCAGGCGGGCGGGATCGCGGACGAGGCGGTCGCGATCGGCGCGAAGGCGGTCTGGTTCCAGCTGGACGTCATCGACAACTCCGCCTTCGCCCGCACGCGCGCGGCGGGCCTGGACATGGTCATGGACCGCTGCCCCGCGATCGAGATCCCGCGCCTGGGCTGAGGCCCTCGCGGGATCCTCAGCCGACCGGGACGCCGAGCCCCTCCAGGACGACCGCCCCCGGCAGTTGGGCGAAAGCCTTCCCCGGCAGGATCAGCTTGCCGCGCCTGCGGCCGCTGCCGACCAGGACCCACTCGGCGTCGACCACGGCGGCGTCCACGAGCAGGGGCCAGTCGGCCGGCAGGCCGATGGGGGTGATGCCGCCGTACTCCATGCCGGTCTCGCCGGTCGCGGTGTCCATCGGCGCGAACGAGGCCTTGCGGGCACCGAGGTGCTTGCGTACGACCCCGTTGACGTCGACCCTCGTCGCCGACTTCACCACGCACGCGGCCAGGGTCGTCGTCTCGCCGCGCTTGCCCGCGACGACCACGCAGTTGGCGGAGTCGTCGAGCAGCGCGGGCCCGTGGTGCTCCACGAAGACGGCGGTGTCGGCGATGGCCGGGTCGGTGTCCACGTACAGCAGCTGATCGGCCGGTACGGGCCCGGTCCAGGCCCGGACGGCCGCGGCGACGGGGCCGGTCAGCAGGCCGAGGCAGTCGGGGGCGGGCCGGGCGTCGTCGAAGTTTCCGATGGGTGCGCGCATGCGCCTCACGCTAACAACCACCGCCCGGTGCGCGGCCGCTCGTCTCAGCGTGCGGGCGACGGCGGCCGCGGGCAGGGCGGGCATCGGTACGGGCAGGACGTCAGCGTACGGGCGGGATGCAGTCGGCGATCGTCAGCGTACGGGCGGGATGGAGACGGCCATCGTCATCGCGGCGGGCTCGTCGCCGTCGTTGCGGTACTCGTGCGCCGTGTTGGCCTCGAAGACGGCGGAGGTGCCGGCCGGCAGGGTGTGCTCCTCGCCGTCGACGACCAGGGTGAGGACTCCCGCCGTGACGTTGAGCAGCTCGACGGTGCCGTCGGGGTGGGGGTCGGAGGCGCTGCCGTCGCCCGGCATGAGCGTCCAGGACCACAGCTCCAGGGGGCCGCGGGCCTCGGTGCCGACGAGGAGCGTGGTGTGGCTGCCGGTGGAGGTGGACCACATGCGGACGGCCTGGTCCTGCGGGACGATCCGGACCTGGGGGCCCTGCTCGTAGTCGAGCAGGGTGGTAATGGAGACGCCGAGGGCGTCGGCGAGCTTCACCGTGGTGCCGACGCTGGGGTTCGTCCGGGCCTGCTCGATCTGGATGATCATGCCGCGACTGACGCCCGCCCGTACGGCGAGGGCGTCCAGGGTGAGTCCCCGCTCCTTGCGCCAGCGCTTCAGGTTCCGTGCGAGCGACTGTGTGAGCTGATCGAGGTCCGACACATTCCGTCCAATATTTTGGATGACAGAGTTCAATGAACTGAACTACGGTGAGGTGTACCCGATTGTTCACTGCACTGTACTGCCGTCCGTGACTGTGAGGACCCATGACCGCCCTGTTCGCCCTGGCCACCAGCCTTCTGTGGGGCCTCGCCGACTTCGGCGGCGGGCTCCTCACGCGCCGCATCCCGGCCCTCACGGTCGTGGTGGTCTCCCAGCTCCTCGCGGTCGTCGTCCTCGGCGGCATCGTCCTCGCGACCGGCGCCTGGACCGAGGCGGGGCCGCAGCTCTGGTACGCGGTCGGGGCCGGCGTCGTCGGCCCGGCAGCCATGCTCGCCTTCTACAAGGCGCTCGCGCTCGGCCCGATGGGCGTCGTCTCCCCGCTCGGCTCGCTCGGTGTCGTCGTCCCCGTCTCGGTCGGCCTCCTCGTCGGCGACCGACCCGGTCTCGTGCAGTTCGCCGGGATCGGCGTGGCGATCCTCGGCGTGGTCCTCGCCGGCGGGCCGGAGCTGCGGGGCGCGCCCGTCCAGCGCCAGGCGGTCCTGCTCACCCTGGTCGCGGCCTTCGGTTTCGGCTCGGTGATGGCGCTGATCGCCGAGGCCTCCACGACGGTCACCGGCCTCTTCCTCGCGCTGTTCGTCCAGCGGGTCACCAACGTCCTGGTGGGCGGCGGCGCGCTGTACGCCTCGGTGAAGCGGGGCGGCCTGGCCCTCCCCGAGGGCGGCCCGCAGGTGATCCGCGCGGCCCTCCCGGCCCTCGCCTTCGTCGGCCTCGCCGACGTCGCCGCGAACGGTACGTACGCGATCGCGGCCCAGCAGGGCCCGGTCACCGTCGCCGCCGTCCTCGCCAGCCTCTACCCGGTGGTCACGTCACTCGCGGCCTACGGCGTCCTCAAGGAACGCCTGCGCGCCGTCCAGGCGGCGGGCGCGGGCCTCGCCCTGGTGGGCACGGTCCTGCTCGCGACCGGCTAGGGGGTGTCCGACCCCGCTCCGCCGGACAGGCCGTAGCGTCGCGGGAGGGGCCACCGGGGCGGTCGCGGGGGCTCAGCCCGCCCGCTCGACCTCCCACTTGGCGAGCGCCGCGAGCTGTTCCGACGTCACGTGCTCCGGGATCGGGACCGGGGCGGGGGTCCGCAGCGGCGGCTGCCAGCCCTTCTCCGGGTCCCAGCTCCGTACGACCCTGGCCGGGGCGCCCGCGACCACCGAATGGTCCGGCACCTCGCCGCGTACGACCGCGCCCGCCGCGACGACCACGTTCCGGCCGAGCCGGGCGCCGGGGAGGATCACCGCGCCGGTGCCGAGCCAGCAGCCGGGGCCGATGGAGACCGGTTCCGAGCGGGGCCACTGGCGGCCGACCGGCTCGTCCGGGTCGTCGTAGCTGTGGTTGGTCGAGGTGATGTAGACGTACGGACCGCAGTACGTGTCCGAGCCGATGCTCACCTTCGCGTCGGCGATCACATGGCTGCCCCGGCCGAGGACGACCCCGTCGCCGAGCGTCAGCACCGTGTCCGCCCCGAGGTCCAGGCCCGGCAGCATCCCGGCC
Source organism: Streptomyces sp. NBC_00572 (assembly GCF_026341815.1). Taxonomy (GTDB): domain Bacteria; phylum Actinomycetota; class Actinomycetes; order Streptomycetales; family Streptomycetaceae; genus Streptomyces. Next base: position 278,121 of record NZ_JAPENX010000003.1, read on the forward strand.
GTCAGCGTGACCTGCTCGGCGAGGATGCAGCACTCGCCGATCTCGATCCACCGCTCGCCGAAGACCGTGCCCTGCGGGAAGGCCAGCCGGGTGCCCGCGCCGAGCCGACGGAAACGGAGCTTCCCCGGGTGCTCGGCGGTGACGGAGCCGGTCTCCTGCACCCAGCGCCAGCCGCCCTGTACGGCACGGTTGAGCATCCGGCGCCGCCAGGCGGCAAGGGACGAGAACGTGTTTCTGTTCCTGGGCACCCGGACACCGTAGTCGGCACCGTCGTGCCTGATCAGTGCGGTGCGCTGTGATGTCCGTCATGAGCACGGCATAGGCTGCGGCCGGGGGCACCCCCGGGCGTGACACGACGGCTGACGATCAGGAGCGAACCATGACAGAGGCGTTGATCAAGGGTGTGGGCGGCAAGGAGCCGCAGATCGACCCGACCGCCTTCACCGCCCCGACCTCCGTGGTGCTCGGCGAGGTGACGCTCGGCGCCCGCGCCAGCATCTGGTACCACGCGGTGCTGCGCGCGGACTGCGGTCCCATCGCGATCGGCGAGGACTCCAACATCCAGGACAACTGCACCGTCCATGTCGACCCCGGTTTCCCCGTCTCGATCGGCGACCGCGTGACCGTCGGCCACAACGCCACCGTGCACGGCTGTGTCATCGAGGACGACGTGCTCGTCGGCATGGGCGCGACCGTCCTCAACGGTGCGCGGATCGGTGCCGGTTCGCTGGTCGCCGCGCAGGCGCTCGTCCCGCAGGGGATGGAGATCCCGCCGGGGTCGCTCGTCGCGGGCGTCCCGGCGAAGGTCCGCCGTCCGCTGACCGAGGAGGAGAAGGCGGGCATCCAGCTGAACGCCGAGATGTACCTGCTGCTCGCCAAGGGCCACGCCGAGGCGTTCGAGGACTGAGCCGAACGGCCCCGGTCGGTCATGGCGAGGAGGGCGGTACCCGTCGACGGGTACCGCCCTCCTCCACGTGATGTCGGCGGTCAGTCCGCGACCGCGACCGGCTCCGCCTCGGGGGCGTCGGACCGCTCCGCCGCCGCCTTCTTCGCGCGGTTCTTGATGATCAGCATCGAGGCGACGCCGATCAGCACGGCGAGGACGAGCCCCAGCCACGAGAAGCGCTTGAGCCAGGCCTCGGCGACGATGCCGACCGAGTAGATGACGGCCGTCGTGCCGCCGGCCCACAGGATGCCGCCGAAGACGTTGGCGACGAGGAACTTCCAGTACGGCATGTGCAGCACGCCCGCGAGCGGCCCGGCGAAGATGCGGAGCAGGGCGATGAAGCGGCCGAAGAAGACCGCCCACATGCCCCACTTCTCGAAGGAGCGCTCGGCGAGCCCGATGTTGGCCTCGCTGAAGTGCTTGGGGAACTTCTTCCCCAGCCAGGCGAGCAACGGCCGACCGCCCTTGCGGCCGATCGCGTAGCCGATCGAGTCGCCGATGATCGCACCGGCGGTGGCGCAGGCACCGAGCACGTACGGATTGATGTCACCGTGCTGCGAGGCGAGCAGCGCGGAACTCACGAGCACGATCTCGCCGGGCAGCGGGATGCCCAGGCTCTCCAGCCCGATCACCACCGCGACAAGGACGTAGACGGCGACCGCGGGAATCGTCTCCAGCCACTCCTGGACGTGCAACGCGGCTTCCTCCCGTTTCGACTGCTCTGCCGCGCCGGGCCCGTGGTCGGGGGCCGTGGCGCCGGCGTGCACCGCGGCGGGCACGCCGGGGCAGCCTACCCGGTCAGGGGATACGCCCTCCCCCGTCGGCCGCCCGGAACGCGGCCGCCCCCGCACCCGGGACGGGATACGGGGGCGGCTCGCGACGTCCGAGGTCGGGCGTGCGGGTCAGGCGTTCGGGCGCAGGGTCCAGACGACGGTCATCTCGCCGGTCACGGCGCCGTCCTCACGGGTGATCTCGATCCGCACCGGGAACTCCGGGCGCTCCCCCGCGTCGAGTTCGGCGACGACCTCGGCGGCCGGGCGGCCCAGGGTGGCGGTGGCCGTGACGATGCCCATGGCGAGCTTCTTGTAGCCGATCTCGGCCTTGACGGCGAGCGGCACGGCGCGGCTCAGCTGGTCGCCGAAGGCGGCGAGCACGATGGCGCCGCTGGCGGACTCGGCGAGCGTGAACATCGCTCCGGCGTGCGGGCCGCCGACGTGGTTGTGGTAGGCGGGCTGGTCCGGCAGGCGCACGACGGCGCGCTCGGCGGTGGTCTCCAGGAACTCGAGGTTCAGGGTTCCGGCCATGGGGACCGTGGCGGCGAGCATCTCGCCGACGGTCATCTGGTCTGCGCTCATGGACCGTGATGTTACCCACGAGTAGCAGCCTTGGCCATACCCTCCCGCGCACACGGTCCGGGGGCGGACGTGGTCGAGCCGCCTCCGCACCTCTATGGTTACTGGCCATGTGGCCAGGACAGCAGCCGCCCGGGGGCGAGCAGAACCCGCAGGACCAGAATCAGAACCCCTACCAGCAGTCGGGGTACCAGCAGCAGCCGAACCCGTATCAGCAGCCGCCTGCCCAGCCCGGGTATCCGCAGCAGCCGCCGACACAGCCCGGCTACCCGCAGCAGCCGCCGACGCAGCCCGGCTACGGACAGCAGCCGCCCGCGCCGCCCGGATACCCGCAGCAGGGTTACGGGCAGCAGCCGGGTTACGGCCAGCCGAACCCGTACCAGCAACCGACCGTGGCGCAGCAGTACGCGGTGCCCGGACCGGGTCAGCCCGGCGGGCCCGGCGACGGGAAGAAGAAGCAGACGACGCTCGTGGCGATCGTCGCCGCGACCGCCGTGGTCGTAGCGGCCGGTGTCACCGGCTTCCTGGTGCTCAGCAAGGACGACGACAAGAAGCAGGTCGCCGACGACCCGAAGCCGCCCGTGACCTCCGCTCCGGTGGACCCCTCCACCGACCCGTCGACGATTCCCTCGACCGACCCGAGCGACAGCCCGTCCGGGATCGACAACCCGCGCGACGGCGCCGCCCAGCAGCCGACGATCCCCGGCTGGAAGGTCGTCTACAACCCGAAGTACGGCACCCTCTTCGACGTACCGCCGGAGTGGGAGGTCCTGAAGCCGGGAATGATCACCTTCTTCGAGGACGAGAAGAAGAACGACGGCAGCCCGCTCGTCACCATGTCGTCGCCGACGCGTCTCAAGAGCGAGTGGTGCACGTACGACACCGACAAGAACGGCACCAACGAGACCTGGGGCCTGAGCACCGCCGGCACCAAGGGCGGCCAGGGCGCCAAGAACACCTCGGACGCCGCGCGGAGCGAGGCCGGTACATGGGTGTGGGGCGGCTACGCCCAGCACATGCCGCAGAGCACCATCAAGATCTCCAAGCCCGTGGCGTACAAGACGAAGTCGGGTCTCACCGGCCATATGGCGACCGCGACGGCGCCGGGCGTGAAGAAGCGCAACAAGTGCGAGTCGGACGGCAAGTCGATCGCCTTCACCTTCAAGAACGCCAAGGGCGACTTCACGACCTGGGTGCTCTACGGGGCCGACGGCGTCAAGGACGAACTGCCGGACGCCACCATCAAGCAGATCCTCTCGACGGTCCGCCTCGCGCCGGCCTCCTGACCGTCCGACTGCCCTGACCGACCGGGCCCCGGCGCATGGTTCGTCCACGCGCCGGGGCCCGACCCGTCCGGCCACCGGCCTGCCCGCCCACCCGAGCCCCGGGTCTCTCCGTCCGGATATGGGTTTGGCATCCGAGCGGCCCGCCAGGGATAGTCCCGGGGTGAACAATCCCGCCGCCTCCCCGCACCGCACCCCCTTCGGTTCCCGCCGACCCGAATGGGCCGGGCGCAACTACGTCCTCCTCACCGCCGCCACCGTCGTGACCAACCTCGGCACGCACGGCGCGCTGATCGCCACGACCTGGGCGGTGTTCGAGGCCAAGGGCGACGCGGGCGACGTGGGACTCGTGGCGATGGCACGCTTCCTGCCGCTGGTCCTCTTCCTGCTGATCGGCGGCGCGGTCGCCGACCGGGTGCCCCGGCACCGGGTCATGGTCGCCGCCAACACCCTCAACTGCCTCTCACAGGCAGTCTTCGCCGCCCTCGTGCTCTCCGGTGAGGCCCAGATCTGGCAGATGATGGTCCTCACGGGCCTCTGCGGAACCGGCCAGGCCTTCTTCAACCCGGCGGCCGAGGGCATGCTGATGTCCAGCGTCACCGGGGAGCAGGCGAGCCGCGCCTTCGCCGTCTACCGGATGGCCATGCACGGCGCGTCCATCGGCGGCGCGGCGCTCGGCGGTGCGCTCGTCGCCTTCGTCGGACCCGGCTGGGTCCTCCTGATCGACGCGATCGCCTTCGCCGTCGCGGGCGGACTGCGCGCGTTCCTGGACGTGAGCGGCATCCCCGAGCGCGCTCCCAGCGGCGGTCTCTTCGCCGATCTGCGGGAGGGTTGGCACGAGTTCGTCGGCCGGCCGTGGCTCTGGTCGATCGTCGCCCAGTTCTCCGTGGTGGTGGGACTGATCGGGGCGGTCGAGTCGGTGTACGGACCGCTGGTCGCCAAGGCCGAACTGGGCGGCGCGCGCCCCTGGGGCATCGCGCTCGCCGCGTACGGCGTGGGGACGCTCGCGGGCGCCGTCCTGATGGCCCGGTGGAAGCCGCGCCGACTGCTGTTCATCGGAACGCTCGGCGTCTTCCCCATCGCGCTGCCCTCGGCGGCGCTGGCGGTGCCGCTCGACGCGGTGGGGCTCACGGCCGCGATGTTCGTGAGCGGCGTGGCCATCGAGGTCTTCGGCGTCTCGTGGATGACAGCCCTGCACCAGGAGATCCCGGAGGAGAAGCTGTCCCGGGTCTCGGCCTACGACTGGTTCGGCTCGACGGCCCTGCTGCCGCTGACGACGGCGCTCGCGGGCCCGGCGGAGACCGCGTTCGGGCGGAGTGCGGCGCTGTGGGGCGCGGCGGGGCTGATGGTGCTGGTCACTGCCATCGTCCTGCTCGTACCGGACGTACGGAATCTGACCCGGCGTCCGCACACGAAGGAGATCAAGGGGCCTGAGCCGTCGGCCGCGCCCGAGTCGGCCGCGTCCGCCTCAGCCGATGCCGAAGGCGCCCTCCGGCGGAACGGGTGAGGGTACGGCCCCGGCGTCGAGGACCGGTTCCGCGGCGCCGGTGAACCGGTCGAGCGTGTCCCCGTGCTCCACGCGCGCGGGGAAGGCGTCCGCCGCGGCCCGCCGCACGAGGTGGGCGGTGTCGATCTCGCGGCCGGAGGCGACCAGGACCGCGTTCCCGAAGCGCCGACCGCGCAGGACGGCCGGTTCGGCGACCAGCGCGAGCTCGGGGAAGACGGCGGCGAAGGTGGCGAGCTGGGAGCGGAGGAAGGCGAACGGCGCACCGTCCGCGAGGTTGGCGGCGTAGACGCCGTCGGGTCGCAGGACGCGCCTGACCTCGCGCGCGTACTCCACGGAAGTGAGGTGGGCGGGCACGCGCGAGCCGCCGAAGACGTCACCGACGACGAGATCGGCCGAAGCGTCGGGGGCCGCCTCCAGCCAGCGCCGGGCGTCGGCGCCGTGCACGGTGATCCCGGAGTCCTCGGGCAGCGGCAGGTGTTCGGCGACGAGCGCGAGCAGCCCCCGGTCCGCCTCGACCACGTCCTGGCGCGAGCCGGGGCGGGTGACGGCGACGTACCGGGGCAGGGAGAGCGCGCCGCCGCCCAGGTGCAGGACGTCCAGCGGTTCGCCGTCGTCGGCGGCGCCGTCGACGACATGGGCGAGCCGGCGCGCGTACTCGAACTCCAGGTACGCCGGGTCGTCGAGGTCGACGTACGACTGGGGTGCACCGTCGACCGTCAGGAGCCATGCCCGCTCCCGGTCCACATCGGGCATGAGGCGCGCGGTGCCCTGGTCGACCTCGCGGAGGACGGGAATGTGCTCGTTCACGCTCTCATTGTGCCGGGGGCGGTGCGACGGAAGGTCGGCCGGTCCCGGGCAGGGCTACGGAAGGCCGGTCGGCCGGTCAGAGGTGCTTGAGGGCCTCGCGGACCGAGAGCGGGGAGAGGCGGGCGGTGTTCGCGGTGACGAAGGCGCGGACCTCGGCCGGGGCCGTCTTGGCGTACTCGCGCAGGCTCCAGCCGATGGCCTTGCGGAGGAAGAAGTCGGTGTCGGCGGCGCGGCGCAGGCAGTGGGCGAAGAGCCGGTCCGCGTCGGTGGACTCCTTGAAGCGCAGCTGGTGGAGGATCGCCGTACGGGCCACCCACAGGTCCTCGTCCTCGATCCACTCGTCCATGCGGTCACCGAGGGAGGGGTCGGCCGCGACCAGACCGCCGACGACATGGGCGGCGAGGTGGTCGACCGTGTCCCACCAGGAGACGGTGGTGACGAGCCGGCGGGCGACGGGCAGGAACCCGGACGAGCAGCGCTTCACATGGCGGCGCAGGTAGTCCACGGCGAAGTAGTGGTACTCGCGCTCGGGCAGGGCGAAGCAGCGCAGGGCGACGGCGGCGCAGTCCCGTTCGTCGGGGCGCGGAGTGCCGTCGAGGACGGTACGGGACAGGGTCCGGCGCTCGGGGGTGCGAAGCCCGAGGAAGGGGGCGACACCCTTCATGTACGCGACCATCTCCTGCGCCCGGAAGGGGTTCCCTGCAGCCGGGTAGACGGTGGTGAGCCGCTCCAGGACGGTGTCGGCGAGGGCGCTGTCGGGGATGTCGACGAGGGTGTCGGCAGCGAGGCCGGCGGGGCCGCCGGCCGGTCGTGCGGTGTCGGTCATGGGACCCTCCCTGTCGTGCCCTGTCATGGGTGCTCCGGGATCCGGCCCCGACGGACATGACGCACATTACGGCGATCATACGGACGCGTCCGTTACTCTCCCCGAATGCTCGCTCCCGTGCCCCGGCCGCCGGGCTCCGTCGCCCTCCGCTGCTCCCGGGCCCTGCTCGCGCCCCGCGCACGGCTCTCGGTGCTCGCGCTGCTGCTGCTCTCGGCGGCGGCCCTCGTCGTGCTGTACGAGCCACAGCGGCTGCTCTCCTCGGGCTGGCCGCAGCAGACGAGCGGCGCCGACGCGGTGATGCTGTTCGGGCTGGCGTACGGGGTGTGCACGGCGGCGTTCGTACCGCGCCCGGTGCTCAATCTGGCGGCGGGCGCGCTCTTCGGCTCGGCCTTCGGTCTGACGGCCGCGATCGCGGGGACGGTGCTGGGCGCCGGGATCTCCTTCACCCTCGGCCGCTACCTGGGGCAGGACGCGCTGCGGCCGATGCTGCGGGGCCGCTGGCTGATGGCGGCCGACGGGCAACTCAGCCGGCACGGGTTCCGTTCGATGCTGGCGATCCGGCTGTTCCCCGGGGTGCCGTTCGCGGCGGCCAACTACTGTGCCGCCGTCTCCAGGATGGGGTACGTACCGTTCCTGGTGGCGACGGCACTCGGCTCGGTGCCCAACACGGCGGCGTACGTCGTGGCGGGCGCGCAGGCGGGCGAACCGGGCTCCCCGGCCTTCCTCTTCTCGGCGGGCTTCATCGCACTGTCCGGCCTGGCGGCCGCCGTGGTCGCCTGGCGCAAGCGGCACCACCTGCGGGCCCCGGCTCCGGCCGTGGCGCCGGATCCGGAGCCCGAGACCGTGGGCAGCCCCCGCTAGCGGCCGGGGTCAGAGTGCCTCGACGATCATCGCGTTGGCCAGGCCGCCCGCCTCGCACATCGCCTGGAGTCCGTAGCGCGTTCCCCTGGCCCGTAGCGCGTGGACCAGTGTCGTGGTGAGGCGGGTGCCGCTGGCGCCGAGGGGGTGCCCGAGGGCGATCGCGCCGCCGTGGACGTTGACCTTGGCCGGGTCCGCGCCGGTCTCCTGCTGCCAGGCGAGGACGACGCTCGCGAAGGCCTCGTTGATCTCGAAGAGGTCGATGTCGGCGAGGGAGAGGCCCGACCTCCGCAGCACCTTCTCCGTGGCGGGGAGGACGCCGGTGAGCATGAGCAGCGGGTCGGAGCCGGTGACGGCGAAGCTGTGCAGTCGGGCGAGGGGACGCAGGCCGAGGCTGCGGGCCGTGTCGGCGGCCATGACGAGGACGGCGGAGGCACCGTCGTTGATCGGGCTGCTGTTCCCGGCGGTGACGGACCAGTCGATCTGCGGGAAGCGGTCGGCGAAGCCGGGGTCCTCGAAGGAGGGCCGCAGTCCGGCGAGGATCTCGGGGGTGGTCGTGGGGCGCACCGACTCGTCGCGGCGGACGTCCTCGTAAGGCGCGACCTCGGCGTCGAAGAGGCCGGCCGCCCAGGCGCGGGCCGCCTTGGTGTGCGACGCGGTGGCGAACGCGTCCATGGCCTCGCGGCCGATCGACCACTTCGCGGCGATGAGTTCGGCGCTGATGCCCTGCGGGACGAGGCCCTCGGGGTAGCGCTCGGCGACCCCGGGGCCGAAGGGGTCGGCGCCGGGCGGCACGTTGGACCACATGGGGACCCGGCTCATGGACTCGACTCCGCAGGCGACGGCGATGTCGTACGCCCCAGAGAGCACGCCCTGGGCGGCGAAGTGGACGGCCTGCTGGGAGGAGCCGCACTGCCGGTCGACGGTGGTGGCGGGCACGGACTCGGGGAATCCGGCACCCAGCCAGGCGTAGCGGGTGGTGTTCATGGCCTGCTCGCCGACCTGGTCGACGGTGCCGCCGATCACGTCGTCGACGAGGGCCGGATCGATGCCGCTGCGTTCGATCAGGGCGCGCAGGGTGTGGGAGAGCAGGGCGACGGGGTGGACGTGGGCCAGGGCTCCGCCCGGCTTGCCCTTTCCTATCGGGGTCCGGACGGCTTCGACGATGACGGCGTCGCGCATGACAGGCTCCTGAGTTGGATAAGTGGACCAACACTCATCGGTAACATAACCCAGTGAGTTGGCTTTTCAAACCTACAAGAAGGAGTGAGTCGGGTTTCCAAACTCACCACGCTCGCGCTGCCCTACTCTTGACCCCATGAAGGCCGCCCCCCGCCCCTGCTCGATCGCCGACACCCTGGCGCTCGTCGGGGAGAAGTACTCGCTGCTCGTGCTCCGCGAGGTCTCCCTCGGTGTGCGCCGCTTCGACCGGATCGCGCGCAACACCGGCGCCCCCCGCGACATCCTCACCACCCGCCTCAAGCGGCTCGTGGAGGCGGGAATCCTGGAGAAGGTGCAGTACAGCGAACGCCCGCAGCGCTTCGAGTACCGGGCCACGGCCGCCGGCGAGGAGCTCCAGCCGGTCCTGGTGACCCTGATGGCCTGGGGCGACCGCCACCTCAACGCCGACGACCGGCCGATCGTCCTGGAGCACCGGTGCGGCGAGATCCTCAGCCCCCGCGTCGTGTGCGCCCACTGCGGGGAAGAGGCCGACCGCAAGAGCCTCAGCGCCCATGTCAGGGCGCCCGGCTGGACGACGGCGGGCCCGGCGGGCCCTCAGGAGGCCTGACCACAGGCCCGTCACTTTGGGACGGTACGCTGCGCACGACCTTCTGACCGCACACGTACATAACGGGACGGCCCTAGCCCCATGAGTTGGTTCGAATCGTTCATCCTCGGACTCGTCCAGGGGCTGACGGAGTTCCTTCCCATCTCCTCCAGCGCACACCTCCGTCTCACCGCGGCATTCGCCGGCTGGGAGGATCCGGGCGCGGCCTTCACCGCGATCACCCAGATCGGCACGGAGACCGCGGTCCTGATCTACTTCCGCAAGGACATCGCGCGGATCGTCACGGCCTGGTTCCGCTCCCTCACCGACAAGGCGATGCGCTCCGACCACGACGCCCAGATGGGCTGGCTGGTGATCGTCGGCTCCATCCCGATCGGTGTCCTCGGCATCACGCTCAAGGACCAGATCGAGGGCCCCTTCCGCGACCTGCGGCTCATCGCCACCACCCTGATCGTCATGGGCATCGTCCTCGGCGTCGCGGACCGGCTCGCCGCCCGCGACGAGATCGGCGGCCGCCACCGGGCGATCCGCGAGCGCAAGTCGCTCAAGGACCTCAGCGTGAAGGACGGCCTGATCTTCGGCATCTGCCAGGCGATGGCCCTGATCCCGGGCGTCTCACGCTCGGGCGCGACGATCTCCGGCGGTCTCCTCATGGGCTACACCCGCGAGGCGGCCGCGCGCTACTCCTTCCTCCTCGCGATCCCGGCGGTGCTCGCCTCGGGCGCGTACGAGCTGAAGGACGCGGGCGAGGGGCACGTCTCCTGGGGCCCGACGATCTTCGCCACGATCATCGCCTTCGCCGTCGGTTACGCGGTGATCGCCTGGTTCATGAAGTTCATCACCACCAAGAGCTTCATGCCGTTCGTGATCTACCGGATCCTGCTCGGCATCCTGCTGTTCATCCTGGTCGGCACCGACGCCCTGAGCCCGCACGCGGGCGAATCCGCCAACTAGCGAAGTGCACATATGTAGCGCCATCTAGCACTTCCTAGTGCCCAACTACATCGGTGCGCCATGATCATCTCCCACCCCTCTCCCACCAATCTCCCACTTGGGAGACGGGAGACGCCCAACTGAGGGGTGTGCTTCCGCAAACTGAGGGGTGACGCAGAAGGGCCCGCACGGCACCAGCCGTGCGGGCCCTTCTGTACGGAGGGCGGTGCGGGTCAGCTCAGGTCGAGGCGGTCCAGCAGGCCCTGGACCCGGGCGTCGAGGACCTTCTCCGCCTCCGGGGTGATCGTGGCGAGGGCCACCATGGCGGTCACGATGACGTCGCTCAACTCCTTCTCGACGTCCTGCCAGGTGTGGCTGTTGCCCTTGCGCGGGTTGGCTCCGAGCACCCCGGTGATGGCCTCGGCGGCCTCCCCGAGCTCCTCCCCGATCTTGAGCACCCGCAGCAGCTTCACGTCACCGGCCGCGGCCTGGTTCTCCTTGTCCAGCCAGCCGCGCAGCTTCTGCACGCCGTCCCACGTCGTGTCCATGTGGCTCGTCTCCTCGTCGTCAGTGGTCAGAACAGCGCCGGTACCGGGTCCTTCACCGGTACCGGGTCCTTCACGTCGAGCGGCTCCGGGGCGTGGACGGCCAGGGCCACCGTCAGCGCGGAGTGGTCCGTCAGCCGCTCCTCGCCGGTGCGCGTCTCGTGCACGTACCGGCAGGCCGTCACGTCGCCGGCGAGCGGCGCCGAGACGTGAGCGTGGTCGTAGCGGTAGCCGTCCCCGGTGCGCCCCACCCAGGAGTACGCGCGCTCGTCCGGGGCGAGGAGGCGGAAGGCGTCCCGGTACCCGGCTGCGGCAAGCCCGGTGTAGAACCCGTACTCCCACATCTGGAACGTGCGGTACCGGGGCACGTGGGTGGGCTCCAGGATGTTGAAGTCCCCGAGCACCAGCCGACGCCCCGTCGCCCCGGAGGGCAGGACCTGAGCCAGGCCCTCCAGGAACGACCGCTTACGGAGGACCTTGGTCTCTGTGGCGTCCCGAGAGGGCACGTACACCCCCACCACGTCGAGCGGCCCCGTGTCCGTCTGGACGGTCACCCCGGCCACCCGGTGCGGCAGGTAGACCACGGACAGCGGCAGAGGGCGCGTGGCGAGGCGGGACACGATCATCACGCCCCGCTCCCTGGTCCCGAGCAGCGGCCGGGGGAAGGTCACGGAGTACCCGGCCCCCTCGAACTGCTCGGCCAGGAACTCACACCCCGCGCTGCGCGCCGTCTCCGTCAGCACCAGCACCGACTCCGGCCGGGCTGCCAGATACCGGAGCTGCCTCTCTGCGCGCTCCCGGGACGGGTTGTTGAGGTTGTACGTCAACACGTCCACCATCGGCATTGTCAGGGCGGTCCTTCCACACTCGGATGATCGCGGCCACGATCGACAGGGCGACTTCTTCGGCCGGCACATGGGAGGCGTCCACGTTGAGCACGCGGTGCCCCATCCTGCGAAGGAACTTAGCGGCCTCGGCGAAGTACGCACATTCCACGTGGCTGGAGCCGTCCGCGCGTTCGTATCGGGAGTGCGCGCCGCGCGCGGCGAGCCGGGCCTCGATCACGTCAGGCTGCCCGCTCACCATCACAGTCAGGTCCGGCTGGACCACCCGCTCGTTGAGCAGCCACACGAACTCTCGGTCGACGCCGTCCATGCACTGGAGCGCGAGGCTACTGGCGATGTACCGGTCACAGACCACGATCTCACCGCGCCCCAGCGCGGGCCGGATCTCCTCGCCGTGCTTGAAGCGGTCGGCCGCGATGAGGCAGGCCATGGCCTCGCCCTGGTACTCGTCCGTACCGTGCCGTGCGAGGTTGCCCAGGTCAGTGTCGGTCGGCTCCCTCGTGGCGAGGGCGGGCATACCGCGCTCGGTCAGGAGCCGCGCAACCAGGCCCGTGGCGGTCGACTTCCCCACGCCGCCCGGCCCCTCGATCGCGACCAGCAGGCCGCGCCCGGTGGTCACGAGACACCGACCACGGGCAGGACTCGGGACTGCCGGGGCACCACGGGGCACTGCTCGCTGTCCACGGCCCCGATCCGCTCGCCGGCAGCCACCACGGCGGCCGGACAGCCCTTCCCGCACGAGGCGGACAGGGAGCAGCTCCGGCACGTCGAGTTGCCCCCGAGGTCCCAACGGTCGGAGAACTTCCCATAGGCGTCCAGGCGGGCGGCGACGTCGTCGTCCGTCCATACGTTGCCGACGAGGAAGTCGGTGTCAGGGTGCTGGGACGCCCTCGTCCGGGCCGCGAACACGAGGTACGGGCAGATGGCCACCCCACCGTCGGTGAAGACGTAGATGATGGTTCCGGCCTCGCAGTTCGAGAGCGGCTTGTCCGCGTTGGGGAAGCGGATGTTCACCATCTCCACGTCCCCCTCGAACGGGGCCGTCATGGCGGCGATCTCCGTCATCTGCTCGTCCGGGGTGCGCAGCTTGCCCTGGGCACTCTTGGACGCGCCGCGGCCCATGCTGCCGAGCGGGTTCATCAGGACATACTTCGCACCCTGCTCGCGCGCGAACTCCACGAGCTTCCTGTACTCCTCGTCCTCGGCGAGGTTGTTGGGCGTGCACAGCAGGCCCTGGAGGATGCCGGCGGTCGCGAACCGCTTGATGGTGCCGATGGTCTCGCCGAAGCAACCGGGCAGGCCTCGGAATACGCTGTGCGACTCCTCCGCGAACCCGTCCAGCGACACGTTCATGTGGGCGTCCAGCTCCACGAGGGCGCGGATCTGCTCGTCACTGCACATGGTGCCGTTGGTGCACACGCCCACGGCCATGCCCGCATCCCGGAAAGAGCGGATAATCGCGATCAGGTCCTCGTGCATGAAGGGCTCGCCGCCGGTCAGCGTGACCCTCGTGACCCGGGCCTCGGCGAGCTGGGGAATCAGCCGCTCCCGGATCTGCTCCAGGGGCATGTAGTTGCCCCGTTTCGTCGCGGTCACGAAGCAGTGCGCACACAGGGCGTTGCACGGCTCGCAGATCTGGACGAGCGCCTTGCGGTTGGGGTGGTCGACGGTCGTACGGAAGTAGCAGGACGCGGCCTGTTCGCCGCTCAGGATGGGACGCGCAGTCAAAGGGGTCTCCCTATCCGGTGGTTGATCCCGACCCGCCTCGGGCCGGGTGGGTGCCGTCCTGCCCGTCACAGCAGGGCGGGCGCCCGTCCTCGTCGCGCCCGGCGTGAGCCGGTACCGGGCGCCCGGGAGAGTCCCCCGACGAGAACGGAAAGGCAGGGGCGAGGGTCAGCCGAACGACGACGAGGGACCGCGCCAGACGAGGAGGCCGGCGTCGTCGGAGGGCGCGGGCAGCGCGCCGCCGGAGAACACCTCCGGCGCGTCGTTCATGAGCGCAAGGAGCCGAATGACCGGGGGCGGGGGCAGCAAGTCCACCGCTCCCCGCCGCTCGGGGTCGCCCAGGATCTGGCCGCCGAGAGCGACCATGCTGTCCGCGAGACGCCGCATGCGGCCGGGCGGGAGCGGGGCGTACCGCTCCCGCACCTCGTCCATGAGCAGACCCAAGTGCCCATGGAGCAACGCCCGCAGGTGCTCAATCCGCTCGGGCTGCGGCTCCACGCCGCCGGCGAGGCAGTCCGCTGCCACGGCCTCGGCCTCGGCACACGTCCGGCGGATCGTCACGAGGTCTATGGGCAGCTCAGCCACGGCCCACCTGCCGGTACCGGCCCAGCATCACGAGCTGGGAGACCGCGTTCGGGGAGCACAGGAAGGCTGCCGAGTCCATGGGGACCGCCCAGTACACCCGCTCGTTGTCGGCCCGGCACAGGCCCGGCCTGGGGACGCCGAGGGACGATCCGACACCCAGGCACACGGTGTCCGGCGCGTCCCACCGCCGGGCGGTGCCAGCCGGAACGAGGGCGTAGTACCAGAGGGCGTAGCGGTCGAAGATGACCGGGCCGCCCACCACGACGCCGACAAGGTAGGCGTCGATGACCGCCTCGTCAGTGGACTGGGCCGCGGCCTGGACGACGGCGGCCGGGATGCGCACGGCCGCGAACAGGCTGCCGCAGGACAGCATCGCGACGGGGTGCTCCACCCAGTCCCGGCGCGTCTGCCCGGGATCGGAGGAGGCCGAGGAGAGCCAGTGCTCGACGGCGAGGCGCCGCTCCTCGCCCGTGGTGATCTGTTGGATCGTCACCGGACCACCCCCGCGCCGGTGGATCCCTTGGCCTCCCACAGGTGCCGGCCGACGTCCCCGCCGTGGAGCAGGGTCAGCGGGGTCGCGGTCTGCTCGACCCAGGGGGCGGTGTCCCAGCGCACGTCATGCGTCGGCGGGACCGCGATCCACTGGTCCGACCCGGACCGCACCTCGCCGGGCACGTTCTCGACGGCGTACCGGCCGGTGGCGGGGAGCACCAGGAGCACGGCGTGGTCAGCGGCGACGAGGCACGGCACCGGGGCCACACGGTCCAGGGACACCATGGCGGCCATGCCCAGGTCGCGCGGGACGACCAGCGCGTCGAACACGGTCGTCCAGGCGATGAGGCCGGCGCCCGGCGAGGAGTCCAGCTCCCGCAGGGTCTCCTTCATGCCCCGGAAGGTCGGATTGCCGGGGACCGGGTGGGCGCCAGGCGTCCGGCACTCCTCGGCCTGGCAGGTGCACCCCTGCCGCGGCCGGTTGCGGTATCCCACGGTCAAGGGCCAGCCCAGTAGGCCGGCGTACGCGCGTACTGCGGCGCCCGGTTGTCGGGTATCGATCGGCTCCATCGCCGCTACTCCCAGGGGTGATCACGCGTGCACGGGCAGTGACCTTCCGAGAGTGGCGGGCAGACAGCAATGCGCCCCCTAGAAAATCTAGGGGGCGTCAACTGTTCGGAGTAGGAGCGGAGTTACCTCGCGAGTTCCATGTTCCGGATGAGGCCGGACAGGGATCCGGCCTGGGACGGGACGCCCACACGCGCGAGGTCGGACACGAGAGCCCGGCTCATCGGGTCGGCGTACACGTAGTACGGCGCGGCGGCCGCAGCCTCCCGGAGCTTGACCACGGCCGACGAGCTCTGCCCCATCCGGTGCAGCGCGCGCCTCGTCGATCCGGAAGTGCGTGCGCCGCTCCTTGCTCGGGATCTCACTGATGTCCACCCTCGGCACCTTCTTGAGCCCGGCGTCGGGCTGGTCGACCTCCACGCCGGCCTCCGCCGCGTGGACCGCGACCGTGCCCCGGCCGAACACCGTGTGCCGCTCCAGGTCGTACCATTCCGGGCCGAGCTGGTCGGCGTCCTGCAGCGCTGCGTCGATCCTCGCCCACGCATCGTCCCCCTGCCCGCCTCGGGCGTGGGCGATCGAGCACCGCAGGTGCAGCGCGCCGCGCAGGGACACCGCAGCCTGGTCCCGGCCGCGCCCGGTGGCGTGGGGCTCCAGGTCCCGCAGCGCGGCGTCCGCGACCGCGATGGTCTCCCGCAGGGACGCCTGGTGCAGCAGAGCACCGCAGCGGTCCCAGGCGACAGCGGCCTTCACGACCGGGTCGTCCAGGGCCGTGGCGGCGCCGGCGGCCACCTCTGCGGCCGACCACGCCAAGTCTGGGTAGCCGAGCTGGTTGAGGCACATCCGGGCCGTACGGGCGGCGTCCGCCAGCAGGTGCAGCGCCTCCTCCCGCTCCACGCCATCGGTCGTGAGGACAGCCGTGTTCAGGTCCTCCACGAGCGGCGGGAGAAGGGTGGCCACCTTCGGCAGGTTCGCGGCCTGCCGGGCGACGCTGGCCTGCCGGGTCTTCTCCCGCATCGCCGCCAGGTCCACCGGTCCGCCCTGGGGGCTGAGCCCGGGGTGACCGGAAAGGATCAGTCCGGCGCGGCGGAGTCCAGTCCGCAACGCGGGAATGTGGGCGTGAGCGAGGTTGCCGCCGCTGCGCTGGAGCCGGTAGGGCTGACCCAGCAGCCACACCACATCCACGTCGCAGCGATCCGCGATCGCCGTGATGACGCTGTACCGGTCGAGCGGCTGCCGACCGCTCTCGACGTTGGCGACCCAGGACTCGGAGCGGGCGAGGAAGTCCGCCAGCTCAACTTGCGTCAACCCAGCGGCGTTTCGGGCGATCTGTACGCGCGTGCCGATGTGCTCGTCGGTGGAAAGGGGCATACTGAACTCCGTTCTGACCTAGACAATCAGGACGGTACTCCGGAACGCGCCCCCGCACAGCCCAGAGCGGCGGGGGCGCAGGCCCTCACCCGCACGCCACCGACGGCGATTTGACGCTGCGTCTACGCCCAGCCGCTCCCGTGCGGCGATGAAGACAGCGGGTTGACTTCACTTCCCGGCAGTCGACAGACCTCGATTCGGGCGTCCCCTCACCGTTCGAAAGTGACGTTCAACGTCATGATCATGGTCTGCACCAGGCCGCCGGGGCCAAGGTTCAGAATACTGGCGGGGCTGACGTCAATGTCTGGGAGTCCGATGGCAGGGGCAGCAGCGGGCGCTGCGGATGCGGGAACGATCGGCACGAGAAGAGCGGCGAGAGTCAGGCCAAGAACACCTGCGCACCGCTTGAACGATGTAGTCACGCGATAGACGTACCGTGGCCGACCTGCGAGGTGCAGATACTCCCGGGTAAGCCACCCGATGGAGTACGCCACCCTTCAGCGAGTCACTCAGCATTCAATGACATCCGCTCAAGGTGCACTGTCACGGGACAACCTGCTGTCCTGTGCCATTGAACTTCGATCACGTGCCATTGAAGTTTGAGTGCTGGGATCATCTGGCACTGCGAGTCGGACGCTTGAGTGACGGCCCGTCGCGATCCGGCTGCTGGCGGCGTAACCAAGATCAGGCCGAAGGCGTTCTCATACGCATCACCCTCCTGCGGGTGCGACACGAACGAACGGAGCAACCTTGATGCGTGTGACAACGCTGGCAGCCGTCGCGGCACTGGCCGGCGTCGCGATTCTCGGCAGCAGTACGGCGGCCTCGGCGGCCCCCGAGCCGATCGACACCACGCCCGTGGTCGGCACGCTTGACGGTCTCGTGGGCGCCGTGAGTGCCCCTCTGGCCACTGCCAACATCGTGTGCCCGGCTCCCTGGAAGCAGTCGGGCTTCGGCCTGCAGGACTACTACGTGGCGTGTATCGCCACACCAGTTGCCAGCCGCTGATCCCGCCTGTGCGCAGCCGTGCGGAGCCTTCGCTCTGAGTGAAGGCTCCGCACCGCTGCACGGCCGTGAGTAGCGATCCCGCCGATCAAACTTCGCTGGCACGCGCTCAAAGTTCAGTGTCACAGGCCACCTGCGACCGCCGCCATCCCCGCGCGCCTCGCAGCACTATAATCGAACTTGTGCCCGATTCCTTGCCTCCCGACCTCCCTCGCCTCCGCGTGCTGGAGACGTGGCACGCGGCCGTGCTCGGCGAGATCCGCGCGAAGATCGCCAAGGTCGAGACACACGAATCCCAGATGCGGCCCGTACGAGAAGTCCCCGCCGGGCCGACGTGGGTCCTCTCCTACCTACGAAAGGGCAGCCAGCCCATCGCGGACAGCGTCCACCTCGGGGACTGCCGCATGGCCAGCAAGCACACCCGGGCACTCACCCGCGAGCAGGCCCTCCAAGCCATCACCGCCGGAGGCATCACGGCATGTGCCATCTGCCGGCCAGACACAGACCTCGGCATCCTGGACTGACTCGATGCACCCTGGAGGCATGGACGGCGCCCCGATAGTGGTCCACCCGCCCTCCCCCACCGGAGGCCGCCGAGTCACCGTGCACGGCGGAAGCATCCTCGGCCTCGCGCACAGCGACAGGGATGTCGTTGAGTTCCTCCGGCGCGCTGGACTCCCAGACGCCGACGACCTGCTCGACGACCCCACTTGGGTGAAATGGAGGGGCGGCCGTGCGCACGAGTACGAGGCGGCTTGAGCTGATCACCGCCGCATGCCAGACCCGCCCTCTACCGTGATGGGCATGCCTCCGCGCTCCCGGCCCCGCAGCCCTCTACGGCCTGCCGCCGACGAGATCAACCAGGCCATCCGCTGGCTGATGGACGAGGAGCCCGACGGGGAGCTGCACTCCGAGAAGTACCAGCGCCTCCTGGTCCAGTGGGCCGCGGCCACACGCAGCCCTCAGGTCACCCGGACGCCCCGGCGGACACCCTGTCCGGTCAGTGTCCGCGCAGGCCAGAAGCGGCAGGCGGGGACGCCAGGCACACCGTGTCCGGACAGCCTGACAACCGGCGCGGACAACCTGTTCGGACACAGCAGCGCGCCCCGCCCGGGTTCCACCGCCGGACGGGGCGCACAAGGGTCCAAGTAGCACCAACGGACGAGATCGACGCTAACCTCGCGCTTTCATGAGCGTGCTCGTCCATGCCTTGATCAAATAAGCGGAGAGTGCTTCTGACCTGCAACGATGGGACTTGTTTAGGGTCCTGTTGGCTGCACGGAAAGAAGCACTCTCCAGGTGAGCAAGCGTATCGGGTTGTACCCGCGTGTCCGCGTCGAGGGGGGTGGCAGCGGGGCGGTCTCGCAGGCCGGGGCGGTGCTGCTGGTCGAGACGGTTCGCAAGTCCGGTCTGGACACCGCGATATCGGCGGCAATGGCGCCGTGGCGCAAGCCGCGGGCAGTGCACGACCCGGGCAAGGTTCTGCTGGATGTCGCGCTCGCAACGGCTCTGGGCGGGGACTGCCTGGCCGATTGGGGTGCACAGGGCTTTGCGGAAGACCGGAGCCGTCCGATCAGCCAGGCGATGGCGCGTCCGACGGAAGTCGCCATACCGTTCCCGTGAAGGGGGGGTCCGTATTGGGCGCCAAGTTCACGGCTCCCCCTTGGGGCCGGGTATCCCCATTCAGGAAAATGAGGTGACTTTCTGGGTGGGTACCCATGCATCTCAATACTGTTCCCCCATTTCTGACCTCAGGACGCCATTTGGTGCCGGAGAGCCCTGCTTGAGGCTCCAAGACCACAAATCCCTTGTCGGGTGCGGTTATGCCGTTCAAGAAACGCCCTTTCCCCTGAAGGTCGCCAAGGCACTTGAAAGTGAAGATACCGCTTTCGATCTCTCGGCGTTCCCACCTGGTGCCGCTAAAATCGAAGGGCTTCTCCACCAGGGATACTGTCCCAGCTACGGTGTCGCCATTGAGCCAACGCTTTCCTTCAACAGGCCCTCGACACTCGATGAAGACTAGGTCAACCATGCTCTCCTCCTCATAACTAATACATGAGCCTTTGTTGGAAGATGCTGTTCCTTCATACTGTGTCGATAAGTGGGCCTACGCAACTCATTGAGTCGAAACTCTTGGGGTTCCGCTCCGCAGAGCTGTGGCCTGTGGTGATGGCCGGGTGTCCCTCGCAGAGCAAGAGTTTCTGATCAATAGCTAGCTAGCTAGCTAGCTAGCTACTGTAACGCCCGGGTCGGACACCGGCCCAGACCAGCCTGGCCGGTGAGACGCCGCCTAGGTCCTGCCGTCAAAGTGATCTCGGATTGCGGATCACGGAGTCGTGATGCGCAGCCATGAACTGTCCGATGCCGAATGGGACCTCATTAGGCCGCTGCTTCCTCGGCCCGTGCTGGGGCGACCCCGGATGGACGACGGAACCGCCCTGAACGGCATTGTGTGGAAGTTCCGCACCGGGGTCGCCTGGCGTGCCGTGCCCGAACGGTACGGATCGTGGACCACGCTCCACCCCCGATTCCGCCGAGTCCTGCAAAGCGTCCGTCACCCTCGCATCACTCTTGATGTGGGCCTGACACTTTGACGACAAACTCCTAGGGTCATCAGGTCATCCGCATCTGCGGCATCAATCAGCGTCCCCTAGCAGAATCTTTCCCCTTCGCCGAGGCGAAGCAAATCGGGCAATCTGGAAGATGATGCTTCTTGCATTGCCTCCCCTCCGGCAGCCCTGTTTTTACCTCCGCCTTCGGCTGCGTACCATCGCCGCTGCGCCCACTATCACTGCGAGACATTGAATTACACCTCTACCATTACAAGTTAAGGAACGTTTTGGCTGCGGTTCCGCCACCAGTCGATGGAGACCCACACAATTTGCGCAACCCCAGATGCGCAGAGCACTCCGAGTGCCGCCCATCTCAGACTGCAATCTACAGATGGGACTGATCTACCCAGGTCATAGGCGGTTGGCGGCACGACAGTCAATCCCAGCCCAACAGCCAGAAGGACGAGGCCGATGTGGTAGCAGACGTGCGCTCTGCTATGCCATCCGCGCCACCGCCCAAGGTCACGTTCCTGCACCTTTCTGAGATGCTCCTCCTCCCAACCTTGCCATGGCTCTGGTCGCCACTGGGCAATGTCGGCGCGCGAGTAGGCGTAGCCGCACGCCTGAACGCCACATTGCACACATGTAACCAGCATTGCAGCAGCGAGACTCAGAAGCAGGAGCGACCATCCCGGCCAACGTATTCCCTGAGGGGCCTGTGCGATTACTCCCAACACGGCGATAGAGAAACCAGCCAAAAGCGCAGCGGCAATGCCGGTCATCGACTCGCTCGACCGATGGAAGTTAATTGGGGTCGGCTGTGCCCAGTATTTTCTCGGGATGTACGGAGGCATTCCTTCCTCCTCGATACCTAGCGGCTGACGCCCTTCCATCGTCACGCCTACCAGCGAGGTCGGCAAACGTACATTCGGCCTGCAATATGGTTGAGATTAGGAGAACATACTCGGGCCATGGGCGACGGAGCTGACCAGCGCCCGGGCCTACCGGGCGGGCTCACGGCCCTCGGGTCCCCGCCTCTCCACCATGAACCAAACTCCCCGATTGCGGGCTACGCCCGTGTCGAGCGCGGCGGTGAGCTCTCCTTGCGCGCCTGTGTGTTCACCCCGGATGGCAAGACCGTGCTGAACGCCCACGAGTGGGCCGGGCGACTCGACCCGTCCACGCTGGGCACGTCCGTGGCCGTCGCGCTCCTCCGGCAGGGTGCGCGCGAGTTGATCGACAGCATCCCCCACTGACCAGCACGTAACGATCCCGCCCACCCTGCTCCTGCCGTCCCGCCGACGTTGCACACTTCCTCTGTGAACTGGCTCCTGGGGAACGAGTGGCTTGGCCCACTGGGCGACATAGGCAAGATCATGGGTGGGGTGGTTGCCGGGATGGCGATTCTCAAGGGCCTCTCGGCCTGGTGGAAGAAGGGTCCGGGCCGACGGCGCATCTGGGCCAAAAACTTCCGGCTACTCGGGCCGGGAGTTCGGCCGGCCTACGTGGAGTCGCTGTTCGGTGAGCCGGCGTTCGAGTCGCTGGCGGATTTCGAGCCGTACGGCGGGGTCTACCGTGCGCCGCCGACGGAGCGGGTGTGGAAGCTCGGCGAGGACGGTTACCTCGTCACCTGGAGCAACGAGCTGCGGGTGCGGGCCTACTCCATCACGACCCGCTCCAAGAAGTTCAAGCCGAAGATCCGGATCGGCGCGGAGTGGGGCAGCAACGGCGCCTCCGCGTACGTGCAGCTCGGACGAACCCGGCTCAAGGACATCGGCGCCGCGGCCGGGTGGGAGCCCGAGGAGGTCGCCTCCTGGGTGGGCGCGCGCCGCGCGGAGTACTACGAGACGTACTACGCCGGGAACCCCGGGCACTACTCCCGCTGGGCCTGCGGGGTCTCCCAGGCAGGCAGCGGGCGGGCCGTGGGTGCCGTGGAGCGGCTGGGGCCGGAAGGCTCCGCCTTCCTCGACTGGGGGAAGCGCGAGGAGCTGACCGCCGAACAGTCGGACTCCCTCAACCACTTCCGCGCCCAGGCCACGGTCAACAGCCTTATGGTCCTCGCAGGGGACGCGCCTCGACTCCTGCCCGACATGCCGCGCACCGGCCCGGACCTCGACGTCGTACGGACACTGATCAAGCCTCCCGGCCTGCTCGGGAAGTGGCAGCACCGCCGCGACCTCAAGAAGATCGAACAAGGCGACCGGCCCCGGCGGTTCGCTCTGTGGCCTCTCGGCCGGGGGCAGTAGCGGCCGCCCCCTCTCGGTAGACGGCCGCTCCGTTCACGAGGTCAGGGGCGGGGCCGGTGGGCCGTCTTCCTCGTCAGGATGGTCCGGGCACAGCCAGGCCAGCCGCTGGTTCGCGAGGTCGACGGCATCCCGCAGCGACCCGCCGCTGTTGGGGTAGAGCTCGTGCTCGACACGGCTCAACCGCTCCTCGATGCCGCTGACGCGCTCCATGACGCCAGGCCGAGCCGGCACTCCCGGGCGCTCCGGCTCGCCGGCCCAGTCGTCCATGAACTCGTTGACCCGGCCGCCGAGGTGGAGCAGCCCCCGCAGGACCCGCCAGACGCCAGCGACAACGGCCAGGACGACGGAGGCGACGCCGCCCCACAGGAGCACCGTGTCCAGGGCCGGGATGCCCGGTCTCCATGCTCACCCTCCGGAGGTCGCCGCGTCGCCGCGCGGGGTGTGCTTGGCCTGCCAGCCGGCGGCGAAGGTAATGAGGGTGGGCACGAGGGCGAGGACGAACGGGCTCAGGGCGTCGGGCAGCGGGTCCAGGAGGCGGGCGTGGTCCTGGACGGCGGCGAGGACGGCCAGAACGCCGGTCGAACCGAGGTAGGCCGCGGCGGAGGCGGCGGTGACCTTCTTCTCTACGGGAACGTTCGCCATGTTCGTGTCCTTTCTCAGGCGATGATGGTGAAGGAGTGCTTCGCGGCGAGCCGCGTGAGGGAGGCCCGGCCGGGGATGCCGTCCGCCGGCTGTCCGGGCTCACGGCCACGGAAGCCGCATTCCTCCTGCCAGTCGCTCATCGCGGTGACCGTGGTGGTGCCGTAGTGGCCGTCCTGGTGGCGCTTGGCCAGCAGGCCCTCGTCCACGAGGGCGGCCTCCACGGTGATGACCCCGGTGTAGGTGACCGGCGTGCCGACCAAGCGGGGGTTGCTACGCGCGGCGGCGACCAGCTTGGACAGGGAGACGACCGGCCGGGACGGGATGGGCAGGGGCTTGGTCGGCAGGGGGTGGCCGAGGCGGGCCGCGATCCGGTCCCGCATGGATGGCATCGTGAAGCCTCGCGGGTCCGGCTTCCCCGGCTGCCACTCCAGGTGACCGAGGACGGACCCGGCGCCCCAGTTGTGGAACCGGCACAGCGCGGCGGACGCCCGCTCGATCGCGTCCAGTTGGACCGCCGGCCACGGGTCCTCGCCGTCGCCGAAGTTCTCGCACTCGAACCCGTAGAACGCCCGGTTGCCGTCGACCGTGGCCTCGTCGTCCTTCGGGAGGCGGGTCTCCGCGATGATGGCGCGCAGCACGTCGGGGTCCCCCAACCCGGCGTGATTCGCCCGGCCGTGACCCACCAGGTGGACCGTGCCATCCTTCGCAATGACCCCGTGGCACAGCGGCCCCGGCAAGCCCGAGTAGCCGTCCCGGCACATGGCGACCGTGTGCGCCGTGCCCCGGGTGACGGTGTGGTGGATCATCACGCCGTGGACGGCGCCCCACGGCCCCATGTGGTTCCGGGACCTGGTGCGCCACGCCCCGACCTCCACGACCTTGAGGCCCTCGCCCCGGAGCGCGGCGAGGAGCTGGTCGGCTCCGATCGGCGCGGCCATCAGACGCGCTCCGGCCAGTGCCAGGACCCGGCGAGCATCCCGGCCGCGTCCGCGTGCACGGAGCCTCCGGCGGCGAGCGGGTGGAAGAACTGACCGGTGGGGTTGAGCACGACCAGGCCGACGCGGCCGGGGTCGTCCTGGTCGACCTCGGTGACGATCGCGGCCCGGCACGCGGGCGGGAAGGCCTGGGAGCCGTCGCTGCGCACGGGAGTGCCGTGGGACACGTAGTGGACGGTCCGTCCGACGGACGCGGGTGGTTGAGACATGGGCACCTCCAGGGCGCGGACAGGGGTGCCCGGACAGGGTCCGGACACCGGGCAAGGGGAGGGAGGACAGGTGTCCGCCCTCGTGTCCTCGGACACAGGCAGAGGGGCGGTGACCTGCGCGGACACCGTGCGGACACCGTCCGGGCAGGGGTGTCCGCACACGATCGGCAGCGCCCGCCGGACAGGGGGCGCGGACACCTCGGCGGACACGTCGAGGACACCGCCCGGACAGGGGTGTCCGGAGGTGTCCGTGGGCGCGGTCGGCCGGCTCATCCGTACAGCTCCACGATCACGATTCCGCGCTCCCCGGCGCGGCCGGCCTGGGCCGCACCGTTCGCGGAGATCGACCCTCCGCCCCCGGCCCCGTAGCCGCGCGGCACGTTGCCGACGCCGGCCGTCGCCCGGGAGGCGCCGCCGCGGCCCATCTTCTGGTGGCGTTCCGGCAGGTCGGGTTCAGCCCGTCGCTGAGCAAGGTCGCGGCGATGTGGAGTGGGAAGCCGGTCACGGTGCGCCTGGATGACCTGGATCGGATGTGCGCCGCGCTGGGCTGCCAGGTCTCAGACCTCCTGGAGGCCGAGCCGCACGAGGCGCAACTGCCGGCCGACGTCGAGCAGACGCAGAAGGCGGTTGGCGCGGAGGGCTCCGGTGCGGCGCGTCCGGTGCCTCGCGCCGGGCGTTCGCCGCGATCACTGCCGCCGAACTGAGGATGGGGGCACGGCCGAAGCGTCCGAAGCGGCCGGGACGCGTAGGGAACTGCTCCGGCTGTCTGGGGTGGGGCTGGCTGGTGCAGCCGCCGTACTGCTCGCCGTGCCACCAGACCAGGTCGAAGCCGGATCGTCGCGAATGCGCCTGTCGACGCTGTGACCGGGTGTGGTTCGTCAATCCGGAAGACATGTGCCGGCCCTGCGTCGAGGAAGTCGTCGCCACCGACGCCGACTGGTACTACAGTCCGACCTCAAGCCCCCGTCCGGTGCAGCTCACTCTGATCTTCCAGGGGCTGCCCAAGCGTCGGGCGAAGCCGTTCGGCCCCTACCGGAAGCACGCCGACGGCCGTTACCAACGCCCGAAGTGGGCACGGGCACAGCGGCCCGATCCGGTGGCCGACGATCCACGTGTGCTGCCGCCGGCCGTTCCCGGGCAGATAGCCCTGTTCGAGTGCCGCAGCCGTATCAGCATCGACTTCGCGAGCCGGATCCGTGACCGTCCGATCCTTGACCTGGACGCCGTCGAGCCGGCGCTGGCCGAGTTCATCGCAGAGCGCAGCTACACCCAGTGGTGGCTCCCGGTCGCCCGCGACGTCGTGCGGCTTGCCCTTGCGTTGGCCGCGGCGGAGGGAAAGACGCTGGTCGACGACGCCGTCCTCGCCTGCATGCCGCGGTTCGCCGGCGCCGCCGCCGAGGCCCTGCGTCGCTCAGGACTGCTCGACCCGGATTGCGAGCTGCGTCCCGCTCCACGCGGGCCAGCCGTCGTCGCGGGGCGCGAACCGCGAAGCTGCGCGCTCTGCGGCGCCTTCGGCGGCACCGCAGAGATGTGTGCGGCCTGCCGGGCTTGGGCACTGAGCCGCCCTGACTCCACCGGCGTCTGTGCGCGCTGTCAGCATCCTGCACTGGCCATACGCGACGGCTGGTGCCGCGTCTGCCTGCTGCACGTCCAGGAGCAGGGCATCGATGCTCACGACTATGACTGGTGCCAGCTATGGCTCGCCGACAGCGTCGTCGGGCTGTCCGAACGTCCCTTCCCTCTGAGCTGGCGGCGCACCGAGCCCTCGGCTCCCGCCGACAGGGAGCTGATTGCCGCGCGCACGTCCGTCGGCCTCTCGCCCCACCTGCTCGTACCGGGACAAGGCGAACTGTTCAGCGTTCGGCGGGAGTGGGCAAACGCGCGAGCGACGCTGGAGAGCTACTCCTTGTCGTCGGGGGCAGCCAACATGCTGGATCAGTTCAAGCACCACGGCCAGGAGCAGGGTTGGAGCAGCGAGAACCTTTCCACAGCAGCCAAGACCCTGCGCATCTTGTTCGGATGGCTCGGCAACGCGGCCCCGATCCCCGAGCAGGACATCAGGCTCCTCAACGAAGGGGGGCTGCGGACCCGCAGGGTGCTGCGATTCTTGGCCGACAACGGCCTGGTCATCCCCGACACCGCGCGCCAGAGCGAGCCACGTGAACATGCCTCGCACCGCATCATCGCCAGCCTGCCGTCCAGCATCGTCCCGGAGATCGAAGAGTGGGTCGTGCTGCTGCGAAGGGAAGGCCGCAACGGCCGGCCCCACGCCCGCTACGCCACGATCCGGAACTCCCTCACCTACGCCCACCCGGCCCTGGTCGAGTGGGGGCGACGCTACCGAACACTGCGCGAGGTGACCCCGGCCGACGTCGACGCCGCAATCGAAGCCCAAGTGGGCGAGGCGGCACGCCACATGGGGATCGCGCTACGCAGCATCTTCCGCACGCTCAAGCGCAACAAGACCATCTTTCGCGACCCCACCCGCGGCATCGTCGTCCCTCACGGCCCCACACGGCCGCCGCGCACGATCCCCAGCGACATGGTCGCCGGGCTCATCGACCGCGCGAACGGAGCCGCTGATCGCCTGGCCGTGGCTCTCGTCGCGATCCATGCGGTCGGCCAACGCGAACTCACCCGCATCCTCGACGAAGCCCGCGTCACCGTCGATCCAGTCCACCTCATGCGCGTCTTCAGCATCACCGCCGACACCGCGCTGACCTACATCTACGCCGCCCATCCGGACAAACGCCCCGACCGGCTGCCGTGACGGCAAGCTAAGTGGTCGGCTCCGGACGTCCTTCGGGAGTTGACGCTGAAGAAGCTCCCGTGCCTGTGCCAGGTGGCGTTGAGGACGCGCCCTCGTAGCCGAGGGCTTCGGGGGCAACCGGAGGTGCACCTCACTGAATCGCTACCGGAGTGGTGTTTCTGTGTCGCTTGCCAGCCTTGCGTGGAGTTCGACGTCATAGCGCACGTCGTCATACTTGAGCTTCTGCCGTTGGAGCCCTTCTACCGCGAAGCCGGAGGCGGTAGCGACCCGGCAGGACGCAGGGTTGTTGACCCGGTGCCCCAGCTCGAGTCGGAACAGCTCAGCGTCATCGAACGCCCACCGCGCCAGAGCACGGCACGCCTGTGAAGCGACACCCCGCCCGCGGGCTGCGGCCGTCGTCCAGTATGAGACCCACCCAATGTCATGGCGTCGATCGATGGCACCAACAGCGACATTTCCGAGTACGACCCCATGGCCGTCAACCACGGCGAAGCCGAAGGCCGAGCCTGTGTCCCATCGCTCTGCCCATCGCGAAATCCACTGGTCCGCAGCGTCCTCCGAGTCGATGGCCTCTTCAGACTGCCCGCGCATCAAAGGATCTGCGAACGCACTCATCACGGGGCGGGCATCCAGCCCGGCCCATCGACGCAGCAGCAGGCCGGACGATGTCTCTAGGTGATCACGCACGGCCGGAGTCTCGCCCATCACGGAGGCCCTGTCACCCCGTTTTTGCCAGCGCACAGTTTCGAGCCCGAAAGATGAAAGAACAAGCGCTCCGTTAACAACAAGAAGAATCCTCCGTCACCCCGGTGGCTTGATCAACCCCCGAAGGACTTCCGGAGTCGACCACCAAGGAACCCACCGCCCACCCGACTACCCTGCGGAGGCTGACGCGCGTGTTCCCCACTCACACCATCCGAGATTCCGCGAACCCGCGCGGGGGGCCCGGTGGGCGGGTGGAACCGGGCGAGACTCCTCGGGAGGCCGCAGGGCGCGAGCTTCTTGAAGAGACCGGCCTTCGGGCGGAACTGCTTCGGGAGCCCGCTCTGGCGACCGTCCGTTCCTATCGGCCTGGCGCTCCGGTGACGTTCGGACTGTCATACGCCGCAGTCGTCGATGTCGAAGTGCCGCTCGTCCCGGAGGACGGGCAGCCGGTGACATGGGTGAGCCTGGAGGAGGAGTGGGACAGCTGGTTCCCCGGCGACCCGGCCTGGATGCGCCGGCATGCGGCGTGGGTCGCGTCGCGGCCCTTCCGATCCTACGGAATGTGACCAGACCACAGAACTTGCGCTAGCCCCCAAAACATACCGTCGAAGACAGCCCCGCTGGTTATCCAGCGGGGCGAAGTGCTGCCAGGTGGGAGGTTCGGGTGCGGGCTCGGGGTGTCGAGGTGAGCCAGGCGTCGATGCGGGTCAGGTTGATGGCCGCGCCGGTCAGCTGGTGCTGGAGGCTGGTCTTTGCCACGCCGCGATAGCGGGACCTGCGCAGGCCGAAGGCGAGGACGCCCTGGGAGAAGGTTCCCTCGATCCCGGCGCGGACCTGGTAGCGCTTCTTCCACTCGTCTGTCTGTTGTCGAGCTCTGGCCTCGCGGGCTGCTTCGTACTCGTCCCGGTGACGCAGGCTGATCTCGCGTCGCTCGGCTTTCGGCGAGCTCACGCAGTTCCGCAGGACGGGACAGACGCGGCAGTCGGCCGGGGAGAACCGGACCCGGATGACGGACAGTCCCTCTTGTGACTGCCCGTTGCGCCACTGGGTGCTGGTGACCCCGTTGGGGCAGGTGACCTGCTTGTTCTCCCAGTCGATGGTGAAGGCGTCCTGTCCGTAGGCGCCGGATGCCTGGGCGGTGGTGTTCCCGGCCAGCGGGCCGTGGAGGTCGACGCCGTGGTCACGGCGGGCCGCCGCCAGCGCGCCGGCGCTGACGTATCCGGCGTCCACCCAGTGCTCGGCGGGCAGCCGTCCGGTCTCGGCGAGACGCGCGTGGATGACCTTGGCCATTCGGTTGTCGGGCACCGGGGCGACCGTCGTGATCACCTGAGTGAGCAGGTTCGGGGCATCGGGTTCGCAGGTCTCGGTGAAGTGGACCTTGTATCCGTTCCAGACGATGTCGCGTTTGACGCTGCCCCGGGCCTGCGGGTCATGCGGGGTGACTATCCGCATCGCCCCCGGCGGAATGTCTTTTGGGCCCCGGCGCCGCACCGCCTCCTCGACGACCTCGAAGTGCTGCACCCACACCCGCCGCAGAAGCTCCACGGCTTCGAGTGATCGCACCTCCAGCGGCGCCTGGTCCGACCATGCGGCCTGGAGCAGGAGCATGCCGTCCGCGCCGATCCGTTCCCCAACCTCGGCGCGTTTCGTGCGGCTCTTGGGGAAACGGGACTCCTGCAATGGGGTTCCGTAGTGCTCGAACCATTCGGGGAGTGCGACAGAGCCGAGCCATGAGGGCGCGGTCGCGGCGGCCGCGTTCAGAGCCGACCGCAGCGTCTCGCCGACCAGCTCCGGCCAGCTCAGATCACGGGCCGCCGACTGCGCATGCGTGGAGTCGGTGCGGGCCCGCCTGCCGCTCTTGAGCAGCCCGCGGTCCTGGGCCGCCGCCAGGACCGCGTCCAGCAGGCCCCGGCCCGCGTCGCAGGCCACCAGCCGGTCCCGGAACTCCGACAGGACCGAGTAGTCGAACCCCGGGTCCTCCAGTTCGAGGCCGAGGTCGTACTTCCAGTCGATCCGGGCCCTGACCGCCTCGGCCGCCTGGCGGTCGGTCAGCCCCTCCACGAACTGAAGCACCACCACCAACGCCAGCCGGCCTGGCGACCACGCGGGCTTCCCTCTGCGCGGAAACGCCATGGCGAAGTCCTCGTCCCGGAACAACACCCCCAGCTCGTCCCGGACCCGGATCGCCAGACTCCCTCCGGGAAACGCCCTTCGGGCCACCCGAACCGTCCCGGCGGGAATCTCCCCCGGCTCCTCCACGCGCAACGACACGGACGCCCTCCCCAAGAAACGTCGGCCTTCACGACCACAACCAGGTCATGAAGGCCGACGTCACGCGCAGGGCTCGGATTCGCCAACAGCGTCAGCATCAGCTGTGCGGGCCCTTCTGCGCGGGCGGCCGGGTCCGGATCGGTCCGGACCCGGCCGACACCCCGTAACCGGTCAGGGCCGCTCGACCCGGAAGTCGCCGGTGGCCGGGTGGGGTTCCGCCAGGACGTCACCCGAGGAGCCGAGTCTCGCCCGGAGGTGGAGGGTCGCCCCGAGCACCACGTCCTGGAGCAGCTCGCGCCGGATGCCGAGACTCAGCCGGGAGCCCGTGAGGTTGGGGGAGATCAGGTCGGCCATGCCCGGTACGGGGAGAGAGGCGAGTACCTGGCAGGTGGCGAGGTCCCACTCGTCGAGTCGTGGGTGGGCCGTCCGGGCGAGGAGCCGGAGGGTGAGTGCGGTGAGGTTCTCGACGGCCTGGA
The DNA here is from genome assembly GCF_026341815.1 of Streptomyces sp. NBC_00572. Taxonomy (GTDB): domain Bacteria; phylum Actinomycetota; class Actinomycetes; order Streptomycetales; family Streptomycetaceae; genus Streptomyces. The sequence goes on from NZ_JAPENX010000003.1 coordinate 308,420, forward strand.
CCACGTGTTCACACCCCCACGGGGGCTGCGGCCCTCCGGCCGTCGAGGTACGCGACGAGCGCCGAGGAGATGGGCAGGCCGGTGTGCGCCTCGTAGTAGCTGTAGGCCGGCATGGGATTGACCTCGAAGCACACCCACGCGCCGTCGGGTGTGCGGCGCAGGTCGATGCCGGCGAGCGGCAGGCCGAGCGAGGCCGCGAGCTGCACGCAGCGCCGGGCCGTGTCCGGGGGCAGGTCGTGCGGGGCGAGCAGGGCGGACTCCCCGCTCTGATCGGCGTAGCGGTAGTCGATCGCGTCGCTGTCGACAGCCGCGGCATGGGTTTCCTCGCCGACGACGTGGACGCGTACGTCCTGCCCCGGCACGTAGGCCTGGAACTGCGTCGGGAGTCCGCGGACGAGGGCGAGGCGGCTCTCGTCGGCGTCGGTGAACTCCCTGACGATGGAGCGGATGCCGCTGACCGACTTGTAGACGATCCGGCCGTGCAGGGCGCGGAACGCGAGGATCTCGTCGGGGTCGTCGCTGACCAGGGTCTCCGGTACGGCGAAGCCGGAGCGCCCGATGAGCTGGGCCTGGTACGGCTTGGAGGAGTTGGACTCCATCGCGCGGGGCCGACTGACCACGACGGCCGGGGTCGTGTCGAGCCAGCCGACGAACCACTCCTGGAACGCCGCCGCCCTCGCCCGGGCCGCCGGGTCCCCGTCGGCGGGCGGCTCCAGCGGGCGGGCGTACACGGCCGACACGTCGCCGAGCGGGACCCTCATCCCCTCCACGGTCAACCGGGCGTCCAGCTCGTCCGTTCCGACGACGAGGTCGTACCGGGCGGTGCGGGCCTGGTCGATCACCAGGTGCCGCAGGTCGGCGTCGCGGGCGGCGTTGATCGCGCGGGTGAGGGGCGGGTCGTCCGTACGGCCGAAGAACAGGATCACTCGGGCCTCCTCGTGGGCTGTTCGGCGACGGCCACCATGAAGGAGGCGGTGGCCTCGACGTGCAGCGGGTCGTCCAGGCGCGGGCAGAGGTGCACGTCCGTCACGACGGCGCCGGTCGCGCCGGGCGCAAACCGGAGCTCGAAGTGCCGTGTGCCGAGCGCGTCGGCGAGGCGTCGGCAGCGCTCGCCGTAGTCACCGGCCCGGGGACCGATCACGCGGTCCCCGGCGACGAGCAGACTGTCGTGGTACGCCGTCGGCGCATCCGGCAGCACGTCGACCGGGACCGGCGATCCGGGGCCGCCCGGCCACGCGAGGCGCGGCACGTGCCGTTCCCCGGGAGCGGGCCGGCCCACCAGGCCGCCGCGCGTCGCCCCGCCCCGCCGGGCCACCGGCAGACCGCACTGTTCGGCGTGGACGAGGGCCGTCGTCCGTGAGACAGCCCCGTGGGCGGTTCCGTACGCGCTGATCAGGCCGATCACCCGGGGCGCGAGGGAGAGCAGCCAGCTGGCGACCAGGGCCTGCCGCTCGCTGTGTGCGTACAGGGCGTCCTTGGCGCGGGGGCCGTTCTCGGCACCCGCGGCGAGCGGCAGGCCCGGCAGGCGGAGCAGCGCCGCGCCGATGGTCCCGTCGTCGAGCACCTGCCCGGTGGGCAGGGTGATCCGGGTGGACGCCTCTCCGGCACCGTTCACCCGGTGGCTCCACCGGGCGCGGGCGAGGTCGGCGGGTGTGAGGGTCAGGACGCCTCCGGGGCCGGCCCGGGGCGACAGCGCGCGGGCGACTGCCGCCGCGCCGCCGTCACCGGGTGCGGCCAGGAGCAGGAGGGTTCCGCTCACTGCTGGGGGAGGCTGTCGTACGACCGCTTGGCCTGCGCGTCGCCGGCCTCGACGGCTTCCCGCAGCGTGTCGGCGCCCGGTCCGTACTGCGGTCCGCCGATCAGGTCGGGCCGCAGTTCGGTGCCGATGAACGGCTCGGCGGGGTCGCCCGCGCCGCCGGCCCCGCCCAGGGTCTGCTCCAGCGCGGCGAGCCGGGTCTGCAGGTCCACGATGGCGGCGGCGGTGGGGTCGCCCTCCCCGCCGGTCAGTCGCGTCGTCACGTCCGGAGGGTTGTCCCAGTCGTCCTTGATCTCCTTGTGCGGCGTCTTGTGCTCCCTCCGGTCCTTCAGGTCCTTGTGCTCCTTGAACGGCTCCTTGGTCTTCACCTCCACGTCCTCCTTGTGGTCCTTGAGGTCCTTCAGCTCCTTGGACCGTTCCTTCGCCTCCTTGAACGGTTCCTTGATCTCCTTGCGATCCTTGATCTCCTTGATCGGGGACTTTCCGCAGGAGACCGACACCTCGGCCGTCATGGTGACCGCCGACGGTGAGATCCGGGTGACGGAGACACAGGAACTGGCGCCCGCGTGAGATTTGGAGTGAGGTGCGCTGGAGGAGGTGAACGTGGTGTTGCCGCTGCTCCCGGGGTACGGATCGCCGTCGTCGCCACGGTTCTGGTTCAGTTCGAGGTTGCGCTTGTTGTCGGCCTGCACCAGGCCGACCTTGTAGCGGTTCTCGTCCCGGTTGTTCGGCTGGTTCTCGTCGATGTGCCAGATCAGCAGCCCGTCTCCCGGAAGCGAGACGTCGTACCCGGTCCGCTGGCGGTTCTCCAGGAGGAAGTACTCGCTGCCGCCCGCACCGTTCTTCCAGAGCCGGTGGACGGTCTGGCTGGATTTGACGTCCGGGAAGGACTCACTGCCGCCGGCGGTGACGACCTTGGTCGTGGCCCAGCCTTGGTTGACCTTGCACCAGGCGGACGGGTGCGTGGGGATGTCTCCGCCTCCGCCCCAGGAGCCGGCTCCCATCAGGCACCACGATCCGACGCCCTCCGAGCTGTCGTCCGTGTCGTAGAGGTCGGGGAAGCCGAAGAGCAGATGTCCGAGTTCGTGCGCGCAGACGCCGATCTTCGCGTCCTCGGAGATGGTCAGATAGCCGAAGACCTTGGTGCCGTCGGTCGGGTGCACGGTGGGCAGGGTCGACTTGTGCGACCAGATGTGGTTCGGGTTTCCGGTCTCGTCGGCGGCGGGCCCGGCGTGCACCACGATGAAGGCGTCGACGTAGCCGTTCCCGTCGTTGTCGAACGGCGCGAAGTTCACGCTCGGGTCCGCGGCCTCCACGGCGGACTTCGCCATGAACGGTGACCGGAACGGCCCGCTGGGCCTGGCGATGCCGTAGTTGCCGGCCGCGTACCAGTCCATGGTCTCGGGCATGCGGTACGGGCCGTGGACCTCGCCCACGAGGTCCACCAGGCCGTTCGTGACCTCGCGGTAGTACTCGCGCACGCTGCCGTGCGGCATCGCGCCGAGCGAGAAGAACAGCTTGTCGAGGTCTCCCGCCGTCTTCGTCATCGGCTTGTCCGAGAAGTCGACCAGGACGACGACCGCCCTGATGGTGCCGCGCAGCGGCGCCCGGTCGGCCGCCGCCGCGCTGATGGTGGCTCGGGAGGTGCCCGGCGGAAACTCCTCCGGCGGGAAGATCGTTCCGTCGTCGAAGCCCAGGGGTGTGGGCGTGCCCGTGAAACCGAGCAGGTTCGTGAGCTCGCCCGGAGCACCGCGTACTTGGTCGAGTTCGTCCAGCATGCGTCGGCGCAGTTCCGGGCTGGGGGCGACGGCGCAGAACGAGGAAGAGACGGCGGCACGGTCGGCCATGTCGACTCCATGGAGTGATGACGTGTTGCTTACCGTAGCCAAGGTAGGCCTGGCCGGCTTCGGGTGCGCGCTGGACGAACGAGCCATCGACATATGCGCTCTCCTGGGCGGCGCACGCCGCGCACGAGAACGCGCCAATGTGCGCCCTGGCGCCCCCACGCGCCGAGCGAGATCGTCGAGGGCTACCGCTCAGAACGCGCCCGCATGCCAGGCCGTACGGTGCCCGAGACGCAGGCCGAGCTCCGCCATGAACGCGTCCGCGAGCCGCGGCCAGTCGCAGAACTCGAACGGCAGCGCCCCGCGAGCGCTCTCGCCGAAGCCCTCGCGGCCGTCAAACCTGCTGCCCGGGCCCGGCCGGCGCAGGCCCGCTTCGCCGGCCGAGGTCGGCCCCGGCTTCGGCCCCTCAGCCCTGGTAGGGCACGCGGGCGATCTCCTTGATGCCGCCCAGGGTGCCCCACTCGTTCTTGCCGAGCCTGGTCAGGGGGCGCATCAGCGCCATCTCGGGGTGGCCGTCGAGCATGACCGACTCGTCGACCGCCGCGTGCACGACCCGGCCGAAGACGACCGTCGAGTCGCCGATCCGCAGCGTGCTGTGCAGCTCGCACTCGAGCGCCACCGGCGACCCGGCCACGCGCGGCGGCTTCACCCGCAGGCTCGGCTCGCGCTCGACGCCACAGGCGTCGAACTCGCTGACCCCGCGCGGGAAGTCCGTCGCCGTCGCGTTGATCTGCTCGAAGAGCCCCTCGGGAGCGAGGTTGACCACGAACTCCCCCGTCTCCTCCACGTTCCGCAGCGAGTCCTTGCGGCCGACCGACGTGAACTGCACGACCGGCGGCGTGACCGAGGCGATGGTGAAGAAGGAGTGCGGGGCCAGGTTGTCCGTCCCGTCGGCCGAGGACGTGGAGACCCAGGCGATCGGCCGGGGCACGACGGTGGCGGTGAGCAGCCGGTAGAAGGAGGTGCGGTCGCTCAGTTCGGGATCGATGTTCACGCGCATGCCCGACAGTATGACCGGGTACGGGAAGTCACCGCGCGCACGCCCCTTGGCCCCTGGCGCGGCCTGCCCGACACTGATCCGATGACGCAGCGCGTGGACCTCGCGACCGTGATGGACCGACTCGCCGTCGACGACCTGATCACCGGGTACGCGGCGGCCGTGGACGACGCCGACTGGACCGCCTACCGGGAGCTGTTCGCCCCGGAGGGCCGGGCCGACTACCGGGGCTCGGGCGGCGTCGAGGGCCCGGCGGCCGAGGTGGCCGACTGGCTCGCCGAGGCGATGACGCTGTTTCCCGTACGCCAGCACCTCATCGTGAACCGGCGGGTCCTCTTCCGTGACCCCGCCGGCTACCCGCAGACCGGCGACGCGGCGGACATCCGCGCCGACTACGTCAACCCGATGCGGTTCACGTCCGGCGAGGACTTCGTCTGCGGGGGACGCTACGCGTTCGGGGCGCTGCGGACCGCCGACGGCTGGCGGCTGAGCTCGGTGGTCGTCGACGAACGGTGGCGCCGACACAACTGAGCGGCGCTCCGCCCGAGCCGCGCCGAACCCGGTCACACCCGACACTGAAGGCAAGGGCGGAGGCATGTCATGCGAATTCCGTTCGTGCACCGGGAGCGGGACCAGGACGGGGACCGGTCCCCGGACGATGAAAGGGACCAGCACCCGGACCAGGGCGGGGGCCGGACCCCGGACCAGGAGGGGGAGAACCGGCCCCCGGAACACGGCCCCGGCCGGACGGCCCGTGGGCCCGCCCGTCGGCGTGCCTTCGGCCGCTCCCTCCTCGCCCTCGCCTGCGGCGCGCTGCCCGCGCTCGCCTTTCCCGCCCCCGGACTCTGGTGGTGGGCGTACCTGGCGCTCGTCCCCTGGCTTCTCCTCATCCGTACGGCTCCGGGCGCGCGCCGTGCCGCCCTGGACGGCTGGCTGGGCGGGATCGGTTTCGTGCTCGCCGTCCATCACTGGCTGCTGCCCAGCCTGCACGTCTTCCTCCTGCCGATCGCGGCGCTGCTCGGCCTGCTGTGGCTGCCGTGGGGGTGGCTCGTACGGTTCCTGCTCGGTGGTGCGCCGTCGGCGCTGCGGGCCGGCGTCGCCCTGCTCGCGGTGCCGTCCGGCTGGCTGCTGATCGAGCTGGTCCGTTCCTGGGAGGGTCTGGGCGGCCCGTGGGGGCTGCTCGGGGCCAGCCAGTGGGAGGTTCCGGCGGCGCTGCGGCTCGCCTCGGTGGGCGGGGTCTGGCTGGTGACGCTGCTCGTGGTGGCGGCGAACACGGCGGTGACGCTGCTCGTGGCCGCGCCGGGGGCGCGTACGGTCGGGGTCGCGGGGATCGCGGCCTGCGCGCTCGTGGCGGGCACGGTCGCTTGGGGGGTCGGGGCGCCGGGCGTGACCGGAACGGTGCGGGTGGCCCTCGTACAGCCGGGGGTCTTCGACGGTCCCGACGGGGCGGAGCAGCGGTTCGACCGTGCCGAGGAACTGACCCGCTCGCTCGTCGGGCAGCACGTCGACCTGGTGGTCTGGGGAGAGAGCGGGGTGGGGGCCGATCCGGCGGGCCGTCCCGACCTCGCCGCCCGGCTCACCGCCCTGTCGCGGGCGGTCGACGCGCCGCTCCTGGTCAATGTGGACGCCCGCCGGGCCGACCGCCCGGGCATCTTCAAGAGCGCCGTCCTGGTCGGTCCCGAGGGGCTCACGGGCGAGCGTTACGACAAGATGCGGCTCGTGCCGTTCGGCGAGTACGTGCCGGCACGCGGCGTCCTGGGCTGGGTGGCGTCGTTCGGCAAGGCCGCCGACGAGGACCGTCGGCGGGGCACCGCACCGGTCGTGATGACACTGCCCGGCACGGGCGACGCCACCACCCCGGCCCTGCGGATCGGCCCGCTGATCTGCTTCGAGTCCGCCTTCCCCGACATGAGCCGGCACCTTGTCCGGGGCGGTGCCGGGCTCCTGGTCGTCCAGTCGTCGACCAGCACCTTCCAGGAGAGCTGGGCGCCCGCCCAGCACGCGTCCCTCGCGGCGCTGCGGGCGGCGGAGACCGGGCGCCCCGTCGTCCACGCGACGCTGACCGGGGTCAGCGCGGCGTACGGCCCCGACGGGCGCCGGATCGGGCCCGTGCTCGGCACGGACGCGAGCGCCGTCGCCGTCCGGGACCTGCCGCTCTCCTCTTCGACGACCGGCTACGTCCGGTGGGGCGACTGGCCGTTGTACGGGGCGCTCGCCGTGGTGGGCGCGGTGTGCGCCGCCGAGGGCGCGGGCGCGCTCAGGAGGCCTGGGTCAGCGCCTCGCGCACGACGCGCTCGCACAGCTCGTGGGTCAGCAGGGCGTCGCGCGCGCTGAGCATCCGCCCGTCGCGTACGGCGTCGAGGAAGGCCAGTACGGCCTGCTCGATCCCGCGCTGGCGGGCCACCGGCACCCAGTCGCCGCGCTTCCGCAGGGTCGGCTGGCCCTTGTGGTCGACGACGTCGGAGAGGTTGAGGACCTGGCGCTTGGTGTCCTGCCCCGAGACTTCGAGGATCTCCTCGGTGGAACCGTTCATCCGGTTCATCATGCCGATGGCGGTGAAGCCGTCGCCCGAGAGCTGGAGCACGACGTGGTGCATGAGCCCTTCGCGGATCCGGGCGCGCACGTCGACGTGCTCGATGTCGCCGGGGAGCAGGAACCGCAGGGTGTCGACGACGTGGATGAAGTCGTCGAACACGAGGGTGCGCGGGTCTTCGGGCAGGCCGACGCGGTTCTTCTGCAGGAGGATCAGCTCGCGCGGGTGCTCGACGCACTGGGCGTAGCTGGGGGCGAGGCGCCGGTTGAAGCCGACGGCGAGGCTGACCGAGCGCTTCTCTGCCAGTTCCACGATCCGCTCGCAGTCGGCGTACTCGTACGCGAGGGGCTTGTCGACGTACGTGGGGACGCCCGCGTCGATGAGGCGGCCGGCGATCTCGGCGTGGGCGGCGGTCGGCGCGTGGACGAAGGCCGCGTCGAGTCCGGCGGAGAGCAGCGAGTCGAGGTCGCCGTGGCGCTGCGCGGCGGGCAGGTGGAGGCTGTCGGCGACTCGGTCGAGGGTCGCCCGGGTGCGGGTCTGGAGGTGTACTTCGACCCCGGGGAGGGTGGCGAGGACCGGAAGGTAGGCCTTCTGCGCGATGTCGCCGAGTCCGATGCAGCCAACCTTCACGGGGTCTCCCTTGTCGTGTTCACCGGCCCTGTACGGGTGGGCCGTTCGCGCTGGTCAGCTTACGCGGGCCGGGCCGGGGCCACCGGCGGCCGCCAGTCCGCGATGCCGTCGAAGCCGCGCAGGACGAGGCCCGGGCCGAAGCGGGAGACGGCGCTGACGAGCGTGGAGCGCAGGGCGACGGCGGGGCGGGCCGAGAGCAGGGTGACGGCTCCGGTGCGGGCGGCCTTGCGGACGATGGCGGTGGTACGGGGAAGGCGGTCGGCGGTGTACGCGGCGAGCGCGCGGCCCGGGTCGACGTCGTGTGCGGGGCCGGCGTGGTGGGCGAGGACGACGGCGTCCTCGATGGCCTGGTTCCCGCCCTGGCCGAGGCTCGGCATCATCGCGTGCGCGGCGTCGCCGAGGAGGGCGACCCGGCCCCGGTGGAAGGCCGGCAGCGGGTCGGGCAGGTGGTGGACGTCGTGGCGGAGGATCTGGCCGGGGTCGACGGCGGCGAGGATCTCGGGGACGGGGTGGTGCCAGTCGCCGAAGAGGCGCAGGAGTTCGGCCTTCTCGTCGTCGGGCGCCCTGCCGCCGGCGGGTGCGGCGGCCATCGCGTACGCGTAGATCCGGCCGTCCTTGAGGGGCTGGCTGCCCCACAGGCGTCCGGCGCCCCAGGTCTCGTGCGGTGCGAACGGCCGCTCGGGGGCGGGGACGACGACCCGCCAGGTGGTGCAGCCGGCGTACCGCGGGCCGGGGTGCCCGGGGAAGAGGGCGTGCCGCGTCGCGGAACGGATGCCGTCGGCGGCGACGACGAGTTCCGCTTCGATCTCGCCCGCGGGGGTGGCGAGGCGGGCGGGGCGGTGGTGGTCGCCGGGGTCGACGAGCGTGGCGGCCGCTCCGGTGCGGACGGTCCCGTCGGGGAGGGCCGAGGTGAGGATCTCGACGAGGGTGGCCCGGTGGAGGAGGACCAGCGGCCCGCCGAAGCGCGCGGCGGCGGCCTTGGCGTTCGTACGGGCGAGCCAGCGGCCGTCGGGGGCGCGCATGCCGCCGTCGCCCTGCCAGGCGGCGAGGGCGCGGACGCGGTCGCCGAGGCCGATGACGTCCAGGGCGCGCTGGGCGTTGGGGGCGAGGCCGATCCCGGCGCCGACGGGGGCGAGGTCGGCGGCGCGCTCCAGGACGGTGACCTGCCGGCCGCTGCGGTGGAGGGCTACGGCGGCGGTGAGGCCGCCGATGCCGGCTCCGACGATGACGGCACGGTGCTGTTCCATGACTGCTCCTCGGATCCCTCGGATCAGGAAACTACAGGTGTAGTGCGTCTGGTGGAACGACCGTACTACAGGTGTAGTCGCCTCGGTAGTAGGTTGTCCCCATGACCGCATCCACCGCCGCCTCCCCCTCCCCCCAGGAAGGCCCCGCGTCGCGCGCCGAGCGGATCGGGGACGCCGCCCTCGACCTCCTCGTGGAGCGCGGCATGCGGGGCCTGACCCACCGCGCGGTGGACGAGCGGGCGGGACTGCCCCAGGGGTCGACGTCGAACCACGCCCGCACCCGCCAGGCCCTCCTGGAGACGGCCGTACGCCGCCAGGTGGAGCTGGAGTCACGGGTCCTGACCCCGGACGAGATGCCGGGCGCCGGCGACGCGCCGCCGGACGCCCTCGTGGACGCGCTCTCCCGCGCCCTGCACCGGTACCTCACCGACCACCGCGCGCTGCTCGTCTCCCGCTACGAACTGGCCCTGGAGGCCACCCGCCGCCCCGAACTCCGCGCCTTCTTCGACTCCGCCGGCTCCGTCTTCCACGGCCCACTGGTCGCGATGATGTCGGCCGCCGGCTCACCGGAGCCCGAGCGGCACGCGCTCTCCCTCATCGCCTGGAGCGAAGGGCTGATGTTCTCCTGCGCCGCCGGCTCCTTCCATGCGGCGGTGCCGAGCAGAGCGGAACTGCGCACCGGCTTCGACGAGTTGCTGAGGGGCATGCTCGGGGGCTGAACCGCCCGGGATGCGCGACGGGAAAGCGGTGGCGTGGCCGATGGCCGTGGGGGACGATGCCGCGCATGACCACCGAACGCATCGAATCCGTCCCTCGCGTCGACCCTTCCACCACCTCGGGCGAGCGCGAAGCGCTGGAGCAGTGGCTCGACTTCCATCGCGCGACCCTCGCGATGAAGTGCGAGGGGCTCGACGACGCCCAGCTGCGCACCCCTTCCGCCCCGCCCTCGGACCTCACCCTGCTGGGCCTCGTCCGCCACATGGCGGAGGTCGAGAACGGCTGGTTCCGCAACGTCCTGGCCGGCGAGAAGGCGGGCTGGGTCTACTCGACCGAGGAGGACCTCGACCGGGACCTCCACATCACCGACGAGGACACCTACGAGGAGGCGTACGCCACCTGGCAGGCGCAGATCGCCCACGCGCGCGTCCTGGCCGCCGGGCACGGTCTCGACGACCTGGCCACGGGCAGGCATCGCAGCGGGGAGCCCTTCAACCTCCGCTGGATCTACCTCCACATGATCGAGGAGTACGCACGCCACAACGGGCACGCGGACCTCATCCGGGAGCGGATCGACGGCGCGACCGGCGACTGAGCGGGCGGGCCGCTCGGACCGACGACGGACCGCCCGCTGACCGTCCGTTGAACGCCCGCCGACCGTCCGCTGATCGACCGGTGGCAGACCAGGGGCCGACCGATGACCCGCCACCGGGCCCGCCACCGGGTCAAGGCCGGTCCCGCCGCGCCTCACCCGTGTGGGGCATTCCCCGCCGGTAGGGGCGCGAAGATCACCGTCGGACCAGCAGAGTTGCGCGGGTGCATGGAACCCGAACCACAGCGAAGATCCTGGTCGGGGCGGCCGTGGCCGCCCTCGCGGGCTGCGTCTCGGTGGACGCCCCGCCGACGGCACCCGCCCCCGCGCCCGCCGCGGAGACGGTACGCCCCGCCCAGGACGTGGCCCCGCAGATCGTCGAGGGACCGGCCCGCGAGGCTCTCGAAGCGGCGCTCCCCGCTCCCCCGCCGTCCGCCAGGCCCCGCGCGGCGCCCACGTCCGAGGTGCACCGGCGCACAGTGGCCCCGCCCCGCACGGAGGCGCCGCGCAAGGAGGCCGTGCCGCGGCAGCGCGAGCGTCCGCACCCGGCGGCCCGCCAGGCGCTCCCCGGACTGCACGGGCTCTCCGATCTGCCGAAGACCCCGCCGGTCTCCCGGGCGGACGTCTGCGACCTCGGCGAGCGGTACGGCGGCTGGGCGCCGGGCAGCGACCAGTCGAGAATCTGCCACGGCACGTACGGCCGCTGAGGCCCAGGCCGCCGAGGCCGGCAGCCGAGCCAGGCGGCCGCACCGCCCGCCGCGCCCCCCGCCGCCCGTCCCTGCCGCCTCACAGCCCCCGAAGACGCAGCTCAAGGCGCTCGATCGCGGCCCGGACCCCGTTTCCGTAGCCGTCGTCGTCGAGGTGGTCCGACGCGGCGCGGGCCCGGTCCAGATGGACCCGGGCGGCGTCGGGCCGCTGGAGCTTGACGTAGTCGGCGGCCAGGTTGAGGTGGAGCGAGGGGTACAGCGCGCGGAGGGCGACCGCCGAGCCGTGCTCGGCGAGCCGCTCCTCCGCCAGGCCCTCGGCCGCGCTCAGGGCCCGCAGGTCCCAGGCCAGCTCGGTGTCGGGGTCGTCCTGGGCGTCCGCCATGTAGTGCGCGAGGGTGCACCGGTGCAGCGGATCCCCGTCGGGGCCGATCTGCTGCCAGATGAGCCCGAAACGATTGCGGGCCTCCTCGCGGTCGCCGCCGTGGAGCAGCATCATGGCCTGCCCGATCCTGGTCATGACCCCGTCGTCCGACACCTGCTGCTGCTCGGTCACCGCGACCTCCACCCGCTCACCCACTGGGAGAGCCGACGCTAGCCGCACACGGCCCCGATCGGGCCGAGGCTCAGCCGAGGTCCGGGATGCGCCAGTCGATCGGCTCGTGTCCCTGGGCCGCGACGGCCGCGTCGATCTGGGTGAAGGGCTGCGATCCGAAGAACTTCTTCGCCGACAGCGGCGACGGGTGGGCGCCCTTCACCACCACGTGCCGCTCCTCGTCGATGAGCGGCAGCTTCTTCTGCGCGTAGTTGCCCCAGAGGACGAAGACGGCGGGGTCGGGCCGCGAGGCGACCGCGGTGATGACCGCGTCGGTGAACTTCTCCCAGCCCTTGCCCTTGTGCGAGTTCGCCTCGCCGGAGCGGACGGTCAGCACGGCGTTGAGCAGCAGGACGCCCTGCTCGGCCCACGGCATCAGATAGCCGTTGTCCGGGATCGGGTGGCCGAGCTCTGCCTGCATCTCCTTGTAGATGTTCCGCAGGGAGGGCGGGGTCTTCACCCCGGGCCGGACGGAGAAGCAGAGGCCGTGGCCCTGCCCCTCGCCGTGGTAGGGGTCCTGACCGAGGATCAGGACCTTCACCTTGTCGTACGGGGTGGCGTCGAGGGCGGCGAACACCTCGTCCTTCGGGGGGAAGACCGGTCCCTTGGCGCGCTCCTCCTCGACGAACTCGGTGAGCTGCGCGAAGTACGGCTTCTGGAGCTCCTCGCCGAGAACACCCCGCCAGGACTCGGGCAGCATGCTGGTGTCGGTCACGGTCAACAACCTCCGGTGGACGTTCCTGATCTACGTCCAAGAACCTACCGGGGGCCACTGACAGTGGCCCCCGCGGTCCTGCGTCGGCCGACTCCACGAGTCCGGCGAGTCCTGCCGGTCCTGCGTGTCGTGCCCGTCCTGCGTGTACTGCCTGTCCTGCGGGTCCTGCGGGTCCTGCGGGTCCTGCTACCAGCTGGCCCTGCGGTACAGCTCCCAGACCTGCATGACCGTCTGCGGGTCGAGCGCGCGCTCGCCGCCGCCGATGTCGTCACGGGCCGCGATGTACAGCTTGCCCTGCCACAGCGGCAGCAGCCGGACGTCCTGGACCATGATCTCCTGGGCCTCCACGAACTCGTCCGTGACCGTCCCGCGGTCGCTCTCGCGACGGGACTTCGGAAGCAGCTCGCCGGTGATCCTGGGGCTCACGTAGGGCGTACCGAGGACGTTCTCCTTGCCGATGAACGGCGCCACGAAGTTGTCCGGGTCCGGGAAGTCGGGGAACCAGCCGCGGCCGAAGACCGGGTACTCGCCCTTGTGGTAGCCCTCCTGGAACTCCTTCCAGGGCTTGCCCTGGATGGTGACGTCGAAGAGGCCGGACTCCTCCAGCTGACGCTTGAGCTCCTTGAACTCGGCGGCCGTCGAGGAGCCGTACCGGTCCGTCGTGTACCAGAAGGTCAGCTCGACGGGCTCGGTGATGCCGGCGTCGCGGAGGATCTTCTTCGCCTTCTTGGCGCTCGGGTCGCCGTAGCGGTCGAAGAACTTGGTGGTGTGAGCCGCGATGCCCTTGGGCACCATCGAGTACAGGGGCTCGGCCGTGCCCTGGTAGACCTTGTTGACCAGTTCGTCGCGGTCGACGACCTGGGCGATGGCCTGGCGGACGGGGAGCTTGGAGACCGAGGGGTCCTGGGTGTTGAAGACCAGGTAGCGGATGTCGGCGCCGGTCGACTCGACGATCTGAAGGCCCTTGTTCTCGGGCTTGTCGTCCTGGAGCTCGATGACCTCCTCGGCGGTGAGGCCGCGGTAGGTGGCGTCGATCTCCTTCTCCTTGAGCGCGGCGACCATCGCGTCGGACTCGTCGAAGTACCGGATGGTGACGCCGCCGTTCTTACGGTCGGCGAAGCCCTTGTACGTGGGGTTCTTGGTCAGCTCGGCCTTGTCGCGCTCGGTGTACGAGTCGAGGACGTACGGCCCCGAGCCGGTGAGCTTGCCGTCCTTGCGGAGCTGGTCGGCCGGGTACTCGGCCGGGTCCACGAGCGACATCGCCGGCGTGGCGAGGACGAACGGGAAGGTGGCGTCCGACTTGTTGAGCCGGAAGACGACGGTCCGGTCGCCTACGGTCTCGATCTTGTCGAGCGAGCCGAGCATGCCGTTGGGGCCGCCCTTGTGGTTGATCGTGCGGATGCGCTCGATCGAGTACTGCACGGCCTTGGCGTCCAGCTTGTGCCCGTTGGAGAAGGTCAGGCCCTCCACGAGCTTGCACTCGAAGACACGGCTCGACGTGTCCGAGAACTTGCAGTCCGCGGCATCCGAATCCGGGATCGTGCTGCCCGTAGGGAAACTCACCAGGGTCTGGAAGACATTCCGGAAGAGCTCCCAGGAATTGTCCCAGGCGGCAGCCGGGTCAAGCGTGGTGGGAGAACTCGTCGTACCGACGACGATTCTCTGATCCCCGGCGGAATCACTGTCCGAGAAGACACTGCATCCGGTTACCAGGGATATGGACACAAGGGCTGCAGCGGCCTGCAGACTGGTCCGGTTGAACACGTGCACGCTCCTCGTTCAGCCACGGGTCGGCCGACGATACCGCAGCACCCCGTCAGGTCAATCTTCGAGCCTGACGGGGCACTTAAGGCATTCGACGTATAACCGGGGTCAATCCGGACATGAAATCCGGAAAGTGTCCGATTATCGGTCACCCGACTCCGGCGTTCAGGAAAATCCCGCCGTCGACGACGAGCGTCTGGCCGGTGATCCACTCCGACTGGGAGGAGGTGAGGAAGGCGGCCGCGCCGCCGATGTCCTCGGGCTCGCCGAGTCGCCCGAGCGGGTAGGCGGCGGCTGCCTCCGCCTCCCGGCCCTCGTACAACGCCTGCGCGAATTTCGTCTTCACGACCGCCGGGGCAATCGCGTTGACCCGCACGAGCGGGGCGAATTCATGGGCCAGCTGAATGGTCAGGTTGATCATCGCGGCCTTGCTGATCCCGTAAGCGCCGATGAACGGCGAGGCGGAGACGCCGGCGACCGAGGCGATGTTCACGATCGCCCCGCCGTGCTCCTTCTGCCAGGCGTGCCAGGTCCGCTGGGCGAAGCCGAGCGCGGAGACCACGTTGGTCTCGAAGACCTTGCGGGCCACCCCGAGGTCCAGGTCGGCGATGGGGCCGAAGACCGGGTTCGTACCGGCGTTGTTGATCAGGAAGTCCACCCGGCCGAAGCCGTCCATCGCCGCCTCCACGGCGGTGGCCTGGTGGGCCTCGTCGTGGGCCTTGCCGGGGACGCCGATCGCCCGGTCGGCGCCGAGGCGCTCGACGGCCTCCTTGAGGGCCTCCTCGCCGCGTCCGGTGATGACGACCCGGTCGCCGCGGGCGACGAGCGCCTCGGCGATGCCGTAGCCGATGCCCCGGCTCGCGCCGGTGACGAGGGCGACCTTGCCGGACAGTTCCGGCCGTGCCTGTGTGGTCATGTGTGCCTTGCTCCTCTCGGTGCCGGTCGTCAGTTGAGCGGGCCGCCGGCCACGTACATGACCTGGCCGGAGACGAAGCCGGCGTCGTCGCCCGCGAAGAAGGCGATGGCGTTGGCGACGTCCTCGGGGCGGCCGACGCGCTGCACCGGGATCATGGACGCGGCGGCGGCCTGGAACTCCTCGAAGCCCATGCCGACGCGCTCGGCGGTCTGCGCGGTCATCTCGGTGACGATGAAGCCCGGGGCGACGGCGTTGGCGGTGATGCCGAACTTGCCGAGCTCCTTGGCGAGGGTCTTGGTGAGGCCCTGGAGACCGGCCTTCACGGCCGAGTAGTTGGCCTGGCCGCGGTTGCCGAGCGCCGAGGAGGAGGAGAGCGAGACGATCCGGCCGAAGCCCGCGTCCACCATGTGCTTCTGGCAGGCCTTCGCCATCAGGAAGGCACCCTTGAGGTGCACGTTCATGACGAGGTCCCAGTCGGACTCGGACATCTTGAAGAGCAGGTTGTCGCGGAGCACACCCGCGTTGTTGACGAGGATCGTCGGCGCGCCGAGCTCGGCGGCGACCCGCGCGACGGCGGCCTCCACCTGGGCGCTGTCGGAGACGTCGCAGCCGACCGCGAGGGCGGTGCCGCCCGCGGCAGTGATCTTCTCGACGGTGTCCTTGCAGGCCGCCTCGTCGAGGTCGAGTACGGCGACGGCGCGGCCCTCGGCCGCGAGGCGGAGCGCCGTGGCGGCCCCGATACCCCGTGCGGCACCCGTGACGACGGCTACGCGCTGCTCGGTGGTGGACATGCTTGGTTCTCCTCGCCCTTGGATCGTCCCTGGTCGCGGTCGAACCGGCCACCCGCTCCTGCGTCCCGCACATGAGCGACCGCTTAGTATCGTCCGCAGAACGAGACGCTAGAAGCCCTGGCACCCGGTGTCAACGGCCCACCGGGTGCACCCGGTCACTCCCCGTCGCCGGACACGGAGACGGGCAGCAGGCGGGCAGGCCCGCTCAGCGCACGAGGAGGTCCAGCAGCCGCTCCACCTCGGCCTCCGGGTCGGCGGTGAGTCCCGTGTGAACCGGCCCCGGCTGGACGACCGTGGAACGCGGCGCGATCAGCCAGCGGAAGCGCCGCCCGGCGTCGTCACCCGCGGCCTGACCGGCCGCGTCACCCCCCAGACAGACCCCCTCGACCGCACGCAGCGCGGCCCGGACACCGGTCACGTCGGCCGCCGGATCGAGCACCGACAGCTTCGCCTCGTCCAGGTGCGTACGGGCGGCCACGTAGGACCGGGCGCGGCAGTAGACGACCACGCCTGCGTTGAAGAACTCGCCGCGCTCGACCCGCGGCACCACGCGCAGCAGCGCGTACTCGAAGACATCGCGGTCGGTCACGGGGTGCTGTCCTTCTCGGTGGAGTGCGTCCGGGGCGCGAGGCGCTCGGCGAGCCAGCCGGGCGGCTGCTGCGGCCGGCTCTCGGTTCGCGGGCCGAGCGTGATCCGCTCGTGGATGGTGGCGGCGCGCGGCAGCAGCGCCGCGACGTAGGCGGCGCGCACCTCGTCCGTGCTGCCGAAGCCGGGCTCGTCGACGAGCCACTCGTCGGGCACGTCGGCGGCGACCTCGTCGAGCAGCTCGCGGGTGACGAGCGGCGCCAGCTCGGCTGCCGCGGCGGCGACGTCCGGCGCGTAGGGGGCGAGCGCGTGGTCGGAGGCGTCGTACGGCTTGGCCGCGGAGGCCTGGGCACCCGGCCAGTTGTGGTGCCAGATCATGGTGGCGCCGTGGTCGATGAGCCACAGGTCGCCGTGCCAGACGAGCATGTTCGGGTTCCGCCAGGAACGGTCGACGTTGTTGATGACCGCGTCGAACCAGACGACCTTGCCGGCCTCCGCCGGGTCCACCTCGTAGGCCAGCGGGTCGAAGCCCAGCGAGCCGGGCAGGAAGTCCATGCCCAGGTTGAGCCCGCCGCTCGCCTTGAGCAGCTCCTGCACCTCCTGGTCGGGCTCGGAGAGCCCGATCACCGGGTCGAGCTGGATGGAGACGAGCTCCGGCACCCGCAGACCGAGCCTGCGGGCGAGCTGCCCGCAGATGACCTCGGCGACGAGGGTCTTGCGGCCCTGTCCGGCGCCGGTGAACTTCATGACGTAGGTACCGAGGTCGTCGGCCTCGACGATCCCGGGGAGCGAGCCGCCCTCACGCAAGGGGGTGACATAGCGGGTCGCTGTCACTTCTGTAAGCATTTTCCCAGGCTATCGGCCCGACTGAGCGGAGCACAGGCACTCAACCGGCCCCTCCCCCTCGCCGGGGAATGCTCCGTCATCCTCGGGGGAGTACGCGGGGAGTTCGGTCGGTCGCTCGGGTGCAGGACCCCCGGCCTCAGTCGAAGCGCAGGTCGGCGAGTTGCCGTTCGAGGGCGGTGACGTCTTCCTCGGGCTCGGCCCGGGGCGGGCGAGCCGCCATGAGCGCGGCCAGTTCGCCGCCCGCCCGCCGGACGCGCGCGGGCAGGCCGTCGGCGTACTCGTCTCCCCCTGATCCCCAGTCCTCGGACGCCGCGTACACCGCGGTGGGAACGACGGTGGCGCGCAGATAGGCGAAGAGCGGGCGCAGGGCGTGCTCCAGGACAAGGGAGTGGCGAGCGGTACCGCCCGTCGCCGCGACCAGGACCGGCTGCCCTGTGAGAGCGTCCGGGGCGATCACGTCGAAGAAGGACTTGAACAGCCCGCTGTAGGAGGCCGTGAACACCGGAGTCACGGCGATCAGGCCGTCGGCTCCCGTCACCGCTTCGATCGCGGCGGCCAGTCGCGGCGGCGCGAAACCGGTCACGAAGTGGTTGGCGATGTCCCCGGCGAGTGCGCGCAGCTCGACGACCTCGATCGACACGGTGTGGCCCCGGTCGACGAGTTCGTCGCGGGCCGCCTCGGCCAGCCGGTCGGCGAGCAGGCGGGTGGAGGAGGGCGTGCTCAGCCCCGCGGAAACGACGGTCAGCTTCATGCGGCGGTCGCTCCCCGCTGCGTCGCGGCGGCGGTGACCCGTGCCGCGTGCGTCGGTGCGTCCGGAACGTCGGCGGGACGCCCGTTCGCGAACTCCTTGCGCAGCACGGGCACGACCTCCTCGCCGAGGATGTCGAGCTGCTCCAGGACGGTCTTCAGGGGCAGGCCGGCGTGGTCCATCAGGAAGAGCTGGCGCTGGTAGTCGCCGACGCTCTCCCGGAAGGTCAGGGTCCGCTCGATGACCTGCTGAGGAGAGCCCACCGTCAGCGGGGTCTGCTCGGTGAAGTCCTCCAGCGACGGGCCGTGACCGTACACGGGTGCGTTGTCGAAGTAGGGGCGGAACTCCCGTCCTGCGTCCTGGGAGTTCTTCCGCATGAAGACCTGGCCGCCGAGGCCCACGACGGCGTCCTCCGGGCGGCCGTGGCCGTGGTGGGCGTACCGCCGCCGGTACAGCTGGACCATGCGCCGGGTGTGGTCGGCCGGCCAGAAGATGTTGTTGTGGAAGAAGCCGTCGCCGTAGAACGCGGCCTGCTCCGCGATCTCCGGGGACCTGATGGAGCCGTGCCAGACGAACGGCGGGACGCCGTCCAGCGGCCGGGGTGTCGACGTGAAAGCCTGCAGGGGCGTACGGAACGTGCCCTCCCAGTCCACGACGTCCTCGCGCCACAGCCTGCGCAGCAGCGCGTAGTTCTCCTTGGCGAGGTTGATGCCCTGACGGATGTCCTGTCCGAACCACGGGTACACCGGGCCGGTGTTGCCGCGCCCCAGCATGAGGTCGACCCGGCCGTCGGCCAGGTGCTGGAGTGTCGCGTAGTCCTCCGCGATCTTCACCGGGTCGTTGGTGGTGATCAGCGTCGTGGCGGTGGACAGGATCAGCTTCTCGGTGCGGGCGGCGATGTAGCCGAGCAGGGTGGTCGGGGACGAGGGGACGAACGGCGGGTTGTGGTGCTCGCCGGTCGCGAAGACGTCCAGGCCGACCTCTTCGGCCTTGAGGGCGATGGCGATCATCGCCTTGATGCGCTCGTGTTCCGACGGAGTACGGCCGTCGGTGGGGTCGGGGGTCACGTCCCCAACGGTGAATATGCCGAACTGCATGAAGTCTCTGCTCTCCTGGTCATGTCTGGATCCTGCGGCGGTGGCGGCGGCCATGGCCGTGGCCGTGGAAGGCGGGGTGACGCCAGGGTTCCGGCATCACCCACCGCGGCAGCCGGGCCGGTTCCCCCGGCTGCCGCGCGGCGATGCGCTCACCCCGTGTGAACCGGCGGGTGGGGCGTCACTTCGCCAGGAAGGCGAGGAGGGCGGTGTTGACCTCCTCCGCGTGGGTCCACAGCAGGCCGTGCGGGGCGCCCTCGATCTCGACGTAGTCGGCGGAGGGGAGCGCCTTGTGGAAGGGGCGCGAGGTGCCCTCCGCGGGCAGGATGCGGTCGGCCGTGCCGTGCAGGATCAGGGCGGGCACGTCGACGGCCGGGATGTCGGCGCGGAAGTCGGTGTACCAGGTCGACGGGGCGGCGGACGCGGCGAAGAAGCCGCCGCCTGCCGCGGTGTTCCAGCTGTTGCGGACCGCTTCCTCGCTGATCCGCGTGCCCAGGTTCTCGTCGAGGTTGTAGAAGTCGTTGAAGAAGGCCGTGTAGTAGGCGTAGCGGTCGGCCTTGACGGCGGCGACGATTCCGTCGAAGAACTCCTTCGGGGCGACGCCGGCCGGGTTGTCCTCGGTCTTGAGCAGGCAGGGCTCCAGGGAGGCCAGGAAGGCGACCTTGGAGACGCGGGCGGAGCCGTACGTGGACACGTAGCGGGCGACCTCTCCGGTGCCCATGGAGAAGCCGACGAGGACGGCGTCGTTCAGGTCGAGGGTCTCCATCACGGTGTTCAGGTCGGCCGCGAAGGTGTCGTAGTCGTAGCCGGTCGTCGGCTGCGAGGACTGCCCGAAGCCGCGGCGGTCGTACGTGATCACGCGGTGGCCGGCTTCGAGGAGCGCGGCGCTCTGGCGCTCCCAGGAGTGGCCGTCGAGCGGGAACCCGTGGATGAGGACGACCGGCTGCCCGGCGCCGTGGTCCTCGTAGTAGAGGTCGATGGGGGTGGTGTTCTCCTGGCCCACGGTGATGTACGGCATGGCTTGTCTCCTCGATGCGAAGTGGCTGGTCCGTGCGTCGGTGCGGTACGGAACGCCGCCACGCTACGGTCGGGGAAGCACCGCCTGTTGTCTCGCCACGCACTGCGTCTTGCCCATGAGTGCAGCGTTCTGCCTGCTCCCGCGATTCCTGCCTGTGGTTGTGCCTGGAGGCAGAAACGACCCGCTGCTTGGCTGGTCGGGGCGGGCGGGAACGCGGGCCCGACTGTGGCAGCACAAACCGCCTTGCCGCCCACCCCGAAGGGTGGGCCGGCACGGCCCCCGAGCCTGGCCATACGTCAGTGGGCGGTGGACCGGACCACGTCCTGGATCAGTTCGGCCACGGCCTTGGGCTGGGCGAGCATGACCAGGTGCGAGGAGTCGACCTCGACGGTGGTCATGCCGGCACGCTTGTAGCCGTAGCGCTCCACATCGGGGTTGATGGTCCGGTCGGAGGTGGCGACCAGGCCCCACGAGGGCTTGCTCTTCCACGCCGCGACCGGCGCCGCCTCCGCGAAGGCCCTTGCGGCCAGGGGGCGCTGGGAGACAGCGAGCACCGCCGCGAGCTCGGGGGCGACGTCCGCGGCGAAGACCTCGGGGAACTTCTCAACCTCCACCGAGACGTCGGTGCCGGTCTCGTCGGACCCCGCCACGGGAAACGGCGTGTAGACGAGCGCGTCCGCGAGGCCGGAGTCGGGGAAGCGCCCCTGCAGCTCGCCGAGGCTCTCGCCCTCCTCCAAGGCGTATCCGGCCAGGTAGACCAGCGCGCGGACGTTGTCCTCCGCGCCGGCGAGGGTGATGACGGCGCCGCCGTAGGAGTGCCCCACGAGGATCACGGGGCCTTCGACGGCACGGACGACCGAGGCGATGTACGCGGCGTCGTCGACGAGGCTGCGGTTGGGCACCGCCGGGGCCACCACCTTCAGACCGGCGGCGGTCAGTTCGGGGATGACGCGGGCGTAGCTGGAGGCGTCGGCGAAGGCGCCGTGGACCAGGACGACGGTGGGGCGGGCGTGTCGGGACATGAGTGAACTCCTCGGGGCGTGGTCGGGGTGTGGAAGGCGGAAGCGTCGTGTCTCACAGGCCGAAGCGTGGGCGGCGCGTCTCGGGCACCAGGTCGGCGTACTCGGGGTGTTTGCGGATCCACCCCCGGATGAAGGGGCAGTACGGCAGGACGTGCAGTCCGCGTGCGCGGGCGTCGTCGAGGGCTCCCTGGGCGAGCAGACCGCCCAGGCCCCGGCCGGCGAAGCGCGGATCGATCTCGGTGTGGATGAACGCGATCTCGCCCTCCGACTCGTCCTCCGAGAGGAAGTACTCGGCGAAGCCTGCGGTCTCGGTGCCGTCGTCACCGGCGAGGACCTCGTACCGGGACTTCTCGGGGCGGTCCACTACCTGCGGTTCCATGGGTGCTCCTGTGCGCTTGCGGTGTACAGGGTGTAGGTGGTGTTCAGAGCGTGCGGCGCACGCCTGCCTGACGTTCCAGGTTCCGGAGCTGGACCGCGAGGTCGCCCTCCACTGCGGCGTGGGCGGGGCCACTGCGGCCGATGGGCAGGACCTCCTCGCTGCGCATGTCCTCCAACATCAGGGCGAACGCGGCGTACATCGCGACGAGCGCCACCAGGAGTCCGAGAACCCCGGACGTGCGCGTGAGCCATTCGGCGCCGGTGAGACCCGACAGACCGGTGGCGGCCCAGCGGGGCAGGGAGACCGCCAGGACGAGCCACAGTGCGCGCTTGGGCCGGGTCACAGCGGTCATCAGCGCCCCGAAGCAGAGGAGCGCCAGATTGAAGACGCCAAGCACGCGCGGACCGTCGGCCGCGCTGCTGAACATGACGAGTGCGTAGGCCAGCCAGCTGCCGGCGAAGACGGCCATGAGCGTCGCCGCGATCACGTCACGGGCGCCGAAGGCCAGGATGCTCACGAGGAACTGCAGGGCGAAGGCGGGCAGTACGCAGAGGGCGACGGCGCCGCGTGCCTCGGCCTCGAAGAGCCCGAGCTGCATGCATCCCGTCATCACGGAGGCGATCGCCACCGTGAAGAAGCCCAGCGGCATGGGTGAGGCGATGGGTCGCAGGTTGATCCGGGTCATCGACCGGAGGTCCGGCTCGAAGCGGCGCCCCGGGTCGGCGTCCGGCCCGCCGGCGGGCCCGTCGTCGGCGGGGGCGGAGTCAGTACTCATCGTGGGATCTCTCGTTCAGTGCTCGAAGCAGGGGTCGAGGAACGGCGGAGGCGTCTCGGGAGTGGAGCCTCGGGCGACGCGCCACCGGCGGTGCTGCTCGGACTCGGCGACGGCCTCGGCCACGAGCGACGCCTGGCGGGCACCGCTCTGGTAGCCACCGAAGTGGGCCACCGGGCTCCACTCCGGGCTGACCGGCGGGACGGCCTCGTCGAGTCCCTCGTACTCCGCGGTCGCGTAGACGATGCGGCCGCCGACGACGGTCAGCACGGACTCGATCTCGGGGATGACGTCCTCGGGCACGGTCAGGAAGTCGTCGGACAGGATCGTGAGGTCGCCGTACCAACCGTCCCGCAGGCTTCCCTTGACGTCCTGCTCGCCGGTGAGCCGGGCTCCGCCGCGCGTGTAGAGGTCGAGGGCGGTCTCGCGGTCGATCCGGTTGCCGGCCGGGTGGAGCGCTGTGCCGCCGACAGTGCGCCCGGTCACCAGCCAGTGGAGTGCGACCCACGGGTTGTACGAGGAGACGCGGGTGGCGTCGGTTCCTGCGGCGACGGTCAGGCCCCGGTCGAGCATGGCCCGGACCGGCGGGGCGTGGGCGGCGGCCTCGGCGCCGTAGCGGTCACGGAAAGCGGTGCCCTGGAAGGACATGCGGTTCTGGACGGATACGGCGCCGCCGAGGGCGGCGATCCGGTCCAGGCTGTCGGCCGAGACGGTCTCGGCGTGGTCGAAGAGCCAGCGGTTGCCGCCAGGGAAGAGTCCTTCCTCCGCGAGCTTGTCGAAGACGGCCAGGTCGCGGCGGATCGTCTCGTCGTAGGTCGCGTGGAGCCGGAAGCCCCAGCCGTTCTCAAGGAGGAGCCGGACGGCCTTCTCGAACTCCAGCTCATATCCCCCCAGTTCGGGGCGGGGTTCGGAGAAGTTCTCGAAGTCCGCGGCGGCCCAGGTGAGGTTCTCGCCCGCGCCGTTCAGCCGGAGCCACGCGTCCCCGTCCCCGGGCTTGACCATCTCGGTCCAGCGCTTCAGGTCGGCGAGCTCCTGACCGGCCGTCTGCGGGAACAGGTGGTACGCGATCCGCAGGGACAACTCCCCCGACCTGGCGAGGTCGACGACCGTGGCGTAGTTGTCGGGGAAGTTCTGGAACCCGCCGGCGGCGTCGACCGCGGAGGTCAGCCCGAAGCGGTTCAGCTCGCGCAGGAAGTGACGGGTCGACGTGCGCTTGTCGGCCTCGTCGAGGGCCGGCGCCTTCGCCAGGGTCGAGTAGAGGATGAGGGCGCTGGGCGCCGCGAGGAGGACGCCGTTGGGTTCGCCGTCCCTTCCGCGTACGATGTGGCCGCCGCGCGGGTCTGGCGTGTCACGGGTGAATCCGGCGGCCCGCACCGCGGCCCGGTTCATCAGGGCGGACTGGTACACGTGCAGGACGAACACCGGGGTGTCGGGGGCGGCGGCGTTCAGCTCGGCGACGGTCGGCATCCTGCGTTCGGCGAACTGTTCCGCGGTCCAACCGCCGACGACCCGGATCCACTGCCCCTTGGGCGTACGGCCGGCCTGCTCGCGCAGCATGGCGAGGGCGTGGCGGAGGCTGCGTACCCCGTCCCAGCGCAGCTCCAGGACGTAGTTGAGGCCGCCCCTGATGACGTGCAGGTGCGAGTCGTTCAGGCCGGGGATCACCCGGCGGCCGAGGGCGTCGACGACCTTGGTCCCCGGGCCGACGAGGTGGGCGAGGTCGTGGTCGTCGCCGAGGGCCGCGACCCGGCCGTCGCGGATCGCGACGGCGCGGGCCTCGGGACGGTCGGGGTCGCCGGTGAACACCTTCGCGTTGCGGACGAGGAGGTCGACCTGCGCGTGTTCCTGGCGCAGGGCGGGCACGAGGCCCGCGACGGGCATGCTCGGCGACGGCCCGGTCATGCGAGTCGACGGCCCGGTCACGCCAGGGCCTTGCGCAGGGTGTCGACGGCGAGACCGATGGCGAGCTCCGCGCCCTGCGTCTCGCGCAGCGCGTTCAGCATGACGAAGTCGTGAATGACCCCTTGGACGCGAAGGGCGGTGACGGGGACTCCGGCGGCGCGGAGCTTCGCCGCGTACGCCTCGCCCTCGTCGCGCAGGACGTCGGCCTCGGCGGTGATGACCAGGGCGGGCGGCAGGCCGGTGAGCTGCTCGGTGGTGGCGCGCAGCGGCGAGGCGGTGATCTGCGCGCGCTCGGCCTCTTCGGTCGTGTACTGGTCCCAGAACCACTTCATGGCGTCGCGGCGCAGGAAGTAGCCCTCGGCGAAGGCGTGGTACGAGTCGGTGTCGAAGCTCGCGTCGGTGACCGGGTAGAAGAGGACCTGGTGGGTGAGGCGGACATCGCCGCGCTGCTTGGCCATGAGGGTGAGGGCGGCGGTCATGTTGCCGCCGACCGAGTCGCCCGCGACGGCGATCCGGGTGCCGTCGAGGTCCTTGTGGTGTCCCTCGCGGGCGATCCACTGGGCGACGCTGTAGTTCTGCTCGATGGCGACGGGGTAGCGGGCCTCGGGCGAGAGGTCGTACTCGGGGAAGACGACGGCCGCACGGGTGCCGACGGCGAGTTCGCGGACGAGCCGGTCGTGGGTATGGGCGTTGCCGAAGACCCAGCCGGCGCCGTGGATGTAGAGGATGACGGGGAGCGGGCCGGTGGCGCCGCGCGGGCGGACGATGCGGGCGCGGACGTCACCGGTCGGGCCGCCGTGGACGGTGACCCATTCCTCGTCGACGGCGGGCAGGGGGACGCCTTCACCGCTCTGAACGCCGTCCACGGCCTTGCGGCCGTCCGCGACGGGGATCTGGTAGAGGTACGGCGGCTGGGCGGTGGCGTCGGCGAAGGCCTGGGCGGCGGGTTCGAGAGTCGGTGTGTTCGGCATGAGGGTTCTCCTTCGTAGGACGTACGGGTGGGTGCTCAGCGGATGGCGCGCGCGGCGTCGAAAATCACGTCGGTGACCACCGCCGGGCGGGAGACGGCCACGGCGTGCGACGCGTCCACCTCGGTGGTGCGGGAGCCGGCGCGCCGGGCCATCCATCGCTCGGCTGCCGGCGGGATGTTCTTGTCGGCGGTGGCGATGAGCGCCCAGGACGGGATCGTCTTCCACGCCGCTTCCCCGGCCTTCTCCTCCAGCGCGGAGGTGGCGACCGGGCGCTGGGTGGCAGCCATGACCGCCGCGTCGGCGGCGGGGACGTCGGCGGCGAACTGACGGTGGTACTTGGCCTGGTCGATGACGAGTTCGGTGCCGGTGCCACCGCCGGGCAGCGGGTACGACTGCGGGTTCACCGTCTCGCCGAGGGTGGAGCCGGGGAACTTGGCGGCCAGCTGGGCCGCGCTCTCGCCCTTGTCGGGGGTGAACGCGGCGATGTAGACGAGGGCCTTCACGCGGCTGTCGCCCACGGCGGCACCGCTGATGACAGCGCCACCGTAGGAGTGGCCGACCAGGACGACGGAGCCGTCGACGCCGGCCAGCACGCCGCGGAGGTAGGCCGTGTCGTCGGCGAGACCGCGCAGCGGGTTGGCGGTGGCGACGACGGGGTAGCCCGCACGGCGCAGACGCTTGATCGTGCCGCTCCAGCTGGATGCGTCGGCGAACGCCCCGTGGACCAGGACGATGGTGGGCTTGGGCGCGTGCCGGTCGGTGCCTGCGGCAGGCGAGCTGGCCGTGGGTGCGGCGCCGATCAGGGTGGCCAGTGTCGCGGGCAGGGCGAGGGCGAGCGTGAGGGTGCGCTTCGTGGGAAGCATGTGCGGTTCCTTGTCGGGTGCTTGGGTGGGCGCGGAGGGACGGGCGGCGGTCGCCTCAGAGGCCGTACGCCTCAAGGAGGCGCAGCCAGACCTCGCTGACCGTCGGGAAGGCGGGAACGGCGTGCCACAGACGCTTGAGCGGGACTTCTCCCACGATGGCGACGGTGGCCGTGTGGATGAGTTCGGTCGCCATCGGGCCGGTGAGCGTGCAGCCGACGACGACTCCCCGCGTCTCGTCGACGACGAGCTTGGCGTGACCGCGGTAGTCGTCGGCGTACAGCGCGGCTCCCGCGACGTCGTCGATGCGGTACTCCACCGCGCGTACCGCGATACCCGCTTCGCGTGCGGCGCGTTCGGTGAGACCGACGCTCGCGATCTCGGGATGGGTGAACACGGCCTGCGGGACGGCGACGTGGTCGGCCTCCGCGTTCCAGGCCATCCGACCGCCGGTG
Organism: Streptomyces sp. NBC_00572; assembly: GCF_026341815.1. Taxonomy (GTDB): domain Bacteria; phylum Actinomycetota; class Actinomycetes; order Streptomycetales; family Streptomycetaceae; genus Streptomyces. The sequence goes on from NZ_JAPENX010000003.1 coordinate 334,873, forward strand.
CCGGCCGGATGACCCACGGCCCGCTCGGCGATCGCCGCGGCACAGGCGCGGGCCTGATACTTGGCCATGTGGGTCAGCGGCGCCCGGTGGTTCACGTCGCCGACGGCGTAGAGCCAGTCCCCGTCGAGGACGGTGACGCGGCAGGTGTCGTCGACCGGGAGCCAGCCACCGGCCGGCAGGCCGACGGTCTCCAGACCGAGGTCCGCAGTACGCGGGCGACGGCCGACCGCGGCAAGCACCTCGTCGCACACGAGGGTGGCGCCGTCGTCGGTCTCCACGGTCACGGCGAGGGTGGTCTCGTCACGAGCGACCCGGGTCGCCGAAACCCCGAAACGGATCGTGACGCCCAAACCAATCAGACCGCGGGTCACCTCTTCGCCGGCGCACGGCTCCCAGCCGGTCAGCAGGGCCTGGTCGCGGACGAGCAGGGTGACGGAGGAGCCGAGCGAGCGCCACGCGGTGGCCATCTCGCAGGCCACCACTCCCCCGCCGATCACGACGAGTCGCTCGGGCACCACATCGGCCGTGGTCGCCTGCCGGTTGGTCCACACACCGATCCGGTCGACCCCTTCGACCGGCGGCAGCACGGGTGCCGTGCCGGGGCTGAGGACGACCGCGAGCCGCGCCCGCAAGGTACGGACCGCGCCGTCGGCCCCGGTCACCTCCACGCGGCGTTCCCCGGCGAGCCGCCCGTGCCCTCGTACGAGAGGTATGCCGGCGCCGCTCAGCCAGTCGGCCTGACCGGTGTCGTCACCGCGGCCGGTGAACCGGTCGCGGCGGGCCAGGACGTGCGCCGGATCGAGCGCCCCGGTCACCGCCTGCCGTGCCCCGTCGACCGACTGTGCGGCCTCCCTGGCCGCACCGGGACGCAGCAGGGCCTTGCTCGGCACGCATGCCCGGTAGGAACACTCGCCGCCGACCATCTCGGCCTCGACGACGACGGCGGTCAGCCCCGACCGGACGACCCGGTCGGCGGCGACTTCTCCGCCCGGCCCGCCGCCGACCACGACGACGTCGTACGTGTCCTCCATCAGCCGCGCACCAAGGGTGTGTCCACGAGGTGTTCGGCCAGGAACCACACCTGCGCCTCGCCGGTGCGGATGACGTCGGAGATGAGCAGGTCGGTGCTGCCCTCGTCGCCCTCTGCCGAGATCCGGGCGGCGGCGTCCCGCGCGTCGATCAGGATCCGCTCGTGCGCGTCGAGGAGCCGCGACAGCATGACGGGGACCGGCTCCACGCCGTCTGGCGGTCGGGGAATCGCGGTCAGTTCCGCGACGTGGCGCGGGTCTCCTACCGCGACGCCGCCGAGGCTCTGAATCCGCTCGGCCAGCGCATCCACGATGGCCAGTTGGGCCTCCGCGTGCTTGTCCAGCATGAGGTGGAGCGAGTAGAAGGTCGCCCCGCGCATGAGCCAGTGGTGCTTCTTGTAGAGGGAGTACAGGATCTGCGTGTCGGCGAGTACGCGGTTCAGCCGCTGGCACGCGTACATGCGGGTGTCGTGGCCGAGGCCGATCGGCAGCTGCTTGAGCGTGCCGAACGTCTGGGTCTCGGCGCCCTTCTGGTGCAGCAGCGGCTGGCCGCCGCCGCGCGGGGGTGCGGTGGTCGTGGTTTCCATCGAGTTCTCCTGGAAGGTGGGAGGGCCCGGCCGTCCGGTCGGGGGGCGCGGAGCGGCCGGACCCGGTCTGTGTGGCTCGCGGTCAGCGCTCGCCGCGGGCGGCGCTCTGCGGCGCCGCCGGGGCTGCCCGGTGCAGTACGAGCCGGGTGAGGAGCCCGCTGCCGACACCGGCCACGAGCGCGAGGGCCGCCCACCACAGCGGGTACGGCGTGAGGCCGAGGGTCGCGTCGAGGGACCAGGCGCCGGGTCCGGTGGCGGCGAGTGCGGCGGCGGTGCCGATGAGGACGAGCGGGTACTCGTACCCGTCGTTCTGCACCCAGAGGCCGTCGTGTCGTTTCACGGTGAGGGCGACAGTCATGACCCCGATGGTCCCGGTGGCGGCGAGCGGGGTCAGGAGGCCGGCGGCGAGCAGCAGACCCGATCCGATCTGGCCACCGCCCGCCGCCAGTGCGGTGAGGGCTCCGCCGCGGAACCCGTCGGCGCGGAACTCCTCCGTGCCGCCTTCGAGTCCCCTGCCGCCGAGGTGTGAGCTGATCTTCTGCACCCCGTGGCCGGCGACGAGCAGGCCCACCAGCAGACGCAGGATCAGAATGCCGGTGTCCAAGGAGGTCAGCCGGCCGCGTGCGCGCCGATGACGCTCTGCGCGTACACGACACCCAGGCCGTAAGCGCCCGCGTGGGCCTTGACGATCTCCATGACCGCGCCGTACGACTCCTGGCGCGCCCAGTCGCGCTGCAGCTCCAGGAGCACCTGCACCCAGGTCACCGGCACCGCGCCGGCGGCGATCATCCGCTGGAGCGCGTGCTCGTGGGCGGCCGGGCTGACGCCGCCGGAGGCGTCGGAGACCACGTACACCTCGTATCCCTGCTCCAGCGCGGAGAGAGCGGGCAGCACCAGGCAGACCTCGGTCCACAGGCCGGAGAGGATGATCTTCTTGCGCCCGGTCGCCTTGACCGCCGCCACGAGCGCCTCGTCCTCCCAGGCGTTCATCGTCGTGCGGTCGATGACCTCGTTCTTGGGGAACACCTCGGCGAGCTGCGGCAGCAGGGGCCCGGAGAACGACTCGGCGGCGACCGTGGTCAGGACGGCGGGCACGTCGAATGCCTGAGCCGCCTTGGCAAGACCCACGGTGCTGTTGATGATCGCGGCGCGGTCGCCGCTCCCGGTGCCGAAGAACATCTGCGGCTGGTGGTCCACGAAGAGCATGACGGCGTTGTCAGGGGTAAGGAGGTCCGCGCTCGGGGCGGCCTGCACCTTGGTGATGTCGAACATGAGGGGTCCTTTCGGAGCAGTCGGTACCGTGCCGTCCGCGTTTCGCGGCTCGGCACACCCGAAAACTACGAGCGGCCCGACCGACCGACTTTTCTCCCCGTGCCCAGGAGTTGGCACGACAGCGCACTACTGCCCGGTCGGTACGGGGTACAGCCGGTGCACTCACGCGAAGTCGACGCCCTGCTCGCCCTCGCAGCCAGTGGGGCGGGTCGGCCGAAATTACCTGCCTTATGACAGCATCCGCGTAGGGGCGGTCACCAGCCGCCTCGCGCGGGGAGTCGGAGTGCGATGACGGAGTACGAGGCGGGACGCGCGGCTGTGCCGATCGGCCGTGAGGAGGAGATGGACCGGATCCTGCGGTGCCTGGACGTGCGCTCCGGTCCGCAGGGTCTGCTCGTGCTCGGGGAGACCGGCAGCGGCAGGTCCCGGATGCTGAGGTTCGCCGAGGAGACGGCTGCGGCACGGGGGGCCCTGGTTCTTTCGGTGCGGGGCTGGGGCGGGGAGCGGCCGACCCCCTTCGCCTCCCTGCACCAGCTGCTTCTGCCGGTGCAGGACGTCCCGGACACCGTTGCGGAGGACTGGCGGCAAGTGCTCCGTTCCGTCGTGGACCGGGGTGCGGGAGCCGGGCCGGAGGAACGGCGTACGCTCTGTGCCGCCACGCTCGCGCTCATGACCCGCCTCGCCCGGTCGAGCCAGGTGATGGTGGCGGTGGACGACGCCGAGGACTGCGACGACGCCTCCTTGGAGGTCCTGCTCTCCGTATGGCGGCGGCTCACGGATCAGACGGTGACCATGCTGTTCACCGCACGTGGCGAAGCTCCCCCGGCAGGAGTTCCGGCTGATCTTCCCGTCCTCAGGCTCGGGCCGTTGTCCCGCGGGGCGGCAGCCCGGCTGCTGGACGCCCAGCCCCACGCACCCCGGGGGCGGCACCGACTGGGCCTGCTTCGGCAGGCGGAGGGCAATCCCCTGGCGATCGTCGAGCTGAATCGGGCATCGGGCGTCGGTGCCGGGTCGGCCTCACTCGACTCGGAGGCGGGCCGCACCCTGCGGACCCCTCAGGTGTTCTCCGCGCGTCTGGACCTGCTCCCGGAGGACACGCAGCGTGCGTTGCTCTATGCGTCGGCCGCGCTGCGCGACGAGGGACTCCGCATCGTCATGGCCGCCCTGGGCACGGACGACCTGACGGTGTGGGCCCCGGCGGAGGAGGCCGGCCTGATCGGCGTCGCCGACGGCAGCCTCGCGTTCGGCCATCCACTGATCCGTACGGCGGCGTTCCACCGGCAGCCCGCGAAGCTGCGGCAGCAGGCCCATCAGGACCTGGCGACGGCGGTGGGCCAGAACCCGGCCTACAGGGCCTGGCATCTGGCCGCGGCCGCGATCGGCCCCGACGAGGAGGTGGCCGATGCCCTGGAGCGGACGACCGCTGTCCACGCCCTGCGGGTCGGGGACCGTTTCGCTTCGGCGGAGGCGTTCGAGCAGGCGGCGCGGCTCAGCGGGAACGACGAGGACCGGGCCCGCCGCCTTGCCGCGGCAATGGTCGCGGTGAGCGATCTCGGGGATCCGGAATGGGTCCGCGACCTGTACGCGGAGTTCTCCCGGGTCGCCCACGACCGGGACCTGCGGTGCGTGGCGGGCTGTGCCACGGCCGCCGCACTGTCGCTTCTCTCGTACCAGCGGGAGGCCTTCGGGCTTCTGCTGGACGTGTGGCGGCACTCTCCCCCGCATACCGCCACCACCTCCCTCGTACTCACCGCGCTCGCGGCGGCGATCGCCCACCAGTCCGGTCTGCCGGAGCACCACGAGGAGTTGCCCCGCCTGTTCGACCATGCCCGCCGGGTGGCCGGGGCCGCAGTCGACAGGGGCGACGACCGTGCCGAGCGCTGGGTGGACGCCCTGCCCGCCGGGCGTACCGATCCGGTGGCCCCGCACCCGTTCCCCAGGCTCGACGGGCCCGGAGTCCTGGCAGCCCTGGACGCCTCCGTGGCGGTAGGTCTCGATGCCGACAGCCACGGCCGCAGCCACAGAACCCCCCGCCGGGCGCACGTCCCGTCGTCCGGACCGCTCGGACCGGTCGACGGGTCGGCTGCACTGACCCGGCTGCTGGCCCATGCCTCGGTGGCCTACTACACCGACGAGTCGGAGCAGTGCGCGGAGCTGCACCGACAGGCGAGCGCGCTGCACGTCGCCCGGGGGGCCTGGGGCTCGCGGCTGTGGACTCTTCCGCATCACGTGGACACCCTCGTCGCCATGGGCCGATGGCAGGAAGCCCACACCCTGATCGAGGAAGGACGCTCGGCCGCGCTCGTCCACCCGTCGCCCCGTGTCGACATGGATCTGGAGGCACTGGAGGTGACGCTGCGAGCCCTGCGTGGCGACAGCCTTCCGGACATCCCCTTCACCGGCCGCCACTGGCGCTCCGTCAACCTCGGTGAGAACCGGGCCACTCGCGTCAGGATGCTGCGCGCCAGCGGACTTCACGCACTGGCCCTGGGGGACGCTGAGGGTGCGTTCCGTCATCTCCGGGCCCTTTTCGGGGAGGACGGAACGCCACTCGTCCGCTTCCTGTCCCCTCGCTGCATCAGTGAACTGGCCACCGCCGCACAGCGCGTCGGCCGCACGAACGAGGCAGCGCGCGTCCTCGGCGCGGTGCGGGAGTCCGTGGGCGAGCGACCGACGACCCGCATGACGCTCCTCATGCACCACGCGGCGGCCCTCGTCGACGAGGAAGCGGATCCCGAGCACCACTTCCGACTGGCTCTGGTCAATCCCGAGGGAGACACCTGGCCGCTGGAGCGGGCACATGCCCGTCTGCACTACGCGATCTGGCTGCGCAGGCGCCGAAGGCCCCTGGAGGCCCGCGCCCAGCTGACCGCGGTCCTGGAGGTGGCGGCGCGACTCGAAGCCCGGGTCCTCGCGGACGCGGCCCGCGGTGAGCTGCGCGCGGCAGGGGTCGCCGACGCCTCCGCGTCCACCTCTGACGAGCGGCTGGCCGAGTTGACCGCCCAACAGCAGCAGATCGCGCGACTCGCCGCCCGCGGTCTGTCGAACCGTGAGATCGCCGAGCGGCTGTTTCTCTCGCCGCGTACCGTGGGCTCGCACCTCTACAACGTCTACCCCAAGCTCGGCGTCAGCAGCCGTCATCAACTCCGGGATGTCCTGCGCGACAGCTGACGTGTGCAAACGACTCACACCCTGTGGGGCCCGAGCGAGAGGCGGAACGAATGCAGCCGGAGCCCGACCGGGAGGCCGACCCCGAGCAGCCGCCGCCCGCGATCCTGGATCCACTGGTGCAGCGGCTCGTCGACGCCGCTTCGACGCCCCCGTACCTCCACGAGCTCGAACCGGGCGCCGCCCGCCAGGCGTTGCAGGAGGCTCAGGGCGATCGGATGGACGACTTCGACGTGGAAGCCACCTTCCACGCGGCGCCCGTGGGGCCCACCGGTCTGGTGGGCTTCTGGGTCGTGCGGCCGACCGAGGTCACGGGCCGGCTCCCCACCCTGCTCTACGTCCACGGGGGCCGCTGGATGCTGGGCGACGGGCATACGCACGCCTGGCTCATCAGTGAGCTGGTGCGCGAAGCCGGTGTCGCGGCCGTCGTTCCCGAGTACAGCCGCACGCCCGAGAGCCGCTATCCGGTCGCCCTCGAAGAGTGTTACGACCTGCTGACCTGGGCGGTAGGACAGAGCGAGTCGCTCGGGCTCGACACCGATCGGCTCGCGGTCGCCGGGGACTGCGCGGGGGCCACTCTTGCCACGGCGCTCACGCTGCTGGCGCGGGCGCGCGGGGGTCCGGAGATCCGCGCCCAACTCCTGTACTACCCCCTTACCGATGCCCGTTGCGACAGCCCGTCACAACGGCTCTTCGCCACGGGGTATCCACTCACGCGGGAGGCCGTACAGTCATACTGGCGGCAGTACGCGGCAGATCCCCGGCAGCGGGACGAGGCGACCGCGGCCCCGCTGCGTGCGAGTACGGACGCGCTTGCGGGACTGCCGCCGGCGCTGGTCGTCACGGCGGAGGCCGACGTCGCCAGGGACGAGGCTGAGGAGTACGCGGGCCGGCTGCTCCGGGCCGGCGTCGCCGCGACCGCGGCACGGTTCCAGGGCACGGTCCACGACTTCGTGTCACTGACCGCACTGCGCAACAGCCCGTCGACGCGGGCGGCCGTACGGCTCGGCGGCCGGTTCCTCCGCGCTCGCCTGCGGTGAGAGCGGCCGGGGACGACAGAGCACCAGTCGGGTGACTGATGGCGACGACGGCAGATGGTTCGATACTGGATTTCCTGCTGTTCCGACGCTCTCCAGGTAGCGTCCGCACGACCATGACAAGAGGTCATGATGCCCGTCGTACTCTCCGTCCTGCCGCTGCCTCCGTCCGAGCGGGCCGACTACTGGCAGAGCATCGTCTCCGACACCTTGGTTCCGATGGACGTCACGCTGTACGAGCGCGAGCCCGCGACGGGGACGATGACCGTCGATACGCTCGGCCCCCTCCAGATCTCGGTCGTCGAGGCCGGCCCCGCGCGCGTGTCGCGCCACGCCCCCCTGATCTCCAGGGGCGGAGCGGAGTACATGACCATCACGCTCCAGCACCAGGGAACCGGGCGGCTCACCCAGGACGGGCGCCAGGCCCTGGTCCGCCCCGGTACCTTCACCTGCTCCGACGCCGGCCGGCCCTACGGCAGGGAACAACCGGAGAACTTCCGGTTCACATCGATCCGGGTGCCGAAGGAGGTGCTGGCCGTGACGGACACCGAACTGCGGGCGATCACAGGGACCGTCTTCGACAGCCACTGCGGCACCTCCGGAGTGGTCGCCGGCCATCTGGAACGTCTGGCGGACCAGGCGGCCGGGTTCGACCCGTACACAGGCCGGCAACTCGCGATGACCGCCGTCGATCTGCTGACGGTGCTTGTGCGCGAGCGACAAGGCCTACTGAACCCCCACGCGTCGGAGGTGGCCCGCGGGATGCTGGCCCGCATCAAGGAATACATCCTCCGACACCTGACCGATCCAGGTCTCTCTCCGGAGATGATCGCGGGCGCGCACCACATGTCCGTCCGGTATCTGCACAAGATCTTCGAGGCGGAGGGGACCACGGTGAGCCGTTGGATCCATCGCGAGCGCCTGGAGAGGTGCCGACGGGAGCTGTCCAGGCAGTCGAGGTCCGCACCTACCGTCTCGGCGGTGGCTCAGCGCTGGGGCTTCGTGAACCCGTCCCACTTCAGTCGGGCCTTTCGCACCGCGTACGGGATGTCGCCCCGGGACTGGCTGTCCAGCACGCGCCGCGTGTGAACCGGGGCGATGCTCGGCCGGGCCGCACCGAACGGACGGGCCGGCCGCCCCGTGCGAGCGCGTCGATCCCGCCCTGGCGGGTGGGCGGGATCGCACGGACCCGGCCCGGGGAGCGGGTCAGCGAGCGGTGGATCGGACCGCGTCCTGGATGAGCTCGAACATGATCTGACTCCGCTGTGGGGAGTGCCTGGGGCGTTTCCCCGGCTCCCGGGAAGTCTGTGGGGAGTTCCAGCTGCACACATCAGAAAGCCCCTGAAAGGGCCTGACATCCCTGCAGGTCAGGGGTGCCGTGGGCACTAAAGCGCCAGGTCAGCGGCCCGATCCCGTGCCTTAGATGTCGAAAGTCTGCGCGTCGCCGTGAAAGCCTGCCCGCGCCACCCCGTCGCACCGTCACTCTCAGGGGTGAATTCATGCGGAAAACCTCGGCATTTCCGCGCCATAGCCGGCAGCCCTACACCGCGAGGTGTTCGAGGAGCTGGGGGGGCAAGGTGGAGCGGGCCGAGCTCGTCCACCTGATAGCCGATGAGCTGGAGGGCGGCATCGGCGTCCAGCACATCTTCGCCGCGCGTCTGGAGTCGATGGGGCGTCGTCGGCAGCCGCCGCGCTAGCCATCCCCGCTCGCTACGTCCGCGAGCAGGCACGCGGCCTCGCCACGCGATCCGCGTGCTCCTCGATGCCGGGCCCCGCCCGCTCCCCAGCTCGGGGTGAACCAACGTGTGTGGTCTTCAGGTCGCCAGAGTGCCGCCACGCGGCGGAGCGTCGCGTTCAAGCCGCCCGAGTGGGGCCCGGCGTGGCCGCGCCGCCCGTCGTAGGCGCACCGGAGCCGAGGGCCTCCGTCGCACCCGGAACATGCACGTCACGTCCGGTCAGCATCTGGAGGACCAGCGCGCCCACGCACAGCAGCGCGCTCAGCCCCCAGATCGTCAGATACGCGGAGAGCGCCGGGACCTCCGTACCCCCGACGACAAGCGAGCCGAGGACGACCGCCGAGCCCGCGCCCGCGACACTGCCGCCCAGGGTCTTCAGGTTGTTGTAGACGGCGGTCGCACTCGCCGTCCGGTCCGTGGCGCTGCGTTCCACGATCAGAGTGGGCAGACCGCCCAAGGCCAGGCCCATGCCGAAGCCGGCGACGGCGGACGCCAGGGCGAACAGTGGCAGAGCGGTGTGAGCGGCGATCAGCCCCACGTTCCCCGCCGCCATCAGTGCGAAGGAGAGCAGCAGCACACGACGGTAGCCCGTTCGGGCCGCCACCCGGGCCACGAGGCTCGCCCCGGCGAAGGCCAGCACATGCGGCACCGCGCCCCACGCGCTGATCTCCCAGGTGGTGAGCCCGAACCCGTACCCCTCGTCGGCCGTGGACGCGGCCAGATACGAGATGCCGACGGCCTGCCCGCCCAGCATCACGGCGCCGAAGAGGAAGCCGGAGACGTAGTACAGCGCGGACTGGCGGCGGGCCACAGCCCGGACGTCGACCAGGGCGTGTGGCCGGTCCCGTTCGAGCCGGACCCACCAGGCGAGCAGGGCCAGGGAGAGCACCAGACCGCCCAGGGTGAGCGGAGAGGTCCAGCCCCAGGTCGCGCCGCGCGCCGTCGTGCCGAGGAACAGCAGCAGCGAGAGCCCGAGCAGCAGCGCCCCCGACCAGTCCATCCGGCCCGGTGCGCGCGTCCGGGACTCCGGGATCGCGCAGTACGACAGGGCCAGGCATGCACACGCGAGCGTGGCAAGGACCGAGAGAGTGGCCCGGACGCCACCGGTGAGTGCGAGCAGAGGGCCCACCAGAGCGTGCCCGAGAAGCGATCCGAGGGTGAGCGCGCCGACAAGCAGCCCCACCGCCCGTCGCCCGCCCTCCAGGTCGAGCCGGTCCCGTACGAGACCGATCTCCAGCGGCAGCAGCGCCGCCAGCGGACCCATCAGGGCACGGCCCACCAGCAGCACCGTCAGATTCGGTGCGAGGGCCACCAGGACGGTGCCCGCCGCGACGCAGACCAGCGCGATCCGGGTCAGCCGACGGTGCCCGTAGAGATCTCCGAGCCGGCCGAACACGGGCACCGCGACCGCTGCCGCGAGGAACTGCACCGCCATGTACCACTGCGCCTGTGACGCGCTGATGGACTGCCAGTCCTGAACGGCCGGTACCAGCGCCGGCGCCGAGCCCTGGAGGAAGCCGCTGAGCAACTCGAAGACGACGAGCAGGCCGACTACGGCGGTCACCCGGGGCGCCGCCGCCTCCGCCGTCCCGCGCGGGGCCGTCATACTGACGCGCCTGCGGCGAGCCGCTGCTCGGCGAGCTCGCCGAGCAGCGCCGCCTGGCGGTGGAGCACCCGGTCGTCGAAAACCGCTCGCGGGGAGTGGTTCTGGGGTGCCTTCTCCACGTCCACGCCTTCGGGCGCCGCGCCGACCAGCAGCATCGCGCCGGGCACCTTGTTCAGCACAAGGGAGAAGTCCTCCGAACCGCTGGCCGGCTGCGGCGCCTCCCACACCTCGCCCGTGCCGAACAGCTCGCGCGCCGCGTCCAGCGCGAACGCCGTCGCGGCCGGCTCGTTGACGGTGACCGGATAGAGCATCTCGTACTCCACCTCCACGTCCAGCCCGTGTGCGGCCGCGATCCCGCGCACCAGACGCGGCAGCCCCGCGGCCAGCCGCTCGTGGTTGGCCTCGGAGTAACTGCGTACGGTCGCCTCGAACTCGGCCGTGTCCGGGATGACGTTCTGCTGGGTACCGGCGTGCAGCCGCCCGACGGTCACCACCACCGGGTCGAAGATGTCGAAGGTGCGCGTCACCCAGTTCTGCAGCGCGGTCACCATCTCGCAGACGGCCGGCACCGGGTCCTTGGCGTGGTGCGGAGCCGAACCGTGCCCGCCCTCGCCGCGAACCGTCACCCGCAGGACGTCGGACGCCGTCATGACGGTGCCGGGCCGGGACGCGACCCAGCCGCCGGGCAGCCGATTGGCCGAGACGTGCAGGGCGAAGGCCGCGTCGAGCGGCTTGCCCGCCGCGCCCAGGACACCCTCGTCGATCATCGCGCCCGCCCCGTTGTGCCCCTCCTCGCCCGGCTGGAACATGAACACCACATCGCCCTGGAGGCTCTCCCGGCGGTCCGCGAGCAGCGTCGCCGCGCCGACGAGCCCGGCGGTGTGCAGATCGTGCCCGCAGCCGTGCATCCGGCCCGGCATCTCGGAGGCGTACTCCACCCCCGTCAGCTCGTCCACCGGCAGTGCGTCCATGTCACCCCGCAGCAGCACCGCCCCGCCGGGACGGCCACCGCGCAGCACGGCCGTGACCGAGGTCAGCTCCCGGCCCAGCGTGATCTCGAGAGGGAGACCGTCGAGCGCGGCGAGGACCTTCTCCTGCGTGCGCGGCAGCCGGAGGCCGAGCTCCGGCTCACGGTGCAGCGAGCGGCGCAGCCGCACAAGATCGGGCTGGAGTTCCCTGGCGCGTTCCAATACGGACATGCTGCGTCAACCTCCTGATACGGTTCCGGCCATCGGTGCGGCAAGACTGAAGTCCTGGCCCGCCCAACCGACCCGAATCGCAGGAAACGCGCAAGGGACATCGAATGACGCAGTATTCCGGCCACGGACCGGTACGGAATTCCGCGCACGGGCCGGTACGGGCACTCGACGACGTCGACCAGGCCCTGGTGCACGCGCTGCAGATCGCCCCACGCGCCGGCTGGAGCGAGATCGGCGCCGTACTCGGATTGGACGCCGTCACCGTGGCCCGCCGCTGGCACCGGCTCACCGAAGCCGGCGCTGCCTGGATCAGCTGCTCCCCCTCCCCCGCCCTCGCCGCGAGCGGACAGGGACTGCTCGCCGTCGTCGAGGTGGACTGCGCCAGCGGCAACCTGCTGACCGTCGCCCGGGCCCTCGCCGAGCTGCCCCACGTCACCGCCGTCGAACACGTCAGCGGAGACCGCGACCTCCTGCTCACAGTGATGGCCACAGACCTCGCCGCGCTCACCCACTGGGTGACTCGCGGCATCGGCGCGATGCAGGGCATCGTCGCCACCCGGACCCACCTCGCGAGCACCGTCTACACCGAGGGCAGCCGTTGGCGGCTGCGCGCCCTCGACCGCACTCAGATCGCCCGCCTTGCCGACACCGGCGCTCCCCGCAGCGACACGCCCGTCTTCCCCCTCACCGACCTGGACCACGCCCTCGTCGGAGCCCTGTCCATGAACGGCCGCGCCACCTACCGCGCCCTCGCCGACGCCTGCGGAACCAGCCCGGACACCGTCCGTCGCCGACTCGGCCGGCTCTTCGCCGCCGGCATGCTCCAGCCCCGTTGCGAGGTCGCCCGGCCCTTGTCGGAGTGGCCGGTCACGGTGATCCTCTGGGGGAGGGCTGCCGCAGCGGAGTTGGAGAGCGTCTCCCGGGCCGTCACCGGCGCCCGCGAAGTACGACTGTGCGCCGGTCTCACCGGCCGGAACAACGTCCTCGTCGTGGCCTGGGTGAAGTCCCTCGCCGACGCCCAGCGCTTCGAGGTACGACTCGCCCAGCGCGCCCCCGGCCTGGACATCACCGACCGGGCCGTGGCCCTCTGGCCGCTGAAGCTCAGCGGCCACCTGCTCGACGAACGCGGCTACCGCATCGGCGGCGTCCCACTGGACGTCCGCACGGCCGGCGCCACCCGGCGAGATCCGGAAGACACTCCCTAGCTAGGGCTGTGACCGGGAAGTTCGCCGGGTTGCTCGTTGTGCTGGTTGGCAGTGACGACGCTTCCGACCAGGAGGGGAGTCGGGATGGCACCACCGGTCAGGGTCCGCAGGCTGACCGAGCAAGAAGGGCAGAAGCTTCAGCAGATCGTGCGGCGGGGCAGTACCAGTTCGGTGCGGATTCGGCGGGCGATGCTGCTGGCCTCGGCCGGCGGCAGCACGGTCCCGGTCATCGCCCGGCTGGTCCAGGCGGACGAGGACACCGTCCGCGACGTGATCCACAAGTTCAACGAGATCGGGCTTGCATGCCTTAACCCTCAGTGGGCGGGAGGCCGTCCCCGCCTGCTCAGTGCTGACGACGAGGATTTCGTCGCCACCCGCCTGGACCAGCACCTGAGCGCCGTACGCACGCGCGTGGCGGCGGCCATGCCGCCGGGCCAGGACAGAACCGAGGCCGAAGCATGTACCAGTTGGGCGACAGCCACGGTGGAGCGCCTCGATCCGCTGAACACACCACCCCCGGCTGCCCGACGTTCCCGAACCACGCGCGGAAGACCTGAAGCCCTTCCTCGGCGGCTGGAGCCCCTACGAGCCCTGATACGCCGCTCGGCCGTAGGGGCCCCGTTCCTCCTGAGCCCCAACGCTGCCAACGACCCTTGAATTCGCACCGAGAGACGGTAAAGCGAGCCCCGGTGCAGGCGGCGCTCCATCCACCGTCACCTGCACCAAACTCGACCTGACAATCCATCAGAACGAGTGTCAAATGAGCGACACGAGCGTCATTTCAGCGTCGATATATCGCCCGTAACGCCCACACCGCACATCATGCGCACTGGTAAAACCGCAGGTCAGGCGTCCTTCTTGACCGGCTCCAGGATCGCCACGCGCTCCACGTGGTGCGTCATCGCAAAACACGTGGAACAAAAAACACGTGAAGGGAAACCGCAGGTCAGCGGCGCGTGCGACGCAAATCGGGCTCAAGATCAATGTGCATTGCGGGCACTATGGGCGCTACGTGCCACCTTCGACGCACGCTGGCAGCCCCCCTTCGCGGTGCGTGACGTGATCAGCCCTTGATCGTTTGAGTTGTCGCCGTCGGAGACCCGGCGGTGGACCCCTGTCGTGAAGCAGGCATCCGCGAGGGTGAGGCAGTGCGGGCCCACGACGTTCAGGGCCGCCCCTCCTGCTGGACCTGGGAAGTTCTCACACATGTGCGGTCTGGTCGGGTACGCAGGTTTCGGGGACGCTCCTGCGGCCGCCACCGAAGGTTCCACACTCAAGGAGATGACGCAGACGCTCGCCTGCCGGGGACCGGACGCCTCCGCGACCTGGCGTGAGGGGCACGCGGCGCTGGGGCACACCCGGCTGGCCATCGTGGATGTGGAAGGTGGCCGCCAGCCACTGCTCCTGGAGCGCGACGGCCGGACCGTGCTGGCCGTGGTGTTCACCGGCGAGGTCTACAACCACGGCGAACTACGGCGCGAGCTGGCCGGGCTCGGCCACCGGTTCCGTACGCGTGGTGACGGCGAGGTGGTGCTGCACGCGATCGACGCCTGGGGCCCCGATGCCCCCGGGCGGCTGGAGGGAATGTTCGCCCACGTGGCGTAGGAGCCAGCCCGGCGGCGGCTGACCCTGGCCCGGGACCGGCTGGGGATCAAACCGCCCTGTTACGCCCGGACCGAGGCCGGGACGGTGTTCGGGTCGGAGCCCAAGGCCGTACTCGCCCACCCCGACGTCCCGGTGGCACTGGACCACGACGGGTTTCGTGAACTGATGCTCACCGCCCACCCCATGATCAAGACCCCGGGACGCAGCGCCTTCGCCGGACTGCGCGAGGTGGCCCCGGTACCACCGTGGTCCTCTCTGCCAAAGGTGAAACCATTCACCGCTACTGGACACTGACGCCGGCCGAGCACCGCGACGACCTGCCCACCACGGTGGAGCGGGTACGAGGGCTGCTGGGCCGGGCCGTGCGAGGGCAACTGGCGGCCGACGTCCCCGTCTGCATGCTGCTGTCGGGCGGCCTGGACTCCAGCGCGCTCGCCGCACTCGGCCGCCCTGCCACCGGGAACCTGCACACCCTGTCCGTCGACGTCGGCGCTCGTGCCGCAGACGACGACGCCATGGGCAGGAACCCGGACGGCCCCTACGTCGACCTGATGGTCCGGCACCTCGACACCACTCACCGAACGGTCGGGCCGAGCGCGGACGACCTGGCCGACCCAGGGGCGTCGCCGCACCGGGCCGTGCCGGGCGGCTCAACGAGAGCATGTCGCGACGCTGGCGCGCGTCGTGTCCGCCGCACTCTTCCTCGCGAGGGCCGCGAGCGTAAACGCGACCGCGAGCGTCGACGAGATCCCGCGTGACATCCGAGACCAGCCGGCGGTCGTACTGCCGCGCTGACGCCGGTGACGCTTTGGCTGGCAGCGCTACCGCCGACGGGGGTGATCACAGCCCCTCGCGGGTGCCCGCGGTGTTCGACTGTGGGTGCGACCGGCGCGCACACGCCGCGCGGTGCCAGGGGCTTTGGCCCCGGTCAGCCGGCTTCCGCCAGGGCCGCGTGCGCGGCGGTGAGGATCTCCTCGGAGAGTGGGGAACCCGCGGTTGCCCGGGACAGCACCAGCGCACCGAACAAGGTGCACAGCCGGGCGATGCCGTCCTCGCCCTCCCCGGCGGCCCCGACCGGGGCGAGGAACGCGGCAAAGTCGGCCACCCCCTCGGTGTAGGTGCGACGGGCCTCGCAGTCCTCATCCCCGCGTGCGACGTCGACGGCGAGGGCCGCGACCGGGCAGCCGCCCGCCGGGTCGTCACGGTGCTCGACGGAGAGGTAGGCGTCGATCAGGGCCCGCTGAGCGGTATCCCGCTGCCCGTCGTACTGCTCGAGCCCGGCCGTATGGCGCCGGGCGAGCTCAGCGAAGGCGTGGGCGGTCGCCTCGTCGACGAGCGCCTCCTTGGAGGCGAACTGCTTGTAGAAGCCGCCGTGGGTCAGGCCGGCCGCCTTCATGAGGTCGGCGACGCTCACCTGGGTGCCCTGCTCCCGGAACAGCCGGGAGGCGGTGTCCACCACCCGCCTGCGGTTCTCCTGCGCCTGCGCCTGCGATACGCGGCCCATGGCCACCTCCCATTTGGATGTCGACTGGCATCTATCGTATCCCCATGTTTAGATTGGGTTCGTAATCTAAACATGGGGCGTGCGACTCGACGGCGCCCGCCGAAGACCAGGAGCAGGCATGGAACTGAAGAACGCGGTCGCGGTCGTCACCGGCGCCAACCGGGGCCTCGGACGGCACCTGGCCGCCCAGCTCGTGGAGCGCGGCGCGAAGGTGTACGCGGCGGCCCGCCACCCCGAGACGGTCGACGTGCCGGGCACCGTCCCGCTGCGCCTCGACGTGACGGACGAGGCATCGATACGGGAGGCCGCCCGCATCGCGTCGGATGCGACCCTGCTGATCAACAACGCGGGCATCTCCACCGGCGCGACGCTGATCGGGGGCGACACCGATGAGGTGCGCCGGGAGATGGAGACCAACTTCTACGGCCCGCTCGCCGCGACCCGCGCCTTCGCCCCCGTCATCGAGGGCAACGGCGGCGGCGCCGTACTCAACGTCCTGTCCGCCCTGTCCTGGTTCCACCCGGCCGCCCTCGGCTCCTACGCCGCATCCAAGGCCGCCGCCTGGGCACTGAGTGACGCTACTCGCGAAGAGCTGGCGCCCCGGGGCATCGCCGTCTCGGCGCTGCACGTCGGCTACATGGACACCGACATGGCCGCCGGTGTCCCCGCCGACCAGAAGGTCGCCGCCGCCGACGTCGCGGCTCAGGCCCTGTACGGCATCGAGACGGGCCTGCCCGAGATCCTCGCCGACGAGACCAGCCGGTACGTCAAGCAGAGCCTGGCCGCGGCACCCCAGCCGAACGCAGGCTGACGCTCACCCCGCCACCGCGGCGCGCCCCCTTCCCACCCCTCGTGCAAGGACCTTTCATGCGTTATACGACCTTCGGGCGCCTGACCGGACTGCGCGTGTCCGAGTACGCGCTCGGCACCGCGAACTTCGGCACCGGCTGGGGCGCGGGCGCCGAGCCGGACGAGGCACGCCGGATCTTCGACCGGTTCGCCGAGGCCGGCGGCACCTTCCTCGACAGCGCGGACGGCTACCAGTTCGGCGAGTCGGAGGAACTGACCGGAAAGCTGATCTCCGCCGACCGCGACCATTTCGTCCTGGCCACCAAGTTCGCCCTGGGCTCCGCTCCGCAGCCGGACATCTCCAAGACGGGCAACAGCCGCAAGAACATGGTCGCCTCGGTGGAGGCCAGCCTGAAGCGCCTGGGCACCGACTACATCGACCTGCTGTGGGTGCACTTCCCCGACGAGCTCACTCCGATGGAGGAACTCCTGCGCGGGCTCGACGACCTGGTGAGCGCCGGCAAGATCCACCATGCCGCGCTGTCCAACTTCCCCGCCTGGCGTGTCTCGCGCGCGGTCACCCTCGCGGACCTGAAGAGCTGGACCCCGATCGTGGGCATCCAGCACGAGTACAGCCTCGTCGAGCGCACCGCCGACCGTGAACTCCTGCCCATGGCCGAGAGTCTCGGGCTCGGTGCCGCCCTGTGGTCCCCGCTCGGCGGCGGACTGCTCACCGGCAAATACCGCAGCTCCGCCGAGGGACGTCTGAGCGACCTGGGCATGGTCATCCACACCGAGAGCACCGGCCAGAAGACCGCCGTCGTCGACACCGTCCTGGCCGTCGCCCAGGAGACCGGCGTGACACCCGCCCAGGTGGCGGTGGCCTGGGTGCGCGAGCGCGCCGCCCGCTCCCTGGCCACGCTCGTCCCGATCATCGGCCCGCGCACCCTTGCCCAGCTCGACAGCTACCTCGGCGCCCTCGACGTCCAGCTGACCGACGCGCAGTACACCCGGCTGACCGAGGTCAGCGCGATGCCGCTCGGCGCGCCCCATGAGGGGATCGGCGCCTCCCTGCACCGCCTCCAGGGAGGCGCGGCCGACCGCGTCACCGCCCCTGTCGTGCCGGTGGCCTGATGGGCGAACGCGGCTGAGGACGCGGTGCGCCCAGCCGCAGCCAGGAAAACAACGCAAACTATCCCGTACTGGGAGAAGCCCGGGGCGAGCACGGACCCCGCCCCCTTCCAGGGACGGGACACGGAACGGAGACGACGATGAGGGCCTTCATGGTCGAGAAGTACGGCGGCCAGGCCGGGATGCGCGCCGCCGAAATGCCCGACCCGCAGGTGGGCGCCGACGACGTCCTGGTCAAGATCCACGCGGCGAGCGTCAACCCGCTGGACCTCAGGATTCGCAACGGGGACTTCAAGGCGTTCCTGCCCTACCGTCTCCCCCTCGTCCTGGGCAACGACCTCGCCGGAGAGGTCCTGCAGGTCGGGTCCTCCGTCACCCGCTTCGCGGTGGGTGACGAGGTCTACGCCCGGCCCGACAAGGACCGCATCGGCACCTTCGCCGAACTCCTCGCAGTCCACCAGGACGACCTGGCGCCCAAACCCGCCGCCCTCACCATGACCGAGGCCGCCTCCCTGCCCCTGGTCGCCCTGACCGCATGGCAGGCACTGGTCGAGCGCGCCCGCGTACAGCCGGGTCAGAAGGTCCTCATCCACGCGGGCGCCGGCGGCCTCGGCTCCATCGCCATCCAGCTGGCCAAGGAACTCGGCGCGCACGTGGCCACCACCGCGAGCACCGCCAAGGTCGACCTGGTCAAGAACCTCGGCGCGGACGAAGTCATCGACTACCGCACCCAGGACTTCACCGAGGTCCTCGACGGCTACGACGTCGTCCTCGACAGCCTCGGTGGCGACAACCTGGCCAGGTCCTTGCGTGTCCTCAAGCCCGGCGGCATCGCCATCAGCGTCGCGGGCCCGCCCGACCCGGCCTTCGCCCGTGAACTAGGCGCGAACCCGGTCCTCCGCCTGGCCATGACCGCGCTCAGTTCCAAGACCCGCCGCCAGGCCAAGCGCCTGGGCGTGACGTACTCCTTCCTGTTCATGAAGGCCAGTGGAGACCAGTTGCGGGAACTCACCCCCCTCATCGACACCGGGAAGATCCGCCCCGTCGTCGACACCGTCTTCCCGTTCGACGACACCCTCCACGCCATGGAGTACGTCGAAAAGGGCCGGGCGAAGGCCGGCAAGGTCGTCGTCTCCATGACGTAGGACAGACCCGCCGACACCGGCCGGCTCCACCAGCTCACCGTCCACGCCGAGCAAGGCGTGATGCGCCTGGTCACGGGCCTGGCACCCGGCTTCGGCAGGGCCGTCATCAGCCCCAGCGGACCCGCCACCACCCCGCGGCGCGCGACCAGAAACACACCGGGAGAAACCACCATGAGCAGCACCGGCACCCCGAACGAACCCGTCATCACCTCGTACGCCCACGCCCCGACCCGCACCGTCACCGCCGGCGGCGTCACCTACGCTTTCCGCGAGCTGGGACCCAAGGGCGGCGTCCCCGTCGTGTTCTTCGTGCACCTCGCCGCGACCCTGGACAACTGGGACCCGCGCATCATCGACCCCATCGCGAAGGGCCGTCACGTCATCGCCTTCGACCAGCGCGGTGTCGGGGCCTCCACGGGCCAGGTGCCGGACAGCATCGAGGCGATGGCTGATGACGCCTACACCTTCATCACGGCGCTCGGCTTCGACAAGATTGACGTCTTCTCCTTCTCCCTCGGTGGCATGATCGCCCAGGCCCTGGTGGTGAAGCACCCCGAGCTCGTCCGCAAACTCGTCCTCACCGGCACAGGCCCCAAGGGCGGCAAGGACATCGACAAGGTCGCCGGCACCACGTACTGGGACATGCTGCGCGCCACCCTGACCCGGTCGGACCCCAAGGAATTCCTGTTCTTCAACCGCAACACCACCGGCAAGCTCGCCGCGCGCGCGTTCGTCAACCGGCTCAAGGAACGCACTGCCGACCGCGATGCGAAGATCAAGATCAAAGCGTTCCAGACGCAGCTGAAGGCGATCAAGAAATGGGGGCGCTCCACCCCCGACGACCTGTCGCAGCTCGCCCAGCCCACCCTGATCGCCAACGGCGACAACGACCGCATGGTGCCTTCGGTCCTCTCCGAGGACCTGCACCGACGCATCAAGGACAGCGAGCTGATCATCTACCCCGACTCCGGCCACGGCGGCATCTTCCAGCACCACCAGCAGTTCGCCCCCCTCGCGGTCGAGTTCCTCGCCCGTTGACCTCTGGCGAACACCACAACTGCACGTTCGGCGACCAGAAAGAGAAGAGCAGCATCATGAGCGCCTCACCGTCCGCCGCTCAGCTGGGCGTGGAGAAGAAGCACCTCACTTCCTCGATCCTGCTGTGGGTACGCACCGACCAGCCCCGCCAGACCGGCATGGACCACTGGAAGGGACCGCACTCAGAGATCATCTCCGTCACCCCGGGCCTGGAGGAGTACCGACAGATCCACCTCGCCGAGCACAACCCGGGCCGGTGGCCGGCGACCGACGGGGTGCAGACCTCGATCCCCGCGGACCGGAAGATCGACGGCGTCGCCGAGGTCACCTTCCAATCGGCGCTTGCGCCCCTGAAAGGGCGTAAGCAGACGAAGCTGGCCCACGCCGACGAGATCAACGTGTTCCGCCGCACCCTGCTCTATGCCGGCCCACCGAACTCCTCCCGCTGGTACGACGTCGCCGGCCCCGACGAGACGGTCGGTGCCCGCACCCTGATCTACCTGCGCCGCAGAGACGGGGTCGGCGCAGGAGAGTTCCGGAAGTTCGTCAACCAGCAGCTCGTTCCCGCGCTCGCCGACGCCGCAGCGTTGAAGGAACTGCGCACGCAGACGTTCCTGCCCTGGAGCGAAAAGCTCTGGGACACCCCGAACGTCGCCCACGACAACCCCCATGACCAGCGATTTCATGCCTCCCTCGTCCTCGGGTTCAGCGACAGCGCAGCACGGGACGCATTCTTCACCGGCAACGCGATCGAGGGCCTGACCAACCAGCTGGCACCGCTCGCCTCCGCGATCCACGCATACGACGTCGCCGCAGCCTTGACCTTCGTCAAGAACGGAGACATCCTCCCGCGCTACCAGGAGTGAACGGCCGGCCAGAGCATGGAGCAGATCCGACGGACCGGCCGAGCAATCACTCCACCCCCCGGACCGGGCGCTACCCGGTGCTCGGGAATATGGCTTGTCTCGAATGACGCCCGCTGCCAGCTGGGGCCTCGAACTGGGATACGAAGCGGCGCCTCGTCCTCCAGGAGCAGGACCGGACTGAGCACGTCACCACCGAGAAGGAACTCGCCGAGGCCAAGAAGAACTCCTGGATCAGGATCCCCCGCTTCGACTACGCCCCGTCCGAACGCCTCCGCTTCGTCCTCAGCGGCGGCCAGCCGCACCGGGCGAGCGAATGGGCCGACACCCCCGGACGCTCCCTCGAGGACCAGCTCGCCGAGATCGCGCAGGAGGTCACACTTCGCGGCGACGCCGCCGAACGCAGACGTCTCGACGAGATCGAAGCAGCGCACCACGCTTCTGCCCTGCCCTCACAGGCAGTCACTCAGCGTGCCCTTGGCGGCACCTCAGATGGGATGACGTCCCGTGCCACCTCGGCCCGCCGCAACGGCACTTCCTGGGGAGGATCGACGGTCCTGGGGAGCGCGTGGGGAGAATCGACCGCATGACGCAGCACGATCCTGAAAGACGCTGAAAGACCGATCCGCTCAGGTCAGGGGTGAGTACAGCCGCATCGATGCAGGTCAGCACCACCACGTAGACAACTTCATGACGTAGGTACCGAGGTCGTCGGCCTCGACGATCCCGGGGAGCGAGCCGCCCTCACGCAAGGGGGTGACATAGCGGGTCGCTGTCACTTCTGTAAGCATCCGCCCAGGCTAGGGCCTGTCCGGCCCTGATCCGCCGGACAGGCCCCAGGCGTGCGCCCGCACGGTGTCGACCAGCGCCGGCGGTACGGGCGGCGCACGCCTGCGACTCCTCGCCCCGCCGAGAGCGAACATCCTTGGATCCGGGCCGTGTTGTGTGAAAGCTGGGAGGTCACATCCCGGATCCCGGAGGCGCGCCATGACCGCCGAGCACGCGAACACCCTGTACGAGGCCGTGGGCGGAGCCGACGCGCTGCGCCGGCTCTCCGAGACGTTCTACGAAGGGGTCCTGGCCGACCCCCTCCTCGCCCCCGTCTTCACCGACTTCACCGCCGCCCATGTGGAGCACGTCGCCGTGTGGCTGGCGGAGGTGTTCTCGGGACCCGCCGAGTTCACGGCGGAGCTCGGCGGCCACCAGGCCCTGCTCCGCGCCCACCTCGGACTCGGCATCACGGAGGAACAGCGGCTGCGCTGGATGGAGTTGATGGCGGCGGCCGTGGAGAAGGAACTGCCGGACGACGCCCTGCTGCGCCGCCGGGTGGTGGAGTACTTCGACTGGGGCACGCGGATCGCCAAGGACGTCTCGGCCTCGGCACCCGGCACGGACCTCGGCGAGCCGGGCCCCACCCCGCGCTGGGGCTGGGACGGCCTCGCCTGACCGACAGGGCACCTCCTAGGGGTGTCTTGTCGATCACGCCGCGAGCCCGGCCTGATCGACAAGACACCCCCTAGGGTGTGGGGGTGCCTTCGCGAACCCTCCTGACCAGCGCGTCTCTCTCCGATGCCGCTCTCCTCACCCACACGGAACAGGGCCGTGACCGGCCGCTCCTCGTGTGGGCCCCGGGGCCGGGCGTCCGCATGGTGTCGAGCGCGGTGCTCGGCGGCGGCATCGGCGAGCGGCAGTGGGTGATCAACGCCCAGGTCCCGCCCGGCTACGACCGGCTCGACCCGGTCGCCCACCTCCGCGACCTGGCCGCCGGAGCGGGGCTCGTGGGCGCGGGCGTGGGCTTCATGACGGCGGCTTCGGTCGCCGACCGGTGCCACGCCGAGGACGGCGGTGTGCGGGCCGTGGTCACCGCCGGGATAGGGGTACGGGGCTGGGCGGCGGCGCCGGGAGAGGGCGGCGTCGCGATCCCCCGCCCCGGGACGATCAACATCATCGTGTCGCTGCCGGTCCCCCTCACGGACGCGGCACTCGTCAACGCGGTCGCCACCGCCACCGAGGCGAAGGTCCAGGCCCTGGTCGAACTCGGCGCGGACGCCTCGGGCACGCCCACGGACGCGGTCTGCGTGGCCGCGCCTTCACCCACCGGATCCGCGGCCGAACCGTTCGCCGGCCCGCGCTCCCTGTGGGGCGCGCGCCTGGCCCGGGCGGTGCACGCGGCGACCAGAGCCGCCTGCGCGGACCTGATCGCCGCCGAGGCCGCGAAGCCCGCCGACGGCCCGCCGCCCGTCACGTACGCCTCGATCGCATCCCTTTGATACGCGGCGAGGCCCGGCGCGATCGCCTCGCACGCCTCGGCCAGCCGGCTCATCCGAGCCGTGCGCTCGCGCTGCCCCGCCTCGATCCGGTCCTCGCTCAGCGTTTCGGTGTACCGCTCGACGGTCTCGGCCGGCTCCCGGAACTCCCGCAGGTTCTCCCCGTACTGGGAGGGCCGGACGCCCTGGGGAGGAGCTTCCGCTGCGGCAGCGTCAAGCCCCGCGTCCAGGTTTCCGGCTCACCGCCGCACCCGCACCCGGAGCGGCACCGGGGGGCGGTTCAGCCGTGCGACAGCAGCGCCGCCGTGAGTTCGGCCGCGCGACGGTGCCAGAGGTGGGCGCCGCGCAGCATCGAGTGGCCTCCCGTCGGCATCGGGATGCCCGCCGCGTCCGCGCCCGCCGCGCGGGCCCTGCGGACGAAGTCCCAGGAGGCGCGGGCCGAGGTGACGCGGTCGGTCTCGTCGTGGAGCAGGTAGAGCCGCCGGCCGCCGAGGTGGTCGACGGGCTCGTCGGTGGGGCACCAGGGCGCGAGGGCGACGACGCCACGGACGGCGGGGTCGCCCGCGGCGGCGAGTGCCGCGCGGCCGCCCATCGAGTGGCCGAGGAGGACGACGGGGACGGGTCCGGCCTGTTCCCGGAGGCGTACGAGTGCGCTCTCGGCGTCGCGGGCGGCGTCGGCGCTCTCCCCGTTCCAGCCACGGTGTCGGTAGCGCACCTCGGCGACCAGTACGTCCCGGCCGCGGACGGCGCGGGTCACGGCGGTGGCGAAGGGGCGCATGCGCAGCGCGGGGAGGTTGAGCGCGGGCGGCGGCTCGGGGCCGTCGGCGCGGCCGCCGTGGAGCAGCAGCACGGCCGCGGTGGGTACGGCGGGTGCGCTGCGGACGACGAGGGAGCCGGGGTCGGCACGCCGGGTGCGGCAGAGGGTCATCGGGCGTTCGCCCCGCTCCCGCGCCGGTGCGCTGGCCGGCGGGAACATCCGCTCAGGCGGACCGTCGCGTGTCCGGGCTGCTGCGCCATGGGTGGCCTCCAGGAGTCGCTTGCCGCCTCCCCGGTGGAGCGGTCCGCTCACGACACGGGGGAGACGACCGTGAGGCCCGCAGTCTGCCAGGTCGCACGGGCCGTCAGATACGGGACCCGGCGGACGGGAAGGGCGCCCCGGACTCACGGCATGCCAGGTGTGCCGGTGGGCGCGGCCGGGGCGGGGCAGGCGACGGTGCCCGGGAGTACGGAGAGCTTGAGTTTCGGGGTGGTGAGGAGGCCGGGGATCTGGAAGTCCTGGGCGGTGCCGACGATCCGGTCGAACTTGGCGTACCGCGCCTGGATGCCGAAGCGGTGCTGCGGACTGTTCAGCGGATTGACGACGTATGCCCCGCCGGCGTCCTTCACGGTCTTCACGTCGGCGCCGTTGGTGTTGAGGTCGACGATGCCGTCCATGTCGAGGACTCCGGTGGCGTCGCGCAGGTCGAGGACGGTGTTCTTCGTCCTGATCTCCCAGGAGCCGGGGTTGTCGTCGCCGAGGGTGAGGAGCAGGGTGTACGTGGCTCCCGCGATCTGCTGCCGCTGGCTCAGGCAGAGGCCGTTGAGCATCCCGTCCGCGAAGCCCATGCGGAGCACCCGTACGGTTCCGGTCGAACCGTCGGGCCGTACGACGGTCTGGTCGACGACGGCGGCGCCGTACTGCGTCCCGTACAGGCTGCTGGTGGTGAAGTCGACGGGCCGGTCCTGGATCCGGAGTCCGACGGCCAGGGCGCCGCTCGCCATCGCGGAGCCGAGGCCACCGGCCGCCAGGAGCGCGGGCACGGCGACGGCGAGGGAGCGGCGCCAGTGGGTGCGCCCTTCCGGCCCGCGGTTCTCGGGGCTCAACACGGGCAGGCGGGGCTCGGGGCTCATGGGGTGGTCACCGTGATGGTTCCGGGGAGGTGGACGGGGTTGTCGGTGGAGTCGAGGGCCGCGTGGTCGTCGACCGTACGGATCGCGTAGATGTCGCCGACGAAGTCCTCGGCCCCGGCGGTGAGCGGGATGAGGGAGCCGAAGAGGTCGAGGAGTCCCTGCACTCCGCAGATCTTGACGAGGACGCGGACGCAGACGTTGGAGATGCTGCCCCACATCGTGGTCGTCTCGGGCTTGCCCGCACTGTCGTAGCCGCCGAGGGAGCCGTCGGCGGGGACGTCGATGGTGACGGTGTGACCGGCCGCCCGCTGGACGACGTTCATGTGCGAGCGGATCTTGAGCTTGGTGAAGGTGTACTGGGTGGTGACGCGCGTCGTGCCGTCGGAGAGCCGGATGGTGACGTTCTTCTCCACGGTCATGGAGACGGCGACCATGCTGGCGATGGTGACGTGCAGCGGGTCCGGGGAGGGCAGGAAGGGCGCGCCCATCGGCTCGACGGCGGCGGTCGTCCCCGCGGCACGGCTCGGCTGTCCGGACCAGAGGGCGGTGACGACGGCGAGGACCAGGGCGGCGGTGACGGCGACGGCCTTGCGCCGCGCCCCGGCAGACGGCTTCGCGTGGCCCCTCACCCCTCCGCCTCCGCCGCCGCCCGGCGGCGGGGCCGTTTGGCGCCCCAGCCGACCGTCATGGAACCGCCGAGGACGCCGAGCGTCATGCCGAGCAGGAAGCCGCCGAGGTTGGAGACGACGAGCGAGACGACCGCGAGGACCACGCCGATGAGCCCGAAGGTGTACCGCTGGCCGGGCAGGGCCAGCGGGATGAGGCCGCACAGGATCATCCCGCCGCCGACGAGGTAGCCGGCCACTCCCCCGAAGCCCGTGCTCACGATCAACTGCAGGGAACCGAGGGAGAACTTGAGGACCGTCCAGCCTCCGGCGACCAGCCACACCCCGCCCCAGAACGGGCGGGTACGGCGGAAGGCGCGGAACCACGCGAAGGCGGACCTCAGCCGGGTCAGCATGTGGTGGCCGTTCCGGCGACGACCCTGATCTTCAGGTCGGGCAGGACGAGCGCGCCCGCCATCTCGGCGTCGTACGCGGTGGCGTTCAATCCGTGCAGCTTGATGGAGCTGCCGCCCTCGCCGCCCGCCGAACCGAGCCCGAACCCGCCGGGCAGCGCGCCCGTGAGCGGTTTGCCCGCGACGGTGACCTGGTCGGCGGACTGGCCGAGCACCGCGTTCTGGAGGGTGGTGGGTCCGTACGCCTGGAGTTCGGTCGCCTGGATGTAGAGGTTCGAGGCGTCGATGTCGGTGGTGAAGGTGCCGGGCGGGGTGGCCGTCACCTTCTGGCCGCCCGTCAGGAGCAGCGAGTACGGGACTCCCGCGATCGTCTGGTGGACGATGCCGCAGAGCCCGGCGAGCCCGGCGCTGGCGAAGCCGACGCGCGCCATGGCCGTGTGGGTGGTCGTGGTGCCGTCCGGGCGTCCGACGGCGGGGGTGTTGACGATGGCGCCGAAGCCGCTGCCCTCGACGCCGTTGGACGTCAGGGTGAACGGTTGCCCGGCGACGCTGAAGTTGGCGGCGAGCGCGCCCTGCGCCAGCGCGGTGCCGAGGGCGCTGATGGCCAGGGCGGAGGGGACGAGGGCGAGCGCGCCGCGGCCCCAGCGGGTGCCGCGCCGGGTGCCGTCGGCCGCCTCGGCGAGCATCCGGGCGTTCCAGTCGGCGGCGGCTCGGGTGCCGGTCGTACGCATCCGGGCGAGGGACGGGCCGATGCGGAGCGTACGGAGCAGGTTCTGAGTCATACGGTTCCGCTCCCAACGGACACAGGGGGTACGGGGGTTACGGAGGTGCCGGCACCCGGTCGGGTACGGCGGAGGAGGCCGCCGTGCCGTTTGGCCGGCTTCTCGGGGAGCCAGGCGAAGGCCATGGATCCGCCGAGTACGGAGAGGACCATGCCGACGAAGAGGCCGCCGAGGTTCGACAAGGGGAACGAGGCGACCCCCGCGATGACGGCGATGACACCGGCGGTGTGGCGCTGGCTGGGCAGGAGCAGCATGAGCAGGGCCATCGCCATGAGGACGACGCCGCCCGCCATGCCCGCGATGCCGCCGACGCCGACCTGGAGGATCTTGCCGAGTGGCGCCATCGGCAGGAAGAAGATGACGAATCCGCCGAGCGCCGTCCAGACGGTCGCCCAGAACGGCCGGGTGCGGCGCCAGCGCCGGAAGGCCGCGCGGGCGCCTCGGGTCCGCGCGGCCGGGTCGGCGGCGGGCAAGTCGGAGGCGGGCGGGACGAGCTCCTCGGGGCCGGGGGTCGGCTCGGGCGGCGGATCCGTGGTCATGGGGGCCTCGCAGGTGAGGTTCGGGGACGGGTGGGGGCGGCGGGCACGGCGGCGAGCAGGGCGTCCGGCGCCCGTGCCCGTCCCGGGGCACGGGCCCCGGCCGGGTCAGGGCGCCGGAGTGGTGCGGGACCGGTCGGCACCGGGGCCGACCGGTCCCTGACCGTGCGGTTGCGCGGGTCCGGTCGGCTCAGCAGCTCTTGTCGCCGTGGGCGATGCCGATGGCGAGGTCCGGCAGGGTGATGGCGCCGGAGATCGTGGCGCCGTTGGCGTCGGCGTTGAGGTTCTTGATGTCGGTACGGCCACCGGTGGCGTCCAGACCGAACTGGCCCGGGGTGCCGTCGGAGATGCCGGTGCCCTTGATCCCGGCGCCGTCGGCGGCGGCGCCGATGACGTTCGGGGTGGTGTCGCTCGCGTTGAGGGTGGCCGTGGCGGCCTTGAGCGATTGGGCGTCCAGGACCAGCTTGTTGGCCTGGAGTCCGGCACCGGCGACGAGTTGGTCGCTGGTGAGCGGGGTCGCCGCGGCGGGCGAGGAGATGTTGAGCGACCAGGTGCCGAGGCTGCCGATCACCGGGAGGTCGACGGACTGGACGGCGTGGACGCAGATGCCGTCGAGGCCGGCCTTGGCGATGCCGACCTCGGCGGCGCCCTTGGCCCCGCCGGCGTCGATGGTGTGCATGACCGCGCCGATGCCCTGCGGCGCCGCCACGGTCTTCGAGCTGAGGGTGAAGGGGACGCTGGTGAGCGAGAGGTTCGCGGCGAGCGCGCCCTGCACCATGGCCGTGGCCATGGCGGTGACGGCCGCCGTGGCGGGCACGGCGAGGAACGCCGATCTGCGCCAGCGGGTGACGCCTCTGGTCTCGTGCTGCATGTGATCTCCAACCGTCGTCCCGCACGAGCCGCGCGGGTTGGGGATGTGTACACAGCCGTGCGTCCCGCGGCCGGATGGTCGGAGACGTATGACACTTTGCGGCTGCCTGTTTGAGAATTGGACACTCTTTGATGGAGTGTCAACACCTCGGACACTCCTGGGAAGAATTCCCGCTGGACTAGGCTTGGCCGATGCCACGGTTCAGGGAGACGGTCCGGACACTGCTGCGCGAGCGCCTGCTGGACGCCGCGTACGAGGCGGTCGCAGACCGCGGCTTCGACAAGCTGCGCATGGCGCACCTGGCGGGCGCGGTCGGTGTCAGCCGCCAGACGCTGTACTCGGAGTTCCCTTCCAAGGAGGCGGTCGGCGAGGCCCTCTTCCAGCGCGAGCTGGAGCGCTGTCTCGTCGGCATCCAGGCGGGCCTGGACGCGCACCGGGACGATCTGCGCGCCGCCGTCGAGGCCGCCGTCGGCTTCACGCTCACGCTGGCCGGCCGGAACCCGCTGATCAAGGCCATGCTGACGAGCACCGGCGAGGACGGACTCCTCTCCTATCTCACGACCCGCTCGGCGGCGGCCTTCGACCTGGCGACGGCGATGGCCGACGCGTACGTCACGGAGGCCTGGCCGGGGATCGACCCGGTGGCGCGCGAACTCGCCGTCGACGCGGCCGTCCGGCTCACGGCCAGCCACATCGTCCAGTCCACCTCCTCGCCGGAGGAATCGGCCCGGCGGATCGCGGACACCGTGGTCCGGGTCGCACTGAGCACGGGCGACGAGAAGATGCCGCCGGGCCCCGGTACGACCTAAGGGCTCGGCCCCGGGGGGTGGTCCTCCAGAACGGGCCGGTTGCCGAGGTCCCGTGACGCGGAGACCGGGAAGGCCCGCATGCCGACCCGGCCCTCGATCCGCGCGATCTCGCCCCAGCCGTACGCCCGCGAGTCGTCCGACAGGTCGGGGTTGTCGCCCAGATAGAAGAACGAGCCCTCGGGCACGGTCCGCAGCTCGGACCGCGCCGACCGGGTCCCGTCCGGACCGCAGCACGCGCCCGTACGGGAGGCCTGCGCCGTCCACTGGGGCGCCACCACCCGCCGGACCGGGCCGACCCCCTTTTCCTGCAACAGGACCTGGAAGGGCTCCTCGGGCGTGGAGACGATGCCGACCCGGTCACCGGCCAGGCCGATCACCCGCTTGACCAGCAGGGCGTCCTTCCCGGCGACCCGAAGCAGCACCACGTCGAACCGGCGCGCCTCCCCCGCGGAACCCGGCGCGACGAGTATCCGGTCCCCCTCATGAAGCGTCGGAGCCATGCTCGTCCCCTCGACGCGTACGCCGAGGGCCGTCACGGCCACCGCCACGACGAGGCAGAGCACGACCCCGGTCCCGAGAACGGCACCGGCCGCCCGGCGCACGTTCACCGGACCCGATCCCGGGCCCGGACGCGGATGAGGTCCGGGGGCCACAGCGCGCCGGACCGGTCGATTTCGGTCATGGCGGGACGGTAGGACGGGCGACGGACGGCGGCTGTGACCGTACCGCTCAGGGTTGTTGACCGGGATCGCCCGACGCCGACGGCGGTGCACCCCGGTGGCCACGGGCCCGGGCCCTGGCCCGGTAGGTCCGGGGCGTCTCACCCGTCCAGCGCCGGAACGCCCGGTGGAACGCGCTGGGTTCGGAGAACCCGAGCCGGCGCGAGAGCCGCTCGATGGAGATCCGGCCGCCGGCCAGCTCGGCGATGGCGTGGTCGCGCCGCACCTGGTCGCGCAGGCGTTGATACGTGGTCCCCTCGGCGGCCAGTTGACGGCGCAGGGTCTGCGGGCTGACGGACAGCCGGTCGGCGAGCTCCTCGGGTGTCGGCACCGGCCCGGTGGGCAGGGCCCGCCCCAGGAGATGCCGTACGCGGCCGGTCACCGTACTGCCGTAGTCGGCGCAGACGAGCACGTCGACGGGGGCGCGGCGGAGGAAGACCTGGAGCGCGGCGGCGTCCCGCAGGACCGGTTCGTCGAGGTCCGCCCGGTCGAAGACGGCCGATGTCCGAGCGGCGCCGAAGACGCAGGGCGCCCCGAACAGGAGGGCGTACTCGCGCGCGTGCCGGGGCTCGGGGTGGACGAACTCGACCCGGCGCAGGCCGATCCGGCGCCGGACGAGCCAGCCCGCGAAGCGGTGGGCGACGAGGACGGTGGACTCGGCGCCGAAATGGAGGGGGTCGTCGTAGCCGGAGACGTCGAACTCCAACCGGGCCTCGTCGACACCATCGGCGCAGGTGACACCGTCGACCCGGGTGACGCCGGTGCCCTCCGCCCCCGTCCCGCCCCTCCCCGGTTCCACGAGGCGGAAGCGCGGTCCGCCAGGGAAGAGGGAGTAGAAGGTCCCGGCCCGCCGGAGCGCCTCGCGCAGGTCACGGCTGCCGTGGACCACGACATGGGCCATCATCGCGAAGGTCCCGACCTTGCTGGGCGCGCCGCCCAATCCGATGAGTTCGTCGTCGAGGGTGGCCCACAGCATTCTGACGAGCTGTCCGAACTGCTCCGCCGGGACCCGGGCCGGCGCCCGGTCCTCGGTCCGGGGTTCCTCGATCAGCGCCGAGGGCAGTCCGGCTCGGGCGAGCAGCAGCCCGGCGGCGATGCCGCGCCGCTCGGCGGCCAGCAGCACGGCCCGTACGTGATGGGCGCTCACCGACCGCGTCAGCATGCGCGTCGCCTCCACTCCGGTGGACAGTTCCATCACCAGATGTCCAGGATCAGACACTCTACTAAGAACTGTAAGGAGGCGAACGCGCGATCCTGTGAACGGGACACAGGTCACAGCCGTACCGTCGGGCGCACGGAGTTGACCGAGGAAAGAGGGGCAGCACATGAGCGGAGTGGCACGCCGGACGGTCGTCGCGGCGGCGGGCGGCGCGGGTCTGGCAGCGGCACTCACCGCATGCGGGGGCGGCGGCACGAACGACAAGGACTCGGCGGCGGAGGGCGAGACGCTCGCACGCACCGCGGACATCCCGGTGGGCGGCGGGAAGATCCTCGCCGACAAGGGCCTGGTGATCACCCAGCCCAAGGCCGGCGAGTTCAAGGCCTTCTCCTCGAAGTGCACTCACGCGGGCTGCGCCGTGAGCAGCATCAAGGACGGGGTCATCGTCTGCCCGTGCCACCAGAGCCACTTCGACGTGTCGGACGGCAGCGTGAAGTCCGGCCCGGCCGGCTCCCCCCTGCCGCCGGAGCCGATCCAGGTGGTGGGCGACGCGATCAGCCTCGGCTGATCACGCTCCCGCTCCCGCCGGCGCGGACCGCCTGGGGAGCTTCCAGCAGGCGAGCACCTCGTCGGTCGTGGTGATCGTGGCGACGAGCGCGAGGGTGTGACGGATCATCGCGGGGGTGTAGTCGGCCGGCACCCCCGCGATGGCGTCCCCGGGCACGACCACCGTGTAGCCCAGGTTGACGGCGTCGAAGACGGCGTTGGGCACGGCCACGTTGGCCGAGACGCCGGTGACGATCAGGGTCCGGCAGCCGAGGTTGCGGAGCAGCGGGTCGACATCGGTCCCGGCGAGCGGCGAGAGTCCGTGCAGGCGCCGTACGACGAGGTCCTGCTCGGCGACCTGGATCGGTTCGGCGATCCGTACCGCCGCACTCCCGCTGTGCTGCTGTACGGGAAGCCGGGCGGCGGCTCGGAAGAGCCGGGCGTTGCTGTTGGCGCCGCGCCCGTCGGGCCGCCGTTCGGCCACGGCGTGGATGACCTGGACGTCCGCCTCGTGGGCGGCGGCCACGAGCCGGGCGACGTTCCTCAGGGCACCCGACGCGCGTGCCACCGCGGCCAGTTCGGGCAGCGCGCTGTCCGGCCCGACAACCCCCTGCTGGCATTCCACGGTGAGCAGCACGACCCCACCGTCCGGACGGATCCGCTCGTCGAGCCGTTCTCTCGCACTCCGACCCATGGTCTCTCCCCTTGCGTGCGCGCGACTGGCCCCCCATGCTTTCTGACGTCTCATCAGAAATCCAGAAGGGTGCGGACGATGACCGTCGCGCAGCGCCGCGGACGCCGGATCATGATGACCCCGGCCGAGCTCGACTCCTACCTCGCCGAACAGCGCACCTGCCGCGTCGCGACCGTCTCCGCCGACGGCCGCCCGCATGTGAGCGCGCTCTGGTTCGCCTGGGACGGATCCTCGCTCTGGCTGTACTCGCTGACGCGCAGCCGCCGTTGGGCGGAGCTGCGTGCCGACCCGAGGATCTCGGTGGTGGTGGACGACGGCGTGGAGTACGGCGAACTGCGCGGGGTGGAGCTGTCGGGCTCGGTCACCTTCGTCGGCGAGGCACCTCGTACCGGCGAACCGCACCCCGAACTCGACGTGCCCGAGCAGCTCTTCGCCGCCAAGAACTTCGGCCTGGACGCCATGCCGCACGACGGCCGCCACGCCTGGATGCGCCTGACGCCGGACGCGATCGCGTCCTGGGACTTCAGCAAGCTCGCCGGACTCTGACGGAGGGCGGAGGGCGGAGGGCAGAGAACGGAAGACGGAAGGCACGAGGCTGGAGGCTGGAGGCGGGGCACCGGGGAGCCGCCCGAGCGAAATGGGTCAGCTCCCCAGCGAAACGGATCAGCCTCCGAGCGAACCGGTCGACTCCCGAGCGAACCGGGTCAGCTCCCGAGCGAACCGGCCGCCGCCCGCAGTGCGCCGACGACCGCCCGCACGGAAGGCCGGCGACCCGCGTCGACGCGCCAGGTGGCATAGATATGGCGCCGCACCTGCTGCCGTACGGGCACGAAGACGACGCCCTCCGGCACGGGCCGGCCGAGCCTGGGCGTGACGCACACCCCGAGTCCCGCCGCGACGAGCGCCAGCTGCGTGTGGTGCTCCCCCGCCAGGTGCCCGATCCGGGGCTCGATGCCCTGCGAGCGCAGCGTGAACATCAGCCAGTCGTGGCAGAACTCGCCCTCGGGCCAGGACACCCACTCCTCGTCGGCGAAGTCCACCAGGTCCGCCACCTCACGCCCGGCCAGCGGGTGCCCGGCCGGCAGGGCCACGTCGGCGGTGTCGTCGAGGAGATGGGCGCGCTCGAGGCCGCCGGGCACCGGCGCCCGCTTGTTGCTCCACTCCAGGACGAGCGCGAGGTCCGCGTCGCCGCGCAGCACGGCGCGCACCCCGCGCTCGGGCTCCAGTTCCGTCGTGCGGACCCGGAGGTCGGGGTGCCCCTCCCGCAGGGCGGCGAGCGCGGCCGGGAAGAGCCCGCGGGCCGCCGTCGGGAAGCCCGCCACCCGCACCTCGCCCACGACCTGGCCGCGCTGGGCCTCGATGTCGGCCTGGGCCACCTCGACCTGGGAGAGGATCCGGGCGGCGTGCTCGGCGAGCAGCAGGCCGGCATCGGTGAGCCGCACCCCCCGGCCGTTCTTGGCGAGCAGTTGCTGCCCCACCTCGCGCTCCAGCTTGGACAGCTGCTGGGAGACGGCGGAGGTCGTGACGTGCAGTCCGTCGGCCGCGCCACCGACCGAGCCGTGCCGGGCGACGGCGTCGAGGGTGCGCAGGCGCTCCAGGTTCAACATGTAAGCGATACTAAGGGAAGGGGTCGAGGAAATCTCGCTTGTTCTAAGACATGAGGCCGGTCACCCTGAGTGCATGAGCCCCGCAGCCCCGCCCTCCGCGTCCCCCGCCCCCGGCGTCGCCTCACGTCTGCTCGACTGGCGCGTCCGGTTCGGCGTACTGGCCCTGATCTGGGGTTTCAGCTTCGTCTTCATCAAGGTGGGCACGGAGGGCTTCGCGCCGCTCCAGGTCTCCTTCGGGCGGCTTCTGTTCGGTACGGCGGTGCTCGCCGTCGCTCTGGTCGTGAAGCGCGACCGGCTGCCGCGCGGCGCCCGCGTCTGGGGTCATCTGACGGTCGCCGCCTTCCTCCTCAACGCGCTGCCGTTCTCCCTCTTCGCGTACGCCGAGCTGACCATCCCGTCGACGCTCGCGGGCATCTGCAACGCGACGACCCCGCTGTGGGGCATGCTGCTCTCCCTCGTGGCGCTCTCCGAGGACCGGCCGACCCGGGTCCGCGCGGCCGGCCTGGGCATCGGGTTCATGGGGGTGCTCACCGTCCTCGGCGCGTGGCAGGGGTTCTCGGGGGTCGACGTCACGGGCACGGCGCTGGCCCTGCTGGCCTCCTTCAGCTACGCCGTCGGCTGGATCTACGTCCGCAGGACACTCAGCGGCACCGGCGTCTCGAACCTCTCGCTGGCCGGCTCGCAGGTCGGCGTCGCGACCCTGCAACTGGCCATCGTCACCCCGCTGTTCACCTCACTCCCGGAGTCGGTGGAAGTACTCCCCCTGCTCGCCGTGATCGCACTCGGCGCGCTCGGCACGGGGTACGCGATGCTGCTCCAGTACGGGGTGGTCGCCGAGGTCGGCCCGACGACGGCCTCCATGGTCACGTACTTCATCCCGGTCATCGCGACGGCGGCGGGAGTGGCCCTCCTGAACGAACAACTGACGTGGAACACCCCGGTAGGCGCGATCGTGGTCCTGGCAGGCGCAGCCCTCACCCAGACCCGCACGTCCCGCCGCACGCCACCCCCGGCCCCCGTTGTGAGCGTTCCTTCCGCAGGGGCGGAAGGAAGGGGCGCAGCGGACGGCGCCACCCCTGTGGTGCCCACCCGTTCCGCAGAGGCGGAACGGGTGGGCACAACGGACGGCGCCCCCAGCCGGGCCTAGGGGGTGTCGCGCCTGGACCCGCACCCAGGCGCACGCCGCGCTATGGGTGCGGGTCCAGGCACAGGGAGCGGAGGCACCGCACAAGGCGCTGCCCCGTGCGCCAACCCTTGCCCGCACGGACCGGCGCGCCAGGCACCGCACAACCCCCAGGCTCACCCATAACTCCGCGCCACCACCGGCCCCGCCGCCCCCGCCACGGCATCGGCCAGCGGCTCGATGTCCGCCACGGCGAGGCCGGACACGGTGACCCGGACGGCCGGCCCGGCGGCCATCCTGAAGCGGGCACCCGGCGCGACCGCCCAGCCCGCGGCAAGGAGCCGGGCCACCGCTCCGGTCTCGTCGGGCACCGGCACCCACACGTTCATGCCGCTCCGCCCATGGGCCTCGACGCCCCGCCGGGCCAGCGCCCGCACGAGTCCGTCGCGCCGCTTCCCGTACGACCGCGCGACGGTGGCGGGGTCCACCGCCTCGGCGGCCCAGAGGTGCGCGACGGTCCGCTGGAGGAGCCGGCTGACCCAGCCGGGGCCGAGCCGCTGCCGGCCGAGCACCCGGTCGACGGTCTCGGCGTCGCCGGTGAAGGCGGCGATCCGCAGGTCGGGCCCGTAGGCCTTGGCGACCGAGCGGATCAGCATCCAGTGGTCGGTGCCCCCGGCCAGCGGGTGGAGCGGCTGCGCGACGATGCCGTGCCCGTGGTCGTCCTCGATGAGCAGCACGCCGGGGTGTCCGGCGAGAACCCGCCGCAGTTCCCGCGCCCGCTCCTCCGTCACACACGCGCCGGTCGGGTTCTGCGCCCGGTCGGTCACGATCACCGCCCGCGCCCCGTCCTTCCGGATCGCCCGCTCGACCTCCTCGGGCAGCGGGCCCTCGTCGTCGACGGCGATCGGCACGGGACGCAGCCCCAGCGCGGGCACCAGATCGAGCAGGCTGCCCCAGCCCGGGTCCTCGACGGCGACGGCGTCGCCCTGCCGGAGGTGGACGGCGAGCACGCGCTCGACGGCGTCGAGGGACCCGGACGCGACGCCGATGGGCCCGTCCGGCACCCCGTCCGCGTCGAAGGCGGCGCGCGCGAGGCGGCCGAACTCCTCGTCGACGGGCGCCTCTCCGTACATGCCGGGTTGTTCGGCGTACCTCCGGGCGACCTCGGCGAAGGCCTCGCCGAGGGGCGGCAGGAGGACGGGGTCGGGGCTGCCGTTGCTCACGTCGCGGACACCCGCGGGGGCCTCCACCCGGATCGAGCCGCGCGCGGTCGTGGCGGGGCGCGGGCGCACCCGGCTGCCGCGCCGCCCGTCGGTCTCGATGACCCCGCGCTCCCGCAGGGTGCGGTAGGCGGCGGCGACGGTATTCGGGTTCACACCGAGTGTGGCGGCCAACTCCCGCATGGGTGGCAGCAGTTGACCAGGCTGCAGAGACCCGTCACCCACCCCCCTCTCCACGCTCGCGGCAATGTCCGATGCGCGACGACCTTCGATCCGATACTCTCCTAGCACAAACCTCAGTATGCACTAGTGCAATGGAGTACGCAATGAGCACCGCCGCCGACACGACCTCCGAGAAGACCTCCGAGACCGCTGCCGTCGCCGACACCTACGCGCCGACCGACCGGACCGTGCCCACCCGCTCCCGCGAGCGCGCGTCGTACGACAAGGCGCTGGTCCACTCGATACTCGACGAGGCGTACGTCTGCCACCTCGGGTTCGTGCGGGACGGCGCGCCGGTCGTGCTCCCGACGCTCTTCGGCCGCGTCGACGACCGTCTCTACGTGCACGGCTCGACCGGCTCGCGGCCGCTGCGCGCGGCCGGCGACGGCGTCGCGGCCCCCGGTCTGCCCGTCTGCCTGACCGTGACCCACGTCGACGGCCTCGTGCTCGCCCGCTCCGCCTTCCACCACTCCCTCAACTACCGCTCGGTCGTGGTCCTCGGCACCGCCCACCAGGTCACCGACCCCGAGGAGCTGCGCATCGCCCTCGACGCCCTGGTCGACCACGTCGTTCCCGGCCGCTCCGCCGACTCGCGCCCCGCGAACGCCAAGGAGCTCGCCGCCACGGCCGTGATCCGCCTCGACCTGAACGAGGTCTCGGCGAAGGTCCGCACCGGCGGCCCGAACGACGACGCCGAGGACCTCGCCCTCCCCTACTGGTCCGGGGTCGTCCCGGTGCGCGGCGGCTACGGCACACCGGTCCCGGCCGACGACCTCGACCCGGCCGTCGCCCTGCCCGACTACCTGACCTCGCTCTAGAGAAGCCACCGACGACGGAGGGACGGACGATGCTGATCCACCCCTGGGACGCCCCCCACGACGAGGGCGAGTGGCGCGACTGGCTCTCCCGGCACGACTTCGGCCAGCTCGCCGTGAACGGCCTGCCCGGAGATCCGCCGTGGATGCAGCCCACGCATTTCCGGTACGAGGCCGAGCCCGGCCCGTACGGCCGGGCGCTGACCCACCTGGCCCGCCCGAACCCGTTGTGGCGCGCCCTGGAGGCGAACCCGGCGGTGCTGCTCAGCGTGGTCGACGACTACGTCTTCGTGCCGGGCACGTGGACGGCCCCGGAGGGCACGCCGACCACGCACGGCACGCCCACCTCGTACTACGCCGCCGTCCAGCTGCGCTGCACCGCGCACGTGGTCGACGATCCGGCGGAGAAGGCGGAGCTGCTCAACCGCCAGGTCGCCCACTTCCAGCCGGAGGGCGGCACGGCCCTCGCCGTCCCCGGCGAGGCACCGTTCGGCCGCATGCTGTCCGGAATCCGGGGGCTGCGCCTGGAGGTGACCGAGGTGCGGGCCAAGTTCAAGTACGCGGGCAACAAGCCGCACGAGATCCAGGACCGGGTCATGGACCGCCTCGCCGAGCGCGAGGGCCCCGGCGATGCGACGGCACGGGCCCACCAACTGCGCCGCCGCACCACCGCCTGACAGCGGCGGGGGCGCGAGCCCCCACCGCGGGCGACGGCCTACACCACGGGCGACGGCCCCCACCACGGGTGACGGCCCCCACCGCGGGTGACGGCTTACACCGCCACCGCCTCCTCCCGCCGACGCTCCGCCACCGCCGTCCGTGCCTCCGCGAACGCGAGGCCCGTGACGGCGGCGAGCAGCAGCAGCGTGCCGAGCACGATGGCCGCGGTGAGCCGCTCACCGAGCAGCGAGACGGCGATCACCGCCGCGCTCACCGGCTCCAGGAGCATGATCACGGAGACGGTGGCGGCCCGGACGACGGCCGCGCCCGCGAAGTACAGCGCGTACGCGAGGGCGGTCGGCACGGCAGCCACGTAGACGAGCAGCAGCAGCACGCTCACCGGCGCGTCGGTGTGCGGTACGAGTCCCTCCGCGAGCGCTGCGGGCAGCAGCCCGACCGCCCCGATCGCGAAGGCCCAGGTCGTGGTGGAGAGGGCGTCGGTCCGGCCGCCGTCACGGCCGAGGTAGCGCGTGAGCAGGGTGATCGCCGCGTATCCGGCCGCCGAGACGACCGCGAGGACGACGCCCAGCGGCCGGACCTCCGCTGCCCCGCCGCCGAGGACGAGGACGACGAGGCCGGCGAGGGCCCCGATGACGGCGGTGATGCCGCCGCGGCCGAGGCGTTCGCCCATGGTGAGCCGGGCGCCGACCGCGATGAGGACGGGTCCCGCGCCCAGCGTGACGACCGTGCCCACCGCGAGGCCGGTGGCCTGGACGGCGGCGAAGTAGGCACTCTGGAAGACCGTGAGGCCGATGCCCGTCCCGAGGATGCGGGCCGTCCTGCGCCCGCGCGATTCCCCGGCCGTACGGGCGACGTCCCGCCGCGGCCTCAGGGCCAGCGCCCCGAGCAGGAGGACCAGGCCGCCGACGCAGCGCCAGAAGGAGAGGGCCAGCGGGCCCATGTCGCTGATGCGGAAGATCAGCGAGGCGGCGGCACCGGCCGTGCCCCAGGCGATCCCGGCGACGATCAGATAGAGCAGGCTCCGCCCGACGGACAGGGCGGATTCCGAAGAGTTCGACACGTGACTTCTCCGTGAAAGACAGGAGGGAAAGGTGGTCGCTCGGCTCCGCGCGCGGGCAGCGACGAACCGCTCGGGGGCGAGGAGTCGCCCGGCCGAGCCCGGTCTTCGTCGAGGAGAGTCTCCGCGCGCGCTAGGCGGCGGGAGGCGGAAGCACGGTCGAATGCATGATCGGCACCTTACGGGGCGGTCCGCCGGCCGGACAACTCGCTATCGCGGCCCGTCGCACCCACCGCATCCGCCACACCGGCATCCGCCGCCGAACCCGCCACGGGTCCTGCCGCGGGCGCCTTCGGCGTCGAGGACTGGGCGATGAAGGCCCCCACCAGGACCACCGCACCGCCGATGATCTGCGGCGCGTCGAGGTGCTCACCGAGCAGCACCCAGGCGAGGACGGTCGCGATGACGGCCTCCAGACAGGCCACGACACCCGCCACCTGCGGCGAGAGCCGCCGCACCGAGACGACGCCGGTGACGTACGCGAGCACGGTCGCGATCAGCACGATCCAGCCGAGCAGCAGCCACGCGGGCACGGCACTGCCGTCCATGTCGGCGCTGCCGCCCAGCAGCGCCCAGTCCATGCCCCACGGGCGGGCGACGACGGTGAGGACGACGGCGCCGATGAGCAGCCCGTAGGCGATGACGCCGATGGGATCGGCCTGCTCGGCCTCGCCGGAGCCCTGGTCGGAGAGGACGAAGTAGCCGACCTGGCAGCAGGCGGCGGCGAGCGCCAGAAGCAGTCCGACGAGGTCGAAGGTGAGCCCGGACCAGACCTGGACGACACAGGCGAGGCCGCCGACGGCCAGGACGACGCCGAGGGCGGCGGCGCGGGTGACGGGCCGGCGCTGGACGAAGCGGACCCAGCCGAGGACGAGGGCCGGTGCGAGGTACTCGATGAGCAGCGCGACACCGACGGGTATGCGGGAGATCGAGGCGAAGTAGAAGGCCTGGACACCGGCGACGGCGAGCAGGCCGAAGCCCACCAGGAGAGCGGGTT
Organism: Streptomyces sp. NBC_00572; assembly: GCF_026341815.1. GTDB lineage: Bacteria > Actinomycetota > Actinomycetes > Streptomycetales > Streptomycetaceae > Streptomyces. The sequence goes on from NZ_JAPENX010000003.1 coordinate 374,799, forward strand.
TGCGGCGCAGGAGGTCGCGGTGGCGCCAGGCCACCGGGAGCATGACGAGTGCGGCACCGGCGACCCGGAGCCACACCACATGGAGCGGGTCGAGTCCCGCCTCGATGAGCGGCTTGGCCGCCACTCCTGAACCACCGAATGCGAAGGCCGAGGCCAGGGCTAGTCCCAGGCCGGCGCTTCTCCCCTGAGACGCGTGCATCGGGCCATGATGACAGGACGCGGTCAGGGGCGTAACCCCCGTTACACCTGTTGAGACGGCTCGCCCTCAGACCTCGGAACGGAACCTTCCGCCAGAGGGGCCGTACCGACGTCGACCCGGTCGTCAACACACGGGTCGATACGCGGATCCACACCCGGGTCGATACGCGGATCGGCAGCGGCTTCGGCGCGGGCGGCCAGCGCGACCGGATCGACCCCGGCGCGGCGCAGCACCTCGACGGCCCGGCTCTCGGGATCGGCGGCGATGACGGCGAGGAGGTCGAGGCCGCGCGCCTGGGTCTCACCGCGTTCCGCGGCGCGCCGGAAGGCCTCCTCCAGGGCGGCGGACGCCGCGGGCGACCAGCCGGAGGCCCGGGCGTCCTGGGGCTCGGCCTCGCGTGCGGCGGGCAGCAGGCGCCGGGCGCCGGAGTCCTCGACCGAGCGTTGCCAGCGGAGCCCGTATCCGATGGACCGCTGGGCGAGGTAGCCGAGGACGCGGGCGGGCTGATGGCCGCCCTCGAAGACGGCGCCGACGTCGGAGTCGGACTCGATGAGCGAGTGCAGGAGGTGCGCGGTGTCGATCTGGCGGTCCCCGTCCCGGAGGGCTCGGCGGCGCGCGCCGGTCACGACCGCCCTGAGGGACGGCGCCAGAAAGGGCGCGAGCTCCGCACGCGGAGCGGCGGGGGCGGCGGGCTGCCGGAGTGGCTGCTGGGGAATCGGGACGGGATGGTGCACCCTCCCACCTCATCAGGCCCGGACGGCCGGGACATCGCCAGGGAGAAGCATGTCCGCATCCCACCGGAGTTGGGCACGTGCGCACGGTTCCTCCTCCTTACGGATGAGATCGCGCGCGTTGCCCCCGCGGGGCGCGCGCCGCCTTGCTTTGCGCCCCCGACGCAACCACAGGCCCTCCCTCGTACGTCTTCCGGTCGTGTTCTGGATGGTGGCCCTGCTCGCGCTCGACGGGCGGCAGTACGTGTACCGGGTGTACGCACCCCGGGAGGCGCTGCCCGCCGATCTGTTCTGGGCGGCCTTCCACTGCCACGAGGAGGACGGGGCGCCACGCGCCTCCGACAGCTTCGACGCGTCCGAGATCTGGTGGATCGGCGACGGGGCGGGACCGACCGCAGCAGAACTGACGGTTCATCAGTATTGAATGTTCGCGGCCACCCGGCTACGTTCCGCGACACCGGAACCCAGTTGGTACGCGTGAAGGGGTGGTCTCATGGCCGAAGTCAGCGCGGAGGCACGGATCGAGGCACCGGCCGGAAAGGTCTGGGCGCAGCTCGTGGACTTCCCCTCGTACGGCGAGTGGAACGCCACCCACACCAACTTCCCGAACGGCGGCCCGGAAACCCTGGAGACGGGCGCCACCTTCACCGAGAACATGAAGCTGATGGGCTTCCCCGCCGAGGTGCTCTGGACGGTCGAGGAGCTGGAGGCCGAGCGCGCCTTCGCCATCAAGGGCAAGGGCCCGATGGGCGTCCTCGTCACCACGCGCTACTCGCTGGCGGCGGACGGGGACGCGACGACGGTGCGCATCGACGGCGAGTTCACCGGCGCGGCGGTCTCGCTGATGGCGGGCAAACTGAAGGACTCGGCGACGGCGGCGCTGACCGAGTCCCTGCGCAAGCTCTCGGGCCTGGTGGCCTGATCCGGACGGACGAAAGGGCCCCGTGGCGGTCGCCACGGGGCCCTTCGACCGCTCCCGGCCCTTCACGGGCACGGGCTCAGTCCTCGTCGGCCAGGATCAGGTAGAGCTTCTTGCGGGCCTCGTTGATCACGCCGACGGCCTTCTTCCGCTGCTCGGCGCTGCCGGCCTTCCAGACCTGCCCGAACGCCTCCATCAGACCGAAGCCGGCCTGCCGGATCTCGTTCATGGCCTCCCAGTCGACGCCGCGCCCGGCGTCCTCCCAGGGTGCGTCGGGGCCCTGTTCGGCCTCGGCGCGTCCGGTGTCGGTGAGCGTGAACAGCTTCTTGCCGCCCTCGCTCGCGCTGGCGATCAGGCCCTCGTCCTCCAGCATCTGGAGGGTCGGGTAGACCGAGCCGGGACTGGGCCGCCAGGCCCCGTCGCTGCGCTCGCCGATCTCCCGGATCATCTCGTAGCCGTGCATCGGGCGGTCCTTGAGCAGCGCCAGGATCGAGGCACGCACGTCGCCGCGCCGCGCCCTTCCCCGGCCGCCCCCGTGACCGCGTCCGCCGCCGAAGGGGCCACCGCCACCGAAGCCCGGCCCGAAGGGACCGAACGCCCGCCGCCCCTCGAAGTCGCCACGAGGCCCGGGGCCGCAGCCTCCACGGCCGGCTCCGTGTCCGTTTCCGTACTCGTGTCCATGTGAACGCATCGCAACGCTCCTTCCATCGGGTTTCATTCGCTGAACTGTCGCGATGCGTCAACGATATATCGGAACTGTTCGCCGAGCAAGCATGCCGACTGCCCTGCCGATCCCCCGGCGACCGGCCCGCCGGGATGGTGCAGGGTGGGGGCATGCTTGCCGATCACGAGAAGCACGACGGTTTCGTCGCGTCGCTGGAACGCCTCTGCCCACCGCCCGACGACGTCCGGACCGTGCGGTGGGCCGCCACGGAACAGTCACTGGGCACCGCCCTGCCCGCCGACTACAAGCAGCTCGTCGAGACGTACGGGGGCGGGGTCTTCGCGGGGACGATCCGGCTGCTGGAACCGGACTGCCCGGATCCCATGTACGACCTGATCACCCAGACCGCGGAGCGCGACGAGATCCTCGCCGACCTCTGGGCGGTCGGCGAGGCGAAACCGGCGGAGATCGAGGAGGGCGACGTCAGGCTGGTGCCCTGGGGGTACGTGGAGGGTGCGGGGCGCTTCCTGTACTGGCTGGTCCGGCCCGGTGCCGAACCGGAGGAGTGGCAGGTCGTCCTCAACGAGGGCCGCGGCCCCCTCTGGGAGGCCCACCCGGTTTCCTGCAGCCGATTCCTCCTCGACGTGGTGGCCGGCACGACGACGTCGTTCTACTTCACCGATATCGACGACTCGGTCGACCCGGAGGACAGGTACCGCTTCAGGCCCACCTCCCAGTTCCTCCGCTGACAGGCGCGGGGCGCAGGGCGCGAAGTCGGGTCGAGTCGGTGCGGCGCCAGTCGGGTCGGGGACGACCTCGATCGGCCGGTCCCACCCCACCCACCCCACCGAAAAAACACCCACCCGGTCCAGTTCTCCGCGATTGGCCTTGGCCCGCCGGATTCCGCCCCCGGTACGGTCGGCGGCATGCGGATCCGAATCGTCGACGCCTTCACCGACCAGCCCTTCTCCGGCAACCCGGCCGGAGTCCTGCTCCTGGACTCCTTCCCGGACGACGCATGGCTCCAGAAGGTCGCCGCGGAGGTCAACCTCTCCGAGACGGCCTTCGCCCACCCGCTGCCCGCGGGCGGCGAGGCGGACTGGGCACTGCGCTGGTTCACCCCCACCACCGAGGTCGACATGTGCGGCCACGCCACGCTGGCCACGGCCCACGTCCTGCACTCCACCGGTACGGCCGGCGGCGCCGTCCGCTTCACGGCCCGCTGCGGGATCCTCGGTGCCACGGCCGAGCCCGACGGCACCATCACGATGGACTTCCCGACCTCCTCCCTGACCCCCGTCCCCGTCCCCGACGGCCTGGAGAAGGCGCTCGGCGCCGAGGTCGTCGCCGTCCACGACACCGCCGACCACATCGGCGACCTCGTCGTGGAGCTCCGCGACGAACCGACGGTGCGCGCGCTCGCACCGGACTTCGCCGCGCTCAAGGGGCTCTCCTCGCGCGGCATCATCGCGACCGCCGCCGCCGAACACCCGGACGGTGGCTACGACTTCGTCTCCCGCGGCTTCTTCCCCGGCGTCGGCATCGACGAGGACCCGGTGACCGGCAGCGCCCACACCGCGCTCGCCCCCTACTGGTCGGCCCGGTTCGGCCGCGACGACCTGGTCGGCTTCCAGGGCGGCGCCCGCACGGGCATCGTCCGCACCCGGCTGCGCGGCGACCGCACCCTCCTGAACGGCCACGCGGTCACCGTCATCGAGGGCGACCTGCACGCCTGACCCCACGGCCGCGGAACGAGCGAGGGGCGTACGCAGAACCCGTACGCCCCTCGCTCGCACTCACGAAGGCCAAGACCTCACACGGTGGGCAGCCAGTCCACCTTGCCCGCGAGCAGCCCGTATCCGACGAAGGCCACGATGTCGAGCAGCGCGTGCGCCACGACCAGCGGCCCGACCCGCCCCCAGCGCCGGTACAGCAGGACGAAGACCACGCCCATCACCACATTGCCGAGGAACCCGCCGATCCCCTGGTAGAGGTGGTACGAGCCGCGCAGCACCGAGCTCGCGACCAGGGCGGCCATCGGCGTCCATCCCAACTGCCCCAGCCTGCGCAGCAGATAGCCGACGACGATGACCTCCTCCAGGACGGAGTTCTGGATCGCCGAGAGGATCAGGACCGGGTACTTCCACCACACCTCGGGCAGCGACTCCGGCACCACGGTGAGGTTGAAGCCGGTCGCCCGCGCCGCCAGGTAGAAGGCGAGGCCGGCGCTCCCGATGCCCGCCGCGACCAGCGTCCCGCGCCCGAGGTCGGACCACGGCCGGGTCCGGTCGAAGCCGATGGCCCGCAGTCCCGAGCCCTCGCGCAGCAGCAGATGGGCGACGAGGAGGACCGGAACGAGGGCCGTGGCGATGCCGAAGAGCTGCCAGGACAGGTCGAGCCACGGACGCCCCGGCGCGTACGAGCCGTTGAGCGTCGCCGCCTGCTCCTTCAGCGCCCCGGACTTGGTGAGCGAGCCGATGAAGCTGATGAGGGACGACAGCGCGCTCGCCCCGAGCGAGAGCGCGAGGACGATGAGCGTCTCGGAGCGCAGCACCCGGCGCGGCAGCCCCTCGGGGGGCAGGGAAGCGTCACTCACTCGTTGCTCCGACACCACACCTGTCTCCACTTCCCGGTCGCGGACGGACGCCGTTCCGGCGGCATCACGATCACTGTGCCATGATCGGCCACCGCACCCGCCCGCGCCCCCGGGAGCCGAGCTCAGTCGATCCCCACCGGCCAGGCGTGGACCGGCTCCCCCGCGTACATCAGGGTCCGGTAGCGGCGTGTGGTCGCCGCGAGCGCCGCCTCGCGGTCGAGGCCCGACTCCAGGGCCTGGTGAAAGGTGTCGGCCTGCCAGGAGGCGCCGTTCACCCGCCGCAGACAGCGCTGTTCGATCACCCCGAGGTAGAAGTCCCGGTCGGCGGGCTCGATGTGCCAGGCGTCGAGCCCGGCCGCGGCGAGCGGCAGCAGTTCGTCGAGGACGAGCCGTACCGCGGGGACGGTCGCGACGCCGCCCGCGCGCCCCGAGCGGGGCCAGCGCAGCTCCGCCTCGATGCCGTGCCGGCAGGCCGTGTCGAAGTTGGCCTCGGCGTCCTGGAAGGTCATCCGCTTCCAGATGGGCCGCGGGTCGTCGGCGAGTGAGCGTACGAGCCCGTAGTAGAAGGCCGCGTTGGCGATGACGTCGGTGACGGTCGGCCCGGCCGGCAGCACCCGGTTCTCGACGCGCAGGTGCGGGACGCCGTCGACCCAGCCGTACACGGGCCGGTTCCAGCGGTAGACCGTGCCGTTGTGCAGGACGAGTTCCTGCAGCCGCGGCACCCCGCCCTGGTCGAGGACGAGGAGCGGGTCCTCCTCGTCACAGATGGGCAGCAGCGCCGGGAAGTAGCGCAGGTTCTCCTCGAAGAGGTCGTACACCGAGTCCACCCAACGCTCCCCGAACCAGGTGCGCGGCCGGACGCCCTGGGCCTGCAGCTCGGGCGGCCGGGTGTCGGTGGCCTGTGTGAAGAGCGGCGGCCGGGACTCGCGCCACAGTTCGCGCCCGAAGACGAAGGGGGCGTTGGCGCCGAGGGCGATCTGGACGCCCGACACGGCCTGGGCCGCGTTCCAGACGGCGGCGAACCGGGCGGGCGTCACCTGGAGGTGGAGCTGGACCGAGGTGCAGGCCGCCTCCGGAACGATCGACTCCGAGGTGCAGAGGAGCCGTTCGACACCGTGGATGTCGAGGGTGAAGTCCTCGCCCCTCGCGGCGAGGATCTGGTCGTTGAGGAGCGTGTAGCGGTCGGCGGACGACAGGTTCCCGGGGACCAGGTCGTCCTGCGTGAGGGTGGGCAGTATGCCGATCATGACGACGCCCGCGTCGAGTTCCGCGGCCTTGCGGTCGGCATAACCGATTCCGGTGCCGATCTCCTCCGCGAGCCGGTCGAAAACGCGCCCGCCGAGCTGGTGGGGAGCGATGTTCACTTCGAGGTTGAACATTCCGAGTTCCGTCTGGAAATCTGGGCTCGCGATCTTTTCGAGAACCGGCCCGTTCAGCATCCGGGGCAGTCCGTCGGCACCGGCGAGATTGAGTTCGATCTCCACGCCCATGAGATTGCGCGGGCGGTCGAACCTCTTCTCCGCCAGCAGCCTCGCGAGCCCCGCGAGGCACTGCTGGAGCTTTCTCCGGTACTGCTGCCGGTCGGACGGGCCGAACCCGTCCGCCACGACCTTCTCCCCCATCGAAGCGTCCCTCCCCAAGTGGGCAGCCGCCACGACGGCCGCGCGTCACGGACGATGATGCCCACCCCGCTGATCCACAACGCCTGCGAAGGAGGGCTGTCGGAGGATAGGCTGGATGCTGCGCCCCACCGTCACATCCCGAAGGCATGGAACAAGCGACATATACCAATGTCCTATTGTCCCGTAACCGGGGGTGTGAATTCAGCCGTACACCTCTGAGAGGAATACGCAGGTGGGAGCCCCGGCACCACGTGATTCCGCTTCTACGGCCCTTGCTTTAAGGCTTGATGACGCCTTGTCAGGAATATCGGCGGCGTCTAGCGGAAACACTCTGTGAACACGTGTCGTATAAACTCCGCGGACGAGGCAGAGTGTTGGCGCCCGGCCATGGTCCCTTGGCCCTCCTCTGGCCCCGCCGCCGACAGCGCCGTCGTACCTGCCCACGCATCACCGTGTCTCCTGAGCGAGAGGCGACCCACCATGCTCCGACCCTCCCCGGCCCCTGCGCCGGCCCTCCGCAGCGTCCTCGCGGCCCTCGGTTCCCCGACCGCCGTCCGCGAGGCACGAACTCCCGCCCTGCGGGCCGCGCAGGGACCACTGAGCCCCGAACTCCCCCTGCCCGTGCATGTCCTCGGCGTCGCCGGGACACCCGGGCAGGCACCCCGCACCCGCCTCGCCGGCTGGCGTTTCCTGATCAGGAACGGGGGCCGGGCGATCGCCGCCGCGGACACCATGCTGACCCCGGACGGCTGGTCCTTCTCGCACTTCTTCGAGGGGCCGTACGTCACCGCCACGGAGCAGGCGCTGCTCCAGGCCGAGGCGCTGCCAGGCCCGTACCAGCCCCGGCTGCTCTCCGTACCGGAGCTCTACATGCTGACCCTCTGGCTGCACGCCGAACCGGAGGCGGACGGCGCCACCACCACCCCGGCCGCCGCGGATCTGATGGTGCCACTGGCCCCCGCCCCGCCGGGAATCGCGGCCCACCGCCCGTACCAGGTCGCCGACCTCCTGCCCGTGCTCAGTACGCGCCTCGCGCCGCCGCCCCTCCTGGGCTCGGCGGCGCCCGCCTGATCCACCGCGCGAACGTCGCCGCCCCGTGACCCGCCCGGGTCACGGGGCGCACTGCTGTCCGAGCAGTGCGCCCGAACGCTCCGTCCGAACACCCCTCCCGTACGGACTAGCCCGCTGGGACCATCCCGAACCACCCGAAGAGACGGTGCAGTTGACCTGAACCGCCCCTGCGGGTGATGCGTCTTCCCAGGAAAGGACGAGCTGCCGCGAAATCCCTGCGGAAGAGCGTCCATGGGGCAAGACTGGGATCGGAACCGAACCGACCGACGGGGGCGGCGATGAGCGCGAACAGCCGCAGGACATCCACTACGACGCAGCGAGAGAACCCACCCATGTGCCAGCACCAGCCTGCCTGTCCCACCGCCGACTCCGCCGACCGGGAGGCGGCCCGACTGACGGCACATCACCCGGAACAGGGCTGGAGCCTGCTGTGCAACGGCGTCCTGCTCTTCGAGGACACCGGTGAACTGCTGCCGGACGGGCAGATCATCGCCCCGCATCGGCCGCTGACGACGGGCCGGGTGACGACCGCCGCCTGAGGGCGCGGCATCGGCACCGCACGAGGGAAACGCCGAGGGCCGGCCCGGAGAGAATCTCCGAACCGGCCCTCGCACCATGCTCAGCGGCCGTACCCGACCGCCCTCGTGCTCAGTGGTCGTACTCGTCCATCGGCGGGCAGGAGCAGACCAGGTTCCGGTCGCCGAAGGCACCGTCGATGCGGCGCACCGGCGGCCAGTACTTGTCGGCGGCCGAGACCCCGGCCGGGAAGACGGCCTCGTCCCGCGTGTACGCGTGGTTCCACTCGCCGCCCAGCGCGGCCGCGGTGTGCGGGGCGTTGTGCAGCGGGTTGTCGTCGGCGGGCCACTGGCCCGAGGAGACCTTCTCGATCTCGGCCCGGATCGCGATCATCGTGTCGCAGAAACGGTCGAGCTCGGTCAGGTCCTCGGACTCGGTCGGCTCGATCATCAGCGTGCCGACCACCGGGAACGACATCGTCGGCGCGTGGAAGCCGTAGTCGATCAGGCGCTTCGCGATGTCGTCGACCGTGACGCCCGTCGCCTTGGACAGCGGACGCAGGTCCACGATGCACTCGTGGGCGACCAGACCGGCCGGACCGGTGTAGAGCACCGGGAAGTGCGGCTCCAGGCGCTTGGCGATGTAGTTCGCCGCGAGGACGGCGACCTGGGTGGCGCGCTTGAGGCCCTCGCCGCCCATCAGACGCACGTACGACCACGAGATCGGCAGGATGCCCGCGGAGCCCCACGGGGCGGCCGAGATCGGGCCGACGCCGGTCTCCGGGCCCGCGGTGGGCTGGAGCGGGTGGTTCGGCAGGTACGGGGCGAGGTGCGCGCGGACACCGACCGGGCCGACGCCCGGACCGCCGCCGCCGTGCGGGATGCAGAAGGTCTTGTGCAGGTTCAGGTGCGAGACGTCGCCGCCGAAGTGGCCCGGCTTGGCCAGACCGACGAGCGCGTTGAGGTTGGCACCGTCGACGTACACCTGGCCGCCGGCCTCGTGCACCTCGGCGCAGATGTCGGCGACGTGCTCCTCGAAGACGCCGTGCGTCGACGGGTAGGTGATCATCAGCACGGACAGCTCGTCGCGGTACTGCGCGATCTTGGCGCGCAGGTCCTCGGCGTCGACCTCGCCGTCGTCGGCGGTCTTGACGACGACGACCTTCATGCCGGCCATGACCGCGGAGGCTGCGTTGGTGCCGTGCGCGGAGGACGGGATGAGGCAGACGGTGCGCTGCTCGTCACCGTTGGCGCGGTGGTAGGCGCGGACGGCGAGCAGACCGGCCAGCTCGCCCTGCGAACCGGCGTTCGGCTGGATCGACACCTTGTCGTAGCCGGTGACCTCGGCGAGACGCTCCTCCAGCTCGGTGATGAGCGTGACGTAGCCCTGCGCCTGCTCGACCGGGGCGAAGGGGTGCATCTGACCGAACTCGGGCCAGGTCACCGCCTCCATCTCGGTCGTCGCGTTCAGCTTCATCGTGCAGGAACCGAGCGGGATCATGCCGCGGTCGAGCGCGTAGTCGCGGTCGGCGAGCTTGCGCAGGTAGCGCAGCATCGACGTCTCGGAGCGGTGCGCGTGGAAGACCGGGTGGGTCATGAACGCGTCGGAGCGCAGCAGCCCGGCGGGCAGCGTGTCCTCGGTGACGGCGTCGAGCGCCTCGACGTCGGCGGTGACGCCGAAGGCGCCCCACACGGCGGCGAGCTGGGCGCGCCCGGTGGTCTCGTCGCACGACATGGACACCTGGTCGGCGTCGACGCGGTAGAGGTTCACGCCGGCCTCGCGGGCGGCGGCCACGACCTCGTCGGCCTTGCCGGGCACGCGGGCGGTGAGAGTGTCGAAGAATTCACCCTGGGTGAGCTCCACGCCACCGGCGGTGAGGCCGGCGGCGAGGATCGCGGCGTACCGGTGGGTGCGGCGCGCGATGCCCTGGAGGCCCTCGGGGCCGTGGTAGACGGCGTACATGCCGGCCATGACGGCGAGCAGCACCTGAGCGGTACAGATGTTGCTGGTGGCCTTCTCGCGGCGGATGTGCTGCTCGCGGGTCTGCAGGGCCAGGCGGTACGCACGGTTCCCGTCGGCGTCGACGGAGACACCCACCAGGCGACCGGGCAGGGAGCGGGCGTGCTTGTCCTGGACGGCCATGTAACCGGCGTGGGGACCGCCGAAGCCCATGGGGACGCCGAAGCGCTGCGTCGTACCGACGGCGATGTCGGCCCCGAGCGCACCGGGCGAGGTGAGCAGGGTGAGCGCGAGCAGGTCGGCGGCGACGGTGACGATCGCGCCGATCTCGTGGGCGGCGTCGATCAGCGGCTTGATGTCGCGGACGGCACCGGAGGCACCGGGGTACTGCAGGAGCACGCCGAAGACACCGCGCTCGGCGATCTCGGCCGGAATGCCGTCGCTGAGGTCGGCGACGACGACCTCGACGCCGGTCGGCTCGGCGCGGGTCTCGATGACGGCGATCGTCTGCGGCAGGGCGTCGGCGTCGATGAGGAAGACACCGTTCTTGACCTTGCCGACGCGACGGGAGAGCGCCATGGCCTCGGCGGCCGCGGTGCCCTCGTCGAGCAGGGAGGCACCGGAGGTCGGCAGCCCGGTCAGGTCGGCGACCACGGTCTGGAAGTTCAGCAGCGCCTCCAGGCGCCCCTGCGAGATCTCCGGCTGGTACGGCGTGTACGCCGTGTACCAGGCGGGGTTCTCCATCACGTTCCGCAGGATCACCGGCGGGGTGAAGGTCCCGTAGTAGCCGAGACCGATCATGGGCGCGAGGACCTGGTTGCGGTCGGCGAGCGTGCGGAGCTCGGCGAGCACCTCGGCCTCCGTGCGCGCGGACGGCAGGCTCAGCGCCTCGGTGTTCTTGATGACGTCCGGCACCGCGGCGGCCGTGAGCTCGTCGAGGGAGCCGTAACCGACCTGGGCGAGCATCTTGGCGCGCGCCTCGGCGTCGGGCCCGATGTGCCGCTGCTCGAACGGGATGCCCTGTTCGAGTTCGGAGAGCGGAATGCGGTTGGCGGTCATGTACGGAGGCCTCCTGGTCGTCACGACCTGCGAGGGGCACCACGGCGCGGGTACCCGGACGGCCTCCCCCTCTGTCATCTCAACCTGAGAGTTTCACCGGCACGCCTCGCGGCACGCCGGCTTTCACCGTCGGTGAGAGCGCATGCCGTGGACACCGCTCTGCTTTCCAGAGTGACCTCGTCCGCGCGGTACAGGGGCCTGAGAGATTCCGGGGAGGATTTGCTCCTTCGGCGCCCTCCGGAAGGTTTCTCCGGGGGACTCTCCCGCACAGGGTCGACAGCCACAGCCAGCCTACCAGCGAGGTTGCGGCTCCCATCGCTCAAGTGGCCGACATCCCAGATGTGCACTTTCGTAGGGTGTAGAGCAGTTGCGACCAGTTGGAGGGACCGTGCAGACCGATATCGATCCGCGCAGCCTGATAGGCCGCAAGGCGTACGACCGGAACGGGCACAAGATCGGAACCGTGGACGAGGTGTACCTGGACGACGCGACCGGCATCCCGGAATGGGCGGCGGTCCGCACCGGCCTCTTCAGCCGGGACGCGTTCGTCCCGCTGGAGCCGAGCGAACTGGTCGAGGACCGCCTCCACATCCCGTACGAACGCGCCCTCATCAAGGACGCCCCCGACTTCGGCGTGGGCCGCCACCTCTCCCCGGAGCAGGAACTGCAGCTCTACCGCCACTACAGCCTCGCCCTCCCCCCGCCCCCCACGGACACCCCGGACACGGACTTCGGCCACCTGGCAGGCCAGTAGCGACAGGAGCGGCGCGGGTAGCAGCAGGCCCGCACCTCTGCCCAAGCGCTCGCACGATGGTGCGGGTGGGAACCCGGGCCCGGCCGCAGGCCGGGCGCACCACGGCCCACCCGCACCTCCACTCAGCCCCGCCCCACCAACGGCAACGCCTCCCCCGGCTCCAATTCCGGATCGTCCACCGCGAACGTCCGCACCCGCCCCGGCTCCGACCCCGGCTCCTCGAACCGCACCGTGACGCGCCCCACCCCGCTGCCCTGGACCCACCCGGCCCCGTACACCGCGTGCCGTACGTCGTGGCCTGGCGACCAGTGCCGCTCGACGGGCTCTTCGGCCGCGGGCTCGACAGCGGCCACGGCGGACGCGGCCGCCGTGGCATCACCCGGCGCCCCCTCCTCCGCAGCGGCAGCGGCAGCGACCCCGGCTTCCGCCTGAGCGAACAGATCCTCCTGCGTGTAGTCCGCGAGCCCGCTCACGCCGACCCCCAGCAACCGCACGCCCCCGGTCGTGTCCACCGCCTCCAGCAGCCGCCCCGCCGCCTCCCGCACCACACCCGGATCGTCCGTGGGCCCCCGGAGCGTCTCGGACCGCGTGAGCGTCGAGAAGTCGTACCGCCGCACCTTCAGCACGATCGTCCGCCCGGAGTGCCCGGAGGCCCGCAGCCTCCCCACGCACCGCTCCGCGAGCCGCTCCACCTCGACCCTGATCCGCACCCGGTCGTGCAGGTCCACGTCGAAGGTGTCCTCGACCGACACCGATTTGGCGTCCCTCTCGGCCACCACGGGCCGATCGTCGTACCCCTGGGCCATCAGGTACAGCGAGGCCCCGTGCGCCCGTCCGAGGAGCCGTACGAGCTCGTCCTCGCCCGCTTCCGCGAGATCGGACACGGTGGTCATCCCGGCCCGCCTGAGATGCTCCCCGGTGGCCGGGCCGACGCCGGGCAGAATCCGCACCGAGCGCGGTCCGAGGAGCTCCCGCTCGGTCCCGGGCTCGATCAGGACGAGCCCGTCGGGTTTGGCCTCCTCGGAGGCGATCTTCGCGATCATCTTGGACCCGGCGAGCCCCACGGACCCGGTGAGTCCCGCCGTCGCGAGGATGTCGACCCGCAGCCGCTCCCCGGCCACGCGCGCGCTCGCACTGTCGTCGGCCACGCCGCCGGCCTCCAGGTCCACGAAGGCCTCGTCGAGGCTGAGCGGCTCCACGAGCGGGGAGAGCCGCCCCAGCAGCTCCATGACCTGCTCGCTGATCGAGCGGTAGAAGGAGAAGCGGGGCACGAGGTAGGCCGCGTTCGGCGCGAGCCGCCGCGCCTGGCCCATGGGCATGGCCGAATGCACTCCGAAGCGGCGTGCCTCGTACGAGGCGGTGGCGACCACGCCCCGCGGGCCGAGGCCCCCGACGATCACAGGTTTTCCGCGCAGGCTGGGCTTCGACGCCTGCTCGGCGGCGGCGAAGAAGGCATCCATGTCGAGATGCAGGATGGTGGGCGCGGCTCTCACACGTCCGATGCTGCCTCACACCACTGACAACGACGCCCGCCGCCACACACGGCACGACCGCACCACCGGCGCAACGGCACCAGCGGCGCGACCGCCCCTCAGACCGCCTTGTCCCGCCGCCTTCGCGCGAGCTCGTCCCCCGGGTTGTGCCCCACGAGCGTCTCGCCCGTGTCGACCCGCTCCCCGTGCAGCTGCGAGAGCGCCGCCTCGACGTCCCGCCAGACCACGCCGACGGCGATGCCGAAGACGCCTTGTCCGCCCTGGAGGAGATCGACGACCTCGTCCGGCGAGGAGCACTCGTACACCGTGGCACCGTCGCTCATGAGCGTCATCCGCTCCAGATCGCGGAAGCCCCGCGCGCGCAGGTGCTGCACTGCGGCCCGGATGTTCTGGAGCGCCACCCCGGTGTCGAGGAAGCGCTTGACGATCTTCAGCACGACGACGTCGCGGAAGCTGTAGAGCCGCTGGGTCCCCGACCCGTACGCGGGCCGCACGCTCGGCTCCACGAGCCCCGTACGCGCCCAGTAGTCCAACTGGCGATAGGTGATCCCGGCCGCCGCACAAGCCGTGGGACCGCGGTAGCCGACCACCTCGCCCGCCGTGCCGGGACCGGCACCCGAGACGCCCGAAGGCCCCGTCCCGCTCCCCGCACCGGCGTCCGCACCGAAGTCGCCCACACTGCCGTGAAGCGGATACGGACCGCTCTCTCCGGACACGCGTCCGAGCGAGCTCCCTGCCGTACCGTCCGCGCTGCTCATCACGCCGACCCTCCGTCCTTGACCTGCCCACACGAAGGTAGGCAGTCACTCGGGGTGCGTCAACGATCGCCACACTCGGCACGCCGAGTGATAATCACCCTGAGAGTGGTTTCCCGTCTCTCTCGTCGGGGAAAGGCTACTCGAATGCTCTGACAGCACCCCGCGAACGGCCTGCGGCCGCGCCGCGTCGACTCACTGACTGTTGGTCCCGAAATCCTCCGGTGAGATCTGGTCGAGGAACTCGCGGAACTTCTCCACCTCGTCCTCCTGCTCGTCCGGAATCGCGATGCCGGCGTCGTCCAGCACACCGTCACTGCCGTAGATCGGCGTTCCGGTCCGAAGGGCCAGTGCTATCGCGTCCGAAGGCCGCGCGCTCACCTCGACGCCGCTGGCGAAGACCAGCTCGGCGTAGAAGACCCCGTCACGCAGATCCGTGATGCGGACTTCGGTGAGTTCCTGTCCCACGGCTTCCAGCACGTCCTTGAACAGGTCGTGCGTCAGCGGCCGCGGCGGCGCCATCCCCTGCTGGGCGAAGGCGATCGCGGTCGCCTCCCCCGGTCCGATCCAGATGGGGAGGTACCGATCGCCTCCCACTTCACGCAGGAGCACGATCGGCTGGTTGGAGGGCATTTCCACCCGGACACCCACAACGTCGAGCTCGTTCACACAGCAACCCTAGGACGTGCCCGACCGGTTTGGATAGTCGGGCCCTCCCAAGCCGGTCCCCGAGCCCTCACCAAAGCCCGCGCCGAAGCCCCACCGGACCCCGCCCCGGAAGCCCTCCGAGGTCGCTCACGAGCTCGCCGGTCCCAGTGGCTCAGCGACTCGACGGCTCACTGGAGCCGAATCCCCAGAGCGGTCTGTACGAGGGCGGCGTGCAGCCGCACCGACTGCGCCGCGAGCTCCTGCGCGGTGGCCTCCGCATGCGCCCTGGTCTGCGGATTACGGTGCCGGCGCAACGGCGCGACGACTTGCTCGATCAGACCCGCCTCCCGGTCCGCGGCGGCCTTGACGGCCCGCAGATGCCGGGGTTCCAGACCGAACCGCCCCAAATCCGCGACGAGCCGCGCGACGGTGACGGTCTCGGCGTCGTAGCCGCCGGCCTCCGTCTCGGAGATCAGACCGTAGGACTCCCACTCGACGAGTTCGGTCTCGGTCACCTCGGCCGCGGCCAGCAGTTCGGCCCGCCCGATCCGCGTGGCGGTGGGCGGCTCGGCGTCCTGCTCCCAGGCGCCCTCGATGAGGTCCCGCCGGCGCCCGGGGGCCGGGAGCTTGATCTCCTCGCCCCTGGCGAGGGCATCGAGGTGCTCGCGGATGACCTTCAGCGGAAGGTAGTGGTCCCGCTGCATCCGCAGGATCTGAGCGAGCCGCTCGACATCCTGCGGGCTGAACTTCCGGTACCCGGAGGCCGTACGCCGGGGCTCCACAAGCCCCTCGGCCTCCAGGAACCGGATCTTGGAGATGGTCACTTCGGGAAATTCGTCGCGCAGCTGGTTCAGCACCGTGCCGATGCTGACCAGCCGGTCGCCCGCGGTGGCGGTGCCGGATCCGGCACCGCCCGTCGGTGTTCGCAGCATGGACCTTCCCTGAAGGCTTCTCCGAGGCGTTACACGCCCCGCTGGCTCGAGTAGAAGACCAGGCGGTACTTACCGATCTGCACCTCGTCGCCGTTGGACAGAACGACCGAGTCGATCGGCTCACGGTTGACGTACGTGCCGTTGAGGCTCCCGACATCCGCGACGGTGAAGCTGCCGTCCTGGGCCCGCCGGAACTCGACATGGCGGCGGGAGACCGTGAAGTCGTCCAGGAAGATGTCGCTCTGCGGGTGACGACCGGCCGTCGTCAGCTCACCGTCGAGCAGGAACCGGCTGCCGGAGTTCGGCCCGCGGCGCACCACGAGGAGCGCGGAACCGGACGGCAGTGCCTCGACGGCCGCCAGCGCCTCGGGAGAGAGCGAGGGCAGCTGGGTCTGGCCGGTGACCTCCGCGTCATAGGCCTCGAGACCCGAGATGGAGATCGTGGACGTCGTCTCGGAAGCACGCTCCGGAGCGACTCCGCCCCGCAGCGGCGTGCCGCAGTGGGAGCAGAAGCGACTGTCGGCCGCGTTGCGGTGACCGCACCTCGTACACACCGGCATGGACGCATCCTCCTGCCGCGGCTGCCCCGCCGAGGTCTGTGTCGCGTACGGATCGGAGGCAAACCCTCCACCCGTACTTGAGGTTGATGGTTCTCCGAAACCTATGCGCGCGGCCCCGGCGGGGTCAACAGACGACGCGCCCTGAGTGCCCGGAATGTCACCGCCCTGGCCGCCGACCTCGTCACGGAAGAGCGGGCGCTCGCCGCCCTGCTCCTCGCTCTGGGCATGGCGCGGCGCGCGGTGCCTGGCGTTGCCGCCGTCCTCGCGTGCGCTCTTGCCGAACAACTTCGCAAACAACTTCACGGGCGATTCCCCTTGACCGAAACAGACCCGCCCGTGGGGCAGGACGAACCGAGATCCATCACACCTGCCGACCCGGACACCTTCACAACGTCCGTATCCTCCGGACAGTTTCCACCACGCACCACCGTTGTGGTGCGCCGACCCCCCGCAACGTCGTGCCCTTGTCGCGGGACCCCCCTCGTCCCCCTCTCACTGCGAGGACGACTGAGCGTAGTCAGGCCGCTTCGCGGGTCGCAAGGCATCGACGACGATCTTCGCCGACCGCTCCACCGTGGCTGTGGCCTGCTCCTTCTCCAGGGTCTGCACGACACCACCGGGGATGTTGAGCGCGGGCTCGAGATCCTCCGGCTTGCCGATGACCTTGAAGACGTACGGAGCGGCCACCTTCGTTCCATCGATTCGCATGTCATCACCGCTACCGGTGAAATAACTGTCCGCGACCACCCGTACACCGTTGACCTGGATCGCCTCGGCGCCCGCGGCGCGCAGCTCCTGGATGGCGTCGAGCAGCATGTCCGACTCGACGGCCCCCGTCGGATCGCCGACGGTCAGGGTGATGCCCGGCCCCTCGGCGGCCACCGTGCCGGCCAGGATCCCGAGCTGCTGTTCCTTCTCCTGGGTCTGCTTGCGCGCCTCCTCGGCCTGGTCCGAGCTGGACTCCAGCTCGGTGCGCTGCTTCTCCAGACGCGCCTTCTCGTCCTCCAGGCGCTGCGTACGGTCGTCGAGCTCGTCCAGGATCCGCACCAGGTCCTCCTGGCGCGCCCCGCGCAGGGCGCTGTTGTCACTGGTCGAGGAGACCTGGATGGCCAGGCCGAGACCGAGGACGAACAGCAGCAGCGCGACGATGAGTTGGGCCCGGCTCACCCGGGGCGGCCACACCGCGGAGGCCAGCCGTCGGCGCCCGCTCGGCTCGGCGTCCGGAGCGGCGGAGGCGGCCGGCGTCACGGGCACCCGCACATCGTGATCCGCGGTCCCGCCGTGGACGGTCTCCGCGGACGTCTCGGACTCCGCCGCCGTACCGTCGCCGGCGTCCTTGCCGGCGTTCATGTCCTCGTCGGCGCTCTCCGGCTTCCCGACGCTCCCGGGCTCCCGCTCGTTCTCGGAGTTCTCAGGGTTCTCAGGGTTCTCGCTCATCGGCCTCACGCCCGGAAGACATGGCGCCGGATGGCGGCCGCGTTGGAGAAGATCCGGATGCCGAGCACGACCACCACACCGGTCGACAGCTGCGCGCCCACGCCCAGCTTGTCGCCGAGGAAGACGATCAGCGCGGCCAC
The DNA here is from genome assembly GCF_026341815.1 of Streptomyces sp. NBC_00572. Lineage (GTDB taxonomy): Bacteria > Actinomycetota > Actinomycetes > Streptomycetales > Streptomycetaceae > Streptomyces. The sequence continues at coordinate 392,854 of NZ_JAPENX010000003.1, forward strand.
GACCACGTTCGACAGGAACGAGACCACGAACACCTTGTCGACGAAGATGCCGTCGAGCATGGCCCGCAGGCCGCCGAAGACCGCGTCGAGGGCGGCGACCACGGCGATCGGAAGATAGGGCTCGACCACCGCCGGAACTTCGGGTCGGACCAACAGCCCGACCACGACTCCGACGATCAGGCCCAGTACGGCGATCACGATGTGCCCTTCCCTGTGTCGGCCGTGGCCCGACCGGACGGCGTCGCCGCCCCGGCCCCCCTCGGCTCTGCGGTACGTACGGTCAGGCTCGGCGCGGCCGGCAGGCGTACGTCGCCCTCGGCCGTGATCCCGCTCCTGATCCCGAAGTTCTCCACCAGCGCGTGCAGATACTGCCCGTCGGCGCTGTCCTGGAACGCGGTGCTCAGCCGCTGCCCGTCCCCGATCGCGAGGATGGTGTACGGCGGCACCAGCGGCTTGTTGTCGACCAGTATGGCGTCGCCGGCGGCCCGGATCGCGGAGAGCGATGTCAGCCGCTGCCCGTTGATGGCGACGGCCTCGGCGCCGGACTCCCAGAGCCCGTTGACGATGCGCTGCATGTCCCGGTCGCGTACCCGGCCCGTGTCGGAGAAGCCGCTGCTCTCCCGCGGCCCGCCGCCCCCGGTGTCGGCTTCCTTGGCGTCGTTGACGACGAGCTTCACCCCTGGACCGTGCACGGGCGTCGCGCCCGACAACAGTGCCACGAGCTCGGCCTGGTCACCGCCGTGCTGCTGGAGCGCCTGCCGCTGGCGTTCGCCGACCTCGGACCGGATCCGCTCGACGTCCTGTTCCAGCTGATCGGCCGAGGACGTCTCCGCCTCGATCCGGTCGATCAGTTCCTGCCGCTCCTTGGCGACGACGGGCGCGGAGATCCGGGCCTCGGCCGCACCGACGGTCACGACGGCGGCCGCGAGCACCAGGCCGGCGGCGACACCCAGCTTGGCCCGCAGGCTGCGGGGCAGCCCACCGCCTTCCGCCGCTCGCCGGGCGGTCGCCTCCGCGTAGCCGTCGTCGAGCGCGTGATCGATCACGTTGTTCAGCAGCGACATGGACGCGTCCGGACGCGGCGGCGGTGATCCGGTGCTCCGAACGGGGGGCTGCTGCGACATGCCGCACATCGTCGCACGTCGCACGGCTTACCGCCGAATGGCCCCTCCGGCAGGCGGGAAGGCCCCCTGGGGGCACTCCCCGCCGACCGGTCCGATCCGCTCAGCTACCTGCGCTGTCGACCACCGCGGCCCACTCGTCGAGCAGGGCCTGCGCGGAGGCGTCGTCGGGACCCTCGGCCCACAGATGGGTGACGGCCTCGGCGGGGTCGGGCAGCACCATCACCCACCGCCCGTCGGCCTCGACCACCCGCACGCCGTCGGTGGTGTCCACGGAGCGGCTGCCCGCAGCCTCCACCACCCGGCGCATCACCAGACCCTTCACGGCCCACGGCGTCGCGATGTCCTTCTTGAGGACGTGCGCCCGCGGAATCCGCGCATCGATCTGGCTCAGCGTGAGCTGTGTCCGCGCGACGAGACCGATCAGCCGCACGAAGGCGGCCGCGCCGTCGAAGACACTGCTGAACTCGGGCACGATGAACCCGCCGCGCCCGTCGCCGCCGAAGATCGTCGACTCCTCGCGCCCGACCCTCGTGAGGTCGTCCGGCGAGGTCGTCGTCCACTCCACCTGCGTGCCGTGGTACGCGGCGACCTGCTCGGCGATACGCGTCGTGGTGACCGGCAGCGCGACCCGCCCGGACCGCCGCTCGGCGGCCACCAGGTCGAGCATCACCAGGAGCGCCCGGTCGTCCTCGATGATCCGCCCTCGCTCGTCCACGAGCGAGAGCCGTTCGCCGACGGGGTCGAACCGCACTCCGAACGCGGCCCGCGCCGATGCCACGATCTCCCCGAGCCGTACGAGCCCGGCCCGCCGGCTCTCGGCCGACTCGGTGGGTCTGGACTCGTCGAGCCCGGGGTTGATCGTCAGCGAGTCGACCTGGAGCCGCCCGAGGAGGCTGGGCAGGACGAGCCCGGCACTGCCGTTGGACGCGTCCACGACCACCTTCAGGCCCGCTTCCGCGATCCCGGAGGTGTCGACGTTCCTCAGCAGCGAGCCGGTGTACGAGTCGAAGACGCTCGCCGGGAAGGAGAGGTCACCGATCTCCCCGGGGAAGGCCCGCCGGTACTCCTGCCGCGCGAACACCCGGTCGAGCTTGCGCTGCCCGCCCTGCGAGAGGTCCGCCCCGCGTTCGTCGAAGAACATGATGTCCACGGAGTCGGGCACCCCTGGCGAGGTCCGCACCATGATGCCGCCGGCGCTTCCCCGCGCGGTCTGCTGCCGCGCGACCGGCAGCGGGACGTTCTCCAGGTCCCGTACGTTGATGGCGCTGGCCTGCAGCGCCGAGATCACCGCCCGTTTCAGCGCCCGCGCACCCCGGGAGTGGTCACGCGCCGTGGTGACGGTCGCGCCCTTCTTCAGGGTCGTGGCGTACGCCCCCGCCAGCCGGACGGCCAGCTCAGGGGTGATCTCCACGTTGAGGATGCCGGAGACCCCGCGCGCCCCGAAGAGATGGGCCTGGCCACGGGACTCCCAGATGACCGAGGTGTTGACGAAGGCGCCGGCCTCGATCGTCTTGAACGGATAGACCCGGACGTTGCCCTGCACGATCGATTCCTCACCGACCAGGCACTCGTCCCCGATGACGGCTCCGTCCTCGATCCGGGCGGCCCGCATGATGTCGGTGTTCTTGCCGATCACACAGCCACGCAGATTGCTCTGCGGCCCGATGTAGACGTTGTCGTGGACGACGGCCTTGTGGAGGAAGGCACCGCTCTTCACGACGACGTTCGAGCCGATGACGGTGTGCTCACGGATCTCGGCGTCGGCCTCGACCTTGGCGTAGTCACCGATGTAGAGGGGCCCGCGCAGCACGGCGTCGTGGTGCACCTCGGCGCCTTCGGCGACCCACACGCCGGGCGAGATCTCGAAGCCGTCGATGTCGACCTGGACCTTGCCTTCCAGGACGTCCGCCTGGGCCTTCACATAACTCTCGTGGGTGCCGACGTCCTCCCAGTAGCCCTCGGCGACATAGCCGTAGATCGGCTTGCCCTCCTTCATCAACTGAGGAAAGACATCACCCGACCAGTCGACCGGAACGTCGGCCTCGACGTAGTCGAATACCTCGGGCTCCATCACATAGATGCCCGTGTTCACGGTGTCCGAGAAGACCTGGCCCCAGGTGGGCTTCTCCAGGAAGCGCTCGACCTGGCCCTCTTCGTCGACGATCGTGATGCCGAATTCCAGTGGATTCGGCACCCGGGTGAGACAGACCGTGACGAGGGCGCCCTTCTCCTTGTGGAAGGCGATGAGATCGGTGAGATCGAAATCGGTGAGAGCGTCCCCCGAGATCACGAGAAAGGCGTCGTCCTTCAACGCTTCCTCTGCGTTCTTCACACTTCCCGCTGTACCGAGTGGCTTCTCCTCGTTGGCATACGTGAGCTCCATCCCGAGCTCCTCACCGTCGCCGAAGTAGTTCCTGACGAGTGAGGCGAGAAACTGCACGGTGACGACGGTCTCGTTGAGACCGTGCCTCTTGAGCAGTCGTAGGACGTGCTCCATGATCGGCCGGTTCACCACCGGCAGTAGAGGCTTGGGCATGCTCGAGGTCATGGGGCGAAGGCGGGTTCCTTCGCCACCGGCCATCACGACGGCCTTCATGTCGGAAGCGTCCTCCTTGAAGAGACGACGGTCCTGCCGACTTCACCTGTCCGTTCAGTGGCCCTCGGACGTCCTCGTTGTTGCCGGCGACGCTGCTCGGCAGAGGACGGACGGGCTCAATCGGCCGCGGTATCCGCCTTCACTAGTCGACGGACCTGGACCACGTAGAGGATCCCTGCCCACCAATACAGAGTTGTACCCCATCCGGCGAAGGCCCACCCGAAAACTTCAGCGAGTGACGATAGCCAGCCCGTTCCGTCACTGAGAAGCAGCAACGGGAACGCGTACATCAAGTTGAATGTCGCAGCTTTGCCGAGGAAGTTCACCTGCGGCGGCGGGTAGCCATGCCGTCGGAGGATTCCCACCATCACCAGCAACATGGCCTCGCGCGCCAGCAGGGCGGCGGTCAGCCACCACGGCAGGATCTCGCGCCAGGTGAGACCCACGAGCGTGGACAGGATGTACAGCCGGTCGGCGGCGGGATCGAGCAGCCGGCCGAGGTTGCTGATCTGGTTCCAGCGCCGGGCGAGTTTGCCGTCGAGATAGTCGCTGATGCCGCTGAGCATCAGAACGAGAAGCGCCCAGCCGTCACTGTTGGGCCCGCCGAACTCCGGACGGAGAATCAGCCACAGAAACAGCGGCACGCCGGCAAGACGCGCCATGCTGAGAATGTTGGGGATGGTGAGGACCCGGTCGGTCTGAACGCGAGTCTCCTGGACCTCCACCCGGGGGCCTCCTGGGAACGTACGGACGATGCCCCCTGACCTTACCCTCAGCCACAACACTGCCGTGCACAGGGGGCGCCGGCCCACGCCAGAACGCAAAAATGCCTCAACCCCCGGACAAGGTCCGGGGGTTGAGGCTAAAAA